>NZ_CP090667.1:0-2500 GCF_045040605.1 Pseudoalteromonas sp. PB2-1
TAGCGCGCGATGTAAAAGCGCGACCACACACGAAAAAACCCGTTGCATTACTGCAACGGGTTTCTCTAATTGGAGCCATGGTGCGCTACGCAGTAAGATGTCCTACTTTCACATGGCGAATGCCGCACTATGCCTACAAGGATAGAAGTAGTAGGGTCTTGGTTGGGTGTTTTATTTTTCTACAGGCAACAAAAAACCCGACTCTTTCAAATCGGGTTTCTCTAATTAGGAGCCTGGCGATGTCCTACTTTCACATGGCAAATGCCACACTATCATCGGCGCTGTTTCGTTTCACTACTGAGTTCGGCATGGGGTCAGGTGGGTCCAAAACGCTATTGTCACCAAGCGTATTCTGTTTGTTAATCGCCTTAGCAATTAACTAAAATTCGGAAATCTGATAATCGTAAATCTACTTTAGTATACTAACTTCTGTCTGTTACGCTGTCATAAAAATCTGTCTGGAACAGATTTTAACGCACGCAGTGCGGCTTTAGTGATTTACATGGATGTAAATCATAAAACGCGTTTGGCGTTGTATGGTTAAGCCTCACGGGTAATTAGTACAGGTTAGCTTAATGGCTCACACCACTTCCACACCCTGCCTATCAACGTTGTAGTCTTCAACGGCCCTTCAGAGACTTTAAAAGTCTAGTGAGAACTCATCTCGAGGCCTGCTTCGCGCTTAGATGCTTTCAGCGCTTATCAGTTCCGAACGTAGCTACCGGGCAGTGCCATTGGCATGACAACCCGAACACCAGCGGTTCGTTCACTCCGGTCCTCTCGTACTAGGAGCAACCCCTCTCAATTCTCAAACGCCCACGGCAGATAGGGACCGAACTGTCTCACGACGTTCTAAACCCAGCTCGCGTACCACTTTAAATGGCGAACAGCCATACCCTTGGGACCGACTTCAGCCCCAGGATGTGATGAGCCGACATCGAGGTGCCAAACACCGCCGTCGATATGAACTCTTGGGCGGTATCAGCCTGTTATCCCCGGAGTACCTTTTATCCGTTGAGCGATGGCCCTTCCATTCAGAACCACCGGATCACTATGACCTACTTTCGTACCTGCTCGACGTGTCTGTCTCGCAGTTAAGCTGGCTTCTACCATTACACTAACCGTACGATGTCCGACCGTACTTAGCCAACCTTCGTGCTCCTCCGTTACTCTTTGGGAGGAGACCGCCCCAGTCAAACTACCCACCAGGCACTGTCCGTAATCCCGATCAGGGACCAACGTTAGAACATCAAAACTACAAGGGTGGTATTTCAAGGACGGCTCCACAAAAACTAGCGTTTCTGCTTCAAAGCCTCCCACCTATCCTACACATGTAGGTTCAATGTTCAGTGCCAAGCTGTAGTAAAGGTTCACGGGGTCTTTCCGTCTAGCCGCGGGTACACAGCATCTTCACTGCGATTTCAATTTCACTGAGTCTCGGGTGGAGACAGCGTGGCCATGGTTACACCATTCGTGCAGGTCGGAACTTACCCGACAAGGAATTTCGCTACCTTAGGACCGTTATAGTTACGGCCGCCGTTTACCGGGGCTTCGATCAAGAGCTTCGTCCGAAAACTAACCCCATCAATTAACCTTCCGGCACCGGGCAGGTGTCACACCGTATACGTCATCTTGCGATTTTGCACAGTGCTGTGTTTTTAATAAACAGTCCCAGCCACCTGGTCACTGCGGCTCCCGTCCGCTTAGAGAGCAAGTCTCATCACAGATAGGAGCGTACCTTCTCCCGAAGTTACGGTACGATTTTGCCTAGTTCCTTCACCCGAGTTCTCTCAAGCGCCTTAGTATTCTCTACCTGACCACCTGTGTCGGTTTGGGGTACGATTCGGTATAATCTGAAGCTTAGAGGCTTTTCCTGGAAGTATGGCATCAACAACTTCACACCCTTGGGTGCTCGTCTCGTGTCTCAGTCTTAAGAGTCCGGATTTTCCTAAACTCTCAACCTACTCACTTTCACATGGACAACCAACGCCATGCTTGTTTAGCCTGCTCCGTCCCCCCATCGCAATTATACCAAGTACGGGAATATTAACCCGTTTCCCATCGACTACGCCTTTCGGCCTCGCCTTAGGGGTCGACTTACCCTACCCTGATTAACATGGGATAGGAACCCTTGGTCTTCCGGCGTGCGGGTTTTTCACCCGCATTATCGTTACTCATGTCAGCATTCGCACTTCTGATACCTCCAGCATACCTCCCGGTACACCTTCAACGGCTTACAGAACGCTCCCCTACCACTCAAACAAAGTTTGAATCCGCAGCTTCGGTGCATAGTTTAGCCCCGTTACATCTTCCGCGCAGACCGACTCGACCAGTGAGCTATTACGCTTTCTTTAAAGGATGGCTGCTTCTAAGCCAACCTCCTGGCTGTCTGGGCCTTTCCACATCGTTTCCCACTTAACTATGACTTTGGGACCTTAGCTGGCGGTCTGGGTTGTTTCCCTCTTCACGACGGACGTTAGCACCCGCCGTGTGTCTCCCG
>NZ_CP090667.1:7500-65000 GCF_045040605.1 Pseudoalteromonas sp. PB2-1
TGTTCACCTTGTAGGCCGTCTTTGCCGTCGTCACCGTCTAATGAGCAGCCAGTAAGAATGGTTAGAAGTGATAGCGCAAGAATTGATCTTTTTAACATTATTATTTTTCCTTGGTATTGTATTGACCCGATTACAACACGCAGGCATTACAGCTATATGGCACTTTTATGAGAATAAATCAGCCACAAAAAAAGCGAGTACAAACTCGCTTTTCTTTATAAATTAGTAGGGTAGCTCACTACTTTTTGGTTGGACGCTTCCAGCCAGTTAGATTACGTTGTTTGCCACGAGCGACTGCAAGCTGCTCGTCTTCAACAGTATTAGTAATCACAGAACCTGCGCCAACCGTTGCCATTGAGCCAATATTCACCGGTGCTACTAGTGATGAATTAGACCCAATAAAGGCGTTATCACCGATAATAGTTTTTGATTTGTTTACGCCATCATAGTTACAAGTAATAGTACCTGCGCCAATATTCACTTTTTCACCAACTTCAGTGTCACCTAAGTAGGTAAGGTGATTTGCCTTTGAGCCTTTGCCTAAGCGAGTCTTTTTCATCTCAACAAAGTTACCGATATGCGAGTCTTCTTCCATAATCGCACCAGGGCGAAGGCGAGCATAAGGGCCAAGAGTACATTTAGCTGCAACCGTGGCTTCTTCAACAATTGAATTAGCTTTAATAATGACGTTATCACCAATAGTGCAATCTTTAAGTACGCAGTTAGGGCCAATTTGCACGTTATTGCCTAGTGTTACTTTGCCTTCGAAAATAACATTAACGTCAATGAGTACATCTTCGCCTGTTGTTACTTCACCACGCACATCAATACGAGCAGGATCAGCAAGTGTTGCGCCGTTCAGCATTAGTTCTTCTGCTTGCCATGCTTGATAAGCACGCTCAAGTGCCGCTAATTGCACTCGATTGTTAGCGCCTTCAACTTCCATCGGGTGCTCAGGCTGTGCAGAAGTAATTTCAACCCCTTCGCTGTGTGCCATCGCAACGATATCTGTAAGGTAGTACTCACTTTGGGCATTATTGTTAGATAGATTACCTAACCAACGTTTAAGTAACTCACCATTGGCAGCCATAATACCGGTATTGATTTCTTTAATTGCGAGTTGCTCAGGCGAAGCATCTTTTTGTTCAATAATGCCGACTAGCTTGCCATTTTCGCGAAGCATACGGCCATACCCAGAAGGGTCGTCTAAAGTGACCGTTAATACTGCAAGACCATTTTTAGGGGTCGCAGCAAGTAGCTTTTCTAATGTGGCACGTTTGGTCAATGGCACATCACCATAGAGAATCAACACAGTGTCGTCATCAGCAATGTGCTGCTTAGCAACAGCCACCGCATGGCCAGTACCAAGTTGCTCTTCTTGTAATACCCAGTTTACTTGATTGTGTGATAGGGCAGCTTGTAGCTGATCACGACCATGACCGTAGACAAGGTTTGTTTCACGAGCACCAAGGGCAGTGGCATTATCAATCACGTGTTGCACCATAGGTTTACCAGCAACTTTGTGTAATACCTTTGGTAGTGCTGAGCGCATACGAGTGCCTTTACCCGCAGCAAGAATAACGGTTGTCAGAGACATTAAAACAATATCCTTCTTTCTTTGTTTTATTTACTGATTGGAGTAAGTAATTAATTACCCAAGGTTACGTAAGTCACCTCATGTGCAAATACTCAATCCTAATGCTCAGGACTGAACCTTAAATGAAAAACCCACTTACTTTTGATACAAGACATTCTATCGGGGTTTGATGAAGGATATAAGTGTGATAACAGCATCTTTACGAAAAATTTATGCTTAGACACAAAAAAGCCCACACGAAGTGGGCTTTTCGAAAACCGAGTAGGCTTACTTTTTACGTAATTGTTGAATTACGCGAAGTTGAGCGATTGCTTCAGCAAGTTGCACTGCAGCTTGTTGATAATCTAACTCAGCAGTTGACGTATTCGCCATTTGCTCTTCAGCATCACGTTTCGCTTTTTCAGCCGCTTGCTCGTCTAGGTCTTCACCACGTACTGCAGTATCTGCAAGAATCGTGATGCGATCCGGTTGAACTTCTAGCGTACCGCCAGCAATATACATCACGTCTTCGTGACCAAATTGCTTAACTAAACGTACCATACCAGGTTTTAGGGCAGTTAATAATGGAGCGTGACCATAGTTAACACCAAGGTCACCTTCACTACCACTCACTTGAATCGATTCAACCAGACCAGAGAACAAGCTCTCTTCTGCGCTTACTACGTCAAGATGTACAGTCATAGCCGCCATACTACCCTCCTAATTACATGCTTTTGGCTTTTTCTTGAGCTTCTTCAATAGAGCCAACCATGTAGAACGCTTGCTCTGGCATATCATCAAACTCACCGTTTAAGATACCTTTGAAGCCAGCAATTGTGTCTTTAAGTGACACGTATTTACCAGGCGCGCCTGTGAATACCTCAGCAACGAAGAATGGCTGAGATAGGAAACGCTGGATTTTACGTGCACGAGATACAACTTGCTTATCTTCGTCAGAAAGCTCGTCCATACCTAGGATTGCGATGATGTCTTTTAGTTCTTTATAACGTTGAAGAACTGTTTGAACGCCACGCGCTGTATCGTAGTGCTCTTGACCGATTACTAATGGGTCAAGTTGACGTGAAGATGAATCAAGTGGGTCTACCGCAGGGTAGATACCAAGTGAAGCGATATCACGAGAAAGTACTACTGTTGCATCTAAGTGAGCAAACGTTGTTGCTGGAGATGGGTCAGTTAAGTCATCCGCAGGTACGTATACCGCTTGGATTGAAGTGATTGAACCCGTCTTAGTCGATGCGATACGCTCTTGAAGTACACCCATTTCTTCAGCAAGAGTTGGTTGGTAACCTACTGCTGAAGGCATACGACCTAGAAGTGCTGATACCTCTGTACCCGCTAGAGTATAACGGTAGATGTTATCAACGAAGAAAAGTACGTCACGACCTTCGTCACGGAACTTCTCAGCCATAGTAAGACCCGTTAATGCTACGCGTAAACGGTTACCCGGTGGCTCATTCATTTGACCGTATACTAGCGATACTTTATCTAGTACGTTTGAGTCGTTCATCTCATGGTAGAAGTCATTACCCTCACGAGTACGCTCACCAACACCTGCGAATACTGAGTAACCGCTGTGCTCGATTGCGATGTTACGGATAAGTTCCATCATGTTTACGGTTTTACCAACACCGGCACCACCGAATAGACCAACTTTACCACCTTTAGCGAATGGACATACAAGGTCGATTACCTTGATACCCGTCTCTAAAAGTTCTACTGAACTTGATTGTTCTTCATAAGAAGGTGCTGCACGGTGAATAGACATACGCTCTTCTTCACCAATTGGACCAGCTTCATCAATAGGGTTACCTAATACGTCCATGATACGACCTAGTGTCTTCGTACCTACAGGAACGTGGATTGGCTGACCTGTACCTTCTACTGCAGTACCACGACGTAAACCGTCAGTAGTACCAAGTGCGATACCACGTACCACACCGCCACCTAGCTGTTGTTGAACTTCTAAAGTTAAACCCGCTAAGTCGCCATCTGTTACTTTTAGTGCGTCATATACGGCTGGCACGTTGTCTTGTGGAAATTCGATATCCACAACGGCGCCGATAATTTGGACGACCTTACCTAAACTCATGTCTATTCCTCTCATTAAACTTTGCCGAAGCGTTAAACTGCTGCCGAACCGCCAACAATCTCACTGATTTCTTGTGTGATTGCAGCTTGACGAGCCTTGTTATAAACAAGCTGTAACTCATCCATAAGGTCGCCTGCGTTATCAGTTGCAGCTTTCATTGCAACCATACGGGCAGCCTGTTCAGAGGCAGCGTTCTCAACTACACCTTGGTATACTTGAGACTCAATAAAGCGTACTAACAGAGCTTCTAAAATCGCATCTGGGTTTGGCTCATATAAGTAATCCCAAGAATGTTGAGATACTTCTTCTTCAGCTTTTGGCAAAGGGAGTAACTGATCGATTGTTGGCTCTTGCTTCATCGTATTAACGAACTTGTTAAATACGACGTATAAGCGGTCAATTTTACCTTCAGAGTATGCATCTAGCATTGTCTTTACAGGACCAATCACGTCTTGTAGTGAAGGTGTATCTCCTAAGTTCGCTTTTTTAGCGACTAACTTACCGCCAAAACGTTGGAAAAAGCCAGCTGCTTTGCTACCTAAAGTAGTAAATTCAGCTTCAACGCCTTTTTCTTTCCACGCTTTCACGTCTAGGGCAACTTTTTTGAACTCATTTGAGTTCAAGCCACCACATAGACCACGGTCAGTAGAGATAACAATATAACCAACTCGTTTTACTTCACGCTCTTCTAAGAAAGGGTGAGTAAAATCAAGATTTGCTTGAGCAACACGACCAATCACTTGGCGTAAGTTTTCAGCGTATGGACGGCTTGACGCCACACGTTCCTGCGCTTTTTTCATTTTAGACGCAGCAACCATTTCCATTGCGCTGGTGATCTTCTGAGTATTCTTGATACTCCCGATCTTGCTTTTAATCTCTTTTCCGCTGGCCATGACTCTCTCTCCGAATCAGGTGGGCTTTAGTTGCCTAAAGCTCACCATTCATAACTAAATTACCAAGTTTGCGTCGACTTGAACTTCTCTAGAAGTTCTTTAAGTTGCGCTTCAATCTCAGCGTTGTAGTTACCAGTTTCATTGATTTGAGCCATTAGCTCTGCGTATGTGCTGTTTGCGTAAGAAATTAGGCCAGCTTCGAAATCCATGATTTTCGCGATTTCGATATCTTTTAGGTAGCCTTTTTCAGCAGCAAATAGCGACAGAGACATTTCAGCAACAGACATTGGTGCGTACTGTTTCTGCTTCATTAGCTCTGTTACGCGCTCACCATGCTCTAATTGAGCACGTGTTGCATCGTCAAGGTCAGACGCGAACTGCGAGAACGCAGCTAATTCACGGTACTGAGCTAACGCTAGACGGATACCACCACCTAGTTTCTTAACGATTTTAGTTTGCGCTGCACCACCAACACGCGATACCGAGATACCAGCATTAACAGCTGGACGGATACCTGAGTTGAATAAGTCAGTTTCTAAGAAGATCTGACCATCGGTGATAGAGATAACGTTTGTCGGTACGAACGCAGAAACGTCGCCGCCTTGAGTTTCAATGATTGGCAATGCCGTCAATGAACCTGTTTTACCTTTCACTTCACCATTAGTGAACTTCTCAACGTAATCAGCGTTTACACGTGATGCACGCTCTAGAAGACGTGAGTGAAGGTAGAATACGTCACCTGGGTATGCTTCACGGCCTGGTGGACGCTTAAGTAGTAATGAGATTTGACGGTAAGCAACAGCTTGCTTAGATAAATCATCATATACGATTAGCGCGTCTTCACCACGGTCACGGAAGTATTCACCCATAGTACAACCAGAGAATGGTGCTAGGTACTGAAGTGCCGCAGATTCAGAAGCAGATGCAACAACAACAATCGTGTTTTCAAGTGCACCGTGTTCTTCTAATTTACGTACTACGTTAGCGATAGTAGATGCTTTTTGACCAACTGCAACGTACACACACTTAACGCCTGTACCTTTTTGGTTGATGATAGCATCGATTGCTAATGCAGTTTTACCAGTTTGGCGGTCACCGATCACAAGCTCACGTTGACCACGACCTACTGGGATCATCGCATCGATAGATTTATAACCAGTTTGTACTGGCTCATCTACTGATTGACGTTCGATAACGCCTGGTGCGATTTTCTCAACTGGTTCAAAACCGTCGTTATCTAAAGCGCCTTTACCATCGATAGGTGCACCTAGTGTGTTAACAACACGACCAAGTAGACCACGACCAACAGGAACCTCTAGGATACGACCAGTTGATTTAACTTTTACGCCTTCTTTAAGGTCAGCGTAAGGACCCATTACTACTGCACCTACTGAGTCACGCTCAAGGTTTAGTGCGATAGCATAACGGTTGCCAGGAAGCTCAATCATCTCACCTTGCATACAGTCAGCTAGACCGTGGATGCGGATGATACCGTCAGTAACAGATACGATAGTACCTTCGTTACGAGCTTCACTTACAACTTCGAACTGCTCAATACGTTGTTTGATCAGATCTGAAATTTCAGTGGAATTAAGTTGCATGCTCTTTTTCCCAATTACGATTGTAGTGATGTAGCTAAGCGGGCTAATTTGCCACGTACAGAGCCGTCAATTACAGTGTCACCCGCCTTAATGATAAGACCGCCAACAACTGTAGTATCTTCACTACAATTCAGCTTAACTTTGCGTGCGAAACGTTTTTCAAGTGCCGCTACCAATGATGCTTGCTGCTCAGCAGCAAGCGGTGTTGCAGAAACCACATCTACGTCGATTTCTTTGTCGTAGTCCGCTTTAAATTCAGCGAATAACTCAGCAACAGCAGGCAGTGCAACTAAACGTCCATTTTCAGCCATCACCTTGATTAGGTTCTGACCTTGTTCGTTGAGCTGCTCTGCACAGATCTTGATAAACAGATCGGCTTGTTCAGTAGCAGTAGGCAATCCAGCTAGCGCGGCAGCGGCTTGCTCGTTGCTGGCAACATGGCCAGCAAAGAACAGCATGTCGTTCCAACTTTCAACAGTGCCTTTTTCAACGGCAAGTTCAAAAGCCGCTTTAGCGTATGGGCGAGCGATAGTAGCCAATTCAGACATGCTCATACCCTCCTAATTACAGCTCAGCGACAAGTTTTTCAACGATGTCACTGTGTGCGGCTTGATTGATTTCGCGCTCTAAAATCTTCTCAGCACCAACCACTGCCAGCGTCGCTACTTGTTTACGTAGTTCTTCTGTTACACGGTTACGCTCTGCTTCGATTTCAGAGTGCCCTTGAGCAATAATTTTTTCACGCTCTTGTTGACCACGAACAGTTTCTTCGTCAACGATTAGCGTGGCACGCTTTTTAGCTTGTTCAATGATATCAGCCGCTTGAGCTTTTGCCTCTTTAAGCTGCTCAGCAGCTTTCTTTTGCGCAAGTTCTAAGTCTTTTTCGGCTCTATCAGAGGCAGCTAAACCATCTTCGATTTTCTTCTGGCGAGCTTCAATTGCACCATTTAGTGGTGGCCATACGTATTTCATACAGAAAAGTACGAAAACCGTAAATGCAATTAATTCACCGATAAGAGTGGCTGTTAAGTTCACGACCGCTCCTCCTTAAAATAGTAAGCTGTTCAAAAAATAATATTAAAGTACGAACAACAATACCATTGCGATACCAACACCAATCATAGCTACAGCATCGATTAGACCAGCAAGGATGAACATCTTAACTTGTAATGAAGGTGCAAGCTCAGGTTGACGAGCACACGCTTCTAGGAATTTACCACCCATGTTACCGAAGCCGATAGCAGTACCGATTGCACCGAAGCCGATAAGTAGAGCAACAGCGATATACTTAAGACCTAATACTAGTTCCATTTTTTTCTCCAAAGTTTCAATTGTAAATTAAAGTTAAAATTTAAAAGTGTAAAAAATTAGTGATTATCTGAGCTTGCCATGCTTAGGTAAACGATAGTCAGCATCATAAATACGAATGCTTGTAATACGATTACTAAGATGTGGAATGCAGCCCAAATAAAGTGCAACGGTAGTTGCATTAAACCAACTGCGCCGATCAAGATGAAAATCAACTCACCAGCATATAAGTTACCGAATAAACGCAGTGCTAACGAGAATGGCTTAGCAACTAAAGCGATTGTTTCTAGTAATAAGTTACATGGGATTAAGAACACCATCGCTAGCTTGTTATTAGAGCTAAATGGGTGAAGCGTTAATTCAGCTATGAATCCGCCAATCCCTTTGATTTTGATTGCGTAACCGATCATCAGAATGAATACACCAATAGCTAGTGCAGCAGTCATATTGATGTCTGTTGTCGGTACAATCTTCATGTAAACATCGTGAGGGTCCATACCAAATGCTTGCTCGCCAACGAAGCCAGCGAATGCAGGTAGGAAATCAACCGGAATCAAGTCCATTAAGTTCATTAAGAACACCCAAACGAAAATCGTCAGAGCTAATGGAGCGATTAATGCGCTTTTACCGTGGTATGTGTCACGTACGTTGTCACCAACGAACTCAACAATCATTTCAATGAAGCACTGAAATTTACCAGGTACACCGGTATTTGCTTTTTTAGCGGCACTACGGAAGATCCATAAAAAGACAAGACCTAAACCGATTGACCATGCGAGGGTATCTATATTCCATGTCCAGAAACCACTGTCTGCACACGCTTTGTTGAAGGCAAGACCAGCGTCGGTCGAGCACATCTTAGCGTTCGTTAAGTGGTGCTGAATATGGCTTGATAGAGTTACTTCTTCTGCAGCCATGTTATATCCCAAAAGTTAATGATTAAAAAAAACGGGCGCAAACAATCCACTGAACAACACCAATACATACACACAAAAAAACGGCAATAAAATGACCGTATAAGACTTCAGTATTAGTGCGAACAATACGATTGTTAGCATAAATTTTAATCCGTTGCCGCGCTTGAGCGAGGCATACACTTGATTTGTCCGACTAGCACCCATATATCTAAATGCATAGACGACAAATACAAAATTAGGGAGTAGTGCAACAGCTCCGCCAGCAAGCGCTGACTGGCCGGCATTGACTCCCCAACCTACAAAAACAATTACTGCAGCGATAAGCGCTACGATACCCTGAAGACAAATTAATTTAAATGCGGCAAGCCGATATGGCTTTGCTAACTTATTAGTCACGTTTTATTAACCTTGTAAACGTTCAAATTGTCAGGGTATGAAAACTGGCGAAATTATACTGATTCCTACCAGTTTTGCAACTTGAGTCGACCCTTTGTAGTGCAAAAACACCACAAATGTCTCTTTTTGGACATGTTATTAATTAATGACGGGAATAGTCTTAATTTATACGGCTTAAAATGCCATCTAACTCATCAAGATTTGTATATGAAATAACCAGCTTGCCTTTGCCCTTTTTGTTGTAGTTTATTTCAACTTTAGCGCCTAGATTTTCAGCAAGCTTTTGCTCTAACTGTTTGACATCTGGATCTTTTTCTTGCACTTCTTTTTCAGGTGCTGGTTCTAAAATAGCGCGTACTAATTTTTCTGTTTCACGTACTGTTAATGCTTTAGCGACGGCCGATCTTGCGGCATCAGACTGCGCTTCACCGTCAAGTGCTAATAAACAGCGCGCATGACCCATTTCAATGTCGCCATGCTCTAACAATATTTTAACATCGTCGTTAAGGTTATTCAGACGCAGTAAGTTAGTTACTGTAGTACGCGATTTACCAACGGCTTCTGCGACTTGTTGGTGAGTCAGTTCAAATTCATTCAACAAACGATTAAGAGCAATCGCTTCTTCCATTGCATTGAGATCTTCACGTTGAATGTTTTCAATAAGGGCAATAGCAACAGCAGCTTCGTCTGGCACGTCCTTGATGATACAAGGCACGGTATCTAACTTTGCCAATTGGGCTGCACGCCAACGACGCTCACCAGCGATAATTTCGTATTTATTTGCACCAATAGGGCGCACAACAATCGGCTGAATAATACCTTGTGCTCGTATTGAGCTTGCTAATTCTTCTAGCGCTTCTTCAGACATGTCTTTACGAGGTTGATATTTACCCGACTGTAAAAACTCAATCGCTAACTTTTGCAGTTCACCTTTACTTTGCTCTGCAACAACCTCAGAGACTTGTTCTGGCTTTGCTGTAGCTTGTTGCTGATTATCTGCACTAGGGGCAGGTTTTGATGAACTTAATAAAGCATCGAGTCCTCGGCCTAAACCGCGTTTTTTAGCAGACATGTTATTTTTTTACCTCAAAGTTAGGCTACTGCTGAAGAAGTTTTCTCTTTTCTACGTAACATTTCACCGGCAAGGGCTAAGTATGCTTTAGCGCCACTTGATGCACGGTCATAATACATGGCAGGGGCACCAAAACTTGGCGCTTCTGCTAAACGGACATTACGTGGGATAACGGTACGATAAACTTTATCGCCAAAATGTTGTTTTAGTTGTTCAGATACATCATTTGCAAGGCGATTACGCGGATCATACATGGTGCGTAAAATACCTTCAATTGTTAACGCTGGATTTACTAACTTAGATAGTTGCGTGATGGTATCCATCAATGCGGTTAAACCTTCAAGGGCATAATACTCACATTGCATCGGAACTAAAATCGAATCTGCGGCAGCCATAGCATTAACCGTTAGCATATTAAGTGAAGGTGGGCAGTCGATAAAAATGAAATCGTATTGGTCTTGAATTTGTTCAAGTGCATTGCGTAAGCGCACTTCACGTGCAAACAATTCCATTAATTTAACTTCTGCGGCTGTCACATCCCCATTTGCTGCAATTAAATGATATTCACCTGACGTTTCTTTATTAATAACTTCATTAATCGGGGTTTCTTCAATTAATAAATCGTAAATCGTTGCTACATCGCCGTATTTATCGACACCGCTACCCATAGTAGCGTTTCCTTGCGGATCAAGATCGATTAATAACACTTTACGCTTCGTCGCAGCCATAGATGCCGCAAGATTCACAGCGGTGGTTGTTTTACCAACTCCCCCTTTTTGGTTTGCTAATGCGATGACTTTTGCCACAGTGTCTGATCCCTAGTCTTTAGATAGAATGATTAGATGTCTTTGTGCATCTAACTCAGGTACTTCCAAGCTGATTTTTTCATCAAACTTAATACCTTTAGGTAATGAGTCTAGTTCTTCGCTCGGAAACACGCCTTTTAAGGCGATAAATTTACCTGAATGATCAATCAAGTGCGCACACCAGTCAACCATATCTTGCAATGAAGCGAATGCACGACTTAAAACACCATCTAATTTAACACTTGGTTGATATTCTTCAACTCTAGACTGCACTGGGGTTACATTTTCAAGGCCTAGTGCATGTTTTACCTGCATCAAAAAGCGCACCCGTTTACCTAAACTATCTAACAATACAAATTGTGTATCAGGTAAAGCGATAGCTAATACGATACCCGGTAAACCAGGGCCTGTACCTACATCAATGTAATGTTTGCCTTCAAGGTGTGGTGCAACAACTAAGCTATCCATAATATGCTTAACCATCATTTCTTCAGGTAAACGAACAGAGGTTAAGTTATATGCTTTGTTCCACTTGTCGAGTAATTCAACATATTGCACAAGTTGTTGTTGCTGTTTTTCTGTTAGCGCAATGTCAGTTTGCGCTAACAGTGAAGTTAATTGTTGTTGTAACACTGTATTCCTCACCAACTACGCAGTCTTGCGCAGTAAGCCTTGCTTTTTCAGATAAACTAATAATAGCGAAATAGCAGCAGGGGTGATACCTGAAATACGTGACGCTTGGCCAATTGTATCTGGACGACTATCAGTAAGCTTTGCAATAACCTCATTTGATAAACCAGAAACAGTTGAATAATCAAAGTCTTTTGGTAATACAGTTTGTTCATGACGTAGTTGCTTGTTGATCTCATCTTGTTGACGAGCAATATAGCCTGCATACTTAGTATGAATTTCAACTTGCTCAAGTGCAGCTTGGTTATCAAACTCAGAACCTAAACCATCGATCGCCATTAGGTCATTATAACGAATTTCAGGACGACGGATCAGATCCTCTAAACTCGCTTCACGCGTAAGTGGTGTTTTTAATAGCGCGTTTACTTGATCAACAGCAACGTGATCTTTGTGGATCCATGTTTCTTTTAAACGTTGCGTTTCTTTTTCGATGATTTCCATTTTTTCGTTAAAGGCAGCCCAACGAGCATCATCAACTAAGCCAAGTTCACGGCCTTTAGCAGTTAAACGAATGTCAGCATTGTCTTCACGAAGTAATAAACGGTATTCAGCACGGCTGGTAAACATACGGTACGGTTCTTTAGTACCTAATGTTGCTAAATCGTCAATTAGTACACCTGTGTATGCTTCATCACGGCGAGGTGTCCAAGACTCTTTGCCCTGTACTTGTAATGCCGCGTTCATACCCGCGATTAAACCTTGTGCGCCGGCTTCTTCGTAACCGGTTGTTCCATTGATTTGACCTGCGAAGAATAAACCATTAATAAATTTCGTTTCTAATGATTGCTTTAAGTCGCGCGGATCAAAGAAGTCATACTCAATAGCATAACCAGGACGACAAATATGTGCATTTTCAAAACCAGTGATTGATTGCACAATTTCAAGTTGCACATCAAACGGTAAACTTGTCGAGATACCATTTGGATATAATTCGTATGATGTTAGACCTTCAGGTTCAACAAAGATTTGATGTTTATCTTTATCAGCAAAACGTACGATCTTATCTTCGATTGAAGGGCAGTAACGTGGACCAATACCTTCAATAACGCCTGAATACATAGGTGAGCGATGTAAGTTATTGCGGATCACATCATGTGTTTTTTCATTTGTATAAGTGATGTAACACGGGATCTGCTGTGGATGATCTGCTTGTTTACCCATAAATGAGAATACAGGCGTTGGGGTATCACCAGGTTGTTCTTGCATTTTGCTAAAATCAACAGTACGCGCATCAATACGAGGAGGCGTGCCTGTTTTTAAGCGATCAACACGAAACGGTAATTCACGTAAACGCTCTGCAAGTGCAATTGAAGGTGGATCACCGGCACGACCGCCTTTGAAGTTCTCTAAACCAATATGGATCTGACCACCTAAGAAAGTACCCACGGTAAGAACCACAGAAGGCGCGCTAAAACGAAGACCCATTTGAGTTACAACACCGATTACTCGATCACCTTCAACGATTAGATCGTCACATGATTGTTGGAAGATCTTTAAATTTTCTTGATGTTGTAAAGTGTGTTGAATAGCTGCTTTATACAAAGCACGGTCAGCTTGCGCACGTGTAGCACGTACAGCAGGGCCTTTAGATGAGTTTAAAGTACGAAATTGAATACCGCCTTTATCAATAGCCTGAGCCATTGCACCACCAAGTGCATCGATCTCTTTAACTAAATGGCCTTTACCAATACCGCCAATTGCCGGATTACAAGACATTTGACCAAGGGTATCCATATTATGAGTTAGCAATAGGGTATTCATGCCCATGCGAGCAGATGCTAATGCAGCTTCAGTACCTGCATGTCCACCACCTACAACAATAACATCAAAACGTTCGTGAAAAATCATTTATGGGATCCTACTAATCAACCAGCAAAACTTTGTAAAGGGAGCGTATTCTACCTAGAAATTTAGAGAAGATAAATGATTAAACAGTGCTCAAGATCTAAGTGGGTGATCTCTAATAATATAAAGGATCTTTTAAAGAGATCTTTTATTACTCTTACTATTAGTAACGGCTAGATCTGTTGATAATGTTCGCTTTACTATTTAAAACATGATCTTAACGCAGATCTAAAGGTGTTAGTATGATCGGATCTTCCCGAGTACAAGCTTTGATCAAAAGGGCTATTTATACACAGGGGAATATCAGTTGGATCTTATCCAAGGGATAAACTAGGTTAAAATCGCAGTTAGATCAGTGTTTATCCACAATCCGATCTAAATTATCAGTAAATTGTGGGTAACTTTTATTACAACGATCAACACCGATCGGGCTTAATTGAGTCCTACTGACTCGATCCAGCTTGGTAACCAGGCTAATGCTGTGTCTTCTGGTAATGCTTCATCAAGAATATTGAGCTCTAAGCGTTCTGCCACGCGGTTTGCACCTTTATTTGCTAATAATTCATCGAGATTACGGCCTGCATAATTATAGGTGTCGTAACTAGTGTCACCTAATCCGATCACACTGTAGTTTAATCCTTTAAGATCAGCCTGTTGGTTAATTGATTCAACAAATGGCAGTAGGTTCTCTGGGTAGTCTCCCGCACCATATGTCGAAGTACATAACAACCAAATAGTATCTTGCTGAGCAATATCATCAAATTCAGGCTGTTCGTGAAGCTGCACTAGAACTCCTTGTTGTTCAAGGGCTTCTGCCAGTTGCTCTGCCACGTATTCAGCAGATCCCATTTGGCTGCCAACGATGATATTTACTGATTGCATGTGATTGATCATGTATAGAAATAAGTGGCCACATGATAACTAAGTTAGGGTGTGAGTAAAGCGTTGAATTACGATCTGAATAAGTTTTTCTGCTTAAAATAACAGCTTAAATTTAATGTTTTTTATAATTAACTGTTTTTAATGGTTTTTTATATTGGTTCATAAATTAATCCCTTTGATCAAGCTGTTAATAAATTTGGGGAAAGTTCTGATCAAGCTAGAATTTAGACACTGTATAACTTTGCTAAGTTGTTGATCTTTAATTGTGCGTAAGTGCTTTGTTTTTTAGATCTGATTTAAATAGTGAGTATGATCGTTTTGTGGATAGATCGCTTGTTGATAACGATCGGTTTGCAATTTGCGATCAATAAAATAGATCGAAAAAAACTAAAATAAACGCCAATTTAGGGTGTTTTTAAGAAAATTAGTTATTAAAAAAGGCCGTTGTATGAAAATAGATTCAAATTACAGCGTTTTTTTATGATCAAATCAGCCTTTAGATCTAAAAAAGCCCCAAATGTGGATAACATTTTTAGTTAAATTCGATCTTAAAAGCTGTTTTGATCTGATTTTTTAGCTCGCAATATTAATTTTCGATCTGAGTTAAACTGGTTTTTATCGTATTGCCGACTAGATCATAGAGCGAACTACCCAATGAAAACCGTTTTGCACCACCAGCGAAAGCGGCTTTTGCTGAGTTAAAATTGTTTATCGCCATCACATTTAGTGGCATATCTATCGTGTTAGCTAAGCTGGTTATGTGCTCAATGTTAGTTATGCTGGGCACAAACAGACCGTCTGCACCTGCATCTTGATATGCTTTTGCGCGCTTCAATGTTGCTTGAAAAGGGCTGTCACTAACAAAGTAGGTATCGGTTCTGGCGTTAATAAATAAACTACCGAAGCCATTTTCGTTAAGTACTTTCTTTATCTCACTAATAATAGTGCATTGCTGCTCAATGGATCTCAGTGTGTCAGTCTCTTTGTCTGAATCTTCTATATTGATGCCTACAACCCCCAATCTTGCTAATACTAAAACGTTTTGGCTGATTTGCTGCGGATCGTTACTGTAACCTGACTCTATATCGACAGAAAGTGGAATATGAAGGTGTTTGGTTAAGCTTTTAACCAGCGTTATCTGAGTTTGAAAAGAAATGTTTTCACCATCAGCTAGACCTAAACTGGCAGCAATACCCCAGCTGGTTGTTGCTACAGCCTTAGCTCCCGCAGCTTGGATGAATTGTGCAGAACTTAGATCCCACGCATTAGCGAGTACAAAGCCCTTTTGCTGGTGGTGTAATTGGTGAAAGAGTTGATATTTGTCCATGATGTCCTCCGTTTAATGACATCGCTAGACTAATTGATATGAAATTAATTACTGGCTGGTTTCGGCCCTGAACCGATAATTGATTGCAGGATTAAAATAAAAAAGAGTCTTGCGACTCTTTTTTGTAAATATTGATGACCGGAATTTATTTACCGATACAGAACGAACTAAATATTTTCCCTAGTAGGTCATCAGAGGTAAATTCACCCGTTATCTCATTTAAGAACTGTTGAGTTAGGCGTAATTCTTCAGCTAGGATCTCACCAGCAATATGCATCTCTAATTGCTCTTTGCCCGTGTTTAAATGATAGGCTGCGTGATCAAGTGCATCTAAGTGACGACGGCGCGCCATGAATCCACCTTCAGTGGCACCTTGGAAACCAATACATGCCTTTAAGTGAGTACGAACTAACTCTATACCTTCTGCATTTTTAGCACTTAAACGGATCACCGGATATTGATCATGTTCATCCATACCGACATTTTCACCAGAAATATCGGCCTTATTGCGGATCACAGTAACGCCCATACCTTCTGGTAACTTGGCCATAAACTCCGGCCAGATATCATGGGGGTCAGTGGCTGATGTATCTGTGCCATCTAACATAAATAGTACGCGATCGGCTTGGTTAATTTCATCCCATGCGCGCTCAATACCAATTTGCTCAACTTTATCTGGGCTTTCACGCAGACCTGCGGTATCAATAATATGCAGTGGCATACCGTCAATGTGAATATGCTCACGTAATACATCACGTGTCGTGCCTGCTATTTCGGTAACGATAGCTGTATCTCGGCCAGCTAACGCATTTAATAAGCTTGATTTACCAGCATTAGGGCGACCGGCAATAACAACACGCATACCTTCACGCATGATGCTACCTTGCTTAGCTTGCTGAGTTACATTCTCTAATTGATCAATAATAGCATTGAGATCTGCGGATACTTTACCGTCTGATAGGAAGTCGATTTCTTCATCTGGAAAATCAATCGCGGCCTCAACATACATACGTAGGTGAATGACTTTCTCCACCAGCGTTTCGATGTGCTTAGAAAATTCACCTTGTAGAGATTGGAGTGCACTTTTTGCAGCTTGTTCACTGGTTGCATTGATGAGGTCGGCAATTGCCTCAGCTTGAGTTAAATCAAGCTTGTCATTCATAAATGCGCGCTCAGAGAACTCTCCTGGTTTTGCTAAACGAACACCGTCAATTTGGCTAATCTCTTTTAATAGCATATCTAATACAACAGGACCGCCGTGACCTTGTAGTTCAAGTACGTCTTCGCCGGTAAATGAGTTTGGCCCTTGGAAGTAAATAGCAATACCTTGGTCAAGCTGTTCACCGCTCAAGCTTTTAAAGGGCACATAGTCTGCGTAACGTGTTTTAGGGCAACGGCCAATAATGTGCTCTGCCACTGTTTTAGCTAAGCTGCCAGAGACGCGAATAATACCAACCCCACCACGTCCAGGTGCGGTCGCTTGTGCTGCAATTGTGTCTTGATTAATCATGCGATGAAATAATGCCAATAAAAGAATGAATGCTGGCTCTATTGTAACCTATGGCTTAATTTCATGCGAATAGCTGTTTGAGTAATGAAGTAGCAAAAGCCTGATGTAAGTAATACTTTATTTAGCTTTAATTAATAATAAACACATATTGCAAATGATAATTATATTCATTAACATGTTGCGCATTATTAATCTTGACCCTTTTTACTATGCGTTTTTCTGCTGTTTTTATTGCTCTTGCTGCGGGTTTTTCAGGTATTGCTCATTCGCAAACTGAAGTTGCTACTTCTGATCAAAATGATTTAAAAGAACTCGAAAAAATAGAAGTTGTTGGTCGTGCGTTTTCTTTATATCGGCCAACCGAGTCTAGCTTTGCTACTCGTACCAATACACCTTTAGAGAAAATTCCTCAGTCAATTCAAATTTTGCCGCAGGAGCTGATTAGCGATCAGGCTGCTCGGCAAATTACCGACCTTTATAGCAATATTGCTGGTGTTAATGCTTTTAGTTATTCGGGTGTGACATTCCGTGGCTTTCGCCAAGATGAGATTTTATACGATGGTGTGAAGGGCGATCCTTTCAATGGCTTTGCTGTACCGCAATTATTTAATATTGAACAAGTTGCGGTTTTAAAAGGGCCTGCTGGTGCTATATACGGCAGTGGTAATCCAGGCGGTATTATTAACTATGTAACTAAGAAGCCTAAATTCACCAGTGAGCACAGTATTGAAGTGGAAGTGGGGAATGATGACTTCTTCAGTGGCGCATTAGAAAGCACGGGGACTTTAAGTGAGTCACTTGATAACCATGCTTATCGTATTGGTCTTTACCGTGATACTGAAAAACCATTCCGCGCTAATACTAGCAGCGATAATACCATTGTTGATCTTGGTTATACGTGGCTTATCAACAGTGCAACCGAATTGACCACTCAGTATACCTATATAGAGCAAGAGTTGGGTGGAGCACGTTTACGTGGTGTACCTGCCGATGATAATGGCAATTTTCTAACTGATATTAGCTGGAACCATAACGAGGCGACAGACTTTCAAAATGTTGAAGCCCATGTTTATCAGGCTACTTTAAAACATGAGTTTAATGATGTTTGGCGCACAGATGTTACAGCACGTTATTTTGATAACAAAGAAGTGCAAAACTACCATGAACCAAGAGGCCTCGTTGATACAGATGACGACGGTATTGTTGATTGGAGCCACCGTGAGTTTCGTGATCAAGTACGTGAGAACAAAGGCTTTAGCTTAACAGCTAATGCGATTGCAGAATTTGTAGTGGCAGACATGCAGCATCAAGTGCTGTTTGGTAGTGATTGGTATGAACATGATTTTGAAAGCGTTTACCGTACAGCTACACAACAAAGTAAAGGTGGCCCAGTACCAGGTCTTGCTCTTAACAACCCTGAATATGGTTTAACCTCTGCTGATGATTATGACCTTGATAGTATTACTCCAAGGCTTGGCAAAACGAATAGCACCCGTTTTGGTGCGTACTTTCAAGATCAACTTGATATCACTGAAAATTGGAGTGTTACTGCTGGCTTAAGGTATGACCGTTTTGAAGATAAAGATTTGTTAAATCAAACAGAGTTTTCTGATAGCGACTTAACCTACCGAATTGGTACCAGCTATAACATTAACAATATGTTCTTCCCTTATGCGCTACATGGCACTGGCTTTGTACCGCAAAGTGCCAGTAATCAAGAAACAGCTAAAGGCGGCCCATTCTCGCCAGAGACTAGCCGTATTAATGAGTTGGGTTTAAGAACTAAATTATTAGAAGACACACTTGCTGTTAATATGGCTGTGTACGATATTGTCCGCAAAAATATCCTGCAGCCTAGCTTATTAGGTGATGTTGCAGGTGACGGCGTTGATGATTTAGTTGCCGTTGGTGAAGTACAAAGTAAAGGTTTTGAACTCGAAGTGGTTGGTGACATCACTGAGCGCTGGGTAGTTACTGCAAGCTATGCTTATAATGATACCCGTATCACTGAAGCAAATGATAGTATTACTAACCAAATTCCTGATAGCGATAAATTTGCTAACGCGCCGCAAAATACTCTAGGTATATGGACACGCTATGAGCTACCTAGCTTATCGTCATCCATTTCTGCTGGCTTAGATTATGTTGATGAACAGCTTAGTTTAGGTGGCCAACACGTTAAACCTTACACTGTTTACAACATGGCGTGGCAAACAAGGGTCGATAACTGGCAATGGCAGCTATCAGTTAAGAACGTGTTTGATAAAGAATACGCAAGCAGCGGCTTTATCGAGCGAACAGGGCACTTTCCTGGTGAACCACGCCGTGTCTATTTAAGTGCTAAATATAGCTTTTAATGGTGGCGTGTGAACGCTAAAAGTTGGTTTAACTTACACTCTTGGGCAGGACTCTTTGTTGGAGTCCTGCTTTTTGTTACTTGCGTATCGGGCACACTCGCTACGTTAAGCCATGAACTCGAGTACTTAACAGGCGCTAAGTACCGTGCTTTAAGTTCTTCTTCCTCTACTAACTACCTTGCTCTCGAAAACACCCTTAATAAGCATTATCCGCAAGCTCAGATACTCTATATACAACGTCATAAGCAAGATTACCTTGCCACTGAAGCGGCCCTTAAAGTTGGTGACTCATTTCGTTTTGTTTATTTAGATGCAGCAACCGGCACCTTACTCGGTGGAGGAGAGTGGGCGCGGATATCGCGGTTTTTACGTAACTGGCATATGAACTTGTCGATGGGCTGGACAGGTAAATTAATCGTCACCAGTTTGAGTATTTTACTCGTTATTTTATTAGTCTCGAGTTTTCATGTGTATCGGCGCTGGTGGCAAGGCTTTATAAAAAAGCCTGCTGCGCTTAGCCTTGATAAGCGCAGTAGTTGGTCTGATTGGCATAAGCTGTTAGGGCTTTGGAGTTTATGGTTTATTGCTGTGATGGCCATCACAGGGATTTGGTATTTAGTCGAACATGGGCTGCAAACCGCGAAGGTACCTCACTATGTCTCTAGTCCACCAGCCGTGAGTGAGTTTAAAAAACAAAGCCCTCGTAAAGATGTATTGCCAATTAGTTTAGCTGCTGCTTATGAGGCCGCTCAACAGGCATTTCCTAGCCTTGATATTCGCTATATTCGTTATCCTAATAAAGCGGATCAACCTATTGAAGTGCGTGGTTATAACAATGATATTTTACTTCGTCTACGTGCTAATCGTGTGTATTTGGAGCCAAGCTCCGGTGAAGTTCTTGGCATACAAAAAGGGGAACAATTACCTATTGTCGCAAGAATCACCGATACCGCTGATCCTTTGCATTTTGGTAACTTTGCAGGAATTGGAACCAAGCTTATTTGGGGGTTATTTGGTGCATTGATGAGCTTTGTAAGCGCTGCTGGCATCTATATGAGTTGGCTTAGGGTTAAGCGTAAAACAACGGCTGTAAAGTGGCTTGGATTATCAGGGATGATTGTAATCGGTTTGGTAGTCGCTTCGCTACTAACAACAAGTTTGAGCTTTACTGAGCGCAGTGTACCCAATCAGGTTTATTCTCCTATTCTGGGTTAGCTATTTTTAGGTATTAAAAAAGGCGCAGTTAGCGCCTTTTTTGTTGGGTTAAGAGTTTAGCCTCTTACCTTAATACCTTTTTTCTCCATACCGCGGTAGATGATTAGCATCTGTGCGATTGAGATAAGGTTCGATACTAACCAGTAAAGTACTAGACCAGATGGGAACCATAAGAAGAAAATTGAGAAGATTACAGGCATAAAGGTCATCATTTTTTGCTGCATAGGATCTTGAACTGTCATAGGTTGCAGCTTCTGAGTAACGAACATACTTAAACCAAATAGAACTGGTAATACATAGTATGGGTCCATTGCTGATAAGTCATTTAACCATAAAACGAATTCAGCATGGCGTAGCTCAGTTGATTCTAGGAATACGTAGAATAAGGCTAAGAAAATAGGCATTTGTAGTAAAAGAGGGAAACAGCCACCCATAGGGTTCACTTTTTCTTTCTTATACATTTCCATCATAGCTTGACCGAATTTTTGACGATCATCGCCATACTTCTCTTTTAGAGCAGCCATTTTAGGTTGTAATGCGCGCATCTTCGCCATCGACGTATATTGCGCTTTTGTAAGTGGGTACATTGCAGTTTTAACGATAACCGTAATTGCAATGATTGCCAGACCCCAGTTACCTAGGATGCTGTGTAACCACTTCAGTAATACAAATAATGGTTGAGAGATAAACCATAACCAACCATAGTCTACTGTAAGGTCTAAGTCTGGGTGAATTGCTTCTAGTACATCAGACTCTTTTGGGCCCATGTAGTAAGTAGAAGAAAGAGTAGTTTGTGTGCCTGCCTGAACATTTACCGCTTCACCTTTAGTACCAATAATGGCTGCATTACCAGCAACTAGTTTGCTGTAAAGGGTATTTTGTTGATCTTGCTTTGGCACCCATGCACTTACGAAGTAATGTTGGATAAATGCGATATAACCGCCAGATGTAGTGATGTTGAGGTTTTTATCAGCCATGTCTGAGAAGCTGTACTTTTCGTATGGCTCTTCTTCAGTACCGTAAGCTGCACCTAGGTAGTTTTGATCAACTAAGCTACCTTTTTCTTGTACAGTACGCTTAACTTGCGTGTATAGCTGAACTTGAATAGGCTCTGCTGTTACGTTGTTTACTGTGTACTCTAAATCAACGGCGTAATTACCTTTTTTGAAAATATAAGTCTTAGTAAACGTAATACCTTTACTGTCAGTGAATTCAAGTGGAACACGCAGCTCATCACCATTTAATGTAAATGCTTTTTGTGTGGTTTTGTAAACAGGGCGGCCTTTGACTGTTGCGTCGGGGCCATTTAAGCCTATCAAGCCACTTTGTGAGAAGTATTGTTTACCGTCAAACACACCTAGGAGCATGTAAGGAGTATCACTACCTTTTGTCTCTTCATATTGAAGTAGGTCTGCTTCAATAATGTCACCACCGCGGGTGTCAATTTTTACAGTAAACACATCAGTTGTTACATCAATAACTGAGCGCTTTGCTGTTGTAACTGCAGGTACTTCACCGTCAGATGATGCCGGAATAAACTCATCTGATTCTGGTGTTGTTGCGCCTTGTGTTTGTGTTGTGGCACTTGGATCAGCTTTTGGTGCATTGTAGTCGTTATTCCATTCTTGGAATAATAAAAACGACACAAGCATCAAGCCGATTAATAAAAACGTGCGTTGCGATTCCATAACAGCTCTTATTTCTCGTGTTGGTGGTTAATATGATTTTTTGCCGGTACGGGATCATCCCCACCAGCATGTAAAGGGTGGCATTTTAATATGCGTTTAACAGCTAACCAACTGCCTTTTACACTTCCATGCAAATTAATTGCTTGAATAGCATAACTTGAGCAGGTTGGATTAAAACGACAATGCGGGCCTAATAACGGGCTTACCCATTTTTGATAGCCGCGTATAAGCATGACTAAACAGCGCTTTGGAATAGCAACAAGTGGCTTAAGTAACCTCATGATGTGTCTGCCCCTGCGTTAATTTAGTCAATGGATACCATGAATTTAAATTCCCAATATAGAATTTTAAATGCATGATTAAAAGGTGAGCTAAAGATACCCTAATTAAGCCTGTAATTCTATTGCTATCAGGCTTGTTTATTAGATTTAGCCAATTTATTGGGGCGTTTTTTAAAAGGAGGTGGCTTTGGTGCACCTGGCTTGCAGCGTTCATTAATTTTTCGCCACAATTTATCCAATTGTTTGGTTAGCTCTGCGTTTGACTGCTCATCAATACCACTTTTAACCATAAGCACTATATCAATGTTATCGAGTTTATGTTGATTTAAACGGAAACTTTCGCGAGCAAGGCGTTTAATTCGATTTCGTTGACAGGCTTTTTTAACGCGTTTTTTTGCAACCGTAAGACCTAATCGAGGATTAGCTTGGTCATTGCGTTTGGCTAATAAAGTAAAGAAAGGAGTCGCAGCGCGTGCTGGTTCATTAAAAATGCGGGAGTAATGCGAGGGAGTTAACAAACGTAACTCCCTGCTGAAGCTAAAGTCTTCCACTTATATATTAAGCAGAAAGTACTTTACGGCCTTTAGCACGACGACGAGCTAATACTTTACGGCCATTTGCTGATGCCATACGAGCACGGAAACCGTGTGTACGTTTGCGTTTTAAAACGCTAGGTTGAAAAGTTCTTTTCATAACAATTCCATCCGATCGGTTAAGGTTAAAACATCCTATGCAGGTCGCGATCCTGGCACAGGTGCCATTGCGAGCGCGAGATATTATAGATGAAGACCACAAAAGTCAATCATTAAAACGCTGCAGAGGTAGTAATTATAAAGGATCCTTTATCCTGATCATATAGGATCATCATAAATAAGAAGTTTTCCACAGCCTCTGTATAAAAAGTGAATAAAAGCTTGGGAAAAGTAAATTAGATCGTAGATTTCGATCGCGATCTGCCTGCAAATTTGCTATGATCAGTGTTCAGGTTGAAAAAATAAACACACTATAAATCATGGTGTTACTTGTTTTTTTGCGTGAGATCATCTTTTTCAGAAAAATCAATCTTGTACTTGTGGATAAAGTGCCTTCATAATAGTCGGTCTGGGTCGATAAAATCGGTCAAAGATTAGCAATAAATGTTTGATTTTCCATCATTTAAGATGAACGGGAATAAAATTAAATCTCTAGGAGTTTAATAGTGTATCTGTCGGTTTGGCAAAGTTGTTTATATGTATTGCAAGATGAATTGCCGTCGCAGCAATTCAGTATGTGGGTAAGACCACTTCAAGCAGAAAGTACCGAAGATACGTTAACTATATATGCACCGAATCGTTTTGTATTAGATTGGGTGAGAGAAAAATATTTAAACCGTATTAATGAATTGCTTGTTGAAATTTGTGGTGATGAAGCACCTGAACTTCGTTTTGATGTTGGTAGTAAACCGATTTTAAATGCCCAAGCAGCAACGATGCCAGCAGTTGCTGAAGCAAGTGCGCCAGTGAATGCACAACACACAACTGAAAAACAACAGCCTAAGGCTGAGAAAAAAGCAGTAGAACCTGCTCCTAAATCAGGCTATAAATCAAACATTAAAGAAAACTACACCTTTGACAGTTTTGTTGAAGGTAAGTCAAATCAGCTAGCAAAAGCTGCAGCGACTCAAGTTGCAGATAACCCAGGCTCGGCATTTAACCCTGTATTTATTTACGGTGGAACGGGTCTAGGTAAAACGCATTTATTGCATGCTGTGGGTAACGGTATTATGGCTAATAAGCCAGATGCGAAAATTGTCTATATGCACTCCGAACGTTTTGTGCAAGACATGGTAAAAGCATTGCAAAATAATGCCATCGAAGAATTTAAACGTTATTACCGAAGTGTTGATGCATTGATGATCGATGATATTCAATTTTTCGCTAATAAAGAGCGCTCGCAAGAAGAGTTCTTTCACACCTTCAACGCTTTGCTTGAAGGGAATCAACAGATTATATTAACTTCAGACCGTTATCCTAAAGAGATTGAAGGGGTTGAAGACCGCCTTAAATCACGTTTTGGTTGGGGCTTAACCATTGCTATTGAGCCGCCAGAGCTTGAAACTCGCGTTGCTATTTTGATGAAAAAAGCCCAGCAAAGTAAAATTAATTTACCTCATGAAGTGGCCTTTTTTATCGCGAAAAAATTGCGTTCAAATGTACGTGAATTAGAAGGGGCGTTAAACCGTGTTATTGCTAATGCAAACTTTACCGGTCGTCCGATTTCGATCGATTTTGTAAAAGAAGCCCTACGTGACTTACTTGCATTACAAGATAAATTAGTAACGATTGATAATATTCAGCGTACTGTGGCTGAGTACTACCGAATTCGTGTATCAGATTTACTATCTAAGCGTCGAAGCCGATCAGTCGCAAGACCGCGCCAAGTGGCGATGGCATTGTCAAAAGAGCTAACAAATCATAGTTTACCTGAAATAGGTGATGCATTTGGTGGTCGTGATCACACAACTGTATTACACGCTTGTCGTAAAGTTAAATCACTACGTGATGAAAGCCACGAAGTGAAAGAAGATTATCAAAACTTAATAAGAACCTTGTCATCTTAAGGCCGACTTTATTATGCAAATAACAATATCAAGAGAGCAATTTTTAAAACCTTTAGTTCAAGTGTCAGGTGCGATTGAGCGTAAGCACACCTTACCAATTTTATCGAACGTTTTGTTAGTTGTTGAAAACGGGCAACTTTCAATGACAGGCACAGACCTTGAAATTGAGTTAGTGGCCAGTGTTTTTGTTGGTGAAGATACGGCAGATACCAAGCTAACTTTACCAGCTAAAAAATTACTCGATATTTGTAAAAGTTTACCCGATGGCTCTGACCTTACGTTAAGTAGCCAAGATCATCAGTTACTACTAACAAGTGGTAAAAGCCGTTTTTCTTTAACAACCTTGGCTGCTGAAGATTTTCCGAATCTTGAGCAGTGGGATGGTGAAGTTGAATTTCAACTAACACGTTTAGAGCTGCGTAAGCTTTTAGAAAGCACGCATTTTTCTATGGCGAATCAAGACGTCCGTTATTACTTGAACGGTATGTCATTTGAGGTTGATAACACAGATATTAAGACAGTGGCGACAGATGGTCACCGTTTGGCGATTGCACAAAAACAATTACCACAATCTTTAAATACGCAGCGTCAGTTAATTATTCCACGTAAAGGTGTGCAAGAAATTATGCGCCTAATGGTGGCTGATGATGAGCTAGTAACCATTCAATTTGGTGCTAATCATATTCGTATTATTGATACTGAATTTACGTTTACCAGTAAACTGGTTGATGGTCGTTTCCCTGATTATCGTCGAGTATTGCCGCGTGGAGGAGACAAAGTCATTACTGCTAACCGAGAGTGGTTACGTAGTGCTTTCCAACGTGTGTCTATTTTATCGAATGAAAAGTTCCGTGGAGTACGACTAAATCTGTCTGAAGGTTTATTGAAAATTACGGCAAATAACCCTGAGCAAGAACAAGCTGAAGAAGTGGTTGAAGTAATGTACCAAGGCGGCGAACTTGAAATTGGCTTTAACGTTTCTTACGTGCTTGATGTACTAAATACATTAAAAACAGAAGATGTAACGTTTACGCTTGCAGACTCTAATAGTAGTGCGCTAATTGAAGGTGCGGGCGACGAAGAAGCTATGTACGTTGTTATGCCGATGCGCCTATAAGCTTGTATGAGTTTAAGTCATTTAAGCCTCAATAATTTTCGTAATATTGAGGCGCTGACACTTGAGCCTGTAAATGGAATTAATATAATTTATGGCGAGAATGGCAGCGGAAAAACCAGCCTCCTTGAGGCGATATATTTCCTTTCTCACGGTAAATCATTTCGTACCGCCAAACATAAAAATATTATTCAGCATCAACAGAACAACTTTGTTATCCATGGACGCAAAACGCTACATGATTTGTCTATTCCGATTGGTATAAGTAAAAACCAAGCGGGTGAAACATCTTTAAAGATTCAGGGTAAAACGAGCCGTAAAATTTCTGAATTAGCTCAGCTAATACCTGTACAAGTTATTACTCCTGAAAGCTATTCATTATTTTTTGGTGGACCAAAAGAGCGCAGAAAATTTCTCGATTTAGGATTGTTCCACGTGGAACATGACTTTTTTTATTTGTGGCAGTCCTTTAATAAAGTACTGAAACAACGTAATGCTTTACTGAAAAGTAAACCTCGAGATTATTTCGAACAGATCAAGTTTTGGGACAAAGAATTTGTTAGACTAGCTGAACAAATAAATAATTTAAGAATCGCGTATATAAGTAGGTTTAAACAGCAGTTTTTTGATAAAATGTGTGCAGAATTAACGCTTGTAAGCGATTTAGAAATTAACTTTCATGCGGGTTGGAAAGAGAGTGAAACGCTCTCAGAGGCGCTTGAGCAAAGCTTTGAACGTGATGCCAAACAAGGTTTCACAAGTAAAGGTCCGCATAAAGCTGATTTTAGTTTTAGTGTTTCTGGTAACAGTGTAGAAAATACATTTTCTCGCGGTCAATTGAAGCTCTTGCTTTATGCGTTAAAAGTAACGCAAAATAGCTTAATTGAGTCAGAAACAGATAAGCAATCTATATTGCTAATAGATGACTTACCTTCAGAACTAGGTGAAGATACAAAAGAAAAAGTGGGTCAGCTTTTGACTCATTGCGATTCGCAACTTTTTATCTCATCAATTTTATCTGAAAGTATTTCTGCTGTGGTGGAACCCATGCAACGAGAACTAAAAATGTTCCACGTGAAACATGGCAACCTAATAACAAGATAAGTGGGATTAACCATGTCTGAGAATTACGATTCGTCGAGTATTAAAGTACTTAAAGGATTAGACGCAGTAAGAAAGCGTCCAGGAATGTATATAGGGGATACCGATGACGGTACAGGCCTACACCACATGGTGTTTGAGGTTGTTGATAACTCTATCGATGAAGCCTTAGCTGGTCATTGTGATGATATTTTTGTAACGATTCACTTAGACGGTTCAGTCTCTGTAAGAGATAACGGTCGTGGTATTCCTACATCTATTCACGAAGAAGAAGGTGTGTCAGCGGCTGAAGTTATCATGACGGTACTTCATGCTGGTGGTAAGTTCGATGATAACTCATATAAAGTATCGGGCGGCTTACACGGCGTAGGTGTTTCGGTAGTAAATGCACTATCTGAAAAACTACAACTAACAATTCGCCGTGAAGGTAAAGTACATCAACAAACTTATACTATGGGTGTACCAGATGCGCCATTAGCTGTAATTGGTGATGCAACTGACACAGGTACTGAACTACGTTTCTGGCCAAGTGGTGAAACATTCACTGATCTAAACTTTCACTATGATATTTTAGCAAAGCGCTTACGTGAGCTTTCGTTCTTGAACTCTGGTGTAAGTATCATTCTTACTGATGAGCGTGAAGAATCTAAAAATGACCACTTCAAATATGAAGGCGGTATTCAAGCATTCGTAGAATATCTAAACCGCAATAAAACACCTGTGCATAAAAGTGTTTTCCACTTTACCCATGAGCGTGAAGAAGACGGTATTAGTGTAGAAGTTTCAATGCAGTGGAATGATGGCTTCCAAGAGAGCATTTACTGTTTCACAAATAATATTCCCCAACGTGATGGTGGTACGCACTTAGCTGGCTTTAGAGCAGCATTAACGCGTACGCTAAATAACTACATGGAAAAAGAAGGCTTTAACAAAAAAGCGAAAACAACAAGCAATGCAACGGGTGATGACGCTCGTGAAGGCTTAACTGCGGTTGTAAGCGTTAAAGTTCCCGATCCAAAATTCTCATCACAAACCAAAGATAAACTAGTATCTAGTGAAGTGAAATCTGCTGTAGAACAAGCAATGGCAGAAAAACTAACCGAGTTCTTATTAGAAAACCCTGTTGATGCGAAAACAGTTGTTGGCAAAATTATTGATGCGGCACGCGCTCGTGAAGCAGCGCGTAAAGCACGTGAAATGACACGTCGTAAAGGTGCAATGGATTTAGCTGGTTTACCTGGTAAATTGGCAGATTGCCAAGAAAAAGATCCAGCACTTTCTGAACTATACATAGTGGAGGGTGACTCTGCAGGTGGTTCAGCTAAGCAGGGTCGTAACCGTAAAAATCAAGCTATCTTGCCACTAAAAGGTAAGATTCTTAACGTTGAAAAAGCACGCTTTGATAAGATGCTTTCTTCTCAAGAAGTAGCAACTCTAATCACTGCATTAGGTTGTGGTATTGGTCGTGATGAATATGACCCAGAAAAACTACGTTATCATCGTATCATTATCATGACCGATGCGGACGTGGATGGTTCACACATTCGTACCTTACTACTGACTTTCTTCTATCGTCAAATGCCAGAGATTGTAGAAAAAGGCTTTATCTACATTGCACAACCGCCACTTTATAAAGTGAAAAAAGGTAAGCAAGAACGCTACATTAAAGATGACCCAGCGTTAGTTGATTACTTAACATCATTAGCATTAAACAATGCTGCACTTTATACAAGTGAAGGGGCATCTGCACTTGAAGGTGAAGAATTAGAAAGAATTGTTCACGACTATCAAAATACAGTTAAAGTAATTGAGCGCTTAAAACGTAAATATCCAAACTCGGTTATGGAACGTTTAATTTATCAAAGCGAAATTACAGAAGCAGATTTAGCAGATGAAGCAAAAGTTAAAGAGTGGACTAACACGCTAGTTGACGACTTAATTGCACGTGATGAAGATGCAACTATTTTCCACGCGGGCACTGAGCACGATACTGAGCGCAATATGTATTATCCTGTTGTGAATATTCGCCAGCATGGTGTGGATAAAGCACATGTATTGAACTTCGACTTCATTACATCGCGTGATTATAAGCGTATTGCTGCGACAGGTGTAAACATTGCAAACTTGCTTGAAGAAGGCGCTTATGTTCAACGTGGTGAGAAGACATTAGCTGTTGATAACTTTGTGGATGCATTAGAGTGGTTAATCTCTGAATCGAAGCGTGGACTATACATCCAACGCTATAAAGGACTCGGTGAGATGAACCCAGATCAGCTTTGGGAGACCACCATGGACCCTGGTGCACGTCGGATGTTGAAAGTAACAATTGAAGATGCTGTTGCAGCTGACCAATTGTTCGCGACATTAATGGGTGACCAAGTTGAACCTCGTCGTGACTTTATTGAAACGAATGCGCTACGCGTAGTTAACTTAGACGTATAAAGTTAAAATAGATATTTAAAAAGGAGCCAACTGGCTCCTTTTTTTATTACTGAAAAAGCACAAACTGCTTAAAACCTTACTGCACACAAGGTATACTGAGAGCAATTTTCAGACTAAACGCACCAGATACTATAAGCCAAATATGCAAAAATATGACGTTAAAACCTTTCAAGGTTTGATCCTGGCTTTACAGGACTATTGGGCACAGCAAGGCTGTGTGATTGCTCAACCACTCGATATGGAAGTGGGAGCAGGGACATTTCATCCGTTAACTTTCTTAAAGTCGATTGGCCCAGAGCCAATGTCGAGCGCGTATGTTCAACCATGCCGCCGTCCAACTGATGGTCGTTATGGTGAAAACCCGAACCGTTTACAGCACTACTACCAATTCCAAGTAGTATTAAAGCCATCGCCAGAAAACATCCAGGAGCTGTATTTAGGCTCATTAGCTGCTGTTGGTATCGATACACTAACTGATGAAGTTCGCTTTGTAGAAGACAACTGGGAGTCACCTACATTAGGTGCTTGGGGGCTAGGTTGGGAGATCTGGTTAAACGGCATGGAAGTAACTCAGTTTACTTACTTCCAACAAGTTGGTGGATTAGAGTGCTCACCAGTAACCGGTGAAATCACTTATGGTCTTGAGCGTTTAGCAATGTATATTCAGGGCGTAGATAGTATCTATGACCTAGTATGGGCAGACGGTCCTATGGGTCGTGTGACATACGGTGATGTATTCCATCAAAATGAAGTAGAGCAGTCAGCTTATAACTTCGAACAAGCGGATGTTGAGTTCTTATTTGCACAGTTTGATCATTGTGAAAAAGAAAGCGAAAAGCTAATTGAAGCAGGCTTACCATTACCAGCTTATGAGCAAGTAATGAAAGCATCACATGCGTTTAATTTATTAGACGCTCGTCACGCTATCTCAGTAACAGAACGTCAACGTTATATCTTACGTGTTCGTGCTTTATCAAAAGCATGTGCGCAAAGTTACTATGATGCCCGTGAAGCTCTTGGTTTCCCGCTTTGTAAGGATTAAGAATTAGCATGTCAGCAGAAAATTTATTAGTAGAAATTGGCACTGAAGAGTTGCCACCGAAAGCACTTCGTAAACTTGCTGAGTCGTTTGCTGAGAACTTAGCAACTGAGCTTGTAAGCTTAGAATTAAATCATCAAGGCGTTAACTGGTACGCATCACCACGTCGCTTAGGTTTACGTGTTACTGCACTTGAAGCTAAACAAAGTGACAAGGTGGTAGAAAAGCGTGGCCCTGCAGTTGCAGCAGCGTTTGATGCCGATGGTAATCCAACTAAAGCCGCAATGGGTTGGGCTCGTGGCTGTGGCATCGATGTAAGCGACGCACAAACGCTAGAAACAGATAAAGGCGCTTGGTTATTACATAAAGCACAGGTTGAAGGTCAAGCAACGACATCGCTTATGAGTGAAGCTGTAAACAAAGCACTTGCTAAATTACCTATCCCTAAACCAATGCGTTGGGGTGCAAATAAAACACAATTTATTCGCCCAGTACACACTGCAACTATTTTGTTTGGTAGCACGCTAATTGAAGGCGAAATCCTTGGTAAGCAAGTTGGCAACCAATTACAAGGTCACCGTTTCCATCACCCAGAAAAAGTAACAATCAACCACGCTGATGATGTGTTTGATGTGCTGAAATCTGCTTACGTTGTCGCTGACTTCGAAGCGCGTAAAGCACAAATTCGCGAACAGATTGAAGCAGCAGCTAGCGCTGTAAATGCAAAAGTAGCGATGGATGAAGACTTACTTGAAGAAGTAACATCGTTGGTTGAATGGCCAGTAACGCTGACAGCAACATTCGAAGAAGCATTCTTAGATGTCCCTTCAGAAGCGCTTATCTATACCATGAAGGACGACCAAAAGTACTTCCCGTTATTAGACCAAGATGGCAACTTACTTAACAAGTTCCTATTTGTTTCTAATATCGAAAGTAAAGATCCGAGCGTGGTAATTGCTGGTAACGAAAAAGTTGTACGCCCTCGTTTAGCTGATGCGCAGTTCTTCTACGAAACTGATAAGAAGAAAACGTTAGAGAGTCGTTTAGAGTCGTTAGATACTGTTTTATTCCAAAAGCAACTTGGTACGCTGAAAGATAAATCTGAGCGTATTAGTGAACTTGCAGGTTACATTGCAGAGCAATTAGGTGCCGACGCAGAGCTTGCTAAGCGTGCAGGTCTTCTAAGTAAAACAGACTTAATGACCGAAATGGTCATGGAGTTTACCGACGTACAAGGTGTAATGGGTATGCATTACGCTCGTCACGACGGTGAAGCCGAAGAAGTTGCACTGGCGCAAAACGAACAATATATGCCTCGCTTTGCGGGCGATAACTTACCAACAAATGTGATCAGCTGTGCGGTCGCAATTGCGGATAAGTTTGATACGCTGGTAGGTATTTTTGGTATTGGCCAAGCGCCAAAGGGTGACAAAGATCCATTTGCACTTCGTCGTGCTGCCATTGGTGCTTTACGCATCATGGTAGAAAAATCATTACCGCTAGATATTTTAGATCTTGTTGCTAAGTCACAAACGCTATTCGGTGAAAAGCTAACTAACCTGAATGTATCAACGGATGTGTTTGAGTTCATGCTAGGGCGTTTCCGCGCATGGTATCAAGACGAAGGTATCGAAGTTGATGTCATTCAAGCGGTACTAGCACGTCGTCCAACTAAACCAGTTGATTTCGATCGTCGCGTTAAAGCGGTAAGTCACTTCCGTACATTAGACGCAGCAGAAGCACTTGCAGCGGCAAATAAACGTGTAAGCAACATTTTGGCTAAGAATGACATCACAACACAAGGTGATGTGAATGAGAGCCTATTAAGCGATGACGCAGAGAAAGTATTAGCGTCACACGTAGCTAAGTTTGCAACCGAGCTTGCACCTTTGTATGCAAATGGCGATTACCAAGAAGCACTATCACAACTTGCAGGTATCCGTGAGAGTGTTGATAACTTCTTCGATAATGTCATGGTAATGGCAGATGACGAAGCGGTTAAACAAAACCGTTTAGCATTATTAAGTCAGTTAAGCCGTCTGTTTTTAGATATTGCTGATATTTCTGTACTTCAGAAGTAAGTAGTAGCCAATTAATAAAAGCCAGCTTTGTGCTGGCTTTTTAGTAGCATAAGGAACAGTAATGAAACGTGTAATTACTTTAGCATTAGCAGGTTTATTAACAGCCTGTACGAGCCAAATACAAATGCCAAGCATTGACGACATGCTGCCAAGCAAAGACTTAGACCGTACCATGTACCTGCGTGGCGACTTTACGTTATGGGATGCTGAACCACAATATATACTTGAGCAAGTTGCATCAGGTATCTTCCAAGCAGAAGTAACGTTCTCAACACCAGGAAAAATCTATGAATTTAAAGTGGCTGATGCTAACTTTAGTCAAGGCTATAACTGTGGTTATAGTGACATGGACCCCGCAGGACAAGTACTATTATTAGGTCAGGCTGCCATTGCCGATTGTAATACTATTTACAACTACTTTAGTTTTAAACCAGCGACAAAAGGCGTGTATGTAGTGAGCTTTGATTACCGCAATAGTAATAAGCCAAAAGTGACAGTTACTAAAAAGTAACTGGAGTTTTTGAGTGGGTTTTTAATTGATAAAGGTAACAATTAAATGCTCACTCTCATCTTATTTATCTAGCCTATAGTCCTTTCTTCAGCAAATATTTAAATGGCGCTTGCTCAACATCTTTAGCCACTAGCGTGTGATCCATAAAAGTACAAAAGCTTGGAATGTCGCGGGTGGTTGATGGGTCATCGGCGATGATAAGTAATGTTTCGCCATCTTTCATTTTACGTACTGCGCCACGCACCATCATGACAGGTTCTGGACAACGAAGGCCAAGTGCATCTAATTGGTGATCGGGATTATCAAAACTCATGGCTGACCTTTTGGATGAAAGAGACGATTAATAAGCGGCTATTTTAACTTTCTATTGCTGCCAGTTTCAATAACAGAAAGCAACGCAAATAAAAAAGGCGCACTGAGTAAATCAATGCGCCTTTTTATCACCAAGATGTTTGGTGTGAGCTCGTTATTCTACGCGCTCAAATACAGTTGCAATACCTTGGCCTAAACCAATACACATTGTTGCTAGACCGTACTTAGCATTCTTATCTTCCATTAGGTGAACAAGCGTTGTGCTAATACGTGAACCAGAACAACCTAGTGGATGACCAAGTGCAATTGCACCACCATTTAGGTTAACTTTTTCATCTACCACGTCCATCAGACCTAAGTCTTTTAATACTGGTAGAGATTGTGCTGCGAATGCCTCGTTAAGCTCTGCAACATCGATATCGTCAATAGTGATACCTGCTTGTTGAAGTGCTTTTTGCGATGCAGGAACAGGGCCGTAACCCATGATTGATGGATCGCAACCTGCTACAGCCATTGATTTAATACGCGCACGAATTGGTAAACCAAGTTCTTTAGCTTTCTTTTCGCTCATTACAAGCATTGCTGACGCGCCGTCAGAAAGTGCAGATGAAGTGCCTGCAGTTACGCTACCTGATGCTGGATTGAATACAGGGCGTAGTTGCGATAAGCCTTCAACAGTTGTTTCTGGGCGGATTACTTCATCGTCTTCAACTAAGATTAAAGAACCATCTGCATCGTGACCTTCCATTGCTAGGATTTCACGACGGAAGCGACCTTCAACTGTTGCAGCGTGTGCACGTTGGTGTGAGCGGTAAGCAAATTCGTCTTGTTGCTCGCGGCTAATGCCGTGCAGCGTTGCAAGGTACTCTGCTGTTAAACCCATTACGCCAGCAGCTTGTGCCACAGACGTTGATAAACCTGGGTGAAAATCATTACCGTGAGTCATAGGTACGTGACCCATGTGCTCAACACCACCAATGATATAGGTATCACCAGCGCCAGTCATAATAGCGCGTGCTGCATCGTGCAGAGCTTGCATCGATGAACCACATAGACGGTTAACTGTTACTGCTGGTACTGAGTGAGGGATACCGGCAAGGAGTGCTGCGTTTCGAGCAATGTTAAAACCTTGCTCTAAAGTTTGTTGTACACAGCCCCAGTAAATATCATCAATTGATGCTGGATCAACGGCTGGGTTACGGTCTAACAAACCTTTCATTAAGTGAGCACTTAAATCTTCCGCACGCTTGTTTTTGAATACGCCGTTCTTTGAACGACCCATTGGTGTGCGGATACAATCTACGATTACTGGATTATTCATGTTTCTTATCCTTCCACCTTATAGAATACACGGCCTTCTTCGGCCCACTTGCGAGTTTCATCTGATACTTGGTAAATCGCACCTAAGTGAGCGTATTTGTCTGCTGTTGCAACAAAGTTCGCTAAACCAGTTTGATCTAAGTAACGGAATGCACCGCCTCTAAATGGAGGGAAACCAATGCCGTAAATTAGCGCCATGTCAGCTTCTTGTGGAGACGCTACGATACCTTCTTGTAAACAAAGTAGAACTTCGTTGATCATCGGGATCATACAACGGTCAATGATTTCTTGTTTATCGAAATCTTTCGGTGCATCAGTGATAGCACTTAGTAGCTCAGTTGCTGTTGCATCTTTAGTTTTTTTCAAGCGACCACGACGGTCTGGTGCATATTGGTAGAAACCAGCACCATTTTTCTGGCCAAAGCGTTTTTCGTTTGCAAATACAGTAACAGGGTCTTTATCTTGGCGAGCCATACGCTCAGGGAAACCGTCAGCCATTACACCAGTACAGTGGTAAGCTGTATCAATACCTACCACATCAAGAAGGTACGCAGGACCCATTGGCCAACCAAATACATTTTCCATTACTTTATCAACTTTCGTGAAGTCAGCACCTTCAACAACAAGTTTGCTGAAACCTGCAAAGTAAGGGAAGAGTACGCGGTTTACAAAGAAGCCAGGGCAGTCGTTTACAACGATTGGTGATTTGCCCAGTTTTAATGCGTAATCAACAACCGCATTAATTGTTGCTTCTGATGTTTTTTCACCACGAATGATTTCTACTAGTGGCATTTTTGGCACTGGGTTAAAGAAGTGCATACCACAGAAGTTTTCTGGTTTCTCAAGTGCAGACGCTAACTCGTCAATACGAATTGTTGAGGTATTTGAAGTTAGGATAGTGCCTGCTGGTAAGTCTTTTTCAAGACCCGCAAGAACGGCTTGCTTCACTTTAGGGTTTTCAACCACGGCTTCAACAACAATGTCAGCGCTTTGTAGGTCTGCATCGTTTAGTGTTGGTTTGATCTTGCCTAAAGTGGCAACCATCTTATCCATCGCCATATGGCCACGTTGTACTTTCTTACCTAGTAGCTTAGATGCTTCACCCATACCTAAATCAAGTGCATCTTGGTTGATGTCTTTCATGATAATAGGCGTGCCTTTATAAGCCGATTGGTAAGCAATACCACCGCCCATAATACCTGCACCTAATACAGCGGCTTGTTTTATCTCAAGTTCACTGTGTTTAGCTTGTTTCTTCGCTTTACCTTTAATGTATTGGTCAGCTAAGAAAATACCTGTTTGCGCGGCAGCTTCACTTGTTGCTGCAAGTTTAGCAAAGTTAGCGTTTTCAATTGCCATTGCTTCAGCGCGTTCACAGTTGGCTGCAGCTTTGATTGTTTTTACAGCCATAACAGGTGCTGGGTAGTGACCTTTCGTTTTACCCATTACCATGCCTTCAGCCATCGCAAAGCTCATACCTTGCTCAACACGGTTCATTTTCAGTGGCTGTAATTTTACTTGTCGTTTCGCTTGCCAATCTAGCTTACCAGCAACTGCTTGCTCAAGTGTTGCAATACTTGACTCTAAAAGTTTGTCAGCACTAACTACCGCGTCAAATGCACCTACTTTTAGGGCATCAGCAGCGCGGTTTTCTTTACCTGTAGTGATCCATGTCATCGCATTATCAGCGCCAATAAGGCGTGGAAGGCGAACTGTGCCACCAAAACCAGGCATAATGCCTAGTTTAACTTCAGGTAGGCCAATTTTAGCGTTAGAGCTAGCAACGCGATAATCGGTAGCAAGTGCCCACTCACACCCGCCGCCAAGCGCCATGCCGTTTACAGCACTTAGCGTTGGGAAAGGTAAATCTTCAATCGCGTCAAAAACGTCAGTTGCATTTTTGATCCATGCAACCAATTCTTCTTGCGGTTTAGTGAAAGTAGGTAAAAATTCGAAAATGTCGGCACCGATAATGAAATGATCTTTATCGCTGGTGAACACCATGCCTTTGATATCTGAGTTTGTTGCCAATTCTTTTAATGCTAAAGCGCAATCTTGCAAGGTTTGCTGCGAAAGTTTATTTACTGAGCCGTCTGCACAGAACTTAAACTCGGCGATGTTGTCCTTGATGAAAGCAACTTCAAATGAATCGCTTTTATATAACATTATTATTCTCCCTAGTTTATTAACTAAGACTGGTACGATGAGTTTGCATTTCAATCAGTGTGCTTGCTTTAAAATGAAAATGCAACGAAAAATTTACTGCGCTTTATCGCTATTGGTTAAAATATAGCTGGTTTGGTGCTAAGGTGTAGAAGAAGTTTTTTGTTATTAATTCTTTAATTTTTGTTAAAGGTCATCATGAAAAAACAACTCCTTGGTTGGACAGCTGCCGCATTACTTTTTCCTTTTTTTGCAGCTGAAGCCAACGACAAACATGACGCTTTTTTAAAAGCAGAAAAAAAGGCGCGATACGGTGATTATGACGATATGAAAGAGGCGGCCAATGGATTAGACCACCCGCTAAAGCCTTACGTCGAAAAAGCTTATTGGCAACGAAACCCAAGTTTGAAGCATCAAACAGAAATAGAAAACTATCTTAATGTTTATCGTAATACGCCATTAGAGTGGCCTGTGCGTAAAGCATGGCTTAACTACTTAAAACAGAACAATAAAAAAGCCGCTTATATTCGTAATTACAGAGAGACCAGTAATAACGAATTGACTTGTCCTTATTTAAGCTTTCAATTGGACTTAGGTGCGCCTAAAGAAGCAATAATGAATCAAGTTAGTGATTTATGGGTGGTAGGGCATTCTCAACCAAAAGAATGCGACACACTTTTTTCACTTTGGAAAAAAGAAGGTTATCAAACACAAGAACGCATTTGGCAACGAGTTTCTCTCGCTGCAGAAGGGGGTACGTCAAGCTTATTGCCTTACCTAAAGTCATTACTCCCTAAAGATGAGCAGTACTTGGCTGATTTATATTTAAAAGTACGCAAAGACCCGAGTGCTTCGGCTGGTTTATATCGCTTCAAGAAAAAGACAGCCAAAGAAGGGCAAATAGCATTATACGGGGTGAAACGCTTAGTTTGGCGTGATAAAGAGTTAGCGCTTCGAGCATGGGAAAAGCTTGAAAAAATGTTTGTTTACACGGAAGAACAAAAAGCGGATGTGTACTACAACTTTGCACTATCGCTTGCCTCAAGCGGGCATAAACAAGCTCGCTTTTGGTTAAATAAGGTGCCTAAAGAGCGTCAAACAACGAAGTTAATGCAGTGGCAGCTTGCTAATATGCTCGAACTGCAAGATTGGTCTGGTATTGTGGCGTTTTTTACTGGTAAAGAAAACCTAAGCCTAGGTCAGCAATATTGGTTAGCATATAGCTTAAATCAGCGTGGCGAAGTTGAAGATGCCCGCACTCTTTGGCAAAAAGTTGCCAAAGAGCGCGATTATTACGGCTTTTTAGCATCTGCTCGATTAGGTATTCCGGTTAGTCTAAATAATCAACAGTTGCAAATTTCTGATAAGCTCCAACTAGAAGTCGCAAATGCACCAGGCTTTAAGCGTGCGCGTGCACTTTATGAGCTTGAGCGCTACACGTCAGCTCGCAGGGAGTGGAATTACTTAACAGGTACATCAACCAAAGAAGAAAAGCTCGCGGCATCAATGCTTGCTGCTGAGCTTGATTGGTATGACAGCACTATTTATACCTTGGCACAAATTAAAGAATGGGATTATGTTGATTTGCGTTTCCCATTTGCGTTTAAAGATGTATTTGAGAGCTATAGTAACCGTAATCATATAGACATGGCATGGAGTATTGCAATTTCACGTCGTGAAAGCTCATTTGCGCCTGACGCCCGCTCTCATGCCAATGCCTATGGTTTAATGCAACTATTACCGAGCACCGCTAAATACATTAATAGAAGTACTGTTTCGCGTAGAAAGTTGTTTCACCCTAAAACGAACATTCGTTTAGGGAGTGAATACTTAAAGTATTTAAAAAAGAAAAATCGCGGCAACGAAATATTAGCCACCGCTTCTTATAATGCAGGTTATCATCGAATTAAACGTTGGATCCCTGAACAAGCAATGCCTGCGGAGTTATGGATTGAGCTTATACCTTATACTGAAACACGTAACTACGTGAAGAATGTATTTGCTTACAGGCAAGTTTACCATACGCGCTTAGGGCGAGATGGTAATGTGCTTGCGCCAATTTTAGATATGAAAATGGGCGGCTGATACTAATTGACCTTAATCCCCTGTGTTGGGCGTTAAGGTCGACTATGATAGACTGCGACTAAGTCGAATTTACTTATATGGGTTTACTATGGATAAATTAGCGGTGTTATATGCCGAACATATTGCAACCTTGCAACAGCGCACGCGTACAATTACAGAGCGTGAAGGTTTAGAAGGCCTTGTTATTCACTCTGGTCAGGCAAAGCGCCAGTTTTTAGATGATATGTACTACCCGTTTAAGGTTAACCCGCAATTCAAAGCTTGGTTACCTGTAATTGATAACCCTCATTGTTGGATAGTTGTAGACGGTGCATCTAAGCCAAAGCTGATATTTTATCGCCCAGTTGATTTTTGGCATAAAGTACCTGATGAGCCTCGTGATTTTTGGGCTGAGTATTTTGATATTGAATTATTAGTACAACCAGATCAGGTAGAAAAACTGCTTCCTTACGATAAGGCAAAATTTGCCTATATTGGTGAATATTTAGACGTAGCGCAAGCACTGGGCTTTAGCATTATGAACCCAGAGCCAGTTATGAACTATTTGCACTTTCATCGTGCATATAAAACACAATACGAGCTTGAGTGTTTGCGTCAAGCTAACCGTATTGCCGTCGATGGTCATAAAGCGGCACGTGATGCTTTCTTTGCAGGTGGCTCTGAATTTGATATTCAACAGGCTTACTTAATGGCGACGCGTCAAAGTGAAAATGAAATGCCATATGGTAATATTGTTGCGCTTAATGAAAACTGTGCAATCTTACATTACACGCACTTTGAGCCTAAAGCGCCAGAGACACATCGCTCATTCCTAATTGACGCTGGTGCAAATTTTAACGGCTACGCAGCTGATATCACGCGTACTTATGATTTTAATCAGTCGGGTGAGTTTAGCGACTTAATTAAGGTCATGACGGAGCATCAAATTGCTTTAGGTAAAGCATTAAAACCAGGTATGTTATATGGCGAATTGCATTTGGACTGTCATCAGCGTGTAGCGCAGGTGTTGAGCGACTTTAATATTGTGAAGCTATCGGCGGCTGAAATTGTTGAGCGCGGTATAACATCAACCTTCTTCCCGCATGGTCTTGGCCATCACCTAGGTTTACAAGTTCATGATATGGGTGGCTTTATGGCGGATGATAAAGGTGCGCATCAAGCACCACCTGAAGGGCACCCATTCTTACGTTGCACGCGTTTAATCGAAAAGAACCAAGTCTTTACTATTGAACCTGGTTTATATTTTATTGAATCGTTACTGGGCGACCTTGCGCAAACCGATAATAAACAGTTTATTAACTGGGAAAAAGTTGAAGCGCTTAAACCATTTGGCGGTATCCGTATTGAAGATAATATTATCGTTCATGATGATAGCCTAGAAAATATGACCCGTGATCTACATCTAGACTAACAACAAACGACATTAACAAGAGGGGCCAAATGGCCCCATTTTTTTAGATAGAAGAATATGTCTGAATATCAATATCCGGCAGAGCCTGTTTTTTACCAAGAAGAAATTAAAAAAAGTACATTTATTGTGCATATTGCCCATACTCCTAACTTAGAGTCAGCAAAAGCATTCATCAAAGAGATCCAAAATAAATACAGTGATGCGCGTCACAACTGTTGGGCACATGTTGCAGGAAACCCAGGTGGTAGCCATGTATATGGCTTTTCAGATGATGGAGAACCTAATGGCACCGCAGGAAAACCAATGCTTAATGTGCTGGCGGGGTCTGGAATTGGTGAGATCACCGCTGTTGTAACGCGTTATTTTGGCGGTATTAAGCTGGGTACCGGTGGACTCGTGCGTGCTTATGGCGGGAGTTTAAACAATGCCATGCGTGAGCTCAAAACAATCACCAAAGTACCGAGCGTTGAGTTAGTCGGCTACAGTGATTACAGTGCTCAGGGAGCTATAGAGCAGTTATTGAAAAGCCAATATCAAGTATTGAATATAGAAAAACAGTTTGCTGAAAATATTGCTTGGAAAATCCAAATAGATAGTCGCCAAGTAGAGCTGGCAATCAAAGAGATACATGAGTTAACACATGGTGCCGTTGAGTTCGCCGTTAAAAAAGATACACCATGAAATAAACATACAGCGTTTACTTACAGTTAAGCCTGTAAGACAATAAACTCTAATAGCTAAATCAGATATTTAAAAAGCGATACGCACAGATGCAATTTCGTACCATAATAAAAATTCTAGGCCAGCTGGTGGCTTTATTTAGTATCACCATGGTGCCGCCAGCACTGGTATCTTTAATCTATAAAGATGGTGGTGGTGTGCCGTTCGTTCTTGCGTTTATTTTTAGTGTTGTGATTGGTTTAGCAGCGTATTATCCAAACCGCCATGAGCGGGGCGATTTAAAAGCGCGCGAAGGCTTTTTAATTGTGGTGTTGTTCTGGTTGGTACTTGGCAGCTTTGCGGCTGTGCCTTTAGTTTTTTTACAAGAGCCAAGTTTGTCGTTAGCTGACTCTGTGTTTGAGGCATTTTCAGGCCTTACAACGACAGGGGCAACCGTGTTAACTGGGATTGAGTACCTACCAAAATCAGTGCTTTTTTATCGCCAACAACTACAGTGGCTTGGTGGTATGGGGATCATCGTACTTGCTGTTGCTGTGTTACCCATGCTTGGGGTTGGTGGTATGCAGCTGTATCGTGCCGAAACTCCTGGCCCAGTTAAAGATTCAAAAATGACGCCCCGCATTGCCGATACCGCCAAACACCTTTGGTACATTTATGTGTCACTGACTATCGCATGCACGCTTGCCTATTGGGGAGCGGGAATGGACTGGTTTGATGCTATTTGTCATGCTTTCTCAACGATTGCTATTGGTGGTTTCTCTACTTACGATGCATCTATGGGGCAGTTTGATAGTCCACTGATTAACTTTATATGTGTGGTGTTTTTACTTATTGCAGCAATAAATTTCTCGCTGCACTATGCGGCGGTCTCCTCGCGCAGTATTCGTGTTTATTTACGTGACCCTGAATTTAAAGTGTTCTTACTTATTCAGCTCGCTCTAGTGATTGTCTGCTTTACTGTGCTGTCATCTAATAACATTTATGCAGATGGTGACGAAACATTAGATCAAGCTATGTTTCAAGCCGTGTCAATGAGTACTACCGCAGGTTTCGCTACCGATAACTTTTCTGCATGGCCATTGTTTTTGCCTATTTTATTAATATTCTCAAGCTTTATTGGTGGTTGTGCAGGGTCTACCGGTGGTGGAATGAAAGTTGTGCGTGTGTTCTTACTTTACTTACAAGGTATTCGTGAGCTTAATCGTCTTGTACATCCGCGTGCAATTTATTCAATTAAACTAGGCCGCAAAGCACTTCCAGATAAAGTGGTAGAAGCTGTCTGGGGATTCTTCTCAGCCTATGCTTTAGTGTTTGTGATTATCATGTTGGCACTAATGGGCACAGGTATGGATAACATTAGTGCGTTTTCAGCAACCGCAGCGTGTCTAAATAATTTAGGTCCTGGCTTGGGTGAAGTTGCCGCCCATTATGGGGCGATATCCGATACTGCTAAGTGGTTATTGACCATTGCAATGGTATTTGGTCGTCTTGAAATATTTACCTTACTGGTATTGTTCACTCCAACATTCTGGCGTGGCTAGTGAGCCGTTTATATTTAAAAGGACTTAATGAATGGCAAAGACACAGCTACAGCGTAATTTAGATAAGCTCGCTTATATACCTGCGGGTAGTATTGTTGATGTTGAGATAATCACTCCGATAGATAGTAAGCGAGTTAAAACGGAGTTTATAGGTTTACTCAACGAACAACATATTATTCTTAATTACCCCTCAGCAAGGCGATTAATTAATAGTGGCGAGTTAATCAAAGAAGGTGTGATGGTCATTGTGCGCGCAGTGCTCGAAAGCGGCGGTGGGCAGGTGATTGCATTTCGCCAACAAATTAAGGCCGTCGCTTCACACCCGTATCGTTTAATATTTTTAGACTTTCCGAAACACGTTCAGTTATTCAGTCTTCGCAGTGAAACCCGTATTCCAACACTCTTCAGTGCTTGTTTAAACACCGATGAGCAGAAATACCAAGGACTCATTAAGGATATCTCCCTTACAGGCGTACAGTTTGATATTAAAAGTGATGTCGATCTCAGCTTTTTAAAAGAACAGAGCTGTAACCTTGTACTCAATAAGCATGAATTTGCTGGAAAGGTGTGCAGTGTTCGTAAAAATGCGTCTAGCTACCAACTAGGACTTCAGTTAAATACAGGTGAAGAACAAATGAAGTCATTCATGAAAGAGCACCTGATAGACTTTTCAGTACTTGATTGAAGCCATTCACCTTCCCGATCCGCCGTTTTGCAACAAGGCGGTTGTTTTTTATACTTTCATTGAAAATAAACTAAAAAATTTTCCGTTAATTGTTAAAAGTTCAACTAAATCAGCTGGTTAAAATTAAAAAATATTTTTATTTATTTTAATTATTTTCACCGTTCATACAAGGTTTAGACTCACGTTCGAACATTTTTAGTGTTTAGGTAGCTAATTTCACTCAATGTCTCTGTTTTATGTTTTTTAACTTATTGATTAATAAAGAAATGATTTTTTAAGCTTTTTGTGTGTTGCTAAAAAGCAACAGAAAATTAGCTCATTTCCCACGTAAAATCACCAAATTCGCTTTAACTCAATGAAAATTAAGTGATTTTAAACTTTGGCATCGAAGTTGAAATAGTCTTAGCGAACACAGAGAAAAGTGATTAGAAGTTTCACACCTCTAACACAGTTAAGACAACATTGAAGGAATAGTGATTATGAAAACAGTAAACAAAACATTTGCACTTTTAGCTCTAGTATCTTCTTCAGCAGCATTTGCAGCGACAGATTTCGAAACACTTGATGTTAACGACGATGGTGTAATTAGCCAAAGTGAAGCGTCAGTTGATGCAACTTTAATGAGTCAGTTTAAAGAATTAGACACAGACGGTAACGGCGAACTTTCTGAAGAAGAATTCGCAAAAGCATAATTTTACAGTAGGGAAGCTCTGAAAAGGATTTTCTACACAAGACAACACACTTTGAAGGAATAACATTATGAACACAGTAAATAAAACATTAGCACTAGTCGCACTTGTATCTTCTTCAGCAGCATTTGCAGCGACAGATTTCGAAACACTTGATGTTAACGACGATGGTGTAATTAGCCAAAGTGAAGCGTCAGTTGATGCAACTTTAATGAGTCAGTTTAAAGAATTAGACACAGACGGTAACGGCGAACTTTCTGAAGAAGAATTCGCAAAAGCATAATTTTACAGTAGGGAAGCTCTGAAAAGGATTTTCTACACAAGACAACACACTTTGAAGGAATAACATTATGAACACAGTAAATAAAACATTAGCACTAGTCGCACTTGTATCTTCATCTGCAGCATTTGCAATGAGCGATTTTGACACATTAGATGTGGATGGAAACGGTGCCATCAGCCAAAGCGAAGCATCAGTTGATGCAGAGTTAATGAGTATTTTCACAGAACTTGATACAGACGGTAACGGTGAGTTATCAAAAGAAGAGTTCTCTAAAGCTTAATGATGTATTTAGTAAACCCATTAATTTAGCTGATTAGTTCTGAGTTGCCAAAGACAACCTAAATGGATAAGGGAATCCATGATAAAGGATAGCAAGGAGAGTGTGATCAGCTAACACTTTTTTGAGTAGATATTGAAGGATTATGATTATGAAAACAGTTAACAAAGCACTAGCACTTATCGCATTAGCCTCTTCGTCAGCAGCATTTGCAGGCACAGATTTCGATACATTAGATGTAGACGGAGATGGTGTTATCAGTCAAAGCGAAGCATCTGTCGATGCTAACATCATGGCGCAATTTAAAACCCTTGATGTAGACGGCGATGGCGTACTCACTGAAGCCGAATTTTCAGAAGCAGAGTAAAACAAACTCGCAATTAACCAGTTTCCATTGAACAGGGATCTCAGAAACGGATTTCACTCTTAAAAAATGAAGGTAATTATTATGAAACAGATCAATACAACACTTGCAATTTTAGCACTAGCAACTTCATCAGCGGCATTTGCACAAGGTGTAAGCTTCTCAACGTTTGACACTAACAGTGATGGTGTTATCAGTAAAGAAGAAGCATCAGCAAATGTGCAACTAGAGAAACTATTCCCAGAGCTAGATACAGATGGCAATGGTGAGCTTTCTAAAGAAGAATTTGCACAGATTCAATAGTTAAGTTTTTTCACTTCAAGAGTCGTAAAGCAGCTAAATCATTAAGATTTGCTGCTTTTTTTATGTCGAACACTAAAGGAATATAGCGCTCACTTGGAATAGCTTTTCAACAACCGTAATGTGTTTCTTGTCGATTAAGAACATAATCACATGATCTCCCGATTGAATCACTGTATCATCATGAGCAATCAGTACATCATCATTACGCACAATTGCACCAATGGTTGTGCCTGCGGGTAGTTTGATATCAGCAATTGCTCGGCCAACCACTTTAGAAGTATGCTCATCACCGTGAGCGACAGCCTCAATAGCTTCTGCTGCGCCCTTACGTAACGAATAAACATTAACGATGTCACCACGGCGAACGTGTGTTAGCAGCGCCGAGATAGTGGCTTGCTGAGGTGAAATAGCAATATCAATTTCACCGCCCTGTACTAAGTCAACATAAGCACCACGTTGAATAAGCACCATGGTTTTTTGTGCGCCCATACGTTTTGCCAGCATCGCAGACATAATGTTTGCTTCATCGTCGTTAGTCACCGCGATGAATACATCCACTTGCTCAATATGTTCTTCAGATAACAGCTCTTGATCTGAGGCATCGCCACAAAACACAACCGTGTTATCAAGCATCTCAGAAAGCTGGGCTGCGCGCTCTTTATTGCGCTCAAGCAGCTTAACGCTGTGGTTTTTCTCAAGTGAACGCGCAAGACCCGCACCGATATTACCACCACCGGCAATCATGATTTTTTTGTATGAACGTTCGAGTTTTTGAAGTTCATTCATGACTGCTCGAATATGCTTTGTTGCAGCGATAAAGAACACTTCATCATCCGCTTCGATAACGGTTGTGCCAAGCGGTTTAATCGCTTTACCTTGACGGTAAATAGCCGCGACGCGGGTTTCGACATTCGGAATGTGTTCTTTCAAGGCTGAAAGCGCATAACCCACCAGCAAACCACCGTAATAGGCCTTCACTGCAACCAGCGATAACATGCCATCGGCAAATTGTAATACCTGTAAAGCACCCGGGTAGTCGATTAAGCGACGAATATACTTAGTTACTAGTGCTTCTGGAGCAATGTAGTGGTCAACAGGTAAGTCATCGTTATGGAATAACTTTTCACGGTACTTTAAGTATTGCTCTGAGCGAATACGGGCAATTTTGGTTGGCGTGTTAAAAATACTATAAGCAACTTGGCAAGCAACCATGTTCACTTCATCAGAACTGGTTACGGCAATAATCATATCGGCGTCTTCTGCACCTGCGCGACGCAATACATCGGGATGCGCACTGTGGCCAGTAACACCTTGTAAGTCGTACTTATCTTGTAGCTCTCGCAAACGGTTACCGTCGATATCGACAACGGTGATCTCATTTTGCTCACCAACGAGGTTTTCTGCCAATGTGCCACCAACTTGTCCGGCACCGAGTATGATTATTTTCATAGCGTGTTCTTATTAGTGTTTTTTAACTAGCTTTGCATAATAGAAACCGTCACTTTCACCAGGCAGTAATTGTAGGCCAGGTAAAGTCGGGGTGTCGTTTTCATGCAGAGGTATGTGTTCAGCACTTTGATTATTGGCAAGGAACTTAGCAACTTGTTGTTGGTTCTCTTGCGGTAATACAGAGCAGGTCGCATAAACTAACGTACCACCTGGCTTAAGTAGAGGCCAGATGCTATTTAGGATATCGCCTTGTAAATTAGCCAGATCTTCAATATCAGATGCACGACGTAACCATTTAATATCAGGGTGACGACGAATAACGCCGGTAGCGGAACAAGGCACATCAAGCAAGATACGGTCGAATTGCTGCTCATCCCACCAGATATGCGGTTGTGAAGCATCGGCACATTGTAGATCGGCAGCTAAACCAATACGCACTAAGTTTTGTTTAACCCGTTCTAGGCGTTCGCTGTCGCTATCAAGTGCTAATACATCGGCATCGGCAAGCTCTAGAATATGGCACGTTTTACCACCAGGTGCAGCACACGCATCTAAAATGACATCATCATTTTGTGGCTCTAAAAAGCGTGCAGCTAATTGTGCAGCGGCATCTTGTACAGAACAGGCACCGGTATCAAATTCTGGTAATGCGTATACATCACACGGTTTAGCTAGTTTAATACCATCAGGAAAGTCAGCATTAAGGGTATGCTCAATATCATTCGCTTTAAGCATCTCGCTGTATTCTTGAGTGCTGTATTGCGCTTGGTTGACCCGTAACCACATAGGAGCTTGTAGCTGATTCGCTTCTAGGATTTCTTGCCAGCTATCAGGGTAAGCTGCAGTAACTTGTTTGATAAACCAACCAGGGTGGTTAAATTTGCAAACCGGAATTTGCTGCGCTTTTTCTTCAAGCTCAGCTTGTTCACGTTGGAAACTACGTAAAATAGCGTTAATCAGGCCTTTTAAACCCAGTGCACGCATTTGTTGAAGCGCATTAACTGTTTCGCTGATTGCCGCATGAGGCGGTACACGCATATGTTGGAGTTGGTAAATACCCACATACAACAAAAACTGGAAAATACGGCGCTTGCCTTTTAGCGGTTGATCTAAAAGTTGCTGGCAATAATTCTCTAAACTAGGTAAATAGCGCAGCACACCATAGCAAATTTGTTGCAGTAGGGCTTTATCTTTCGGTGATAAACCTTGACTTGCAAAAGGTAGCTCTTGATTAAGCGACGCACCTTTATCGACCACGTTGTAGAGAGTTTCAGCAGCCAGTGCTCTTACATTACTCATTGCTTTGACCTAATACTGAACCAGGCTCTACCCAATCACTGCGACCATTTAAAAAGTCACTAACAGCCATTGGTTTTTTACCTTGTGGTTGAAGAAGGGTGATTTTAAGTGCATCTTGCCCGCAGCCAACGGTAATACCTTGCTTATCAGCAGCAATGATTTTACCTGCTTGTGCAGTTTGCGATACAACGTCTGCTTGCCAAATTTTTACCGTTTGTCCTGCCATTTCAGTAAAGCAAACAGGCCATGGGTTAAAGGCACGGATATTACGCTCAATTTGCACAGCATCCATTGACCAATCAATATTAGCTTCGTCTTTTGATAGCTTCTTGGCGTAATTTGCTAGTGCGTCATCTTGCTTTTCTGGGGTGATTTCACCTGCAGCGAGACGATTTATGGTACTGATCAGAGCATCAGGTCCAAGTGCAGCCAGTTTATCGTATAAAGAACTACTGGTTTCTGTGTTATCAATAGGGCAGCGGCTGATGTGCAGCATATCGCCGGTATCTAAGCCCTCGTCCATTTGCATTATTGTTACACCAGTTTCACTGTCGCCAGCCCAAATCGCGCGTTGAATCGGTGCAGCACCACGCCAGCGCGGTAAAATAGAGCCATGCACGTTTAAGCAGCCTAAGCGCGGTGCATCTAAAATCGCTTTTGGAAGCAGTAAGCCGTATGCCACCACAATCATAATATCTGCGTTCAGGCTGGTAAGCTCTGCAAGTGCTTCATCAGATTTTAATGACTGCGGTTGAAATACGGGTAAATCGTGAGCAAGTGCGAGTTCTTTTACTTCACTGGCTTTAAGCTTTTTGCCACGGCCTGCAGGGCGATCTGGTTGGCTATAAACACCAACAATATCATGCTCGGAGTCTATTAAGGCTTGTAAGTGGCGCGCAGCAAAATCCGGCGTACCAGCAAAAATAATACGTAATGGTTGTGTCACAGGTATTCCTATTGATTGATTTATGATTTAGCTGCCAGCTTCGCTTCTTTCTCAAGCTTCTTACGGATACGTTGGCGCTTTAGAGGCGATAAATAATCAATAAATAGAGTGCCTTTTAGGTGATCAAGCTCATGCTGAATACAAATCGCTAAGAGCTCGTCAGCGTCTAGGCTGAATTCCTCACCATTTTCATTCAGTGCTTTAACAGTCACTGTTTCTGCACGGTCAACTTTCGCATAAGAATAAGGCACAGATAAACAACCTTCTTCACTCACCGTTGAGCCATCTTTCTTGGTGATTTCTGGGTTGATTAGTACTAGCGGTTGGTCGCGCTCTTCTGAGACATCGATCACCACAATTCGCTGGTGGATATCTACTTGCGTTGCTGCTAAGCCGATACCGTTCTCGTCATACATAGTTTCAAGCATGTCTTTGACGATTTGACGAACATCATCGTTTACTTCTGGTACTTCTTTCGCGATTGTACGTAAACGCTCATCCGGAAATCTTAAAACATCTAACCTAGCCATAGTTACCTTTTACACTTGTGATTCATTTAGGGTATTGTATGCTTTTATTTTAGCCATTCGTGTTCACCTTTAACAGGTTTTGGTTGATAATAATCTAAAAACAACACTAGGAAGCCAAATGAAATATCCGTTAGTTGCGGCTTTATTAGCCATTAGCTGTGCATTTTCAGCAGCAGCTGATGTGTTAACAATAAAAAAAGATGCTCCAAAACAATATGTTGTAAAAAAAGGGGACACGCTTTGGGATATATCAGGCATATATCTTAATCATCCATGGCAATGGCCAGAGTTATGGCAAATGAATCCTCAAATAGCCAATCCTCATTTGATATACCCAGGTGATGCGCTTACTTTAATTTATGATCAAGATGGAAAACCGCGTTTAGTTAAAAATAGCCGGTATAAAAAACTCTCTCCAGAAGGGCGTATTACACCTAAAGGTAAACAGGCTGTACCCACATTACCCCTTGAACTGCTGCGCCCATATTTGACCTACGAGCAAGCAATCGGTCATCAGGTTATGGCAGATAAGCCATATATTTTAGGTGCCAGTGTGAATACAAAAATGAATACCATGGGTCATATTCTTTATGTGAAAGGTAATTTAAATTTAAATGAAGCATATGGCGTTTATCGTAAAGGAAATGAGTTAGTAGACCCTAATACAAATGAAGTGTTAGCCAATAAAGCTGAATTAGTTGCAATTGTACGTGCCTTTAGAAGTGGTGATGTTGAACATGGTGTACCAGCGTCCGTTAAGATTGAGATGGTAAAACAAGAAATTAAACCGAATGATTTCTTAATGCCTGCAATGGACGGACAAATGTTACCAGCCTATTTCAATATGAAACGTCCAGAAGGTGAGCTTAACGGTACAATTATCGCGTCAGCAAATGAGCTGCGAGAATTTAGCACCATGGATATTGTTGTTTTAAATTTAGGTGCAGAACAGGTCAAGCCTGGTTTTGTACTTGATATTGAACGTCAATCTCCAGAGGTATTTGATGGTCGAAGTGGCCCTCGTTATCGTGAAGACTCAACGAGTCTTGAGAAGCTAATCACGGATACTAATGAGTATTTTGGTGTGGAAGCAGACAAAGATAGCAAGGTATGGCACATGCCTAAAGAGAAAGTAGGCGAACTCATGGTGTTTAAGGTATACGATAACGTGAGCTATGCATTGATTGTGAAAAATCAGCATCCTATTCGAGTTGGTGACTATGCTGTCATAAACTAACCCACACTCAGGATGCTCTAAGGAGGGAGCATGGAACAGATTTCAGGCAAGCTATCTCATTGGCTTGCCTTTTATTTATGTAAAGGGCTGGGAATTAAAAGCCTTATAGCATTGGCCCAAAACCACATCTTAAGTGAGCTTTTTTCGTTTACAAGTACACAGCTGCAGAATTTAGGTTTAACAAAAAACCAAGCTGATAATCTCGCTAATACCGATTGGCAAAAAGTCGCTTACTACGAAAAACTTATTCATGCTTACCAAATAACCACCATTTGTTACTTTGATGATCACTATCCCGCACAGTTAAAGGAAATTGCCAGTGCACCTTTATTACTATTTTGTATGGGGAATATTGAGCTTTTAACTTCACCACAAGTTGCGATTGTTGGCAGCCGACATGCAACTCCTACAGGGCTCGAGATCGCAGCTGAGTTTGCGCATCAATTAAGTTGTGCTGGCATCACAGTTACTTCTGGTATGGCACTTGGCATTGATGGTGCGGCACACAAAGGGGCTTCTGGCTGGTTCTGGAAAAACCATTGCTGTGCTTGGTACAGGGTTAGATATTGCTTACCCTAAGCGTCATAAACTATTGACAAAGCAGGTAGCAGAACGCGGATTGCTTATATCGGAGTTCTTGCCTGGTACGGCTGCTAATGCAGCGAACTTCCCCCGTAGAAATAGAATAATATCAGGTCTTTCACTTGGTGTTTTAATTGTCGAAGCACAAATAAAAAGTGGCTCTTTAGTCACGGTACGTTATGCACTTGAGCAAAATAAGGATGTTTTTGCAGTGCCCGGCTCAATTAAAAACCCGTTTTCAGAAGCTAGCCATTTTTTGATAAAGCAAGGTGCTAAATTAGTCGAAAATATAAGTGATATTCTTGATGAAGTGAGCTTTTTTTGTGAAAACAGTCTATATATAACAGAAGAGCCTATCATCGAAGAACACGACTGCCCCGTGTTTCAAAGTATAGGATTTGAGGTAACAAGTGTCGATGTTATTACTCAACGCACTCAGTTACCTGTTGATGAAGTACAAGCTCGGTTACTTGACCTAGAGCTCGCAGATAAAGTAGAGCGAGTGCTAGATGGCTATATAAGACTTGGAGGACATAAATATGTTTGACATCCTCATGTATCTTTTTGAAAACTATATCCATAGTGAAGCTGAAATTTTTACTGAAGAAAACGAGCTTACTGATGAGTTGGTTCGAGCAGGGTTTAATAAACCTGAAATTTATAAAGCACTTGACTGGCTTGAGCAATTGGCTGACTTGCAGCAAAGTGACGTGTATCCGTACCTAAACGCGCAGCCGCAACATGCTATGCGTATTTATACCGACAGTGAATGCCAAATGCTGTGCACGGAGTGTCGCGGCTTTTTAATGTTTATTGAGCAAATAGGCGTCATAAATAGCATTACGCGTGAAATGGTAATAGATAGATTATGCGCGCTTGATAAACCGTTTATTTTACTTGAGGACTTAAAATGGGTGGTGTTAATGGTGCTGTTTAATGTGCCAGGATCTGAGCAAGCATATGCACAAATGGAAGATTTGATCTTTGATGAGCCCGCTGATGTGCTTCATTAGTTCGACTTTGCTTGTATCTTTGTTGAGTTTGGGTATATTAGGCGAAAATTAGCCAGCCTAACAGGAACCTTATGAGTAAAATCGATCATTCTCTTTTTTCTGCAGATAAACACGCATTAGAGAAAGAATATGAGGTTTGCCCTAAATGTGGTTCTGAATTGGTCATGCGAAATTCAAAGTCAGGGCCTTTTTTAGGCTGTGCAAGCTACCCTAAGTGTGATTTTATCCGTCCTTTGGCTCATCATGATAGTCAGCAAATTAAAGTACTCGAAGACAGTGCTTGTCCTGAGTGTAGCAAGCCATTGGTGATTAAAAATGGCCGCTATGGCATGTTTATTGGTTGCACAGGGTATCCTGATTGCCATTATATTGCGCATGATGAAGAGCCTAGTGATACAGAGGTGCTTCCTAGCTGCCCAAAATGCAAAAAAGGCAAGTTGGTTTCCCGTAGCAATAAATTTGGTAAAACATTCTACTCATGCGACTGTTATCCTCGTTGCAAATATACCCTTAATAACAAACCTGTGTCTAAGACGTGTCCCGCTTGTGATTGGCCTATAATGACAGAGAAGAAAACTGCATCGGGCGTTGTGTTACAATGCCCACAAAAAGCCTGTATGCATAAGCTTGCAGAGTCTTAACATATTCGTTCCCTATTATAGTTAGGAGATATTCTTGTCCGATCCTGTTGCTCAACCAGCTAATCCTATTGAAGCCTTAAACCAAGGCGGTGTGATTGTTTATCCAACTGAAGCTGTATTTGGTCTTGGTTGTGATCCTGATAACCAAGCAGCTGTAGAAAAGCTTTTAGCAATTAAGCAGCGGCCAATTGAAAAAGGCTTAATTTTAATTGCTGATAACTATGGTCAGTTATTAAAGTATGTTGATGATGCTAAAATCCCAATGGATAAACGGGCAGATATCTTCTCGCAGTGGCCAGGGGCGATTACATGGGTAATGCCAGCCGCAAAGCAGACACCAAAATGGTTAACGGGTCAGTTTGATACTATTGCTGTGCGTGTAACGAACCATCCAACGGTAAAAAAACTGTGCCAGCAATTCGGCAAACCACTGGTTTCAACAAGTGCAAATTTAACTGGCCAACCAACAGTAATGAGTATCACGCAAGCAAAAAGCGAATTTGCTGATAGCGTCGATTTTTATGTTGATGAGCCGCTTGGTGGGAACGTGAACCCCAGTGTAATTAAAGACGCAATGACCGGAAAAGTTTTCAGAGGATAACCATGCAAAGCGAGCTACTCGAACAAGTAAAAACCTATTTAATGGCTTTACAAGACACAATTTGTGCGGGCCTTGAGAATACTGACGGCAAAGCAAAGTTTGTTGAAGATAATTGGCAACGAGCTGAAGGCGGTGGTGGTCGTACTCGCGTTATTCAAGGTGGCAATATCATTGAGCAGGGCGGGGTAAATTACTCGCATGTGTTTGGCGCTTCAATGCCAGCCTCTGCAACCGCGCATCGTCCAGAGCTCGCTGGTCGTAGTTTTCATGCTTGCGGTGTATCATTGGTGATCCATCCTAATAACCCACACATTCCAACTAGCCACGCTAACGTGCGTTTCTTTATTGCTGAAAAAGAAGGCGAGGAGCCAATTTGGTGGTTCGGAGGTGGTTTTGATTTAACACCTTTTTATCCGGTGTTCGAAGATGTACAGCATTGGCATCAAGTAGCAAGTGACTTATGTCAGCCATTTGGTGAAGATGTGTATGATAAGTATAAAACATGGTGTGATGAGTATTTTTATTTAAAGCACCGCAGCGAAACACGTGGGGTAGGTGGTTTATTCTTTGATGATTTAAACGAGCTCGGTTTTGCGCAGAGTTTTGCTTTTATGCAAGCTGTTGGAAATGGCTTTTTAGATGCTTACTTACCTATAATTGAGCGTCGTAAAAATACGCCAATTACAGAGCAGCAACGAGATTTTCAGCTTTACCGCCGTGGCCGCTACGTTGAATTTAACCTAGTGTGGGATCGTGGTACTTTATTTGGTCTACAAACTGGTGGACGGACAGAATCGATTTTAATGTCTATGCCGCCACTCGCTCGTTGGGAGTATAGTTATACCCCTGTTGAAAATAGCCCTGAAGCAAAGCTTTATCAATATTACTTAAGACCGCAAGAATGGCTAAATACAGAGGAATCTGAGTTAGTTGCGCGTGAATGGCAACTTTAAAGTGCTTAGGTTGTCACTTTATATAAAGGTGACAACCTGCACGTTCAAGTATTTTATCTAGTTAAATTTAAAGCATCTAACTTGCTCATCTAAGGAGCGTGCTAATGATAAGAGCTCTTCACTGACTTTTTGATTTTCATGAGCATCAACCAACGAATGCTCTGCGTTATCACTGATAGCGACCACACTCCTATTTATTTCTTCTGCGGCAAGATTTTGTTGCTCGGTGGCATCGGCTATTTGTACATTGAGTTGATTTATTTCACTCATTTGCAAAGAAATATCACGCAAGGCTTTAGCAACTTGCTTAACTTGTACAGCACGTTCATCAGCTTCTTCACATGAATTATTCATAGTGCTAACTGTTTGTGCCGCTTCGCTCTGTAGCTTATCTATTGTTCGGCGAATTTCATCCGTGGAGTCATGGGTTCTATTCGCAAGCGTTCTAACTTCATCTGCTACTACTGCAAAACCACGACCGGCTTCGCCTGCTCGCGCAGCTTCAATAGCAGCATTGAGTGCAAGTAAGTTAGTTTGCTCGGCAATACTACTGATCACTTCTAATACTTTACCGACTTCTAAAGTTTGCGCCTGAAGTTCAGAGACTTGATCTGCGGCTGCACGGACATCTGTCGCAAGTTGGTTAATGCTATGTTCGGTATGCTCTGCAACTTGCAAGCTTTGCTGTGCAAGTTGATTACTGTGTTCTGATTTTTCAGATGCAAAATGCGTTGTATTTTTAACTTCACTTGATGAACTTTCAAGTTCATTTATTGCGGCTGCAACGGAGTCAGTACCTTGCTTTTGTTGTATTATGGCTTGCTCAGTGGCATCTGCTGAAGTGTATATACTCTCCGCTGAATGGATTAACACTTTTGATGAGTGTGATACTTGGGCAATATTATCTTTAAACGCACCAATCATGTGATTAAAGCTGGTGGCGAGTGAGCTAAGTTCATCGTTATTATCATCATTAACTTTAAGGCTCAAATCTTTGTTTGTGGTTGCCAAGTGCATCGTATGGCTAATCATCTTCAAGCGTTTAATAAATACTTTTCTAAACATGACTGCTAATAAGGAGAACGCAGTTATGAATATAGTTGCTAACAGTAAAGTGTTCATTAACGTATTTTGTGATACTTCATGTTCAATATCGGCTAATGAATAACTGATTTTAACGACCCCAAGCACATCGCCTTCTTGCGCTTGATGGCATCCTAAACAGTTGGTGCCTTTATAGTCACTGCTAGCAAACATAGGTTTAAGATAGGTCATCGTACTGTTGTTATCTATATATAATGCTTCTGTACCTGCCAGTGCCGCTTGTTCGGTATCGGTTGTGGCAACTTGATTGGCATTGCCTGGTCCATAAATTTTATTAACAATGGGGCTGCGAATAATATGTGCATCTTTGATATTTGGATGGCTTCTAAGCTTGTTGCTAAGAATTTCACGGTTTGCCATGGTGCCTGTGAGCATCATGGTGTTAATAGAATCAAAGTAATTATCGGCAAGTAATTTTATGTTGCTTTCAACAGTATCTTGCGCTAATTCGTGTTGTTGCTGGGCGCTGCTAAATATGCTGGCAAATAATACCAAGACACCTGTCAGTGCCAACAAGGCATAAATTTTAAATTGGATAGACTTCATTCAACGACGCTTTTTCTAAACTAAGGAAAGAGTATTATCTTTATTTAGAAAAAGCATACATTGATATAACTCAAGCTTAATGTTGATTGATCATATGACTGGCGAGTTGCGATAAAGATTGTCTTAACCCTTCGCGAAGTAGTGGGTTATCAATTTCGATATCGAGCGTTTTATTCATGCAATGCATCCATTGATCGCGTAGGTCTTGATCAATAGGGAAAGGCATGTGACGCTTTCTTAGCATTGGGTGACCATATTTTTCAACGAAAAGGTCAGGGCCGCCTAGCCAGCCCGATAAAAATTCAAAGAATACTTGGCGAATTCTATCTAAAGGCTGAGGATGCATATCATATAATGGTTTGGCGTATTCATCTGTGGCCATTATGTCGTAAAATCGATTTGCAATTGCGCGAGCGCCTGCTTCACCGCCGATAATTTCGTAAGGTGTTTTTTCTGGAGTAGGTGTTTCAGGCGTTGGTTTCGATTTAGAAAAAAGTCGTTTAATCATAATATTAATAAAGCTCTACAGGGCGAAGAGGTTGCTTCACTATGGACAAATACGCGGTTTTTGGAAATCCAATCAAACATTCGAAATCACCCGCAATACACGCACAATTTGCTGCATCATTAAACGAGCAAATACAATACAACGCCATTTTAGCACCAACAGATGCATTTGAGAAAACTGTCGCTGGGTTTTTCGCTACGGGTGGTAAAGGCGCTAATGTCACCTTGCCATTTAAAGAGCAGGCGTTTGCTATGGTCGATGAACTAACAGAGCAAGCGAAAATAGCTGGAGCAGTAAACACTATTAAACAACTCGAAGATGGCCGCTTACTCGGTGATAACACCGATGGTGTAGGGCTTGTTAAAGATCTTGTAGCCAACAATGTCACCTTAAAAGGGCAGCGAGTACTCCTTATTGGAGCGGGGGGGCGGCGCGAGGTGTCATTCAGCCATTATTGAATGAGCAAATCGGAAGCTTAACAATAGCCAACCGTACCGCTGAAAAAGCAAAGGCACTAGCGAGTCATTTTAATGGTGAAATAGATGTGCAAGGCTTTGCTTTAACTGATATCCCAGCAAACAACTATGACGTGGTTATTAACTCTACCTCAAGCAGT
>NZ_CP090667.1:70000-160000 GCF_045040605.1 Pseudoalteromonas sp. PB2-1
CCCGCACGCCGGAAGACCAAGGGTTCCTATCCCATGTTAATCAGGGTAGGGTAAGTCGACCCCTAAGGCGAGGCCGAAAGGCGTAGTCGATGGGAAACGGGTTAATATTCCCGTACTTGGTATAATTGCGATGGGGGGACGGAGCAGGCTAAACAAGCATGGCGTTGGTTGTCCATGTGAAAGTGAGTAGGTTGAGAGTTTAGGAAAATCCGGACTCTTAAGACTGAGACACGAGACGAGCACCCAAGGGTGTGAAGTTGTTGATGCCATACTTCCAGGAAAAGCCTCTAAGCTTCAGATTATACCGAATCGTACCCCAAACCGACACAGGTGGTCAGGTAGAGAATACTAAGGCGCTTGAGAGAACTCGGGTGAAGGAACTAGGCAAAATCGTACCGTAACTTCGGGAGAAGGTACGCTCCTATCTGTGATGAGACTTGCTCTCTAAGCGGACGGGAGCCGCAGTGACCAGGTGGCTGGGACTGTTTATTAAAAACACAGCACTGTGCAAAATCGCAAGATGACGTATACGGTGTGACACCTGCCCGGTGCCGGAAGGTTAATTGATGGGGTTAGTTTTCGGACGAAGCTCTTGATCGAAGCCCCGGTAAACGGCGGCCGTAACTATAACGGTCCTAAGGTAGCGAAATTCCTTGTCGGGTAAGTTCCGACCTGCACGAATGGTGTAACCATGGCCACGCTGTCTCCACCCGAGACTCAGTGAAATTGAAATCGCAGTGAAGATGCTGTGTACCCGCGGCTAGACGGAAAGACCCCGTGAACCTTTACTACAGCTTGGCACTGAACATTGAACCTACATGTGTAGGATAGGTGGGAGGCTTTGAAGCAGAGACGCTAGTCTTTGTGGAGCCGTCCTTGAAATACCACCCTTGTAGTTTTGATGTTCTAACGTTGGTCCCTGATCGGGATTACGGACAGTGCCTGGTGGGTAGTTTGACTGGGGCGGTCTCCTCCCAAAGAGTAACGGAGGAGCACGAAGGTTGGCTAAGTACGGTCGGACATCGTACGGTTAGTGTAATGGTAGAAGCCAGCTTAACTGCGAGACAGACACGTCGAGCAGGTACGAAAGTAGGTCATAGTGATCCGGTGGTTCTGAATGGAAGGGCCATCGCTCAACGGATAAAAGGTACTCCGGGGATAACAGGCTGATACCGCCCAAGAGTTCATATCGACGGCGGTGTTTGGCACCTCGATGTCGGCTCATCACATCCTGGGGCTGAAGTCGGTCCCAAGGGTATGGCTGTTCGCCATTTAAAGTGGTACGCGAGCTGGGTTTAGAACGTCGTGAGACAGTTCGGTCCCTATCTGCCGTGGGCGTTTGAGAATTGAGAGGGGTTGCTCCTAGTACGAGAGGACCGGAGTGAACGAACCGCTGGTGTTCGGGTTGTCATGCCAATGGCACTGCCCGGTAGCTACGTTCGGAACTGATAAGCGCTGAAAGCATCTAAGCGCGAAGCAGGCCTCGAGATGAGTTCTCACTAGACTTTTAAAGTCTCTGAAGGGCCGTTGAAGACTACAACGTTGATAGGCAGGGTGTGGAAGTGGTGTGAGCCATTAAGCTAACCTGTACTAATTACCCGTGAGGCTTAACCATACAACGCCAAACGCGTTTTGTGGCAGCGTAACAGACAGAAGTTAGTATACTAAAGTAGATTTACGATTATCAGATTTCCGAATTTTAGTTAATTGCTAAGGTGATTAACAAACAGAATACGCTTGGTGACAATAGCGTTTTGGACCCACCTGACCCCATGCCGAACTCAGTAGTGAAACGAAACAGCGCCGATGATAGTGTGGCATTTGCCATGTGAAAGTAGGACATCGCCAGGCTCCTAATTAGAGAAACCCGATTCGAAAGAGTCGGGTTTTTTGTTGCCTGTAGAAAAATAAAACACCCAACCAAGACCCTACTACTTCTATCCTTGTAGGCGTAGTGTGGCATTCGCCATGTGAAAGTAGGACATCCTACTGCGTAGCGCACCATGGCTCCTAATTAGAGAAACCCGTTGCAGCAATGCAACGGGTTTTTTTCGTATGTGGCGCGATTTTACATCACGCTTTATCCGCGAACAGACACCCCATGGCGCAGGACAAACCTGCTGCTACTTACTATCAAAATGCCAAAGCGTAGGCGTGATTGTATATTTGATTATCACTCACTCTACAACCTAACGAATTTCCACTATATTTACTCTTTGTTGCAATTTTAATCTTGGTTTAGTACCTGAGCTATGTAAAACTATTTGGGATTTTTAAACCTCAATCAGGTGACATGAATGTCTCAAATTAAAGCTTGGAAACTTATAAGCCTGTTTTGTTTGATAAGCTTGCTTATGGGCTGTCAGTCTAAAGAAGAGCAGTTAAAACAAACAATTCAACAATCTATAGAAAAAGCTGAAGTCGAGTTGAGCCAGTTAGGTACTGCGCTTGATAATGGCTCACTTCGCAATGCGACAATACTAAAGCAATACGGAAAGGTTTTAGCTGAGCAACAACCGCAACTGTCTGAGATCGCCCGTGTAATTAGCCTTGATGCGACTCGTGAAGGTGCTATCTACTCAGGCCTTACACAGCGCTTAGCCGACGTAAAGTCTACACACTTAATTCCCCCTTATGAAGATACGCTCCATCAACTTGATTTAATTCGTGATGCAGCAAAACCGTCATTATTTCAAGATGCACTCACTGATCCCATCAATATGCTTGCAGATATGTCGAATGGCACACTTGCTCGCGTTGGGGCAATTAGCGGAGCAGCTGAAGGTGAAAGTGTCGGTAATCAATTAGTGGGTAACCCTAACTATGGTCAATGGCAAACAAATAGTAGCGGCACCAGCTTTTGGGTTTGGTATGGTATGTACCGTATGTTAGGTGATGTATTTGACCGAGTTGAATATGGTCGCTGGAGCCGGCACAGAAAATACAGTTATTACAATGACTACGGTCGTTACCGTTACTCGAGTCCAAAACAGATTAAGGCACAACAAACGGTTGAGACGCGTACTCGTCAGTCTTACCAACGCCAAGGTAAACAATTCACTAGCCCATATGCCACTAAGCGCAGTGGCGCTTCAGGGTTAAGCCGTAGCAGTTATACACCGCCACGCACACGTAGTAGCTATGCTTCTAGCAGTAGTTACAGTAAAAGCTCTGGGTCATTACGTAACAGCTCGAGCAGAACATCACGTGGCATTAGCCGCGGTAAGTAGTGAAAAGAATAACCACCGGAGTTACAACACATGTATGAATTTAATGGAATAACAACTTGGTCGTTGCAAGCTATAGCGATCGACTTTGCAATCATTATCGCTTTATTTGTAAGCTTAAAATTTATTAAAGGTTGGGTGTCTAATTTACACGCCAATGATGAAATTACTGAGCGTGATAACTTTGCATTTGGTATTAGCTTTGCCGCAGGCCTTGTGGCACTTGCGATTGTTCTTAGCGGTGTCAGTAGTGGCGCATTTGCCCCAAGCTTACAACAAGAAGCATTGCAAATGTTAGGTTATGGGGTGATGGCGATTGTGCTTATTAAGCTAGGTCATTTCTTCCAAGATAAAGTGGCGCTTCGCAAAGTTAGCTTGCATGATGAAATTGTAAAAGGCAATGCAACGGCTGCACTCATTGATTTTGGCCATGTAGTGAGTGTGGCTATCGTTATTCGTTCAGCCTTATTTTGGGTGGCGACCGAAGGCTGGCATGGTATTCCAATCGTGATCGCGGCCTTTGCAATTGGCAGCATTGCGATGCTACTGATCAGCCAATATCGAGTGCAGTTATTCAAGCGTACTAATCGCAGTGGTGATTGCCTACAACAAGCGGTTATTGACGGCAACTTAGCGGTGGGTATTCGTTATGCTGGCTTTTTAGTAGGTAGTGCACTGGCATTGACCGCTGCTTCGGGTATTGCTCCTTATGCGGCTGACAACATTGTAGCTAGTTTAGGTTACTGGGCATTGAGCGCAGCAGTGAGTTTAGTTGCCTTCATTTTACTGCATTTAGTGACTATTAAAATCATCTTATCTGGTTGTGATATTTCAGATGAAGTAAATCGCCAGAAGAACGTGGGTGTAGCTGCTATCTCTGCAGCGGTTTCATTTGCGGTTGGTTCGACCATGGCAACCTTATTAGGTGCCTAATTAAGTGTCTACTACAACTACCGCCCCAAGTAGAGCGAATCTGCTTGGGCATGATTTTTTATTAATTACTGTGATGGCCGTACTCGCTGGGTGCGGCCTTATTTATGAATACCTTCTCTCTCATTACGCAGGCCGAGTGTTAGGTTCAGTTGAGAGCGCTATTTATGCTATGATCGGCACCATGATTGTGGCAATGGGGATAGGTGCATTTTTAGCTCGCTGGTTTAAAGATGCATTTACTGCTTTTGCTTGGCTGGAGAGTCTTATTGCTTTGGTTGGCATGGGCTGTATTTTAGCGATTGCTAGCATTATCGCTGTGAGTTATTCATTGCCGCATATCTTCTCCGAAATTTTTAACCTGCCGGCGGACACAGTACTCAATGGTTATGTATTCGAGAAGCTACAAGAATGGTCACGTTTCTTACCTTATGTGTTTGGTCTATTACTTGGGCTATTAATCGGTATGGAGATCCCGCTGATTGCGCGTATTCGCCAGCAAGTATATGGCCGCTTTTTAGAAAATAATGCAGGCACCATCTACGGGGCGGATTATATCGGTGCTGGTGTTGGTGCTGCGATTTGGGTGAGCATCATGCTCGCGATGCCAATTATGCAAGCTGCGGCTTGGACGGCATTGTTTAATATTATTGCCGGTCTGGTATTTTTATGGCGCTATCATCAACATGTTCGTTTTGCTAAGCTACTGTTAGTTTGCCATGTCCTGTTGTTGGTGTTTTTTGCATTTGTGCTTGTACTTGGCACAAGCTGGATGAAAAACCTCAGTAATGTTTTATATAAAGATAAAGTCATTTACTCGCAAGCTACTAAGTATCAGCACTTGGTGTTAACCGAGCGTTTGAGCCGTAATCAGCCGAATGCAATTACCGACCTTTATCTCAATGGTCGTTTACAGTTCTCAAGTGTGGATGAACAAATTTATCATTCAATGCTTGTCTATCCTGCAATGCTCGCCTCAAATCGTCACGACCGCGTATTGATCATCGGTGGTGGTGACGGGCTTGCATTGCGTGATGTTTTGAAGTGGCCAGTAAAGCATGTCACCTTGGTTGATTTAGATGGTCAACTGTTAAACTTATTTGGTAATGATGTGGGCGACTATGATGCGCCAGAAAAGATCAGAACACGCTTAACAACCCTTAATAATCACTCTATGAGTGATCCTCGCGCTGAAATACGCACTGCTGATGCCTTTTTAGAAGTCGAAGCTATGCTGGCAAAAGGTGAGCGTTTTGACACTATTTTAATTGATTTACCAGACCCTAATCACCCCGATCTCAACAAGATGTACAGTGACTATTTTTATAATCATGTGCGTCAGTTGCTCGCGTCTGATGGGGCTGTGGCCGTGCAATCAACATCGCCTTATCATGCAAAGAAAGCCTTTTTGAGTATCGCTAAAACAATGAAAGCCGCAGGCTTTGGTTATGTTGAGCAATACCAACAAAATATCCCTTCATTTGGTCAGTGGGGTTGGACAATCGCGACGACGGCCGGTAAATCAGCAAGCCAACGAATTCGTGAAACTAACGAATTACTCGTGCCATCTCGTTGGGTAAGCAAAGAATATTTATTGGCTTCTTTTGTGTTTCCGAATCATTATTTTGAACAAATAAATACGATTGAAGTCAATAGATTAGGTTCTGGGATCTTGTATGATTATTACCGCCAAGCATGGCAAGTTGAAACTGAATTGTATAAAAATTGATATTTTACAGTTGACATAATATGTCAACTGTGCAAATCTTAACTCAAGACATAATATGTCAAAACGTAAAAGGTGAGACATGGAATTAAATGAACTATCAATCAAATTAGCGTCTTTTGAAACCGAAGGTGTGAGCTTTGAGTCTTTCTTGATTGCCAACCCTGGTGAGCAAGATGTGTTACAAGTTATCGTCGATGGGAATGATGAGTTACCTATCTTTGTTACTCAAACAGAAGAGCAATTACTATGTATTAGCTACCTGTTTGCCGAAAACGAAGTGCAAGCAGATATGCGTAATGAGTTAAACGAAACGTTACTACGTTTAAATGTACCAATTCCATTGAGCGCATTTGCAAAAATTGATGATAAATACGCTATTTTTGGCGCACTATCGGTTAATTCATCGTTTGATGATATTACCCATGAGTTGGTAACACTGGCAGACAATGCGATTGATGCACTTGAAGCCGTGACCATTTATTTAAACGATTAATTAGCAATTTCTGGAGTTAAGATTATGAGTATTTTAAAGAAACTATTTACAGCTGTGCGTGGTGGCGCTCGTGAAGCAGGGCAAGCAATTGTTGATGCAAACGGTATCCGTATTTTTGAACAAGAAATTGCTGATGCACAAAATGCCCTACAACGCGCTAAGAAAAGCCTGACTGAAGTAATGGCAAAAGAGATGCAAACAAAGCGTAAAATTAGCGCATTAGACGCATCAATTGCAGAGCACGAAGCGTATGCAGGTCAAGCACTTGAAAAAGGTAACGAAGCGTTAGCATTAGAAATCGCGGAAAAAATTGGTGATTTTGAAGCTGAGAAAGCTGAAAACGAAGAAGTGTTAGCTGGCTTTAGTAACCACATCGTGCAACTAAAGCAACAAGTTAAAGATGCGGAAAAGTCGATTAAAGAAAATCAGCGCCAATTAACAATGGTTAAAACGACTGAAAGCGTGCAACAGGCAACGATGGCTGTAAACAGCACACTTAATACAAATAGTTCATCAATGACATCTGCACGTGAGTCATTAGAGCGTATTAAGCAGCGTCAACAAGACCGTCAAGACCAGTTAGGTGCGGCTAAGCAATTAGAAGCAGATACTAACGGCGATGATTTAAAAGCGAAAATGGCTGAAGCGGGCATTGGTGATACCAACCCTAAAAGCGCAGATATTTTGGCGCGTATTAAAGCAAAACAAAATAGCTAATCAGTTAACGGAAAGACAAAAGGTAACCCATGCACTGGGTTACCTTTTTTGCTTCAACAAGGAGTCAGCCAATGTTTAACTTTTTCAAATCTAAAAAAACACCGGAGCGTCAACTCACTGAGCCTAGCCAATTGCAAGTTGGTGATATGTTAAGCGTCATAGATTCATTTGCTTATCCGAGCTGGCTAAAGGGGCAAACATTACGTGTTGTTGATGTACAAACTTATCAATATCAACGTAGTGCAGAATACGAGTTGGTACTTGAAAGCGAGTCAGGCCAAGTGGTGTTTTTGCAAATTGAGTCTGATGATGGTGAGCAATGGGCAAACTTTGCGATTAAAATTCAACGCGATGATGTTGATGAGATTTTTACTCTTGATGAGTTCGCTCGTATTTTTGATGAAGACGAATTAACGGCAATTAATGTGCAAAATAGCCCAGAGCGTTTTAGTCACTTTTTAGCATCAAGCTACAAACAAACAGAAGCACCTTATGTATGTTATTTCCATAATAAGGACTACCGCAATAAGCCTTTACCTCGTTATGAAGACGAAGGCGGAGAGCCGTGTGAAATGATCTGTTTAAGCTCAGACGATGAATCACATGGTTTAAATATTGAGGTTTGGGAAGGGGGTGAAACAGAAGTATCACTGACGTTAACCAGACCCATAAGTGATATTGTTGATTTATTTCCTGGGGATGCCAAGTGAGTGATGCAAAAGCCAAGTGGCAGCGTCAGGAGCAAGCAGTTAGAGCCACGCAAATGGCGTTTGATTTAAGCTCTGAAGTGCAAAAATCAATAAAAAAACAAGCCATTGACCAAGAGCTTACCCCATCAGATATGATCCGTAAGATTTTGGAACTGGATGTTAAATCGAAAAAAACCAGACAGCGTTTATCGTTTAACTTAAATGATGAAGAGATTGCCTTATTAGCAGAGCGGTTTGGAGTTGCTGCTGATGATAAGCGCGCAGTGAAACAACAAGTTGCTGAGTTACTGATTGCACACAGTAAAAAAAGCTAAGGTTTTGCCTTTACTTCTTTAAGCCCTTACACTGAGAAAAGATGTTTTAACGAAGTGGCATAACTGTGGATATTATTTTACTTGCTTATTTAGTTATTTTTGCATTATTTGGCACCGCGGCAAGTTACTTTGTACGTTACATTTACGCTTACTGGGTGCATAACACGATGCACATAAAATACATTTATAAGGCCGGTATTTGCATCATCAGTGTGGTGATAATATCCGGCCTTATTGCATTATTTACTTAATCTCGATGGCTTGGCAGTGCTGTGAAATACACAGCGACTGTACAGGCAATACAGGCGAGCAATCATTCACAGTTAAAGACTGTTCAGCGTCTTTTTCTGCCATTGTAATTCGTTCGGCAAGTTGCTCAGCCTGTTCTTGCGCTGTGTTTAAGGTTGAATAAACAACGTAGCGGCTTGGCCCTCCACATGCTCGCTCTCCAACTTCTAATACCTTGCACTGGAAAGTTGCTGTACAGCTATTGTTGCTCGCTAACTCGTTCAATTGTTCATTTAAATCGCTTAAATCAACCTTACTAGAATTGCTTGATGTTGTTGTTTCACAACCTGTTAATGCTATTACCGCAAATATACCAGTAGTAATGAAAAGTTTTTTTAACGTTGAACGAACCATTATTGCTTATTCCTTAGTACACACTTTGCGCAGAGCCATCGATTTTAACACAAGTGTTATTAGAACACTGCGTACTGGGCGTGGTTAAATGCTGACAAATACTCATCATGTCGTTCACGGCGTTAAATCGTTTTTCAAGGGCTGTGATGTCTTTTGCAAGTTTTTCAACTTCCGCTGTGTCAGCTGTTTTGGTCGAATAAACAATAAAGCTACTAGGGCCACCACAGGCTCGGCTACCAACAGGTAATACTTTACATTGGCTGCTGTTATCACAGCGAGGGTCATCAATAAGTTGATTTAGTTGTTCATGTGTAGACTTAATCGTGGCTTGGTCTGGCGCAATTTTGTTAACATCAACAGCTGATTTTTTTACTTCAACGGTTTTTTGAGTATCAATAACTTTATTGCGATTGCTTGTAGTTTCGGCTTGCTCATTAATGACTGCATCCGAGCAGGCAGTGAGTAAAACAGGAAATAAAATAGCCAATAGAGGATAGCGCATAACATACCTAAAAATCGTTGAATAAGTACTCACTATCATACACATTGCTCAAAGTGGGGCAATAAAAACGTTAGCTTTCAGTAAGTAGCTCTGTATTTACAGAGCTACAGTAAGATGAAAGTTTTATACCGCTCCACAATAAGTAGTTATTACAAACCACCTTGGGTTAGTTTGGCAGGGTTAAGTAACTCGCTCAGTTCTTCGCGCGAAATATCAGTATGCTCTGCAGCAACATCAATAATTGGACGGCCCTCTTGGTAAGCTAATTTGGCAATTTTTGCTGCTTTGCTATAGCCGATCACCGGATTGAGCGCGGTAACCAGAATAGGGTTTTTTGCGAGAGCTTTATCAACATTGCTTTGGTTTACTGTAAAGCTGGCAATCGCTTTGTCTGCAAGAGCTTCACTGCTATTGGCAAGCAGTTCGATACTTTGCAGAATATTTAAGGCAATCACAGGTAGCATCACATTGAGCTCAAAGTTACCCGCTTGGCCAGCTACCGTTATGGTGGCATCATTACCAATTACTTGTGCGCTGACCATAGCCGCAGCTTCTGGGATCACAGGGTTTACTTTACCTGGCATAATTGAAGAACCTGGCTGTAAGGCTTCAAGCTCAATTTCACCCAGACCTGCAAGTGGGCCTGAGTTCATCCAGCGTAAGTCATTGGCTATTTTCATTTGTGCTACTGCTAAGACCTTGAGCTGGCCTGATAACGCAACGATGGCGTCTTGTGAACCAATGTTATAAAAAAAGTTTTTGCTAGGGCTAAAGCGAATTCCTACATTCTCACTTAAATGCTGACAAAATTCACTGGCAAAGGCTGGGTCGGCATTAATGCCGGTACCAACGGCTGTACCACCTTGCGCAAGTTCACAAACTCGTTCGAGTGCTTGGCGAATGCCAGCCATTGCATGATCCACTTGTAGCTGCCATGCAGCGAGTGTTTGGGCAAAACTCACAGGCATAGCATCCATTAAGTGTGTGCGGCCGGTTTTCACAATATGGCCCACTTCGGCTTGTTTATTTTGTAGGCTTTGACTGAGCTTATCGAGTTTAGGAAACAGTTCATAAATGATATTAATGGCGCTACTTACTGCAATAGCCGTAGGGATCACATCATTTGAGCTTTGTCCCATATTCACATCGTCATTAGGATGAATAGTTTCGTCTGCTAATTTACTGGCTAGGGTGGCAATTACTTCATTGGCATTCATATTCGAGCTGGTACCAGAACCAGTTTGGAATACATCAACAGGAAACTCTGAAAAATGTTTACCGTCGATAATCGCTTGGCATGCTTGCTCAATGGCTTTAGCTTTGCTTTGGCTTAAATGGCCTAATGCTGCATTACTTTGCGCAGCAGCTTGTTTTATATAAGCGAGGGCGGTGATAAATTGCTTAGGCATGGCTAAGCCACTAATTTGAAAATTGTTGATAGCGCGTTGCGTTTGAGCTTGATACAAGGCATTGGTAGGGACTTGTAACTCACCCATGCTATCTGATTCGGTTCTAAATTGGCTCATAAACACTCCTAAATCGGGTTAAATTCTTGGCTGAGAAGGTACGCTTCTCGCTCCAAACTGAAATACTTTTCAATACAGTTATGAGTTTTGTAGTAACGCTTTAGTGCAAGTTGCGGCTTGTAAAGTTGAGCTAAACATTGTTTACGAATTGCATTATGTATTAATGAATCACATATTTTTTCAAGTAGCTCATGAAAAGTACGCCTTAAATAAAGCTCTTGTAAAATAAAATTGTGGTGCTTTTCGTAATAGCGTGCAACGTTTAAGCCCGCTTCAACATAGTTAGCAACAAGTGCTGGGGCGTGTAACCCAGGTCTTTGGCAAACACATTTCATTTGCCATTGATAATGGAGCATAGCATTGTGAGAGCGCATAGAAAAACCGATTAACTGTAATGATAATTGTTATCATTACAGTTAATCGGTTTTAGTGCAAGTTTTATGTAGAGTTATAAAGCTTGAAGTGATTAACTGTTTTGGTTTAATTGTAGCCAAGAATAAAAATCTGGTCTGTTTCATGTTTTTTCGGCGCCTGTACATTTTCTTTATTACATTGAGAAAGAAGGTCGATTACAGTTGCTCTGTCGTCACAACTTGTTAAGGCGGCTTTTTCGCTTTCTGCTCGCTCACTGGCGGCAAGTGCTGCATCCACAGCGGTGTAGGGTGAAATATACATAATGTATCTCCAGTTGGTTAATTCATAGAATAAGTAGCATAAGCTGTACCAGTCTTAATAAAAGTACTTAACCCAATGAAAGTATTGAATTTATAACTTTAAGCTATAAATTACCCGCGACTTTACGGGTTATTTTTGCTTTACTGTTGTGCACTGATTACCAAACATGGTGCACTAATTTGTATGGATAAACCCTTCTCTCAAGCCTGTGAAAACAACAAATTACCTATTTTAAACGTATTAGGAGCGTTCTTCTCGGATGTGACGGATGTATTAGAGGTCGGCTCTGGTACTGGGCAACATAGTGTGCATTTTGCAACGCATTTAGCACATTTACAGTGGCATTGTAGTGATCGCGAGATTAATCACCCTGGGATTTTACAGTGGCATCAGGAAGCTGCGCTGACAAACTTGCATGCGCCATTAACACTCGACCTCAATGATCCTTGGCCTGTTGAAACAGTGAATGCTATTTTTACGGCGAATACCATGCATATTATAAGCTGGTCACTGGTGGAGCGTTTTTTCCAAGGTGTAGCGAAGCATTTAGCGCCGAAAGGTAAATTATGTATTTATGGACCATTTAAGTACCAAGGTAAGTATACCAGTGCCAGTAATGCTGAGTTTGATGCTTTTTTAAAACAGCAAGATGCAAATAGTGCCATTCGTGATTTTGAAGCGATTTGCCAACTTGCAGAGCAAGCTGGCTTAACCCTTGTTGAAGATATGCAAATGCCAGCGAATAACCAATTATTGCTGTTTAAAAGGCAGTAAGCTTTCGCATTGGGCTTTATAGAGCGCCATATGTTGGCGCTCTCTAATAATAAAATCACTAATGGCTGCTGCAAAATCACCGTGCTGAATATGATGCAGTGAATAAGTATTTACGGGCTTAAAACCGCGACTTATTTTATGCTCACCTTGCGCGCCAGAATGAAACTGTTTAAGTTTGTTGGTAATGCAGTACTCAATGCCTTGGTAATAGCAAAGCTCAAAGTGCAAACTATCGAGCTCATAATTTGTTCCCCAGTATCGACCATATAAACAGTTCTGATCTTTAAAACTGAGTGTAGCAGCAATCACCTCTCCTTGATACTTAGCGAACATTAACACCAGTTTGTCGGCCATGTTTTGCTGTAACAACTCGAAAAAGGCGCTGTTCAAATAACCATTGTGGCCTGAGCGTTTTAAATAGGTTTGGCGGTAAAAATGACTAAATTGCTGCATGTGCTGTTTGCTGATGTCAGCACCTTCAAGCCATTCTACGGCTATCTGCTGTTCAGTTATTTTAGCGCGTTCTTTTTTGAGCGACTTACGCTTTCTTGCGGTGAGTGAAGCTAAAAAGTCCTCAAAGCAATTATAGCCTTCATTAAACCACTGAAACTGCACGCCATGACGTTGCATTACTGTGTCGCTAGTCAAAGCATTAGCTTGCTGTTGATGGCAAAAATTTATATGCCACCCAGACCAGCCTAACTGCGTTGTGGTTGCTGTGAGTACACCATCAATGTAGGCATAGATATCAGCGGGGTTATCGTGATTTATACCAATTCTTTGTCCTGCAATTGGGGTAAATGGCACGCCACACAGCCATTTAGGGTAGTAATCTAGGCCATGTTGTTGATAGGCTTCAGCCCAAGCCCAGTCAAATACATACTCACCATAAGAGTGATATTTTAGATACCCTGGTAGTAAAGCAACGACTTGCTCATGCTGGTAAATTGCCAAGTACATGGGTTGCCAGCCGGACTCTTCACTCACACAGCCACTTTGCTCTAGGGCAGCTAGAAATGTGTGATCAGTAAAGGGCGTATCATCAAAAAATGATTGCCAAAGAGCGGCATCAATCTCGCTTATTTGATTAAACCAGCGGTGGTTAAATTCACTCATCGCGCAGCCGATTCAATATCGTTGATAAAGTCGTTGATATGCATAGCGAGCTTATCGAAATAAGGGTTAAATGTAAGCCGTGCAAAGGGTTTATGTTTTGCTAAATTGGCCTCTGTGCGCTCTCCGAAAACAATATTTTCCTGATACTTACAGGCTTTATACAAGGTGTCATTATCTAAATAGCTACCACAATTACGATAATAGGCGTGCTGACCGTAATAAGGGTTACTAGGTTTATTAACGATGCCTATATGTGACATACCTTGTATCTTTTTACAGGTCTCGTTGTCGCAGTCATCACGGATAATTTCGTAATCAGTCGGAAAGTTAGTTGGAATATTGCTATCGTCGCCATAATAAATAAGGCGATCTAATTTATTCTTTATGCGCTTTTTAGGATCATGTAAAGCGGCCAGAAGTTTAAAAGTAACTTGGTTATCAATAGTGGTATCAATGTCACTAAAGGTACTGAATAACGCGATATTTGGTAATTGACGTGGTGCAAGTTCATCAATATTGATGCGACTCATGGCTTGATGACTTGCTGTTGCTGCACTAAATGGGAATGACTCATATTTTGCGAAGTCGAGATCAGCATCTTTATCAATCCAGTTAACAAAAGGTATAGCGTCAATCCATTTGGCTAGCCAACCATTTTTATTATGGGGTTCTGTGGCTAGTGAAAATAGCATAGCGGCTAAAATTTTGTCATTGGTAGGGCCTTGCGTTAAATAATCAATCACCAGTGCCGCCCCTGTTGAATAACCTCCTAGTATGACCTGATCAAAATCTTTCAATGTGCGCTCAATAGCGTAGATGCTTGCTGTTCGCCAGTCATCGGCATCAATGTCCTTCAGAGCTGCGGGAGCGGTACCATGACCAGGTAGTAAAATTGTGCGTACCGTATAACCTTGCTGGTAATAGACCTGTGCAAGATCGTGATAGGTAAAGGGTGAATCGGTTAAACCATGAATTAATAGTACCGCCTTGCGGCTATCGTCATGTTTTAGTTCAAACGGGCTTATTAAGTCGGCAATAGTGGCGTTTTCAGGTCGCGATCCTTGTGCAACCAGTTGTAGATACGTGTCGGTATAAACAGGACATGGCAAGTTTGCGCGGGGGTTTTCGCTGCTGATTTGTAAATAAGCAGCGGTTAAATAGTCACTAAATGCCTGCTCGGTATTAAAGCTAAAAGTACTTTGTGTTCGAGGTAGCGGTTCTCTATATAACCCTTCGCGCTTACTTTTCATCATCAGTGCTTGGTCTTCAAGCTGAGTAAGGCAGGTTTGTTGCTGCGCCATTAATGAGCTGCTAAATAGTCCACTGATGGCCAAAGAGATAGCAACTAAGTTGATGAATTTCATATTTTAAGCGTCCTTTTAAAGCCTTTTTTTAGCTTATCGAGTTATGTTTTATTTGCAAGCAAGCTGCGTCAAGCGAGCGGTAAATGGCGTTTGGTAAATGCTTGCTTTAATACCACCGTCGATTCGATATTAGCGATGCAGTTAATACTGCCTAATTTATGTTTCACAAAGCTTTCATAGCTTTCTAAATCAGCAGCAATAATCTTGAGTAGATAATCATAACTACCAGAAATAACAGAGCACTCAAGCACATGTTCAAGCTTCTCAACTTGTTGTTCAAATTGCTCAGCAGCGGCAACTGAGTTTTGGTTTAAGCGAACAAAGGCATACACAGAGACATTTAAATCAACCGCTTTAGGATTGATGGCAGCATGGTAACCACTGATCACATTTGCTGATTCAAGTTTTTTAATGCGGCGTAGGCAAGGGGTATCTGACAGGCTAACCGAGTGTGCCAGCTCTGAGACAGAAGTTCTTGCATTATCTTGTAGCGCATTAAGTAATTGTTGGTCTTTTTTGTCTAATTTCATTTTAATTTGAGTGATTTTCACTAATCTAGATGTATTCTAGTCTATATTTTGGCGATTAGCACTCATTGAACTCTGTTAACATTATCGCAATATAATTATTTTGGAGTGAGCCTGTGACTGAGAACACCAAGGCATTTGATAGCTGGCTTCGCACCCGTTTTGTTGAGCTCAATAGCGAACTAGAAAAACTATATTGGCAGCAAGACGATAAAGCGAATGTAGAGGGTGTCGGTGAGCACTTTAAACGTCAATTAGAGCAAGAAGGTAATGAGCATATCCGCACCTTACTAGCAGAGGGCAATACCGATGAAGGGTTTGACAACGCCTTTGATTTGTTGGGTAATGTTGGTCTGTATATGGCGGCATGCCGTCGACATGAGATCACTGAGCCTTCTCGTGAAACAAGCTCACCCCTTGTAGAAGCCTCTGCGCTGGCAATGCATATTGGTGCATCTATTGGTGTTACCCCACGTTTTGCAACGGCGCATTTAACCACGCACAATAAAGCGGTTGATGGTGTGTATAAGCGCTTTACTGACCTTGAAGATGAGAAAATCTTTATTGATTACAATACCAAGGGTATTTTAGCGTATAAGCGTGCGGCCGATGCTTTATTAAAAATTCAGCCGTTAGGTATATCGCACCCTATCGCGGCTGACTTACTGGCAGTAGCAAAGCAAGCGCTACTTGATGTGATTGAGTCAAATAATACGCTATACAACAAGCTCGACACAGACCGCTTTTTTTATTGTGTACGCCCATATTACAAGCCGTATCGAGTAGGTAAAGAGGTATATCGAGGTGCGAATGCCGGTGATTTTGCGGGCATTAATGTCATCGATTTATTACTTGGCCTTTGTTTTGCCAATGAACCGAGCTACTCGCAAATGTTGGTGGATAAATTCTTGTATATGATGCCTGAAGATCAGCAAATTTTGCGTGAAAGCATGCGCATGACAAGCATTATGGATGACTTTTTAGCGGCAGAAGCTGAGCGCGATAGCGAATGGTTACAAACTAACTTAAAGCTGTTTATTCAAGTGTGTAAATTGCATGGTGATACTGCAATTGGCCACCATAATCAATTGGTTAGTAAATACATTGCGCAGCCTTCAGAGCAAATGCAGCAACAACATATGGATAAAGTCACAGCCAGTGGGCCGCCTTTGCATGTGCTACTTAACTCACTTGAGCAGTTAAGGGATCGTCGTGCGGCAGCAAAGCGTGATGATATTCGCACTCGGTTTGATGATTTAACTAAGTTAAAACAGTGGATTAAGTAATGAACAAAGACGATTTTGTAATTCCACAAGGCAGCTATTTGCTTAACCACTCTGTTGGGCGACCATTGAAATCTGCTGAGCAGTATTTTCATCAGCAGTTTTTTGCAGCTTGGCAAAATGAAAATAAAGAACCATGGCAACAGTGGCTACAAGGTATTGAGGCGTTTACAAATAGTCTCGCTAAATTATTTAACTCACAAAGAGAGTTGTTTTGCCCCTAAGTGAACTTATCGAGCGGTTTAACCAAGCTCTTGATGTCGCACCCGCGACTTCAGCAAGAAAATTGCAAAGTGTTGATGGCCGAAAGTGACTTTCCAAGTATGGGTTTTGCAATGCAAAAAGCCCTACCTGAAAGTGCTGAAATTGTGTTTATTGGTAAACATGAAGATTTAACCGATGCGCAGGTTTGGCAGTCATATTTAGCGAATAATGAGATTGATTTAGTCTTTATTAGCCATGTTTATTCAAACACGGGCCAACAAGCGCCTATTCACGAAATTATAAATATCGCGAAGCAACACAGCACATTGAGTTTACTTGATATTGCGCAATCTGCGGGGATTTTAGAAGTCGACTTAACTAAGCTTGATGCCGATTTTATGTTGGGCTCGAGTGTAAAATGGCTATGTGGTGGGCCTGGTGCTGCTTATTTGTGGGTTAACAGTAAGCAGCTTTCACTTTGTCAGCCACAAGATGTTGGCTGGTTTTCTCATCAAAATCCGTTTGAATTTGATATTAAGCACTTTGCTTATCATCAAACCGCGTTGCGCTTTTGGGGTGGTACACCTTCAGTGGCGCCTTATATTTTGGCTTCGCATAGTATTAATTACTTTGCAGAGCTTGGTATTGAAAAAGTACGCGCACATAACTTAGCAATGCTCGCACAGTTTCATGATCAATTAGCTGATTATATGCGTTCACCAATACAGGCTGACAAATGCTCTGGAACGGCTATTATGCATTTTGGCGAGCAACAAGCGGCTGTTAAAGCTGCGCTTATTGCAGCGAATATTGCGGTTGATGAGCGTCATTTAGGCTTAAGGGTCTCTGCTCATATTTACAATGATCAGCAGGATATCGATACTTTTATCACGACTGTGAAAAGCGCTTTAAGTTGAGGGCTTGTCTGGCCTTTGCTTTGACTGAACGCCAATGGGTCATTGGTTTTTCGGGGACCAGCGCTAAAATTTGCTCAAAGTCGATGTCATCAATACTGACTTCGTTACTGTGAGCAAACATAATTCGTTTGGGTTGCAGCGTTTTAAGCATCAGCAAAGAGTTTAAATACAGCTTTGGGTAAAAAACAGGAAAGGGGGGCACGAGCTGTCCTTTTACTTTTACCAATAAATCAGCAATATAAATTCGCTCACTAGGAATATGGTACAGACTAATATCTCGGTCGGTATGACCTGGGCTATGTAGTGCTTGCCAATCCTCAAAGCCGGGTAGGGTTGCATCTGCCCCAAGGTAATAATCAGCATCTAGATGGCGGCTGTACCAAAGGTTGTGACGTTTTTTATTTAACCTACCAGCGACCCACCAAGCCAAAGCGATATCGGTTAAGTGCATTAAGAAACCATCAATGCCTCTATACCATTGTCCTGGGGCATTTGACGTGGCTATTTTAGCACCGCTTAACTTTCTTAATGCATGTGCTCCACCGGCATGATCTGGGTGCATATGGGTCACCACAACAAGCTTTAAGTCAGTGACAGGGCGCTTGAGTTGCTCGGTAATATAGTCAAAAACAGTATTCACATCAGCACGGCAACATCCATCAAGCAGCATTAATTTATCTTGATATTCAATTAAATAGATATTTTGAATATAACCCTCGAGCGTATGAATTTGCAAAACGATTGATCCCTAAACTTAATCAGCAAATCAGTTATATCATGTCTGACCAGTTTTGGTAAGCTAAGCTAATAGGATTGTGTGTCTCGCTCTTTGAGCTGCTTTTTGCTTTCTTCTAGCTGTGCTACTTGCTTTTCTAGGGTGGCGATTTGGTTTTTATAGTAAGCGTTAATACGTTCGCTTTGTTTGCTAATAGCATCGTCAATGGACGCTGCACCTAATCTGTTTGCCGCATCTTGCGTCATATTTTTGAGTTTATCGATGCGCTCACTTTGTTGTTTTTGTAGTTCTTTGAGCTCTAATTGGAGGCGGTCTATTTCGCGATCGGCTTTTTGGATTTTTAAATAATCCTCAACACTTAAGTCCGCTGGTTTTTGCGGCTGCTCTGTGGCTGGGATTTGATTACTTGCTGGTGGCGGTGCAATTTTCACGATTGCTGCATCTTTACCACAAGGCTGCTCGGTAAAGGTGGCAACCCCGTCAATCATACACTTATAAATAGTGGCTTGACTGTTGGCGCTGGCAAATAGAGCAAGAGTCACAAATACAAAACGAAACATAGCATCACTTTGTGTAGCAAATAGATACTTAGCATGCATGAAATATAATGAGGTGTGCAAGTTTTTCGGGCATAAAAAAACCGCTTAAAAGCGGTTTTTAATAATAAAATGGTGGAGAAGGAGGGATTCGAACCCTCGATAGAGCTACAAACCCTATACTCCCTTAGCAGGGGAGCGCCTTCGGCCACTCGGCCACCTCTCCAGCGCATAATTCTGATTGTAATTTGCTGAAATAAATCAACAAATAAAAATAAGTGGTGGAGAGATAGGGATTTGAACCCTAGAGGGGCTACAAACCCCTGCCGGTTTTCAAGACCGGTGCATTCGACCACTCTGCCATCTCTCCACATCGTGATGCGAGAATAATACTTAGCTGAATCGGCTGTGTAAATAGGAAAAAGTTTGTTTGCTTGTTTTTTGAGCGTAAAGAGAGGATTTTTTGTAAAAAGGTTTAATTATTTGCTGTTTTTAACTTAAAAGAAGGGGGTTGGGGCAGTAAACGGAGGAGCTAAAGAAGGATCTTCATTAGTGGTTGGGTGTTTACTGCACCGATAAAGTAACCATGGTTGGGGGTTACTTGTGTTGTACTGCGCCGCCAAGTGCTAGTTTTTTTCCGTAACGGTTTAACTTAGCAAGCATTTTTGCTTTTCTGTTAGTTGGTTTTACGGCAACATGAGTTGCTGCACTTTGATTGAGTGTATTAATCGGGTTCATTACTTTGCTCCAAGTTGTGTTTGGTTGAAAACATGGGTATTTTGCAACCAAACTGGACAAAAATAAAACGATAAAAATTGAGTCTATCGGATAACTTTTTTTAATCCGAATCTGCTTTATTAACAATGGGTTAAGTTTTCTTTTTTGCTATGGGTTGCATGGTTATGCAAGGTGTTTTTTTATTAACTTCAGGTATATAAAGAGTTTTTGTTTTATGTTGTTTTGTTTATGCGTTTTTAAATTTATAAAGTGACTAAATATTCAGATTAATATAATTTGAATGGGTGGCTATTTTTGCCCTGTCTGAAAAGAAGTAATCGCTGATGTTGATAATAATAAAGCCAAGCGACAAAAAAAATCATAAAAACAGTGTTGATTGGTTAATAAAAGAATGTAAAAAAAGACAGATCGAGCCTGAATTGTATTTAACCACAGGCAAGTTTGAGAATGATTGCGCTGATATTGCGCTTTTGGCTAAAAACCAAACTCAAGTCGTGGTGATTGGTGGTGATGGAACTTTACACTTAGCTGTTAATGCACTCATAGAGAGTGATTGTTCAATTGCGTTAATTCCTGCTGGCACAGGTAATGATTTTGCTCGAGGCTTTGCGTGTAAACAACAGGCTTGGTATGAAGCCGTTTTTAATAGCCGTACAGAGTTAATCGATATTGGGCAAATAAACCAGCGCTATTTTATTAATGTAGCGGGAATAGGCTTTGACGCTGAAGTGGTGGCTCAGCTAAATAAGACTGAAAGCTATGGTTCATTCGGCTATATTTGGCAGGGTGTAAAACAGCTGTTTTCATTTCAGGCTAAGCCTCTACACGCTGCGTTTAATGGTAAAGCACTCAACTACAGTAACTTAGTGACGATATTTGCCAATCATCAATATTTCGGTGGTGGTTTAAAAATCGCCCCAAAAGCACAGCTAAATGATGGTCAGCTTGACTGTTACTGCATGCCCGCAGATGGTTTGCTGAAAAACCTGCTCAGTTTTGTGTATTTACTACTGGTAAAGCATCATAGTTTGAAAAGGCTAGAATATTCACAACTAGTCAGTGCAGAAGTAACCACCCCTAGACAGCTTATTGAGGCAGATGGTGAGCTGGTGGGTTATACGCCTGCGAAGGTCAGTATTCACCCGCAAGCACTTCGTTTTCATGTGCCATAAAAAAGCGCCGGCAAAATTTGCCAGCGCTTGGTGTTAGAGGCGACATAGTCACTTCTAACTGGGGACGGAGCCTTTTTGCTGAATACTGCGAGCAGCAAAAAAAGCTTTAATCTGTTTTGTTGGTGTTAGCACAATGGCATTGCCAAATAAAACTAAGCTAAATCCGATAAAGGTGTTCGCTTGCCATTCGAATCCTTCAAATAAGGTACTTAGTACTACTGCAACCAGTGGGAATAATACGATCACATAACTTGCCCGTTCTGGGCCGATATTTTTTAGTAGTGCAAAATAACAAGCAAATGCGATAACTGTACCGAACACAGCTAAATAGAGCAGCGACACCCAATAACTTGTTGGAGCATTCAAGGTAAGCTCTACATCGCTTACTAAAACATAAGCAGCCAAGCCTAAAGCGCTATATAACATACCCCATGCGTTGCCTTGTAGTACGCCAATATTACGCTGAGAGTTTCGAACACTGACCATATTTCCCAATGAAGCCACAAAGGTTCCTGATAGCGCAAGTAGTAACCCGACCAACGCACCATTACTCAAGTTGAATTGCTGAATTTGTGGCCAAAACAAGCTAGCAATCCCCATCACTCCAAGAAGTGCACCAAAGTAAATTCGCTTGGCGATAGGTTTGGCAAAGAATAACCGTGTATTGATGATATTCATCAATAACAGCATGGAAAAAGCAATCGATGCCATGGCTGAAGTGAGGTAATTTTGTGCCCAATATAAAACAAGATAGTTTAAACCAAAGTTGAATAATGCCAGTAAAGCGAAAAAGCTATGATCACGCAGTGAATATTGCATAGGTAGCTTTTTTATCAGTACGAAAGCCCACATTAAAACGGCTGCAATAGCAAAGCGATAAAACAAGGAGATTTCAACGGCAACATCGCCTAGTTGAAACTCAATCGCTAGCCAAGTTGACCCCCAAATTAGTACCGTGACAAGGTAAAGAGCGGCACTTTTCATAGTTAGTACTCAAAAGTTTAAAGTATGTTCATTTTAGGCCTCTTCTGTATACTTAACATATACAGAAAACTAAAAATATAACCTATACAGTTTGGTGTCCGATGTCACAAGTGATCAGTCGCAGTAATAGTGAGTTTTTATATCAACAGGTGATTCAGCTAATAAGAGATCTTTGCTCACAAGGGTCGCTATTACCTGGAGAGAAGTTACCGTCGCTGAGAAAAATGGCTGATAAGTTAAATGTAAGTATCCCAACAGTGAAACAAGCTTATCAACTTTTAGAAGGGCAAGGGTTGATAGAAGCCAAAGAAAAGTCAGGATACTTTTTAAAGTCTTCTCAATTAAATCAATCGCGGCCGAAACGAGTGAAGCTAAGTCGCGAGCCAATGATGGTGAATAAGCAAGGCTTGATTGAGCAAGTTTATAGTGCCATACATAAAGCCAATGTTGTGCCATTCGGTATTGCAAACCCTATTGCAGCAGCACCTACAGATAAAGCGCTAGCACGAACAATGCGACGTGTAATGACACTGGCTGGCGCATCGGCAATTAACTACGGCCCAATGGATGGGTTTGCACCGTTGAAAAAGCAATTGATCCATCGCTATTTAGACTTTGGTATTGGTGTTGATAGTGATGAATTGGTGATCACCAATGGCGCACAAGAGGCATTGGCAATAGCACTTAAATGTGTCGCTAAAGCTGGCGATATCATCGCCATTGAATCACCTTGTTATTTTGGCATTATTGAATTGATTGAAAGCTTAGGCTTAAAAGCGTTGGAAATCCCGCTGTGTCCTGATGAAGGGATTTGGCTAGATGACTTGGCGCAAGCACTCGATGAGCATGATATCAAAGCGTGTGTTTTTTCAACGTCGTTAAATAACCCCGTTGGTAGTTTTATGCCAGAGACTAAACGCGAGCAGTTAGTGACTCTTTTAGAAGAGCGTAACGTTGTGCTCATAGAAGATGATGTTTATGGCGATCTACATTTTACTGCTAAACGTGCTACGCCAGCGCAAGCTTATTCAAAAAAAGGCTTAGTGATCACCTGTGCGTCGTTTTCAAAAACGGCTGCACCAAGTTATCGTATTGGTTGGATCATTGCGGGCAAGTTTGCAGAGCAAGCAAGGCGTTATAAACGTGCTCTGAGTTGCTCTGCGCCACTCATTAATCAATGGACTCTGTATGAGTTTATCGCCAGTGGTGAGTACGATCGTAATCTGCGTTTGTTGAGGCAGCGCTTGAGTACAAATAAAGAACGTATGATTTGGTGCTTACAGCAATATATGCCAAGTTGTGCGCGCATTAGTAACCCGCAAGGTGGCTGTGTGATTTGGATTGATCTTGGGGGGCAGTATGATGCGGTAAAGTTATTCCATTTAGCGTTAGAGGCGGGGATCAGCATTACTCCAGGGTTAATATTTTCAGCAGGTAAAAAATACCGCAGCTGTTTTCGCTTAAGCTATGGTTTACCTTGGTCTGAGCATTTAGAACACGCAATTAAAACCTTGTCACAGCTCACAGTATTAGCCAAAAAATAAAAAGCGCAGAGCAGGCTCTGCGCAAAACCAAGTGCGTTGGTTCAGGGATATCTTACTCAGCATGCTGTTTAAATGTGAACAGCTGGTACTCTTTTAATTCAGGTACTAAAGCGACGAGCTCTTGCTCTTTATGGGCAATATCTGCAAAACTGCCACAGAGTGCATCGGCACGCTCTTCTAGTTGTGCGGCTTGAGTTTCTACGCGTGCTTCGATTTGTTCACCCATGTTTTCCATGCGCTGTTCAAAAGCATCCATATCACCACCTGAGCCGATTAGTTCAGAGCCAAGAGCAACTAAAATGCTGCCCATTGATTGCATCATGGCTGACTCAACCGCTGATTCGATTTGCTCATCAAACTGATTTTCAAAGTTTTGGCCAAACTTTTCGAAATTTTGCTGACCCATAGTGAATGCACCTTGTTGATAGAAAGCGTTCTGCACTTCTACGCTGATGTCATCCATTAATTCAGAGATGTCGTTTAGGCCGTCAATGTTAAAAGCATTAGCAACTTCTTCGATTGCTACACCTGCGATTTTTACCCCATCAAGCGCGATGTTTGCCACCTCAGGGAGTTGGCTGCGTAAGCTGTCGGAATAAGCGGCAATAGCCGCTTGTTGTAAGGCATTGAGTGATACGCTTTCACCATCAATATATAAATTATTTTGGTTGATGATTTTCATAGTACGATTATCGGCTGTGTAAACTTCTAATTCGCTTGGCGTGATACGAACATCATTTTTAAATTCAACATCGCATTGCTCACCGCTAAATGAAATATTTGTAACATTATCGTTATGAGCCATAGCCGTTGTGGCGATAAATAAAGAACTTGCTAACAATAACTTTTTCATTTTTTTCTTTCCTGTTTGAAATGACAGAATTTAGTTATCAAATAGAGTGCCAAACTTTTAAAGTTATTTAATATCAATAGTTTGCTTGTTTTTGTTTATTTTGGGAAAAGAAATAGAAATAAAATTTTAACCATTTTTTGGTCAAATTAACCAAAAAATTCATATGCATAAATGAGTTTTATCGAAACGATAAAAAACTCTCACTTTTCAGAAATCGAATTTAGCGCTATTTATTCACAATATTGACATATCACCTATTTAGCATGGGGGTATGGCTTTATTTTGGTAGTTTTTAGGTACTAAATTACTACTGAGCTTTTTAAACTTTGCTAATTCATGGAACAAATTTAGAACCGTTGAATTGGTCTCAAACACTTTATGGAGTGGGTTGTGGGTAAGACATTTAGTTATGACGCGCTAGATGACGATTTTGTTGAAGACGAGTACGAAATGGTCGGGCGTAATCAACACGACAAGAAAAAGCAACGCGTTAAGAAGAAGTTGGAAGACTATCTTGAACAAAAACGCTTGCGAAGAAACTTAGGTGAAGATGATTTTGATGATTATTTGAACGACTAAGTATAAATTTAGATAAAGAGGCGCTGCGCCTCTTTATTGCTTTTTGACGTACGTTTTATTTATGTAATGCCGCGACAATGGTTGATTCTATTTGTTCTGGTTTTGTTAGTGGTGCAAAGCGTTTAATGGCTTTACCATCTTTGCCAATTAAAAACTTGGTAAAGTTCCATTTTATTTTGCGGGTGATAAAGCCTGGCAATTCGGACTTTAGATGTCGAAAAACGGGGTGTGCGTGTTCGCCGTTTACATCAACTTTGCTCATCATTAAAAAGCTGACACCATAGTTGATTAGACAGCCCTCTTTTATTTCTTTAGCATCACCAGGTTCTTGCTTACCAAATTGATTACAGGGAAAACCTATAATGACTAAGCCCTTATCATGGTATTTTTCATGTAGCTTTTGGAGCCCTTCATACTGTGGAGTAAAACCGCACTCACTGGCTGTGTTTACCACGAGCACAACCTTATTTTCAAAGTCAGAAAAGTCGATAGTTTGGCCTTGAAGGCTAGTAGCAGAAAGTTGGTAAAATTCGCTCATAATGATAACTTTTTATTATTGTTACACTGATTCTAACGTGCTTGAGATTTTTCTAAAAGCGTAAATTTTAATCAGCGAATGCATCGGTTAAATGCTCTATCAATAAACGTACGCGAAATGGTAATAGATCTTTACGAGGGTATACTAGCCAAGATGCATTATCGCTGACTTGAAACTCATCAAGTACACTTACTAATTGGCCATTATTCAAATAAGGTTCAACAATATCTAGAGCAAGGTGTGCAATACCAACACCCGCAACAGCGGCACTTAAAATAGCTTGTGGGTGGTTGCTACGCCAATTACCATCAATGCGAACCTCTTTAATTTGATTATCAATATTAAATCGCCAGCGCTTTCGCATAGTAATTAAACAATTATGCTCAGTGAGATCAAAAGGTGTTTTAAGAGCAGGGTGATTAGCTAAATACTCTGGGCTTGCAACGAGTGTCATTACGCGTTTACAGAGTGGTCGTGCAATTAAATTTGAGTCTTGCATTCTGCCAAAGCGAATGGCTAAGTCAAAACCTTCTTCAACTAAGTTAACGTTACGACTATTAAAGTCGAGATCGACTTCAACCTCAGGGTAGCGTTTGACAAACTCTGCGACTTTGGGAGCGACTTGGTTTGCTACAAATTCACCTGCGCCAGTAATACGTATTAGGCCTTTTGGTTGGCGTTGTTCACCCTGTAGTTGGTTGTTTGCATCAATCAATTCTTGGCGTATTGCTTTTAATTTTACTGCGTATTCACGCCCTGCATCAGTAAGGTTGATTTTACGTGTGGTGCGTTGAAATAATACCGAACCTAAACGACTTTCCAACTGTTGTACTTGCCGACTTATATGTGAGGTTGATACTTCCATAGCCTTGGCTGCATGTGTAAAGCTGCCATGCTCAACGACATATAAGAATTCTTCCAAGCCTTGCCACATTTTCGATCCTTAGGGTGCTGCATCAAATTAAGACTATTTTATGCTGATTATTGTTGCATGTCTGCAAAAGTGATTATTTATTTTCATCCTTTATCCCTATATGAAAATAACTACAATAGTCGTGTCACTGATTAATACTCACAAATATGAGAGCGTAAGCATGTTAAATTTTAGCTTTGAGAATCCAACCAAAATTCATTTTGGTGAACAACAAATCAAAGAGATTCAAAATGAGATCCCAAAAAATGCCAAAGTACTAGTTACTTATGGCGGCGGCAGCATTAAGAAAAATGGTGTGTATGATCAAGTTAAAGCTGCATTAAGCGAGCATACTTGGTTTGAGTTTGCCGGTATTGAACCAAACCCTAGCTACCAAACATGTATGAAAGCAGTCGAACTAGTTAAAGAGCAGCAAATTGACTACATCCTCGCGGTTGGTGGTGGTTCTGTGGTTGATGGCAGCAAATTTATCGCAGCTGCAGCTGAGTTTGTTGGCGAACCATGGGATATTTTAGCAAAAGGCGCTGAAGTAAAGTCAGCTGTGGCACTTGGCGTTGTTTTAACCTTACCTGCCACGGGTTCGGAATCGAACACCTTTAGTGTGGTATCAAACTTAGAGACGCAAGATAAACTGCCGTTTGCCAGTGAGTTTGTGCGTCCTCGTTTTGCTGTGCTCGACCCTGCTGTGACATTCTCATTACCTGAGCGTCAGATAACGAATGGTATTGTTGATGCGTTTGTACACACAATGGAGCAATACCTAACATATGATGTGGGTGCCAAGTTACAAGATCGCTTTGCTGAAGGGATTTTAATGACGCTTATCGAAGAAGGCCCTAAAGCATTCTCTGAACCCGATAACTATCAAGTGCGCGCTAATATTATGTGGTCAGCGACGATGGCACTCAATGGCCTAATAGGAGCTGGCGTCCCGCAAGACTGGGCAACTCACATGATAGGTCATGAAATGACTGCTGTGTATGGTTTGGATCACGCACAAACATTAGCGATTGTATTACCACGTATGATGGCAGAGCAAAAAGACACTAAGCGTGACAAGTTATTGCAATATGCTGAGCGAGTATTAGGCCTTGATATTAAAGATGAAGATTCAGCAATTGATAACGCGATAGCTGCAACAGAAGCATTTTTCCACAGTGTTAAAATGCCAACTCGTTTAAGCGATTACGAGTTGGATGAAAGTGTTGCCGATAAACTTGTGGCTCAGCTTGAACGTCATGGTATGACGGCTCTTGGTGAGCGCGAGCAAGTTACGCTTGAGAAAAGCCGCGCGATTTTACTTGCAAGTGTCTAACTTAAGATTATAAATAATCCCATCCCTGCCAGTGTTGTGTAGTAAATATTGTGTGTTTTATAAGCCACAATAACGGCTATGACTGCAGCACTTAGGTAGGGATTTTGCCAATCTAGATTTATCCCTTCGTCATTAATAAACACAATGGGTACCCAAATTGCAGTAAGTACTGCAGGGGCACTAAAACTTAAAAATTGCTGCATTTTCGGGCCGACTTTAAACGGTAGCGCGCGGTGTAAAAATAAGTAACGGCTGAAGAAGGTGATACACGCCATCAATAAAATAGTCGTCATCATTGTGCGTGCTCCTCTTTTACTTGCCAGCGACTAATTACATAACCCACCGTCATAGCGATAAGGGCCGCTGTGACTAGCCACAGCTGAAAGCCTTGGCTTTTTAATAGCGTTGCGACAGCACCTGCGGTGATCACGGTCGCTAAGGTAGCAAGGTTCTTTACACCAGGAATAACTAAAGCAATAAAGGTGGCTGCGATGGCAAAATCAAGGCCAAGATTTGTTAAATCGGGGAGTAAGCTTCCCGCGACTATGCCTAGCAGGGTCCAAATATTCCACGCAATATAAAAACTAAACCCAGCACTTAAAGCATAAATAAGGCGTACTTTTGTTCGATAGGCTTTGCGATGGTGTGAGAAAGCAAATAATTCATCAGTGAGAACAAAACTAACAGGAAGTCGCCAACGAAAAGGCTGATCGATGACCTTGTGGCGCACTGCTAAGCCATATAAAAAGTGCCGTGAGCTAATAATGAGTGTGGTAAACAAAATAGTTAAAAGCGGTGTATTGCCGGCTATTAATTCTATGGCGACCAACTGCGCAGACCCTGCAAATACCAGTAACGACATTGCTTGTGTTTCAAATGCGCTAAAACCATTTTGAATTGCTAAAGAGCCACATAAAATCCCCCAAGGTAACACCGCAAGGCATAAGGGGAGCATGTCGAAAAATCCTTTTAGCAAGGCTCTTAGAATGGGTTTTTGCATCTTATCGCTCTTGTTTGTTGTTATGGCTCAGATCAAAACACCTATTATTGGAGTGTGTCAAAATCGTCGAAGTTTGCAATAATATACATTTCTTAGGGAGGGTTACAATGTCTAAAGTCAAAGTATGGGATGGCTTTATAAGAAGTTTCCATTGGTTGTTGGTTGCGGCTATCGCGACACTTTATTTTAGTGCCGAAGAGGGCATGCTTGAGCTGCACTTTGCAGCAGGGTATTTCACCCTTGCATTGCTAGTTACTCGTCTTATCTGGGGTATTATTGGTAGTAAAACTGCGAGGCTATCAGCACTTATTCACTCTCCTGTTGCTGCGATTAAGTCGTTCACGAGTAGTGAACATAAAGCGGGTCATGGTGCGGCTGGTAGCTATATGGTGATAGCCTTTTTTGCTCTGCTTATCGTGCAGTTAACTTCTGGCTTAATGACGAGTGACGATATATTAACGGATGGTCCGTTAGTAGCGCATGTATCCTCAGATACCGTGGAGTTTGCAGGTTGGTTGCATCATCTTAATTTTGATATTTTGTTGTATGCCATTGTATTGCATGTTTTGGCGATTGTTATTTATCGTATAAAGGGTAAGAACTTAGTAAAGCCTATGCTTACGGGCAGTAGCGATCAAATCTCAGCCACGGAGCCTGTGACTAAATCACCCGTTATCGCATTCGTTATTTTTGCCGTGTGCTTAGTGTTGCTATTTACGACTTGGGGGGCAGAGCCACTCAGTTATCTGCTAGGGTAGCTATCTTAAGGCATTAAAAAAGGCGCTAATAAGCGCCTTTTTAGTTTAAGTTTTAACTAGTCTTTGAATGATTTATGGCAATCTTTACAACCTTTAGCCCACGCGCCGAATGCTTTACCAATCACTTTTTGGTCGCCACTTTGTGCAGCAACGGCTAGTTCGTCAGCATACTGTTGGAAAGCCACTGCTTTTTTCATGAAAGTTTCGTTGTCACTCCAAACAGCTGCAAGTGCAGATGTATCGCCCTTATCAGAACCCGCTACGAAAGCTTCCCAAGGCATTTTTGATAGCGCAGCTGCATTGTTTGCACGCATCTGAAAACGTTCTGCATCAAAAGGTACTTTTCCTTTTAGCATATCGCCCATGTCACCAATTTGTACGCGGATCATTGAAAATGCAGCTTGGCGGTATTCGATAGCGTCACTTGGCTCTTCAAATACAGAGTTTGCCGATGCGCTAAGTGCCATAGTCGACAGTATTGTACCTAATACTAATTGTTTTAATTTCATTCCTTTTGCCCCTTAGATGTCAGAAAGATAAATTAACCGAGTTTTATCTCAGCTAAATAGATTATTCAAGTGTAATGCGGTTAATCTTAACTTAAGTTTAATCTAGGGCGTATTTACCTTTGTAGATTAAAATTTGTTCACTCTAGGGGCGATTTAATCGCGGCGCGAGATTTGTAACCTAGTGGACTAAGTAAAAATCGAGCAACAAAGAGTTAATCGCCCCTAGGAAGAACCCGAAGGGCAGCGCGTGTTTGGCATTGATGCTGCGTTATCGCCTATTTATGTGGAGCAACCACACTACATAGGCTCTGCCTTGCCTAAATACCAAACACACTGCTGCAAAATTAATCATAAAAGGTCAATACGCCCTAATCATTTATATCTATATCTGCGAAGATCATGCCACGGCGCATACTTCGTGTTGCTAAGAAAACTTCACCTAGCAATGATAAAAAGGCAAAAATCAGTAACGCCATTGCAGCAACGAAGCAGCTGGCAATCGTCACACTTAAGTTAATAGATTGAATGTGTGAGAGAAACAAACACATGACCACAGCACAAACGAGTAGGGCACTAAGCACACTTAAGCTAAATGCAATATGGATGCAGCGCGAGCGTTTCAGCAAGGCTCTTAATTCGGTCGTTAACGATAGATTAAAGTCCTCATCAGTACTTACTTTTAGCTTACGCTCAAGCTGTCTTGCGCGGTCAGTAATGCGTGCAAGGCGATTAGATAAAACCCCTAGTGTTGCCGCAATACCAGTAATTAAGAAAACGGGGGCTACGGCTGTTTGGATTACCTTTGCCATCGTTAAAATGTTAATGACGTCTGAGTTCATTTTATCTCGCCTTGCGTTTAAAAAGACAATATTCGTTTACAAACATTTACAACTTACTGTTTTTTATAAAAATATTTTAAAAACAATGGGTTTGAAATAATGTTGTGTCTATTTTTGTGGTTATTGTAATCATAGTGTAATTATTTTGTTGTTCCTGTTTGTCGTCCCGTTTTATATTGATGCCGAAACTCAGTTTCAATCACTGTCAAAACGATAACATAACATATCCTAGGGGACCCTATGTCAAATAATCTAATAAAAAGAACGACAGTCGCACTCGCTGTGGCAAGTGCGATGTGCGCAAGTGCTCAGGCAAATGATTTTGCTAAGTATAACTTAGCAGGAAAAAAACTAATTAAGCCAGTCGCTGTTACCAAACAAGAACGAAACGTAAAAGGTGAGGCAACAAGTTGGTTGGTTAAGCTAAAAGCCCCAGCAGCCATTAGTGCAAAAACTATGGGGGCTGATATTGCTTCAGTACAAGCGGTTGCTAAAACAGCGCAAGCATCTGTAGAAAGCTCTATCGAGAGTATGGGGTTACCTGTACACGTTGTAGCTAAAACATCAACGCTTGTTAGTTCTGTAGTTGTCAATGGTAGTAAGCAAGATGTCGCCATGCTTTTATCGAACCCTCAAGTCGAAGAGATATACCCTGTTTATGACTATGAGCTACATGTTGCGGATAGTGCTGATTATATAGAGGCAACACCACTTGTCTCGAATGGTCTAGCGACAGGTGAAGGTGTTCGTGTTGCTGTACTTGATACCGGTATTGATTATACCCATACGGCATTTGGCGGTGAAGGTACCGATGCAGCCTATGCGGCAGCGACGGCAGATCCAACAAGCGTTGATTGGCCACAGGGTAAAGTGTTAGGTGGCTATGATTATATAAATAATGATGCTGATCCGATTGATGTAACAACTAACCATGGTACCCATGTATCTCACTCAGTGAATGGTATTGCGCCTAATGTGGACTTATTTGTTTACTCTGTTTGTGCGGCTAATTGTCCTGGCTTAGCGCAATTACAAGCATTAGAAAGCGCAATGGACCCGAATGGTGATGGTGATATCTCTGACCGTGTAGATGTAATTAATATGTCTTTAGGTGGTGATTATGGTGATGTTGCCAATGATGCTGTGGGCTTATTTATAAATGAGGCTGTAAAGCTAGGCACAAATGTTGTTATCTCTGCTGGTAATGATGGTGCATATCCATTTATTGTTGGTGGTCCTAGTACAACTGAAAATGCACTTTCAGTGGGTGCAATGACTCACCCTACTGAACCTGATAATGTGTTCAATAATCTAGTAAATGGTGTCCAAGTTGAAACAGGTCTTGCTTCATTTGGTAACACGGATGCGTTTGAATTGACCAGTGAAGACTATGAATTGGTTCACCCAAGTGATAACGCAACGGCATGTGTGGACTTTGCTGAAGATATTGATTTCACAGGTAAAGGCGTCATTATTGATCGTGGTGCATGTGGTTTCTCTGCGAAGGCATTGCGAGCACAGCAACGCGGGGCTGCTTTTGTCATTATTGCAAATAATGCTGAAGGAAGCGCACCTGGCATGGCTGCAGGCCCAGAGGCAGACCAAGTAACTATTCGTGTACTATCTGTAACTCAAGAAGTCGGACGACAGTTAAAAGAGCAGCTAGCGGCAGGTGAGCAGCCTGAATACCAATTTCAACTTGAAAAGCTAGTTCTTACAGGAGCAATAGCTGATTTTACGTCTCGTGGTCCATCAATGGGAGGCTTACTTAAGCCTGAGATTACTGCCCCTGGTGTGAATATAATGACAGCGCAGCCTGGACTTGGTGATGGGTTAACTGGCGTATCAGGTACATCTTTCTCAGGACCTATTACCGCAGGTGCTGTGAGCCTCTTAAAAGAAGCACAACCAGAGCGCAATGCGTTAGAGCTTAAAGCGACACTAATGAATACAGCAAATTTAGATGTCACCATGGAGCCTCGTGCAATAAACCCAGATGCTGAACTTGCTCCAATTAGCTATATCGGCGCAGGCTTAGTTGATGTTAATAAAGCTGCTAACTTACCTGTTGCTGCATGGGCTGCTGATACTAAGCAGGCGGCACTTTCATTTGGCCTAGTTAACGCTTCTGAGACTGTTGAGCTAACAAAAACTATTCAAGTTAAAAACTTCTCGAACGAAGTGAAAGTATATTCGTTATCACTTGAGCAGCGTTATCAAAATGACATAGAGCGTGGTTCATTCTCATTAGAGTACCCTGAAACCATCACCGTGCCTGCTGGTCAAACAATGTCATTTGATGTGACGGCAACAATTGACCCTGCTACGTTGCCTGAATGGACATTGACAGACGATAATATTGGTTCGCAAGCGACAACAGCAGATCTAACCAACTTAGAGTTAGATGGTGCGTTAGTTTTCTCTGATGGCGGCGAGCCTGCTTTCCACTTGGTCTATCACGTATTACCAAAAGCGAATGCTGCCATGAGCTTTACACCCGTTGAAACTGAAAGTGGTGTAGCGCATCAGTTGACTAATACAGGCGCGACAACGTTAAACCCCGTTTTTGCACCAACAGTGATGACTGATGAGATTGATGAAGCGCATCGCTTTGATCTAGTCGGTGCATCGATTGAAACATTCCCAGTAACCGCTGATATCTGTGAAAGTGGTTATGTGACTTTAACAACGGTTATTTTGAATGAGGGAATTACACATTCATACGTCGCGGGCTTAATGGCTGACTTTGACCTTGATCAAGACGGTACATACGATGTAACAGTACAAAATGGTAAGCTTGAATGGTTCTTTGACGACATAGAGCCAGGCACAGCAATCACTTTCACTCATGGTTATGGCAGTTCGTCTGGTCAGTTGGATAATATCTTTCAAATTATCGGTAATAATCATCTAACTTTACAAAGCTGTTTAGACGCATTTGGTTTAACAGCGGATGATCTAGGCAATGTAACTGCAAATGTTCGTTTTAGAACAGAAGAAGAGTTGTGGACACCACTGGCAACAAACCAAGGTGATGTTGCAATGGGAACTTATACATTCAGTGATGCGTCTGAAAATGTCTACGCGGCTTTAACAGATGAAGCGGGGAATGCCGTCAGTTCATTAGCGCCTGGCGAGTCTGCAACTATGTTTAATGCAGGAGCTGATTTCTTAATTTTATCTGACTCAGGTTCGCAAGCATATGTTGCTACTCCGCAAAGTGATGCTAACACCTCGCCTGTTTTAGCGGATGCTGAGTTCTCAGTGGATGAAAATGCAGAGAATGGTACGGTAATTGGCACCCTAGAAGCTAGTTTTGGTGCAGACCTTGCTAACCCTATTTCTGAGTTTATTGTTTTAAGCTCTACTTCTACAGCTGTTTCAGTCACTTCCGAAGGTGACGTTGTCGTGATGCAACAAGAAGTCTTAGATTATGATGCAGGAATGACCGCCATTGAACTTGAAGTGGTTGTCAGTGATAAGTCTGGCAATATCTCGGAGCCCGCCATGGTAACTGTACTTGTTAATAACCTTGCAGATGAAGCATCGGAGATGCCAGTAGAACCTGCGCCTTCAGCAAATAGATCGCGTTCATCGGGTTCACTTGCATGGTTAGCTTTGTTAGCTGCGCCGTTTGCATTTGTGCGTCGTCGTAAGCAAAAGTAGATAATCAATACGTTTATATAAAGGGAGCTGCGGCTCCCTTTTTACATTGCTTCACAAAGCCTACTTATATCAGGAGTTAATTTTACTTATATTAAAGTCGGGATAAAAAAATAACTCAGGAACCCTATGAAAATTAGTCACTCTCTTTACTTGTTAGCTATACCACTTGCTATCGTTGCGGCGTGTAACAAAATACCGAGTTCTGTAAACGAGTCCAGCTCATTTTCAGCTGCAGATAAAGTAAACACCTTGGCACCTGTAGCCAAAAAAATACCTCATGAGATGACTATTCACGGTGATAGCAGAGTTGATAACTATTATTGGATGCGTGACGATACTCGCACTGACCCACAGGTTCTTGCCCATTTAGCAGCTGAAAATAGTTATGTAGAAAAAATGATGGCTCATACAAATGCTTTACAAAATAAGTTATTTGAAGAGTTGAAAGGACGTATTGAAAAAGATGATGAATCAGTACCCATAAAAAAGGGAAGCCACTATTATTTTTCACAAACTCATGGTGATAATGAATACCCTGTTTATATACGAAGTACTGATAAGCAAGGACAGCATCAGCAGGTTATTTTAGACGTAAATAAGCTTGCTAAAAATCATGATTATTTTGCAATAACAGGACTTGATGTAAGCCCAAATGGTGCTTTATTAGCCTATGGTGAGGATACGTTGAGTCGGCGTATATACACTATAAAAATTAAGGATTTGACAACCAATCAATTATTGCCGGATACAATTGAAGGCAGCGAAGGTGATGTTGTTTGGGCGAATGATAATAAAACCTTTTATTATATTAAAAAAGACCCGCAAACCTTATTGGGATATCAAGTTTTTCGGCACAGGTTAGGCACGTCTCAAGCGGATGATGAGCTCGTATATGAAGAGCTGGACATGAGCTATTACACCAGTATTGAGAAGAGCAAAGATCACCAAGAGATTTATATCAAGCATAGTAGCACGAGTGCTTCTGGGGTGTCGGTTATTGATGCAAACGATATCAGTGCCATGCCAAAACGTTTAATTCCACGTGAAACAGGACTCGAGTATGACATTAAGAAATTAGGTGACTGGTATTACATAGTCACTAATTTAAACGCCGTAAACTTTCAGTTAATGAAAGTGCATCGTGAACAAGCTCAGGATAAAGCGAAGTGGCAAACGCTGATTGCTGGGCGCGAAAATATAAAGCTGGAAAGTATTGAGTTATTTAATCATCACTTGGTATACGAAGAGCGCACAATGGGGCAGACCTCTTTAATTGTTCGTGATTTACGTGATCAGCAAGAACAAGTGATTGCCTTTAAGGATCCGACATATACGGTTTCTAGCTATGGTAACTATGAGCTAGATAACCCTAACTTACGTGTTTACTACTCAAGTATGACCACGCCAAGTACAAGTTACGATATTAATTTAGAAAACGGTGAAAAAACGCTTCTCAAGCAGCGCAAAGTGTTAGGTGACTTTAATCCAGATAACTATATATCTGAGCGGGTGTATGTGACAACGCGAGATGGTGTCGATGTACCTGTGAGCCTCGTTTATCGTAAAGATAAGTTTGATAAAAACGGTACTAACCCGTTATTACAGTATGGCTATGGTTCGTATGGTGCGACGATGGATCCAAGTTTTTCGAGTTCGCGACTAAGCTTGCTTGATCGCGGTTTCGTGTTTGCAATTGCACATATCCGCGGTTCACAAATGCTCGGGCGCCCATGGTACGAAGATGGCAAGTTGTTACACAAGAAAAACACATTTAACGATTTTATTGATGTGACAGAATCTCTAGTTGCACAAAAGTATGGTGACAAAAATAGCATTTTTGCCATGGGGGGCAGTGCAGGTGGCTTGTTAATGGGGGCGATAGTAAACCAAGCGCCAGAACTTTATAAAGGAGTGATTGCAGCTGTTCCTTTTGTTGATGTTGTAACAACGATGCTTGATACCAGCTTACCGCTCACGACCAATGAATATGATGAGTGGGGTAACCCAAATGATAAAAAGTATTATGACTATATGTTGTCATATTCACCTTATGATCAAGTGAAGCAACAAGCCTATCCAAATATGTTGATCACAACGGGGCTACATGACTCACAAGTACAATATTTTGAACCGGCAAAATGGGTGGCTAAATTGCGTGAGCTGAAAACGGACAACAATGTATTGTTATTCAAGACCGATATGGAAGCAGGACACGGTGGTGCGTCAGGGCGGTTTAAAAGTTTAGAAGATACCGCACTGTATTATGCGTTTATGCTTGATTTGGCAGGTATCAAACAATAATCAATATACGCACCAGTGGGTGATTCGACCTTAAACTGGTGCATGCTTCGTTAAGTTAAAGCGAAATTGGGTCCCCTTACCCAGGGTACTGTGTACTTCAATATCACTATTCATTAGTTTAAGTAGCTGTTTGCAAATAGCTAAACCAAGTCCACCTTGGCCTCGTTTAATACTATTACGTGCTTGGTAGTGAGGTTCGAAGATTGCCGTTAACTCATCAGCGTGAATGCCTACACCCGTGTCAGAGACTGAGACAAATACTTGTTCGTTGAGTTGAGACACTTCTACAGTGATTAATCCTTTGGAGGGGGTATGGCGTATCGCGTTTTCTATAAGGTTAGTCAGTACACGCTCTAGTTTGGCAATATCTGCTGTCACTGGAAAGTCACAAATTTTGGGAGTGACTTTTATTGTCACCCCAGCTGCTTCAGCGTTTAATGCTAATTTGGCGACACAGTCGTAAATTAATTCGCCAAGATTAAACGTTTCCGTTTTTATCTTTACTTGGCCACACTCTAAATTAGCCAGTTCAAAAATTTGTTCAATTAACAACTTTAATTGCTGGCAATTATCCATTGCAAGGCTGAGATAACGTTGTTGCTCGTGCTCACTCAGATGGGGGTGTGGTTTTTTTATAACCTCAAGAAAACCATGTAATGAAGCCAGTGGCGTTCTTAAATCGTGTGATAAATGAGTAAGTAATTCTCGGCGTTGTTTATCGATTTGCTGCAAAGATTTAAATTGCTCATCAATACGAGATAGCATGCCATAAATTCCCTTACTTAAGTTGCCAATTTCGTTATTCCCCATATAGCTCGGACTAAGCGCCATTTCTGTGAGGCTGTAGTTGGCTGCTTTTATTCGGCTGACCTCTTTATTTAATTGCTTAAGTGGTGAGGTGAAAAAGCGAAATAACAACAACATAGTGATAAATAGCGCGACCATAGCTGCTACAAACCACATTGCCCCTAGCCAAACTGGGTTATCACGTTTGACCTCGTTCAGCGTTGCATCAAAAGCTTGACCACCAATGATCATATACAAGTAACCTTGTAGCTTTTGTTGATTGTAGACAGGTGCAGCAGAGAATATTTTTTGACCTTCAACGTTACGCGGGTCGTCACCATAAATAGGTGTAGAGCTAGGCTGTGCAATTAACTTTTTTATTGGGCTTAGGCTTATTTTCTGTCTCACTACTTTGCCTGGTTTGGCCGAATAGGTCAGCAAATTACCTTCAGGGTCTACAAAGTAATATTCGAAAGCAGGTCCCAACACCATTAAGGTATGAAATAAGTTTTCTAACGCTTTATAGTCATACACACCTTGTTTTATTAATGGATTATCGTTTACAAGGTGCTCAGCGAGGTGGATGTGTAATTGCTGCTGTGCTTGGTGCTGAGAATGTTGTTCAAGCTTTTTACTCCAATTAAATATAAGCGCACACAACAGGCTAAAAATAATGACTAGTGACCAAGCTAGTTTTTGGTAAAGGGTCATCGAAAACATCATTGTATATTTAACTGCCCTGGATTTAATCTATAACCGACACCCCATACTGTTTCTATAAATAGAGCACGATGGTACTGTTCAAACTTATTGCGAAGGCGATTGATATGGGAATTAACGGTATGCTCGTAACCACTGTGTTGGTACCCCCAAACTTGATCAAGTAGCTGCTGGCGGCTGAAAACATGGTTAGGATGCTTTGCAAAGTGTACCAGTAAATCAAACTCTGTCGCGGTTAAGTTGACGGCTTGATTTGCTAAGTAAGCTTGATGACTCGAAAACTCTATGTGTAAGGCTCCGAGCTGAAGTTGTGCTTCATCGGGTTTCTTTTTTATAGAGGATTGAGCAATAAGTAATTGTTCTCGGTGACGTAATTGAGTTTTTACTCTCGCTTGTAATTCTCTTGCAAAAAACGGTTTACAAATATAGTCATCTGCACCCATTTCTAAACCAATAACTCTATCCATGTCACTGCTCAAAGCGGTAAGTAAAATAACCGACACTGTGGGGTAGTGTTCTTTAATTTTGCGGCATAAACTTAAACCATCCATTTGCGGTAAATTTATATCTAATATAACAAGCCCATAATCATTGCTTGCTAGTTTTTTTAATGCTGATTCAGCAGAATCGGCTTCATCAATATGTAAATTTAGGTTGCTAAGTTGAGTTATTACAAGTTGACGTATAGCACGGTCATCTTCAACAATTAAAAGTTTTTCTGGGCGCATAGTCTTGTCCAAATCGCTAAGGCACTTCCTTATGCCCTTAGCGCAAGTGAGTGCTATGTTATTGCGTCCGCGTAATGACAACTTGAGTCAATGGGTTATCAAACTTATGTTGACTACTAAGTACAGAGCTACTTAGACCATCATGTTGACTAACGACACCTGGGTGCATAGCCACATAGTTAACATCATTACGCTCTTCATTAAACCCTTCGCCTGAATCAGCTGGTCCAGGAATTGTCCCTGCGGCTTCTGAATTAGCCTCTGTTCCAGCATCATAAGCAAATGTAGTAAAAGTCAGCGCTTCATCGACAGCTAACGAAGACACATCTATTGCATTAAGACCGGTAAATGCATCATTTGTATTCACCAGCATGGTTGCTAAGCTTATTTTTAATGAATCTAGTTGCTCTGTTGTGAGTGATAATGTTACCTGACTACCTGGCGGTAGAGGCGCATCGGCAGATGCAACTGCGGTTGCAAAATCAACCGCTAATAGGTCGCTGTTGTTTCCTCCTTCGGCCATTACCTCAAGCGCTGTCGATGCAGGGCTACCAATTTCCCAAAGCATGTTTTTGGTATGAGAAATCACAGCAATTGGCGATAATGGTTGTGCAGCAGTTAAGTTACTTACTTGTATTGTAAATTCGTATGTAACGACTGGGCTAACAACGGGAGGTGACACGACTTCAGGTGGAGTCTCTGAGCGATTATTATTTGAGTCACCACAGGCCGCAAGGCTGGCGCCGAGCGCAATGATGATCAAGCTTTTTGTTAAACGAAGCATAATAGCTCTCCTACTTAACCGTTACTGTCAATTTAGCAACTGGGTTTAACCATCTGTGTACTGTGTTATCAAGGTCACTAATACCTGCTTCAAGATCATCATCACCTAAGTTACCAGGATGAATATGTACCATTGTGTTGCTTTCACTGCTTGTGACACCACTACCGCCTGTGCCTGCATTTCCGCCTGGTGCGGCAGGAATACCGGGAACGCCCAAAGCCCCTGAGCCTTCAACAACGCGTTCATCATTTGCTTCAGTGCCTGCATCATAGCCATTTAGGTAAATAGTGTAAGTACCTGCTTCGGTAGGTATTTTCCAGCTATTCAAGCCGACAAACCCATCATTTGTTGGCAACAACATGGCTGTTAGAGATAAGTAGTCGTTACCTTCTGTTGTTGTTAGGCTTGCCATTGTCGATGCGGCCGGAGCAAGTAACCCTTCTGCTGGGTTGGCAACCAGATCGCTATTAGCGGCTGTTGCTTCATCAACAAGAGGTGCAATGTTGCCACCTTCAGCCATTGTTTGTAGCGCTGTAGATGCTGGCATTGCGACTTCAAAAAGTGATGTATCACCGCTGTGGGCTGTAATCAGAATAGGTGTAAAATGAACACCTTGAGTGAGGTTTGTTAGTTTGATATCCAGCTCAGCTGCTTGGCTCGTGAAGCTAGAAATTGCTGTTGCAGCTAGCAAAGTTAAAGATAAAGTTTTCATTATTTGTTCCTGTTTTTGACTGTTCAAAAACAGTATCAAATAGCAATATCATAAAAGCCTCACGAAGTTATCACTTTTTTATCACAGTAACGAAGTGGGGTGAAAACAGCGGGTTAAATCGACTCATAGGTATATTAACTAGGCAAATATAACGCTATAGTGAAGGTGATAAAAAATAACAAGGAGTCATAATGGACGATAATCAAAAGGTTGAAGTTATAACGGATAATAAGGACCATCGAACGTGGGCAATGCTATGTCATTTAAGCTCATTTGCTGGATTGTTAATCCCTTTCGGATCTGTCATTGGGCCACTCATTGTCTGGCTTGCCAAAAAGGATGAAATGCCGTTAGTGGCTGAGCATGGCCGTAAGTCATTAAATTTTCAGTTAACGATGATGATTGCATATATCATTAGTTTCTTGTTGATGTTTGTTGTTATCGGCGTCATTTTATTACCTGTCATCGCAATTTTTGCTTTTATTATGGTTGTTGTATCGGCAATCAAAGCCAACGATGGTAAGGAAGTGGATTACCCGCTGAGCATCGAATTTATAAAATAAAACTGAGAAATTAGATATACTAGAAAAGCTCAGCAGTGTTGCTGAGCTTTTCTTTTTTTGGGTATGTATGGCCTATCTTTCGCTTTTTTTTACTGCATTTATTTCAGCAACTTTGTTACCTAGTTCATCAGAGTTGGTAATGACGGCAATGATTGCCAAAGGGGGCTATTCACTTTGGTTGTTATGGCTTAGTGCGACACTCGGTAATGTGCTAGGTAGTTGTGTTAACTATTGGCTTGGCACACAGGTCATGCGTTTTAAAGATCGTAAATGGTTTCCGGTCTCTGAAAAGTCCATTAAAAAAGCTGAAAAACAATTCAATAAATACGGTATTTACAGTTTATTGTTTGCTTGGTTACCTGTGGTGGGCGATCCGCTCACTGTGGTCGGTGGAATTTTTCGCGTTAAGTTTTTAACTTTTCTCGTACTTGTCGCCCTTGGCAAAGGTGCACGCTATTTAGCTGTGCTTGCCTTTGCTGTTGGGCTTGAAAAGTTTTTTTAGTTTTTTTGCCAATCGAGAGTCAGCGATACTGAGTCTGCAAAACGCAGCGCATGTGGCTTATCAACACGAACTTTGGCGTAATGAACACTTTTATGCTGGTGGCAAATAGCTAAAATCTCGGCAACAAGCTTTTCTAGCAATAAGAAGTGACCTTCCTCGACTAACGCGATGACTTCTTTAGTAATGGTCTTGTAGTTAAGTGCTTTATCAACAGCATCAGTTTCACACGCTTGCTCAGCAGGGTAGTGAATTTCAAGGTTAATCACGACATCTTGCTTTTTTTCACGCTCTTCAGGATTAAAACCAATAAAGGTTCTTAGCCTGAGGTTTGTTACATTGATAATTGCATTGGCCATGATTACCCTCTAACTAACTGCAAAAACTCATTACGGGTTTTTGGATCGGCTCTGAAGCTGCCAAGCATAACAGAGGTACGCATGCTTGAGTTTTGTTTTTCAACGCCGCGCATCATCATACACATATGTTTTGCTTCAACAATTACACCAACACCTTTTGCACCTGTGACCTCTTCAACCGCCTTGGCAATTTGATGAGTAAGCTGTTCTTGAATTTGGAAGCGTCGTGCAAACATATCGACAATACGAGCAAATTTAGACAGACCGAGTACTTTGCCATCAGGAATGTAAGCAATGTGACAACGGCCAACAAAGGGCAGTAAGTGGTGTTCACACATTGAGTAAAGCTCAATATCCTGAATTAATACCATGTCGTCAGCATCAGAGGTAAAGACGGCGTTATTGGTAATTTCATCAAGTGTTTGGCGATAACCTTTAGTAAGGTATTCCATCGCTTTTGCTGCGCGTTTCGGCGTATCAAGTAAGCCCTCTCGTTGAGGGTCTTCGCCTACTGCGCTAATTATGTCTTGATAGCTCTTTTTTAAATCATCGTGCATAGATTTCTCAGTAATACGTTATTTTAAATGTCTGCCGCCATCGACAGGTAATGAACGCCCTGTGATGTAGCGGCTGTTAAGTAGTAGCTCGACGCTATTAATAATTTCTGTGCAGCCAGGTTCAATTTCCATTAAAGACTTTTTGATGGTTTTGGCTCGGTATTCTTCACTGTCATGATCATTAAAAATAATGAGTGATGGGGCAATTGCGTTCACTTTAATTGCTGGTGAAAATTTCGCTGAAAATGATTTAGTTAAGTTATCGAGTGCTGCTTTACTTGCTGCATAGGCTAGGTGTTTAGGGCTGCCTTTTTCCACCACGTAATCTGTCATGTGGATGATATCGGCAGCTTGACCTGTATTCTGTTGATAATGAAGCAGTAGATCAGCCGCAGCTAGATTGATTAAGTAAGGGGTTTTAGCATGTATGCGCATCATATTATCGAACAGTGTCGCATAATCTTGGTTATTGGCTTCACAATCCCAACTCGACGCGTTATGAATAATTGCTTTTAGCTGATTAGTATGGCTTTTTAGTTGTTCAATAAAATGTGTAATTGCTGCATCACTGTCAAAGTCAGCATGAATACACGTTGCTCCTTTACCTGCGAGGATATCAATAGCATCGTGGCGAGTGCGGTATGTGACTATGATTGCTTGTCCTTGCGCTAAAAAGTGCTCGGCCAAGGCGAGTCCAATACGTTGGCCTGCGCCAGTAATTAAAATAGGCGATGACATAAACTATGTATAAATCCTTAGATGTCTGATGTGTTGGGCTTTCTATTCAGTGTGAACTGTAACCACTATAAACCAAATTACAGAACTATTTCATCTTTACTGCAATCATGTTGCAAAATTTTTTACGGGTAAAGTTTTAACACCGATCATTTATCATATTGAGAAATGAGGATATTACTAAGGGGGCGATATCAGTGTAGCGTGGAAGAGAGGGCAACTAATTTGCTTATTGCTTTAAATTGCCCTTGGGTATTTTGCCGCTTAAAGCTCGTCATAAATAGTAGGAATTGCTTGGCGCTTATGTTGAGTACGTAAGTAAATAGCGATTAATTTATCTTCTACTTCGCTTGTCACATCTTTGCCTTCTAAAAAGTCATCAATTTGTTCGTAGGTGAGGCCAAGTGCCTCTTCATCTGTTAAACCTGGGCGATCACACTCTAAATCAGCTGTTGGTGCTTTATGAACCAGCAACGACGGGGCTCCTAGCTGCTCAGCAAGCGCTCTTACTTGACGTTTCGAAAGACCAAATAAAGGCGCTAAATCACACGCGCCATCACCAAATTTAGTGTAAAACCCCGTAATGTTTTCAGCACTGTGATCGGTGCCTACAACTAAACCTTGGCTAAAACCGGCAATTTCATATTGTGCCACCATTCGCTGACGCGCTTTCACATTACCTTTAATAAAGTCAATTTTTGCTTGCTCAGGAAGCTCAACGCCGCCACCGACCACAGCTGCCATTGCTTGTTCGTGCATCCCATCAACCGCCGCTTTAATGTTTACAGTCATGCGCTTACTGGGTTTAATAAAATCAACGGCCATTTGTGCTTCGTCTTCATCTGCTTGCACACCGTAAGGTAGGCGCACCGCAATGAATTGGTATTCGTTGGTGTTGTGTTCTTGGTTTAATTCATCAATGGCTAATTGGCATAAACGACCACATGTTGATGAGTCAACACCACCACTAATACCTAAGACAAGCGAACGGGAATGCGCAGCTAAAAGTCGGCTTTTTAGAAAGTTGACGCGGCGCGTAATTTCCGCCTTTACATCAATCGTGGGTTGGACTTTCATTTCTGCCAGAATATCGGCACGCATGGTTGAGCTCCTATTTTCGTTGTGGTTGTTCAGCGTCTTATACATTATGTTACGAGCAACGCTTTTATTAAAGACCTAAATGCGCTTTTATCCCGTTAATTTGTTGCTTAAGTTCTTCGATTTCGGCACGTAATTGTTGAACTTCGCTGTTGCTGGCCTGTTCAGGCTCATGATCAGCTATATCTTTTGCTAAGCTATCTGAGTCAGCAAATAAGTGCATATAACGGCTTTCTCGTTTACCTGGTTCACGGGCTAAACGGATAACATGTTCTTGCTCGATAAGGGCATCAAGGGCGATTTCAACGTCATTCACATTAGAGAACTCGGCGAGGCGATTACTCCGGGTGCGTAACTCGCCAGGGGTCTGCGGCCCTCTTAGCAATAATAAGCAAATAATCGCACGCTGTTGCTCAGTAAACTGTAAGCTGCCAAACTGAGTATTGCAAAAGCGGTGCGCGTATTTGTTTACTCGGCCCGAAAGACCTTCATCAACAGTGACTAAACGTAAATGGGTCAGTTCATCTATGATATTTTGTACATCCGACTCGCTCAGTGATAGAACCGGTTCACGGTTTGATTTTTGATTGCAGGCGTTGGTTAATGCGTTTAAAGAGAGAGGGTAGTGCTCAGGTGTTGTGATTTGCTTTTCAAGTAAGCAACCTATAACGCGTTGTTGGTTTGGTGTTAAGTGCATTGTTTTACTCTCTGTGTTTATGAGGGCTTAGCCACATTTGTAATTTTTTATTTAAAGCATCAAAGTTAAGTGGTTTGGTTAAATAGTCATTCATGCCAGCACTGAGGCAGCGTTCTTTATCGCCTTGCATTGCATTCGCGGTTAAGGCCACGATATTAACGTCTTGATGTGCATCTCCCGCTTCTGATGCTCTAATTGAGCGTGTTGCTTGATAACCATCCATTTCAGGCATCTGGCAGTCCATTAGAACAAGCTCGTAAGGAGCCTCCTCTCTGTTGAGCAAATATGAGATCGCTTCAAGGCCATTTTCTGCGATATCAAAGCTCACTCCAGCTTGTCTCAACAATGCACTTGCCACTATTTGGTTTACTTTATTATCCTCGACTAAAAGTACTTGTGACTCAGTGTCAGAGTGAACTTCTGCTATTTTTGCGTTTATCGGCTCTTTGTTGGTTTGCTGCTGCTCAATGTATTTTTCATTAGCAAGCGAGTTAAATAAGTCCGAAGGAGTGAGGGGTTTAAAAATAATACTCTCCACTTTTAACACGTGTCTTGTTTGCTTTTCAGTTAAACTCATCGGTGCCATTAAAATACGCTTACCACGGCTTGCATTAAAGTGGGTTTGAAACGCTTTTTGTTGAGCATTAGACGCTTTAGTGAATAGATCGTAGTCGATAAAAATAGCATCAAAATGACAGCCAGTTGGTTGTTGTGCACGGGCAAGTAAGCCGTCAATATTATTAATTACTTCTACTTTAGCACCCCATAGCTGTAATTGTTTTTTAGCAATACCACTGCTTAGCTTGCAGTTATCTGCAATGAGTATCAATTTCTTGTCGATAATATGACTCGGCTCGGGTTGTTGTTGTGCATAGTCTAGTTTTACTTTCACAGTAAAATTAAAGGTGCTGCCTTCACCTAGCGCACTTACTACCCCAACATCTCCCTCCATTAGTTGACAGAGTTGCTTCACAATTGCAAGCCCAAGTCCCGTACCGCCATACTGACGAGTTGTTGATGCATCAGCTTGAGTAAAAGAGTCGAACAATGTGGCTTGTTTATCTGCTTTGATGCCAACTCCCGAATCAACTATGGAACAACACAAGAAGGTGTCGTTGTTTGCTTCTTCGTAGCTAGCTATGACGATTATTTCACCGTTGTTAGTAAACTTGACGGCATTTCCTAGTAGGTTATTGATAATTTGACGAATTCGATTTGGATCACTAATGAGAAATTCATGTTTGATATTAGTGGCATCAAGAATCAGCTTGGTGTTGTTTTGTTCAGCTTTGATTGCAAAGGATTCAATGGTATCTCCCAGTAGTTTCGATACATTGAACGATACATTCTCTATGTCTAGTTTGCCGGCTTCGATTTTTGAGAAATCTAAAATATCATTAATGATATGCAGCAAAGATTCAGCTGATGACTGAGCAAGTGCAATGTGATGACTTTGTTGAATATCAAGCTTGCTTTGTTTAATTATATTAAGCATGCCAATCACGCCATTCATTGGGGTTCGGATTTCATGACTCATACTGGCTAAAAATTCGCTTTTGGCTTTTACCGCTTGCTCTGCCGCTTCTTTTGCTTGGACAAGCTGCTGTTCGGTTTCAATTCGTCGTTGACTGGCGTGTAAACTGCCAATGAGTGCCGCCACTGCAATTAAAAAGCTTTCCTCATTTTTGCTCCACTTACGCCGGTGGTGACACATTTCTGCGCAAACTACCCCCATCGTTTTGCTACCTGTGGGAATGATAACAGTTAGCATCGAACGAATATCAAAGTGTTCTAGGTAATCAACAGATAAGTCTTTTGTTAGGGAATCACATTGTGCATCACTTACGCTTATCACAGCATGGTTATTTATGGCGTCAAAATAATTAGGGAAGTCGATTTGCTGTAGAGCAATAGATTCGCTGAATTGGGGGTTGCTTTGGTCGTGTATCGCAAACCTATTAAGTGATTGTCTATCATCACTGAAGAGCCAGATTCCTGCACGGTCAACGCCAAGGGCATGGCAAATTGCTTGCACAATAATATGTTTTGATAGGTTGAGGTTACCTGTTAAAACCGCATCATTAACAGTTAAAGATGCTAAAATTTCATTGTGGAGGGCTATTTTGCTGTTTTCAAGTTCAACACGTTTACGGGCATCTATATCTTGCAAAGAGCCAAACAGTTTCACGCATCGTTGGTTGTGATGTTCAGCTTCGCCATTGACAAGAACCCAAACAGGATTGCCTTCGTACGTCATTATTTGTACTTGTGTTTCAAAGCTCTCGCCATTTTTAATCGCTTTTTCTGTTAGGTGGCGAATTTTGTCTCTGCTGTAGCCTGGTTTGAAGTAATCAAAATTACTGGGCCATTCGGGCTGGCTTGAAAATGGTAGTTTAAAAATCAATTTGGTCATTTCTGACCAATATACTGTTTTAGTTTCGAGATTAAAGGACCAAGCCCCTATTTTTGCTAAACCGCTCATGGTCTCGAGCATGCGCTCGTTTCTATATTGGCGCTCAAGCATTTTCAGTAAAAAAACAGATGCACCTGCAAATAAAGCACAAATTAGAATAATCGCCAGCCGTAATGGCCAAATAGAAGAATTAGCAGGCTGCCAGCCTTGTTTAGGTGTGGCGTACATTTGCCACTGACCGCCTGAGAATGAAATGCTAAAGCTGAGTGGATTAGTCTCTAGAATCTGTTCATTACCATAAAAAAACTCGCCATCAAGCCCTTTACCATTTCGTCCTTGTAGCGCGAGTTCATATTCATTACTAAGCGAAGTGAGCCCTGCGTTTTGATACACTTTATTTATATCTAAAACGACAGACAGTAGACCCCAAAATTGATTGTTTGGCTGGGTAAATACGGGCACTCGAGCAATGAGCGCTTGGCCGCCTTGTACCAGTTCAAGAGGACCTGCCATAATAATTTTATTTTCGTCCCGTGCTTTTATGGCATCTGAGCGTTGAGCTTTATTTTTTAAAAAATTTAACCCAATTGCCTTTTCGTTTCCCTCCATCGGGTAAGTCATTTTTATAACCATATCGGGTGCACCGCCGATGTTTCTGAGCTCAGAGGAGGTTTCAAATAGTGGTGTTGCGATTTGTGAGAAGCGGGCTTGGTTAAGATTAGGCTCTGCAGCCACTGCAACCGCAAGACCTCGTACGAGTTGAATGTTTGACACCAATATTGATTCCAACTCAGCGCGGTAAGTACTTATTTTCGCAAGCTCTTGTGAGCGGTAGGCGTCTTTCTCTCGCGTATAGTTGATATGGTCAATGACTAGACCGATTAGGATAATTAAACCTAAAGAAAGCCAGAAGGTGAGCTTTAGTTTTTTTAGCTTTTTATTATCATTTTCAGTAGCGAGTGGCATGAGAGGTATCGGTTTTTATACTATCTACCTACTATAGACAATTTCTGTCGTAAATAAAAATGAAGCACACAATCGTAAAACTAAATTTAATTATTTGTATCGAAACACTATTTTTTCATAAAACACTGGTTACTATAGGCTTATAACTCCTTCGGAAGCGTATTTAATATGTTTAAAATAATTAAATGGTTGTTGATGAGTCTACTCGTCGTTGCGTTATTGGCTACGGGGCTTATTTATGGCGCGTTGAACTTAAGCTTGCCCGCTCTGGATGGCAAGGGAAAAAGTACAGCAATTGAACAATCCGTTAAAATCGAACGAGATGTGCTAGGTCAAGCTGTGATTCATGCACAAAGTCGTTTAGATGCGGCATATGCGCTTGGCTTTGCTCATGGACAAGATCGCTTTTTTCAAATGGATTTATTGCGTCGAAATGCAGCCGGAGAGTTAAGTGAATTATTTGGCAAAGCCGCGCTGGAACTTGATAAAACAATGCGCTTTCATCAGTTGAGAAAACGAAGCCAAATTTTACTCGAGCAATTACCTTCGTCAGATCGAGCACTATTGGCAACATATGCAAAAGGTGTGAATGAGGGACACGCACAAACGGGCTTTGATAGTTTTGAATATTTACTAACAGCTGCTACAGCGAAACCATGGCAAAGTGAAGACAGCCTACTTACTATTTTTAGTATGTATTTGGATTTGCAAACTGCGACTTTTGAACGAGATAAAACCTTAATTCAAATAGAGCAGCTATTTGGTAAAGAGATGGTTGCTTTTATTACGCAACCTAGCCTGTATCAAGCAGCTCTCGATAACAGTCAGCTAGCTCCTTACAATCACTCGATTCCTTCCTTATCAGCACCTTTGAGTATGATCACGCATATTGAAGATACTAAGGAGTTAGGCAGTAATAATTGGGCTGTTACGGGGGATTTAACGCAAACAGGTGCTGGGATGTTATCTGATGATATGCATTTGTCGTTTGCGGTGCCGATTATTTGGTATAGAGCGCAGTTAAATTACCCTTTAAATGGCCAGATGCAACAAATAACAGGCGTTTCGCTACCTGGTGCCCCTGCAATTGTGGTTGGCACGAACAATAAAGTCGCTTGGGGTTTTACCAATGGCTACTTGGATACAGCAGATTGGATTGCACTCGACGGGCGCGACAAAACATGGCAGATAGATGAAGCGATTTTACTTAATGATGGCAGTAGTGAAAACTATACGCTGACCATGAGTGAGTATGGTCCGGTAAAAAATATAAACGGTAAGCCTTATGCGCTAAGTTGGGTGGCACATCATGATTATGCGGTTAATATGGACCTAATAAAGCTTGAGCAAGCAAATAACGTTGATGATGCGTTAGCGCTTGCAGCGGATGTTGGTATTCCTGTACAAAATCTAATGGTTGTAGATGATAGTGGGAGTGCAGCTTGGAAGAACATGGGGGCGATTCCTGCACGCAAGGTCCCTAACGAACTTGCTGTCTCAGAGCAAAATTACCCAGTAGGGTGGCACGAAAATGAAACTGAGCGACCCTATGTTAAGGACCCTGCAAGTGGTCGACTTTGGACGGGGAACTCACGTGTTGTTTCGGCTGAAGATAATAAACGCTTTGGTAATGGTGCTTATGCAATGGGCGCACGTTCGGCTCAGATCCGCGACCGTTTATTTGAAAAGCAGCAATTCACAGAGAGCGATTTTTATCAGTTGCAGCATGATAATGAAGCTCGCTTTTTAACAAAATGGCATAACCTACTTGTAAAGCAACTTGAAAGTAGACCCAATGAGTATAAAGCTTCCCTAACAGAGTTAAACAATTGGCAAGCATGTGCATGTGCAGATTCGATTGGTTATACGTTAGTGAAGTACTACCGTGATGAAGTGATTAATGGCCTCTTCAGCCCACTGGAAAATGAACTGCAAACGTATGATGGCAGCTTAAAGCACGTGAAGCGAGATCTTGAGCCTGCAGTTTGGCAGCTAATAAATACTCAACCGAAAGGTTGGCTAAACCCTGATTATGCTGATTGGTCTGAGCAAATGCGAGCAGCATTTGATCGCGCCCTTGATAAGCTGACCACTCAATATGGACAGAACATGCAAAATTGGCAGTGGGGAAGCGTGAATAAGCTCGTTATTGAGCATCCATTTGCAAAACAAATTCCCATACTCAAAAAGTTGCTCAACATGCCAGCGGCTCCAGGGTTTGGTGATACCTTCATGCCAGCAGTACAAGGGCGTAGTTTTGGTGCCTCACAACGATTTATTGTACAGCCAGGACACTTAGATAAAGCTATAATGGCAATTCCTGGTGGTCAATCTGGGCATCCGCTGTCTGAGTTCTATCGTGCGGGATTTGATGACTATGTTAACGAAGGTCTCACCCCTCTTATGCCACAGAGCATTATGCATAGTATTACGATAGATGCGGTTAATTGACCGCATCAGTATCATCCAGTTGTAAACAGAATGCTTTTACAACCGTGGTAGTATTTCTTCCTGCATCTTTACTGTCATAGAGTGCTGCATCAGCTTGCTGCAACATGCGCTCTAAAGATGCAAGGGGTTGCCATTCAATTAAGCCAAAACTCATTGTCACCGATAAGTTTGGTAGCTCTTGGTGAGCGTCTAATGTCGCAATATGTTCACGCAAGGCTTCGATTTTTTGTAACCCGTGATACTCATCGGTATTATCGAGTAAGAGCAAAAACTCCTCACCACCCCAGCGTACAGCTATATCTGTTTCATTTAAGAATTCACCTATTGCTTGTGCAATATTGACTAAAATCGCATCGCCTTTGTCATGGCCATAGGTATCGTTAATTTGTTTAAAGTGATCGATATCAGCCATAACAAGGCACAGGCTTTGATCTGTTTCGATGCTTTTTTTGTAAGTTGCTAAAATTAATTTTTTAGCAAAGCGACGATTATAAAGTTTGGTGAGTGGGTCTCGTGATGCCATTTCGGTTAATTCAACACGCTGTGAAAGCGTAATCTCTCTGATCAGCCCAATAGCGTAAACCATAGGCAAACCAGCAATAATAATATTTGTTAAATGTACACAAGGAATAAGCTGTGGGTAGGTATATTGATAAGGTACATGGTTGAAAAAATGTATAAAAGAGCAAAGGTAGTGATCATCAATAAGCTGTATAGTGCAGCGCGTTTTAGTGATAATTGGTAGTCAATCATCAAAATACAGGAGATAGTCCACAAATAAAATTGAAACCCTAAATCGAGCCCTAGTAGTGGCGCATACCACAACAGCATGAATAAGTACTTCTAAACAAAATACTCTCAATGCTAAAGAGGTCAACCCTTGTTTTATTAGAAAGATACCGCTGCCCCACGCAACGACACTAAGAATATTGACTAAAGCTAAAGTAATAGCGCCCACATGGGCAAAAAGTGGAATGAGCAACGCATGCACTATTAGTGCGAAATATGCGATTTTAGAAATGATTAAAAACTTTACTTGTTCTATTTCTTCTAAACCTGACTGCTTTGATTGTTTTAGTAAATGTTTTATCAAATGAACCTCATACAAGCAGGCGCTTAAACGCAAAGTATAGATGAAAATAGCCTAGCTGATGAATAAATCACCAATATCACCTTCACTCATTAATAAGTTTATTGTGGGTCGATTTAATTAAACGCATATTCATACGCTGTTTATTATGCTGATACTTGGCATAGTGTGTAATTGATGCCACTCTAAAAGAGCTATTTTAAACGTGCTACCGTATAGTTTGCTTTGTGTTTCCTGTTATGCCCTAAAGGAGTATGTATGTCGGCTGAAAAAACGCATCTAGAGATTTGTAATTTAACCAAAGAGCAGTATCCACAAATCAAAGTTCTGATGGATCAAGCTTACCCAGGCTTAGGTGGAGCGTGGCCAAGCCACACCATTTTTCGTTTAATTGACCAATTCCCTGAAGGTCAAATTGGCATTGTTGATGACGGTGTGCTTGTGGGTATCGCTTTGAGTGTACAAGTAGATTACGCTCGTTTTTCTAACCCGCATACTTACGAAGATATTGTTGATGGCCACGACCGTGTTTTTAGCGACTCAGAAGGCGATGCTTTATATGGTCTAGATGTTGTTATCTCGTCAACCCACCGCGGTATGCGCTTAGGCAGGCGTTTATACGATGCGCGAAAAGAATTATGCCGTCAGTATAACTTACGTGCGATTTTGGCGGGTGGGCGCATTCCACGTTATTACAATCATAGCTCTGAAATGTCACCTATGGAGTACATCGAAAAAGTGGATCATAAAGAGCTTTACGATCCGATTTTAAGTTTTCAACTTTCTAACGATTTCCAAGTAAAACGCTTACTTAAAAAATATCTACCAGAAGACCAAGAGTCAGTGGGTTATGCCACGTTGTTAGAGTGGAATAACATCATGTTTGAACCTACAGATACTGTGCTTGAATCAACCAAATCTATAGTGCGTGTAGGTGCTGTGCAGTGGCAAATGCGCTGCGTCGACTCAGTTGAGGAGTTACTTAAGCAAGTTGAGTATTTTGTCGATACGGTGTCTGACTATAAAAGCGACTTTATTTTATTTCCGGAATTTTTCAATGCGCCGTTAATGGGGCTCACCGAGCAATGCAATCAAACTGAGGCAATTCGTTATTTAGCCGAATACACTGAAACGTTCCGTGATGCGATGTCGCGCATGGCGGTTGAATACAATGCCAATATTATTACCGGCTCAATGCCGCTGGCAGAAGGCGATAAGATTTATAACGTTAGTTACTTATGTCATCGAAGCGGTAAAATTGATGAGCAGCGCAAAATACATATCACGCCTCATGAGCAAAATGACTGGGTGATCCAAGGGGGTGACAAGATTGCCGTATTTGAAACGGATGCGGGCCGTGTCGGTATTCAAATTTGTTACGATGTTGAGTTTCCTGAGCTGTCACGAATTTTGGCTAAACAAGGGCTAGATATCTTATTTGTACCTTTCTGGACAGATACTAAAAACAGCTACTTACGTGTTCGTCACTGTGCGCAAGCACGCGCAATCGAAAATGAATGTTATGTTGTAATTGCAGGCTCTGTTGGTAATCTACCTGAGGTAGAGAGCTTAGACGTACAGTACTCGCAATCGGCGGTGCTTACTCCTTCTGATTTCTCATTCCCCCATGATGCGACCTTGAACGAAGCAACACCGAATACCGAAATGCTGTTATTCAGTGATTTAGATATGGATAAACTGAAAATCCTGCACAGTGAAGGTACCGTTAGAAACTTAAAAGACCGCCGTGAAGATTTATATGACGTGATCTTGAAAAAGCGAGATCAATAATGGCGTGGTTGTATTTAATTGTCGCAGGTCTGTTAGAAATTGGCTGGCCTGTTGGCCTTAAGATGTCTCAAGAATCAGAGAGTCGCTGGTTAGGCATTGCTATTGCTGTCGTCTTTATGGTCGCCAGTGGCTTTATGTTGTGGTTGGCACAAAAAGATATTCCGATGGGGACATCCTATGCAGTATGGACAGGTATAGGCGCTGCAGGCACCTTCTTGGTGGGTATTTTATTTTACGGTGATGCCGCCACATTTGGCCGTATTGCCGGAGTACTGTTGATTATCAGTGGTGTGATAACACTAAAAATTAGTCATTAAAAAAGCGGCATAGCCGCTTTTTTAATGACTAGAAATGCACCTAATTGGGTAGCATCACCAAAATGGCAGCCAAGGCAATTAATACTAGACCCGCCGTGTCTTGGCGTTTTAACGGCTGTTTTAACCAAAGAATCGATACCAAAATGGTAAAGAACACTTCAACTTGCCCGAGTGTTTTTACATAAGCAACATGCTGCAGGCTCATGGCGCTAAACCAACCGATTGAACCTAAACAGCTACAAACACTGACAGCGGTAGTAGTGCCTTTATGCTGCCACATTTTCTTAAATGTATCGGGCTCTTTGAGTGCAATATAAGCGCATAGCATTAGCGTTTGTAAGCTGATTATCAGTACCAGTACCCATGCGGCTGAGTGCGGGAAAGTCAGTCCTGAATTTAAACTTGCTTCACGGATCCATGATGATGAAAGAGCAAATGAAGTTCCGCAAGCAAGCCCAAGGAGTGCAGTGCCCAAATTAAAGTGTTTAACATTCGCGATGCCACTTAATAGCAATACGGCGATTGCACCAATAAATACACCCACCCAGCCTAGCAATGACAGTGCGGAGCCAAAAAACATAACCCCTAAAATAGCCGCCATCAGTGCTTCACTTTTGGCAAGCCCAGCACCGACTGCAAAGTTATTCATTTTAAATAGTTTTACCATCAAACCTGTGGCAACAATTTGGACGATACTGGCACCAATAATGTAGCCAATAAAAGCCAGGTTAAAGTCTGGTAGTGCGGCGTCTTGGTATTGATAAAGTGCAAATAAATACAGGGCAGCAATTGGGCTGGCAACAATAAAACGAGCAAGCGTCACCCCTGCTACACTCACTGTTGCACTGAGTTTACTTTGCAGCGCATTGCGCCACGACTGCATAAATGCCGCAAAAATGGTTAAGAAAATCCAAGTCATATTGAAAATAAATTAATGAGGGGGCTTGGGTATAGAGTAACAAAACCAAAGTATTTGGGCATTAGCTTATCGATCAACTTGAGGAAAACTCAGCTGTGACAATATGCCGCAGGGCTTTTATGTCGTCATTAGGCTATAGTGACAATGATGCTATTGCTGGCCGCTGCTGTTATAAGTAGCGGCTTTTTTTTGTTTGCGTTAGGGTAAGCTAATACAGTTAAAAAATAAGGAAATATCATGACAACACTGATTATCTGCGCACTCATCGCAGTTCTTCTACCTTATTTAGCAAAAGCTCCCGTGGCTTTTGCGCAAAATAAGCTTCAAGGATATGACAATAAACACCCGAGAGATCAACAAAGTAAGTTGACAGGTTTTGGGGCGAGGGCGCTGGCTGCTCATCAAAATAGTTTCGAGTCATTAGTTGTTTTTGCTGTTGCTTTAGCGGTGGTGATTGCGACCAACAATATCTATCAAGCCACTGAAATGTTAGCTGTTGTGCATATAATTACTCGTGTCCTATATTGTATTTTTTACTATATAAACCAAGATATTTTGCGCTCGTTAGTTTGGCTGATTGGCTACGTGAGCTGTGTGGCGATGATTGCACTGTGTTTATAGTTCATACTGATTAAAACAGTAAAAACCACAAAGCAAGCGGCTTAAATAAGGCGCTTGCTTTAGGGTCTTAAGTTGATACAGCTTATTTCGAACTAACTTTAATTTTCTCTATTAAATCTTTTGCTTGATAGTTTTCGTCTAAGGCAAAATCGAGTTGCACTAAGGCGTTTTTAAAGCCCGATTCAGATGGCGCATATTGCCATTGTTTTAAGGCTCTTTTTGCTTCTCGATTGAAAACAGCTTCAGGCTCCGCACTAACCACACTGACATTGCTGGTGGCGCCACTTGGTAAAATATCGTATTTCAGAACGACTGAACCGCTAATGCCTTGCTCTGCAGCTTGTATTGGGTAGATTGGTTCCACACGCATAACCGCTTGGTAATCTTTTGTTTTTTCAACTGACATCGGCTGCTTTGCAATTGCAAAGCTGCTAAGCATGCCCATTGTAAAAATAACTAACGCTGTTTTTGCGATAAATGAACTGTTGTCGATCTGCTTTATTTGATTTAGACGTTGTAACATGGTGTTTTTATCTCCGTATTGTGAATAAGCCATTAAGCCTGCTCTGCTAAAGCTGGCACAGTGCACTAATGCCTTACTGTATAAAATTCGTTGTTCTGTCGATTTATTTTTGAGCACTTGCTCATCACATGAAAGCTCTTGAATACGACGTAGGCTTGCATAGCCAAGCCAAGCGACAGGGTTAAACCACAGCAAAATAGTGGCACTTAAGGCGAGGGCATTAACTAGGTTGTCTTTGCGTTTAATGTGCACTGATTCATGCTCTAAAATAAGCGCTAAAGCATGGCTATCGTAGTGACTTTGGAAGTTTGTTGGCAGCACTAGCTTGGTGTTTATAACTCCTACAACCATCGGTGAGCTCACTTGTTTGCTTTGGTATAAGCGCATATTTTGGCTACTGTGCTGATCAAGCGCAATTGGTGCTAATTGCAGTTTTGTTAAGAAGCGGTAATGAAAATACACGGCAGTGATCAGCAGTGCAGCACTAATAAAACCATAAATAGCAAACCACGTTAGCGTAAATTGCGGCATTACTTCTGTATTTGGCGTGATAGTCAGCTTACTGATAAAGTCGTTTTGAATTGGCTTTAAGTGATCGGGTAAGTTCGCTAACAATAAACTAATAGGTAATAGTGCCCACAGTGTATAAACCAAGCGTGCCGATAGCTGACTTAGTAGTTTTCGCTCTAGCAGCAATAAAAACAAAATTGCAGATGAGATCAAAAGCTGTTGATCTAACAGCCAATTAAAAAATGCATCTAACATAACAACGCCTTACTTTTGCTGTTTTTCCCAATCATCAATGACCTTTTTTAGCTCATCAATATCATGTTGCGAGAGTTGCTCTGATTTAGCAAAACCACTTACTAATGGCGCAATGCGGCCGTTAAAAAAGCGTTCAATAAAGCTTTGGCTTTCTTTTAATGTGTATTCTTCACGGGCAATGCAGGGAGTGTAGTTATATTGGCGACCTTGCTTTTCGAAGCTTAGCGCGCCTTTTTTAACTAAACGACTTAGCAGCGTTTTTATGGTTTTTTCGTGCCATTCTTTATCGTCACTTAAACGCGCAATTACTTCACTTGCCGTGGCAGGGTAGTTAATCCACACAGCATCTAATACTTCGAATTCAGCTTTAGAAAGTTCAATCATTTTTATGCCTACAGATGTAATCTTCAATTTAAGATTACACGCGTAATCAATTAATGCAAACTTTTTTGTTAGATAATGTCACTTTTTTTGATACTAACTATCTGTCCTTCGGGCAAATTCAGCGTGGTGAGTGACAGCTTTGCGATATCTGTGCGGTACAAGTCGATGACTTTGTAGCCACAAAAACGTGCCATTTTTCGTATTTGACGGTTTAAGCCTTGTTTTAAGACGATGCAAAACTGCTTTTCGGTGACTTGAGTCACCTCACAAGGGAGCGTTAGTTGTTTATCTACGGGCACACCGCCCGCCATTTTTTTACAGAAGTCGCTATCAAGTGGCTTATCTACCGTGACTAAATAGCGTTTGGGTTGGTGGTAATCAGGGTGGATCAGTTGATTACAAAACTCGCCGTCATTGGTCAAAATCAATAAACCTCGGGAGTCTTTGTCGAGCCGGCCAATTGGGTAAACGCGAGTGGTTTTAGGCAGGCTATGAATAAGGCTTGTTGGGTCGTCAGCATTTAATTTGCAATCTATACCAACGGGTTTGTGATACGCAAAGTAGGTGAGTGGCATTTTTGCTGAAATTTTTTCGCCAAGTACCATCACATCATCGTGCTCATCGACGTGATCTATGTGATTTGCAGCACGGCCATTTACTGTTACCTCACCTTGATCTATCAAGCGTGATGCTTGCTTTCGAGAGCAAATACCCGCATGAGCAATAAATTTAGCAAGGCGTACTTTTTCTGGCATGAGTGATTTTTGTACAGTTAATTTGATCATAGTATATCAAACCCGCGTATAAGAAGTACTACATATAAAAGGGGTTCGACATGGCAATTAAGTTATCTGAACTTGCAGCGCACCAACCACTGCAAAAGGTTATCCTTCACTCGTTGGAAATGGCACTCTACCAAGTGTCTGTGGTGATCAATAACGTTGAATATTATGTCACTGATGAACATGGTGAGTTTATACGTGATCTCAGCCCATTACATATTCAAAAGAGGCTCGACCATCTAAGCTACGGTGAAATGGTGCTACGTCATACTAGTGCTTACGATGAAATGTGTGGGCAGCCAGAGAAGCTCGCCAGCAATATGCTTGAGGTTCCTTATGGCAAGAATCATCTATACTGATTGATTTTAAAGCGTATACTGAGTCATAACATTTTATGGGTATGCTATGTATCAATTAAAAAGTGATGATTCAGTAGAGTTAAGTGACCAGCTAAGAACGCATATTGTTACGTATAATAAGCAGCATTTTAATGCACAACGTATTCCGTTAGGCTTTAAGTTTGTCGATAAAAAGCAGGTAGTGGTTGCAGGTATTAGTGGCCAAGTATTTGGCAATTGGTTATTAATAAGTTGGCTATGGTGCGATGACTCTGTTAGAGGCAGGGGCCTTGCTTCGCGACTGTTGAATGAGCTTGAAAGCAAAGCGACTGCGCTTGGCGCAAAGATGGCTCAACTTGATACACTTGACTTCCAAGCAAAGCCTTTTTACGAAAAAAATGGTTACCAAGTGAAGTACCAAATGGCAAATTACCCACTTGATGGTTTCCGCTACTTTATGGAAAAAAGTCTATCGCTCAAATTTGGCCGTTAGAACATTTTCTTCTGTGAAAGTTATGCCCAAGAAAGGTGTGGCCTCTGGTGCGAGCATAAATGTTCGAATATTCATGTGATCATGTGCATCAGGGTGTTTCAGTACATCATCACGATAAAAAGCACCAAAACAATCTAACGTGTTTTGCTTACTCAATTGGTTAAGTTTGGCAAAGGCAAAGATCTTACATGAGCCATTATTTTCATTTGCTGAGCTAATAAGCCCATGGTTATTAAATCCACTGGGAGTGAAATGGTAGTTTTGCTCGATAACGGCCATTGTATCAGTGAATTCAATCAATGTCGGTGTATCTGCCAGTTTTGCTAAAAATGCATTGAGTGTCATGCTTTATCCTTAATTGTTATTTTTTATCAACTCTAACTCATCCTGTTGTTGATTGATATTAAACTTATAATTTCCGAGAAAGTTCATACCTAGCAATCCCACGCCTGAGTGATTGTCCATCACTAATACATCAAAATTACCTATATACTGCTGACCAATTTGAAAAGAGCGTACCCTATAACGTTTAGCTTTGACGGTGCCATTTGCAGTATTCACTTGTAGCGTACCGACAAAAATGGCTGGCTCTGCGAGGTTATCTAGTTGCGCGTGGTTTATCACGGTGAAGCTGGCCCCCGTATCTATCATTAATTTAACGTGCAGAGTGTCATTAATAACACTATTAACCAAGTAGTGCGCGCCATGGGGGATGAGTTCAATAATATCCACACCAGTTAACGCTTGCTGTACTTTATGATGTAACTCATTCGCTTGGCTTGTAAAAGCGTGATTTTCAGGTAGTTGCTCAAGGGCTACTTGACTTGCAACATAGTCACCTAACTGATAATAAGCCATTGCGTAAGTATATAAGTAGTGTGGGTTGTGTGGTGCATAGTCTAGCCACTGTAAGCTGTGCTCTAGTAGTTGTTGCCATTGTTGTGCTTGAGTGAGGGCAGTGATCTGCAAGGTGACTAACTCTTCAATCTGTTTAGCTAAAGAACCTTGTTGATTGCTATCCAGTCGGTTTGCTAATGCCATTAAGCTCACGATCCCTTGCTGAAGATGACCTTGATTGATAAGTCGTTTAGCATCAAGTTTTAGCATTGTAATATCATAGGGGTGACGCTTTAAAAATGCACTTAGAAATAGCTCGCTTACATCTTCATCGTGACCTGAGAGCCAAGCTTCAACCTCTTGTTGCCAAGCTTGTTTTAATTGCTTGGCTTGGTGAGGATCGCTTGCAAGAAGTTGTGTATAAAACTCAATTGCTTTATCAAATTGTTGATTATCAAAAAATACAATAGCTTGTTCAAACTCACTGGGCAAAACAGTGGTTTTTTCTAGCGAGATAGAAGTGGCTTGCTCTGGCGTTACTTCAGAGGCGTATTGAGAGTTTATTCGCCATATAAAATAAGTATTTAAACAAAGAGAACACACCAATATTAATTTGAGTAGAGTATCCATCTATTTTGCCTGTACAAAGACTTCCCTTAATGTGGTTACTTTATCAGCATAAAACACATTAAAAAATAGTTAGCTTTTAACTAAGTGACGAAGGGCTAGAATGTTACTTATTTCGATATCTGCTAGACCCTTGTATTTGTACTGTGTTTCTTGATTATTCAACCAAACACTTTGACAGCCTGCGTTATTAGCCCCTTGTACATCCGTGTCTAAGCTATCACCAATATGCAAAATTTCACTGTGAGGGATGTTTAGCTTTGCAGCCGCAGTATCAAATAAGGCGCTGTGTGGTTTTGCTTTACCGTGCGGGCCTGCTTGTAGAACTAACTCAAACATGCCATTAAGGTTAAACTTTTCTACCTCGACATTACCATTGGTGATGGCAATTAAACGGTATTGTTTATTTAGACTAGCAAGTAACTCAAGTACATCATTCGCAACGGTTATTTGGCTGCGGGCATCGGCAAAAGCTTGATAGGCCCCATGTGCATGCTGCTGAGCGGTTTCTTTATCAAACCCTAAGTCTGTCATGGCATATAATAATGCTGCTTGTCGCCAGCGCGTCACGTCATCGATTAAAGTCGCATCTTGCTTTAAGGCATTATCGCGGCATTTTAACCAGTAGCTCATGCTATCGACAGGCCATTGTTCTAGCGTTTCAAGATAATCAGCTTGTGCTTGCAAAGCTGATTTGATGATTGGATGGTTGTTATAGAGTGTGTCATCTAAATCAAAACTTAACACAGAAACTGGCGATAAGGCACGATTAAATCGGATCATAATTACAACGGATTACTCAGGTGTTGAGCGCTTTTTAGCGCGTGGATGGGTATTGTCATACACTTTGGCTAAATGCTGAAAATCAAGGTGTGTATAAACTTGTGTTGCTGATAAACTGCTATGGCCTAATAACTCTTGCACAGCACGTAAATCACCGGATGATTCTAGAATATGCGAGGCAAATGAGTGGCGTAACTTATGTGGATGCACTTGCGAGCTTATGCCTTGTTTAATGCCCCATTCTTGCATACGCAGGCGAACTTGGCGTACTGAAATACGTTTTTTTTGGCTACTTACAAAGACTGCGGTTTCATCTGGGTGTGCAAATTGTGGGCGAATTTTTAGCCACGCTTTTAAAGCGTTGAGGGCTTTACTTCCAACAGGGAGTAAGCGCTCTTTGTTACCCTTACCACGTACTAACATTTCGCCTTCTGTAGGGTTAATATCTTGTATGTTAGCGCCAACTAACTCGCTAATGCGCAGACCGGAGGAGTACATTAATTCCATCATTGCTTTGTCGCGAATAGCCAATGGGTCATCATCGGGGAGTTCTAATAGCTTTGCCATTTGATCAACGTCTAAATTTTTGGGTAATGGCTTAGAAAATTTAGGTCCTTTAATAGCTTCGGCAGGATTGTGGTAATGTGTTTGGTTTGCAATGTTTTTGGCTTTTAAAAATTTATATAAGCTACGAATACAGCTCAGTTTTAAACTAATCGTGCGGCCGCTTAATTGTTTACTTCGCAATTGCATACTGTAACGACGAATATGCTCACCTTGTACATTAAACCAGCTTTCACAAAGCTTACTAAAGTACAAAGCAGCAAAGCTTAGTTGGCTGGTGTATTGGCTTATCGTGTGCGCTGAATATTGTTTTTCATAGCGCAAGTAGTCTGCAAAAAGTTGGATAGGCGTGCGCCAAGCATCACTTAACTCGTCTGTGTTTGGCGCAATTTCCTCACTCATGCAAGTTCCAGTAAGCGTAGCTGTAATGAGCGCACAAAATCGAGTACGAAGAAGCTATCTTTAGCAGGTTCGAAGTGATTCACATCATCGCTGCCAAACGCCAAGATGGCCACTGGATGTTTAGTATTACCAATTAAATATAATGCGGTAGATTGCGTTGAATCAGAAAACAGTAAGTCGCGCTCTTGTTGATTTACACGGCCTAAATAAGTGCCCGTATCTTGTAAGCGGTGCGCGATTAAATCATCAAACTTTTTATCATACTTAACAAGGTGGCACTCATTTATTGAGGGGTTGGTACAAATTATATTGCGTAGGTTACTTGCCAGTGTTGTAAAGTCGTAATTGGTCCAAAGCTGACGATGGCATTCACTAAATAAGCGATAAATTAGCTCATTTTCTTTTGCTTGCTCAATTAACGTCGCAATTTTGTTTTTCAGTAAGGTGTTGTGTTCTCGCAGTTGGCGTTGCTGAATATGCACTAACGACGTTGCTGCCTCTGTTTGTTGGTGCAGTTCAAGCCCTGCAAGTACATCAGGGTTGTTAACTAGAAAATCAGGGTGCGCCTTTAAGTATTCTGCAATTTGTTGTTCTGTTTGTTTGCTCATAATGCTACTTGCCCATCAAAAACATGCTCCGCAGGACCGGTCATTCTTACGGGGTGGCCTTCCCCTTGCCAGCGTATTTGCAGGCTACCGCCTGGTAAATCGACCTGTACTGTGTTTGCTAGCTTGCTTTGGGCTTGACCAATCACAACCGCTGCACATGCGCCCGTTCCACAAGCAAGGGTTTCACTAACACCGCGTTCCCACACCCTTAGTTTAATATGATCTTGCGAAATTACCTGCATAAAGCCCACATTGGCTCGTTGTGGAAAACGTTCATGGTTTTCAAGCAGTGGCCCTAAAGTGTCAACATCAGCTGTTTGAATATCATCGACTTCTAATACGCAGTGTGGGTTACCCATTGAGACTGCGCCGCTAAAGATGGTGTGTTCTTCAGTGCGAAGAATATAGGTGAGCTCTCGTTTACTGGCTTTAAGTGGAATTTTACTTGGTTCAAAAGTCGGGTGACCCATATTGACCGTTACTTGGCCGTCTTTCTCAATATATAAAGTTAAATTTCCCGATTTGGTTGATACGGTGATCTTGTGCTTGTTTGTTAAGCCTTTCATGCGTACAAATCGAGCAAAGCAGCGGGCACCATTACCACATTGTTCGACTTCGTTACCATCAGCATTAAAAATACGATAGTGAAAGTCGAGATCAGGAGAATAGGGGGCTTCGACCATGAGTAATTGATCAAAACCTATGCCGAAGTGGCGATCTGCCAGCTTTTTAATTTGATCTCGTGATAAGAAAACATTTTGAGTAATGTTATCAATAACAACAAAGTCATTACCTAGGCCGTGCATTTTTGAGAAATTAACTAACATAACGCTCTAATTCGGGTTTGCTCTGAGCTAATCATGCCACAGAGCAGGGTGGTTATAAAAACGTTTATGGTAAAATTTTCTCACCTTGCCAAAGGCTTTCAAGAGTTTCACGTTGACGGATTAAATAACTTTGTTCTTCATCAACCATTATCTCTGCAACACGAGGGCGTGAGTTATAGTTTGAACTCATCGTAAAGCCATAAGCCCCCGCACTGCGCTGTGCAAGTAAATCGCCCGCTTGAAGAGCAAGTTGACGATCCTTACCTAAAAAGTCACCGGTTTCACACACAGGACCCACAATATCGTAGTTGTGGCTTTTAGTATCGTCTTCGCGCGGGATAACAGGAACAATACTTTGCCAGGCTTGGTAAAGTGACGGGCGAAGCATATCGTTCATGCCGGCATCGACAATAGCAAAGTATTTGTCTTGGTTTTGTTTAATGAACTCAACTTTAGTTACTAAAATCCCAGCATTGGCTGCAATAGCGCGGCCAGGCTCGAAAATAAGCTCTAAATCCTGATAATCAGCTAATCGAGCCGTGATTTTGTCAACATACTCGCTTGGGTGAGGAGGTGTTTCGCCGTTATAGGGCACGCCAAGACCACCGCCAATATCAAGGTGAGTTAGTTCAATGCCAACGGCTTTTAGTTGTTCAATTAAAGTAAGTACTTTTTCAAGCGCTGCTAAGAAGGGGTTGATTTCTGTTAACTGTGAACCAATGTGGCAATCAACACCTGTTATTTTTAGGCTTGGTAAAGATGCAGCATGCTGATAAACAGCAACAGCGGTTTGAATATCAATACCAAATTTATTCTCTTTTAAACCGGTAGAGATATACGGATGGGTTTTTGCGTCGATATCAGGGTTTACACGAATCGAAATAGGTGCAATACGCTTTAGCGAAGTGGCGACTTCTGAGATACGCTCAAGTTCCGCCACTGATTCAACATTAAAGCATTTAATCCCCAATTCAAGTGCATAGGCGATTTCATCAGTTGTTTTGGCCACCCCAGAAAAGACCACTTTAGATGCATCGCCACCGGCTTGAATTACTCGCGCAAGTTCCCCTTTCGAAACAATATCGAAACCAGAACCAAGGCGCGCTAGGATGTTGAGTACAGCAATATTTGAATTCGCTTTTACGGCATAGCATACCAAACTTTTATGCGATTTTGCGGCTTCGGCAAAGGCCAGGTAGTGACGTTCAAAGGTTTTTCGTGAGTAGATATAACAAGGTGTACCATATTGTTCGGCAAGCTCTTTGACAGCGATGTCTTCAGCGAACAGCTGGCTATCTTTGTAATTAAAAAAGTCCATCAATTAGTCCTGTTTTTGTTCTGGTTGTTCGGATGGAGCAGCCTCAGGCTGAGAGTCTGTTGACTGCGGCGTATCATCTGGTAGGTAAAGAGCACCACTTTGTCCGCAGCCGGCTAAGGTGAGCAGAAGGGCAAAGGGTAAAATGGTCTTTAATTTTTGGCTATGAGTCTCTTTCATTAGATTAATACGGTTGCTGGCTTTATAATCGCAGAGTAACAGAATATTTAAAAAATGCAGCTATTCGCGGATGAATTTATTCCTGTTACACTTGATGTACATAATCTGCCCCCAGATCTAGGCTTATAAGCCAGTTAAAGGACATAAAAATGACTGATCATGAATACCACACATTAGCCGATGCATTAATGCTAACGATTGAAGAGCAAATCGATGACTGTGATGCTGATTTAGACTACGAGTCTGCATCAGGTATTTTAGAAATCATCTTTGCAGATCGCAGTAAAATTGTGATCAATAAACAAGCACCACTGCATCAGGTGTGGGTTGCGACTAAATTTAATGGTCATCACTTTGAATTACGTGACGATAAGTGGATTGATAACCGTTCAGGTGCTGAATTTTGGCAATTTATGTGTGATGCTGCGACTCGTCAAGCGGGCCAACCTATTGAATGGCGTTCTGAGCTATGAGTTTAGAGTGCGTAGAGTACCCTGCTCAAGGGGAGCATAAAGCAAGTGTTATTTGGCTGCATGGTCTGGGCGATTCAGGTGATGGGTTCGCTCCTGTTGCCCCACAGTTAGCTTTACCAAAAGAGCTGGGAGTGCGCTTTGTATTTCCCCATGCGCCAGTACAACCGGTCACCATTAATGGTGGAATGGCAATGCGCTCTTGGTACGACATAAAGTCGATGGATTTAGATAAGCGTGCTGACGAGCAAGGTGTCAGAGACTCCGCAGCAAAAGTCGCCGAGCTTATTGAAGTAGAAATAGCGAAAGGTATTCCTGCCAATAAGATTGTCCTTGCTGGGTTTTCACAAGGTGGTGTTGTATCACTGCATTTAGCACCACGTTTAGAGCAAAAACTAGCGGGTGTTATGGCGCTATCAACTTATATGTGCGTACCTGATAAGCTCGCTGATGAGGCGAAGCAAAATAGTTTAAATATATTTATGGCGCATGGTCGTCTTGATGATGTCGTACCGCATAGTGCGGGCAGGCAAGCGTTTGATGTATTATCTGCAAATAACATGGAAGTAAGCTGGCAAGACTATCCGATGGCGCATCAGGTGTGTGGTGAAGAACTGATGGCAATCAGAGAGTGGTTAATTGCTCGCTTGAGCTAACATAGCTTGTAAAGAGGCCAATATGACAAAAAAACTGGTAATAAAAGCAAATATGGGAAGTGCCGAATCAGTCAATACTGCACCTTCTTCAGTAACGTATCAATGGCATTGGCGGCGTATTGTGCTAGTTGGCAGTGTGTTATTTATTGCGCTTGCTATTGTGGCGTATAGCTTTTTAGGTGCAGTAAATGCAGAGCAATCAGAACAGCAAGCTCAGCAAGAAGCATCATTGGCCACTGAAACAGATTTAAGTCGCGAGCTTGACGAGCTGCCGCGCTTGGCGCATAACACGGAGCAGGCCAAAGGCCCTGCAACAATGAGTTTGCAAGATGAACCTACCTCGTCAATTAATACTCAAGTGCAAACCGATTTGCAGCAACAAAGCGACTCACCGCAAGTGCTAGCAGAAGTTATTGAGCCAGATCAAAACGACGAAGTATTAGCAAGCGTTGATGAAACGCCTCCTGAAATTAGTGAGCCAAAAGACGAAGCGCAGCCCGAAGCTGTTCAAAATAAACAGCAGTTTGCTCACACAGCCCATATCGCGAGTGTGGCAATTGGCGCTAAAATAGATACGGATAAAGTGAGTCGAGCGGTATTAACGACAGATGTTGTTGATCGAGAACCAGTCAATGTTCTAAAAAGCGATGTAAAATTGCTTGATATTAGCCAAAGCCTTAGCTTTTTCAGTGAGCTTAAGAATATGCAGGGGCAAACTGTACGTCATGTATGGTATTACCAAGATCAGCAACTGGCTTCAATTGAGTTAGCGATAAGCAGTCCGCGTTTTCGCACTTACTCGACTAAAAATATTATGCTTGAACAAGTAGGTGATTGGCGTGTTGTAGTTGTTGATACCGATGGCAACTTACTTGCACAAAAAGAATTTAGAATTTTAGCTGATTAGCGTCAGCTTAGTAAATAATTGGATTTTTCATGACTCAGACAACAAAATACGTTCGCATTGCGACCCGTAAAAGCGCACTCGCTTTATGGCAAGCTGAATTTGTAAAAGCTCAACTTGAGCACTTTCATGATGATGTCACCGTTGAGCTTGTTCCCATGTCAACGCAGGGAGATATTATCCTTGATACACCACTTGCCAAGATTGGTGGTAAAGGTTTATTTGTTAAAGAACTTGAGCAGGCCATGTTAGATGGACGAGCGGATATCGCTGTTCACTCAATGAAAGATGTGCCGGTTGAGTTTCCGGATGGTCTAGAACTTAATACTATTTGTGAGCGCGAAGATCCTCGCGATGCGTTTGTATCAAATAATTACAAAAGCTTAGATGAATTGCCACAAGGCGCGATTGTGGGCACATCAAGTCTTCGACGTCAGTGTCAAATTCGCGAAGCCCGTCCAGACCTTGTTATTCACGATTTACGTGGTAACGTCAATACGCGCTTGGCAAAGCTTGATAACGGCCAATATGATGCGATTATTCTTGCTGCTGCGGGTCTAATTCGTCTGGAAATGCCTGAGCGCATTGCCGCATTTATTGAGCCGGAAGTATCTCTGCCTGCAAACGGCCAAGGTGCAGTAGGCATAGAGTGTCGTATTGACGATGAAGTGACCAAAGCCCTACTCGCTCCCCTTGAGCATACTGAAACACGTATTCGTGTTAATGCAGAACGTGCGATGAATCGACGTTTAGAAGGTGGTTGTCAGGTACCTATTGGCGCATTTGCACTTGTTGACGGGGAGCAGGTTCATTTACGTGGTCTAGTGGGGGCGGTTGATGGTAGCCAAATGCTCCGTGACGAAGTAACTGGCCCAGTCGCTGACGCACAGAAACTAGGCATTGAACTTGCCGAAAAGTTACTTGCTCAAGGTGCTGATAAAATCTTAGCTGACGTATACAGAGACGCGTAATATGCATATTTTGATAACTCGTCCAGCAGGTAAAGGCACTGAACTTGCTCTTCAGCTTCAGCAGGCGGGTTATCAAACAACCCAGTGTCCAGTATTGACCCTTGACTACTTAACGCCGAGTAGTGAAGAGCTCGCCCCGCTGGAAAATGCAGATAAAATTATTTTTATATCGCAAGATGCGGTTCATGCATTGCTTCGCCTCACTCCTTCTATAAATAAAGCTGCTCAGTTATATGCCGTTGGGCAGCAAACTGCCGATGCTGTTTATGAGGCGTTTGGTCGTCGTGCTGCGGTGCCAAAACAGCATGATTCTGAAGGGTTGCTTGAGCTAAAAACACTGCAAGATGTTGAACTGAGTAATATTGTTTTAGTGAAAGGCGAAGGTGGGCGCACCACCATCGCGAAAACATTGAAGCAGCGCGGTGCATTATTAAATCAGTTGGTTGTGTATAAACGCAGTGCCATTGAAAGTGAACCTAGCAAGTGGATGGACCACTGGCAAACAATTAATGTTGAAGGTATAGTCATTACAAGTAATGCCGCTGTGGATGCCATTTTTAATGGTCAAAATGAATCACAGTTAGGATGGTTAATTAAGCGTCAGTTTTATGTTGCAAGTGAACGTATTGCTGATTATTTGCAGCAAAAGAATGTAATAAGAACACATATACATATTGCTGCGGGGGCAAGCGATAATGCGATGTTCACCTGTATCAATGAGCAAGGTAGCAAAATGAGTGAATCAGATTTAAAACAGTCAATTAAACCAGCAGCCGAGTCCACGAAAAAGGCGCAAGCAGGTAAGACGGCCTCTGGGCAAACGGTTCATCACAAAAAAGGGATTAGTAAAACCGGTAGCTTAGCTTTACTTATCTCCGTGGTAGTTGCTTCTGCGGTTGGCTATGAGTTTTATCAAAAACTTAATAGTGATCAGCAATCTTCACGTGCATTGATTGAACTGACAACCGAAAACCAGCGTTTACAACAGCAACTTGATGCTGTGAAAAGTACGCAGCAAACATTACAGCATTCACTGTATAACAATGAGCAAAAAGTAGCTGATGCATTGAGTGAAAATGTGCAGCAAACTCAGCAACAGTTAGACGCTGCATTGAAACGTGCTGAACAACAGGCTTATACCTTAAATCCGCAAGAAGTAACAAGTTTACAGCGTATGGCTGAGTTTAAGGTTTGGGCGGAGCATGACTATCAAGGTGCGGCTGCGGTATTAACACGTTTAGATTCTTTATTGGCAGAGCATCCTGGCACTGGAAACATACGTCAGGCAATTCACCAAGATTTACAAACCTTAAATGCCATTGAGCCTGTTGCAGTTGAAGCTATCTATCTAAAATTACATGGGGTTGCGCAGCATATTGATGAACTTGTTTTTAACGCGATTTCTTTACCTGAAGAAGTGAGTCAAGAAGACCCAAATAAACTCAGTGAAAATGTTAGTGAGTGGCGTCAAAACTTAGCTAAGTCATGGCAACAATTTAAAGACTTCTTTGTTACCGTGCGTACCCGTGAAGACATGGTTGTTGCGCCATTTTTAAGTGAGCAAGAACGTCATTTAGTGAAGCAGCGTTTGAGCTTGTATCTAGCGCAAGCACAAGATGCTGTGTTATCGAAACAAAGTAGCGTTTACTTCACTGCCGTTGATGCTGCGCATGACTTAGTACAGGACTATTTCAAGCAAGATGATACGGTGACTAAAGCTGCTCTGAAGAGTTTGCTTGAGCTTTCAAAAGAGCAACTCGATTTTAACCCTAATGTATCGCTGAAAAGCACTGAGCAGGTGAAGGAGTGGGCGCAATGATCCGCTTTTTACTGTTAATAATTGCTATTGCAATCTGTTTAGGGAGCGCCCCTTTTTTCATCGATCAAAAAGGCTATGTATTAATCTCATTTAATAAAACGACCGTAGAAGGTACTATTTGGGGCGTCTGTGCACTGATCGTTTTGCTATCTGGTGCTGGGTTTTTACTCTACAAACTGGTGCGTTATTTATGGTCTTTGTACAGCCATACACGCCATCGCTTTTTTGCGCGCAGTGAAGAGCGAAAGCAAGCGGCTATTGAGCAAGGTGTATGGAGTCTTATTAACAATGATTACACTGAAGTTGAATTAGCACTGCATAATAACAGTGTCGCTGAGCAGTGGGCTGACGTCCGTTATGCCTTACTTGCAAAAGCTGCACTGGCTGAAAATGACACCGAAAAAGCGATTAGTTACCTTGATAAGATTAGTCAAAGCAAGCAACTGAAAGTGGCAAATCTGTGGATTGCTAGTGGTGAAACCAGTACGATTTTTGCTGATTTGAAAGCATTAGCTGAGCATAAAAAAGCATCAAATCTTGAACTGAAAATGTATGCTCACGTATTAGTTCAAGAGAAAAAGTGGGCTGCACTCAATGACTTTATGCCGCGTCTACTTCGTAAAAAAGCACTCACAGACAAAGAATGGCAGCAATTATTCAATCGCTATTTTGACGCAGAATCTAGCAGCACGTTAACAGAGCGATTTGAGCAATTAGCAAAGAATTTGAAACCTTTGGCTGAAGTTAGTTACTTCACTGCCATGGCGAAAGCAGGCGATTTAAATAAAATTGAGCTAAGCTTAATTAAAATGATTAAAAATCCGCGGCAGCATAAAGACTTAGCACATATTCTAAGAACTAGTGCTGCAGGGGATGCATTAAAATTACAGGCGAGTTTGCAGGATGTGTTGAAAAAAGACACTGACAATACTCAGTTGCTTTTAGCTTTGGCTTGTCTTGCGAATGCCCATGGTGAGTACGATTTAGCTGCGCGTGTTTTTGATAAAGCGCTTAATGCCAATAATCGCCATGAATACCTTCAGCAGGCTGCGCTTAGTTATAGTAAAAGTGCCCAACCAGATAAAGCGCTGGTGTTATATCAATAGAGTCCCATTTGCCTAAAAGGAGTTAAATGGCTTGAAGAACTTGTTTACGCTGACAATAAGTATTGCGCTTGCTTACTTTCTTACAGGGTATTTAAGTAATTCGTTACTCGCTATTGATGGTTATGCGGTTGCAGCGTGGCCACCCGCAGGGATTGCCCTTGCAAGTATTCTACTACAACGCAACCGAGCCTTAGCAGGGATTATTCTTGGTGCTTTTTTAGTTAATTTGATTCACCTAGACCGTGTTTCCGATATTCTTCATTGGCAGATTATGCTCCAAGCTGTTAGCGTAACAGCTGCATCTACCTTTCAAGCTTGGGCTGCATACTACATTATCACCCATATTGTAAAAATACCGCTTGAGTTGTCATCTCTTAAAAACAGTGTACAAGGGCTCGTTATCGGTGGCCCTATTTGTTGTTTAATTGCGCCATTGACAGGGACCGCACTGTTAATAATAAATCAGGTTATTCCTAGTTATATGGCACTGAATAATTTTATTGCTTGGTGGATAGGTGACAGCATTGGTGTATTGATTTTCACACCACTTGTATTGGCGGCATTTAGTTATAACCTTATGCAACAGCGGGCGCAGATTATTGTTCCTTCACTGCTTATCTATTTGATCATTTGTATTAGCTTTTATGGTGCAGCAAGTGTGAAAAAGGACAAAGATGATCAGCGACAACAAGCGAAGGTCAGTGCTATTAAAGCCAACCTAGAGCACAAAGTAAGTGAAATACAATCACACCTAGCTTTACTTGCTACATTTTTTGCCAGCAGTGATGATGTCGACTTTCAAGAGTTCAAGCGCTTTACTTCTCGACAATTACAAGACAGTAACGAAATTGCAGCTTTTGAGTGGGCTCCTAAAGTGATGCATTCACAATTACCTGATTACCAAAGGTCACTACGCGAAGAGTTAGGGGCATCATTTTATGTGAAAGAAAAAAATGCGGCGGGCGAGTGGCAAGGCGTCTCTCAGCGAGCTATTTATTTTCCTGTTCAATATATTCACCCACTACAAGGAAATGAGTCAGCTCAAGGGTTTGATTTAGCCTCAAGTGAAGTGCGAAGAGAAGCGCTAACAAACTCCCGTTTAACTAAAAATATATCTGTTAGTGAACCCATTAGTTTAATGCAAGGTGATGGTAATGAGCGTGGGGTTTTATTCTTTAACCCCGTTTATGCTGATTTACATCGTCAGGTTGGCTTTAAAGGTTATGTCGTGGCAGTCATTAATTTAGATACTTTAGCGCAAACGCTGAATTACAATCAAACGACCGATATAGAAGCCAGCTTTTATGATGTAAGCGATGCTCAAAACCCTATTGAAATTTCAAACTCTGGGCGCATTGGGATGAAGCAAATTGCACATTTTGATTTTCATATTAGCGAACGGGTGTGGCAAATAAAGTTATCGGAGTCAGTGGCACAGTCATCTTGGCTTATGTATTGGTTTGCACAGATAGTAGGCATGTTATTTGTTTGGTTATTAATTATTTTTTTAATTTCAGTAACGGGCACAAATATACAAATACGCCAACAGGTTGCGAAACAAACCCAAAGCCTACGTAATGAAAAATTAAAAGCGGATAAAGCGAGTCAAATCAAAAGTGAATTTTTAGCCAATATGAGCCATGAAATTCGCACGCCTATCAACGGTATTAAAGGGCTTCATTATTTGGCATTGCAAGAGCAGGACTGGCAGCAAGCGCGTGATTATATTGAGCAAGCTGATAGTGCGCTCAATGTGTTATTGCGAGTGTTAAACGATGTGCTCGACTTTTCAAAAATTGAAGCAGGTCGCTTAGACTTGCATCAAGAACCAATTAATGTCTGTAACTTGGTCAGTGAAATGAGTAATTTACTGCAATTTGAACTGAACTCTCGTGCATTGCAGTTTATTGTCGATTACGATAATACACAGCCGCTGGTGATTCATACCGATGCCATTCGACTGAAACAAATATTACTAAATCTGCTGAATAACGCAGTTAAATTTACCCCCCAAGGAACCATTACCCTAAAAATTTGGCAGCAAAACGATACGACATATTTTAGTGTTATCGACACCGGCATAGGGATTAAAAAAGAGGTGCAAGAAACACTGTTTCAGCCATTTTCACAAGCCGATAGTTCGACCTCACGCCGCTTTGGTGGTACAGGGCTTGGATTAAGTATATGTAAAAAGCTTATCGACTTGATGGGCGGGGATATAACCTTGTCTAGTTCAGAAGGACAAGGGGCACAATTTACGTTCAGCCTGCCCCTAGTATCACCTTTAGAAGCTATCACACATGAAAATGAAGATTTAAGTGATATTGATATCAGCGCTGTTTCATTTGCTGAACTCGCTATTTTATTGGTTGAAGATAATCCATTAAATCAACATGTGGCGTGCGCTATTTTAGAAACCAAAGGCTGTAAGCCTGATGTCGCGAAGGATGGATATGAAGCGATCAAGATGATCAGCGAACATAAATATGATGTTGTGCTTATGGATATTCAAATGCCCAACATGGATGGCTTGCAAGCGACCAAAGTGATTCGCCAAGAGCTGATGATGACAGAGCTTCCCATTATTGGTTTGTCTGCTAATGCCCATGATGATGATTATAAAAAAGGCATTGCATGTGGTATGAACGGTTATTTAACGAAACCGATTGATGCAGAAAAGCTTTTTAAAACTATTTGGCGACTTATACAAACACAGCGCTAATAGAAAGAGGCAGACATTTGACCTCAAAAAAGTAAATAAAATCATCTAAACTTGAAATATCGTCGTGGGTACGTATGATCCGCGCAAATTTACTGAACCTGAGTGCTAATTATGATCAATAACAAACTCCCTTTGCTTGATATTCACCGTCACCTTGATGGGAATGTTCGCCCACAAACGATCTTAGACCTTGGTCGTCAGTTTAACCTTGAATTACCTGCTGATAACATTAAAGCGCTTATTCCTCATGTACAGGTAATAGACCCTGAGCCAAATCTAGTGGCTTTTTTGCAAAAGCTAGATTGGGGTGTCAAAGTACTCGGGGATTACGATGCGTGTCGCCGTATTGCTATTGAGAATGTTGAAGATGCAATCGCTCAAAAACTTGATTATGTAGAGCTGCGTTTTAGTCCTTACTATATGGCTCAGAGCCAAGGGTTACACCCAGAAGGTGTTGTTGAGGCCGTGGTCGATGGTATTAAAAGTGCCTGCCAAGGTGCTCCAATTAAAGTGAACCTGATTGGTATTATGTCGCGTACCTATGGTACTAAAATTTGTCAGCAAGAGCTTGATGCCTTATTAGCATTTAAAAATGACTTAGTCGCTGTTGACTTGGCAGGAGACGAAATGGGCTTCCCAGGAGAGTTGTTTGTTGATCATTTTAAGCAAGTGCATAATGCTTACTTGGCAGCGACTATTCACGCCGGTGAAGCACGTGGCAGCGAAAGTATCTGGCAAGCAATTAACGAGTTGGGTGCAACCCGTATTGGTCATGGTGTAAAAGCGATTGAGGATGCTGCGCTTATGGATTACTTACGTGACAACCGTATTGGTATTGAGTCTTGCTTAACCAGTAATATTCAAACAAGCACGGTAGCCGAACTTGCTACCCATCCATTAAAAACCTTTTTGGATCATGGTATTCTAGCGTCAATTAATACCGATGATCCCGCTGTAGAAGGTATTGAAATTGCGCACGAATATCAAATTGCTGCTCCTGCTGCTGGTTTAAATCAAGCTGATATGGAAAAAGCACAAGCAAATGCGCTTGAAATAGCCTACCTAAGCGATACTGATAAAGCTGTATTACAGCAACTGGCTGCAAATCGATAATCCCGAGCTATTTATACTTGGTGCTCTTGGCATGAAAGGTAATTTTCATACAATGCTTTGAGCACATCTCCGCGACTGATCATACCGACCACTTTCGTTCCCTCGACAACCGGATAGTTTTTGGGTTTTCCTGTTTTCATGTTATCAGCAAGCTCAATAATATTTTGATCACTACTGACAGTCACCACGTCGGTGCGCATGAGCTGTTTAACTTTTACAACACCATCGCAGAAATAGCTATTTTGCATTAAAGGTTGCAGCAATTCTTGCTCTGAAATAAAGCCGACCAAACATTGCTTGTCATCAAAAACAGGCGCACCCAAAAGTTTAAATTTTTGTAATTCACTGATGGCCGTAGTCATTTCTGTTTCTGGCGTAATATGCGGTAACTTACGTTGCATGAAATCTTGTACTTTGGTGTTTAGCATGTGGGTTTCTCCCCATTCGTTATTCTAAACAAAGTATGGTCAATGAAACGCTGTTTGTGAAATCGTTTGTATGGATTTGATGATTATTAATTGGACAAAATAGATCGTTGAAGGCATTAATAAAAAAGGCATTCTATATTGAATGCCTGTGAGAGTTTTTGAGTCTTTATTTACTTGATGAATGCGAATGCGTCGGCATACATATTCTCACGGATTGCGCCATGATTAATAAAGTCATCACGTACAATACCAATCATGTCAAAACGACCTGCCATATAAATATCATAGGGTTCGAGTGACACGATATCTGCCATAACAGCTTTGTGAACATAGCCTGTTTTACCTGTCCAGCTTGCTGATGCATTTTCGACGACAGGGATGTATTGAAAGTGTGGATTACTGTTAGCCCATGCTTGCATTTCATCATGAGCATACAATGCTGCTTGTTCGCGAACACCCCAGTAAAACAATACGGTGCGTTCACAACCAATTTCTGCGAGGTGATCAGCCATTGACTTTGCGTATGAGAAGCCTGTTCCGCCAGCAAGTAAAATGATTGGACGCTCACCTTCCGCACGAAGTTGCGATACACCTAAGCCAACTTCTATGTTTACTTGCTGCTGCTTAGTATGTGCTTGGCGTAAATGCTCAAGTGCTTGCATAGCATATGAGTCTGCACCAGATGCACCAATATGCAGTTCAATTTGCTCTGTGTGAGAAGGACGGCTAGCAATTGAAAAGGCACGCTTATCTTTTTCGCCTAATACAAGTTGCATATATTGGCCTGCCTCGAATGACACAGGCTGCTGTGGTTTCAAAATGACTTTATGTACATGGTCTGTAAGCGGGCTGATCGCAACAACGTCAGCGAGTAATGTTTGCATAGTTTACCTTTAATAAGCAGAAACGCATGTCGCGGTTGTAGGTTTATACAACCGTTAATTTTTGAACAGTTTATCATAGACACAGGCTAGAGAATATCTAAGCTGTCCCATATTTCATCAACACGTTGTTTAATTTCAGGACTCATTACAATGGGTTCACCCCACTCACGGTCTGTTTCTCCAGGCCATTTATTGGTGGCATCCATCCCCATTTTTGAGCCAAGGCCAGATACTGGCGATGCAAAATCCAGATAATCGATAGGTGTATTTTCGATCATTGTAGTATCACGCGCAGGATCCATACGTGTGGTAATTGCCCAGATGACATCATTCCAATCACGTGCATTGACATCATCATCGCAAACAATGACGAATTTGGTATACATAAACTGACGTAAGAAAGACCACACCCCCATCATGACTCGCTTAGCGTGGCCTGGGTATTGCTTCTTCATAGTTACCACGGCCATACGATAAGAGCAGCCCTTCGGGTGGTAGATAAAAATCAACAATTTCAGGGAATTGCTTCTGTAGGATCGGCACGAAGACTTCGTTCAATGCGACACCTAAAACGGCAGGTTCATCAGGTGGACGACCTGTGTAGGTACTATGGTAAATTGGGTTTTCACGGTGTGTGATATGAGTCACCGTCATCACTGGAAATTCATCGACTTCATTATAGTAACCCGTGTGATCGCCATAGGGGCCTTCAGGTGCCGTTTCATCCGGCATAATATAGCCTTCAAGAATAAATTCAGCTGTTGCGGGTACTTGTAAATCATTTGAGATAGATTTAACGACCTCTGTCTTACTTCCACGTAACAGACCGGCAAAGGCATATTCACTCAAGGTGTCAGGCACTGGTGTAACAGCACCTAATATGGTGGCGGGATCAGCCCCAAGCGCTATTGATACAGGATAAGGTTCACCAGGATGCTCTTTACACCACTCTCTAAAATCGAGGGCTCCACCACGATGAGATAACCAGCGCATAATAATTTTATTTTTGCCAAGTAGTTGCTGGCGGTAAATACCTAAGTTTTGGCGCTTTTTATAAGGCCCCTTTGGTGACAGTGAGTCCCCATGTGATTAAAGGTGCTGCATCGCCAGGCCAGCAGTGCTGAATTGGAAGCTGTGTTAAATCAACATCGTCACCTTCCACTATCACTTGTTGGCAAGGGGCTTTTTTTACTTCCTTTGCTGGCATGTTTAGCACTTGCTTAAATACTGGGATTTGTCCGAGTGCTTCTTTGATACCTTTAGGTGGTTCAGGTTCTTTCAAAAAAGCGAGCAGTTTGCCTACTTCACGTAATTCACTAACATCATCCTGTCCCATGCCCATTGCAACACGCTTTGGTGTACCAAATAAATTTGCTAATACAGGGGTAGAGTGACCTTTAGGGTTTTCGAATAACAACGCAGGGCCTTCGGCACGCAATGTACGGTCGGCAATCTCAGTCATTTCAAGGTAGGGATCGATTTCTTGCTTGATCCGTTTTAATTCACCTTTTTGTTCCAATAACTCGATAAACTCGCGAAGATCTTTGTATTTCATTGTGGCTACTTAAACGCTGGATAAACTGTCGCCATTATACTTAAAACCTGTGATTAAGCGAATTTCAGCAACCAGATTTTGCTAAGATTGGTTCAGTGCACAATGATATTTTTTTCCCTTTAAAATGAACATCGCTTCAGCACCTTTTGACCAAAAAAGAACAGTGTCATTGCTGTATTTAACACCTGATGCACTTACTTGTCGGTTTAATACAAAGCTCTGTTCTTTGAACAACAGCTCAGCTTCATCTTCGCTAATGTCAGCAATGCTCACTGTGGAGTCTTCGCCACATGTATAATTATTTGGATCACTTTGCTTTGCACACGCGCATAAGCTAACGAGAATGAGTCCTGAGAGAAGTGGTTTTATCATTGCGACACCCCCTGTTTACTGAATGAAGTATAAGCCTAACAAAGAAAAATTAACCGTTGGTGAAAATGACTAGATAAGTTATGTTGTGAGTGTAATTAATTGGCAAGGAATGACTATGGCAGGCACTAACTTACTCACATTACTTGACGATATCACGACACTTTTAGATGATATTGCGACTATGAGTAAAGTCGCGACTAAGAAAACGGCGGGTGTGCTTGGCGACGATCTTGCACTCAATGCGCAGCAAGTCACTGGTGTGACAGCTGACCGTGAATTACCCGTTGTTTGGGCTGTTGCTAAAGGCTCCTTTGTTAATAAAGCGATACTGGTTCCAGCCGCGTTAATAATCAGTACATGGCTTCCTTGGCTTATTACCCCTTTGCTAATGATTGGTGGTTTATTTTTATGTTTTGAAGGGGCTGAAAAAATTGTCGAAAAGTTCTTCGGCCATAAGGAGAGTTCCGAGCAGCCATCCTCGGCACATCAAGATTTGCGAGAATACGAAAAGCAGAAGGTCAAAGGAGCTATCCGTACCGACTTTATTCTTTCTGCCGAAATAATCGTCATTACGCTAGGTACTGTTGCTGGTGCGACACTTTTTAATCAAGCGTTAGTGCTGAGTGTTATCGCGGTGATCATGACGATTGGCGTGTATGGCTTAGTAGCAGGTATCGTTAAGCTGGATGATGCGGGACTTTATTTGCTTCAAACAGCAGAAAATAGTGGTAGTAAGTTAAAGGAATCACTTGGTAAATTTTTACTTGCATTGGCGCCAAAATTAATGCGCTTCTTAGCTATTGCGGGGACCATTGCCATGTTTTTAGTCGGCGGTGGTATTTTAGTGCATGGTATTGCGTTGCTACATCATACTCAGCAAGCCGTTACTCGTTTTGCATTGCAACATGCAGGCGCTGCTGGAGAGTTTGTTGCGCCCATTCTATTTGATGGCATGCTCGGCATACTTGCAGGACTCATAATTGTGGTGTGTCTACAGGGCTGGCGTAGATTAACAAGTTAATTGAAAAGGCCGGCGAGATAACCCCGCCGGCAAGAGTGTAGCACGGGAACGTTAGCGTGCTAGTGTGCAGGGTCTGACTCAAGTTTAATTAGCAATTACCTAATTAAACTCAAGCAATGATATGGTTATGTTATATTGTATCAATAGTGTTGTAAACACTATTTTACGTGAACCTTTAAAGATTATTCTAAATGGGTGCAGTCGAAAGATAGGCACAATTCTGCGAGTTCAATTTTTGCCTTAGGGTTGCTCTGTTGTGCTGCTTTGTTTAACCAGTAAACTGCTTTAGCTGTGTCTTGAGGGATGCCTTGTCCATCTCGGTACATCTGAGCTAGATTGAGCTGCCCCCATGAATATCCCGCTTCTGCAGACAGGGTAAAGCTCTCAATAGCTTCCTTATAAAGACCATCCTTAAAGTAAGTGATCCCTTGCTGGTTATTTTTATCAAGCTTTACACCTGTATAGAGAGGTTTAGGTTTAGGTGGATGCATTACAAAGCCACCAAATAGGCTATAAAGTTCTGGACGTAAAATCTTATAGATGATGTTATCGCGGTAAAAGTCATGAACTTGCTGTTTTGTTAAGGTAATTGTGTTACTGGCAAAGTAATTATCTTGTACCAGCATGCTGGTTCGCATCGCAATTTCGATATCTTTATTGTATTTATAAGTGTAGTTACCTACACGAAAGGTCATTGTATTATCATTAAATTCAATTAACTGGGCGACTTTTAAGTTATTAACGCGTTTGGGTTGACCCGTAAATTGTTCCGAAAGAACAAAGTAAGTATCAAATTGTTTTGGTTTCTCTAGGTAGTGTATTTCATTTTCGCTCTGACGTTGACTACTTAATATAAACGTCGTTAAAAGGTAGCTAATAACTAAAAGGCCTATGAAATACTTTATAAATGAAATGAGCTCTAAAACGGGCAGAGAGTACCAAGGCACATCAGTTATATGACCACAATCATCACATTGGCGCTGATAACTAATAGATAAAGGGGCGACAGGTAAAATAGTAAAACGAAGCAGCTTACTGTTATTAATCAGTGAAAAATGTTTACTCTGACAGTGAGGGCAAGTTGTAGCCTGTTTATAGAAAACATCAGCAACAGCGGTATTAAAAAGTAACATAGCTTCTTCCTTGGTAATACCCTTAAGTTAGAACATATACAGGGAGTTATAAAGTAGCAAACTGTAACGAAATATGAACTGAAGGTGTGGTGAGAGTCGTACTTATTTTTGCTTTAGAGAAAAGAGCGAATGTCTGCTATGATCACCTACATCTTCGAGGATGTCCCTCAATTATCAAGTGTGGAATTTTACTGTGACAGCAACTGCTTTTACATCATTGGCGTTACCGCAAGAGTTAGTCGAAAATTTATCGACCTTAGGTTATTCACAAATGACCCCAGTGCAAGCACAAAGCTTGCCTGTGATTTTGCAAGGGAAAGATATCATTGCGCAAGCGAAAACAGGTTCAGGTAAAACAGCTGCATTTAGTTTAGGAGTATTAGCTAAGCTAAATGTAAAACGTTTTCGTATTCAATCATTAATCTTATGTCCTACTCGTGAATTAGCCGAACAGGTGGCCCAAGAAGTACGTAAGCTAGCGCGTAGCATTCATAATATAAAGGTATTAACGCTATGTGGGGGCGTGTCTATTGGTCCGCAAATAGGTTCACTTGAACATGGTGCTCACATCGTGGTGGGCACACCTGGCCGTGTCGATGATCACATTCGCAAAGGGACACTCAGTTTAGATGATGTCGAGACATTGGTACTGGATGAAGCCGATCAAATGCTTGATATGGGATTTCAGGATACGTTAGACGCGATTGTTGACTGTATTCCAGCCCAGCGCCAGACGCTGTTATTCAGTGCGACCTATCCAAAGTCGATTGCAGCTATTGCTGAGCGAGTACTTAGCAACCCTGAAATGATCAAGGTTGAAGAAGAGCAAGAAAAAAGCACGATTAAGCAATACTTTTATAAGTTGGATAACAATAAGCAGCGTTTTAATACACTAAAGCTACTGCTACTGAAGTTTCAACCTGAAAGCTGTGTGATTTTTTGTAACACCAAGGTAGAAACGCAACAGATTTGTGATGACCTTTTTGCTGAGGGCTTCAGTGCAGTTGCACTTCATGGTGACCTTGAGCAGCGAGAGAGAGAGCGAACATTAATTCGCTTTGCGAATAAGAGTGCTTCGATTTTAGTGGCGACAGACGTGGCTGCTCGCGGACTGGATATTAATGATATGGACATGGTGGTGAACTACCACCTTGCTCATGACCCACAAACGCATGTTCACCGAGTTGGCCGTACTGGGCGAGCAGGTAAAAAAGGCATTGCTTGCTCAATATATGGGGAAGCAGAACAATTCAAGGTGGCGCAAATCGGTGACCACTATGAGCGTGACTTTGACCCTGAACCACTACCGCCGTTTAGTTTACTCGAAAAGCCAGCTTATAAGCCAACGATGGCAACCATCATGATTGATGCGGGTAAAAAGCAAAAAATTCGTGCGGGTGATATCTTAGGGGCGTTAACTGGTAAAGAAGGGGTTGCAGGCCATCAAGTTGGTAAAATTAATGTGCTGGATAATGTCGCTTTTATTGCTGTTGAGCGTGTTGCTGCAAAACCTGCTTTACGAAAATTAACAGAAGGCAATATCAAAAAGCGTAAAATCCGTGCGCGTCGCCTCACTCGTTAACTGATCATAATGAGCAATATAATTTAAGTTGCTCATATTCACCTTGTATTTGTTTAAACACCACCGCAGAGCCCTGCTTATCTGGGTGGTGTTTTAATGCAAGTTGCCGCCAACGTTTTTGTACATCCTTTAACGAATATTCAGTATTTAAATTCCACCGCTCCCGTATTTCTTGGTGTTGTAAGGGAGTGAGTTTTTTTGTGGTATTTACAGAAGTTTGCTGACCAAAATGTTGCCAGAAATTATCGAGAAGTGCTGCAATTTCATCGTTAGATGTGTCGTAATTGTGCCAATCTAGGTAGTAGTCCCTTAAAGGTTCAGCTTGTAGTAATGCAGTATGTGAGGGTGTATTTACAAGCTCTATATGCAGCGAAGCGATACGGAGATGGTAGTCAGGGACCAGCTGTAATTGCAACTGATAAAGTGCATTCATGACTAGAAAATTGCGCTTAAACAAGTCTTTTTGCGGGTCATCATCGAGTGCTTTGATGTGATTCGTTTCTGATAAGGCGCTTGCTAATGTGTGAACTTTCCAAATCGGCTGTCTTATAAGTAAGCAAAAAATCTCGTCAATCAGTGGGTTAACCATTGTTCGTAAGCCGATGTTTAGTGTAATCTTTATTTTATACACGCTATCACAGCAACGTTATTAAAACCATGCTCGTGTTTTTAATCGTTGGCGCATTTAATCAAGGTTTAATTTTAGTGGCTTATGCTACTAAGCTTTTAGGGATATATACAATATGCTTATAAAATTGCGCAGCGGCTTAATTAACTTGATGTTTTTTTGCTGGGGCTTATTTTTATTTACCGATATTGCGCATGCCCACCCTTCATTATTGGAGCGTTTTAATCAATCTCAGCAATGGGATGAAAAGTTGCAGTTAGGAAAAAAACTGCTGGCTTCTTCTGTGTTAAGTTCACAAAAACAGCATGAAATTCATATGCAACTAGGCGATTTGGCACTCGAGCAGGGCAATTTTACTGCTGCCGTTGAGCATTACCAGTTGGCTGAGAAAAGTACGACTTTGGAATCGGATCCTGAGGGGTATTTTTTAGCAATGAAAATGCAAGGTGTCACCTATTATTACCAAGGTCTAATGCAACAAGCCGTCGCGACGTACCTACGTGCTTTGAAAGTCGCGGAAAATATGAAAGATCCTATTTCTAAAGCAAATTTGCTCAGTAATATTGGCCTTGCTTATTTTAATATGTTCAATATGCATCAAGCACTGGATTACTATAAACAAGCTAAAACATTGTTTGAGCAATACGGCACTGCTCAAGATAAAGCTGATATTTTGCATAATATCGCAGGCATTTATATTCGTTTATCGAGTTATAGTACAGCACTTGATATGTATCGAGAGACGCTTGAGATCTATCAAGAGCTAGGTGATAAAGATGGAGTGGCACAGTCTTATGGCAATATGGGGGTCGCTTATTCTGAGTTAGGGCAATATCAGTTGTCACTACATTATTATCAGCGAGCTTTACGCTATTACCAATCAACAAATAATGCCTATTACTTATCATCGCGACATGGCAATATCGCCAATGTTTACTTGCGCACAGGCGATCTTGAACTTGCTATTAGTCATGCCGAGAAAGCGGTAGAGTTTGCCCAGCAGATAGATAATAAGTCCTTGGAGTTAGCGGGCCTATTTTCGCTTGCGAAAATAGAGTTACTGCAAGGGAAGTTAGCAAAGGCAGAGCAAACCCTTAATGCCTCCACAAAAATGGCAGAAGAATTTAAGGATGAATTACGCGTTCTTGACGGTTTGGGCATGCGTGCATTAATTAAAGCAGGGCAAGGGGATTATAAAGCGTCGGTGGCCTTGTTTGACCAATTTGTGCGCGACACGAATACCGCTAAAAATGAAAAGTTGCTGAAATCCTTGGGTGAACTACAAAGTCAAATACAAGCAAGCCAACTAAACCAAGAGATCCTTGATTTAAAACAACAGCAAAGTGTGCAAGAGCTAGAAATGTCTAAGCAACGACAGTTGGCTATTATGTTATTTATTCTATTTATAATGTTGGTGGTGACAGGGGTCACTGTTTATCGACGTAGCATAGAAAAAAGAGCAAAAGAGCAGCTGTCTCTGATGGTTGCTAAGCGCACTAAAGAGTTAGAAAAAACAGCGGATCAACTACGCAAAGCTAATGAAATAAAAAGCCAGTTTTTAGCGAATATAAGTCATGAAATACGTACCCCGCTGACAGCCATTTTAGGTCAGACCGATAACTTGATGAATGGCCTTTATAAACCCGAATCTCTCAATGACGAATTGCGTGTCATTCACAAGCAAAGTGAGCACTTAAAAGAGCTTATTAATGACGTACTTGATATTAGTAAAATCGAAGCTAATAAACTGGAATTAAACTTAAAAGAAGGTGATCTCGTTAAATTATCAACGGATGTTCATGCCATGCTAAGTGGGCAAGCCATAGATAAAAACTTGCAGTTCACATTTCATAATGAGTTAGGTGAGCAATTTTATAGTTATTTAGACTTTACTCGGATCAAACAAATTTTGATCAATCTATGTGCTAATGCTATCAAGTTTACTCATCAGGGAGAGGTGAGGTTATATGCTTCCTTATCCCAGCATGGGGTATGGTTTCGAGTAACAGATACTGGCATTGGTATGAATGAAGAGCAGCTTAAGTTGATCTTCGAATGTTTTAGTCAGGCTGATAATAGTATAAGCCGACGTTTTGGCGGAACGGGATTAGGACTGAGCTTATCGCAGCAGCTAGCGATGATGATGGGTGGTTATATAAGTGTTGAGAGTGAAGTAAACAAAGGCAGCGAGTTTTCATTTTACTTACCCTGCAAAGAGCATATGCCAGCTATGGATAAAATAGAGCATGATGTAAGCAATCTGCAAGCATCTTCGGGACTTAGCGGTAAGGTACTCCTAGCGGAAGATCATGTTGATAATCGTAGATTAATTCACCGTTATTTAGAGTCGATGGGATTAGAAGTCATTGCTGTAGAAAACGGTGAGCAAGCCGTTGAACAGTGTCTGCAAGCTTTTCCTGACGTTGTTTTACTTGATATTCAAATGCCGGTACTCGATGGGTTAAGTGCGCTTAAATTGTTACGTGATTGTGGTTTTACTCAACCTGTTTATGCGTTAACAGCGAATGCTATTAGCCATGAAGTTGAAGCCTATTTAAAAGCAGGCTTTACAGGCTATTTAGCCAAGCCGATAGACAAAAAAGTGTTTTACACTCAGCTTGCGAAACACTGTAAAAATGCCATTAATATAAAGGACGAGCAACAGGATATGAGCGATTTGGTTGCAAGCTTTATTGGTAGTTTTGACTATGAAGCTTCACAAGTTCAGTTGCATTTCTCAGAGCAAGATTTATTTAATCTACAACAAGATGCACACCGAATTGGAGGGGCTGCAAAAATGTTTGCCCTCGATGAAGTTGCCAACAGCGCGATGGCACTTGAATTGGCACTTAAGCATAATCAACTTATAGAGCTGCCAAGTTTAGTCGCTCAATTACTTGATCAGCTGCACAGTGCATCAGAGACTCAAAATAGCTCAATGTCACCCTCCTGAATTTGTTCGATAGCTTTACTATGGGAGCTTTCAAATCGGGAGCGGTCAACTCGCTGTATTAAATCTGTTGACGGGTGAGTGATTTTAAAGATAGACAACTTCTCATCTAATGTATGTGCTAGTTTTACTAAATCTTGACTTGAAACAGCCTGAATCTGTGAACTGGATAGCGCATCTGAATTAAGTTCTACCATTGACTCAATACTCGCTTGAGCTTCATCAGACATCTGACTTTGTATGGCAACTTGCTCATGGATATTTTCTGATAACGCATTGATGGCAAGCATCGCTTGTTCAATCTTATTGGTTTCTTTGGTGGACTCTTCTGATAGCTCAACTGTTTGCTCGGTTTCTTTTAATGCCGTTTGCATTAGCTGAACCGCACGTTCAGTACCATGTTGAATTTTGGACACCATCTCTTGTACTTCTTGCGTTGATTGGCTTGTGCGGGCTGCCAAGTTACGTACTTCATCTGCAACAACAGCAAAGCCTCGTCCTTGCTCACCAGCCCGTGCTGCTTCAATCGCTGCGTTTAACGCCAGCAAGTTCGTTTGTTCGGCAATTCCATTGATTACATCTATCACAGAGCCTATAGCATCACTGTCTTTTTTTAGCAGAATAATTTGCCCACTCGTTTGATTAATATTTTCTGCTAATTTTATTAGGCTTGCTTGGCTTTTATCTGCATCTACACGTGTCTGCTTAACTGAGTTTGTTGCATCGGATACCGCATGGTAAATTTTTTCTAAGCTGGTATCTAATTCCCTTGATACATCAATGGTTTTTTCAATCGTGTTTGCTAGGTCAACACCATGAGCATTTTGAATAGTCGCTTTTTGAGTCATAGAGGCATAAGTGTCTCGTAAGGCATCAGCCATTGGTAATAATCGTGCTGATGATGCATAAATCTCACTTAGCATATGTTCCACAATTGTGAGGTTGGCATTTAATGCATGACATGCTTTGGGGAGGTGTTTATTACCTTCATCAAATCTGAAGGTAAAGTTGATTCCATTTTCAGAGGTGATATTTGAGACAAAATGAATTAAGTGGTCGCGTTGCTTTTTGTCATTTATATATAGAAAGCTTAGCATGACAAGCCACGGCAAAATAATAGCTGCGCTGAGCGTGATGCAGGCAAGAGGGCTAAAATTAAAAAAATAAAAACTAGCAATACAACTAAGTAGGCTTATTACAAACAGGGTTATAGCTACTTTAAAGCGAATCATTGAAGTGTCCTTTGCCCTTAATCTTATTAGGTATAGAACAGCTTTAATGTATATTCCAACTTATACCAATCGATACGACCTAAAAATAGCTTTTTTAAGTGTATTGGTATTATAGGTAAAGCACAGAGAGTGAGTTATAAAAAATGCCTGTGTTTTAAACAGGCATTTTTTGAAGTCTATCCGCGTTTATTTACGCTTCATTGAGTCGAAAAACTCATCATTGGTTTTACTCATTGAGAGCTTATCAATTAAGAACTCCATCGCATCTATTTCAGACATCTCATGAACTATCTTACGTAAAATCCACATTTTCTGTAGTTCATCAGGTTTAGTTAGTAACTCTTCGCGACGTGTACCTGAGCGGTTAAAGTCAATCGCAGGGAAAACACGCTTTTCAGCAATCTTACGATTTAAGTGTAGCTCCATGTTACCTGTACCTTTAAACTCTTCGTAGATAACTTCGTCCATCTTCGAACCGGTATCGATAAGCGCAGTTGCGATAATTGTTAAACTACCACCTTCTTCTACGTTACGAGCTGCACCAAAGAAACGTTTTGGTTTGTGTAATGCATTAGCGTCAACACCACCGGTTAATACCTTACCAGACGAAGGAATCACTGTATTGTAAGCACGTGCAAGACGAGTGATTGAATCAAGTAAGATAACCACGTCTTTTTTGTGCTCTACAAGGCGTTTTGCTTTCTCGATAACCATCTCTGCAACTTGAACGTGTCGGCTTGCTGGTTCATCAAAGGTTGATGCAATCACTTCACCTTTAACAAGGCGTTGCATCTCAGTTACTTCTTCTGGACGCTCGTCGATTAGAAGCACCATTAGCTCACAGTCAGGTTGGTTATAACTGATTGATTGTGCAATATTTTGTAGAAGCATCGTTTTACCAGCTTTTGGCGGTGCAACGATAAGTGCGCGTTGGCCTTTACCAATTGGTGAGGCCAAATCAAGTACACGCGCTGTAATGTCTTCAGTACTACCATTACCACGTTCCATACGTAAACGTTCGTTTGCGTGAAGTGGAGTAAGGTTTTCAAAAAGGATTTTAGTGCGTGAGTTTTCAGGTTTGTCGAAGTTAACTTCATTGACTTTCAGGAGTGCGAAGTAACGTTCACCATCTTTTGGCGGACGAATTAAGCCTGAAATTGAGTCACCAGTACGCATGCTGAATCGGCGGATTTGACTCGGAGATACATAAATATCATCTGGGCCTGCTAAATAAGATGCTTCTGATGATCTTAAGAAACCAAAACCATCTTGTAAGATTTCTAGTACACCGCCGCCAAAAATGTTTTCACCGCTTTTAGCGTGTGCTTTTAGAATGGCAAAAATAATGTCTTGTTTTCTTAAACGGGCTACGTTTTCGAGCCCCATGGACTCAGCTAGGTTTACAAGCTCTTTGATCGACTTGTCTTTTAATTCGCGTAAATGCATATTGGTGGGTTCTTTATTACAATTATCATACTCAAATCATCGTTTGATACATGAGTGAGGTTTGTTGGTATAACTAAGGATTAGTTGGCTTTATAAACTAGCAGGTCACTAGCTAGGCGTCCAGTCTTTAAACAAAATAAAGTTAAAAAAAGGGCAAAAAGCCCTTTTTCACAGTCAAAATTAGATGTTGTTCTCTAAAAACTCAACTAATTGAGTCTTAGAAAGTGCACCTACTTTAGTCGCTGCGACTTGACCATCTTTGAAAAGAAGTAACGTAGGGATACCACGAATACCAAATTTAGGTGGTGTACCTGCATTTTGGTCGATATTAAGTTTACCTACTGTCACACGTCCGTCAAATTCACCCGCTACTTCGTCAAGAATTGGGGCGATCATTTTACAAGGTCCGCACCATTCAGCCCAAAAATCAACAAGTACAGGTTTGTCTGATTGAAGTACGTCAGCTTCAAAGCTATCGTCAGTTAATTGAATAATTTTCTCGCTCATTGCGATCTCCGATAAGTTAGGCGAAATATTTAATGCGTATTTAAACACTCTTGTTTCTTATTGCAAGTTTAAACGTTATGCTTAAACGCTATGACTAAGACACATTTGACCGATAAAAAGTTTTCAGACTTTGCTATCGCACCGGAAGTGGTTGCCGGTTTAACCGAAAATGGGTTTGAATATTGCACTCCCATTCAAGCTAAATGCCTACCTTTTATCTGTGAGGGCCGCGATATTGCTGGCCAAGCACAAACGGGTACGGGCAAAACGTTGGCGTTTTTAACTGCCACGTGCCATCGGTTATTACAATCTAGCAAAGCATCTAGTAAACATCCAAGAGCCCTGATCATGGCCCCAACTCGGGAGCTGGCGATTCAGATACACAAAGATGCAAAAATTTTAGCGCCACACTGTAATCTTAACTTAGGTTTAGTATATGGTGGCGAAGATTACGAAAAACAACGTGCACAATTAGAAAAAGGCGTTGATATTTTAATTGGCACCACTGGACGCCTTATCGATCTTTACAAACAGGGTTGTTACACCTTGAACGAAATTGAGGTCGTGGTGCTTGATGAAGCCGATCGGATGTTTGATTTAGGATTTATTAAAGACATTCGTTATATGTTTAGGCGTATGCCAGAAGCATCTGAACGCTTGAATTTATTGTTTTCAGCAACCTTGTCTTATCGCGTGCAAGAGTTGGCATTTGAGCATATGACAAACCCAGAGCACGTACAAGTTGAGCCAGACGTAAAAACTGGCAAACGTATTCAAGAAGAGCTATTTCATCCATCACAAGATGACAAAATTAAGTTACTGTTAACGTTAATTGAAGAAGAATGGCCAGATAAAGCAATTGTGTTTGCAAATACCAAACACAGTTGTGAAAATGTTTATGCATGGATGAAAGCGGATGGCCATCGTGTTGGATTACTAACCGGTGACGTGAACCAGAAAAAACGTCAATCAATTTTGGCTCAATTTACCAAAGGCGATTTAGACTTTTTAGTGGCAACAGACGTTGCTGCTCGTGGTTTACATATTCCAGAAGTAAGTCATGTATTTAATTTTGATTTACCAGATGATTGTGAAGATTATGTACATCGCATAGGGCGTACCGGCCGTGCTGGTGCATCAGGCCATGCGATTAGTTTTGCTTGTGAGCAATACGCATATAACCTTCATGAGATTGAACAGTACATAGAGCACAGCATTCCATTATCGCATTATGATAAAAGTGCATTGCTTGATGATTTAACTAAGCCTACTATTCAGAAAAAGCGGAACTATTCTACAGGCCCACGTAATCGTAATAACAACGGACGTCGCCCAAACAATAGTTACCAAAAATCACGGTCGTCATAAACGGCCGTTTTTAAGACTTAGTAGTAACTAGAGGTTTTTGAACGGTGGGGCAACTTCAACCGCAAAAAAATGTGTATGCAGTTATTGATTTAGGCTCTAACAGTTTTCATATGTTAATCGCAAAATCAATCGCTGGCGGTCTGCAAACGATCGGTCGAGTCAAACGTAAGGTGAGGCTGGCTGCTGGGCTTGATGAAAACAATGTGCTTAGCAAAGAAGCCATGCAACGAGGTTGGGAGTGCCTAGC
>NZ_CP090667.1:165000-582500 GCF_045040605.1 Pseudoalteromonas sp. PB2-1
TGGGGGGACGGAGCAGGCTAAACAAGCATGGCGTTGGTTGTCCATGTGAAAGTGAGTAGGTTGAGAGTTTAGGAAAATCCGGACTCTTAAGACTGAGACACGAGACGAGCACCCAAGGGTGTGAAGTTGTTGATGCCATACTTCCAGGAAAAGCCTCTAAGCTTCAGATTATACCGAATCGTACCCCAAACCGACACAGGTGGTCAGGTAGAGAATACTAAGGCGCTTGAGAGAACTCGGGTGAAGGAACTAGGCAAAATCGTACCGTAACTTCGGGAGAAGGTACGCTCCTATCTGTGATGAGACTTGCTCTCTAAGCGGACGGGAGCCGCAGTGACCAGGTGGCTGGGACTGTTTATTAAAAACACAGCACTGTGCAAAATCGCAAGATGACGTATACGGTGTGACACCTGCCCGGTGCCGGAAGGTTAATTGATGGGGTTAGTTTTCGGACGAAGCTCTTGATCGAAGCCCCGGTAAACGGCGGCCGTAACTATAACGGTCCTAAGGTAGCGAAATTCCTTGTCGGGTAAGTTCCGACCTGCACGAATGGTGTAACCATGGCCACGCTGTCTCCACCCGAGACTCAGTGAAATTGAAATCGCAGTGAAGATGCTGTGTACCCGCGGCTAGACGGAAAGACCCCGTGAACCTTTACTACAGCTTGGCACTGAACATTGAACCTACATGTGTAGGATAGGTGGGAGGCTTTGAAGCAGAGACGCTAGTCTTTGTGGAGCCGTCCTTGAAATACCACCCTTGTAGTTTTGATGTTCTAACGTTGGCCCCTAATCGGGGTTACGGACAGTGCCTGGTGGGTAGTTTGACTGGGGCGGTCTCCTCCCAAAGAGTAACGGAGGAGCACGAAGGTTGGCTAAGTACGGTCGGACATCGTACGGTTAGTGTAATGGTAGAAGCCAGCTTAACTGCGAGACAGACACGTCGAGCAGGTACGAAAGTAGGTCATAGTGATCCGGTGGTTCTGAATGGAAGGGCCATCGCTCAACGGATAAAAGGTACTCCGGGGATAACAGGCTGATACCGCCCAAGAGTTCATATCGACGGCGGTGTTTGGCACCTCGATGTCGGCTCATCACATCCTGGGGCTGAAGTCGGTCCCAAGGGTATGGCTGTTCGCCATTTAAAGTGGTACGCGAGCTGGGTTTAGAACGTCGTGAGACAGTTCGGTCCCTATCTGCCGTGGGCGTTTGAGAATTGAGAGGGGTTGCTCCTAGTACGAGAGGACCGGAGTGAACGAACCGCTGGTGTTCGGGTTGTCATGCCAATGGCACTGCCCGGTAGCTACGTTCGGAACTGATAAGCGCTGAAAGCATCTAAGCGCGAAGCAGGCCTCGAGATGAGTTCTCACTAGACTTTTAAAGTCTCTGAAGGGCCGTTGAAGACTACAACGTTGATAGGCAGGGTGTGGAAGTGGTGTGAGCCATTAAGCTAACCTGTACTAATTACCCGTGAGGCTTAACCATACAACGCCAAACGCGTTTTGTGGCAGCGTAACAACGCAAAGCAGAAGTTAAGATACTAAAGTAGACATTTACTTACAATCAGCATTCCAGATTTAGTAGTCGCGATTTTATATCGCGCTTACAACAGAATACGCTTGGTGACAATAGCGTTTTGGACCCACCTGACCCCATGCCGAACTCAGTAGTGAAACGAAACAGCGCCGATGATAGTGTGGCATTTGCCATGTGAAAGTAGGACATCGCCAGGCTCCTAATTCAGTCGCAAGACTTTAAATTAAAAATAATAAGAAAATTAAACAGAATTTTCTTGGTGACAATAGCGTTTTGGACCCACCTGACCCCATGCCGAACTCAGTAGTGAAACGAAACAGCGCCGATGATAGTGTGGCATTTGCCATGTGAAAGTAGGACATCGCCAGGATCCTAATTAGAGAAACCCGTTGCAGCAATGCAACGGGTTTTTTTCGTATGTGGTGGCGATTTTACATCGCGCGCTATCTACGAATAGACACTCCATGACGCGGGATGAACCTGCTGCTACGCGCTAGTATTTTGATAGTGAAACGGCATGTACACCTATGCCATTATGGTCACTAAAACAACCCGTAGGCCTCGGTTTCTTCCTCTTCTTGGTTTGCAAGATGTTCTGGGCGGAATATAGCGCTTGGATCAATCAGTAACGTATGCTTATTTTTCATTTTGATTAAGCCGCGCATCATATTTTTTGTTTGTGGGTCTACATCAAAGCCGACGGAGGTTAACTTATCTAAGGGTTTAATATCTTCTTTTTTAACGTTGATGTTGTCTTCTACTTTATCAACCAGTAATCCTATGTGTGGTGTGATGCCATCTTTAGTGGTGAAGATAATAATAGGTTTGTAGTCGAGGATTATTTGCTCTCTAGCAGACTCAAATAAACGTATTAGTTGGTTAAAAATATGTCTCTTTTTCTCTTCAAATATATGGATTAACTTATCCTTAGATAGAGTTTTTTGTAGTTCGAGTAACTCTCCAGCCATGGCATGTAGTGCTCTGTGAGGCGTATCAAATTTGTTAAGAATGTTTTGCAAATCTTCATTGTCTGTTTTGAAGCTACTATACCAACGGCCAAAAGCACATTTTTCTGGATCAGTTGATTGTGTAAAAGCAACACCAGTTAGTAAGCTTTCTTCTAGGGCGTTTAACCAGAGTTGGTGCTCTTTTTCTTTCTCAGCTAATAAATCTGTTAACGCAGCATTTGTTTTATGGGTCGATTGGTTGTTAAGTACAATGCCTAAGTCAAATATAGGAGTGGGTGTATCCATGTAGTCTTTAACACCAATAAAGCTTTTATTTTCATTGGGTAGAGACGTTAGGTTATCTTCATAACGTTCTGTTAGAAGAATATCGAGTATTTTAAGTGAAATGGTCTTATGGCCAACACGAAAATTAATCAGATCCATATTTCCCTCAAAGCCTTATTAAGTCTTTAAAGCATAGAACATTATTCTGATTTAGCAGTAGTTAATCTTGATTACTTTTAAAATATGAGCGATAAATTTTTTTATCACTATTGCCAGTCTGTTCACTGAATAACCTTGCAAAGTCAGTATCTTCATCAAATAGTGCATTTAACTTGGAAAGTAAGCATTGGTTATTTAAAGGGGGAGAGCACTTTTGGGCAGCACTAACCAGTGCCACAGCATTCAAGTAACCTTCAAAAATTATGCGATTTGGCTTTCTTTGGTAGGGTTTAATATCTTCATTAAATTGCACGCACCAAGCGTTATCGCACAGATTAGGATCGGGGACGACTTCCGTGACCATAATATTGCTTGGATGGTTAATTCGCTTGTATAGTTCATGGCTTGATGCAAACGAAACGGCGGTGTAGTCGGGTGTGAAGCCTTGCTGGTAGCCTGTATTGATAAACTCAGCTAACGGTTTGTATGTGCCTACCATACAGATTGCAGTCGCTTTACTTTGTTTAAGTTGCGTAAGTGCCTTTGCAACATCTTCGCTATTGCGTTTAAAGCGGGCAACTTCAATAGGTTTTATTCCATATTTTTCTAAAGCTAAAATTAAATTACTTTCAACAACATAACCAAATTCATCAGCTTGAATCATTAATGCAATTTTTTCATGTTGGCGTTCTTTTACCAAGTAGTCGATTTGTTCAGACGCTTCATCTTGATAGCTGGCACGTAAGTTAAATACATTTGGCATTGAATTATTATGAAGAAAGTCAGCACCCGTGAAAGGCATCAAAAAGGGGACGCGATGCCTGTCGAGTAAAGGTTTAATTGCATGTGCAGTCGGTGTTCCCATCGAACCAAAAATAGCGTGGATGTTATCACTAAATAAAAATTGCCGTGTGTTTACAACCGTATTTTTGGGCTCGTACCCGTCGTCAGCAATGATGAGGTGGATATTTTGACCATCAATACCGCTATCAGCATTTATCTTATCGAAATAAATATTACTGCCGAAAGCTAATTGCTCGCCAATTTCTTTTGCAGGCCCTGATAGTGCTGTAGACATACCTAATTTAATAGGGGGAAGAGTGTCTTCGGCATGACCCAAAGTAGATAAAAGTGAAAGAGAAAACAATATGCTCTTAATTGTCGATATTATGGAGTAATTTAAAGTGAGCATACCAACCTTGCACTGCGGTTTTGAATTGTGTGTTTAATGCTTTTTTTCCTGACAAACTCGCTTCATTAATGAAGTGTTCGATACCAGTTTGCTGTAATATTAGCCGAATAAGTATGCGTTTTGTATCTTTATTAAGCAAGTGTAGACTAATTGGTGTATGCCAGAACAGTTGCCACAGTAGCGGTTGAGCAGAAAATAACGTGAATTCAGTGTTTAAAAGGCGCTCAGCTCTAGTTAGTAATGCAGCCGGGCATTCACTTTGTGAAAAATGAGGTAGTAACTCAGCAATCAGCTGCCACGGTAAGTGGCTAAAGTGGCCTAAAAGCTGTAAAGAAAAGTCGTGTTTAAACTCATTATTGAGTTGAGTTACTGAGTGCCTAGCTTGGCGGGTAAGTGGCTTTATTACTAAAGCCGAATGTTCCGCAGTTGCTTTATCGTGGCTAAACCCCAACTTAATGACCTTAAAACCATTACTTTGCCAAAACTTAACCAGAGATGCATTTGCGCCAAAGCTCGCACCGAAATAGTCGCAATTATCTAGCTGTTTTTCGCAGTAATTTAAGAGGCTTGAACCTACACCTTGCTGATGGCACTCTGGTGCGACAGCGATTCGCACAACTCTTGCAGAGCGTTTACATAAATCTTCTGTATTCTGGCTCAGTTGAGTAATGGTTTGTGCCATTAAATGGCCATGTGGTCTGCGCTTACCTGTTTTTACTTGCTCTGCGATTTCAGTCGTTAACCCTCCCTCAACAGCCACCAAACACACTGCTTTTAATGTATTTTCTTGCTTACAGATAGAGAGCTGTAACTCGGGTGCATCAAGCAGTTGACGCAAATCATTCACTGTGGTTTGGTAATGAGCCAGCGCGAGTAGTGCCATTATTTGGCTAAGTAGCTGCTCATCAACAACAAGTTGCTCTTTGCTGATGTTTTCAAATTGGTACTGCTTACTACTATGCGTGTCTAGGTACTTTGCATCGAGTAATAATAGTTCGCGTATACTATTTTCTAGCGGATCGCGCTTTGCAAAACGAATTGGTTCCTCAAGCGTAATTGTTTTTAGCGATTTAAATTGGCTACGTAAGTAATGTAAAAAGCGTAGCGTATAACCTCGCCCATTTCCCTCATAACCAACCATAGTGCTAGCAAACACAATTCGCGGATAACTTTTCAGAATTTGCAGTAGTATAGAAACCGGGATAGCCGCAGCTTCGTCGACAAATAACAGATCGCAGTCAGGCTTTTCATCTAACAGTGAATCTGGCGCAATATAGCTAAGGTTAGCCAGTTGCTTACAGTTTTGCTCTTTAGTTATACCAAGCTCAGATGCTAAATGTTTAAAGCTAGTTTGCACAGCTTTGGCTTGCGTTGTACAAATCAGGATTTTTTTATCTTGCAGATTAGCAGCTGCAAGTCCTAAAGCGGCTGACTTACCACGGCCCCGATCTGCACTGATAACTAAGGGCCTATTAGCGCGTCCTGTCGCAGTTTTAATTATTTGCTCAACACACGCCTGTTGTTGCTGATAATTTATCTCAGCGGTTGCTGGCGATACTGATTGGTAGACGGGGACTGAGTGCTCAGTAAAATAATGTCGCTGTAGCTTCAACTTTGTAAAAAAGCGTTGATTAAAAAAGCTATGCGTAATTTCTTCGCCATAAGAGGTAATACTTGTGAGTGCAGGGTCTTGCCAATGATTGTCCTCTGGTAGCAATAAGATCAGTACACCACCTGCTTTTACGGTACCTACAAGCGCGGCCAGTTTATCCACATATAAGCCGCTAAAACCATCGAAAATTGCGTGTTGAAACTCTTGGCCAAGAATTTGGTGAGCATGTTTTGGAAACTCACTATTTGCTAATTGTGAGCTAGCGCTTAAAACATAGGTATTGTTAAGCGCTAGTTGGCTTGCGAACTGGTAGCACCAAGTTTCGCTGCCTTGCACGATAACGAGCTGGCGATGCTTTGCAAGCGTCAGCTCGTTACACAGTGCTGCTATGTATTCATTATAAGGCTTGAAGTCTTGCATACTGTGTTACAAGCCATTTGCTGCCTAGGTCATCAAAGTTCACTTGAATACGTGATTGTGCGCCACTACCTTCGTAATTGAGTACGGTACCTGCGCCAAATTTGGCGTGTAATACGCGTTGACCTAAGTTAAAGCCGCTGTCTTCAAATGCCGCATGGGTTACTGATGGGCTAAAGCGACCTGCGGCAGGTGGTCTAGAAACCTGTGTTTTAATACGAATTTCTTCGATGCAATCTTCAGGCATTTCGCGTAAAAAGCGTGATGGGCTGTGGTATTTTTCTTGCCCATATAAACGACGGCTTTCTGCGTGACTAATGTATAATTTCTCCATCGCACGGGTCATGCCAACATAGCATAAACGACGCTCTTCTTCTAAACGGGCAGACTCTTCGTTACTTTGCTGTGATGGGAACATGCCCTCTTCAACACCAACCATAAATACCAGTGGGAATTCTAGGCCTTTTGCTGAGTGTAGTGTCATCATTTGCACAGCATCTTCGTGCTCATCGGCTTGACCTTCACCAGACTCTAGTGAGGTATAGGCCAAAAATCCCTGTAGTGGTGAGCTGAACTCTTCATCTTCAGGGAGCTCATATTGACCACATGCACTAATAAGCTCTTCTAAGTTTTCTACGCGAGCACGGCCTTTTTCGCCTTTTTCAGCTTGATACATAGCCATTAACCCCGAGGTTTGAATGGCGTATTTAGCTTGCTCCTCTAAGGTGAGGTCGCTGATCTTATCTTCGATATGTTCAACAAGCTCTAAGAATTTAGTCACTGCACTTGCTGCACGGCCAGATAAGTGTTGTTGCTCGATAATTGCTTTTGCAGCATACCAAAGTGGCAGAGACTCATTCCGTGCACAATCACGGATATGGCTTAGTGTTTTATCACCAATACCACGGGCAGGGGTATTAATAACGCGCTCGAAAGCGGCATCATCTTGGCGATTCCCCACCAAACGTAAGTACGAAAGAGCATCTTTGATCTCTTGGCGTTCGAAGAAGCGCATACCGCCATAAATACGGTATTTTAAACCTTCTTGCAGCATCGCTTCCTCAAGTACACGAGATTGCGCGTTATTACGGTATAAAATGGCGGCATCTTGTAATGCATTACCCGCATTGAGCCAGCTACGTAGTTTGCTGCTAACAAAGCGGGCTTCGTCTAATTCATTAAAAGCAGCGTAAACAGAAATAGGCTCACCGTCATTGCCGTCTGTCCAAAGGCTTTTACCCATGCGTTCAGCATTATTTTTGATCAGTGCATTTGATGCTTTCAAGATGGTTGCTGTTGAGCGGTAATTTTGTTCAAGGCGAATCGTTTCGGCTTCGAAGTCAGTTAAAAAGCGTTTGATATTCTCAATTTTTGCGCCACGCCAGCCATAGATACTTTGGTCATCATCACCTACGATCATAATACTATTCGTATTACCTGCGAGTAACTTTAACCAAGCGTACTGGATTGTATTAGTATCCTGGAACTCGTCTACCAACATGTGAGCAAAGCGTTGCTGATAATGACGTAAAAGTGTCGGGTGATTTTTAAGCACTTCGTAGCAGCGCAGTAGTATTTCAGCAAAGTCGATTAAACCAGCACGATCGCACGCTTCTTGATATGCAGCATAGACTTTTAGCATCATCTGCTCATTGATATCGTAAGCTTGAATGTCTTTCGGGCGTAGGCCTTCGTCTTTTTTCGCGCTGATATACCAACCAAACTGTTTTGCAGGCCACTTTTTGTCATCGATGTTCATCGCTTTAAGTAAGCGTTTGATCATACGTTGTTGATCGTCAGAATCTAAGATTTGAAAGCTTTCTGGTAAGTTCGCTTCACGGTGATGGGCGCGCAAAATACGGTGAGATAAACCATGGAAAGTACCAATCCACATACCACCAACTGGTGCTTTAAGCGTTTCTTCTACACGGGTACGCATTTCTTTGGCGGCTTTGTTGGTGAACGTGACCGCAAAAATGCTGTATGCAGAAGCTTGTTCAACTTGCATGAGCCATGCGATGCGATGAACGAGTACTCGAGTTTTGCCAGAACCTGCGCCTGCAAGCACTAGCATGTTTTGCAATGGGGCTGCGACTGCATCCCGTTGTTTATCATTTAAGCCATCGAGTAATTCAGAAACGTCCATCGTTACGCCTTTTCAATCTATAATGAAGGGAGTATAACAGGTGTTTATGCAAGGCTAAATAAAATACTGTTTTTATAAACAGCTATTTTGGCAAGTCATTAAAATTGGAGTATGAAAATTGTGAATTTGACTTATTTTTAGCAAAAAGAACTAAAACCAAAATAACGCTATTTTTTAACACTTTGATTTGTAAGCTATAATAAGTTGGCATAAAGTGTGTTTATTAAAAGTATAATCATTAAAAACTACAGAGGTTAGTATGGCAGAGCAAGGTTCTGGTGGTAATGTAATCGCAGCAATTTGTAATATCTTTTTCCCTGGCTTAGGGCAGTTGGTACAAGGTCGTTTAATGGCGGCGATTGCATTCTTTTTAGCTTGGGTTATCAGTGGCGCACTAATTTATGTCGCGATCGGCTTTGTGCTACTGCCGATTGTTTATTTATGGGCAATCATTGATGCCGCACGCTTTAGATCACGACTCTAGCTGTTTGAATAGCTTAAATGCGGGCGCCACATTGGCGCTTGCGTTGTTTTTAGGGCTGCAAAACTCGCCACGTATAGCTGCAAACGGTATAATCAGCGTATTAACGTATTACGAGCCCCCTTCATGGAATATCAATTTATCCGTGACCCAATTAGCGGTTTACGCATTAAAATCTCTTCTGAACACGGCGTTATTGGTCGTTGGCTGAATGAAGAAATCGGAAAAGAAAAAGTCGCAATGGTGCAAGCTTTAATTGCTGCAGTTAAGTGTAGCCATGAGCCTTTAACCTTACAAGGCCAAGAAATTGATTTGATTTTAAGTAAAGATGAAGCGTTATTTGAAGCCCATGCACTACATCAAGACAACGAAGACTTAGTCGCCTATCAAGATGATGATTTAATGCTCGAAGAAGAGGGCTTATGCAGTGGCTGTGGTTTTGAAGACTTTGTTGATTTAATTGAGTCTTGGCAAGAGTTTACCCAAGGGCGATAAGCAGAAACAGATTCTGCTTATCTGTGGCTAGTTTATTGTTCATTGACTGATTTAACAGCCGCAAGCAATAAGTCTTCAGTTAAACGTACTTTATAATTTGGATTAGCATACTGAAAGTGAATTAATCCTTTTGTGTCAACCACAAAAACAGCCGGTACAGGTAAAGCCACCTTTGCTTCGCCATCTAGCGACACAAAGTTAACGCCAAGCTTATTGCGATAGATTTTAGCGGTTTTAGCGTCTAGATAAAATGCCAAGCCTAATTGCTGGCTCAATGCCAAGCTATCATCAGATAAAAGTTGATAATTTGGAGAGGATATTTTGCTTTCATCTAGCTTCTCTGGGCTATCTGGCGATATCGCGATAATTTGTGCATTGAGGTCTGCTAACTGCTTTTCAATTTTTTGCACACTGGCTAATTGTCTTGAACAATATGGGCACCAACCGCCCCGATAGACAATCAATACCGTGGTTTTTTCTTTAAAACGTTCACCTAAAGAAACGCTTTTTCCAAACTGATCTTTTAAGTCAACATTTTGTATAGTCAAGCCTGGCAGTAATGGACTAACTTGTTCAGCTGAGTTTGCAATATTCGTTGCGGTAGCTGCAATTGCTTGGCTAGATAGTGCAAGCAATGCAGTAATAAGTAGTGATCTAAACATTAGGTTCCTTAATGATTCTTTCTCGATTTTACAAACGACCAGTTTATAGGTGTTTTTATTTCATCAATGCCAAATTTAACTGTAGTATATAGGCAAATAAAAAATGCAAGTTGGGATAAAGAATGTCTGCTAATTTACATAAACTCGTTGTTATGCTCGAAATGCAAAATGCGATGAATACCAAAGTTCATGAGCAATGGTTTAGCCAAGGTTTTGAGTGGTATCGTGCAATTTGGGTTGAGTGTGCTGAAATGCTTGATCACTATGGTTGGAAGTGGTGGAAAAAACAAACTCCAGATACTGAACAAGTTATTTTAGAGTTAGTTGATATTTTCCATTTTGGTTTATCTTTGCGCATTGATGGTGAAACCAGCTATGAGCAATTAGCCGCGCAACTTGAAGCGGAATTAAGTGCGCCAGTGCAAGCGGATGACTTTAAACAAACACTAGAGCAATTAGCTGCGTCAGCAGTCGCTGAAAAGCGCTTTAATGCAGCTGCATTTGCAGGTTGTATGGCGCAAATCGGTATGGATATCGATGATTTATACCGCGGCTACGTTGGTAAAAACACCTTAAACTTCTTCCGCCAAGATCATGGCTACAAAGATGGTAGCTATATCAAAGTATGGAACGGCCAAGAAGACAATGAACACTTAGTGGAAGTTGTTAAAAGCCTAGATACAGAGCATGTAGATTTTGCAAAGCTTGTTTATCAAGGCTTAGAGCAGCGTTACCCTAAATAAACGTGTTTATGCTCATTTTATAACGGGCATAAACTCGCGAAAATCGATGGTCGATAAAAAGTCATCGAACTGCTTGTGCGGTTGTTGACTATCTGGGTTGGCAACCGCAAGAATATGGCCAATACCAAACTCTTTTGCTGCATCGAGCACGGCAGGGCTGTCATCGACAAATAAAGTCCGTTTCTTATCAAATTGCCATTCTTGGTGCACTTGTTGCCATAATGGTTGATGCTCTTTACTCACGCCATATTGGTGAGTTGAAATTACCCCATCTAAGTAATTATCAATAGCAGTGTGTTCAAACTTTAACATGGCACAATCTGGGTGCGCGTTAGTAAGCATGATCAATTGCTTGCCTGCTTTTCTAAGCTCCGTTAGAAACGGCGGTACGTCATCACGCACTTTTATTAAATGTTGAATGTCGCGTTTAAGCGCCATGATGGGTAAATCAAGTTGCTGTTGCCAATAATCTAAACAATACCAATTAATTTGCCCATGCACTTGTTGATAGCGGTGCAGAATGTCTGCTTTTGCTTCGTCTAAACTCATTTTATGCTTACGCGCATATTGCTCGGGAATAACAGTAAGCCAGAAATAATTATCAAAATGCAAATCGAGTAGGGTGCCATCCATATCTAACAACACAGTATCGATTTTTGACCAATTTAACATAGGCAATTCACTTTAAAAGATTTATGATGAGCATAACTGCCATGATAGCAAATTAATGCCAATGACACAGAAAAAGCATCCTACACCACCGCAAATTTTGTCTAATGAAGTTGTCGCTAAAAGTCGACTGTTTACTGTTGAATCTCTCGAATTGAAGTTCTCAAATGACGAGCAAAGGCAATACGAACGAATTCGTGGTGGCGGAAGAGGTGCCGTCATGATTGTGCCTGTAACGGCTGATAATGAGCTGTTATTGGTGCGAGAATATTGTGCCGGCACTAATGATTATCAACTGGGCTTTCCTAAAGGCTTAATTGATCCGGGTGAAACTCCTGAACAAGCTGCAAATCGTGAGCTTAAAGAAGAAGTCGGCTTTGGTGCTAACCATTTTGCCGCCCTTAAAAAAGTCAGCATGGCACCTAGTTACTTTAATGCCACTATGCATATTTTGTATGCCGAAGATCTCTACTCTGAAACCTTACCAGGGGATGAACCAGAGCCACTTGTTGTTGTGAAGTGGCCGATGAATGATTGGCCGTCTTTATTACAACAAGAGGACTTTACAGAAGCACGAAGTGTTGCAGCTTTGCTATTATTAACAAAGTACTTAGAGTCGGGAGCTACCAATGAGTGATTTTTTAGAGCCTTGCATTCGTCTAGCTGAACAAGCAGGTGATGCCATTATGGCTATTTATCAGCAAGATGATATTGGTGCCGAGCAAAAGTCCGATCATACGCCCGTAACTAAAGCTGATTTAGCGTCAAATGAAGTATTGATGGCAGGATTAAAAGCGTTGGCACCAGATATTCCTATTATGTCAGAGGAAACGCCAATCCCTGCACTTGCTGACAGAAAGCATTGGCAGCAATACTGGTTGCTAGATCCCATGGATGGGACTGGGGAGTTTATTTTAGAAAGTGGTGATTTTGCAGTTAATATCGCACTGATTGAAAATAATCGTCCAGTATTAGGTGTTATCCATTGGCCAGCGAGGCACGTTACTTATTTTGCAACTTATCAGCAAGGCGCGTTTAAGCGTGAAAATGGCCAAGATCAGAAAATTTCGGTTGCAACACCTGATAATTTAACTTTAGCTGTAAGTCGTCGACAAAAAATTGAAGCGGTAAGTCAGTATTTAAATACCCAGTTTGCAACGGTCGCATTAGGCTCATGCTCATTAAAAGCCTGTATTATTGCAGAAGGTAAAGCGGATTGTTTTTTACGCATAGGGCCAACAGGAGAGTGGGATACAGGCGCATCTCAAGTGATTGTTGAAGAAGCGGGTGGCTGCATTACAGATGCTGAATTTAATCCTTTAACTTACAATCAACGAGAAAGCACAGAAAACCCAGATTTTATCGTTATGGGCCACCCTGATTGGGAGTGGCAAAAAATGATAAGTCCTCACCAACGAGCTTTTTAACGGCACTTTGTGTGCTTTTTGTTCGTTTGGTGGTGTTTTATTACTATAACTCTTGATTTCTAATCTTATTGCTATATGATAGCGCTCTCTTCGAAACAAGGCATCAATAACATGCTGTTGTTACTTAGAGATTACAGGTGCGGGATAGAGCAGAATGATAAATCATTCGTCGGACTCGCAAATACCTGAAGTCCAAGGTCGTCGGTTCAAATCCGGCTTCTGGGACTCTAAACATACAGGCGCGGGATGGAGCAGCCTGGTAGCTCGTCGGGCTCATAACCCGAAGGTCGTCGGTTCAAATCCGGCTCCCGCAACCAATTCTTTGAATTGGCTGACTTCTTAAATTAAGTGAGAAGTAAAATAAACTTAATATTCAGGCGCGGGATGGAGCAGCCTGGTAGCTCGTCGGGCTCATAACCCGAAGGTCGTCGGTTCAAATCCGGCTCCCGCAACCAATTTTTATAAAGATTGGTGTAATGTTGGAACTATAAAGGTCGTCGTCACGGCGTGAGGCATTCACTCTTCACCTTCACAGCTCCAGCAACCAATTCTTTGAATTGGCTGACTTCTTAAATTAAGTGAGAAGTAAAATAAACTTAATAATTTCAGGCGCGGGATGGAGCAGCCTGGTAGCTCGTCGGGCTCATAACCCGAAGGTCGTCGGTTCAAATCCGGCTCCCGCAACCAACTGAAATTAATACGTAACATTAGGCACGCGAAAGCGTGTTTTTTTATACCTGAACTTCAGGTTCATAGCCCAAAGGTCGTCGGTTCGCCCTCAAAGTTCACAGCTCCCGCAACCAACTGAAATTAAAAATTAATCTGTAATACTAGACACGCGAAAGCGTGTTTTTTTATGCCTGAACTTCAGGTTCATAGCCCAAAGATCGTCGGTTCGCCCTCAAAATCCACAGCTCCCGCAACCAACTGAAATTAATACGTAACATTAGGCACGCGAAAGCGTGTTTTTTTTATACCTGAACTTCAGGTTCATAGCCCAAAGATCGTCGGTTCGCTCTCAAAGTTCACAGTTCCCGCAACCAACTGAAATTAAAAATGAATATGTAATACTAGACACGCGAAAGCGTGTTTTTTATGCCTATAAGAAAGTGAAGGTGCTCTTGAGTATCGAAAAAATCTTTTTATCTCATCATAATGTTTGTCCTAATAGGTAATAATACGAAATCATTGCCTATTAATAATATGGTTTCTTGCTTCAAAATAGCTCTCTTGATTAAACGGATTGATATTTTCCTTCTGCTACGTTTAGTGACTTGCATAATCTTCTCTTAAAAGATTGAAACGTTTATGTTACAAGGTAGGTAAAATTACTTTTTAGTTACAAGTATGACTGAACTTTACCACTGGTTTGACTTAATTGGCGTGGCTGTATTTGCTGTATCAGGTACGCTGCTGGCCTATGATAAAAAAATGGATGGCTTTGGGGTTGTTGTACTTGCCACCGTAACGGCAATTGGTGGTGGTACGTTGCGTGACTTAATCCTAGATGTTCCTGTTTTTTGGTTACATGATCAAAGCTATTTTTGGGCTATTTTATTTTCGGTATTTGTTACTACACGTTTAATTAATAAGCAGCGTTCGATTGAATTTAATACGCTACAGATAGCAGATGCATTTGGTCTGGCGTTTTTTGCTGTTATGGGCGCTCAAAAAGCAATGTTGGCAGGTATGCCTGACACAACGGCTATTATTATGGGCGTTATTACAGGTTGCTTCGGCGGCATGATCCGTGATGTGCTTGCAGGTAATATGCCTATGCTATTAAAAGGTGAGTTATACGCAATTACCTGTATTGCAGGCGGAGTCGCTTATACGCTGGGTATTTCTTTTGGTTTTGTAACAGAGCTTGCGATGGTGATTGCAATGCTAGTGACGCTTGTTTTACGACTGGCGGCGATGAAGTGGCGGTTAACGTTGCATATTTTTAAATATTCTGATTAAACTATAACTTAGGACTTGTTATAGGGACAGATGAAACGTGTCATTAGCTCGTATTTTCTCTCGTGCACAAATAGGCGTACAAGCACCAGAAGTCATAGTTGAAGTGCATTTAGGTAATGGTTTACCGGCTTTTCATATAGTTGGTCTGCCCGAAACATCTGTGAAGGAAGCGAAAGATCGCGTAAGAAGCGCACTTGAAAACTCACAGTTTGGCTTTCCTGATCAGCGGATCACGGTTAATTTAGCACCCGCAGACTTGCCTAAAGAGGGAGGGCGCTTTGATTTAGCCATCGCCGTAGGCATCTTGGTGGCATCAGGGCAGATTAGTTGTCCCGATATTCATCGTTATGAATTTTATGGTGAGCTTGCCTTAAATGGGGAAGTAAGAGGCGTGAATGCGATTTTGCCCTCCGTGCTCGGTGCTAAAGAGAAAGGCCGTTGTTGCTTTCTTCCTGCCGATAATGACTCCTTGGCGAGTCTTGTTTCTGGGGTCGCACGAAAAGCAGTATATTCTATTCAGGATGTCTGGAACGACTTACTTAACCAGCAACCTCTTCCTTTGAATATTGAATACCCAGAGCAGGAATTAGATAGGGAGTCTCTACTCGATTTAAGCGATGTTAAAGGGCAACCAGGCGCGAAACGCGTATTAGAAATTGCCGCTGCTGGTGGGCATAATTTGTTATTTTTAGGCCCTCCGGGTACAGGCAAATCTATGCTCGCACAGCGTATGCCGACAATTATGCCCGCCATGTCTGACGATGAAGCGATTAGTACCGCAGCGCTTTATTCAATTATTGGTCAATCAGTCGATTTAGCGAATTGGCGTGAGCGTCCCTTTCGCAATCCTCATCATACGTGTTCAGCAGTCGCACTTGTTGGTGGTTCGTCAAACCCAAAGCCAGGGGAAATTTCATTAGCCCACAATGGAGTGCTTTTTTTGGATGAGCTGCCTGAATTTGAGAGAAAAGTACTCGACTCATTGCGTGAACCTATGGAAACGGGCGTAGTAACGATATCAAGAGCCGCGAGGCAAATGGAGTTCCCTTCGCAATTTCAGTTGATTGCAGCCCTTAACCCAAGCCCAACAGGTAGCCACACAGATAAGCGAGCGACGCCCGATCAAGTGCTACGTTACTTATCTCGGGTGTCAGGGCCATTTATCGATCGTATTGATTTACAAATTGAGTTGCCAAGATTAACCAGTAGCCAACTACAAAGTACTGAAATAGAAGAAAGCAGTGAGCAAGTTCGCTCACGTGTTGAGCGTGCCTACGCAATTCAGCTTGAAAGACAAGGCAAAGTGAATGCGCGTTTGAATAATAAAGAAATGAATCGTTACTGTATTTTAGCAGCCGCAGAGCTTCAGTTTTTAGCTAAAGCCAGTGAAAAACTGGCTTTATCGCCTCGCTCTTATCATCGGGTAATTAAAGTGGCACGCACCATCAGCGATTTAAAAGCGCAGCCAAATATAACCTTAAGTGAGCTAAAAGAAGCATTAAATTATCGGGCATTTGAGCGGCTAATTAGTCAGCTAACGCAACTCTAAAAGTTTAAATCGATAACATGTAACCTTTACCACGCACTGTAACAATACGCTTCTGATCCTTTTCATCACTTAATTTTTTACGTAGTCGACCAATCAATACATCGACGGTGCGATCACTTGGGCTCCAATCTGGTTGACCAATCTCTTCAGATATCTTTTCACGTGATGTTGCTTTGCCCGCATTTGCAATTAAGCAAATAAGTACTTTGTGTTCAGCTTCTGTTAGGCGCGACTCTTCACCGTTGGGGGTAATCAAGGTACGATTATCAGGGTGTAGCTTGAAGTCGGCATATTCAATAAACTCTTCGCTTTCATCATCGTTTTGAGAGCTCTTTAGACGTTTGTGAAGGGCACGCATTCTAAGTTCGAGCTCAAGTAAGTCTACGGGCTTACATATGTAGTCATCTGCACCTTGGGCAAGCCCTGCAATGCGATCGGCTTGAGAGTCTCTGCTTGATAGCATAATTACGCCAATTTCTGTGAGCGCGTTGAGTTCTTTTGCTAATAGCAGACCATCACGTTTGGGTAGTACTATATCGATGACAGCTAAAGAGATTGCATTTTGTGAAGGGGCGCGGGATTGCACAATGCCCAGTGCATCGGCACCTGTTGAGTCTACCTCAATCTCAAATTCAGTCTCTTTAAAATGGTTGAGAATACGTTTGACGAGTAGCTCGTCATCTTCAACCAATAAAACTTGAATAGTCATTAGCTTCTATTTCACACTTGATTTGTTGTTATGTTAGCACTGTATGACAAAGAGTGAGAAGTGTAATGGATAGGTTTATAACTATTTCTTACAATTTAATTAGTTAGGTGTCGTAAAGTGAAAGAAAAGTTGAGTACTTTTGTAGTACTCAACTATATAAAAATCTACTTTTCAGCGTAAAGGTATTGCCACCATTGTGGCTGCTCTTTTAGATTTTTATCGAAATAAGCGAGCATGGTGTCCCACCAATCAAAGCGTTTGTCGCGTGCAAATATCTGATGGTCTGCGCCTTTGTACTCAATGAGTTCGACATCTTTTCCTAGTAACTTTAATGCCGTGTACATATTGTGACTTTCCCCAACCGGTACATTCGTATCCGAATCACCATGCAGTAATAATAATGGTGTGGTCACCTTGTCGGCATGAAAAACAGGACTATGTTGGCTGTAAAGGGCTGGGTTATTCCAAGGATAGCTATTTTTAGACGCCTCGTTAGAGTATAAGTACCCCCACCAGCCTTGTCCCCAATACGACGTAATATTAGAAATGCCAGCATGGGCGATTGAGGCACTAAACATATCTGTTTTGGTAGCCAGTAGCATAGTCATAAAGCCACCATAGGACGCACCTAAGTTGCCAACACGTTTGCTATCTACGAAGTGATACTGGTTTAAAAACGCCTTTGTGCCATCGATGATATCGTTCGCTGTGTACTCACCCCATGCATTTACGTGTTTAGCTGAGAACTCTTGGCCAAAGCCTGTTGCGCCCGTTGGTTGCACAACATAAACAACATAGCCATGCTCAGCCCACAAGTTAAATGGATAACGACCTGTAAAACCACGAGTAACGGGTGATGTACCGCCATAATAATAGACCAGTGCAGGGTATTTTTTGCTTTTATCTACGTTGTGCGGCAAGTAAACGCGGCCTTTAATTTCAATACCGTCTTTATTGGTAAAGTTAAACTCTTCAAGTGAGGCAATGGCAGTATCTTTATAGGCGATCGGTTTTGAATCCCACAATATTTTCATTTTCGCGCGGCTGTTACCTAGGCTTAGTTGTTTCAGTTGCTGAGGTGTTGAAGCTGTAGTGCCAGTGAGCAAAATGCTGGGGTTGCGTTCTTTTGAATAACTAAATTGCTCAACAACATCAAAGCCGGCGTTCACCTTATTAAAGCGCTTTTTACTGAGGTCATACTGGTAAAGTTGTACTGTATCTTGTTCTGTAACTTTTATAAGTGCATCACCATTTTCAAGTACATTGAGTTGGCCAATTGCAGGATTAAATTCTTTGCTTAACGCTGTGGCTTTTTTACCATCACGACTTAAAAGGTAAAGTTGCCCATCGTAGTTATTAGCAAGCATGCCTTGTGGTAGGTTACGCCCTAAACCATTGTTAAAGTCAGGGCCTGCCGTTACATAAATCCCTTCGTTTGTGTATTTAGCCTGATTAAAGGTTTTAAATTGACCAAGTACATTGAGCGCTGATGTCGCCAGGTTTAATTCAACCAGCTCAGTTGCTGGCTCGGGTGATAGTTGCATTGCTTGTGCTGAGCGACTCATTAATATGCTGCCACGTTTGGCATCAAAGTCTTCAAGTGAGTGGCTAAGTGGGCCTTGGCTTACTATTTTGCTAAGACCTGTGGCAATATCAAGTAAATAGACTTGTGATGTCGTACGAGCATACGACCAGCGATCTTGTAGACCTTGATAGTGCTTAGTGAGCTTACCATTATCTTCAGGTGATTTTGACCAGCTAAAGATCAAGCTGTTTTGGTCATAAAATTGAAAGCCGTTCGCTCCAGAGAGGTTTTTAGCGATGACACTCAGCTGCATGGTTTTTAGATTTAAGCGCTTAAGCTCACCATTTAATAGATACACTAAACGTTTGCTGTCAGGGCTCCAAGTTATACTACTTGGCTGAGCTGACTCGAAACGATACAGAGTATTGTTCTTGGCGTCTTTAAGCTCTGTAACATATTGAGCTTGGTTGGCGGTTGCATCTTCGTAATGACGTTTGCTCGTGATAAAATAATCGCCACTGGGTGCCATTGACACAAAGCTAATTGTCGGCGCATCGAATAATTGCTTAGCCGATAAACCATGTTGCTGTTTAGCGCTAAATTGTATAGCGTCTAGTTCAGATTTAGCTGTAAAATCAAGCTCCACCTGATTCCAGTTTGCGACTTGCTCCGTAACGATAACAATTTGATGATCGCCTTGGCTTAAGGCTAATTCGTAGGCTTGATTTTTTTCTGTTTGTTTTTCGCCATCAATAAATAGCTGAGCGTTTTCAATGCCTTTTAAGGTCAATGTGCCTTGACTGAATCGATCTGTTGACGCTGTGAATTTAAGTGCTTGTAACCCTCCAAGGGTTAACGCACTGACTTTGTCGAATGCTTGCCAGTCAACGTCATTACCAAACAAATGTATACTGTCACTGCTTGTTTGTAAGCTTGGCAATAAGTTTGCGATGATGGCATCGCGATGATCGGTTTGATACGGCTTCAGTTGCATATCTTCTGCAAGTGGGCCAATAAACTGAATGGCTGATTTGTCGATTGGGTCTGCCAAAGAGGTTGTGCTTAGGGCACTGAGTACGAATGCACCCAGTGTTATTTTTAAATGGGTAGACTTACTCTGCCAAGTTCTTCTAAATGTCATAATTGAGCCTATAGTCGGTAATTTGAGCTAATATAGCACGCGCTAAAAAAGCCAAAAAGTGCTCTGCGTTAGAATGCAATCAGGGTTTGAGGTTAAGTCATACACTTGTTAAGGTGAGCAAGTTACCCCAAAGTGAGGATAGATAGTGACACTTTTACTTGTTTACATGGTCGTCGCCATTACGATTTCGTTTTTGTGTTCTGTGATGGAGGCGGTGTTATTAAGCATTACGCCCAGCTATGTTGCATTAATACGTAAACAACAGCCTCATTTAGCTAAACGTGTCTCCAAACTTAAAGATAATATAGATCAGCCGCTTGCCGCTATTTTAACTCTCAATACCATTGCTCATACCGCAGGTGCTGCGGGGGTTGGGGCTCAAGCAGCCGTGGTTTTTTCTGATGCTGCCGTGGGCGTTGCATCAGCTATTATGACGTTATTAGTGTTGGTGCTGTCTGAGATCATCCCTAAAACATTAGGCGCTAATTATTGGCGCGCTCTGACGCCTATTGTCAGCCTTGGCTTAGTTGGCTTGGTGTTTATGTTAAAACCCTTTGTCTGGTTTGCAGATATTCTTACTCGTTTCTTAGGTCGAAATTACGATGAAGCTTATTATATTCGTCAAGAAATTGAAGCTATGGCGGATATTGGAACGGAATCGGGAGCGCTTGGTCAGGATGAATCTGAAATAATAAGAAGCTTATTGCACTTTCGCCACGCTAAGCTCGATACCATCATGACACCACGTACTGTATTGTTCAAAGTACATAAAGATTTAACCGTTAATCAGTACTTGTCTGAATATGGCTCTTCGTCATTTTCTCGTGTACTGGTGTATGATCAAAATGGCGATGATATTATTGGCTTTGTGCATAAGAACGATATTATGCTTGCTTATCACCGATTAGGCGAAGACTATAAAATCAGTAAGTTAGTAAAACCTATCTATACTGTGCCAGAAACATTACACGTGCCAACCTTGCTTGAAACACTGTTGACAGAACGTACTCATATTTGCCTAGTTGTGGATGAGTACGGGGATGTGCAAGGAATTGTCACCCTTGAAGATCTCATTGAAGCGTTGATGGGCCTCGAAATAGTTGATGAACATGATCAGTCAGCTAATATGCAGCATGTTGCCAAGCAGCGTTGGCGACAGCGCCTAGAAAGTAGCAATACGATTGTTAGTGATGATAAGCGTAAGCCCTAACGCCTATAGCCAGCCGCCGTTTTAACCATTTGCCGCCATGATAAAGACCAATTTAAAAAGTCGTCTTTGGATTTTGGTCGGCATAGTAAAAAACCTTGCATAAGAATGAACTCTTTATACCTATCAAGGTAATCAAGCTCTTCAACGCGCTCGATGCCCTCTGCAACAATCGCTAAGTCCTCTTGTATGGCAATATTTACTAAACTACTGACGATAACTTGTGAAAATTGATCGGTTTCAATATTGCTGATCAAGGTTCTATCAATTTTTATTTCAGTAAAAGGCAGCGTTTTTAGTTGCTGTACGTTTGTAAAACCTGTACCAAAATCATCAAGGGATATGCCAAAGCCCCTCATGCGTAAGCGGTTAAGCGTTTCTAGCTGTGCAGCACTTCGTAAAGCATATTGTTCTGTTATTTCTAATATCACTTCACTGGGAGTGAGTTTATTAAGGTGTAGGATCAGGGCTAACTTATCAGGGCAGCTTAAGTCTTCTAACTGGGAAGGTGATAAATTGAATGCCAGCTTTAAGTTAGGATCAAAATGCTCTTTTATCTCATTAAAGTCATTGGTTGCTTTTTCGAATAACTGAAAAGTGATGAGGTTAATGAGGTCTAAGTCTTCAGCAATGCAGATAAATCGATCTGGCAAGACGACTTCATCTTCTTTACTGGTGTTTATACGTGCCAATACCTCAATGCTTTCTACCCGATTATCATGGCGATTGATTTTGGGCTGATAATAAGGAAGCACTTCATTGTGACTTATCGCATGCAGGAGCAGCGACTCTGAAATAGGTGATTTTGTACGTTCAATGTGAACAGAAAAATGCTCAAGTTTTTGCAGCAATAAATAAACCTGATTCAATTGTACAGGTTTCGAAATGTTGCCAATCAAGTGGGCGTTATGCTTACGTGCCAAATCTGCCGCTAAATCAATGACTTTTGGATCCATTTCAGAAATAATGGCTATCGCACCATTGTATTTCATTTCACCTAAGTGTCGAATAAGCTCCATCCCATCCATATCTGGCATATTTAAATCTGTAAATACGGCATCAAAGTAATGGGGTGCTTTTTTGATTTTATCCAACGCATCAGTTGCACTTAAGCAGGTTGTGATATTTGTTATCTCGAGCTCATTTAGTATGGCTTGCATAACAATTAAAATTGCTTTGGAGTCATCTACTACAAGTATATGTCGGTTTGATTTCACCTTATTCACTCCATGAATAAATTAATCTTCTTTAAAAGTAGTAGGAAAAAAGGAGTTCGTCATGTTTTATAACTGGTCAGTGATGAAAAAAAACGCTACTTTAAGAATATTGTCAATAATCCGGAATTTTGCTTTTTCCAAATGTAATAGCTTAATACAACAATAGCGTTTAAAATCATTATGATAACGATACAGCTAAGTCTAGCAGATGAAATTTTTACCTTGCACCTTAAAGGTTCGCAATTAGTAGGACTTTTTCATCATCAACAAGCTATTACCTTTGAGTCGCCCAAGCAGTATATGTATGAGTTTGACTTTCGAGGTGAGCGAGTCGGCTTAGATACGTGTAATGTTGATAACCGCTGCTTAGCTATTTACATAAATCAGCAGTTTGCTCACCGATTAGTGATACCCACGATGACACCTACTAAACCCAAAAGAAGCGTTATTGGCCTTGTCGCTTTAGCGTTTAAATTATTTAAAAGTGCAAAAGTTGTTAAAGCAGCACTTGCTGGAGCATCCGTAGCGGGCTATGCATGGCTATTCTCGATAGAGTTTGCGTTGATGCTAATAGGGTGCTTGGTTGTACATGAATATGGGCATGTCAGAGCGATGAAGTATTTTGGTATAAAAACCAAAGGTATTTACTTAATTCCATTTGTCGGCGGGCTTGCTGTTTCAGACGATAAAATTACGACCCGTTGGCAAGATGTTGTTATCTCATTGATGGGGCCAGCATTTGGTTTGATCACATCAGTACTGGGTGTGGTGCTTTATTACGCAACTGAGATGGAAATATTCGCGGGTGTAGCAGTATTAAGTGCACTACTTAATCTCTTCAATTTATTACCAATTCTCCCTCTAGATGGGGGGCATGTGCTGAAAAGTATTAGTTTCTCAATGCGCTCGTGGATTGGCCTAACAATGTGTTTAGTGGGTGTGTTATTAGGCCTTTGGCTTAGCTACACTTTCGGACTGACGTTGTTAGTGTTTTTCTTGTTTATTGGTGCGCTGGAAATACTTTTTGAGTGGCGTGAACGCCATAATTCACACCTTGTACCATTAGATACTTATGGGCAAACCTTCTCAACTGTGATGTATGCGCTGGTGGTCGCAGGCCATGTAGCCGTGATGATGCACTTTGCTGATTCACAAAGCGCAATCTTAAGCCTACCAATGAAAATTTTATCAAGTTAGTTTATTGTTTTCGCGCTGAGTTAATTTGAAATAGCACTATAAAATTAATCGGAATGTTCCTGAGCCATTTATTCGAATTTACTGACATGAACCCTCTATATTCCGTACTTATTTTAGGAGTTATCCTATTTACATAAAGTAGGGTAGAAATTTAAGTTAAATATCTGTGCTTTCCGATTACTTTGCAATTGCATGAGCACCACTTACGAGTCACGCCAATGGAAAGCTGTTTAAGGCTGAAATTATGTGAGAACAAGGCACATTGATTGGAGTGCTCGTTTAAAGTTTAAATCATTATGATTCCTTACTACATTTAGGGCGCCTTATCACTCTATCCGTTTTGGAGGTATGAAATGAAGCATCTCTACCGCGTATTATTTTTACTAATATCTACAGGAGTGATTACATATATAGGCATTGAATTTAAGCTAAATAAGAGCATACCGGAAACACTATCATTAGTTTGTATAATCTTTTTAAGTTTTTCTATCGGTTTCTATGTAGGTAGATATGAAAAAGCTAGTTTAATGGACGCTGGTATAGCGAATGATACAGCGTGAAAGTAAACACTTGTTTGCTCTCAAAAACTTAAACATGTTACTTTTTATGGACTTTTTAGGAAAGGTTAGGACACACGAATCCGACTTTATAAAATATACAGATAAAAATTATGGGACGAATAAGTAAGCTTTTGGTATATAAACTGAACCAGTACGAAACGGTTAAATAAACAACCTTGTTTCGAACACTAAAAGCTAATCTCAGAGCTATTCCCTAAGCCTCGCTATGTATCCATTGCGATATTTTTATTGGCTTAGTAAAACGGGTTTATATACTTTAGCCTTATTTTAAGGATAAAAACTCAGCATTAGCGCAATAAACACACCGGTGATCACCAGTTGCACTAAACAAAAGCCCATAATATCTTTTGCTTTTAGTCCTGCTATCGCAAGTACAGGTAGGGCCCAAAAAGGCTGAATGAGGTTTGTCCATGCATCACCCCAAGCAACGGCCATAGCAACACGGGGTATGTCGGCACCGAGTGTTTGTGCCGCAGGTATGACGATAGGTGCCTGAACAGCCCATTGGCCTCCACCCGATGGCACAAATATATTCACAAAACCAGCGCTTAAAAAACTCCAAAATGGCAGTGTTTCGGCTGTGGCTATTGCGATGAAGCCTTCGGAAATTTGCTGAGCTAGGCCGGTGTTAACCATGATAGCCATAATGCCTGCGTAAAATGGAAATTGCACTACGATTCCAGCACCGCTTGGGATTGCTTGCTGTAGGCTTGTGAGTAAGTTATGAGGTGTTTGGTGCAGTAAAATAGCGCTGAATAAGAAAATGGCGATAACACTATTTAAATTTAAGCCACCGTTACTCAGTACAAAGTAATAAACTAGATAGCCAAGGCCGATGAGTCCCATCCCTATACCCAGTATGCGGCTATGCTCAATGACTTCAGCAGGACGGCTAGGGGTTACCGACTGAGTCGGTTCATCATCTAGCTTTGCAGGGTCAATATATATACTGTCTTTGTTGCTTGGCAACATGTAGCGGTTTACAAGTGGCATGACAATAAATAAGCCAATGACAATTGCGATATTAAACCCTGAAAAAATAGTACTGTCCGTACCTATTACGCCGATACTTTGCTCTGAAAAGTGCCCCTCTGTTGCGATAGTCAGTGGTACTGAGCCTGCCAAGCCACCATGCCAGACAATAAAGCCTGAATAAGCACTGGCAACGAGTAACCTGTAATCAACGCGAACTTGTTTGGCAATCGCTTTTGCAAACAAAGCTCCTATTACTAAACCAAAGCCCCAGTTGAGCCAGCTTGCTAATAATGAAACGAACGTAACCAGTATAATTGCCTTGGCAGGTGTACTAGCCAAGGCCGCCAGCTTGGTTAATAGATGTCGCATGACAGGCGTACTTGCCAGCATATAACCGGTTAGTAATACTAACAGCATTTGCATGGCAAATTGCAATAAGTTCCAAAAGCCGCTTCCCCAAGCCGTTAAAATTTGTATCGGTGTCGATGGTGTGAAAATACCAGCAACGATAAAGCTTAAAAAAGTTAATAAAATTACAAAAATAAATGGATCTGGTAGGTAACGCTCAACCAGTTTTGTGAATGGCTTTGCAACATGATTTAGCATAATTTTTATTGTTGTCAGTAAATTGATTGTGCCAATTAATCATGAAAATAACTAATTGGCAAATCGACATTCTGTGGTGGGTTTACATTGGGCATCCCAAAAAGTGCTCATCAGGATTTTTTTGCGTTATTTAAAAGGGCAATTATTTATAAGGCTATTTTTGTTGCTCGAGTACAGCTCTTAAACGCGATTGTACTTCCTCGACAAGTAAAATAGGTTGAAACTTAGACAAGAAGGCATTACACCCTACCTTTTCAACCATTGCTTGGTTAAAACTACCACTCAAAGAGGTATTTAAAACGATATGTAGGTTTTTTAGGCGGCTATCTTGGCGAATTTCATGGGTGAGCCTATAACCATCCATTGCCGGCATTTCAGCATCGGTAATTACCATCAGTAATTCTTTTTCAACATCCTTGCCCTCGTCTGCCCAGCCTTTTAGCATCTCTAATGCTTCAAGGCCATTACGTGCAGGAATTATTTCTATACCTAATTGAGTTAGTGTATCACTTACTTGTTTGCGCGCAGTCGGGGAGTCATCGGCATGTAAAATTTTACGACCTGTGAACTCGTTGACTATATTTTGATCTAAAATGTCATCGCTGATTTGCACTTCGTATTCGATAATTTCAGCCAAGACTTTTTCAACATCGATAATCTCAACTAGGTGCTCTTGATTATCACGTTTAATTTTTGTCAGTGCAGTTAGGTAATGGTTTTTACCAATAGCGGTGGGTGGTGGCATAATGTCAGACCATGTCATATTGATAATCTGATCGACTTTGCCAATTAAAAAGCCCTGTACGGTGCGATTGTACTCAGTAATTACTAAGTTAGTATCTTCAATGTGTTTCGCCTCAGGCATGTTAATCGCTTTACGTAAATCGATCACAGGAATAGATTCACCACGGATATCGACAACACCAGATACTTTAGGATGTGAATTGGGTATTTTGCTTAAGTGGGGAAGTTTAACAACCTCTTTGACTTTGAATACATTGAGCGCAAATAAGTGGCGGCTGTGTAGATAAAACAGCAAGAGCTCTAAACGATTTTCACCAACTAATTGTGTACGTTGATCGACTGAAGCTAGAACACCAGACATATTGCACCCTTAAGACTTAATACAGAGAAAGTATAGTCTACTATTATTTTTCATCGACAGACATTAAGAATTTTCCACCAGTTGCTAAAACCTATGCATTACAGTACCGTATCGGTTAATTTCTTCTAAGATACATTGCAAGGATTATGCATCATATTTTTAACCGCTTAGTGGTACTTATACGCAGTCATATTGATCAGGTTAGCTGGCAGGCTGTGGTAATAACAACACTTTTCCATATGTTGCTTATTTGGTGGTTACTCGTGCTTGCAGGGGAGCAGGATCTCACGCCAATTAGCACCTACTTTTACTATTATGTTGTCACGACTTCTACAGTCGGTTATGGCGACTTTAGTGCCAGTACAGAGCTAGGACGCTGGATCGTTGCACTGCTACAAATTCCTTTTGGTTTGGCATTATTTGGTGTTCTGTTAGGAAAAACAGGGCAAACAGTTACTTACTTGATTAGGCGCGCTATGACGGGTGATAAAAGCTTCTCACATATTAACAATCATATAATTATCTTCGGTTGGCATGATACGCGGACAAAAAAGATGATTGACTATATTTTGGCAGATAACAAGCGTCTTGATCGACGCATATTATTAGCAGTGACCGAGCAAATGGAACATCCATTTCTAGCCAATACACATGTTGATTTTGCTCGCTTAAGTAGTTTTACCGATATTGATGAGTTAAAACGTGTGGCTATAGAGCGGGCAGATAAAATTATTATTGATGGTCAAGACGATGACCAAACATTCACAACGGCATTACGCATCAGTAAATTGGTCAATGAGCAGTGCCATATTAGTGCTCATTTTGATGATGAAACTAAAATTGAGATGCTACTTGAGCATTGTAATAATGTTGAATGCAGTAGTTCTAAGTCTGCAGAAATTCTTGTACGTTCGATGCAAGACCCAGGTTCAAGCCGTGTGCAAGAAGAATTATTATCTACGCTACACGGTGACACGCAATTTAGCTTGCCAATACCTAAGGGTGTAAAAGCCATGACGTTTGGTAATTTATTTCATCACTTTAAACAAAGTCATGATGCGATTTTGCTTGGTGTGGCGCATAACTTAAGTGCTCAGAATATGGATTTAAACCCACCTCTGGATTATACCGTCAGTGAGGGGGATATTTTGCACTACATCGCCGTTGAACGTGTACTTAGTAATGAAGTTGATTGGTCTTCATTGGTGAGCGAATGAATGAAGTTGCGTTTTTAATTATTGTATTGAGTGCGTATATTTTGCCTGTGGTGATTGTTTTAAATAGCAAACGCACTCAGGGGCATGAAAAAAATGCATGGTTAATAGGGATTATCTTGTTTTCGTGGTTAGCACTTATCATGTACTTAACCATCGTGCCCAAGCATGGGCACGTTAAAAAAAATAAAAAGGCGAAAAGTAAACACTAAGTTATTTTAACTGTTTTAGTTTGTGTTCAATAACCGGATCGTCAGGAGCCAGTTGTTGCGCCACTTTAAGCAATTTTACGGCATCTTTAGGGTGTTGCTCTTGGTGTTTTAGAGCAACATCTAACAAAGGTTGCACATCAACGTTTTCTTGCTCTTCTTTTACATGCTCCGCTTTTTCATCAATTAAAATGTTATGGGCTGTACTCAATAGTGCCAAGCGGTGTGCGGAACTCGCATTCGCTTTGTTAAGGCGGCGATAGTAGTCTTCTTTAAAACGCAGTGTACGTGTTTGCTGGCGAAATTGTGCAATATCGACTTGCTGGTGGCGCATAAAGTCAACGGCAACATCTTTATAAAATCCAAACTTACTGAGGTAAGTGGCATGTACACTGTGTCCCATTCCGAACACTCTTAGATGATTAAGCTGTGGGTAGCGCTTAGCGTGGGCACGGTCGATGCGATTTGTTGGGTCGTAAATAATGTAGCCTTTAGCGTGGCCTAAATCTAAGTCATGGTAATCACCGTGCCAATCAAAATTTTGTGCGATATCTGTGCTTGAGCGATCATCCCATGGCACTTTATCTTTATTTTTGGTGCTGACAGGGTGAAATAATAGTACTTTGTCGAGTTTTAATAAGTTAGCGAATGCACCTACTGCAAAGCCACCACGACTCAAGCCGTAACCTAATCGCTCGGTAAAGCAACTAACTAAAGGTGCCAATTGCTCAATAAAGAAAATCAGATTCCGATGTCTAAACCAATTGCTTTTCCCTAAATGTTGAAACGCAATTATATTTATTCCCTGCTTTTTGGCGAGCTTATAGCCCCAAGGAGTAAAGTCGTCGGTTAAGTCATGTTCTTGATAATTGGTACCAGCAGGAGAGAAGGTAAATAGCAGTGGCTTATTAGCATCGCTGATGTGATATTTCATATACACATCACCAAGCAAGTCGCCGCCAATAAATGGTAGTTGATTTTGCTGTTCGTCGCGGGGTAGCTTGGTCCACTCATCTAACCAATACAATAATTTCATACATACCCCATCTTACCCTTGAAACAAAGGTGACGTATTTTAGCAAATTTGGGGGCTCATTTAAATGACAGTGATTTTATGTCTCACTCATTGTCATTATTTGCTGCCAGTCATGTTCAGTCACGGGCATGACTGACAGTCGGCCGCCTTTTTTAAGGGCGATTTCGGTAATTGACTCATTGGCTTTAATTGCTTGTAAGCTCACTGGCTTTTTAAGGTGTGATTGATATTTCACATCGACCACAAACCAGCGAGGGTTGTCTGTTGTTGCTTTGGCGTCATAGTAGTCGCTATTTAAATCGAATTGTGTTGGGTCAGGGTAGGCATCACGCGTTATCGTGGCAATGCCTACCACACCAACTGCTTTGCAACTGGAGTGGTAAATCATCACCAAATCACCTTGCTTCATGTCATCACGCATGAAATTACGGGCTTGATAATTACGTACGCCATCCCACATAGAGGTTTGCTCAGGTGTGTTTTTTAGATCATCAATTGAAAATGCATCGGGTTCGGTTTTAAAAAGCCAATAAGCCATAATGAGGTGCTCTTACAAAGATTTACTTCCAATTAGTCTATAGTATCATTAAACGCTTGTCGGGATTGAGGATAAATAAATGAGCCAAGTATTAGATGATTTGCTGTCATTAATGGCGCTAGAAGAAATTGAACAAGGCTTATATCGTGGCCAAAGCCAAGATTTAGGGTTTAGAGCTGTTTTTGGCGGCCAAGTTATGGGCCAAGCTTTATCGGCCGCTAAAGAAACGTTACCCGAGGGGCGCATCGTTCACTCTCTGCATTCTTACTTCTTACGCCCAGGGGATGCTGCAAAACCGATTGTTTATGATGTAGAAAACATTCGTGATGGTAGAAGTTTTAGCACCCGCCGTGTGAAAGCCATTCAATACGGTAAACCTATTTTTTATATGACGGCGTCATTCCAAGGCGATGAAGAGGGGTTATCGCATCAAGCGCAAATGCCAAGTGTGCCACAGCCTGAAGAGCTAAAGTCGTCTCTTGAATTCTATCAAGCGAATGCCGAGCTTATTCCTGAACCTATACGCAATAAGTTCATTCGCGAAGTGCCGATTGAAATGCGCCCTGTGACTTTTCATAACCCATTTAAGCCACAAGTTATGGAGCCAGTGAAACATATTTGGTTTAAAGCCAATGGCGAGATGCCTGACGACCAGCGCATTCATAATTATTTACTTGCGTATGCATCGGATTTTGAGTTCTTACCAACGGCCTTACAGCCCCACGGTGTATCATTTATGCAGCCGAATATGCAGGTTGCAACGATTGACCATGCAATGTGGTTCCACCGTCCGTTTAGACTTGATGATTGGATTTTATATTCGATTGATAGCCCAAGTGCGAGCTCTGGACGTGGTTTGGTGCGAGGCCAATTCTTTGACCGTCAAGGCAACTTGGTTGCCTCAACGATCCAAGAAGGGGTCATGCGTCAGCGTTAACCTTTTGAGTGCTTAGCTTGGCTTTGCACTATGTCGTCAATTGACTGCCAGACGCGTGCTGGCAGCAATGCTTTAAGGTATATATACACCTCACACAGCTCACTGCTACCCGTTAAGCCTTGTTCTGTTTCAGTGATCAGCTTCTGCTCACGTAAACTTGTAATAAAACCAATGAGTACTTTCTTATCAAAGAATTCAGGGGTTTTAATGCCGTGTAACGTTCCTAAACGCTCTGCCAATACTTGGCTTTCATGCTCAAGTTCAGCACGCTCAATGCCATGACTGGTTTGGATAAAACCAATAACGATTGCATAACGTTGTAAAGTTAAGCTTAAAGCGCGACCGAGTATTTCTAGTTTTGCTAAGCAATCACTGCTGTTGGTGATTTTTATATTATCACCGTCAATTTCAATGAGGTCTTGATCAACAAAGCTGGCAAGAACACGCGTAATGTAGTTTTCATCTAACTCATGTAAGAACCACTCTTTGGCAAATAGTGGGTAAAAGCGTGCAATCAAAGCGTGGCAATCTGCCATCGTCGTTTTATGCGCTTTAAATAAATGCAGTGCAAGTAAGCTTGGCACAGCAAATAAGTGCAATACGTTATTACGGTAATAGTTGAATAACGTTTTCTCTTTATCGTTGATAGCAATGATTTCACCAAACTCATCGCTGATAACATCAAATTTATTGAGCTTTAATGCATGTTCAAGTAGTTGTTCTGCCGTTTCGTCAGGTGTTGTTACTTTGTCGCTATAACTCGCGCTGCGTTGTAAATGTAGATAAAACTCAAGCTGAGCAATCAATTTAGGCTTACTTAACGCATGTTTATCATTAACTAATAAAATCATAGCCAGTAGATTCACCGCATTGAGTGCCGCGGCGCTATTAATATTAACCATGACTTTATCAGCAAGGTTGGCGACCTGCGGCCCAAGCCATTGTGGTTTTTGTACATCGGTTGGGTGAATAGATTCACGCCAATCAGGTTGCTGCTCATTCAGGTATTGGTTTATCGAAATAGGGTCGCCAAAGTTTAAGTAACCACGCCCATAGTTTTTCAGGTTTTTAATCGCTTTAAAGATACCTAATATCGACTCACCTTTTTTATCGTTACCGGCAAGCTCTTTTAAGTAGGTATTAATTTCCATTACGTGCTCATAACCTATGTATACAGGCACAATCGAAATAGGGCGATCAATACCTCGTAGCATGGCTTGCAACGTCATAGCGAGCATACCTGTTTTTGGCGGTAACAAACGACCAGTTCGGCTACGGCCACCTTCAGTATAAAACTTTACTGAATAACCTTTGATAAACAGCTGACTCAGGTATTCTTTGAATACTGATGAATACAGTTTATTGCCCGCGAATGAGCGGCGAATAAAAAACGCACCGCTACGGCGGAATACACCACCGGCTGGGAAGAAGTTTAAGTTAATACCTGCCGCGATATGCGGCGGTACCAAACCTAAATGGTAAATAGAGTAGGTCAGTAATAAGTAGTCCATATGAGAGCGGTGACACGGCATATAAATAATCTCGTGGCCTTTATCAGTCAGCTCATTGACTTGTTCAGAAAACTTAATATCAATACCGTTGTAAAGCTTATTCCATAACCAAGTTAACACGCGATCAGCAACACGAATGGTTGCATCACTGTAATTTGCCGCTATTTCATCAAGAAGTTTCAGCGCATTTTGGCGTGCTTGCTGTTGGCTGATGTTCTTTTCTTTGGCTTCAATTTGAATGGCTTTTTTAATTGTTGGTGAAGCAAGTAGCGAATTGAATAGCTGCTCTCGCGATGGCATTTTAGGGCCAGTCGCGGCCAGTTTTTGACGTTTGAAGTGAACGCGTGCAACACGCAGTAGTTTGTGTGGTAGCTCATCCACGTCTGCTTTTTCGTTCACTAGCAGTGATAAGTCCAGGGGCTGACTAAAACGAATAAAATTATCGCGCCCAGAGAATAGCAACACAAAAAACTTGCGGAACCAACTTGGTGTGAGCGAGTGCGATACTAACGTCCCTAAGCCAGGTTTTTCTTTACCTGGGTTACGACCCCATAAAATAGTCACGGGGATCACTTGCACGTTTTTCTCTCCCGTGCGCATCAAATGATCAATGATTTGCTTGCCTTGTTGCAGCGCATTACTGGGTTTACTTTTGTCCCCAAATAATGGCGGAGGGTTTTGAATACCAATAAAGCGATTAAGTTCAGCATGCCCTAAAAGCTGCTCTTGTGTTGGGTCTGGTAGACCATATTTTTTACACACGCGCGCGAGTGCAGCCAAATCTGAGCGTGCATTAAGCTTAACTATATAGAAAGTCGGGTTAGCTGGGTTTAGGTTATATTGTTCAATCGGGTTGTCAGGCAGTACCTTGCTTCTTACAAACAAGCGGTTCATACCTGCTGACATAAAATTCAAACAACGATTAATGATACGCATCAACTCACCAAAGTAAATAAAGTAGTAATAGAGGCAAAAATAAGCGCAATAGAATAGCAATTATTAACTGGACTGACCATTTAAAAGCGATGCTTGCGCGCCTCAGACTGCACTAGTATAAAGTAAAGACGGCAATGTTATTGATAAAGTTCGAAAATTAAACAAATTTTAATTGGGGCTGTGGATTTTTTCAAAATTGTTGTTGCATTTATCACCAATATCACTATAATACGCAGGCTTTCAAAATTCCCTCGGGAACTTGGAAGGAAAGATTAAGCTTGGATTTCAAGCTAATAAAACAGGAACTCCGATTTGGAGTTCAACGTAGATATAAGAAAGCAGCCGACATCTTAGTTAGTAAGATTGTTTCGGTCGTTTTTTTATGCTCTTTTTAAATGCTCTTTATATTGAGGTTTAAGAATGTCAAATCAACGCATTCGTATTCGCCTAAAAGCTTTTGACCACCGTTTGATTGACCAATCAACGGCGGAAATCGTGGAAACTGCGAAACGCACTGGCGCACAAGTACGTGGTCCAATCCCACTACCTACACGCTTTGAACGTTTTACTGTACTAACTTCACCGCACGTTAATAAAGACGCGCGTGATCAGTACGAAATCCGCACCCATAAACGTCTGATCGACATCGTAGAACCAACTGACAAGACTGTTGACGCTCTTATGCGTTTAGATCTTGCTGCTGGTGTTGATGTTCAAATCAGCCTGGGTTAATCGGAAGATTAGAGAGGTTTTAGGAAAATGGCATTAGGTCTAGTCGGTCGTAAAGTGGGTATGACACGTATCTTCACTGAAGATGGTGTATCTATCCCTGTGACAGTTATCGAAGCGACTCCTAACCGTATTGCTCAGATCAAATCTGAAGCAACTGACGGTTATAACGCGCTTCAAGTAACCGCAGGCACTAAAAAAGCAAGCCGTGTAAACAAAGCAGCAGCGGGTCACTTCGCTAAAGCTGGTGTTGAAGCGGGTCGCGGTCTGTGGGAATTCCGCCTAAATGGTGGTGAAGGCGATTTTGAAGTAGGCGCTGAGCTTACTGTTGAATTATTCAACGAAATCAACAAAGTTGACGTAACCGGTACTTCTAAAGGTAAAGGTTTCCAAGGTGGTGTTAAGCGCTGGAATTTCAGCATGCAAGACGCGACTCACGGTAACTCTCTATCTCACCGTGCTCCTGGTTCAATCGGTCAAAACCAATCACCTGGTAAGGTGTTTAAAGGTAAGAAAATGGCCGGTCACATGGGTGCTGAGCGTGTAACGACTCAAAACTTAGAACTAGTTCGCGTTGACGCTGAGCGTAACTTGCTTTTAGTTAAAGGTGCAGTACCTGGCGCTATCGGCGGTGACGTTATCGTTAAACCAGCTGTTAAAGCATAAGTCCTGGAGATTTAGTGATGGAATTAGCAATTAAAGACGCTTCTGGCGCTCTTGAAGTTTCTGAAGCTACTTTTGGACGTGAGTTTAACGAAGCATTAGTACACCAAGTAGTTGTTGCTTACGCAGCAGGTGCTCGTCAAGGTACTCGTGCTCAGAAGACACGTTCTGAAGTAAGCGGTGGTGGTAAAAAACCATGGTCTCAAAAAGGTACTGGCCGTGCACGTGCTGGTACAATTCGTAGCCCAATTTGGCGTTCAGGTGGCGTTAGCTTCGCAGCTAAACCACAAGATCACAGCCAAAAAGTAAACCGTAAAATGTACCGCGGTGCGATCAAAAGCATCTTATCTGAATTAGTTCGTCAAGAGCGTTTAATCGTTGTTGAACAGTTTGGTCTTGAAGCACCAAAAACTAAAGAACTAGTTGCTAAGCTTAAAGAACTTGAGCTTAAAGATGTTCTAATCGTGACTGAAGAAGTAGATGAGAATCTTTTCTTATCGGCACGTAACCTATACAAGGTTGACACGCGTGATGTAGCTGGTATCGATCCTGTAAGCCTAATCGCTTTCGATAAGGTACTTATTACAGCTGCTGCTGTTAAGCAACTTGAGGAGGCGCTAGCATGATCCGTGAAGAACGTCTTTTAAAAGTGATCCTTGCTCCACACATCTCTGAAAAAAGCACTATCGCTGCTGAAGAGAACAACACGATTGTTTTCAAAGTAGCTTCTGATGCAACTAAAGCTGAAATCAAAGCTGCAGCAGAAAAGCTTTTTGAAGTAGAAGTAACTGGTGTTCGCACACTAAACGTTAAGGGTAAAACAAAACGTACTGGCATGCGTTTCGGTCGTCGTTCAGACTGGAAGAAAGCTTACGTTACTCTTAAAGAAGGTAGCGAGCTAGACTTTGTCGGCGGCGCCGAGTAATAAGGGGAGTTAGAATTATGGCACTTCAAAAGTGTAAACCAACTTCTGCGGGTCGTCGTCACCTGGTTAAAGTGGTTAACCCAGATCTACATAAGGGTAAACCTTACGCACCACTACTAGAGAAAAACTCTAAGTCTGGTGGTCGTAATAACAAAGGTCGTATCACGGTTCGTCACATCGGTGGTGGTCACAAGCATCATTACCGTGTAATCGACTTTAAACGCACTAAAGATGGCATTCCAGCTGTTGTTGAGCGTCTAGAGTATGATCCAAACCGTAGCGCAAACATCGCTCTTGTATTATATGCAGACGGTGAGCGTCGTTACATTATTGCACCTAAAGGCTTAAAAGCTGGTGATTCAATCCAGTCTGGTGTTGATGCACCAATCAAAGCTGGTAACACATTACCAATGCGTAACATGCCTGTAGGTTCGACTGTTCACAACGTAGAATTAAAACCAGGTAAAGGCGCGCAAATCGCACGTTCTGCTGGTGCATACGTTCAAATCCTTGCACGTGAAGGTCAATACGTGACTCTACGTCTTCGTTCTGGCGAAGTTCGTAAAGTTCCAGCTGACTGTCGCGCAACACTTGGTGAAGTAGGTAATGCTGAGCATATGCTTCGTTCACTAGGTAAAGCTGGTGCAAATCGCTGGCGTGGTATCCGTCCGACAGTTCGTGGTGTTGCCATGAACCCGGTAGATCACCCGCACGGTGGTGGTGAAGGTCGTACATCTGGTGGTCGTCATCCTGTGTCTCCATGGGGTAAACCGACTAAAGGTGCTAAGACACGTAAGAACAAGCGTACTGATAAGTTTATCGTACGTCGTCGTACTAAATAATAGTTGAGGAATAGCCATGCCACGTTCTCTCAAGAAAGGTCCTTTTATTGACCTACACTTGCTGAAGAAGGTAGAGAAAGCGTTGGAAAGCGGTGACAAGAAGCCAATTAAAACTTGGAGCCGTCGTTCAATGATCATACCTAACATGATCGGATTGACCATCGCTGTCCATAATGGTCGTCAGCACGTTCCTGTGTTTATCACAGACGAAATGATCGGTCACAAACTGGGCGAATTTGCACCAACTCGTACTTACCGCGGTCACGCTGCGGATAAGAAAGCGAAGAAACGTTAAGAGGGGAATGATAAATGCAAGCATTAGCTAAACATAAATTCGCCTCTGGTTCGGCGCAAAAAGCTCGTCTAGTTGCAGATCAGATCCGCGGACTTCCGGTTGATCGCGCTCTAGAAATCCTGGCGTACAGCCCTAAAAAAGCGGCTGTATTAGTTAAGAAAGTACTTGAGTCTGCTATTGCTAACGCAGAGCATAACGAAGGTGCTGACATTGATGAGCTACGTGTAGCTACGATCTTTGTGGACGATGGTCCTACAATGAAGCGTATTATGCCACGTGCTAAAGGACGCGCAGATCGCATCCTTAAGCGTACAAGCCACATCACTGTTGTGGTTTCAGATAGCTAGGAGTATAAGTAATGGGACAAAAAGTTCATCCTACTGGTATTCGCCTAGGTATCTCTAAACCTTGGGTTTCTACCTGGTACGCGAATTCAAAAGATTTCTCTGATCAGCTTTTTGGCGATCACAAAGTACGTAAATTCCTTACTAAGGAATTAAAAGCGGCTTCTGTGTCTAAAATCGTTATTGAGCGTCCAGCTAAATCTATCCGTGTAACAATTCACACAGCTCGTCCTGGTGTTGTTATCGGTAAAAAAGGCGAAGACGTTGAAAAACTACGTCAAGCAGTAACTAAGATTGCAGGTGTTCCGGCTCAGATCAATATTTCTGAAGTTCGTAAGCCTGAACTTGATGCACAACTAGTAGCTGACGGTATTGCGTCACAGCTAGAGCGTCGTGTTATGTTCCGTCGCGCTATGAAGCGTTCGGTACAAAACGCAATGCGTATTGGTGCAAAGGGTATCAAAGTTGAAGTTAGCGGTCGTCTTGGCGGTGCTGAGATCGCACGTTCAGAATGGTATCGTGAAGGTCGTGTACCTCTACATACTTTACGTGCTGATATCGACTACGCAACTTCTGAAGCCTTAACCACTTATGGTATCATTGGTGTTAAAGTTTGGATCTTCAAAGGCGAAGTTATTGGTGGTTTACCACTAGTACAAGAGCAAGAGAAGCCAGCTAAACGCGCACCAAAGAAAGCCAAAAAAAGTGCTAAGTAGAGGTAGCGAGTAATGTTACAGCCAAAACGTACAAAATTCCGTAAAATGCACAAAGGCCGCAACCGCGGTTTAGCGCAAAACGGTAACAAAGTAAGCTTCGGTACTTTCGGTTTGAAAGCTACTGGTCGTGGCCGTATGACTGCTCGTCAAATCGAAGCAGCTCGTCGTGCTATGACACGTCACGTAAAGCGTCAAGGTAAAATCTGGATCCGTGTATTCCCAGATAAGCCAATTACGAACAAACCATTAGAAGTTCGTATGGGTAAAGGTAAAGGTTCTGTTGAATATTGGGTTGCTGAAATTCAACCTGGTAAAGTACTTTACGAAATGGAAGGTGTTTCTGAAGAGCTTGCTCGTGAAGCATTTAACCTTGCAGCGCGTAAATTACCATTCACAACAACTTTCGTAACTCGGACGGTGATGTAATGAAAGCTAGCGAACTAAAAGACAAAAGCGTAGAAGAGCTAAACGCTGAACTTCTAGGACTTCTTCGTGAGCAGTTCAACCTGCGCATGCAAGCAAGCACTGGTCAGTTAGCTCAGACACACACGCTAAGAACAGTACGTCGCGATATCGCGCGTGTAAAAACAATTATTAACCAGAAGGCAGGTCAATAATGAGCGATAAAATCCGTACTCTTCAAGGCCGTGTAATCAGCGACAAGATGGATAAGTCTTTCACTGTTGCTATCGCACGTTACGTGAAGCACCCAGTATATGGGAAATTCATCAAACGTACGACTAAACTACACGTACATGACGAAAACAACACAGCTCAAACTGGTGACGTAGTTACTATCTCTGAGTGTGCTCCTATTTCTAAGACTAAGTCTTGGACTTTAGTAGACGTTGTTGAGCGTCCAAAGAAAGCTTAATTTTTAATTAAGTTTACTTTTAAAAAGCCCCGGCACTTGCTGGGGCTTTTTGTTTTCAAACTCTAAACAGCCATTTCAGTTAGTGTTTACTGTCATTCATCTTTGTATGAAAAAGCTTGCGTAATTTGATTTACAGTAATTCGCAAGTGTTCAAAAAATAGACCACTCAATTAAATAGAAAATAACTATTTAAGTAATAAAGTTAACCGTGTCGTTTTAAGAAAGAGATATTTAATCATTTTTTTATAAGCTGGCTCAAAATTTATTATTGTCAAAAATAAGTGATGAAATACTTTTTCAGAATCAACCTTAAATAATAGGTTTATTTTTGAGCTATATTGTTACTTTGTTGTTTTGTTTTTAATTTTATATGTGTTTTTATCCAGATTTATGCTTTTGTAAATTTATTGTTTATATGTAATATTATAATTAATAATGTGAGGTGTGGAAATTATTTTTATCTCAAGTTACTGATTGTATTGGTTATTTATTTGATTTACATATATTTACATATGTATCAATAGTTTTATTTAATTGTTCCTTTTTAAATTTATAATGAGCTTTGCGTTTATGTACCTTTATTGGTTATTGATATAGGTGTATTGATGTAAAACGCAAATAAAAAATAAAATAATCATTTGGAAGGGAAAATGAGCAAGTTAAACACATTATCATTTAATATAAAGGCTGCCCTGTGTATAACAGGGCTTGGTTTATCACATTTTGCCACTGCTGCAGATGAAGGTAATGAGCAAGTTGAGCGTATTCAAGTTACGGGTTCAAAAATAAAGCGTATTGGTGATTTGTCTCCAACTCCTGTTACTGTTATTACGGGCGATGCGATGGTTAATGCGGGTATTACTAATGCCGCTGAACTATTAAGCGAGATGCCATCGGCTACAGTTGGTTTATCACCTGAGACAACAAACGATAACGTTTTTGCTAATGGCTTGAGTAATACAGACTTACGAGGTTTAGGTGCAGAACGTACGCTCGTACTTGTTAATGGACGCCGCTTTATTGCGGGTGCTCCGGGCAGTAGCGCCGTCGACTTAAATAATATTCCAACCGCAATGATTGAGCGTATGGAAATCTCAACCGGCGGCGCTTCAGCTGTGTATGGTTCAGATGCGGTTGCTGGTGTGGTCAATATTATTACTAAGAAATCATTCCAAGGCTTTGAATTTGATGCATCAACATCGCAGCCTCAACAAGACGGCGGTGAAGAGTCTTATGTATCATTCACTTTTGGTAACGAAGGTGAAAAAGCAAGCTTTGTAACGAATATCTCTTATTCGGATTCAAAACAATTACGTGGTGATCAACGAGACTTTATTCGTAACGGTGTTATTTCTTTAGACCACCCTGATAACTCAAATGATGAAGATGGCATTCCTCGTCGAATCATTTATGATCAAACAGGTAGCACAACGCTTGGCTTTTATAGTCCAACAGGTGATTTCTTCACATCTGATGGTCATTATATCTTTGCTGATGACGGTTCAATTCGTCCATTTGCAAGTGGTGAATATTTACCAGCAAGTTCAACGCCAGGTAGCCGTAATACGCAATATTATGTTGGTAATGAAGGCGATGGCTATCATTTCTTAAATCATAAATATGTGCGTACACCACTTGAGCGTTTAAATTTATCATCGAATGTGAACTATGCGTTTAGTGATGCTCACTCAATGGCATTTGAGCTTACGTATTCAAATACGCATGCCTATGGTGAAAGCTCGCCTGCATTCCATACTTTAAGTGGTATGCGTACAGATAATGCGTTCTTTAGTGATGAGACAAAACAGTTTTTCTCTGATCGTGATATGGACACATATACAGCGTATATTACTACAGACGCACTAGGTAACCGCGTATACGATCAAAAGCGTCAGCTTATTCAAGGTGTTTTAAGCTTTGAAGGTGAAATAACCGATAACTGGTTTTACTCAGCTTATGTACAACGTGGCTCAGTACAAGCGGATACAACTTGGCACGGTGAAATGCTTGTCGACAATTTTAATAAGTCATTAGATGCCGTTGAAATTGATGGCGATATTGTCTGTGCCGATCGTTCTAGAGATGAAGTAACTGCCCGTGAAGGTTGTGTGCCTCTTAATATTTGGGGAACAGGTCTTGCCTCGCAAGAAGCGCTTGATTATGTAAAGACAGATGCAACTCGCCGTGCAACAGTTGATCAAACAACTTATGGTGTAACGTTTAGCGGTGATTTATTTGAGCTAGAAGCGGGACCAATTGCTACAGCATTTACCATTGAGCATCGTAAAGAAGCATCATCAACTTTACCTGATCCCGCTATGCGTAAAGGATTGATTTTTAACAATCAATCTGAGGCATTATCAGGTTCATTTGATGTCAGTGAGGCCGCTGCAGAGTTCTCTATTCCGCTTGTTGTAGATGCATCATTTGCCGATGAAATTTTCCTTGAAGCGGCATATCGTTACATGGATTACTCATCAACAGGCACTGATGACGCATGGAAGTTAAGTTTTAACTATGTACTTAATGATGATATTCGTTTCCGTATTAATAAGTCTAAATCAGTTCGTGCACCGAACATAAATGAGCTTTATCAAGCCCGTTCAGAGACTTTTAAAAGCTTTGATGACCCATGTGAACAAGGCCAAATTGATAATGCAGGTGAGTATAAAGAAAACATCACCAATAACTGTCGCTCGCAAGGCATTCCTGAAGGTTGGGTTCCAAGTGAAGACTGGAAGCGTACTAACCACTCTGGTTTCAATTTAGGTAATATTAATCTTGAAAATGAAAGTGCGCACGATTTAACTGTTGGTGTTATATACACACCTTCATTTGTTGATGGTTTAAGTATTACTCTTGATTATTGGGAGTTCGATCTTGAAGATATGATCCGTACACCTAAAGCAAAAACAGTGATTGAAAGCTGTTATGAATTTGAGAGTACAGATAATCCATATTGCCCACTTATCTATCGTAATAAAGATACCTTTGAAATTGATTCGTATGATCTGAAACCTATTAACTCTGCAAGTAACAGTATTGCGGGTACGGATATGGAAGTAACATATTCATTTGATACAACATTTGGCTCATTCAGAATGAATATGCTTGCCACTTACATGTCTAAAAACGATGAAAACTTAACAGGTAAAGAAGCTGATAAACGTAATGCTGCAGGTGAGTATACAGATCCACGCTGGAAGGCACGTTTCACAACGAACTATACCTATGAAAACTTACAGGTAAATTTAATCGGTGCCTATCGCCACAGTACTGTTTGGTCAAACGACTGGGTAGCTGAAGATAATAACTATAACGATATCTCATCTTATACGAAGTGGGATTTAACAGCGCGTTATAATATTACTGATGGCCTACAAGTGCGTGGTGGTATGTTAAATGTATTTGACCGCACTCCACCAAGACACCCAAGTCTTTATGATGACGGTGAATACTTTGATTTGAACGGTCGCACCTTCACACTAGGTGTTAACTATAAGTTTTAATCCTTAAGTGTTTTGATAGCCCCAGCACATGCTGGGGCTTTTTGATTGTATATTCTAAAAGATGCTGCTTTTTTGTATCTGTTAAAGCTCTGGGCACTGAACTATTTCGTTTTTTTAACACTCTTAAAATAAAAAGTGAGGAGTTTAGGTGTTAAAGGGAAGCTACAAAGCATGGATGATTTCAATTGCGCTGCATGCTGTAATCTTGTTTCTATTTGCGCAGCATATGCGGTCTGTATCTGTATCACCTGTCTCTGATTCTGTGAATGTAATACACGCATACGTTAGTGTTGATCTCACGGCTTTACCTAGTATAAAAAAAAGTGAAAAAATAACCTCAAAAGAAAAGCAGAATGACTCAAGACTGAAACCGCAAACAAAAGAGGCTGAACCCAGTCATTTAGGACAGTCAGCTGATACAAAAGCGGCTAATCGCTCTTTGAAAGAGCCTAAAGCAGTTCAAGCTGTAGCCGCTGAACCCAGTAAAGAGGTAGAAACTTTAACTGCTGAGCCTAAAACGAATAGTGAAGAAACAGCTGAAAAACCATTTAAAAAGCTGAATCCTTATGCACCAATCCCAGAGCTTAAGTTTGAAAATGGCTTTTCTAATGCTTCAGCACTTGGTCAGATTGATGCTGCAAATAATAATTCGCCTGTAGGCGGGGTTACAGTGCCTGCACAATTAACTGTCTCTGATAAAGCAACAATACTTTGGCAAAATGGCAATGGCAGCAAGCGAACAGAAATGCTCAATGGGCTATGTTACGACATCGATTTTAATACCGTATTTGGCAAGTCAGGAGTACCAAGCGGATCGCCCAGACCCTGTGAAGATAAAGAGGCTAAATTATTTAAGGAAATAATGAATAAATGGCGCAAAAAATAACAAAATACTTTACCTCAACTTAACTTGAGCTTTTAAAGTGGCGTTTTTAAAAGGACGCTATTATGAACTCATTAGAAAACTACTTGTTAAGTTTGCAACTTAATAACTATAACACTTCAATTTCACAAATCGTCGAAATACAGATTCGTACTTGGCAGTCGCTGCAATCGAGATCGCTTTATGCTCGGGAGTTGTTAGAAACATTAAAGGTCACGCATTATTCACTACAACAGCAACACCATGAGTTATTAAAGCACGTGCTGCCGCTACTTGGTTATCAGACCAAACAACAACACGACAACATGCTGTTGATAGAACATAAACGACTCACTCATTGGTTAAATTTATCTTGAATTGTCATTAACCAGTCACACTGCTAGCGTCAAATAAGCTGCTTTAAGAAAGAAAAGTCGCTTAGTTTATGCAAGAGCAGCCAAAAATCATTATCTTAGGTAATGGTCCTATCAATACAGATCTTACTGAGCAAGTAAATCATTGCCCACGAGTGGTTAGGTTTAACCATTGTGCAGCAATGCCTGATTATTTAGGCCAACGTTGTACTGACTTGTGGTTGGTTGGGCGTGGCCGACAAGCCCTGAGTTTATTAAACACACCACAAATGTCTCTCGAAGGGCTGAGCCAGGTTATGATCACCGATCCAACTCCTAATTCTGTAGCGCAATTTTTTTTTAAATTGATACAACGTAAAGGTAAGGTAGATTTCGGGGAGGCTCTAATCTCAGCCTATGCGCAAAAGTGCCAAGTAGAGCGTTTAACAGCACAGTTTCGCCAATCATTATTAAATGAATTATTAGCCCTTGGCTCACCGATACATCGGCCTCGTTGTGTTAGTTCTGGTACTTTGGCAATTGCTTACTTTTTAGTGCGGTTTAAATACGTACATATTGCAGGTTTTGGTTTTCAAGGTTGGAAGCGTCACCCTTGGAACCTCGAAAAACAATTTGTGGAGCAACTCGTCGCCGAAAAACGAGTTATATTGTTGGACAGTTAAACCAGACACCTAGCTGAGCTAAGCGCCTGGCTTATGATATTACCAAATCATCCCAACAAACTCAGGGTGATCGACAAATGGATTACGGTTACCTTGGTGCTCATATGCCGCTTGGTTGCGATCAAGTTCTAATTGGCTGACAGGGTCCTCGTTGTGCCATTTTAGTAGCATTGCGACAACCCAATTCTCAAATACTTGATTTGAGGTGCCGTTAAGTACAGCGTTACTGTAAGTAGTTTTATTTTGCCAACTTGCAATGACATTTTGATAGCGTGTTGCCATATAGAAATAGGCTCTTGCAAAATCGCCTTTAAACTCATCAATAGGTTCAAATACAGTACCTGAGTAATTTAAAGAACTCGCTGCGCTGCCCAATTTACTACCATTACTAGAGGTATAGCTTGCGCTTCCTACTTCACCAAATGGGTAGTTACTGCGTTTAGAGTTTACATAACCATCGGTTGCGAAAATGTGGTGTACATCAGAGTTCATAGGCTCAACAGTGCCGCCAAACCAGCTTTTCGGAAAAGAGTGTTCACGGTTGTAGCAATCAGCTTCACTGTTATAAGTACCACATTGATCGCTTACGGCTACATAGTTGTAGCTATCTTGACCTGTCGGGTTTTCTGAGTAGCGGTCTAGAATTGAGTTATCGTTTTCAAAATACTTATCGCGTGAGGCAATGTCATAAAAACTCCAAATAGCAGAGTAACCTTGCGAGTTGTGATCTTTAATAATGTTGTACAACTCTGTTTTTAGAGCATAGCCTGTGAGGCCTTGTGTAGTCACATAATAGCCTGTCGGATCAGGTGGTGTTGTACCGCCATCATCACCGCCAGTGCTATCACCTAATGTAAACGGTGTCGCCTCTGAGCTTTGGAAGTTTGCGCCACTGGCAAGCACCGTTTGGCCTAGAGAGAGGTTGTAGCTGCCATTACCGAACGAGCAACACATGCCATCACCGTAACTATCAAAAATAGTGAATGTGTAGTCACCATCAATTAAACAGGCTTGCTCACTATACTGAGTATTCGCTGCATAGCTGCCGCCAGATGCCACTGTACTGCCTTGGGCATTTGTTATTTGCCAACTTGTTTCTTCACCATAGTTGTCAGTGGTGAGCACTAACGATACTTGATTATCTGTGCAACTACCTGTCGGTGGTGGGGTTGTGCCTGTGCTGGGTGCAAAATTATCGACATAAACCACTTCGCTGCCATCAAAACCCGTTACGTCGTAAAAGCGTAAGCCAACATTGATAGCGGTTGTTGTTGGAGCTGTGTACTGATAGCTAATTTGTTGCCATTGATTGGTTAATGCTGAATTTGAATAGTCCTGATAGCCATCAACCACTAAGCGTGCTTTCACACCACCTTCGGTATGGTAAACCCAAGCAGAAAACTCGTAGCTTTCGCCCGCAACAACATCAACGAGCTGCTGTAAATCAGTATTGCTTTGTGTGCCAGTGTTAACAGTGACTTGTGCAGAATATTCGCCAGAGTAAACCACACTGTTGTTAGCACTAATGCTGATACCACTATCAATCGTGCTCCAAGCTGTTGGTGTGTTTGCTGACCAAGTTTCAAAGTCTGCATTATTAATATTTGCAAACGCTGTGTTGCTTAAAAAAAGTAAGCTGCTAGTAAGTATGAGCTTTTTCTTAATCCCGTATGGCATAGATTTTCCCTATTATGTGTTTTCAAATGGTGGACAATAGATGATAACAATGACAGGTTTTTTACAGAATTGATAATTTTTGGATTATTTTATATACGCATTTGTTAATTAAAATTTACAGTTCTGCATTGTTTATATTTTGCACACTTTTTAGTTTTGTTCCTATTTTGGGTTTGTCGTGTTACTTCTAAAAGCACTGTTATAGTTTTGTGGTGTAAAGATCACCCGACTTCAACAGCAATAATCAAATAATAACAGCTTGTTTAGGGGTCAAAATGAAGAAATATAATTTATTGGCGCATAGCGTTAAGTTTGCTTTGTCGTTAACTGCACTTTCTACTGTGGGTTATTCAGTCGCAGCTGAAGAGGGAGTTGATGAAGTTGAGCGAATTCAAGTTACAGGGTCTCGTATTGCAAAACCAAAGCTTTCTCAACCCACACCAATAGTAACAATTGGTGCGGCTGAAATAGCCAAAGCAGGTACACCAGATTTAGGGAGTATTCTAGCTGAGTTTCCGTCTATAGGCGCGACCGATACCCTCTTTGGTAATAATGATGACAATGCTGATGCAGGTATCAGCTCTGCTGATTTAAGACGCCTAGGATCCACGCGTACACTTGTTTTAGTGAATGGCAAGCGCCATGTCGCAGGGGCGCCAGGGTCATCTCAGGTAGACTTATCAACAATTCCAGCTGCACTTATTGACAGAATTGAAGTAATAACAGGAGGTGCATCGGCAGTGTATGGCTCTGATGCGGTTTCCGGTGTTGTAAACGTGATTCTAAAAGACAATTTCGATGGCTTACAATTAAAGGCATCAGTTGGTAATTCAACCGAAGGAGTCGGCTCTAAAAATACCTCACTAAGTATTTTAGCGGGGACAGATATTGCCGGCGGTCGAGGTAATATCACTTTCTTTGCTGGCAAAGACCATATCAATGAAGTGATGGCAAATGACTTACGCCAGTCGGATAACTGGGGAACAGTTGATAATCCGCTCAGCCAAGGTGAGGAAGATGGTATTCCTGATCGTTTAACAAGGCCTCGTGTTTTTTCGGATCGTATAAGTGAAAATGGTGTGCTAAACCCATTTGGTGCATTTGGTGAAATTACCACGTTTTCAGATAATGGCACACCTGAATTAATGCCGATTCGTGAGTTCACAAATAGCTTTGCATTCGGTAATTTCCCTGATGGATGTGAGCACTGCTTTAAACTTCAAGACTATGAAAATGTATTACCTGAGCAGGATAAAATAACCATCGCATCAACACTTAATTATAATATTACTGACAACCATACATTTTACAGTGACTTTAAGTTCGTTCGTTCAGACATTAAACAACAGTTTCAGCCATCTTTTCGCTTTGGTGATATATTTATTAACGTAGCAGACAACCCCTACCTTGATGAAACGCTACGCCAGTCCTACCTTAACCAAGGCATTACAACAATAGAAATGTCTAAGTTTTTTGCTGAATTCGGTAATCGAAGTGCTGATAACCGCCGTGAGCTATTTCGATTCGTTGGTGGGGTTCAAGGCTTATTTACTTTAAGCCAAACTGATTTTAACTATGATGTTTACTATGTATATGGGCAAACAGATAACCGCCGGAACTCATTAAACGATTTAATTTCAGGCAATCTTGATGCTGCGCTTGATGCTGTTATTAACCCAGATACGGGCGAAATAGTATGTCGAAATCAAGTACCCGACTTACAACTACCAGATGAGGATGGAAATGAGTATGTTAACCCTGCCACTTTAAATCCCGCAGATTGTGTTCCTTACAATGCGTTTGGTTTTGACCAAGCATCAGAGGCTGCAAAAGACTGGGTAACAGCCGATGTATCGCGTACAGATGAAATAACGCAAGAATTAATTGGCGCTAATATAACATTTGATACTGGGGAGTTTTTTGAACTACTTGGCGGGCCAATCGGTTTAGCTGCTGGTTTTGAATACCGTGAAGAAACATCAGAAACACGCACCGATGAGCTGACAAAATCAGGTGTTTTAGCACAGGCAGCTACACCCGATGCATTTGGTGAGTATGATGTAACTGAGGGTTTTATAGAGGTGAGCTTGCCTCTGCTTGCAAACCTTGCTTACGCAAAAGAACTTACCTTAGATGCCGCATATCGTTATGCTGATTACTCGCATGCTGGCGAAACTGACGCGTGGAAGGTTGGTGTGTTGTATCAGCCTATTGAGGATATTCGTTTGCGAGGCACTTATGGTCAAGCGGTACGTGCCCCGAATATAGCCGAAGCCTTTTCACCCATTTCTCCAGGCTTTGGCCGTGTAGCCGATCCATGTGATGCTGATAGTATTCTCGATAATCCTAATCGCGTTGCTAATTGTGCAGCAATCGGCATACCAGCAGGGTTTGAGGCAAATGATAATGCGAGTATAGATACTATTAGTGGTGGCAACTCTGAACTTGAATCTGAAACCTCAACCTCATTTACGGCAGGCATTGTTTGGACACCGAGCTTTTTTGAAAACTTTTCAATGACCCTTGATTACTATGATATTGAAATAGAAGACGCAATTTCATTTATCGCGACACAAAGTATTGCTGATAATTGTGTGGATGCCCCAGGAGGCCCAGACGAAAGTTTTTGCTCGCAGGTTGAGCGAGACCCTACAACGAATAATGTGACTTTAGTTCGCTCTGGCTTTTTAAATGCAGCAGCTTTGACAACTAGAGGCCTTGAAGCTGATTTTGATTACAGTATGAAGCTGTCTGATTATGGTTTGGCAGGGGATTTAAATTTAAACTTATTTGTAAATCATCTTTTAGAGCTAGAGGCTTTTGAGTTCCAAAGTCGACCTGATAAAGTAAATGTGGAAGATGGTGAAGTGGGGGATCCTGAGTGGCAAGCTCGCTTTTCCGCAACCTATGCTATTAACGATTTAGTTGTAAACTGGTCATCACGTTTAATAGATCGTTCAGCTCGTATCGACCTATCGCCTGACGGAGATATACCTGAAGATTTGAGCCCTGCCTTTGTGGGAACTATTGTGACCCATGACTTGTCCGCTAGCTACCAGTTATTTCAAAACACCCGAGTTGGTTTAGGTATTCGTAACTTAACCGATAAATTACCACCGGCTTATATTGCAGCCAGTGGAGCTAATGATGCAATTTACGATGCTATCGGTCGTCGTTTCTTTGCAAATGTTGTTATTGATTTTTAACTAAAAATCCGTTTAAACAAAAAGACACTGACTTATATGTTAGTGTCTTTTTTTTAGTTATTTATAAAATTAATAACTAAATGGAATATCAAAGCAGATTCTATTCTTTTTTAATCGCGCGAGACCTCGTTATTCTTCACGCTCAGATAAACCTTTAAAGCGTTTTTATTTAGTCTTTAAAGTCGAAAAAATTGTTCGCGAAATGACGGTAGCAAGTTCGTTTCGCAGTTAACTTTTCAGGGTTACGAGGAATAAATTCATGTTGTTAAGTCAACTAAATGCAGCGGCGAGCCCGCTATCGCAAGAGCAAGTACAAAAGCTGCAAGGCTTAGTGGCTGAACTTAATCCAATTCAGCAAGCGTGGGTCAGTGGTTACTTAGCTGCTAATGCCAACGCAGGTGCAATAACGGGTGGTGTTGCTGCCGCTCCAGCTGCTAGTGATGCTGCACCCTTAACTATTTTATACGGCTCGCAAACGGGTAACGCAAAAGGCGTTGCGACTAAGTTAAAAGAACAAGCCCAGTCGCGTGGTCTCACCGTTAAGCTAGTCAACATGGCTGACTACAAACCAACTGCCCTGAAAAAAGAAAAGTTCATCACGGTTGTTGTTTCAACCTATGGTGAGGGCGAGCCACCAGAAGACGCTGAAAGTCTGCATGAATTCTTAACGACTAAAAAAGCACCAAAACTAGATGGTGTTAAAGTGGCTGTGATTGGCTTAGGTGATTCAAGCTATGAGTTCTTCTGCCAAACAGCAAAAGATTTTGAAGCGCGTTTTAACAAGCTTGGCGCAGAAACTATTTTCCAGCGTGCTGACTTAGATGTTGATTACGATGATGAAGCTGCTAAGTGGATTGATGGTGCACTTGATGCGTTTGAACCTGATCTTAAAGCGCAGCAACAAGCAAGTGGTGGTCAAGTTGTGGCGATGCCATTTGGTGCAGCGGCACCTGCGGCAAGCCAATACACCAAGCAAAACCCATTTGCTGCAGAGCTAAGCGTTGTGCAAAAAATTACGGGTCGTGATTCAACCAAAGATGTGCGTCATGTTGAAATTTCATTGGAAGGTTCAGACATCACCTATACACCGGGTGATTCGTTAGGCGTCTACTTTTTAAATGACGAAGCACTTGTTGATGAAGTGCTCACGCTTACACAAATCGATGCATCTAGCACGGTTAAACTCGGCGACGACGAGCTAAGTATTCGTGATGCATTAATCGAAAAATTAGAATTAACTCAGTCATACCCAGGCTTTGTTGAAAAATACGCAACAGCAACGGGCAACCCTGAATTATTAAAGTTAGTTGAAGATAAAGCAGCAATGCGTGAGTACATCGAGCCTCGCCAAATCTTCGATATTATTCGTCAAAACCCAGCTCAATTGGAAGCGCAAACCTTAGTAGATTGCTTACGTAAACTACAAGCACGTTTATATTCGATTGCATCTAGCCAAGCTGAAGTTGAAGAAGAAGTTCACTTAACGGTGGGGCTGGTTGAGTTTGATGCATTCGGAAGCGAACACTTAGGTGGTTGTTCTGGCTATTTAGCACGTCGTGCACAAGAAGGCTGCAAAGTAAAAGTATTCAGCGAGCATAACGATAATTTCCGTTTACCGGCTAATGATGAAACGCCAATTATCATGGTTGGTCCAGGTACAGGTATTGCACCATTCCGTGCGTTTTTACAAGAGCGTGATGCTCGTGAAGCAAGTGGTAAAAACTGGTTATTTTTTGGTAACCCACACTTTACTCAAGACTTCTTATATCAAGTTGAAATTCAAGGTTACTTGAAGTCAGGCTTACTGACTAAAGTGGATGTGGCGTTTAGCCGTGACCAAGCGGAAAAAGTATATGTTCAAGACAAACTTCGCAAAAACAGCCAAGAAGTATTTGCTTGGTTAGAAGCGGGTGCTCATTTCTATATCTGTGGTGATGCAAACCGTATGGCGAAAGATGTTCATCAGGCGCTTGTAGACATTATCAAAGAAAATAGCGGCAAAGATGATGAACAAGCTGAGCAATATTTAAAAGATTTACGTAGCGCAAACCGCTATCAGAAAGACGTGTACTAATCACGTTTAAAGCTAACAGCCGTCACTGTAACAAATTTAGGAAATACCATGAGCGAACAAGACAAAAACGTAAAGCTTTCTGATAACGAGCGTTTGAAAAGAGAAAGTAATTTTTTACGTGGCACAATTGAGCAAGATTTAAAAGACGAGATCACCGGTGGTTTCACTGCTGATAACTTCCAACTGATCCGTTTCCACGGCATGTACCAGCAAGATGACCGTGACATTCGCCCTGAGCGTGCCAAGCAAAAACTAGAGCCGTTACATAACGTTATGTTACGTGCGCGTATGCCTGGCGGTATCATCAAGCCAGAGCAATGGTTAGCGATTGATAAGTTTGCTGAAGAGAAAACTAGCTATGGCAGTATTCGTTTAACCACGCGTCAAACGTTCCAGTTCCATGGTGTGCTTAAGCCAAATATTAAAGGTATGCACCAAATGCTCAATAGCGTGGGCATAGACTCAATTGCAACGGCGGGCGATGTAAACCGAAACGTATTATGTACGACGAACCCAGTTGAGTCTGAGCTTCATCAAGAAGCTTACGAGTGGGCTGCGAAGATCTCTGAGCACCTATTACCAAAAACCAAAGCGTACGCTGAAATTTGGCTAAATGGCGAAAAGAGTGAAACCACTGAAGAGCCAATCTTAGGTTCAACTTACTTACCGCGTAAGTTTAAAACCACAGTAACAATTCCACCGAACAATGAAGTGGATGTGCATGCGAACGACTTAAACTTCGTGGCAATTGCAGAAAACGGCAAGTTAGTTGGCTTTAACGTGTTAGTGGGTGGTGGTCTTGCGATGACTCACGGTGATACAGCAACGTATCCTCGTAAAGCAGATGACTTTGGTTTTATCCCACTTGAGCACACCTTGAAAATTGCTGAGCACGTTGTGTCTGTACAGCGTGATTGGGGCAACCGCTCAAATCGTAAAAATGCGAAAACTAAATACACATTAGACCGTGTAGGTTCTGATGTATTTAAAGCTGAAGTTGAAAAACGTGCTGGTGTTCAATTTGAACAAAGCCGCCCGTATGAGTTCACTCACCGTGGTGACCGTATCGGTTGGGTTGAAGGTATTGATGGTAAGCACCACTTAACGCTGTTTATTCAAAGTGGCCGTATTTTAGATTACCCAAATCAACCGCTAAAAACAGGCTGCCGTAAAATTGCTGAAATTCACCAAGGTGATTTCCGCATGACGGCAAACCAAAACTTGATCATCGCAGGTGTTCCAGCTGATCAAAAAGCGGTAATCGAAGAGATTGCGCGCAACCATGGCCTGATTGATGACAGCCATACAGAGCAGCGTAAAAACTCAATGGCGTGTGTGGCATTACCAACCTGTCCATTAGCGATGGCAGAAGCTGAGCGTTACTTACCAAGCTTAATAGAGAAAACGGAAGCATTATTAGCTAAGCATGGTCTGAGCGATGACAACATCATTATGCGTGTTGTGGGTTGTCCGAATGGCTGTGGCCGCGCAATGTTGGCAGAAGCGGGTCTGGTTGGTAAAGGTCCAGGAAAATACAACGTGTACTTAGGTGGTAACCGTGAAGGCACGCGTATTCCAAAGTTGTATTTAGAAAATGTTGGCGAAGACGTATACCTAGACGCATTCGATAAGCTAATTGGCCAATGGGCAAGTGAGCGTAATGAAGGCGAGTGTTTTGGTGATTTTGTAATTCGCAAAGGCATTGTTGCTGAAGTTAAAGTTTCAGTAACTGATTTTCACGCATAATTTTATAAGCGACACCGCTTTAAGGTTTGGAATTAACCATGAGTGAATTTAAAGACATCTTAACGATGAGCAAAGAAGACCAAACAGCTATGCTGGCTGATATTAATGGTCTTCTGGCTGATAAAAGCGCTGAAGAGCGTGTTGCGTGGGCTCTTGAAAACTTACCAAGCACGCACTTTTTGTCGTCTAGTTTTGGTATTCAAGCGGCGGTGATGTTGCACTTAGTGACATCGCAGCAGCCAGATATTCCTGTGGTACTGACTGACACTGGTTATTTGTTCCCTGAAACCTATCAGTTCATCGAGCAAATGACGGAGCGATTATCGCTTAATCTTAAAGTTTATAAAGCACAGCTTAGTCCTGCGTGGCAAGAAGCCAAGTTTGGTAAACTTTGGGAGCAAGGTGAAGCCGGTATTAAGCAGTACAATCAACTGAATAAAGTTGAGCCAATGACTCGTGCTTTAAACGAGCTTGAAGCGGGCACCTGGTTTAGTGGTTTACGCCGCGGGCAATCATCTAGCCGTGCTGACAAGCAAATTGTTGAAATTAGCCGTGGTACTGTGAAAGTGTATCCACTTATTGAGTGGAACAACCGTGATATTTATCAGTACCTAACTAAGCATGATTTACCATATCACCCACTTTGGGAACAAGGTTATGTATCTATGGGTGATGTTCATACAACTCGTAAACTTGAACCAGGTATGACAGAAGAAGAGACGCGTTTCTTCGGCTTAAACCGTGAATGTGGCTTGCACATTGATGGTGATGGTATTTAATTCTATTTTCCTATCAGAAAATTCATAAAGTGCAACTTAGGTTGCGCTTTTTTTGTGTCTTTTGTGTACAATTCGCGGCTTATTAGTAGTATGGAGTCGTCGATGAGTCGTTTTGTCGTTTTCTTATTTTTTGTAGTGCCGTTTTGCCAGTCAAAAGTATTGCAGATTGGTCTACCAGACAGCGATTACCCTCCCTATCATTTTATGAATGCCGAACAAGGCGGTATTGTTCAAGACATACTGCAACGCTTTAGTGAGCAATATGCAATTGAGGTACAGTATTCGTATGCGCCTGAAAAGCGCTCGCAAAAAATGCTTGATGATGGGTTATTAGATGGGCGCATTGAATCTATAGATTGGTATACAGGGAGTAACCAGTACTATTGGAGTGAGGCGATTAGCTTTGTAGAGGATGTGTTAGTCATGCCACATGGCTGTCATATACCACCCATAGATGAGCTAACAGGCTATGTATTTATGGGTCGTTATGCTTATACTTATCCGAAATTTGAACATTATTTTGACAGCGGGGCGATGCACCGTGAGAATTTTTATTCAGAACGAGAGATGCTCTTAGCATTAATGGACTGGGATCATAATCAGCGTATCGCCGCTATCTCTCTAGATGCATTAAACTGGTATGTGAGCCGGGATGAAGTATTCAAAAAATTAACCGTAAGCACCTATAGTGTGGGAAAAGCGCCACTCCAATTACAGTTTTCAGCAACAGCAAAAACATATTTAATCAAAGAGCAGTTTAATGACTTTATAAAAAGTCTTAAAGCTTCAGGAGAATTTGCTAAGATTGTGAGTCGCTATCAATAGTTGGTAAATGGAAGGATGAAGCGTTTTTGTTATTTTGCCGTCATGTTGCTGCTGATCAGTGTTGTGCTGTTATTTTATATTAAAAAGCCAGATGGTAAACCTTACTTAGAACTGAGCATGTTCGAACATTACTCTGAAAAAGTGAGTGGTGATGTGAGTGACTTTGCTTCGCAAGGTGCCGATGCATTAAGCACACAAGCTAAAAAGTTAACTGAGAAATTGAGCTTTAGCAAAGACGCACATGCACCTGTTGTCGTGTATAAATGGCAAGATGAGCATGGTCAGTGGCACTATGCTGATACACCTCACCCTAATTATTCGAGTACAGTTGTTAGCTTAGATCCGAACGATATTACTGTATTACCTGCAGAAACTTTTCAAGCTGATGAAAAGCAATCATCAACCGTTAAAGCTGACGTAACACCGCCCGCACTTGGGGTGTACGATGCTAAAAATGTGCAAAAGATGATGCAAGAAGCAGAGCAAGTAAAACAGCTTATGGAGCAACGCAATAAGCAACTTGAAAAGCAGCTACAAGAGCAAAGCGGTAACTAATTCAGCCTGTTTTGTGCTGTCAGATCACTTTCCATTTTCATCAGCAAAATAGTGAGGTAAATTTTGGTAGGCAGTGAAAACAGTACGCCGATAGCAATACATGCTGCGCTGAACATAATACCATGCACACCCATGCTTTCACTTAAGTAATTGCCGGCTAATAAAGAATGCCCCAATACGATTAAGCAAATACCTAAAATGATGAAGGTTTTTAATATTCGAATGATGGTTTGTTCAGTCATACAAGCACCTCACTTTTGCCTTAATTAAAGTGTAGGTGCTGTTGTTATTAACTGGATTGTTCTAAATCAAGCAATTGTCGATTATCTATCCAATTTAACTGGGCCATTGACGTTATCGATACTTAAATCGCCAGAGCCCGCTTCGATAATTGTCAGGCCTAGTGTATCATTCACATAAATACTGCCCGAGCCATCGGTGATAGTAACGAGTCCATTTATATGTCTCACATCTATATCACCAGAGCCATCTTCGATAGCCAGCAAACCAGCCAATTTTTTAACGCTGATACTACCTGAACCATCAATAATACGTGCAGGCCCTTGGCTGTTCTCAATGTGGATATCGCCAGAGTCATCTTCAATATCAATGCGACCTTGGCCTTGCTCTATCATAATCGAGCCAGAGTCGTCTTCAATGCTTATATTGCCGCTTACATTGCTAATTCGAATATCGCCTGAGTCATCATCAATATTAATATTGCGACCGTTTTCAATCACAATTGACCCTGAGTCATCATCAATGCGAATGTCGTTTTGCATCGCACGTATAACGATATCACCTGAGCCATCATCGATATCAAGTTTAAGGTTGGTGGGCACAGATACGATTAAATCAATGTGAGGTGATGAACCTCTGTAAAACGATAAGCTACCATTATTGAGCTTACTGATAAGCTCTGCGGTGTCGCCGTGTTTTTCAATAGTTAGGGTATAGGTTTCATCGCCTTTAGCCGCATAGATATTGGCATTTACTGTGATAGCTGAAGCGTTACTATCGCCTTTGATGGTCAGTGAGCCTGCTTCGGCATCGATTTTGAGTGTGCTTAAATTTGCAGCCGACACGCTTAAATCTTGTTGTTTTTGCTCTGCGATTTGACCCGGAGATACATGAATCACACAACCAGTTAATAATAAGCTAGATGTGATGGCAGTTGCGCAAATTGCGCGTTTGAATGATGCAATTGTCATATGGATTCCAAAATTATTGTGATTTTTATCTGGTTAGCATTTGCAAACTATGGTCCAATTTTAACATGCTGATTTTTATGTGCTTTTCATTTTTTGTAAATAAGTGTGTTGGTCTAAACTACAAATTATTGGTGTTTTAAACAAAAAAGGGGCTGAAAATTCAGCCCCTTAGTTAACTTACAAAGTGATTACTGCTCAGCCAGCATATTACGAAGTACATACTGTAAAATACCGCCATGTTTGTAGTAATCCCACTCTTTAGGCGTATCTATACGCACATCAACACTAAAGCTAATTTGTTTGCCTTCACTGTTAGTGGCAATGACGCTTACTTCATTGGTTTTGTCATACAGGCCTTCAAAGTCGAATGACTCTTGGCCAGTTAGACCGAGTGACTCATAGCTTTCACCGTCTTTAAATTGTAAAGGTAATACACCCATACCAATTAGATTTGAACGGTGAATACGCTCATAACTTTGTGCAATAACGGCTTTAACACCAAGCAGTAGTGAACCTTTGGCTGCCCAATCTCGTGAAGAACCTGTGCCATATTCCGCGCCTGCTAAAATAATCAGTGGCGTGCCATCTTGCTGATACTTCATAGCAGCATCATAAATGCTGGCAAGCTCATCACTCGGTTGCATACGCGTAACACCGCCTTCGGTACCCGGTGCTAATAAATTACGTAAACGTACATTAGCGAAAGTACCGCGCATCATCACTTCGTGGTTACCACGGCGCGAACCATATGAGTTAAATTGTGCTTTTTGCACGCCATGCTCTTGTAAGTAGAGGCCTGCAGGGGCATCAGCTTTAATAGCACCTGCTGGCGAGATGTGGTCAGTGGTGACTGAGTCACCTAACTTTGCTAAACAGCGTGCGCCACTGATGCTTGGAATTCCTGGAGGCTCAATCTCCATACCATCAAAGAAGGGCGCTTTTTTAATGTAGGTTGAGGCATCATCCCAATCGTACAGTTTGCCATCAGGAATTTGAATTTTCTGCCAACGATCATCGCCTTGATACACATTGCCATAGCTTGAGGCGAACATTTCTTTGGTTACGGTCTCTTTTACTAATTCATTGACTTCACTGACACTTGGCCAGATATTTTTCAGGTAAATATCATTACCATTAGGGTCTTGTGCTAGCGGCTCGTTGTACACATCAATATCTGTACGGCCTGCGATAGCGTAGGCGACAACAAGTGGTGGCGAAGCTAAAAAGTTCATTTTCACATCTTGGTGAATACGACCTTCAAAGTTTCGGTTACCTGATAAAATAGAGCTGACTACCAGTTTGTGCTTTTGAATGGCTTCGCTGATTTCATCAGCCAGTGGGCCTGAGTTGCCAATACAGGTTGTACAGCCATAACCAACAAGGTTAAAGCCTAACGCATCTAAATCATCCATTAAGTCTGCTTTTTTCAGGTAGTCAGTCACTACTTGAGAGCCAGGTGCCAATGAGGTTTTAACCCAAGGTTTCACTTTTAAGCCTAATTGTTTCGCTTTTTTAGCGACTAAGCCCGCTGCTAAAATAACACTTGGGTTTGAGGTATTTGTACAGCTTGTAATTGCAGCAATGACACACGCACCGTCATTAAGCTCAAACTCCTCGCCTTTAAAGTTAACCTTAGCCGCCCCCATAAATTGTGCTTCGTTGACTGGCTCATCTGGGTTGGTTGTAGGGCCCTCATCTTCAATGCGCGCTTCTTGAATATCACTTTTATCGCGATGCTGCATACGTTCATCTTGGAAGCCCTTTAAGTGTTCACCAATGATGTCGCCCGCTTTATCAAGGGCAATTCTATCCTGTGGACGTTTAGGACCCGCAAGACTTGGTACTACATCATCAAGGGATAACTCAAGGGTATCTGTGTAGCGGGCTTCATCACCAGGGTTTCGCCATAAACCTTGATGTTTTGCATAGTCCTCGATGAGTTTAAGTTGTTTGTCATCGCGGTTAGTTAAACGTAGGTAGTTAATGGTTTCATCATCAATTGGGAAAATACCGCAGGTTGCCCCATATTCTGGCGCCATATTAGCGATAGTAGCACGGTCAGCAAGTGGTAAATCAGCAAGTCCATCACCATAAAACTCAACAAATTTACCCACTACGCCGTGTTTACGCAGCATTTCTGTTACGGTTAGCACAAGGTCAGTCGCAGTCGTGCCTTCAGGCAGGCGACCATTAAGCTTAAAGCCGATAACTTGTGGAATGAGTAAGCTGATTGGTTGGCCTAGCATGGCGGCTTCGGCTTCAATACCACCTACGCCCCAACCAAGTACCCCAAGACCATTAATCATGGTTGTGTGTGAATCTGTGCCGACAAGGGTATCTGGGTAAGCCAGTGATTTACCATTTTTTTCATCATTGAACACCACACGGGCTAGGTATTCTAAATTGACTTGGTGAACGATACCCGTTGCTGGTGGCACAACTTTCAAGTTATCAAAAGCAGTTTGTCCCCAGCGTAAGAATTCGTAACGTTCTTTATTGCGTTCGTATTCAAGTTTCGCATTTAAGTCGAATGAGCCATCTTCGCCATAACCATCAACTTGCACTGAATGGTCAATCACAAGTTCAGCGGGTGAAAGAGGATTAATTTTTGCTGGATCGCCGCCGAGTTTCTCCATGGCATCACGCATCGCGGCTAAATCAACAATGGCGGGTACACCTGTGAAGTCTTGCATAACGACACGGGCAGGCGTGAACGCTACTTCTGCTGATGGTTTAGCCTGCGGATCCCAGTTTAATAAAGCTTCAATATCTTGCTTTTTGATATTAACGCCATCTTCATTGCGTAGCAGATTTTCGAGTAAGATTTTTAATGAGAATGGCAAGCGCTTTGCTTTATCGCCTAAGCCTTGTAAAGAGTGAATATGGTATTGTTCACCATTGATTGTAAGCTGTTTTTGGGTATCAAAACTGTTATTCATTATTTGCCCCTGTGGTTTTAACAAGCCGAGCTTGTTTTGTGTTTCCTTTTCGAGATATACACTAGTCTGTTGCAAACTTAATACCAGCTAGTAAATTTATTTTGCTGACGAAAAAGTATGCTACTTAAATAGTGTTGATGCCGACACGATTTATTTCAAGGGCAAGGGGGGATAAATAGTCAGTTAATTAAGGTGACTATTAAAAAAAAGAATGTTTAGCTGAGCCATTCTTCATGTTGACTTTTATGGCTAACAAAAAGCAGTACCAAGCCAATGATAATGACACAAAATGGTATTGCCAGTAATAAGATGCTAGCGAGGCTTGCTGCTTAAGCAAGTAGTTTTAGCCAAGTTGGAGGTGTCAAAACCACCTTTTATTACTGTTATAATCCAACTCAATTAAAGGTGATTTATAGCAACTAAGCAACCTTGAACTAACCAAATGAAATAGGGCGACGGCCTGTTTTTTCGTCCACTTTTGGTTTTTTAGTACGCTTGCGTTTTGTTTTTTTCGGTGCTGTTTCGCTCGTTTCTGATTGTGCTTTTTTCGGTGTTTCTGGTGGGCGAGGATTCGGTGTTGCATCTTCGCTTAATGTTAATTGAAACAACTCACCATCAAAAGCGAGCACATCACCACTGTATAATTTTTTCCGTTTTATTGTACAAATTTCATAGTTTACTCCAACATAACCTTCACCTATTAGTGCTTTTGCCTGGCCTCCGGTTTCGACTAAGTCGAGCACTTTTAGCAAATTACATAACTCTATAGGCTCTTCTTCTAGTTCAATTTCTATGAAATCTTCGTTCATGTTGGTCTCTCATAATTTAATCGTAGCCATTATAAAGCCTAGCACTGGATTGAACCAAGATTAAATTTTTAACTTCTTCAAAGGGTTAAAATTGGCTCGCAAAAAAGAATGATATTTTTCAAAAGCAGTAAAAAAATTGCAGTATTTTCTGGTTACACTGCGCGCGTTTTAAATTGGTGTACTAATTGCTATAAGCAATCTCGTTTCATTTTAAATTCGTTCTGGAGAAGTAGTAATGGGCGTAAGATCAGCACTAAGGAAAGAGTTAATGGGGTTACAGGATTCGTCACTATTAGCCGCAGATGATGTGCGAGCTTTGCTAACAAAAGCAATCAAAGCACAGCCTGATAAATCAGAACAAGGCTTTGCATTAATTTCACGTTTTAATGATAACCACAGCCAGCTTGCCTATGGAGAGGAGAGTAAAGAAAAGTTACTTGAGTATCAGGTTCACCGCTTATTTAAAGATATTCTTTACACTCGACGCAGTGTTGATAAATGGCTAAGTTACCATTTAAATTAGTTGATTAATCAGCTTTCCTTTAATAGACTACACTTGTAATCTATTGGGGGAATAGTATGAACAGGATGTATATTTGGTGTGTGTTGCTATTGTTAGTTGGTTGCCAACAGCCAACTGTTTATGTTTATACAGAAAACTTAGACGCACAGCAGCAAGCTCAGCTCGATTTAGCCTTAAGTGCTCAGCGTTTACCTTATAAATACACGCAACTGAGTGTGCCGCGAGAGTTTGGCGACGCGACTTTGATGTTATCCGAAGATAAAATTTTGACTGAACAGACTGAGATCTTAGCTGGTATCATGCAGCGACTGGGTTATCAGCCTGAGATCAAATACACCACCGCCGCAAATCACTTTTACAATCATGGCAATATTGGCTTTTATTTAAGAGCTAAAAATACCACAACTAGTTTTACTATGCCGACTCGTGTACTCACCACCGGATGTGTTGAAGACAAGTATAATGATCTTGCTGTTACATTTAATAATAAGCAGGCACACTTTACCCTTACAAGCGGTAGAAAAGTCTCCCTTGATTGGGATTACTTATATGGCTACCTAGTTATTTACTATAAAAACTATTCGCAAAGTTACAGCCATTTAACGCCAGAAGTGAGTACCCCATTTGGTATGAAACCATCAGATACCTACCGTTACACAGCACGGGTTAATGAACCAAGCTGGTTGAATTGCTCGTTACAAATTGTGTATATGGATTAGCCGCGTGACTCTAGATAATTACTGAGCTTAATGATGCGTTCACTCATACCTTCGATGATACGATCTTTTATTTTCTCACGGATTACATTTGGTAGTCGAGTAAGCGCTTCTGGTGTGATTGCAAGTACGATAGTATCGATCTTAGCTCGCGCACTAGTACTTCGTTCACGGTTATTGATAAACGCGCCTTCACCAATAAATTCACCAGGCTCTATGCTGCCTAGCTCAACTAAATGGCTTTGCTTAAACACGGTAAGAGAGCCACTTAGTACAATATAAAGGCGTTTGTCATTATCAAATTGTTTAAAAACCGCACGGCCTTGTTGTACTAAATATAAGTGACTAAACGATTCTAATAACACCTGTCGTTCACTGAGAGAAAACTCTCTAAAAAACGACAGTCTGTTAATGATTTCCATTTGTTTAATAAGCGGAATATGCTCGATTAACTTCATTGATTCACTGTGTTCATAGTGTGAAATTTAGCTAATATTGCGCTCTTTTAGCTTGCGGGTCAACGTATTACGCCCCCAACCAATTTTGATGGCTGCTTCTTGTTTGTGGCCTGCACAGTTTGCAAGTGCAGTTTTAATTAAGCGAGTTTCTAATTGTGCTTGAATCGCAGGCCAAATATTCTCTTTGCCTTGTTTAAGTTCAAGATTAAGCCATTGCTGAAATGCATCTAGCCAGTCGCCTTCTTGCTCTGTGGGAGCTGCGGCAATAATTTCGGGAGGTAAATCTTGCTCGCTGATAAGCTCACCCGGTGCCATTACAGTTAACCAACGGCAGGTGTTCTCTAGTTGACGAACATTGCCAGGCCAATTGAATAGGCGTAATTGCTCAGTGGCTTTAGGGCTTAAAATTTTGCTTTCGACTTGCAGCTCTTTAGCACTTTTATGTAAAAAATGTTGTGCGAGGCGCTCAATATCTTCGGTGCGTTCTCGTAGGGCGGGTAGGCGCAAACGCACGACGTTTAAACGGTGGAACAGATCGTCACGAAACTTCCCTTGTTTAACCAAGTCTTCGAGATTTTGGTGAGTTGCGGCGATGATTCGCACATCGACCTTTATGCTTTGATGACCACCAACACGGTAAAACTCACCATCGGCTAACACGCGTAATAAGCGAGTTTGCACATCAAGCGGCATATCACCAATTTCGTCTAAAAATAATGTGCCGCCATTTGCCTGTTCAAAGCGACCTTTACGAATGCTGTCAGCACCTGTGAATGCGCCTTTTTCATGGCCAAATAATTCAGATTCGACTAATTCTTTAGGAATGGCAGCCATATTGAGAGCGATAAACTGGTTTTCTTTGCGTGGACTGTGGTTGTGTAGGGCACTGGCGACAAGCTCTTTACCTGTACCTGATTCGCCATTGATTAACACACTCATACTTGAAGCTGATAATTTACCAATCGCACGAAACACCTCTTGCATAGCAGGGGCTTCACCGATGATATGCGCATTGGTTTGCGGTGCTAATTTACGTTTGGTTTTTTTTGTTGAGTTAGCACGACATGCGCTTTCTACCAATGCTACGGCTTCATCTAAATCAAACGGTTTGGCAAGATACTCAAATGCCCCTTTTTGAAACGCATTAACTGCAGAGTCGAGATCTGAGTGGGCAGTCATGATGATCACAGGTAAGCCAGGATTTTGCTCAGCAATTGTTTCTAGCAATGCCATGCCGTCCATACCTGGCATACGCACGTCAGAGACGAGCACTGTGGGCTGGCTAAATTTTAATGCATTAAGTACATCTTGTGCATTTGCATAGCTTTGGGTGTCAAATCCTGCTCTTGCCAGCGCTTTTTCTAATACAAAGCGTATTGAGGCATCATCATCAACTAACCAGACTGTTTTCATGATTACTCCAAAAAACCATTAATCCGTAAAAGGCAAATAGATATTAAATTCTGTATGGCCAGGCCAACTGTCACAGTCTATGTGTCCGTCATGCTGGTCAACCAAGGTTTGCGCTATGGATAAACCAAGCCCTGAACCATTTTCTTTATTGGTGATCATGGGATAGAACAAAGTTTCTTTTAGATTCTTATCTATACCTGGACCATTATCCGAAATTTGGATCAGCAAGGTTTTTTTCGGCGCTTTACCAGGACGTCTATGCTGGTGGTTAATACGGGTTTTTATTCTGATTTCACCACCATCAACGAGAGCCTGTTGGGCATTACGAATAATGTTCAACACCACCTGTTGAATTTTACTTTGATCTATATACACATTAGGTATGCTCGGATCATAGTCTTTTACTAAGATGATATTCGCACTATTATCCAGCATGCTTAGCTTGATTACTGACTCAAGTGCTTGGTGAATATTGCCATAGGATTTGTGGGGCAACTGATTCGGGCCAAGCAAGCGGTCGACTAGCTCTCGCAATCTGTCTGCTTGCTCAATAATAAGCTCTGCACATTGATCTCGTTCTTGCTGATCAACCTCATACTGCAATAATTGCGCCGCTCCGCGAATTCCACCTAACGGATTTTTAATTTCGTGCGCCAAACCACGTATTAAATTACGCGCAGCTTGATATTGATGCATTTGATTAGAGGCTTGATCGTGACGAATTTCATCGTCCATTTGGCGGCATTCAAATAAAATGTAGTTTTCATTTTTGCTGCTGAGCCGTCGCGTACTGATTGTTAATTTAGCATGGCGAGAATCGATGAACACCACGTCAGCTCTATGCTGATGGCAATCAACACCATCGAACAGTGAGTACTGGGCGATGCGTTTTAAATCAATTGAGTGATAGTTAAATAGATTATCGAATGGTTGGTTGATAATACGTTTAGGACCTAAACCTAAAAGCTCACTTGCACTGTCATTTGCATAAACCAGTTTGAAGTTTCGGTCGAGCAAGATAACGGCAGTACTTAAATTTTTCCAGATACTGTCGAGTATTTCTGAGTCGAAGGGAGTATTACTGAGCATGTTTGCACCATTTTAGTGCGTTGCGATTGAGCATAGCTTAGCACAGCCATTCTGCATTGTGAGGTATCTATTTTAAAAAGTTAATTGCTGTTTAATACAGATGCTCGATGCATAAAAAAGGTGCTTACTGGGCTAACCGAAACGAGTTTATTATTCTCATTAAAAAGCTTAGCTTGCAGTGTGTGTTCGCCTCGATTGACTTCTCTAAGTGCAAAGGTTGTACTGCTACTGGCAACACCTAAAGGAGTGCCATCAACAAGGAGTTGTACCTTAAAGCCTGTTGCAAAGCGTGGACTAATACGAGTCGTTACATAAACGGAACCAGTATTCTCTCTAACGGTGGCTTCATTTTCAGGTGAGGCTATTGTCACTTTAAAATTAACCGGTGTAACGTTCGGGCTGCTATCTAGAATGCTCGTATCGGTCGCTGGCATAGTGAGATTTTGCGTATTTAGCTTTACTTCAGTTGCGCCTGGACGTGGTGTATCAGAAAAGACTAAAACACCATTTCTATCCTTCCACGAATACACTTTCTTCTGAGCGGTACCATGGCTAAAAGTACTAACAAAAATTAGTACTGCTAACAATAAAGTTATGCTTTTCACTCTGCAACCCTGCATTTCTTAATCTATTTAAAACTGTAGAGGAGAATACGTCGAATTACCATTAAAAAAGCCCGCAAAGCGGGCTTGAGAACACACATTTATTATCTGATATAGATAATTCTGCTACAGCGTAATTACACGCTGTAGTACATTTCAAACTCAACTGGGTGAGTTGTCATGTTAAGCTTTTCAACTTCTTTGTTCTTCAGTGAGATGTATGCATCGATTAGATCGTCAGTGAATACACCACCTTGGGTCAAGAACTCACGGTCAGCGTCTAAAGAAGCAAGTGCTTCGCTTAGTGAAGAGGCAACTTGTGGGATCTCAGCAGCTTCTTCAGCTGGTAAGTCGTATAAATCTTTATCCATAGCATCGCCAGGGTGGATCTTGTTTTTGATACCGTCAAGGCCAGCCATAAGCATTGCTGAGAATGCTAGGTATGGGTTAGCTGTTGGATCTGGGAAACGTACCTCGATACGACGTGCTTTTGCAGACGGTACCACAGGGATACGGATTGAAGCAGAGCGGTTACGTGCAGAGTATGCAAGCATTACTGGTGCTTCAAAGCCTGGTACTAGACGTTTGTACGAGTTAGTTGACGCGTTAGCGAATGCGTTGATTGCTTTAGCGTGCTTGATGATACCACCGATGTAGTAAAGTGCTTCTTCAGAAAGACCCGCGTACTTGTCACCAGCGAAGATGTTTACGCCATCTTTACCTAAAGATTGGTGACAGTGCATACCAGAACCGTTATCACCTACAAGAGGCTTAGGCATGAAGGTTGCTGTCTTACCATAAAGGTGAGCCATGTTATGGATAACATATTTCATCTCTTGGATTTCGTCTGCTTTTAATACCATGGTATTGAAGCGTGTTGCGATTTCGTTTTGACCCGCAGTTGCAACTTCATGGTGATGAGCTTCTACAACTTGGCCTAGTTCTTCAAGAACTAAACATGTAGCTGAACGCCAGTCGTGTGATGAATCAATAGGTGAACATGGGAAGTAACCACCTTTAACGCCTGGACGATGGCCTTTGTTGCCACCTTCGTAGTCTTTATCTGAGTTCCATGCAGCTTCGATATCATCAATTTTGTACATAGAACCTGACATGTCTGATTTGTATTTTACATCATCAAATAGGAAGAACTCTGGCTCTGGGCCGAATAAAACAGTATCAGCGATACCTGTTGAACGCATGTATTCTTCAGCGCGTTTTGCAACAGAACGTGGATCACGCTCGTAACCTTGAAGTGTTGAAGGCTCAACAACGTCACAACGTACGATTAAAGTAGCTTCTTCAGAAAATGGGTCCATTTTAGCAGACTCAGGTACAGGCATTAGTACCATGTCTGATTCATTGATGCCTTTCCAGCCAGCAATTGAAGAACCGTCAAACATTTTGCCGTCTTCAAAGAACTCTTCATCAATTTGGTGATGAGGAATAGAAACATGCTGTTCTTTACCTTTGGTGTCAGTAAAGCGTAAATCAATGAACTTAACGTCATTTTCTTTGATAAAATCTAAAACCGATTGTGACATGTGTCCTCCAATTGTTGGGTTTTATTTTTGCTGCATTATTGCTTTTGTTTTATATAAGCTGATTTCATGCCATATTTTTAACATGTTGTTTAGGCTTATAAAAAAAAATAGAATAGGGTTTTGTTAAAACTATTTGCACAACTTTGGTGCGTAAAAGTTTCATTGTGGTGCATTGCTTTTTCACAATGCCAAATGCACAGAAATTGAGCATACCTAATAAATGAACTCTGAGCTTGATTTACTCTGAAAATATGGCTCATAACTCAGAATTTCGCCAATTCTTACTGTTTGAAATGAACAAAGTTCATAAATTTGTCATTTATAAAACAGATACTTAGAAAAAGCTTGAAGAAAGTTTATAAATTTACATTGGATAAACTTTCATCCATGCCATTATTAAGGGATAATATGCGCCCTTTTAAATCCTATGCTGGGACATCTGGTGAAAACTCAGATGAGTGCGTAGATCTTGCAGGATCAATGAGATTCAATTTCTCTGAGAAAAAATATGAGCATCGAAAAGTTAAGAAATATAGCGATTATCGCCCACGTTGACCACGGTAAAACAACTTTGGTTGATAAACTGCTTGAGCAATCAGGCACATTAGAAACGCGCGGCGGTAACGAAGAGCGCGTAATGGACTCAAACGACATTGAGAAAGAGCGTGGTATTACCATTTTAGCTAAAAATACAGCTATCTCTTGGAATGACTACCATATCAATATCGTAGATACCCCAGGACACGCCGACTTCGGTGGTGAAGTAGAACGCGTACTTTCGATGGCTGACTCAGTATTACTACTTGTTGATGCTCAAGAAGGTCCAATGCCACAAACGCGTTTCGTAACGCAAAAAGCATTCGCACAAGGTTTAACGCCGATTGTTGTTATCAACAAAATCGACAAACCAGGTGCACGTCCTGACTGGGTTATGGACCAAGTTTTCGATTTATTCGATAACCTAGGTGCAACTGATGAACAGTTAGACTTTAAAGTAATCTATGCATCAGCTATCAACGGCTGGGCAACAATGGATTTAGACACGCCATCTGACAACATGGAACCTATGTTCCAGATGATCGTTGACGAAGTATCTCCACCGGATGCCGATCCTGAAGGTGCTCTTCAAATGCAAATTTCTCAGCTTGACTACAACTCATACATCGGTGTTATCGGTGTAGGTCGTATCAAGCGTGGTACTGTTCGTCCTAACCAACAAGTAACGATTGTGAGTGCAGACGGTACTAAGCGTAACGGTAAAGTTGGCCAAGTAATGAGTTACTTAGGTCTTGAGCGTCACGAAGCAGAATCTGCGGGCGCAGGCGACATCATTGCAATTACAGGTCTTGGTGAGTTAAAAATCTCAGACACTATCTGTGATGTAAATACCGTTGAAGCATTACCACCACTAAGCGTTGATGAGCCGACAGTAACAATGACGTTCTCTGTAAACACATCACCATTTGCTGGTAAAGAAGGTAAATTCGTCACTTCACGTAATATCCTTGAGCGTTTACAAGCTGAGCTTGTACACAACGTAGCACTACGTGTTGAAGAAACTGATAACCCAGATAGCTTCCGTGTTTCTGGTCGTGGTGAGTTACACTTAGGTATCTTAATCGAGAACATGCGTCGTGAAGGTTACGAGCTTGCTGTATCTCGTCCACAAGTAATCCTTCGTGAAGTTGATGGTCAAAAAGAAGAGCCATACGAAACACTTACAATCGACTGTCAAGAAGAGCACCAAGGTTCTATCATGGAGCAAATTGGTCTTCGTAAGGGTGAACTAACAGACATGTCTCCAGATGGTAAAGGCCGTGTACGTATGGACTTTATGATCCCAAGTCGTGGCTTAATTGGTTTCCAAACTGAATTTATGACATTAACCTCTGGTTCTGGTCTTCTTTACCATACATTCGATCACTACGGTCCACATAAAGGCGGTACTATTGGTGCGCGTAAGAATGGTGTAATGATTGCGAACGCAACGGGTAAAGCACTTACTAATGCATTATTTAACTTACAAGACCGTGGTAAGCTATTCATCGGTCACGGTGTTGAAGTTTACGAAGGTATGGTTATTGGTATTCATAGCCGTGACAACGACCTAACAGTAAATGCACTTAAAGGTAAGCAACTTACTAACGTTCGTGCATCAGGTACTGATGAAGCGCAAACATTAACGCCACCACTAAACTACACGCTTGAGCAAGCGATTGAGTTCATCGATGATGACGAGTTAGTGGAAGTAACACCTGAGAGCATTCGTATTCGTAAACGTCACTTAACTGAAAGTGACCGTAAACGTGCGAGCCGTCAAGCTAAAGACTAATAACGTCTTTTAGTTTTAAAAAATATAAAAACCGTCGTATTGAAAAATACGGCGGTTTTTTTAGGCCTTTAAAATAAAGAGCTTCTAGTGACAACTCTTAACTTGTAAAATAAGACTGCCTACAAAAACAAAGGAATCGATTTAATGGACAAGGATCAAGTGGACGCGCAAATTGCTTTTTCTCAGATGCAGCGTAATGAATCCATCAATGAGAAAATAGATGCGCTCAGACCTAAGTGGTGGTCTATTATCAGTAAGTATGCAAGTTTTATTTTCACGCTTTTAGTTGTGCAATACTTCTTTCCTGAAACGATTGACCAGCCTGTTTTCTACTTTATTTTACTAATGATTTTTAATGTAAGTATTGCCCAATACTATGCAGATAAACAATTACATAAACGATTAGACTTACTTCATAGTTTAATAAAAGAGACGAAAGTCTAACCGTTTTGGTGTGTTAGATTGATAGGGGCAAGGTTTTACTACAGTGACACTTGCTCACCTTCATTCAGTATATATACGGGTACTTGGCTGCTCATGTCTTTTTGCATATGCAGTAATCGTAGCAATGCAGAGTGACTAGAATGGTCGCCCATTTGCCAGCTTGCGTTACCATACCCCCATGGGATCATCACTTTACAGCTTAGCTCCTCAGCTGCATTTAACGCATCTTCAGGTGTTGTGTGTACATAGCGGTACCATTTGCCGCTTTCTTGGTGGTAATAGGACGCTATCGGCATCAAACACACATCAATTTCGCCGTATTTTTGTTTAATATCCCGAAAATGTTTTGAGTAACCGGTATCGCCAGCAAAAAATAAGGTTTTTCCGTTTTGTTCGAGTAACCAACCATTCCATAAATCTTTATTGTGATCTTCATAAATGAAAGACACTAAGATACGGCTGCTAAAGTGGTGAGCTGGCACGGCATGAATCGTTAAATCATTAATTTTGGTACTTGCGTACCACGCCATCTCTGAGATAGTAAAACCACCGGTAGGGAAGTTATCTGCAAATCCTAAAGGTACTAAATAGCGTGGACCATTGCCAATTTCTTCTATATCCGCTTTGTTAAAATGATCATAATGGATGTGTGAGTACATCACCGCATGTAGGCCATCAAGCTCTGTTTGCGTTGGCCAAGCCCCAGGTTTGCGATAGATACCGCCTGCGAGTTTGAAGGCCAAGTCTACAGGTGAATCAAACTGATCCTTAACGGGGTCAAACAGCAACTGCTCACCACTGGGTGATTGAATATAAAAGCCTGCATGACCTAACCAGCGAACTGTAAAGCCTGAATCGACTTTAGGTACTATTTGTTCGCCTTGATAGTGGCATTGTGAGTTGCTGTCGTTGCATACAAGCAGCTCAGACGTTTCATAGCAATTGTCGGTGCAGGTTGTTGGGTACTCTTTTTCACCGGGGTAAAGGTTATGGTAACGACCAGCCTGCTCTCCTTCGGTTTTTAACGGGGTAATCGTACCTTCGCCAGCAATAACATTAACAGTGTTAGAGTGGCTACAAGCTGCTAAAAGTGCAGCGGCGATAAGTGTAGGAAGTGTTTTTAAATGCATAACATGCTTACTTTTTATTCTTTGCCACGAGTTTAGCAAAATAAGATTTAAGATAAATCATTAAAAAGTAACAAGAGGTTACATAAAAAAGCCTACGTTTAAGTAGGCTTAGTGAAATTTGCGCAAGATGATTAGCTTGCTTTATTCATTTGCTCAATGAATTTATTTGAGTCTTCAATCGACTTATTCATATCATCCATTAAAATTTTGATGTCGCGTTTTAGATTCGTAAACTCGCCTTTGATAGCTGTTACAGCTTGTGCATTAAGGTTGTGTTTTAGATACAGCACGTTATCGTGAAGCGATGTTAATACAGGCTCCATTTTACTCTCAGCACTGCGCATTGAGCGTAACAGTTGGTCAAATTGGCGCTTGGTTGCATTAAGCTTTTTGCTGCTTTCACGCTTTAGAGAAGCGCTTTTATATTGCTCAAGCTCATCGCTCCATTCATCGAATAGCGCTTCGGCTACATCTTCAACTTTGTTGATGTTGGTGGTTACTTGATTCGCAGCTGCAAGGCTTGATTCATAATCATCATTGAGTTGGTTGTAGGCATCTTGTAGTTCGCCACCATCAAAGTTGATTAATGTGGTCAGCCTCTCTAATGCTGATTGAAATTCTTCTTGTGACTCTTGTTGAGACTCTTTAGTTTCTTCAACACGGTCAACTAAAATATCGCGCTTATGGACACCTACAGACTCCATGGCTGAATAATAAGCTGACTGACAGCCTGATAATGCCATGGTAACTGCAAATAGTGGTGCGCTTAAAAGTGTCAGTTTTTTCATTGAGTTCCCTTTTTGGATGCCTGTCATTTCAAATTATGTGGCGGATTGCTATGATTATCAAAACATTTTAGCAGAAAGTTGATTCTATGGATGAGAAGCTCAGTCGTTTTAAGCTGCAAATAAGTATTTTCCTAAAGCAGCAACCTAGTTGGTGGATGCAGTATTTGACGCGATGTATCGATGATCAAATTACGGTTAATGCTGGCTATTTGGCGTATGTGACCTTGCTATCGATTGTACCACTTGTTGCCGTGGGCGTGGCGATATTTTCTGCATTTCCTGGGTTTGAGAGTACCTTAGTGACAATCGAAAACTTTCTATTTACTAACTTAGTTCCCACATCGACTGATGTTATTAAAGAGCATATCAGTTCTTTTGCTGGTAACGCAAATAAGATGACGGCAGTCGGGGTCGGCTTTTTAGCGGCTGTGTCGTTGTTATTGATTAGAAATGTCGATGCTACCCTCAATCGTATTTGGCGAATCAAGAAAAAACGGCCGATGATGATTTCTTTTGCCGTGTATTGGATGGTTTTAAGCTTAGGACCTGTGTTATTGGGGGCAAGTATTGGCGTGACCTCTTATATTGTGTCGTTAGTGTCTTTTGCAGATCAAGGGATCCCCGGTTTTAGTGGATTCTTATTAAAGCTTTTACCTTACGTTATTTCCATGGTGGGCTTTATTATGCTCTATACTTTAGTACCTAACACACGAGTTCCATTTAAGGCGGCAATACCAGGGGCTTTATTTGCAGCCATGTTGTTCGAGCTGACGAAAAAAGGTTTTGCACTGTATATCAGTCATTTCCCATCCTATGAGGTTATTTATGGGGCCCTGGCGACCATTCCTATTTTGTTTGTATGGGTATATTTGTCGTGGATTGTTGTTTTACTCGGTGCAGAGTTTACCGTTTGTATCAGCCCGGAAAAAATTGAAGACACCCCTGATATAGATATTTAAACCAACTGCACCTAAGGAGAGCAAGGTGCAGTTTCATCCACAATACGTAGCTAACCGCGACTATCATCTGAGTGTAGGGGATGGTCATCAAATTCATGTTCAGGAGTTCGGAGAGCCCTGTGGCATCGCTGTCGTTGTCTGTCATGGGGGGCCTGGTTCTGGACTATGCCCTGAAAATTGTCGGTTTTTCGATCTTCAGCGTTATCGTGTAATTATGTTTAGTCAGCGTGGATGCGGTCACTCTACACCCCACGGAACGCAAGCGAACACGACCCAAGATTTGATCTCTGATCTTGAATTTTTACGCATCCAGCTTGGCGTTAAAAAGTGGCTTGTTAGTGGTGAGTCTTGGGGGGCAACATTGGCTTTGCTCTATGCGATTAGTCATCCTGAATCCGTTGCAGGGCTGCTTCTACGTGCTAGTTTCTTAGCCTGTGAAAGTGATTTTGCATGGTTGTATTCACAACAAGGGGCTGGCGCTCAATTTTACCCAGAAAGCTATAGAGAATTTGCAGGAGAACTGCACGATTGGTCGCAGCTATTAGATTTTTATCAATGCCAGCTTAGTAGTGAAGACCAAATAAATGCTAATAAGTATGCAAAAAGATGGTGTCATTGGGAGCAGGTTTTATGTCATGCTGAGCCATGTACAAGCTGGTGTATATCTGAACCCCACTCAGCACTGAATCAAGCACGCTTAATGGTTCACTACTTTCGTCATCGTTGCTTTATTGAGGATCACTATATTACGAAACACAGTAATATATTGGCGCATATCCCTACTTGGTTTATTCATGGTCGAGCTGATTTGGTGTGTCGTTACAGTGCGGTGCAGCAATTAGCAGAGCGGCTCAATGCGCAATTGTTGATATTAGATGGCATTGGGCACAGCAGTGATAATCAGGTATATTTGGCGGCAATGCGACGTGCCGCAGATTTAATGTATATCAAGTTATCGAGGGAGCAATGCAAGGCTTAATTCAAAGAGTTACACAAGCGAAAGTAGAAGTGGCAGGCGAAGTAGTGGGTGAAATTTCACAAGGTATTTTGCTGCTATTAGGTGTGGAAAAACAAGATACTGAGCAAAGCGCTCAGAAGCTTTTACATAAAGTTAGTAATTACCGCATTTTTACCGATGAACAAGGAAAGATGAACTTAAGTTTGAATGATATCAAGGGGGAGCTTTTAGTGGTTTCGCAGTTTACGCTAGCGGCTGACACTAAAAAGGGCATGCGTCCAAGCTTTTCAAGTGCGGGCACACCAGCGCAGGCAAATGAGTTATATGAGTATTTTATCGCTCAAGCAAAAGAGGCCGGTTTACGTGTAGCGACTGGGCAATTTGCAGCTGACATGCAAGTGAGCCTGTGCAACGATGGCCCTGTAACGTTTAACCTATCAGTATGATTACTTTGTGATCATGACGATATGATTGACGTAGTTAGGAATTTTTTCAATACTTGGGCGTTTACCAAATTCAGTGATGAGTAAGTGCTCAAGTTGTTTTAGCTGTGATGGATGGTTTGACAGAAAATTTATGAATAGTAAGCCATCTTTTGCCATTGCTGCACGTAACTTGGCATAAAATTGATGTTTAAATAAAAATAATGGTGCATCTACTTCACTGAATAAATCTAAAATAATCCAATCATACTCATGGCCTTGCTCTAACACCTGCTGAGCATCGAAGCAGCGTAAATTATTATCATGATGACCACCAAAATAACGTTTGTAGCAGTGAATAATATCGGGGTTTTTATCAACAGAAGTTAAGTGGCTTTGCGGGTAGGTATGCTGTAAATAATTTCGGATAGCACCTCCACCTAACCCCAGCTCGAGTATTTTGTTGGGTTCCTCCAACTCTTGCCAAAGCCTTGCAAGGTACTGTAAATGAGGGAAAAGTAATCGTGCTGGGCGACGCTTTTCGACTACAGATTGTAATGTTTCATTAATTAGCAGCCAGCGAAACTGATTCATTTGTCTTACTTGAATAGACTCCCTGCCTTGCTTATGCCAATAAATAAGCTGCCCGAGCCTGTGGCAATCTTCAATGAAACACTGTTTTATCGCGCCACTGGGTTCAAAAAAATGTTCCATATTTCGGGCCTTTAAGTTTTTGTGTATAAAGTATGACAATTACTTCAGCATAGACCAGCCTAGCTAAAGTGCCAATTGTGCAGTAGTTTTTACAGCGAAGAATAATAATTTTGGCTAGGTCACCAAAGTATTATTCCAACTTGATGGAAGATAGCGTATCGTAATTTGCATTCGTTAGGCCACGAAAAAACAACATGAGATGGCTGAATTATCACAGGAGTATTTATGTTTAAAGTGACCACCCCACAAAGCAGCGAAGATTGGCAAGCGTATTATTCATTGCGTTGGCAGGTTTTAAGAGCGCCATGGGGCGAGCCGCGCGGTTCTGAACAGGATGATCTAGAGCAAGACGCAGAGCACCGCTTTATCAAAAATAATGATGGTGAAGTATTAGGTGTGGCACGTCTTCACTTTAATAATCATCAGCAAGCGCAAGTACGTTACATGGCGGTAGCCGAAGGTAACCGCAATCAGCATATTGGTAGCCGTTTATTACATGAATTAGAAAAAATCGCATGGACTCAAGATGCAGATGAACTCGTGTTGTTTGCTCGTGAGCGAGCTCTTGATTTCTATAAGCGTCATGGCTATGAATTAAAGGAAAAAGCACATTTAGCTTATGATGACGTACAGCACTGGAAAATGGTTAAACAAAAGCCCTCTGAACCAGGCTGGTTCCGTCACCCCAATTGGACACAGGTGCTACAAAATACATGGCGTGAATCAATTCCAATTAGTGATGCGATGGGTATTAAAGTTGAAAGTTATACTGATTGGCAGTTTACTACCCGTGCTGATTTAGATGCGAACTTAAACCTTCACAACACCATGTTTGCTGGCTCTATTTATAGTTTAGCCACATTAACAGGGTGGGGAGCAACTTACCTTGCACTGAAAGAAGCAGGCCTTGAAGGGAATATCGTGTTAGCTGATGCCAACATTAAATACTTAAAACCGCTTAATACCGACCCACGAGGTTGTGTTGATGTGAAAACTTGTAAAGGTAACCTTAGCGAACTGCAAACAAAAGGCAAAACCAGTTACGTAGTGCCTGTTACTATATTTGATGGCAACGACGTTGTTGCAGAATTTGAAGGGGTGTTTGTTGTGGTTATGTTGCATTAGTTGATTTTATGTTGATCTCTTGAATTTCTTAGCTATAGTTTAAGTTCCGATTATGGATACATCGAGCTAGGGATTGATATTATGTATAAATTTATTATCTGCTTAGTTTTGCTAAGCGTGTCAGGGAAAACATTTAGTCAGGATTTTAAGGCTAGGATCTGTAAAGACTGTACTTATTCAGAAGCTAAAGAAATTGCGAAAAAGTTAAAGCCAAAACTTGTATGCCAGCAAGTTGGTAGAAATCCTAATCCTGTATTTGGAAATGAAGAGCAATGCTATTCAACGACAAATAAAGTATTAGTGGTTAACCAAGCTACCCGTGAAATATTCGGTTTTTATAATGAGCATAGTAATCAAGGTACACCGCGTTACAATATGTCAAATACACTTAGAGATATGAGTAGCTATCCTACAGCAGTTGATACTTTGATTAATGACGTACTAGATACATATGCTCAGCTAGATGAGATCGCAGCGCAAGTTACAGCTGACTTTAATCAAGGGACGATGCCAAGTAGTACAGAAAAGTTAAAATTCAATACATACAGTACTGCCAACACAACAAATGCGACTTGTGACAATGCGCCTGAGGCTAAAGCTATGAATGCGATGCTTGACGGACGAAATATGGCGAATGTTCAAAACCGTGCACAAGAATACGCAAGGCAAAAACAATTAGATACTCGCTCATTTCATAAGACACGCTTCACCGGAGTTAATTTTGGGGTCAGTGCAGGGGGCGTTTCTGTGGGTGGGACGTGGGAGTATATCCCTGCAAATAGAACTGTCATTCAAAATTTTACACTAAATACTGACGTGCCAGTAAACTATCCGCGAAATCAAGTTGGCTATGAGTTAAGTTTAAACAGTGCAGGCTCTATCTCGATTGACATTAATCCCGATGAGACTAAATTTGATGGTATATCTTTAACAGTCTTGAAAAGGGTTAATTTCTCTGTTTCACAAATTTCAAACTGCTTAGCTGAGTTGTTTGACAAAAAATTTCCAAAGTCAATAAGTAGCCCTGGAGGTGGTGCCATAGGTACTCCTGCAGGATCAGGAAGTGCACCTTTAGGTTGGGGAAATATACCAGTTGTAAGAGGTGGTGGTAGATTAGGTACTTCTGGAGGTGGAGGCACGTGTACCCATCACTATTATGACCATCATGGCAACCCAATCGCGAGCATCTAGGGGGCATGCCCTTAACTTTAAGCTTAACTTATAGTTAACTAAGCTAAAATGTAAAAGCACTAAACGTAGAATTGTTCAGTGCTTTTTGTTTCTCACTTAAAATCAACTAAATTAATACAAACTAAAAATGAAACTTAAAGTAAGTCAGTTAACAGAATACCCACGCCGAAGCGTTCAATATCGGCGTTGTAATCAATCAAACTCTCACCATAACCATTAAAGTACTGTGCATAACCACGTAACCTGCCCCAAAGAGGGAAAGACCAATCGAGTTGAATTGCCCCGCGATTATCTGAGTTTAGATTATTGCGTGTCATAAAGCTGAATTCATGTTCGTTATAACGGTAAGCGCCAGAAAACTCAAAGTAACCCATGTATTTATAGATATCAGGGTTGTCATCACCACTGGCTTCTAGTTCATCGTCTTTTTTATCTTCTGGGATGCGGTACCAAGGCTTGAAACCAAACACGAACCCCTCTTTTTCCCATAAAAAGTTGGCATAAATACGGTTCCATGAACGTGAGTTTGGTTGGCTGCGGCCATTTGATTGATGTGATGCACCAATCGCAATTGCCATTTCATCTCCCCACAAGACATTTTCTTCATCAAGGTAGTTTATCCAGAAAACTTCTGGCTCATAGTTAGTTTCACGAAATGGTGACGAAATATCTTTGTTGTAAAACTGCCAAAACGACTGCATCGTAAACGCAAAATACACACCTTGGTCTTTATCTGAGAAGCCCTCAAAGACAGGTACCTTAATTGATAGCTGATATTTTACTTCTAGGTTATCGAGAGGCTCACCATTTGTTTCTTCTGCCAGATCCTTCAAACCGTCAAAAGGGCGAGTATTTGGGTGCGATACGTAAGACAGTGGCAAGATATAGTTACGTTTATGCGGCGTGATTACATTGCGGTTCTTTTTACTTACTTCCTCGCGTGCTTTTCGTTTATCAAGTGCAGTAAGCTTTTTACTTTCATCTAAGTCTGAGCATTTTTTGCGAAGTTCTTCGAGTGTTTGTTTACCGTCACCGCCAATCGCTTCATTTAAAATACATTGTTTTACTAATTCGAGCGCGTCATCTTGTTCATTGGTTTTTGTTTCTTCAGTCTGCGCCATAACAGGTACAGAAAGTAAACTAGCGACAGCTAGCCACATGCGCCATCCCATTGCGATTTCCTTATTGAATAGAGGTGAAGTTGAGATAAGTATAACGATTTTTACATAAGTAACCGTGAACTTGTACTGAATTGTTAAATTTTTAGGTAAATAGAGCCCCAAGCGAAACTTGGGGCTCTGCTGTTACGGCCTAAGCCGTGACTCTCACGCAATGAGAAGAGGTGAGCTTATAGCTCAAATACGTTGGTAAAAAACTTATATAATTCGGTGCCTTGATTCACGCTTGCTGACGCGAAGTGTAAAATGGCAATTGCATCTTTATCAAAACTGAGTGTTTGCAATGGTTGTTCTGATAGATAACGCTCCATTCGTAGAATATGGGCGATAGGTTCACCCGCTTTAATATGGCCACCCAGCGGGGCAAGGTATTCGACCATGCCGCCCATGGGGGCGTAGTAAGCAATATAATCTTCAAGCATACTGGCATAGCGTGTCATCACTTTTGGTTGATATGCTGCATCAACCAATACCTCTTTGTGGTTGAGGTAACTTAAAATGCTATTTGCGTCTTCAAGTGCTGCACTTAAATCGATTTTTTCTTGGCTACCTAACTCAACAGTGAATGCTTCGACTTGAACAGCAAATTTACGGCCTTGTTTGGCAAGTTCTTCAGAAAGTGACCACCAAGGACAGAAACTCGCTTCATCCATCGCGCCATCAAAATCATTCGGGATCAATAACACATGCTCAATGTTGAAATAGCGGGCGCTGCCTTTAGCGTATTCAGGGCAGTATAAGTGCTGACTTGAGATAGGCCCAGTGTGAAGGTCTAAAACAATATCAGCCTGATGGGCGAGCTTTTGCAAGTTAAGGGCAATACGTTTACCGGTTGTTAGGCTGTAATCTGGGCCCGTTAATTGGCTGTCAATGTCAGTAACGAGTGCCCGTTTAAACGCTGCTTTAAGGGTCGCATCATCACTGTCTTTGTGCTGTTCAGCAATTTGTGATGGTAACGCTTTGTTAAAGCGATACATACGGTTCCAGTTGGTGCCCGTAATTGGATCGAAGCGACCTAAGGTAAACTCACCTGATTTTTGGTTGCAACCAATAGGGTTGGCATAAGGCACTAGGGTAATATCGCCACGCAGTTTGAGTGATTTTAGCTGCTCAAGCAATTGATAAATTACTGCATTACCTTGTACTTCAGCGCCGTGCATATTGGCTTGTACATACACGTTTGGTCCTGAGCCATCGCCTTTTAAGCGATACACAGGGATTGTCAGTGGTAGGCCGTTGGCAATCTCGCCAACCACAATATTCTCTTGGCTGATTAATTCTTTACTCATGGCAATTACCTTAAATAATAGCTGGCATTTTCAGCGCTACGGATGCACTCAATATTGCCTTGTTCAAGGATATATTCAGCCGCTAATTCGTGGCATAAAAAGTACGGCATACTTTCGGTAAAGCCGTATGCACCACATTGGCTGAATACCAACCAGTCTTGTTCATTTAAATCGCTTGCTAATTGGTGTTCACCCAAGCAATCAAGGGCGGTGCAAAGTGGGCCGTATAAAGTCATTGCCTTAGGTTCAGCTGTCGATTTACGCAATAACGCCGCAGGAAAATTTTGGCTTGTCACTGCAGGGCGAAGTAAATGGTTAATACCGCCTGATAAAATCACCTGCTGTTGATTGTAATTCTCTTTGCGCTCAACGACTGGGGTTGCGTAATGACCACATTCGCCCACCGCATAGCGGCCAAGTTCCATCCAAAGCTCTTTGACACCAGCATCAGCTTTAATGCTCGCGAGGGTCTCGATAAGTGCAGACCAATCAAGTCGGTTAGCATCTTGGGTATAAGGGATGCCTAAGCCCCCGCCTAAATCGAGAATATTAAGATTAATACTTAGTGAGTTAGCCAGCTGTTGTAATGGCGAAATCATCGTGCGCCATAACTCTGCGAGCTTATTAGTGCTCAGCATATTGCCCCATTGGAAAATATGCAGACCGTCAAAGCTAAGAGCTGGGTAATCACTGACCGTGAGAGCTTGCCACTCATCACAGCCCAAACCAAAAGGAGTGAGGCTGTCGCCGCCAAGCGGGTTCTTTTCGCTGTCTGGCCAACGCAGTTGTACACGCAATAGAATTTGCAACTGACAATTTGCTTTCATTGCTTGTTCGTTTAACCAGCGCACTTGGTTAATGCTCTCGGCCACAAAGGTACGTACGCCGCGAGCAATAAAATGTGAAATTTGTGCAGGGCTCTTTGCAGGCCCTGTGTTGAGCACGCGCTCGCTATCGATGCCCTGAGCAAGTACTTGCTCAAGTTCACCTTTGCTTGCAACATCAAAGTTAAACCCTGCGCTGTCTAAACATTGAATAATGCGAGACAGTGGGTTGGCCTTAACGGCATACCAAAGTTTCACATCGGTTTGCGCAGTCAGTTGATTTAAATGTGCAGTTAATTTATCTAAATCATAGATAAAAAATGGCGTATCAAGATGCGTTGAAACGTGTGCAACCGCTTGCTTGATGGGCGTGCTCAAAAAGCTCATTAACGTAAAACCTCTTCTAACAATAATGATGCATCGCTTTGTTCGTCACGGTATTTCACTATCAGTGCACAAGACATGCTTAGACCTTGCTCGCGAGCCCACGCATTTGAAGCAGGGCGAGAGCCTGGGATCACAATCGCGTTTTCTGGGATCGCTTCACCTTTATCTAGCTGGCGCTCATTCACACAATCGTAGACGGGAATAGTTGCAGATAAGCGCACACCCGGTGCAAGCACAGCACCTTTTTTCACAACCACACCTTCAACAATAACGCAGCCTGCGCCGATGAATGCATCATCTTCAATCACCACTGGGCTGGCACCAATTGGCTCAAGTACGCCACCTAACTGTACTGCTGCACTTAGGTGGACATTTTTACCTACTTGTGCGCATGAGCCCACTAGTGCGTGGCTGTCGACCATCGTGCCTTCATCGATAAAAGCACCAATATTTACATACGCTGGTGGCATGATAATCGTGCCTTTGGCAACGTGTGCGCCACGACGAACACTGCTACCACCTGGTACCATACGCACGCCTGCATCGGCTGCAAAGCCTTGTGGTGCTAAGTTGTGCTTATCAACAAAACCACCTGGGAACTCGGTATTCGTGCCATTTTTGAAAGCTTCTAAAATGCCTTGCTTAACGTCAACATTGGCGTGCCAGTTGCCGTTCTCGTCTTGTGTTGCTGCGCGAACTGCGCCTGATTCTAAGTTGTTTAATAATTCTAACCAGCTCATGATAAAACCTGTTTTTAGTTCCAAGATAAAATTGTGTTGTTTGCGTGGGTGATGCCGTCTGTTTGCTCAAGCTCTAAATGCGTAAGCGGCGGACGTAAATGCGGGGTATTTATTTTACCTTGCAGGTGCATCAGTACTTTTACGGGGATTGGGTTTGCCACAGCGAATAAACTTTGGATTGCTTGCGACCAATCGGTGAATAGATTTGGGTATTGACCACTTAAACTGCGTTTAACAAACTCATGGGTTTGACTCGGCCAAGCATTCGCGGCAACCGACACTAAACCTTTTGCACCAGCTTGAGCAAAATATGGCATAAGTGCATCATCGCCACTGAAAATGGCCAGTGTTGGCGATGCCGTTCTAAAACCTTCAAATTTACTAATGTCGCCACTGGCTTCTTTTAAAGCCCACAGGTTTTTGTGCTCAGCAAGGTTTTTGATCACCTGCGGTGCAATCTCAACTGCGCTTCTTCCAGGTACGTTATACAACATACAAGGGTGATGACTTGCGTTAAGTAGGCTTTCAAACCAATGTGTTTGGCCAACAACCCCAGGTTTTGCATACAGAGGTGAGCCCAATAGATAGCCATGAATAGGGAGTTGATTGCAGTATTCAACCCAAGCAATTTGTTGTTTAAGGTTCATGCCGCCTACAGCAACCATGAGGGGGACACTCGGTGCTAATTGGCAAACATGCTCAACAATGGCTTGCTGCTCTTTAAGTGAAAGCGCCAGTCCTTCACCAGTACTGCCAAGTAATAAAATGCCGTTATTTGCATCTTGCTGCTCAGCCACCAGTTGTTCAAGGGCCGTGTAATCGACCTCGCCAGATTCAGAAAATGGCGTGACAAGCGCTGTCCATAATGGATAGTCGTTTAAATCAAAATTGTTGATCATCTCTCACGAACTTATAAGGTATTCGAAGAGTTTATGCGGGAACATTTGAATGGAGCCGCATGTCGTCATTCGAACAAGGTATAATTCGAAGAGCGAATGGGCTTAAAATAATAAAGACGCGACGGCCTTATTATACTAAGACCAGAAGCTCTCCACCAAACTAATCAATAGCACTTTGCTATTGTTGGTGACAGTCGCTGGGATTCAGCCCAGTCGCCCGAAATAAGCACCTCACAAACGGTGTTACTTCTCGGCGTTAATTCCCCTCACGTATGATCAACAGAGTCTGTGCTCTTCCCATACGCTACCTGAATAACGCACCTCTTCCAGCCCTTTATGCTCGCTTTAAAGGTTAAAGCCAACATAGTTAAATAGGGTATATTCGGCGATTAAAGCATTTTAGCCATCTAGGTGTCAAGGCGAAGGGTTTGTTTTTAGTGACCGATTTTGCAACATGGTTACGTATAAGCGTGTTTTTACGTACACTTAGCGTTAACCAAATAAATTGGAAAAATGATGGAAAAATTTAACGATATTTATCAACGAGCCGTATCTCGAAAGGGCAGCGAAGACATGCTGCAGACACTGTTATCAAACCCGCTCGATGATACTGATATTGCCAAAATGCATGACGATTTATGGTTAGAAGAGTTCACACGTAAAGTTTTTCAAAGTGGCTTTTATTGGTCTGTTATCAATAACAAGTGGGCAGGTTTTCGCGACGTGTTTTGGGATTTCAGCGTAGAAAAATTGTTGATGATGCCACCGGATATGCTTGAGCAAAAAGCCAGTGACGAGCGCATAGTTCGTAATTTTAAAAAAGTACAAACGATCCCAGAAAACGCATACATGATCCACGAAGTTGCTGAGAAACATGGCAGCTTCAGCCAGTTTATTGCGGATTGGCCAACTGACAATATTATTGGCTTGTGGGCCTATCTTAAAAAACATGGTGCGCGTTTAGGAGGGAATACTGGCCCTTACGCTTTGCGAGCGCTTGGTAAAGATACCTTTTTACTTTCTCGCGATGTAGAAACCTACTTGCGTGCTCACGAGTTGATAGACGGGGGCTTACAAACTAAAAAATCGTTACAAGCAGCGCAAGATTTTTTCAATGAACTACAACAGCAAAGTGGCTATAGCCTGCAAGCACTTAGTCAGCTTGTGGCCTATGGGGTTGGTGATAACCGCGTAGGTGTAGCCACACGTTAAGGACAGCTATGAAACTGCAAACTCGATACACAGATATTAGTGAACTGCTTGCCATTAAAGATATGCCGAGCGCCGTTGCTGAGCCGCAATTACTGCTATTCAATGATAGGCTGGCTGATAACTTTTTAATTAAACATGACAGCGAACTTTTAGCTAAATTGCTATCTGGTTCAACGATAGATAGCGCCGTTGCTCCGGTTGCACTTGGTTACTCAGGTCATCAGTTTGGTCATTTTTCACCGCGTCTTGGTGATGGCAGAGCGCATTTGCTTGGTGCGATTGAGGATCAAGGAGGCACATTGTGGGATATGCAATTAAAAGGGGCGGGAGCAACTATATTCTCGCGCGGTGGTGATGGTCGCTGTGCCATTGGCCCTGCAGTACGTGAGTACATTATGAGTGAGGCGCTTCATGCGCTAGGTATCGCGACTACACGCTGTTTAGCTGTGGTGACTACTGGTGAAACGGTATATCGCAATCCTCCTCGACCTGGTGCAGTCGTCACTCGCTTAGCTAAAAGCCATATACGTGTAGGTTCATTTCAATACTTAGCAACACAGGGTGATATAGAAGGGTTAGAAAAGCTTGTCGATTACGCTATCAGTTGTCATTTTCCTGAAATTAATAGCACGGGTGAAAAGCGCTATATTGACTTTTTAACAGCTGTACAAGACAAACAAATTGAGTTGATAGTAAGTTGGATGCGTGTCGGTTTTATACACGGAGTTATGAATACTGATAATACCTTGATAAGTGGTGAAACCATTGATTATGGTCCTTGCGCTATGATGAACAACTTTGATTTTGATACTGTGTTCAGCTCAATTGATCACCAAGGGCGCTATGCATTTGGTAATCAGCCGACGATTGCTAATTGGAATTGTGCACGCCTAGCTGAAAGTCTATTGCTCTTATTTAAAGATGAAAAACAAGCGCTTATAGACCTTTCGGCGGTTATAAATAGTTTTTCAACTCGGTTCAATGATGCCTTTAATTTGATGTGGCAACAAAAGCTGGGCTTAGAAAGCATGGAAGAAGATGAGCATATACTTGTTTCTGAATTGTTGACGTTAATGAAGCAACATAAATTGGATTATACCAACACATTTAATCTTTTGACTGAGTCATTACAGTCTCAGGTAACCATACCTGCCAATATAAAAGAATGGTATAAAAAATGGTTTTTAAGAACATCTACTCAAAGTTATAAAACGATGCGTGCTGTTAATCCTGCAGTCATTCCACGCAACCATAATATCGAAATGATTATAGGTGAATATGAGGGCTCTGGAAAAAGCGCTTCATTGGAAGCATTTTTGAAAGTGATATCAAATCCTTATATTTATAAAGCTGAAAATACACATTGGTACGCGCCTCCTAAGGAAGGTGATGCGAATTATCAAACTTTTTGTGGAACTTAAAAAATTCCAGAAAAGGCTGATTGTTAGCGACTGTGCCTAAGTGTAATATTTAACATCTACGCTAAAAAATATGACAGAACGCTCTTTATATTTAAGTTAACGCGCCCTGTTATTAGGTTTATTTTTTCTAGTTAATTTATAGTAATTATTTATTAACAATAATAACGCATTGTTAATTTGAATGACGATTTAACTATAGTATTAGGTAAGTTTTATATTATCACCTATAGTTTCTAATGACCTGAATCAAACTATGATTTGAGTTAGTAGTATAACCTGCTACCTATTAAGTATAGGTTAACAAAACGAAGAGTATTCTGCTTATAAAATGGGCTGGGATGACTTAGCTGAAAATTTTAATTGTGAAAATGGGAAGGAAACAATGAAATTAAAATCACTTACAATGGCGATCGCATTAGCTGCAACTAGTGCATCAACATTTGCTGCAGAAAAAGAAGGTTTTTATATCGGTGTATTCGGTGACTACTACGATGCATCTTGGATTGCAACAGATTACTCACCTAACGTGAGAACTGGTTATGCAACGGGCTTCGGTGCTGAGATTGGTTACCGATTCTCAGATTACTGGAGTGCTCGTTTAGAGTACGCTGATGGAAATATTGATACTGAACACCTAATCACGGGTGATAAGTACGACATGGACATGGATAGATACGGCATTGACATGCTGCACCATTTTTCTGGTGGTCCATTCTACGGTGTATTAGGTCTGAAAGAAATTGATGTGTACGAGAAAAGTACATTTGCAAATATTGGTTTAGGTTACCAGCACTTTGTAACTGAAGGTCTATCAGTTAACTTTGAAACATCTTACTACCGAGGTTTAGAGTTCAGTGAGTCAGACTTAAACGCTAAGTTTGGTGTAAGCTACTTATTCGGTCAATCAAGCGAGCCAGCGGCGCCTGTTGAGCCAGCTCCAGTTGTTGTTCAAGAGCCAACAGATTCAGATTCTGATAATGATGGTGTACTTGATGCTGATGACCAATGTGCAAACACGCCGATGACAGATGCTGTAGATGCAACGGGTTGTACTTTATATGAAGAGAAGCCAGTAACAATTAGCCTACTAGTTAGCTTTGCTCATGACTCTGCAGCCGTTCCACAACGCTACTTTGATGACATTGCTGAAGTTGCTACCTTCATGAAAGAAAACACAGACGCAACGGTTGTTTTAGAAGGCCATGCTTCAGCAGTAGGTGATGCTGAGTACAATATGACTCTATCTAAGAAGCGTGCGGATGATGTTGCTGATGAATTAATCAAAGACGGCATCTCTGAAGATCGTATTTCAACTGTAGGCTATGGTGAAGAGCGTTTGAAGAATGAAGCAAACACTTTAGAAGCTCACGCTGAAAACCGTCGTGTTGAAGCACAATTAACATCAACTCAACGTGTAAAAGTTATGCGTTAATAGTGAGTTGTAAGTTTTGATAAACCCAGCCAAGTGGCTGGGTTTTTTTATGCCCAAAATAAGAATGATTCTTACTTAATAAATATTCATCTGAATAGCTTTTTTTTTAACTACTATTCATGCTATTTATAGTGAATATAAAGTGCCTAACCGCAGCATGGATTTTCATCTATACTTAAAAGCTTTATAATCAATCGTCAGAATACTATAAGTACTGGGTTATATATTTGGTATTTAGTTTAATACTACCGAGTACTTTCACGTCACCAAGAGGGCAATATTGTGCTACAAGAATATCGTAAACACGTAGAAGAACGTGCCGCGTTAGGTATCGTACCAGCGCCATTAGATGCTCAGCAAACGGCTGATCTTATTGAACTAATTAAAAATCCACCAGCAGGCGAAGAAGAGTTTATTGTTGATCTTCTTGTTAACCGCGTACCACCTGGTGTTGATGATGCTGCTTATATCAAAGCAGGTTTCTTAGCTGCAGTTGCAAAAGGTGAAGCGAGCTCTCCACTGGTATCAAAAGAAAAAGCTGCTGAGCTACTTGGTACTATGTTAGGTGGTTACAACATTGCACCTATGATTGATCTTTTAGATGACGCAGCGTTAGCACCAATTGTTGTTAAAGGTTTATCTAACACATTATTAATGTTCGATGCTTTCTACGATGTAGAAGAAAAAGCGAAAGCAGGTAACGAGTTTGCTAAGCAAGTAATCGAGTCTTGGGCAAATGCAGAGTGGTTTGTAAACAAGCCTGCAGTTGCTGAAAAAATCTCAGTTACGGTATTCAAAGTAACTGGCGAAACAAATACGGATGACCTTTCTCCAGCACCTGATGCATGGTCACGTCCAGATATTCCACTACATGCTTTGGCAATGCTGAAGAATGAACGTGATGGCATCAATCCTGACAAACCAGGTGAAGTGGGGCCAATCTCACAGCTAGAAGAGCTTAAAACGAAAGGTTTACCTCTTGCATATGTTGGTGATGTAGTTGGTACGGGTTCTTCTCGTAAATCTGCAACTAACTCTGTACTTTGGTTCATGGGTGATGATATTCCTCACGTACCTAACAAACGCGTTGGTGGTGTATGTTTAGGCGGTAAAATCGCCCCTATCTTCTTCAACACAATGGAAGACTCTGGTGCGTTACCAATTGAGCTACCTGTTGATGAGCTAAACATGGGTGACCAAATCGATATCTTCCCATACGAAGGTGTTGTTAAGCGTCACGGTACTGATGAAGTAATCTCTACTTTCTCTTTAAAATCAGACGTAATTCTTGATGAAGTGCGTGCTGGTGGTCGTATTCCACTAATCATCGGTCGTGGTTTAACGGATAAAGCGCGTGCATCACTAGGTATGGAAGCTGAAGATATCTTCCGCAAACCTGCTCTTGTAACTGATTCTGGTAAAGGCTTCACATTAGCTCAGAAGATGGTTGGTAAAGCATGTAACATGCCTGGCGTACGTCCAGGTCAATACTGTGAGCCGAAAATGACCACTGTTGGTTCGCAAGATACAACAGGTCCTATGACCCGTGACGAACTTAAAGACCTTGCTTGTTTAGGTTTCTCTGCAGATTTAACAATGCAGTCTTTCTGTCATACATCAGCTTATCCTAAACCAATCGACGTAAACACTCACCACACACTTCCTGATTTCATCATGAACCGTGGCGGTGTGTCACTACGTCCAGGTGACGGTGTAATCCACTCATGGTTAAACCGTATGTTATTACCAGATACAGTAGGTACGGGTGGTGACTCGCATACTCGTTTCCCTCTTGGTATTTCATTCCCAGCGGGTTCTGGTGCAGTCGCATTCGCAGCGGCAACAGGTGTAATGCCTCTTGATATGCCTGAGTCAATCTTAGTACGTTTCAAAGGCGAAATGCAGCCAGGTATCACATTACGTGACCTCGTTCATGCTATCCCTTACTACGGTATCAAAGAAGGTCTTCTAACCGTTGAGAAGAAAGGTAAAATCAACGAATTCTCTGGTCGTGTACTAGAAATTGAAGGTGTTGAGCACCTAACTGTTGAGCAAGCTTTCGAACTTTCTGATGCGTCAGCTGAGCGTTCAGCGGCAGGTTGTACAGTTAAGCTTTCTAAAGAGTCTATTGCTGAATACCTAGAGTCAAACATCGTAATGCTTAAGTGGATGATCTCTGAAGGTTACGGTGATGTTCGTACTATTGAGCGTCGTATCACAGCAATGCAAGAGTGGTTAGCTAACCCTGAACTTATGGAAGCGGATGCAGATGCAGAGTACAAACATGTACTTGAAATCGACCTTGCAGACATTAAAGAGCCTATTCTTTGTGCTCCAAATGATCCTGATGATGCACGCCTTCTTTCAGACGTTACTGGCGAGAAAATCGATGAAGTATTTATCGGTTCTTGTATGACTAACATCGGTCACTTCCGTGCTGCAGGTAAACTACTCGATGGTTTCAGTGGTCGAATCCCAACTCAACTTTGGGTTGCACCACCAACGAAGATGGATAAAGACCAGCTTACTGACGAAGGTTACTACGGTATCTTTGGCCGTGTAGGTGCACGTATCGAAACGCCAGGATGTTCACTCTGTATGGGTAACCAAGCACGTGTTGCTGATAAAGCAACGGTTGTGTCTACCTCTACGCGTAACTTCCCTAACCGTCTAGGTACTGGCGCAAACGTATTCTTAGCATCAGCAGAGCTTGCAGCAGTAGCGGCAATCTTAGGTAAACTTCCTACACCTGCTGAGTACCAAGAGTACGCAGCTAAGATCAATGCAACGGCAGCTGATACTTACCGTTACTTAAACTTCCACCGTATGCCTCAGTATACGAAAAAGGCAGATGAAGTAATCATTCAGCAAGCTGTTTAATAAGTAAATAGTGTATTTTTACTTTAAAGCCCGCATTTTTGCGGGCTTTTTATATTTTAGATTAAATTTTCATTATTTTGACTTTATCGATCTTAAAATTGATCAATAACTGCATAGAGTTTACATAATAACGCAATATTTTCCCTTCAATTGCATTAAAATCCTCGCCAATATTCTCAACATTTAAGGCGAGATCTTTATGACTACATTAAACAACCAGAACCTCTTACAACTTCGCTTTGTAAGCCAAGCACATATTGACGCAGTAAAGCCTTCTTTTGCTAACCTTCCTGCTAATCCATACGCAGATGGTGAATTTCGTAAGCGTCGTTATTCAGTAATTAAAGTTGTTGATGGCGAACTAAAACTACAACCAACAAAAGCATTCGTACAAGACGACTCTATCAATACCTTTCAAGGTAATGTTGAGCGTACCTATGAAAATCTAGAAGATAGCTTATTAGCCACTGATGGCATGAAGCAAATCGTTAATCAGTTCCGCGATATGACCGGTATTAGCGATGACCGCGATATTGAAATCCATCAATTTAGAATGCTTGCGATCGACAGCGACACACCTGCTGCCCCTGAAGGTGTTCACCAAGATGGTTTTGATCACGTGTGTGTATGTGGTGTATCACACGAAAACCTAGAAGGTGGTGAGCTACTTGTGTATGAACACCAGCAAGCAGAGCCATGTTTCAAAATGGAAATTAAAGACGGCATGTTCGCGCTTATTAATGACCGTGAAGTATGGCACAACGCAACGCCAATGAATAAATTAGACGCAAGCAAAGAAGCTTACCTTGATTGCTTCGTACTAACTGCGTAAGGGGATAGCATGAACTTAACGCAATTACGTCGCCAATTTCCTGCACTTATGCAACAAGTTGCAGGTCAGTCGCCGATTTTCCTTGATGGCCCAGGTGGCTCTCAAGTGCCACAGTCAGTTTTAAGTGCCATGACTGCTTATTTGGGTTACTACAACTCAAACTTAGGCGGTGCATTTTTCTCAAGTGATAAAACGGTTGAGTTAATGGCAAACGCTCGTCAAGCTGCAGCCGATTTACTAAATGCGCCATCTAAAGAGCAAATCGTGTTTGGTGCAAACATGACAAGCTTAACGTTTAGCTTTAGCCGTGCAATTTCGCGTGATTGGACTGAAAATGATGAAATTATTGTCACCAATGCTGATCACTTCTCAAACGTTTCATCGTGGCAGCAAGCTGCTAAAGATAAAGGTGCGACAGTAAAAACGGCGCTTATCAACGAAGCTGATTGCAGCTTAGACATGGCCCACTTTGAAAGCCTTTTATCAAGCAAAACAAAGCTTGTAGCAGTGACGTATGCATCAAACACCACAGGTTCAATTAATGACATTAAACGCATCGTTGAGCTTGCACATGCTGTTGGTGCGCTCGTTTATGTTGATGCCGTTCACTATGCACCTCATGAGCTGGTAGACGTACAAGCACTTGATTGCGACTTCTTAGCCTGCTCTGCATACAAGTTCTTTGGTCCTCACCTTGGTATTGTATATGGCAAACGTGAGCACCTTGAAGGTTTCACACCATACAAAGTTGAACCTGCAAAAGATATTGCGCCAGGTCGCTGGGAAACCGGTACACAAAGCTTCGAAGCCCTGGCTGGCCTTATTGCTGCGGTTGACTACATTGCTGCAATTAGTGAGCTTGATGACAGTCATGCACGCCGAGAAAAACTCGCGGCCGCTTTTGCTATCACTAAACAACACGAAATGTCACTCAGTAAGCATTTCTTAACTCGCTTAGCAGATTACCCACGTATTAAGTTATTTGGTATTAATGATTTGGCGCGTTTAGAAGAGCGTACACCGACCTTTGCTCTAACGTTTGAAGGTATCGAGCCGCGTATCGTGTCTGAATTTTTAGGCAAACAGCATATCTGTGTGTGGGATGGTAATTTCTATGCACAAGGTTTATGTAAGCAGCTAGGTGTATTAGATACCGGCGGTGTAGTACGTATTGGTTGTATGCATTACAACACTATTGAAGAACTCGATCAGGTTTTCGATTTATTTGATCAGTTATTAAAGATGTAAACACGTTACTAGTTAGCTATCAGAATGTCGTTTCTGATAGCTAATATAACAAGTTTACGACTGCGGCTGTCCATAAATTTGTTCTGCGCGGTTAAATAAAATCCACGACGTTAAAATATATTTATCATTTGAAATGGGCTTGTTGCCACGGTGAGTATGCGTGAAGTAACCTGGCGCTATTACCATAGAACCTTGTTTTGGTGATATTTTACGTTGTTGATAGTAAAACTCTGTTTCTCCGCCTTCTTCGACATCATTTAAGTAAAACATAAATAACAGCACACGATGCAAGGCTTCGTTATGGCCAATTTGTGGGTATACCTCACTATGCCAATACGGGTAGCCACCTTTATTAATGTCGTACTTTTGTGCCTGAATAGGACCCATTCTAAAAATTTGCTGGACTAATAGTGGCAGTTGAGGTTTACCGACTTCTTCATAGTTATCGTGTGTTAAATCAACTGGTTTTCCTGTTTTCGGATGATACACTTTCAACCCAAAGGCACCAATCATCATGAAAATGTGCTCTTCAATGTATTTAAAGACGTAACCAGCAGTGACTTGCTGAATGTGTTTTAATTGTTCAGCATATTCTGGGTGATTACTCAGATATAAGTCATGACTATCTTTCTTTGCTAAATCGATACCGCCAGAGGTCATGCCCTGCTTTAAATGCGCGCTTTGTTCAAATAGCGTGATAAAGTTGTCGCAAAATTCTTTACTAAGGGCGTTTTCGTATACACGAATAAAGTCCGTCATGAGCTACCTTTTATTTATATTTTTTATAGGGTTACTATGTTTACAGAAAAAATCTCGCCTCGTTTTAGCGAAACGGATGTTCTAGGGCACATCAACAATACCGTACTCCCCGTATGGTTTGAAGCAGCGCGTGTTCCTATTTTTAAATTTTTTACACCTGATTTAAACCCTCACGACTGGAAATTGATTATTGCTAAGGTTGAAGTCAGTTTTGTTGGTGAGCTTTTTTACGGCCATGAGGTTGAAATAAAGACAAGCGTGGAGCATATCGGTTCAAGTTCATTTGTGGTGAGGCAAGAAGCTTGGCAGCAGGGCACATGTTGCGCAGTCGGTAAAACAGTGTTGGTGCGCTATGATTTTAATAATAAATGCTCACAAAAGCTTGATGAAGATGAAAAAACGGCACTTGCAGCACATTTATTCGCTTCAGAATAGGGCATTTATGCCGACATTCTTTAGTGCTTGAGGTAATATACGCGCTCATTATTTTGAGTCCGTATTTCTGGGTTACACGCAATGCTGTTAATGATTGATAATTATGATTCGTTTACCTATAACTTAGTGCAGTATTTTCAGCGCTTAGATCAAGATGTATTGGTAAAACGAAATGATGAAATCAGTATTGCTGAAATCAAGCAGCTCAAGCCTGAGCACATTGTGCTTTCACCAGGACCTTGCTCTCCCAACGAAGCTGGTATTTCACTTGAGGTTGTTGAACAATTAAGAGGCCAGTTTCCAATTTTGGGAATTTGTCTTGGTCATCAATCTATTGCACAAGCTCTAGGAGCAAAGATTATTCGGGCCAAGCAGGTGATGCATGGTAAAACATCCGTTATTCAGCATACCAACCAAGGTGTTTTTACTGGGCTTGAAAACCCGCTTCGTGTGTGTCGTTACCACTCTTTGGTTGTTGATAAGCAAACATTACCAAATGAATTGACGGTTACCGCATGGACTGAAGTAAACCATGATTTAGACGAGATTATGGGCTTAATGCATCGTAACTTAGCGCTTGAAGGGGTTCAGTTTCACCCCGAGGCAATTTTGACAGAGCAGGGGCTTGAACTACTTGCTAACTTTTTAACTCGCTTCTAATCTTAAGTTTATTGAATTAACAATTATGAACGAAAAAACGCCTGTGCAAATAACTGAACAAGATCGCCAACAAAGGATTGCAATGATGCTCGACGAGCGCGCGCATGATTTATTGCTTGGCCATAGTTTTGCACAACGTCAAATTGGTTATATTCATACACTTGAAATTGACTATGGTGAAAAAATCGAGCAACGCACTTTACTAGAGGTGGAAGTTGCCGCCCATAAGAAGCGCCAAAAATCCAGTACGGCTCATCATAAATACCGCGCACAAGCGAGTAAACAATTACATCAAGTTATCGAAACGGCAATGAACAAGCAGCTTGAGGATATTGATTCTGTTATCCATGAAACAATTGGCATACAGGATGCTGTTCCAGCAATTATTGATATCCTCGCTGTAAAGTCGGCTTCTGTAGGGCGAATTGAGCCTTTGGTACAAGACTTATCATGGTTAGGACGAGAGTTGGTCGCGCTTGTTAATTTGCCTTTTTATCGTAAGCAACGCAGTAAAAATACATCAGTTAAGGTCGATAACCCGTTATTAGCACTACGTTATATTGGGCTGGATAACTTAAAGTTTGTTGTTCCTACGTTTGCTGTACGTCATTGGATGCCTCATAGCACTGAACCATTTCCATTGTTAAAGCGTCGTTTACGCGACAACTCGATGGCGTGTGCGATTGCAGCGCAAGAGATTGCAAAGTTGAATGATGTAAATGAAGAACACGCATTTACCCTTGGCATGCTAATGGATGTAGGCAAGATTGCCTTGGTAAGGTTGTACTTGCGTACATTCGAACGTGTGTGGCAACGTAAAGTGACTATGGCACGTGAAGAGCAGAATAAGGATCTTCATACCGCTTTGCTTGAACTTAAACCTGACCCATTATTTTTAAGTTCTTTATTGAGTAAGTTATCAATGACGATTACTGCTAAGGTGATTGAGCAAATGGCTTTTCGTTACCTGCCTTTCAAAGCGGTCATGGAGCAACTTATCTCGTCACATCCGATTAGCGATGAAAGCTTACCTTTAACTCGTGTTATTTTAAAAGCACGATGTTATGCACAATTTTTGAGCTTGAACGAACATCAATTAGTTGAAAAAGACGAAATCCAGTCTTGGTTTACGTATTTTGGTTTTACTCAAACAGAGCTCAAACATCTGGCTAAATGCAATTTTGAGAATTTCAATATCAAAATCAATTAAAAAAATTAACATTTTTTTTGCGACTATTCATTCATAGTTGAGCTCAATTCATCAACAATGTTTTGCTAATCTATATAAGCTTGCCCTCCTAGTATCGCGCCTTATTCTTGTAATTTACTTATAAAATCACTTTCAAATACTTATTCACTATCTATGAAAAAATATCTCAAGCCCTTTATTTTCAAGGGCTGCATGAAAGTTTTCTAAGAGACAGATGGAAAATTTTCTGAAATAATGGATGAATGAAAATTGAACCAAAGAGTAATTTTGGTGATTTTGCGCTAAGCTCAATCGGCTCATTAAAAGGGCTTGTTTTTTACTTGCTAGTGCCAGCTTACTCTGTGTGTGCTTACAATTATGAGGATATAAAATGACAGTCAATCGCGAATTATTTGATCAAGTAATGGTTCCAAACTACGCACCATCAAGTGTTATTCCTGTTCGAGGCGAAGGCTCTCGCGTGTGGGACCAAGAAGGTCGTGAGTTTATCGACTTTGCAGGTGGTATTGCTGTTAACTGTCTTGGCCACTGTCACCCAGCTCTAGTAAATGCATTAAAAGAGCAAGGCGAGAAAATTTGGCATCTATCAAATGTAATGACCAATGAGCCTGCACTGCGTCTTGCTAAAAAACTGACTGACGCTACGTTTGCAGAAAAAGTGTATTTTGCTAACTCGGGTGCAGAAGCAAATGAAGCGGCGCTTAAATTAGCACGTCGTTTTGCCCTTGATAACTATGGTGAGCAAAAGTCACAAATTATCTCATTCAACAAAGGTTTCCACGGCCGTACATTCTTCACAGTAACGGTAGGCGGTCAAGCCGCATACTCTGATGGTTTTGGTCCAAAGCCGGGTGACATTGTTCACTGTGATTACAACGATTTAGCAGCATTTGAAGCGCTTATCTCAGACAAAACGTGCGCGGTAATGATGGAGCCTCTGCAAGGTGAAGGCGGTATTATTTCGCCAACTGCGGAGTTTGTTGAAGGTGTACGTGCGCTGTGTACGAAACACAATGCATTATTAATTTTTGATGAAGTACAAACGGGTGTTGGCCGTACGGGTGAGCTATACGCGTACCAAGGTCTTAATGTAACACCAGATATCTTAACGACTGCAAAAGCGTTAGGTGGTGGTTTCCCAATCGGTGCGATGATCACGACAACTGATATCGCTAAACACTTAAAAGTAGGTACGCATGGTTCTACTTATGGCGGTAACCCACTTGCGTGTGCAGTAGCAGAAGCAGCGTTTGATACAGTAAACACACCAGAAGTACTTAATGGCGTTAAAGAAAAGTCAGCATTATTCCGTGAGCTACTAACGAATATTAACGACAAGTACAATGTATTCACTGAAATTCGTGGCGAAGGCCTTTTAATTGGTGCTGTTGTTACTGAGCAATTTAAAGGTCGTGCAAAAGAATTCCTAGTTGCAGGCACAGAAGAAGGCGTTATGTCTTTAGTTGCTGGTGCAGATGTTGTTCGTTTCACACCGTCACTTGTTATTCCAGAAGCTGATATCCGCGAAGGTATGGCTCGTTTCGAAAAAGCAGTGGCTAAAGTCGTAAACGGCTAATTATCCAACTGTCATTTCAGGGCAAGTATTTGCTTGCCCACATTTCTTATTTACCGTTATTTATAAGGGAGCAAGCGGACTCATGATGATCCTTCGCCCAATCCAGCAAAACGACTTTTCAGCATTAGTAAAAATTGCTGATGAATCAGGCCATGGCTTTACGTCTTTGCCTAATAATGAAGAGTTGTTACAAAAGAAAATTGATCACTCTGTAAGCTCGTTTGCTAAAGCTGCATCGCAACCAGGTGATGAAGGTTACTTGTTTGTTCTTGAAGATAGCGAAACCGGTGAAGTGGTTGGTACCTCAGGTATCGAAGCAGCGGTTGGCTTGGATGATGCGTTTTATCACTATCATTTAAGCAAGGCAATTCATTCATCGCGCACACTTAATGTTTACAAAGCGGTTGATATTCTTACGTTATGTAATGACTACACGGGTGCGACAGAGCTTTGTACTTTGTTTTTAAAAGATGGTTACCGTAAAAATAATAACGGTAAGCTGCTTTCAAAAGCGCGTTTTATGTTTATTAATCAACATAAGCAACGTTTTGCAGAAACTGTTATTGCAGAGATGCGCGGTGTTTCAGACGAAAATGGTGAAAGCCCATTCTGGCAATGGTTAGAAGAGCACTTTTTTTCAATGGATTTTCCGACTGCCGATTACTTAACAGGTATTGGTCAGAAAGTCTTTATTGCTGAGTTAATGCCTAAATATCCAATTTACGTCAACTTACTTAGCAAAGACGCACAAGCAGTTATTGGACAAGTGCACGACAACACACGTCCAGCCATTGAACTGCTTAAAAGTGAAGGGTTTACCTTTAATGGTTATGTGGATATTTTTGATGCCGGTCCGACAGTGGAAGCAAAAGTAGATAATATCGCTACCATTCGTAATGCTAAAACACTTAGCGTGGAAATTGGTGAATGCCAAGGTGAAACTACCGCACTGATAGCAAACGATAAACTTGTCGATTTTAGAGCGACTGTAGCGCAAGTTAATTTGCCATGTGATGCAGATACAATCACATTATCAGCAGAACTTGCAAAAGCACTACACCTTAATGTGGGTGACAGTGTATCAGTTGCCGCACTTTAGAATTTAGGAGAGACAGTCATGACGCATGCAGCGCAATTTATTAATGGTCAATGGCAAGCAGGCCTTGGTCATGCATTTCAATCTGTAAACCCTGCAAACAACGACGTTATTTGGCAAGCAAACACAGCAACTGCCGAACAAGTAGACAGCGCAGTTAGTGCTGCGCGTGAAGCATTCTACAGCTGGGCTGACAAATCATTTGCAGCGCGTTTAGCGATTGTAAAAACATTCGCAGAAACACTTAAAGAGCACAGCGAAGAATTAGCGGTTGCTATCGCACAAGAAACCGGTAAACCACTTTGGGAAACACGCACTGAAGCAGGTGCTATGGTGGGTAAAATCGCTATCTCTGAAAAAGCATTTTTAGAGCGTACAGGTGATGTTGAAAACCCAATGCCACAGGGCCGTGCGATGATCCGCCACAAGCCTCATGGTGTTGTAGCAGTGTTTGGCCCTTATAATTTCCCAGGTCACTTACCAAATGGGCATATTGTGCCAGCGCTTTTAGCGGGTAATACCGTGGTATTTAAACCCTCTGAGCTAACACCAGCAGTTGCTGAGTTAACCTTAAAGTTATGGCAAAAGGCGGGTCTTCCTGCGGGCGTAATTAACCTTGTGCAAGGTGAAGTTGAAACCGGTAAAGCACTTGCGTCTCATAAAGGTATCGATGGCTTATTCTTTACGGGCTCTTCACGCACAGGTCACATTTTACATGAACAGTTTGCAGGTCAACCTGGTAAAATCTTAGCGTTAGAGATGGGCGGTAACAACCCGCTAATCGTTACTGATGTTGCAGATACAAAAGCAGCTATTCACGATATTATTCAATCAGCGTTTATCTCTACAGGTCAGCGTTGTACGTGTGCGCGTAAGCTGTTTTTACCAACAGGTGAGCAGGGTGATGCAATCCTTGCAGGTCTTATTAAGGCGACTAAAGCGATTAAAGTGGGTGACTACGACGCTGAAGACCAACCTTTCATGGGCTCGATGATTTCAGCAGCGGCTGCTGCCGGTATGGCTGCTGCGCAACAACAACTTGTTGAGCTTGGCGCTGAGGTGCTAGTTGAGCTAACGCACAAAGAAAATACCGGCTTTGTAACACCGGGTATCTTAGAGTGTACAAATGTAGCTAACTTCCCAGATGAAGAACACTTTGGACCACTACTTAAAGTATTCCGTTTCACTGATTTTGATGCTGCTATTGATAAAGCGAATGACACAAGCTTTGGCTTATCTGCGGGCTTATTAAGCGACAGCGCAGCAGATTACGACCACTTCTTACGTCGTATTCGTGCTGGTATTGTGAACTGGAACCGACCAATCACGGGCGCATCAAGTGCTGCACCATTTGGTGGTATTGGCGCGTCGGGTAATCATAGAGCGAGTGCCTACTATGCGGCCGATTATTGTGCTTATCCAGTTGCTTCGGTTGAGCTAGAAAAAGTAGCGATGCCGGCTACCTTAAGCCCAGGTCTAAAAATTGATTAATCGGTACTTATAATTGAAAAAAGCAGCCTAGGCTGCTTTTTTTGTATTAGCTTTATAGCAAAGGTAGCAATTAAAAGCGCTTTCTGCTTAAATCAATAGAGTTATAAATTTTATTAGGTGTACAGTGGTATGGTTTTAGATAGGCAAGGATACGATGATCTCGTCATGTATCTCACTCAAAATTTAGCGCTATTTGAGAAGCCTGGTCAAATAAAACCAGGAGCTCCTACCGTTTTAGAGTTAATTGAAGATGTTATTGCTGAGAATGTGATGCTTCTTTGTGAACAACATACAGAGCTAAACACCGAACAGCGAAGTCAAATAGTTCGTGAAGTTGACGGTATTGTGTATGACTTACAAGAAGTACTCAGTAGTGTAACTAATCAACCCGTCACTGTTGAGCAGCATGCGTTTATTGATGAGTTTGCAGGCCTTGTGAAAAACTTGTTCGACAATGCCGTAATAGAGAGCGCATAACCTTTCAAAGCCTAATATCGTTTTTCGATTGCATATCAGTGTGACTTGCTTACAATCAAACAAAAATAATTGTAAGAGATAAAACATATGCAAGCGAATGTAAAATGGGTAGAAGGTGATACGTTTATCGGCCTTTCAAATTCAGGCCACAATGTAGTTTTTGATGCGGGTAGTGACAGTGCTGCACCAAGTCCAATGGAAATGGTGCTAATGTCAGCGGGTTGTTGCTCATCTGTTGATGTAGTAAGCATCCTTAAAAAAGCCAAACAGTCGTTTAGTGATGTACACGTAAAGTTAACTGCTGAGCGTGCTGAGTCAGCCCCTCGCGTGTTTACTAAGATTAATCTACACTTTGTGGTTACTGGCGATAATGTCTCTGAAAAACACCTCGCTCGTGCTGTTCAACTGTCTGCTGAAAAGTATTGTTCGGTAGCCTTAATGCTTGATAAAACAGTAGAAATCACTCACAGCCATGAAGTTGTGCAAGAACAGGTAAAATAACGCTTTTTCCGAGCAGAAAATTCGTATAAAATCCGCGAACTTTTATTTCTGCTGGTGCAGGTTTCACTCGTTTTAAGGTTGGTTTAGCATGAATAAACCCTTCGATAAAATTAAGCTTCATGGCTTTAATAACTTAACTAAGAGCTTAAGCTTTAGTATTTACGATATTTGTTACGCAAAGACGGAACAACAACGTAAAGAATACATTGAATATATCGACGAACAGTACAGTGCTGATCGCCTTACCGATATTTTAGGTGAAGTTGTGGATATTATTGGTGCAAACATTTTGAATGTTTCTCGCCAAGATTATGATCCGCAAGGTGCCAGTGTAACAATTTTGATTTCTGAAGAGCCAATTGAGCAACAAACAACGTATGACGTTGATGAAGCGCCTGGGCCTCTTCCTGAAACGGTTGTAGCACACTTAGATAAGAGCCACATCTGTGTTCATACATACCCAGAAGCTCACCCTGATGACGGTATTTGTACGTTCCGTGCCGATATCGAAGTATCAACCTGTGGCATTATTTCGCCATTAAAAGCGTTAAACTTCTTAATCCACAGCCTAGAGTCTGATGTTGTAACAATTGACTACCGTGTACGTGGTTTTACCCGTGACGTAGATGGCGTTAAGCACTATATCGATCACGCGATTAACTCAATTCAGAACTACATGACTGAAGATACAAAAGAAGCGTACCAAATGATGGACGTAAACGTGTATCAAGAGAACTTGTTCCACACCAAGATGATGTTAAAAGAAACTGACTTGAATACTTATTTATTCGGGGTTTCTACAGCCGATCTTTCTGAAGAAGAAGAAGAAGTTATCTATTCTAAATTAACCCGTGAGATGCAAGAAATCTTCTACGGTCGTAATTTACCTGATACAGAGTAAGTGACAGGAAGAATTAAAAACGGCGTATAAGCTAGCTTATACGCCGTTTTTTTATGCTTCAAATAGAGCACTGAATTGACTGCGCTTTTAAGGACTTATATGCTGATAAAAAGCCTCTGTTAAGGACAACTATGACAGTTAATCTCTCTCATTCTGTATTTCTTGCAGAGCAAGTCCGCAAAAATGAAGGGCTTGCTGCTACAACAAGCGCAGTAACACTTTATGAATTGATGGAACGCGCAGGAAAGGCCGTTTTTGACCATACGTGTGCTTATTTTCCTAATGCTAGCAGGTACGTGGTATTAGTCGGTGTGGGTAATAACGCCGGTGATGGCTATGTGGTTGCCCGATTAGCAAAACAAGCGGGTAAGCAGGTGACAGTGATCGCCGCTTTGCCTGACAAGCCATTAAAAGGCGATGCACTCACTGCTCAACAAGCGTGGTTTGATGCTGGTGGTGCAATTACGAAGAGTTTAAGCGCATTCGATCAAGCCAATGTCATCGTTGATGGTTTACTTGGTACGGGTATTCAAAACGAAGTTCGCACGCCGTTTAGCCAACTTATTCAATTAGCGAATAGTAGCCGTGCCCCAATAATTGCGATAGACCTGCCCTCAGGTATTCATGCTGATACTGGCTCAGTATTAGGTGTTGCGATTAAGGCACTTGTTACTGTTACCTTTGTTGGGATTAAGCAAGGTCTTGTTACGGGGCAAGGAAGAGCACAAGCTGGCATGTGTGAATTTACCGACTTAGGTATTGGTGAGGCCTTTTTAAAGCTTACAGAGCCAACGGCAGCGCTTATTAGCTATCAAACAGTTGATGCATTGCCTGCCAGAGATAACAACAGTCATAAAACAAGTCATGGCAAATTACTATGTGTCGGTGGCAATACGGGCACTGCAGGAGCAATTCGTTTAACAGCAGAAGCAGCTCTGCGTACTGGTGCGGGTATGGTTAAAGTGTTCACGCATTCAGAATCTGTGCTTAGCGTGAGTATTGGCAGGCCAGAGCTGATGGTGAGTGCAGCAAACTTAACCGCTGCACTTGAGTGGGCAAGTTGTATAGCAATAGGCCCAGGGCTTGGTTTGGATACTTGGTCAGAAGAGGTCTTTGAAACGGTTATGCAGTATTGTTTTACGCATAACAAGCCTTTGGTAATTGATGCAGATGCACTTACATTGTTGGCTCAGCACGCCCCTTCATTTCCAATTGTCAATTCGGTGATCACCCCACATCCTGGTGAAGCCGCCCGTTTGCTTAACTGTAAAGCAAGTGATGTTGAAGCAAATCGCTTTGCTGCGGTAAGTGAGCTTGCACATAGCTACACAACAACCTGTGTTCTAAAAGGAGCAGGAACCTTAATGGCTAACAAAAACCAAGTATGGGTGTGTACAGATGGTAACCCTGCACTTGCTGTTGGTGGCAGTGGTGATGTTCTGACCGGCATTATTGCTGGGCTGCTTGCACAGGGGATTAATACAACGCAAGCGGCCACTTTAGGTGTTACCTTGCACGCAAAAGCGGGTGATATTTTAGCAAAGGCTGAAGGAGAGCGTGGGATGTTACCCAGTGACTTATTTAGCGTTGTAAGGCAGTTGATTAAGGAATTGGCGAGTAACGATGATTTTAACTGCTAAGCCGAAAAAACTTTCGGCTCAGTCTAACACAATCCTAGCTTGAACAAGCCAATATTGAGTTAACATTTTCATTGATTCAACTAAATCAAAATAACTGGATGGCTTGGTCATGAAAGCATTCGTACCTAAGCTGTAACATTGCTTAATATCAATTTCTGAGTCAGAGGTTGTAAAAATAATAATCGGAATATGACGATAACGCTCCGATTTTTTTAGCTCAACTAATGCTTCTTTTCCGCCCTTTCTTGGCATGTTTAAATCTAATAAAATAAGACTTGGTAAAATTTTATTTTTATCAAGTGACTCAAGTAATTGCATGCCGTCATCGACAAATTGAATTTTATTTTCGTCGACATTGTTTTCAACAAGGGCATCACGGATGAGCTCTTGATCATCAAGATCATCATCAGCAACTAAAATATAGCTCACAGAGCGTAATTTTTTAGTAAATAATTTGTCGTTAAACATTGGCAACCCCTGAATTTATAGAATGTGGCTTATCTGTATTATGTAGCTACTTTTTCATAAAAAACAACAAATTAAATAATTAGTTACTCGAGTAGTATATACTTTAGCTAAGCAAGTGTTATATTAACTTGCTTATACCTATAATACAAACATAAGTTTATTAATAACGCGATGATATTAAATAACACTAGTACAAATAGAGTGACAGCTCTACGCGAAAAATTGAACCTTTCTCAACAAGAGTTTGCGGATAAAATAGGCATAACTCAAGGTGCTTTATCGCAATTAGAATCTGGCAAGTCGACCTTATCTCTCAGTACGATTACTAAAATCAGCCAAGTGTTTAATGTTGACTGCAATTGGCTTATTTTGGGAATAGAGGGGTATGATGATTCACATTTTCAGAGCTATCAAAAAGTCTTAGGGACTTCATTCATTCCACTTGTAAAGGAAGAGGCTCATGCTGGTTATATAGATCAATGCAATGATGAAGGTTACATCAAAACCTTAGATGTCTATAAAATTCCAGGATTTGAAAATGGTAACTATCGACTCTTTGAAGTAGAAGGCGACAGCATGTTACCCACTATTCGGCCGAGAGAAACGGTTATCACTGAGCAAGTTAAAGACATTACACAGTTAGAAAACGGTTCTGTTTGCGTTGTTGTCACTAAGGATGGCATTATTGCTAAGCGCCTGTTCCGTCATGACACAAACCCTATCAGTTACTTATTTAAGAGTGATAACCCTGAATACAAAACATACTCTATTCAGGGAGATGATATTTTAGAGATCTGGCATGTTAAGGCAAAGATAAGCTCTATAACTGATCAGGAGTCCTATATTCAGAATCAACGTTTTCAGTCCATTGAAAATGAAATTAGACAACTAAAAGAGCATATTAGTAGAGTTTTACCGCCACAAACGTAGCGGTAAAATACTAAAGTTGAGTTAACTCTACTTCTTTTAGCGGCAAAGTAACGTAAAATTGCGCGCCTTCATTGATACTCGCTTGTGCTGTAATTGAACCATAATGACGTTCAACTATTTTCTTACAAATTGCTAAGCCTAGGCCTGTTCCTTCGTAGGCATGTTTAGAGTGAACTCGTTCAAAAAGGTTAAATATTCTGTCTTTAAATTCGCTATTGAAGCCAATTCCGTTATCAACAACAGCGATAACAATATGCTCATCTGTTCGCTCAACTAACTTAATTTCTATAATGGGTGGCTGATTTGGGTGGCTAAACTTAAGTGCATTGAGAATTAAGTTTTGAAACAAACGCTGGATTTGTCGTTTGTCGCCATAAATCTCACCAATCTCTTCGATGTGAAACACCGCTGACTTGTCAGCTATAATTAGTTCAAGGTCATCAAGAATATCATCTAAAATATCTTGTGCTGAGAAGCGACGAAAATCTTCACCTTTTCGATTAATCCTAGAAAAGCTCAGTACCCCTTTGATGAGTTTTTGCATTCTTTCAGCAGAGTCCATCATGCGTGAGATATACGACGCGTTTCTTTCTCCAATCTGCTCTTTAGAATTTTGTAGGCGATCGCCGAACATTTGGATTTTACGTAACGGCTCCTGTAAATCATGAGATGCAACAAAAGCAAAACGTTCTAACTCTTTGTTAGACTCCTCCGCTTTTCGAAGTGCGATTTCAAGGTCAAGCTCGGCTTGTTGTCGGGTCAGTATTTCCGCTTTTAAAGCGACGGTTCGCTCATTCACTTTAGTTTCTAACACGTTGTTTAGCTTTTTAAGTCGCTCTGACTTTTCGATTACATGATTAATCAAATGATTGCGAAACTTTAACGCGCAAGAGATTTCGTTGGCTTTCCAAGGAGTGCACTTATTGCGAACATTTTCTTGCCATAAGCGGAACGAGCTGCGAGGCATCAGGCGATGACTACCGTCATCAAGAAACTCAATTATTTTTTCGGGTTTCCCCCCCCAGTTCTTTGTTTCAATGACCTCTTTACGAAACCACATAATAAATAGGTTTTCATTCGTAGAGATGGGCATAGCAAGCACGCCACTTGCCACATTAGCAAACTTATTAAAGTCAGCATGCTCATTAGATAAATGATGATTATGATAAAGTAACTCATCTTCTAGATGGTGTTCTTTTATCCATTCAAACAAATCATTAATATCATCGTTTGCGGGCACATCACCAAAACTTTCAATGTCTTTTTCTAGTCGCCATGCAACGCCATCTGCGTTTAGCATGCTAAGCAGAGCAGGGGCTTGTTTGCGTAAACCATCAATAAAAAAGACCTCTTCAGACATGTGCTCAGCTATTTCTGCACTGATTGAAGTGGCATTGGCCTCTTGAATTGCTTCAACTGATTGTGTTTTCAGTGAGATAATATAAGACAGCATCAAGCCCATATATTGCGCAACTTGGCGTGCTTCAAATGGAACAACATGACTTGAATAATGGTGGCAAGCAATCAGTCCCCATAATTTACCAGCAATAATAATACTGATGGACATTGATGCTTTAACCCCCATGTTGCGCAAATATTGGCAATGGATAGGGGATACACTTCTTATTATACACGTGCTTAAATCTACCGGTTTATCTTGCGGGTAGATAGGGGATACCTCAGCATCTACATCGGCAAGTAACCGAATAGGGTTACGTAAGTATAAAGCACGCGCCTGTTTTGGAATATCTGACTCAGGAAAGTGTTGGTGTAAAAATGAGTTTAACTCATCTTTTTTGGCTTCTGCCACGACCTGACCATTATATTCATGATCAAACTGATAGAGCATCACGCGATCAAAGCCGGTTAAGTTGCGAACCTCTTTTACCGCCGTGTCGTATGATGAGCTTAGCTCTTTTGAATCCGCAATCAAATGAAGTGACTGCTTCATCAAGTAGTTCATAGGGTCGAAACTTGAGTGCTCTTTCTTTTTATTAAACTCAAGTTCAATTAGTAGGTATTCATCGTTACGAGAAATAGCCCCTTTAATCGAAGTGTCGTCCGATTTGCCTTTTATTTCAATGGTAAGGGGGTTAATAGTATGGAAGTCTCGCTCAGCTTTATTTTTCTCGATAATGTCGGCTGTATTTGCTGCAAACACATCACTGATATGTGAGCCTAGTAAGCGCTCTTTTTGTGTGTTTAAAAGTGCTAAAATGTTTTCGCTGAAATAGCATACTTTGAGTGTTTGAGGGTCAACAACAAGCAAGTAGCCATGCGGTTGAATAGAGCCTGGAATATGAATGGGTTCTTTATGGCAATTATCTAATGAGACTTCAAACTTAGTGCTCAATTTATATCTCCAAGTGATTGAGAGATTACGCTAAATGCGGTGTTCGCTCCCAATAAAATATCATCAGCCGAATGTGGATTATGGTTATGATACTGTTTTAGTGCTTGTATATATTGAGCCCACTTTTCACCTCTGAGATCGCCATAACTATAAAAAAAGCGGATCCCTTCAAGCTCATTTATCCAATTGTGCTTTTTAAGCGCTTTAAATATGTGACCCCCACCCATAGTGGCACCCTCCATTACATACATCATTCCGAATGCTTGTGATACGTTATGGATATTATTTAGATCAACGTGCTTGTTTAAATTAGCAGATGAGGCTTTTTGGGATGCCTGTAAATAAGCAATATCTTGATCTAACCAACCAAGCTTACTGCGGCCAATAAGCAGTTGCTGAGTGGCACCATAAGCTGATACAGAGTGCTCCATTATTGAATAGCTATTACGCATCGCGATTAAAATGTTTAAATACGATTGCTGCGTCATATTTTTATCGAACAATACCGCACCGAGTTGTTTTTCTACGCGAGAGTGAAGCGGGTCGGTACTCTTTTTTATAAAAGTATGAATGTTAAGTTGACTGCTATCTCTAATTATTTCGGTGGCGTGTAATACAGCTGAATCCATTATTATCCTGAAGGCTTTTTTAGTGCATGTGTGACGTACTTTGACCAGTATATACTTAGGTACAAGTATGTAAAATAGAAATTTAAGACTTTAGTAGGTGAGTGATAACTAAGCTGTGTTTTTTAAAGCAATGTGCTCAGGGAGAGGTGTTTACATTGGGTAGCAGCAGTGCATTATTGCACCGCCGTCTCCAAAGAACCGTACGAGCGGGTTTCCCTACATACGGCTCAAGTCTTTATAAGTCAGTATCTAAGTACAGACCAGCGACGCTATGCCCCACTTTCTAACTCTCTAAGCCTTATACCTCCTTCTGGGGAAAGTTTGGTATCATGGTAGTCATAAGTGTTCTTTGCCAAAGGCTTACTTATTACAGCCTCAATTAAACCTTGGTTATAAAGATACTGAAATAAATCAAAGTCCAGCTGTGAGTCGCTGGTTACTGGGTTTGTAATTTTACCCTGCTTAATTAAGTTTAAAATTTCAAAAGTAGTCATAAAGACTCTCCTGTGTAAGTTAAAAATAAAAGCATGGTAATCCCAGCCTCCTGCCCCACGCTTGTTCTCTTCCATAATAATAAGCGTAGTACAAAAACTAAAAAGCACAACATATTGGGTTATTAAAGTTAATAAATACCATATATGTAGTGTATATAAATACATAGTGTTTATATGTACAGGTATTAAATATAGTTGCCTATGACAATTAGGGTACAAAAGCACTAAGTTATCCAGCTCACCTGAACCGCTTTTTACTATTTTCACAATAGGGTGGGTATTCTAGTTGGTAATGGTATAGCAGTATCTTTGCTATCTGCGCAAAAGTACCTTCTTTATCTTGATGATATGTTGCTTTCAGTTAGCAAAATGATGAGTTCAATAGAGTCAGTAAAACTTCGTAATCATGAATATAAACTACACAGTTTTCAGTGATTAGAATGCTTAAACGATTTGAGAAAAATATATCATTTGGCATGTACCATTTTAGTAATTATGAACTAGTATTATTTTATTAACTAAAATGGGAGGGGAAGCATCATTGAATAGGTCATGTGTATTATTTGTTATTAGTCTTTTGTTTAGTTCTGCTTTAGATGCTCATTCAGGGAGAACTAACTCATCTGGTTGTCACACTAATCGTTCCAACGGTAGTTATCATTGCCATAATAAAAAAACAACAGCCTCTGATAAACAAACATACTGCCATGTGCTTAATGATGAAAAACGCTGTGGTTACGCATACTCTACTTGCCAGTCCTTGAAAAAGAAATATGGTGGGTATTGTGAAATGTCGTAGTGGTCGAAGTCGAATATATGCTCAAAAGTGAGTTGTTAGGTAATTTCTATAAGCGTTTGGAATCACTAATTTATTTCACTCTTAGCTAAAAAGCAAAAACCCAGCCTAAGCTGGGTTTTTAAGCAAAGTGCTTAGGAAGGGATGTTTATCACATCATACCGCCCATACCACCCATGCCGCCCATGCCGCCCATATCTGGAGCAGCTGGCTCATCTTTCGGGATCTCAGCAACCATTGCTTCAGTTGTGATCATAAGACCCGCGATTGAAGCTGCGTACTGTAGTGCAGAACGCGTTACTTTAGTTGGGTCTAAGATACCCATTTCAATCATGTCGTTGTACTCACCAGATGCTGCATTGTAACCGTAGTTACCTTCACCACCTTTTACAGAGTTAACGACAACTGATGCTTCGTCACCTGCGTTAGTCACGATTTGACGAAGTGGTGCTTCCATCGCACGTAGTGCAACTTTAATACCGTGGCTTTGGTCTTCATTGTCACCAAGTAGTTCAGCAAGTTTGCTTGCTGCACGTACTAATGCAACACCACCACCCGGTACTACACCTTCTTCAACCGCTGCGCGAGTTGCGTGTAGTGCATCTTCAACACGGTCTTTCTTCTCTTTCATTTCGATTTCAGTCGCTGCGCCAACTTTGATTACTGCAACACCGCCAGCTAGTTTAGCCATACGCTCTTGTAGTTTCTCTTTATCGTAGTCAGACGTCGCTTCTTCGATTTGTGCTTTGATTTGTGCAACACGACCATTGATGCCGTCTTCTTCACCTGCACCGTCGATGATCGTTGTGTCATCTTTAGTGATCACAACGCGCTTCGCTGTACCTAGGTCTTCGATTGTTGCTTTTTCAAGCTCTAAACCGATTTCTTCAGAAATGACAGTACCACCGGTTAATACTGCGATGTCTTGCAGCATTGCTTTACGACGGTCGCCAAAACCAGGTGCTTTAACCGCAGACACTTTAACGATACCGCGCATGTTATTTACAACAAGTGTTGCAAGTGCTTCACCTTCAAGGTCTTCAGCAATGATAAGTAGTGGCTTACTTGCTTTAGCAACCGCTTCTAATGTAGGTAGTAGCTCACGAATGTTAGATACTTTTTTGTCTACAAGTAGAATGTAAGGGCTGTCTAGCTCTACCGCACCTTTTTCAGCGTTGTTGATGAAGTAAGGAGACAGGTAACCACGGTCAAACTGCATACCTTCAACTACGTCTAGTTCGTTTTCTAACGACTGACCTTCTTCAACTGTGATAACGCCTGAGTCACGGCCCACTTTTTCCATTGCTTGTGCAATGATGTCACCGATTTCTTTGTCAGAGTTAGCAGAAATAGTACCTACTTGTGCAATTGCTTTCGTGTCTGCACAAGGAACAGAAAGCGCTTTAAGCTCTTCAACTGCTGCAATGACCGCTTTGTCGATACCGCGCTTAAGGTCCATTGGGTTCATACCCGCTGCAACCGCTTTTAAGCCTTCGTTTACGATAGCTTGCGCTAATACTGTCGCAGTTGTTGTACCATCACCTGCAGCGTCATTCGCTTTAGACGCAACTTCTTTAACCATTTGTGCGCCCATATTTTCGAACTTGTCTTCAAGCTCGATCTCTTTAGCTACTGATACACCATCTTTAGTGATGACTGGCGCGCCGAATGATTTGTCTAATACAACGTTACGGCCTTTAGGACCTAAAGTTACTTTTACTGCGTTTGCTAAAATATTTACGCCAGTTAGCATTTTGCCACGTGCGTCACCTGCAAAAAGTACTTCTTTTGCTGCCATGATTAAATTCCTCTTAAATTCTATAAACGGGTTGCTAAACGAAAAGTAGGATTAGCCTACAATGCCTAGAATGTTGTCTTCACGCATGATCAGGTACTCTTGACCTTCGATCTTTTCAGTTTTTTCAACGTATGAGCCGAATAGCACTGTGTCACCAGCTTTTACTTCTAGAGCTCTTACTTCACCGTTGTCTAAAATACGGCCATTACCAACAGCGATTACTTCTCCGCGCGTTGACTTTTCAGCTGCAGAGCCAGTTAATACAATACCGCCAGCAGACTTAGTTTCTTCTTCTAGACGCTTAACGATGACGCGATCATGTAAAGGGCGAATGTTCATTTATTTAGTTCTCCTAACAGTTTCTGAACAGTACAGAAAAAATCGTGTGTTTTGCATGGGAGGTTGAGCCACCCGATGCATTTCATTGCCTTCAATAATGGGGGTGGCTTAAAAAAATCCAAGTATAAAAATTAAAAAATTTTAATCTTTTCTTTCATACTCACCATCAATCGTTGTTGGTTGGTGAGTGGGCTCTTCATGTTGTGGGGTTTTGCTGTGGTATTGAAAGTGAGCAGAGCTGTGATTTGCTTGTGAACTCATACGCACTGTTGCTTGACTCGCAAGGCTTGCAGCAAGCTTGTTACGAATAGCAGGTGTTAGCAATAAAAAGCCAAAAACATCAGTCATAATGCCTGGTGTAACGAGTAAAACACCGGCAATAATCACACATAACCCTGTAAATAACTCTTTTGCTGGCATTTGCCCTTGTGCCATCTGTAATTGAACGTTTTGAATGGCGCCTATACCTTGTTGCTTCACTAATTTCGCGCCAACTAGGGCGGTCACAATCACAAGTGCTATGGTGGCAAAGCCGCCGATCACTTCACTCACTTGGATGAGTAAAGCAATCTCCACGATGGGCACTAAAATAAATAATAAAAACAAAAATCTAAACATAACACTCTCTAAAAATGCCACTCTTACGAGTCAATGAAATATAAATAAGGGTGAACAGGTCTTTTTTCAAGGTGGAACCATGGATCACTGTCGCCGCTACACATTGTATCCGCTATCGGCTACTATGGTGCGACTCAAGTAATCAAATAAAGGTTCCTTATGACAACGCATTTTCGACTTATTTTTACGACCTGCGCAAATGAAGCAGAGGCTCGTCAGTTAGCACAACATTTAGTGGAAGAGAAACTCGCTGCGTGTGTGAACATTTTGCCAACTGTTGAGTCCATTTACATGTGGGAAGGTGAGGTAACGAGTGAAACAGAAAGCAAGTTACTTATTAAAACTAAGTCAGAAAAAATGAATGAGGTGATCCAAACTATCAAGAAGTTGCATAGTTATGAGATACCTGAAATTCAGGTCGTTGATGTTGCTACAGGCAATTTAGCCTATTTTAATTGGATGGATGAGGTACTCAGTTAATGCGATCGTTCTTTTTATTACTCTGTGCGCTATGGCTAATGCCAGCCAGTGCAAGTAATAGCAACTTACTTGGAAACTTATTACAGCAACCCGCTGAGCAAACCTTTTTACCCGTTGATCAAGCATTTGTTTTTGACTTTGATCAGCAAGGCAAAACGTTATTTATTGGTTGGGATATTGCGCCAGATTACTATTTGTATAAAAAGAAAATTGAAATTATCGCAAAAGGCGCTGACATTGAAACGCCTGATCTGGGTGAGGGAGTCATCATCGAAGATGAGTTCTTTGGAAAGACTGAGGTATTTTTTAATTCTCTCAGTATTATCAATAAAGTCAGTAATGTTACTGAGGGAGCGGTTGTAAAAGTACGTTTTCAGGGCTGCGCTGAAGCGGGGCTTTGTTATCCACCAGAAGTGCGTACTATTCCCCTATCTGTGATTGCTGGTGAACAAGTTTCAGACAATGCGTCAACAAGTAACGCCTTAGCTGCATTAGGTGTAAATGCTGAGTCACCGACTGTAAACCAAACGACTATTGATGAGAGCGCCAAGCCAGCTCAAGAGCAATCTTATACTGATAAATTGGCATCACAAGGACTACTTACCAATCTCGTTATTTTCTTTTTAGTGGGGATTGGCCTTGCGTTTACACCTTGTGTATTTCCGATGTTCCCTATTTTGTCTAGCTTGATCGCGGGTCAGCAAAACCTATCAACCAAAAAGGCGTTTTCGTTGTCGTTTGTTTATGTGCAAGGCATGGCCGTCACATACGCTGCATTAGGGTTAGTGGTTGCGTCACTGGGTGGCCAAGTGCAAGGGTATTTACAACACCCGACAGTGCTTATTAGCTTTAGTATTTTATTTGTACTTTTAGCAATGTCGATGTTTGGTTGGTACGAAATTAAGCTGCCAAGTGGCATGATGAATAAGCTCACTCAGGTAAGCAACCAGCAAAAAGGCGGTAATTATGTTGGCGTCTTTATGATGGGGGTTTTATCTGGCTTGATAGCCTCACCGTGTACAACAGCACCGCTATCGGCAGCACTTTTATATGTAGCGCAAAGCGGTGACTACCTAGTGGGTGGTTTAACCTTGTATGTGCTGAGTTTAGGCATGGGCATACCCTTGTTATTGTTAGGTACATCAGGCGGTAAGCTATTACCCAAAGCGGGTGGTTGGATGGAGCAAGTAAAAACCCTGTTTGGTTTTATCATGCTCGTTGTGCCGCTTATTCTGCTAGAGCGTATTGTCGATATTGACATTATTTGGCTGATGGCAGGATTGTTAGCACTTGCAACGGCGTTGTATTTACACCATTGGCAAAGTGGGCAATCACAGGGCAAGTTAAAAACTGCATTATGGTTTGCTGCAACTTTATTAGTCGTTACTGGTGCGAGTTTAACAAAAAATTATTTTTGGCCTAGCCAAGCTTCTGTTGCCGGAGCATCAGCGCAAACACATGGCTTTAAACAAGTTGCTAATTTAACTGAATTGAAAGAAGAGATTGTTCAGGCAAGTAGCGAAGGGCGTTTAGTGATGGTCGACTTATATGCCGACTGGTGTGTCGCGTGTAAAGAGTTTGAACATTACACTTTCCCAGATACAGCTGTACAAAGCCAGTTTGCACATTTTGAACTGATTCAAGTTGATTTAACTGAAAGTGACGCTAAAACCATCGAGCTGATGGAAGAGTACACCGTATTTGGTTTACCAAGTATTTTATTCTTCGACACACAAGGTAATGAGTTAGTTGAGCAACGCGTAACAGGTTTTTTAAATGCCAAAGATTTTGCTGAGCATTTAGCAAAAGTACGAAAAACAGCAAAATAAGCGTAACTTTGCAGCGAAATTTTAAAACGCCACTCATTCGAGTGGCGTTTTCGTTTTTTATACCACTTTCAATTTGCAAATCTAATATATTTGGATTGTTTTTTTGAGAGTAACTAGTTTTGTTTAGACTCAAAGCATTTTCCTAACGAAGTTGTGTGCCTTGTTATACCTGCTCTTCACTTATTTGGGTAGTGATTAGACCAGTATTTTGCTGCTATTTACGTCGAAATATCTATAATAGGTGGTTAACGTGAGAAATAGTTGCTATTTTTCATTTGAGCCCTTAAGTTAAGGAAGGGTTTAGAGTGAATATAGTTAAACTAGTTACTTAAAGGATATATCGCGTATTATGGCTGCAAAATTAAAGCTTTTAGTTATAAATGGGCCTAATTTAAACATGCTTGGCAAGCGAGAGCCTGAAAAGTACGGCACACAGTCTCTTGACGAGATTATGGCTGAACTTAGCAAGGTCGCTGTTGGTCACAATGTTGATTTGGCGCATTTTCAAAGCAATAGTGAAGCCGCGCTCATTGAGCGTATTCACCAAGCTTGGCAAGCGGTTGATGCAATTATTATCAATCCTGCAGCCTATACGCATACCAGCGTCGCATTGCGAGATGCATTATTGAGTATAGACGTTCCCTTTTACGAGGTGCATTTAAGTAATGTACATGCTCGTGAGGCATTTCGTCATCATTCGTATTTTTCGGATGTAGCACAAGGCGTTGTAATTGGATTAGGTGCAATGGGTTATAAAGTAGCGTTGGAAGCTGCTGTTAACCGATTGCAAAACACACAATAATTTTTAAATAAACTAACAGGCGGGTCGTTTAATGGATATTCGCAAGATTAAAAAACTTATCGAACTAGTAGAAGAATCGGGTATTGCTGAATTAGAAATCACTGAAGGTGAAGAGTCAGTACGCATTAACCGTAATAATATGAGTGCAGGTCCTGCAATGCATTATGCACCTCAACAGTTTGCAGCACCTGCGCCAGCAGCGGCACCAGCTCCAGTAGCAGAGGCACCAGCAGCAGAAGCGGCTGCTCCAGCTGCGCCAACGGGTCACCAAGTTAAATCACCTATGGTAGGTTCATTCTACTCAGCAGCTTCTCCTGAAGCAGCACCTTACGTAGAGGTAGGTTCTAAAGTAAATGTTGGCGATACGTTATGTATCGTTGAAGCAATGAAGATGATGAACCAAATCGAATCTGATAAAGCAGGCACAGTAAAAGCTATCTTAGTTGAAAATGGCGAGCCAGTAGAATTCGATCAACCTTTATTCATCATTGAATAATAGCGCAACAAAAGGCCAACTCTATGTTAGATAAAGTAGTCATTGCAAACCGAGGTGAAATTGCACTTCGCGTATTGCGCGCCTGCAAAGAGCTTGGGATCAAAACTGTTGCTGTGCACTCAACGGCAGACCGTGATCTTAAGCACGTGTTACTGGCAGACGAAACAATTTGTATTGGTAAACCAGCTGCGTCTGAAAGTTACCTAGATATTCCACGTATCATTGCTGCGGCAGAAGTAACAGATGCGGTTGCGATTCACCCAGGTTACGGTTTCTTATCTGAAAATGCGGATTTCGCAGATCAGGTTGAACAAAGCGGCTTTGTTTTCATCGGTCCTAAAGGTGACACTATTCGCTTAATGGGCGACAAAGTGTCGGCAATTGAAGCAATGCGTAAAGCAGGCGTGCCTTGTGTACCAGGCTCTGATGGTCCATTAACGGCTGACAGCGAACGTAATATCCAAATAGCTAAGCGTATTGGTTACCCTGTAATCATTAAAGCAGCAGGCGGCGGCGGTGGTCGTGGTATGCGTGTTGTTCGCAGTGAAAAAGAACTAATCGATTCAATTGCTCTTACTCAGCAAGAAGCGAAACAGTTCTTTGGTAATGGCATGGTTTACATGGAGAAATTCCTTGAAAACCCACGTCATATCGAAGTACAAGTACTTGCCGATGGTCAAGGTAATGCGGTTCATTTAGGTGAGCGTGATTGTTCAATGCAGCGTCGTCACCAAAAAGTAGTTGAAGAAGCGCCAGCGCCAGGTATCACTGCTGAAATGCGTAAATTTATCGGCGACCGCTGTACTCGTGCATGTATCGAAATTGGTTATCGCGGTGCAGGTACGTTCGAGTTCTTATATGAAAACGGCGAGTTCTATTTCATTGAAATGAACACACGTATTCAGGTTGAGCACCCAGTAACAGAAATGGTGACTGGTGTTGACCTAATCAAAGAACAACTAAAGATTGCAGCTGGCCAGCCATTGTCATTCACACAAGAAGATGTGGTTATTCGCGGTCATGCAATTGAGTGCCGTATTAATGCAGAAGACCCAGAAACCTTTATTCCATCACCAGGTAAAATCACGCGATTCCACCCTGCAGGCGGTCTAGGTATTCGTTGGGACAGCCATATTTATGCAGATTACACAGTACCTCCTCATTACGATTCAATGATTGGTAAGCTTATTTGTTATGGCGAAAACCGTGATGTAGCAATTGCTCGTTCACGTAATGCGTTAAATGAATTAGTCATTGATGGTATTAAGACGAATACACCACTGCACAAGAAAATTTTAGCAGATGAAAACTTCCAAAATGGTGGAACAAACATTCACTATCTAGAGAAGAAATTAGGTCTGTAAATCGTTTTAAATTGAAAAAGCCGGCAACTTGCCGGTTTTTTTGTGTCTGACTCATGGTTCGCCTGATTCTCGCCTTAAAAAAATATTCTGGTATGATTAATAAAGTAATGTGTTTCAAGTATTTCATGAGGTAATAATGACCAACAGTGTTGGCTTTGCATTGGCAGATGAAGCCGCAACGGTAAATATGGGCAAGCAACTTGCAAAATTAATGGAGCAAGGAGCTGTGATTTATTTACATGGAGACTTAGGTGCCGGTAAAACCACCTTAACGCGTGGTATTGTGCAAGGTTTTGGTCATCAAGGTAAGGTTAAGAGTCCAACTTATACACTGGTTGAACCATACCAGTTAGATAAAGCTGATATTTATCACTTCGATCTATATCGCTTGGGTGACCCTGAAGAGCTTGAGTATATGGGGATCCGTGACTATTTTTCCCCACACGCTATTTGCGTAGTAGAGTGGCCTGAAAAAGGGGGGAGTTTATACCCACGCCAGATCTTGATGTTACATTACGTTATGAAGGTGAAGCACGTGCTATTTTAATAAATAGTTTAACAGAGCGTGGTCATTCGATTGTAGAGAAGTTGAAGAGCACGCAATAATAAACAGATAAAAATAAAGGTGTATGAGCAAAAATGGGTCGTTGTACATTTAAACTATTAACTATCTTAATGTTTTTGGTTGTAAGCCAAGTTGCGTTTGCACAAAATACAATTAATAGCGTACGTGTCTGGCCCTCTCCTGACAGCACTCGTGTGGTCTTTGATTTGAACGAGAAGCCTGATTTTAGTTATTTCATGCTAAAAAACCCAGCCCGTTTAGTGGTTGACTTAAAAAATACCAATAAGCTAGATAGCTTGCCTAATATTCCTAAAAAGCATCAGATAGTTTCAAAACTGCGTTACTCAAAGCCAAAAGATAGTAAAAGTGTCCGTTTTGTTTTTGAACTCGCGCGCGCCAGTAAACCGGTTGTGTTTGCTTTATTGCCTACCGAACCATACAAACACCGCTTAGTGGTTGACCTTGTAGATAAAACACCGAATGCAGAACCGATTGCTTCAACTAACACGAGTGTGAAAAAACGAGAGCTTCATCAAGAACGTGATATCGTCATTGCTATTGACGCGGGTCACGGTGGTGAAGACCCAGGTTCAATTGGCCCCTCAGGTACCTATGAAAAAGATATCACGCTACAAATAGCGAAGCGCTTAGAGCGCATGATAGACGCTGAACGAGGAATGATCTCGCGTATGGTGCGCCGCAGTGACTACTTTGTAAATTTAAATACCCGAACCAGCATTGCTCGTAAGAAAAAAGCCGACTTTTTTGTGTCGATCCATGCCGATGCCTTTACTAGCCCGCAACCAAATGGTGCGTCAGTATGGGTGCTTTCACTGCGCCGTGCAAATTCAGAAATTGGTAAATGGATTGAGGATAAAGAGAAACATTCCGAGCTTTTAGGTGGTGCTGCTGGGGTATTAAAAGATACTGCGAGCGAAAAATATTTAGCGCAAGCACTGTTAGATATGTCGATGGATCACTCGATGAAAACAGGCTTTAGTGTTGCACAAGAAGTTGTTAGTGAATTAAAAAAAGTTGCTAAAATGCACAAAAAGCACCCTCAAGCGGCAAGTCTTGCGGTATTGAAATCTCCAGATATTCCGTCTATTTTGGTCGAAACTGGGTTTATTTCGAACCCGCGTGAAGAGCGAATGCTAAAAACAGCACAGCATCAAGAGCGCTTAGCAAAAGCAATTTTCACCTCAATTAAAAATTACTATATGCAAAACCCGCCAGACGACTCGTTATTTGCTAAGTTAAAAGCGCAGTTTCCGACTAAACACAAAGTACGTCCAGGTGAATCATTAAGTATTTTGGCAAGCAGATACAATACCTCCGTTAGTAAGTTAAAAACGGCCAACAACTTAAAATCGAATACCCTGTTTATTGGTCAAGAGCTTGATATTCCGCAAAGCTAATCAATTTTTGCGTTAGGAACACTATGAGTATAGAAATACTACCCGCGCGATTGGCTAACCAAATTGCTGCGGGTGAAGTGGTTGAACGACCAGCCTCGGTTGTTAAAGAGCTAGTCGAAAACAGTTTAGATGCCGGCGCAACGCGCATTCAAATAGACATTGAACGTGGTGGCCACAAGCTTATTCGCATTCGTGATAATGGCTCAGGCATTAATAAAGACGAGCTGACATTAGCCTTGTCACGCCATGCCACGAGTAAACTAAAATCACTTGATGACTTAGAGAACATTTGTTCACTTGGTTTTCGTGGTGAAGCCTTGGCATCTATTAGTTCAGTATCGCGCTTAACTTTGAGCTCAAAGCCAAAACAGCAAGAAGCTGCATGGCAAGCCTTTGCAGAAGGGCGTGATATGGCTGTGCAAATAAAACCAACAGCCCACCCAGATGGCACCACTATTGAAGTTAAAGATTTATTTTTTAACACCCCCGCACGACGTAAATTTCTGCGTACAGAAAAAACAGAGTTTTCACATATTGATGAGCTTATAAAGCGGATTGCATTGAGCCGGTTTGATGTCTCAATTACGTTAACGCATAACGGCAAAGTGGTGCGTCAATACCGTGCAAAGCCTAACCCAGAGCAAGCAATTAGCCGTGTTGCACAAGTTGCCGGTAAAATCTTTAGTGAACAAGGTTTGCATATTCAATCTGGTGAAGCAGGGTTAATGCTAAGAGGCTGGGTATTGCCTGTTGGGTCAAGCAATACGACTCAGTATACCTATGTGAATAACCGCATGATGCGCGACAAGCTCATTTTACACGCGATTCGCCAAGCATTTGAAGAAGTCGCAGGCTCAGAAGAACTACCAGGCTTTGTTATCTACATTGATATTGACCCACGTCAGGTCGATGTAAACGTGCATCCAGCCAAGCATGAAGTACGTTTTCATCAAGGGCGTTTAGTGCATGACTTTATTTTGCAGGCAATAAAACAAGTTGTGGTGCCGCTGCAGCATGAAGCTGGTTTTACTGAGCACAATGACACTGCTTTTCAGCAGGCCCCGTTTGAAGAGTTGAGTCAGAGTAGCTCGCAGTTAAGCTATACTGCATCAGCGCCTACAGAGCAGTATGATTATCCTAAATCAGAGTTACAGCCAACACGCTCAGCGAGTTACTCTGGCACAGCAGGGCGTTCGGGAGGGGGTTTTAGTCGCGATAGCCAAGGACGCAGTAAAGCATCACATCAAGATGTGAATGCTTTTTATCAAGGGATCAGTGAGCAACATGCTGCGCATTTCGATCAAGTACGGCCTGAGCCAAGCATTGCTGCACCGGTTGTGGAGCAAACAAAACTTGCCAAACTTATTCACGTACGCGAAGGTGAATGCGTATTTAGTGAAGACAAGCAACTATTTGCTGCGCATTTTAAGCATGCTTTAGCGCTCGACTGGCAAGCGCAAGTAGAGCAAGCTGGCAGTCTTGATGGCAAAGCTTTGTTGTTACCTGTACGAGTAAACACACATGCTGATGATATTAGTGCTTTAAATGCTCAGCAGTCGTGGTTTACCCTGCTAGGTTTTGATTTAGTGATTGAAAAGCAATTTGTGATGGTTAAAAAGCTTCCGCCTTGTATGTATTTACTTGATGTTAGTAATGCCATTGAGCGACTTATTATTGCTTGCAAAACATCGCCAAGTTCATTGGATGAATGGCTAGAATGGTTAACACAGCAAATTCCGACACGTTATTACACAAGCCAAGCCTTTATGGAACAAGTGACTCGGTTAGAAAATAATCCACAAACTATGCAACGTTTACGTCAAAAAGCAGTTAAAATAGAACTATCTCAGTTTTTAAACTAAGCAAGGTATTTAGGCTTGAATAACTTACCCGTCATTTTTTTAATGGGACCAACCGCTGCAGGGAAAACAGACTTAGCAATTTCGCTGTGTGAGCATTTAAACACAGAAATAATCAGTGTAGATTCAGCGCTGGTGTACAAAGATATGAATATTGGTACAGCTAAACCAGATGCTGATGAATTAGTGCGAGCGCCTCATCATCTAATCGATATTATTGATCCTGCAGAAAGTTATTCAGTTGCTGATTTTCGTCGCGATGCGATTGAAAAGATTGATCTATTTCATAAGCAAGGTAAAGTACCTGTATTAGTTGGCGGTACAATGATGTACTTCAAGTCATTGATTGATGGTTTGTCGCCGCTACCAGAGGCATCACCCGAAGTGCGGGCTGAACTCGAAAAGGAAGCAAAGCAGTTTGGTTGGCCGCATTTGCACGCAGAGCTTGTTAAAATCGATCCCGAGGCTGCGAATAAAATAAGTGAAAATGATTCACAACGTATTAATCGTGCGCTCGAAGTTTATCGTATAACTGGCAAAACAATGACAGAGTTACAAAAACAAAAGCAGCCAGCGCTTCCTTATACTTTTCATCAATTTGCTATCGCGCCTGCCGATCGTAGCGTTTTACATCAGCGAATTGAGAAAAGGTTTAAAATAATGCTTGAACAGGGGTTTGAAAATGAAGTTTCATCCCTATATAAACGTAAGGATTTACACCCAGATCTACCTTCGATTCGTTGCGTAGGTTATAGACAAATGTGGGATTACATTGCAGGCGAAATTGACTATGATGAAATGGTCTTTCGTGGTGTTGCTGCCACGCGCCAGCTTGCCAAGCGGCAGTTAACTTGGCTAAGAGGTTGGCCTGATGTTACATGGTTGGCCACGGGTGATGAAGAAAACTTGCAACGTGTAGTAAGTTCGCTAAGCTAGTAGTAGTTGAAAAATTTTTAGCTTTGTTAAATTAGTTCAGCTACTTAATTATAATAACACCTAGAACGAAGGAAAATAACATGGCAAAAGGCCAGTCGTTACAAGACCCATTTTTGAATGCGTTACGTCGTGAGCGCATTCCAGTATCAATCTTTTTGGTTAATGGCATTAAGTTACAGGGTAAAATCCAGTCATTTGACCAATTTGTTATTTTACTTGAAAACACCGTGAATCAAATGGTGTATAAACACGCTATTTCTACCGTAGTTCCAGCGCGTACTGTTAACTTCCAAGGTGCACAAGGAAGCGATGATTCAGAAGAGCAAGAGCCTGGAAATTTTTAAATTTAGGAGCGTAATGCTTGTTTGACCGTTATGAAGCCGGCGAACAGGCAGTTTTAGTTCATATCGACTTACCTAAAGAAGGGGATCGTGAAGATCTTCATGAATTAGAGTTGTTGGTATCTTCTGCTGGTGTTAGTAGTTTGGCGATTGTGCAAGGCAGTCGTCAAGCACCACATCCGAAACTTTTCGTCGGTACCGGAAAAGCAGAAGAAATCGCTGAAACTGTCAAAATCCACAATGCAGATGTCATTATTTTCAACCATCAACTAAGCCCGTCACAGGAACGTAACTTAGAGAGCGTTTGTCAGTGTCGTGTACTTGATCGTACGAGTTTGATCCTTGATATTTTTGCCCAGCGAGCGCGTACTCATGAAGGTAAACTTCAAGTTGAGTTGGCGCAGCTACGTCACATTTCAACACGCTTGATCCGTGGTTGGACTCACCTTGAGCGCCAAAAAGGTGGGATAGGTTTACGTGGTCCAGGTGAGACGCAGCTTGAAACCGATAGACGACTTCTGCGTGCAAGAATTAAGAATATTCGAGCACGATTAGATAAAGTTGCTGTGCAACGTGAACAGGGGCGACGAGCACGTACCCGTAATGAAATACCCACAGTGTCATTAGTTGGTTACACTAACGCAGGTAAATCGACCCTGTTTAATCGAATAACAGACTCAGATGTGTATGCGGCCGACCAATTATTTGCAACACTTGACCCGACATTACGTAAGTTAGACATTGGCGATGTTGGTCCAGTGATCCTCGCGGATACTGTTGGCTTTATTCGTCACTTACCACATGATTTAGTGGCTGCTTTTAAAGCTACATTAACTGAAACCCGGGAAGCCGATTTACAGCTACATGTTATTGACGTAGCAGACCCGCGTCGTAAAGAGAATATTGAGCAGGTGCAGTCAGTTCTAAAAGAAATTGATGCAGATGAAGTGCCGCAATTATTAGTGTATAACAAAATTGATGCGCTAGATGACGTTGCACCGCGTATAGATAGAAACGATGAAGGCCAGCCAATTAGAGTGTGGTTATCTGCTCGAACGGGTGTGGGTTGTGAGTTATTGTCAGAGGCAATTAATGAGTTGCTAGCAAAGAAAATGCTGGCAGAGTCGCTTAAATTACCTCCACAGCATGGTCGTATTCGCGCTGCATTATTTAACTTAAATGCTGTTCATGAAGAGTGCTTTGATGAACAAGGTAATTGGTTGCTTTCAGTGCGTTTACCGATGGCTGAGTGGAATCGTTTGAAAAAAGAAATGGGACAGGATCTCGATTCTTTTATAGTTGCGAACTAAAAATCGTCAGCATTTGTTAATTTTAGTATGAGAAATGCTGTAGATTTGATAGATTTAACCCAATTCATTTAGATAACAATGGAGTATAGCTATGGCCTGGAATGAACCGGGTAATAATGGCAATGATAAAGATCCGTGGAATAACAAAGGCGGAAAAGATCAAGGCCCACCTGATTTAGACGAGGTACTGCGTAAATTCGGCAACAAGTTTGGCGGTTTATTTGGTGGTAACAAGCCAGGTAAAAACGGCGGCGGACTTGGTGGCGCAGGCATTTCTTTCATATTAATTATTGCCATCATCGTTTGGGCATTAAGCGGTATTTATACAGTTAAAGAAGCTGAGCGCGGTATTGTTTTACAATTTGGTCAGTTTAGTCGCATTGCAGAGCCAGGCTTACGTTGGAAAATGACGTTCATCGAACGTGTCATTCCGGTTGATATTGAAGCGGTACGCTCTTTATCTGCGAAAGGCTTTATGCTGACTGAAGATGAAAACGTCGTAAATGTAGAGTTTGAAGTGCAGTATCGTGTTATCGATCCTCACCTATATAAGTTCAGTGTAACGGATGCTGATCACAGCCTACAACAAGCGCTCGATAGCGCACTTCGCTATGTTATTGGTCATGTGAAAATGGACCAAGTATTAACAACAGGTCGTGAGGTCGTTCGTCAACAAACGTGGGATGAGCTAAACAAAATTATCGAGCCGTATAACCTCGGTATTATTGTCAGCGACGTGAACTTTAAAGACTCACGCCCACCAGGTGAAGTAAAAGATGCCTTTGATGATGCCATTGCAGCACAAGAAGATGAAGAACGTTTCATCCGTGAAGCAGAAGCTTATGCCCGTGAAATAGAGCCGCGTGCCCGTGGTCAAGTGACACGTATGACACAAGAAGCTGAAGCATATCGCGAGCGCATTACACTAGAAGCGCAAGGTGAGGTAGCACGCTTTGAAAAGCTATTACCAGAATACCAAGCAGCTAAAGAAGTAACGCGTAAACGTTTGTACATTGATGCAATGGAAGAAGTACTGGGTAATAGCTCTAAAGTGCTTGTTGATGTGAAAAACGGTAATAACATGATGTATTTACCGCTTGATAAAATTATGGAAAAGCAAGGCACCGCGACCCGTGTTGCACTGCCAAGTTCAAGTGATATCAAAGATTTACGCAACAAGTTGAATACATCACGCAACAGTACGGTTAACTCGAGTAATGACCGTTTTGCAACTGATCGCTTTAATGAGGGGAGATAAGCAAAATGAAAAATTTTAGTTTAGTAATACTTGCCCTTGCGGTTGTTATGTCTTTTTCATCTATTTTTGTCGTACAAGAAGGTGAAAAGGCGATTGTATTGTTGTTCAGTAAAGTGCAGAAAGACAGTAATGACACAGCAGTAGTTTACGGCCCAGGCTTGAACTTTAAAGTGCCATTTTTCAGTCAAGTACGCCGTTTAGATGCACGTATCCAAACATTAGATGGTGCACCTGATCGTTTTGTAACAAGCGAGAAAAAAGACTTAATTGTTGATTCATACGTGAAATGGCGTATCAACGACTTTAGTGCATTTTACCTACGCGCACGCGGTGATAAGCAATACGCTGAAACACTGCTTAAGCAAAAGGTAAATAATGGTCTACGTACTAATTTTGGTTCTCGTACTATTAAAGAAATTGTTTCAGGTGAGCGTAGTGAGCTTATGGAAGAAGCATTAGTACAAGCTTCAGAAAGTGCGCAAGAGTTAGGTATTGAAGTACTTGATGTACGTGTTAAGCAAATTAACTTACCACAAGAAGTCAGTAGCTCAATCTTCCAACGTATGCGCGCTGAGCGAACTGCGGTGGCGAAAGAGCATCGCTCTGAAGGTCAAGAAAAGGCAGAAACAATTCGTGCTGAGGTTGATCGTCGCGTAACAGTTATGCTGGCAGATGCTGAGCGAAATGCGCGAACTGTTCGCGGTCAGGGCGATGCAGAAGCGGCGGGGATTTATGCTAATGCTTATAATAAAGATGCTGAGTTTTTTAGCTTTGTGCGCAGTCTTGAAGCTTACAAAAAAACCTTTAAAGATAAGCAAGACGTCATGATTATCTCTCCAGATAGTGATTTCTTTAATTACATGAAAGGCGCTAATGCCCAGTAATTAAACACTTAATAATGAAAGCCCTGCACTTTGCAGGGCTTTTTTATTTCAGTCGTGAACTAATTTCTTTGTATTATAAATTTATAACTCCCTGTTCTGGCTGCGGTTGTTTTATTGGCTATGGTGATAAAAAGTCGGCCGCAGAAAAAATAAGCTAAACGGGGTGATCTTTCACCTCGTTTTCTGGTAAAATCTCGTCCTAATTTTTTCTAAGTGAATTTGCAATGGGTAAAAACGTTGTTGTACTAGGCACCCAATGGGGTGACGAAGGTAAGGGTAAGGTAGTTGACCTCCTTACAGACAAAGCATCTTTAGTAGTTCGTTATCAAGGTGGTCATAACGCAGGCCACACTTTGGTAATTAACGGTGAAAAGACGGTTTTACACCTTATTCCATCGGGTGTATTACGTGACAATGTTAAGTGTGTGATTGGTAATGGTGTTGTTTTATCACCAGAAGCGTTGATGAAAGAAATTGGCATGCTAGAAGAGCGTGGCGTGCCTGTGCGTGAGCGTTTATTAATTAGTGAAGCGTGTCCGCTTATTTTACCTTTCCACATTGCATTAGATTTAGCCCGTGAAAAAGCACGTGGCGATAAGCCAATCGGTACTACAGGTCGTGGTATTGGTCCAGCTTATGAAGATAAAGTAGCACGTCGTGGTTTACGTGTTGGCGACTTATTCAATCCTGAATTATTCGCGAGCAAATTAAAAGAAGTATTGGAATACCATAACTTCACACTAGAGCATTACTACAAAGTAGAGCCGGTTGATTTCCAGAAGACATTTGATGATGCAATGGCTATTGCTGATATCTTAAAAGCGATGGTTGTTGATGTGACTGAGCTACTTGATCAAACGCGTTTAGCGGGCGACAACATCTTATTTGAAGGTGCGCAAGGTACATTGCTTGATATCGACCATGGTACTTATCCGTACGTAACATCATCAAACACAACCGCAGGTGGTGTAGCAACAGGTGCTGGTTTTGGTCCATTACACCTTGATTACGTACTAGGTATTATCAAAGCTTACACAACACGTGTAGGTTCAGGTCCTTTCCCAACAGAGCTTTACGATGGTCTTGATAAGCAAGACCCTGTAGGTAAGCATTTAGGTGAGAAAGGTCATGAATTCGGTGCAACGACAGGTCGTTTACGCCGTACTGGTTGGTTAGATGCAGTGGCGATGCGCCGTGCAGTTCAAATCAACAGCATCTCAGGTTTCTGTTTAACTAAATTAGACGTTTTAGACGGTTTAGAAACATTAAAAATCTGTACTGGTTATCAGTTAGAAGATGGCACAGTAACGAACGTGACGCCATTAGCTGCTGAAGGTTACGAGAAAGTAACGCCAGTATACGAAGAGATGCCAGGCTGGTCAGAAAACACAGTAGGTGTAACCTCAGTTGATCAGTTGCCTAAAGCGGCACTTGATTACATCAAACGTATCGAAGAAATCACGGGTGTTCCAGTTGATATCATCTCAACAGGTCCTGATCGTGTAGAGACCATGGTATTACGCAACCCGTTTGCATAATTGCCATAGTGACTAAAAAAGCTGCTTCGGCAGCTTTTTTTGTGCCTAAAATTCACTCTGGAATGATAATTGTATATTATTTGCTAAGACTGACTTTTTTTAAGTGATTTTGATGCGTGTTTTATTGCCTTTAACATTACTCTTTTCCAGCCTGAGCATGGCTGAAGAGCCCATTGCAGCAGTACCTCTGTACACAGAAAGCGAGTTAATTGGCTTGATCAATAAAAATGCACACCTAGCACGTGTAAAGGCAGATGATTGCCAGTTAGTACAAGATATCGAAGCGCGAGCCAATAAAATGGCGCTACCATCGTATCAGTTCCTGTATGGCGATATGCTGGCCTATGCAGTCTGTGTTGATCGTAACGTAGAGTTGGGTGTGTATTATATGCGTCAAGCTGCTGAGCAAGGGTTAGCAGCAGCACTAGAACAACTTGGCCGCTATTATGATGTCGGGCGGTTGGTTCAGCAAGATAAAGCGATGGCCGTGACCTATTTGCGTGAAGCATCTGCACAAGGCAACTTAAAAGCACAAATGCGCTTAGTTAAGCTATTCAACCAAGGGTATGGTAGCCCAAGAGACTATGAGGATGCTTATCGCTGGTTGTTTCACTCTATGGTTGCAGATAAAGCGCAGCATAAAAAAGTTGAGCAATTATTAGCAAAACTAGCGCAAAAAATGCCTGATAGTGTGGTTCGGCGCGCACGTTTACCTATGTAATTTAAACTGTTAAAAATACGGCCAGCGTGTGCTGGCCTGTGATCATTTATCTTCTTTTTTATCTTTATTTTTGTTCTGGTTAGGGTCTTTAAGAACCGATAACTTGGGTGGTTGTAAAGCAACGATGCGCTCACCTACTTGCGGTGTTTTCTCCATATTTGTCGTAAATGGTCTAATACGAACAGGAGAGTCGTCATCATCATCTTTTTCACCGTTTAAAATAAATAACGGAATAGCTTCACTATTAACTTCTTTATATTGCTCCCAGCTAAACTCATCCGAAATGCGTGTAGCACTCACTTTACCACCTTTGGCTATTAGACTGCTTAAACGTGCATATGCGCCATTGTCACCAAATAGAATCTGACGAGACAAAAATGTTGCGCTATCTTTGTTTGCTTTAGCGTGGTTAGTTGAAGAACGAAGAGAATACACATCCTTTTCATTTAGCAAATGCGAGAAATACTGCACACCCAATGCATTATGGTGACGATTAGGTGAAAGTGCTAAAACACTACGAATTGTTGTTAAAGGTAAATAACGCTCGGCATGTTCAGACTGTGGATTACCATAATAACAAGGCAGGCCATCCATACGTGCCATTTTGCAGTTCTCCCATGCTGGATCAGAAAGATGTACAGGAATATTCTGCTCTTTTAGTCCACAGGCTATTGCACGTGCAACATGGTTTGCACCAATGATTAAAATAGTATTTGGCGCAGGCTGGCGCACTTTTAATAGTTTAGCCAGTGGTGTAGCTGTCAGACTTTGTAGTACAACCGTGACGATGATTACCGTGAAAATCAGCGGCACGATTTTCTCTGCGTCCGCGATACCTGCTTCAACCATGCTCAGTGCAAACACTGAGCCCACAGCGGCTGCGACGATACCTCTTGGTGCGATCCAAGAGAGTACCAAACGGGACTTTATTGGCAGATCTGAGCCGATAGTTGAAATAGCGATGCATGCAGGGCGCGCGATAAAGAGCACGATGGCTAAGAAAATAAACACATCACTGTGTAACATCATTAAGTCTGAAAGCTGTAAGCGTGCGGCAAGTAAGATAAACAAGGATGATATCAAGATCATCGACAAGTCTTCTTTAAACTCAAGTACTGAGTCTATTTCCAAGTCATCTTGATTGGCTAGCCAAATACCGAATACAGTCACAGCCAGTAATCCAGATTCATGGCTCAGATGATTTGATACTGTAAAGCTAATCAATACCAATGCTAAAATACCAAATTTGTGTAACTCAAAAGGCAACCACTCGCGACGAATGAGTAAGGTGGTTAGCCAGCCCGCGGCGACACCAATTGTTAAGCCAACCCCTAAGGTTTTAAACAAGGCAATAATTGTATGGCTTAATACTTCTCCTTGCCCAACAAGCATAACGGCTTCAAAGACGAGCACTGCAAATAAGGCTCCGATGGGGTCAATAACAATACCTTCCCACCTGAGGATGCGGTCTATATCTTGGTTAGGGCGCATTGAATTAAGTAAAGGTGCGATAACTGTTGGTCCTGTAACCACAAGCACAGCCCCTAGTACTGCGGCAACTCGCCAATTAAGTTCTAAGATCCAATAGGCACTTAAACTGATAATAATGCAGGTGGTTATCATGCCGATGGAGCAGAGATTTCGGACAACTTTTCCTATCCCTTTAAGTTCTTTAAAGTGTAATGTCAGCGAGCCTTCAAAGAGTATAACTGCAACACTTAACGAGACCACGGGGAATAGTAAGTCGCCTAAAAGGGCATCGGGTTCAAGCACGCCACTGAAAGGGCCAAGTAATAAACCCGTTAGAAGTAAAAATAAAATAGCCGGTACACGAAACGCCCATGCTACCCACTGTGCTATTACAGAACACAAGGCGATCCCTGCTATATAAATTGCTGACATAAAATGAATTATCCTTTTAGCTTTAGCACCAACATCATAGATAATTGCTATTGATGACGATAAATTGTCGCTGACTTACAAATAAAACTGCCTACTTATTAAAGCTTACTCACCGTCATAGACACAAGAAAACTTATTGCTCTAAATACGATTTTAGTCGTTATTAATACTTTTTGGGTTGTTATTGAAAACAAAACGGCCATAAGCTGATGAAAAATTATTAATATCGAAATGTATTCATTTAACTATTTGTTAAGTATGAACTATTTTCTAGGTTTATGGTAAGTATAAAATTAGTGATTAATATCTACTCTTGATCTTTCACCTCTTTATATCGTATTATAATTCGTGTTCAAACAATTTGATATCTAAATGATTAACTTTGTTTTTCTTTAGTAATTAGAGGATAAGCCCTAATAAATCAGTTGTTTGCTTTATATATTGTGTTTTATACACTTTGTTTTCTAATTAAATAGAAATGAGCTAATGATTGTTCAGTGCGTATTTATTACGAGTTGAATACAATAAAAGTTCATTATCTTATCAATGTTTAGCTCCCATCGTGGCGGCTAAATCTCGGTCATACAATCTACGCCCTATCTGTCGGTGTACCAGATTGTATAGGCTCTATGTATGTTGTTATTAATAAAAGCCGCACACAGCTTTTTACAGCGATACATAAACAACACTTATCTTTTTTTATCAGCTTATGGTTTATAACCGTTTGGTCTACTGACTGAATAAAAGTTGTGCTATACCTAAACGCAGTCCATGCGCGGACTAGTTGCGTGTGCAGATAAGTGTCTGTGACAAAGTGAGAATACTCAGCACGTTTAGTTGTTCTAAACGTGAGTCTTTTAATCAGCGGCTTTAATGACGCTGAACAGATAGTAAAATGGAAAAGTTGAACAGTTATGCAAAAGTTTAAATGGCGACGTATTGTACTTAAAGTTGGTAGCGCATTGATCGCACCGGAACAAGATGGGTGTCGTTCACGTTATTTATTGACCATTGCGCAGTTCATCGTTCGCTGTCGAGCACGAGGTATCGAAGTGATTTTAGTATCATCTGGTTCGGTGGCAGCGGGTTCGCATTTATTTCCTGAGCAAGAAACTCGCTCGGTAACGATGAAAAAGGCAATGGCAGCTGCCGGCCAAACAGAAATGATGGCTATGTGGGATCGTTTTTTTGATTTCCCTTCCGCACAAATATTATTAACACACGGTGATTTACGAGACCGTGAGCGCTATACCAGCATTCGTGAAACGGTGTTCACTTTACTAGAGCACGGTGTACTACCTATCATCAATGAAAATGATACGGTCACCACGGATGACTTGAAAGTAGGTGATAATGATAACCTATCAGCGATGGTTGCTGCAGCAGCAGACGCAGATGCGCTGATGATTTTTTCGGATGTTGATGGTCTTTATGATAAAAACCCGAACTTGCATGATGATGCCGTATTGTTACCTGAAATAGAGAGCATCGATGAGTCAATCTACGCAATGGCAGGGTGTGCAACCAGCGCGGTTGGTACCGGTGGTATGAAAACTAAGATTGAAGCGGCAGAAAAGGCGACATCGCATGGTATTACAACCTTTATTCTAAATGGTTTCAAAGAAGAAACCTTCAATCGCCTACTTGAAGGTGACAACCCAGGCACTATTTTTATGCCTTATGAAAAACCAATGCAAGAAGCGGTGCATTGGATGACACACACCGCGAATGAGCAAGGTGAGGTTGTCGTAGAAGGCTCGTTTGATGAGTCTGCTCATCATGAAGATGGGTGTATTCGTAGCGATGAAATTGTTGCGGTACACGGAGAATTTGGCGTAGGCGATACTATTTTAGTCCGCAGTGACGATGGTACACGTCTAGCAAAAGCAACAGCGAATTACAGTAGCTGTTTATTGAATTTTATTGCTGACAACGAGCAAAGTGAATTTAGCGAAAAAATGCAAGATTCAATCGGCCCAGTTGTTTCAGAAAAAGATATCGCATTATTGGAGAAGTCATGAGTTTAATTACGGATATTTCTAGTCAAGCTGCAAAAGCTGCAACCCAGCTAGCTCTGCTTGATACTGCCACTAAGAATCAAGTTTTATCTGAGATGGCGCAGGCATTACGTGAAAGTAAGGCCTTCATTATCAAAGAAAACGAAAGCGATTTAGCGGCAGCACGTGATAATAACCTTGCTGCGGCGATGATTGATCGTCTGACCCTAAATGATGAGCGCATTGAAGCAATGGCTGAAGGCATCGAAGTGATTGTCAGCCTTGATGATCCGGTTGGTCAATTACGCGACATTTCAGAGCGTCCGAATGGTATTAAGATTAGCAAGATGCGCGTGCCACTTGGTGTTGTATGTATGATTTATGAAGCACGTCCAAATGTGACGGCTGATGCAGGTGCTTTGTGCTTTAAATCGGGTAATGGGGTAATTTTACGTGGTGGTAAAGAAGCACTGCGTAGTTCGCAAGCCATTGCCAGCGTAATGCATAAAGTACTTGAGAAGCATGGTTTACCAGCTGCCTTAATCTCAGTGATCCCTGATCCTGATCGTGGCTTATTAATGGAGTTAATGCAGCAACGTGACACAATTGATTTAATCATCCCACGAGGTGGCGAAGGTCTAATTAATTTTGTAACTGAAAACAGTACCATCCCTGTTATTCAACACTTTAAAGGTGTGTGTCACCTTTATGTTGATAAAGAGGCTGATCTGAATGTCGCCATTAACTTGCTGTTAAATGGTAAAACTCAGCGCACTGGTGTGTGTAACGCATTAGAAGGCCTAGTAGTACATCAAGATATTGCCGATGAATTTTTAAACCTGTGTGCAGTTGTGCTTCGTCAAGAAGGCGTGAAAGTAAATGCAGATGCAAAAGCGGCTGAATATTTTGACAACGCGACTGTGCTTGCTGATGATGAGTTTGGCGAAGAGTACCTAGACTTAGAAATCGCCATTAAGGTTGTGCCAGATTTTGCTGGAGCGATCGATCATATTGCTCAATTTGGCTCAAACCACACAGAAGTCATTTGTACTAAGGATCAAGCAGCAGCAGAGTTATTCCAGCGCAGTGTTGATGCGTCTGTTGTGATGGTTAACGCGTCATCACGTTTTTCTGATGGTTCACAGTTAGGCTTAGGTGCTGAAATTGGTATTGCGACCACTAAGCTACATGCTTACGGACCTATGGGTCTAGAATCGCTTACAACTGAAAAATACTTAGTGAATGGCGAAGGCCAAATTCGTGAATAATCGCTAAGAAGTAACTACGTTTAAAAGCCGGGCTTTGCTCGGTTTTTTTGTGTCTGATATAAAACGAAGAGGATAGTAAGACTAATTAAATAGCTTAAATTTAGAGTATGATACTGTTAGTTGATAATTCGGCAGATTGCCTAAAGAAGAGTAGGAAAGTGGTGGAGCTAAGCAGGATCGAACTGCTGACCTCCTGCGTGCAAGGCAGGCGCTCTCCCAGCTGAGCTATAGCCCCACATTCCTAAAATACAGGATGCTTAAGTCTTGCGTCTCAAGCGGGGTGAACTTTAATTATTTTTGTTTATTTGGTCAAGTGTTTTTTAAAAAATCATCGAATTTTTACCTAAGTCTTTTATTTTTGATAGACTAATGAGCATATACTGTTCAAGGCTTATCCAATAATGAAAAAAATAGCATGGCTTTTGGTTATTCTACTAACGGCTTGCGCCAGTCAAGACGACGCGCCTCCTTTCGAAATTAATAACAAACAGTTTTACGGCAAAAATGATGAACAAGGCAGCAAAATTTTTGCATACGTCGTGTCGGTGAAAGCACAAGGCAGGAAGCCACTAAACCTTGATAAGCCATTAACGCGTAGACAGTTTAAAGATTTTGCCGAGCAAGAGTACTTTGAAGAATCGAGCAGCTTAAAACTGATGCTTGAAGATCAAGCCGTTGAATTATTAAACCAAGAACTTAAGGCACGACAGTATTGCAACGATCAGCATATTATTGATGATGTGCTTTGGCGTGACTTAAGTGTACAACTACGAGGACGTTGTTTGTAAATGTATGCAGAAAAAACCAAGCTTGCCGCTGCATTAGCTCAGTTAGATATAAACTATGATGTGATTGAGCACCCACCATTACATGGCAGTTTAGATGCCGACAAATTCATGGTTAATAGACCTGGCACGCGATTAAAGAATCTATTTTTGCGTGATAATGAAGGTAAACGCCATTTTTTAGTGATCACAGCGCATGACAAACAATTAGATTTAAAAGCAATAGCACAGATGCAGGGGCTTTCTCGTTTGGGCTTTGCATCTGATGAGCGATTAGCGCGTTATTTAAAAGTGCCGCCTGGTTGTGTGTCTATGTTGGCACTTTTAAACGATAAACAAAATAATGTCACACTGTGGCTTGATCAAGAAGTGTGGTTTAACGAACTATTTCATTGCCATCCGTTTGAAAATACCGCGACATGGCTAATGAAAAAAGATGATTTAGAATTATTTTTCGAAAGCACTGGGCATCAACCCCGAATTGTTTTCTTACCTGCTAAATAAACTAAGCTTAAACCTACCAAGCAAACTAAAAGTAGCACGGTCATAAAGGCAACTTGGCCGTGTTGCTGATATACCAGACCCGGCAGCAAAGAGCCTAAAGCGCCTCCACTATAATAAAAAGACACATATCCACCATTTGTTACACTGGCAGGGGCACTGCTAATTTTATTAACCAAGGGTGCTGCACTTGAGTGAATAACAAACATCGCACCACAAAAGCCAGTAAAGGCAATAAAGAATAATAACAATTGTTGGCTCATTAATAGCACCATCGTCAGGCTATAGAATACAAATACCCAAGTTAGTAAACGCCAAGGTGTTAATGATTTACGTAATAGCCAAGGTGTCGCTATAGATGCTAGTGCACCAAGCAAATAACCGCTATAAACAAGGCCAATATCTCGAGTATTCGTAATAGCAAAACTGTCTTGCAGTATAAAGGGTAGGTAGTTTAGTAGTGCCGCAAAGCAAAAAAACATACAAAAAACTGCCCCGTAGAGCTTTAATACCAACGGATCTTTTAATTGTTTTAGATACAATAGCGGCGATTTAGCTGCATGAATGTTCGCACCTTTGCTTGCTTTAGGAATGGCGATTGCAAATATGATTAATCCTAACGCAATCACATAGTAAAAACTTTGCCAGCTTAAAAAGTCAGTAAATAAAGCGGCAAGCATACGACCAAAGTAACCACCGACAATCGTGCTGCCAATGTAGAGCGTCATATTACGCTGTAGCTCATCGGCTTGATAAGTTACACCAATGTAGCTTGTCATGGCGGTGAGTGCTGCAGGTAGAGTAATGCCTTGAATAAAACGTACTAATAGTAGTAGCTTAAAGCTTGGCACGTAGGTAAATGCAATGCAGCTTATGGCCAGAATAAACATGGCAAACTTTAAGATTGTTAAAGGGTTTCGTTTAGCTAAAAACAAGCCATACACTAAAGGTGCAATGGCTAACGGCAGCATAGTCGCAGTCATTAAACTGCCAGCAGCGGCAGGTGATACAGAAAAATGGCTGGCAAATAATCCGAGTAAGGGTTGTGGGGCGTATAAAACAAAGAAAATAAATACAGAGCAAAGTAACAAATGTCGCAGCTGCATTTTTAGCTCCCTAAAGATAAAGCACAAGCTTATCGGGTATCACTTTTTTTACAAGTTAAAAGGCGATTAAAATAATAAATATTGCGTTAAATCAATATGTCATGATTTCATCGCGTGTTAATCTCAGGGCGTTAAAATAGATATCATGGAATCAAGTTGAGTCAATACTGTTATTTGTTTGCATAGCTGATTAAAATAGCCTTAATTAGGCATTTTATTATTGGAATTTCGTTATGGGTTCATTACAAGATCAATTACTTAAGGCAGGGCTTACTACGTCGCACAAAGCTAAGGTAGCTAAAACTGAAAAGCGCAAACAGCAAAAGAAAAAAAGAAAGGCGCAACGAGTAACCCCAGCGATTTACAAAAGCACATTGAGCAAACCAAGCTTGAACAGCAGAAAAAAGCAGATGAGTTAAATAAAGCGCGTTTAGAAGAGCAGAAGCAGCGTGAGCAAGTTGCACGTGTTAAACAAATTTTAGAGCACCACAACCAAGATGAAATCCGTGGTGATCGTACTTTCAACTTTACGTACCAAAACAAAGTGAAAGAGTTGGACGTAAATGAAAAAACACAAAAAGCCCTTGCTGGTGGTCGCCTCGCGATTTGTGTTTTAGAAGGTCAGTTTTTTGTACTGGAAGATGAACCAGCACGAAAAGTCGCTGAAGTCAGCGAAGAATATATAGTGTTCCATGTTGAACCAGAAGATAAGCAAAAGGATGAAGATGATCCTTATGCTGATTTCGAAGTACCTGATGATTTAATCTGGTAAATACAGTTACTGTATAGGGTGTTTAAGTTGCGGTAACAATTATGTGTTTTTTCGGGTGCAATATTCCTAAATCATGGTCTACACTAAAGAAAATGTTTTCTAACCCATCACTAAGAGAAGATACAATGAGCAAGATAACTAAAATACTATGTGGGGCAAGCTTAGCAATGGCAGCTAGCTTATCGTTTAACTCAATGGCCGCTGACGGTGCTACGCTTTACACAGCAAAACTTTGCCAAACTTGCCATGGTGCAGAAGGTAAAGCACCAATTATGCCGCAATACCCTAAACTAAATGGCCAAAATAAAGAGTATTTACTTGCGCAAATGAAAGACATCAAGTCTGGTGCGCGTAGTAATGGTATGGCTGCAGCGATGAAAGCAATGGTTGCAAATGTATCTGAAGAAGAAATGTCAGCAATCGCAGACTACTTATCGCAAGTTAAATAATCTTCGTTTTTAAGTTATTAAAGGCCACATCAACTGATGTGGCCTTTTTGTATCAGCTATTGATTATCACCAAATAGTTATTTAGACTTCTATACATCTATTTGTGCGTGTCACATTAACAAGGTTTTCCATGTTTGATTTACCAAAACTCGATTTAAAAAATAAAGTATCAGAGCAGGAATGGCAGCTACGTGTCGATTTAGCGGCATGTTACCGCTTGGTGGAACACTTTCGTTGGGGTGATCTCATTTACACTCACCTTTCGGCACGTTTACCAGGTACAGATCATTACTTAGTCAATGCTTTTGGTTTAAGTTTTGATGAAGTGACAGCATCCAATCTTGTTAAGGTTGATTTAGCCGGTAATATTCTTGATGATACGCCGTTTAAGATTAACCCAGCAGGTTTTACCATTCATAGTGCTATTCACGAAGTACGTGATGATGCTCACTGCGTTATTCATCTACACACAAAAGAGACCATTGCTGTGGCAACCCAAGAAAAAGGCCTGTTGCCACTAAGTCAGTATTCAATGTTTTCATTACCATCATTGTCTTATCATGGCTACGAAGGCTTAGCGGTAAACAGTGACGAGAAAAAGCGCTTGCAAGATGATTTAGGCACCACCAATCACATGCTATTGGTGAACCACGGCGGCTTAACTGTTGGCCCAACAGTAGGTGATGCGTTTATGCGTTTTTATGATTTACAGCGTGCCTGCGAAATTCAATTGGCGATTCAAGCCAGTGGTCAAGCGGCAATTCCAGTACCACAACCTATTATCGATAATATTTATAATCAAGCGAATGTCGTGCACAGCGGCAGCACCGGTGGGCAGCTAGCCTGGCCGGCAATGCTGCGAAAAGCTTATCGTCTTGATCCTCGTTTTGCTCAGTAAGGAGTAACCATGAAAGTTAATCGCGTCGAAGTGTTCGATATTCATTGTCCAGACAGACCTGCTTGGACACCTGTTTTTGTGCGTATTCATACCGATGAAGGTATTAGCGGTGTGGGTGAAGCGGGTCTGGCTTATGATTTAGGTCATAGTGCCGCTGCGGCAATGATCAAAGAAATGGCCGATGCCTTTTTAATTGGTCATGACCCATTTCAAACAGAAAAACTATGGTCACGAATGTTACGCGAAAGCTTTTGGGGTTTAGGTGGTGGGCCTGTTGTGTATGCAGCAATGAGTGCCATTGATACCGCACTTTGGGATATTAAGGGTAAAGCGCTTGGTTTACCTGTTTACCAGTTACTAGGTGGTAAAGTTAACGATAAGCTTCGTACTTATGCATCGCAACTACAATTTGACTGGGATAGTGAATTCAAAGCACTTGTTCACCCACAGGAATACGCAGAAGCAGCACTAAAAGCCATGGCTGAAGGGTATGATGCGGTAAAAGTTGACCCAATCCAGTACGATAAAAACGGCAATACTTATTACGATCGCACTAACATTATTTCTCGCGCAGAAATGAAGCTATATCGCGCGCGTATGCAAGCTATTCGTGAAGCGGTAGGTGATGAAGTTGACATTATTTTTGAGTGTCACAGCTTACCTGGCGCAACATCAGCAATTCAAATTGGTGAAATTGCTGAAGAGTTCGATTGTATGTATTACGAAGAGCCAGTGAACTACTTAAATCATTCATTACATGCAAAAGTTGCTGATAAAGTAGCGGTGCCAATTGCAGGTGGTGAACGTTTGTATAACCGCTGGGGTGTGCGCCCTTACTTAGAAGATCAAAGTATTGATGTATTACAGCCAGACTTAGGCCTGTGTGGTGGTTTTACTGAAACTAAAAAAGTGTGTGATTATGCAGATATCTTCGATGTGCGTATTCAAGCTCACGTGTGTGGCGGCCCAGTAGCAACAGCTGCTTCGTTACACCTAGAAACCGCTATTCCTAACTTTTTAATTCACGAACATCACACCTATGCGATTAAAAAGTGGAACCGTGAGCTATGTATTCAAGATCCTCAACCTAAAAATGGTTTCTTCCAAGTATCAGAAGAGCCAGGGATCGGTATTGAGCTAAATGATGAAGTTGTTATGCGCTCACAGCGTGTTGAGATAAAGTAAAAGCGTTTAGGTAATGCCCCGTTAATCGGGGTATTACCTGTGCTGTGTAATAATCTGTTATGGATTATTTCTCCCTAGTATCTAGATTGAGAAAGGAAGAGTGACTTCCAATCAATTTAGATTACAAAGGAGACAGTAATGAAATTAATTAATTCGGTTATCTATTGCAGCTTTATCAGTTGCCTATTTATTTCTGCGACTCAGGCGGCTGCAGACCCAAAATGTGATGTAACAGCACAATCTTTTGCTCATATTCAACAAAGGCATTGCACTTTTGGTGTACAAGCCAGTCAATTTTTGCCTCAGTACTGTGCAACAATACAAGATGCGCAAAAATTTTGCGAACAAGTGCAAAATGCAACTAATAAATCACGAACAGTACAGCCTGATGCTCGTATTAGGTATGATGCTAACTTAGGGATAGTTGTTGGTACTCAACAAGAGAAGTGCGCCCGCTTGATAATTAAGCCAAATGGAGAGGTTGTTACTCAGTTCCCTGAATTAAACGGTGCACCAGGAAACTGTTCTTAATGTCAATTTGGGAATAGATACTTATGAGAAAGGTCGTTCTATCATCTACAAAATTAAGTCTCGATGAGCCTGAATTTCAATGTTCTTTGACAGATGAACTTTGGCATGATGGTTATGAGTATATAATGACGTTAGATGATGCTCCTGTACTACAGCGGTTTTGGAAGCATCAATATGGCGTAGAGGCTGAAAATCCGATACGAGTAAGTATGCTTAACCAGCTTACAGAAGAGCTTGATAAGTGTATTGCTTGTTACCCTACGGAAGAGTCGCTTGTGGCATTTAGCCTTGAATTTAAGTCATTGATAAATAAAGCTGTAAGCTACAACTGTTCGCTACAAATAATAGCGCAGTAATCGACCAATGAATGGCTGTAGCTCTGCTCGTTGCCACAGCCATTTCTTAATTTGTAGGCTCTGTTGATTCGCAATTCGGCCCCTTTACAATTGTAAAACACTTCCCTCCAAAACGAACCTTACCTCGTTTACGTTCAATCAAAACATCAGCAGAGAGTGTATTATTGAAAGATTCCATAAACTGTTTTCGCGCACGGTGGATCTGAATATTGACATGGCATTCATTAATACCAAGATCGCGTGCTAATTTCTTAACTTGTACCCAGCCCTGTACATCTTTCTCAAATTTATTTTTAATATCGGCCAGTTTATTGCGAGCCAGCAGCACGGTGAGGTAGTGATGAGAGCGAACATCTAGGTCAATTAATGTGTTGTGTTGTCTTATTTTGAGTTCGGTTTGCTCTTCATCTAGGCTCAAATTGAATATAAATTGAAGGTCATTAATAGGTGTGGGGCTTAAATTCAGTGTATTTTCTTGTGATGTCATTTCAGCTTGAAAAAACTGCCACAGCTGCTCTCCTATTGTTATTTGATGACCATCTTCTAAAGTAACTAATTGGTGAGTTTCTGTGTTTTCGTAGCACCAAGAGAGCCTATCAGGATCGTAAAAAATAACGGCTGTTGGATGTTGGCTATCGGGTAAAAAATGATAACGTTCAAGCAAAATACAATGTGTATTTGTGCCATTGATAGGTAGTAAAAGATCTCTGGGTGGATCGATAGAAGTTAATTGGTAATCTAAGTTATTTATTTCTGAAAAGCTTAGGCGATCATTTAGGGCTAATGGGGAGTTGATTTGTTTATCAAGCCGTTTCCCGTTTAGCCAAATACCATTTTTGCTTAGATCACGAATATACCAGTGTGGTTCGACCCATTCTATTACAGCATGAATACGTGTCACTTCTGGGTAGTTTAATAATGTGTCAACAGAGTGGGCTAGTCGACCAAAACGATGAAAGTCGCGCAGATAAAAGCTCACATCTGAGTTTAAACTAGCCAGTATAGCCATATAGCTCTCTTTTAGTCCTTGAATAAAAATATAACTCTATCATAGTGTGTACATTAATTTTGCATTTAATTAACATTGAATACTAAACTAATTATTTATATGTGATGGATCGAGTAGTTTGTGATAGAGGATTACTATAAAAATATACAAGTCTTGGCGCAAGGAGGGATGAGTACGATATACCTTGCAACTGATCGAGAGCTGAATAGGCAAGTCGTACTCAAGGTAATGAAATTAGCTGGAGACACTACTGAGCGAGCCATTAGTGAAGCAAAATTAATAGCGAGCTTTAATCATCCAAATATAGTGCAGCTTTATAAAATCATTCATCGCGATCAACAAGTTTTATTAGAAATGGAGTATGTTAAAGGGAATACGTTAGCTCATGTAATGAAAGAGCAGAGGCTTACACTGACTGAAAAGCTAGAAATACTCATTCATATTAGTGATGGTTTAGCTGCAATTCATGATAAAGGCATATTACATCTCGATTTGAAACCGGCTAATGTGCTAGTAAGTGATGAAGGTACAGTTAAAATAACTGATTTCGGTATCTCAAAAATCAAAGGGGTAGAAGCAACTGATATAGTCAATGATTATGGCAGTTTAAACGCCATGTCGCCTGAGCAATTGAATAATCAAGCTGTTGACTTTCGAAGTGATTTATTTTCATTGGGGTTAATCGCTTATCAGTTATTAACGGGCTATCATGCTTATTCAAAACAAGCCTCAAGCAGTACAGCGCAAGATTTAGCAAAACAAATCAAATCATTTCCTTGTTGCGCAAATTATAAACCTATCAAAGAGTTATCTGCTGATTTAGTACCTTTACTAAAACAGTTATTAGCATTTAAAGTGGATAAACGCCCTGAAAGCGCTCGCGCCGTAGCATCTCAGTTTAGAGACGTTTTAGCCTCGCTTAGCTTCGAAAGCGTGACCGTAGATGTTACAAGTTACAAAAATAATAACAACCTAAGCAAAACTTTTTTCAATAGAAGATTACTTCTTGTTGTGATTCTTTTTTTGCTATTAAGCGGGGGGAGTTGGTTCTGGTATGCATCTAAACCGATAGAGAGAATAGCTTTATTACCCGTAGAATTTATAGCAAATAGCCAAGTTACGGATGCACAAAAACGCTTGCTCAGTCTTGGCGTCAAGGATGCAATAACCGAATATGTACTTGCTGATCGCAAGCTTGCTTTAATTGCGAGCAGGGAAGTTAAACAAGCACAATTAATACTTGGTAAAGAAGCAGGCCTAAATGATTTAGCTGCCGCTCTGGGAGCTACCAAACTATTAATACCTTTATTAGACTGCAACCGTTTATCGTGTGATTTCACACTAAACGAACTAGATAAAAACGCCACAATGATAGGCACAACACGAAGTGCAACAGATAAAGAAAACTATCTAAATATTTATAACTCAACTTTATCCTCGATACAAAGCTTGCTTACTCCAAGTATTCTTTCGAACAGAGAGCTGTTATTGTCAGATGAGTTTATTAGGCAGTATGTGTCGTTAGTTGCTCTGACTGCGAATGATTTAGGTAGCAGTCAAAAGCAACGCGCCATGGCTGAGTCTTTGTTGTTGCAAGAGCCTGATTTTAAGCCTTTGTATCCTTTATATCGAAAAATAGTTTTACGCCTTTATAAATCGTCAAAAAATGTAGAGCTCATAACAAAGTTACAATTTCAACTTGAACGATCGCCAACTTCATACCGTGAAAGCCCTGCTTATTTAGTTGATCTACTTGAAATATACCAGTATACGGGAGAGCACCTTAAAGCTGAAAAAATTATTAGCAGAATTCAAAGCTCATCTTTAGAGGAATACCAGAGAGAAATTATTTTGGCTATTTATTTTAAGCGTACAGGCCGCCTAGAAGAGTCTTTAAAGCACGCGAAGATGGCATATAAAATTAGACCCACTTTATTGGCCACCAGAAACCTTGCAATCGCGTACCTTACCTTGGGGAAACGTGCTGACGCATTAAAATATTTAAAGGAAGTATTAAGTTATAACCCTGATGATGTTGTAACGCTTAAAACAGTCGCGGATGTATCTTTGTTATCAGGCGACTTGACGGCGGCAGAGGATAATTATCAAAAACTGATCGATTCGGGACAGCAAAGTGCCTCTATTTATAGTAATTATTCAATTGTTCTTTCTTTACAAGGTGAGCTTGTAAATGCATTAAACCTTGCTGAAAAAGCCATGATGTTAGATACCAAAACAACCACCTTACAACTTAATTATGCTGATTTACTTTATTTGCAAGGCCGCTTTACAGAGGCTGAAAGCTTATACTTAAAAATTAGCGATCAGCTTGGCTCCTCGTCGAAAAACGTTGCAGACCAGCTTGAAAAAGCGCAAGTGTTGATTCACCTAAATAGGAATCAACAAGCGATGAATCAGGTTGAGCAGTTGTTAGCTGCTCAGCCAAATTTGGCCGAGGCATATTTTATCAAAGCAATGCTGCAAAGCTTATTGAATGAAAAATACTCAGCACTCGCGTCGGTAGAACAAAGTATAAATTTGGGATGGAGTCCAGTTTTTTACCGTCTACCTTGGTTTAAGGGGTTATGTTCTGAAAGTAAGTTAATGAGCTTAATCGGCAAAGAGCATTATTACTTTTTATGTTCTGTAAAAAATAACGCAGAGTAAGCTCTGCGTTGGTGTTTTAAAGGGTTGGCTCCATATCTTCAATTATAACCCGTGGATCTTGTGAAAAATAACGCATAAGAGAGTTAGCGTCAGTGCTCTTTTTCGCAATTAATCGAAAATTAATTTCATAATTTGCACCTTGATCTAACTTGCCTGATACCGCTTTTTTTGGATTATCAGCTAATTGTTTACTCAATTCGGTTGATAAAGCGTGATGCGGTAAAATACTGGATATTGTGACAATTAGTGATTTTCCATCGTTGGCAACAATACTATTGAGTTGATAATTGAAGTTGTCTTTAGCATCTGAAAAATAGCTACCGTTTTCGGCAAAAGCCCACTCTGATTTGTTTGCAAGTTCGAAATAGAGATTCAGACTACCACCTGCAATAAGATCTTTGTAATTTACTTTAATTTCTTCTGCACTTGCTCCAGACTGAGAAGTGAGCTCCCATTGGCCATGGTCATTGGGAATAACAAAAAAGCTGAGATCATTCATGATATAAAGTCCTGTTTTGAAATTGAAGAGCTGCTTATTTATTTGATAAGCAGCTATTACTATAGGCTATCTAGCAAGAACCCCAAATCGTGCCAGTCCATAACGGACTGTTGTTTGCGTATACCGTAGCTTTAATACCATTAAAAGGTGGAACACCTATGCGGAAACCACACGTTTGCATACATACTTTAACCGATGTACCGCTTGGAATGGGCAAACTGACTGAAAAGCAAATATTGCCGACTATTGGAAAGTTTACGCAAATTTTGCCATTTTCATAGCTTGCACCAACACATGCTGAAATCTGTGCGGCTAAAGTCGATGGATGAAACTCAAGAGGTTGATTAGATGCCGCTTCGCTTGTTGCTAGACTAACTGAATGATCTTGGGTTAGGTCCGGCACTAGGCTATTGTTTTTATCACCGTTACACATGGTAAAATTCTCCTTGCTAAATTTTAAAGGTGGTAATAAGCAAATGAAATTCTGAAAGTTAATTAGCTTATTGCCTGTTTGTGCAAGGAAAAGAATAGATAGATCTGTTTTAGGTTGTTATTACAGATTATTACATGGTTGGTTTTTTATTAAATATCAATCGATTTCTTTACATTTTACCTGTGGTAGTAGCTCGGTAGCTTTACTATCTAAATGCCGGATAAAACATTGCTTATCTTTAATTAGCAGCTCAAAGCTGTCAGGCATGTTATTAAACCCTTTATCTTGTGATTCATGCCCTTTCATATTACCTATTACCAGCACACTGTTGTTTAAAAAAGCATCTTTATCGAGGATGATTGGCTTACTGTGCATAAGTCGGGAGATTCCCTGTGCTATGAGCTCACTTTGTGGTTCTGTAAGCTGTGCATGTTGGAGTTTTGGAGTGGGCTGCTGTGTTTGATGACTACAGCTATAGAGGGCAAAGGATAAAACAAAACAGCTAAGTTGCAATTTCATAGGGGCTCCTAACGAGCAAGACTTCCTTTATGTATAGTTAGTCTTTAACTAATTTGATAGATATAACGGCTATTTTTGTTGCTCAGCTGTTGCCAAATATGATGCGTATCACACAATGAAAAATAGTGCAGCCAACAACTGCTGTAGTCTACCTCGATTTGGCAAACAGGGAAATTACTGGCAAACATAATACGTTGCTCACCAAAGTGATTTAGTAAATTCTTAAGAAGCCATCGATGCGTGTCTTTACTCAATGAGCTAAATTCTAGTCCTGAAAATTTAATAGCAATATTATTGCAGCGGCTTAATTTAGTGATTGCCTTTAACCAGTGCTCTGGGTTTTTGATAAAACCTAAGTGATTAATCACTACACGTAATGAAGGAAGAGCATGGCAGTATGTAATGAGCTGTTCGGTTACTGCATGGTTTTCAATTTCAAATTGGGTTTCAAACAGTAAGTTTTCGGCGGCTAGATAGGCAAGATTTTCAAGGCTGTTTGGTGCACATAATCGCGTCGCATCATCACCTTCGGTAATATCACGAATACCAACAAGCGTTGGTTGCCTAAGCTCAGTCATTGCGTTTATAAACTGGCTATTAGGGGCATCAATCTGACTATAGCTAATGGCTTTATAAGCAAAATCTTTTAAATGTGTTGCAAGCCAATTAAGCTCCTTTATTGGCGCTTGATTGTCAAAGCCTGCTTCAATATGTACAAGCGCTTCTAGCTCAAATGAACAGGCTGATTGCAGTTGCTCTACACTAACAGGTGCTTTTATCTGTGTAAGGTTAGGCCAGGCAGGGGGATGCTCGCCTTGTAGCCAAATGTATTGACCCTCGTTGAGGTTAAAAAAGTGTATATGAGGGTCAATAATTTTGTCGCTCATTGCGTGGTGTATCCACCATCAATACTTTGCAAGCTACCGGTGATAAAGCTGGCTTCTGGGCTTATCAAAAAGTTTATCAAAGCAGCTATTTCTTCAGGCTGCCCTAAACGGTTTAAAGGTTGCAATGCAGCTTCTTCGGCAACAATATCAGCTTTACTAGCACCGCTTCTTTGGCAGTAAGCATCAATCGCGTTATGAAATAATGGGGTTTCAATGGTGCCTGGGCACACTGCATTCGCGCGAATATTAAACGCGGCATAATCCAGCGCAGTGGTTTTTGCCATTGATGCAAGCGCATGTTTTGTTAAATTATAAGCAAATGAGTTTGGTTTGCCGATAATCGCCTGATCAGAGGCAACCAATACGATGCAGCCCCCTTGTTGGCTTTTCATGCTAGGTAACACAGCTTGAATTGCAGCATAGGCACCTTTCACATTGAGCGCAAACAGGGCGTCAAACGTTGCTTCATCGGTGTTTTCAATGTTGGCACTTAAATGGCGACCTGCGTTTGATATTAACGCATCAACTCGGCCTGTTTCTGCAATTATTTCGTTAATCACAGATTTAACTTGCACAGCATCACTGACATCACAGTGGCGATAGTTGCCCTCAGATGGCGTGATATCTAAGTTGTAAACTGTGTATGCTTCGCGCTCTAAGCGCTCAACAACCGCTTTGCCTATGCCTTTACTGCCACCAGTGACAATTGCAACGTTTGTCATCATTTATCCTTAGTGGCTGTGGCCACAACCGCCTTCGCCGTGCACATGGCCGTGTGATAACTCGTCGGCTGTTGCTTGGCGAACATTAACTACTTCAACATCAAATGTCAGTGTTTTGCCAGCAAATGGGTGGTTTAAGTCACAATCTGCATTGAAGCGACCTACTTTCACGATAGTCACTTGGTGGCGACCTTGGTTTGAATGCACTATTGCTGTCATACCCGGCTTCCAGACTTTTGTGTTGCCTTGTAAGTGCTTAAGTGGGATGCGTTGGATTAGGTTATCAACGCGTTCACCGTAAGATTCGCTGGGCTCAAGTGTTACGCTAAAGTTATCACCAGCTACTTTACCTTCAAGGGCTTTTTCAAGACCTGGAAGCATGCCCTCAGTACCATGGATATATGAAAGCGGCTCGCCATCTTTACTTGATTCGATTTGCTCGCCTGCTTCACTTAATGTGTAGTGAAACTCAACCGCTGAGTCTTTGCTGATTTGCATGTTTTTACTCTTTAGAATTTAAATATAAATGCCGATTTTACGCTAACCGCTTTAGCTGAGCAATCAAGGCTTTTTTAAAGAGCTTTCGATACCCGACAGTATCGTCTCGCTCGCTGGTGCATTATGTTTTGTGGGCTCGGCTTGTGGCAAATGTAATGTCAAAATCGTACCTGGTTTTAATACGCTTGTTGCATTTAACTTATTCCACATCGCGACATCCTTGTGGGGGACATCATAGAGCCGGCTAATGCGCCAAATAGAGTCACCGGGTTTGACTTGATAATCAACTGCAACAGTGGGAATTGTTGGTTCGTTTTGCTCTAGATAAGGGCTAATTTTATAATCGACCAACAAGGACTTCTGTATTGTCTGTGGTTTATTTAAGTGGAGCTGTTCACCAACCTTTATTAGATTTGAGGCTTTATTATTTAATTTTTTCAGCGCCTCGACTGACATGCTAAAGCGCCGTGCAATACTGTATAAAGTATCGTCTTTTTGTACTGTGTATTGGCCTGCAAAGTTATTACGGAATAGTTTGCTCTGTAGTATGGTTTGTTGCTCCATTGGGAGTAATAAAGTATGTGGGCCATTAGGCGAACTTTGGTTTTTTAAGTAACCAGGGTTAAGTTTGTGCAATTGACTGCGGCCGATTCCAGATAGGTTTGCAATCACAGAAAACTCAAATTGTTGGCCAACATTAAATTCAGTAGTCAGTGGTTTATTGACCAATTTTGGGCGCTTAAAGCCTTTTTCAGGATGCCTCACTAAGTAGCTGAGGGCTAATAATTTGGGTATATAATCTGCGGTTTCTTTTGGTAATGAGAGCGACCAGTAATCGGTTTTTTTTCCTCGTTTTTTATTGTCTTTAATGGCTTTCTTTACTCGACCCTCACCACTGTTATAGGCTGCTAATGCATGAAGCCAATTACCATTAAAGCGCTTGTGTAGGTAGCTTAAGTAAGCGAGTGCAGCATCGGTTGAAGCTAAAATATCTTGACGACCATCATACCATTGGTCGCTTTGCACACCGAAATGATAGGCCGTTGCGCCTACCAATTGCCATATTCCCACCGCATGTTCTGAGGAGCGAACTGTGGGTCTAAAATCACTTTCAACAAAGGGTAACAGTGCAAGCTCCATAGGGAGGTTTTGCTTTTCGACACGTTTAACAATGTGATAAAGATAAGGAGCGGCTCTACGATTCACTGTTTCGAGATACTCAGGCTGTTTTAAATACCACTTTACACGTGCAGTAGTCTGTTTATTGGTTTGAAAAACCAAAGAGAGATTATTTGCTATATGTTGCCATAAGTCATCAGAAGTTGGCTCAGAGGCTGGAATACTTACTTTGGATGACGGTAGCGCAGCGGTGGGTGATACATCTAATTGCTCACTGGTTTTTTCTTGATAGCTTAAGTTAGGCTCAAAGTGGTTAAAGATCTTTGGCTGATCATCTTGATTTTGTTGCGATTCTTTCTTAGTGGTTTGGCATCCTTGTAAACTAATAAATATGCATAGCAATAGAAAATATTTCAAACGTAATAGAGCCATATAATAAAATCCCTTTATTATTTTAGCGCTATTTTGAAGTTTTAGCCTGCTTTAGTCCAGCCTCAAGAAACATATTAAATGCACGTTCGCCAATTTCGTCGCTCTGATAGCTTTGTTTTATGGTTATAGGGAATGTTGTTATTAACTCTTCTACGGGGGCATTCGGCTGAGCTTTTACCTGCTCTTCAATCGTACTTAAAAATGCAATTGGTTTTGCAAGCATCGCGGGTGTGAGCTTTTCGCCATGGCCAGGTAAAATGGTTGTGATGGTTTTACTTTGCGCAAGCTGTGTGAGTGCGTTAAGCCACGGTGTTAGTTGTCCATGACCTGGATAAGGCAGGCTATCAACCATATCGCCACCCAATAAGATTTGGCCATTATCAGCAAGTAAGGTTAAATCACCATATGTGTGCGCGTGATAGGGCTCAATGATAATTGGGTAATTGCCTAGGTCAAGCTTGGTTTGTTCAGCGATGATAAGTCCGGGCTCTTTAAGCGATAACTCACGCCAGCGTAACAAACGTTGTTTCGCAAGCGTTAACTTTTCTCGCCATGTGTGTTGTTGTTCCTTGGGCAGGGTGGCAAGGCGCTGGTAGCTAAGCTCAATACTTTTTTCATAGCTATCAAGCTTATCAGTAAAGGCACGTTGTACATGTGCAAAGTTTTCTGCAACCTGTTGATGAACTATGAGCTTTGCTGTGGGGAATTGTGCTTGTAGTACGGCCATGCCAAGGAGGTGGTCGTCATGATAATGGCTGCCAACCAGATAACATAAAGGTGTTTTCAAACGCTGCTTTAGAGTGCTGGCTAGTTGCTCCACGGCTGCAAAGTCGCCACTGGCATCGAACATTAATGCACACTCTTTTCCTTCGATAAGAACTTGGTTCGAATCGTAAAAGCGTAGCTTAGCTTGTTGCTTTAAAAATTGAATTTCTGGTGTAATGGAATGCCAAGTAACATGGGCATTCACGGTAAAACAGGCAGAAAATAAAGCCGTTATAATTCCTTTTAGAAAAGCACTCGTACGCATTGTTAATTCGCTCGTTTATTATTCGAATGGAGAGTGTAAACAAAAAAAGCGCGAAATGCGCTTTTTTAAGGATCTAAATGTTGGCTTAGCTTATCGATTAATGAGTCATGCTGTTGCTCTTGTTTTGCTTGTTGCGATTTGACTTCGAGCAACTCATGACTCAAGTGCAACGCGGCCATTAATAAGGCTTTTTGTTCGTTTCGAACAGCAGAGCGTTGCTTCATTTGTTCCACTAAGTCATTTAAATGTTGAGCTGCACCAACGAGCGCTTTTTCCTGCCCTTCAGGACAAGAAAACTCATGCTCTTTGCCAAGCAGCTCGACGGCGACACGCTGACTTTGTGGAGTGGCCATTAGCTAGCCTGATTAGCGCTTTGTAGTTTTTCAAGTAAGCCTGTTAATGTGCTGCTGGCATCCTTTTGCTTTTCTTCACTTTCAAGTACTTCAAGTTGTAGTGTTTCGTTTTCATCAAGTAACTTGGCGGTTTGCTCTTTTAAGCTTTTAACTTCGCTTTCAAGTTCGCTATTTCGGTTAATTAGTTTGTCGATCAGTTGTTCGAGTTGGGAAAGAGTTTCGTTATTCATAAATGCGCTCATAAAACTGTGATTATTGTCATGCAAATGTAAAGGAAACTGTATCGATATGCCAGCATTTACGCCTGTTTTAGCGCATTTTTATTAAAAGTTAAGCTTCAATTCAGTCTCGGGGCATTTTTATTCATTTATGGTTCACTCAGTGCTGAGTATTTAGGATCATTATCGGTTTATCGTGTACAATGAGGTCATCTATTTTTTGCGCACATTCGTATTTGGCGACTTATAAATATGCTTAGTTACCGACACTCTTTTCATGCAGGAAACCCTGCTGATGTAGTTAAACATCTAGTTTTAGCGGAAGTTCTTAAATATCAAACAATCAAAGACAAGCCACTTGATTATATTGATACGCATTCTGGGGCTGGCTTTTTTGAACTTGCAGGAAGTGATGCACAAAAAACACAAGAGTACTTAGAAGGCATCGCTAAACTTTGGCAACATCGCAGTGAGCATAGCGCACTTAATGAGTATATCGAACTAATTAAGTCGTTTAATCAACAGGGGGATTTAGATTTCTACCCAGGCTCACCAAAAATAGCTGAACACTTCTTACGTCGCCAAGATAAAGGCTGGTTCTTTGAGTTACATCCACGTGATTTAGAACTATTGCAAAATAATATGCAAGGTAAGCGTTCTATTCGGGTACGTGGCGAGAACGGTTTTCAAGGGCTTGTGGGCTTATTGCCTCCTGCGTCACGTCGTGCTTGTGTATTAATTGATCCACCGTACGAAATTAAAGCTGACTACGACACGGTTGTTAATACTATTATTAAGGCTTATAAACGTTTTGCAACGGGTACGTATATGATTTGGTATCCAGTTGTTGACCGTGAACGTATCGATAGAATGGAAGCTGGTTTAATTGATTCTGGTGTGCGCAATATTCAGTTATTTGAATTAGCAACGGAGGCTGATACTGAGGTTCATGGTATGACGGCCTCTGGTATGATAGTCATTAACCCGCCTTGGAAATTAAAGCAAACCATGGACGCTATCTTGCCTGAGTTAGTAGAATTACTTGCACAAAACAGCGGTTTTTATCGCAGTGAACAACTGGTTGACGAATAACTTTATTTTAAATAAAACGCCCAGTTTTTACTGGGCGTTTTTGTTTATAGACTAATTCATATAGGTTGCAGTAAACGTTGCCAATGGCTCGTTGCTATCATCAAGTAAAACTAATTGCTCACCATTAATTGAAAACTGTGCTGTTGATGCCAATAAGGCTGACATTGCAGCTTCAATATCCATTTGCTCTACACACATTTTTTTAGTGTTTGCGAGTGGGTTGAAAGTGAGCGTTTGTTGATTTACTTCATAGCTTCCTGAGAAGCTATTACACCCTAAGAAGCCGTGAGTTGAGCCATCATCTTTAAATTGAACAAAGGGTTCTTTTGTTTCAACGTTAACGGGCTCACCAGCAATTGTTACTGCTTTCCAGTAGGTGTTAGTTAATGTTACATCTGGCTTTTTAGCGGATACCTTAGAGACAGTGACTTTGTATACATCGTCCATTGCGTTTTCTGAAAATGGATTATTATGGGTTGTGCTGATGTAAAGCAACTGACCTTGGTTTTCTATGCGGGCACTGACGCTGTAACGGTGACGATCGGCAATTTTACTTTCGTCATATTCCAGTGCCACGTTATAAGGTGGAGCCCCATTTAATTGTACTTCCTGCTCACTGATCACATCCGCTTTTGCATCCATCTTCGATACATCGGCCAGCTGTACTTTTAGCACTGAGCCTGGTGGCAACATGCTACGATCTAAATAAGTCACCTGGGTATTGAGTGTTTTCATTGTTGATTGCTCAGCTTGCGGCTCAGCTGAATCTTCACTACAACCGCTTAATACTAAGCTGCTGCCTAATATCATTAAGCTACACAGTGAGGCACGTTTAAAAGAGGAGAAGGTATCCGAAGCCATGATGTTTTCCTTGCGTTTGGAGGACTATCTATTAAATAGCTTAAAATTCGCAGACTTAATCATAGCTTAATTATATAAAAAATGGGCGCAAAGCCCATTTTATCAAGCGTTATTTTTTTACGTATTTAGTTAATATGACAATACGTTGGCCATCTACGCGCCCTTCAATATGTTCAGGGTTACTCGTTAAGCCGATATTTCTAACCGCCGTGCCGCGTTTAGCAACTAAACTACTGCCTTTAACATCAAGATCTTTGATAAGTGTGACAGTGTCACCCGCTTGAAGTACGACGCCGTTGCTATCGATATGTTTAATATCGTCATCTTCAGCAAGGGCCGTTTGCGCCCACTTTAGTGTGTCTTCTTCAAGGTAGATCATGTCGAGTGCATCTTGAGCCCAGCCGTTATCTGCCGCTAAGCGTTTTAGCATGCGATAGGCCACAACTTGTACTGCGGGTGTTTGACTCCACATACTGTCGTTTAAGCAATGCCAATGATTTGCAGTAAGGTCGGTATTGTTTTCAATTTGATCTTTGCAGGTTTGGCAAACATAAATGCATTTATCAGAGTGAGCCTCTGTAACGGGTGGCACTTCGTAAACAGATAAATTATCAGTTGCTGTGCAAAGTTCACATTGGTTATTACTACGTTCAATAAGGGCTTGTTCAATGCTCATGGGAGGCTCTTTTCAGTTTGGAAGACTAATGCCAATTGCTTTATTAAATGATCTATCTTAAAGCAAATCGCTAATAACAGCGCCCTAGTATAACAAAACCGCAGTTAAAGCGGAATAACCTTGTTTAATGTAAGGGTATGGTTTTTGTGTACTTGCTAATAATGGCTTCGATAGTGCCCTCTTTTTTTAAACTACGAATGGCTTCATTTATGGCAGGTAGCATGGCTTGATGCTCTGATCTAAGCCTTATTTGTAAGTAACCGTTCGAGTGCTGTGCACCAAATGCAATAGAGATGTTCAATTTGTTTGCCCAGTACTTCGCACTGAGCTTATCGATAATAATGACCTCTATTCTATTCATTTTTAACGCTTTTATTAGTTCTTTTTCAGAATGAAAGTCCACGCGCTTAAAACGTGTATCATCATAATAGTAATAACCAAGGACTGTTCCGACTGGTTGTTTATTGAGGTGGCTTAATTGTTGCCAGTTTTGGATATTTTCCTCAAGGCTAACGAGGTACTCTTCAATTGCGAATAAGTTCTCAGAATAACTAAATAGATCACTTTTTTGCTCCTGCTCACTTAGCCACGCACGGCTGATAACATCAAAGTCAATATTGCCTAAATGAAGGTATTTAACCGTACGCTTAGCCGGTAACTCTATGTGCTTGGCTTTAATATTTGCGCGGGCAAGTATTTGTGCAATAACTTCAGGAAGAATGCCAGGATTACGTCTATTGTTTATGTAATAAGGGTAAAAATTTCCAGAGCCAGTCACATTATATTTTAACACAGGAAGTTGCTTAGCCTGTGCTGTTTGTTCAGGGCTTAAAGAGAGTAAAAGCAAAAATAATGAGTAAGTTAGTCGCAATGGGTTATATTAAAAGTTTGTCATACACTGAGTGTGGTTGGATTTTTCTTGTTTGGCAAGAAAACAGCTTTCACTATACTAAGAACAATTGTAGTGTTGATTTTTACAATTAAGCGGGATGTAAAATGTCAGAATTAAATATAGAAGGAAATAAGAGTCAGAGTGTGACTCAGTATATAGCTAGGCAACCGATATTTAATGCTGATAAAACTCTCTATGCCTATGAGTTATTGTACAGAGAGTCAACTGACAACGTATTTCCTCAAGGTACAAGCGATGGTAAAGCGACGGGCCGGTTGTTTTTTAATGCGCTAATGTTAATGGGATTAGAGAAACTTACGGGCTTCCAACCTGCATTTATCAACTTGTCTACCGATGCAATATTAGACGACTTTCCAAAGCTATTGCAGCCTCAAAGTGCAGTTATCGAAATAGTTGAGCGAACAACAAGCATTCCTCACGTTGCTAAACGCATAAAACAACTAAAAGAGGAAGGTTACTTTTTTGCTCTAGATGATTATGACGGGGGCGAAAAATGGCAACCCATTTTACCGTTAATGGACTTTATTAAACTTGAAGTTGAACAGCCGGTCATCAAAACAAATATGATGATCAAAAAACTGAAACGTAGTTTTCCTAAAGCTAAAATTATTGTTGAGCGAATTGAAAGTTATGAAGAGTTTGAACAATTGAAAGCGGCAGGTTGTGATTTATTTCAAGGTTACTTTTTTGCTCGCCCTGAATTATTAACGTATGGGAATGTTGAGCCTTCAAAAGTTGCAGTGTTAGAACTATTAAATTGTACGGCTCAACCGAATATAGACTTTTCTGCAGTACAAGAGCGGGTCGCAAAAGATTTAGGGCTGACAGCGCGTATACTAAAGTTAGTTAATGCACGTTCAAGCAGTGCCCAGCAGACTATCAAATCTATTTCACAAGCTGTTATTTACTTGGGAGAAGACGCAATAAGACAATTTGTTCGCGTACTTGCTTTAAGTGAACTGGGTAATGATAAACCCTCAGAGCTGACAAAATTAGGGCTAATGCGTGCTAAATTCATAGCGTTAATGTTAGCGCCTGGTGGAAAAGAGCTGGCGGAGCAGGGCTATTTGGTCGGCATGCTATCTGTTTTAGACGCCATTTTGGATATGGAGATTGATCTTGTTGCAAAAGAGTTTTCATTAGGCTCAGAGTTGTCCAGTGCGCTGTTAAGCTTTAATGGTATGCTCGGCGGAACACTAAAACTTGTTAAAGCTGTAGAAGAAGAGCATTGGCAGCTAGCCGATGAATTACTTGTGATGATTCGTCCCGCGTCAAAAATGGATGTTGTCTATGATGCCATGTACGAATCAAGGGCCTATGCTGATGATGTATTTTCTGCGCTGTCCTTAGTTACTGACTCGGCTGGTTGAGTTAGTTATCATATCTAGCCTATTTATTTTTTGGTTAGTTAAGATGCGTATTATACTCCCTGTTATTACCATTATTATTGCTTTAGCTTTGCTCATTCCTGGAATAACTCAGCCAGTGTTGACTTTAGAAGGTAAAATAAACAAGTCGGAGCTGGCTAAAACAGGTATTGAAATGATTGCCGACGAAGGCGACAGAAATACCCGTAGTGTATTAATGATGGCATCCAGCATGTTAGGGCTTGATAAGCTTGAAGGTGAAATAGATGCCTACAAAAAAACACGCAGCATTTGGGGCACAGTGAATGAGCTTGCCAACAATAAAAATTATTTGGTGGCAGCACTGATTGCTGTGTTTTCAATTGTTATCCCCACATTAAAATTACTGATGCAGTTAGTTTATTGCTTTTTACCAGCGAACAAACTTAAGTATTTACTTGGTCAACTAATACAGGGGTTAAGTAAATGGAGTATGGTTGATGTGTTTGTGATTGCATTGATTGTGGTCTATTTAGCTGGTAATGCCGATGGGCAAATGGGTGAGCTTATAAAAATGCACGCCGAATTAGGTGATGGTTTTTGGTATTTTACTGGCTATTGCCTGTTTGCTATTGCAGCAACTAGCAGCATAAAAATAGCTAAACCCTTGTCGAGCGCGTAAATTTCGGGCTACAATCTGGGCGGTTAATTTTTAAGGTATGATGATGGCGCGACTTTCAAGCTACTTATTGATAGTTATGATGCTGCTCACTTTTGTGGGTCAGTCAGTTGCGTCTGTTGCTATGGTGTGTGATATGCCACATGCCAGCATGCAAATGAACCATCATGCAAATATGAATGCCGACAGCGACATGAGCGAGATGGACTGTTGCCATGAAGATATCATGGACAACAGCGATTGTGCGTGTCCGTTCAATGCTTGTACAGCTCACTCACTCCTCCCTCTAAATAGCCTAGTTGTTAGTTCAATTAAGCAATCTGAAAAAGTCACCGTGTTAGGCGTAAACCAACTTAGCTTTCATATAAGCTCCTTATACCGTCCACCTATTACTGCTTAAGCAGGATAGGTCTGTCTAAAATTCAGCATCACGCTGCAAGAACACCTCATTCTGCACCCTAAATCTATTGTTTTTTTACCATTATTTAAGATTTTTGGAGCATGTGATGATTCACAGCAAATTGATTAAGGCGCTTTATCTAGGCGCAGTTTTGATAACCTCAAGTTTAGTGAAAGCAGAGCCTTTGACACTCAATCAGGTGATTGATTATGCATTGACTCACGAGCCTTGGTTGCAGGCAAATAAATACCAGCAACAGGCAATAGAAGCGCAAAGCATTGCTGCAGGTACCTTACCAGATCCGGTATTAACTGTTGGCCTAATGAACTTACCAACCGATGGCTTTGCCTTTGACCAAGAAGGTATGACGCAATTCAAAGTGGGCTTATCACAACAATTTAGTCGTGGTGATAGTCTTGCCCTACAGCAGCAAGCATTACAGCAATCGGCTGAGCAATACCCTTGGCTTAGAGCTGACCGCCAAGCACAGGTTAAAGCCATTGTTAGCGAAGCATGGCTAAACGCCTACCGTGCACAAAAAAGCATTCAATTAATCAACCAAGATAAAGCATTATTCAATCAACTCATTGATATAACAGAAGCAAGCTATGCCAATACACTTGGTGCGACTCGCCAGCAAGATATTATTCGCGCTCAGTTAGAGCTAACACGCCTTGAAGATAAGCTGGTGATGCTTGAGCAGCAGTTTGATAGTGCCAAAAAGCGACTGGCGCAATGGCTACCTATTGACATGCTAAATGGTGCAGTGAGTGATGAAAGTACCAAAGTGACCGCATTAATGCCTTATCAAGAGCTCGCCCCATCGGGTGTCACTGAAGTGTTGATGGGGCACCCAGCAATGATTGCTATTGAACATGCACTACGTGCTAAAAACACCCAAGTGCAAGTGGCGAAAGAAGCGTATAAACCTCAATTTGGTATGAATTTAGGCTATGGCTATCGTGACGATACCCCGATGGGGGACTCTCGCGCTGACTTATTCTCAATTGGCGTTAGTGTTGATTTACCGCTATTTACCGACAACCGTCAAGATCAACACGTCAATGCTGCAATTGCCAGCGCAGAGGCGGTAAAAACCAACAAACTTATTACCTTACAAAAGCTGCAAGGACAGTACTTTAAAGAACTCAGTCAGTTGAGTCGACTCGCGAAGCGCAAAGCATTGTATCAACAACAGCTATTACCGCAAATGGCTGAGCAAGCTGAGGCAACACTTAATGCTTACACCCATGATGATGGCGACTTTTCAGAAGTGATGCGTGCTCGCATCAGCGAACTAAACGCGAAAATAGATGCGTTAAATATTGAAGTCGATAAACAAATTACCCTCGCTCGCCTTAACTATTACGCAGCAGCAAAAGATAACCGCATAAATGCAGCACAAAGCCAAGGAGCTAGCAATGAATAACACAGTGAAATTAGTTGTCGCTTTGGCGGTCGGTGCAGCATTGGCAACGGCTGTAAATAAGCTTGCTGAGCCAGATCATGCACAAATGCCAAGCGCTGAGAAAAAACCACTATATTGGGTGGCACCTATGGACAGTAATTATCGCCGTGATGAACCAGGTTTATCACCGATGGGTATGGAATTAGTACCCGTTTATGAGGAACAAAGCAGCGCTGAAGACAGCCCAGGTACCGTGAGAATTTCTCCCGCGGTCGTTAATAACTTAGGAGTAAGAACAGCACCTGTGCGTTTTAAATCATTACAAACTACCGTTGATACGGTTGGCTATGTGCAATACGACCAAGACCAACTCGTGCATATTCATCCTCGTGTTGAAGGCTGGATAGAAACCTTATATGTCAAAGCTGCGGGTGACCAAGTTAAGCAAGGCGAGCCTCTTTATACCTTGTATTCTCCACAACTTGTGAATGCACAAGAAGAGCTACTGCTTGCCCTTAAACGTAACAACACGGTGCTTATTCGTGCTGCAAAAGCGCGTTTGGCATCACTGAATGTTTCAGACGATTTTATTGCACGATTAGAGCAAAGCCAAAAGGTTAGGCAAAACATTACCTTTTATGCCAAGCAAAGTGGCGTATTGGATGAGCTAAATATCCGCGAAGGTTTTTATGTGAAACCAGGCACAACCATGATGAGTATTGCTCACTTAGAAGAAGTATGGGTTGAAGCTGAAGTTTTTGAGCGTCAAGCAGGACTTATTCATAAAGGCTTGCCAGTGACTATGACACTCGATTACTTACTAGGGCAACGCTGGCAGGGTAAGGTCGATTATATTTACCCAACCCTTGATGAGAAAAACCGTACCCTGCGTGTGCGCTTACGTTTTGCCAACCAAGATGGCTTACTAAAACCGAATATGTTTGCTGAAGTGAGTATTACCACCAAGCCAACTGAGCCGCAATTAGTCATCGCAAAAGAAGCGGTGATCCGTACGGGTAGCCAGGACCGTGTCGTGATTGATTTAGGCGAAGGGCGCTTTAAGTCAGTCGCCGTGACACTAGGTCGCAGTGATAATCATGACGTCGAAATTTTATCGGGCTTATTGAAAGACGATAACGTAGTGGTTTCAGCACAGTTCTTAATAGACTCAGAATCAAGCAAAAGCTCTGACTTTATGCGTATGCAAGAGCCTGATAGCGATAGCGCAATGGTAAACGGGGTTATCAACAGCATTGACCGCGAAGCCAGAACTGCGGTGATTAGTCGTGAGGCTATCCCTAAGTGGGGCCGCGATGCCGCAACCATGGAGTTTCATTTTTCGCCGCGTATCGATATGTCTAGTTTGCAAAGCGATGATGAAGTGCATTTTACCTTTAAGTTAGTGGACGGTGAGTTTGTGATTTTTGACATCATGACCCTAAGCCACCCTATGCAAGGAGAAATGCAATGATAGCTGCCGTGATCCGTTGGTCAGTCGGTAATCGCTTCTTTGTATTACTGCTGTCTTTAATGTTGGCGGGCTTTGGAATTTTTTCTTTAAAAAATACCCCAGTTGATGCCTTGCCTGACTTATCTGATGTACAGGTTATTGTAAAAACGTCTTACCCAGGACAAGCGCCACAAGTGGTGCAAGACCAAGTAACGTTTCCGATCACCACGGCGATGTTGTCGGTGCCTGGGGCTGAAACAGTAAGGGGTTTTTCGTTTTTTGGTGATTCTTACGTATACGTTATTTTTAATGAAGACACTGATCTTTACTGGGCCCGTAGTCGAGTACAAGAATATTTGAGTCAAGTAAGTGCTCGCTTACCTGATTCAGCAAGGCCCGAGCTTGGGCCTGATGCAACAGGGGTGGGTTGGATTTACCTGTATGCGCTAGTGGATAAAACCGGTAAGCACGATATTAGCCAGCTACGAAGTCTGCAAGATTGGTTTTTAAAGTTTGAACTGCAAACGGTACCAGGTGTATCAGAAGTGGCGTCTGTTGGCGGTATGATTAAGCAGTATCAGGTTAATGTCGACCCAGATAAATTGCGTGCTTATGGTATTCCGCTGAGTTTAATTCAAACAGCGATTAAGCAAGGTAACCAAGAGCGTGGTGCTTCTGTGGTCGAAATGGCAGAAGCAGAATACATGGTATCGAGCACAGGTTACATCAAAAGTGTCGCCGATTTAGAGGCTATTCCGCTGGGTACTAATGCCAATGGTACGCCATTGCAATTACGCGATGTTGCCGATATAAAACTTGGGCCGCAAATGCGCCGTGGTATTGCCGAACTAAACGGCGAAGGCGAAGTAACTGGTGGTGTGGTGGTGATGCGCTTTGGCGAAAACGCCGAAGCAACCATCAAACTAGTGAAAGAAAAGCTAGAGTCGCTCAAAAAAGGCCTGCCTGAGGGGGTTGAAATCATCCCTGTGTACGACCGTTCAAACCTAATTACCCAAGCACTTGATAACTTAAGCTCAAAGTTAATTGAAGAACTCATTGTCGTGGCCTTAGTGTGTGTGGTGTTTTTATTCCATATACGCTCATCGATAGTAGCCATTATCACGCTGCCAATGGGCATTTTAACGGCGTTTGTGGTTATGTATTGGCAAGGTATAAACGCCAATATCATGTCGCTTGGCGGGATAGCAATTGCCATTGGTGCAATGACAGACGGTGCTATCGTGATGATCGAAAATATGCATAAGCATATGGAGAAAACCCCACTGACCGACGAAAACCGCTGGCAAGTGGTGATGGACTCAGCCGCAGAAGTCGGGCCCGCATTATTCTTTAGTTTATTAATTATCACCGTCAGCTTTATGCCCGTGTTTATTTTAGAAGCACAGGAAGGGCGTATGTTCTCGCCACTGGCTTACACAAAAACTTATGCCATGGCGGCCTCGGCTGGTCTAGCGATTACATTGGTGCCGGTATTAATGGGCTACTTTATTCGCGGTAAGGTTATTTCTGAGCAGAAAAACCCTGTGAACCGCCTATTGGTGGCGGCGTATAAACCCTTGTTAAATGCGGTGTTAAAAGCGCCGAAAACAACGCTAGTACTGGCCTTAGTGTTGGCTGTTATCGGTTTTTATCCAGTTAATAAAATTGGTAGTGAGTTTATTCCTCCTCTTGATGAGGGGGACTTGATGTACATGCCAACTACCTACCCAGGTATTTCAATTGGTAAGGCCCGTGAAATCTTACAGCAGACCGATAAGTTAATTGCCAGTGTGCCAGAGGTCGAATCGGTATTTGGTAAGGTAGGTCGTGCGGATACTGCGACAGACCCCGCGCCGCTCACCATGATCGAAACCTTTATTCAGTTAAAGCCAAAGTCACAGTGGCGCGAGGGTATGACAACCGAAAAACTGAAAAAAGAGCTCGATAATCTGGTTAAGTTCCCAGGGCTCACCAATGCGTGGGTTATGCCCATCAAAACCCGTATCGATATGCTTGCCACTGGGATTAAAACCCCTGTGGGGATCAAAGTGGCAGGGCCAAAGCTGAGCGAAATTCAAAAAATCGGTGAGCAAATTGAAGTCATCTTAAAAGATTTACCGGGTACCGCTTCGGTTTACTCAGAGCGCGTTGCCGGTGGTCGCTACATCAAAGTCGATATCAACCGTGAGAAAGCAGCGCGATATGGTTTGAACATTGCTGATGTGCAACAGGTTGTTGCCACTGCTATCGGTGGTATGAATGTGACTGAAACCGTTGAAGGGCAAGAGCGTTACCCAGTTAACTTGCGTTATCCGCAAGATTATCGCGACTCGCCTGAAGAGCTTAAGTTGTTACCGATAGTGACACCAAACGGACAGCGTATCGCATTGGCCGACGTAGCCCATGTCTTTATTGAAGATGGTCCGCCGGGTATTAAAAGTGAAAATGCGCGCATCAATGGCTGGAGCTTAATTGATATTGAAGGCAGTGATATCGGCAGTTACGTTGAGCGTGCGCAACAAGCACTGCATCAGCAACTCGAGCTGCCAGCCGGTTATTCAATTACTTGGGCAGGGCAATACGAATATATGGAGCGTGCAAAAGCTAAACTTAGCTACGTCTTGCCATTAACCTTAGCGATAATTGTGGTGCTGCTATACCTCAATTTTAGAAGCTTTACTGAGGTGGCAATGATCATGCTGACCTTACCGCTTGCGATGATAGGCGGTATTTGGCTGATGTATCTGGAAGGTTTTAACTTCTCTGTTGCTGTTGGAGTCGGCTTTATTGCGCTTGCGGGGGTTGCCGTTGAAATTGGCGTAATCATGCTGGTTTATCTCAATCAAGCTTATCAAGATGCCAAAGCGCAATCAGCACAGTTTACGGTGACAGAGCTGCGCCAAGCAATTATCAATGGTGCTGGCCTTCGGGTTAGACCTGTGATGATGACAGTGGCAACCATTATCATTGGTTTACTGCCAGTGCTGTATGGTACAGGAACGGGTAGCGAGGTGATGAGCCGAATAGCCGCGCCTATGGTCGGTGGTATGCTAAGTGCTGTTGTGTTAACGCTTTTAGTCTTGCCTGCGCTTTATTTTATATGGCGTAAACGACACCTATAAATTTTACAGTGGGTGTGTAACTTGTACGTTCTTCTTACTATAAGTTACATACCTTTATGTTTAAGATTCTGATATTAATTGAGTTTTTTGCTGGTGTGATTTATGCAATGTCTAATTAAATTGATTTTAGTAAGGAATGCACATGCAAGTTAAAACAATACAACAGGTTTATGATTGGACTGTGATGTTTCACACCCAGATGGCAGCGAACTTTCACAGTGTTAAAGATTTATTAGACGAGCATAATCAAATGCTGGTGGATTATTATCTGCAATATGAGAAAAAGCTTGCCGAAGACTTGGTTGGCTTTAAAGCGATTACTGAAATAAACACCCTAGATACGTATTGCTACGAGTATTTTGCTGAAAATCCTGAACTTATTACTTTCAAAGATATTAGCACTGATCAGCAAATAGATGAAAAAGCTATTCAAGTCTACTTAACTTCACAACACCAGAAGGTTATTGATCTATATGAATATTTAGTATCTCGCGCTGAAACCTCTGAAACGATTGAGAAGCTTGAGCGTTTACTTGAGCTGGAACAGCAAGGTTTAAAACAAATGATGCAAAGTTCTAACCGTCATATGGATATGTAAAGTTCTAACCGTCATATGGGTATATATTTAATGAAAATCGAGTAAAAAGCCGACCTTTTTAAGGTATTTTTGCTCTTGTTGTAAGTCAGCCAATAGCAAGGTATGTTCTTTAAGCCAGTTGGTGTGGAACTTTAAGAACATGCTATTTTGCTTGGCTGCTACTTCAAGTTTAAAACCTTGATCGGTAATGCGCTTTTGATTCAGTAGCACTGCTAAGCGCAAAATCACAATGAGCTGTAATATTTCATAGTGTTGCATGGTGTGTAGTGTTGGGAACTCTTCTAAACGAATTTTTTTACGGTAAAAACGGATCATACAACTTAGTAGAGTTTGCTGCTGCTGCGTAAAGCCCGGCAACTGACTGTTCGCCACAATGTAGGCACTGTGTTTATGTAGCCCTGATGAATTAACCCCCAAGCCAATTTCATGTAGTTGTGCAGCCCAATCCAGTAAGTTTATATAGTCAAAGTCAGTAAGTTGCCAAGCTTCTTTGACTTGTTCAAACAGCCATTTTGCGGTTATCGATACGCGATTAGCGTGTTCTTTATCTATGGCATTACGCTCAGATAGGTTCGCTATGGTATTCGTGCGAATATCTTTATGGGCGAGCTTTTGCTGCATTTCATGAAGTAAGCCTTCACGAAGAGAAAATTCGCTGTATTGCATTGTGTTTATTTTAAATAGCCTGAATACCGCGATTAATATCGCTAAACCACCACAAATACTGATTTGTCGCTCAGCTGTGAGACCATCAATTTGCAGCGCTTGAATGTGTTTTGCAGCAATAAACTGGGTTTTCAATTCGAGTAATCTTCCTAAGGTAATTTGCTGTTGTGCTGCGTCATTAGCATTGATCATAGCAAGGATTGATTTGATTGTGCCCGATGTGCCAACCACCGATTGCCAGCCAGCCGATAAGTAGTTAGCAAAGATCACTTCAAGTTCTTGTTCGGCACGAACCTCAGCTTTGGCAAAGCGTTTAGCGGTAATTTGCCCGTCTGAAAAAAACTGCTTAGTGTAGTTAACACAGCCCATGTTGCGGCTAGCAAGTAAAGTGTGTTCGAAGTGTTTACCAATGATAAGCTCGGTACTACCGCCGCCTATGTCAATAACTAAGCGGTTTTCATCGTGATGGATGTAATGTGCGACACCTTGATAAATCAAGCGTGCCTCTTCTTGCCCTGATATTACTTCAATCGGGTAAGGGAACACTTTACTAGCTTGAGTTAAGAACGAATGAATATTTTTAGCGCGGCGTAATGTGTAAGTGGCGGCTACTTTGACATTCTCAAGTGGAAAGTCCTGTAAAGTGGCTGCGAATTGTTTCAAAATTGCCAGTGCACGCTCAATAGCTGCTTGGTTTAAATGGTTTCTATCATCCAAGCCATCAGCTAAATAAACGCGCTGCTTTTCTTTGTGTAAGACTTGCAAAGAGCCGTCGACCTCTCTTGCCACCACTAAATGAAAGCTGTTTGAGCCTAAGTCAACGGCAGCAATAGAGGGGTAATCATTCATTATTATAGTTACTTTCCCATTTTTTAAGGTGGTCATAAATAGCTATTTGTGAACGAATTTTCTTACGATTGCCACGCCGTACATAACTATTTTTTTGCTCGCTATCGATTACGCGCGCTTTAGTTCTATCTTTAAACTGTAGTTCAAGAATATCAATAATGAGCTGCTTTAATTTTGTATCATAAATAGGTGTGGCGACTTCCACACGGTGGTCGAGGTTACGGGTCATCCAATCGGCTGAGGAAATATAGACTTTCTCCTTACCATTATTGTGAAACACCATTACTCGAGGGTGCTCTAAGAAGCGGTCTACAATACTGATAATACGAATATTATCATTGCCGCTAAGTGATGACGGAACTAAAGAGCACATGCCACGTACAATAATGCGTATCTTTACCCCACGCCTTGCCGCGAAATAAAGATGATCAACGAGCTCTTTATCGACAAGGTTATTTATTTTTACTGTAATTCGGCCAGTCTTACCCTGCTCAGCATGAGTTATTTCTTTATTGATCAATGAGGTGATTGTTTCTCTGGCATTGACAGGTGAAATCATCAAGTGATCGAATTGGAATGGTTTGTAACTACTTTCAATAAATCTAAATACGCTGTCAGATTCTTCTGCTATACCTTCATGCTTAGTAAACAAGCTAAAGTCGGTATAAATCTTTGCGGTTTTTTCATGGAAGTTACCCGTACCAATGTGCGCGTATTTAACGATGCTATGTTTTTCTTTGCGATGAATGACGCACAATTTGCTGTGTACTTTTAAAGCTGGAATACCGAAGATAACTTTAATACCTGCATTACTGAGGGTTTTCGCCCATTCGATATTATTTTGCTCATCAAAGCGCGCCTTAAGCTCTACCATTACCGTGACGTGTTTACCGTTTTTTGCTGCATTTATTAGTGTAGAAACAAGGCGTGACTGGCTGGCTACACGATAAATGTTGACCTTAATCTGTGTAACATCTGGATCAAAGGCTGCTTGGCGCACAAACTCAAGTAAATGATTAAAGGTGTGATAGGGGTAATACAGTAAAATATCTTGCTCTGAGATGGCATCAAACACACTCGAGTGATTATTAAAAGCAGTACTTTGTAATGCGGGTAGGGGCTTGTTTTCTAAATACTGACGGCCAACATTAGGAAAGGCAATAAAATCACGGAAGTTACGATATCGACCACCTGGGATCAGCGCATCATGTTGGCTTATGTTAAGGCGCTTTTTCATCACTTTAAGCATTTCATCAGGCATACTTTCGTCATAAACAAGGCGCACAGGCTCGGCAGAAATTCGTTGTTTCAGGCCTTTCGACATTTTGTCGAGTAAACCTTCTTCAAGCTCATCATCTAAGTTGTATTCAGCATCGCGGGTTAGTTTTATGGCGTAGCATTGAATATCATCAAAACTAAAAAAGCTGCTAAACACGTCGCGAATAAAATAAGCGATAATGTCATCCAGCATCACAATGGTTTTATGGCGGCGTGTTTTCTCAGGTGGCAAAATAACAAAGCGAGACACACGATCAGTGGGAACTTCTAGCATCGCGTAATGGCTCTTTTGGTTAGTCATTTCGACAAACAAATAGGTCATGGTGTCGTTGATTTGGTCTGAGTAGTCTTTCTTTTCAGAGAGCAAAATCGGCAATATATGCTGCAGCACATTGTCGTGGAAAAACTTTTTCAGCCAAGTTACGTGAAATTCAGATAGTGTTTCAGGAAGTTCAACGTGAATATTGTGCTCATTTAAATCATTTAAAATATCTTTATGAATTTGATTGAACTTTTTACCAAGCTGTAGCACTTTGCTTTGGATCTGATGAAGTAAAATCTCATCTTCTTCAAAGTTCGCATCAGGAATTTTATTAAGTAAAATTCGCCGTTTCACATCCGCAACACGTACTCTGAAAAACTCATCCATGTTATTTGAATAAATGCCTAAAAAGCGCATGCGTTCAATAATTGGGTTGGATTTATCTTTTGCTTCTTGTAGCACACGCTCATTAAAAGATAGCCAGCTCAGTTCTTTGGCGAAATAGCTCATTGCTGGTGATGAGGAAGGGGTGGCATTCATCTGATTTCTCAAACATCTATTATTAAAATAAAAGATAGAGGATACAGATGACACAAGTATGACAAGCGTGTCAGTTTTGTGACACGCTTAATCTAACTTAAGTTGTAGAAGTGGTACTTGGTTTAAGCATCCTCAATATCAACAATCAAGTCAGTGGTAATTGACTCAAGCGCTGTTATTACTTCATCTTTATTCATGCCTACAGGCAATGCTACCGTTGCAACAGCACTAAAAATAGGGACTCCCCAGTTAGGTGCGCTCTGCTGTTTTGAGTTCAGATGTGTAATATTTGCGCCTTTATGGCGTATTACACTGGCGAGTTCTTGTACGATTCCTGGTCTATCGTTGCCTGTTATTACGAAATTAATTTGCTCCGTTGAGACCTCTGGAAGAATATCTGAACCACGCTCTATTCGCACTTCTAAGTGCGGCAAGCCATGCAAAGCATCTTGTAGTTCTTGTAAATGTTCCTCTGGTACAGCAGCTTCGATAATGCCTGCAAAGTGACCTGCTAAATGACTTAAATTACTCGATAGCCAATTGCCGTGATGGCTTAAAATTGTGGCCGAAATATCTTCAACGAGCCCCGGTTTATCGGGACCAAGTATGGTGATTACTAACTGCTTCATGCTTAAATCTCTATAAAATGCCTCTGAAAAAATGAAAAAGGAGGGAGGCTTTGGTTAAAATGATTCTTATTATTGAAAAATAAGTCATATTGAGTATTGATGCTGTTTGAGTATTTGTCCAATTTTTTTCATATAGTTATAAAAGATTAGTTATAACAAAATCTTAGTTAAAGAAATTGAACTTTCTAACGACACGATTTAAGTCAAACTTTAATAAGATGTTAACTCCCCAAATAAAGTTGTTTATTACACTCAATTATGACGTTTGTAACAATACTGTCATCTTGGTGAAATATAATCCGCCCAACGTTAAGATTTAAGGGTGTTTTGATGACTTCCAATCCGAGTAAACCGACCTTTCATACGGATAGAAGCCGTCTATTTAAAGACAGGTTTGCCAAATGGGGTATTTCCGCAGGCGGTGTAATGGTGCTGATAGCGCTGTTACTTATTTTCTTTTACCTTCTTTATGTTGTTCAGCCTATTTTTGAGTCAGCAAAAGTGGAAACACGTAATAGTGTGAAGCTAACGAATGCATCTCAAGTTGTAGGGGTGGGCATGGAGGAGCAAACCGAAGTTGCTTTCTTATTAGGTGAAACAGGTAATGTGGACTTTTATAATATTGAAAAAGACCACTTTGGTAAGAAGATCACCACTCTTAATACAGAATTACCAAGCGATGTGAGCAGTTTTGCAAGTTCAGCGCCGTTTCAAGGTCAATACGCTTACGGTCTTGAAAATGGCTCTGTGGTTGTTGTTGCGCCAAAGTTTCTAGTCACATTTCCAAATAATCAGCGCCAGTTAACACCGCGTTTAGATTACCCGTTGGGTGATATGGCGCTTGAGGTTGATGACCAAGGTGCAGCGATTACTAAATTTGCATTTAGCCATTATGAAGATAAAACCGCAGTTGTTGCTTTAACTGCAGACAAGCGCGTTTTATTTAGCAGCTTTGTGGGTGAAGAAAATATGTTCACTGGCGAAGTTGAGTGGGTTGTTGAACGCACTGAGCTTGATATTGAAGGACGTGTTGATGAGCTATTAATTTCGCCAGATACAACGCGTACATTCGTTCGTTCTGCAAATCAAATTTATGTTTACGATACGCGTTATCCTTCAGAGGTTGAGCAAATCCAATTGCTTGCTGCAAACGAAGAGAACGCAAATCTTGTTTCAACTCAGTTGTTAGCTGGTGCTAACTCGTTAATGCTTGCTAATGATAATGGCGAAGTCTCACAGTGGTTTGAAGTAAATACAGAAGATGGCCGTGAATTTAAAAAGATTCGTGCTTTTGAAACCAGTAAACAATCTAAGTTAAATATTTTCACTGAATTTTATCGTCGTACTTTCTTCACCGCAGGTGCTAACGGTGAGTTAGGTATTTATTACACCACAAGTGATGCAAAACTGTGGCAAGGTAAAGTCAGTGATGGCCCAATTCAAAACTTTGCAATTGCACCACGCTCAAATGCTGCGCTTATTTTAGCGGATGATGCATTAAAAGTTGTCGAAATCCACAATGAACACCCTGAAGTGACTTGGTCTGCACTATGGCAAGAAGTATGGTACGAAGGCTATCCTGAGCCTGGTTATATTTGGCAGTCGACCTCTGCAAGTGATGACTTTGAGTCTAAGTTCTCATTGGTACCCATTTCATTTGGTACAATTAAGGCAGCGTTATACGCCATGCTGTTTGCCGTGCCAATTGCGCTTTCTGCGGCAATTTACACAGCCTACTTTATGTCGAGCGAACTACGTAAAGTGGTTAAGCCGACGGTTGAAATCATGGAAGCACTACCAACGGTAATTCTTGGTTTCTTAGCCGGTCTTTGGTTAGCACCATTAATTGAAGAACACTTACCAGCGATTATCGGTTTATTAATTCTTTTACCATTAGGGATTTTATTAACTGCTTTTGGTTGGAATAAGTTACCGAACTCAATTCGTCATCGCATTCCAGAAGGTTCACACTCTATTTTATTGATTCCAGTAGTGTTATTCATTGGTTGGTTATCATTTGCTATGAGCGGCACAATCGAACTTTGGATGTTTGATGGTAATGTGCGTCAATTTCTGACTAACGAATTAGGCATGACATTCGACCAACGAAATTCACTTGTTGTGGGGATCGCAATGGGCTTTGCTGTCATTCCGACTATTTTCTCTATCGCTGAAGATGCCGTATTCAGTGTGCCTAAGCACTTATCAAACGGTTCATTAGCATTAGGTGCAACGCAATGGCAAACCCTTGTTCGTGTTGTGTTATTAACAGCAAGCCCTGGTATTTTCTCGGCGGTGATGATGGGACTTGGTCGTGCGGTAGGCGAGACCATGATTGTACTGATGGCTACAGGTAATACACCAATTATGGATTGGAGTATTTTCCAAGGGATGAGAACCCTTGCAGCGAACATAGCGGTTGAAATGCCAGAATCTGAGGTAGGTAGTTCGCACTATCGAATCCTATTCTTAGCAGCGTTTGTATTATTCATATTCACATTTATTTTCAACACAGTGGCTGAGTTTGTACGTCAGCAGCTGCGTGATAAATATAGTTCAATGTAGGTGGAGAGACACGACATGGTAAAGCAGTGGTTTAAGTCTGGTTCTCCTTGGATTTGGATGACCGGCGGTGCGGTAAGCATCAGTTTAATCTCGGTTCTTGGCTTATTAGCCATGATTGCTTGGAAAGGCTTAAGCTTTTTCTGGCCATCAGAAGTTGTGCAGCTTGAGTTACAGGGTTCTGTAGCCAAGCAAACGGTAATTGGTGAAATTTATGACCGTGAACTTGTTCCAAAATCTCGTATTGAAGCGACGGGCGTTGATTTATCTCATTACGAAAAAGACGAGTTAGAGCGATTATTAATTAAAACCGGTAACCGTGAGTACGTTGATCTGGATTTCCGTTGGGTATTGGAAACGGATATTCAATCGCGTACTGCACCTGCTGCATTAGCGGTATTTGAACGCAGTAAAAATGGTAATTTTTACGGTTATGTAGAGCAGGTTTTTAAAGATGGTGAAGTGATTACTGAAAATAAAGTTGAAGTACTTTATGAGCTTGTGGAGCGTGCAGTTGAGTTAAATGACCAAGCACTGGATCTACAAAATGGCGACATTGGTCACATTAACTATGAACTTGAGCGTTTACGTTTAAAAGAAAAAGCATACCAGCTTGATAATGAACTTACCGATGAGCGTGTCGCTGAGCTTGCACAAGCACGTGCTGAACTTCGTGCTGAGTATTCAGAACTTGAAAAGCAATTATTTGCACTACGTAAAGAAGCAAAGCGTGATCAGGTCACAGTTAAAGACATGCGTGGTGAAGTGGTGACTTTACCTCTTTATCAGGTGCTTGATGTATGGTTCCCGAATGACATGGGTTTCTTTGCTAAGTTGGGTCATTACTTTGCGCAACTAGGTAAGTTTGTATCGGATGACCCCCGTGAAGCGAACACGGAAGGGGGTGTATTCCCTGCCATTTTCGGTACTGTTTTTATGGTACTATTAATGGCTGTTATTGTGACGCCATTTGGCGTTGTTGCTGCCATTTATTTACACGAATACGCTGCGAAAAATGCAGTAACTAAGATGATCCGTATCGCGGTAATCAACCTTGCGGGTGTACCATCAATTGTTTACGGTGTGTTTGGTCTAGGCTTCTTCGTATACATGTTAGGTGGCAGTATTGACCAACTATTTTACCCAGAGTCATCGCCAAGCCCTGTATTTGGTACACCGGGTGTAATTTGGTCTGCATTAACCTTAGCGATTTTAACGTTACCTGTTGTTATTGTTTCAACAGAAGAAGGTTTATCACGTATTCCTAGTACAGTACGACATGGCTCATTGGCTCTTGGCGCAACTAAAGCAGAGACGCTTTGGCGTATCATCATTCCAATGGCGAGCCCTGCGATTATGACAGGTTTAATCTTAGCGGTTGCACGTGCGGCCGGCGAAGTAGCACCACTCATGCTGGTAGGTGTTGTGAAGATGGCACCAACATTACCACTTGACGGTAACTTCCCATATGTACATTTAGATAGAAAATTTATGCACTTAGGTTTCCACATTTATGATGTTGGTTTCCAAAGCCCTAACGTAGAAGCGGCACGTCCGCTGGTATATGCGACGGCATTCTTACTGGTATCAGTAATTATCGCCCTGAATATCACTGCGATTGGTATTCGTAACCATTTACGCGAAAAGTTTAGAGCTCTTGAGCATTAATACAGAATTTTTATAGGTAGACAGAGATGATTACAGTTGCACCACAGGTAAACCAAGCAAAAAGCGCGGCAAAACTAGATTTAGATAATCTAACGGCTGAACAAAAAGCATTAGAGATTAAAAACTTAGATCTATACTACGGTGATAAGCAAGCGCTAAGTGGCGTAAATATGAACATTCCGAAAGGTCAGGTAACCGCGTTTATCGGACCATCAGGTTGTGGTAAATCAACACTTTTACGTTGTATCAACCGAATGAATGATTTGGTTGATAGCTGTCGTATCGAAGGCGAAATTTTGCTTCAAGGCCACAATATCTATGACAAAAACGTAGATGTTGCAGCGCTTCGTAGAAATGTCGGAATGGTTTTCCAACGTCCGAATCCATTTCCAAAATCAATCTACGAAAATGTTGTTTATGGCCTACGCTTACAAGGTATCAAAGAAAAGCGTAAATTGGACGAAGTGGTTGAACAATCTTTGCGCGGCGCAGCGTTGTGGGACGAAGTGAAAGACCGTTTACACGATAGTGCATTTGGTTTGTCTGGTGGTCAGCAACAACGTCTAGTTATTGCTCGCTCAATCGCTATTGAACCTGAAGTACTTCTGCTGGACGAGCCAACATCGGCACTTGATCCAATTTCGACGTTAGTGATCGAAGAGCTAATTAATGATTTAAAGAGCAAGTTTACCGTTGTTATTGTTACTCATAACATGCAACAAGCTGCACGTGTATCTGATCAGACAGCGTTTATGTACATGGGTGAGCTGATTGAGTATTCAGATACCAACACGTTATTCACGACGCCAACTAAGAAGAAAACTGAAGACTACATCACTGGCCGTTACGGCTAGCAACTGCCTAGCTTAGTGAACGTCAACGAATTTAGAGAGGTAGACAATGGAACATAACATTAATAAACACATTTCAGGTCGCTTTAATCAAGAGCTTGAGCATGTGCGCAACCATGTTTTAAACATGGGTGGTCTAGTTGAGCAGCAACTAAATAGTGCATTGGATGCAGTAAGCAATGGTGATGCGGAACTTGCGCAAAAAGTGCGTGAGAATGACTATAAAGTTAATGCGATGGAAGTGAACATTGATGAAGAGTGCACGCGTATTATTGCTCGTCGTCAGCCAGCCGCCAGTGATTTACGCTTAGTCATTGCCATTGCTAAAACCATTGCTGATTTAGAACGCATTGGTGATGAAGCAGAACGGATTGCAAAAGTCGCTTTAGATTCATTCACTAAAGACCAGCAAGACTTATTAGTGAATATTGAAAATATGGGTCGTTTAGTCTCAAAAATGCTTCATGATGTACTTGATGCATTTGCCCGTATGGATGTGCAATGTGCGTTTGAAGTACACAAAGAAGACGCCAAAGTTGACCGAGAATATGAAGCTATTACACGTCAAATTATGACATATATGATGGAAGACCCACGCTCAATCCCAAAAATTATGGATTTAGTATGGTCTGTACGTTCTTTAGAGCGTATTGGCGATCGTTGTCAAAACATTGCTGAATACATTATCTATTTTGTTAACGGCAAAGATATTCGTCATACATCTCAAGAGGATATAGAAAAGTCGCTGTAAATTATCCGCTACTTTTCAATATTTAACCGAGCGGCCCAGTGGCCGCTTTGTCTATTATTGGTTATGTAAGGCAGAAAAAGCGTTCACAATCGAACACAATGCTGTAAAATTCGAACCTGCCAAAGCATACTAATTTATTAAAGGGTCAGTTATGCCTACAAATGCATTTTTAGGGGTATTTGCTAAATCTCCTATTAAGCCTATGGAAGATCACATTAAGAAAGTACATCAAGCAAGTAAGGCCTTGATACCTTTCTTTAATCACGTTTTTAAAGAAGAGTGGCAAGAAGCGGAAGAAATCCGTCTAAACATTCGTAATTTAGAGCGTGAAGCGGATGACATGAAACGTGATATTCGCCTTCAACTACCGCGTGGCTTATTTATGCCAGTCGAGCGTACCGATTTACTTGAACTTGTTACTCAACAAGACAAAATAGCGAATAAAGCGAAAGATATTGCAGGGCGTGTCGTTGGTCGAGAAATGACTATTCCTGCTGAAATTCAAGAAGATTTCCTTGCTTATGTTGTTCGCTGTGTTGATGCAACTAAACAGGCATCAAAAGCAATTAATGAGCTAGATGAGCTATTAGAAACAGGCTTTAAAGGCCGTGAAGTTACTTTAGTTGAAAAAATGCTCGTTGAGTTGGACGCAATTGAACAAGACACGGATGACATGCAAATTAAAATACGCCGTCAATTGCGCGCCATCGAAAATGAACTTAACCCTATTGATGCGATGTTCTTATACAAGATCATTGAATGGGTTGGCGACTTAGCTGATATTGCTGAGCGCGTAGGTTCTCGTCTTGAGCTGATGTTAGCTCGATAATTTAAAATCAGTTCAAATACGAAAAATTAAAGGTTTCACACAATGGATATCATTGCAAATTACGGCACGTTTTTAGTTTTAATTGCCGCAGCAGTCGGTTTCTTCATGGCTTATGGTATTGGCGCGAATGATGTAGCTAATGCGATGGGTACATCAGTAGGTTCAAAAGCACTTACTATCAAACAAGCAATCATCATTGCCATGGTGTTTGAATTCGCTGGTGCTTATCTTGCCGGTGGTGAGGTAACATCTACCATTCGTAAAGGTATCATCGACGCTGCGCCATTTACAGACATACCTGAGCTTATGATCCTTGGTATGATAGCCGCATTATTTGCTGCTGGTAGTTGGTTATTAATAGCCTCTTTCCTTGGCTGGCCGGTGTCGACTACTCACTCAATTATCGGTGCTATTATAGGCTTTGCGCTTGTTGCGGTAGGCAGCGAAGCAATTCAGTGGAATAAGGTGATGGGCATTGTCGGTAGCTGGATTGTCACGCCTGCAATTTCCGGCTTTATTGCATACTTGATTTTCATGAGTGCGCAAAAGCTCATCTTTGATACCGATGCACCACTTAAAAATGCCAAACGTTATGTGCCCGTATACATGGGTCTTGCGGGCTTCATTATGTCACTTGTGACAATCAAGAAAGGCTTGAAGCACATTGGTATTAACCTAGGTTCAGTTGAAGGTTATGCCCTTTCAATCGCTATTGCGGTCGTGGTTGGTATTATCGGCAAGATTGCTATTTCGCGTCTTAAAATCGACCCTAAAGCGGATAAAAAAATGCAGTTCAACAATGTTGAGAAAGTGTTCGCAGTACTGATGGTACTAACAGCATGCTGTATGGCATTCGCACATGGTTCAAACGACGTAGCTAACGCGATTGGTCCACTTGCTGCCGTTGTAAACATTGTTGAGCACAATGGCGAAATTGCTAAGAAAGCATCGATTGCGTGGTGGATTCTACCGCTAGGCGGCTTAGGTATTGTTGCTGGTCTTGCTATTTTAGGTAAGAAAGTAATTAAAACAATTGGTGAAGGTATTACTCACTTAACACCAAGCCGTGGTTTTGCTGCTGAGCTTGCTGCTGCTTCTACAGTTGTTATCGCTTCAGGTACGGGTTTGCCTATCTCGACGACGCAAACACTGGTTGGTGCGGTATTAGGTGTTGGTATGGCGCGTGGTATTGCGGCACTTAACATGGGTGTGGTAAGAAACATTGTAGTTTCTTGGGTAATTACATTGCCAGTTGGCGCAGCCCTTGCTATTGTTATTTTCTACGTACTGAGAACTGCCTTTGGGGTATAAAAAAGTACTAACAGACTTTTAGCTTGAAAAGATCTCAATGCCCTAGGTATTGGGGTCTTTTTATTTGCAGGTAGTAAAAAAGAGTATGAATAACTTACCAAGTATTAAACAACTACAGTATTTACTAGCAGTCCATCAATATCAGCATTTTGGCCGTGCTGCGAGCGCGTGTTTTATTGGCCAATCAACATTAAGTAGTGCAATTCAAAACTTAGAGGAAACCCTAGGTTGCCAGTTAATTGAGCGAGAAAATCGCAGTTTAATGTTTACAGTAATCGGTGAAGAGGTCGTCGAGAAAGCACGTAAAATCATTGATGATACTCTGAGCTTAAAAGAGCTAACTAAAAGCTTTTTAACCCCCTTGAGTGGCACGTTGACATTAGGGGTTATTCCTACCATTGCCAGTTTTATTGCTGCACCTTTGTATCATTTCTGCAAGCAAACCTTTACCGAGTTAGAGTTAATTTTGGTTGAGGATACCAGCGATAAATTACTCGATAAGTTAGAACACGGGCAAATTGATATGGCATTGCTCGCCTTGCCGTACGATACTGAAAAATTTCATACCCAAGTGCTTGCCAAAGATCATTTTAGTCTGGTGCATCATAAAGATTATACTCCCGCCGCAGGCGTGGAAGATTTTAACTTGTTACCCGATGCAAGTGTATTCTTACTTGAACGTGAGCACTGTATGACGGGGCACGCACTCAGTGCGTGTCATTTAAATCGCTCAAGTTGCATCAACCCATTTGAGGCAGCAAGCTTACACACTTTACTGAGTATGGTAGAGCATCAACTTGGTGTTACCTTCTTACCACAAATGGCGATTAACGCAGGCATTTTAGATAAAAAAGAGATGGTCGCAACACCTTCACAAGCTGATGCTTATCGAGACATAGGCATTGTGTGGCGAAAAACCACAGGTCGCATTAGGGATTTCAGACTCTTTAGCCAACAGTTGGAGTTATTTCTTAATAAGCAATGTAGCTTAGACGGTCAATGTAACGAATAATAAAAAACCCCAAATAAAGAACCCCAAATAAAAAATTTGGGGTTTTTTTATTATTTAAACAAACTATTTTTCCCCTTCCCTCGACTAACATAATAACAAAACCATTAAAGGCAGATCAGATGACGAGGCTAGTGTGTTTTTTCAATCACTTGAAACATTAATTGCCAAGGCGCAACAGGGCAATAAACGGGCGTGGTTGAAATTAGTCAAACAGCACGAAACACAGGTATATAACTATTGCTTACGGATGTTAAGTCATCCTGATGATGCAATGGACTTGATGCAAGAAGTGTTTATTTCTGTGTATAAGAGCTTACCGAGCTTTCGTGGTGAATCGAGCTTCAATACTTGGCTTTATCAAATTGTGCATCGCCGTAGTGTTGAATATTATCGCCGCCGTAAACTGCATCAAAGCTTGGACGGTGTGCCTGAAGAAAGTTGTGAGCATAGCGAATTAGAGACTAATCAATTGCAATACCAGCAGCATCATGAACTCAAAGAGATGATGAACAATTTACCCTGGGAGCAACGTTTGGTTGTGGAGTTAAAATTTTTTCAGCACTGTACATTCGAAGAAATAGCTGAGCAATTAGGTATTTCGACTAATACAGTTAAATCAAGACTATACAGTGCATTGGGCAAGTTAAAAGTGCATTTGGAGGCCGTAGATGGCTAATTTAGATTCATTATTTACCGCATGGCTAGAAGGTGAAAGCCTGACAGATGAGCAAATTACATTGCTGCAAGCCAATGCTGAGTATGCATTAATGATGAGCAATGCAATTAAGTGGCAACAGCAGAGCCGAGAATATGAAACGATGAAAGTTCCTCACTGGGACAGAGAATCCAGCATGCCAAAAGTGCAGAAATCGCATCTGTTTTTCGGTTCAGGGATGTGGGCGATGGCTGCCTCAATTGCATTATGTGCTTGGCTATTTATGAGTAATCCGCAACAAGGAAATCAGCAGTTACTTGAACAAGTGGCGAAGCAAACGAATTTGTTAGAGTCGCAGCAAAAGCAAATTGATCAGTTACAAAATATTTTAACGGCGCAAAACCAAGTACAGCAGCAACATATGTATCAACTAGCCAAAGAAGCAATCAAAACAGGGCGAATAGAGCGTCAAGAAGATATTGCCAGCGTGCTTGCGTATATCAAAACGCAGCGTGCTCAAGACCAAGCATATTTGCGTATGCAGTTGAATGATTTAGCAGAGCAAGTGGACGGCAGGCCATTGCCAACCGTTGCCAACAATGTGGAGTATTAAAATGTCAAAGAACATGATAACCAGTGCAGTGCTATTGTTATGTGGTATAGCAGCAGTTAACCCTGTGTCTGCCCAAAGTACAGAGGAATTAGACAGAATTCAGCGTGAAGTCGGGATCATGGAAAAAATCCTAACAGCGGCTTTAAAGCAGGATACAGATAACAAAGTTAGAAATGTCTCAGCAAGTTATTTACAGCATCAAGGTGTGGTATTTAGCTTTGACGTGCGAAGCCATTCTCGCTGGTCAAGTGTATTCGCATCCGTGCCCGATGCACCACTTCCACCATTGCCTGATATTGACTTTGAAGAGATCAGCGAAATTGAAGTATTAGGTGAACATGTACAAGTTATTAGCGATGCCGTTGTTGTAAAAACGCAAGAAGCCTATCAACACGCGATGGAGATGATGCGTGAAAGTGCAGAGCGTGTGCGCGAAGTCGCAGAGCAAGAGCGTGATGTTAGTCGAGAAATTCGTGATCTTGAGCGTGAAAAGCGTGACCTTGAATTTGATCGCCGCCACGATAAAGATGCAAAAGAACAAGAGCTTGAAAAACGTAAAAAAGAGCTGCAAGCATCAATTAAGGAGCTTGAAAAACAACAGCAAAAGTTGTCTTTACAGCAACAAGCAATGCGTAAAGAGTTAGCGGAAAAAAAACAAGCACGTATTACAGAGCAAAAGCAGCAGTTGGCAGAGCTTACACAGCGGGTGGATAAAAGCTTGTCATTGACTTTATGTGATTACGGTAGTGGATTAAGAACGCTGCCGAATGATGAGCATGTTAGTTTTATCATTCGTGGCATGAGCGAGCACAAGGGCGAGCAAATTAAAGTGTTTAAAAAATCAGACATTAAAAAATGTGTGGTAGGTGATATTAAAGCAGATGCTTTACTTAATCGCGCAACCCAGTATGAGTTTTGAAATGGTGAAAACGTTCTCAACAAAAAGCAGCCTATAGTGGCTGCTTTTCATCCATTGTAAAAGGTTTTAAGTTAGGTAAGAAGAGTAAGTAAACCCATACAACCAGATTAAAGTAGGGCACTAGCCCTAAGCTTGTGAATACTTTAACTGGGTACCCCTTAAAAGTTGCATTACGGTAACATTGATAAGCTATCCCTAGGTTAATGATCAGCAACAAAACGATTAATTGTGTCATTACTTTCTCCTTTATACCGATAATACATGAACTTAACGATGTTAAGTTATTTTCAGTATGTGTGATCTAATAATTAATGTCATGTTTTTTTGGTTGTATCACCATAAAAGCGTGACATTTTGTGTTGGTGTGAATTAATTATAGATGAGTATTATCAGGATGAAAGTTAAAAAACCAATAAAATTGTTTAAAAATGTATCAATTCTAGGTGCGCGTTTGCTAGCTAATTGTTAGCTAAAAAGTTTATCCGTAGATATTCTTTCAAGCTCACTAGTAATTTTTTCAACAGGCACTGGACGGGCAATAAAGTAACCTTGCCCGTAATCGATGCCTATTTCTTTTAGTGCTAAAAATATTTCTTTATTTTCAACATATTCTGCAACTGAGCGCTTATCTAGGGAGCGGCTAATATCATTAATTGCTTTCACTAACGCTAAATCAATGGGGTCGTTGAGCATGTCACGTACAAATGATCCATCAATTTTCACATGCTGTGCGGGTAGTTGTTTAAGGTAGTTAAACGTACTAAAACCTGTACCAAAATCATCGATAGAGAAATGGCAACCTAAACTATTGAGACGCTCTATCATTGCTCTGGTTGCGGCTAAATTATTAATACTGGCTGATTCTGTGATCTCAAAAATAATACGCGTAGGCTCAACGTTGTATTCTTCTAAGCTTGATTCGATATGCGGTAATAAGCGCTCATCTAAAAATGATTGCGCCGATAAGTTAATAGCGATCTGATTCAGCTCAGGGTACTCGGCAACACTTTTAATTGCATTTTTAATGACGCACTGATCCATCAAATAAGTGTCATTAAGTAGCTCTAATGCAGGAATAAATTGATTAGGGTAAACCAGTTCATCATTAAGTTTTAAGCGTAATAAAGTTTCAAAATAGGCAACATGGTTGCGTTTAAAATCCCATATTGGCTGATAATGAAGTTCAATTGAATCATGCTGTAGCGCTTGGCGAATACTATGTCCCCACTCTAAACCAGCTTGCAGATTATTGTGGCTACTGTCTTCTTTTGAGTAGCAATGGACTAAATTTCGGCCTAGGCTTTTTGCTACGTAAAGCGCAATATCAGCCTGTTTAAGACATTCGCTTGGGTCGTTGTTTTGTGCGGTAATCTGCGTCAGACCAATTGAACAGCTAATTGAGTAAACTTGTCCTTCAGAGTGAAATTGATGTTTTTCAATTGCCATACAAATGCTTTCTGCGACTAAGTGAGCATCGAGCAGGGTCGTATTTTTTAAAATGACTGCAAATTCATCACCACCAATACGACAGACTAAGTGCTCTTCGCTAATATTGGCTGTAAATAACTGGGCCACTTCTTTTAGGACAATATCACCTTGCTGATGACCTTTACTGTCATTGATAATTTTAAAGTGATCTAGGTCGATGTATATCAGTGCATGTTCAGCATCGTTACTGGTATATTTAGCTTGGCAAATACGTTGTAATTGCTGGTCAAAGTAGTAACGGTTATGCAGCTCAGTTAAGGTATCGTGAAGGGCTAAGTGGCGTAATTGTAACTCAGCTTGTTTGCGTTCATGAATATTGTCTATCGTTGCCGTAATCGTGGCTGAGTTGCGGCTATTTTTAATCAGTTGCATACGACATTCGACCCAAATAGCATTGCCATTTTTATGCTTCAGCTGTATTTCAACTTGTTGCTGTTGCGCACCGCCATGTAAGATGCTTTGTACGGTATCTTGTAATTTGTGTTGGCATTGAGGCAGACAAAAATCTGCAAGCGACTTCGCTAAGCTCGATTTTATACCGTAGCCAGTCAGACTTTCCCATGCAGGGTTTATAAAACGAATATGCCCTTGTTGGTCAAATTCAAGTACCACAGTATTAAGGTGAAGCAAAATACGCTGGTGAGCTGAAAACAGTTCTTTATAGCGGCTTTGGCTTTGACTTAACTGCTCCACTTTTTGAGCAAACTCAGCATAACTCACCATAAAGTCTTCACGACGGGCGGCGTGGTCGCACACTTTACTCAATAAAGACTGATCATAAGGCGCACGAATAAAATCAGTAACGCCAGAAAGTAACAACTGCTCCGCGTAATCTGCATCATTGTTATCAATGATGGTGACAATCGCCTGTTTTGGATTATGCTGCAAAATTTCACTAATTAACGTGCCAGCAGGATCAGACTGAGACTGAGTTGCATCAATCAACACGATTGCAAACTTTTGCTGTAAATAAGTAGCAAGTGCTGTTTTTGTCGACGTTGTATGCGTCACTGCAAAGCTCAACTTAAGTTGCTCAGTAATGCTATGTGCTTTGCTATTATCAGTTTCGAGAAGTAATAAGTTTAGCCGACTGCTTTTTTCTAAATGAGTTGAAAGCACATTCGCTAACACTTGTGGCAGCATATCTTGGCGTTCAAATGGTAATACAGCATCAATACCGTAGCTGCGAGCTGTAGTCTCTGCAATACGCTCACAATAAATCGGCGGCGTAAGTAAAATGGGGGTGTTTTTCGGTGTTTTTAATAGCCCAGAGCGGATCATGCGAGAGAAGCGCCAACCGTCTATTTTTCCGACTTCAAGACCTGTAATTATAATATCTACAGGGTGAGTTTTGAGGATTTTTAACGCGTCTTGAGAGTCGCTTACTTCAATAAACGAAAAGACGTTAAGTTTATTGAGTGTTGACTTAATTGTCTCACGTTCTGCAACGCTAGCGTTTAAAATTAGCAGTTTTAACTGCTTTGCCATGGCGCTACTACCTCTTAACTTAACCCATGTTTAATGAATAAGTTAGAATAATGACATTTTGTCTAATCTACAAGCAAACTTTACCTAAAATGGCTAATAAGCCTGTTAAAATTGCACGACTTTTACCCTAGGTCAATATGCACTTGGCTTTGCTTGAGGTAGTGAGCGTATCAGAGTAAACTTGGCGCGTTTTTATTTATAAGAGATACACTCTATGCGCGTGGCCGACTTTAGCTTTGACCTTCCAGATGAATTAATTGCTCGTTTTCCGAAAGCGGACCGTACAAGCAGTCGTTTACTCACTCTTGATGGCCCATCAGGCCAAGTAGAGCATAAAGTATTTAGCGATATTTTATCGCTTGTTAATGAAAATGACTTATTGGTTTTCAATAACACCAAAGTGATCCCTGCGCGTATGTTTGGGCAAAAAGAGTCAGGTGGTAAGCTTGAAGTGTTGGTTGAGCGTGTACTCGACGAGCACCGTGTACTGGCTCATGTACGTGCGAGTAAATCGCCAAAGCCAGGTTCTAAAATTATTCTCGAAGGCAAAGCAGAGGCAACCATGGTTGCCCGTCATGGTGAGCTATTTGAACTTGAATTTGCCAAAGATGGAAATGTGTTAGATATCTTAAACGATATTGGTCATATGCCATTACCCCCCTACATTGACCGCCCTGATAACGAAGCAGACCGTGAACGCTACCAAACCGTTTACGGTGAAAAGCCTGGTGCCGTAGCCGCGCCAACTGCGGGCCTGCATTTTGATGATAAGTTAATGGCGGCCTTAAAAGATAAGGGCATTAATATGGCATTTGTTACTTTGCATGTTGGTGCAGGGACATTTCAACCTGTGCGTGTTGATTCGGTTGATGAACATGTAATGCACTCAGAATACATCGAAGTACCTGATGAGGTGGTTAAAGCAGTAGCAGAAACCAAAGCAAAAGGCGGTCGCGTCATTGCCGTAGGTACTACCTCAGTACGCTCGTTAGAATCTGCTGCTAAAGTACATGGCGGCAAACTAGATACTTACTTTGGTGATACCGATATCTTTATCTACCCTGGTTATCAGTTCAATGTAGTTGATGCTATGGTGACAAATTTCCACTTACCTGAATCAACCTTGATTATGTTAGTGAGTGCCTTTGCAGGGCAAGATAACATTATGGGTGCTTACCATACGGCTATTAAGGAGCAGTATCGCTTCTTTAGCTATGGCGATGCGATGTTTTTAACGCGTAAATAAGCGTTAGTCATCTTATCACCCCGTAAAAAGCCCAGCATTTCACTGGGTTTTTATTTTTTAACCATTCTTACTAAGTTATGTGTTGATATGAAGCCTCTGCAAAGCGCTGAATTCTGCATCGTGGGAAGAGTTTAGCTAGCGGGCTTTTTATTTTCGAATTTAGCCCAATTAATAGTAATAAACCCGCAAACAGGGTAGAATCGAGCGGTTAAATTATAGCTTGTTGGACTGTTTTTCCGACACTGAGGATAATATGAAATTTGAATTAGACCGCACTGACGGTAAAGCGCGCCGCGGCCGCTTGATTTTTGAGCGTGGTGTAGTAGAAACACCCGCATTTATGCCGGTAGGTACTTACGGCACTGTGAAAGGTATGACACCTGACGAAGTGAAAGAGACCGGCGCACAAATCTGCCTAGGTAACACCTTTCATTTAATGCTACGCCCAGGCACAGAAATCATTAAGCAACACGGTGATTTACACGATTTTATGAATTGGGATCGCCCAATCCTAACTGACTCAGGCGGTTTCCAAGTATTCAGCTTAGGCGCAATGCGCAAAATCACCGAAGAAGGCGTGATGTTTAGCTCACCTGTGAATGGTGAAAAAATCATGCTTTCGCCAGAAAAAGCGATGCAAGTTCAGCGCGATTTAGGCTCTGACATCGTGATGATTTTTGACGAATGTACGCCATTCCCTGCCACTGAAAAAGAAGCAAAAGATTCGATGGAGTTATCACTTCGTTGGGCTAAACGCTCAAAAGAAGGTCATGGTGATAACCCTGCTGCGCTATTTGGTATTATCCAAGGTGGTATGTACCCAGAGCTTCGTGCACAATCACAAAAAGGCCTAGAAGAAATCGGCTTTGATGGTTATGCATTAGGTGGTTTATCGGTCGGTGAGCCGAAAAACGAGATGATCAATATTCTTGATCACTGTGCTTACAAAATGCCAGAAGACAAGCCTCGTTACTTAATGGGTGTTGGTAAACCAGAAGACTTAGTTGAAGCGGTTCGCCGTGGTATCGACATGTTTGATTGTGTAATGCCTACGCGTAATGCCCGTAACGGCCACTTATTCGTTACTGGCGGCATTGTTAAAATCCGTAATGCAGTACATAAAACAGACACCGGTCCATTGGATCCTGAGTGTGATTGTCATACATGTAAAAACTATTCACGTGCATACTTGCATCATCTTGATAAATGTAATGAAATCTTAGGCGCACGACTAAACACGATTCATAACTTACGTTATTATCAGCGCGTGATGGAAGGCTTACGTAATGCCATCAGTAATGGCAAACTAGACGAATTTGTTGCAGATTTTTATGCACGCCGCGGCCAAGAAGTGCCAGAGCTTGCAGATACATCAGATTAAATTTTTAGAAAAATTAAAGAGGAAGAGAAATGAGTTTATTCATCTCAAACGCCCACGCAAGTGCGGCAGGTGCAGCACCAGCAGGTGGAGGCATGGAAATGCTAATCATGCTAGGTATTTTTGGTTTGGTATTTTATTTCTTAATCTACCGTCCACAAGCTAAGCGTGTAAAAGAGCATAAAGCACTAATGAGCGCAATGGCGAAAGGCGACGAAGTACTCACGCAAGGTGGTTTAGTGGGTAAGATTACTAAAATCGCTGATGATAAAGACTTCATCGTGATTTCATTAAACGATCAAGCTGAAGTAACAGTACAAAAATCAGCTGTTTCTTCAGTACTGCCAAAAGGCACTATGAAGTCGCTATAACAATAAAAATAAGGACTCACACGTGTTAAACAAGTTTCCATTATGGAAGTATTTACTTGTTCTTGTTGTGTTAGTCGTTGGTATTTTATATGCCTCACCTAACTTGTATGGCCGTGATCCGGCCATACAAGTATCAGGCACTAAAGGTACTGATGCTGACCTCAGCGTACTCGATAAAGTAAATGCGACCCTCAAAGAACATAACGTTACTGTTAAATCAAGCAAACTTGAAGACGGACAGATCCTGGTTCGTTTTAAGAATGTTGAAGAGCAACTAAAAGCGCAAGACCTACTGCGTGATTCCCTTAGTGAAGATTACATCTCTGCAATCAATATGGCACCAGCTCAACCTGAGTGGTTAAAAGCATTGGGCGGTAACCCAATGAAGCTAGGCCTAGATTTAAGCGGTGGTGTTCACTTTACTATGGAAATCGACATGGCGACGGCGGTTGATACTCAGCTTGAGCAAATGGAACAAGATTTTAAAAGTGACTTACGAGAAGAAAAACTACGTTATCGCACCATTCGCCGCGTAGCAAATAGCGATCGTGTCCGGGTTGAAATGCGTAACGAAGAAGATAAAGATGCGGCAGAGCGTTTCTTATCAACCCGTTACCCACTGAATGTTTATATTGATGATAGCAGCAGTGATAATGCTTTTTACGTGAGCATGAGCGAACAAAAGCTTAAAGAAATTCGTGACTACGCTATCAAGCAAAACGAAACAATCATTCGTAATCGTATTAACCAAATCGGTGTTGCAGAGCCTAACGTACAGCGCCAAGGTGCTGAGCGTATTATCGTGCAACTTCCTGGGGTTCAAGATACTGCCCGTGCAAAAGAAATTCTGGGTGCAACAGCAACACTAGAATTCCGTGAAGTAGACGAAAATGCAGATGCAAGTGCCGCTATGCAAGGTCGTGTACCGCCTGGCACAGAAGTGATTATGGCACGTGAAGGTTATCCTGTGGTGCTGAAAAAACGCATCATCCTTGAAGGTAGTCACATTACTGGCGCGCAATCAGGTATGGATGAATATCAGCGTCCTCAAGTAAGCATTAGCTTAGATAGTAAAGGCGGCGCTAAAATGAATGCCTTCACTAAGCGTGCTATCGGTAAACGCATGGCAACGGTATTCATTGAATACAAGCCATCAGGTAAAACAGACGAAAACGGTAAAGCACTGCCACCAATTAAAGTGGAAGAAGTCATTAACGTGGCAACGATTCAAGCCCGCCTTGACCGTTCATTCCGTATTACTGGTATCGATAACCCTGCTGAAGCGCATAACTTAAGCTTATTACTTCGTGCCGGTGCATTAGTTGCGCCAATTCAAATCGTTGAAGAGCGCACAGTAGGTCCAAGCTTAGGTCAAGAGAATATCGAAGCGGGTATGACTGCGGTTGCACTTGGCTTTGCGTTTGTACTTGTGTTTATGCTTGCTTACTACAAAGGCTTTGGCATGGTCGCTAATATTGCCCTAGGTGCTAACTTAGTGCTAATTGTGGGTGTTATGTCATTAATTCCAGGTGCAGCGTTAACGCTACCGGGTATTGCTGGTATTGTACTGACAGTCGGTATGGCCGTTGATGCTAACGTACTGATATTTGAACGTATTCGTGAAGAACTTGCTGATGGCCGTAGCCCGCAACAAGCCGTTCATTTTGGTTACGACAGCGCATTTAGCACCATTTTCGATGCTAATATCACAACGCTTATCGCCGCCGTGATCCTGTTTGCAGTGGGTACCGGCCCGATTGCTGGTTTTGCAGTCACACTTGCGATTGGTATTATCACCTCTATGTTTACAGCCATTGTTGGTACCCGTGCGGTCATCAACTTATTCATTGGTGGTAAGCGTATTGATAAGTTGTCGATTTAGGAGTCAGCATGCAAATTTTAAAACTAGGTGGTAAAACACTACCGTTTATGAAGTTACGTAAGTTTGCCATGACAGTATCAACTTTGTTGATCTTGGCTTCTTTCGTATCGTTTTTTACTAAAGGCTTGAACTTCGGTCTCGACTTCACTGGCGGTACAGCGGTTGAAGTGGGCTTTGCACAGCCTGCCGATCTGAAAAAAGTGCGTGAAGCCATTACTGAAAGTGGCTTTGAAGACTTCTCAGTACAGCTGTTTGGCTCAAGTAAAGAGATTTTAGTACGTCTTGCACCACAAGGGGATGGCGTAAAAGCAGAGGTGATTGGTAATCAAATCATTACGGCGTTAAAGCAAACAGATTCAAGCGTTGAAATGCGCCGTATCGAGTTTGTTGGTCCAAGCGTAGGCGAAGACTTAAAAGAGCAGGGTGGCCTTGCCATGTTAACTGCGCTTATTTGTATCTTGATTTACGTTGCGTTTCGATTTGAATGGCGCTTTGCGGTAGGTGCGGTATCTGCGCTTTTACACGACGTTATTATCACGTTGGGCTTGTTCTCAGTGCTTGGTCTTGAGTTTGACTTAACGATTCTTGCGGCCATTTTGGCGGTAATTGGTTACTCACTCAACGACACCATCGTTGTATCTGACCGTATCCGCGAAAACTTCCGTAAAGTACGTGTTGATGACACGATTGAAATTATCGATATTTCATTAACGCAAACCCTAAACCGTACCTTAGTTACATCAATCACCACGATCTTAGTATTGATTGCGTTGTTCGTATGGGGTGGTCAAACGATTCACGGTTTTGCGACAGCATTACTATTTGGTGTGTTCATCGGTACTTACTCTTCTGTATACGTTGCTTCAGCAGTAGCGATTGCAATGGGTGTCAGCAAAGAAGACCTAATTCCAGAAGTAATTGAAAAAGAAGGTGCGGATCTCGATCCTATGCCTTAATAAGCCTAGCTTGACAAGAACCGCCCTGTTGGGCGGTTTTTTATTGGAACAAATTTATGAAACATCTCTTAATGAGTCTATGTATTATCTACTTATTGAGTGCCTGTAAAGACCAACAAGAGCAGCAATCAACAGCAGCTCAACAATCACAAGAGGCAACTTTACAACAACCACTAATAGCCTATGAAGGCTTAGTGTGGAGGGTGTTAACTAGCCTACAAGCTGAGTCGGATCAATTAACGGTTAAAGAAGCTATCGATAGCTTGATAAACTCATCTGAGTCGCTATTTTTAGCAATGAAAACACAGCTACCAGAATGTGAAGCTAGTTTGCTAGCAATGGCTGATTATGTGTCTAAGATGAAAGCGACAAAGGCGGTACAGTCGACGCCGATGAAGCACGCCCCTGCGTTACCCGATTTTACAGAGCCTCGTTGTTACCATACGCAACAGTTACTGCTTAACGCTTTAGCCGTTTTTGCTATCGCAGAGCAGGCTGCAATAACTGAACAAGACTACCATCAAGCTAAGTTAAAAATGATTGATAGTATTGCGCGTATTAAACAACTAAATTGAATAATCATCATGGTGATAAGTTAAGTTGCCATAAAATTGTCATACAGAATTGCTACTTTAATTGCCTACTTTTAAAACAGACGCTAGGTGAAAGGTGAGCGAACCACTACAGCGAATTTTAGATAACAGTGAAATAAAAACCTTATTTCAGCCTATCTTTGATATTTCTAATCAGCATATCTTGGGTTATGAAGCCCTTAGCCGTGGTCCAAAAGGCTCAGAATTAGAAATGCCTAGCGCCTTGTTTCGCGAAGCAATTGCATGCAATAAAATTTCAGAGTTAGAGCTCTTGTGTCGAAGTAAGGCGATAGAAAACTTCGTTAAGTTAAACTTACAAGGTAAGCTCTTTTTAAACGTAAGCCCAAAGACTCTACTCGACCCGTGCCATCCTAAAGGAGAAACATTACATCTTGTTGAACATTTTGGTTTGGCGGCGAATCGTGTTGTTATAGAAGTCACTGAGCAAGAAAAAGTGGAAGATGGCTTTTTATTATTAAAGACTATTGGCCATTATCGTGAACTCGGTTTTTCCATTGCTATTGATGATTTAGGGGCAGGCTATTCAGGTTTAAAGCAATGGTCTGAATTGTGTCCTGACTTTGTAAAAATAGATCGCTACTTTATTGATCACTGCGACCAGAGTGTGGTGAAAAAAGAGTTTCTAAAATCAATTATTGTGCTTGCCAAAGCAACAAACACGCAAGTTATTGCTGAGGGAATTGAGCGGGCAGAGGAGTTACGCTTGCTTGAGGGGTTAGGGATTCAACATGCACAAGGGTTTTTACTGGAAAGACCAAGCTTACAGCCCAGCTATCAAATTAATATTCAGTGCTTAGCACATTTAGAGTCATCTGATAATCCGAGTAGTTTTGAGCAATCGATGGCTATTGGCTGGTTAGCTGTGGAATATGCCAGTATCGAAACAACCACACGCTGCAAAGATGCGCATAGCCTTTTTGAGCAAGATAAATCGCTTACAAGTCTTGCTGTTCTTCAGCACAATATTCCCGTTGGATTACTACACCGAGACCAACTAACAGAAGTGTTCGCCGCACCTTATGGGCATGCACTTTATGATAAACAACCGGTGACATCCTTGATGGACAAGCAACCTCTGGTCGTTGACGAAAATGAGTTACTGGATACGGTAAGTCAGCAAATTACCGAGTTTGAATTTGATATTCGCCGGCATATTGTCATTACCCGTGAACAGCAATATCTTGGTTTAGCGCCATTGCGTAATATTTTAAAGCATATTACAGAAGAAAAAATACGCCATGCTCAACATGCAAACCCATTGACTATGCTGCCAGGTAATGTCGCTATTAACGAAGCGATTGAGTTGAGACTTCGCAATAAATACCCATTTTCACTCGCCTATGTCGATCTAAACCATTTTAAACAATTTAATGATTTATACGGTTATGCAAGCGGTGACAGTGTTATCAAATTATTAGCAGAGGTTATTGTTGACGCATCTAGTCTCAGTAAAGGGTTTGTTGGCCACATAGGGGGGGATGACTTTATGGTGGTGTTTGATAAAGAGGATGCACACACCGTTTGCCACAACATTATAGCTTTATTTGAGCAAAAATCGCGTGCCTTTTTTACCCCAGAGCATATTGAGCAAGGCGGTTATTGGGCCAGCAATAGAGAAGGTAAAAAGCAGTTTGTGCCATTGCTTACATTATCGATAGGCCTTGTGAAGCCCGATTTAGAGCTTTGTATCAATAGCCATCAAGTTGCTGCATTGGCGACTGATGCTAAAAAAGAAGCTAAACGTTATCAAACGAGTCATTTGTTTGTCTGTAAACGCAGTCGTCCTGCCCCCGCGGTGGTCAGGCTTAGCTGTGCAAGTGATGACACAGCGCGTATCGGATTATGAATTAATTTTAAGTTGGACTAATTTTACTTGTACCACTTAAAGGCTAGGTGTAGCTTAAAAAAAACACAATGATAAAAATAATAATGAAGCAATTAACAGCCGTAGCCTTTGTATTAATCACACTAATGTGCAGCCTAAATGTGTATGCCGATACCGTTGTTAATCTAGCAGTTGAACAACGTCCTCTGTATAAACGTGATGATTACCTTAATGAGCTGTTACTTAAAGCCTTAGAGGCTGCTCAATTCCCTGTTAAGATAAACAAAGTGTTGGTTCACCCCCATCAACAACGAACCTTGCTAAGGCTTGATGCTAATCAAGCTGATATCTACTGGAGTATGACCAGCCCAGAGCGTGAGCAATTAGCCATTGCCGTGCCAGTCCCTTTATTCAAAGGGTATATTGGTAAGCGGGTATTACTGACAAAACGGTCATTTTTACCTCGTTTTACCCAGCTTAAAAATAAGCGTGACCTCGCCCAGTTCACTGCTATACAGGGGCATGACTGGCCTGATACAAAAATTTTAGCTCAAAATGGTCTATCGGTTAGGCCATTAGCTAATTATCAAGCCATGTTTAGCTTAGTTATTGCAGGGCGCGTTGACTATTTTCCTCGCTCTTTTATAGAAGTTATGTCTGAGCTTGAGCAGATAAATGACGAGCGGTTAGTGATTGTTCCCGATGTGTATATTAGTTACCCAACTGCATTTTATTTCTTTGTCAGTCATCGTAAGCCAGCGTTAGCGAAAGCGTTGTTGAAAGGATTGCAAACGATGCAAGCATCGGGAGAGTTTGATGAAATGTTTAATCGATACTTTGCTGAAGGTTTAGCGAGCTTGCCATTCAAAGAAGGTAATACGCTTGAAATTGCATTGGAAAATGAGTACTTTCGGCCACAAAAAAAGGAGCCTTAGCTCCTTTTTTAGATTACAACCGCTGTTAGCGAAGTAGTGACTCAGTTAATACAGGACGAATTTCACGAATGATCGCTTGTGTTAACTTAGGTGCACCGCAGATGATGTTGCCGCTTTGGTTGTAGTTAATACCCCCTGCGAAATCAACAACCATACCGCCAGCTTCTTTTACTAAAAGCTCGCCCGCTGCTGTGTCCCATGGCTTAAGGCCAATTTCAAAGAAACCATCAACACGACCCGCAGCAACATAAGCCATATCTAATGCAGCAGAGCCTGCGCGGCGAATATCTGCAGTGTGTACGAAAAGTGCTTTAAACGCTTCTGAGTATGCGTCTAAGTGATGCTTTTGCTTGAATGGGAAGCCTGTTGCAAGGATAGAACCTGCTAACTCGTTAGTTTTAGTTACGCGTAAACGCTTGCTGTTAAGCTGTGCGCCTTGACCACGTGATGCAGTGAATAATTCACCACGAATAGGGTCATAGATCACGGCTTGGTCTAAACGACCTTTAACTTTAAGTGCAATTGATACTGCGAAATGAGGAATACCCTTGATGAAGTTTGTTGTGCCATCAAGTGGGTCTACAATCCATTGGTAATCTGCATCTTTACCTTTGTGCTCACCAAGTTCTTCACCTACGATACTGTGATCTGGGTAAGATTTTAAAATAGTGTCACGAATTGCGGCTTCAGCTTCTTTATCGATGTTAGTCACTAAGTCGTTAGTGCCTTTTTGTTGTACATCAACTTTTGATAAATCTTCGCTTGCACGAAGTAAAATTTTGCCTGCGTTACGCGCAGCGCGAACCGCAATGTTTAACATTGGATGCATAGCATTACCTTTGGGTTGTAAAAGAACGAATATATTTAAGCCGGCGTATTCTAGCGGTTTTTACTGCAAAGTAAACAACAAAGCAGAAATAGTTTTGGTTGTTTTTTGTACTGAGCTGATTTTAAATTAAATTTCGACCTTATAAATTTTAACAGCGAAAAACTTTTAGCGCAGTTTCGTGCTCTAATTCATCCCGACTTATCACCAATAAACGTGATAAATCGCAAACATGATCTACGATCAATTATGATTGACTGCACGATCTATATAGCCTCTAGAATTGCTTTCGTGCTAGAATTCGCGCAATTTTTGACATTCAGTAAGTAACAACGCAATGACACTTGATGATATTCGTATCGTATTAGTTAACACATCTCATTCTGGTAATATTGGCTCAGCAGCACGAGCGATGAAAACGATGGGTTTATCAAATTTATACCTTGTTGATCCTGCTTGTGAAATTGATAGTCATGCCAGTGCGCTTGCAGCGGGTGCAACCGATGTGCTCGGCAAAGCGGTGGTTGTTGATACCCTTGCCGATGCCATTGCTGATTGCTCTCTAACAATTGGTACTAGCGCGCGTTCGCGTACGTTATCATGGCCTATGGTAGAGCCGCGTGAATGCGGTGAAAAGCTCGTGGCAGAGGCTGAAAATGGCCCAGTTGCACTTGTGTTTGGTCGTGAGAATAGTGGTCTAACTAATGAAGAGTTACAGCAATGTAATTACCATGTATGTATTCCTGCAAACCCTGAATATAGCTCACTCAACCTAGCGATGGCTGTACAAACGCTATGCTATGAAACACGCATGGCTTACTTGAATACACAACCAAAAGCGCAAGAAGAAGATGAAGCAACCTACCCAAGTGCTAAACAAACTGAGTTGTTTTACGAGCATCTAGAACAAACATTGAATGACACTGGCTTTATCATTAAACAACACCCAGGTTTAGTGATGACCAAATTACGTCGTTTATTTAATCGCGCACGTCCTGAAGAAGCCGAAATGAATATTCTGCGCGGTATTCTTACCTCAATTAATAAGTCTATAAAATAATCACTGGTTATAAGTATAATACTTGACTAAATTACTCAGGTAATTACAATAACACCTAGTACTTGACTAATTTTGTCGGGTATTCGGTTTTATCAATGATGAACATCTATTTTATCAGATGATAATACTTGACTATTTTGGTCTGGTAATTAAAATTTGCACACCTTAGCGTGCAGTAATATCGGGGGCTCCATGAAGTTAACATCAAAAGGCAGATACGCAGTAACCGCCATGTTGGATGTTGCACTCCATACAAATGTGGGTGCAGTGCCCCTGGCCGATATATCAGAACGACAAGAGATTTCCTTATCATATTTAGAACAGCTATTTGCCAGACTTAGAAAAAATGGCTTAGTGAGTTCAGTGCGTGGCCCCGGTGGCGGATATTTATTAGGGCGTGACGCAGATAAAATTTCTGTTGGTGATGTTATTAATGCTGTTGATGAATCTGTTGATGCAACTCGCTGCCATGGTGCAACGGGTGGCTGCCAAAGCGGCATGCGCTGCTTGACTCATACTCTGTGGTCTGATTTGAGCGCACGTATCGAAGATTTTTTAAATAGTATTACCCTTGCTGAATTGGTTGAGAAATCAGACGTAAAAGAAGTCGCATCTCGCCAAGATAACAGCATCAATAATGCAATTAAGCAACTGGAAAACATTCAAGTAAGCTGTCAACTGTAGCTTGACGAAAGCGGAGAGAGAAATGAAGTTACCGATTTATTTAGATTACGCAGCAACCACGCCTGTTGATGAACGTGTGGCAAAAGAAATGATGCAATGCCTGACTATGGACGGTAATTTTGGTAACCCTGCATCACGCTCACACCGTTTTGGTTGGCAAGCTGAAGAAGCGGTTGATCAAGCGCGTACAGATATTGCTGATCTAATTAATGCTGATCCACGCGAAATCGTGTTTACCTCTGGCGCAACAGAATCAAATAACCTAGCTATTAAAGGTGCGGCGCAATTCTACAAAAAGAAAGGTAAGCACGTTATTACGGTTAAAACAGAACATAAAGCTGTTATCGATACATGTCGTGAACTTGAGCGTCAAGGGTTTGAAGTAACCTATATGGACGTTGAAGAAAACGGCCTTCTAGACCTTAAAAAGCTGGAAGAAACAATGCGTGATGACACAGTGCTTGTAAGTGTCATGCACGTAAATAACGAGCTAGGTGTTATCCAAGATATCGCGACAATCGGCGAAATGTGCCGTGAGCGCAAAATTATGTTCCACGTAGATGCTGCACAAAGCGCAGGTAAAGTACTTATCGACGTGCAACAGTTAAAAGTAGATTTTATGTCGTTCTCTGGCCACAAAGTATATGGTCCGAAGGGGGTTGGCGCACTTTACGTTCGCCGTAAGCCACGTGCTCGTTTAGAAGCACAAATGCACGGTGGTGGTCATGAGCGTGGTATGCGTTCAGGTACACTGGCTACTCACCAGTTAGTAGGTATGGGTGCGGCATTTAGAATCGCGAAAGAAGATTTCGAAAAAGATCATGCACACATCAGCGCACTACGTAAGCGTTTGATTGATGGCATCATGGCTGATATGGACGAAGTTTACTTTAATGGTGAACCAAGCCAGTCAGTGCCAGGTATTGTAAACATCAGCTTCAACTTTGTTGAGGGTGAGTCGTTATTAATGGCTGTTAAAGACATTGCTGTTTCATCAGGTTCAGCCTGTACCTCAGCAAGCTTAGAGCCTTCTTATGTACTACGTGCATTAGGCCGTAATGACGAGTTAGCACACAGCTCAATTCGTTTCAGCATTGGCCGCTTTACGACTGAAGAAGAGATTGATTACACCGTTGAACTAATCAAAAACTCGATCGGCCGTTTACGTGAGATGTCTCCTCTATGGGAAATGCATCAAGAAGGTATTGATTTAGATTCAGTTGAGTGGGCGCATCACTAATTAGTGATGAACCGCCGCTAGCAGGTAGTGAGGATAGTATTATGGCTTATAGTGATAAAGTAATCGATCATGTTGAAAATCCACGTAACGTGGGTGTATTAGACAAAAACGATCCGTCAGTTGCAACAGGCATGGTGGGTGCACCAGCGTGTGGTGACGTAATGAAATTGCAAATCAAGGTATCACCAGAAGGTGTTATTGAAGATGCAAAATTTAAAACATATGGTTGTGGTAGTGCAATCGCTTCTTCTTCACTTGTAACTGAGTGGGTAAAAGGCAAAACCTTAGACGAAGCGGCAACAATCAAAAACACTGATATCAGTGCTGAGCTTGAGTTACCGCCAGTGAAAATTCACTGTTCTATTTTAGCGGAAGACGCAATTCAAGCAGCAATTGCTGACTACAAAAGCAAACAAGCGAAGTAAGAGATAATTTCATGGCAGTGACATTGACAGATGCGGCAGCAAACCGCGTAGAATCATTTTTAGCAAATCGCGGCAAAGGCATTGGCCTACGCGTTGGCATTAAAACGACGGGCTGTTCAGGTCTTGCTTATGTTCTTGAGTTTGTTGACGACTTAGCAGAAGGCGACGAAATTTTTGAAAGCCGTGGTGTAAAAGTAATCGTTGATGCGAAAAGCTTAGTGTACATTGATGGCACTGAGCTTGATTACACCAAAGAAGGTTTGAATGAAGGGTTTAAGTTTAATAATCCGAATCAAGCTGATGAGTGTGGATGTGGCGAAAGCTTCACGGTTTAAGCTCAAAAAATTTTCCTCGCTTGAAGCCCTGCCTATGTAGGGCTTTGTTATTTCCTGTTCACCTAGTTGGATAATGTAATGCGTTACTTTGAATTATTTGCAATTCCAGTTGATTACAATATTGATTTAGCGACGATAAATAAACACTACCTTGAGCTGCAACGCGCAGTTCACCCTGATCGCCATGCCAGTTCAAGCAGCCGCGATAAGTTACTTGCTGTGCAAAATGCGGCTGAAATCAATGATGCGTTACAAACCTTAAAACACCCCGTGAAGCGCGCAGAGTACATGTTGAGTGAGCTAGGTGTGGATATTCGTGCTGAACAGCAAACCTTACAAGACCCACATTTCTTAATGCAGCAAATGGAACTTCGCGAAGAACTCGAAGAGCTTGAAAATGCCGCAGATCCTGATGCAGCCATCGCGCAGTTTGAAACGCAAATTAAACAGTTAGACAAGCAATATAGTCGCGAACTTGCTGAGCAATTAGCCAGTAATGATGAACAACAATGGCAAGCAGCTGCGGATAATATTCGTAAATTAAAGTTCGTTTATAAATTGCGAGATGAACTTGAGCGCATTGAAGACAGTTTATTTGATGATTAATTATTAGTTGTATAAAGCAGCTATTTAAGAGTTTAAAAAGAGCATTATGGCATTATTGCAAATTGCTGAGCCGGGGCAGAGCGCGGCACCACATGAGCACAAATTAGCAGTCGGTATTGACCTTGGTACGACTAACTCGTTAGTTGCAACAGTGCAAAGCGGCGAAGCCCGTACACTGACTGATTTAGCAGGCAATGCGATGCTTCCATCGGTTGTGCAATACCAAGCAGATAGCATCGTGGTGGGTGAACGAGCGGCGGCAGCTGCCACTCAAGACCCTGCTAATACTTTGATCTCAGTGAAGCGTTTCTTAGGTAAAACGCAGGCTGAAATCGAAAAAAGTTATGGTCAACTGCCGTATCAATTTTGTGAGCATGATGGCTCGTTAGCAATCAGCACCGTTGCGGGTGCAATTAGCCCAGTAACTGCATCGAGTGAAATTTTAAAAGCCTTGAAACTGCGTGCAGAAGATAGTTTTGCAGGGCAAGATATTTTAGGTGCGGTTATTACTGTACCAGCGTATTTTGATGATGCACAGCGACAAAGCACCAAGGATGCCGCTGAGCTTGCTGGCATCAACGTATTACGTTTACTAAACGAGCCAACAGCGGCGGCAGTTGCTTATGGCCTTGATTCAGGCCAAGAAGGCATTATCGCCGTATACGATTTAGGTGGCGGTACGTTTGATATTTCTATTTTACGCCTGCACCAAGGTGTGTTCGAAGTCCTTGCTACAGGCGGTGACTCAAGCCTAGGTGGTGATGATTTTGACTCACTGTTAGTGGATTACTTCAAAAAACAAACCGGTGTGAGCGAGCTTTCTGCATCGGTACTGCGTTTATTTATTAATAAAGCAAAAGCCTGTAAAGAAGCGCTAAGCCAATACCAAACTGTCAATGTAGGCTTAGAATTTGATGGTCAAAGCCACAAAGTTGAAGTAACCCGCGAAACCTTTGATGAACTAGCACTTGGTCTTGTGAAGAAAACACTGCGTTCTTGTCGCCGTGCGGTAAAAGATGCGGGTATCGAAAACGAAGAAGTACTGCAAGTGGTAATGGTTGGCGGCTCGACACGTATGCCAATTGTACGCTCTCAAGTTGCGGCATTTTTTGATAAAGAGCCACTGACTTCAATTGACCCTGATCGCGTCGTTGCACTCGGCGCAGCATTACAAGCAGATGTACTGGTTGGCAATAAACCAGATTCAGACATGCTGCTATTAGACGTATTACCACTGTCATTGGGTCTTGAGACCATGGGTGGCTTGGTTGAGAAAATCATTCCACGTAATACCACTATTCCTGTTGCACGTGCACAAGAGTTTACCACCTTTAAAGATGGTCAAACGGCGATGTCGCTGCATGTACTACAAGGTGAACGTGAGCTAGTTGATGATTGCCGCTCGCTGGCAAAATTCAGCTTAAAAGGTATTCCGGCCATGGCCGCAGGTGCTGCGCATATTCGCGTAACCTTTAAAGTTGATGCAGATGGCTTGTTAAGCGTATCGGCAATGGAAAAATCAACCGGTGTGCAAGCTGAAATCCAAGTAAAACCATCATTTGGTTTATCGGATGACCAAGTTGCGAACATGCTAAAAGATTCAATGAGTAATGCCAAAGACGACATGCAAGCGCGTATGCTTAAAGAGCAACAAGTTGAAGCGTTACGCGTTGTTGAAGCACTAGAAGCATCACTCGCAACTGACAGTGCATTACTTGATGAACAAGAATTAGCTGCGTTAAAAGCAGAAATTGCTAAACTTGTTGCGGTACGCGAAAGCGCAACAACACCGGCAGAAATTAAAGCAGCAATTGAAGCTGTCGACAATGCAAGTAGCGAGTTCGCTGCGCGTAGAATGGATGCATCAATCAAAAAAGCGCTGCAAGGGCAGTCAGTAGACGAAGTTTAACGAGGTAAGGTATGCCACAAATTATTTTTCTTCCACACGAAGAGTTATGCCCAGAAGGCGCTGCTATTGAAGCTCCTACAGGCGAAACCGTATTAGATGTTGCGCTTAAAAATGGTATTAGTATTCCGCATGCCTGTGAAAAGTCATGCGCGTGTACAACATGCCACTTAATTATCCGTGAAGGCTTTGACTCTTTAGATGAAAGTGATGAGCTAGAAGATGACATGTTGGATAAAGCATGGGGTCTTGAGCCTGAGTCTCGTCTTGGTTGCCAAGCAATTATTAAAGATGAAGATCTGGTAGTTGAAATTCCAAAGTATAATCTCAATATCGTTAATGAAGAGCATTAATTCTTAACGGCTTTGAATACCTAAAAACCGCTGTAGTTGCTTGGTCTCTACAGCGGTTTTTTGTTTTTGCGGTCCGCTTTACTAGGAGGTTTTATGTCTGATTTAGTTTTTTCTGATTCGTTTATCGATGGTGACTTTTATTCTACGAGCCAGCGCTTTAGTGTAGATAACCCTGCAACCGGACAAGCAATTACTGATGTGTCTGATATTGATGAAGCTGGCGTTGAGCTGGCCATTAAAAGTGCTGACGAGGCATTTAGCAAGCTAAAACAAACAACGGCAACTGAGCGTAGTGAAACGTTGCGTCGCTGGTATGAGTTGGTTATTGAGCACAAACAGCAACTTGCTGAGCTGATGACCAAAGAGCAAGGCAAACCTTTAAAAGAAGCATTGGGTGAAGTGGAGTACGGTGCGGGCTTTATTAAATGGTTTAGCGAAGAAGCCAAGCGTAGTTACGGCGACACGATTCCTGCTACAGACAGCCAACATCGTCTATCAACCATAAAGCAGCCAATCGGTGTTGTTGCTGGTATTACACCGTGGAACTTCCCAATCGCCATGATCACCCGTAAGGTTGCCCCTGCATATGCAGCGGGTTGTAGTTTTGTTATTAAGCCTTCTGAGCATACCCCTTTATGTGCAATTGCTTTGGCTTACCTTGCAGATAAAGCAGGGTTTGTAAAAGGGGCGTTAAATGTAGTGGTCTCAGAGAATGCAAAAATGGTTGGCGAAATCATGACTGAATCTGAGCGTGTACGTAAGTTCACATTTACAGGTTCAACCGCTGTAGGTAAGCAGTTACTTTCACAGTGCGCATCAACAATAAAGCAAACATCGATGGAACTTGGTGGTAATGCACCGTTTATTATTTTTGAAAATGCCGATTTAGATGAAGCTGTTGCTGGCCTTATGGGGGCTAAATTCAGAAACGCAGGGCAAACCTGTGTGGCAGCAAACCGAATTTTTGTTCAGCGTTCAGTGCTAGAGACGGTGCTTGAAAAACTCACAGACAAAGTGGCTGAGTTAAAGGTAGGCAATGGCTTGGATGACGGGGTGGATATTGGCCCATTAATTTATCCTAAAGCAAAAGAGAAAGTGCAAACACTTGTGCAAGATGCAGTAGATAAAGGGGCGTCATTAATTGGTGATAACAGCGAACTTGAAGGTAGCTTTCAAGCGCCATTGATTTTAACTGGTGTGACACCACAGATGGATATCTACCATGATGAAGTGTTTGGTCCTGTAGTAAGCATAATTGCTTTTGATGATGAACAAGAAGTCTTGCAGCTTGCTAACGATGTGCCGTATGGTTTAGCTGCGTATTTTTACAGTGAAAATATCAAGCAAGTTTATCGCGTAAGCGAAGCACTTGAATACGGCATGATTGGTATTAATGAAGGACTCATCTCAAACCCTGTTGCGCCATTTGGTGGTGTAAAGCAATCTGGTCTTGGCCGTGAAGGTGGTCATCAAGGATTAAATGAGTACCTTGAAGAAAAGTATCTTTGCATTAAGGTCTAATCTCACGCGAAATAAATTTCACGCCTACACCGGTAGGCGTCTTGCTTGCATGGCGCGTTTAAATTTCTGTGCCAAACCAGTTTCACGCCGACATCTTCCCGTTTATTTCCGATAAAATGATAGCGCTGTCATTTTAGTTTTTATATGATAGGTATGAATAATAAACAAAAATGACAAGTAATACGGAAAAAATACCGTAAACTCAGGGCATAAACGAGGAGAAAGTAATGGGTTTTAAAAAGTCTGCACTCGCTGCAATGATAATGGCAGCACCTATAATGGCAAACGCGGCACTCACACAGTCGCAGGTAAATCAGTTTGCTAAAGATACCGAGTTACTGTTTTCAGTTGAAGATAACTTTCGTAACAGAGACGCGGGCTTTTTAGGAAAAATCACCCTTAACAACCGCTCTGATGTTGCGTTACCTGCAGGCGAAAGTGATTGGCAACTTTATATCCATTCGGTTCGTAAAATTTCAACAGAGCATGTCGCAGGCCTCAATGTTGAACATGTAAATGGTGACTTACATCGTCTTGTACCAACCAGCTCATTTAAAGGGTTAGCAGCAGGCGAAAGTTTAGATATTCCTTTCGATGCGCAAGTATGGATTGTTGCATACAGTGATTTTATGCCGCGTGCATTTTTTGTGGCAGGTAAGAGTAAGCCAGCCATCTTTGCAAATACAGACACTGAGGACTTTAAAGAGTTTGTTACGCCATTCACTCGTGATAACCAACTATACCGTTACAACGAACCAAGAGATTTATCCGTTTTGGCAACGGCAAAAGTGCGTTTTGAAAGAAACCAAAAAGATAAAGTCGAAGTAAATAAAGACGATGCTTTAAAACGAATTATTCCAAAACCGCAAAAAGTTGATTTTAACCGCGGCACAACAACACTTAACAGTGATTGGCAAATTAGTTACCAAGGTCAGCTTAAACATGAAGTCATGGTATTCATGCAAGACCTGCAAGATGACTATGGAATTAGTTTAAAAGCTCAACCTGACCATATAAACCTTGGCAAAGAAAAAATCATTCGCCTAAACGTTGACCCTGCTTTAAACACAGGTAAAGCAGAAAGTTATACACTGGAAATTGACGATGATGTCATTAATATCGTGGGCAGTGATAATGCCGGTGTATTTTATGCGATGCAAAGTGTATTAAACCTAATTCCAGCAGGCAGCAAAGACTCTGCAAATTTACCACAGCTTGAATTAGAAGATGCTCCGCGTTATGGCTGGCGTGGCATGCATTACGATAACGGTCGTAACTATCATGGCAAAGAAGCCATATTCAAACTTGTTGAGCAAATGGCTCGCTATAAAATGAATAAGCTACATTGGCACTTTTCTGAAGATGAAGGTTGGCGTCTTGAAATCCCAGGCTTACCTGAACTCACAGACGTTGGCGGTTATCGCTGTTTTGATTTAGAAGAGCGCGAGTGTTTATTAACGCAGCTTGGTACAGGGCCATTTAAATCAGGCTCAGGTAATGGCTACTTAAAACGTGATGAATTTGTTGAGCTATTAAAATTTGCCAAAGATCGCCATATTCAAATTATCCCAGAAGTTGAAGGGCCTGGTCATGCGCGTGCCTCAATTAAAGCGATGGAAGCGCGATACCATAACCTGCTTGAAGAAGCAGAAAAAACAGCTAAAAATAACATCAAGTCACAGTCAGCTAATAAGGAAATTCAAAATGTAGATATTGGCCCTGCAACACAATATTTATTGACCGATCCTAAAGACACCTCTGTGTACATGACAGTTCAAAACTACAAAGATAACTCGATGAATGTATGTATGGACTCAACCTACGCATTCTTAGATAAAGTGACCTATGAACTACAGCAGATGTACCGCGAAGCAGGTGTGCAGCTAAAAAATCTACACATAGGTGGTGATGAAGTCGGGGCCGGTTCGTGGATTGGCTCGCCGATTTGTCAGGCGCTGTTTGCTGATCCTAATAATGGTGTTGCAGGCCCTGCAGATTTAAAACCCTATTTTACTCAGCGTGTTGCGACCTTACTTGAGAAACGTGGCATCTCTCCGGGTATATGGGAAGATGGCATTATGTATGATCGTGAAAACTCGTTTAAGCGTGATGAGTTTCCAAATAAAACCTTTACCGTTAATACATGGGATAATATCTGGGAGTGGGGGGTTGCAGATAGGGCGTATCGCTTAGCTAATGCCGGTTACCAAGTGGTGTTATCGCATGGTACGCATTTGTATTTTGATCACCCGTACGAGGCAAACCCTGAAGAGCGTGGTTATTACTGGGCAACCCGTTACACCGACACCAAAAAAGCGTTCAACTACATGCCAGATGATGTGTATGCCAATGCTGATTACACACGCACTCGCGAGCCAATTGTTAATCTAGAGGCGTTAGTTGGTCGCCCGTTACCTAAGCTTGAAAAACCTGAGAATATTTTAGGTATGCAAGGTCAAGTTTGGTCAGAAACAATCCGTACCGAAGATCAAGTGCTAGCGATGATCTTCCCACGTATTTTATCGGTTGCAGAGCGTGCATGGCACAAAGCTGATTGGGAAGGGCAAAGCGTTGATAGCAAAAAACAAGCAAAAGATTGGGCGGAGTTTTCAAGTGCCGTTGGCTTAAAAGAGCTTGAAAAACTAGCTCAAGGTGGCATTAATTTACACTTGCCTGTGCCAGGTGGAGTGATTGAAAATGGTAAGCTGTATGCCAACAGCGCCTTTGCTTATTTGAGCATTGAGTACAGCCTCGATAACGGCCAAAGCTGGCAGTCTTATGCTGAGCCAGTAAAGGTTGATAGCAAGGCAAAAGTAGCTCTGCGTACTCGCTTAAATGAGCAGCAAACCAGTCGCGTTACTTTTGTTGGAGAGTAATGTTTAAGGTATTTCGCGCGAAATAAATTCGCGCCTATTATATGGCGCGTTTTTAACGGTTGCAGAGTGCGGCATCTTCGCGCGAAATAGATTCGCGCCTATTATATGGCGCGTTTTTAACGGTTGCAGAGTGTGGCTCCTTCGCGCGAAATAAATTCGCGCTTATTATATGGCGCGTTTTTAACGGTTGCACAATGTGTACCTTTGCGTGAGTTAAGCTCATAGCTAAAAGAAATATGTCAGCGCTGTCATTTTTGTTGCGATAGTGTTATAAATATTTAATATCAATTTTATATAATTAATCTAAATGAGCAGCATTGCAGGGCCAATGCATGCTGTGATTGGGAAACGTTATGTCAGAAACGAATAAACAAAGCAGCTTAGTGCCAATGGCAATAGTTGCGACACTGTTTTTTATTTTAGGCTTTGCCACATGGTTAAATGGCTCGTTAATGCCGTTTTTACAACAAATTTTACAGCTTTCACCGTTTCAGGCATCACTGATAATTTTCTCATTTTATATTGCAGTAACATTTACAGCGATCCCATCGGCGATGATCATTCGAAAAGTGGGCTATAAAAATGGCATGGCGCTGGGAATGGCAACCATGATGGTAGCAGGGTTATTGTTTATTCCTGCGGCTAAAACGCAAGTGTTTGCACTCTTTTTATTTGCTCAACTTGTTATGGGCGCAGGTCAAACTTTGCTACAAACAGCCGTTAATCCATACGTAGTGAGAATTGGACCAGAAGAGTCCGCGGCAGCACGCGTGAGTGTCATGGGGATACTCAACAAAGGAGCTGGGGTTATTGCACCGATTGTTTTTACCGCGCTGATTTTAAGTGATTTTACGGGGTTTGTTGGTAAAGAATTAAGCCAAGCTGATATCGATGCCATGGCAAATGGTTTAATACTCCCTTATTTAGGAATGGCGATTTTTATTGGTGTACTCGGTTTTGCCGTCACTAAAATGCCATTACCAGAGCTAATCGACGATGCTGATGAGCAAAAACCAGGGCAAGTAAAGGAGGCGCTGAGCCACCCAAGCCTTGCGTTAGGGATTGTTGCATTATTCGTTTATGTAGCTGTTGAAGTAATTGCTGGCGATACAATTGGCAGCTTCGCACTTTCATTAGGTGTTGAAAAGTATAGTGTTATGACTTCATACACTATGGGGTGTATGGTATTGGGTTACTTTTTAGGAATTTTATTAATTCCACGTATATTGTCGCAGCAAGTTGCACTAACAATTTCTGCGATTTTGGGTTGTGCGCTTACAATAGCAATTGTTACAGTAAGCAATGAGTCTGTTTTTATTTCAACATTACTAGGCCTAAAATCGGTACTTCCTGATACCTTATTACTCATCGCTGTGCTAGGCTTTGCTAATGCGATTGTTTGGCCAGCAGTGTGGCCGTTAGCATTATCAGGTTTAGGCAAACTAACGAGTGTAGGCTCGGGCTTACTTGTGATGGGTATAGCCGGTGGTGCATTTGGCCCGTTATTTTGGGGTTTGGCAAGTGGCGGAGTTAAAAGTGCTGACGCCCAACAGGCAGCCTATATTGTGATGTTGCCTTGTTATTTATTTATCCTTTTCTATGCTTTAAAAGGGCATAAAATGAAAAGTTGGAAGTAATAATAAGCTTAAGGTTAAGTTATACAAATACTAACCTTGAGCTGTGAAAAGCATTTCTAGTAAATAGAAATAATCCCGTGTGTAATGCCACCGAAAGGTGGCATTTTTTTGTCAAAGCTAAACGGTACGTAAATTGATGTAAAACTGCTTCACAGAATAAGAGAGCTTTCCCCGTTTTTGTCGATTTTTCCGTTGTATCCGTTCATTTTTATGATCCAAGGCCAATAATCTCAAGATTTTCTACGGCTTAGTCAACTTAGCCAAATAGCTATTTATCAAATCAAGTCTTTGTTCCTCAAACATTATCCAAGCTTATTAAAAAAGCAAGGTGCTTACTAAATGAATGGAAGGGATGGAAATCAGGGGAACGCATTGAGATGAGTACTTGTGGATATGATGCTTTGCTGGATAACACGTTAAGGAATACCCAGCCATTTTACCTAATTAAAAATTTAGATGAATTTAAAACGCCATCGAATATGGTAATATTCGCAAATACAGCAGATAAGTGAAATGGTATAGGCAATAGAGCCTTTATCAAGTAGCTATTAGTAAAAGCTTTAGAGCAGGGTAAGCTCTAGAGCCCCTAAAAGGATTAAAATGAGATATTTAGTAACAGGTGCAGCTGGTTTTATAGGCTCTGCGGTTATACGCCATATCATTGAAAACACAAAAGACTCCGCTATTAATGTTGATAAACTGACTTATGCAGGTAATTTAGAGTCATTGAAATCGGTTGATTCGAGTGAGCGTTATACTTTTGAGCAGGTAGATATCTGTGACCGTGAAGAACTTGATCGCATTTTTAGGCAATATCAACCAGATGCTGTGATGCACTTGGCTGCGGAAAGCCATGTTGATCGTTCAATTACAGGCCCTGCAGAGTTTATTCAAACAAATATAATCGGCACCTATAATTTACTTGAAGCTGCTCGCCAGTACTGGAATACATTAGAAGGTAATGCTAAAGAAAAATTTAGATTTCATCATATTTCGACAGATGAAGTGTATGGTGATCTGCCACACCCAGCAGACCTTGCTCTGGAAGAAAATGAGCTGCAACCTCAGAGTTTGCCATTATTTACAGAGCAAACAGCTTATGCACCAAGTAGCCCATACTCTGCAAGTAAAGCATCGAGTGATCATTTAGTAAGAGCTTGGGCTCGTACCTATAATTTTCCAACAATCGTCACCAATTGTTCAAATAATTACGGCCCTTATCATTTTCCTGAAAAGCTTATTCCATTAGTGATATTAAATGCTTTAGAAGGGAAAGAGCTGCCGATTTATGGCAAAGGTGATCAGATCCGTGATTGGTTATATGTAGAAGATCATGCCCGTGCCTTATATAAAGTAGTGACAGAAGGAAAAGTCGGAGAAACTTACAATATTGGTGGGCATAATGAAATGCAGAATATAGAAGTCGTAAAAATGATTTGCGATCTTTTAGATGAGTTAGCCCCAATTAAACTTAAAGAGCTGAAATCGAAAGAGGGTGAATTATTAACTACATATTCTTCACTTATAAAGCATGTAAATGATCGCCCAGGTCACGATAGACGTTACGCTATAGACTCAACAAAAATGAGCAAAGAGCTTAATTGGAAGCCACTTGAAACATTCGAAACTGGCCTTAGAAAAACGGTACTGTGGTACTTAAATAACCTCGACTGGTGTCAAAATGTGCAAGATGGTTCCTACCAACGAGAACGCCTTGGTGAAATAAACCTCAACAAAACGGAGCAATAATATGAAAGGGATTATTCTAGCTGGGGGGTCTGGCACACGCCTATATCCTTTAACTCGTGGTGTTTCCAAACAATTACTGCCTTTATATGATAAACCTATGGTTTATTACCCATTATCTACTTTAATGTTGGCTGGAATTAAAGATATTTTAATTATAACCACGCCAGAAGACCTTCAGAGTTTTCAGCGAATTTTAGGTGATGGCTCAGATTTTGGTATTCAACTAGAGTATGCAGTACAGCCTAACCCTGAAGGGCTTGCCCAAGCATTCATTATCGGTGAAGAGTTCATTGGTAACAGTTCTGTGTGTTTGGTTTTAGGTGATAATATCTTTTATGGTCAAGGTTTCCCTAAAACATTAGCGAGTGCAAGTCATCGTGAAAGTGGTGCAACTGTATTTGGTTATCATGTTAAGGATCCGGAACGTTTTGGAGTCGTTGAGTTTGATGAGAACTTAAAAGCTATTTCTATTGAAGAAAAACCAGCTAAACCAAAATCTAATTTCGCTGTTACAGGGTTATATTTTTACGATAATTCAGTCGTTGAGAAAGCTAAAAAAGTAAAGCCTTCATTACGAGGAGAATTAGAAATAACCAGTATTAACCAGATGTATTTAGAAGAAGGTACACTGCATGTCGAGCTATTGGGTCGAGGCTTTGCTTGGCTCGATACGGGAACACATGAAAGTCTTCATGAAGCCTCTAATTTTGTACAGACAATTCAACATGTCCAAGGGCTTAAAATTGCCTGTTTAGAAGAAATTGCATGGCGTAATAACTGGTTAACGGCAGAACAAATACTTGCGCTGGCGGAGCCAATGAAAAAAATGAGTATGGTAAGTACCTTGTACAATTAGTCAGTAATTAAGTTCATGCACGACAAGAAAAAAATTAAAAGTGGTTTTATTTGGAGTGCATTAGATAGTTTAGGCACACAAGCAATAGCTTTAGCTACAAGCTTAGTTCTGGCTAATATCTTAGGTCCAGCAGTATTTGGTTTAATTGCCATGCTAGCGATATTTATTGCGGTTGCTAATGTGTTTATTAATAGCGGGTTCAACGCTGCATTGATACGAAAGACAGACAGAGATGAGTCTGATTTTGCGACTACTTTCTATTTCAGTCTTGGTGTATCCATAGGCTGTTACCTATTACTATTTTTCTGCGCCCCTTATATTGCCCAATTCTATCAGCAGCCAGAGCTAACTACACTAACCAGAGTTATTGCACTTGTTGTCGTGATTAATACTTTTTCGGCAATTCCCATTGTCAAACTCAGTGTAAGCTTAAACTTTAAAACGCAAGCTAAGTGCAATTTCATTGCACTTACTTGTAGCAGTCTATTAGCATTGGCTTTGGCTTATTTTGATCATGGTGTATGGGCATTAGTGGCTCAACAACTAGCATTAGCAATCATCAATGTATTGATGCTAAATATTTTGGTGCCATGGAGGCCTAAGCGCAAGTTTTCTAAAGAATCCTTTAAAAACCTATTTGGTTTTGGTTCAAAGCTACTTTTATCTGGCCTGTTAGATACTATTTACAATAATATTTATAGCCTAATTATCGGTAAGCAGTTTACAGCCGTTCAGCTTGGTTTATTCAATCAAGCGAATAGATTGTCTAGCTTACCTGCGGTTACTTTGACAGGGGTAATTCAAAAAGTTACTTTTCCTATGTTAAGTGCGATACAACACGATACGAAGAAACTTGATGCATCCTACTTATTAACTTTGCAATTTGCTGCAGTAGTCATATTCCCTGTTATGTTTGGTTTATGCATTATTGCCAAGCCGTTGATTGAAATCTTATTAGGGCAAGAATGGCAGGGTACTGCAGAGCTCGTCAGTATCATTACAATGGCGTTAGTGCTTTATCCAATTCATGCTATTAATTTAAACATGTTACAAGTGAAGGGACGTTCTGACCTCTTCTTAAAATTAGAAATAATTAAGAAGATAACGATTACCTTAATACTTGTTGTGACGGTACCTATGGGTATTAAAGCAATGTGTATAGGTATGGTTGTCAGCTCTTACTTGGCATTGTTTATCAATACTTACTACACAGGTAAGCTTTCGAGCTTAACGGCTTATAAGCAGCTGATAGCCTTGCTTCCGATTGCGCTTATTACCGCTTTTTCGGCCTTTTTAGGATACAGCGTTGGTATGAACTTCAGCAGCAATATTATTCAAATTATCACTATGTTAGGTGTTGCTCTAGGAAGTTATATTCTAATTCTAATTCTGATGCAGCGATCATTGCTTATTGCCTTAAAAAACACATTAAAAAATTAACCCTATATGGAGTCATTATAAATGATTGCCTTAAACAACCCTGTTAAACCTAACTTAAAAAAGCTCCAAAAATTACTCGAAAAAATAAATGATAATAGTTGGTTCACTAATTTTGGGCCTATGCATAAAGAATTAACTGAAAAGTTAGAGGATTATTTATGTGTAGAAAACCTTTTACTGACAAATAATGGTACGTCAGCACTTCAAATCGCAGGTAGGGCACTTAACAGCCACTCTCTAATCTCAACACCATTTAGCTTTGTAGCTACTGTTAGCGCTTTTAAATGGCAGAAAGATGAAGTGGCATTTGCGGATATTGACTCAAGTAGTTTAAATATTTGCCCAGATGCAATTAAAGCTGCTTATGAACAAGGCTGTAAAGCTGATACTTTAGTTGCTACACATGTGTATGGAAACCCCTGTGATGTTCTTAAATTAAAAGATCTTGGCGAACAAAAAGACTTTAAAATTATTTATGATGCCGCGCATGCTTTTGGTGTGAAAATCAATGAACAATCAATTTTAAAGTATGGGGATGCGAGTACATTGAGTTTTCATGCAACCAAAGTTTTTCATACGGTTGAAGGTGGAGCTGTTATTTTTAAAGATAAAGACAGTTATGAAAGAGCTGAGCGACTCATTAATTTTGGTTCTAACCCAAGTGATTCGAACCATGTTGGCATAAATGCAAAAATGAATGAGTATCAAGCAGCTGTTGGTTTGGTTAACCTTGAAGAAATAGATGATGTGCTTGATCATAGAGCTGAATTATTTCATGCATATAGACAAGGTTTAAAGGATGTAGTTAAGTTACCTACTTGGCACCCAGAAGCAAATGCCAATGGTGCTTATATGCCAATCTTGTTAGACAGTGAGAAACAGCTAAAGAAAGTGACTCAAGCATTAGAAGAAAATAACATTCAAAGCCGCAATTACTTTGCTCCTTCATTAGACCGAATCTTTGTAGATGAACACAATTACGGAACGTCCAATAGCTTAAAAGCATCAGAAAGTATCTTGTGCTTGCCTTTACATGCGCATTTAAAACTACACGATATTACAACCGTTATCGAAAATGTAAAAAAAGGATTGTAGAAAATATGGCTTTTTATACACAAATTGAATTAGAAGCTTTGGGATTCAAGCATGTAGGTAAGAATGTCAAATTGTCAAAATTAGCATCTATTTACAATGCGGCAAACATAGAAATTGGCGATAACAGTAGAATCGACGACTTCTGCGTTTTATCAGCGGGAAAAGAGGGGATTAGCATAGGCAAGTACGTGCATATTGCTGTTTATACGTCATTGATAGGTGCAGGAAGAATTACGATGGAAGACTATACATGTCTATCATCAAGATGTTCAGTCTACTCTAGTAATGATGACTATTCAGGCGAATATATGACGAACCCAACGGTTCCAAGTCAATATACCAATGTAAGTCATGCACCGGTTACAATCAAAAAGCATAGTTTAATTGGAGCTGGAAGCATTATTTTGCCAGGGGTGATAATTGAAGAGTGCGTTGCAGTTGGTTCTCTATCTTTGGTCAATAAATCTCTTGAGGCTGGTTTTGTATATGCAGGGCAACCCGCTAAAAAAATCAAGCAACGCAGCAGAAATTGTGAAACGCTGGAAAATGAATTATGTTCGAAAAACTAGTCGCACCTTGCGAGGAAGAGGTTACTAAACACTGGTTATATGCTGACCAAGTTTTCACTTCGATTATTTGCACAACATTTAATCAAGAAAGCTATATCCGCGATACAATAGAAGGATTTCTAGCTCAAGTTACAGAGTATCGGTTTGAGATTATTATTCACGATGATCTCTCTACTGATAACACGCGGGCTATCATCCAAGAGTACCAGCAAAAATACCCATCAATAATTAAACTCATACTACAAGATGTAAATCAGTTTTCGATCAACATTAACTTGCCTTTCAAACATTCGTTAGCAATTGCGCAAGGAGAATATGTTGCCCTTTGTGAAGGGGATGACTTTTGGGTGGATCGTTGTAAGTTGCAGAGGCAGATTCTGGAACTTAAAAAACATAGCGATCTGAACCTATGTGTACACAATGCATACATTATAAACTCTGAAGAGGAGCCACACTCTTCATATCAGTTTCCTACACGAAAAGAAGCTACTCATATCATTGATTATGCTGAAATATACAAAGTACACTCACAGTTTTGCCCAACAGCATCAATGTTTATAAGAAAAAGTGTCTTGGATAACTTACCTAGTTTTTTTTATGATGCGCCAATCGGAGACTTTTTCTTGGAGGCTTTCTCTGGGATTAATGGGATTGTTTATCTACATGAAAAAATGAGTGTCTACAGACGTGAAAGTCAGAACTCCTGGTCTTCTGAAACAGTAAATAATACCGTGAAATTAAAAAAGCATAACTTACGCATGATAGAGTCTCTAGATAAACTAGAGCGTTACCTTGAGCCTGAATATTCTCGTAATGTAAAAATAAGAAAACAATACATATTTGGCCAATTATGTACTCAAAGCGTGTTGCAAAATAAATATTTAGAGTCAGTGAAATACTTTAATAAATATCGTGCACAAGGCGCAGCTTTTAAATCACTGTTAAGTTTACTGTATCGTTGTTCTAAAACGCTATTTATGAGACGTGCATTTTAGGTATTACAGCTTCAACAAAAACTAACCAGCAGCGAAAAGGCTACTTAGTATCTAAGTAGCCTGAAAATGACATTACATTTAGTATTAGGGCTTAGAGCTTATTTTTAGGAGGAAAGCTTTTAATCTTACAGCTACAAAAACGCTACTTTTAAAGAGAGAGTTTTGCCGACATTGCGCACTTCAAAGAAGTTTAAAGAGTAAGTGAAATTTAATTTGATAAATAAGGATATTTATAGAGGAAAAAGTGGGGCGACTGATGGGGCTTGAACCCACGACAACCGGAATCACAATCCGGGGCTCTACCAACTGAGCTACAGCCGCCACTGAGACACACCTCGATTGGTGTGGCGCGCATATTACATAATTAATATCACCTTGTGAAGCCCTAAATAGAAAAAACTATAAAAAAGTTTCTTTGCTCGGAAAATTCAGAAATGCTCATGCAGTCAGGTGGCATTCAGTTTTGCAGATTAGACTTTCGCCCTCTGCAATAGAGCAATCACTCATTTTTAATCAGTCTGTAATTTAATGATTTTTTAACCAAAGATCATATATAATTTATACAGCGTTATGCTAAAAATGAACTTCAGGAGAGAACATGGATACTATAATGAACTGGATCAATGAGAATTCAGGTTTAATCATACATTACGCCATTCAGGGTGTGTTGGCGCTAATTATTTTTCTTATCGGTGGCCGTATCGCCAAATTTTGTGAAGGGTTAACTGAAAAAGCTTTCGACAAGAAAAAAGTGGATAAAGCGGTAGGTTCATTTGTAGCAAGCATTGTGTATGCGATCGTATTTGCTGCAACAATCCTAATGGCACTTTCGCAACTAGGTATTGAAACAACATCATTCATCGCTATTTTAGGTGCGGCTGGTTTAGCGGTTGGTTTAGCGCTACAAGGTTCATTATCTAACTTTGCATCAGGTGTACTAATCATTTTACTTCGCCCTTTCAAGTCAGGTGACTACGTTGAGGCTGGTGGCAAAGCAGGTACGGTTAAAAAGATTGAGATCTTCTCTACAGAGTTACGCACGCCTGATAACAAAGTGATTATCATGCCAAACTCAAAAATCATGGGCGATGCCATTATTAACTACTCACGCGAATCAACACGTCGTATCGATTTAGTGATTGGTGTTGGCTACGATGCAGATCTAAAAGAAGCAAAAGCAGTGCTAAAATCAGTGCTTGATAAAGAAGAGCGTCTACTTAAAGACCCTGCTTATACCGTTGCTGTGTCTGAACTTGCCGATTCAAGTGTTAATTTTGTGGTGCGTCCATGGGTCAACTCGTCTGATTACTGGCCGACCTACTTTGATCTTGTAGAAAACATTAAGATCGCATTAGATGATGCAGACATCACTATCCCATTTCCGCAAATGGATGTTCATTTGCATAAAGAAGACGCAAGCGTCAAATAAAAAGCAGTAAAGGTTATTTTTTAATGAAATTAAAAGCTTTATCAATTCTAGTTGCAGCATCAGCTGCAACTAGCGCATTCGCAGCTGACGAAACTAAAACGTGGGATGTAACCAGCGAACTGGGTGCAATTATCACTAGCGGTAATACTGAAACAACCACATTAAAAGGCGGTATTAAGGTATTACACAATCTTGAAAGCTGGAATAACGAATACAAACTTGACGGTCTTTATAAAGAAGATGAAGTTGAGAATGATGCGGGCGAAAAAGAAACGCAGCGTACTAATGAAAAGTACTCATTCTCTGCGCAAGGTAACTATAAATTAAACGAAAAGCACTCACACTTATTCATCTACGGCTCGCACGTATCTGATTATTTTGGTGCATATCGTAACGAAACAGTTATCTCCGCAGGTTACGGTTTACGTTTAATCGACCGTTCTGACATGTGGCTGAACGCTGAAATTGGTCCAGGTTATAAATACTTCCAATACCCTGATGACAGCACTGAAATGGATGACAACGGTAACTCACTTGCCGGTGAACGTGAAGGTGAAGTCATTGCGTTAGGTAAGGTTGATTACAACTGGCAAATTTCAGAAAGCGCACGTTTTACTCAGCTTGTATCTGTGGAATACGGTGATACAAATACCAAAACACGCTCTGAATCAGCTATTTTGGCGAAAATCAACGGCTCACTACAAATGAAAGTGGCGTATAACATCACCCACAACTCAGATGTAGCAGACGACAAAGAAAATACCGATACAGAAACATCATTAACGTTAGTTTATAGTTTCTAAGCGCTTTATTTTAAGATTGAATGGGTAAACTTGTTTACCCATTTTTTTTGCTTAAAAAATGATGTAGTATGCGGCGGTTAATCTTTATTTTCTTAGAAGGGAAACTTTGTGAAGTTTTTTAGGCTTGTAATCGCTCTTTTTATGTCGCTTTTATTTATAACAGAAGCGCACTCCGTCACTCCGACCAAGCAGCAAATTGAACAATTTAAAAAGCTACCTAAATCACAGCAAGAAGCTATAGCAAAGAAATATGGCTTGGATATAAGCATGCTGGATTCTACCAATAAGGATGGCGAGTCGCTTGACGATGAGAATAACAGCTCAGTGATGCCAAGAGATTTATTCGGTGAGAAAAAAGATAATAAAGAAGAACTCACGGATGAAGAAAAATTCAAACCTCAACCTGATGAGCTTAAGCCTTTTGGTTATGAGTTGTTTTCAGGTGAACCAACAACATTCGCGCCAACTGAGAGCGCACTGGTACCAGACACTTACATTGTTGGTGCTGGTGACACATTAACGGTTAACCTATTTGGTAAAGAAGCTTCAACTGAAGAGGCAACGATTGACCGTGAAGGGCGCTTAACGGTTGGTTCGCTTAAGCCTGTGACTGTTGCAGGTATGCAGTATGCTGATGTAGTTCAGTTAATTAAAGCAAAAGTTCAGCAAGAAATGATTGGTGCAGAAGCATTTGTATCAATGGGTAAAACACGTTCGATTCGAATCATGGTGTTAGGTGAATCTTATAAACCAGGCGCTTACACGGTTCCTTCACTTGCTTCGATTACCCACGCTCTTTTTGTTAGTGGTGGTATTTCAGAAATTGGTTCGTTACGTAATATACAACTAAAAAGAGCGGGCAAAACGGTCACTACACTTGACTTATATAACCTACTTATTAAAGGTGACAGTAGTAACGATGTAATCTTAAAACCTGGCGATGTGGTATTTATTCCGCCTGTAGGTATGCAAGTTACTGTTGATGGTGAAGTACGTCGCCCTGCTATTTTTGAATTGAAAGAAGGCGAGTCTAGTCAAGATCTTATTGCTATGGCAGGTGGTTTTAGTGCCGCTGCATTTCCTCAAAAGTCAGTGGTAGAACGTTATACAGGTCACAGCTCAAAAACTGTATTGCAATTAAACCTATTCGATAAAAACGCCTATACACCAAAAAACGGTGACACAGTAAAAGTGCCTTCATCAAGCCAAGAGCTAGATGATGCGGTGACTCTAATTGGTGCGGTTTCTCACCCAGGTAACTATTCATGGCATGAAGGTAAAACGGTTAGCCAGTTATTTAACTCGCTTAAATCTGATTTACTGCCAATTGCTGATTACGATTACTCACTCATTGTACGTGAAATCAATGTCCGTGGTGATATTGAAGTCCATCAGTTTTCTCTTTTAGATGCAGTAAATGGTAAGCAAGATTTAGAGCTTAAGCCGCGTGATATCGTTGTGGTATTTAGCCGTTTTCAATCAATTGAAAGTGAAGAAAATGCTTTAAACACAATGGCACTTACTAAAGAGCAGTTAAAGCAGCAAGAAAAAATCAGATTATGGGATGAATACGAAGAGCGTAAGTTCTATGAATTCATCGACTTAGGCTCGTCATTCGATAAAGAATTAGCACTTAGTGTCGCTGAAGAAGAAGAGGAAGAAGTTTTATCAATTACAGAAATGCTCACAAACAAAGATGAGTTAGAAGATGATGAGTATGCTGTATTTAGCCGTAAGAAATTACTAAAACCAATTTTAGCCAAGTTAAATCAACAAGCAACTAAAGACAGTGGCTTGCAGATTATTGGTGTGCGTGGTGAAGTATTTTACGAAGGCGTTTATCCGATGCCTGTTAATGCAGACGTACACGATGCGGTTGCAGCTGCTGGTGGCTTAAAAGAGTCCGCTTTTTTACAAAATGCTGAGGTAACGCGATACACAGAAAATTCAGACTTACAGCATATTAGTATTGATTTATCGACCTTAAATACAAAACAAGGGACAGAGCATTTTGCTTTAGAAAGTAAAGACACAATTAATGTTTACCCAATTCCTAATTGGCAGCAAGACAGAAAAATTAATATTCTTGGCGAAGTTAAATTCCCAGGTATCTACAGTATTGCAAAAGGTGAAAGCTTATCGAGCGTAATCAAACGTGCCGGCGGCTTTACTGATTTTTCTTTCCCTGAAGGGGCGGTATTTACCCGTGAAGCAATCAGACTACAACAACAGCAGCAATTAAATAAAATATCAGAAGACTTACGTCGTGATATTGCGTCTAAAAGTTTCAATAACTCAATTACTGATGCATCACTTTCTTATCAAGATATGGATAGCTTGATTAAAGACTTAGCTAAAGTGAAAGCGGTTGGCCGACTGGTTATCGATTTACCAGCCATTGCCAGTGGTAAACGCGATTTACAAGTTGAAGACAGCGATGTGTTGTATGTTCCTTCAAAACGTAACAGTGTTGATGTTGTGGGTGAAGTAAACTTCTCAGGTTCGCATTTATATCAAAATGAACTGAGCTTAGATGATTACCTAACACGCAGTGGTGGATTAAAACCGCGTGCTGATGAAGACCGTATCTATATTATTAAAGCCAGTGGTCTAGTCGAAGTACCAAACCGAGGTTCTTGGTTTGCGGTTAATAACGACTTTGAGCTATCACCTGGGGACACAATTGTGGTACCTCTTGATACCGATTACATTGATAACTTAACTCTTTGGAGTTCAGCAACACAAATTATGTATCAAATGGGTGTAGCAGTTGCAGCAATCAGCTCATTAGGTAACTAGACTATTTGATGAAAGCTTATGTAATCAAATTACTTAAACGTGCAATAGAGCAACTTCAAGTTGCTCTATTACCTTTATGCAGTAAATCACCAATACTGTCTGGGTTGTATTTTACTTTTTTCTCACGAGATTTTTTTTACGAGCACCAAGCAATACTTAAAGCTCGTCTTGCATATAACAATCAACAAGGCATGCATGGTAAATCAAGTGCCTTATTAAGACGCAATATACACCGCTTAGAAAAGGGGCTCATAATGCAGCCTAGGCGTAGTGTCTTTGCACTCGATTATTTAACAGAGACATTAGCGGCTTACCAACTTGCAGTAACCCAATCAAATGTGGAACAGTCAGAGTTGCAATGGGCAACGGATGTCCTCAGCGAGTACTTTTCTGTTGTAGATAAACAGCATTCAACTGTTGCAAAAAATTATGCTGTCTTTCAGCAGCTATCAACGGCACATAGCGGCTTGAAAAAGCCGTACGCTTACCAGCAAAAAGAGCCACACCAAGTTAGCTATGAGCAGTTTTTAGCGTTAACCAAGTTTCGTACCTCTGTACGTTGGTTTGAGCAAAAGCAAGTTGAGCTAGAAAAAGTTGAAAAAGCACTCGCTGCTGCACTGCAAGCGCCGAGTGCGTGTAATAGGCAGCCTTTCGAATTTTATTCTATTACAGAACAACCTTTGCTTAATAAACTGGCTAACTTACCAGGTGGGACGGCAGGGTTCGCAGACAATATTCCACATTTGATCGCCGTCGTTGGAGATTTATCGTATTATCCATTTTCGCGAGACCGGCATGTGATATATATAGATGGCTCGCTTGCATCCATGCAGTTTATGCTAGCACTTGAAACTTTAGGGTTGAGTAGTTGTCCTATCAACTGGCCTGAACTTATCACTTTAGATAAACGAGTCGCTAAGTTACTTGATTTACCGCAGTACAAGCGAGTTGTGATGTTCATTGCTGTAGGCTATCCCGCTAATTCAGGAATGATACCTTATTCAGATAAAAAGCAAGCGAAAGATATTTTAAAGCAGCTTTAATGCTTGAAAATTCGTTATATCGACAGCTATTTTCCTGCTTGATATACTCAAGCAAATTTAAATTTAAGGAGTTTTCATGAAAAAAAATAAAGGTTTCAGTTTAATGGAACTAATGATAGTGCTTATCATTCTTGGGCTATTAGGTTCTTTGGTTGCTCCTAAATTATTCTCAAAAGTAAGCTCATCGAAAATTAAAACTGCGGTTGCACAAATGCAGATGTTTGAAACAGCTATCGACACGTATCGTTTAGATATGGGCACCGTGCCACCAACATTACAAGCATTACGTAGAAGCGAATCGGCAAGTTGGGATGGTCCTTACCTACCAAAAGACATTCCGCTAGACCCGTGGGGCAAAGAATATATTTATAAAGTACCGGGTGAAAACGGTGCACCTTATACCATCATGAGTTATGGCCTAGATGGGCAACCGGGTGGTGAAGGTGAAAATGAGGATGTGATTCATAAATGATCGATCTTAGCCAATTACTTGCTGAGCAATTTAAAGTATCTGCCGCTGACATAGACAAAGCAAAGTCATATCAAAGTAGATACGATGGTAGGCTAGAGCAAATTTTAGTTAATATGGGCTGTTTAACTGAAGATGATTTAGCCCCTTTGTACAGTAAGTTATTAGGCTATCCGCTGTTTTCTGTCGATGACTATCCTAATTGGCAACTTCCTGAAGGGGTGGATGTAACACTACTTCAATCGCTCAAGGAACTAGATTGCGTATTACTTGAGGTGGGCGATGTATGGACTTTAGCCTGTAAGGACCCGCTTTCGTTATCGCTGGCACAGTTTATCCAGCAGCATGATGTCGATGTCAACATACTTGTTGCAACTGAGTCACAGCTACAAACCTTCTTTTACGAGATTCAAAGTACCTCAGAAAATAATATTGAGGATGATGAACTCACAGGTGATGAAGAGGCCAGATTAAGAGAGCTTGCTTCAGAAGCACCAACAGTAAACCTGTTAAACTCATTGATCACCAAAGCGCTGGCAAGAGGCGCGTCAGATATGCACCTTGAGCCGCATCAAGGGCGCTTTCGTGTGCGCTATCGAATAGACGGTGTGTTACATGAAGTAGATAAACTTGCGCCTAAAATGCAGTTACCTATCACAACGCGTCTAAAGATCTTATCAGGCATGGATATCGCAGAAAAGCGTCGTCCTCAAGATGGTAAAATAGAACTGCGTATCGCTAACCAAGAGCTTGATATACGTGTTTCTGCTTTACCGCTTAATGATGGTGAAAGTATTGTTTTACGTTTCTTATTAAAAGACTCAATTCGCTATGATATGTCGGTACTTGGTCTGTCTAATGATACACAAAATCTTATTCAGCAAGACCTACGTAAAACAACAGGGGTTATCTTACTTACGGGCCCCACAGGTTCAGGTAAAACAACAACCCTTTACACGTTCTTAAATGAACTTAACCGCCCTGATGTCAAAATTATTACGCTTGAAGACCCTGTGGAGTACCAACTAGAAGGCGTAAACCAAGTACAAGTTAATAACGATATAGGGTTTAACTTTGCTGCGGGTTTACGTTCAATAGTACGTCAAGATCCAGACATTATCATGGTCGGTGAAATACGTGATGCGGAAACCGCTCGTATCGCTTTGCAATCAGCATTAACAGGGCACTTAGTATTCAGTACCGTGCACACCAATGACGCAGCAAGTGCTTACACCCGTTTGCTCGATTTAGGTGTTGAAGAGTTTTTACTTAATGCGGCGCTGGTGTCTGTTGTTGCTCAGCGTTTGGCTAGACGCCTATGTCAGCACTGTGCGACACCTTTAGAAGATATAAGCGAATTACTTGCCCAGTATCCGCTAGAACAAGTTGCTAAAAATGCCGCAATCAGTGAATTAAACATCAAGCAAGCTGTTGGCTGCGAACATTGTAATCACACCGGCTTTAAAGGCCGAATTGCGATTAACGAATATTTGCGATGCGATGACGAAATCAAGCAACTGCCTAAAAATGATCAATTTATTTCTAAAGCACAAGCCCATAATGCGCAATTGAAGCGCCGTAACCTGATGCAAGATGGTTTGTATAAAGTGGTTACTGGCGTGACCACCATAGATGAAGTATTGCGGGTTGCAGGCTAATGGAATTTGAATATAAAGCCATTGATAACCAAGGGGCGCGGCATCAAGGTGTCGTCAATGCTGCCAGCCAAGCCGAGGCACAAAAAAAACTCCTCGCAGATGGTTTAAATGCATTATCTATTAAGCCTATAGCAAGTGCTTCAAGCATCAGTAGTTTATTTTCACAAAAAGTAAACTTGGATCAGCTCGAGTTTTTTACCAGTGAGTTGGCGCTTTTGCTCGAAAGTGGCATACGTGTTGACCGCGGTATCGATATCATTAAAAAAGCAAATGGTCACCCAGCATTAACACGGCTATTGAGTCAAATCTCGGCTTCTTTAAAAAAGGGCTCGTCACTGAGCGAAGCCTTTTCAGAACATGAGCATTTATTTGGACCTTTATATATTAGCTTACTGAAAATAGGTGAAACCTCGGGTAACTTACCAGAGGTGCTTAATCGCCTATCAAACGATTTGAAGTTCCAAAAAGACCTTCGCACACAAATTAGTACCGCGTTAACGTATCCAAGCGTTATCTTTTTTGTGTGTATTATGGCGGTTTACTTTGTGCTTACCTTTATTGTGCCAAAAATGTCGGGTATTTTTACCGACCTTAGCCAAGCGCCTTGGTACACACAAATGATCATCAATGTGAGTAACTTTTTTGTTGATTACCAAGTGATTATTATTGGCTCTGTGGTGGCTGCAATTATGGGGCTGTCATATGGCTTAAAGCGGCCAGAGGTTAAAAATTGGTTTTACATAAAAATCTCGCGCTTACCTGGCATTGGTAGCGTGATTTTAACAGCAGAACGTATTCGCTTTTCGCAATCTATGGCGATGATGCTAGAGGCTGGCCTACAACTAGACACCACCCTAGAGCTCACTGCAAATACCTTAAAACACCCAGAGCTGAAACGCGATGCAAAACTAGCGTTAAAACAATTAAAAACGGGTAAGCAACTGAGCCAAGTGTTAGAGAAAACACGTATTTTTCCTGACTTTTTCTTATCTATTATTAAAGTGGGTGAAGAGACAGGCCGACTACCTAGAGTGTTTTCTGAGGTTGCACAGCGTAGTAAAGCCGAACTTGAAAGTGTGATTAAAAAGCTGACAACTATGCTTGAGCCTATCATGCTTATTTTTATGGGGGGCTTTGTAGGTGGTATCGTCATAACAATGTTAATGAGTATGGTCTCTATTAATGATGTTCCATTCTAAAAAAGCCGCTGGCTTCTCTCTTATTGAGCTAATGGTTGTGATGGCAATCATGGCGATTGTTATGGGTTTGACCGGCGGGTTAGTCACCAAGGCGGTTGATCAACAAACACGCCAAGTTGAATTGCAAAAAGTGAGGCAACTATTTAAACGCCTCAGTTATCAAGCTTACTACTCTGGTTTTCCTATTAATGTTCGTATGCAAGGCAGTGAGATCACGGTTACAGTTAATCAGCAAGTATCTAGCATGCAATTTGAGCAATTAGTGTTTTCACCTAACGACTACCTAGTTGCGACTAACTCATTAGTGACCCCAAATAGCTATAAAATACTGCGCGCAGACACAATTCAAGAATACAAACTCGAGAGTATGTTTACCCCTTATGAAAACTAACCAAGGCTTCACCTTAATTGAAGTGCTCATAGCTGCGGTTATATTATTCTCATCGCTGGCAATAACAGCACAACTTTACAGTGCAAGCAGCTTATCTGCCGAAAAAGCAGCAAACACAGCTCAGTATTATCAAAGCGCTGAGCTTGTTATAACGAATATAAAGTCGCAGCTTAGAGAGCGTTATCAAACCACAAAACAAAAAGAGTACAGTGGCGTAACACAAGCTTTCGGTTTCGAATTTGAATGGCAAGCAACAACGCAAACAATGATAACCCCGCCAATGGAAGTTGATGAAGACTTCCCGCCTGATGCTCGTTTTCCTATCTTTCTAGTTGAAGTGGAAGCACCAAAGTCTGGGCGTTCTTTTCAATTTAGGGTGGTTGCATGGTAAAGCAAAAAGGCTTTTCACTCATTGAGCTTATGATAGCCACAGCGCTGTTGTCTATGGTAATGTTTACAGGTTACTTTGCATACAGCCTATATACAGACAAATGGCAAAAGCGAGCGGATCATTTTTGGCAGCTTAACCAAAGTGCACTCGGTACAGAGGCAATTATAAGAACATTAGAAGCGGCAAGTGTGTATATTGTTCGCGATCAAAAAGAGCAATTTTCAATATTATTTGCAGGCCAGCAAACTGAAATCACACTTGTCACCAACACAGGCTTATTTTCGAATGAAACTGCGCTTATTAATATTAAAGCAATTGACCAAGAAAACGGACTACAAAGCTTACTTTATAGTGAAATGCCTTTAAACAACACACTGTTGTTAAACTACCCGATAGAAGAAAACTGGCAGTACCAACATATCTTAGTAAACGACATTGCGAAGATAAATTTTCAGTTTTACGGCTGGGAAACCTTAGAAAATGCCGTTGCTGGTAACCTTGATAGTGCTGAGCTATCAATTGGAGAAACGCGTGTTAAAAGGCGTTGGTATACAGAACATAACCTCCCTAACAACAGGCTTTTACCTAATAAGTTAGCGCTGTTTTTTGAAAATGAACAACAGCAAGTTACTCATATACAAGTTGATTTGATTAACGTTTCGTACCTTGACCTCGTTAGACACTTAAGGCTGGACGTTTAATATGAAAGCTCAGACAGGTATTGCACTTATACAAGTCCTTATTATTTCCTTTATTTTGGCCTTATTAGGGATTTTTATTAATCAGTCGATACAACAACAAGTTAAAGTTACGCAGCAAATTCAAAACAAGTTTGCAATGCGTTTGGAGCTGGAAGAGGCCGAAACTCAGCTATTTTCAGCCTTATTAGCCCATAAAAAATACCCAGACACTAATAGTAATAACCAACTAGTTAAAAATTGGAACTTCTATGGTGAAGAGTTTAGATTAAGCGATTCAATATTTATAAGCTTAATGGACATGAAATCATTATTTAGTTTGAATATTTCAAGTCCTGATCTGATCAAAAATTTGTTAGTTCAACTCAATGTTGAAGAAAACACAGCACAAACCTTTGTAAGCTCATTGACTGACTGGAAAGACGAAAACGATGTAAGTCGTGTCAATGGTGCTGAGGCCAGCTTCTATAAGCAGCAAGGTAAACGTTATGTTCCCCGTAATGGTTATTTACAAAGCGTAAATGAAGCGGCTCTTATTCGAGGCGCTGAGCAAATACCGAAAGAATACTTTGCACGCTATTTCTCAACAGAAATGGTGACAGGTTTTAACCCAATTAACGCACCAGAGGCTATTTTAAAAGCGATAATAAAGGATGAATCGACAGCCAATAAAGTGTTGAAACGCAGAGCAGCAGGAACACTAAGCAGTTATGACTTTTATTTGCTAACAGGCATTGAAGAAGGTGAGTTTATAAATTTTGTCACTGGCAGCAAAATAAGAGTACAATTACGTGTTGTTTTAAATGGTGCGCAGTTGAGCAAGCAATATATTTTAGATGCTACTCCACGTTCTTACATAAAACCTATGGTGTTCTCTCAAGTTAGCTGGAATAAATCGTGAAATTAAATCAACTTACAAAATCAAGATTATTAAACACGCAGCTTAAAAATACTTTAGGCTATCTCGCTAATGGGGGAATAACCCCTATTTATGAGGACTGCACTCACTTTAAGCCGTTTTTTGTAGTGGTTGCTAGAAAGCACTACAGCATCACTCGTAAAAGTTATCCTGCGCTTAACATGACAGAGCTAAAGGCATTACTGAAAATAAATCAGCAACAATACAGTGATGCAAAACCGTTAGTTGAAATAAAGCCCAACAAAGAAATTGATGGTTTTGATGTAACAACTATCGTCTTTGATCAAGAGTGTGCAGCACTTGCTACAGGAAGCAAAGTGCTGATCCCTGAAACGGCTATTCTATCTAAGCAAAGCACGGCAGAAAAACAGCTTTTTGAGCTTAATACGCCACAAGGTGTATTGTTTTTTAGTCGTTCAGGAACAACTACTCATAGTGCCTACTGCAAGGGACTCATTCAAAATATAGCGGCATATAAACACAGTATTGGCCTTGCTGATGACATAGAGCCAACAATTATTAGTCAATCCGCTTATTTTCGCTTTTTGGCTGAGCAATTTAATGCATTAGCCATTGCTGATTTAGCCAAAATAAGTGTATTTAATTACCAGCATAAAATTAAAAGTACACAGCTACATGCCCTATACTGGGGGCCACTCATTAGTGTTACCTTGTACTTTGCTGTTATGGCTGGATGGCAGTGGTTAAGTATTAATGCCACGAAGCAAGCAATTGAAAATCAAGCTGACAATGCTAACCAGTTATTATCGCAAAAGCAGCAACTTGACGATTTGAACAATAAAGTTACCTTACTTGAAACACAGGTTAAACAAAATCCGGCCGTTTTTTCAGACTGGGATATAGTCCACAGCGCATTAAGTACAGGCATGTTAATAGACAAGTTTTCATCACGCCAAGGAGTGATCACATTAAGTGGTGAATCTAAAAGCGCGAATACGACAATCGCTGCAATTGCTAAGTTATCTCAGGTTGATAGTGCCATTTTTAAATCAGGTGTGCGCAAGTACAGAGGTTCTGAAAAGTTTGAAATTGAGATAACCTTGCATACAGAAGTACCTGCAGGAGCAAAAGCGAATGGCTGAACTTATAAAATATAAGCATTATTTAATTGTCACCGCTGCTTTAATTTTTGGTTTATATATTACCGAACCATTAATGCTAGCCTACGATGAGCTTAAACAAACGAATACGCTGAATCAAAAGCGTGAAACTAAATTAACAGCCTTACTTTCTGAGCAACAAGTACTCGCTGAGCAACTGGCGTTAGCCGAGCAAAATAAAACGAAATTACAAGCTCTTATGTTTAATAAACCCTCTGAGAGCGACTTTAAACTCACGGCTCAAACACTTTTGGAGTCAACTTTAGAGCCTGTTAATTGCTCAATAGAACGGGTTGCGTGGCGAGGCGAAACTCCAATAAGTGAAAACATTAGCCAGTGGCGACTCAATGTGCGCTTCAACGGTGATGCATTATGTGTTGTAAAGGCCACTAAAAAGCTAGAGTCATTAACGCCTTTAATACGCTTTGCAGAATATAATTTTACCAGCCGAGAGTGGAATGGAAGTACAACACAGTCATTAACGGGTGATATTGATCTTATTATGTGGAATAACCGTCAAGTGCTCCAACCACAAGAACAGGAGCCAGCAGCATGAATTGGATAATCGCAGCCATCTCTGTTATGAGTGTCATGTTTTTTGCTGTTCCTGAATTGCTTGACTCAAGCACAGAGCAATCCAGTAATAGTACTGATATCGCAGCATTAACTATTTCTGAGTCAGCATTAAAGCAAGATTCACCGTCGTTATTATTAACTCAATTGCAAAACGAAGCAAACAGTATAAAACGCCAGCAACTAGCCGAGCAAAAGCAAGCCGAGAGCAAAAATAAAAAAACAGCGGCTGAAAATGAACTCGTATTCGGCGATCAGGTTTTTCATTTATTAGGTATTTTTAACCAGCAGAACAATGTGTTTGTGATTATAAAAAATGACCAACAGCAGTTAGTAAAAGCAACAATAGGTGATACACTGGGCGGCAATGTAAAGTTAATTGCTGTAACAAATAACACCATTACCCTTGCAAACGAAACACAAACAAAAGAATTTAAACTTTTTCAACGGCAGTCTCATGAACAATCACCTTCATAAATCAAGCGCATTACTTTTTGCTATTTTATTTTTTAGCACTGGCTGTGCATCGCTTATTGAGCCTAGTAGCAATGTAAAAGCAAATAAAGTCGATGTTACAAATTCATACTTAAAAGATAATGACGACGGAATTAAAGACACAGCGCCTGTAAAAGTTGAACAACAAGACGAGAAAAAAACGACTTTTGAACGTGTCAATTCACTTGAAGATGGGCAGTCACTGACGTTAGAAGTTGACCTATCAAAGCAGTTTAATAACAGTAAACAGTTTCAGGTATCTGTTAATGCGTTACCGTTAAATGAGTTCATTCATTATTCGTTAGGTGAGCTGTTGCAAGTATCGTATTTAATTGAGCCATCAATTAAATCAAAAGCCACCCCTGTTACACTAGAACTGAAAGAAAAAGTAACCGCTCAGCGCTATTTTCAACTAGTACAAGAAATCTTTACGCAAAATAAAATTAGCATTACATTGAATGATGGGGTGTATTATATTTTTCCGGCTGACCCTAAAGGGAGTAAATCGGATGTTGCTTTTGGCTTTGGCCGCACCCCTGCATCGGTCCCTAATGTTGCAAGTGATATAGTGCAATTAGTGCCTACAAAATATGGTGTATCCACTGGGCTGCGTAGTGCCATTGCAGGTTTGGTTGACGCACAGGTGAGTATTGACCCTGCCCAAGGCATGGTGACAATTAAAGGTAAACGTGAGCAAGTGTTAAGGGCTATAAGCCTTATAAACTTAATGGATAGCGCTGCAATGAACAAAAAAGCGGTGGCGTTGATGAAGTTTAGCTATATAGACTCGCAAACATTTATTACCAAAGTAACCGAGCTATTAGCGCTTGAAGGGATTGATGCGCAAGCAAGCCGTTCAACCTCTGCCAGTGTTTATTTTATACCTATTGAGCATTTAGGGCAGGTTGTTGTGTTTGCAACCGCTGATGAAATAATTGACCGTGTTGAATATTGGCAAAAAGAGTTGGATAAGCCTGCAACAGGTGCAGAGCAAAGTTTTTATATTTATCACCCTAAATATGCAAGAGCCTCTGACCTAGGGCAAAGCCTTGCACCATTATTAGGTGGCAGCTTTAATAGTAAAAAAACACCCGAAAAGGCGGCAACTGATGCACCTACTCCAAGTAATGCATCAAGCCAAACACAAAATAACACAGTAAGCAGTATTGAAGGTGACGATATTCGCTTAGTGGTGGATGAGCGCGCTAATGCTCTTATTTTTTACTCGACAGGGCAATATTACCAAGAACTACAACCTATTATTCGCCAGCTTGATGTTATGCCTAAGCAAGTGATGATGGAAGTGGTGATTGCTGAGGTAAAACTCACCGGCAGTTTTTCTAAAGGTGTGCAATATGCTATTGAAAGCGGTGAGGCCACAGGTCGAAAAGAAAGCTTTAGCTTTAATACCGAAGGGGGAGGGGCATTTAATTACTCGATTGTTGGCTTACCTGGCAATATAAGCGTGAATTTATCGCAAACAGATGGCCTTGTAAATGTACTTTCGCGCCCAACGCTATTGGTACGCGATGGTGTCGCTGCTAATATTAGTGTGGGTGACGATATTCCAACTATAGGCAGCACCACCACAGACCCAATTAGTGGTGACCGCCAAACCACACAAGTGGAGTACCGTAAAACCGGTGTTGATTTAACGGTAACGCCAACCATTAATGCCCAAGGCACGGTGATTATGACTATTGAACAAAATATTTCGAATATATCACCAGATAGCAGCGGGGCAGGTGATAACCCGTCTATTTTTGAGCGCACCTTAAGTACAGAGGTCGTGGCTGGCAACGGCCAAACAGTGATGCTGGGCGGCTTAATTAGTGAGAATAAATCAAACGGTGCCTCATCAGTGCCATTTTTTGGTGACCTACCAGTGCTTGGTCACTTATTTAGAACAGACAGCAGTAGCTCAGATAAAACCGAGTTAGTAATATTAGTCACCCCTAAAATTGTACAAAACAGAGAAGACTGGCAACGGGTAAAAGACAGCTTTATTAAAGGCTTAGAAAACATTGCCTTTTAATTGTTGTAAATTGCTAAAGTACTGTGAGTAGAGTGGCGATATAAATACTAAGGTGCCTTTAGTGATGGTTACACTAAACGGCTTAGCTTTAGTGTTTAAGGTTAGTTTAAGCTTTTTATATTAAAAGGTGATTTGCGTTCATTGCCAAATGATTAAGTTTGGTTCTTTAGTTGTATAATTACTCTAATCGAACAAAAAAAGAGCTAAACGGCTGCGAAAGTGGCAAAATTGTATAAATAATCACTTGAAAAGATGTGCCTTAAAAGATAACTTTAGGTTGTTCAGTCAAAGTTAAGTTACGTAATAAAAAAGCGGTAATAAAACGACAACTGTGCGTACTAAACAACATTACATAAAACTGTAATGTAGGCTTGTTATAAGGTGTGTGTTTGCCTTAAATCAAAAAATGATTTAAAAACACATGCCAGTAACAATTTTATACTTGGGTTAGTTATTCGTTATATGCAATAATCGGTTGTAAATGACAGGTGAGTGTTAAGTAGGTTTGTTGTGAAAAGCGTTAAAAACTCTCTACAGCAAACAAAATTTTTTTTAAAGTAGTTTAAATTGTGAACAAAGTTGCAATTTAGCTGTAATTACTTGACATCTCTATAATAAGCCCTTAAATTTGCATTGATCTGGCAAACCTCCAGCCGGAACAATAAAAAATCTTGGTGTATTGCCTTCATTAACAATATGCCAGTTTCATGAAACTAGGAGAATGGAAATAATGAAACTATTCAAAAAAGCACTACTAGCTACGGCTGTATTTGGTGCAATGGGTGCACATGCTGCTGACGTATCTGATGCAGTTAAATTTACTTCAGCTGAAGGTTTTGCTGCTTCAGTTGCAGGTGGTCTTTCAGATGACCGTTCTGTACGTGTTATCGTTCGTGAAAAGCTAGAAGCTGGCGACAGAATCACACTTCAGTTTGGTAAAGGCTTTGGTGACAACATCACTGGTGTAGAAGCTTACACTGGTGGTGCACTTTCTTCAGGTCAAATCTCTATCAATAATGGTACTGCTGACTACACATTCACTGTTGACGCAGTTGCTAGTGACTTCGCTAAAGGTACAGTAGTACTTGAGCTAGACACTGGTTACACAGTTGAGCTTGATGAGTCTTTCGAAATCGTTGTTGCTGCAGATACATTCGAAGCTACTGCAACAGAAGCAAATTCAACAGTAACTTACTCTGCAGTTAGCTGGCAAGACGGTTCTGCTAAAGACACTAAAGGTGATAATACAGGTACTTTCCTTAAGTTCCGTAGTCAGTACTCTGCAACTGTTAAAACAGCGCTTGACGGTGTTATTGAGCGTAAAGACGGTGATAAGTTCATTTCAGGTTTCCCTGGTACAGCTGACGCAACTGATACATTAGTGCTTACACTTAAAGATGACACAACGCTTTTAGATGCAGTTACATCTGGTGCAGTAGCTACATTTAAATTAGCTGGTGACTTTAGTGATTTTGATCAAACAGTAGCGACTACTACTGATGTAGCATTCGCAGCTTCTGATGATACTATCGCACTTACAGCATTAACAGATTCTCTAGCAACCTTCACGGTAACAGACGCTGGTGCTGCTGGTATCGCTGGTGATATCACTGTAACATTAGACAATGCTACACGTATTGCTGCTTCAGAACGTATTAAAGCAACTTCATTCGCTCTAGCTGGTGATGTTAACTATGGTCTTCCTGCTACAACATCTGTTTTCTCAAATGCAGATGCAGGTAAATGGATTGTTGATGCAACTATCATCAATGTTCCTTACTTCCCAGTAGGTTACGAAGGTGTTTCAACTTCTGTACACTTCGCGAATGAAGGTTCTGCAGATGTTAACGTAATCATGACTGCTATCGATAACAGCGGTAAAGTATACGACGCTGTTGACATGGGTGATTTAGCTGCTGATACAGTAACTAAATACAAGCAAACTGATATCATGAAAGCATTCGGTATCACTTCAGCAACTAAGTTAAGCGTTACGTTTAACATTGATGCAACTGACGGTGTAGTTAATGCGTACGCATTCAGCAACGCTGGTACTGGTCGTCAATCACTAGTAACTTCACAACAAAAAGGTAAGTAATTAACATTACTTAATCTTTAGTGATAAAAACCCAGCTTAGGCTGGGTTTTTTATTTTTTAAGTACTGTTTAACACTTAAAATACAATCTAAACTTAAAATACAATCTAAAATGCCTTTCTGATTTTTTCCTATCATGCTTGCCCACAGACGCAGTTATTAATATGATGGCGACTTCGCAGTATGGTGTATATAAGCCTCTAAACTACCTTAAGGATAATGACACGATGTACAAAGCACTCTTATTTACCGCTTCTTTATTGGTTTCAGGTATGGTGGTTGCAAATGATAGCAATGACAGCGCATGTCAATTTGATATAGAGTTTTCATCAAAACCTAAAGAAAATAGTCAAACAGTGAACGCGTCTCCTTCCGTTACGATGGACATTAAACAGTTTGTTGCCACCAAAGTAGTCAAGAATGCAAAAATTGCGTCTAATGTAATGTGCCAACATTTGACGGGGCATGCCTTTACTGGCTCAGAAGGTGAGTTTGCTCAGTTTATTGATAACGCAATTCAAGGCCTTTTGAAAGCAGGTTTTAAAGACCTTAAATTTACTCGAGTAGGTGCAGATGACGCGACCTATAAAGATGACTTAACTCATCTAGAGTATATATTTACAGGTGATAAAGCGGGTAATAAGCAAGTGATTCATAACCTTGCTGTGATCGATAAGAAGAATAACCAAGTAATTACCATTTCTGTAAGTGGTAATGAAAAAGTCAGTGATGAAATTAAAAGCGAATACACTAAACTGGTAAATTCATTTAGCCTTTAATGCTTTTTTTGTAGACGATTTTAACTTTTCTAAAATCGTCTACTTCTCGCCTCTACTCTTCACCTCTACTCACCCTCACCTCTACATATGCTGATTTTAAAGCGTACTGTACTTGTCTTTTGCGCGTAGGTAGTTGTCGGTTTCAAATCGGCATAAATGCTGTATTTGTTGGTTGATGTGCGGTTCATTTAAATAATTTTGCAGTGTGTCTTTCACACTTTGCTTGCGCTTATCTAAATGGCTTTCGGTTGTATTATGACTGCCAATGTTAATCTGCTTACCTGTTAACGTGTGTATCTTAGAAGAAAACCCATCCAGATTATCTAAAAAACTCACCACGCTGTATTTTTCAAGGTTATCACTGAACTCACTTTGCATTGTTTTAGCATCATGCTCATCCCTAGCGAAGCGGCCAGCAATACACATACTGGTAACATTGGCCATTTGCCACCCCCTGCGGTGCTGCAAAATGGTGTCGACCTCTGCTGTGAGGTTATCGTAGTTTAAGTTGTTTGGTGCCATCATTGGCAATGAGTTGGTCAGTTTATTGTATAGGTAGTTCGACTTAAATCGGCTTACTGGCTCACGCAGCACAGTCACAAAGTGATACTGATTGGCAAATTGATTAAGCAATTGTTTGTTTGTTGTTACATGGCCACTTATATAGGGCCAGTCTTGTGCAAGGTGGTACGCAAGCAAGCCAGTTAATTGTTTAGCATGGTGATCGCTAAACTCACTAATACTATCTAAATCAGTAATTTCGCGGTTCATACCTGCTAGGCTCATGGCAATGGCACCTTCGCGGCTAAAGCGAGGTTGACCAGCAATCGCAAATTGCTCACGCATGGCTAAATCAATAGAAATACCTCCCGATTTAGGTACGTGTACAAAGCAGATTGGTTTTGCGTGGTTATGGCTGTTTTTAGCAATACGTCTAAAGGCAACGTCGTAACCAAGTCGGTTAATTATTTTTTTTACTGTGCTTTTCATACTGTACTTTTAAATCGTGAATGAGGTTTGTCAAAATTGGCACAGAGTGTAACACAGCTTGGTGCAATACTTTTGCGTACTCCCGAGTTTTTACGTTAATAAACAAAAAGCCATAGCTTGCAACCATATAAGCAATAATTGTTGCCCATGCAGCCCCTAACCCTTGGTATTTAGGTATGAGTAATAAGTTGAGTAAAATATTTACAACAGCCCCTAAAAGGTTAGAGAGCAGGCTGTATTTATAAAGTTTTTCAAGAATAAGCCATTTAGATAGCACTGCTCGCTGAAAAACAAACAAACTCGCAAAAATATGAACACTAAGAATAGCGGCACTGCTTGTGTATGCTGAGCCATAAATCAGTGCAATGATGTTGTCAGCAAGAAACCAAGTCGCTAAGCTTAAAATAACGGCAGAGCAAGTTAGCACCAGGATCAACCGCTGTAGTAACTGTTGATACAGGGTAGGGTGTTTAAAACGACAATGGCTAAGTTGTGTTGTATAAACATTGGCTATTAATACTGGAAACACATACCAAAATTCAGATAACTTAGCCGCTGCGGCATAGTAAGCCACTGCTTCTGTGTTAATGAGGTTAGCAAGCATTATCTGATCTATTTTTAAATAGATAACGGCTGCAACGCCTGAAAATAACAGCCATTTTCCTTTTTGATAAAGCGCAAGGTAAGTTTGCTTTTTGGGTTGTAGTTTATAAACCTGATGATGCTTTTGGCTGGTATACATAATGTAGTAACACGCGCCGATCAGTACGGTCTCAAGCCCTTGTAAAAAAATAAGCGTTGTTAAATCAGCTGCATTAATAATAGCGATGAGTTTTGCAATATTAATAAGTGTTATGGTTACTAGGCGTAGCTTTACCAACTGAGATACTTGCTTTTTAGCTATATAGAAAAACTCCAGCACATATAAAAATGTAAAACCTTGCATAGCGACTAACATGATTATTAGCCCTGCTTGCTGATGTTCTAAATTAAAGGCGTATAAGCACACTAAGGTAGTAATCGCTAACGAGACAATGGCACCTAATAAGCGAATAATTAAGGCAGACTTTATATAGTAGTGGCTGTTTGCAGGGTATTTTACGATGTATTTAGTAATAATATTATTAAGCCCCATGACTGCCAATGGGCTGAAAATGGCGGCAAATGAAACTATGTAAGAAAACTCGCCAAATAAGTCAGGGCCTGCTAGCCGTGCTAATAAAATATTGTTTATAAAGCCAAGGCCGAGTAGCACAACTTTTTCGATGATAAGCAGTAGTGAGTTTTTAACGTTTAAGCTCATTTTAGGTGTTTTATTGCCTATTTGAACGGGTAGTTTATCGTAAATCAAAGAAATTGCACGGAATGCTTGAATGACTATAGATTGCTGTATATTCTTACTCGCTTTGCGTTTTCATTCAGTTTGGGTTGCTTGTGTTAGTTGAAATTAAGGGTGTTCAATTTGTTAATAAGGGTGCGGAGTTGATGCTTGCATCGATTATTGCGCAGTTAAATAAAGCGTTACCAAATGCTGAAATTTGTTTAGTGCATAATGCTAACTCGCCTTATGTAAAACGAGCAAAAGTAGGCGCATACCAAAAGATCAACCTGTGCAAAAATATTCTTGACCTTAATTGGCTATTTTACTGTATTCCGTCTTCAATACGTCGTTATTTTAAAAATCGCTTTGGTATTGTAACTGAAGCGGATGTTGATGTGATTTTAGATGCGTCAGGTTTTAGTTATGGCGACCAATGGTCTGATCTCGTTTTAAGACAAGTGGCAAGTGTTGTTAAACGCACTCAGTCTCGCTCAAAGCATTATATTTTTATGCCGCAATCGTTAGGGCCTTTCTCGCGCGATGAAAATAAAAAGTATGCGAAGGTCGCGTTTTCTAATGCAAGCCTTGTGTTTGCAAGAGAACAGCCTTCGTATGAGCACATTGTAGAGCTTGTGGGTGAATCAACTAATATTAAGCAAGCCCCTGATTTCACGAATTTATTTGTACCAACAGCCAAGCCTGAATACGACATATATCAGGATCATGTTATTTTGATCCCTAACTCAAAAATGCTCAGTAAAAGAAATAAAAACACATGGTGGCGAGAAAACTATGTCACAACCTTGGCTCACTTGGCTAACCAAGCTCTTAAAAAAGGGGAGAAGGTGATTATTCTCAATCACAGTGGGGCAGATGACGCCCCCCTGTGCCATGAAATTAATCGCTTGCTAGACACGCCTTGCGAAGTGGTTGAGCCAGCAGATGCTGAGTCAGTCAAAGCATTAATTGCCAGAGGCAAAGTGATTATTTGCTCACGCTTTCACGGTTGTGTGAGTGCGCTTTCTCAGGCTATTCCATGTATTGCAACTGGCTGGAGCCACAAGTATCAAGAGCTTTTCAAAGAGTACGGCTCTGAGGAAACGCTGCTTCCTGCTAATGTTTCACCAGCTAGTTTAGATGCTTTACTCAATACGTGTTTGAACGAAAACACTGAAAGAAAGTCTCAGCTAGAAAATTATGCGATGAAGTATAAGCAGCAAAGTAAAGACATGTGGCAAACGCTGCTGTCTACCATACAGTAACTGTTTTTTGGCTCACTATTAAAAGTTGCGCTAACTGACAGGGGGAAGTCAGCTTTAATTCAGTTCTTAATTGTATGATTACATGTTAGTAACGAAGTTTTACAGTTTGTTTTTATGTTTGCTTGTAAGGTGATTGTAATTCTTATATTATTTTCGGCCTTTGTCTCGGTTGTAACTGTAAAGGGTACGATTTGTATGTGTGGGTTAAAGTTTAGTTTTTAGTTTTATAGCTTATAGGTACTAATCGGTAGCTAAAGTTAGGTTTTTAGTAAAACAAGGGTTACAGCTGTTAAAACGTTTATGTCTTTTTATTTGTAATCATCTATAATGATAGGCGTTTTGATGATGTTTCGGGGTACTTCATGTTGATTAAGGTTTATTTTCTGTGATTTTAACAACTATTGCACTTTTTATGTGCTCGTTTTTGAGCCTTTTTGTATTTCGAAAATTTGCCATTTATATAAATCTTGTTGATCAGCCAAATATGCGTAAACATCATAACGGCCCTGTCCCTCTAGTGGGTGGTTTGGCTGTTTTTGTTGTTGTATTCAGTTATTTAGTTATCTACCCCGATTCAATCTCTTCCACTTTTATTTATTTGTTTTGCGCCAGTATATTATTAGTCATAGGTGTTTTTGACGACTTATACGATATTAGTTTCCGATTAAGGTTATTAGTACAAGCGTTTATTTCAACCATGATGATGGTGTTTGGCGAATTGGTTTTTACCAATGCAGGGCAAATCGTCGGTGGCTTTGATTTAGAGTTGTCGTATTTTAGTTATCTCGTTACCGTTGTTGTGGTAGTGGGGGCGATTAATGCCTACAACATGGTTGATGGAATCGATGGTTTATTAGGCGCATTAGCGACCATTACGTTTGCTTCGCTCGGTCTGTTATTTTATTTTAATGGTCAAGTCCAGCTAGCTGTATTTTGTATGGTTGTAGTTGCAGCGACGATTCCTTATATATTAATGAATTTAGGTATTCCTTTAGGTCAGCGCTTTAAGATATTTATGGGCGACGCTGGCAGCACGGTGATAGGTTTTAGTGTTGTTTGGCTTTTACTCGAAGGTTCACAGTCAGGTAATGCAGCCTTTAATCCTGTAACAGGGCTATGGGTGGCGGCTATTCCAATTATGGATGCAATTTCTACTATTATTCGTAGAATCAAAAAAGGTCAGTCTCCATTTAAGCCAGACCGAGAGCACTTACACCATATTCTGCAAAGATTAGGGGTTGGCCCTAAGATGACCTTGTTTGTTATTTCTATGCTAGGTTGTTGTTTTGCGTTAGTGGGTATTTTAGCCCAGTTAAATGCTGTTCCTGACTACTACATGTTTTACGGCTTTATTTTCTGTTTAATCGTATATCATCAAGTTATGGTTAACATATGGCGATTAACAGTACGTGCTCGCCGATTTTTTGGTGTTTCAAAAAAGCAGCCAGAGGGAAAGGCTCATAAAGTTAAGCAATAGCTTTGTTATTGCTTCTGTATTAGTGAACAACCTAGGTAATGCTAAGTAAATTAATTAGGCAGACTGGAACGCTGATCAGCGGAAATTTATCTGCGTCTGTCCTGAACTTCTTCTCAGTCGCCCTCTCGTTGAAAGCATTAGGTGTTGAGTCCTTTGGAGAGGTGACTCTACTTCAAGCTTACATATTGGTTTTAAGTTTGTGTTTTAATCCGCAAGCATGGCAAGGTGTGATTCGCTACTTTTATCTTGAAAAAGATAAAGCATCTCTTATTGTGTTAACCCTCAAGTATGATCTGATATGTGCCCTCATCGGGACTCTAATTGCGATATGCTTTGCACAAACCTACGCAGAGAGCTTCAATTTGCAGCATCACACTGAATTATTACAGTGGTGCTCAGTATATATCCTACTTAATCAAACTAGTGTTGCTATAGGTGTTTTGCGTTATCAGGAACGCTACAACGTTTTGGCGATGCAGGCAATCGTTAGCGCCGTGTTGTTTTTTCTGTGCGCATTATTAGGGTACTGGAAAAACTTTGGTGTCGGTTTTTTTGTAACGGCGTACCTTCTGACTTTAGGTGTGGGGGTTATTTATATACAATGCCACAGCAGTCGGTATGTTGCTTCATTGATAAAAAGCCAGAGTGATTGCAACTTGCTGTCTAATGATAAGAAAAAAGAATTTAGCCGTTTTAATTTGACTGTACACATGACCTCGCTGGCCGATATCCCAGTCAAGCAATTAGACAATATTTTAGTGGGTGCTGTGGTCTCCGTCGGTGCCGCTGGTGCTTATCGTGTTATTAAGCAAATAGCTACTATCTCAACAAGGTTAACCAGTCCTTTAAATCAGGTTTTATACCCAGAGATTAATGTCTATTTAGCCGAAAAAGCGTATGACAAAGTCGAAAAGATAATGTCAAAAATAGTGCTGTTACTATTGTTACTTTCCCTTGCATTTGTTGCTGTTGCAAGTATGACATTTGATTACTGGGTTGTGGCTCTTTTTTCAGCAGAGTTGTTGGTTTACAAGTGGCATATTGTGGTATTTATGATTGTTCATGCAGTATCCGCTGCATTGACTCCGATACATCCTGTTTTTCTGGCTTTAGGTTATGTTAAGAGTTTATTACTGATTACGCTTTTTTCTAATCTGGTTTTATGTTTAGGGATCCTAGTTCTAGGGGCGAAAATTGAACTTTGGGGAGTGCTTATAGCAATCTTTGCTCAATATTTTTTGACTATAGCATGCAAGCTCCCTGTAATTTTAAGTAGATTAAGAAAGGAAAAGAATGAGGGTTCTACATTACATACCTAACTTTTCAATGAGCACGGAAACATTTATTTATGATCAAGTTACAGCGTTGGAAAAAGAAGGGATAGAATCTGCGGTAGTGACCGCTAAAAGAGTCAATGAACAAAGCCGTCCTTTTGAACTTGTCTACTTGTGCCCAATTAAAATGGTTATTAATGAGCGCTTTACACAGGCATTTGCCCTAAGGCTACAGTTGCTGCCATATATGATTGACTACAAATATTGGCAAAAGGTGATTGATGAGTTTAAGCCAGATGTTGTTCATTGCCACACTGGTAATGGGGTGAAGACATGGATGCACGTAAGCGAAAAACTCAACCTCAAAATACCCACATTGGCATCATTGCATGGCTCTGATGTAAATAGTGAACCTTTAATTAGGGCTAAATACAGGGCTGTACTTAAAAAAGCAGGTAGCAAAGATTTTATAAAGTGGACTGTTCCTTCTGAATTTTTAAAACGTAAAACAGTCGAAAATCTGGATGTTCCGAGTGAAAAAATTACAGTTGTGCATAACTCTTTTAATTCTATGTTTCTGTCAACAAAGCAGGAAAAGAGTTTCGATACTTTGAATATTGTCTCGGTTGGACGCTTAATTAATTGTAAAGGTCATGAGTTTTTGATTCGTGCATTGGCTGTTTTACATAAAGACTACCCTAATGCGACCCTCACCCTGATTGGTGGCGGTGAGCTTAAAGAGCATTTACAGGGCTTAACTGACCAGTTAGCTTTAACTAAACATGTGAACTTTATCGATATGGTGAGTCATCAAGCATTACCAGAGCTGCTTTCATCGTATAATATTTATGCGCAGCCATCGATTCGAGATGATGTTACATTTCAAGAAGAATCTTTTGGTGTCGCTGCACTAGAGGCAATGGCTTCGGGTTTAGCAACGGTAGTTTCTGAATGCGGTGGTTTGACTGAGCTGGCATCATTAGTTGATACATCCGCAATGAAAGTGGTGCCTCAAAGAGACCCTGAGTCATTGGCAGGGGCAATAGCTGAGTTATATAAAAATGAAGCGAGTTTAACCCTTGCGCAAAGACATAAATTAGCTGAGCTATTTTCAATAGACATGAATACAGCAAGTATTAAAAGACTTTACAGCGAGTTAACTCAGTAGTTCAGAACGTTAAGCCGTACTTTTCAAAAAAGTACGGAGTTACTTTTTTAGGAGCTTACTTGTTAACTCATCCGCGAGGAAAAAAGACTCTTTGCTGTAGGGAACAGGCTCATACGCGATGATGCCTTCTATATGACTCTCTATATGATTTACATCATGGCAAACCAAAGCATAGTTGTTTCTTTCGATATATAAGGCTAAATCTGATTGGTGTTTATCGACTCTGTCAAAATTTGGCACGACAATCATTTTTTTGTTGAGCTCCAATAATTCAAAAACAGTGCCAGCCCCCGCGTGTGTAATAACAATATCTGCATCGGCAAGCACGCTTGAAAACTCATTTGAACGAGCGAAAGAGTTGCCATTTTGAGGCTTGTATTCTCCTGTGCCTATCTGAAAAGTAAATGAGAACGCCTTCAATTTTGTAGCGGCTTGGTCTACCGCACGAATTAAAGAATCAAAAGATGATGAGCCTACAGTGACAAGGATTTTCATAAGCGTCCACAATATTTTGCATTTTTATAGAGGGTAAGCTGCTCTTTATTTTGCACCCAAAATTCACTGCATATTTTCGACATCCATTTACCAGTGAAAGAGCGTGTATAAAAGCGACAAAACGTCTCGATGAAAATGACGTTTTTACCCATGGCTCTGAGAATGATAGAAGGAATAATAGCCATGCCAGGTCCGGTTGAAACGATCCCCGTCACTTGGTACTTATGACAAATCTTTAGCGTAATAACGGTTGACCGAAATAGCCCAAGCATTGCCATTAACAATGATTTTAAACGGTTCTCTTTGTGACGAACATCACCTAGTTTGAAATGTGTTACTTGTGAACATAGTGGAGATGGCCCTAAAGATATAAACTTAAGTTCTGATTCTTTAATATGTTTATATAGTAAACTCATCTCTTTTTTGTGCCCACCTTCCCCATATGCGAGAATAACGACTGGTTGTTTTGACATGCTTATTGATTTCTATTTGATCTTAGGTTCATTTTTGTAATCGGTTCTTATGGCTATAAAGTCGGGGACAAAAGATAAGAAACACATATGCTTTATGATAACGAATTCAAAAAACATTTCCTAGCAGCAATTACTTAACGCTAGTTTTATGAGCATTTTTAAGTGAAATATTCGCGGGCGTAACTAAAGTTTTTAAATCTATTTTAATCATACCTTCATTTGCTATAATGCCTGACTTTTAGTAGTCAGTTGGTTGAGAAACTCCATGGAAAGTAAAGGTATAAACTTAACATTTTCTAGGTTAATGAAGTATAAATGGGTAGTTGTAATCGGTACTCTACTTTCGGCAGCATTGTCTGTATATATTGCTATGCAGCAACCAAATAAATACACAGCAAAAGTCTACTTGGTTCCATCTAATGCCAAGGAAGGGGGCGGCCTTAATAAATTAGCTGGTCAATTTGGTGGTCTTGCAAGTATGGCAGGGATATCGCTTGGTGGTTCTGAGGCTGACGAAGTTGAAACCGCAATTGAATTTATGCGAAGCAGAGGCTTTATTCAACCGTTTATAGAAAAAAGGAACTTATTACCAGAGTTACTTGCTCTAAAGGGGTGGGACCAAAGTACTGATACCTATATTTATAATCCTGAAGTTTACGATGCTGAGCAAAAAAAATGGGTAAGAACTCCGCCTCCTGGTAAAGATGTTGAGCCTTCGCCGTGGGATGGTTATATTCCTCTATTAGGCAGCTTCGATATACTTTATATGAAAAAAAAGGGCGTCGTTCAGCTAGAGGTGACAGCGCTTTCACCAGAGTTATCGGTTAATATTACCAATTGGTTAATTGAAGATATTAATGCCTTTTGGCGTGACAAAGACCGCAATGAAGCTGAAGAGGCTATTAATTACCTGCAAGAGAAAGCTGCGGAAACTAATGTCGCTGAGTTGCGCTCTCTATTCTACGAACTTATTGCGGACCAAACTCGCTCAAAGTTATTGTCTACCGTCGGTGACTTTCATCTAGTAAAACCTTTATCTCCGGTTATTTATCCTGAACAAAAATCAGGCCCTTCTCGCGCTCTTATCTGCTTAGGAATAACATTTTTTGGAGGCCTTGTTTCTCTAATTGTTGCATTTATTCTTGCGTTAAGAAAAAAGGCTTAAAAGCAATGACTACAGAACATGTTAAGCCTTGTGTGTTGCTCACGAGTAATCAATATAAGCCTAATATTGGTGGCATTGAGAACTCGCTTTATCACTTAGCACAAGAATACCTTCTGCTGGGCTATGAAGTTGTTATTGTAGCCAGTGACCTCAACCCTGAGAATAAAGAATTACCCGAAGTCGAGATAGAAGAGGGTGTGACTATTTATCGCTACCGTTTCGGACGCAGTAGAGGTTTAGGGCGAGTGCTAAAGCAGACTTATAATGCAGTTAAGCTTTATAAAAAAGTTTTGCAGCGTCACTCTCCGGTATTAACTATTTGTCGTTTTCACTTTAATGTTCTGTATTTAAAAGCCTTAAAATATAAAAATATTGTTTATTTAGTGCCAGGGGTTGTCGCTAACGAAACAAAAGCCAGCTACAGGGCTAATGATAATAAGCTACTAAAGCTAAAAGGGCACTTATCATTTTTTTTGCATAAAACTGTGCAACGTATGGCATTTAATAGCGCTGATAAATTATTTGTTTTCAGCGAAAACATGCAGCAGCAAATCCGAAATATTAACCGCTCTAAAGCAATGAGTATTTGTAAGCCTGGCGTTAGTTTGTCTCGCTTTAGTTTGGCGACACAAACTGAAAAATCTCAGCTAAAAAAAGAACTAGGTTTACCAGAGCAAAGCAAGGCTTTTTTATGTATAGGACGCTTTGTGAAAGCAAAGGGGTTTGATACTGCGATCGAAGCTTTAAAGCTTTTAAACGACAACAATGCCTCGCTCTGGCTACTAGGTGAAGGTGCTGAAGAGGCTGAATTACGCGCACTTTCTGAACGGTTAAATGTTAGTGGTAGAGTGATCTTTTTAGGTCGTCAAAGCTGCCCTGAACACTATTATAAAGCAGCTGACTTTTTCATTATGTCTTCAACATATGAGCCCTTAGGACAAACCATTTTAGAAGCGTTATCGTCAGGTTTGCCTATTATAGGTGCAAAATCGAGCGACAAGGTAGTCACTGCGACGAGTGAGATTTTGGAGCCTTCAAACAATATATTGGTCGATGAGTATTCTGCCTCTGCTTTTGCCAGAGGAATGACGAGCTTAATGGCTTTACCTGAGACGCAGTATACTCAGTTACAATATGAAAATAGAGAACTTGCAGAGCAAAAATTTAGCTGGCGTGTGCTTGCTAAGGAGTTAGCAGGTGATTTCTAAATTATTCTATTATTTATTAAAAGTTATTAGTCGAGTCATTAGTTCTGATAAATTACAGAATAAAATTGACAGCTTAGGCTATGCATTGAGTATCCAAAAGTACACCAGACAAGGTGCTCAGATTGGAGAAAATACACTTATTATTGATACTAAACTCTCGTCTTCATCTAAAGGAGACCGTTTTTATATCGGTAAAGATTGCACTATTACCGGAGCTACGCTTTTAGGTCACGATGCTTCTCCTACATTGTTTTTAAAGGAACTGGTGGTTCACAAAGATAGCTATAGGAAAGGATCTCGGCGCTCTTATCGAAAAGCAATTACCATCGGCGATAATGTTTTCATCGGCTGGGGGAGCATTATTTTACCTGGGGTCACTATTGGAAGTAACACTATCATTGGTGCAGGAAGTGTTGTCACAAAAGATATTCCAGATGGAGTGGTTGCGGCTGGAAACCCTGCTAAAGTTGTCAAGTCTACAGACGACTACGTTACAGCTTATAGAGAAACCCTTAAAAAAGAGCCCGGTAATTTCTGATGTTAAAGCTCTTTTTTTCTAACGATGACGGGCCTTCATATGCGGACAAGCTATGCGTATTTATGATGAGTCTTTATCTACTTGCTGATGTTGCTTCTGGATTCACTGTTCTTCAGTTAGGGATGGATTTAAAGCTGTCACTGCTATACAAATTACCATTAACTGGATTGGTACTGCTACTCGTACTGAAGCTTGATCCAAGGTATTTTATTTTCTTATGCCTTTTATTAGCGATACTGCTCATGGGGCCGGTACTTCAACTTCTCTCAGAAGCTGATACTTTCTTTTTTATCAGTGACTTCTCAAACGTGTATAAAATCCTCATGCCAATGTCTATTTTTATTTATTTTGGCTTGTTGGCTGCGCGTTGGGATTTGTTTACTAGAAAATGGCTTGAAAGAATATTAATTAGTAATTTTGCTATCCTGTGTTTTAACTTATTTTTAGGGGCGCTAGGTTTTGGTCGCTCAAGTTATCAATTAAGAGATGGTGAAACGGCAGGTTCTAATGGTTTTATATATGCGGCAAATGAATTAGGTGCGACCATGGTCGTGCTTTTCTCTTTCATGCTTCATATGTGTTGGAACTATAAGCGTAAGTGGTACATCCTGTTTTCTTTATTTACTGTGCTTTGTGGCTTACTTGTCGCCACTAAAACTGCCATGCTCGCTGCTGTAAGTCTTGTGTTTATAGTACCTATTCTCAATGAAAGAGAGAGGCTATTTAAAATGACGAAGCTGAAATTATATATTCTTGTACCTATGTTCTGTGCTATAGCGGTCATTGTATATGTAATTAACGATTTACTCATGGCTTTAGGCTTGTACGACAGACTTATGTGGGTACTGAGCCAAAAAGGAGTTTTAGGAATAATTCTATCTGGCAGAGATGAATTTGCAAAAGAGCTATTAGTTGTTTACGTCAATTACCTAGAATTCTGGCAGCAACTTGTAGGTGTCGGAACTGCGGGAATCGCTGAGTTTATCCCTATAAAGTACTCTGCTGAAATTGATGCGATTGATGTATTAGTTTACTTTGGATTCACTGGTTTATTTGTATGTTTTTCCTTCTACTTTTTTACCTTTATTAAAGCCTTAAAGCAATGTGTTAGGCCTGAATCTATTTATAGTCCTGCGGTGTTAGCTGGTACTCTTATCCTGCTATTTTTATCGCAGTTGAGTGGTCATGTTTGGATTTCTGGCACGTTAGGCATTTCACTCGGTTGTTTTGTATCGTTATTGTGGGTAGACACGGAAAGTAGGAGTAGCTCATGACAATATGTCAACCTCTCGTGAGTGTTTGGATACCAACCTACAACCGACTTCCACTTCTCAAAAGAGCTGTTGAGTCGGTAAAAAAGCAAACTTATAAAAACATAGAAATATTTATCGTTGATAATGGCTCTACAGACGGGACCGTTGAGTATTTAAAGCAGCTAGCTGGCGAAAATGAAAATATCCGCTTTCATAGCTTTGCTAAAAATGAGGGCGCATGTCGTGCTCGCAACTATGCAATTCAACATTCTCAAGGTGAGTATGCGACTGGCCTTGATGATGATGATGAGTTTTTACCAACCAGAATTGCAGACTTAGTTGAGGCATTTGAAGACAAATATGCCTTTGTTTGCAGTGGCTATATTTGGGATTACGGTCAAACTCAACGACCTATCTTAAATTCAGATATGATCATTGATATAGACGCTCAGCTAAACTTCAACCAAGCGTCTAATCAAGTTCTTACTAAGAGAGCACGCTTGATAGAGGCAGGGTTATTTGATGAGTCTGTTGTATCATCTCAGGATTGGGAACTGTGGACTCGAATGATTTTGACATTTGGTGCTGCGAAACGAATAAGTACTCCTTCATATATAGTGCATACTGCTCATGACAAACCCAGAATTACGGATAATCAAAAGAATCGCTCTGTAGGGTTTCAACAATTTTACGATCGGTACAGTCATTTAATGTCAAAAAGAAACAAAAAGTGTTTTGATTTTTTGGTTTATTACAGTAGCGGTCAAAAGGTAAGCCTGCTAACTGTATTTAAATATTTTACGCCCCCTATTGCTGGGAAATTACTGAGAGCATGGTTAGCTTCGTTATTTCCTGGACTTGCTAAAAAGAGATTAGAGCGCTTTAGAAAGGTTCAAAAATGAGTAAGATTTGTTTTATTGCAAACCTTTTCCCATCAAAAAAAGATCCCTCATTTGGAAGTTTTGTAGGTAAAAATTATCAACAGCTTCAAACACAAGGGAATCATATTGTAAGTAAGGTCGTTATTGATTATCGTGCTTCAGGTTTTGCAAAGCTTATTTGCTATATAAAATTTATTGCAAGCGGGATGTATGCAATAAGTAAGCGGAATTATGACTTCATTTACTTTCATTATTTAACATATTCGACCCTTTGCCTTATCCCTTTTCTATTGGTTGGAAGGCCGAAGTATGTAGTAAATATTCATGGCGATGATCTTGTTGGTAATACAACTATCCATAAGGTGATGGGGTTCGCGTCTAAATTAATATTAAAAAAAAGCACAGCAGTCGTTGTTCCATCCTCCTATTTCGAAGATAAACTTCTTGAGCTACATCCTTGGTATGATAAGGAGAAAATTATTGTATCTCCGTCTGGTGGTGTGGATTTTGATATATTTAAACCAACCATAAGCCCTTCACCATCCTTTTTCACTTTAGGGTATGTCTCTCGAATAGATGAAGGGAAAGGGTGGCAAGAATTGCTAGAAGCCTTAGTGTTAATTAGGCAGTCTCATCCTCATTTGATCAGTAAACTAAGATTGAATATCTATGGCACCGGCGCAGAGGTTGACGAACTAGTAAACACAATAGCCAACAGTGACTTATCTTCATTAGTTACATACTATGGTGCATTAGAACCAAATCAATTAGTTGATAAGTATAGTGAAATGGATGCTTTTATTTTTCCAACTCACAGAGAAAGTTTTGGTTTAGTGGCCGTAGAAGCTCTTGCATGTGGAACTCCCGTTTTAGCATCTAACATAAGCCCAGTGAATGATATAGTCCTACCTGGTAAAAACGGTTTACTGTTTGATGTAAAAGATAAAAACTCTATTGCCGATACAATCGTCGAATTACTAGAAATGGCACCTCAAGACTATGAATTACTGAGCTCATTTGCTCGTCAATCGGTATGTAACTATCGTTCAACTGAAGTCGCGCAGCATTTAGAAAATGAACTCAAAAAGCGATTATTACCCTAGGAAAGTTTAATGAAAATCACTATTGTCGGAACTGGTTATGTAGGCTTATCAAATGCAATGCTACTTGCTCAGCATAACCAAGTTATTGCACTGGATATTGTTGAAGAAAAAGTTGAGTTGCTTAATGCAGGTAAGTCGCCAATTATCGATACAGAAATCGAAGCATTCTTGACGAATAAAGATTTACAGTTTTCGGCAACCACAGACAAGCACTTAGCATTGAAAGATGCTGAATTTGTGATTATTGCAACACCCACTGATTACGACCCTGATACTAACTATTTTAATACGGGTTCAGTTGAAGCGGTTATTAATGATGTTTTAGCTATCAATCCTGATGCAACGATGGTGATTAAGTCTACGGTTCCGGTTGGCTTTACTAAAGCAATAAAAGAGCAGGTGAATAGCGACAATATCATTTTTTCTCCAGAGTTTCTGCGCGAAGGTAAAGCATTGTACGATAACCTGTATCCATCACGTATTATCGTGGGTGAGAAAAGTGAGCGTGCAAAGGTATTTGCTGAGTTATTAAAACAAGGTGCAGAAAAAGAACATATTGATATCTTATTTACCGACTCAACAGAAGCCGAAGCGATTAAGCTGTTTTCAAATACCTATTTAGCGATGCGGGTAGCCTATTTTAATGAGCTTGATAGCTATGCCCAAAGCCATGACCTTGATGCTAAACAAATAATTCAAGGAGTTGGTTTAGACCCGCGCATTGGCTCTCATTATAATAACCCTTCGTTTGGGTATGGCGGATATTGCTTACCAAAAGATACCAAGCAATTACTAGCAAACTATAAAGATGTGCCGAATAATATGATTCGAGCGATTGTTGATGCAAACTCGACAAGAAAGGACTTTATTGCCGAATCAATTATTAAACAAAACCCTAAAGTAGTAGGTATTTATAGGCTGGTCATGAAGTCCGGATCTGACAACTTTAGGGCTTCAGCTGTACAAGGCATTATGAAGCGCATTAAGGCAAAAGGCATTGAGGTCATTATTTATGAGCCTAGTCTACAAGAGAATGAGTTCTTTAATTCAGAAGTCGTAAAAACAATTGATGAACTCAAAACACGCGCCGATATTATTATTTCTAATCGCAATACCGATGAATTGGCTGATGTAGCTGAAAAAGTGTACACACGCGATTTGTTCGGTAGTGATTAGTTATTTATTACCATAATTAAATGTTAACTAAGCCTTTTATCTTTAGATGAGGGGCTTGGTTAATTCAATAGTATGGTTTTATTTTGCGCTGTATTTCCCCACGTTTTATTCAACACAAAAAGTGTCATTATTTATTGTTAACATGAAGAATATTAATAATAAATTACCTTGGGTTTGATATAATGTTCCGCTTTTGAGTGGTATCATTATACTCCGTTAAGCCAAATGAGCGTCTTACGTTAAAGCGCTATTTTAGTCACGATTTAGCACTTTATTTAGCTGAGTGCGTAACAATAAATGATTGATTATGTCGTACGCTTTATTTTATTCAGCAAGTAATAAAATAAAAATAGTAGGTATTAAATTAGCTTAGCGACTTAGCCTAAAAGGACATGAACCTCAAAGGGTTACCATATTTGATGAAGTGAGTGACGTTTTGCCTCGCTTGTATGAGTAGTTAAAGTGATAATTTGTTCATATTCGAGCAAGCTTTACACTGCTAACTTAGTTGTAAATTTGAGTTAATATTTAAAAAAGGACTTAATATGAAAGCTGTTATCCCTGTTGCGGGTCTTGGAACTCGTATGCTTCCAATGACGAAAGCCATTCCAAAGGAAATGTTACCGCTTGTCGATAAGCCTCTAATTCAATACATTGTTGATGAATGTGTGGCGGCAGGCATCAAAGAGATAGTGCTTGTAACACACAGCTCTAAAAATGCCATTGAAAACCACTTTGATACCAGCTTTGAGCTTGAAGCAACGCTTGAAAAGCGTGTTAAACGTACTTTATTAGAAGAAGTACGCTCTATTTGCCCTGATGATGTGACGATTATGCATGTACGTCAAGGCGAAGCAAAAGGGCTAGGTCATGCGGTATTATGTGCGAAACCTATTGTAGGTGATGATGACTTTGTTGTTGTGCTACCAGACGTCATTCTTGATAGCTATACAGCGGATCAAAAAACAGAAAATATTGCAGCCATGATCAAACGCTTCAAAGAAGTCAGAGCAAGCCAAATCATGCTTGAGCCTGTTGCAGCTGAAGATGTTAGTAAATATGGTATTGCTGATATTGGTGGAGTGACGATTAAAGCTGGCGAAAGCGCACCGATCAAAACCATGGTAGAAAAGCCAAAAACTGAAGAAGCACCATCGAATCTTGCGGTTGTTGGTCGTTATGTATTGTCTAAAGCTATTTGGCCTATCCTAGCAAAAACCTCGGCAGGGGCTGGTGGCGAAATTCAGTTAACAGATGCAATCGATGCATTGATGGAAGCTGAAATAGTCGAAGCGTTCCACATGAGTGGCCGTTCACACGACTGTGGTGACAAGCTAGGCTATTTAAAAGCAATCATCGAATACGGTATGCGTGATGAAAAGCTAGGTGCTGAGTTTTCAGAGTTTGTTGCACAAGCAGTTGCACCTAAGCCGACCCATTTAAAAGCAGTTTAATGCTGTTTGCTGGTTTAGAGTACACAGAACGCCTGCATTAATGCAGGCGTTTTTGTTTCTAACCGTTATTGCCCTAGTCAAACAGGTAGTCGCGACTTTACGTCGCGCAAATCAAATGCAACCAGCCTAATCGTAGTCGCGACTTTACGTCGCGCAAGTCAAATGCAACCAGCCTAATCGTAGTTGCGACTTTACGTCGCGCAAATCAAATGCAACCAGCCTAATCGTAGTTGCGACTGTACGTCGCGCAAATCAAATGCAACCAGCCTAATCGTAGTCGCGACTTTATGTCGCGCAACAACCTTAATTATTGATTTCTAAAATCGCTTTAAGGGTATGCTCTTTATCAAGAATATCACGATAAAGTGCAAACTGATTACGAGCCCGCTCTAAATTGTGGTTCGCATGTTTAGTGGCAAAGTAATTATCACCATCAATAAAGTCAGTCAAAAAGCGCAAGCCAATCATAAACGTCATTACTTTGGTGCCTAGCCAAAAGCTTTGTTTTTCGGCATCTGTGATCACATTTTGCAGCGGTTCAACATAGCCTTTTACAATTGCTGCGAAAATTTCTTCACGCACGCGAACATTATTTAAGTTAGTTGAGTCTTCTTGCTCAGGTGAACAGAATGTACGTACCATATCGCCAAAATCAAACAGCCAATAGCCAGGCATACAGGTATCAAGATCGATCACCGCTTTCGCACTGTCTGACTTTGTGCAAAACAGCATATTGTTGATTTTGGTATCATTATGGCAAGGTCTTAAAGGAATAGTACCGTCAAGCGCTTTTAGTTCTGCAACGAGGCTTTGCTGTGCTAAGCAAAAATCAACATCGTCTTGGCATAGTGCAGTTCTGTTCAGTGGGTTTTGCTCTAGCACTTTTTTGAAGGCAGCAAATCGCATTTCTAGGTTATGAAAGTTAGGAATGACATGATGTAACTGTTCAGCCTGAAAATCTTGCAGAGCAAGGGCGAATTGACCAAATGCATTGGCCGCAGTTTGTGCTTGCGAGATGCTGGCTACAACATCTTCACTATAACTGCCGCCAATAAATTCGAGTGCGCGCCATACTCCTTGGTCATATTCAACCAAAAAGTCATTTTCAATAGTGGGTACGTGACGAATAATATCTAAATCATACTCACCATTATTATTTTTCTTTGTTAAGTGCTGTTCTATTAAACGGGCATTCTCCACGAGCTTCTCTGGGGCTGGAAATACATCCGTATTTAACTTTTGTACCACCAAGGCCTGATCATCTGCTTTAAGAAGCATGGTTGTGTTTATATGACCATTTCCAATAGGCTTTAGGCTAATATTGGCGTCGTTTAGGCCATAGCACTGAGATAAATGCTCAGCTACAGGGTTTGACTTCATTGAGAGTTCACTCTTCATTTTTGATTGCACTGGGGCGGTGACTGTTACTTCTTCCGTGATATAGTTCATAAAGCTTATTTGAAACCTTTTCTAGCTCTGATTTGTAAGTCACACCATACCAAGGCGACAGGGCTGTATAGACTGTGACAGATTGGTGTTTACCTTGAATGGCGGCTTGGATTTGGTCGGGCAAATAATACTCTTTTGTGACACCGTTGTCATTACTTTCTAGGAACTCAAAAAAGCCGCTTTCTAAGTAATTGAACACATCGGGAGTTATTCCCCAAAAGCTCATTGAGCCCAATGAATCATCTGCAATTACCACTCTTTCACCTTGTGGAGTATCGCCGTAAAGAGCAGTATTTTCGTGTTTAATATTTAAGTATTCAATCACATTAGTGAGCTGCTGTTGTTCATTGACCTCACACAGCCCGCGATTAACTCCCCCTTCATCTGACAGTGTTTGGCTAATTGGGTAACCAACCATGGCCCATTGCATGCTGTGCTTAAAGTGTTCAGCAACTATTTCAAACGAAGTATCGCCATAATAGTCATCAGCGGTGATCACAATCGCAGGATTATCTACATAAGGCTTTGCACAAAGCAGTGCATGCCCAGTTCCCCATGGCTTGATGCGCTCTGCAGCTAGGTGGCCGAACTTGTCTGGTAACGCATCAATACTTTGCTCAACTAATACAACATCGAGGCCATTAGGAAGTCGAGGTAAGATTGTGGCCTCAAGTTCAGCACGAATTTTTTGATTAATAATGATCACAACTTGGCTAACACCCACTTTGACTGCATCGGCGATACTTAGCTCCATGATTGTGCGACCAAGACTTGGAATTTCAGCGATTTGTTTATTTCCGCCAAAGCGACTACCTAAGCCACCAGCTAATATAATTAAAGTGAGAGAATGCTGTGCCATTGTATCTATTAAATAAAAAACAAAATCTGAGTCTATCAGAAACAATCAAAACGTAGGAGGCGTTTTAATATTGAATCTTTTTTATTTATCGTTGAAGTTATTTTGTCGGCTTTATTTTAACGAGTAATGTTTACTCGCATCCCCCTTACCCCAGTGGTATATTGTCGTTTGAGGTATTGAATCGTTTAAATAGAGTGGGCGATGGCAAAAGATAGATACGCGCCTAAAGCACTGGGCGATATTATGGCAGGGCTCAATAGCCGACTTGCGTCCTATGCAGGCAAGGCGCAAGGGCTATCGAGTCAGCAAGTTATACTGGACGACTTCTTAGGCGAAACATTATCAAAAAAATGCCGAGTGAGTAATTATCGTGATGGTACTTTAATGATTGAGGCGGTCTCTGCCCCTATAGCACTGCGCTTAAATTATTTAAAAATGGACATGCTGTCGCACTTTCGTAAGGCGGGCATGGCTGAACTTGGGCAAATTAAAATTACTGCTAATCCACAAGCTACACAGCGTTTATCAGCAAAATCTGAGCAAGACAAAAAACCAGTTACAAAACGTCACATGAGTGAGCAAACAGCCGATTACCTCAGCGCCATTGCTGCGGATGCACCGCCGTCGTTAAAAGCTAAATTAGAACGCTTAGCGCAACATGGCCGTAAGAAGTAACGTGTAGGTGTGAAATTTATTTTGTGCGGGGGCTGCGGTCTGCTCGCAGTTCAAAGGGCGTCTTGCGAGCATAAGAGGCCTTCAGATTCGCCTTTTTTCATCCCTGATCTTGATTTTATTTCGATTGTCGCCATATCTACCCAGTGATTTAATTTTTACGCATTAGATCAAAGATTACGGCTAATTTTTAAATTTTCTTGCTGAAAATCCATATCTTCACACACAGAAGGTTTGATGTTGCGCAGACTCTGGTATGATAGCGCACGAAATAAGCTGTGTTTTAAACAGCGTACTGATAAATTGTTAATTAATATGCCCTACATCATGAGCATAAGCGCATATTAATTATCAATTAAAGAAAGTGGGTTAGCTAACGACTAGCTAACAAAGAATATATTGTAACGGTTTTATCATGATATCTAATTTATTTACCAAGATTTTTGGTAGTCGCAATGACCGCACTATTAAAAACCTAAGAAAGACGGTCGCACTGATCAATGCGCTTGAAACGCAATTAGAGGCGCTTTCTGATGAAGATCTAAAAGCAAAAACAGCGGAATTTAGAGAGCGTTACGATAACGGACAAAGCCTAGATGATATCTTACCAGAAGCATTTGCTGTGGTACGTGAAGCATCTAAGCGTGTAAATGGCATGCGTCACTTCGATGTACAGTTACTAGGTGGTATGGTTTTACATCAAGGTCGTATCGCAGAGATGCGTACCGGTGAAGGTAAAACATTAACGGCAACATTGCCTGCCTACCTACGTGGTTTAACAGGCAAAGGTGTTCACGTAATTACCGTGAACGACTACCTTGCAAAACGTGATGCGGAAACTAACCGTCCATTATTTGAATTCTTAGGCCTAACAGTAGGCTGTAACGTACCGGGTATGATGCCACAGCAAAAGAAAATCGCTTACGCTGCTGACATTACTTATGGTACGAATAATGAATTTGGCTTTGATTACCTGCGCGATAACATGGCATTTAGCATTGAAGAGCGTGTGCAACGCCCACTTTACTACGCAGTAGTGGATGAGGTGGATTCAATCCTAATCGATGAAGCGCGTACGCCGCTTATTATCTCAGGCCCTGCTGAAGATAGCTCTGAGCTTTACATCGAAATCAACAAAATTGTGCCAGAACTTGAGCTACAAGAAAAAGAAGATGAAGAAGGCGTTGAAGGCGACGGCGACTACACTATCGACGAAAAGTCTAAGCAAGTTCACTTAACTGAACGTGGTCAAGTTAAAGTTGAAGAACTACTGATCGAGCGCGGCTTAATTGAAGAAGGCGATTCACTTTATTCAGCCTCCAGCATCACATTATTAAGCCATGTGTATGCGGCGCTTCGTGCTCATAAGCTGTATCAAAAAGACGTTGATTACGTTGTTAAAGAAAACGAAGTTATCATTGTTGATGAGCATACAGGCCGTACAATGGAAGGTCGCCGTTGGTCAGAGGGTTTACACCAAGCTGTTGAAGCAAAAGAAGGTGTACGCATTCAAAACGAAAACCAAACATTGGCATCAATCACATTCCAAAACTACTTCCGTTTATACGACACATTAGCGGGTATGACAGGTACAGCAGACACAGAAGCGTTTGAGTTCCAGTCTATCTACGGTCTCGACACAGTCGTAATGCCAACGAACAAACCGATGATCCGTGACGATCGTGCTGACCTTGTCTACCTTACACAAGAAGAAAAGTACGAAGCAATCCTTGCTGATATCAAAGATTGTCAAGAGCGTGGTCAACCGGTACTTGTGGGTACTATTTCTATCGAAAGTTCTGAGTACTTATCGCAGTTCTTGCGTAAAGAAAAAATTAAGCACAATGTACTTAATGCGAAATTCCATGCCCAAGAAGCAGACATTGTTGCTGACGCGGGCTTACCTGGCACAGTAACCATTGCAACTAACATGGCCGGTCGTGGTACCGATATCGTGTTAGGTGGTAACTGGCAAAGTGAGGTTGAAAAGCTTGAAGAGCCAACTGATGAGCAAATCAAAGCGATTAAAGAAGCGTGGCAAAAACGTCACGACGCGGTAATCGAAGCGGGTGGCTTACATATCATTGGTACTGAGCGTCATGAATCTCGTCGTATCGATAACCAGTTACGTGGTCGCTCGGGTCGTCAAGGTGATGCCGGTTCAAGCCGTTTCTACTTATCAATGGATGACGCATTAATGCGTATCTTTGCTGGTGAGCGTATGACGAACATGATGCGTAAGCTAGGTATGCAACGCGGTGAAGCGATTGAGCATCCTTGGGTTAACCGTGCAATCGAAAACGCACAACGTAAAGTTGAAGCGCGTAACTTCGACGTTCGTAAACAATTACTTGAGTACGATGATGTAGCAAACGATCAACGTCGTGTTGTTTACTCACAACGTAATGAGCTACTTGAAGAAGGCGATATTTCAGAAACTATCACAGCTATTCGCAGCGATGTGCTAAACGGTACGATTGACCAATACATTGCGCCGCAAAGCCTAGCTGAAATGTGGGATATTCCAGGCCTTGAAGAACGTTTAAAGCAGGATTTCTTAATCGAGCTACCTATTGCACAATGGTTAGCTGATGATAATAAACTGTACGAAGAAAAACTTCGAGAGCGTATTGAAGAAGCGGTTGAGCAAGCATATAAGCAAAAAGAAGAGATGGTAGGTGAGTCTGTACTACGTCAATTCGAAAAAGCAATTATGCTACAAAGTCTTGATCAACATTGGAAAGATCACTTGGCAGCGATGGATCACCTTCGTCAAGGTATTCACTTGCGTGGCTATGCGCAGAAGAATCCGAAGCAAGAATATAAGCGTGAGTCGTTCGAGTTATTCTCTGAAATGCTTGAGAACTTAAAAGTCGACGTTGTCGGTATTTTGAGTAAAGTACAAGTTCGCGCTGAAGAAGATGTTGAAAAAGTTGAAGAGCAACATCGTAAGAGCGAAAATGCACCGCGTGAATACCAGCACGAAGAGGCAGAGCACCTTGGTGGCGAAACACCACAAGATGCAGTGGTTAGCCATCGTGCAGAACCAAAAGTCGGTCGTAATGAACCGTGTCCTTGTGGTTCAGGCCAAAAATTCAAACAGTGTTGTGGTAAATTAAAGTAACCTAAACTCTGGGAAAAAAGCGACGCTTGCGTCGCTTTTTTTATGATTGAGGAAATATAAAATGACTAAAAAAATAGTGCATGTTGCAGTCGGCGTTATTTATAAAGATCAGCAGCTATTTATCTGTAAACGTCCAGATGACAAACACCAAGGCGGCTTATGGGAGTTCCCTGGTGGTAAGGTCGAGCAGGGCGAAAGCGTATTTGCAGCGCTACAGCGTGAGCTGTTAGAAGAAGTAAATCTAACTGTTAACGGCAGTGAAGCGCTAATGGTGATCGAACATGACTATGGCGATAAATGCGTTCGTTTAGATGTGCATATTGTTGATAACTTCACAGGCACTGCTCATGGCGCAGAGGGGCAACAAGGGAAGTGGGTAGCAATTAATGAACTTGATAGTTACGCCTTTCCTGCTGCCAATGTAGAAATAGTTGAAAAGATAAAGCAAAAATACGAGCAATAAGCTTTGGTGAAAGTGTGAAATTTAAAAGCGCCCTACAAGCCATTGTCCGCTTGGTGGTGTGTAATTCCCTCTTTCTCTATCAAAAGTGCTGATATAAAATAAAACGACACTAAATAGCGTATGATAAATATATTCTAATAGTATATGCCTTACTTGTTTACGGTATCATAGCTTCTCTATTCAGTGGTTATTGACCTACACTTTTGTTTTTTGTCAGCGTTTAGTGCTGAACCTCTTTTTTAAGGTTAACAATGAAATATTTAGTCACCGGAGCCGCGGGTTTTATTGGTGCTGCGACGTGCCAAAAGCTATTGACCGCAGGGCATGATGTTATAGGTATCGATAATTTAAATGATTATTACGATGTTAGCTTAAAACTGGCTCGATTGGCTCAATTTGAATCTCATGAGCGCTTTTCTTTTAAAAAGCTTGATATAGCGAATCGCGTTGAAATGGCTGAGTTATTCGAAGTAGAAAAGTTTGAACGCGTTATTCACTTGGCGGCTCAAGCTGGTGTGCGTTATTCGATTGAAAACCCTGATTCATACGCCGATTCAAACTTAGTTGGACACTTAAATATTTTAGAAGGATGTCGCCATAACAAGGTAGCACATCTAGTGTATGCGTCTTCTAGTTCTGTGTATGGTTTAAATGAAAAAACACCATTTGAAACAAAAGATAGCGTTGACCATCCTGTATCATTTTATGCAGCAACTAAAAAAGCGAATGAGTTAATGGCGCATAGTTACTCGCATTTATATGATTTACCCACCACAGGGTTACGCTTTTTCACTGTATACGGCCCATGGGGTCGCCCAGATATGGCGCCTTTTATTTTTACTAAAAAGATGCTTGCTGATGAAACAATAGATATCAATAACAATGGCGATATGTGGCGCGATTTTACTTATATTGATGATATCGTTGAGGGCGTTATTAGGGCGGCAGATGTTATTCCAGAGCGTAATGATCATTGGCGAGTAGAGACTGGTTCACCTTCGACAAGTTCTGCTCCGTACCGTGTTTATAACATTGGCCATGGTAGCCCTATAAATCTAATGAAGTTTATTGAAGCAATCGAGTCTGAGCTGGGTATTGAGGCAAAGAAAAACTTTCGAGAAATGCAGGCCGGTGATGTTTATAAAACATTTGCGGATACCCAAGACTTATTTGCTGCAACAGGTTACAAACCTGCTATTGGTTTAGAAGAGGGTGTAACAAAGTTGGTTACTTGGTATAAATCATTTTATGGCTAAATTATAAAGCCCAAATACAATAGATGATTGAGCTTCGACCTGCGGATGTTTGTAAGGTAACTATTATCTTTATTTAAGTAATAGCGACCTTACAAAATAAGCGTCTATTTGTTTCACACTATCGCTTAAATATGCGACTCATCGCTTTTGATAAGAATTGTTACATATTCGATTTTATTGTTTTGCTTGAGAGGTTTATGATGGACAAAGCGAAAGACTGCCTATTCGTAGTATTTCGAAAATACCTCTAACTATACGATAAGTACGGGAACCTCATGAAAAAAGTAACACTTACCGCGGCAAGTATTGCACTTGCGCTCGGTCTTGTTGGTTGTGGTGAAAAAGAACAAGAAACTAAAGCACCAGCAACTGCTGCCGTCACTGAAGCAAAAGCGCCTTTAAATTCAGGTATTGAACTGGCGAACATGGACAAGTCTGTTCGCGCACAAGATGACTTTTACTATCACGTAAACGGCGAATGGTTAGAAAAAACAGACATTCCTGGTGATAAATCAAACTACGGTTCATTTACTCAGCTTTATGATGATTCGCAAAAAGCGATGAAAGAAGTACTCGAAAAAGCGGCCGCAAATACCAATGTTAAGCCAGGTTCTGATGAAGCAAAACTCGCTGCATTCTATAACAGCTACATGGATGAAGCCGCTCGTGAAGCGGCAGGCATCAAACCATTATCGCCAGTACTTGAAAGTGTTGATGCTGTAAAGAGCAAGTCCGATCTTGTTGCTTTAATGGCTGAACTTCGCATTAAAGGCGGTAACTTGCCGTTTGGTTGGTACGTAAATAACGACGCGAAAAACTCTAGCGAAAACGCGATGTATGTTTATCAGTCTGGCTTAGGTTTACCCGATCGCGACTACTACCTAAAAGATGATGAAAAATTCACAAAAATTCGTGAAGCTTATCAAGCATACGTAACCGCTATCTTAAGCAAAGCGGGTGTCGCTGATGCAGAATCTGCGGCTAAAGCTATTATTGATCTTGAAACACGTATTGCTGATGCACAGTGGAGCCGAGTAGAAAGCCGTGATGCAACTAAATCTTACAACAAGATGAGCGTTGCAGATGCCAACAAACTTACTGGTGACTTTGATTTTGCTGCTTACCTTGATGCGTCAGGCATCAAGACTGAAGATGTCATTGTTCGCCAACCTAGCTACCTAGAAAAATTTGCAGGTATCTACAGTGATACAGACTTAGCAACTTGGCAGAACTACCTTAAGTTCCACTTTGTAAGTAACTACTCAGCGCTATTAGATAAAGAGCTTGTTGATCTTAACTTTGATTTCTACAGCACAACACTGCGCGGTGTGACAGAGCAGTCACCACTTTGGAAAAAAGCCGTTGATGCATCAAACGGTGTATTAGGTGAAATGTTGGGTAAAGTGTACGTTAAAGACAACTTCCCGCCTGAAGCGAAAGCGCGCATGGAAGAGTTAGTTGATAACGTGATCAAAGGTTACGCAGTAGCAATTGAAAACCTTGAGTGGATGAGCCCAGAAACAAAAATTGCTGCGAAAGCAAAACTTGATAAGTTCACACCTAAAATTGGCTACCCAGATAAGTGGAAAGACTACTCAGCACTTGAAATGAAAGGTGATGACCTAGTGGGTAATTACATTCGCCATAGTGAGTGGGAATTTGCAGATATGACGGCAAAACTAGGTAAGCCTGTTGATCGTTCTGAGTGGCATATGACACCACAAACAGTAAATGCTTACTATAACCCAGTGAACAACGAAATTGTATTCCCAGCGGCTATCTTACAACCACCATTCTTTAACCTAGAAGCAGATGATGCTGTTAACTATGGTGCAATTGGTGCGGTAATTGGTCACGAGCTAGGTCATGGTTTTGATGACCAAGGTGCTAAGTATGATGGTGACGGTAACTTACGTAACTGGTGGAGCGAATCAGACCTTAAACAGTTTGAAGAGCGCACCGGCCAGTTAGTTGCTCAATACAATGAATACAAGCCATTTGAAGATGCTAGCGTAAATGGTGAGCTTACACTTGGTGAAAACATTGGTGACTTAGGCGGCTTAACCGTCGCTTATACTGCTTATCAATTATCACTGGGTGATGAAAAAGCGCCTATCATTGATGGTTACACAGGTGATCAGCGTTTCTTCATGGGGTGGTCACAAATTTGGCGTCGTAAGTACCGTGACGAAGAGTTACGTAACCGCCTAATGACAGACCCTCATTCACCAAGCCATTACCGTGTAATCGGTATTCTTTCAAACATGCCAGAGTTCTATCAGGCGTTTGATGTAAAAGAAGGCGACAAGATGTATATCAAACCAGAGGATCGTGTAAAAATCTGGTAATTGATTATTGATTTAAAAAAGGCTCTGAGTGAACGCTCAGAGCCTTTTTTGTTTTACATTTTTGTATTACTGCTTATGCTCATTTTTTAGTTTAACTGAAATGGGTACGAGATGGTATCATCAAAGAAGAGACTTAAAGGGCGTATTTCAAAAGCAAATAGCTACTATTCGGTAACTTTGTGTTGTTACGGGCGGCAGTCTATTTTCAAAGACTTCTGTCATGGCGCTATTGCAGCTAAGACCCTTTATTATTTAGAAGATAAAGTAGAAACAATCTGTTTTGTGTTAATGCCGGATCATTTACATTGGATATTTCGGTTGTATCCAAAGCACAATTTATCTCAAGTTGTAAAGCATTATAAAAGCCTAGTAACTCTCTCTATTCGCAAGAAAATGGGCAGGAAAGTAGTTATCTGGCAAGGTAATTTTTATGATCACTTGATTAGAGATGAAAGTGATTTATTAAACCAAGCTCGTTATATAGTTGCCAATCCTCTACGTGCCAATTTAGTTAAAAGCGTCGGCGATTATCCATTTTGGAATAGTATTTGGCTGTAGGCGTGAAATTTATTTCGCGCAAAGGTTTCAGGTTGTGTGGCGTTTCAGACGCGTCCTGCGATCATGACGCCTACGATTGATGTAGGCGTGAAATTTATTTCGCGCAAAGTTTTCAGGTTGTGTGGCGTTTCAAATGCGCCCTGCAAGCATGACGCCTACGATTGATGTAGGCGTGAAATTTATTTCGCGCAAAGGTTTCAGGTTGTGTGGTGTTTCAAACGCGCCCTGCAAGCATGACGGCTACGATTGATGTAGGCGTGAAATTTATTTCGCGCGAAGGGATTTAAACCATAATTGCATCTTTCAGATACTGGAATAATTCTTTGTAACTCTTAGCTGGTTTTTCTGCTTTGACTTCTTTGGCAGCGCCACGCACTAACTGGCGCATTTTTTGGCGCTCAAGCGCTGGATATTGCTCAATTGTTGGATTAATTAAGTCATCACCTTGCTTGATTAAATCATCTCGAAGCTTTTCGATTTTATTCATTAATACATCAGCTTGGTTATTTTTGTTCAGCATGATGTCAATCATGGCCTGAATTTCGTCCACGTTTTCTGTGGTACGTAATACTTTGGCGATGTAGTTTAAGTTACGGCGGTAAGCATCACTCTTATCACTGACTTTATCAGAAACAACTAACGCTTCTTTTAAATCGTGATTGAGCGGTAAACGATCACGTTGCTTTTTCGGCATTTTTGCGATTTCAGCACCCAGACCATGATATTGCATGGCTTCACGTTTTAATTCGCTTTTTGATACGTAAATAATTTCTTCTTCGATAAGTGGCTTTTTCTTCTTCGCCATAAGGATGCTCATTCAGTAAACTTAACTATTGGCTATTATACGTCATTTAGTTAATGATTAATATTAGCTGATGCACGTCTCGCAGTGTGTTAGCATTCGTTACACTATAAAAAATAGCAGAACCTAGGACACACAAGATGAAAGATCCTATTTATCAACACATTTCTGAAGTTAAAGACGCGGTCAGCGAAGTGCTAGAGCATGCAAAAAAGCTCGGTGCAACTGCAGCAGAAGCGGCGATGTCGAGCACCTCAGGTTTGTCTGTCAGCACGCGCATGGGCGAAGTTGAAACAATAGAGTTTAACCAAGACGGTGGCTTAGGTATCAGTGTTTATGTGGGTAATAACAAAGGCTCTGCTTCAACGGCCGACTTAAACCCTAAAACATTACGTACAGTGGTCGAAAAAGCCATTGATATCGCAAAATTCACTTCTGATGATCCATACAATGGAATCGCTGATAAAGAGCTACTTGAGTTTGCGCCGCTCGATTTAGATTTATACCACCCGTGGGAAGTAAGCCCAGAGCAAGGTATTGAACTTTGTCATCAAGCAGAGCAGGCGGCACTAAACGCCGATAAGCGTATTGTCAATTCAGATGGGGCGAGTTTTTCTTCTCACCAAGGTTTACGTGTTTATGGTAACAGCCATGGCATGGTTGCAGGTTACCCGCGCACGCGTCATAGCATTAGCACTATGGTGATTGGTAAAGAAGGCGAGCAAATGCAGCGCGATTCTGCGTATACTGTAGCGCGCCATAAAGATGATTTAAACGACGCTGCAAAAGTGGGCCTCGAAGCGGCAACAGAAACCTTGGCTAAACTTAATAGCCAAAAGCTCGGTACTATGAAAGTGCCTGTTATCTTTAGAGCAGATATTGCCAATTCATTATTCGGTCATTTAGTGTCGGCGATTGGCGGTGGTGCGCTTTATCGTAAATCGAGTTTCTTGCTTGATAGCTTAGGGACTAAAGTCTTTAGCGATTGTGTGAATATCTCTGAGCGCCCGCATTTATTAAAAGGTTTAGCGTCTTCACCGTTTGATGCTGAAGGTTTAAAAACCGTTGATCGTGAAATTATTCAAGGTGGTGAGCTGCAAACTTACCTGTTAGCAAGCTATGCAGCACGCAAACTGTCTATGGCACCAACGGGTCATGCTGGTGGTATTCATAACTGGTTAGTTGAGCAAACGCATGCTGATTTGAACGCGCTATTAAAAACCATGGGCACAGGTTTATTAGTGACTGAACTTATGGGCCAAGGTGTGAACACAGTGACTGGTGATTACTCACGTGGCGCAGCGGGCTTCTGGGTTGAGAGTGGCGAAATTCAATACCCAGTAAGTGAAATCACCATTGCTGGTAACTTAAAAGATATGTTTAAAGCGGTCGTTGGCTTAGGTGGTGACATCGAGCGCCGTGGCGGTATTCAAACAGGCTCTGTATTAATTGAACAAATGCAGATTGCGGGTAGTTAATTCATAAATAACTAATCATTTTTTAAAAGCCTCACTTTAGTGGGGTTTTTTTATTTGAAAAAGCGCTTTACCTAAACTTAACTTGAGGTTTTATCTTGGTGGCAGTTTAAAAATAAAAAGGAAATCCATCATGTATTTAGAACACGTAAACCTTGTTGTTAGTAATGTTGATGCCATGCTGCACTTTTATAAAGTCGCATTCCCGCACTGGCGTGTGCGTAGTCAAGGTGACAGCACATGGTCTGGCAAACCACGCAAATGGCTGCACTTTGGTGATGATTACCAATACCTTGCACTGAGTGATAACGGTGAAGATGAAAATCGTGATTTAGCGGGTCATCAAGTTGGCCTTGCCCATTTTGCTTATGTGACAAACGACATTAACGCCGTCATTGAACGTCTTGTTTCAGCCGGTTATGAAATTGATAAACGGGGTCCAGAAAATCCATACCGAAAAAATGTTTACTTTATCGACCCCGCAGGTTTTGAAGTTGAGTTTGTAGAGTATTTCAGTGATATTCCAAGTGAAAGGAATAATGATCTTTGATGTTGCCGTGAAAGTTATGTCGCGCGGTAGTTGTAGCTGCGGGTTGACCCCGCGTCATTGGTTACCTATTGCGCGATGTAAAATCGCGCCTACAATACCTCGCAACTTTTACTGCACCCTATTCATTTCTTTCCAACTGGCTTTTAGGCTATTGGCAAAGCTGATGAACTTTTCTTTCATGGTACGCTTTACTTTGATCTCCACTGAGCCTAGCCATACGTTACCTTCAATGGTAATGGTTGGGCCCTGACCTTTATTTAGAGCAACTGACTTGTTTTCTACGCTGCCAATAACGCTAAACAGTTTAGATACCACATTGACATGTTCAGGCACGTAGATCTCGTCGTTACCTAAAATACAGTTTACGTAAATAGTGACATGCTGATGCTGGAAAATCGCTTCACTAAAGTCGAGCTCAATTGAACCTAGGCAGTTTGTGAGGTGAATTTCTTTTGGCACAAGCCACTGGCCGCTGCGTTCATTTGAACCAAGAATACTACGTAACTGTAAGTTTTCATTATCATTGCTATGACTGTAGTGAGGTTTAAATTGAGCATGTTTATGTGATTTGTAATCAGTATCAGCTTTTAGCGCTAAGTCAGCAACAAGCTCAACAAGTACTTCGTTGCTGGTGGCTGCCATTGCTTGATCTAGTCGGCGTTCAAATGCCTCAGCTGAAATAACGGCATGACTGTAGTTATAAATGAGTTGATCGATGACTTCTTCTCTTACTTGATCGATTGGGCGATCTTCAAGTTTAACGGCCATGGTAGTTCCCTGTTGTAATTATAAAGTGATTGTTCTGTTATTGGATATGTAGCAAAGCTCAGGCCAAAGTTTATTTATATAAAAATCAATGTATTGTGTTTTTTGGCTTGTTAGTAACTTCGTTAAATTAACCATAGATTAATATTATCTGCAACTAATTGGTCATTTTTGCAACATTGTGAACTTATTACCGAGCAGCCTGTAAATTGTTACCGAGAAGAATATAACCATTATATGACTAAATCCATAAGGTGTTGATATATAAGGGTTAAATAGTTGGCATTAAAGTCGCATTAGTTAATTCGTCTTTAATCAAAAGGAGAAAGATTATGAATACATTCAACAAGTCTATGATTGCCGCGTTAGTTATTGGTGCTACTAGCATGTCAGCTCAGGCAAGCAGCTGGGAAAATGAAAGTAAAGATGCTTGGATTGATGGTAAGGCAGAAACTGTTCTTTTAATGAACACAAATCTAAACAACTTTGATATCAACACAGATGTAAAAAATGGCAAGGTTGTACTAACTGGTAAAGTGAAAAGTGAGCTTGATAAAGAATTAGCGGAAGAGCTAGTACTGAGCTTAGACGGCGTAACTGATGTTGAAAACAAGCTTACAGTTGTAAAAGACATGAAGACTAAGCACGCCAAAAAAGATATGGGCGACTCAGCTGAAAGTGACTTAACAGATGCAAAAATCAGCACTGTAATTACTACACGCTTCCTATTTAACTCAGAAGTAGGTGGTACTGATATCGATGTAGATACTGATAATGGTGTTGTAACCCTTAAAGGTACCGTTGAATCTGAAGCTGAAAAACAACTTGCAGTAAGCATTGCAGAAAATGCTGAAGATGTTCGCAAAGTAATCGATGAATTAACGATTGTTGCTGAATAATAAGTAATTAATGAAAGCCCAGCTTTGGCTGGGTTTTTATTTTATTTTCAAGGAGTGAATCATGGATTTAATTCGCATTATATTGTCAGTTTTAATTCCCCCATTAGGTGTATTTTTACAGGTAGGTTTAGGTGCACAATTCTGGATTAATATTCTTTTAACTCTATTAGGGTACATTCCAGGCTTGATTCATGCTGTGTATATTATTGCTAAACGATAATTGCACACAAGGATGATTTAGGAGCACAGCAAGGAAACGCTGTAGGAGTAACGGATTATAAACCGCAAGGAGTTACATAATGGAAAACGTAGCAAAGCACAATGGAAAGCAAGGAAGTAACAAGGCGTTATGGACAAGCGCACAATGGCAACGCTTTATGGAAAAGGTGAAAGGATAATTGCTAAGGAGCAGCAAATGGTAAGGAACCTAAAATGGATGAAGCTAGCGTAAGGAGGTGACTATATGGAACAAGTACAAACGCAATCAAAACAAGGAACGGATCAGCAAGGAGTTGCTTTATGGAATAAGCAGCAGTGGCAAGACTTTATGGATCATGCGAAAGCAGTTGCACCACAGGTAACAGGGAAGGCTGACGATAAAAACCCGATATTATCATCTTCAGGTGATATCGGGTTTTTAATCACATCAGCAATTTATCTTTATAATTTAAACTGATTAACAGTTCTATTTAGTGACACTGCTAATTCATTCAAATCACGGGCTTCATCAGCCAATTCATGAGCATGATCTGCTGTGCTATTCACTAAATGATTAATAGCCGCAAGGCTGTTATTGATATCTTCTGCCACCACTGTTTGTTGCTCCGTAGAGGTCGCAATTTGATGACTTTGATCTTGTACGTTTGTCACTGATTGTGCGATGTCTTGCAGTGCTGTCAGTACAATTTGTGTTTGTTCAACAGAGCCCTCAGCGCGTTCTTGCCCTTGTTGCATCATCGTGGATGCTTGTTGAGCACTCTGCTGTAACCTGCTGATCATATTACGAATATCATCTGTTGACTCTTGCGTACGGCTAGCTAATGAACGTACTTCGTCAGCAACCACTGCAAAACCTCGACCTTGCTCGCCTGCACGCGCTGCTTCAATGGCAGCATTAAGGGCCAGTAAATTAGTTTGTTCTGCAATAGAGTTGATTACATCGATGACGGCACCAATATTACCGCTTTCTTGCTCAAGACCAGCAACGACTTTAGACGCTTCACCAATGTGGCTTGCCAATGCGGTCATGACTGATTGAGCCTGTGTAGAACGGTTTGTGCCATCAACAGTAATGGTTTGTACTTGTTCAGCTGCATTATTGGTATTTTGTGCATTGCGCGAAATTTCGAGTACTGTTGAGGCCATTTCAGTGACAGCTGCACTAACACTGTCTACTTGTCGCTTTTCTTGTTGAATTTCATCATTGGTCTTTTGAGATACTGTTTTTAGCTGTGAAGCTGCTTGGCTTAACTGCTCCGCTTGTGCTGCAGTATTGAGCATCATTGCACGCAATTTATCAATAAAGGTGTTCATATGCAGGGCTAATTGGCCCACTTCATCGTGACTTTTTATATCAATTTTTTGTGTCAGGTCGCCATCTCCTGAGGCGATATCACGCATAATGTAAGTTAGTTTAGTCAGCGGTTTGGTGATCATTTGCGTAGCCCAAAAGATCATTGCAATGATAATCGTAAGAATAATGAACACTGATGTTGTGGTTGTCATTACCGCATCATTGACAGGCTCATCAATCATGCTGGTCGGAATTAAAATACCTACATACCAATCAAGATAAGGGGTTTCTAATTCAAGGCGATTGAAGACAACGTAATACTGCTCACCTTTAAAAGTGATGAAGCTACTACCGTCTTTTTTACTTTTCATAATGCGATTTAATTCGCTAAAGCCTGATGTATCGTTAAACTGTTTCTCTAGCGCTTCTAGGCCTTCTTTGCCATTTGGGCCTTCGTCGGTAATTGATAGTTTGTGACCTGTTCGTTTCGAAAGGTGCACAACTTTTTGGTTGCCATCAAGTAAAAAACCAAATCCTTGACCATTGAAACGAATATTTTCGACCATGTCGTTAATATTGTTGAGCTGTAAGTCGACACCACCAAAACCAATGAGTTTATTTTGTTTGTTATACACTGGTTGTTGTACAACCGCTGACGCATTGCCTGTGGTTAAGTCAACGGAAATAGGGCCGACATAGAGCTTGTTTATTGCTAGAGCATCTTGCCACCAACCACGTTTATAAGCGTAATAAGGGTCACCGTTAAAGTGTGTAGTACGTTCATTTTCTTTAAAGTACTCACCGGTGGTTGCTGAGGCAAAAAAAGCAGATAGAATATTGTCATCATTACCACTAATGCGTACAAAGTCTTGATTGATGCTGTTGTACCCAGGTTGGTTATCAAGTGGTTGATCACGCTCAGTCCAATTTTCAAACCAATTCACTAAATGTGGGTTAGTAATAAAAGTTTCAACAACTTTACCATAGCGAGCAAAGTAACCTTGCATTGAAAGTCGCTCACTTTGTAGGTAACTGTCAGCTTCTCGCTGAATTGCTTGTCGTGATAAGTCAGCGATGTGACTAACAAAAAAGCTCGATGCGATGATAAGTAGTACACTGATCGTCCCACCGATAAGAAGTAATATTTTTTTACGTAAAGAGAGGTTGTTTAACATAGGTGCACGTGTTTTTATTATTAGCTAGAGTAATCTATCTAATCATATTTGCACCCAAATCGCTACAAGACAAAGTAAAGTTTGTTAATAAAATAATACATAATACAAGAGGATGTTACCAAGTGGTTGTTAATGATAATAAATTAGTAGTGCTAGGTGCTGGCTGGCTAGGTGAAGCACTTTGTCTTAAGGCAAATGAATTAGGTTGGCAGGTGCAAGGCACTGGAAGAGAGGTCAAGCATGACCACGACTTTCAACGCCAATTGATATTACAATCAGGTGGATTAAAGCATACTGTCTCTTTAAAAGACGCGTGGTGGGTATGTGCTATTCCACCTAAAAGCCGCGACACTCAAAGTGATTATCTAGCGACGCTTTCCGCCAGTCTAGAGTTAGCTAAATCGCTGCAATGCCGAGGCTTTATTTTATGTTCTTCAACGGGTGTATATAACAACGCTGATAATACATACACAGAGCAAAGTACTATTGAATGTTCGTCACCTCGCCAACAGCTGTTGTATGATGCTGAACAATGCGTGCTGCAAGCGGGTGGTAAAGTATTGCGGCTGGCGGGGTTAGTTGGGCCAAACCGCGAACCTGGGCGGTTTGTCGCAGGTAAGGAGCTTAAGAGTTCAAGTCAACAGCTCGTCAATATGGTGCATCGAGACGATGTTATTCATGCTATTTTCAAGTTGATCGAAGGTTGGCCTAATGCATCTGCAATCTATAATGTAGTCAACCCTGCTCATCCAACGAAAGTTGATTATTACCAACAAAAGTGTGCCGAGCAGGGTACCTCTGAGCCAAGTTTCACCAGCGATGAGGCCAAGATGCGAATCATTGATGGATCGGCTATTGAGTCTTTAGGTTTTCAATATCAGTGGTCAATTTAAGCGGTTATTTTTTAAAGGTTAAATGCCCTCCTAGCCTATACTTACTGCCGGGGGAGACTAAACGTGCAAAGCTTACGATCCCCTCAGAGCACCAAGTTCGACGAATAACCTGCAGGCAAGGCTCTTCATTGTAAAGGTTGAGCCACTGACACATTTCACTGTTTGGCATAATTGCTTCAACAGTGTGTCTTGCTTCTGTTAATGGGGCTGCACTTGAGAGATATTCGTGGGGAGTCAGGGTGTGAAAGTTCTGTTGCAAATAATCTTTAGCCAGCTTTGGATTGACGAAACGCTCTTCAACTTGTAGTGGTTGCTCATTTTCATTGTGGACAATAACACTTCGATACACATGGCTATCAACATCAACACTTAATGCTATGGCAATAGGTGCAATGGCTTGTATTGATTCCATTACTAAAACAGTACAGCTGTATTGGCCATTTCGAGCTTTTACTTCATCGGCAATATTTTTTATCTCAAGGAGAGAAGACTGTGACTTTAAACTGGCAACAAAGGTTCCAAGTCCTTGGCTACGAGTTAAAATACCAGCATCTGTCAGTTCACTTAATGCTCGTCTTGCAGTCATTCTACTTACTTTGAATTGATTCGTTAACTCATTCTCTGACGGTACTCGATCGTTTTCTTGCCATTGGCCGGAACGAATATTATCAACTATAAATTGCTTTATCTGTGCGAATTTAGTGATGCTCATTGAAGGCGGGTGTATAAAGTTAATAGTATGTTACAAGGTGGCATAATTATCTTGTATATACAAGGTGACTTGATAAACTTTACGTCTATTTTAGCTTACCTGCTTGAGAGCAAAGCTAAGTCAGGGCACTGCAAAATTTAGTATAGGTGAAAAATGCACACAATGAACAATGATGAGTCACACTGGGATCTACTAATTACAGATGCCAATATTGCTACCATGAACCCTGCTATTGATGCACCCTATGGTGCTATCGAAAATGGCGCTATTGCTGTTAAAGATGGCAAGATTGCTTGGTTAGGGAAACAAGCTGAGCTACCAAAGTTTGATGCATTAGCTACCCCAACTGTGTCAGTGAAAGGGCAGTGGCTTACACCCGGTTTAATTGATTGTCATACTCACCTTGTTTTTGCTGGAAGCCGTGCCGAAGAGTTTGAACAACGACTGCAAGGTGTCAGTTATGAGCAGATAGCTGCAAATGGCGGGGGGATTGCAAGCACAGTTCGTGCTACGCGTGAAGCTGATCATGAAACATTATTTGTTGCAGCAAAAGAGCGTTTGAATGCGCTGTTTTCAGAAGGGGTGACAACGGTTGAAATTAAATCAGGCTATGGCCTTGATTGTGAGAACGAAATTAAACTTCTTGAAGTTGCGCGCTTATTAGGTGAAAACCATCCGGTTGATGTGAAAACGACCTTCTTAGGCGCCCATGCACTACCTTTAGAGTATAAAGGTCGTAGCGATGAGTATATCGATCTTGTCTGTGGTGAGATGTTAGAACGGGTCGTTCAGGCCAACTTAGCTGATGCGGTCGATGCATTTTGTGAGAATGTCGGGTTTAGCAATGAGCAAACACGGCGTGTATTTGAAGCCGCGAAGAAATATAACTTACCGGTTAAATTGCATGCTGAGCAGTTATCAAATCAGCATGGTGCAGAGCTTGTCGCTGAATTTAATGGCTTATCAGCCGATCATATTGAACATCTTGATGAGGCAGGCATTCAAGCTATGGCGAAAGCGGGTACTGCAGCAGTATTATTACCGGGTGCTTTTTACTTCTTAAGAGAAACAAAATATCCGCCAATAGAGCTGTTACAGCAGTACCAAGTGCCCATTGCTATTTCTACTGACTTTAACCCAGGTACCTCGCCATTGTGCTCTTTGCATTTGATGATGAATATGGCATGTACTATTTTTCGTATGACCCCAGAGCAAGCGTTAGCTGGGGTGACACGAAACGCCGCAGGTGCATTGGGTCTTGATGATCGTGGCGTCTTAAAAGTGGGTGCTCGTGCTGATATTGCCCATTGGCAAATATCTCATCCTGCACAATTAAGTTATCAGTTTGGTGTAAATAAACTGTCAAATCTGTGGATTTTGGGTAGACTAAATTAGATAGAACTTTTACACAGTTTGGATTACATGTCATTGATTGCTAGTTTAACAAGTGCCAGTACAAGTCTTCTCTTTGTGAGTGGAGATGTCATTGCTGTGTTTTTGGCAGGTGCACTGTTTATGGCTATGGTATGTGCGCTGTGTGTGACTCAAAATCCTATTTTACGACTCAGCCTAGTAGTCAATGGTATGCTTGGCCTTGCTATCCTGAGTTTAAGTGAGCCTTGGCTGATTTTGCTTTTGGCGATCAGTTTTTGCTTCCATCTTTGGCAAGCATTCAGAACCACTAATTGGCTAGCCATTATTATAAGTGTCACAGCAGCATTGTGTTTTGCGGTGTTGTTTTCTGCCCATTTATTATTGGATGTTGCTTTTTATTGGCTCGTATCTGCGGTAATAATGCTGACTGTGTCGGGCTTTTTCAACTACGAAGAAGCCAACGAAGAGGAAGAAGTTCCTTCTTTATTAACTCACCATAATGAAATAGATAAAACGCCTTTAAGTGACTTGCCTGATCGCAAAGCGCTGCAAGATGGCTTTTTACACTTTCGACAGCAACACCCGAATAATTGCGCTTTAGTCGTGATACGTTTAGAAGGCTTTGAAAGTGTAAATCAGCATATAGGTCGTGATTTTGGAGACTTGTTGCTTGCACAATCAGCCAGCCGTATAAAACATCAGTTAGAATCAGATTCTGTGCTTAGTGTCGCGGCTCCTTCGGGACTTCATGAGAAGCTTGCTCATTTAGGTGGATTAAATTTTGCGTTTATTTGTTCACTTGAAGAGCAACAACATCATCATGAGCAATTAATTAATAAAATTAGACAAGTAACCTTAAAGCCATTTAATGTGGCAAATTGCACCATTGAAGTGAAAGTCAGAGCCAGCTATGTTGGTTGTGATAATCCAGAACATAGTTTTGATAATTTGCTCTCGTTTGCCAACCTTGCGCTTGATGCCAACCCAAATAAGGAAATTGTGCCTTATCATGCAAATATGATGGTTGAACAGCTTGAACAACAAGCACGACTGCGCGAGCTGTCTAACCTTGATTTTGCCAGTGAATTAGAGCTGTATTTTCAACCGATTATACGTAATAGTGATGAGCGCATAGAGTTTTTAGAGTTACTATTGCGATGGCAGCACCCAAAGCAAGGTATTTTGGCTGCTAATAAGTTCATTGATGATATACGTGTTGCAGGGCTTGGTTATCCTGTCGCTGCGTATGTAATAGAGCGAGCTGCAGAGCTTGCGATGGCGCTGAGAATGGAAGGGATTGAGCTTCCTTTAAGTATTAATGTGTTTGGCCCCGAAATGCTCAATGAAGAGTTTATTGAATTTGTTGATCGTATTTTCAGTGAACACCGCTTAGAGATTGGTGACTTGATCATTGAATGCCCACTTGATTTGTTTATGAATCTTGATGACCAAGGCAAAGCGATGATAGCCAGATTAAATAGTATTGGTATCAAATTATGTGTAGATGGGTTTGGTGATACTCCTATTTTACTTTCAAAACTGCCAAACTTAAATGTCGAGTACATAAAAGTAGCTCCGTCGCTCACCGCTGACTTTGCTCATCAAAGCCAAGTGCGTAGCTTAGTGTCTGGTATGGTTGATATGCACAACCAAAACAATGCAAAAGTAATATGTGAAGGAGTAGAAACTCAAGAGCATCTTAAGTTTGTTAAGTCGCTTAATGCCTATGCGGCTCAAGGATATTATTTTAGTTATCCATTGAGTAGTGTAGGGATGATGTCTTGGTTAAAACAGTGGCGCTTAGAGCATCAATGATTATAGCTGTGGGTTTACCCCACGTTGCTTATTACGTGATATAAATTGCGCGATATAAAATCGCGCCTACAATCTTAACCTCGAACTAACCTGCTTCCCTGGCTTGTAAGTAAGCGTTCACAAGGGCGGTGATGATTTGGCCAGCATCGTTCATTCCTGCTTCTAAACCAACCGGATGTTGTGAGGGCGCACCTTCGCATAAGTGCAAGTAATGCGCATTGCTGTTGCTTGCTGCTACATGTACAAAGTGTTCTGCATCAGCGACACTAAACCCGCAGTTTGTATAAGCACTCACAGGCATGAGTGAAATACTGTCGAGATCGACTTCAACTCCTAATGGCGCTTTACTTAAACGCGCTGTTGCTTGTTTGCATGCAGTTGATAGGTCAATAGTACGACGTACTTGGATATCTTGATAGCTATCAAAGGTGAAGTGAGCACTTTTGAGTGCATCAAGGATCGCTTGATTATTTTTAAACTCATGCAAGCCAATGACGTGATAATCAGCGAGATGATTTTCTTCAAAGGCATACCTAAAGCCATTGCCGCTGTGACGACCTTCGCATGCTCTAAAATCTGCATGAGGGTCAAGGTTTATAGCATGAACTGGTTTATTATACTGTTTACTTAAGGCTCGCAAAATTCCTAAGCAATTGTTGTGTCCACCGCCAATAACGATAGGTTCTAAACCAGCAGCGAAAATCATCGCAAGCACGTGCTCAACGCGGGTATCTATTTGTGCACAAAGCTGGCGTAGCTTAGCCAAATCGTCATCGTTTTTATTATCAAGGTGTGTGGCTTGTTGGTGTAAATCATCAAGTGCCACTTCGCCTAGCAATAATACACGCTCGTGATTTAAAAACTGGTTATGTGACTGGTTAAGAAATCGCTTTAAAAAGGCAGGCCATGCTTGGTGTGAGCCACCATTACCTAAATTTGCTCGTGGGCCAATATCTTCACATACCCCAACTAATACATAGCGAATACCGAAATGTTTCGCATCAATTAAAGCTTGTTGGGCATTAACATGGGTATCCAATAAAGACAGTGCTTGCCATGCTTTTTGTTCATTTAAGCGGCGTGTACATAAATGTTCTACAGCCGCTCGTTCATAAATTTTAAGGTAATCAGTCACCGAGTTTAGTCTTCTTCTATTACTTCTAACTCTAATTCTTCGGCAGATAAAAGAATGCCAGTGCTATCTGCATAGATAAAGTCGTCATCAAAAAACGACACTCCTGCAAAGTTAACACCAATGCCATCTTCGCCGGCACCTTCGCTGTCAGCTGCAACGGGAATCGAAGCAATCGCTTGAACGCCTAAGTCGAGTTCTTCTAACTCATCAACATGACGTATTGCACCGTAAACGATGATGCCTTGCCAATTATTTTCCAATGCAATTTCAGCCAGCTCAATATCGATTAATGCACGGCGAGTGGAACCGCCACCATCAACGAGTAGAACGCTATCAGTTCCATCTGTTGATAAAATCTCGCGGATCAGCTCATTGTTTTCAAAGCATTTAACAGTTTTTACTCGACCACTAAAGCTTGGGCGTCCACCAAAATTAATAAACATTGGTTCGAGCACATCAACCACATCTGCAAAGTGGTCGCATAAATCCGAAGTGCTGTAATCCATTTTTTCATCCTCTAAAGAGACTGTCTGTTTAGTATTCAGTATACCTTGATACAACTCAATAACAACGACTTAATGTGGGTTTATTGGTTTAAATCAAAGGATTTTGTACACCGCAACATTAGTGTCTCAAAAGCGTCACCTAATTGTTATTTTTAACGCCTAAGCTGAGATGAGTATAAAAATTAGGCGCAAAGTATGACAAGGAGCTCACCATGGCAAACAACATACTTACAAGGTTAGCAAAGGTTGATGAGCAGCTGTTTTTGAGTGTCTTCAATGACGCTTCTCCAAACTGGGTGAAAAAGTCAGCAATCGGTTTATCAAAGACGGGAGATGGCGGGTTATATTTGGTGTTGCTCATTGGTCTTTGGTGGTTTACAGAGCAATTACACTTTCAGCAACTTGCACAGTGCCTATTGCTGGGCTTCGCGATAGAACGGCCTATCTATTTCTTAGCAAAAAAGCGGATTGCAAGGGTGCGTCCATGTGATTGCTTAGTTCAAGGTGCTTATTTGATCCCGAGTGACCAGTTTAGTTTACCGTCAGGGCATAGTGCAGGGGCATTTGTCGTGGCCACAATATTGGCTATTTATTTTCCTGAGCTTTCATTTGTCTGTTTTATGTGGGCATCAGGTGTCGCCATATCAAGAGTGATAATTGGGGTGCATTATCCTGCCGATGTATTAATAGGGGCGGCGATGGGGTCGTGTTGTGCAATGTTAGCTGTAATGGTGGTGGAATATCTATGAGAATTTTATATGGTATCCAAGGGACGGGAAATGGTCATATTACACGTGCTCGTGTCATGGCAACGACCTTTAGTGCATTGGATGTTGAGGTAGACTATGTGTTTTCTGGTCGAACTGAGCTTGATTACTTTGATATGGACGATTTTGCCGACTACAGAACATTTCGGGGTTTATCGTTTAATAGTAAATCAGGGCAGGTTGATAGTATAAAAACCCTAAAGAATGCACGCCCTTTACAGCTATTAAAAGATATTAAAAACTTAGACTTACGCCACTATGATTTAGTGTTCAATGACTTTGAGCCTATTACAGCGTGGGCGGCAAGGCAGCAAGGTGTACCTGTAGTGGGTATGAGCCATCAAGCTGCATTTTTATCAGATAAAGTGCCTATGTTTGGTCGGGCTTTCTTGCGGCGTGCACTTATACGTAATTATGCACCAGCGAATGTTTATCTAGGTGTGCACTGGCAACCTTACGCTGAGAATATTATTCCACCATTTATTGCAAATCATCACCATGACAACCCTGTAATGGTCGAAAACAAAGTACTTGTATATTTACCATTTGAAAACCTAGACAGTGTTGTTGATTATTTGAAGGATTTCCCTGAACGTGAGTTCTATTGCTATCACCCCAATGCCAAGGATAGCTCGGTGGGGAATATTCATTTGCGTGCGCCATCAAGAGTCGGCTTTTTAAATGATTTAGCCAATGCGGGGGGCGTTATCGGTAATGCAGGGTTTGAGCTTGCCAGTGAAGCGTTACAATTAGGCAAAAAGCTACTCTTAAAGCCGCTTGGCAAACAATTTGAGCAAGGGATTAATGCACAAACGTTATTAGCGATGGGGGCTGCTCATGTAATGAGCTATTTGAATCCAAATGCAATGGATGATTGGCTTCAATCCCCCCAAAATAAAAAACTGAATTTTCCGAGTGATCCGGCCCCATTAGTCGACTGGTTGCAGAAAAAACAATGGCAACAGCTAGATAAGTTGCATCATCATTTATGGCAACAGGTTGATCTGGGACAAAAAATCATTGTCTAAGCGTTTCTTATAGCGGAAAATGCATGCAAAATTTAGCTGCTTTCAATAATTTAGCTATACTCTAAAATGCATATTTCGATGGGGCACTTTGAATGAATGTATTACAAAACTTAACTATAAAGCGTCGTTTACAGTTAAACGCGCTAGTTGTTGGTCTTGCAATGGTTGTGATGCTGTGTGTAATTATCTTTGAGTCGCGCATGATGCTCAAGCTCAATGAAACGATTCAAAATGCTGAAGAGCTCGATATTCATGAGCTTTCAATGCGTAAGCATGAGAAAAACTTTCTATTTTACAAAGATGTAGATAGCCTTGAGTTATTCGAAAAAGAATATGATGGCCTAAAAAACAAAATGGCACGCCTTGATGAATTACTTGTTGATTTATCAATGGATGTAAGCAAGCTAAATGAATTCAGAGGGCTTGCGAAAGCCTACTATGAAGATTTTCAAGCAGTTGTTGTACTGCAAAAGAAAATCGGTCTACACCCCAAAGATGCGCTTTATGGTGACTTAAGAGGGGCTGTTCATCAGGTCGAGACTTTACTAAGTGAGCGCGAGAACTATCGTTTGTTAACGCTCATGTTACAGTTGCGCCGTGCAGAAAAAGATTTTATGTTGCGCTTTGACTTAAAATATTTAAGTAAGTTTGATGACCTAGTTGAAACATTCAAAACAGAGATCAGAAACTCACGATTCGATGCCAGTTATGAAAGTCAGTTACTGAGCTTACTAACCACCTATCAAACGAAATTTAAAGCATTAGTCGATGCACAGGTGGCACTTGGCCTTGATTTAGAGTCAGGCGCATTAGGTGAAATGAAAGCCAGTGTTGAGAAAAGTGATGCGATTGTGTCTGAACTTACTAATGACACCAAAGCGTTTGTGGAATCAAGCGCAGCGCAAGCGCAGTTTATTGCCGTTATGGTATTCATTATTGCCAGTATCGTGGTTATGGCGTTGGTTTATTTTACCAGCCGTTCTATTATTCAGCCAATTGAGCGTGTTTACCACACGATTAATGAGATTCGCCGCAGCAATGACTTAAGTATGGCGATTGCTCAGTCAGGTAAAGACGAAATTACCACTATGTCTATGGACTTTAATAGCTTGATTGGTGATTTTAAAAAGCTAATTTACGAGGTGAACACTGCACTTGGAACGCTTAATGTCGCTACTGAGCACTTATCAGAAACAACTGCTGCAACGAGTTCAGGCATGCAAGAGCAGTTACACGAAGCAGATATGGTTGCCACAGCAGCAACAGAAATGCAGGCAACGATTCAAGATATTTCTCATAACACTGAAGCGGCCGCTAAAAAAGCAGAGTCAACTAACTTAAGTGCTCAGCAAGGTCGCTCGGAAGTTGAATCAACCGTGGTGCAAATTAACCACCTGTCTGAGTCGTTAGGTAATGCGTCTAATGTTGTGTCTCAACTTGAAAAAGATGCCGAAACGATTGGCTCGGTACTTGATGTAATTCGGGGTATTGCAGAGCAAACCAACTTACTTGCTCTGAATGCGGCAATTGAAGCTGCTCGCGCAGGTGAGCAAGGGCGTGGCTTTGCTGTGGTTGCTGACGAAGTACGTTCACTGGCACAGCGCACGCAAGATTCAACTCAAGAGATTGAGAGTATTATCTCCACTCTACAAGGGCGTACTCAAGAAGTGGTGAGTATTATGCAAGAATGTCGAGCTCAAGGTGGTGAGAGTGCAGATCAAGCCAGCAAAGCCGGTGAGTTACTGCGTTCGATTACCGAAGATGTGCAAACCATCATGGAAATGAGTACACACATTGCAACGGCTATTGATGAGCAAAGCCAAGTAGCCTCTGAGGTTAACAAAAATGTGGTTCGCATTCGTGATATAGCTCAAGAAGCGTCAGGCCATGCGGCAACCAATGCGCAAACCAGCGAAGAAGTGTCTGAGCAAGCGCGTGTGCTTTATCAAGCAATTGATAAGTTTAAAGTTTAATACATTTTTTGTAGGTAAAAGAACAGCGCGTTGACTAGTCGTCATCGCGCTTTTTGATTTTTGATAGCCTCTAAGGCACAAACTTAATAGGCACGCTGTCTTTGTTAGCTTCGTGCTCTGTGACTCGCGTTTGGTATTGCTGCCAAAGTTCATCATGATTGGCTTGTAAGTCTGCTAAGTAATGCCAGCTGTATAAACCGCTGTTATGATTATCACTAAATACTAAGCGCAGAGCATAATGGCCAACCGGCTCAATCTTACTAATCGCTACTTGCTGTTTATCAAGCACCAATTTCATAGGTTCGTTGCCATGGCCTTGTACTTCTGCTGAAGGCGAGTGAACACGCAAAAATTCAGCATTAAATCGCGCAATAGAGTCATCGTCAAAATGAACATCTAAGACTTTACTTACAGTGTGGTAATGAACTTTAGTGACTTCTTTCATGTCAGCCTCGATAGACGATTTATAAACTAAAAAGCCTCCAGTTGGAGGCTTTTGATTATAACGCTAATTTGTTGATTAAAGAATGAAGCGACTTAAGTCTTCATCTTCAACAAGTGCACCTAAGTGCTGTTCAACATAGCTTGCATCGATTGTCAGTTTTGAGCCTGCTTTTTCAGATGCATCAAATGAAATTTCTTCCATTAGTTTTTCCATCACAGTGTGCAGACGACGAGCACCAATGTTTTCGGTTTTCTCGTTAACTTGCCACGCAGCTTTAGCAATACGCTCAATTGCGTCATCAGTAAACTCAACATCAACTTGTTCTGTTTTTAACAGTTCACGTTGCTGCTCAGTGAGTGATGCATGAGGTTCGGTTAGAATGCGTTTGAAGTCATCTGCTGATAGTGCTTCAAGTTCAACACGAATAGGTAAGCGGCCTTGAAGTTCAGGGATCATATCTGATGGTTTAGACATCTGGAATGCGCCTGAGGCAATAAATAACATGTGGTCGGTTTTCACCATGCCGTGCTTAGTGCTAACTGTTGAGCCTTCGATAAGTGGTAGTAAATCGCGTTGTACACCTTCACGACTTACATCAGGGCCAGATGCTTCACCACGTTTACAGATTTTATCAATCTCATCGATAAACACGATACCGTTTTGTTCAACTGCGAAAATAGCCTGCTCTTTTAACTCTTCAGGGTTAACCAGTTTTGCTGCTTCTTCTTCAACTAGTAGCTTAAACGCTTCTTTAATTTTTAGCTTACGCTTGCTGCGCTTGTCGCCACCCATATTTTGGAACATGCTCTGTAGCTGGTTGGTCATTTCTTCCATACCAGGCGGTGCCATAATCTCAACATTAGGCTGTGCTTGTGCAACATCGATATCAATTTCTTTATCGTCTAGCTGACCTTCACGTAATTTTTTACGGAAAGATTGACGAGTAGAAGAGTTCTCTTCTGTTTTTGACTCACCAAATGTATCGCGTGCTGGTGGCAATAAAGCATCTAAAATACGCTCTTCTGCCGCTTCTTCAGCGCGATATTTAAATTTCTTAGTTTGTTGTTCACGTGTCATTTTAATCGAAATATCAACTAAATCACGGATGATCGTCTCAACTTCTTTACCAACATAGCCCACTTCGGTGAACTTAGTTGCTTCCACTTTAATGAAAGGGGCATTAGCAAGTTTTGCAAGGCGGCGAGCAATTTCAGTTTTACCCACACCTGTAGGACCAATCATTAAAATGTTTTTTGGTGTTACTTCGGTACGTAAATCATCGCTCAGTTGCATACGGCGCCAGCGGTTACGTAGCGCGATTGAAACTGCTTTTTTAGCTTTTGCTTGGCCAATAATATGTTGATCAAGCTCGTGAACGATTTCTCTTGGCGTCATCTCAGACATAGCAGTTCCTATTACAATTCTTCAATGGTTTGATAGTTATTCGTAAATACGCAGATATTGCCAGCAATTGTCAGGCTTTTTTCGACAATTTCACGAGCACTTAAATCGGTATTTTCCAGTAGTGCAGTGGCTGCTGATTGTGCGAAGTTACCACCGCTACCAATAGCAATAAGGTCATTTTCAGGCTGCACAACATCGCCATTACCCGTGATAATTAATGAGGCGGTTTCATCTGCGACTGCAAGCAGAGCTTCAAGCTTTCTAAGGGCGCGATCACTGCGCCAGTCTTTAGCCATCTCAACGGCAGCCTTAGTGAGGTTACCTTGATGCATTTCTAATTTACTTTCAAAACGTTCGAATAGAGTGAAGGCATCAGCAGTACCGCCAGCAAATCCAGCGATTACTTTGCCATTATAAAGGCGTCGAACTTTACGGGCGTTGCCCTTCATTACGGTATTACCAAGTGAAACTTGGCCATCGCCACCAATAACGACCTTGTCGTCGCGGCGTACACTTACAATAGTGGTCATGTTTTTCCTCATCTTCGAGCGGCAGAGCCGCTCGTAAAAAGCGATTGATGAGGTGTTTATATGGGTGAATGAACTAAAATCAAGTCCAAAGCCAAATACCGCAGCCCATTATTTTGATGCGTTTCAGTTTATTTTTGTCACTTTCTGCTTGGCGTTTGGTTTTATAGGGCCCCAAGCGCACTTTGTACCATACGCCATTACTTCCTTCGACGCGCTTAGCTTCTGCAACAAGGCCTGCAAATGCTATTTTTGCTTTTAGGGTTTGTGCTTGTTCTAGTGTTCTAAACGAGCCACATTGCATAACGTATGGGCCTTTTTGTTCAAGCTCTTTTACTTCAACTTGAACTTCATGCTCTTTTATTTCTTTAATAAACTCAGGCGGTTTAGGTTTTGGAATCACCTTTTCTTCCGCTTTAGTCGGATTGGCTTGCTGCTCAACAAGTGCAGGATCAGCATTGTGCTTTATGTACCACAAACCATAGCCAAAGCAGCCCACAAGAATAATAGCAAGCAGCACTAATGCAACTGGAAAAGGTTTTTTTGCGGGTGCCTGCTTTTTATTATTTCGATTCGATGGTTTTTTATTTATGTAATCGTGTTGTGCCATGATTCTCTATTGGCCTTTAAATCATATCTATAGGATCAACGTCTAAGCTCCACCGCACCTTTTGCGCAAGTTTACTGGTACTAATATAGTCAACCATTTGCGCTAAATACTGGTGTAAGTGGGAACGCTCCTGCGCTTGAATATGTAATTGGAACCGATACTTACCCGCCACACGTTCCAGTGGCGCGGGGATCGGGCCGAGCAATTGTATACCAGATACACTCTGTACAGGAACCAAATCAGTTAAAAAATCCATAACTTGATTTATGTTATGTCCTTCAGCACGCACAATCGCCATATTCGTAATGGGGGGAAGCAGGGCATCTTCTCGCTCAGTCAAGGCGTAACGCGCAAAGTCTTGGTAGCCATTATTAACAAGGTCTTGCAGTAGCGGGTGCTCAGGAAAGTGCGTCTGCAATAACACATGCCCAGGCTCACCACTACGTCCAGCACGGCCTGCTACTTGTGTTACAAGTTGCGCTAAATGCTCAGTGGCACGAAAATCACATGAATAGAGGCCACTATCGACATCTAAAATCAGTACTAAACTAACATCGGCAAAATGGTGGCCTTTTGCCAACATTTGCGTGCCAACTAAAATACGAGCGCCGCCTTGGTTGATGTCATCGAGGGCTTTTTCTAGGCTACCTTTACGGCGTGTTGAATCACGGTCGATACGGCTAATAGGAATATCGGGAAAGGTTTGCGTTAAAAACTCTTCGATTTGCTCAGTGCCTTTACCGTTTGGAAAGATCTGCGTACTGCCACAATCAGGGCACTGATGAGGCACGGTATGTTGTTCACCACAGTGGTGACAAATCATTTGGCCAATGGCTTTATGAAATGTTGCGCTGGTACTGCAACGTGAGCACTCACTTAGCCAGCCGCATTCATGGCATATAAGCGTAGGTGAAAAACCACGGCGATTTAAAAATACCATAACTTGCTTGCCACGCTCTAAATGTTGGCGCATATAAGCAAGACTGGCATGAGCGATGCCGGCTTGCTCAGGTTGTCCTTTCATGTCCAATAGTTGAAACTGATTATCGGTGCTGGTTTGTGCTCGCTGTGTTAAACTAAGTAGCTGATATTTATTAGTAATCGCCTTATATAAGGTTTCTAATGCAGGTGTCGCGCTGCCGAGTATCAATGGAATATTATGTTGGAAGGCTCTGTAAGCGGCAAGATCTCGCGCATGGTAGCGTAGTGTATCTTGCTGTTTAAATGAGCTGTCATGCTCTTCATCAACAATGATCATGCCTAGTGATGAAAAAGGTAAAAATATACTCGAACGTGTGCCGATAACTATCGCACAACTGCCTTTTTCACAAAAGCGCCATGTTTGTAGGCGCTCGTTATCAGTGAGTGCCGAATGCCATAGCATAATGGGCGTATCAGGAAAGCGACGACGAAAACGATTGACGGTTTGTGGGGTTAGACCTATTTCAGGAACCAAAACCAAAGCTTGTTGGCCTTTTTTTAATATTTCTTCAAGGCATTGTAAGTAAACTTCTGTTTTGCCGCTGCCAGTCACCCCTTCGAGTAGAAAGCTTGCAAACCCATGGGCTTGGTTAATGGTAGTACAAGCGACAGCTTGTTCTTTATTGAGAGTCGGTTTTTTACTCACTGTGGGTGCGTGTTGCTGCCATTGATTGTCATGCTCAATAAATTGTTTGATTAGCGCTTTCTCTAGCAGGCTATCAATTGTTTTTTTATTAAAACCGAGCGCTTTTAATTCGGTTAACGATGACTTACCCGACTGCGCAAGTTGCTTTAATAAGTTGAGTTGCGTTTTCGCTCGTAGAGAGGGGAGCTTTGCCCCTTTTTCAGTTAACTCAACCATATTAATGCTGGTTTTATCAGGGCATTCACCTTGTCTTAAAGCAGCGGGCAGTGCAGTATGTATGGTCTCACCTAAAGGATAGCAGTAGTAGCGAGCTGTAAACTTTAATAGCTCTAAATGACGTTTGGATAAAATCGGGGCTTCGTCAATCACCTCTATGATGGCTTTTATCTTCTCTTTAGGGATGTCAGTACTTGTTTTCGTGGCAAGTATGACCGCTACTTTTTTTTGTGGGCCGAATGGCACAAGAACACGCATGCCCGGCTGCAATTCAATGTTATGCAACAGCGGTTCAACTTTATAATCGAAGGTACGCGGTAAAGGGACTTTTATGGCAACTTCTACAAAGTGCATGGTGGCTCAACGAAAACAAGAACAGACAGATAATGTACTAAAAATAGTCGTAAAAACCTACCAACAAATGCTAAGCCAAGCGCCGTCTGTTTATTTTTTTAGCGAAAGATGCATTTAAAGCTTGTCGCAGAGCGTATTGGCCTATAAAATACGCGGCCTATTAATTGTATTAACGACGTATGGTGCCAGACTACGGGTTTGGAGAGCGATGCGGCCTTAACTAGAGGTTCCCTATGAAAGAAGGTATTCACCCTAAGTACGAAGCTATCACTGCAACTTGTTCATGTGGTAACAAATTCGAAACTAGCTCTACTTTATGTAAAGACATCCACTTAGACGTATGTTCTGAGTGTCACCCGTTTTACACTGGTAAGCAAAAGATTTTAGACACTGGCGGCCGTGTTGATCGTTTCAACAAGCGCTTCGGTGCACTTAGCAGCAAGAAGTAATGTCTGCTGTTTAGTTAAAAAAAGCACCTTAGGGTGCTTTTTTTATACCTGAAATTAACAAAGCATGATATTAGACGCTATGCCGAACATGCTGTTTTCACTCACTTCCCATATAACTATTTTTGCTTGTTATGCTCATTATGTCGCTAATTTTGCAGACAAAGTGCAATCCCTTCGCTATATTCTTAGATGTATAAATGATTCCAAAAGTTACAAAAAGTAATAAATTTAAATAACTTTGTAAGTAAATGCTGGCAATGTCGTCGAAATGGTCATTTGGAACTAATTTCGGCTATTTGCAGTGTTCGTGCATATAAAATACAAAAACAGGTGCTTAAAAGGTCATAAATAGGTGAATTTTTATGTCTGATTAATCGCAACTATGCACAGAAGTTGTGGGTAAATCCTTTAAAATTAAGCGATATAGCATATAACAGGATAGACCTGATAATACTTGGAATTTTTATACATTACAGGTATCGTACTGATGCAAGCTCTCTCACTTTTTAACTTTTTTGCAGGATACTATCGCGTTATGTCAGATTTCCGTGAACAAGCATTACATTACCACGCTCACCCCGTTCCAGGTAAAATTAGTGTTGAACTAACCAAGCCGGCCGAAACGGTTAACGATCTCGCTTTAGCTTATAGCCCAGGTGTGGCTGAACCAGTTCGTGAAATCGCTGCTGATCCAGCAAATGCCTACAAATATACTGGTAAAGGTAACATGGTTGCGGTGATTTCAAACGGTACCGCAATTTTAGGTTTGGGTAACTTAGGCCCTCTTGCATCAAAACCTGTCATGGAAGGTAAAGCATTACTATTCAAACGTTTTGCTGGCCTTGATTCAATCGATATTGAAGTAAAACATCGCACTACAGAAGATTTCATCAATACTGTTGCAAACATCGCTGATACGTTTGGCGGCATCAACCTAGAAGATATTAAAGCACCAGAATGTTTTGAAATTGAAAAAGCGCTTATCGAGCGCTGCGATATTCCAGTTTTCCACGATGACCAACATGGTACAGCTATTGTTACTGCTGCCGGTATGCTTAATGCCCTTGAAGTACAAGGTAAGGATATCGAAGATGCCATTATCGTATGTTTAGGAGCTGGTGCGGCAGCTGTTGCTTGTATGGAGCTGTTAATTAAGTGTGGTGCATTACGTGAGCATATCTATATGCTTGACCGTAAAGGTGTGATCCATACTCGCCGCGATGATTTAAACGAATATAAGCAGTTGTTTGCTAACAACACTGATAAACGTACATTACAAGACGTTATTGCTGATGCGGATGTATTTGTAGGTGTATCTGGGCCAGATTTATTGACGGCGGATGACTTAAAGCTAATGGCAGACAAGCCAGTGGTGTTTGCGTGTTCAAACCCAGATCCTGAGATTGCGCCAGAAGTTGCACACAGTGCGCGCAATGATTTAATTATGGCAACGGGTCGTTCAGATTTTCCTAACCAAGTAAATAACGTGCTTTGTTTCCCGTTTATTTTCCGCGGTGCGCTTGATGTGCGTGCAACGGCAATTAATGATGAAATGAAAATTGCAGCTGTGCATGCTATTCGTGGTATTGCCAAAGAGCCAGTACCAAGCGAAGTATTAACAGCGGCTGGCGTTGAATCACTTGAGTTTGGTGCCGAGTACATCATTCCGAAGCCAATGGACCCGCGTTTATTACCACGTATCGCGCGTGCTGTTGCAGAAGCGGCGGTTGAGTCGGGCGTTGCGCAAATCGAAATGCCAGAAGATTACATGCGTTAAATTTATTTACGCTAATAAAAAACTCAGCCTTAGCTGAGTTTTTTTATACCTGTGAATCGGCGTCTATCCGATGGCTCATTCAGAATCAAGTACAGGGATATCTAATCCCATTTCAAGCATGATCTTTTTCACTTCTTCAGGGACTTTTTCTGGGTTGTCTTTGCGTAAGTCGTCATCATTTGGTAATGGCTGACCTGTAAAAGCATGTAGAAAAGCTTCGCATAGAAGCTCACTATTTGTCGCATGTCGTAGGTTGTTGATCTGACGACGAGTGCGTTCATCTGTTAATACTTTTAGTACATTTAGCGGAATTGATACGGTAATCTTTTTAACTTGTTCTGATTTTTTACCGTGTTCTGCGTATGGGTGAATGTATTCACCGTTCCATTTAGCCATAAGTAATTTCGTTGCCTCGGTTATAAGTAGTTCACGCCTTTTTCACAGCGCAAAGATGCGGAAATTTTATCTCTTTAAAAAAGATAGTCAAATACTAGTTATTTAGCCATCTAGTCGTGTAAATGTATAAACTTCTTTATGTCAGCCACAAATGCTTTGACTTCTCATAATTGATCATCTAACCTTTTAGACGTCTAAACATCCAATTAATGAGTAGGTGATGAAATGAGTGAAAAAAATAAAGCGACGATAGCTGTTCGTCATGGTATCGAAGCTGACAAACATCATGGTGCTGTCGTTCCACCTATCTATTTATCAACCACCTATTCATTTGCTGATTTTGATACTAAACGTCAGTATGACTACGGACGCAGTGGTAATCCGAATCGTGATATTTTGGCTGAAACACTGGCTGAACTTGAAGGCGGTGCAAAAGGCATTATTACAGCAACGGGTATGTCTGCGGTGCATTTAGCAACACAGCTTTTAAATAGTGACGACACTTTAGTGATCCCGCATGACTGCTATGGTGGCAGTTACCGTTTATTCACATCATTAGAAAAGCGCGGGTTATTGAAGCTAAAAGTGTTAGATTTAACCAACAGTGAAAATCATCAAGAAATTTTAGCAATCAAACCAAAGCTTATCTGGATAGAGACACCCAGTAATCCAATTTTGCGTTTAACTGATATTAAAGCGATCACCTCAATTGCTAAGCAATGTGGAGCTTTAGTTGCTGCCGATAATACGTTCTTATCACCAGCACTCCAAAATCCAATTCAGTTTGGTGTAGATATCGTCGTACATTCAACGACTAAGTATATTAATGGCCACTCAGATGTAGTAGGTGGTGCAGTGATTGCCGCAACACAAGAGCTTGGTGATGAACTAGCTTGGTGGGCAAATAACATTGGTATTACCGGTGCACCATTCGATAGTTATTTAACCCTTCGTGGTTTGCGAACATTAAATGTGCGTTTAAAACAACACCAAGAGAATGCGTTTGCAATCGCTCAGTATTTAGAAAATTCGCCTTTTGTTAGTCAGGTTTATTACCCTGGTCTTGCTTCTCATCCTCAGCATGAGCTCGCTAAAGCGCAGCAACGTGGCTTTGGTGGTATGGTTAGCTTTGATATTAAAGGTGATATTAATGACGCTGCTGCGTTTTTAACAAGCTTAAAAGAGTTTAGCCTTGCAGAGTCATTGGGTGGGGTTGAGAGCCTTATTTGCCATCCTGCGACAATGACTCATGCTGGCATGGATCCTAAAGCACGCCTTGAGGCAGGTGTGGGCGATACACTCATTCGTATTTCTGTCGGTATTGAAGATATTAACGACTTAATTGCTGATCTGGAACGTGTTTTCAATCAAGTTAAACCAGGCGAAGGCTTACAAGCGGGCCAACCTAAAGCCGCTCAAGTACAGCCAACTAATCAGCAAAATACATCGTTTAAGTTAACGCCTGCACATACGGCATTGTGGTAGAAGAAATGGTTAATATTGTTCATAAATTTGGTGGCTCAAGCCTAAGCTCAGCCGAGCGGTATCAAGCAGTTGCGAACATTGTGTTGGCAAACACTGAGCTAGGCGATTGTGTTGTTGTATCAGCCTCTGGGAAAACGACAGACACACTTGTAAAGCTCTGGCAGAGCTATCAACAAAATGATAATCAAGCTGTGAGTGATATTTTATTGCTTATTGATAATAATCAGCGTGCACTAATCGAGCAGCTATTAGTGTCGCAGAGTAAGCAACATGCATTAGCTAAACTAAAAGATGAATTAGCATCACTGACAGCGTTAATTGCCCAGCAACAACTACATGAAGCACCTTTACTTGCTCATGGTGAGGTTTGGTCTGCTCGGTTACTTGCAGCCTATTTAAATCAACTCGGTTTAGAATCTAAAGATGTTGATGCAAGACAGCTCTTTACTTTGCATGATGGCCAATTGTTGCATCAAAAAAATCAGCAAAGTTGCAGTGAGTTAATCAACCATAACCAGATCAATGTTGTGACGGGGTTTATTGCCGCTGATTGCCAAGGCAATACCGTAACCCTAGGGCGCAATGGCAGTGACTATAGTGCCACACTACTGGCTAGTTATACCTTTGCAAAGCAAGTTTCAATTTGGACTGATACACAAGGTGTATTTAGTACAGATCCTCGCAAAGTTAAAAATGCTGTTAAGTATAACAAGGTATGCCGTGAACAAGCGAATTTGTTAGCCCGTTTAGGTAACCCTGTATTGCATGCTAAGACATTGTCGCCGCTAAAAGGTAGCGACATTAAACTCGTTGTAAGAAGCAGCTTTGACTGTGAGGCAAGCCCAACAGAGGTTGTAAAAGAGGGGTACAGTAAAGCTAAACGTTTTATTACGACCCTTGATAACATTGACTTGCTTCGTGTTGATAAATTAAGTAGTGGCGAAGTGGGTGAATTGAGCCAGTTGATTCAGCATAGCCTGCATCACTTTGTAAAAGCCGGCGATACCTATCTGTTAGTGCCAGGCTCGTGTACACATCAAGTTGTAAGTTACCTTGCAGGGCGTGCCAATATTGTTGAGTCTAATTTAAGTGGTTGTGCGGTGGTAGCGCCAAGTAGTGATATTAGCTCACTCGCAGAGCAAACAACGGCGTTATTAAAAGAGCAAAGTATCAACACACGCTTTGTACAGCAAGATGAAAAATACGTGTTAGTTTTAAAAGACCAAGCGATTGATAGTGACGTGCTGACCTTACTACACGACAAGTTAATTAATAAAGGCCAAGAGTTGGCTGTGATTGTTGCTGGGCTGGGTAATGTTGGGGAGGTGTTTCTTTCACAACTACAAGCGCAGCTAAAACGCCTTTCAGAACACTATGAAGTGAAAGTGGTCGCTTTACTTCGCTCCAAGCAAATGCTGTTTAGTGCTAGTGGTTTAAACACTAAGATGTGGCAAGAACAGTGGCAAAATGAAGCACAAAACTACGAAAAAGAAGAGCTATTAACACGTATTAGTGAACTCGATTATGAGCACAAAGTGATCGTAGATATCACAGCTAGTGAAGCGTTTAGCCTTTTATACCCTGATTTTGTTGAGCTAAACTGCCACCTGATCAGTGCTAATAAATATGCCGGTACGGCAGCTAATAGTTGGTATCAAAACTTACGCAGTAATTTAGCTGATCGTAATTTATTATGGCGTTATAACACCAGTGTTGGTGCAGGTTTGCCTATCAACTTTGCACTCGCTGATCTGCAAAACAGTGGCGATAAAATTAACCGTATTGAAGGGGTTTTTTCCGGTACTCTGTCGTGGTTATGCAGCAGTTATGATGGCAGCGTGCCGTTTTCTGATTTAGTACTAAAAGCACAGCAAATGGGTTACACAGAGCCTGATCCTCGTGAAGATTTGTCGGGTCGAGATATGCAACGTAAGCTGCTTATTTTAGCACGTGATCTCGGTCTTGATTTAGAGCTTGATGATATTGCTTTAACACCATTAATGCCTGAAGAGTTGGCCGCGGGTAGTTGGCAAGATTTCTTAGCAAATAAGCATTTAGTTGATGAATTTATGACGATAAAAGCTGAGCAAGCACAAGTCGAAAATAAGCTTGTTCGCTATACCGGCGCGATTACCATTACTCATGGCAACGTGAAAGCTGAAGTTGGTCTAGTTAATGTAGCAAAAGACGATGTGCTGGCAAGCCTTAAGCCAGGTGACAATATCTTTGTTATTAACTCACAGTGGTACACTGAGAACGCTTTGGTAATACAAGGCCCAGGTGCAGGAAAAGAAGTCACTGCGGCAGGGGTTCATTCTGATTTGTACTGGTTGGTGAACAACCTAAAATAAATCTTGTTTATCGTGTAATAAAAAACCGCCAAATGAAGTGACCCCCAATAGTTGGACATGCCAATTACTGGGGGTCTTTTTATTACACTCAATTAGCTAAAATAGCTCTTCTTCTGTTGAAAGATTTTCTTCGAATACATCAGTTGGCTGATCGAGTACATATTTCGTAGGGGCTGTGCCCTTAATAAAGTACTCAAAGCGGCTGGTATAATCATTTTTATGACTAAGCAAGCCCGTGGCTAAGTCAATACGAACAGACACCAGTCCTTCAGGTAACTCAATAGGTGCCTCAGGCATGCCATCGAGTGCGACTCGCATAAAATCAACCCAAGCAGGTTGAGCTGTTTTAGCACCAGACTCTGCACCAGATATTTGTGATTTATCTAGATTATTATTGTAGGTTGAACGGCCAAGTGGGTTACCTGGGTTATCGAAACCAACCCACACTGAGGTCATTACATTTCGATTAAAACCACTAAACCAAGTATCCACAGAGTCATTGGTTGTACCGGTTTTACCAGAAAGATCACGGCGCTCAAGTGCTTGAGCTCGCCAGCCTGTACCACTCCAGCCCGTTTTGTGGGTCCAACTACCGCCACCCCAAATTGCGCTATGCATCGCTTGTGAAATTAAGAAAGCATTTTGCTTTGAAATAATACGCGGTGCACAACGCGGCGCAGTATCCGGTTGTGCTGAATTTAACTGGTCACTGTCAGCTGTATAACTTGTAAATGATGTCGGCTCGGGCGTGTCACACGCAAGCTCTGGCTGTGTTTTAAATATCGTATTGCCAGAAGAATCCTGTATTTCAGTAATAAAATACGGGGTGATGAGGTGTCCACCATTAGCAAAGCTACTCATCCCTCTGGCAAGTTCAAGCGGTGTAATTGAAGCACTGCCTAATGCAAGGGATTCACTGCGGTTAATATCGCTATTCAAAAAGCCGAATTTGAGTAGGTGGTCTGCGGTGCGTTGTAAGCCAACACCGCGTAGTAACCTTACAGAGATCACGTTTTTAGATTGTGCAAGGGCACGGCGGATACGAATAGGGCCGTTATACACTGCAGGGCTGTTCTTTGGACGCCATGCAACACCTTGGCTTTTATCCCACTGATTTATTGGCGCATCATTTAAAATAGATGCCAAGGTGTAGCCGTTTTCAAGTGCCGCTGAGTAGATAAACGGTTTTATATTTGACCCTACTTGACGTTTTGCTTGAACAGCACGGTTGTATTGGCTTTGCTCAAAGCTGTAGCCCCCAACGATAGCCTTAATACGGCCATCTTGTGGGTCGAGGGATACCAATGCACTTGATGCCTCTGGTATTTGGCTCAAAATGTAGCTGTCATCAGTGTTTTTACGAAGCCATATTTGCGCACCCGCTGTGAGGATTTCAGCAGCTGTTTTTGGTGGGAAGCTTTGACGGTAGCGAGTGATATATTTACGCGCCCACTTTAAGCCATCCCATTCAACCGTTACCTGTTCGCCATTTTTTAGCAACACTTGAATTGATTGTTCTGCAACTTGGGTAACGACACCTGTTAATAATGGACCAAACTCTTTAACGTCTTTTAGTTTTTCTAAAATCGCGTCTTTGTTAAGAGGATTTTCTGTTTCGCTATCCCATAGCTGAGCTGTTGCACCTCGATAGCCATGACGCATATCGTAAGCATGGAGGTTATTGACTAAAGCATCTTGTGCAGCTTGTTGTATTTCAGAATCGATACTTGTAAATACTCTAAAGCCAGTATTGTAAGCGCGTTCATGACCAAAACGGGCGACCATTTCTGCACGTACCATTTCTGAAATATAGGGCGCGTATACATCAATTTCAGCGCCGTGAAACTTAGCTGTGATAGGGGCACTAGTTGCTTCATCATATTGCGCTTGTGTGATGTATTTTTCTGTATACATACGACCAAGCACTACGTTTCGACGTGCTTTGGCACGTACAGGGTTTCGGATAGGGTTTAAAGCAGAGGGGGCTTTTGGTAAGCCTGCAATCATCGCCATTTGCGCAAGGGTTAGTTCGTTTAGTTCTTTACCGTAGTAAACTTGGGCGGCGGCACCAATACCAAAAGCTCGATTTCCAAGCTCAATTTTATTTAAGTACAACTCAAGAATTTCATCTTTACTAAGAATACTTTCAATATGCAGTGCGATGAAAATTTCTTTGACCTTACGAATATACGCTTTTTCTCGAGTTAAGAAAAAGTTACGAGCTAACTGCATAGTTATAGTGCTTGCGCCTTGTTTCTTTTCACCTGTGGATATGAGTACAATGGCAGAGCGAACAATACCAATAGGGTCAATCCCTATGTGTTCGTAAAAGCGGTTGTCTTCAGTTGCCAAAATTGCATCAATGAGTGGCTGTGGTATTTGATCTATCGTGACGGGAATACGTCGTTTTTCACCAAATTGATTAATCAATAAGCCGTCCCGAGAAAAAACCTGCATAGGTGTCTGTAACTGAACGTCTTTTAGTACCTGAACGCTAGGAATGTCAGGTTTAACGTAATAGTATAGACCGACTAAAGTAATAAGGCCTAAAAACGAGCAGATGATAATAAATTGTAAAGTTCTCTTTAATAAAATCACTTATATTTTCCCTAAATAGACTCCCAATTAGAATCGGAGACTGCTAGTATATATTGATTAAAAAATGAATAATATTTTTTCAGACAAAAATTATAACTTGTTTATTATTAAAACAAAGGCCAAGTTGCAAACATGCTAAGTCAACTATTTAAAAAGCCTTCATCTATGATGGTAGGGATCGACATTGGATCGCATTGTATCAAAGCGGTGTTGTTGCAGAAAACAGACGCAGGTTTGCGACTTGAGGCTTTAGCGATAGAACCTATGCCTAAAGGCGCAATATCTGAACGATCAATCCAAGATATTGAAGCAATTGGCAATGTGATTACTAAATTAAAAAAGAAACTACCCAAATCAGTTCAGTCCGCGGCCGTAGCCGTGTCTGGACAAACCGTGATCACGAAAGTTATTTTTATGGATGTATCATTAACTGATGCTGAATTAGAGTCGCAAATTGCCATTGAAGCCGACAGCCTCATTCCTTATCCACTTGATGAGGTTAATATTGATTTCGAAAAACTTTCAATCAATGAAGCTGATCCAAGTAAAGTGAATGTTTTACTCTCTGCTGCGCGAACTGAAAGTGTAGAGGCACGGGTTAGTGCACTTGAAACAGCCAACCTGAAAGCGAAAGTTGTTGATGTTGAAAGCTACGCATTGAGCCGTGCCATGGACATCTACTATCAGCAGCTACCAAGTGATGCTTTTAACAAGTGTGTAGCCGTCGTTGATATCGGTGCTGTATTGATGCTGGTGAGTGTTGTTCAAGCGGGTGAAACGATATATACCCGTGACCAAGTATTTGGTGGTGACCAATACACTAATAGTATTGTCAGTTATTACAACAAGAGTTTTGATGAAGCTGAAATTGGTAAAACAACCGGTGATTTACCCCCTAATTATACCTTTGAGGTGCTTGCACCATTTCAAACATCGCTTTTACAGCAAGTAAGGCGTGCTGTGCAAATGTTCCTAACAACCAGTGGTAAAGATCAGGTCGATTATATTGTTTTAACCGGTGGAACCGCCATGATAGATGGGTTAGACCGTCTATTGATTGAAGAATTAGGGATCCATACAGTGGTTGCAGAACCTTTTGCTAATATTGAGATAGCCCCAAAGATAGATCGTAACGTTTTACAACGTCATCGTACGCAATTTGCAATAGCGACAGGGTTAGCATTAAGGAGCTTTTCATCATGCCACATATAAACCTGCTACCTTGGCGTGAACAGCAACGAAAAGAGTCACAAAATAAATTTGTCACTATTTTGTTTGCAGTTGTGGTGGTTTGCTTCTTGAGTATGTACATCCTGAGCTCTTTTTATAGCGGTCTGCGCGAAGGGCAAAATATTAAAAATGATTTTTTGAACACAGAAATAGCATTACTGAATCAACGTATTCGTGAAATTAACGAGTTGGATAAAAAGAAAGAAAGCTTACAACAACGTATGCGCTTAATCGAAGAGTTACAAAGCAGTCGTAACCTGGGGACGCAAATTATGGACGAAGTTGCGAAAATAGTGCCTGCGGGAGTGTATTTAACTAAATTAGAGCGCCGCGGTAATAGTATTCATGTTGTTGGTCGTAGCGAGTCAAATAACCGTTTATCAACCATGCTACGCCAAGTTCAAGGCTCTTATTTACTTGAACGACCTATCATGCAAGGTATTGTTGCAGGTGAACAAACATCAAGACTACTGAGTGACTTTAATATGGAATTTTATGTTAAGCCATTTGATAAGATAGGCGAGGCGCGCAATGAACCTTGATATCAAATCGTTAACAGAAATAGATTGGAATGAAATAGAGCTCGAAAACATGGGCGATTGGCCTATCGCCGTTAAAGTTCTGTGTTGTAGCTTTGTTGCAGCTATTGTACTTTACTTTAGTTACAGCTTATTGGTGTCTGATGAAATCGCGAGTTACCAAGCCGCTGTTGAGAAAGAAACCCAACTGCGCACCACCTATAAGCAAAAGTACGCTATAGCCAGTAATTTAGAACTGTATCGCCAACAAATGATTGATATGGAAGAAAAGTTCTCGCAGCTATTGAAGCGCTTACCGACCTCAAATGAAACCCCTGGATTACTCGATGATTTATCTTATGTGGGAACAACCAGCGGCCTTACATTCTTAAAAATTGGTTGGTTACCTGAAATAGAAAAAGAATTTTATACTGAGTTACCAATAAAAATAGAGGTTGTGGGTACTTATCATGAGTTTGGTGATTTTGTTGGTAAAGTCGCACAGCTTCCTCGTATTGTGAGCCTTCATGATTTCACAATTCAAACCTTAGGGAATGATGAGTTAACGTTTAGTGTTGTGGCTAAAACATACCGTTATGAAGGAGGGACTAAAAAGTGAAACAGTTCCCCTTAGTAATCATGATGAGTTTATTGCTCAGTGCCTGTAACGATGATACCTCTGAGCAAAAAGAGTTTATTGATCAGGTTAAAGCAAGCACAACGCCGAAGGTCGAGCCGATTCCACAAATGGCGAATTTTGAGTATTTTGAATACAGTGCGGGTAAAATGCGCAGCCCATTTGTCGCCCCTAAGCCTGAAATTATTCAAAATAATCTCGTGCAGGTAAAAAACTGCTTACATCCCGATCCTGACCGTGTTCGCCAGCCACTAGAAAAATACCCGTTGGATAATTTATCAATGAAAGGAACAATTGGCCGAAGTGGTCAAACATGGGCACTGATCAAAGCGGCTGATGAAACTCTTTATCGGGTTACCGTTGGTAATTATCTTGGTTTGTATCATGGCGAAATAAAAGAAGTGCATGACAATTATATACAATTATTAGAATTAATCCCTGATGGGGCTGGTTGTTGGAAAGAGCGTCTGACAAAACTAGAAATGTTAGAGGCAAATACAAATGGTGCAAGTTAATCGTATGAAAAGTAAAAACAAAATGCATAAAGCAACGACTTGGTTAAATGATATGCATAAATATATATTAGCTGCATTAGCTTTTTTTATGGCGCAAGCTGCTGTAGCCGCTCCATTATTATATGACATACGTTATAACCCATTAATGAAGGGCGAGACACAATTACAACTCGTCTTTGATGAAGCACTTACCTTTGAGCCAAAAGTGCAGGTGTATAACACGCCAGCTCGTATTGAGATGCTATTCAGTGATGTAGGCGTTGATAACGGTGTTCGTGATGTAGCCGTAAACCAAGCAGGTATAAAGCATGTTACAAGCACAATGACTTCTGAAGGTCTAAAAGTGACAGTGTCTTTAGAGCGTTTGAAAATTTATAAAACAATAGCTAAAGATAACATAGTCAGCTTACATGTTTCGGACAATCCAATCACATCCGACGAAGCCGATCCTCTTTCTGCAAAGAACAATTATATCAATACAATTCAGTCGATAGATTTTCGCCGTGGTGAAAAGGGAGAAGGGCGTGTACTTGTATTTCTGCAAGATACGCAAGCTGCCATCGACGTTCACGAAAGTGGTGGGAAAATTGTTGCAGAGTTTCATCACACAGATATTTTAGATGATCTACTTTATCAATTAGATGTACTTGATTTTGGCACTGTGGTTAGCTCAATCGAAACCTTTAAAGAGGGTAATATGAGCCGTGTTGTCATTGAGCCTAATGCGGCGTTTAAATTTACTCATCAACAAATAGAAAATATTTTCACCCTCACTGTTGAAAAAGATGATTCACAGCGAGCCTACCTTGATGGTGGTATAGAGTATCAAGGTCGACCAATGACCTTAAACTTTCAAGATATTCCGGTGCGCGCCGTTTTGCAGATTATTGCTGGCTATAATGAGTTTAATCTAGTGACCAGTGACTCTGTAACAGGAAACATCACATTACGCCTAGAAGGTGTACCATGGGATCAAGCGCTGGACGTTGTGTTAAAAGTCAAAGGTTTAGACAAACGTATGGATGGCACGATTTTAATGGTTGCGCCATCTGAAGAGCTTGCAGCCCGAGAAGCAAAAGAGTTAAAAGCGAAACAACAAGTTGAAGACTTAGAGCCTCTATACAGTGAGTACATTCGCCTTAACTACGCAAAAGCAGAAGAGTTTGCGGACTTATTAAAAACCGACACCAATAGTATCATTTCTGCGCGTGGTAGTGTGTCAGTTGATAAACGCACTAATACACTGCTAATCAAAGATACCGCAAAGAGTATTGAAAGTGTTCGCCGTATGGTTGAAACCTTAGATATTCCGGTAAAACAAGTGGTGATTGAGTCACGTATGGTAACAGTACGAGACAATGTTCAAGAAGACTTGGGGGTTCGTTGGGGCTTTAGTGATCAACAAGGGAGTGATGGGATTGCTGGCACATTAGAAGGTGCAGAGACGATTTCGAATGGGGTTATTCCTAATTTGTCTGATCGACTCAACGTTAATTTACCAATCTCAAACCCTGCGGGAAGCATTGGTATGCATGTAGCAAAACTTGCAAATGGCACCTTAATTGATTTAGAGCTGACAGCGCTTGAAGAAGAAAATAAAGGTGAGATTATTGCAAGTCCGCGTATTACAACAGCAAATCAGCAAAAAGCGCGTATAGAACAAGGTACTGAGATCCCTTATGTTGAAGCGGCATCAAGTGGTGCAACAACGGTGAGCTTTAAAAAAGCAGTATTAAGCTTAGAAGTAACACCGCACATCACGCCAGATAACAAAGTCATCTTAGATCTTGTGATTACACAAGATACACGTGGTGATACTGTTCAGACACCAACAGGACCTGCTGTAGCGATTGATACCCAACAGATTCAAACGCAAGTGTTGGTTGAAAACGGACAGACGGTTGTGCTTGGCGGTATTTTCCAACAGCAAATCGTCAATTCAACAAAGAAAGTCCCCCTATTGGGTGATATTCCGTACTTAGGTGTTTTATTTAGAAGCACCAGTGAATTTAATGAAAAAAGAGAGTTGTTGATCTTCGTAACACCAAAAATTCAAATCGATTAGGTGATTTTTTCTTAATCAACGAGCAATTAACCTGTTTAATTGCTCGTTATCTGGCTTTTTATGTTAATTGACTTGAAATACCCAATCAATTACTGAGATAATCCCCTCCTTAATTTTGGGGCCAGGTCGTTAGGCGGGGTTTTATTTCAAATTTTAGAGTTCGTTTGTACTAAAAAGATATGGCTGAGAAACGTAATATATTTCTAGTGGGCCCTATGGGGGCTGGCAAAAGCACAATTGGTCGTCACATTGCTGACCAATTACACCTTGAATTTTTCGATTCAGATCAAGAGATCGAGCGTCGTACTGGAGCAGATATTGCTTGGGTATTCGATCTTGAGGGTGAAGAGGGCTTTCGACTTCGTGAAGAAACTGTTATTTCAGACTTAACTGAGATGCAAGGTATCGTTCTTGCAACCGGTGGTGGTTCTGTGATCAGTAAAGAAGTACGTAACAAGCTTTCTGCTCGTGGTATTGTTGTATACCTTGAAACGCCGATCGAAAAGCAAGTTGCACGCACGCAGCGCGACAAGCGTCGTCCATTATTGCAAACAGAAGAAGCACCGCGCGATGTATTAGAGCGCTTAGCTGAAGAACGCGAACCGCTATACAAAGAAGTCGCTGATTTTGTTGTCCGCACTGATGAACAAAGCGCAAAAGTTGTTGCTAATCAAATCATCGAGAAATTAGATTTTTAAAAACCAAGAATAAAAGGAAACTAGCGATGCTTGAATTAACTGTTAATTTGGACGAGCGAAGTTATCCTATTTATATTGGTCAATCTGCACTTCAATACCAAGGTCGACTCCGTGAACATATCGGTGATTGTCGACCTGTTATTATCACCAACGACACTATTGCACCTTTATATTTAGATGATGTAATGAGGTCGTTGGCTGATCATAATCCGCTCTCTTTTATTATTCCTGATGGTGAACAATATAAGTCACTAGAGTGGTTTGAAAAGATTTCAGCATTTTTACTTGAGCATAACTGTGGCCGAGACACCTGCTTAATAGCTTTGGGTGGTGGTGTGGTTGGCGATTTAACGGGCTTTGTGGCAGCGTGTTATCAACGTGGCGTGCCGTTTATACAAGTACCAACAACCTTACTATCACAGGTCGATTCCTCGGTGGGTGGTAAAACAGCGGTAAATCATCCGTTAGGTAAGAACATGATTGGCGCTTTCTATCAGCCACAAGCGGTGTTCATTGATACTAAGTCTTTGCATACGTTGCCTGAGCGTGAGTTTGCAGCAGGTATGGCTGAAGTCATTAAGTATGGCCTGATCTACGATACAGAATTATTTGCTTACCTTGAGCAAAATATTGCCAACCTTAAATCACTCGATGAGCAAACATTACAACACGTGATTTACCGTTGCTGCGAAATTAAAGCGCTTATTGTTGCTGAAGATGAAAAAGAAGCGGGCCTGCGTGCATTATTGAATCTAGGTCATACGTTTGGTCATGCGATTGAAGCACAGATGGGCTATGGTAATTGGCTACACGGTGAAGCGGTTGCAGCGGGTATGGTATTGGCGGCAAGACTAGCACACAAGCGTAATGATTTATCACAACAAGAGGTTGAACGTATTGAAGCGCTTATTGCTCAATACGACTTACCTGTGGAAGCGCCAGATGAGATGACTTGCGAGCAGTTTCTTACCCACATGCGCAAAGATAAGAAAAATAAAAAAGGCACCATTCGCTTTATTCTTCCTACAAAATTTGGTCAATGTGCGCTGGTTAGTGATGTAACTGATCAGCAGGTTTGTGATTTACTTATACGCTAATGCAATCGCAAATATTGCCTAGCCGTGCTGCGCTAGTTGATCGAATCGCCCTACAGTTTGAATATGGGCAAAACCTGATATGTTTATTAGGTCCTTCTGGTTTAGGGAAAAGTTATCTATTAGAAACTTTTATTACCGATAAGTATCTTGAGTTTAATAAAGCTTTTGTGCAACTTAACGGTAAGATGACGGATCAACAATTTGTTACTGATTTACTCGAACAGAATTTTCGCAACCCGCTTATCGATCACTCATTAACACTTTCAGAGAACTTTTATCAGCTCTATAAGCAGCAGCCATGTGGCGATTGTTTATGGGTTATCGATGGTGGTCGTCACCTATCAGAAGAGCTTGTTCAGCAGCTTGAGCTTATTGCCAAGCAAAGCCCCAGTACGCTCTATATCCTAATAGCCTCGCAATCGGTAGGGCAGTTTACACAAGCCGTAGAAATTCATCTTGAAGCCCTCAATATGAGTGAGAGTAAACAATTGATGCGTTGGTTTTTTCCTAACTTGCCAGTTGAAGAAGACCCTGTTTTTCGCACTTTTGTTGAAGAAGCAAAGGGTAATCCAGCTCTTTTATTGGCTTGGCAGCCACAAGAACACACCGCTGATATTCGTGAACCTGAAAAAAGTTATAAATTACTCTACTTACTCTTATTACTGTTAACGACCATGCTGCTGATAATTGGCTTTTTATACAAGGCCGATATGACCGAGTGGTGGAAAGAGCATTATCAACAAGATACAACAGCAAAGGTAGCCACTGCGCTGCCAGCTGAAAAAATCATAGCACCAACTGACAAAGCACTTGAAAAAGCACCTATTGAAACCGCTCAGCAACAAAGTAATGGGCAAGAACAACCTGTTGCTACGCTATCACATGAAAATAACGTATCAGCAATTGTTGATAGTTTAGCTATTCCTGTACCTGCTGAACCTCAAGAAACGGCAGAAAGTGATGATACCGCCACTGATTTAGAAGGTGCACCAGCGGAGCAAAAGCAGCTAACAGAGCCCGCTGAGGTTGCAACGTTAACAGGAAATGCCTGGTACTTAGCTGAACCTGATGGGCACTTTGTTATTCAACTGCTGGCTGTAACTAAACAAGAAATTACCGATAAGTTTATTACAGAAAATAACTTACAGGATACAGTTCACATATACCAAGCACTACGTAATGGTACACGTTGGTGGATTGTTACTTCCGGCAGTTATGAAAGCTTAGGTGACGCAAAAAAGGCTGCTTTACAGCTTTCTGATAATGTGCGTAAAAATCAGCCTTTTTACAAAAAAATAAGTAAAATTAAGCAAGAAATCGCCTCACTAGATCAGTAAAATAAAACAGATTAGTGTAGAATCGCGCAACACTGAATTGAAGTTAAGAGCAGATGCAGCAAAAGACCAGAGCCTTCCTTAAGTGGGCAGGTGGAAAATACAGCTTAGTAGAAGATATTCATGCCCGTTTAAAAAAAGCGAGCGCGAGCGCTGATACCTTAGTTGAGCCTTTTGTTGGTGCAGGTTCTGTTTTCTTAAATACAGATTTCAAGCATTACATTCTTAATGATATCAATGCAGACCTTATCAACCTATATACCGAACTAAAACGCACTCCGGATGAGTTTATTAGTGATGCGAAAAAACTATTCGTTGAATTAAACAATCATCCTGAAGCTTATTATGAGTATCGTGTTCAGTTTAATCAAAGCAATGATGTGTATGAGCGTGCTATCTTATTCTTATACATGAATCGCCATGGCTACAATGGCTTATGTCGCTACAACCTCAAAGGCATTTTTAATGTGCCTTTTGGTAAATATAAGCGCCCATATTTTCCTGAAAAAGAAATGAGCTTTTTTGCGCACAAAGCACAGCAAGCAACCTTTACTTGCTTAGGTTATGACGAAGTATTTAAGCTTATTCCTGAAAATGCGGTTGTTTACTGCGATCCACCTTATGTGCCGTTAAGTAAAACGGCCTCGTTTACCTCGTATGCGAAAGGGGGCTTTAATTTAGATGATCAAGCTAACCTAGCAAATCTGGCAGAGCAAACAGCATTTGAAAATAACACTCCAGTGCTTATCTCAAACCACGATACAGTGTGGACTCGGAAAATATACAGCCAAGCAGCACTTGATGAGATTCAGGTGAAACGCACAATTAGCCCAAAAGGGGGCTCGCGGAATAAAGTAAATGAGTTGATGGCTATGTATTTAGCACCAAAGAAACGGTGAAATAAATAGCCGCTACGAATAAGCTAAATAACACAAGAGCAATAACAATGATTGTGCTTAATGAGTGCTCTTTGAAATCGGCCTGACGTTTGTTTTCTGATTGCACACCAAAAAAAGCAGCAAAAACACTTTGTAATGCGCTAAAAAACTTACTCATCGGGCTTAAAATTTCGAGCCTAAACTACTAACTTTTTTTGATTCTTCACTACTTGTTAGTAATTCTAGTAAATCTAAATAATGGAATTGTGCGCTGCGGCTATCGCCTGTAAGCCAAGAAAACCAACCAGTTTCTTGTTCGGCTTGCATACATTGATTAGCACTTGTAGAAAGGCCTGTTGTGTTACATTGACAATTTGATGCAGTTAATAAAAAGTCGTCATTCGCAGTTGAAAGCGAATGTGCAAAAGCAGCAACAGTCAGTGCGGACGCGATTAAGATCCCAGTTTTAAAAGCACGCATGGTAATAACCTTTGTTTATGTTATTTTGCCAAGCATACCTAACAATTGCTCAAATAACAAACTTAATTACTGCTGAATTTAAGGAAAAATTAATAAAATTAGTGTCTTGAGGTAAGCTTTATGTTTAATTTTTGTGTGTTAAAACCTAACTATGCGAATAAATTAAATAATTTATTACTCATACTCAAGTTTAGTTAGCTGAATGGACTAGTTCACTGTATTTATTTACCTCACAAAGAGCGCAGTGTTTTAATCGGCTAGCTATTGGGTTACATTATGCGCTCTTCTTGCTGTCGCAAATTATAATGGAATTTCTCATGTTGGAAACATTACAAAAGTATTTAATAGCCCCGTCTATACTCTCGGCCGATTTTGCTCGCTTAGGTGAAGATGTTGATCGTGTACTCGCAAGTGGCGCTGATGTTGTACATTTTGATGTAATGGATAACCATTATGTGCCAAACCTAACTTTTGGCCCGATGATTTGTAAAGCACTGCGTGACTACGGCGTGACGGCACCGATTGATGTACATCTCATGGTAAAACCAGTCGATCGAATTATCCCAGACTTTGCAGAAGCAGGCGCTTCAATTATTAGTTTTCACCCTGAAGCCAGTGAACATATTGATCGCACCTTGCAGCTCATAAAAGACAGTGGCTGCCAAGCAGGTCTGGTGTTCAACCCTGCAACCAGTCTTAGCTACCTTGAACATGTACTCGATAAAGTCGATGTAGTGTTATTAATGTCGGTTAACCCAGGCTTTGGCGGCCAAAGCTTTATTCCTCATACCCTCGAGAAGCTTCGCCAAGCGCGTAAAATTATTGATGACTCAGGTCGCAATATTCGTTTAGAAGTTGATGGTGGTGTGGGTATTGATAATATTGCCGAAATAGCAAAAGCGGGCGCTGATATGTTTGTCTCAGGCTCTGCGATTTTTAATCAACCAGATTATAAAGCGGTAATCGATGCAATGCGCAGTGAACTTGCGAAGGTTGATTCATGAAATACGATGCAGCATTTTTTGATTTAGATGGCACCTTAGTCGACAGTGTTTATGATTTATATATTGCAATGAACCTGACTCTGACTGACTTAGCATTTCCAGTTGTTAGCCAAAAGTTGGTCGAAAGCTGGGTGGGAAATGGGATAGAAACACTTGTTAAGCGCGGCTTGAGTGGCGATATGCAAATCAGTGAACATTTAGACGAAGCCCTTGCTGAGCGCGCTATTAATTTGTTTTATCAGCATTATGACCACGTTGTGGGTGACTATAGTGCGCTTTATCAGCATGTAGAAACAGGGCTTGCTGCGCTTGCTGGTATGCCTAAAGTGGTGATCACCAATAAGGCACGTCGTTTTACCGAGAAGTTACTTGATAAACTCTCACTGACCAGCCATTTTCAGCTGATTGTCTGTGGTGATGATATGGCAAAGAAACCATCACCTGAGCCTTTGCAGTTTGCATGTCAGCAACTTGATGTAAGCCCAGAAAAAGCGGTTATGATAGGCGACTCAAAAAGTGATATTTTGGCTGCCAAAGCGGCTAATATTGAAGTTGTTGCGCTAAGCTACGGCTATAACCAAGGTGAAAACCTCGCTGATTTCAATCCAGAGTACCTCTGCGAGAATTTCTTAGATATAATACCTGTTCTTACCCAAAGGTAAGTGCATTTTAAATTCGTCTTTTTAAGTAAAAATATAAAGGAACATCATGAGTAAACCAGTAGTGTTAAGCGGCATTCAGCCAACCGGTGGTATGACAATAGGCAACTATGTTGGCGCTATTAACCAGTGGCTTAAGCTACAGGAAGACCACGAAAGTTTCTTTATGTTAGTAGATTTACACGCCATTACTGTACGTCAAGATCCAGAGCAACTACGCTCTCGCGTGCTTGACGGTATTGCGCTGTATGCAGCATGTGGTATCGACCCTGAGAAATCGGCACTATTTGTACAATCTCAAGTGCCTGAACATGCTCAGCTTAGCTGGGTTTTAAACTGTTATGCGCAAATGGGTGAGCTTAACCGTATGACGCAGTTTAAAGATAAGTCGTCAAAGCATGCGAATAACGTAAATGTGGGTTTATTCTCTTACCCTGTGCTGCAAGCGGCTGATATCTTGTTATATCAGGCTGATCAAGTGCCAGTGGGTGAAGATCAAAAGCAACATCTTGAGTTAACACGGGATATTGCAACACGTTTCAATAACTTATACGGTGATGTGTTTAAACTACCTGAACCATACATCCCTGAGTTTGGTGCACGTGTAATGAGCCTGCAAGATCCGTTGAAAAAAATGTCTAAGTCAGATGAAAATCCAAACGGTTACATCATGTTATTAGATGAGCCGAAGAAGATAGAAAAGAAACTGAAAAAAGCAGTAACAGATTCTGACGAGCAAGCGCGTATCTACTTTGATCGTGAAGAAAAACCAGGTGTATCTAATTTACTCACTTTATTATCAGTTGCAACTAAGCGCTCAATTGAAGACTTAGTGCCTGAATATGAAGACAAAATGTATGGTCACCTGAAAAAAGACACAGCAGCAGCTGTTGTTAATATGATTGAGCCAATTCAAGCGCGCTTTAAAGAAATTCGCGAAGATCAGTCACTACTTGATAGCATTATGAAATCAGGTGCTGAAAAGGCGAGTATCCGCGCTGAAAAAACATTAAAAGCTGTTTACGATGCGGTAGGTTTTATCCCTCGTCCGTAAGCTTTTCAACAAATTATTGAAATAAAAATACCGCTTAATAGCGGTATTTTTTTGTCTGCTATTTAGTAACTGGCAAGATACCTGGTGAGTCACAAGCTATCACTTCAAAGCGGTAGCCATACTCCGCATTGTTATCTGGGGTTACTTGCACAATTTCATAATCATTGAGTTCAACCGCTTTACTGTTTTCTGTTTTTACACAGCGGGAGTAACTATCTGCCTCAAAGCTGTATGCAAACATGGCAATTAAGCGTTTACTGCGTTCAAAGTAGCCTTTGGTATCTAAAAACTGGCGTAGGTTTTCGGCTGTTTCGCCATCACCGTCAAGATTTATGTCAGGCTTTGGTGTGAGTGGTTTCTCTGAGCTGTCTGGCAATTGTTGTTCTATTTTTTCACTGAGTTCTTCTACCGCTTTTTGTTGCTCTTCACCTGACTCTTTAGCAATGGCTTTACTATCTGCAAAGGTACTGACAATGTTGTCGAGTACTTCTTCAGGCGGTTGGTCGTCAATAAAGGAAATTAGGTTAATCAATACCACTGACGCTAATACAAAGCGCACTATGGCGGTTAATAGTGGCGAATAGCTTTGGCTTATAAACTTAATTCGCTCAGAGCCAAATGGTTTTATCAGTAATAAAGCAAAAATATAGAAGGGTAAAAAAAGTTGAAATAATAATAGGGTCGCTAGGCTAATGCCCATCGCCCAAGGGGGTAAATATAAGAGAGTGGCAAAGTTATGCGTGTAGTTAAAGTGAGTTGATGAGACATGAGTTACATCGTTTACAATACCGCTCGCACCGGCCAATACAAAGTTAGCGATACTGGCGTAGAAGATTAAAATTAACGCTTTGCCTGCAAGTGAATGCCAAAGCTGATTAAATTTCGGCCAAAACTCTATAACGAGTGCTATGATCGTAATGGTTGCACTTAACCAGCCCGATTGTAGAACAATCAGGCTGCTTAATGCTAACAGATAAAGCTTTTGCGCGGTACTTAAGTTAAACCAAATGGCTTGTATACGTTCAACCAGCTTTGTTTTATGTGGCTGCCAGCTACGCTGCTGTTGTTGAAGCTGTTTATTCGCGCGCCATTTTGCAATTTTTAAATACCTACGCACGCAATATCCTTTTTATAGTAGTGGTTTTAAGTATCTTCCAGTGTGTGAACGCTCACAATCAGCGACCTCTTCAGGTGTACCAGAAATTAAAATTTCTCCCCCACCTGAACCGCCTTCTGGACCTAAATCGACAATCCAGTCTGCGGTTTTAATCACATCAAGATTATGCTCAATAACGACTATGGTGTTACCGTGATCGCGTAAACGGTGGAGCACTACCAATAATTGCTGAATATCAGCAAAGTGTAAACCCGTAGTTGGTTCATCAAGGATATATAAGGTTTTACCGGTATCGCGTTTTGACAGTTCACGAGCCAGTTTCACACGCTGCGCTTCACCACCTGAAAGAGTCGTTGCAGCTTGACCTAAGCGAATATACGACAAGCCGACATCCATTAAGGTTTGTAGTTTACGTGCAATAGCGGGAATTTTATCAAAGTACTCACGGGCATCTTCAACAGTCATTTCGAGTACTTGGTGAATGTTTTTACCTTTGTACTGTACTTCGAGTGTTTCGCGATTATAGCGCTGACCCTTACACACATCACAAGGCACATACACATCCGGTAAAAAGTGCATTTCTACCTTGATTACGCCATCGCCTTGGCACGCCTCACAACGACCACCTTTCACGTTAAAGCTAAAACGACCCACTTTATAGCCACGTGAACGGGCTTCTTGAGTACCTGCAAATAGCTCACGAATACCAGTAAAAATGCCGGTGTAAGTGGCAGGGTTTGAGCGCGGAGTACGGCCAATCGGGCTTTGGTCAATATCAATCACTTTATCAAAATGATCTAGGCCCTTGATTGACTTGTACGGAGCCGATTCAGCGGTCGTTGCGCCATTTAACTCGGTATGAGCCAGCTTAAATAAAGTGTCGTTGATAAGCGTTGATTTACCTGAGCCTGATACACCTGTGACACAGGTCATTAAGCCAAATGGAATACGTAAATCAACGTTCTTTAAGTTGTTACCTGTGGCACCAAATAACTCAAGCCATTTGTCGGTAGTTTGATGACGAGACTCTGGTACTTCGATTTTCTTTTCACCAGAGAGGTACTGACCGGTGATTGAATCTTTACTTGCTAGAATATCGTCGTGAGTACCCTCGGCAATAACATGGCCGCCATGAACACCCGCACCTGGGCCAATATCGATAATATGATCCGCTGCTCGAATGGCATCTTCGTCATGTTCAACCACAATCACTGTATTGCCTAAATCACGTAAATGAATAAGGGTTTTTAGTAAGCGGTCGTTATCGCGTTGGTGTAAACCAATTGAAGGCTCATCCAGTACGTACATAACACCAACAAGACCTGCACCGATTTGGCTTGCTAAACGAATACGCTGCGCTTCACCACCAGACAGGGTGTCGGCACTTCGCTCAAGCGATAGATAATTAAGGCCTACATTAATTAAGAAAGATAAACGGTCACGAATTTCTTTGAGAATTTTTTCGGCAATTTGCGCGCGCTGGCCTGTCAGACTTAAACTTTCAAAAAATGCCATGCTTTCACCAATACTCATTGTGGTGATAGCTGGTAGATTCGTTTGACCAATAAATACGTGGCGAGCTTCTTCACGCAATCGAGAGCCATGACAGCTCGGACACGCTTGGCTCGTTTGGTATTTAGCCAGTTCTTCGCGCACTGAGTTTGACTCGGTTTCACGGTAGCGGCGATTCATATTATTTAAAACGCCTTCAAACTCATGGTTACGTGTAATTAAATCGCCACGGTCATTGCGGTAGTTAAAGGCAATTTTAGTTTTACCTGAACCTTCAAGAATCACCTTTTGAGCCTCTTTACCAAGCTCTTGGAAAGGCACTTCTAGGTCAAACTTATAATGCTCTGCGACAGCTTGCAGCATTTGGAAGTAATAAAAGCTGCGTTTGTCCCAGCCTTTAATGGCACCGCCCGATAAGCTTAGCTCTGGATTTTGCACAACACGGTTTGGATCAAAATACTGACGCACACCTAAACCATCACAGCTTTGACATGCACCAGCTGGGTTATTAAATGAGAATAAACGTGGTTCAAGTTCACTCATGGCATAGCCACACGTTGGGCAGGCAAAGTTGGCAGAAAACAGCATGTCTTCGCTGAGTGAGTCGTCCATCGCCGCTACATGGGCAATACCACCTGATAGCTCAAGGGCTGTTTCGAATGATTCAGCTAAACGCTGTTGTTGGCCATCTTTTACTTTAAAGCGGTCAACCACGACCTCGATAGTATGCTTTTTATGAAGCTCGAGAGTCGGTGGATCAGATAAGTCACATACTTCGCCATCAATACGGGCGCGAATAAAGCCTTGGCTTGCGAGTTGCTCTAATAGCTTAACATGCTCACCTTTGCGATCTTTGACTACGGGGGCTAACAGCATTAGCTTGCTACCTTCAGGTAGGGCTAAAACCGTATCGACCATTTGGCTGATCGTTTGTGCGGCAAGTGGCAAGTCGTGAGTAGGGCAGCGAGGCTCACCTACGCGGGCAAATAATAAACGTAGGTAATCGTAAATCTCAGTGATTGTACCAACTGTTGAACGCGGGTTATGCGAGGTCGATTTTTGCTCGATAGAGATAGCAGGCGATAAACCTTCGATGTGATCGACATCGGGTTTTTCCATTAGCGATAAGAACTGTCTTGCATAGGCTGACAGTGATTCAACATAACGACGTTGCCCTTCTGCATACAAAGTATCAAACGCTAAAGACGATTTCCCTGAACCAGATAGGCCAGTGATAACTATCAGCTTATCACGGGGAATGGTTAGGCTGATGTCTTTTAAATTGTGCGTGCGGGCGCCTCGGACTTCAATGTTTTCCATGCTATCTCGTTTTATTACCTAATTATTTTTTCAGTATCTCATAATACGCGATAAGATTAATCCTTGATCAAAGAAAAAATCATCACTTACAGGTGATTATTTAGTTTTCGCTTGTGGTAGAATCCACGCTCAGATTTTAATAGACAGCAAGATCAGTAATTCATGACAGCATCTTCACTCAACTCTCGAGAAAAACGCGCAGCCGTTTCGTTGGCGAGCGTATTTGCATTCCGTATGCTTGGCTTATTTATGCTGATGCCAGTTTTGGCAATTTATGGTCAGCAATTAGAAGGGTTTTCGCCACTATGGATTGGCTTTGCTATTGGTGCTTATGGTTTAACACAAGCTGTGTTGCAAATTCCGATGGGTTGGTTGTCTGATAAAATTGGTCGTAAAAAAGTTATTATTGGGGGTCTGTGTGTGTTTGCGCTGGGCTCTGTGATTGCGGCAACCGCTGAATCTGTGCAAATGGTGACGCTAGGGCGCGCCTTACAAGGTATGGGCGCGATTGCCAGTGCATTATTAGCGCTGGCTTCTGATTTAAGCCGTGATGAGCAACGTCCGAAAGTGATGGCCGTAATTGGCATGTGCATTGGTATGAGCTTTGCCGTTGCCATGCTACTTGGACCAATTGTTGCTGCCTCTTGGGGAGTTGCTGGCGTATTTTGGCTTACCGCTGGGCTTGCTCTTTTAGGTATTTTAATTGTGTTATTTTTAGTACCTAATGCGGTTAGTAAAGCCCCAAAAGGCGACACGCTCGCTACCTTAGATGACATTAAGCAACTCATTAAACACCCGCAATTAGCACGCCTTGATTTTGGTGTGATGTTGCTTCACCTTACATTAACCACCGTATTTGTAGCCTTACCAGGCCAGCTTATAAAAGATGGTTTAATTGCCGATCACCATTGGTATTTATACATCCCTGTGCTGTTTTTAGCGTTTTTCTTGATGGTGCCGATAATGATAGTGGCGATTCGCAAAGAAAAAGAGAAACAAGCCTTTATTGGCTCAATCGCGCTGCTTGTTTTAAGTATGCTGGCTATGTCCCTATGGGTTGACTCTGTGATTGGCATTGGAATTTGTATGCTGGTTTACTTTATTGCTTTTAACTTTTTAGAAGCAACCATGCCTGCACTTGTGTCGCGTATTGCCCCTGCAAATCAAAAAGGCTCTGCGATGGGCGTGTTCTCATCAACGCAGTTTTTTGGTGCCTTTTTAGGTGGTTTATTAGGGGGTTACGTTGCTCAAGTATTAAGTGCGCAAGCAGTGTTTGCGGCGGCGGCACTTGTTGGGTTAATATGGCTTATCCTTGCTTGGAATATGCAAGTCCCACCAAGAAGTAAAATTATTAGCTTAATGACTGAATTAAGTTCAGAGCAGCAGGCACAAGTGCTTGCTTCTCGTCTAGTTGCTTTACCGGGCGTAATTGAAGCAACGGTTGTTTGTGATGAAAATCGCAGCTATTTAAAGATTAATGATAAAGAATTTGACCTAGACCAAGCACGCAAAGTGGCTGGTTTAATCTAACGTTTTATAGGAGAAGTTCCATGGCACGCGGTGTGAACAAAGTTATCTTGGTTGGTAATTTAGGCCAAGATCCAGAAGTACGTTATATGCCTAATGGCAATGGCGTAGCGAATATCAGCATTGCTACGACAGATAGCTGGAAAGATAAAAACACAGGGCAAATGCAAGAGCGTACTGAATGGCACCGTGTTGTGTTATTTGGCAAACTAGCAGAAGTTGCTGGTGAGTATCTTCGTAAAGGTTCACAAGTGTACATTGAAGGTCGTTTACAAACGCGTAAATGGACTGACCAATCAGGCCAAGAAAAATACACCACAGAGATCGTGGTAGACATGGGTGGCCAAATGCAAATGCTAGGTGGTCGTGGTGGCGATCAACAAGGTGGTGGTTATCAAGGTGGCCAATCACAAGGCGGTTACCAAGGTGGTCAACAACAAGGTGGCGGCTACGGCGGTGGCTCACAACAAGCACAAAGCAATAATAGCTATGCTCCACAACAACAGTCTGCGCCAGCACAGCAGCAACAGCGCCCGCAGCAGCAACCTGCACCACAACAACAAAGTAATAACCAGTATGGTGGCGGTTATAATCAACAGCAGCAAAACAACGCGCCACAACAAGGTGGTGGTTTTGCTCCTAAACCTCAAAATGCACCACAAGGCGGCGCATCAAACCCGATGGAACCACCAATCGATTTTGATGATGATATTCCGTTCTAGATCACTCGCATTGAGTGTTTGAGTTATTTAAACCCAGCCTAATTGCTGGGTTTTTTATTGCTTTAACATGGCTTTGTTATTTTGCGTAAGCTTGCAGTTGTCGGTTACAAAATAATTATCATTAACACTTTTTGCTAGGTGTTTAAAAATACATGACTTTTGACAGCGTTGGTCTTAGGATAATTCTGAAATTGCTTTTAATCGCTCTGTAGCCTTGTATTTATAGGGTTCTTGGACAACACTTTGTGTATGTTTGAGCAACAAAGCTGTGAAATGAAAAAAGATTTTACTGCACATATTAAGAAACCGGAGGCCATTTATATGGCGGCCGTTTTTTTGCTATTAGTTGTTTTTAATATTTTTTTAAGTGATGTACTACACGAAAAAGTACATAACTCAGGGACTGAGCTTGCCAAGCAAGTTTATGACTTAAGTCTCGACCCTGTTTCCTCACATGACATTATTGCAACTTTAGTTCAAAGCCAAGGGTTTGTGATGAATACGTCAGAGGTATCACCTAGTTTAGCGAAGTTTATTGATTTAGAGCAGGAAGTATTTAGCTATAAGACGGTGAGCCTGCGGTTATTTCATTGGCCTTCTTGGTTAGTGGAAAGTCATTTGTTTTTGTTTCTAAATTTAATCTTGATTGGAGCGTGTTATTGGGGGTTACGTCGCTGGCGGATGGCGCTTAAGACACCTGTGCTGGAAGATGCAACGATTAAAAAGCCCGCTCAATTAAGTGAGGCCAAGCCTGAAATGCCGCGTAAATTAGTAACGCCAAAGCTTTTGCCTCATCAAGATTTGAATATTCTGTATGGTGTTCCTACTAATTATAACCATTTATTTTCGTTATTTTTTTGGAAAACCCCTTTTCCTGAAAACTTGGATGTCGATAATTATTTTAAATTAGTGATTGCTAAAGGATTTGGTGAGCTGGTCAATCGCTCGGTTAAATTGCTTCCTTCAGGAGGCGTTGCGGTCACACTGAATAGCGTCCCTGCGACTGAGGTTGATAAATACACTAAGCGATTGCATCAAGTTATCTATCAAGCATGTCTTAATTATCGCAGTGACTTGTCCCGTAGTGATGTAAAAATAGGGGTGTGTAATTACCGCACTGGGGCGGATCAAGCGGTTGTTTATCAGTTGACTAAATCGGCCCTTGCGCTAGCAAAACAAAGTGCCTGGCAACATATTCATCGCTTGCCGTTTGGGCACACGCAATCGAGTGTGCTTGCTGATAGCAAAGAACACTTATTTGAATATATAAAGAAAAAGCACTTTATGCTTTTTTTCCAACCATTATTCGATTTGCAGACCGGCGATATCCTTCAGCATGAAGCGTTAATCCGTATTCGTCATAAAAGCCTCGGACTTTTGGCGGCGCGTCATTTTATCCCGCAAATGAGTAGCAAGAAGGATGTACTTTTGCTTGATCAAACGGTTGTTTTGCAGGTAAAAAAAATACTGTTGAGTGAACGAGGCGCAATGGCCGTTAGTATCAACTTACATGCCCTGAATTGGTTTAATAAAGAGTTTTGGCAGTGGTTGAAAGGTGAGATGCAAAGCTGTGATACGGTCAGTAAGCTGCAATTTGAATTAAATGAGGATGACTTTTTAAAGCAGCGCCACCGATTAGCAGGGCAGTTAGATTGTTTGGGTAAATTGTCGGCAGGAGTGGTTATCGATAATGTACGCAGTGCAGAGCACTTGCCCCTTTACCGTGAGCTTGCTAATTTTTGCGCTATAAAGCTCGCGTTTGAGTTAATACACAATATTGATACTAACAAGCAGCAACAAAAGATGGTGAAGGAAATTATCGCAAAAGGGCATGAATTAAGTTGCCCTGTTTATGCTGTGGGTGTTGAGACACAAAATGAGTTAGCAACGCTGAAAAATTTAGGAGTGGTTGCTGCACAAGGGTTTTATTTTGCTGAACCACTGCAAAAGTTGGCGGATATTACCCCATATAGCTGACCGTCGCTAAATTAAGCCTCTGTACTTTAACCCATTTAGACCTTGTAACCCGCCTGTGTGGATGGCGGTTATTACACTTCCTGATGCAAAGTAACCTTGCTCAATTAACTGCCAAATAGCATACATCATTTTTCCACTATAAATAGGTTCAAGGGGAATGTCGTATTGTTGAGTAAAGGTTTGACAAAAACGCCATAACTCATCAGAAAACTTGCCATATCCGCCATCATGATAATCACATAAAAGTTGCCAGTTGTGCTGTTCTTTTGCTTTATTACTGAGCTGTTTTATTTCTTCGATTAAATAATCAGCGTGTTTAAGGACAGCAATACCTAAAAGGGTTGTTTGACTGCTCGTTCCTTCTATTAACCCTGCTAATGTGCCACCGCTACCCGTTGGGCAAATGATATAGTCACTAGCTGGTAAGCTTTGTGCCAATTCCACACAGCCTTTAATCGCCGCAAGGTTTGTTCCCCCTTCAGGCAAGATGTAAGCATTAGGAAACTGCTTTTTTAGTTCGTCTAAGTAATGGGGATCATGACGCTGGCGGTAAGTAAGGCGATTGACCGGATGTAGCGTCATACCAAAGCGCTTTGCATCGTTTAGCGTCGGGTTAGCTTCATCAAGTAAGGGGCCACGGATAATCCCATGAGTTTTGAAGCCAAATAGTTTTCCTGCGATTGCACTGGCGTGGATATGATTTGAGAATGCGCCACCAAAGGTTAACAGCTCTGACTTACCCTGTTGTTGCATTATTTGTAAGTTAAATTTAAGTTTTCGCCATTTATTGCCGCTTATTTCAGGGTGAATCAGGTCATCACGTTTGATAAACAACTGTAAGTTATGCGCTTCTAACAGAGGGTGGAAAATGGGTTGAATGGGTGACTCACAACTAATATTCACGATGCTACTTAGATAAAAAAAGGGGCTCAATTATAGCAAAATCGTCATATAGATAGAAATTAGTCAATTAAACTAAAATGATTATGTTATTTACTGGCATCAACTAAGGTAATAGTTGTAAACTCAGATAATAATTGAACAAAGCTTGTGTTTTGCCTTGCAAGTACATAGCATAAGAGTTTAATTATAAAAAATAATAATGACCAAATAATTGCCGCTTTTTGGGAATGGAATATATGCGAATAGCTCCTTTATCTCTGTTAATTTCAGTTAGTTTGCTAGCAACGAGTGCATTTGCACAAGATACTGCTACGGTAACTGGGATTGAATCAGAGATCAGTAAAAAACAAGCCGAATACGATAACTCGACCGTAATCCTCGAAAAACACCTAAAAGAAGAAAGTCAGTTACAAAAACAACTCGAATTATTACGCGCACGCTCAACTGAGTTAGACAAAGAAAAAAACCAAGCGCTTGATGCAATGAACGAGATGTACCGTCGACTTATTGATGACCCAACATTAGATATCAGTAATGCGCAAGCGCGTTATCAAAAAGCAGTGGTTGATCATAAACAGAACAAAGATGATATTTCGATGCAATTAGCGGCAATTGCTTCACACCGAAAAGATATCGAGCAAATTCGCGTAGCGAAACATACGCAACTAAACACATTAGAAAGCTTAAAAGAGCAGTTGGCTACAGCACGTGTCGAGCGTTTGCGCAATGAGTTTACTCGTGAAGGCACTTTAGAAGTTAATCACACAATTAACTGTAAGCGTACCGAAACACTTGCAGCCTGTGAGCAGCGCGGCCAACAAATGGGCTTGCAAAAAGCCACCAAACGTTTTGTAGACCAAATTTTTGCTAACTTAACCGAAGAACGCCTTGTTGAACCAAAGCGTAATCTTGCTGGCGCACAAGTTAAAATTCTTAGCAGTCATGTTGTAAATAGTGCGTTTAGCGGCCAAGGTAATTACAACGTGAACTTAAGCGTAACGATGCGCGGAGACGTAAATAGTAGCCGTTTATGTAGCTTACTGAATTTGGATAACCGTTTTTGTGCTGATTATGGCACACCGCTGGCGGGCAGCTATCAACCAAACTATACAACGACTTACTCGGATAGTCAGTTAACATTCAGTGACTCTCAGGATAATAGTAAGGTGGTATCGGTTTCTCGTATGAGTGAGGAGCCGGTAAGTGATTATTCTGTAAAAAAGCCAGTAAGGGTTGAACCATTACCTGATCTAAAAAAATCTAAAATGGTTGAATTAACGCTTCGTTCTAATGTCTATGATGATGAAGTGTTTATAGATGGCGTCAGTTTTGGTTCTACTAAACTTACAACATCATTACCTGTTGGCTTTCATAATGTAGAAATTCGTAAGCGCGGCTACAAAAGCTATCAAGTTCGCTTAGAACTTAATAAGTCACAAACAATTCATGCCAAGCTGGTAAAAAAGCCTGAGCCTGTTGTTGCAGCTATTACAACCGCTGAGCAACCATCATCGGCACCAGCGGCAAGTATTGTAAATAAAACGAATACGGCGAGTCTCGTTGTCATTCCGGCAGGTAAATTTAAAATGGGCGATATCAACGGCAGTGGTCTTGCTAATGAGCGTCCAGTGGTAGAGAAAACCATTGCCAACTCCTTTGCTATGCAAAGTAAAGAAGTCAGTGTTGGTGAGTATGAGCAGTTTGTTGCCAATACAGGTTATAAAACAGAAGCCGAAAAAAATCGCGGTTGTGCTTATTACCTAAATGGTGAACCTGTGTGGGAAGCAACCCTAAACTGGCGTAATCCAGGTTTTGATCAAGACAGTGATTTTCCGGCAGTGTGTTTAACCTACAATGATGCTAAAGCATACGCAGATTGGCTATCAGGGCAAACTGGCCAGCTATTTCGTTTACCCAATGAGGTTGAATGGGAATACGCTGCACGTGCAGGTAAAGAAACTGAATACCCTTGGGGTAATGAAATTGGTAAAAACCTAGCGAATTGTGGTTGGTGTGGCAGTGAGTGGTCTAACAAAAGTGCTGCGCCAACAGGCTCATTTTCTCCTAATGCATTTGGCCTATACGATACTGTAGGCAATGTATGGGAGTGGACAAATAAAAAATCGGAACAGTCTGATGTGGCTGTTCGTGGTGGGGCATGGAATTTCGCACCTAGCTTGGCTCGTGTATCTACGCGTTTAATTTTAGCGCCAGATTTTCGTGCAAACTATATTGGGTTTCGTCTAGTACGCGAACGATAAATTTAATAAGGAAGCAATGGATGCTTCCTTTTTTAACAAATAAAGAAGGTAGCTGCGCTTTTTCATGGTGAGCATGATAGAGTGAAAGCAGCTAATATAAGAACGTATTTTCAAAGGTCATCCAGCCTCATGTTTAAAAAACTTCGTGGTATATTTTCAAACGATCTATCGATCGACTTGGGTACAGCCAATACCCTAATCTATGTAAAAGAAGAAGGAATCGTATTAAACGAGCCTTCAGTTGTTGCTATTCGCCAAGAGCGCGCTGGTGGTCCTAAAAGCGTTGCCTCTGTGGGAACAGAAGCTAAGCAAATGCTTGGTCGTACACCTGGAAATATTAAAGCGATTCGTCCAATGAAAGACGGTGTAATTGCCGACTTTTATGTGACCGAAAAAATGCTTCAGCACTTCATTAAGCAAGTACATAACAACAACTTTATGCGTCCAAGCCCGCGTGTACTTATTTGTGTTCCTTGTGGTGCAACACAAGTAGAAAAACGCGCCATTCGTGAATCGGCAATGGGGGCAGGTGCACGTGAAGTGTATTTAATTGAAGAGCCAATGGCTGCGGCAATTGGTGCAGGTTTACCAGTATCTGAAGCAACAGGTTCAATGGTTGTTGATATCGGTGGTGGTACCACTGAAGTGGCTATTATTTCTTTGAATGGTGTGGTTTATTCATCATCTGTACGTATTGGTGGTGACAAGTTTGATGAGGCAATTATCAACTATGTTCGTCGTAACTTCGGTAGCTTAATTGGTGAAGCAACCGCTGAAAATATTAAGCATCAAATTGGCTCTGCATTTAAAACAGATGAACCAGTTGAGATTGAAGTGCGAGGCCGTAACCTTGCCGAAGGTGTGCCGCGCTCATTCACGCTTAACTCACATGAAATTCTAGAAGCATTACAAGAACCACTGATGGGAATTGTAAGTGCTGTGATGGTTGCACTTGAGCAGTCTCCACCAGAGCTTGCATCAGATATTTCTGCACATGGCATGGTATTAACCGGCGGTGGTGCATTACTAAAAGATTTAGACCGCTTACTCATGGAAGAGACGGGGATTCCGGTTGTTGTTGCTGACGACCCACTTACCTGTGTTGCGCGTGGTGGCGGTAAAGCCCTCGAAATGATTGATATGCACGGTGGTGACGTATTTAGTTACGACTAATGAAGTTAATGTTTGGTCGTACAATCTCTTTGCAACTGCGACTTTTTGTCGCAGTGCTTTTGAGTGTCGTTTTGATTGTGGGCGACCGCTATACACAGGGTGGCACAACCATTCGCACTAGCTTAAATACCCTAGTAAGCCCACTTATCTATCTTGCTAACCTGCCTTATGAACTATTTAGTATAGGTGCAAAAAACCTTCACACACGCGATCAACTTCTTACCGAAAATGAAGCACTTAAAAAGAAGCAGCTACTACAAAGCGAACAACTACAACAGTTAGCCTTTTTAAGTCGTGAAAATGATAAGTTACGTGCTTTACTAGGTTCATCGGCTAAGCAATCTAATCGGAAGATCATTGCGCAAGTATTGTCTGTACATTCAAATCCATATAGTCACCAAGTGGTGATTAATCGTGGCACAACCGATGGCTTAAGTGAAGGCCAAGCTGTCATCGATGAAATGGGGGTTGTTGGGCAAATTACGCAAGTTGGATCGACAACTTCCCGCGTATTATTAATGACCGACACCACACACGCTACGCCAGTACGCATTTTACGTAACGATGTACGCACAGTGGTTGAAGGCATTGGTAAGATTAATGTCGTAAAGCTTTCACACGTGCCTCACAGCCTTGATGTACGCATAGGTGACATCTTAGTGACCTCTGGGTTAGGAGGAACTTTTCCTGAAGGTTACCCAGTGGCCGTTGTGACAGAAATCAATCGCGATGAAGGTCACCCATTCGCACAAGTGTATGCTGAGCCTATTGCACAGTTGGACCGTATCCGCTTATTGGTTGTGCTGTGGCGTAACCAGCAGGAGAGCATAAGTAATGAATAGTCGCTATTCCTTGCTAATCGCAATTAGTATCTTCTTTGCACTGGTGATGGCATTGATGCCATTGCCTATTTCATTTGAACCTTATCGACCTGATTGGGTGTTAATGGTGCTGATGTACTGGTCGCTCGCTGTACCACATCGTCTTAATATCGGCACGGCTTGGGTGGTGGGGTTACTCATGGATTTGGCTTCGGGTTCACCACTTGGCGTGAACTCATTAACTTACTCTGTGTGTATTTTTATCACGGCAAGTAACTTTCAAAAAATTAGAAACTTTTCTCTATGGCAGCAGAGCATATTAGTGGCTCTGTTTTTAACGCTTTACCACCTTATGCAATTTTGGCTTAATCATTTCTTGATGGGGGTTTATTTCAGCCCGCATTACTTATGGCCAGTGCTAACCGGCATGCTTTGTTGGTGGTGGATTTTCTTAATATTGCGTAAATACCGCCGTCATTTCAGGATTAGATAATGCAAACCGCAATTTATTTGGCGTCTGCATCACCGCGTCGAAAAGAGTTGCTCAGCCAGCTTGGTATCGAGTTTTCTCAATTTAGCGTTGATGCAGATGAAAGCCAATTCCCGAACGAGTCTCCTCGTGATTATGTTGAGCGTTTAGCGAGACTCAAAGCACAATCTGGTGTCGCAATGGGTTACACTGACCGCCCTGTGCTTGGCAGTGATACCGTGGTGGTGATTGATGACACCGCACTTGGCAAACCGATTGATAAAGCAGACTTTATCGCAACAATGAAGCGCCTATCAGGGCGTACTCACCAAGTTATGACCGCCGTAGCTATTGCTGACAGCCAGCACGTAAAAAGCAGTCTTGTTGTCACTGATGTGACTTTTAAACAATTAAGCGATGACGAAATCGATGCATATTGGCACTCCCAAGAGCCACAAGATAAAGCCGGTGGTTATGGTATACAAGGTCTAGGCGGGCGATTTGTGAGTCACATTTCGGGTAGCTATTTTGCTGTTGTCGGCTTACCTTTATATGAGACAGAGCTGTTATTAAACGAATTTTTAAGAGGGTAACATGAGCACCGAATTACTGATCAACGTTACACCGAGTGAAAGCAGGGTTGCGCTGATTGAAAATGGCGTACTGCAAGAAATTCAACTAGAGCGAATTGGCAACCTAGGGATTGTTGGTAATATTTACCTCGGCAAAATTAGCCGTGTATTACCAGGCATGCAAGCCGCATTTGTAGATATTGGCTTAGACAAAGCGGCTTTTTTGCACGCGTCTGACATTGTTAACAGCGCCTCTATTGTTGAAGGTGTTGATGAGCAACCCATCAAGAAAGTACAAGATATTCGCGAGCTTGTTCGCCAAGGACAGCACATCATGGTGCAGGTGGTCAAAGATCCTCTTGGTACTAAAGGGGCGCGTTTAACGACTGATATTACAATTCCATCTCGTTACTTAGTGTTTATGCCTGATGCGACACACGTCGGTGTGAGCCAGCGTATTGAAACCGAAGAAGAACGTTTACGCTTGAAAAAAATTGTTGCTGAATACGGCGATGAAGATGGTAGTTTTATTGTCCGTACTGCTGCCGAAGGGGCAAGTGAAGCTGAGCTTCGTCACGATGCTGAGTTTCTAAAAAAGCTGTGGCAAAAAATTGTTACTAAGCGCAAAAAAGTAAGCAAAGAAAGTATTTTGCATGAAGACCTTACACTGGCGTTTCGAACTCTTCGTGATTATGTTGGCGAAGATATGGAGCGAATTCGTGTTGACTCTAAATTAACGTATCAAGAACTAAAAGAATTTACTGAAGAGTTTGTACCAATTCTATCCGGCGCGCTTGAATATTACCCAGGTGAGCGACCAATCTTCGACTTATTTGATGTTGAAACCGAAATTCAAAAAGCCTTGCATCGTAAAGTAGAGCTTAAATCGGGCGGTTATTTAATTATTGACCAAACTGAAGCGATGACCACCGTTGACGTAAATACCGGCGCGTTTGTTGGCCATCGTAATTTAGAAGAAACTATTTTTAACACTAATATTGAAGCAACATCGGCGATTGCCCGTCAGTTACGGTTACGTAACTTAGGCGGCATTATTATTATCGACTTTATCGATATGGTCAGCGACGAGCACAAACGCCGAGTGCTTCATTCACTTGAGTCAGCATTGGCAAAAGATCGCGCTAAAGCCAACATAAATGGCTTATCTGCACTAGGCTTAGTGGAGATGACTCGAAAGCGTACCCGTGAGAGTTTAGAGCATATTTTATGTGATGTTTGCCCTGCGTGTTCTGGACGAGGCTCACAAAAAACGGTTGAAACAGTCTGCTACGAGATTCTGCGTGAAATTGTGCGGGTTAATCGCGCTTATGCTGCTGATAAATTTATGGTGTATGCTGCACCATCGGTCTCTGAGGCACTTATTAATGATGAGTACCATAACCTTGCTGAACTTGAACTATTTATTGGCAAGCAAGTCAGTATTCAAACAGAGAGTTTATATAATCAAGAACAGTTTGATGTGGTAATGATGTAATGAACACAAAGACGGTCTGCTTTTATTGTATACGCAAGGTATGGCAAGTATTTGCTATCACCCTTGTGTTGCTGGCCGTTATTGTCTCTGTTTTAAAGTATACACTTCCCTATGCCAATGATTATAAAAGCAATATTGAAACGTTTTTATACGAGCAATTTGATGTCAACCTGTCAATAGGTTCTATCTCTGCGAGCTGGCAAGGAAAGGGGCCATCATTAGTTCTCGAAAATATCTCATTTGAAGACAACCAAACATCGCCTATCGCTTTAAATATTGATAAGGCGAGTCTTGAAGTTAATCTTTGGGAATCACTTAAAACCCGTCAATTAAAGTCGAACTACTTTGTCATTAATGGTTTCCATGCCGATGTCGACTTACCAACAATGCTGGAATTAAGCAGTGAACAACAAAGTAATAGCTTTGAGCAAAAAGAACTTATCGAAAGCTTGTTTTTAGGGAAAACAGGTCATTTTGCTGTGCAAGATAGTAGCCTTAATTTTATGTTAGGTGATGGCAAAGCACGTAAACTCATTCTTGAAAACATTGTTTGGCAAAATACCCCTGAGCAGCATCAAGGCGCTGGTTCATTAGCTTTACCTGGCATCTCGGTGGGGAGCTTTGATGCGCGAATGGCATTAAATGGTTCAACACTTGAAACCATGGCGGGTGATATCTATGTAGAGGCTGCTAATGTAGATGTGTCTAAATGGCTTGCACAATTTATCAATACTGATAAACAGCAATTGCACTCAGATATGAATTTACAAACGTGGGTTAGCCTTGAAAAAGGCTTGATCAGCGATGTGAAAGTGCAGTGGCAACCTAGCTTTGTAAATTGGCAACAAAACCAAGAGTCGCATCAAATCAACCTAAGTAAAGGCGGGTTCCACTTGTTTCCTTGGCAGCAAGGGTGGCGTCTAAAAAGTACCGGTCTGACCTTTGAAAGTGATTTAAAGCAATGGCCGACACTGCAATTTGAAGCCCAACTTGGTAAGCAAAATAAAATTTGGCTTAAGCAATTTGATTTTGCTTTATTAGCCAAACTTGCCCAATTAAGTAATTTTGAAGTACTTACTCCATTTTTGGACCGCCAACCAAATGGACAATTAAGCGATGCGTATGTCGAGTTTGGACAAAGTGAACAATGGCAACTTTGGTTTAAAGGTGACCAACTAAATTGGTTGTCACTAAACGGTATCCCTGGTGGTCAAGCAATTAGAGTCGATGGCTTCATTAATCAGTCTGCTGGTCGCATACAACTTTATGGAGAAAACAACCGCTTATTGACCAACGGTAGCTTTAGCCAAGATATTGCCTATAACCAACTCAATATTGAGCTCGATTTACACCATTACACCGACGGCTGGCGTATCAGTAGTGATAATTTATGGCTTGATAACGACGAGGTGACGCTTGCAGCTGAAATGATGTTAAGCCTAACAGATGACCCTCGCTTAGATTTATATGCAGAAGCGTATGCACCTGATGCCACAGTAGCAGGGCATTATTTTCCTTTGCCTGTAATGAGTGAGAACTTAGTTAACTATTTAAATGGTGCCATTCAAGGTGGTGAAGTAAATAAAGCGCAAGTGCTCTATTCAGGACCTTTTGAAGGCTTTCCATTTAGGGAGCAACAGGGTCAGTTTGAAGTATTGGCAAACGTCAATAGCGCAAACTATCAATTCTCACCAAGTTGGCCTGCGGTTGAAGACGCTAACGTAACGCTACATTTTGAAAATGAGCGCATGGATATCTACAGTAAGTCGGGCAAGCTTGTTAATTTAGACTTAGGCGATAGCGTACATGTCAGCATTGCTGATTTAATGAATGCCGAAATGCTTAAGGTTGCTATTAATAAACGCGCTCATGGCGAAAAGTTAACGCCTTTTTTTGCTGCAACGCCACTGGCAAAACCTTTAGCAAGTGTTTTTGAAGTTGTGCAAGCTCAAGGGGAGGCGGCCGCAGAAATTGAGTTGTTGGTTAACTTACGCTCAGGGCATGTTGATGCAATAGGTGAAGTTGAGCTTGCAAATATCCCTGTATACCTTGCGCAGCCAGGTATAACCCTTAACCATATGACCGGCATTGTTAAATTTAATAATGACAAAATCGATTTCAATAATGCTAAAGCTGATTGGATGGGCATGCCGCTGACCGCTAATTTCAGCAGTGAGAACGTCGCAGATAATTATCGCGCCGAAATAGCGATAAAGCTTGCTCTTGAAGCAGAGCCATTAATCGAACAAGCACATGGTCTCTTAGCGGGTTATTTAACGGGGCAAAGTGATGTAGACATTAATGTATTACTTAACTTTCTACCAAATGACTTTAACTACCGTGCGGACGTAAGTGGTAACTTAGTGGGTCTTAGTAGTCAATTACCTGCTCCCTATAATAAAAGTAAAGAGCAAACATGGCCACTTACGGCTGTTGTGCAAGGCGACAGAATTTCAAACTTGATCACTGCGAACGTTAATGAGCAGGTTTTCTTTAATGCTATTTTAGATAATGGCGAACAAAAATTTAATAACGTACATTTAATTTTGGGTGAGCAAGACCTTGGCCTTAATCGTGACGGTTTTGCTGTATCAATTGATTTACCACAGACAGAACTGACACCTTGGTTTGGTTTAATTGACCAAATTATTGCGCTCGCTAAAGTAAAATCAGACTCACCAAGTGTGATGCCTACGTTTAATAACGTAACCGGTAAATTTAATAAGCTTGCACTGCACAATATCGAGTTCAATGATTTTGAGTTTCGTTTAGCACCAAAGCAATCAGACTTAGAATTAAAACTAAATGCCAAAGAATTACGCGCCGATGCACTCATTCCAACCGGTGAAACGCGCAGGCCAATTCAAATTTTTACTGACTACTTACGTATTAATTTTAATGAAGCTGCACCAGAGCAAACCAAAGATGTTGGTGAACCAGAAGACTTAAGCTGGTTAACGCGTATTCCTGCCATCGAGTTTAACTGTGAAGATTGTAAAGTCGCAGATTATCAACTTGATAAAGTCAAAAGTAGTTTAGTCGGTGAGCAAGACACACTGTTATTTACTGAAGTGCTCATTGATAAAGGCGATCATGTACTCAGAGGGAAAGGGCAATTTGCCGATGGCCAAACACGATTTACTGGTAATTTACAAAGTGACGATATTGGTGAGTTATTTGATGAGTTTGATATAACAACCACCGTTAAGGACTCAGACGCCGATATTCAATTTGATTTAGCCTGGCAAGGTGCCCCGTATAACGTTGATGTACCAACACTGATGGGAGAGCTAGATTGGCGCTTAGGTGAAGGCCATCTTGCTGAGATAAGTGATGGCGGTGCGCGAGTATTTTCACTGTTAAGTTTAGACTCCTTAGTGCGTAAGCTAAAACTGGATTTCAGAGATGTATTTTCGAAGGGTTTTTTCTATAACAGTATGCAAGGGACTATGCAGCTTGATAAAGGCATTGCTTACACGCAAGATACCAAACTTGACGGTGTACCTGCTGACTTGACTATTAAAGGCCATACTAACCTAAATACCCTTGAAATTGACTATGATTTGGCAGTCGCACCACAGGTTACTTCAAGTATTCCTGTTATAGTTGCATGGATGGTTAATCCTGTAAGTGGCTTAGCGGCACTTGCCATCGATAAGGTTATTCACTCTGCCCGGGTGATCTCAGAAATTAATTTTAAAGTCAGTGGCAGTATGAGCGATCCTGAGGTGACCGAAGTCGATCGTAAAAGTCGAGAAGTTACTTTACCACAAGCTGCACAGAGCCAGCCGCAATCTTCCTCACGGTTAAAATTAAAAGACGCGGCATCATCTGTGAGTTTACAAACCAATGAAGGCTAATATGTCGGGTCAGGTTTTAGCATTACAAATGTGTTCTGGTATCAATGCAGAACAAAATATGGCGTCTTTGAGGCTGTCATTACAGCAGTTACCTAAAACGCGTCCTTTACTGGTTTGCCTACCCGAAGCTTTTTTGATCTTTAGTAAAAGTAGCCAAGCGAGTTATCAATTAGGGCTTAAAATTGATGACTACAAAGCACAACTTGCACAACTGTGTAAGCAACATGATATTTGGCTAGCTGCTGGTACCGTGCCTGTTTCGCAAGATAATGGAAAATACTTAGCTGCCTCATTTTTATTTAATAGCCAAGGTGATGTAGTCGCGCAGTACAATAAAATTCACCTATTTGATGTCGATGTTGCGGACTCCACCCGATGTTATCGTGAGTCAGATGCGACACAAGCGGGTAGCGATATTGTCGTGGTTGACTCACCCTTTGGTAAAATTGGTTTAGCAGTATGTTATGATCTGCGCTTTAGTGGTTTGTTTAGTGCTATGCAGCGACAGGGTGCTGAGCTAATTTTAGTTCCTAGTGCTTTTACTGTTGTTACCGGTGCTGCTCATTGGCATCACTTATTAGCTGCCAGAGCAATTGAAACACAGTCTTATGTAGTTGCAGCTGCGCAGTGGGGAGATCATGAAAATGGTCGGCAAACATATGGCCACAGCATTATAATTTCGCCATGGGGAGATACGCTCAGTGAGCTTCCAAGTGGCACAGGGTTTATCAGTCATGAACTTGATTTAAACCAATTGAATAAGATACGCCAAGACATGCCTGTGCAGTCTCAGCAACGATTTAGAGAGCATTTATTATGAACACGGTTGAACAGCATTTATTACAAGACAGCCAGCTAACACGAGAAGAACTCGAAAAAACGCTCGCCTTTATTCACCAACATCAAGTGGACTACGCCGACTTGTATTTTCAATCAAGTCATCATGAATCCTGGGTACTTGAAGATGGCCTTGTGAAAGAGGGATCATATAATGTTGAACGTGGGGTTGGTGTTCGTGCTGTCAGTGGTGAAAAAACAGGGTTTTCATACTCAGATGCAATCAACTTAGAAGCGTTAAATAAAGCGGCGACTGCTGCGCGTAGTATTGCAGATGCAGGTGAAAATAAAACAGTTCAAGTGTTTAGTGATGTTGCTGCAAAACAACAATATGCACCGCATCAACCTATTCAAAGCATGAGTGATAGCGATAAAGTAAATTTACTACGTGAGCTTGAAAACTATATTCGTGAATTAGCACCTGATGCAGAGCAAGTGATTAGCTCAATGTCGGCGGTGTATGAAGAAGTACTTATTGCAGCCAGCGATGGCACATTTGCAACCGATATTCGCCCGCTTATTCGTTTAAACTGCTCAGTATTACTTGAAAAGAACGGCCGCCGTGAACGCGGTGGTGCTGGTGGCGGCGCGCGTTTAGATTATGGCTATTTTAAAGAATTAGTTGACGGTAAGCCTCGTTGGATGGGATACGCTGAAGAAGCGGTTCGCCAAGCAAAAGTAAACTTAGAAGCAATTGATGCCCCTGCAGGCAGTATGGAAGTCGTACTAGGTGCAGGCTGGCCAGGTGTGTTACTACACGAAGCGGTAGGTCATGGCCTTGAGGGGGACTTTAACCGTAAAGGCGCATCAGCGTTTAGCGGCAAAGTAGGTGAAAAGGTAGCATCTGAGCTGTGTACAGTCGTGGATGATGGCACCATTGCTGACCGCCGTGGTTCATTGAACGTAGATGACGAAGGAACCCCTGCAGCCTATAACGTACTTATTGAAAACGGTATTTTAAAAGGCTACATGCAAGATAAGCTTAATGCGCGTTTGATGGGCGTAAACCCTACTGGTAATGCGCGCCGCGAATCTTATGCTCACTTACCTATGCCACGTATGACCAACACGTATATGTTAGGTGGCGAACATAGCCAAGCAGATATTATCAGCTCTGTGAAAAAAGGCATTTTTGCGCCGAACTTTGGTGGGGGCCAAGTCGATATTACCTCGGGTAAATTTGTGTTCAGCGCATCGGAAGCCTATTTAATTGAAAATGGTAAAATCACTCAACCGATTAAGGGAGCTACATTAATTGGTAACGGCCCTGAAGTGATGCAGCAAATTTCAATGGTGGGTAATGACCTAGCGCTTGATAAAGGCGTAGGAGTGTGTGGTAAAGACGGCCAAAGTGTACCGGTAGGCGTTGGTCAGCCAAGCCTTAAAATTGACAACTTAACTGTTGGTGGTACGGCATAAAAACTTAACTTAACGTGTGTTTACGCTAGTACGTAAACACACTGCAATCCCTTATTCTTGAGTTTCTATCAATAATCTTCCCTTTTTATAATTTGTGACCTAAAATAGGTACCTTGCTTATTTTATATCGGTTAGGTCACAGTGTTTCATCGGTTCATTTATTTATGTGTATTCTTGTTGTTGCTATCTGGGTGCAGCAGTTTGTCGCACGAAGAGTGTATGCAAGCTAGTTGGCAAGAATTGGGCTATGACCATGGTGTTCAGGGGTATAGCTATGATCAGGGTAAAGACATTGTCTTTGCATGTAGAGAGTTTGGTATCACGCCTCAGTTAGAAGAGTATAAGAAAAGCTATCAACAAGGACTTGCTGTGTTTTGTGTACCAGAACATGGCTTTACCCTCGGTATTCAAGGACAAGCTTACAATGGCGTATGCAATGATGAGCACTTTAGAAGAGCATGGGAAGAGGGGAATGATCGCTATCAAATTGAAGCAAGAAAAGCAGAAATAGATCAAAGAATAGACACCATAAATTGGCAGCTTCAATCTATTTCGAATGAATTGAGCAATAAAAATAACTCAAGCGAAAAACGTAAAGAGTTGAGATATCGACGGACACAGCTAGAAAGAGAGCGTAAAGATTTAAGAAGAGAAAGGTCACTTTTACCTTTACTCGACAAGCTTCCCTCATTTCATTTTAGATATGAACTGTAATTAATTTAAGAGGATACTATGAAAAAAATATCAGTTTTAATGGCTTTTTTAATGCTTGCCGGTTGTGCCTCAGAATCAAATTTGCAAGACCATGAACAACGCGCTTTACTCGACCATCACTGTTTGGGCGGCGAAGTTGAAGCAAATTATAACTATACATTTTTTAGCACAGATGCTGATGAAATGAATAAAAGCACGGTGGACACAGTGTGTCACCCAGTGAAAACTCAATCTGAACTTGAAAAAGATATAAGAACAGGTGGTTATAACTGATCTATCAATAAAGCCTGCTGCTGCAGGCTTTATCTAGCCTATAAGTAAATCGTTTAAACAGTACTAAGCATCCAGATACCCGCCGCAATCATAAATAAGTTTTCGCTCAGAGAAATAAAACCGAGCGGCACATTACTATCTCCACCTACACAGGCACACTTAAGTTCTCGTTTATCAATGTATACAGCTTTAAACACAGATATAGCTCCTATGCTACCAATAAGCAGCGAAAATGGTGCAACAGCTAAGGCGGGTAATTCGGCCACCATACCAATGGCAACATACGCCTCAATAAACGGGTAAATATAGGCATAGGGCACAACACGCATGGCGAGTAAATCATAAGTAATAAATGAATTTGAAAAACTGTATAAGTCTTGCAGTTTTTGAATTGCGAGCACAGCCATTGTCAGTGCAACAAATAGCATTATGTTCTGCATCGACAGTAAAGCAGTGCCATTTGCATAACTAAAACCACAACTCAGTAGCATGGTCACTGCGAAAATGGCTAACACGGGCGTGTAAGTTGTGCCTTGTTGCCCTGCTTCTGGCAGGTTAAAAAAGTCGCGCAAATCATCGTAACCACCAATGCGTTTATTATCGATAAAGGTTTGCGGGGTGGTTTTTACATCATGCTGCTGTTTAAATTTATCGGTTTGCTCACGGTTTGTTAAATGACGGTCATCAACATCGTAACCATGACGTTCTAGTAAATCTTTTGATTTTAAACCGAATGGGCAAATATGCTCATCGGTCACCATGCGATATAAAATTGCAGACTTAGACACAGTGCCTCCTTGTAAAAAATGCCTTGTTTCTTCGTAATAATTGCTTAATTACACAGTAAACAAGGGCAAATTGTTGCTATAACTGGTTACTTTATTAACAGTTACAAGGTTTGTGCCAGCACTGTTTATTGCTTAGTTATGGTTAAAACGGCATTCATCACAGGGTCAACACCCGCAAAGTAATCTTTTGCCGATAATGAAATAGGCAGATCGGGTGCTAACCAAATTCGATGATCTTCCGCACGGCTTTGCTGGTGGAACTGACTCGAAATAAGCCCTGTTTGTTTACTGTAAGGTAAGTTAAACCAGCCCGCTTCACCTACCACATTCGGACGGGTGCCTGATGGTTCACCTACAAAAATTGTTGGCACTATATTGGCAATCTTAACTGCTACATCATGGCCTGCCGAAAACGTATTACGGCCAATTAATATAAATAACTTACCTTGTGGTTTTAATACTTTAAAAAATGCGGCTGTTGCCACCAAAGGAGGGGTAAGCGAGCCATTACCACCACTATTATGGCGAAGGTCCAGCACCATATGTTCAATGTCATCGTGTTTTATTTGTGTTTGTAGTTGCGTGGCAAATTCAGCAAGTGTGAGATCTTTGCTATTACGTACATCATTGAATTGTACATACAGTAATTTATTCGTTTTGATTTGCTCGCTCCAAAACGGCGTGTTGTTTTGCGCTAAGTAACGAAGCGTAGGGTGTTCAGCAAGTTTTGGTAATTTAGGAAAGCCTGCAAATTGCATCGATTTTAGCGCTGGCGTAACAGTGGTGACAGCCCCTTTCGGTGAGCTGAGCGTGAGTGTTACCTTATTGCCCTTGCTAATACCAAGCCCATTGAGCGCATCAAGCAAACTTAAATAATATGGGCCTAACCAAAGGGTTTGCATTTCATTATCGCGAGCATTAACACGTTTGGTTAACTCAAGGGCTTGCTCGGCTGGTGTATCGGCTAGTGCTTCAACTTTATAGCCAATATATTGCTGATAATCGCTACTGGCTTTGGTGATGTATAAGCCATCACTAAATTGATAAAACTGAAATGGCAATTGCTGAAAGTTGCCTTTTTCACCCCATGCAGGGATCAATAAATTATGACCATTGCCAAGTAGTGCTATTAGCTCCATAAACTGAAAAACAATTTGCTGATCAGTCAGGTTAGGAATCGCTTTATCAATGCCCGCTACTTTTTCTGCAAACTGTAGTTGGCTCATATTTTGGTACATGGCCACGTGTAAACGTTTAATCTCCGCGACTAAAAACGCTAAATCGGCGCGCCATTTTTGATCGCGATTGAGTTCAGTACCGAGGTTATTACCCGCTAGAGATTTAAAGCTGGCTGATTGCGCAAAACGCTCAAAGTGAGGATTAGTGCCTGATTTAAATAAGCTGGTGCCTGCAAGTGTTGGTCGGTCATCCCACCTTGCAGAAAGTGCTTTTTTAAGCCAATATTCGGCTTGTTGTTGGTTATTAAGCTCAGCATACGCCTCTGCAATTTTCACCATTAAATCGTTAGGGTTACTAGCCCCATTAGCAATGCCTTTTAAGCTAGTCCCAATTGCAAGTGCGCGTTGCAAAGCATTGCTGGCATTTAGATAGTCGGCCAATTGAAAGTAACTGAGGCCAAGTAAATACCAAGTATCACCATCATGTTGATATTCATTAATGAGCTTTTTTGTGAGTTTATTCACCAGAGCCCAGTTTTGTTGTTTAGCAAATTCTATTGCCGCTGTTTTCGATTGAAAGTAAGCGATTGGGTCGCTTGCACCAACGCGACTTGGTTGCACTTTTAAGGCTTGATTCGTCACTTCTAAAGAATGATTAGTTGCTAAAGAAAAACTCGAATAGTTCATTAAAAGGATAAATGTTAGTAGTAAAAAATAGGACTTGTACATCTGGAGTCTCAAAGCTGTTTTTTTGTTTAAATTAGCGTTTTGGCTGTAAAAAAGCGTCCTAAAACAGGATTTAGGACGTTTTTTGTCTGTTTTATGAGCAGGTTTTTAGTGTTTGCTTCTTAAATTGACTCGGCGTTAATCCCGTTTCTTTTTTAAACACCGCATTAAAAGTCGATTTAGAATTAAAGCCAGCTTGAAATGCCAGTTCTATCAGGCTGAGTTTTTGAGATGAGTCTTGCTCTATTTCGCGTTTAACATCATTCACTCTATGCTGGTTGATGTACTCACAAAAGTTGTTCCCCGTTGTGCTGTTAATAGCCCAAGATATTTCTTTACTACCGAGCCCAGTTTTATTTGCTAAGTCGTTTAATGACAACCTAGGTTGTCGATAAAGCGATTCATTAATAATCAAGTTATCAATGGTTGAGAAAATTTGCTGCGCAAGTTGCTCGTCAGACGAATCAGTTTGTTCAGCTTCGGGTTCTTCAGGCAATGTGACTGGCTCGAATTGAAAGCTACTTTTGATGGTGTGAAACAACAAAAAGCTAAACATTAGCAGTAACAGTATTTCGTTTAATAAATACCAGTGCATCTTTAAATCGAGCGGCGTGATTGGTTGCACATTCATACGCAGCAAATCGAATACGACAATAATGGCAAAAATAAATAATGCTTTGATCAGCCACTTTAATTTAAGGCTCTCAGCATCTGAGCGAGCATGCATAAGTTGTTTGTGATAGCGCTTTAAAATGCCATAAGCAAAGTAGAAATAACCAAGTTGACTAAGTGAACCAAGTAAAATGATCGCTTGTGTGTAGTGGGTAAAGGCCAAGGAAATAGCCGCAGGAATTAAGTGAACCGCGTAGTGTGATGTTTTAAAGGGTTGCTTACCTGTAATCGACAAGGTAAAAAAGTAAATCATAGGCCCATACAGTAATGTAAATGCTGGGGTGATTAAGTAATCAGAAAACTCTAACCCTTCTAACAGATTAAAGGCGCATACACAGCCTTGAAATGCAAACAACAGCACCAAGGAACGACTTTGTTTTTGGCTATTAATTAATAATGCACCAAATAACATTTGAAACAGAAAGATACTCTGTACAAGGTGTACAGGGAATAAAGTGATTGATTGCAAAGTAGTTTACGTTTTTATTATTTTGACTGAGTTTAACAACTCACCCTCACTTTGTAATCATAGGCATAAAAAACTTGTGGCAGCATCATAAGTTTTTTGTTTCAATAATAAATACAAGTTGCTTTTTGTTTAACCATTTTCTTATTACTTGATGTGATTGCTAGTTACAAGAATCTGACAAGTGGTAGATGAAGCCTTTTTTATCTAGTTGGATAAATAACTTTTTAACAAGGAGTTAGATAGTTTGAAGAATATATTTTTGTGTGTACTTTTAGTGAGCACATTTGTCGTTTCTGGATGCAGTAGTATGTCGCTGGCATCAATGTATAAAATGATGAGTTTCGACCCTTTAGAAGTTGAGCCAAGCGAGGTAGTTGTTGCTGTTCAAGTTCCTGTAGGAATTGTTATTAATAATAACGATGTAGTAATTAAATTTAACGTAAAAGCTGATGATCCTAACTATAGTTTTGAGCATGAATACTTTGTCAATGTGAATGAAAAATATGAATTACCTGATGAGTTAAAACAAAAAAACAAGGTGAATAGTAACATTTTTATTTTACAGTTGAATAAAAATGACGCACTAGAAATGCGGCATGATCAGGATGTAGTAAAAGATTATAAAAAGAATAGTATCACGGGTACTATTAATATGAGTGTGAACGTCAACTCAGCATGTAAAAACAGCGACTTTTCATCTGAAAATAGTGAGTTAAATGTCTATTTGAAACTTAATAATAGGGATGATTTTTTTGCATTTATGGAAGATGTAAACGTGTTCGAGTTGGAAAGGAATGAGAGCGGTTATTATAAACCTATTTCATTTTGTTCGTAGGTGTATTTGGCTCAATTCTATAAGCTCCACTTCTATGAAAAATCGTGAGTTTTATTAAAACCTTGTGACAGCACCACAAGGTTTTAATATTGACTCGCAACGCGAGTTTATCTCATAGTAACAAACTCTTCAGACCCAGTTGGGTGAATCGCTACAACAGCATCAAAGTCTGCTTTGGTTGCGCCCATCTTCATGGCAACAGCAAAGCCTTGAATCATTTCATCTACGGTAAAACCAATGCCGTGTAAGCCAACAACTTTTTCGTTATCACCTGCACATACTAGCATCATGTTGCATGCTTGGCGGTGTTGTGTAACCGCGGTATACATAGCAGCAAAGCTTGATTTATAAACTTTAACGTTTTCTTCGCCATATTGCGAAATCGCTTCTTGCTCCGTTAAACCAATTGTACCGATTGGTGGGTGACTAAATACCACGGTAGGCACTAGCTCGTAGTCCATCTTTAAATCATCAGGTAATTCTTTATTGAATAAACGCTCAGATAAAATACGGCCTGCTTTAACGGCTACAGGTGTAAGTTCGATACCGTTTTCGATGATATCACCCACTGCATAGACGTTCTTAGCAGTGGTGTTTTGGAATTCGTCTACTTTTACATAACCACCTTCATTGACTTCAACTCCCGCAGCTGCAAGATTGATCTTATCAGTTGTTGGTGTACGGCCAATGGCCCAAATTACTTCATCAACGTTTTGGCTGTGGCTATTTTCAAAATGAATCGTTAAGCTACCATCGCTTTCTTTAACGACTTCTTTTGGCGTGCAATCTGTATGAAGAGTTGGGCCTTCTTTTGCCATAATATCGACTAGGGTATCAACGATGTATGGGTCAAAAGTACGCAGTGGTTTGTTTTTACGAACAAACAGGTGGGTTTCTGTGCCAAGGCTGTGGAGTACGCCTGCGATTTCAACGGCAATATAACCCGCACCAATAACAGCTACACGTTTTGGCTGTTCGTTTAATTCAAAGAAGCCATTTGAGTCAATACCAAGCTCAGCGCCTGGGATATTGGGAATAGTAGGGCGGCCACCTACGGCAACAAGAATATGGTCAGCAGTGTATAGTTCACCATTAACTTCAACCGTTTTGCTATCAACAAATTTAGCAAAGCCATTGATTACAGTTACGCCATTGCTTGATAAATACTTATTGTAACCTTGGTGAATACGGCCTATGTACGCTTCGCGACTCTCTACTAATTTAGCCCAGCTAAAGCTTTTTAACTCAACATCAAAGCCATAATCAGGTGCGTAAGCATTAATAGCTTCAGCCACTTGTGCACCATGCCACATCACTTTTTTAGGAACGCAGCCCACGTTTACACACGTGCCGCCCATGTGTTTTGCTTCAATAAGTGCCACTTTTGCGCCACGCATTGCTGCTCTGTTAGCAGAAGCGATACCGCCGCTACCGCCACCAATTGCAATGTAATCAAAATGCTGAGCCATAGTTTGTCCTCAAAAATAGATAACTTTTCTTTAATTAATCGATAATAGCATAATAAAGACCAAGGTTAAGCCCCTTGTATTTCATCAATTTGCCCCAACCTCAGAATCATCTTCGCATTAAAAATTGAGAACGAAAATGACAATTGCAGAAAATAATCCACTTATTGGTTTAGAAGGGCTTCCGCCGTTTTCTAAGATTGAACCAGCGCATGTGGTGCCAGCATTAAAAGCGGCAATTAAAGAGTGTCGTTTAACTATCGATAAGGTCTTGGCAGCTAAGTCATATACGTGGAATGATTTGGTGCTTCCACTTGAAGAAGCTGACGATAAGCTATCACGACTATTTTCACCGGTATCTCATATGAACTCAGTCGTGAACAGCGATGAGCTACGAGAAGCTTATGAGCAATGTTTGCCGTTGTTATCGGAGTACTCAACGTTTGTGGGTCAGCATCAAGGTTTATACGATGCTTATAACGCTCTACACAACAGCGATGAATTTAAAGCACTTACCACCGCACAGCAAAAAACGATTACTAATGCGTTACGTGACTTTGAGTTATCAGGTATTGCGCTAAAACCAGAGCAACAAAAGCGTTATGGTGAAATTAGTGCGCGTTTATCAGAGCTTTCATCTAAGTTTGGTAACAATGTAATGGATGCCACACTTGCTTGGCAAAAGCATATTACTGATGAAAGCGAGCTTGCTGGTTTGCCTGAATCTGCATTAGCTCTGGGTGCTGATACGGCAAAAAGTAAAGATCTAGATGGTTGGGTATTCACGTTAGATTTTCCATCTTATTTACCTATCATGACTTACGCAGATAACCGCGAATTACGTGAAGAAACATATACCGCGTTTGTTACTCGTGCGTCGGATCAAGGTCCGAATGCGGGTGAGTTTGATAACTCTGCCATTATGAGCGAAGAACTTGCGCTTCGTCATGAGCTTGCGCAATTACTTGGTTTTAACAGTTATGCAGATATGTCATTGGCAACAAAAATGGCAGAATCACCTGCTCAGGTATTTTCATTCTTAGAAGATTTAGCAGCTAAGTCTAAGCCACAAGCCGAGCAAGAGCTGGCTGAGCTAACGGCTTATGCAAAAGATAAACACGGTGTGACGGAGCTTGCCGCGTGGGATTACGCTTATTACGCAGAAAAGCTTAAGCAAGAGAAATACGCGATTTCTGATGAAGTACTGCGCCCTTATTTCCCTGCAAATAAAGTATTAAATGGCTTATTTACCACAGTAAATCGCTTATTTGGTATTAACGTTAAAGAAGTGAGTGACTTTGATACTTACCATCCTGACGTACGTTTCTTTGAGATTTACGACAGTAGCAACACGCTACGAGGCCGTTTCTATTTAGATTTATATGCACGAGACCGCAAGCGTGGTGGCGCATGGATGGACGATTGCATGGGTCGTAAAGTACGTGCTAACGGCGAGCTACAAACACCCGTTGCTTACTTGGTGTGTAACTTTAATAAAGCGGTGGGTGATAAACCTGCACTGTTTACTCATAACGAAGTAACCACCTTATTCCATGAGTTTGGTCATGGTATCCATCATATGTTAACTCAAGTTGATGCAGCGCCAGTGGCGGGTATTAACGGTGTTGCATGGGATGCGGTTGAATTACCAAGCCAGTTCTTAGAAAACTGGTGTTATGAAGAAGAAGCGCTTAACTTCATCTCGGGTCACTATGAAACAGATGAACCACTACCAAAAGAACTGCTTGATAAATTGCTTGCGGCGAAGAACTTCCAATCAGGTATGCATATGCTGCGTCAGCTAGAGTTTTCGTTGTTTGATTTTACGATTCATCATGACTACAAAGCAGGTGAGCCTTGTAATATTCAAGCTACATTTGATGATGTGCGTAGTAAAACAGCGGTTGTTAAGGTTCCAGAATTTTACCGTTTTCAGCATGGCTTTAGCCATATTTTTGCTGGTGGCTATAGTGCAGGCTATTACTCGTATAAATGGGCAGAGGTTCTTTCGGCTGACGCATTTTCTAAATTTGAGGAAGAAGGGATCTTTAATCAAGAGACAGGGCAGGCCTTCCTTAACAATATTTTAGAAAAAGGAGGCAGCGAGGAACCTATGGAACTATTCAAGAAGTTCCGAGGCCGTGAGCCACAAGTTGATGCACTGCTTAGGCACAGCGGAATTGCAGCCTAAATAGTAAGTATTATTGGAAAGCGCCGAAAGGCGCTTTTTTTATTAATAAACCTTAGCAAAATCAACCCTGCGTACTATGCTTTTTAAAAAGCTATTTACAGGATAAAAGCATGTCGAAACTGGTGTTAGCCATAGATGATGACAAATACGTACATCATGTAATTGAAGAGTCACTTTCTGGCTTTTGCACATTGATCCATGCTAAAAATGGCGATGAAGGGTTAAGACAAGCAATTAAATATAATCCAGACATTATTTTACTAGATGTTGAAATGCCCGGAAAAACAGGGTTTGAAGTATGCAGTGAATTAAAAGCTAACTCTCAAACTAAAGATATACCCGTGATGTTTCTATCTGGGAAAAAGGAACTTCCTGACCGTGTTAAGGGTTACAATTCAGGGGCTTCTGACTATATTGTTAAACCCTTTAATGCTGAAGAGTTAATGGCACGTATCCGTGTTTTGTATGAATACCGACAGCATTCTAAAAAGCTAAAAAGCGATGTGGAGCGCGCGCAAATAACCGCTGAAATCGCCATGACAGACTCGGGTGATATGGGGCGTATTATGCGCTATGTGGGTCAAAGTTATCATGCACATGATATCCAATCGCTGTCAGAATACATGTTTGAGTTTTTTAACCCAATGGAGCTCGATGTAGTGCTCGCTTTTTGGTATCAAGATATCGGGATTTTTTGTGGTGCAGAGGGGGCTGTTTGCCCACTAGAGCGTGAGTTACTCGAAAAACATCGCGATGCTAACCGGTTTGTCGATTTTGGCCATCGTACCATTATTAACTACCCGAAAGTGTCCATGTTAATTAAAAACATGCCACTTGATGATGCTCAGTTGTATGGCCGATATAAAGACTTGTTTCCGCATATTCTTGAAGTGACCAATGCGAAGGTTCAAGATATGGAAGTCAATGAGCGAGCACTCACACAGGCTAAACAAATCGGTAATGCATTTAGCGAGCTGTCGGAGCAAATGTATCAACACAGTTACTCGCGAGAACGGGCTGTCGAAAAGTTTGCTGTGCAACTGAGTGAACTGAATAAGTCAGTTGAACAAAGTAAGTTACTAAATAGCGATGAAATCATTTTTCATTTACAGCACTTACAACAAACCCAGTTACTTTTTGCCTCGCTGAATGATGATCTTGAAGCGATTAAGTTTCAGTTGCTCCACATTATTGAATCGCGTAGTGAGCTATTGGGTCATTTACAAAAAATGGCAGAGCCTAGCCACACAGAAGATGTGACATCACAAACGGATATCGAGCTATTTTAAGCCATGATATACTCATGGCCATTAGTATAGCTCGGAGTTTTACGTGGTAATTCATTGTCCCTTTAAAGAAATGCGTCCTTATTTAGATGCTATAGAGCAGCGCTTTGGTTTAACTGAATGGGCGAACAGTAATGACGGCTTTTCATTGCATTATGATGAGCAAGGTCTGAGCTTAAAAAAGAAAGATGAGCCTAAACTAGGGGCTATCCACGTCGACTTTGTCACAGGAGCGGCGGCGCACCGCCGTAAATTCGGTGGTGGTAAAGGCCAAGCAATTGCCAAAGCTGTAGGGTTAAATAAAGGAGCCACACCCGTTGTCCTTGATGCCACAGCAGGACTTGGGCGTGATGGTTTTGTGCTGGCGTCACTCGGTTGTAAAGTTATTTTGCATGAGCGTCATCCTGTGGTAGCTGCACTATTATTTGATGGCCTTGAACGCGCCTACGGTGATGCTGAAATTGGCGCATGGATGAAAGAAAATATGAGCTTAGTATTCGGTTCGAGCCATACTCTACTTGCTCAGTGTAACGATATACCAGATGTCGTGTACTTGGATCCGATGTTTCCTCATCGTGAAAAATCAGCTTTAGTTAAAAAAGAAATGCGAGTATTCCAAGCGCTTGTTGGCGCTGATAGCGATGCAGATGATCTTTTAGATTTTGCCTATCCGCTGGCGAGTAAGCGAGTCGTGGTAAAGCGGCCTGACTACGCGCCATTTTTAAATGCTGAAACACCCAGCATGCAGATCAAAACTAAAAAGAACCGCTTTGATGTATATGTGAAAGCTGCAATGACCTAACCTACCCTTTTGTACTATTTTTGATTAATAGTTTCTGGATATTAGGTTGGGTTACATCAAATTGTCATAAAAGGTTAATATTCTACACGCGTAATGACTTAGGGGATTATAGTTTATGCGCGTGTCATCATTTACTCGGTTATTGGCCGTTTTACTCACACTTGCTAGTATCTTGTTAGCGGCGACCTTATTTTGGGCAAGCCAAACTCTATTAAGTTTAGAACAACAAAATAACGCTTATAATAAACTCAAAAATACCCTAGTTATTGATTTAAAAAGCCACCTCGATGACTATTTAGAGCAAGGTGATAGTCAATACCTTAATTTATCATCGGCACTGATTGCTGAGGTCATAAAGCAAGACTTAGCGCATCTTCCTCAAGATTTAAATTCACACTTATCAACTCAACTCTCAGCATTAGATAAAGATATCAATGGTAAATACCGTGCTCTAGGTAAGTTATCGGGTAACGAAATGGCTTTATTGGACAACTCGCTCAGGCAAATGGCAGGCTCTGCCTCCTCGCTAATAGGCTATGCTCGTAAAGCAAAGCCGCAAACAGATTTAGCGCTTGAATATTACCAACTGGGTGCCGACTATTACAACGAAGTGACATCACTTGCTTTATACACCTACAAGCTGGTTTTAAGCTTTGATCAAGACACCAAAGCAAGCCTCAATCAAAGCGTAGAAAATTTAAATGCATTAGCAAGCAAAATTGATGCGCTTGATAACCTAGGAGTGATGAGTGAAGTCGACGAAGATGCTTTATTTTTTGGTGAAGAAGCCGAGGACTTAGCCGGGGATATTAAATCGGAGTTAATAAGTTGGCCTAAGCGTTTCCCTCGTGATTTAGCCTCAACGCTAGAGCAAGCTGAGCAGCGTCAAACGGGTATGCAAGCACTGCGTGAACAAATTGCGGCCTTATCGGCAACGGTGCTTGGGGCTGAGCAAAAACTGAAAGACGAACAAAGCCAGCTTAAACAGCACGTATTTATTGTATTTTGTATTGCGATTGGCATGTTAGTGGTACTTGCAGGCGGTGTTTATTTTGTACAGCGTAATCAAGTTTTAAACCCGCTGCGTCAGTTACGAGATGGCTTTGCATTCTTAATTGAAAGTAATGAGCTTAAAAATATTGAAAGCAAAAATCCAAAAACTGAAATAGGGGAGATAGCTCATTATTTTAATCAGTTAATTGAGCGTCAACGAATTGAAGCGGAAGAGCGTGCGCAAATGCTCAAAGTGATTAATGACTTTATGTTAGAAATGAGTGAACACTTACTTACTATTGCTCAAAAGACCGATGCTAGCCACACTCAAGTTGAGCAAAATCAAGGGCTACTAAGCGATATTCAACATATTGGTGAACAAGTTAACACCATTAATAGTCAAGTGGCTGACAACGCAAAACAGACATTTGGTGCCATGGAGCAAAGCTTAGGTTTTGCTGAGAGTATGCTAACAGCAAGCTCACATACTGAGCAGCGTGTTGAGCAAGGGTTAAATAGCTTAAAAGAGCTATTAAAGGGCGTGGATGATGTTGGTCAAGTTATTGAAGTAATTAAAAATATTGCTGAGCAAACTAACTTGCTAGCATTAAATGCCGCTATAGAATCGGCTCGTGCAGGGGGGCATGGCCGAGGTTTTGCGGTTGTAGCTGACGAAGTGCGCAAACTTGCTAGACAAACCCAAGGCTCACTTGATGATATTAACAGTCAGCTTAATCGCCTAAGTGAAAACTCATCAATGGTATCGACACAAATAAGTGCCCTTGCTAACGATGCAGAGTTACAAACACAAAATGCCCAAGAGCTAAAACGTAACTCTGAAGGCGTTGCTGATAATGCACAAGATGCTAACAAGGTCGCGTTTGATGCGATGGAGCTAGCTAAACAGCAAAATGCATTACTCGAAAACTTTAGTCAGTCTATGCAAAGCATGAAAGGCCAAGTGAGTGAATCGAACGTGCTAGTAAGTGATATTCAGCAGCGTTTGCAGCAACAAATGCAGACAATTAAAACCAGCTTAGGATTATAAGTGTTTCAAGTGGACTGAAAAGCACAAAAAATAGCGAGAGTTGCTGCTCTTTCTAATGGGGAATGTATTATTTAACTTCTTTAAACCAAGTGCGGGGTGAGCGCACTTGGTTTTGACGGTATAATCTTTACCCTATCTTTTGCTGCGTGGAACATCACTGGATTGATACATTGATATTTGATGATTATCTGGATCTGCGATTTCTGCTGACCAGCCACCTGGTGCATGGCTTACAGGGGTGACAATAGTTACTCCCTTTGTTGCGAGTGTTTCGACTACGTCATCAATCCCACCATCAGCTAACTCAAAAACAATAATGGGTGTGTTTCCGGGCTTTGACTCCTGCTTAAAAAAGAGTAGTTCGATGTCATTTGCTGTTTTAGCAAGCAGCCAACCCTCTCCATCTTCTTCCATTCTTTGAATGTTTATTCCGAGCGTATCACGGTAAAACGCTTCTGTTTTATCTAGATCGCTAATGTAATAACAAATTGCGCCAATTTTACTTTTATCAAGCATGGTTCTTTTCCTGTTTTTTAATAGATATCACCTTATGTTGCCGTGCAAGGTGGTTTTGTGAGGTCATCATAAAAAGATGTCCATCAGGGTCATGGCTTGCGAGTGTCGCTTCATCACGGCATGGCGCATTAAGAAGTGCTTTACGTATTTGCCCAAACGGCAAATCTTCAGCTAAACCTTCAAGTTCAAGTATTTGTTTTGCAACGGTTTGTCGCCAGCGGCGTTTAATCTCAGCTATCCGTTGCCTTAGAGCTGCGTCTGATACTCGCAGCAGCCAGATGATTTCTTTTTTACAATGCCCTGTTAAAACTAAAAGTGCTGTTGTTTTTAGGCTAGGCGGTAATGAATCGATAAAATAGGTTGCTGTTTCGTCGTTGTATGTGTGTGTATTGTTCGTATTGGTGAAAGTTACTTCACGCTTTTTTCTTCTTGCGGCAGAACGCGCATTAAATACAGATTGATTACGCAGTACACCCATAAGCCAGCGACGGTTTTTTATACATGTTAGATCTGAGCGTTTAGCCTCAACGGCAACAAGAAGAGCCGTTTGCAGTAAGTCTTCAGCCTCTTCTTTATGTAATGTCACCTTATGAGCATAGCGTAAAAGGTTTGCGTAATAATTTTTATTATTCATAGCGCTTAGTGATTATAAGTAGAGTTAGCAATTGATATATAGTTTAATTAAACCTTACTCTTTCATACTGCTAATGTATATTTTCTTTCAAGGAATCACGATGATCGAACAAGGCCAAACTTTACCTACTGCAACCCTTAGCGAATTAACCAGCGAAGGCATGCAAACGTTAGACACAGAAGCATTATTTGCTGGTAAAAAAGTAGTGCTATTTGCTGTGCCAGGGGCATTTACGCCTACCTGTTCAAACGCTCACTTACCTGAGTTTGTTACACTGGCTGATAAAATTACCGCCAAAGGCGTTGATGCGATTTACTGCGTCTCAGTGAATGATGCATTTGTAATGAAAGCATGGGGTGAGGCACATAATGCTGAGCATATTCGTATGTTAGCCGATGGTGATGCTAGTTTTACCAAGGCGCTTGGTTTAGATAAGGACACTGCTAGCTTTGGTGGTGTGCGTTCAAAACGTTATGCAATGATCGTCGACGACCAAACTGTAACAGACTTGTTTGTTGAGCAGGATAAAGAATTTACAGTAAGCCGTGCAGAGGCCGTTTTAGCTAAATTATAAAACTAAAAAAGCCGGACGAGAGTCCGGCTAAAAGTCCCAAGGGTAATCGGGGTTATCAACGATTAAGGTTGATATTGTGCATCAAGTGTGACACCTGAAAAGGTTTGAAATGCATTTAAGCTTAAGTGCCAAGTACCTGCTTGTGGGTTGCTAAAAGTACATGTTTCAGCACTGCCACTTTTGTACGGACGACAGTCATAGCTGCTTGTTGTAGGTTGACTTCCAAATTTAACAAATAAATCTGCATCACCTGTACCGCCAGAGCTAGTCACTGTAAAGCTAGACATATTAGCAGGCACATCAATAGTGTAGTGTTTCCATTGACCAGCGTTAGCCGAAATATTTTCAACTGTACCGCCGCCTGCTTGTGGTGAGCCTGTACCACCAGAAGCGGTTAAGTCACCTACAAGGCTCACACCTGAGTAGGCAGAATAAGCACTTAGCATTACGTGGTATGTACCTGCTGTTGGACTATCGATTGAACATACTTCGTTATTACCGCTTTCATAAGGGCGGCAATCATATGTTGTTGTAGTAGGAGCATTACCTGCGCGAACATATAAGTCTGCATCGCCCGTACCACCACTCATAGTGAAAGTAACATTTGTTGCGCCCGCCGGTACTTCCATTGTGTAGTAGGTTTTGCTGCTTGCTGCGCCACTTAAGCCTGTTAATGCTTGACCATCTTGTAACTCATTGCCTGTAGCTGGCGGCTGAGTTGAACCCGATGCTGCTGCAACTGCAGCGGCTGCATCGACAATACCTGTACCACAGTTATTACATGTAGCAGGGAAAGAGCGAGTCGTTGATTTTAAAATGCTTTCAATTTCATCTGGCGTTGCAGAAGGCTTCGCTTGTTTGATAAGTGCCGCGACACCTGCAACATGCGGTGCAGCCATTGATGTACCTTGTGAGAAATGATAAGAATCACTGCTTGGGCCAGTTGCGCCTGAGTTATGAGTTGATAATACACCCTCTGAATCATTCGCAAAGCTTTGCGCACCACCAGGGGCTGCAACATCAATATTACTACCAAAGTTTGAGTAATAAGCACGACCACCGTTACGGCCAACAGAGGCAACATTTACAACGCCATTACAGTTACCTGGGTTGTAGTTAGCCGAATTATCATTACTGTTACCAGCGGCGATAACAACAACTGCGCCGTTGTTGCGTGCTTGGTTTATAGCATTTTGCGTTGTTGAGCTACATGCACCCCCACCACCTAAACTCATGTTGATAACATCAGCAGGGTTAGCATTTGCAGGTATGCCAGACACTGAACCACCTGACGCCCAGATAATACCGTCTGCAATATCAGATGTTAAACCACCACATTTACCAAGCACACGTACAGGTACAACCTTGGCATCATAAGCAACACCTGCAACGCCTTCACCATTATTTGTTACCGCAGCAACGGTCCCCGCAACATGAGTACCATGCCAGCTAGAGTCTTGATCTGCCTTTGGTGAAGGATCGCCATTTTGATCTGTACCGCACTCACCACGTACAACTGCATCGCCAGGGTCGCGAGCGTCGCTGTCACGGCCACCACCATCGTTGGCAACAGATAGGTTCGAAATCATGTCGTAGCCAGGTAAGATGTTGGCGTTTAAATCAACATGTGGGCGGTAACCCGTATCAAGTACAGCAACTGTTACACCGCTGCCTGTTGCGCTATCCCATGCTGTAGGTAGATTCAAGCCACCTGCTTGCTCGTAGTAGTGCCATTGGTCAGAATAACGTGGATCATTAGGTGTTGCGAAAGGCTGTAACATTTGGTCAATTTCAATGTACTCAACGTTGCCAGTTGCCATAACTTCTTGCATAAATGCTTGTGCTTCATCGGCCGAAAGCTTTTTATCAGCGCGCATTACGTGGTGGTTGCTCATTGCCATGGCACGTACATACTGAGCTTTTGCTAAGCCTTTTTTACTGCTGAAATTCTTCACAAAGCTTTGTGCTTTTTGGTTCATCATAGCAGGTGTTTGCTCAGCGGCAGACATCGTGGTCATATCAGCGTTGCTATTTTTGTATTTAATAATAAATTGTGTTCCAAAACCGCTTTGACCTTGTAATTTTGCAGCGGTATCTGCCATTGATGGTGGTAACATTTGGTTTGGTGCGGCCATTGCTGCTGTTGTTCCAAATAACGCTGTGAGGCTTAATGCAATTGCGCACTTTTTCAAGTTGTTAGTTGTCATAATGATCCCTAGATTGTTATAAGTTGCTTCGCACGACTTTCCGCGAAGGGGGACAAAGGTAAAATAAATGTAAATATAGTTAAAATATCGTTTTGTTATGTTTGTCTCTATTTTGGTTATAACTAAATGTATAGATGGCTAAATATAACTATTAATTGGGTTTTTTTGCTTTTTTCTAATTATAAAGTTCCAATTTACTGTTATAGAGTTTTTACTTTATTTTGTTTTTTGGGTTTATCTTTTTTCAAAAAAATGACTAAGTTAACAACGAGCGCGTAATATCTTGTTATAATCAGCTAAATTTTTTCAGTGAGAATGAGTAATGACCCAAGTAGATGTAATTGTGATTGGTGCCGGTGCCGCAGGTTTAATGTGTGCAGCACAAGCAGGCTATCGAGGTCGCAATGTTACTGTGCTTGATATGGGCAAAAAGCCTGGCCGTAAAATTTTAATAAGCGGTGGTGGGCGTTGTAACTTCACAAATGAAAACGCAAGCCCAGACAACTACTTGTGTACTAATCCTCACTTCGTAAAATCCTGTTTAAGCCGTTATACCCAACATGACTTTATTGAGCTGGTGGACCGTCATGGTTTGGCTTATCACCATAAAACGCTGGGCCAGCTATTTTGTGATAACAGCGCGCAAGATATCGTTGATATTCTTTTAACTGAGTGTGAGTGGGCTGGGGTAAACATTGCTCTTCGTAACGAAGTACTTAGCGTGATAAAAAACGATGCTGGTTATGAAGTTATAACCGAACAAGACAGTTATCAATGCGAGTCATTGGTGGTGGCATCCGGTGGTTTAACCATGCCAAAACTTGGCGCATCGCCCATTGGTTATAAAATTGCTGAACAATTTGGCTTAACGCTGCTACCAACCATGGCCGCATTGGTGCCATTTACTTTGCACCAGCATGATAAAGATCGTTTTGATGGTTTATCGGGGATCAGTATCCCATGTGTAGTGACGAGTGAAGATGGCACCCAGTTCAAAGAAAATATCCTCTTTACCCACCGCGGCTTGTCGGGGCCCGCTATTTTGCAAATCAGTTCATTCTGGCGCGCAGGGCAGAGTGTTTACATAAACTTATTACCTGAGCTTGATTTAAAACAGCAGCTTGAGCAGTGGCGTCAAAGCCAAGGGCAAAAGTCACTAAAAAATACCCTTGCAACCATTTTACCCAAACGCTTTGTTGAAATGCTGCACGATACAAAAGCGATTCCAGATTGCAATGTAAACCAGTTAACCCATGCACAAGTCGACGCATTACATGACTACATTCACAATTGGCAAATAAAACCCAATGGCACAGAGGGTTATAGAACAGCCGAAGTTACACTCGGTGGCGTAGATACCGATGAGTTAAGCTCAAAAACCTTCGAAGCAAAAAAATCAGCAGGTCTTTATTTTATTGGCGAAGTGACCGACGTCACTGGTTGGTTAGGTGGTTACAACTTCCAATACGCTTGGAGCTGCGGCTTTGCAGCAGGGCAGTATTGTTGATTAGTTTTATAACATAACCAACAAAGCCGCTAACTTCACTTAGCAGCTTTGTCGGTTGCAAAAAATATAAGGGATTAATTGCGAGAATATAAAGTATTAACGTAGGTCGAATCTGTCTAGCGTCATTACTTTAGTCCACGCAGCTACGAAGTCATCAACAAACTTCTGTTTTGCATCGTCAGATGCATACACTTCAGCAATTGAACGTAGCTCTGAGTTTGAACCGAAGATTAAATCGACTGGTGTCGCTGTCCACTTAAGTTTGCCTGATTGACGGTCATGGCCTTCGTAAACACCTTCTTCAGAAGACTTAGACCACTTCGTTGACATATCGAGTAGGTTAACGAAGAAATCGTTGCTTAATGTGCCAGGTTTTTTTGTGAATACACCGTGTTTAGTTTGGTCAGTATTCGCGTTAAGAGCACGCATACCACCAAGTAGTGCAGTCATTTCTGGTACTGATAAGTTGAGTAAATCAGCACGTTCGACAAGCATTTCAGCAGGTGATTTCCATGCTGAGCTGTAGTAGTTACGGAACGCATCCGCCGTTGGCTCAAGCACTTCGAATGATGCAACGTCAGTCATTTCTAATGACGCGTCCATACGACCTGGCTTGAACGGGACTGCGATAGAGAAACCCGCGTCGCTTGCTGCTTTTTCGATTGCAGCCGCACCACCAAGAACAATCATATCAGCGAGTGAAATTTCTTTACCGCCGGATGCGTTTTTATTGAACTTAGTTTGGATTTTCTCAAGTTTGCTAAGTACTTTAGCCACTTCTTTTGGGTTGTTTACCGGCCAATCTTTTTGCGGAGCAAAACGAATACGTGCACCGTTTGCACCACCACGCATATCTGTGTCGCGGTAGCTTGCTGCTGATGCCCATGCAACTCGTACAAGTTCAGATACAGATAAACCTGAATCTAAGATGTTTGCTTTAAGTGACGCGATATCTTTGCTGTCTACTAGTTTGTGGTCAACCGCAGGAATGTAGTCTTGCCAAATTAATACTTCTTCTGGCACTAAGTCACCTAGGTAACGAGCACGTGGGCCCATGTCACGGTGGTTTAGTTTGAACCATGCTTTAGCAAATGCCAGTTCGAACTCTTTCGGGTCGTTTAAGAAACGCTCTGAAATCTTACGGAACTCAGGATCTGCTTTTAACGCGATATCAGTTGTGAACATGATAGGCGCATGACGCTTACCTTTAATGTGCGCATCGGGTACTAGGTTAGACGCTTGACCATTTTCTGGGATCCACTGAGTCGCACCTGCAGGGCTCTTAGTTTTAACCCACTCAAAGTTGAATAGGTTTTGTAGATAATTAATTGACCAACGTGTTGGTGTCACTGTCCATGCACCTTCAAGACCTGAAGTGATGGTATCTTCTGAGTGACCTTTACCACATTTGTTTTTCCAACCTAAACCTTGCTCTTCGATACCCGCGGCTGCTGGCTCTTTGTCTAAACACGTCGCTTTTTTCGCACCGTGTGCTTTACCAAAGCTGTGACCACCGGCGATTAGCGCAACGATTTCTTCATCGTTCATTGCCATGCGGCCGAATGATAAACGAATGTCTTCTGCTGCTAGAAGTGGATCAGGGTTACCGTGAGGGCCTTCAGGGTTTACATAGATTAAGCCCATCTCAACGGCCGCTAATGGGCCTTTAAGTTTGCCTTTTTTGTCACGACGTTCGTCAGTGAGCATTTTGCCTTCAGGGCCCCAGTATACGTAATCTGGTTCCCAATCGTCTTCACGACCACCGGCATAACCGAAGGTTTTGAAGCCCATTGATTCAAGTGCAACGTTACCTGTTAACGCCATTAAGTCAGCCCAAGAAATGCTGCGACCGTATTTTTGTTTTATAGGCCAAAGTAAGCGACGTGCCTTATCAAGGTTCGCGTTATCAGGCCAGCTGTTTAGCGGGTCGAAACGTTGTTGACCACCGCCTGCGCCACCACGACCATCAAACGTACGGTACGTACCTGATGCGTGCCACGCCATACGGATGAAGAATGGACCATAGTGACCGTAGTCAGCAGGCCACCAGTCTTGAGAGTCAGTCAATACTTTCTCAATATCTGCTTTCACTGCGTTTAGGTCTAACTTTAAGAATTCTTTTTTATAATCAAAGTAAGGACCCATAGGATCTGACTCTGCACCATGGGCACGAAGTTGGCTAAGATCTAATTGTTCTGGCCACCAGAATTGGTTTGATTTGATGTCGTTTGTAGCTTGTACGCCTGTTGCCACCAACAGTGATACCGCAACAGCTACTTTAGACAAGGCTGAGGTCGATTTTTTAAACATTGTATAGTCTCCAGTTAGAAGTTGCGTGAAATATAGAGTTGTTCTGATTAACTTTCCACTTACAAACTGGGGTTTAAATCGATTGATAAAATCGAAAAAACAGATGATATGATTGATTTTATAGAACAAAGCCAGCAAAAATGCTGGCTTTGAAGGAGGTGTGCTTTGAGCTAAAATTTAGCTTGTTGCTTATTCCTCAATAAAAGGGATGCCGTTTTTGATCCACTCAGCGGCTGGTTTGCCTTTTAAGTAGTGATCAAAATATTCCATCATACGTACCGAGAAATCTACTTGGTTAGGGAATTTCTTCAAGTGATGTGGTTCACCTTCATATTGTAAGAAGGTGGCATCTTTACCCGCACGGCGAAGAGCAAGGTAGTACTGCACCCCTTCGTGCCATGGCACCGCGTCATCTTTGTCACCAAACATAATGAGGATTGGGGTATTTACTTTATCTGCAAAGAACACTGGTGAGTTTTCGATGTATAGCTCTGGTGCTTCGAATAAGGTTTTACCAATGCGGCTTTGACCTGTTTCGTATTGGAACTGACGCGCAAGACCTGATTTTAAGCGAATACCGCTGTAAGCACTGGTCATGTTAGACACCGGCGCTCCCGAAACAACCGCTTTAAACATATTTGTTTGGGTGATCATAAAGGCGCTTTGATAGCCTGCCCATGAGTGACCTTGTAAGCCAATTTTATCGGGATCAGCAATGCCTAAATCAATTAACTTTTGAGTTGCGTTGATCATGGTTTGTGTTGATGATTTACCAGGATGACCAATCTCAAAACGGATATCCGGTAAGAAAATCGCATAGCCATTTGAGGTAAACATCGGGAAGTTAGGGCGATGATTTAACTCCATTTTCGGGAAGTCATACATGCGTTGGCTCATATAGCGGTAGAAGTACACAACTACAGGAACCTTGTCGCCTTTTTTGTAGCCTGCAGGCTTAATTAATACGCCTTGTAAGTCTTCACCATCAAACCCTTTGTAGCTAATAAGCTCTGGTTTTTCACCCCATGCAAAGTTGCTAATTTGTGGGTTTAGGTTGGTTACACGCTGAGGCTTTTTGAAGCTAAAGTCAGTTTGGTAGTAATCAGGGAATTGCTGATAAGTTTGCGCTGTAAATAGATATTTGTCGGCATTTTTCGCCTTTTTAACAACATCATAGCGCTTTTTACCCGAAAGTACTTTGCTTACTTTATTACTTGTTAAATCAAGTTTAGCAATTTCAGTTTGTTTATCTTGCACGTTGGTTGCGCTGAGTAATAAAGTCTCGCCTTTGGCAAAGCCAACTTGGTCTTTATCAAGTTTAATAATACGATATTGGGTATTCGTTTCTTTACCTTGGGTTAAACGCGTTGCCTTTTTTGTCGCGACATCAAAAGCCCAAATATCAAATTTACTGTAAACCAGTACTTGGCTGCTGTCGTTTAACCAGCCAGCAAAGCCATAACCTGGCTGAGGTGACGGGTAGTCATGCTTATCATCGGCAAAAATCGCGTTAATTGCCTTAGATAAGGTCGAAACTTTGTTATTTCCTAAATCTTTAAGTTGAACGTGGCTGTTTTGAAAAAATGCCGCATATTGACCATTTGGCGCAAGGCTGGGTCTAAATGGATAATCGTTGATGATAGCCGTTTGCTTACCTGTTTTAACGTCAACACTGTAATAGTCTGCGTAAAAACCACCGTACATTATGCGTTCCAGGTAAGGTAGGTCTGAATAGCCTAATAGCGCTTCGCGGTGAGTGTTAAGTGAAACCTCAGGCATACTTGGTGTACTTAACTGCACAACCTGTTGACCATTTACATGATACACCGCTTTATAATGACGAAGCTTGTTATTTTCATTCCATTGCTGCTCTTCACGTGGCTTAATTTCAGCGTCTTTATTGTGCCAAACATTGAGGCCTTTATGGTCGCGAATGGTATCGAAATCATATAAAGAGGCTTCGTCTGTGTATTCTTTTGCTTCGATCTTTGCCGTTAATTTCGGATGATTTTCAAAGTATAAACGAGCACCATCTTCAGACCATGTTAATGAGGCTGTTTTGCCAATAGTCCAGCTATTATCAGCTGAGTTTATGGTCGATAGGGCACCATTTTGTAAAAGCTGTAAGCTGTGGTCGCGACGTCGCGTATCATCATTCACATAATTACCAATTAACAGCGCTGCGGTATTGCTGTTTGGTTGCCAAGCTATTTTATTTGCAACAACACCTGGCTCATCAATCAACACACTAGTTGCAAAGTCATTGTTAAGCGTAACTAATACAACTTGGTTGTCGGCACCATCACTAAAGCTTTGGCTTGCGAGTAATTGCTCGCCGGTGCTGCTCATTGCATAGCTAAACACATTGTTTAGGGTGTGAGTGGTTTTGTCTTGAAGGTTAACAAGCACTAAATCAAAGCTTTTATCTTTTTTATCTGGTTTGATTTCGCTGCTGTTTTCGTCTTTTTCTTGGTCGTCTTTTTTATCTGCTTTCTTATCGAGTCTGTAAGCAAGCCATACACCGTCATCTGATAGCGCATAGTCTTTTACATCGTTAAATGTCTGTTGCTCACCGTTTTTAGTATTTACTAAAACAAGGTTGTTTTTCAGTTCGTCTTTTTTCTTAGTGGTTTCTTTTTCAAGTAGGGTCGGTACCTGAGTAAACGCCACCCAATTTGCCGCTTTATTAATTATAGGGCGAGTACCGCGCTCAACGCTTGCAAGGAGGGTGTTATTGTTTAATGCGTAAACCTGACCTTCAGCATTACCGCGATAAGGGTCGGCACTGAAAGTAAGAATTTGGCCATCTTCAGACAGTTGGGTGCCTTTTGCGTATTTAAAATCAAACACGTCTTTAAATTGCAGAGCTTCTTTTGCACTGAGCTGTGCACTACCAAGGCTTGCCACTAAGGCTAAGCTCAAAAGTGATAATTGCGCTTTCATTTATCTTCTCGTTGTTTTTAAATTTACGCGTTCAGTGTAGCGTTTTTAGTAAACAATTCGAGTAGATACGATAAGTTGCTTATTTAGGGAGTTGAGCTGTAAGCCTAAAAACTTTTCGGTAGGTTTTGTAATAAGAGGGTGTAGCGGAGTTACCCGCGTACTTTTGATTAGACTGTTGCGCGATATTAAATCGCGCCTACAGCTAACTTATAACCAAATCTTTTTCAGTTCAGGCCATTGTTTTTCAAATTGCGCACTCGGTTTCGCTTTAAAGTCGCTGCGCACGAATTGATTCATCTTACCTTCAACGTAAGCCAGTAAGAAGTTGGCTAACGTTGTTTCGTCAGATTGGAATGCTTTACCTTCACGAAGCTTACGTTCACGAAGAACTTGCTTAAATTGCGTTTCTAGCTTTTCGAATAAGCCTTGCACACGTTCACGTAAGCGCTCTTGCTCACCTTGCAAGGCATCACCAGTTAAAATACGGGTAATACCTGGATTTTTTTCGGCGAATGCTAATAGTAAAAGCAAAATATTGTATACGCGTGTTTGACTCTCTTTTTCATTTTCTAGAATGAGGTTAATACGCGATAGCAGAGTATCTTCAATAAACTCAATCAAGCCCTCAAACATCCGCGCTTTACTCGGAAAATGACGATAAAGCGCAGCTTCAGACACGCCCACTTCAGCCGCTAGTTTGGCAGTAGTGATACGTTGACCTGGGCTGGTTTCTAACATCTGTGCGAGTGCTTGCAGAATCTGCTCTTTGCGATTACTTCTTTTTGTCGCAGGCATGACCATTCCTTTCTTATAATTTATTACTTGCGCTGTATAGACTCAGACAAGCCATTTTTTGTGCAAATGAGAGGCTTATGTTAATGTTTTATTCAGCTTCTTTCCAGCATTTTTACAAACGCTTGGCAAGCTCCGTCATAACACTCATCGCTAAATCTTTTTTGCTACCCACCGCTAAATCTTGCTGCTCATTGTGCCAGAACAGTGTTAAAGCATTATGATCAGAATTAAAGCCAAGGCCTTCTTTTGACACATCATTTGCACAGATCATGTCGAGATTTTTATTTTTTAATTTACCTTGGGCATAGCTTGCAACATCTTGTGTTTCGGCGGCAAAGCCAACCGTGTATGGGCGGTTTTCGTTAAGTGCAGCAACGTTAGCAATGACATCTGGGTTTTTAACTAAGGTGAGTGTGAGTTCATCACCTTGTTTTTTCATTTTTTGATCTTCAATTGCGGCTGCGCGGTAATCGGCAACGGCAGCACAGCCAATAAAAGCATCAGACTGTACAGCAAGTTCCATTGATGCGATTAAAAGCTGCTCAGCGCTTTCAATGTGAGTGATCTTTGCATTCGCTGGTGCTTTAATTGTCACTGGCCCTGAAATCAGGTTTACCTTTGCACCTAAAGCAAGTGCCGCTTCGGCAAGGGCATAACCCATTTTTCCTGAGCTATGATTAGAAATATAACGCACGGGATCGAGGGCTTCTCTGGTTGGCCCTGCTGTAATTGTAATGGTTTTGCCAGTAAGTAATGGCTCAATGTCTGGCTGTGTACACAGCGCTACCAGTTCATGCGGCTCTAGCATACGCCCAGCGCCTACATCACCGCAGGCTTGCGAGCCTTTACCTGGCCCCCAAATTGCTACCCCGCGCTCGGCGAGAGTATTAAGGTTAACCTGCGTTGCAGGATGTGCGTACATTTGTTGGTTCATCGCCGGTGCGACAGCCACTTTGGCTGGCGTTGCTAATAAAAGCGTGGTGAGTAGGTCATCAGCTATGCCCATCGCCATTTTTGCTAATATATTGCTGGTCGCAGGCGCCACTAAAATCAAATCTGCCCACTTGGCAAATTCAATGTGCCCCATTGCGGCTTCAGCTGCAGGGTCAAGTAATGAATCAGACACAACCTCTCCACTGACGGCTTGCATCGTCAAAGGGGTAATAAAGTGCTTGGCTGACTCTGTCATAACCACTTTTACTTCGCAGCCAGTGTCTTTTAAGCGTCGCACTAGCTCTGCACATTTATAAGCTGCAATGCCGCCACTTATACCTAGTAAGATTTTTTTATTTGCTGATTTTGTCATTACATGAAATTTAACTTTGGTCGATATGCGCTAACGATAGCAAATCTTTGCCAATTTCATGAAGTTTTCTTTTTTAAAGGAAGGAAAAAAGAAAGTTTTGTTGTACAGTTTAATTTGTTTGTTTCTTTTTAGGGTACTTTGATGTCGTTAAAGGATTTACCATTGTCAGCTCGGCCTCGCGAAAAGCTGCTTTTACAAGGCGCTAAAGCGCTCTCAGATGCAGAATTGTTAGCTATCTTTTTGCGCACAGGTGTTGCTGGTATGAATGCGATTGAATTGGCTGAACACTTATTACGTATTAATAGTACATTGCAGAATTTATTTAATGCCAGTGAGCAAGCGTTTTGTTCTCAAAGAGGGTTAGGGACTGCAAAGTATGTACAGTTACAAGCGGTATTAGAGTTAAGCCGACGTTACTTACTTGAACAATGCCAGCGAGAAGAGGTATTTAGCTCTCCTCAAGCAGTGTATGACTACCTGACTATTCAATTACGGGGCTTGCAACAAGAAGTATTCATGGTGCTTTATTTAGATAGCCAAAATCGATTAATAAAAGATGAAGTGCTTTTTTATGGCACTATAAATGCTGCTTCTGTGTATCCCCGTGAGGTGGTTAAGGCTGCCTTAAAGCAGAATGCGGCGGCACTTATCTTTGCTCATAATCACCCAAGTGGAGTCGCGGAGCCTAGTGAAGCAGACAAGTTAATTACTCATAAATTGCAGCAAGCACTCTCGTTAGTCGATATTAATGTGCTTGATCACATCATTGTAGGCGGTAAAAACTGTGTTTCGTTTGCTGAACGAGGATTAATTTAAGCGAAGCGAAGACTGGAGTGTGTTAAAAATGAGCAGTTTAGCGGTTTTTTAGAAATTAGTTTAATTTAAATGCAGTTTTTACTTTCCCTAAGGGCTTTCGATCATTATAATTGGCCGCTATCAAATTTACACATGAGCTGATTGGATAAGATCTGTTACTTGATCTTTGCCTGCATAAGCTGTATAAAGAGCGCCCTTCGATTTATCCCGGGGCACAAATACATGGCCTAAGGGAAAATTAAGCTCGAGCGAAGTTATTGGAGATATATAGACATGTCTAAAGTATGTCAAGTTACAGGTAAGCGTCCAGCGGTTGGTAACCACCGTTCACACGCGAGAAACGCGACTAAACGTCGTTTCCTACCTAACCTACAAACGCACCGTTTTTGGGTTGAAAGTGAAAAACGTTTTGTAACATTACGCACTACGACTAAAGGTATGCGTATTATCGATAAAAAAGGCATCGACGCGGTTCTTACAGAAATCCGTGCTCGTGGCGAAAAAGTTTAAGGAACTGAATCATGCGCGATAAGATCCGTTTAGTTTCAACTGCTGGTACTGGTTTTTTCTACACTACCGACAAGAACAAGCGTAACATGCCTGAAAAAATGGAAATCAAAAAATACGATCCTAAAGCTCGTAAACACGTGATTTTCAAAGAAGCTAAAATCAAGTAATTTTAGTTTTTCAGAATCTCAAAAACCCAGCTTCGGCTGGGTTTTTTGTTTTTACAGCCTAGAAATCAATAATTCAGTACAAGAATCTAACTTGGCTTGCTGTTTTATCTTGCTTAATTATCAATCTAAGCGTAAAATGCGCGCTCATTTCGGCTTATTAAATTTAATTCCTTGCCTTAAACCGACTGGCCGAAACGGTAGAAGGCTCTATTAACCGTAAGGAATATCCATGCGTCATTACGAAATCGTATTCATGGTTCACCCTGATCAGAGTGAGCAAGTACCTGGTATGATCGAACGTTATACTGGTTCTATCACTGAAGCTGGTGGTACTATCCACCGTCTTGAAGACTGGGGCCGTCGTCAATTGGCTTACCCAATCGACAAGCTTCACAAAGCTCATTATGTTCTTATGAACGTTGAAGCACCTACTGAAGTAATCAGCGAGCTAGAAACTACTTTCCGCTACAACGATGCAGTGCTTCGTAACTTAGTTATGCGTACTAAAGACGCTGTAACTGAAGCATCTCCTCTTGCAAAAGAAGAGAAGAAAGAAGCACCAGCTGCTTAATCGTTTTGAGTCCAAGCATGGCGCTTGCAGTTGAGACAAAAAGATGAGCCAACCGCTTAATCCTTATATGAATCAGCTGACACTATCTGGGGTTGTTTGTAAAACCCCCAAGTATAGTCAAAGCCCTGCTGGTGTTCCGCATTGTATTTTTGTTCTTGAACATAAATCAATGCAAGTTGAAGCAGACCTTAACCGTAATAGTTATGTCAGGCTTCAAGTGGTTGCCAGCGGTGCGTCAATGCAGCAACAGACTCAACAATTGCACGTTGGGCAACAAGTGCAAGTGACGGGGTTTTTAAACCGTCATGAAGGCCGAAACGGCTTAAGCCAATTGGTCTTGCATGCTCAACATATAGAAAGAATTTTTTGAGGAATTTTACTCATGGCACGTTATTTCAGACGTCGTAAGTTCTGCCGCTTTAAAGCGGAAGGCGTACAACAAATCGATTATAAAGATCTAGCTACTCTTAGAAACTATGTTACAGAAAGTGGCAAAATCGTACCTAGCCGTATCACAGGTACTAGCGCTAAATATCAGCGTCAGCTAGCAACTGCTATCAAGCGTGCTCGCTACTTAGCCCTTCTTCCATACACTGACTTACATAAGTAAGCAGCGGATTAACAGTTTTTAAAAGGTGTAGAGACATGCAAGTTATTCTACTAGACAAGATCGCAAACCTAGGTGGCCTAGGTGACCAGGTTGTAGTTAAATCTGGCTTCGCACGTAACTTCCTTTTCCCACAAGGTAAGGCAGTTCCTGCAACTAAAGCTAACATCGAAACTTTCGAAGCACGTCGTGCTGAGTTAGAAGCTAAGATCACTGAAGATCTAGCTGCTGCTCAAGCTCGTGCTGACAAGCTAGAAGCATTAGCTGAAGTAACACTAGTTTCTAAAGCTGGTGACGAAGGCAAATTATTCGGTTCAATCGGTACTCGTGACATCGCTGACGCTATCTCAGCTGTTGGTGTTGAAGTTGCTAAATCAGAAGTTCGTTTACCTCTAGGTACTATCCGTGAGACTGGCGAATTTGACGTTGCAATCGCAGTACACTCAGACGTAACAGCTACTATTAAAGTAATCGTTATCGCTGAAGCTTAATAGCAATATTAAGTAATAAAAGCCGTGCTTTAAAGCACGGCTTTTTTGTATCCGCTTCTTTTCAATTGGTACAAAAGCAGTTTTATAGTCTTACCTACATTTTAAAAGGTAGTTCTTTTATCTTAATCTCTTCTTCTTAATTAGTATAATTGGTGTACTCAATATGAAATTGCTTAAATTGACACCGACAGCGCTGTCATTTATATTTGATTCGTAAAAAAGTGGTAAGGATTTAAGGTTGAAAAGTAAATTATCATCAAATAATAATTATAAACAACGTGGATTTACGCTCATAGAAGTTCTCATTGTCATCGCTATTTTAGGTATTTTATACAGTGTGGCGTTACCTGCTTATACCGAGCATATGCAGCACAGTAGACGTGCTGATACTCAGCAAGTTTTATTACAGTATGGTGCCAGTCTCGAACGCATATATTCGAGAAATGGTGGCTATCCTAATACATTTGCAACACAAAATACTGATTACTACACCTTCACGTATACGCCAACGAAAAAGGCACCTGGAGCCGTTGTTGATTTTAAAAACCGTGGTTTTAATTTAAAGGCAACACCTAAGTCTGGCTCAGCTCAGGCAGGGGATCGCTGTGGTGAACTCATGATTAAACATGACGGTAGTAACAGTGCTGCTGTAAATGATTGTTGGGAGTAGCTGTTGTGCGTAAAGCGGCTGGGTTTACTTTAATTGAGTTAATGGTTGTGCTTGCGATTATTGGTATTTTAGTCAGTCTTGCTTTTCCGTCATTTAGTCAGCAAATTCTACAAGATCGTATTGTAACGACAGCTAATCAACTCAACAGTGTTTATAAATATGCTCGCAGTGAAGCTGTAAAGCAAGAGCGCCCAATTAAATTGGTGGTAAATAATAATCTCTGGCAAGTTACTTTAAACGAAGCGGGTGCAGATACTGTATTAAAAGAGTTTGCAATTACTAAGGCTGGCGTAACAGTAAACTTAATTGCGCTAACCATTAGTGCAAGTGGTGAAGTAGACCAGCAAGCCCAAATAGATATTAAAGATAATCACACCAATACCACAGATTATGTAATGTGTGTCCTTAAAAGTGGCCAAAACTGGTTAGCTGAATCATCAAAGGGATGCGCATGAAAAAGCAAGCTGGTTTTTCTTTATTAGAGGTAATGATTTCGGTTGTGATTGCTGGTATCGCTTTACTTGGTTTAGCTGCTGCTCAGTTAAAGTCGCTACAATATGCAACAAATAGCTTTCACTACACTGTGTCTTTAATTCAAGGTCAAAATAGTATTGAGCGGATATGGCCTCGCATTTGTGAAATTCAAAAAACTAACCCCGCACTTTTCCAAGATGTTGATTTCAGAGCAAGTTTGGCCCCCCAAGTCGCTGATTATCAAATTACGATTCCTGCGATTTATAATGATGATATGCAAATTAATGTTGCGTGGGTTGATGAGCGCATGACCGATAATGCAGAAAATCAAATAAGTCTTAATGCGAGTTTTCCTGACTTGTCGGCAGTGTGTTTATGAATAAATTAACACGCGGGTTTAGCCTTATTGAGTTGATGGTTGCCTTAGCCGCAGGGGCATTTTTACTTGCTGGTGTGAGTTTGTCATATGCAGCAATTAAAGGCACAATTGAAGTCAGTAAAGAGCTTGAAAATGCGCAAGAAGTTATTCGCTATACCAGTAAAATATTCAATCGCAGCATTAAGCAAACACAGCTAGTACCCTCCATTAGTGCGGATAAATCAACCATAACAATCATACAACCAGAGGGCGTGATTGCATGTAATGGCACTTTAACCACGGGCGCTATGACTGAAGTGTATAGCCTAGATAATAGTAGTTTAATGTGTTCACTCAATGGTGCTGCCGCTGAGCGTTTATTAACGGGCTTAGAAAGCGTGTCGTTTAGCTTATCTGGAGAGCTGGTTACTATTGTTGTAAAACCCCAAAAACTACCTGCTCAATTTGGTGCAGGAATTAATATTGATGTTGCTCTAACAAACACTATTTTAGTGAACGCATATGGTGGAAATAGTGTCTAAAAAACAACAGGGTTTTACGCTTATAACCGTATTAATTTTAACTGGCATGGCCAGTGTTGTTGTGCTTAGTTCATTACGAGAAAATATTGTTCAAGAGCGATTAAGTGGTAATTTTCAGAAAAAGCTCAATAGCCGCCTATTGGCAGAAAAAGGGGTGTTCGAGCAAGCTAAACTACTGCAGCAAACATTGAACCGTGAAGGTGTGCTGGCCATAGATGAACTAATTGATAAAACGGGTAATGCCAGTGGTGTAGGGGTGATTGGCGATGATGCAAAATTTACTGCTTTACTAAGCAAAAACCTTGATGGTGAACTGGAAATTGCAAGTTTAGGTCAACGTTATGCAGGTGATGCTCAAAGCAATTTAGTCGCCCGTTTTAGTGTGCAAGGGGGCAAAGGGAGTTCGGCATTTACCAATGCAATGGTGGGTTGTAAAGGTGTGAATTTGTCAGGTAGCGGCACCATCGATAGTTACGACTCAAGCCAAGGAAGCTACGAAGAGACAAAATCGAGTGATGGTGATGTATCGACAATTGATGGTGATTCAGATGTTGTTCTTTCAGGGCATTCACCTATTAAGGGCGACGTAAAAGCAACGGGTGTTATTTATTTAAATGGCTCATCTCCGATAATTGGTAATATACGCTCAAATACGGGAGTTAATATTTCATCAGGCAGTGGTTTACGTATTGATGGTAACGTATACACGCGAGGTTTTTATATCCATAAAGGTGGTCGGGTATCTGGGGTTGTTAGAGCCAACGGCGATGCTTCTATGCAGTGGTCAACTTATATTGATAATACCCAAGGCGAACGCTTAGATATTATGTATGGTGGAACGGGTAATTTTAAAGATACCTATAATAATCAGCAAGATGGTGTGCACTATAGTAATCGTAAGTTTAACGTGAACCCAAATGTAGAGCCTATTACAGTCGCAGATCCAAGTGCACCAGATTATGACCCTACAAACCCTGATACAAGCTGTGATCCTTTAATCATCCCCGAGAAAATGGCGAAGCTGCACAGTGACATTGACAGTTATCATTCGCTATCAATTGGGGCTACCCAACAGTTTAAACTAACCAATGAAAAGGGCTTTTTTAGCCAGAATGGTAGCCAAGTGATACTCCCAGGTTTAAGTGATGTATTTTTATTTGATACCAAGATTCAAAATCAACCACATGGTTCGACAAGTAAGGAATATGTGTTTGCCCTAGACAAGTTAAAATTGACCAGTGATGGAAAAATGGAAGTTTCAGGGGGCGATGTTATTTTATTTATTGATGGTGACTTTTCGATGGAAGGGGACACGCGTTTAACGATAAAAAAAGATAGCAGCTTAACGATACTTATCACTGGCAAAATTAATATAGGGGCAGGTGCGAGTGTGATCACAGAGCAAGAGGGCTTAACGACAAGTGGTCACCCATCGTTGTCATTTTATTCATCATTTACTGGTGTAAATGGTGTGCAATTTAGTGGTGCTGCAAATCTATATGCGGCAATTTACGCACCTTTAACAACAGTAAAATTATCCGGCAGTGGTGAATTGTTTGGTAGTGTTCGTGGTTCAACGATTACTGCCTCAGGGGGCAGTGGTGCTCACTATGATGCTGGCCTTTTAAAAGTGCAAAATGGTGGAAAGCCATCAACGCCTGCTCGAATCGTGTTTTTAGGTTGGCGTTATAAAACACCAGAAACTATTCAACAAGACAATGAAGGCGCGCTTACTAACTAGCTGTAAATAGTGTCAGGTCAACTAGTTGCCCTGACACGTTAAAAAAATTTAATTTCATTTAAACCTTTTGAATCTCCCCTTACGTCTAATACACTAAATTCACAATAATAATCATAAAGGACGACATCCAGGATGTTGATAGATGCAGAACAAGCGTTCGTCCAGCAAAGTGAGCATGCCTTAATTGAACGCGTTAAAAGCGGTGATCAAGGTGCTTATGCAACACTTTATGAGTTGCATGTGAAGCGGGTTTATAGCCTTTGTTTGCGACTACTTGCAGATAAAGAGCACGCCGAAGATGCAACACAAGAAGTGTTTGTACAGTTATGGCACAAAATAGCGAACTTTGATGGGCGTTCACAGTTTTCAACATGGTTACACAGTGTCACCAGTAATATTGCGATTAGCTATATTCGCAAACACAAAAGCTGGTTTCAGAAAGTAGTGAGTTTTGAACAAAGTGGTATGGATGAGCAAAGCGCAGCTGATTGCGACGGTTTTAATGGTCTCGATAAATTAGTACTGAGACTACCTGAACGAGCACGTATGGTTTTTGTGCTTCATGCAATTGAAGGCTATCGCCATGAAGAAATAGCAAGCATGCTTGATATGGCCGTAGGTTCAAGTAAATCGCAATTTCACCGTGCAAGGCAGTTATTAAAAGAGTGGTATGAAAATGAGTAAGCCAGAATTTGAACAATTTTTAAATGACTCGCTTAATCAGAAGCAAGATATTAGCCCAGAAAAAGATCTCTGGCAGGGTATTGAGCGAGCAATTGCAAGGCCGCAAACACAGCAACCTGATAAGCCAACGCGTGGCTGGAATAAACTCGCTGCTGTTGCCGCTTGCTGTATTGCAGCACTTTTAACTGTGCAGCTTTTTGTCGGCCAAGGTGAGTCAAACAGCATGATGGCAATGAGCAATTATTTTACTAAGCAAAAGCAAGGTTTGTTGGTGCAATATCAAAACCAACCTGCATTAACAGATAACTGGCAGCAACAGTTAAAAGAGTTAGAAGAAGCTGAGAGTGCCATCAAACAGGCTCTCGAGAATGAACCAGAAAACCCTGCTTTATTACAAATGCTCTCGCAGGTTTATCAGCAACAATTAGATTTAATTAACAAGGTGCATGCACCTAAGTGGCAAACGATTTAGGAGTAACAATTATGAAATTACTAGTCTTAACATTAGGATTACTGCCACTGATGGCAATGGCAGGACAAACCATTAATGAACAAATTGATGTCCCTGCAAATAAGCGTATTTTTATTGAAAACCAACGTGGTGATGTACGTATTGAAGGGTGGGATAAACCCCAACTTAAAATCGAAGGTGAGCTTGACGATAAAGCACAAGGTTATCGTTTAGAAGTTGAAGGCAGCCGTGTTGAATTTGTCGTAAAAATGCCGCGTAACTTAGGTGCTTGGAATAATGGTGATGGCTCTCGTTTAACTATTTACATGCCAAAAAGCAGTGAGCTTGAATTTGCTGGGGTGAATGTAACGGTTAGTGCCAAAGAGCTTGAAGCGGGCGCTGAGATCGATACCGTCAACGGCGATATTACAGTGCAAAATATAAGTGGCAACATGAGTTTTGAAACGGTCAATGGGGATGTAAATGCTCATGACCTGAACGGAGATATTCGCTTTGAAACCGTCAATGGCGAAATTAACGATAAAAACTCACAAGGTGCTTTACGCTTTACCGCAGTAAATGGCGACATTAAGTCAAAAACTAAAGCGCAAGATGTGCGCCTTGAGAACGTAAATGGTGATATTGACTTTGCTTTTGATGCGATTAAAAAGCTGCGTATCAATACCGTAAACGGTGAAGCTGAAGTTCACATCAATAAGCTGCTTGAAGATGCCAATATTCGTTTTGAATCAGTCAGTGGTGATGCTGAGTTTTACTTCCCAACTGATGTATCGGCAAAGTTTGAAATTGAAGCGCATGCTAACGGTAAAATTGTAAATGAGCTCAGTGATGACAAAGCGACTAAAGCGAAATACGGCCCATCAAGCGACTTAGAATTTAGTATTAACGGTGGGGATGCAGATATCGAAATGGATACCATTAGCGGGCGTATTGAACTTCGTAAACAGAAATAACGAACAATAAAGCGGGAAGTTTTCCCGCTTTACTATTTGCACAGCCTTTGCAAGTCGATAGAATAGAGCCATTCAATTTTAGTTTTGTGATGTTATGGCCAAACCAGATAAGCAAGTCGATACCTTAAAAGTCCCTCCCCATTCAATAGAAGCTGAGCAATCTGTTTTAGGTGGTTTAATGCTTGATAATCAAGCGTTTGACCGTGTTGCTGAGTTAGTGGTTGCACAGGATTTTTATACCCGCACCCATAAGCTGATTTTTGAAGCTATGGTGAGCCTTGCTGAAGGTGGTGATCCGATTGACTTAATCACTATTTCTGAAAATTTAGAAAAAAACAATCAGTTAAGCAGTATAGGTGGTTTCGCCTACCTTGCTGAAATAGCGAAGAACACACCAAGTGCGGCAAACATTGATGCCTACGCGAATATCGTGCGTGAGCGTGCTGTTATCCGTGAAATGATTGGTGTTGCAAACGAAATTGCCGAAGCCGGTTTTAGCCCAGAAGGGCGTACCAGCCATGACCTACTTGACTTCGCTGAAAGTAAAGTATTCAAAATTGCCGAGCAGCGTACAAAAAGCACTGAAGGCCCACAAAGCTTACACAGCATTCTAGAAAAAACTGTTGATAAGATTGAAGAGCTTTACCAGTCGCCGCAAGATGGTGTAACGGGTGTTAGTACGGGGTATGCCGATCTAGATAAAATGACGGCGGGTATGCAGCCTTCAGATCTTATTATCGTGGCAGCACGTCCATCGATGGGTAAAACCACCTTTGCGATGAACTTAGCCGAACACGCTGCCATGACACAAGATAAGCCTGTACTTATTTACTCACTAGAGATGCCGTCGGAGCAAATCATGATGAGGATGTTGGCATCGCTAGGTCGAATTAACCAAACTAAGGTTCGTACGGGTCAGCTAGATGATGACGACTGGGCGCGCCTGTCGTCAACCATGGGCTTGTTGATGGAAAAAGGTAAGATGTATGTTGATGATGCATCGGGTCTAACACCAACGGATGTGCGCTCGCGTGCGCGCCGTATTGCTCGCGACCATGGCGGTATTAGTATGATCATGGTCGATTACTTGCAGCTAATGCGTGTGCCAAGCTTGTCGGATAATCGTACCTTAGAGATTGCTGAAATCTCACGTTCACTAAAAGCACTGGCAAAAGAACTGCAATGTCCGGTTATTGCACTATCGCAGCTTAACCGTACCCTAGAGCAACGTGCTGATAAACGCCCAATCAACTCCGACTTACGTGAATCAGGCTCAATCGAGCAGGATGCCGACTTAATCATGTTTATTTATCGTGATGAAGTATATAACGAAGACAGTACAGAAAAAGGCGTGGCCGAAATTATCATAGGTAAACAACGTAATGGTCCAATTGGTAAAGTACGTTTAACCTTCCAAGGTCAATTCTCGCGTTTTGATAACTACGCGGGTCCTGCAATGGATGATGAATATTAATGCGTTTAGCCATTGCTGAAATTAACCTAAAAGCGCTTGCCCACAATTTAGCACAGGTGAAGCGCTTTGCACCTGATTGCAAAGTAATGGCTGTATTAAAAGCGAATGCTTATGGTCATGGCTTAGTTAAAATTGCCCAATACTTAAATGATGCGGATGCATTTGCGGTTGCACGTATTGACGAAGCGCTAGCGCTTCGTGCCGGTGGATTGACAAAACCTATAGTGTTGCTTGAAGGCTTTTTTCATAAAGATGATTTACCCATTCTTTTGGCAAATAACTTTCAAACCATTATTCATGATGAAAATCAGCTAAAAGTGCTTGAAGAAGCACAGTTAGATGCGCCTATTGCATGTTGGTTAAAAGTGAACACCGGCATGCATCGTTTAGGTATTTCACCGTCACAGTTTGAAGGGTTTTATAGCCGCCTAAAAGCCAGTAAAAATGCACACAATAACATTAAGTTGATGACTCATTTCTCATGTGCTGATGATATTAACGATGATAAAACTGCACAGCAGATTGCTTTGTTTGATGGCTTGGTTGCAGGAAAAGGTCAGCGTCATTGCTTGGCCAACTCCGCAGGCATTATCGCATGGCCTAATGGGCATGGTGATTGGGTTCGACCAGGGCTGATGCTGTATGGGGTGTCGCCTATGCTAAATAGTATTGGTCAACAACATGGCTTAGAGCCTGTGATGCGTTTAAAAACCCGTGTTATTGCGATTCGTGATGTTGACGCGAATCAGTGTGTTGGTTATGGCGGTCGTTGGCACAGCGATAAACCAACTAAGCTTGCTGTGGTCGCGATGGGGTATGGTGATGGTTATCCACGACACGCAGAGCAGGGCACACCGGTCGTTATTAAGTCACAACGCTATGGCATTGTTGGCAGTGTGGCGATGGATATGATCACGGTTGATATTGGTGATAACCACGACAATATCAAAGTGGGTGATGAAGTGATCATGTGGGGGCCTGAGCTTCCTGTTGAAGAAATAGCCCAATGCGCGACAACCATTCCTTATGAGTTACTGTGTAATATCACCCCACGCGTAAGCTACGAGTATCAAGAGTAACTTATAGTTACTCTTTAATGAAATACACGTCGCTAAATCCCATTCGTGCAAATTCTTGGTCACGAAAGTTACGCACTGCTGATGAGCCTTTTGAAGTCATTTCGACTTGCTGCTCCATTTTTAAATAACTTGTTAAATCAATACCTTCAGCCGCTGCAATCGCATGGTACATATCGCGGTATTTATCTTTAGCAAAATTGATTTCGCGAGGTTGGTTTTTAAATTTGTAAGTGATGCGGCGTGCCATAATGAATCCTCAAAGTTTATCGGGGCTGATTTTACACTAAAAAATAACCATAGCCATGACTTGTTAGTATAAGCGGGTTACAATGCCATACTTTTCAAAGACTCGGTAAATCATAATGAAACTTTCAGTAGAGATCAGTAAGTACCCACTACATCAAGACTACATTCCGTTTATCAAAGGTTTTATTGATCGTGTAAACAGTTACGAAAATCTTAAAGTAATCACCAATACCTTATCAACTCAGATTTTCGGTGATTATGATTTAGTCATGTCTGTATTGAATACTGAAATCAAACGTTCTTATGAAGAGTTTGGTAAAGCGATTTTTGTGTGTAAGTTTTTACATGGCGATTTATCGCCGAGCGACGATTAGTACCACAAGGTTACAGTAAAGCATGGATTTTTTGACAGACACGTTTGCAGGATTTACTGCGATGTCTCTTTGGGAATATATTGCAGTTGCACTGTCAATGGCGTATTTACTACTTGCGATTAAAGAAAGTCTATGGTGCTGGCCAGCCGCTTTTATAAGTACCTTTATTTATACCGTAATGTACTGGAATGGCGCACTTTTGATGGAGTCGCTACTTAATTTTTATTACATGTATATGGCGGTATATGGGTGGGTGGTCTGGCGTCGGGGTATGAATAATAAAGATCATCTACCGATTATTTCATGGTCGTTAAAAAGACATGCTGTTATCTTGCTTTTGACCTCATTAATTTCAGTGATTATTGGCTTTGTAATGGCTAATTATACCCATGCTGATTTTGCCTACCTTGATAGTTTTACAACCTGTTTTGCTGTTGTTACGACTTATTTGGTTGCTAAAAAGGTGCTCGAAAATTGGTTATACTGGATTGTGATTGATGCTGCATCAATGTACTTGTACTTTGAAAAAGGGTATTACCCTACACTCGTATTATTTGTTTTTTATACGGTTATGGCGGCGTGGGGCTTTAAAACTTGGTATGAAGAATACGAGCAACATCAAGCTAAGCCACTTGCACAGCTATAATGAAAACAGAGCAACAAATTCATGCGCTATTTACGCGCTTTAACTCTAGCTTAACGATTACCTCAATTAGCCCGTTGGTTGAGGGATTAAGCAATGATAACTACCTAGTAAAAACATCAACCAAGGCTTTCTTGGTTAAGCATTATCGTGATCACTGGCCGGCGATAGGGCTAGCTGCGCAAGCGCACTTTGCTAAGCAAAGTTGCTGCCCAGCACCGCTTTGGTTAGAGCAGGCAACTGATACTGCCATTTTTGACTACGTGGCGGGTAGCATAGCAAGTGGTGAGTTTTGTAGCAGTTTATTACCTGATTTAGTTAATTTGCATCGCTACCCAGTGCTAACCGAGCCCATGGATATTGCCTATGAAATTAACTATTACCGGCAAACAGCACGGTATCAGCAGCATGCGAGTTTAATTGAGCAATCGCTCGCGTACATTGCTGCTGCGCCAAAAGATATGGGCTTTTGCCATAACGATTTGGTAAAAGAAAATATAATAGTGAACGAATCGGGCATGTTTTTAATCGACTTTGAATATGCCAAAAGTAATGATGTTTATTTTGACTTGGCTGCGCTGGTGGTGAGTTTTGGGCTCAATGAGTCGCAGCAACTGCAGTTGCTTAAAAACTATCAATCACGTGTGTGTGAACACCGTGAATTCAATTTATCGCTCGAAAAGCTCGCTGCGTTTCATGCTGTATTTTTACTATTGTGCATTTGCTGGTATGAACAACGCGGTGCAATGGATAAAGTGGCGCCACTGCTTACACAGCTTAACCACTTTATTGAGGAAGTAAAAAATTAAAGGCCGCCAATTCGCTCGGCAAGTTCTTTATATTTTTTTACATCTTCTGGTTCAAATAAAGGCTCACCTTTGTCATCTTGTGATTTCGAGATTAATAAATGCTCGCGAGCAAGTCGTTTAACACGTTCGACTTTTACACCTAAAAATTCTGCAACTTGCTCTGTAGACATTAAACTCATATTCAAATTCCCCTTACACGGCAATGAGTGCCATTTGTTATTTAATTTATTAAGTATACGTTAATACCGTGGTTCTGCCCGAATGTGAAGTGTTTTAATGCAATTTGCTGAATTTATAAGCATATAGGGCTTTAGATGCTAGCATTTAAGGCAAGATGCCATTATCATTGCCGAGTTGTCATGCTGATATCGCGAGTCAGTATTGATGACGACAAATGTGCTCTCGTGGTGAAATGGATATCACGTGGCCCTCCGGAGGCTAAGTTGCAGGTTCGATCCCTGCCGAGAGCGCCATTTGCTCTGCTATTTATTTCCTTTTAAACTTATCATTACACTATCAAACAGCTTGCTAATGATAGTAAAGCTGCATATTTAAGTAAGCCTGTTCAAACATCATCCCTATAAGTAATTCATTAAATTTGTTTGTATTTTATGTTCCTGCGTTTAAGTCCATTACTTAAAATACTTTATATTCCCTTTTTAATTGCAAATTTAATTGATAATCATTATTGTTAAGGTTGTTTCGGCATCGCTATACGCAAGTGTACTTGGTTTCTCTTGTACTTTTGGTTTCAAACTGCGTTTTATGTTGATAGACACATCATTAAAGCTTAAAAGGAAACTTAATGAACAGCTTAAAGAATTTACTTTTTATTGCTGCACTTATCGGCAGTAGTTTTGCAAATGCACATGAAGTTTGGTTGGTAAAGTCTGCAAAAGGCGATGATATAAAACTGTATTTAGGAGAGCCTGGTGAACCTGAATCTGGCGATAGTATTGCAGGGCTGAAAAATGCACAGGTATTTGTTAATGATAGTCAGTCGACTTTAGCGCTTACTCAACACCAAAACTATTGGTTAGCTGAGGTAAAAGAGCAAGGTGATGTAAGAGCTTTCATAGATGATTTATGGGAGCCTTGGCAAATGGAAAAAACCTCAGAACAAGAGGCGGATAAGCTCCAAGCGGCTAAGCTTTTTGCTAAGGCTGGCCGTCAAGATACCAAAGCTAAACAAGAGCTCGAGTTCGTGCCAAGCAAAGCAAATGGGAACACCTTCACACTTGTTTATAAAAATAACCCTGTTGTTGATCATGCTGTATTAGTGCAAACACCTAGTCAGCAATTAAAAATAACAACCGATAAAAAAGGGCAATTAACTGTTACCAATAAAGAGAAAGGAACCTACATTATTTCCAGTGATTACCCTGTTGAAGGAAAGGCTGTTGTTGCCGGTAATCAGGTTGATAGCACGTATAATATTGTAACGATTAGTTTTCGAGTTGATTAACTTTAATAGGTGATACGTATTTTAAACTAGCGTTTTCATTACGAATCAGCTCTTTAAATTTGGCTACCTAAGTCAAATAGCAGGCTAGCTTGTGAGTGAGAACGCGGTTTGCTGATACTGTTATTATTTTCTACACTAGTTGAACTCGTGTTCTTTTAAAGATAAAAATATGACTTATAGTCCAATCCCCTGTGCTGACTACGATCAATATGAGCTTTGGTGTATGCAAAACGCTGAGTTGTTGATCACATTACATTCTGGTGAGCAGCTTCAGGGCAAAGCAGTAAATTTGAAAATAATACACCCAGATGGTGAACACTTAATTATTACAACAGCAAAAGGCGAACATAACGTTCGCCTTGATTTGATTACTTCAGCAATTGTTATTTAACACCAGTTAGAGCCATTTTTTATTTTTAAAGTAAATGCCAATACCGACAGTAAGCACGACTAAAAATATTAAAAATACGCTGAATGCATAGGGGTTCTCAGTACCTGGTATACCGCCAACATTCACACCTAATAAGCCTGTTAAAAAGCCCAGTGGCAAGAAAAGTGCCGCGACAACCGACATCACATACATACGTTGATTAAGTTGCTCAGACACTTGGTTAGCAATGGTTTGTTGAATGATTTGCGCGCGTTCAATTGAGCTGTCTAGCTCTTCTAAAAAGCGAATTACCATGTTGGTTGTTTCGTTCAAACGTGCTTTATCATCTTCATTTAACCACTTGTACTTATTATTTAATAAAGTAATAAGCGCTTCTTTTTGTGGCCTTAAATAGCGTTTTAGAGCAATGGTTTGGCGACGCATTTGCGCTAACGCTTGGTTATCAAAGCCTTTATTTGGTTCGTCAATTTCATCTTCAAAAATATCTAACGTGTCATCAAGGCTGTCAATTACACCTTGCATGCGTGATGTTAAATTTTGTGCCAAATCACACACTAATTCAGAGATTGAACAGGGGCCGTTACTATCATTAAATGACGCAACAACATCTTGTACAGAGAGCAAACGACGTTTGCGAGTTGTCACTATGATGTTTTCATTAATAAATAAACGTAAAGATACCATGTCTTCAGGGCTCTGTGCAGGGTTTAGATTGACGCCACGCAAAAACAGCATAGTGCCATTGGTTACTTTAGTCAGGCGCGGGCGTGTCTCATCTGCTGTTAATGATGCTAATTCGTAGTCGGTTAATAGATTACTGCTTTCAAGCCACTGAATCGCTTCAGGCTGACTATAATCCATATGAACCCAAAGTTTTCCGTGTTCGGGTTGCCAATTTTGCAGCTCAGTACTATTGTCAATAGCACGTGCACCGCCTTGCTCGTCTAAAATTAAGACATGAAGTAACCCATTGATCATATTGAACTCTCGTTTTACAAATGGTGCGATATAGTTGATTATAGTTTAGCCTACGTCAATTAAATCGATTTATCGAGGGGATAAATATATTTCGTTGGTGTTTCTAGCTCTGTAGCGTATAAGACACTTTTTTATAGAGGGCACATTAATGACTGCAAAAATTATTGTTGGCTGGCGCGAATGGTTGAGCTTACCTGAACTGGGAATTGATAAGATCAAAGCGAAAGTGGACACTGGAGCGCGTACTTCGTGTATTCATGCTTTTGATGTTGAGGAGTTTTCAGAAAATGGTGAGAACTGGGTGAAATTTTCAACCCACCCTTTACAAGACGATGAAGAAACAATTGTAGAGTGCCGCGCAAAAGTTGTTGAGCGCAAGTATGTGACCAGCTCAAGTGGTCAGCGCGAACTTCGCTACTTTATCGAAACAAAATTAGTCGCAGGAAACCAAAGCTGGCCTGTAAGGGTGACTTTAAGTAACCGTTCAACAATGAAGTTTAGAATGTTGTTAGGGCGTACAGCAATGGAAAACCGCATAGTCGTTGATCCGGCTTTATCTCATTTATTATAGAAAAGGACTTATCACACGTTTTTACGTGTATGAGTTTATCAGTTAAGGTTTTTAACTATGAAACTTGGTATTTTATCACGCAACCAAAATTTATATTCAACACGTCGCTTGATTGAAGCTGCTGAGCAGCGTGGTCATGAAGTAAAAGTGATTGATGCACTACGTTGTTATATGAACATCAATTCAGAGCAACCTGAAATACATTACCGCGGTGAAAATTTAAAAGATTTTGATGCAATTGTACCGCGCATTGGTTCATCAGTGACTTTTTATGGCTGTGCAGTATTACGCCAATTTGAAATGATGGGTGTATTCCCTGTGAATGAATCAGTCGCAATCACTCGCTCGCGAGATAAGTTACGTTCATTACAACTATTGTCACGTAAAGGCGTAGGCATGCCAGTAACAGGGTTTGCGAGTAAACCTGATGATGTAAAAGACTTACTAAGCATGGTAGGTGGCACGCCTGTCGTAATTAAATTACTTGAAGGTACGCAAGGTATCGGCGTGGTATTAGCTGAAACACGTAAAGCGGCAGAAAGTGTAATCGAAGCGTTTATGGGTTTAAAAGCCAATATCATGGTGCAAGAGTACATCAAAGAAGCGGGCGGTGCGGACATTCGCTGTTTTGTATTAGGCGATAAAGTAATTGCGGCAATGAAACGTCAGGCGCAAGAAGGTGAATTTCGTTCTAACTTACACCGTGGTGGTAGCGCGACATTAGTGCGTATTACCCCAGAAGAAAGAAAAACAGCCGTTGCAGCAGCTAAAGCAATGGGCTTGAATGTAGCGGGGGTTGATTTACTTCGCTCTGCACGTGGTCCATTGGTGATGGAAGTAAACTCGTCACCAGGCCTTGAAGGCATTGAAGTTGCAACCGGTAAAGACATTGCTGGCATGATTGTCGAGTTTATTGAAAAAACAGCGGCATCAAAAAGAACAGCAACGCGTGGTAAAGGTTAAGTAATATAAGCGCTCTATTAAAAGGAACAGTGCGTGGCAAAGGTTAAGAAAAATACACCGTTTTCAATTTTGGGTGATACTGTTGGGGTTGGAGAGCGCAAAGCGTTTTCGATTGAGGCTGCAAAGCTTTATACCCACTCACCGTTGAATATTCCGATTGAAGTTGTAAATGGAGTGCAGCAAGGGCCTGTGCTAATGGTGTGTGCTGCAATTCATGGTGACGAGTTAAACGGGGTTGAAGTTGTAAGACAGTTACTTGCTAAAATCGACCCTGAGCAATTGCGTGGAACCATTATTGCTGTACCGATTGTGAATGTATTTGGCTTTATCCATAAGTCGCGTTATTTACCTGACCGCCGTGATATGAACCGTAGTTTTCCTGGTTCAACACGAGGCTCGTTAGCAGGGCGTATGGCGAATGCGTTTTTTACTCAAGTAGCCGTGCATTGTACGCATATTATTGATTTACATACTGGCGCAATCCATCGTACTAACTTGCCACAGATCAGAGCCAACTTAAGTGACCCCGAGACTGCAGCTATGGCTAAAGCATTTGGTACGCCGGCGGTGATTGACGCCTCACTGCGTAATGGCTCATTGCGTAGTGAAGCGGCCAATTTAGGCATTCCTGTTATCACTTATGAAGCGGGAGAGGCACTGCGCTTTGACCCAATTGCCATTGCCGCAGGCGTGCAAGGGGTTGATTATGTTATGCGCCATTTAAAAATGGTGCGTGGCAAGCGTGCTAAAAAGCTTCCTGAGCCAGTGATTGCAAGCTCGACGAGCTGGATACGTGCCGAAGTGGATGGTATTGTCCGTGCGCAAGTATCCCTTGGTGAGCGAGTGATGAAAGGGCAAGTGCTCGCTTATATAAGTAGTCCATTAGGTGATGCTGAGCTTGAGCTACTGGCACCCCGCAGTGGTATTGTTATTGGCCAGCAAACGATGCCACTTGTAAACGAAGGGGATGCAGTGTTTCATTTAGCCTACTTTGCCCATGCGAATAGCCTTGTAGAGCAACAGCTCGAAACCTTTATTGATGAAATAAGCGATATTGAAGATGAGCTAAAAACGGCTGAACTCAATAACTAATAGCTGTTAATCTTTTTCTTTAAAGCCGCATTTGCGGCTTTTATTATTTGAGATAAGCGTTAATTACAGGCATTTCTGATTAATCAGGCATTGAATTAACTTCTTTAGTGTTTAAAATAGAGACGAATGGAATTAGTCAATTTATAAGGAAATTACGATGTCTGCACATGCTCGTCGCGCAATTGCTCAAAGGCAGCGCTAACAACAAATTCAAAACATACTCGCCAGTAATAATCATACAATGTTAATCATGAACTCAGCGGAGTTTGTTGATTACATTATTTCTGTAAAAATGAAACAGGGGTATTCTCGTGCACAAGCTGTTGATTGGATTGATGCGCAGTTAAAAGAATATAACTCTGTATCTAATAAATGGGAAAGAATTAAAGGTGATTTAAAGTTCGGTGTAGGCTTATATCCTTTGTTTGATGATGTAAGATCGCTTACTGTCCTAGCTGCAGCACTTAAACAGCAGGGAAATGTTAAAGTCAAAGTGTATAACGGCTCGCCAGCCATAATTATAGACTCATACCCACGTATTCGTGAACACTTAACAGGGACCCGATACTTAGCAAGTAATCCAAAGTTATTTACAGTTGGTGTGGGTAAGTTAGAAGCGGCAAAGTCTATGAAGGGCGGGTTTATTGTTACTTTGATTATATCAGTTACTTTTCATGCCTTAGATCAGGTTCTTAGGGACGAAAAAACATGGCATGATTTTGTTGCCGGTGTTGCTGTCGATATGGCAATTGTTGCGGCAACTATAGCTGTTACTGGGTTAGCATTGATGGGATTGCAAACATTAGGGGCTGTTGTTGCAGGGGTCACTGCGGCACCTTTAATAGTGGTAGTAATCGTTGGGGGTGGGGCTACTCTTTTGTCAATTGCTTTTAAAAGTGAAATAGATCAATTAGTAAATATTTTAACTCTTAGCTTGAGAGACATGGAAGAAAAGGTAATTGCAGGTTTAATTAAAATTAATCCTCAAAAGGTCAATTTTGATCGCAATAATAACAATAACTTATTTAAATATTTACATCAGTTATTCGGTGTACCTTTTATAGATATTAATTTGGATAGAGGATGAGAATGCTAATTTTAAAGTGGGAAAAATCAGATGAAAAGTTTCAAGAACTTACTTTAAAAGCTAAGTTTTTACATTTGTTTAGTTTCTTACTCTTTTCAATATTTACAGCCACTTTATTGTATTTATCATACATAGGTGTTTTTAAGCATTTACTTCTGGACTCAAGACGTTTTTATATTAGCGAGACTGGCCTGCTAGCACCTGCGATATTCTTTTTACCTTTTCCATTTTTTATGGTTTTCGCAATTATTCAGAAAGTTTTTAATTATAAAATCGATCAAACATTTAAATTTATGATAAAAACTTCAACTATTGGTATAGCCTTGTTTTTTGTTTCTATATTTGTTTGTAGTTTTTACATAGAAGCAAACTTAAAAAAGCATGGTTATACTTACTGCTCTTGGTATAAATTTTCCCCGACGCGCTCACCTGATGTGTGGTTAAAAGATAGCCGTTTTTGTTTGAAAGAGGGTGCAATTGTTGCTTTAGACGTTGAGAAATGGTTTGAATATCATGACAATAAAGGTATTGAACCTCAACTTGATGAACTTAAAGTATTCATTACTAAAGCGCGTAAAGAGCAAGGTCGTTAAAATATAAGAACATAATTCTATCTAAAAAGGAACTTCATGCTGTTTTTTAGGGGTAAAGAATCTGAAGGAAATTTTTCAGATTTTGAACTCAATAAAAAAGTGATTATATGTCTGACATTTATATTATTGCTGCTTTTAGCTTATGGATACATGTATGGTACTTACGTAGGTGTGAAAAATCATTTAATTATTAATGATGAGCTATATTACATTAGTGAGGTTGGTTACCTAGCTCCAGCTATTTTTTTAGTACCATTTCCTATTATTGCTATTATAGGCGGTGTTCAAAAGTTGCTAGGAAAAGAAAATAATAAAACAGCTAAACATCTAATAAAGTCATTGCTTTATGGTGTTCCCTTGTATGTGGTTTTTTCAATTATTTGTAGCTTTTATATCGAAGCAAACTTAAAAAACCATGGTTACACTTACTGTTCGTGGTATAAATTTTCCCCGACACGCTCCCCTGATGTATGGCTAAAAAATAGTGAACTTTGTTTGAAGGTTCATCATTATGTTGTGTTAGATGTTGAAGAGTGGTTTGAGTGGCATAATGAACAAGGTATTGAACCTCAACTTGATGAACTAAAAGCCTTTATTGCTAAAACAAATAAAGAGCAAGGTCGCTAAAATAAACGAATGTTATTAGATATCAGAAAAGGAACTTCATGCCATTTTTAAAGTGGGAGAAATCAGGTGAAAAATTTTCAGCTCTTGAAGTTAAAGCTAAGTTTTTAATATTCATAACAATAGTTTTCTTAAGCTTTATTGCTGTATTAATCACGTATGCGTCATATAAAGGATTCAATGAGCATGTTTTTTTTGATAAAGATCATTACTATATAAGTGAAGTAGGGTTACAAGCTCCTGGCTTTTTCATATTGCCGCTCCCGCTTTTTATGATAATTGCAGGTGTTCAGAAGATCTTTAATTATAAAAATGAAAAAACATTTTTGCTGATGATAAAGTCAACATTAGCTGGCATAGTTTTATACTTTATTTCGTCGATTGTGTTGAGTTTCTATATTGAAGCAAACTTAAAAAACCATGGCTACACTTACTGTTCGTGGTATAAATTTTCTCCGACACGCTCCCCCGATGTATGGCTAAAAAATAGTGAACTTTGTTTGAAAGTTCATCATTACGTTGTGTCTGATGTTGAAGAGTGGTTTGAGTGGCATAATGAGCAAGGTATTGAACCTCAACTTGATGAACTAAAAGCCTTTATTGCTAAAACAAATAAAGAGCAAGGTCGCTAAGTTAAATCGTGGCTGTTTTAAATTAGACAGTTTTAGTGTGATTCAAAGCCGCAGATGCGGCTTTATTTTTTGGGGCCTAGAATACGTTTTGTCGATGCTGTTTTCGTTGGGGCAGGGGCTTTGTTGAGCACCATCACAGGGCGGGTAACAAAGATGTTATTAGGGTAAATAACTTTATGTCCGTCAACGTGTTCAAGCACAACATTCATTAATCCCATTTCAGTAATGCGACCTTCAAGAAAGTTTGCGCCATCAATCACTCTTACCCAATAGCCAACACGGCAGTCGTTTTGAATGAACATGAGTAAGAAGGCTGTTAAGTTACTAAGAAGTGACCATGCAGCAAACAGTGCAACGCCGAGCATGGCAAAAATTGAGGAGCCAAGCACTAACAAACCACGCAACTCGATCCCCCAAAAAACTAATACTAAACACAGCATGACAATGGCTAAAATAATATTTAGTAACAGCTCTGCGCGGTATTCACGATGAGGATCGGCTTTTCCTTTGATTGCTTTAAGCAACAGCTTTTTCGTGGTTTTACGAAGCAACGGGTAAAGCAAAATCGCGATGATTGTGACGATTAAATGGTATTGCTCATTAAAAAATTCGACGAAGTCCAAACGGGTTCCTAAGTTAAAGATTTACGCACTAATTTTATCGTTTTAGGCTGTGAAAAACAGTACTTTAAAAAGTATTTTTAACGGTGACGAGCCACTGCACAGAGTCAATATCATCATCTTGTTTGTTAATTGGCGCAGCAATATCGAGGTGAATAACCGTGCCTGCATTTGCGCGACTTGGGGCTAAGCGAAGCCCAACCCCGACGTTTTGTAATACGTTGCCGTTGGAGCCATTGTCTTTATCGTTATACCAAGCACGGCCTATATCGTAAAAGGCTGCACCGCCTACTTTAAATAATTGTAGTAAGTCATATTCCCAATAATAGCGTTTTTCTAATGTTACTAGGAAGCTGCGATCACCTACTTGGTAATCTAAAGGGTAACCGCGTAAACCATTTTCTCCCCCTAAGGTTAGTTGCTTGTCTGCGGTCAGGTTTTTTGCATATTGCAGACGCACTTTTGCATACCAAGTTTGTTGTATGCTGGTGTTTAAGTAGTACTGAACTTGTGAACTGGTTATTAAGTTTTCAACATCGTCTTGCTCTTCATTCCAATAGCCATCAATGTCTGCTTTGAAGCGCCATAGTTGATTATCACCAGTGTAATGTGCTTTTGATAAGGAGAGCGAGTAAATGGTGCGGCTGGCATCATCACTTATATCTTTACTTGAATAACCCAGTAAGGCGCTAATATTCCAGCCTAAATTAAGATCCTCGGTGCGGTAGATGCTGTCAAAATTTCTCACTTTAACAAAATGGTCTTCAAACCACTGGCCACGAATATAGGGGTAACTTACGTTACGATCATTGGCGATCGGTAAATGTGTTTCAGGAATGGCTGCAAAGGTATCTTCTCGGTTTTCAAAGCCGATGCTAAGGCGCTGAGTCCAATTATTTGCAAAATGACGAGAGTGGCCAAAGTAGGCTCTATTTAAAATCGTTTTTTGCTCAAATTCGCTAACAACATCACCGCGGTAATATAGCGACTCACGACGCTGGTCAGAGTAACTCGTAAAGCCATAGCTGTAAGGGGTATCTATTGAGAAAAAGGGATAACTTAAATCTATGTAGTGGCGTTTACCATCATCGTTGTCTGAGTATTCAACACGACCTCGATAACGGCTAGATAGAATATTAGGATCATCATATACGAATAGATAACCGGTACGATCAGCATCACGCGTGCGTGAGAAAGAAACCCGTTTACCCCATCCTAAAAAGTTAGATTCACGAAAACCAATACTCGATTCGTTTTCACCGCCACTGCGGCTAAAGCTTATTTCAGGAAGTAAAGTCCATAAATCACGCGTCACAACCTTCACACGAACATTGCCATCGCAATCAAGGTTAGCGTGAATGCGCGCGTCATATAGGTAGCCTTGCTTGCGCAGGAGCCGCTCTGACTCTAGTAGCTTACGAGGGTTATATGTATCGCCTTCGTTGAACAGTAAAACGCTATGAATAACCTCAGGCTCCGTTGTCATGTGTGCGCGGTTTGCAAAGCGAAATAAAAAGTTATCTTCTTCTTCAAGTTCAGTGTTGAAGACATTAAGTTGCTCAAGCTCAACAGCAACAATTTTGCGATTTTCGGCGGCTTCAGGAAGTGGGTTGTCGGTATCAAGTTGGCGACGTAGATTGTTATCTTGTGATTTAAGCGTACGTTGGTTTTGACAATAATTGTTATCATCACTAGGTAGCTGCTGCGCATATGCACTTGCTGCCATGCTTACTGTCAGTAATGTCGTTAACTGAGCAACAAAGTGCGACTGCTTAAATCCCATTTACACCCTTAGTTGTTTATGCCTTATACAGATACTACATACTAAGCGCAGAAAAAAGTCTAGCTTATTATTGTAACTGCATAACTAAATACTGATAAAGGTCAGCTAATAAGGCTGCTGCTTCAACGCCTTCGGCGTTAATCCAAATACTTTCACTGTAATGTTCAAAGTTTAGATTAAAACTATGATCTGTAAAGTGAAACCTTACTCTATGTCGATCAGCTCCCGCATCAAAGTCAGCAGTTTGAATAGCTGGAGCGTGCAGGAAAAAGTGTAGCCCATAACGCAAAGTCTTCATCGGTGGGATGTTCGCTTGGCGTGATGATAATAACTTGATGCTCAGCATCGTATAGAAGTTCAGTCATGCTTACCCTAGTTGGCTGCGAGGTAATCGCGAATGGTATTTAAAAACGGTGCCCCATACTTGTTAAGCTTTGTAAAACCAACACCCGATACTTTTAAGAACTCACTGTCATTGGTTGGCATCAGCTGTGCCATTTCTGCAAGGGTTTTATCATTGAAAACCACATAAGGCGGTACATCGTCTGCATCTGCAAGCTCCTTACGTAGAGCACGCAGTCGCGCAAACAGCTTTTTATCGTAATTGAATTGAGCAAGTTTATCTTGGTATACGTGTTTCGCTTGAAGGCGAGGTTCTGCCAGCTGTAGGGCATATTCACTTTTAAGCACTGCGCGTGCAGCTTCGGTTAAACGAAGCGAAGAACCTTGCGTGATGTCTTGGCTCAATAAACCCTGATGAATAAGCTGCCTTAAAATACTCAGCCAAAACTCCACACTGTGATCTTTACCTATCCCATAGGTGCTTAGCTGGTGGTGATTATTATCACGGATACGACTCGTGTTAGCGCCGCGCAACAGCTCAACAATATAACCAATACCAAAGCGTTGCTCAGCACGGTAAACACAGGATAATGCTTGTTGCGCAACCAGTGTACCATCAAAGCTTTTTGGTGGATTTAGACAGATATCGCAGTTGCCACACGTTTCACGTTTGTATTCACTAAAATAATTGAGCAAGATTTGTCTGCGGCAGGTTTGTGCTTCGGCAAAGCTAGCCATAGCGTTAAAGCGCTGCTCTTCAACACGGCGACGTTGTTCGTCCTCAATATCTTCAAAAAAGCGGCGTACGCGGCCGATATCAGCCGGATCAAAATACATAATCGCTTCTGCGGCAAGGCCATCACGACCAGCACGGCCTGTTTCTTGGTAATAGGCTTCAATGCTTTTTGGAATATCGTAATGCACCACAAATCGCACGTTTGGTTTGTTGATGCCCATTCCAAACGCAACGGTGGCGACTACAATTTGAATATCGTCACGAGCAAAGCCTGATTGTACAAACTGGCGTTGCTCGTTACTCATACCTGCATGATAAGCTGCGGCATTAAATCCTGCGTCAGCGAGCTTTTCAGCCACATCATCGACACGTTTTCGGCTGGTACAGTAAATTATACCGCTTTGATTTTGTTGTTCTTTTAAGTAACGAAGTAGTTGCACCATCGGTTTGAACTTTTCTTCAATAGTGTAACGAATATTGGGTCTGTCAAAGCTACCTGTGTGCACGTATGGGTGATTAAGCTGGAGCTGTTCAATAATATCGTAGCGAGTTGCTTTGTCTGCTGTGGCAGTTAATGCCATCATGGGCACATGCATAAAGCGCTGTTTTAATTCATTGAGCCTACAGTAATGTGGCCTAAAATCGTGCCCCCAATGCGATACACAATGGGCTTCATCAATCGCAAATAAGGCTAGCTTAAGATGGCTCAAACGCTCTAAAAAATCATGCTGTAAGACTTTTTCTGGTGCAACATATAAAAGCTTAATTTGACCATAGTGCAATTGCTGATACACCGCTTGTTGTTCTTCAAATGGCAAGCTGTTGTTGATATAGGCAGCTTGAACACCAAGGGCACGAAGTTGCGCAACCTGATCTTGCATGAGGGAAATAAGTGGCGAAATGACCACAGTGACGCCATCAAGGATCAAAGCAGGTACTTGATAGCACAATGACTTACCACCGCCAGTAGGAAGCAGCACGAGCGAATCTTGTCCGTCTAGCGCGGCGGCTATAATAGCGTGTTGGCCATCACGAAACTCACTGTAACCAAACACTTGTTTGAGTACGGCTTGTGGTGAGCGAATGGGTGTGTTGGTTGTTGCGGTATTGGTATTCATCGCGAGCATTTTAGTGGTTTTTTATAGCGATGTCTTTAGCAATATACCCAAACGACCTCAATATGCAGAATTCAGCGTTTCACAGTAGCTTAATATCAAGGCGTTACTTTGCAACAATGGCAGTACCCTTTTAAGAAGTAACAACGATGAGGGTAAGTGCCTCTGGAGCGCCCAAAGGGTTTATTTAACCCGTTTTAGTTGCGCAGTTAGAAAGGGGGCGTAAAATAGTGTTTTTAATCAATAAAGCCTAACTTATGCCTACCAATACCGAACAGCGAAAAGGGGTCATTTTCGCATGTTTAGCCTTTTTTATGTGGGGCTTAGCACCCATTTATTTTAAGCTTCTACAAGATATTTCTGCTTTTGAAATATTGATGCACCGTGTTATTTGGTCGGTGTTATTTTTACTTCTTATTATTGCCGTTCGTCATCAGTGGCAGCGAATTCGAGTCGCTTTAAGTCAGCCTAAGTTGCTGTTTATGCTGGTGGTTACCGCTACCTTGTTGGGCTTTAATTGGGGCTTGTTTATTTGGGCTGTGAATAATAACCACATGCTGGATGCAAGCTTAGGTTATTACATAAATCCGCTTTTAAATGTATTACTGGGGATGCTGTTTTTAGGTGAGCGTTTACGTAAGTGGCAAGGTGTTGCGGTAGGTTTAGCCTTGTGCGGGGTACTGTTACAGTTAGTGAGTTTTGGCTCTTTCCCTGTGGTTGCGTTTTCATTGGCGGGCTCGTTTGCTATTTATGGTTTATTACGTAAAAAGCTGCCTATTGAGTCATTACCAGGTTTGTTGCTCGAAGCGCTAATTTTACTGCCTGTTGCATTGATTTACTGGTGGTTAATGGTGCCGACTACAAGTTCAGATTTTACGGCTAATAATTGGCATGTTAACTTATTGCTGATCAGTGCTGGTGTCGTGACAACCCTACCTCTTTTATGTTTTACAGGTGCAGCTAAGCGCTTGCAATACAGTACCTTAGGTTTTTTTCAGTATATAGGTCCAAGTTTAATGTTTATGCTTGCTGTGGCGTTTTATGGTGAAGTATTTGATGCTGAGCGCGTGGTTACCTTTGCGTGTATTTGGAGTGCGTTGGCATTATTTAGTTGGGACTCTTATCGCCAAAGCCGTAAGCAGCGAAAAGCGCAGCTAGCCGCCGTAACTAAGCCAGTATAAAGCTTAACTAATGAGTTTGTTACGTCCACTTTCTTTGGCTTGATAAAGTTTTAAGTCGGCCTGTTTTATAAGTTCATCAAGGCTATAAACAGGCCCACAATGAAAGCCTATCGATAAGGTGAAGGCTACCTTATCTTTACTAAATTCAGTACTGTGCTTTTGGACAAAAAGACGAAACTTTTCTAATCGTTGGTATGCTTTTTCAGCGTCTTGATCAGCAAAGTACACCGCAAACTCTTCACCACCAAAACGACCAACAAGGTTATCTTTGAAGTAGGTTTGCATACATTGTGCTAGCCCTTTTAAAACGTCGTCTCCTGCATCGTGGCCGTATTTATCGTTAATTGCTTTAAAGTGATCTACATCGATCATTCCTAAAGAGACTTGATTGTTGGCAAGTTTAGCGGCTTTTAAGTGGCTATTTGCTTCACCAAAAAAGTAGCGGCGGTTAGGGAGTTTTGTAAGATAGTCAGTGTTTGCTTGTAAACGAATCGTTTTAATATTCTCAAGCATGTCGACGTTCTGGCTAAGCCGACAATAAAATTCTTCGCTATTAAATGGTTTACGCAGGTAGTCATCTGCACCTGATTTTAAAAAGCGCGTTGAAAGATGTAATGTATCAAGTGCTGATATACCAATAATTGCTTTTTCATCGTTTGAGTATAAACGGCGAATCTCGACACAGAGCTCATCACCGTTCATATTCGGCATTTCGTTGTCGGTAATAATAACCGAAATGGTTGGGTTCTCAGCGAGCACTTTTAATGCTTGCACACCATCTTCAGCCTCTAATACTTGGTATTTATGCCGTGTGAGCAGGCTGCAAATATAATGGCGAGTGGATGCTGAATCGTCAACAACGAGTACTTGAATTTGCTCATTACGAGGGAGGCGAGTAAGTTGCTTTTCTAGGTATTGATAAGCTTGTTTATTTTCTTTGGTGATGTAATCAATAATAGGGTGTTTTTCAACAATATTGCGTGTGGTTTCATCAAGGTTACCCGTCATTACAATGGTAGGAATGTCAGCTGCAATGGTACAAGGTACAGCTTCACCGGTTGGCGCATCAGGCAGAATAAAATCAACAACGGCGCAAAAGTAACTGTGCTGGCTAATGAGCTCTTTTGCTTCGGCGAGTGAAACTGCGAGATCTGCTTCATAGCCAACTTTTTGCGCGATATGTTTTTGCACTCGCGCAATGGTTGGCGTATCTTCAATTATTAATAGTCTTCGAGTCACGGTTTGCCTTGTAATAACTTATTGGCGAAACAAAAGTTATTACAAGTTTTAACCCTAAAAGGCTAAAAAAGCAAATCGTTATAGGCTGTCTGACTCAGAATAGTATTCAACACTTTGCGATGTTGGACTTGCAATTCGAGAACGACCAAATAAAGTGTGAAACTTAGTTTTGCAGGTTGTCTGTTTAAGGTATTTTATCCAAGCGCGTTCAATCGGGTTGGTGGCTTCTAAATTACCTGTCACAACTTGCACAAATTGAGTTTGAAATTCATTTTGTGGTTCTAGGGTTTTGTTGTATAAACCCTTTAATATAACACCATGCTGTTCGAGAATGTCGGCTTCTAGCAAAGTGAAGTGACCACTACGACCAAAACCGCGTGGGAAATTTTGATCATCATAAAATTGACGTTGGCTTGCAAATGCCTGACGAAGTGATGAAATGTCAATGCTCATGGCTTTATCCTCATGCCCTAATTTCTTGCAGGAGTATGGATCAAGTTGTCGATTTTATTAAACAAGTTATTTTTATCGTAAGGGTAAAAAATGGATATCGATTTATTGAAGACTTTTGTTGAAGTGGTGCGCACGCGCCATTTCGGTAAAGCAGCTGAGAATTTGTATATTACGCAGTCTGCGGTGAGTTTTCGGATCCGACAATTAGAGCAAGGTTTAGGTGTTAATTTATTTATTCGTCAGCGCAATAATATTCAGTTAACAGCGCCAGGCGAGCGGTTACTGCCTCATGCACAAATGATCATAACGGGCATGCAAAGGGCAAAAGTCGATGTCGCACTGGCAGATAATATGCACAAGCAGATTAGCCTAGCAGGCACCCCAAATGTTTGGGATGCATTTTTGCAGTTCGGCATTACTAATATAGTCTCTGCGATGCCTGGCGTGTCACTTGTGGCTGAAGTTAAGGCTCAGCAAGAAAGCACTCGTTTATTACTAGAGCGTACATTAGATCTTGCTGTGCTGTTCGATCCTCCGAAGGTGGATGAACTTGTTGTTAAGCGAATATGTGAACTACCAATCATTCCGGTCAGCGCTTTTGAAGCTGCAAATAGTGAAAACTTTTTCGATAATCAGTATGTGTATGTTGATTGGGGAACGTCCTTTTCGTTATGGCATGCACGTGAGTTTAATGGCCACGCACCTCCTTATTTTAGAACCAGTACAGGCCGTATAGCACTCGATTTAATTTTAAAGTGCGGCGGCAGTGCATTTATTCCTCAGCTACTTGTTGAGGAGCAATTAAAAGCAGGTGAGCTTTATCATGTTGAAGATGTGGCCCACACATCCCGTGATGTGTTTGTTGCATATCATAGAGACAATGAACAAACCCCACTACTGGAAAAATTGGTCAACCTCTTGATGGAGCTAAAAATAAGTTATAAGTAGTTCCTGTTGAATATAAAAGTGTTCTTATAGCCAGCTACTACTTGGTAACTGGCTATACAAATCCCTTCGTCATCTAAAAAATAGATAATTCATACTACTAACACCTCTTTGTTATTAGCACTGTCTAGTTTGTTAACGCGACGTTTTGCTATAAGGAGAAGGCTAACGGCTAGTAGCAGCAACCAGATTAATGGCGTGTAGCTGTACACCGGTGTAGCAAGTTCGCTGCTAAATTGAGGAATATCCGCAAGATTCGTGAGTGTTGGCTTTGCGCTACAACCATCACACGGTGCAAAGTCTCCTCTTTGATTGGCTTTAGCAATCTCGTTGGCAAAGAAACGTTGTAGTGCTTGATGATGAGCTTCAACTTCGCTCATAAAAGCGTGATGACGCGTTAAACCGTTTCCAGCTAAATCAACCAATAGTGTTTGGACAATGAGCGCAGGGGAAAGATACTGTAGTTTTTGAGCGCTTTGTTGTTGTGCTTGCTGCGCGTTTAAAAAGCGTGCATCTTGAACTTCCATTGCGTGTTCAACAGAGTTTATTGTCGCAATTTTTTTGGTGGCGTAATCACTGGCGCCACTGCCATTTTTTGCAAGCTCTGGATGGTCTTGAAAATACTGCGCTAAGGTTTTTTCACTTGCTTTTTGAGCGTCATCGCTGGCTGCTCGAAGACTATCTATATAGTGAATACGTGAAGGCGTTGGGTCGAGTAAAGCAATGCTTGTGTTGACCAAAGCAGGAACAACAATCACCAAGGCAAGCCAACAGGTAACGAGAGTCGCAGCATTGTTTGCGGCACTTTTGGCCCGGCTATTAACCCAAGCTGTTAAAGCAATCCAAAATCCAGAATAACACAGTACAATAAGGTTATAGCTAAGTAGTTCAGTAACACCCATCTGGTCTCTGATAATAACCAAAAGCAGGCTGCTTATGAGTAAAAATGGCATTACAATCAACGCACTTCGTAGTAATAATTGGTAGGTGAGTAGATGCGTGGCACTGCCACCTTGAAGCATTAGTAGCCTTAACTGTCCGCCTTGGCGCTCACTCGCTAAAGCATTAAAACAAATGCTAATAATGAGCAATGGCAGTAAATAGATCACCACAAAGCTTAAGTCGAACTGACCAAGTAACAGTGAAAGCGGGTGGACATAATCATATTGATGAACAATATGCTGCTTTTCTTTAATCAGCATTTTAAAGTAATACGGTAATACATCCGCTTGTCCCGTAGCGATAGGAGCCGTTGCGAGCGGCGTTTTGGTAGCGTAATTTTGCATCAAGTAAAAAGCTTGTCCGCGCAGGTCGTACGGGTCTTCCCACCATTTATGATTTTCGGTGCTCGCGAGCCTTTCGGGTAATCCTGCTTTAGCATTTTGAATTGTTTGTTGCTGCATTTGTTGAGCAGCAAGTACTACGTCGCGCTGCTTATTGGCAAAATAATGGGCGTTAAAGAATGCCACGAGTGCAAGCACGCTGGTGGTAAGAAAAAGTGTGAGTACGAGTTTCTCTCGCCATAGGTTTTTAAGCTCAGTGGCTAATATTAGGCGCTTCATCTTTGTTCCTCTAAACGTAGCTTTTTAATTGCAAATAAACTAAGTAGCACCAGTACAATCAGCCAAAAGGCAAGGCTTATAAGGCTAATAGCGTAGTGAGGCAGGTAGTGAGTAAAACGTGGATATTGGTATGAAAACTCAGGGATCTGCTGCCATAGCTCTTTTCCTGCGGTGTAATGTCCCTGGGCCTTATGGCCATGATCTCTTTGATTAAAGTTAAGGACTTCTTGCATTAGACGACGATGTTGCTCTGCTGCATTTTCAAAAGATTGCTGGTGGCTAAAATCAGTGGCTGCGGTCGCCATCGAAAGTGTTTGTACTGCGATAAAGGGTGTTAACAACCCTGCCAACTGGTAGCTTTGTGATTGTGCTTCAAGCTGTTCTAAACGTGCTTTAAATAAGCGGTCAAAGATTTTGTCGGCGTATTGTTCACCAAATTGGAGTTGTGCTCCGGCATAATCGAAGGGCAAGTCTGCTACTTGGCTGACGCCATACTGGGCGAGTGTTTGCTGCTTAAATTTTTCAATCGCATCGAGGCGTGCATCGGTATAAACCTCACTTTCAAGTTTTGCTTGAAACGCTTGACCAGAGCCTTGTGGATGCAAGGTGGTTGCAATATTCATTGCAAGTTTTGGTAGTAATAATGTTGCGAATGCCCATATAGTAAGTAATGTAATTAATGCGCGTCGTGCCGTAGGAAATAGGCTTGAGAGTGTCGTAGTGATTAATGCCCAAAGTAATAGGTAAATTAAATAAGAGAGTAAAAATAGAGCGCTTCTTAGCGTGTAAGGCGCCTCACTTGCAGTTTGGCTATAAAGTAAAAAAAGTGCAACGGGTAGCAAGAACAGGCATGACAGTGTGAAAAGCACAGCACATTTAGCAAAAAACAACTTTGCTGGGCTTGCACCTGCTGCAAGTAGTTGTTTTAAAGTGCCTTGCTCGCGTTCCCGTGCAAGTAATGGGTAGCCAATTAAAATGATCAATAAGGGTAATAACACTTGCAACACAAAGGCGGGTGATAAGCTCCCAAAGCGCGACAACGGCACGTTATCTTGTGCGCTTCTAAATAAGCTATCGTTACGAATGTGCGCCTCTAACCTCAATACATTTCCTTGGTAGGCTTGTAATCCATCATCGAGCGCTTCCAGCGGCGTAGTGGGCTTAACGACATAAATGCCGTAATGAGCTGCAGAGTGGGGGCCTTTCTCACCTTGGTTCAGCCAGCGTAATTGCTCTGATTGAGATACCTCGTTTACGGCTTGCTGATAGCTTTGATGGCTTTTAAAACCAGTCACACAGGCCAGTAATAATAACAAAACAGCAATACCACTTAGCCAGAGTGCTTGACCTTGCCGCTTAGTATCGAGCCATTCTTTTTTAAAAGTACTTTGTAACATTAGGCGCCCACCTTGATATGCTTAAGGTATACAGATTCAAGTTGGACTTCTTTTAATTGTTCGAAAAGTAACGTGTCGACTAATTGCCCTTGATTAATAATTGCAACACGATGCGCATCCTCTTGAGCACGGTATAAGTCGTGGGTCGCCATTAAAATTGCGACACCTTGTTTCGCTAGCGATTGTATGAGTTGACTAAACTCATGGCTAGCTGATGGATCAAGACCTGAAGTTGGTTCATCTAGAATCAATGCTTTAGCTTGTTTTGCAAGCGCTATAGCAATGCCTACTTTTTGTCTCATTCCTTTTGAATAGGTTGCAACGGGTTTATCTACAGCATGGCTTGGTAGTTTTACTTCTGCGAGTAGGGTACGAAATTCGTCATCGGTTTTGTCGATACTCGCCACTTTGCTGAAATAGGCGAGATTCTCAAGTCCAGTAAGGCGAGGGTAGAGAGCCACTTGCTCGGGAATATACGCTAAATGCTGCCTCGCTGTTACAACATCGAGTTGTGGGTTTACCCCTGCAATAGTGATTTCTCCTGCATCAGGTTGTAAAAAACCTAACAGGCAATTAATGGTGGTTGTTTTTCCTGCGCCGTTAGGACCAAGCAGCGCTAAAATCTCTCCTTGATGTACGGCCAAGCTTAAACCTTGAAGGGCTTGATATTCGCCAAAGCGCTTTTGTAAGTTATTAATTTGAATAATGGGTGTGGTCATGATTTATCCTTAAAAGCTGACGCTTAATGATGCAATAAGTGTCCGGCCGCGACCTGACGCGACGCCCCAATCTATGCCTTTAGCACCGCCAGACAGCCAGTACTCTTTATCAAATAGGTTTTCGGCCTTAATTCGCAGTGTGGTGTTAAAATCACTAAAGTGATATTTGGCACCTAAATCAAAGCGTGTATAAGCCGGAAGGTTCAAATTGTTATTAACATTTTGTTCCCGTTCACCCACATGAAACATGCCTGCATTTACACTTAGGTTTTCTAAGAAAGGGAGTTGATAATCTAAAAATAGATTTGCTTGGAATTTAGGAACATTTGCAGGACGATTACCATTGAGTGCAGGTTCACCATCAAGCTCATCCAAACTAGGGTCCATAAATGTTATCGAAGCAACAGTTGATAGGCCTTCAATAAACGAGCCGCTGGCATTAAGTTCGATACCTTTATGAGATTGAGTCCCGTCTTGTACAAAGTAATTGGTGATATGGTTATGGTATTCCAGCATTTTTTCAATTTCGAATACTGCAACGGAATAGTTCATTGAGTCAGTTTGGTATTTTATACCGGCTTCTATTTGTTCACTTTCTTGTGGCCCTAACGATTCGCCTTCGTTAATTGCTCCACTGCCAATTACTGCTACGCCACCTTCTCCAGCACCTTCAGAGTAACTGGCATAAAAAGCGAGTTGATCGTTCGGGTTATAATTTAAGCCAATAATAGGTGTGTTGAAGGTGCGATCATCTAATCTTGATTTAGCTTGGTTTGGTGCGGTTTGATCTTTTTTATATTGAATATGACGCAGCCCTAGAGTCGCATAAAATACATCATTAAAATGCAGGGTATCGGTAATGAAAAATGAGCTTTCGGTTGTATCGGTTGTTGTTGGGTCGGGGTATTCTGGGAAGACTGGTTTACTTACATGTATAGGGTTAAATATGTTACCAACAGGATTGTCTAACTCAAACCAGCGACCATCTTTAGATTGGTAGTCACGAATACTTGCGCCGACAACGAGTTCATGTTCAATGCCTGCAGTAACAAGTTGCCCTGTAAAGAAGCTGTGGGCAGAAACCGTATCATAGGTTTCATTTGGCGTTACTTGAATACTTGCTGATAGAACATTTCCTTCTAAATCAACTGAATATATATCAGGAAAAATAGTGAACCGATCATTCCCCGAAAGTGCGACTTGGTTAACCCACTGCCAGTTATCATTGAGCCAAAAATCCACTCGCGCCGCTATATTGAAGGACTTGGTTTTATATTTTGCCCAAGGTTGGCCAAGTAATACTTCACTCGTATCTACATAAGGTGGGAGCACGGAACGGCTATCATCATTTGGGTCACGCGCTAAACCAATAAGTGGTTGTGATACAGTGCTTTTGTCTTGATAGTCGCCATCTAAGCGAATAAAAATACGATCAGACAGTTGCCAGTCTAGAGCTGCGCTAAAAAAGTACCTTTCTAGGTCGTCACCACCAGTAAAATCGCCATTTTTTTCTGCTGCGGCGTTGATACGATAACCAAAAGTTTGCTCACTATATAAAGGACCACCAAAATCTACATGAATATAACGGCCCGCACGACTACGAAATTCTGTCGTGATATCTAAAAAGGAGTCCATCGTTGGGCGCTTTGTTACGTAGTTAATCGTGCCGCCAGGGTTGTTAAAACCTGAGACTAAGCTTGATGGACCTTTAATAATATCGATTCGTTGAATGTTCTCCAGTGGCACATCCTGATAAGGAGCAAGAGCAAGGCCATCTCGTCTTAGACCATTTGTCCAATCGAGTTGAAAGCCCCTCAGGCTGACAAAATCAAATACTGTGCCGATAGCCGTATTTTGTACAGATGCATCATTGGCAAGCACTTCGCTCAACGTTTTTACTCTTTGATTTGTTATTAACTCTTCAGAAAAAGATTGAATAGAAATAGGTAAAAACTGAGGATCTTTGATTCCTAGTGCCGAGGCATTTACATCTCGGGTACTATAAAGTGGTGTACGCGTACCTTGAACTTCAAGTTTTTCAATAGTTTGAGTTGCAAATGATTGCATTGAAAATAAACCAGTAAGAACACTTACTGTTAGAACAGACCTTTTCATTTTTTCCAACCAGAATTTAAGTAGTGTAAGTAATTATTGTTTTGTTAAATGTTATAACATAGCTAATAAAGCATGTTTAAATTTTAATTGGAAGTGATAATAGTTATCATTTTATTGTGTTTGTTTTTTGTTTTGAGAATAGGGATAATAAAAAATGAGCGCTTATTATGGCTGGCGGAGATCACCTTTACTAGCAAGTATTAAGTGAACAAAAGCATATTATTAGCCAGCTTATGCGTTGTTATATTATTACATTTTTAGCTATAAAGTTATTGTAAATGACTGTAAATGAAGTTGTGATATAGCAAGCATTTATCTTTGTTTAAACTACTCGTATTGCTTCTATCATGAACTGATAAAGGTTGTGATGCAGTAAAGTTTTTAAAAAAGTCCAACACATGCCACAGGCTCTCTCATTTTATAACCAACTGATGTTTTTAAAATATATTTTAATTACAAAAATAATTACCTTTTATGAATATAAATTGACGTTTTTGTTTCAACTGTCATCTTTCTGTCATTTTTCACTGGCACACTGCGCTCAATCAAACACGAGTATGTGTTTTTTGTTGCGATTATTGAGGAAACGACATGAAATTTGCAAAGTCTAGCTTATTCCTAGCTTTATTTGGTGGTTTATCTTTTTCTGCACTAGCTGATGTAGATTTATATGGTAAAGCCAACGTGACTGTTCAATCATCAGATGATGGCGAAGGGTCTTTTACTGAAATTAAAAGCAATAACTCACGTTTTGGCTTAAAAGGTTCTGAGAAGCTAACTGAAGGCTTAGAAGCTGTATACAAATTTGAGTTTGGTGTTGATGTCTCTGATGCTGATTCTAAAGGCGATAACGATGACAACATTACTGCACGTAACCAATATGTAGGTGTTAAAGGTGGCTTTGGTCAAGTTGTAATTGGTCGTAATGACACTGCGATGAAGCAATCTCAAGGTAAAATTGATTTATTTAATGACCTTGAAGGTGATATTAAAAACGTATTCAAAGGTGAGAATCGTTTAGGTGATTCTATCTCTTATGCATCAAATGATTTTAGTGGTTTCAAAGTATTAGCGACTTACATCGCGGAAGATGATGTAGATGCTGATGATGGTTACTCAGTAGCACTGACGTATGGTGACGCTAAACTTAAAGAAAGCAAAATATACGCTTCTGTTGCAGCAGACAGTGAAGTGAAAGGCTACGATATTGTTCGTGCGACAGTGCAAGGTAAAGTTGGCGACTTCAAACTAGGCGCAATGTACCAAACACAAGAAAAAGTAGATGGCAGTGCAGAGGCTGACGGCTATTTAGTGAATGCGGCTTATCAAATGAATAGCAATACATTTAAAGTTCAATATCAAGTCATTGACTTTGATGAAGGCGACAAGAAAACAGCTATTTCAGCAGGTGTTGATCACAAGCTAAGCAAAAACACCAAGGTATTTGGTTTCTACTCAACATTTGATACTGACAACCAAGTTGATCAAGACTACTTAGGTGTTGGTATTGAGTACAAGTTTTAATCCTCTAAAGGAATAACTCCCTAACTTGTTAGCCCAGCATCTGCTGGGCTTTTTTTATATTATCTGTATTACGCTAAGGCGTAGTCGGACTTGCCAGCAAGCCAACGTTGAATAAGCTTTTCACTTTGTGTGGGGAATTGCTCAAGCATTTTAAATGCGATTGGGCGTACTTGTGTTAAGGTTTGTGTATCACGGCTCAAGTCAGCGATTTTAAAATCAGCTAAGCCTGTTTGTTTTGTGCCAAGTACTTCACCTGGACCGCGAATTTCGAGGTCTCTTTCGGCGATAACAAAGCCATCATTGCTTTCACGTAGCACTCCTAAACGTTTTTGCGCTGTTGCAGAGAGCGGGGCATGATAAAGTAAAACACAGTGTGATGCAGTTGCACCACGACCAACACGGCCGCGCAGCTGGTGGAGTTGTGCAAGCCCTAATCGTTCTGGGTTTTCAATAATAATCAGGCTCGCATTGGGCACATCAACACCCACTTCAATCACTGTCGTTGCAACTAATACGTGAATATTACCCGCTTTAAACTCGCTCATAATGGCTTGTTTTTCTGCGGCTTTCATACGGCCATGTACTAAGCCTACCTGCAATTCAGGAAGTGCATTTTTTAATTGCTCTGCGCTATCTTCAGCTGCTTGACATTGCAGTACTTCCGATTCATCGATTAAGGTGCAAACCCAATATACTTGACGGCCTTGCTCTTGGCAGGCTGTTTTGACCCGTTGAATAATTTCATCACGGCGAGTATCGGGGATTGCAACTGTCGTAATAGGCGTTCGACCAGGGGGAAGTTCGTCTATGATGGAGGTTTCTAAATCTGCATAAGCTGTCATCGCTAAAGTGCGGGGAATAGGTGTGGCGGTCATAACGAGTTGATGTGGGTAGCAATCACCAAAGCGACCTTTTTCACGCAGTGATAAGCGCTGGTGCACACCAAAGCGGTGTTGCTCATCAATAATAATTAAAACAAGGTTATTAAACTCAACCTGATCTTGAAATAGCGCATGCGTACCTACGATCATTTGTGCTTCGCCAGAGGCTATTTTTTCGAGTGTGACGGTGCGCTCTTTACCTTTGCTTTTACCTCCAAGCCAAGCGACTTCAATACCGAGTTCTTTAAACCATTGGCTAAAGTTGATGCCATGTTGTTCTGATAAAATCTCAGTTGGTGCCATTAAAGCTACTTGGTAACCTTCACTAATCGCTGTTAAAGCGCTCAGTGCTGCGACTAATGTTTTACCTGAACCAACATCTCCTTGCACTAATCTCATCATTGGGAAGGGATGCTGTAAGTCCCCTTTGATTTCTGCAACCACCCGACTTTGCGCATTAGTTGGGCTAAAAGGGAGCTGTGTTAAAAACTGTTGTTCTAGTTGATTATGCGGTGTTAAGGCGACCGCTTTGACACTTTGACCTTTTTGACGAAGTTTTAATAAGCTGATGTTTTGTGCCAGTAACTCTTCAAAGACTAGTCGTTGCTGTGCAGGATGAAAGCCTTGCTCCAGTGCCGTTAAATCAACATCATTTTGTGGGCGGTGCAATGTTAAAAGTGCATCACTTAAACGCATGCCAGTTGGTTGAAATTGTTCTGGCAATAATTCTTCTACAGGGTATTTTGCAAGTAAGTTGAGCGCTTGATCACTTAAAGCGCGAATAGACAGCTGCTTCAGCCCCTTCTGTGACAGGATAAACCGGTGTCAGGGTTGTGTTTGTTGGTTGCTCTGACGCAGTGTCTGACAAACTATATTCAGGGTGAGTCATTTCAAAACCAACCCGCCCACGGCGTATTTCGCCAAAACAGCGTATGATTTTACCCGCACTCAGCGCATTTTTTTGTGCCGCATTAAAGTTAAAAAAACGCAGCGTTAAGCGACCCGTGCCATCATTCACTTGGCATACCAACATACGGCGCTTACCAAATGTTATTTGGCTTGTTTCAACCGTGGCTTCAATGCTGACATGACTGTGAGGCTGTAAGTCACATATGGCATGGATACGCGTGCGGTCTTCGTAGCGATGAGGTAAATGAAACAGCATATCTTGCACTGTGTTTATTCCCAGCTTAGCAAGACGCTCGGCCATTTTAGGGCCAACGCCTTTTAATTCAGTAATGGGATAGTGTGCTAAGCTAGGATGACTCAAAGGTGACTCAAATTATTAATTAGTAGACTTTTTTCAGTTTACTTGCACTCGTCAGTGGCTTCAAGCGTTTGCGTGTGCTTTAACGTGTGCCAAAAGATGTCATCAGCAACGATTTCACCATTTTCATCAAGGGCAGGGTAGGGAAGCGCTTTTTCGCGGCATTGCTCAGCAATAATGGGATGGCAACCTTCAAACAAAATACGGTGCTTCACTTTTTCATCGAGCATATTGCGGTTATATAAGCCCGCTTCTTCGCGTTGGCGTTGTGCTTCAAACAAAATAAGTGCCGCTGCGACAGAAACATTCAGCGATTGCACCATACCCTGCATAGGAATAATGATGTTCTTATCTGCATGTTCAAGCGCACGAGGTGAAATGCCATCACGTTCTTGTCCAACAATCACAGCTGTTGGTTTGGTGTAATCTATTTCACGAAAATCAACGGCATCATCAGTTAAATTGGTTGCCAAAATTTGCACATCGGGGTTATGAGCTCTCATCATAGCAACAGCATCATCAATATTGCGGTGTAAGTGAGTGTCGAGCCAATTCTTACTCCCACCAGAGGTATTATTGGTGAGCCACTTTTGATTATCAGGCCACACAGCATGCACATGATGACAGCCTGTAGCGTCAGCTGTGCGGGCAATGGCCGACAAATTATGATGCTTGTGTACTTCTTCTAAGCAAACGGTTAGGTCTGTTTGACGGCGATCTAATACGCGCTTCACACGCTCAAAGCGAGTTGTATCCATAGTTATGTGCTCGTTGGCAGATTCTAATTGGTGCTGATTATACGCAGTATAGTGCTAAGGCACTACCGCTCTACTAATTGGATTTTGTAAGGAGATCAGTGTTTCGGTGGATTGAATTGCCTCGATTGCTTGAATCTTATTAATTAACACATCTTGTAGGTGATCAATAGAGCGTGCCATCACTTTGATAAATATACTGTAGTTGCCTGTGGTGTAGTAGGCTTCAACCACTTCTTCTAACTCTTTTAAATGTAATAAAGTTTGCGGGTAATCGCGGGCATTATTCAGGTTGATACCTATAAAGCAGCATACATCGTAACCGAGTTGCTTTGCATTAATGCTTACCTGAGTGCCCGTAATGATGCCAGCTTGTTTCATCTTTTCGACTCTGACATGAATTGTGCCAGCACTTACAGCAAAGCGTTTAGCTAATTCTGCATACGCTGTGCGCGCATTTTCCATTAAGGCATTAAGGATGTTTTTATCGAGATTGTCGATTTGATAATTTTCCATCGTATTTTTCAGTGTTAATTGTTGAATCAATAAATTTTATAGCATTATTTTTATGAAAATTTCAATGTTAAGTTCTTTTTATTGATGGTTATTGAAAATAACCTTTATTTAGTTGAGGATTGTTTTAACGAAGAGATTTCAGTTCTCTATTAAGCAAGTAACAATAACTGGGAATGAGGCCAATTATTATGAGTTCACACTACCTAAAGCAACAGCAGCAAATAAGCAAAGTAAAACAGTTCTTTTCAAGCCAACTAGAACAACAATTAGGGCTTGTTGAAGTGCAAGCGCCAATTTTGGCTAAAGTCGGTGATGGTATACAAGATAACTTAAGCGGTACTGAAAATGCTGTGTCGGTAGCGGTGAAAACGATTCCTAGCAGTCAATTTGAAGTGGTGCACTCACTTGCGAAGTGGAAAAGAAAAACACTTGCAGATCATGACTTCTCTGTAGGTGAAGGCCTTTACACGCATATGAAAGCGCTTCGTCCTGATGAAGAATCATTAAGCCCAATTCATTCAGTGTATGTGGATCAGTGGGATTGGGAGAAAGTTATCTGTGAGAGCACTGAGCGCACTTTAGATAAGCTCAAAGAAACCGTCACATCAATTTATCAAGCAATAAAATCAACAGAGCGCTTTGTTGCCAGTGAGTTTGGTTTAACACCGTTCTTACCAGAGCAAATTACTTTTGTGCACAGTGAACAATTACGACAAATGTATCCCGATTTCACCGCAAAACAGCGTGAAAAGGCAGTCGCTCAAGAATATGGTGCAGTATTTCTAATTGGTATCGGTGGCGCACTTGCCGATGGGAAAATCCATGATGTGCGTGCCCCCGATTATGACGACTGGTCTACTAAAACCTGTAGTAAATTTGCCGGTTTAAATGGCGACATTCTAGTTTGGAACCCAGTACTTGAAGATGCATTCGAAATATCATCAATGGGTATTCGTGTAAGCCCTGATGCATTGGCCACACAGTTGGCAATTACAGGTGACCAAGCACGCCTTGAGTTTGATTGGCATAAAGCATTGTTAGCGAAAAAATTTCCACAAACAATTGGTGGTGGGATTGGTCAGTCACGTTTAGCGATGTTGTTGTTACAAAAACAGCATATTGGTCAGGTACAAGTGGGTGTATGGCCAGAGCAATTGAAGCAGCAGGTTGACGGTATTCTTTAAATTAATGCTTTAAGTTAAAAAGAGGCTTTAGGCCTCTTTTTAACTTGTTTTGAACTCAACTTCGATTTTATTTTCTTCCAGCTTCACTTTACAAGGCGGGTATTGGCGATTTGTGCGTAATACTTTGTCGAAAATATGTATTTCGACTCCTGAGTGAAGCGCTTTATTCACGACCAATTCGGCATCTTCGAGTAAGTCATGCAGATGATGTTCTAAGCTTGATAGCTTTTTCTCTAACTGTTCGGCTTGTTGACAATAATGAGTTTGTGTTGCGCCTATTTTTGCGAGTAGCAGCTTTTTCTTTTCAGCATCTTTGACTTGATCTGCTTTTTCAATGGCTTCTTGTAATGTATCAAGCTGAGAGTCTGTTTGTGCGAGGTCTTTTAAACATTGGTCGGTTTCTGCTGTGACATCGGCGCCTGATGCAGCGAGGTTTACAACCATTTTAGCCCCTGATTCGTTGCCAATTTCACCAGCAAGAATGATTTGCGCATCGAGGATTTCTCCGCCAAATAACTTACCTTGTGGGTTATCTTCTTGGCCAACTTGCAACAGCTTTTTGGCTTTCATAATACAGTGACTCGATTGGCGCTCTATAATAATATTATTGGCTTCTAGATAACTATATTGGCCGTGTGATAAGTGAATATCACCTTGACTAATAATATTGCATGATAGCGTTTTATCATCGAGCTGATGACCAATCACACCTTGCTTAATGGTTATATCGCCAATGGCAGATAGGTGACCTGATTCAACTGTTCCCATCACTGTAATATCACCTTTGGCATTTATACGCATGCCAGGTTCGACATTGTGAGTGACAATAACACTTCCTTCAAAATCAACATGACCACTTTTAACGTTAACATCAGCAATGGTGAAAATATCATCGACACGCATGCCGTTAGCAATATCCACGGGCACGCCTGAAATTGCCGAAACTAATTCTAGCGGGTTATTTTTTGAAATCTCTGTGCCTTCGCCTGCAACAAGTGCGCTGCTTTCACCTGCTTTTGCAGGTAGCACATCGCCAGTGACGGTAAATCCCTCTTTACCTGGGGTCGCGGGGATTTGTTTTACCAATAATACACCCGGTTCAACGCTGGCTAATTTACCAAAGTCGCGCATATCAACGGTGCCGTCTTCGCGCAGAGTTGGCTTTTTCAATCGGTCTTTTAATGTTTCAACTTGTGGTACTAATTTAGATGGCTGTCCATCAACAGGTAAACGGCCTTTTGCTACGACACCTTTTACCTTTTCACCTGCGGGAAGCTCAAGTTGTTGTTGTAATAACTTTTCTAGGTAGGCTTGTTTATACCCACGTGCGACACCTGCTTTGATTAACTCTTTTTTGGCGTTTTCTAGGCTCATGATTGTGCCACCTTCGGCAAGTGTTAACTCGCCTGTAGCTAGCATTTTGTCATCACTGAGTGTTATTTCGAGGCTTGCATCATGCTTTGAAGCAACAACAAGCGTACGCTCTTTCATATCGGTTTTGAAAAAGTTGTTGATGGCATCATGATCCACTCTGCATTCACAGAAAGACGACTTTTCTAGTGCCTCAATAATAAAGGCAGCACTAGGTGGTGAGTGTTCATGAACATCCAATAAGATGTTTCCGTTATGAGCCAGCTTAAACACGTGGAGATCCTTTTATACTGTGATAGCTAAAGGTATATATTTCTATTTAAAACTAGAATTATTAACACAGATTGCTAGAGAATTGCTTTTGAGTCAAGAGTTTCGGCTGAGAGATAGAGGGATTTTTATAATAAAGTGCCAGCTGTAAAAACAGCTGGCACGAAAGATCAAAAGTGGCGATTAGTTTGTAGAAGGTAACTCCATGATGCCATCAATCTCAACTTGTACACCTTTAGGTAATGCACGAACGCCAATTGCAGCACGGGCAGGGTAAGGTTGCTTGAAGTATTGGCTCATCACGTCATTAACAATCGCGAAATTAGATAGGTCAGTTAAGAAGATATTAACCTTAACCATGTCTTGAATTTGGCCGCCGGCAGCTTCACATACAGCCGTTAAGTTTTTGAATACTTGATGAGTTTGCTCAGTAAAGTCTTCTGAAACCACTTCCATTGTTTCTGGTACAAGTGGAATTTGGCCTGATAAATAAACGGCTGTGCCTACTTTAACAGCTTGGCTGTAAGTGCCAATTGCGGCAGGTGCATTATCAGTAGAAATAAAAGATTTGTTCATGATTATCCTTGTTACTTTTTACGATAGACTCGCTGTACATCAGGCATCACACGAATGCGGCGCATGATGTTGGCAACGTGAACACGATTTTTCACTGTAATGCCTAAGTCTATCATGTATAAATTACTTTCTTTTTCGTCGGTTGCTATCTCGACAATGTTTGCTTGGGTTGAAGCCACAACATTGGTAAGTTTAGCGAGTGCACCCTGATGATTAATTATCTCAATCCGAAGGGCTGCAATGTATTCTTTTTCTGGGTTGTCATCCCATTTCACGACCAAGTATTTAGAGCGCTCTTTCTCCCAACCACGAATGTTTTTACATTCTTGGCGGTGAACGGTAAGGCCTTTACCTTGGCTTATATGAGCTGTGATAGCATCTCCAGGTACAGGGCGACAGCATTTAGAGTAGTTAACTAACATGCCTTCGGTACCAATGATGGTTGCTTTTGCTTTTTTTGCGATATCGTTTAAGTCGTCGGTTTCTTCTTGTACTAGACGTTTTGCGATAAGTACACTCATTAGATTGCCAGAACCAATTTCAACAAGTAACTCTAGAACAGTATTTAGCTCATGCTCTGTTAGCACGCGTTGAATGTTCTCGTCTGGAATATCATCCAGTTTATGTTCGCCAAGGGCTGAGTCCAGTAATCGACGGCCAAGTAACATTGCTTCTTCGTGTTGTTGGCTCTTAAGATAATTACGAATACCAAGGCGCGCTTTTCCAGTGACGACAAAATTTAGCCATGTTGCATTAGGGTGTGCGCCTGAGCTGGTTATCACTTCCACGGTTTGACCCGTATCAAGCGCTTTGCTCAGTGGGTGAGGCTTACGGTTTACGCGAGCTCCAACACAGGTATTACCAACATCAGTATGAACCGCATAAGCAAAGTCAACAGCCGTTGCGCCCATAGGCAGCTCTACAATTCGGCCATCAGGGGTAAATACATAAATTTCTTCAGGGAATAGCTCTGTTTTAACGTTTTCAACAAACTCAAAAGACGAGCCTGCACTTTGCTGAAGCTCCAGTAAGCTTTGCATCCATTGGCGTGCACGTTGCTGTGCGGTATGGCCTGCGCTATCACCGGCTTTTTTATACATCCAATGAGCGGCAACCCCTTTGTCGGCCATATGATCCATGTCGTGGGTACGAATTTGAATCTCAACAGGAATACCGTGTGGGCCAACTAATGAAGTATGAAGTGATTGATAACCATTGGTTTTTGGCACCGCAATGTAATCTTTAAAGCGGGTTTCGATTGGCTTGTAAAGGTTATGAGCAACACCTAACACGCGATAACAGGTATCCATGCTGTCTACGTTAATGCGAAACGCATAAATATCCATCACTTCATTAAACGACAGCTCTTTATTAAGCATTTTTTTGTAAATGCTGTAGAGGTGTTTTTCGCGACCAGAAATAGTGGCGTCGATACCTGCTTCTTCTAAGCGTGCTTCAATTTCACTTTTGATGTTACTGATGACTTCTTTTCGATTGCCGCGAGCTTTAACCACTTCAGATTTTAAAGCGCGATGACGCATTGGGTAGAGTGCCTGAAAGCCTAAATCTTCCAGTTCATTTTTAATATCATGAATACCTAAACGGTTAGCGATTGGCGCATAAATTTCGAGTGTTTCGCGGGCAATACGACGGCGTTTGTCGGGACGAAGTGCGCCTAAAGTGCGCATATTATGTGTTCGGTCAGCAAGCTTGATCAAGATAACACGAATATCTTGAGTCATGGCCATAATCATTTTGCGGTAATTTTCAGCTTGGAATTCTTTTTTATCTTTAAAGCTGAGCTTATCGAGCTTACTTACCCCTTCTACTAGTTCGGCGACAGTATCACCAAATATTTCGGCTAAGTCTTGTTGACTAAAATCGGTATCTTCAATCACATCATGCATCAGGGCTGCCATGAGTGTTTCGTGATCTAAATGCATGCCAGCAAGAATTTGTGTCACTTCGACGGGGTGGGTAATGTAGGGCTCGCCGCTTGAGCGAGTTTGCCCCTCGTGGGCTTCACGAGCTACCACGTAGGCTTTTTGTACCAGCTCTATATCAGCAGGCGACAAATATTCGGAAATTTTCTTTTTTAGACCTTCAAAAAGATACAAAGTCACACTCCAATGCGCTAATGAAGTAAATCGGTAACGGTATGAATAGAATATACGATGAAAAGAAGGGCTTGCCAACGGCTAGTGCAGAAATACTAGCCGTATAGCGAAATCAAAGCGGGGAGCTTGATTATTGGTTACCACCAACGATAGCAGCAACAGCAGCCATTTCAGCGGCTTCTTGGTGTTGTTGTTCTTCACGGTCAATTAAGTCCATTGAAGAGCTGTCAACTAACCCTTTTTCAATTTCACGTAAAGCAATGACTGTCGGTTTGTCATTTTCAGCATCAACAAGTGGATCTTTACCACCTACTGCGATTTGGCGGGCACGACGAGCCGCAACTAAAATTAAGTCAAAACGATTACCAATTGCATCTACTGCATCTTCAACAGTTACGCGAGCCATCTTAGCACTCCAAATAAATTTTTAAGCAAAGGCGTAGTTTACTGTACCAAGTTACATTCGCCAATAGCTTGTGGTTAATTTTTATCTTTATTACCTAAAATTGTATTATTTAAGTAAGGCGTTCAATAATTCTTGATGGCGAATAGTTTGGCTTTTGAGTGACAAACGTTTTGCCATGACAATTGTTTCGATTTCAGCAAGCGCAGTATCAAAGTCATCATTCACAACCACATAATCATATTCATTATAGTGTGATGTTTCTGATTGTGCCTTTGCCATTCTGCCAGCAATTACCTCGGCAGAGTCTTGACCACGATTATTTAAACGTGATTCAAGCTCTTCTTTAGACGGCGGAAGAATGAAGATGGTTTCAACATCATCCACTAAGTTGCGGATTTGCTGGGCACCTTGCCAATCGATATCTAAAAATACATCAATGCCAGCGTCGAGCTGAGTTTCAATGGCTTTTTTAGAGGTGCCGTAATAATTATCGAAAACTTGCGCCCATTCAAAGAAATCATTCTTGTCAATCAGTGCTTTAAATTCCTCAACCGACACAAAATGATAATGCACACCGTTTTCTTCACCAGGGCGAGGTGAACGAGTTGTGTGTGAAACCGATACCTTCATATCGCTGTGTTTGTTTAGTAATGCACTAATTAAGCTTGATTTACCTGCACCTGAAGGGGCCGATAAGATAAATAAATTTCCGCGAGTTTGCGCCATGATCTGTCTCTATTGAAAATAAATAGGCTCGGACTATTGCTAATCCAAGCCTTTAATTTATCTATTGTACTTTATTTCGCTAAAAGTGCTCAAGTTTGCCTGCTTTTAGACTTTCAAAAACAAAAGACCCAGCAGATGAAGGGTCTTATAAAATGCTGTAAAGCGCTTATTCGATGTTTTGGATCTGTTTATCGATAAAATTTACAGGAAGATAGGTAAATCAAGGTCTGTAAGGGGTTTTTGGTCTATTTAAAAGCCCTCTTACTCACCAGTGTACTCACCATAAAGAAATCGAAAAAAATTTATGAAAAAAATTAAAAAATACTCAATTTCTAACTGGGAAAGTTGGGATATGGGAAACATATCTAACTATCTGCATCAGTACAAACACAAAATGGTGAGTGCAGAGAGACATTCACAGACAACAAGCAATCATCACGAGTGATCCAAAATTGTAACTTACTGCCTGCTTTAACCAGGTAACATTTATCGCTAGGCCGAACGTGTTTGAGAGTTGTACGTTCAATCGGCTTTGCCGACCTTGCTATATCAGCAAATTCTACTTTTTTAGCCCTGTTTATAAAGTCCATAGATTTCATATAAGCCCCTTTCGCTATGAGGTTGGTAAGTTTTAGGCGCTTGCCGCCTAAAGGCGCGCCATACCTCATGGCCAACACAGACTACGCAGAGAAAAGCCAGTCAAGCTAGAAATCGCCCGAAGGGTTGCGAAGCAAGGGGGCCCCGCTTGCGGGGTTCCGATTTATGGCTTTACAGGATTTGAACGAAGTGGTTTAGGGCTTAATGTGTAATTTTGCTATTTCAACTTAAAAAATTGCTTCTTGAGTGTTGAATGTTATTCTAGTGATAGTAAACATATTTGTTTGGAGCAAACAGTGATCAAGTGTCACCTCGCAAGACTAATGGGCGAGCACAAAATGCGAATTGCAGACGTTGCCAGAGAAACCGGGTTGAGTAGAAATACTATTACTCTGCTTTACCGTGAAACAGCGCAAAAAGTAGATCTTGAAGCAATAGATAAACTTTGCATTTTGTTCAATTGTGAGATAAGCGAACTATTTGAGCAAACAACACATGATGATCAAACAGGACACCAGCAGTAAATGACCCTGATAAAACTAAAGGACCTCGAAGCACATTTATGGCATGCGGCACATATCATTACCGGGCCCATCGATGCTTCTGATTACAAAACATATATTTTCCCTATTTTATTTTTCAAACGTATATGTGATGTGTATGACGAAGAATTTCAGGAAGCGATGGAACAAGTAGGTGATGAAGAGCTTGCTAAAGGTGAAATGTTTCACCGAATTCAGATCCCTGAAAACTGTCATTGGCGGCATGTCTTCAATCGGACCAAAGATGTAGGGCAATCACTCAAAGAAGCCTTCAGAGGTATAGAGTTAGCAAACCCTAAACTGCACGGTATATTTGGTGATGCAAGCTGGACCAATAAAGAACGGCTATCCGATGAACTTCTGGCGACCTTGTTAAATCACTTCAACAAGGTAAACCTTGGTGTTGCTTCAGTGCGTGATGACGATATGGGGCGCGCATACGAGTACCTAATCAAACGTTTCGCTGATAAAGCCAATAAAAAAGCCGGTGAATTCTATACGCCTCGAACCATTGTTCGCTTAATGGTTAACATTCTAGACCCGCAAGCGGGTGAAAGTGTTTACGATCCTGCGTGCGGTACGGGCGGGATGCTACTGGAAACCATCCACCACGTTAAAGAAAACGGCGGTGATCCGCGTTTGCTAAAAATCAAAGGCCAGGAGAAGAACCTCACCACCGAAGCTATTGCCCGTATGAACCTGTTTTTACATGGGCAGGAAGACTTCGACATAATACGCGGAGATACACTTCGAGAACCCAAGTTCATCCAAAATGACCGCCTCGAAACGTTTGATTGCGTTATTGCAAACCCGCCGTTCAGCTTAAAAGAATGGGGTTATGATCTTTGGGCTAACGATCCTTATGGCCGAAAGCAGTATGGTTTAGCACCTAAAACAAACGGTGACTTTGCTTGGGTTCAACATATGTTCGCCTCACTGAACGAGCAAGGGCGTATGGCAGTGGTATTGCCCCATGGCGTTTTATTTAGGGGCGGTGCGGAAGGCAAGATCCGTACACAGCTTTTAAAAGAAAACCGCATCGAAGCAATCATAGGTGTAGCGTCAAACCTATTTTATGGCACAGGTATTCCTGCCTGTATTTTGGTGTTACGCAAATCGCGTCCGGTCAGCCATAAAGATCACGTACTTATTATCAATGCGGAAGAAATCTTCACCAAGGGGCGCGCGCAGAATACCCTATCAAACGAGCAAGCGGACGAGATTTATAAAATATATAAGCAACAAGAGTCCGAAGGCCCCGCTGCAAATGAAATTGAAGGTGTTGCGCGTTGTGTGCCGTTGAGTGAAATCGAAGAAAACGACTTCAACCTCAATATAGCTCGATATGTTCAAAAGCCCCTCGAGGAAGAGAGCATAACCGTTGAAGAGGCATTAGCTGATTTTCGTAGCAAGCTGACTGCGCTGGAAAAAGCAGAAGATGAATTGGAAGCCCTACTGATAAAAGAAGGGTTTGAACTGTGAGTACAATGAACAAGAAAAAGTTAGAGGATTTGCTCTGGGGGGCCGCGGAATTTTTACGAGGCCAAATCGACGCCTCAGATTATAAGCAGTACATCTTCCCACTACTATTTTATAAGCGCCTGTCGGATGTGTATTTGGAAGAATACACCGAAGCGCTAGAGTTACATGATGGTGATTCAGAGTATGCAGCTATGCCAATGCATCATCGTTTCGATATACCTGAAGAAGCACGCTGGGAAAAGGTGCGCCACACCAGCAAAAACATTGGTGAGGCCATTCAAAACGCACTGCGTTTAATTGAAGCCAACAACCCGCGCTTACATGGCGTGTTTGGTGATGCCCAGTGGACCAATAAAGAACGTTTACCCGACCACCTGCTATCTGATCTGATAGAGCACTTCAGCAAAATTCCGCTGGGGATTAAGTCGGTCGCTCAGGATGATCTGGGTGAAGCTTACGAATACCTAATCAAAAAATTCGCTGACGACTCTGGCCACACCGCTGCCGAGTTTTATACCAACCGTACCGTCGTGCATCTGATGACGCGCATCATGGGTTTAAAACCCGGTGAAACCGCTTACGACCCAACCTGTGGCACCGGCGGTATGTTGCTGAATGCAGTGATGGATTTACGCTCTCAGGGCAAAGAATGGAGATCCGTGCATCTCTATGGCCAAGAGGTGAACCTGCTCACCTCAGCCATCGCCCGAATGAATATGTTCCTGCACGACATTGAAGAGTTCGATGTGCTGCGCGGCGATACTCTGGCGGAACCCAAGTTTATTGAAAACGACCAGCTCAAGCAGTTTGATGTGATATTCGCTAACCCGCCTTACTCCATCAAAAAGTGGAACCGCGACAAGTTTGCTGCCGACCCATACGGCCGCAACCTCTACGGCGTACCACCGCAAGGCTGCGCCGACTATGCGTTTTACACCCATATCATCAAAAGCTTAAAGCCGGATACTGGCCGGGCGGCCATGCTTTGGCCACATGGCGTGTTGTTCCGTGATTCCGAGCAAAGCATTCGCAAACAGGTAATCGAGTCTGACATTATCGAAGCGGTGATTGGCCTTGGGCCCAACCTGTTTTACAACTCGCCGATGGAATCCTGCGTGGTGGTGCTCAATTGCAATAAATCCGCCGAGCGTAAAAACAAGGTGTTGTTTATCAATGGCGTAGAACACGTTACCCGCGAACGCGCCCACAGTCGCCTGTCTGATGATGATTTAACTGTACTCTGTGAAGCCTACTTTGAACCCAATAAGCAAAGTGACATCACCGCGCTGGTCGATATCGACACCATCAAAGAGAATCTCTACAACCTGTCGATTCCGCTTTATGTGCAAGCTCAAAACAATGGCGAAGTACACGATATTGAACATGCCATTGAGGCATGGAAGGTTAGCCGGGTGCAATTGCAAAAGCAGACCAATAAATTATTCCAAAGCCTCGCGCAGTTAGGTTACGAGGTAGAAAGCAATGACTGATAGACAAAACGTTAAATTTGGTGATATTTGCCGCGAAGTAAAGCTCACTACCAAAGACCCGATTGCCGATGGTTATGAGCGTTACATTGGCTTAGAACACTTGGATTCTGGCTCGCTAAAAATTAAACGCTGGGGAATGATTGCCGAGGACAACCCGAGCTTTACTCGTGTATTTAAGAAGGGGCATATCCTGTTTGGCAAGCGCCGTCCTTATTTAAAAAAGGCGGCGATTGCTGAGTTTGATGGGATTTGTTCTGGGGATATAATCGTGCTTTGCCCAAAAAGTAGTTTACTTTTAGATGATTTATTACCCTTTATTATACAGTCAGATTTGCTGTGGAATCATGCTGTAAAAACTTCATCAGGCTCGTTATCGCCGAGAACAAAGTTTGCAGAGTTGGCAAAACTAGAATTGCGACTGCTACAAGATAAAGAGCAGGTTAGATACCTAGGTACACTGAGAGCAATTGAAAGCACGCTTGCACAGGTCGAATTTGTAAAAAATAGTGCAGAAATTCTCTTTCAGCGCTTGATTGATCGTTTTTTAACAAACGATAGAAGTGAAACACCGTTAACTGGTTTTAGTAGATCAAGGCTTAAAAACTTGGTGTCAGTTAACTGCAAATCTGTGGCAGCAATTAAAAACTCCACCACTTCGTTCGATTATGTCGATATTTCTTCGGTAAGCTTCCCTGGTCAAGTAAACGAATTGAATAGCATGAGTTGGATTGATGCACCAAGTCGAGCTCAACGAGTTCTAAGCGCAAATGATGTAGGTGTTAGCACAGTAAGACCTAACCACAGAGCATCATTTTTTGTAGATGATGAATTAATCGGCAAAGTGGCATCAACGGGTTTTTCAGTATTGACACCAAAAGAAAGTAAATATGGAAAATGGATATTTTATGCCACATTAAGTAAACAATTTACGCATTCATTAACAAACTTAGCTACTGGCACAAGCTACCCAGCAGTATCTGACGGTGATGTATTAGCTCAACAGATTGATATTCCGAAAGATAATTTGAATGAGTATATTTCTACACTCGACAATATCAGATTATCGGTTAGTCATCTTAATGAGAAAATGAGTAACTTGAACGATGTCAAAATAAATGTGATTCGAGAGTTAATGGAGTAATTATATGTTTAACGAACAAACTGTCACAGAAAATGGAATTATAGACCGCTTAAAAGGGATAAGCGGTGTAAAGTGGACTTACTGCCATGGCGAAAACCTGCCCAAACAAGCGCAGGACATCCTCGTAGATGAGTGGCTTAAAGACGCCTTGTGTTCGTTAAACCCTGATATTGCCAAACAACCGGATTATGCCGATGAAGTGATTTATAAGCTGCGTGGTGTGGTGCTGGAAGCACGTCATACCGGTTTGGTAAAGGCCAATGAAAACTTTCATGAATGGTTAATGGCCGAAAAAACCTTACCCTTTGGTGAGAATGGCGACCATATCACCATCAACCTGATTGATTTTGACAATATCGCTAACAACCACTTTGTGGTGTCACAACAGGTGCACTATATCGCGGCGACCGAAGTCTATTTTGATATTGTACTCTATGTAAACGGTATTCCCTTGGTGGTGGGCGAAGTGAAAACCGCTACCCGCCCGAGTGTAACCTGGCAAGACGGCGCCGCCGATTTCATGGGCGGTAAAAAGCACTATTGGAAAAACGTTGAACCCTACTTTGTACCCAACCTGCTGTGTTTTGCCAGTGAAGGCAAAACCTTTGCTTATGGTGCCATCAATGCCCGGGTAAAAGACTGGGGCCCTTGGCACAATACCGACCTGCGCGATGACATTTTGCCCGGCTTGGCATCGGTGCTGGACAGCTGCGAGGGCTTGTTAAACCCGCAAACTTTATTGCAGTTGCTAGAATCTTTCGCACTGTTTTCAACGGTTAAGACCGGTAAAAACACGCCACCCAAGCGCATTAAAATTCTACCGCGTTACCCGCAGTTTGAAGCGGCCAAGCAGATTGTTGACCGTGTGCGCAAGGGCTACCCGAAAAAAGGCCTGATCTGGCATTTCCAGGGCTCGGGTAAATCGTTATTGATGCTTTACGCGGCCAAGATGCTGCGCAGTGACAATGCCCTGAAAAACCCCACCGTATTGATTGTGGTTGACCGGCGTGATCTAGATACGCAAATTAGCGAAACCTTTGGCGGTGCCGACGTTAAAAACCTGATCAAGGTACAGAGCTGCAAAAAGCTTGGCGAACATATCGAACAAGACAGCCGCGGCATTTTAATTACCACCATCTTTAAGTTTAAAGATGTCGAGATTGATGATAGCAACCCTAATGGCCTTAACAGCCGCGACAACATTATTGTGTTGGTGGACGAAGCCCACCGCACGCAGGAAGGTGGCTTGGGTGAGAAAATGCGCTGGGCCCTGCCACAAGCGCACTTTTATGGTTTAACAGGTACACCGATTTCTGGTATCGACCGCAACACCTTTAAGCTATTCGGCGCCGAAGAAGACCCTGGTCGCTACATGAACCGCTACAGCTACAAGCAGTCAATCCGCGATGGCGCCACTAACCCGGTCAAGTTTGAACCACGCTTGGCTGAGCTGCGAGTAGACCGTGATGCTATCAACCAAGAGTTTGAGCAGCTCGCCAAAGACAATAATCTCGACGACGAAGAAAAAGCCGCACTATCTAAACGTGCGGGCAAATTAGCAGTGATGCTTAAAGCGCCCAAGCGCATGGCCGCTGTGAGCAATGATATTGCCGAACACTTTAGCAGCCACGTTAAGCCGAAAAAGATGAAAGGTATGGTCGTAGTTTACGACCGCGATGCCTGCGTTCAGATGTATTACTTGTTGGGTGAAAAGCTCGGTTTTAATGCCGTTGAAGTGGTGATGAACGTCGATCAGGCACCCGTAAAAGCCGAAGAAGGCGGTAAAAAAGACAAGCTCAATAAAGACTGGCGTAAATGGCATGACGATTTGGAATTGCCGATTAAACAAGAAGATTTTGAGCGCTGGCAGCAGATTGATGCCGAAGACCACACCCAGAAAGACTTAATCGAAAGCTATAAAGACCCCAAGCATCCGTTGCAGCTGATCATCGTCACCGCCAAGCTGCTCACCGGCTTTGACGCGCCTATCTGCTATTGCATGTACTTGGATAAACCGCTGCGCGACCACACGCTGCTACAGGCCATGTGCCGCACCAACCGTTTGTACGAAACAGACGACGTGCGCAAAGATATGGGCCTCATCATTGATTACCTTGGCGTGTTTGAGAACCTGCGCACCGCGCTGGCCTACAACCCAGAAGAGATTGATGGCGTGGTAGAAGGCATTGAAGCCTTTAAAGAATTATTACCCGCCCAGTTAGATAAATGTTTGTCCTTTTTCCCCAATGTGGACCGCACCTTAGAAGGTTTCGAAGGCATTATGGCGGCGCAAGAATGTTTGCCGACCAATGAAAAGCGTGATGAGTTTGCCGCCAGCTTCGGCGTGTTAGCTAAGCTATGGTCGGCCATTAACCCAGACACCTTCTTAGCCCCGTATCGCAAAGACTACAAATGGTTGGCCCAGATCTATGAATCGGTGCGCCCAGTCGGCCAAACCGGCGCTTTGGTGTGGGCGGCGCTTGGCCCTGAAACCATCAAGATGATCCACGAGCATACCGACATCAATCGCATCCGCGACGATATCGACGAGCTGATCATGGATGAACACGCCATTTTCACCCTGACAGACAAAGAGCAAGAGCAGCGCGCGAAACGCCTCGAAATTGACTTGATGGGCCGCCTACGTGGCAGCAACGACCCTAAGTTTGTCGAGCTGGGTGAACGCTTAGAAAAACTGCGCCAAGACTACGAAGCCGGTGTCATCAAAGCCATCGACTGGTTAAAAGGCCTGTTAGACGCCGCCAAAGATACGGTACAAGCCGAGCGCGAAACCGGCGAGCATGTGGTGACCGAAGAAGATAACAAACAGGCCTTAACCAAACTCTTCTTGGAAACCCGCCCAGAAACCACGCCAAAGTTAATCGGCGATGTGGTTGAGCAGATCGACAAGATCGTTAAAGCCACCCGGTTTGAAGGTTGGCAAAACTCCAACAGCGGCCCGCGTGAAATTCAAAAGGCGCTGCTGGTAACACTTGCCCAGTTTGGTCTTGGTAAAGATAAAGAGCTGTTTGCTAAGGCGTATGGGTACATAGAAGAGCATTATTAGGAAGTAAAAATGCCATGGACAAATGAGCATATTCAGTGGCTCCAAGACACTGGTCAAACACTGACACTTCAGTGTGGCAAGCAAGCAAAAATTTATCGATTTCATCATGATGTTAATGATCAAATGAAAATGGCCGCGTGGGCAAAGCATTTTAGAAACCATTACTGTAGTGATGCTGAGATTGACATGCTTAAAGCCCCCGGACAGTCTCGCACTGAATACCTGCTAGAAATGAAGTTTCCCAATCAAACAGTAGCACCTGGTCCGAGTATTCGAGCGGGGGATTTTGCCGAAATTCTCGTCGCAGATTATTTGACGTTTTTACATGGTTATAAAGTTCCGAGAACTCGATATGACCGTAAAGGTGTACCAAATGAATCCACCAAGGGATCTGATGTTCTAGCCTTTAAACAGGTTGATGGACAGCCTAGCAGCGACGAGCTCCTTGTTTACGAAGTTAAAGCTAAATTAAGTCCAGGCGCTAAGTCTATGCTTCAAGAAGCGGTTGACCATTCTGCAAAGGACCATTTGCGTTTAGCTGAGTCACTAAATGGTATTAAGCAGCGTATGATAGACCGTAATGAGCCTGATGGTGTAGGAATGATAAACCGATTTCAGGACTCAGTTAACCAACCGTATAGATTAAGATTTGGTGCAGCAGCAGTGTGTTCTGATAGTGCATATGATGGTACTTTACTTGCGAGTGCAGATACATCACAACATCCGCACTCGGATGATCTTGAATTGTTGGCGATTCAAGGTCATGAATTGATGGCGTTAGCTCACGCACTTTACGAGAGGGCTGCCCATGAGGTTTGAAAATAAATCCCTCAAGCTTTTATCGATAACTAAATCGAAAGCCAAAATGTACGAATTTGGTTTGGATGAAGAACATCATATTCACCTATTAGAGTCACCAAATGAATTGCTTCTTATGACTATCGCAATACTTGGTGATTTATGTCGGGAAGAGTTGTCTGAAGAGGTTAATCCTGAATATATTGAGCAACGTCGGCTAGAGCTAAGAAACGCAGCTAGATACTTTGATGCGCTTGTAGGGTCAAAGTTGCAATCAAACTATGATTATTACCTGTGCCTGCTGGGGTCTGCATCCTACTATTTAGCAGATATGCCTGGTAGCGCAGCAGTATTAGCGGAAAAAACTCGGCAAAGAGAGCTCCTTACTGAATCAGGACTAGAAAACATCTTAAGTTGGTTGTTACTTGGGCAGAAAGGGCCTCAATTGTATGGAGAGGGGGCCCCAATTCAGGAGGTCATTCAAAGCTTCTACACTGCTATGGCAATGTACATGAGCGGTAAGGCATCGGCACCTAAGTTAAACGAATATCAAGTTTTCATTCGCCGATTAGTGAGTGAAATGAGGACATTTTTCCATTCAAATGGCACAGATCGAGAGTTACTCATAGCGGATATCATTGCTTCGATAGTAATGAGGAAGCTAAAGAATTCATCGATTAACCTGCTACCGGCCTATTCTGACCTACCGTTAGAACAATGGTTAACAGCCCTTTCCAAAGAGACCTTTATAAATGAGTTATGGCCTGCGCAACGCTTGCTAGGTGAAGCCGGGGTGTTCAGAGGAACATCTGCTGTAGTTCAACTACCAACAAGTGCTGGAAAGACTAAATCAGCAGAATTAGTTATTCGCTCTGCTTTTTTATCTGAACGAGCATCGACAGCCGTTATTATCGCTCCTTTTAGATCGTTGTGTAGAGAAATTACTGACTCGCTGAACGCAGCTTTTAAAGACGAGGAAGTGTTAGTTAACCAGCTAAACGATGTTCCGCAGATAGATGAATTTGATATTGCCCTATTCTCTCAACTATTTGAAACTAATGAAGCGATAACTCCTTCACCTTCTATTGTTGTTGCTACCCCGGAAAAGCTAGTTTATTTGCTTCGCCATAAGTCTGAATTGGCTGAGGCTATCTCACTGGTTATTTACGACGAAGGGCATCAATTTGATACAGGCTCTCGAGGAGTAACTTATGAACTTCTTCTGACGAGCCTGAAGCAAAAACTGCGGTCTGATACGCAGCACCTACTTATTTCAGCAGTACTATCTAATGCAGCGTCAATAGGTGACTGGTTATATGCTGGCGAAGGTGAGGTGGTTAATGGCGCAGAATGTTTATCAACTGAGCGCAGTGTAGCGTTTAGTAGCTGGCGAACTGGGCTTGGCCAATTTCACTACGTTGAGCCGTTGAATCCTAATTCAGAAGAGTTCTTCGTCCCTAGAGTATTAGCATCATTACCCATACCCTTACAGGGGAATGAGACTGTTCAGAGATTTTTCCCACCGAGAGATGATAAATCATTAGTTGCAGCTTACCTTGGAATTAAACTGTCACAACATGGACCAGTAGCTGTATTTTGTGGGCAAAAAAGTTCCGTTATTAAAATATGTCGTGAGGTAATTAAACCTCTCGATAGAGTTGAGGAGCTTCGTGCTCCGATAGTCAATAGCAATCGGAAAGAAATTGAAAAAATTGGACACTTGGCAAAGCTTCACCTGGGCGCCTCGTCTGTAGTAACCAAAGCGATTCAGCAAGGCATACTTCCTCACAGTGCCAATATCCCAAACGGTTTGCGTATTTCAGTTGAGTTCGCCATGGATAAAGGGTTCGGTCAATGCGTTATTTGTACGTCAACCTTAGCTCAAGGTGTAAACCTGCCAATTAAATATTTGGTAGTGTCGGGGGTTTTTCAAGGGGAAAAGCTCATTTCAACGCGCGATTTTCACAATCTCTTAGGTAGAGCTGGAAGAGCTGGAAAACACACTGAGGGGAGTATTATTTTTGCAGATACGGAACTGTTTGATCAGAGGCGAACTGGAAAAAGACGACAGTGGGACCAGGTTGGTGCGTTGCTGGACCCTACAAAGTCAGAGCACTGTACTAGTAGCCTTTTGACTTTAGTACAGCCATTTCACGATGACCCTTTTAATGTTGATCCAATTAAATTTTTGGAGTCACCTGAAAAGTACGAACAGCTTTGCTTAAAGGCCGCAACCCAGCAAAATTTAGATATATCATCCTTAATAAAGCAAATGGAGTATCGGCTTGGTTTCATTAAGAGTTTAGAGAGTTTCCTGTTGGCAAATAGCAGTGATGACACTCTTACTGAAGAAGCGCTGGCCGAGCTTTCGACTGATACTTTTGCCTATTCAATTGCAAACAATGATGAAAAGAAAAAATTAAAAACTGTATTTACTATTGTTGCAGAGCGAGTCCGCGATATAGCTCCAGAGAAGCGTGCTTTTTATGGGAAAGCCCTTTTAGGTATTAAAGAGCTTGAAAAGCTAGAAGCATGGCTAAATGAAAATATTGAGGCTCTGAAGGAAGAGCATTCACTAGAAAAATTATTAGAAATTATTTGGCCGGTTATTGAAGATTTAGGGATGAATAACAATCTAGGCAAGCTTTTAGGTGAAGGGGCCGGGCTTTTTATCGCACGTCTATGGTGCTCTGGAATCTCTTACCAAGAAATACTGCGTCAGTCAGTGCAAAATGGCTTTAAGTTTAAAGCTAATACACAACAGCGAAGACTAAAAATCGAAAATATCATAGAGATATGTGACAGTTGCTTAGGATATGACGCGATGCTATTAGTTGGTGCTTGCGCGGATTTGCTAGAAAGCATTTATGCAATTCCTGATACCTCAGATTCATTTAGGAGGTTGCAAGCTTCATTAAGAGTTGGCTTAGATGATGAATTAGAGAAATGGCTTTATTCAAAGGGATTAGCTGATCGTATCATTGCCAGAGATATTGGTAATATAATTCGCAATGCTGAGCAACCAATTGAATCTTTTGATACATCAGTGTTCGAAAAATTTAGAGATAGGATTTCTGAAAGGTTAAATCACTACCCATCGGTGTTTCATGATGCTGTATATGGTTAATAGATTTCAGGTTTTAAAAAAGCAGCTGCACACCTTTGTCGCCTTGACAGTATTTAAGGCCGCGTATCTATTTAGATACGACTATCCTTTGAGACGGTAGATGCTAAAAACCCTAAAAACACCTACTTGGATTACTCACCTCGTGGGCAACGCCCGGTTGTACCATTAGCCATACGGCCACCTAGGTAGAGGTCGTCTGTAGAGTAGACGGGGCTGGTGTGCAGCCACTGATTTGAACTATACCTGACCTTCCTACATTGTGCGTCAGAAAAACCCCCCTAAGTTTTCCCCGGTTTTTTTAGGCGGATTGGTGACGAGTCGTCCCTACTCGAAAGAGGTAGGGACGACTCGCAGAGTCGCCCATCGAGGCCACTGCTCATGATGCCTCGATCCCAATCCGCCTTGAAAAATTGCAGGGCCAGAAGAGGGATGGAGATTTGAGCGCTTCAAAAAAGTGTTGCAATCTCTGATCACTGTGATAATTTTAATTATGAACTAGCTCGAAATGAGCACAAAGAAAAAGGGCGTATTCACTGCCCGCAACACGTTCCTGAAGAGCTGCATTCGCAGCATTATGGGTCACACGACCACCCCACTATAAACAACACAAATATAAACCACAGTAGTTCGCGCTGTATTTCAGCAGAAATCACACGGCTCAGCTTTGTTGCTTTAGACCAGTTAGCCTTTATGTCTTATGACAATATGCTCGGTTACGCACCGTTCATATGGCTTTAAAACTTACCTATTTTGGCATTTCGCCCCCTGGTCTTCGGTTTGGTGTTTTTCTCAATACTTTCAAAATCAATTTTAAAATTTATGAGGAACATGAAATGAGCCAATTAGGATATCGACTTCACCAAATGGTAAACGACACACACCGCGAAAGTAGCTTTAGCACTAGAGCTACCCGAAGCAAAGTTTTAAACCTTGCAGCAACACAACTACTTAGCCATGGTTATAGATTAAGAGATCCATCAGGTCTTAAAACCAAACATATCAATCACCTTGTATCGCGCTGGCAAGATGAAGGTTTAGCACCCAAAACGATTAAAAACAGAATGGCCGCTCTGCGTTGGATTGCCGAAAAAATAGGTAAGCCTAATATCTGTTCACGTAGTAATGATGATTATGGCATTCCAAGAGTTCGCAACAACCCCATTGGCAAGTCAAAAACGTTAGACATGGATAAGCATGCCAAGATCAAAAGTGACCTAATCAAGCTTTCCCTGCGTTTGCAGCAAGAATTTGGGCTTAGAAAAGAGGAGTGTATGAAATTCAGCTTATCTTATGCTTTGATAGACGCTAACACTCTACAAATAAAAGGCTCATGGGCTAAGGGTGGCAAATACCGCAAAATTCCGATCTTAAAAGAATCTCAACGACAGCTTATTCGTGATATTGCAGCTGTTACTAAAGGCGCACTTATCGAACCTGACAAAAACTATAAGTCACAAATGGAACAGTACGACCGCGAAACAATTCGAGTTGGATTAAATAAAAATCACGGACTGCGTCATCATTACGCAAGGGAGCGTTATTTAGAGCTTACAGGTTGGAAATGCCCTGCCGATGGAGGCCCACATAGAAGAGAACTGTCGCCCACTGATTATGAGCACGATACCAAAGTCCGTGAGCAAATTAGCCAAGAGTTAGGTCATGAACGTTTGAAGATTACCTATGCGTACTTGGGCAGTTAAAATTAGGCATGCCTAATTTTGAATGGGCGAATAAACTAACTTCGCCCTAGTTTATTGCTCTACTAATCCTCAGTTTTTACATCCATTTTTATCGCAGTTGATTTTAGAGTGGGTGTCTACCCAGTGGGTAGCTTCCTTTTTAGTATCAAAACCACATCCTGTTGTTCCACCTTTACTTCCTTTGTGAACAATTCCAGTTGGCACATGTTTAACAGCCATAATTCTACTCCATCAGATTGATTTAAAAATTAACGCTTATGAGTTAAGCATTAATAGGATGGCAATAACTGAGTAAAAAGCTAGTTATTTATTCTTATTTTTTGAGAAAAGTAAAAGTGTATATTTTGAATGATTTACTATAAATACATGAAATTTATTGTTTTTAAAGTTTCAAATTTTAACGTGTGAGACATCTTCCATATTGATTTAAAAGGATTTATTAGCTTAACTAAAGGCAAGACCAATTATCGACCGAATTAGGCATGCCTAATTTTAGGAGTCTCATATGTGGAAAAAAGCGTTAAAAGTAACAGGGTTGGTGGCACTAGGTGTTGTTGATGTTTTGCTATCAGTTTCTGAAGAAAATAACCAGCTAGATGAATTGGATGATGGTATGGGTAACATTATTGCTGATGGTGAAGAGATGACTCGCGCAGAAGCTGAAGACGCTAAAGCTCGTGGCGAGCTCTACGATACCTACCTATGAATTAGGCATGCCTAATTTTGAAAGGGGAAATAATGATAAATAAAGATCTTTGGCCATTTAAGCCTGTATACGATGAACTGGAGATTCGCTTAGCTGGTATTGAGGGCGAGTGTGAACCATTAGGTTTAGAGGTTGATCTTGGCAATGAAACGGAAGAAGAGATGTTCATTGCTTTAACCACACAAAAAGCGTTTGCATTTGATGTTATGAATGAGCATGGCGATATTTGGGATATTCGACTAGAACCCTTTTCCACGTTTAAAAGTCGCAGCGATCAGGTTTTCTTTCCTTTCACAGGCCTTAACCCAGCTAAACGGTTGAAAATTAGTAACTGGATTTTAGAGCTTTGTAATTGGGAAGGTAATATCTACTTGGGTAATACGAGACATTAAGGTGTACTTATGACTGATTATGAATGGTTTCAAATGTGGGTGTTAATGGTGCTGGCTATTCGCGCAACTCGCCACTACGACAAACTAAAGCATGACCTATTTGAAGCAATTAAAGATGGGAAAATATAGATATGGCTCCTTTACTAACAGGATGTGGTTTAATTCTAGCTATGGTGATATTTTTTGCTGTTTTATTCCATTTAAACCGGAAAAACATCAATAAATTCGACTGATATCCAATCTTTTGAGCCAAGAAATTAGGCATGCCTAATTCTTGGCGTCCAAAAGTAGCATTTTCATACCAAATTAGAGTGAAAATTACCTCCTTACTTTACTGGAAACCGCATTTTTAAAGGGCTAAGAAAACTACCCGAAAGTAAGGTGGGTTTTTCCGATCCAAGCTGTCTCAAACCGTGTCAACCTAACTCTCAATGATTCAAGCAATATAAATGTGTTGATTTTGAGAGGTGAAATTCATGCTAAAGACAAAACCCGATGGTATTTACTCATACACTAGCAGTGGTGAAGAGAAAAAAATATCTGGGCCAATAGAAGTGAAAGCTATTGTCTCTTCCCATGATAAGCGAGATGACTTCGGCCGCCTTTTAGAGTGGAAAAACTACTTTGGCTTACCAATTCGAGAAGTACTGCCAATGGGAGAAGTTGATGACAACTTCGCAAAAAAATTTAAAAAGAGGCTGCTTAGGTCTGGTTTTCAAATCACGCCAGGAAAAAACTCGTGGGAATCTCTTTTAGCCTACCTAATTGAAACTCCTTGTAATCTGCATGCTTACAGCGCAAGGCAAAGTGGTTGGGTTGATAGGCAATTTGTGACACCGGATTGGAGTATAGGCCAATACGATACTCCAGCAGTTTATGTTGGTGAGTTTGCAGGTGACAGCTTAGTTGAATCCGGCTCATTGTTGGATTGGCAACAAAATATAGGAAAGTATTGCCGAGGCAATCCAATCATGATTCTTGCTGTATGTACTGCACTTGCGGCCCCTATTATTGGATGGACTGATTTAGAGAGCTTTGGAATACAAATTGTCGGTAGTTCAAAATCAGGCAAGTCTACAGTGATGAAAGTGGCAGCAAGTATCTATTCAGATCAAACTTACTGGGAGACTTGGAGCTCTACTTCTAACGGTATTGAGTCTATCGCTCGTGCGCGAAATAACATGTTGCTTTGTCTTGATGAATTTAAGCAGTGCCCCGCGCAAGAGATAGGTCAGTTAATTTACCATTTGTGTAATGGCGTATCAAAACTAAGAAGCCAACAAGATGGCGCACTAGATAAGCGTTATCGTTGGCGCACAATATTTCTTAGTACCGGGGAGCTTACCCTTGAAGAGCTTTTGTTAGGCATTAATCAAAGTGTTAGTGCAGGGCAGTCAGTCCGGTTAATAGAGGTTCCAGTATTTAGCAAATATGATGCTTTCGAAAATACTCATGGATTTACTTCGGCTAAAGAATTTGCAGAGTACTTATCAGCCAGCATAGGTAAATACCATGGAACTTTCATTAAATCGTGGGTGGAAGCTCTCTCAGATTTTGATTGCCCAAACAATGAAGTTATTAAAGAGTACAAAGATATTCGGGAGCAGTGGCCTTGGCCAAAAAACATTGAGAGCCAAGCTAATAACGTTTTAGATAAATTTGCTCTGCTAGCGGCCGCGGGGGAAATTGCCATAAATTTAGGATTGTTGCCATGGCACTTGGGTGAAGCTAAAGATGCATTAGAACAAGTAGCAACAATTTGGTTAGATGACCGTAATAGCACTGAAAATTCAGAAAGTAAGAAAATTATTAAGAAGCTTATCAAGCTAATCAATAAGTGGCGCCATAGTCTGAGTCCTCGGGGGGAGTCACATAACGGGAGCATAGGATTCTTCGAGTCAGAGCCTGAACTGGCTTGGTACATCCCTCAGCAGTTATTCAAATCGGAAGTAATTGAGTCCGTTGCTCATGAATACAGTCAAACAGTCCATTACATGCTTCAAAAAGGTTGGGCTATTTCCAATGAGGGCACGCGACGCACATTTAAAATAGGAGCAGAGCGATTTATTAAGCTTTTTCCTGAGAAAATCTGTCGCGAATGCGGTGAAAATGTGGATCTATCCCATTTTTATACAAATGATAACTCATTGAATAGTAATGCTAATCCCACTTTCCCAGCTTCCCAGAGCGAGAATTACTAATGCTTACTGACCAACTATTTTACGAAATAAAATGCGTTATTGAAAACCAACTTTGCAAAGTAGCGCTCAACAGCAAAGAGTTCCTCACATTTGATGAGTGTGTTCAGTACACAGCACTAAGCCCAAATTTCTTGCGGCAACAAGTACGGGACGGGTTGCCCAGCTACAAGCTTGGAGGGCGGCGAACCTTTTTCAAGAGAGAAGAAGTTGATGCTTGGGTACTAAAGAATCGCGTGGAATTAGGAGACGACCATGAATAACGAGCTATTTGAAAAAAGAGCGGGTATTTTAAAACTTTATGGCGAAGAAGAGCGCTTGATAAGCGAGACTGAGCGCTGCCGCAGAACCGGCATTAGCCGCACTACCTGGTGGCGTATGCAAAAGGCGGGAGAAACCCCGCCAGCTTCCAGCGTTGGCAAGGGGAAAGCCCGCTGGTTGCTGTCTGATATCTTGCTTTGGATTAATGGGAATAGATTTTCATCATTGTAATAATGGAGTGTTATAAGGAGCAATGATTGACGGAATAGCTCCGAATTTGACATAAAAGCGGCTATTGTCTTGATTGGCCTTTTGAACTAGTTCAATAAGGCCTTCCAAGTCTTCTATATCATATGTTTCAAACACATGAATATATCGATTAAACTCTTGTAAGTTTAGTACTTGTCTAACTCTCGACTCCAAACCAACATCGCGAACATATTTTTGAAACTTTGGCGATATCCAATATAAGAGCTCTAACATATTATCTAATTTTTCAGTAAGGGTTGCTATTGCATCCTCCGGGGAGTTCACATCACTAATGCGCCAAGCTGGTTCGTTATGGGAGATACGGTTCCTAAAACCTCTTACTTCCTCAATTCGCCTCCGTAACGCATCTCTTTGATGAAACATAGGATTGCTTTTCACCGTCACTCTAGGTAGCTTTCTAAAAGCTTTAGTCAATTTTGATGGCCATAGGTAGCTGTTATTCCCACCATCGTAAAAGCTTTTGTCTAAAATATATTCCCATGCTGAAAAGTCGGTCTTGGAAATGATTTGATCTAAGGTAACAGTTTCGGGGTTTCTACCTTTATCTTCTAAGGCTCTTTTGGCTTCTTTTTTTGCATTTTTGAGCTTTTCTTTAAACTTTTTAACTTGTTCAGGGTTGCACAAGTCTCCATGATCATTTTTTTCTTGAGTAAAAGGAATTGCTTCAAACCAGAATTGCCCGTCAGTTGTTATATTGTTTTTCGCTACTTCGTTGATTGCATTCCGTAGTGCAACTTCGATTAGTTGAATAAGTGGATAGAAAGAACCCACTAAAGTTAAATTCCAACTGTAAGCACCAAGAAGCTCCGCATCACTAGTTAACCCTAAAGAATTTTTATAACTTGAAAGCCTTGCTGAGCTAATTAACTTTTTGGGCTCAGTATAATCATAATCATGTGGCATATTGAGGATTCTTATCTATTTTTATATTTTTGGGCATACTATCAAGTTTTTACGAAAAAGACTTGTAGTACGAAATTATTTTGACACATGCGTCAAGATAATTTACTATTGTATTTAGCTAGTCGAATAGTTCTTCTCCCATCTTAGTAATGGTGCTAGTTCATCGACATAAAGCGTAAGATATTAGCCCCTGGTAGCATTGCTATCGGGGGCTTTCCTTTTTGTAATATTTTTACAAAAAATAGCTCAATTTTTCTGATACTTTCATGTGAATTATCTTTCTCTCTTCAAAGAAGTCATGTTTGTTGTAAATTTCATCTAATTTACTGATTTGATGATTTAAGCAACGTTCTAAATGATCATCTTGAAACTTCATCCCGGCCGCGGTAGATCTGAAAGTGCGCCGAAGATCGTGAACTCTAAAATGTTCCAAGTCACCCATACGGTTTGGCGGTTGAACTTTTTTACTTTTATCTATTCCGAACAGTGAATTTATTGCGCTGTTGATAGTATCTGGGCCCATGTATGGTCTAGTGCTCTTGCGCCTAGCTGGAAATACATAATTTGACCCATGTGATCGAACTTTTAGTTCTCTAAGCCATTCTACAGCGAGTGGTGGTAAAGGAATCTTGATCGCTCTAAAGTTTTTCTTGGTACGTTCTTTGGGTAAATGCCAAACAGCGTTATCTAAATCTAACTCATGCCATGGAGCCTGAATTAATTCAGATTTACGTACTCCTAAAACCACCAACAAACAGCAAGCCAGGTAGTTGTCGCGAGTAAAAGACTCGGGATATTTTCTGAATACGCTGAATGCTTGTTCCACTTCATCAATAGTTAATACTCTTTCCCGAGAGGATTCATGCCCTCCTGCATCTTTATAACTGAATGCAGATGCGGGATTGTTGAGTGTAATATTCAATTGGATAGCATGCTTAAAAAGGTTTTTAAGTAGATCGAGTACATCATTCGCCACTGTAGTTCGCCCACTGTCGGCAATGATATTTAGGATATCTCTAATGTGAAACGCATTAACCTGCTCAACTTTAAGGTGACCAATGAATTTGGCTACATTGTTGTCATATTTACTTTTCGGAATATCAGGCCTTTTTAATCGTTTGAGCAGCTTATTTTCATACATATCTTGAAATAGCTCGTTAAAAGTCATCCCGCTATGTTTTGACAGAGAGCTCAATGATAGTGGATCAATGCCTTCTCTGAGCATGGCTCTGATCGTTTCAGCCTCACCACGAGCTTCAGCCAGTGTCAGTTGTCCGAATTTACCCAGAGACTTTTCCCTCCTCTTTTCGTTAAAGGTATATCTCAGGGACCAATAAGGTTCGCCACGCTTGGGAACGACGAAGGACAATCCATTGCCATCGGATGTTTTACTATGCTGACCTTTAGCAAGTATGTTGACTTGTTTAACTGTTAAATTTGGCATTTTTTCACCTCTTGTACTCACCAGTAGTTTGAGACTAGCAGTGAAAAATACTCACCACAATACTCACCAATTGGATGAAACAGAATGAAAAAATACGGAACGATAAAAAACAAAACCTCGCTATAAAGCGAGGTTTTTCAGGTGGTTATGAATATTTGTGAGCGCTAATGAACCTTACTCTATATTCTGGATCTGCTCGCGCATTTGCTCGATTAACACTTTTAGCTCTACCGCAGCGTTAGTGATGTCACTGTTGATAGATTTTGATGCTAACGTGTTTGCTTCACGGTTAAACTCTTGCATCATAAAATCTAAGCGTCGGCCACACGCGCCACCCTTAGTTAAGATTTTTTTGGTTTCTTTAACGTGAGATTTCAAGCGGTCGAGTTCTTCGGCTACATCTTGTTTTTGTGCTAGGTAAATTAGCTCTTGTTCAAGGCGAGACTCGTCGATGTCGGTTTTTAGCTCTTCTAGCTTTTGGTTTAATTTTTCGCGCTGCCATTTAGCGATTTCTGGTAAGTGGCTTTCCACAATGGCTACTTGTTCTAAAATTGCATCAAGGCGAGTAGCTATCATTTCTTGCAAGTTTGCGCCTTCATCGCCGCGAGCTTGTTTGAAATCTTCAATTACATCATCGAACCCGGCAATTAAATCTTTATTTACGCTATCCATGTCGAGCTCTTCGGCTTCCATAACACCTGGCCAACGTAAAATATCAACAGGGTTGATGTCACCATTGCTTTGTTGCTGCACCCATTGTGCGCTTTTTATTAGCTGCTCAGCGAGTGATTCATTAATACTAAGCTCACCAACATGGGCAGGGTTTGCTGCAAATTTTAAGAAAACTTCAACTTTACCGCGTTGTAAGTGTTTGCGTAAACGCTCACGAATAACAGGCTCCATGCCACGGAATTGCTCAGGTGCGCGGATAAAAGTTTCAAGGTAACGTTGGTTTACTGAACGAATTTCCCAAGTGCCAGTGCCCCATTCGCCTTTAATTTCGCGGCGCGCATAAGCTGTCATGCTGTGGATCATGGATGATTTCCTAGTGTTATTTGTTTACAAAGTTGACTGATTATACCGCATCAGTTTTTAACCTCTAGCGTAAATTTTCTGAAATGTACTTTTCTGTTGTAGTTAATAGTGTAAATCAACATGGCATCTGTCCGTATATATACTTATAATGTGGCAAATTCTGAATTAAGGGGATCGTTAATGCGTCCAAGCGAAAGAACACCTAACCAAATTAGACCAGTTACATTTACACGCAATTACACTATGCATGCTGAAGGCTCAGTGTTAGTAGAGTTTGGAAATACTAAAGTTTTGTGTACAGCGACTGTCGAAGCTGGTGTACCGCGCTTTATGAAAGGCCAAGGTAAAGGTTGGGTTACGGCTGAGTACGGTATGTTACCTCGTTCAACACATACTCGTAATGGTCGTGAAGCGTCGCGCGGTAAGCAGGGCGGTCGTACTATGGAAATTCAACGTTTAATCGCACGTGCACTTCGTGCCGCGGTTGACTTAAAAGCGTTAGGCGAAAACACTATTACTATCGATTGTGATGTTATTCAAGCTGATGGCGGCACGCGTACTGCATCAATCAGTGGTGCATGTGTTGCTTTAGTTGATGCGCTTACTTACATGCGTAGTAAAGGTATGATTAATTCAAACCCACTTAAGTATATGATTGCGGCAATTTCAGTTGGTGTATATAAAGGTCAACCAATTAGTGACCTGGAGTACCTAGAAGATTCTGAAGCCGAAACCGATATGAACGTGATCTTGACCGAAACGGGCAAAATCATCGAAATCCAAGGTACAGCTGAAGGCGAACCTTTCTCATTCGATGAACTTGATGAGCTACTTACATTAGCCAAGCACTCAATTCGTGAAATTATCGACGTTCAAAAGCAAGCATTAGCTTAATAAAGAAGTAGGTTGATTCGTTATGAAAGATTATCAAAAAGAGTTTATTGAATTTGCACTCGAAAAACAGGTGCTAAAGTTTGGTGAGTTTACTTTAAAGTCTGGCCGCACTAGTCCTTATTTCTTCAATGCTGGTTTATTTAATACCGGTCGTGACCTTGCACGCTTGGGTCGCTTTTATGCAGCGGCACTTGAAGATGCGGGTATTGATTACGATGTATTATTTGGCCCTGCTTATAAAGGTATTCCGATTGCAACGACGACAGCCGTTGCGTTAGCTGATCATCACGACAAAGATGTACCTTACTGTTTTAACCGTAAAGAGAAAAAAGCACACGGTGAAGGCGGTACATTAGTAGGTTCTGAACTTAAAGGTAAGATCATGTTAGTTGATGACGTGATCACTGCGGGTACAGCTATTCGTGAGTCAATGGAAATCATTGCTGATAATGGTGCAGATTTAAGTGGTGTTTTAATTGCACTTGACCGCCAAGAGAAAGGTAAAGCTGAGTTATCTGCTATACAAGAAGTCGAGCGCGACTTTGGTACTAAAGTTATCTCTATTGTAAAACTAGCTGACTTAATTAGTTACCTAGAAGCGAAAGGCACAATGGATGAGCATTTAGCCGCAGTAAAAGCATACCGTGATCAATACGGCATTGCTTAACATTTAAAAACGCGAACTTTTTTAAAAGCCTAGCAGTATTGCTGGGCTTTTTTGCTTTTATAGTTTTGTGCTTTTATAGCCTTAAATACGACTGAAAAGTAACTGAAGCGTTAATAAAGTTTCGCTTTTGTGGTGTTTAGATTAAAAAGGATTCAAAAGGCAGTTTTTTTAAAGTTTTCTTGAAAAAGTGCTTGCGTTAATTCGCTGCATCCCTATAATGCGACCCCACTGAGACGGCAGACAGCAACGCTTAGCGAGGCAAGAGCAACTCAGGGTGTCAAGTAAAACTAAATTTTGAAACATTGCTTGAAAAAGTAACTTTTCTCAAAATTAAGTGTTGA
>NZ_CP090667.1:585000-847500 GCF_045040605.1 Pseudoalteromonas sp. PB2-1
AGTACCGTGAGGGAAAGGCGAAAAGAACCCCTGTGAGGGGAGTGAAATAGAACCTGAAACCGTGTACGTACAAGCAGTAGGAGCATACTTGTTATGTGACTGCGTACCTTTTGTATAATGGGTCAGCGACTTATATTTTGTAGCGAGGTTAACCGATTAGGGTAGCCGTAGTGAAAGCGAGCGTTAACTGCGCGTTGAGTTGCAAGGTATAGACCCGAAACCCGGTGATCTAGCCATGGGCAGGTTGAAGGTTGAGTAACATCAACTGGAGGACCGAACCCACTAACGTTGAAAAGTTAGGGGATGACCTGTGGCTAGGAGTGAAAGGCTAATCAAACCGGGAGATAGCTGGTTCTCCCCGAAATCTATTTAGGTAGAGCCTCGGACGAATACTTACGGGGGTAGAGCACTGTTAAGGCTAGGGGGTCATCCCGACTTACCAACCCTTTGCAAACTCCGAATACCGTAAAGTACTATCCGGGAGACACACGGCGGGTGCTAACGTCCGTCGTGAAGAGGGAAACAACCCAGACCGCCAGCTAAGGTCCCAAAGTCATAGTTAAGTGGGAAACGATGTGGAAAGGCCCAGACAGCCAGGAGGTTGGCTTAGAAGCAGCCATCCTTTAAAGAAAGCGTAATAGCTCACTGGTCGAGTCGGTCTGCGCGGAAGATGTAACGGGGCTAAACTATGCACCGAAGCTGCGGATTCAAACTTTGTTTGAGTGGTAGGGGAGCGTTCTGTAAGCCGTTGAAGGTGTACCGGGAGGTATGCTGGAGGTATCAGAAGTGCGAATGCTGACATGAGTAACGATAATGCGGGTGAAAAACCCGCACGCCGGAAGACCAAGGGTTCCTATCCCATGTTAATCAGGGTAGGGTAAGTCGACCCCTAAGGCGAGGCCGAAAGGCGTAGTCGATGGGAAACGGGTTAATATTCCCGTACTTGGTATAATTGCGATGGGGGGACGGAGCAGGCTAAACAAGCATGGCGTTGGTTGTCCATGTGAAAGTGAGTAGGTTGAGAGTTTAGGAAAATCCGGACTCTTAAGACTGAGACACGAGACGAGCACCTAAGGGTGTGAAGTTGTTGATGCCATACTTCCAGGAAAAGCCTCTAAGCTTCAGATTATACCGAATCGTACCCCAAACCGACACAGGTGGTCAGGTAGAGAATACTAAGGCGCTTGAGAGAACTCGGGTGAAGGAACTAGGCAAAATCGTACCGTAACTTCGGGAGAAGGTACGCTCCTATCTGTGATGAGACTTGCTCTCTAAGCGGACGGGAGCCGCAGTGACCAGGTGGCTGGGACTGTTTATTAAAAACACAGCACTGTGCAAAATCGCAAGATGACGTATACGGTGTGACACCTGCCCGGTGCCGGAAGGTTAATTGATGGGGTTAGTTTTCGGACGAAGCTCTTGATCGAAGCCCCGGTAAACGGCGGCCGTAACTATAACGGTCCTAAGGTAGCGAAATTCCTTGTCGGGTAAGTTCCGACCTGCACGAATGGTGTAACCATGGCCACGCTGTCTCCACCCGAGACTCAGTGAAATTGAAATCGCAGTGAAGATGCTGTGTACCCGCGGCTAGACGGAAAGACCCCGTGAACCTTTACTACAGCTTGGCACTGAACATTGAACCTACATGTGTAGGATAGGTGGGAGGCTTTGAAGCAGAGACGCTAGTCTGTGTGGAGCCGTCCTTGAAATACCACCCTTGTAGTTTTGATGTTCTAACGTTGGCCCCTAATCGGGGTTACGGACAGTGCCTGGTGGGTAGTTTGACTGGGGCGGTCTCCTCCCAAAGAGTAACGGAGGAGCACGAAGGTTGGCTAAGTACGGTCGGACATCGTACGGTTAGTGTAATGGTAGAAGCCAGCTTAACTGCGAGACAGACACGTCGAGCAGGTACGAAAGTAGGTCATAGTGATCCGGTGGTTCTGAATGGAAGGGCCATCGCTCAACGGATAAAAGGTACTCCGGGGATAACAGGCTGATACCGCCCAAGAGTTCATATCGACGGCGGTGTTTGGCACCTCGATGTCGGCTCATCACATCCTGGGGCTGAAGTCGGTCCCAAGGGTATGGCTGTTCGCCATTTAAAGTGGTACGCGAGCTGGGTTTAGAACGTCGTGAGACAGTTCGGTCCCTATCTGCCGTGGGCGTTTGAGAATTGAGAGGGGTTGCTCCTAGTACGAGAGGACCGGAGTGAACGAACCGCTGGTGTTCGGGTTGTCATGCCAATGGCACTGCCCGGTAGCTACGTTCGGAACTGATAAGCGCTGAAAGCATCTAAGCGCGAAGCAGGCCTCGAGATGAGTTCTCACTAGACTTTTAAAGTCTCTGAAGGGCCGTTGAAGACTACAACGTTGATAGGCAGGGTGTGGAAGTGGTGTGAGCCATTAAGCTAACCTGTACTAATTACCCGTGAGGCTTAACCATACAACGCCAAACGCGTTTTGTGGCAGCGTAACAGACAGAAGTTAGTATACTAAAGTAGATTTACGATTATCAGATTTCCGAATTTTAGTTAATTGCTAAGGCGATTAACAAACAGAATACGCTTGGTGACAATAGCGTTTTGGACCCACCTGACCCCATGCCGAACTCAGTAGTGAAACGAAACAGCGCCGATGATAGTGTGGCATTTGCCATGTGAAAGTAGGACATCGCCAGGCTCCTAATTAGAGAAACCCGATTCGAAAGAGTCGGGTTTTTTGTTGCCTGTAGAAAAATAAAACACCCAACCAAGACCCTACTACTTCTATCCTTGTAGGCATAGTGTGGCATTCGCCATGTGAAAGTAGGACATCCTACTGCGTAGCGCACCATGGCTCCTAATTAGAGAAACCCGTTGCAGTAATGCAACGGGTTTTTTTCGTATGTGGTCGCGCTTTTACATCGCGCTTTATCCGCGAACAGACATCCCATGACGCGGAATAAACCCGCAGCTACGCGACAAGGCTGCCCCAACACGTGTGTCGTCGCGATTTTACATCGTGCGCTCTATGAGCGAATAGACAGCTAATGACGCGGAAAAATCCGCCCAAGACAATGAAGCCGTTGCAGACAAGCTGCGGGTTTTGTGTGTCGTCGCGACTTTTCATCGCAGTAGTTAACGTAGCAGTATTAAATTCGCTCACTACAGCCAATAGGAGTGGGGGTACTATTCACCTTGCTTCTGCTCGGCTTTGGCAAGCTGAATATATTTGGTTTCAACTAGTTGAGATAAGGGAACGAGTTCATAACCTTGTTTTTCTAGCTCAGGTAAGGCTTCTTGTAAGAAAGCAACGGTTTCTGGGTAAGGGTGGGCTATCGCTATTGCATAATTAAAGTGTTCGGCTTTAACTTTTAGTTCTTCAAGCTGCTGTGTCAATTGCTGTGTTGTCACTACGTTATCAAGAAATACATGCCTTGAGACATTTGCTACACCGTAAAAGTTAGCGGCATTTTGTGCTTCGCTTTGACTTGTTGTTCGGCTATCTAAAAAGTACAAACCACGTTTTTTTAAAACTTCCATGGTCCATTTCATGGGCTCTGTTAACTGTGTTAGCTCGGATCCCATGTGATTATTTACACCTTTTACCTGTGGAAGCGATGCAAGTGCGTGCCCAAGTGTGGCTTGTAATTCTGACTTGCTCATCGATTCAGTGAGAGCGCCAGGTCCAAGTGCTTTGCTATTATCGAGAGCCTGCATAGGAATGTGTAGTAAAAGTTCTTTATTTATTTTACTGGCGCGTTCAGCAAACGTTTGGGCATAGGGTGTATGGGGCAAGACTGAGAAAGTGACCTGCCCCGGTAAGTTTAAAATATCAAGATCGCGTTGGTGGTAGCCTATATCATCAATGACGATAGCAATTTGTTTTGCAGAGCAAAACATTGGCAAACATACTGCGAGTAGTAACCCTTTTAATAACTTCACTTGTTGTAATTATTTTTTCCATGTAGGCACTCACTTACTGCACGATTAAGAGTTGCTGGGCAGTGAGTTGTTTTTTATCTTGTCTATCAAGTAGTGAGCTGAATAAAGCTAACTCTTGGATGTTTTTTATTATAGCGTCTTGGTTAATTTCTGAAAGCATTGTTTGATTTATACTCACATCAGGTGTGACTCCCTTTCCTTCTATTGACTGACCCGTTGGGGTGTAATAGCGAGCAGTCGTCAATTTAAGTGCTGTGTTGCCATTACCTAGAGGGATGAGTGATTGTACCGAGCCTTTACCGTAAGTTGTCTCGCCGATTAGTGTTGCTCGTTCATTATCTCTAAGGGCTGCTGCTAATATTTCCGCTGCAGACGCTGAGTTTTCATTTATCAATACCGCAATGGGGGCGCCATTTAGGATATCGCCATCATGCGCTTGATAATGTTGATTTGCTTCATTAAATCGACCTTTGGTTGAGACGATAACTCCGGTATCCAAGAATAAATCAGATACTTCAATGGCACCCTGCAATGTGCCTCCAGGGTTATCACGCAAGTCGATAATTAGTCCTGATAGTGGAAATCCGTTATTCATCTGCATTTTTGCTATTTCACGCGCAACATCGTGCAGGGTATGGTTGTTGAATGTATTGATACTTAACAGAGCAACACCGGTGTCTGCAAGGTAGCCCTGCACGCTTTCTAAGTTGATTTGTTGGCGTTTGATAGAAAAACTGAGCCAGGTATCTTGTTCACGTAAAACTGAAACATCTACCGCTGATTGACCACTTTGTTGAATAAGCTTTGTTATTTCACTCATACTTTTATTAGCGATAGGCTGTTGATTTATAGCAATCACTTTATCGTTCTCTTTTAATCCTGCTAGTGCAGCGGGGGAGTTGCTAATAGTATTAACAACAACGACATGTCCTTGCTCTATTTTTACTTCTATGCCAATGCCTGTGTAGCGGCCGCTCGTACTGCTGAAAATGGCGTCTAGTTCTGTTTCATCTAAGTATTTTGAGTAGGGGTCTAAGCGCTCAAATAAGGCTTCAATTTGTTGATTATCGGGTTGAGTAATAAAGGTATTCTGTAACTTGAGATCATCCACATAATAGGTATGTATATTAAATAGAATTTCATTTAACTGCTGTGTATGAAGCGCTTTAAGTGATGGTTTAGCATTGACCAAAGACGGTTGCAGCAATAAATATACGAAGGCTATAAGCAGTAGAAATGACAGCCAAGTGTATAGCTTGGCTGAAGGAGAGTATAATTTAAATGGGTAAGTCGTGTTTAGCATCAGCTGCTCCTCATAGGGTGCAGCTATTTAATCAATTAAATACGTCTGCACCATTTTACAGGATTTACTGCGCGTCCTTTATGGCGTATTTCAAAGTATAGACCAGGATCTGATTGTCCGCCGCTTTGGCCAACTAAGGCTATAATTTCGCCTTCTCTGACAAGATCGCCCACATCACGAAGTAAAGTTTGGGCGTGGCCGTATAAGCTCATAAAACCATCGCCATGATCAATAGCAATCACCCAGCCAAAACCATTTAACCAGTCTGCATAGACAACTTGCCCATTTTGAACGCTTTTGACATCACTGCCTTCTCTAGCGCCAATGAGAACGCCTTTCCAGTCAATATTACCGTGTTTACGCTGTCCAAAGCTGTAACGAATTTTTCCTTTTGTTGGCCAGTCAAGTTTGCCTTTACTGTTTTGCAAGCCAAGTAGCTCAACCTTTTTTGAGCGCTCTCTTTCTAACTCTTCTATGGCGGTGATAAGCGTTTGTTCATTTTCTTTGAGGTAATCAATTGAGCTTTTTGTTTCTTTTAGGGCTGATTGTAATTTGTTGAGGTTGCTCTTACGGTCTTGTTGCGCGCTGACAAGTGCTTGTTGTCGCGCCTTTTGCTCGTTATGTAATTCAACAAGACGCAACTTGGTTTGCTCAAGTTCTGCTTGGTTATCCGCAATTTTGATTTGTAGCGCCTTAAGCTCTTCAAGCTGCGCTATTCGTGCTTTATTTAAGTAGTTATAGTAACTGAGTGTGCGCTCAATTTTTGCCGTGTCTTGTTGGCTTAAGAGCATTTTTGAATAATCATGGCCACCAGACATATAAGCACTTTTTAGTTGGGCTGCTAGCACAGCTTGACGTTCAGCTTGCTCTTGCTTTAATTGTTTGGCTTTATTTTGAAGTTTAGCTTGTTGTTGCTCGTTCTCTTTAATTGATTGTGCAGCGAGATTCAGCGCTTTTGCATTTTTAGCTATTTCTAACTCGTGGCTACGAAGTGCACTACGCATGTCAGAAATAGACTTCCTCTGTCCTTTAAGGTTAGCTTGCGATTTTTCTAAAGCTGATTGAATTTCGGATAGGTCTTTTTTGGTTTGATCTTCATTAGCAGCAACTCCTGTTCCTGCTAATGAAGCCAGTATTAAACCAGTTTTTAGGAAGTGGTTAATACGTTTTCTCATTGTTTATTTCAGCGTCATAATTGGTTTGCCAGTCATTTCGCTTGGCTGCTCAAGACCCATTAAGTGAAGCATTGTTGGAGCAACGTCACTCAGTGTTTTACCATCGTGAGCTGTCGCGTCACGGCCCACGTAAATAAAGGGAACTGGTTCACTGGTATGGGCTGTATGTGCTTGACCCGTTGCAGGGTTGGCCATTTGCTCGGCATTACCGTGGTCAGCTGTAATTAACGCTTCACCACCGTGCTCTTCAAGTGCAGAAATTACACGGCCTATACAGTGATCAACTGCTTCACATGCTTTGACAGCCGCTTCGAATACGCCTGAGTGTCCAACCATATCGCCGTTAGGGTAGTTACAGATAATGGCATCGTATTTACCGCTGGCAATTGCTTCAACAAGTTTATCGGTTAGCATTTCTGAGTTCATTTCAGGTTGCAGGTCGTAAGTTGCCACTTGTGGTGATGGGATTAGTTCACGAGTCTCGCCAACAAATTCATCTTCACGGCCGCCACTAAAGAAAAAGGTGACGTGTGCATATTTTTCTGTTTCAGAGATGCGCAGTTGCGTTTTACCTTGCTTCTCGAGCCATTCACCTAATACGTTCGTTAGAGGTTCTGGTGCGAATGCAACAGGGGCTTTAATATCGGCAGCGTACTCTGTCATCATTACAAAACCACTAAGAGCAGGAGCTTTCTTTTTTTCAAAACCATCAAAGTCAGCGTCAACAAACGCGCGGGTCATTTCACGAGCGCGATCAGCTCTGAAGTTGGCAAAAATAATTGTGTCACCATCGTTAATTTCTACTGCTGATTGGCCATCAGGCACAATTGTTGTTGCCGCGACAAATTCATCATTTTCATCACGTTCGTAGGCAGCTTCGAGTGCGCTCACTCCGTCGCTAAAACTGTGACCTGCAATACCACTCACCATAACATCATAAGCAGCTTCGACACGATTCCAGCGGTTGTCTCTATCCATTGCATAGTAACGACCCACTAAGGTTGCTAAGCGGCCACAGTTCAGTTTTGCAAATAGTGCTTCAATTCGCTCAATAGAGGCTTTTGCACTGCGTGGTGGCGTATCACGACCGTCCAAGAAAGCATGGAAATATACTTCTTTGGCACCGCGCTTCGCTGCAAGCTCGATAGTAGCAACGATATGATCTTCATGGCTATGAACGCCACCTGGGCTTAAAAGTCCCATGATATGAACAGCTTTACCTGCGTTGACTGCTTTATCGATGTTTTCAACAAGAGCAGGGTTGTGAGCGAACTCACCATCTTCAATCGCTTTAGTGATACGCGTAAAATCTTGGTAGACAATGCGGCCAGCACCCAAGTTAACATGACCCACTTCTGAGTTACCCATTTGCCCTTGCGGTAAACCAACATCAAGGCCAGACCCTGAAATGAGTGTATGAGGACGCGTTGCCCAAAGTTCATCGAGTACAGGGGTATTAGCAGCAAGTATTGCATTACTTTCTGTGTCTTCACGGTATCCCCAACCGTCTAAGATCATTAATACCAATGGTTTTTTATGCTCTGTCATTATCGCTCCTGAAGATTGGCACTTATATACCATTAGCATACCGTGTTTTATGGTTTTGATCAGCTATCAATATGTCATATTAAAATATTTCACGCTCTAGTATTTTCGATTCAAGCACGTATACTTGCGTGGCATATTTTAATAACCCCATGGTAAGTCGCCGTGGTCGTAGATATCTTAGTGGAAAACGCATGGATCAATACATTGAATTTGTCGGAAATCATCCGATATTGAGCATTATCTGGCTTGCATTGGTGGCAATGCTTATCAGTAGCTGGTTTAAAAGTAAATTTTCAGCAATTCGTCAAATTAATCCACAACAAGTGACTTTGTTGATTAACCGTGAAGATGGCCAAGTTGTTGATATTAGAGCTCAAAAAGAATTTAACTCAGGTCATATCGCTGGAGCAACACACCTAAGCTCAGAAAAGGCAAAACAATCTGATTTTTCAAGCCTTGAAAAGTTCAAGAGTAAACCCATTATACTAGTATGTACCACGGGCATGACCGCCTCAGGTATCGCAACTGCAATGCATAAAGCAGGATTTGAACGTGTATATGTATTATCGGGTGGTATGGGTGCTTGGCAATCGGCCAGTTTACCAACGACAACCGGTCGCTAATAGCATCACGTAGCAGCCCAATAGAGGATTTATTATGAGTAATGTTGTTCTTTACACCAAGGCGTACTGCCCTTTTTGCCAACGCGCATTAGCTTTACTAGACAGTAAAGGTGTAAGTTATACGAACATTGACATTGGTGAGCATCCTGAACGTCGTGACGAAATGATCGACAAAGCCAATGGTGGTTATACAGTGCCGCAAATTTTTATTAATGATGAACATATTGGCGGTTGCGACGACATGATGGCGATAGAAGCACAAGGTCTATTAGACGCTAAGCTGAACGCTTAAAATTTATTATAAAAACGAATACAAGTTAGGAATTACAATGAACGAAGAAAACCAGAACGCAGCAGCAGAACAACAAGCAGGTGCTCAATTCACAATTCAACGTATCTATACAAAAGATGTTTCTTTTGAGACACCAAACTCACCAGCTATCTTTCAAAAAGAATGGACGCCTGAAGTTAAGTTAGACCTTGATACTCGTTCAAATAAGTTAGAAGAAGGTGTTTTTGAGGTTGTTCTTGCTCTGACTGTTACTGCATCAATCGGTGAAGAAACAGCTTTCTTATGTGAGATCCAACAAGCGGGTATTTTCACTATTGGTGAAGTTGAAGAAGTTCAATTAGCACATATGCTAGGCGCATTTTGCCCGAACGTATTGTTCCCGTATGCACGTGAAGCAGTTTCAAACTTAGTTAACCGTGGTACTTTCCCACAACTTAACTTAGCGCCTGTTAATTTTGATGCATTGTTTGCTCAGTACATGCAACAACGTGCAGCTCAAGAGCAACAGGCTCAAGCAGACGCATAAGCAATGACTACAGCACAATCAGCTGTTACAGTTTTAGGGGCGGGGTCGTATGGCACCGCCCTTGCTATTTGCTTTGCCAGAAATGGCCACCCAGTGACTTTGTGGGGGCGAAATAGCGATGACGTTGCCACGCTTGCAGCTGAGCGAAAGAATCAACGTTATCTTCCTGATGTGGATTTTCCACAAACCCTTTCACTTGAATCTGATCTCGAAACGGCGGTTAAGGCCAGCAAGATTATTCTTGTGGTTGTGCCAAGCCATGCATTTGCTACAACACTACAGCAGATAAAGCCATGGTTGCAAGAGGGTGCCCAAGTAGCTTGGGCTACCAAAGGACTGGAACCAAATACAGGACGCTTATTGCAAGAAGTTGCGATGCAGGAATTAGGCGATGATATGCCGCTTGCAGTGTTGTCTGGGCCTACTTTTGCTAAAGAAATGGCGATGGGGCTACCTACTGCAATTTCTGTGTCATCAACATCCAGTGACTTTGCAAAGCAACTTGCCGAGTTATTGCATTGTGGACGCTCTTTTAGGGTGTATAACAATGACGATTTTATTGGTATTCAGCTCGGTGGTGCGGTTAAAAATGTTATTGCGATTGGTGCCGGTATGTCGGATGGCTTTGGTTTTGGTGCCAATGCGAGAACTGCGCTGATCACTCGTGGTCTTGCAGAGTTATGTCGATTAGGCTGTGCTTTGGGTGCTCGCTCAGATACCTTTATGGGGATGGCAGGGTTAGGTGACTTAATTCTAACCTGCACAGATAACCAGTCGCGTAATCGACGCTTTGGCTTAGCACTTGGCAAAGGTGAAGGGGTTGAAGCTGCCATAGAATCAATTGGTCAAGTGGTTGAAGGTTATCGAAACACGAAAGAAGTGTATTTGTTAGCTGAGCGTACTGGTATTGAAATGCCAATCACTGAGCAAATTTACAAAGTGTTGTACGAAAACAAAAATGTAAAAGAAGCAGCAATGGCGCTACTCGGACGTGAACAAAAATCTGAGTAGGTTATAAAGAGCAACTATAGACATTAAAAAGCGCGATTTTATATCGCGCTTTTGTTTTTAAGTTAATTGCTTAGTCAATTTATTTTTGATGAATTCATTGACTTGCTCGACATTGAGCGGCTTACTGTAGTAGTAACCTTGCTGACAGTGACACCCCATTATGTGCAGCATGTACGCCTGCTCTTGTGTTTCAATTCCTTCCGCAACAACGTTAATATTCAAATACTTTGCTAGGCGGACAATCGTCGCTGTGATATTTCTATCTTGTTCATTTTTAGCAATATCTCTGACAAATGACTTATCAATTTTCAACGTATCGATAGGAAAACGTTTTAAATAGCTTAACGATGAATGTCCCGTGCCAAAATCATCTAGCGCTATTTGCACACCCAGCGATTTAATACGCCTCATTTGCTGCTCTGCAAATTGTGGGTTTTCCATCATAGCACTTTCGGTTATTTCAAGTTCTAAGCATGATGCTGGCACATCAAACTTAGCTAAGTTATCAACTAATGTATCGATTAGATTACTTTGCTGAAAGTGTAGGGCAGAAATATTAATCGCGACCTTTCCAAAGGCAAGATTTTGATGTCGCCAAGCTGCGAGTTGTTTTAGTAACTGCGCGAGTAGTAGTTGGGTAAGGGGGATAATCGCGCCATTTTGTTCCGCTAAAGGAATAAATTCATCAGGGTTAATTAAACTTCCATCTTCTTGGGGCCAACGAACTAAGGCCTCAAAACCATACAAACGGTTGTGTTGAGCATCATATTTAGGCTGGAAATAAAGTTCGAACTCATTGTTAGTAATAGCCTTGAATAACGCACTTTCTTTTGTGAGCTCTGTTGGGTCGAGGGTATGACGCTCTTTATCAAAAAACTGATATGTATTTCGGCCTATTTTTTTTGCATGATTTAAGGCGCTGTTAGCGCTGCGCATTAGATTTTCGCAGTTATACGCGTTCTCAGGGTAGATTGCGATTCCACAGCAAGCGGAAAGAGATGTTTCGAAACCATCAAGCATAAAAGGTGTTTTAAATTGTCGAAGTACTAAATCAGCGGTTTTTTTTGCAAAGAAAATGGTTTTATCGGAGTAAAGGTAGGGAGGGACTAAAATTGCAAACTCATCAGCGCCTAATCTAGCAATAGTAAAACCTGAGTTAAGTGCATTGGTAAGTCTACAAGCGACTTCCTTTAAAAGCATGTCGCCTACTGTATGACCAAGTGAATCGTTAATTTTTTTAAAGTTGTCCAGATCTATAAATAAAATGAGAAGGCTCGGGTATTTGTCATTGCAGGCGTTGATTGCTTTATCTAACGACTCTATAAAAATAGTGCGGTTTGATAACCCTGTAACCGTGTCTTTTGTGGTGAGTCTAAGCATTGTCCGCTCATGGTTTTTACGTGCAGTGACATCAGCAAATAAACCTACATAGCGAACAAATTGCCTTGGAAATTTAGGTGTTGCCACTTTGGTAATACACAAATCAAGTGCATATGGCTGACCATCTTTGCGTAAGTTCCAAATTTCACCTGACCAATAACCATCTTGTACTAACTCTTGTTGGATCATTTGTTCGAGTTGCCGATCTCTGCCATCTTTAGTGAGGGCTTTAAACTCCTTGCCCATGACATCTTCTTTACGATAACCCGAAATTTCACAAAACGTGTTATTCACTTCAATGATTTTGAAGTGTTCATCACTGACCCAAATCGCATCTTTCGACTGTGATAGAAGCGCATCAATTAACATCATTTTTTGACTTTTTTGATTATGAATAACGGCAATAAAAAGCCCAATGATGGCCAGTAGGATAAGAAAGAGTAGAAGAGGGATACTGTTAGATAAGTTTGATGCGATTGATGATGCAACGCTAACAGAATGTTGCATCATTAAAGTTATGCTGAATAAAACAGTAAAAAAGCGCATCTAGACTCGTCTTTAGGAACAGGCTTAACTTATTTAGGTTAGTTCATAAAAAAGGGTCGCGCTAAAAAATTAATGAATTTTTATTAGATACGTTTATCAATAACTTATTGGCCATTCACAAAACCCAGCTGACGCCAAGACTCATAGACAAATACGGCCACTGAATTAGATAAATTCATACTTCGACTGTCTTTTTGCATTGGAATCCGTACTCGTTGCTCTTTAGGCAAAGATTGAATTAGTTCATCAGGTAAGCCGCGGGTTTCAGGACCGAATACTAAACAATCACCAGGTTGATATTGGGCTTGGTGATGAAACTGACTGCCTTTCGTCGTGCAAGCATAAACTTTTTTAGGCTGACACTTCTCAAGATAGGCTTCGAAAGAGGCATGACGTTGCACATGACTAAATTCATGATAATCAAGCCCTGCGCGTTTTACACGTTTATCATCCCATTCAAACCCAAGTGGTTCAATAAGGTGTAAAGCGTAACCTGTATTTGCACATAAGCGAATGATATTACCTGTATTAGGTGGGATCTCAGGTTGGTACAACACAATATCAAGCATTTGAATCTCATTTTTAAACAATATGATCTGCAGCTGAGTATACACGAACTAGAATAAAAAGATGATATACTCAAGATTGATAATATCTAAAGGTAAGTTGTTGTGAAACATCGTAGTTATGAGTTTTGGGTCAGAACCGCCAGTCTTGTTACGATTATGATGGTGAGTTTGATGATTGCTGCAAAGAGCTGGGCATGGCTAGCCTCTGGCTCTGCGTCTATGTTGGGCTCGTTAACCGATTCATTGATGGATATCACAGCATCCCTAATGAGCTTTTTGGTACTTGGCTATGCGCTGCGTCCTGCTGATGATGATCATCGTTTTGGTCATGGCAAAGCAGAGGCTCTTGCGGGGCTGGCACAAGCTGCTTTTATTGCCGGCTCAGGCTGCTTTTTAGCATTTCATGGGATAGAAAGGCTGATCAACCCTGTTACGCTAAAGCACTCAAGTTTAGGTATTTGGGTGAGTCTATTTGCGATAGTATGTACCTTAGTTGTGGTATTTGTGCAAACCAAGGTGATTAATCACACTGAGTCAATCGCTATTAAGGCAGATTCAATTCACTACAAAGGCGATTTAATTCTTAATCTCGCGGTATTAATCGCGATACTGTTAGCTAAGTATGGCATGACCTATGCCGATCCCCTTTTTGCCATTGGTGTGGCTGTTTACTTACTTTATAACAGTTGGGATATTGCCCGTGACAGTGCCGACCACTTAATGGATAAAGAGCTACCTGATGAAGAAAAAGCGGAAATTCTGAGTATTGTAAATAGCCATAAAGAGGTGTTTGGCGCTCACGATATTCGTACACGCCAAGGTGGTAAAATTAAATTTATTCAGATGCACTTAGAGCTTGAAGACAACTTACCCCTTATTCGCGCACACCAAGTTGCAGATGAAGTGGAGGCGATGATAAAGGCTTATTTCGACTGTGAAATGGACATATTAATGCACTTAGATCCGCTTTCTGTCGTTAAAAAGCCACCTTACAGAGAATCGCAAAACTGATAAAAGTCAGTGAGCACAGCGTGTCTTATCTCATCTCGCTCGAATAACAACTCATGGCGTGCATGTGGGTAGCTTTTTAAGCGTGCTTTTTTTTGCCTATGTGTGAGCGCAAATTGTGCGGCGTTATCAACAACGGTGTCTTGCTCTGCACTGGCAATGAAAAGAGGGATCGACACTTTTCTGTCTACGAGTGTGGCAATGAAATCAAAAGAGGCGTTTAGCCAGCCATAGGTCACGCCACCTAATTGTAAATCAGGCTCTGCTAAGTAAAGCTCTCTGAACTGTTTATACCTCACTTCACTGCTTGTGAGCTCATTTACGGCAAAGTCGACGGGTAAATAATTGTTTTGTCCAAACGCATAACTGCGGCCAAGGCCAATTAAAGAGGCTATTTTCGCGGCAAGTTTAGCAAGGGGTTTTGGGGTGCCTTTGGTATAAATATCAAACATAGGTGCTGATAAAAATGCCCCTGAAAATGTATGTTGATAACGTGACAAGAAGTCATAAGCAATCGCACAGCCCATAGAATGGCCAAGTAAAACCTGTTTGCCTTGCCAGTGTGTTTGTACCACTTTTTCGTAGAATGTAGCAAAGTCGTCAGCGTAATCGCTAAAACGGTTTACATAGCCTTTATGTGTGTTTTTTAAAAGGCGGTAAGAGCGTCCTTGGCCTTGATGGTCAACAATAAAGACGGCATAGCCATTATGGTATAACTCCCACAAAAGCTCTTTATATTTAAATAATGACTCGATACGACCACTGCTAATTATAATTGCTGTCGTTGCTTGCTGTGGAATTGCAAACCCATAATATAAAGTGCCATAACGGGTCGTTAAAAAGTCTTGTTGTAACTGCTCTGAAAAAAACGTGTTTATTTTGGTTGTGTTATTAGTAAGGTTGGTTTCATCACTATAAAACATACTTAGCTCTTTATTGGCAGGCGAATTTTAACGCAAAGCCCGCCTTGTTCTTGGTTTTCGAGTATGAGCGTACCATCATGGGCTGAAATTGCATTTTTGGCAATCGCAAGCCCTAAACCTGTACCTCCTGTATTTCTATCCCTAGCATGCTCTTGACGAAAGAAAGGTTCGCATAATCTTTCAAGGTTGGCTTCATCAACCCCTTTACCGTCGTCACAAATGGTAATGTAAATCGCATCAGATTCAGACAGTATTAGATGAATGTGTTGAGTAGCATATTTAATTGCATTACGTAGCACATTCTCAAGTGCACTGGCGATGAGTGTTTCATCACAAGGCACTTCTTTTTCAATTTTTCCCTCAACGCTGAGGTGCTTATTACACTGGTTTGCCTCAAAGCGAACATCATTTAAAACATGATCAATAATAACCTGTATCGACTGTGTACTTAGCGATAAAGTCTGACTTTTTGCTTCAAGGCGAGATACCTGTAAAACATCTGCAATCATTTTATCAAGCTGATTCGCCTCTTTTTCAATACGCTCTAAATAGGCTTGTTGTGCATCTTCTGCTTGCATCTGTGCAAGGCCTGTTGCCATTTTAAGACGCGTTAACGGAGAACGTAACTCATGAGAAATATCTGCAAGTAAACGTTTTTGCGCACTAATTAATTGCTCAAGCTGTGTTGCCATTGTATTAAAGTCGCGCCCTAATACGCCCAACTCATCTTGTCGTGAATTAGAGATATCAGCACGTGCCGTTAAGTCGCCATGTGCAAGCTTATTGGCTGTTTCTTTAAGGCTGTTGATAGGGGCTATCAGATTGCGGCTAAAGAAAAAGCTCAACATAAGTGAGGCGATTACCGCAATAATGATTTTTAACCACGTTGGCATAAGCCAAAGACCAACAAAGAAGGGCTTTTTACGTTTTTCATCTATTTCATAAAGGAAAAATGTTCCTTCTGGCACATCGATTTTTACAGGCCCATAAGCTTGGTATTCATCGGTAAAGATAATTTGTGGTGACATACGCTTGGTAAAGTTTAATAAACTTAAGTCTATGTCCTTAGAAATAGGCTCACTGAGCATTTCTACACCATGCACTTCACCATTTAAATACAATAACTTGTGTTTCGATAGGCGGGGATGTGAAATGACTTCTTGTGTTGATTTGCCATGTTTAGCCACAATACGCTCAATACTTTTTGCCGTATATTGCAAGTTTTTAAGCATGGGGCCGCGAAGCTCATCATTACCTACGTTGCTGGTTAATTTGCTTAAAAATACTAAGGTGGTAATTGTGGCGATAACCGTTACCCAAAACCAAGCAAAAATCTTTAAAAATAAATAATGACGTGGTTTTTTAAACCAATCAGGTGTCTTCATATTACTCGCCTTGAATCAACACATAGCCGCTACCACGCATTGTTTTAATACGTTCATTATTTACATGCTCAGCAATTTTTTTACGAATATTGCTGACGTGCATGTCGATTGAGCGATCAAAGGGAGCAAGGCGTCTGCCGAGCACTTGTTCGCTTATTTGCTCTTTACTTATGACTTCTCCTGCATGCTGAACTAGCATGGCCAAAATCTCGTACTCAGTGCCTGTCAGACTCAATGTGTTTTCATTCACAGAGGCTTCGCGAGTGGCAAGGTTAATATGAATGCTATTTACACTTAGGGAGCTTGTTTGCTGCTGCGATAAGCTATTAATGTGTTCAATACGACGAGTTATCGCTTTTACGCGAGCTAGTAACTCTCTGTGGTTAAAGGGTTTAGGGATGTAGTCATCAGCACCGAGCTCTAAGCCAAAAATACGGTCGAAGTCTTCGCCTTTAGCGGTCAGCATAATAACAGGCGTGAGCTTTTTCTGACGAAGTTGTTTTAACACTTCAAAGCCGTCCATAGATGGTAGCATGACATCAAGTAAAATAAGTTCGTAATTGTGATTAAGAGCGTGCGCTAAGCCTTCAGCACCATCATGAAAACAATCTACTGCAAACCCTTGTGCGGTTAAGTACTCGCTGAGTAGTTCGCACAACCCTGTATCGTCGTCGATCATTAATAGTTTCATTCTGACACCTACTTATTCGTTTCTATAAGGTTATTCTACTTAGTAAATTGTGTAAAAGTGAATCTTTACATAACCTTTACACTGGTTTGCGTTCCTTTGCATTGAACTTTGTATAGTTAACTCATCAGCTCAAAACAAGCATTGAGCACAACCCAACAAAAGGTAATGATTATGACTATTTCAAATAAGCTTTCTAAATTCGTATTTGTTTGTGGTTTAGCAGCAGCCAGTGTTGCTGCAACTCCTGTTATGGCAAAAGGGGATATGCACCGTGGCATGAACCCACACGCGCGTTTTTTATTATCTGAGCGTGGCATTGATAAATTACAACTGACTGAAGATCAGCAAACGCAGCTAAAAGCTATTTTTGCTGAGCAAAAAACGCAATTTAAAGCACTGCATGGTGATAAAGAAACCATGAAAGCTAATCGTGCGGCTTATAAAGAAAAGATGGATGTGCTTCTTGCAACTCAAGCGTTTGATGAAAATGCAGCAATGGAATTGATTAAAGCGCGTGAAGAAAAAACACAACAAGCTGCTTTGATTAAACTAAAATCAGAGCATGCTATTTGGCAAGTTCTTAATGCTGAGCAGCGTGAAAGTTACAAAGAAATTAAAAAGCATATGCGTAAAAAAGCCCACAAGAAAGGTCAACATCGTCCACATGGCGAGCGCAAAGATAAACGTTCAGACAGTAAATAATTAAAAAATGCGGCTTAAATGCCGCATTTTTACATTTTGAGCTTGAAAACTATTCTTTAAAAAACGAGTCATCATTTTTAGCAAGCATGGCTTCGATATCCTCAATCATATCTTGGTTTAGCTCATTGGCACTGCTAATAGGGCTCGATATTTTATTATTCTCAAACGACCATTCACCTAGATCAATGAGCTGGCAGCGTTTTGAACAAAAAGGGCGGTGCGGACTGTGTTCTGACCATTCGACTTTTGCTTTACATGTTGGGCAGTTTACAACTGTTGGCATGGTTTTCTTCTCAATTAAGCTTATGCATTTTAGGTGATCTTACTAAAGCTCAGCGTGAGAATCGAGTCACGAGTTAAAAACTCGTCACACGATTTACTTCAGCCAAAGAGGTAACACCATCTGCTGCTTTTTTTAACCCCGACAGTCTTAAGTTATTAAAGCCAGATTTAAGCGCCACCTCTGCAATTTCAAGCGAATTACCACCACGCATAATAATTTGCGCTATTTCAGGTGTGATCTGCATAACTTCATAAATACCAACACGGCCTTTATAGCCTTCGGTACAACTGTCGCACCCTTTAGGTGCAAATAATTGAATTTCACTTAATGTGTCTTTATCAAAACCTTGGCGAATAAGCTCTTCATCGGGGAGCTTTTCTGGGGTCTTGCATTTAGGGCATAAACGACGCGCTAGACGCTGTGCAATGATAAGACTAATTGAGCTTGCTACGTTATACGCAGGCACACCCATATTTAATAAACGGGTTAAGGTTTCTGGTGCCGAGTTAGTATGCAAAGTAGATAAAACCAAGTGGCCTGTTTGTGCTGCTTTGATTGAGATTTCAGCAGTTTCAAGGTCACGGATCTCACCCACCATAACCACATCGGGATCTTGTCGTAAGAAGGCTTTCAAGGCATTGGCAAAGGTCATATCTGCTTTTGGATTGATTTGCACTTGGTTAATGCCTTCAAGATTGATCTCAACGGGATCTTCGGCGGTACTGATATTGCGCTCAGGCTGGTTGAGAATATTTAAACCAGTATAAAGCGATACGGTTTTACCAGAACCCGTTGGGCCGGTTACCAATATCATACCTTGTGGTTGCTCAAGGGCATCCATGTAGAGTTTTTTCTGCTCTGGTTCATAACCGAGTACATCAATACCGAGCATGGCACTTGATGAGTCGAGAATACGCATAACGATTTTCTCGCCCCAAAGAGTTGGTAAGGTACTGACACGAAAATCGATACTTTTTCGCTCTGTTATTTTTAGTTTAATGCGACCATCTTGAGGTTTACGTTTTTCTGCAATATCTAAGCGAGACATCACTTTGATACGTGCTGATAAACGACTTGCTAAGCTATTCGGCGGACTGGCCATTTCATGTAAGATGCCATCAATACGAAAGCGCACTCGATAGCGGTGTTCATAAGGTTCAAAGTGTAAATCGGATGCGCCTTTTTTAATGGCGTCCATCAATATTTTATTGATGTAGACGATGATAGGGGCATCGTCTTTGTCTTCATCACTGCCTGAAATATCTTTAGGTTTTTCAGTTTCTAGATCGCCCAGTTCTTTAAATTCATCTTCGCTTAAGTGCAGACCACCTGTTGCATCCAGCAGTTGTTCTATTTTATTTTCTAACTGGTTGTAATCAACCACTACCACTTCACATGATAACCCTGTACTAAATTCAAAGTTTTCAAATGCGCCGTAGTCAGTAGGGTCAGAGGCTGCAATATAAAGTTTACGGCCCTTTTTAATGAGCGGTAGAATGTGATGTTCGCGAATTAGCTTTTCTTTTATCAGCTCTTCACTGATAAGCGAGACATCAAAATCTTTAATATCAAAATAAGGAACGCGAAAAAGATCGGTGCACTGCTCCGCAAGCTCATGGCCATCAATCTGGCAGCTTTTAGAAATAAGCTCAGCCGTAGAGTTATATTCACGCTGCTTGAGTTTTACTGTTTCTGCGTCAATACGGCCAAGAGTAATAAATTTTCTAAGTAACGGTGAGTTAATATTCATTGCGCACCTTGGTTGATCCTTTTTTTGTCACAATCTATCAGAAAAAAGAAGGGTGTAACATGAGTCTTGTCTATTTCGGCAAAATAGCCAAATAAATTCACTATAAAGTCAGTTATTTATAAGTTGTGCTAGTTATTTATTCTTAACTTTAATTGAGGTTAAAACCACGCCATATTAACTCATGGCACTTAACTGCAAATAGCCTTGGTGAAGTGCTTTAACGTCATTGGCAACCTCGGTTAATGGGCGATTATTATCTAAAATATCGTTTGCTTTTTGTTGCTTATTTTCGCGCGACATTTGCGATGCGATAATTTGCTTCGCTTGTTCGATTGATACTTTATCGCGGGCCGTTGTTCTGGCTATTTGCACATCAACAGGCACATCTATTAATAAAGTATGTGAGCAATACTGTTCAAGACCATTTTCAAATAACAAAGGAGCAACGAGTATCACATAATCGCTGGTGGCCTGCGCTAATTGCGTAAGCATTGACTCCCTAATTAGTGGGTGCATTAAAGCATTTAACCACTGTTTCTCGGCTTCATTTTCGAAAATAATTGCACGAAGTTTTGCTCTATCTAGTGTACCTTCTGAGGTTAAAATGTCTTCACCAAAATGGGCTGTTATCTGCTTTAACCCTAGTGAACCCGGTAGCACTACTTCTCTGGCAACAATATCTGCATCAACCACCGTGATTGATAGCTTTTCGAACATCTCACTGATTGCACTTTTACCTGAGCCAATACCGCCAGTTAACCCCAATACCCAATTTGCCATAGTTAGTGACCTAAATAGCTAAAGTAGTAAGCTTGTATTTGTTCACCCCACAGTAAAGTAACCCAGCCAGCAATCGCAAGGTAAGGGCCAAATGGAATCGGGGTCGTTTTATCTTTACCTTGCAGAATAATTTGAGCAATACCAATGATTGCGCCCACCACACTTGAAAGCAATACAATGGTTAAGATTGATTGCCAACCTAGTAAGCCACCAAATACAGCTAAAAGCTTAAAGTCACCATATCCCATACCTTCTTTACCGGTTGCTAGCTTAAATAACCAATAAACACTCCACAAACTCAAGTAACCAACGGCTGCGCCAATAATGGCGTCAGAAGGGGCAATGGTGATATCCATGACTGCTGCAATGAGGGTGAGCCACACCAGTGGAAGAGTGAGTTGGTCGGGGAGTAACATATGATCGATATCAATAAATGTTAAAGCAATAAGTACCCAAGTAATGAAAATATAAAGTAAGGCAAGCTCTGTCGCACCAAAGAGTGATGCCACCACAAGGCTTAACCCTGCAGTGAGCATTTCTATGATTGGGTAGCGTACAGAAATCGCTGTTTTACAACTGTCACAGCGACCTTTAAGTAATAACCAACTAATAACAGGAATATTCTGCCACACCTTAATAGGTGATTTGCATTTTGGACAGGTCGAATTTGGTGTAACTAAATTAAACGGTGCCTGCTCTGTGGTATTTTGAGATGGTAATTCATCAGCTAATAAAACACGGCATTCCGATTGCCATTCTCGTTTCATCATCAGTGGTAACCTATAAATTACCACATTTAAAAAACTGCCAATACACAGGCTAACCAGCCCAACAGTTAAAAAATAAAACCACGGTTGGCTTTGCATTACAGTGGCAATATCAAGAAAGAAATTTTGCATTAAACTACCTAAAACTTTTTGTGCATCACAAGCGCAATAAACTATCGCGGGGTAAACCCACTGCTACATGGGCGTAGTCGCGATTTTATATCGCGTTTAAATTGTCATTACCAATACGCTTTATAAATTGTTGCGGGGTAAACCCGCTGCTACAAGGGCGTAGTCGCGATTTTATATCGCGTTTAATTACCAGTACCAATGTGCTTTATACATAGTCGCGGGGTAAACCCGCTGCTACATGGACGTAGTCGCGATTTTATATCGCGTTTAAATTGCTATGGCCAATGTGCTTTATACATTGTCGCGGGATAAACCCGCTGCTACAAGGGCGTAGTCGCGATTTTACATCGCGTTTAATTAACCACACCCGAATGGTAACTAGATAACAGAACCTAATTGGAAAATTGGTAAATACATAGCCACAATTAAACCGCCAACAAGCACACCTAATACAGCCATTATTAAAGGCTCAAGTAAACTTGAAAGGCCATCGACCGCATCATCAACTTCTTGCTCGTAAATAGTCGCGACTTTGGCAAGCATCCCATCTAATGAGCCTGACTCTTCGCCAATAGCGACCATTTGTACAACCATGTCGGGGAATATTTTTGAGTTACGCATGGCCCAGTTCATTTGATTACCTGAGCTCACCTCGGCTTTAATTTCTAAAATAGCGTAGCGATACACAGCATTACCCGAGGCACCGGCCGCTGAATCTAAGGCATCAACCAATGGCACACCAGCTGCAAAGGTGGTTGAGAGTGTCCGTGCGTAGCGCGCAACCGCTGCCTTATTTAAAATCATACCTACAACAGGGAGCTTTAATATCGCTCTGTCGTTGGCATCTCTGAGTTTTTTACTTTTTAAAAGGGCTTCTTTATAGGCATATCCAAAAGCAACTAGCGCGATAAGTATCATCCACCAGTATTCTTGCATAAACTCTGAAATACCGATCACCATCAAGGTAAATGCGGGAAGCTCTGCGCCAAAGCCGTTAAAAATATCTTGGAATTGCGGTACCACAAAAATAAGTAGGATAGAGGTGACAATTAAAGCCACCACTAACACCGCAATAGGGTAAAACATGGCTTTTTTAATTTTTGATTTTAGCGCTTCGGCTTTTTCTTTATAAAGCGCAACACGGTCAAATATTTTATCAAGAGCACCCGATTGCTCACCTGAGGCTACTAAATCACAATATAAATCATCAAAATAGCGGGGATGTTTGCGAAGAGCTTGGGATAATGGAGCACCAGCCTTGACTTCGTCGCCAATGTCCTCCATAAGCTTTGTTATACTTTTGTTCTTAGCGCCAGATGCAATTAATTCGATAGATTGAATGAGTGGCACACCGGCCATTAACATTGTAGCTATCTGTCTCGTTACAAGAGCAATATCTTTTGCGGTAATTTTTTGAATGCTTTTTATACCAAATAAAGGTTTTGGCTTACGCTTTACTTTTGACGGGGTAATGCCTTGTTTACGTAATTGAGCTTTGATTAAAGCAACACTTTGTCCCGATAATTCACCCTCCAGCTTTTTACCTCTGGCATTAACACCAACCCACTGAAAGGTATCAATATCTTTGTTTTCTTGTGTTTTTTTCATCGAGAAAACCTTACTCTATAATAGTGCTCAATGTCATAAATAACAGTGTATTCCGACTCAATACTAAGCTTTCGGTTATCAATTCTAAAGTTATCAATATCAGGTAGCGTATCAATGCATTAGCATATTAATTAATATGCGTTATTAGTTAAATTAATTTAATGTTTTGAAGGCGTTTGGAGTTGTTTAATGATAAAGAGGGGGCCAATGAGGCACCCTCTTTACTCTATTAAGCTTGTGGGCAGCTTTTAGGAGCCAAAGTTTTATCACCAGTAATACCAGTAGTGGCGCATGTCCACTCACCCGTAGTTGCTGATCTTGTCCATGTAATAGCTGCTCCATTTACTTGAGAAGGTGCATTTACTACAGTGCAAACAAGTGTAGTATCAGTGGCAGTTATTGTGCAGTTTTTTGTTGAAGCATTTTTGATGCTTTTCAGATCTGCCACGGTATTTATTGTTTCGCCATTATTTTTCTTAAGTTCGAATTCTGTCTTAGCACCTGTAATCTCAGCTAAACCAGCTGTCAGCTTTGAAGAAGCTTGATAATCAGAGTAAGCAGGCAGTGCTACTGCAGCCAAAATACCGATGATTGCTACTACAATCATTAATTCAATTAGGGTGAAACCCTGTTGCTTTTGTTGTGTCATTTGTTCCTCTCCTAAAGGATATGATGTGTTGTAAGTTTAGCTGTTGCTTCAGCATTGTAAAATTAATGCTTAATCTACAGAATAAATCTTACAGTTTTACTTAAAATTTCAATCAAACAGCCTGTTTGTAAACAGACTATCCTAAATTTTTGCTTATTCAGCGTATGTAAATTTACTTTAGCATTTATAAATGTTTTTGGAAGCTGTTTTCCCGCTAGCTAGCTGGTTTTTCAGAACTTTCCTACTTTAGTTTGAGACGGATCACGTTTTAAGCGGATCCCTGTAATAACGTGTAAATAAAATTGTTTTGTTATAACTTGTTGAGTTAATTGCAATCTTTACTTTACTGCAGAGTGAGTTGGCTTATACAGTCTCAAAGTTCTAATTAAATATATATTTTTTGTTACCAGCTCAGGCTTTTTGCGTATTTAATGCTTTTTTTATTACGGTGTCAACGAATTAGGTAAAGATTAAATACGCAAATAAAGAAGGATTAGGCGTTAAAACGCATTGATAAGTCGATTGATTGTAAATTTTTTGTAAGTGCACCGCTTGATATAAAATCAACCCCTGCTTGTGAGTAGGTTTTCAGTGTTTCAAGGGTCATATTGCCAGACACTTCTAACTTGGCACGTTTGTCAGTTATTACCACTGCTTGTTGAATTTGTTCAACGCTAAAGTTATCAAGCATGATGATATCAGCGCCAGCATCAATAGCTTGCTCAAGCTCATTTAAAGATTCAACTTCAACTTCAACAGGTTTGCTTGGGTGATTCAATTTAGCTTGAGCAACCGCTTTATCAATGCCACCGCAAGCCGCAATGTGGTTTTCTTTAATAAGGAATGCGTCGAACAATCCAATTCGATGATTGGCGCCGCCACCGCATTTTACTGCATATTTTTGTAGTGCGCGTAAGCCTGGAATGGTTTTTCGGGTATCCAATAATTGAGTTGTGGTGCCAACAAGTTCTTTTACATAATGTGCTGTGGTTGTGGCTGTGCCTGAGAGTGTTTGCACAAAGTTAAGTGCTGTACGCTCGGCTGTTAAAATCGCGCGGGCAGAACCACTGGCTGTAAATAAGGTACTGTTGGCTGCAACGGTGTCGCCATCGTTGACTAACACATCCACCTTTACAGATTCATCGACCTGTTTAAACACTTCTAAAATGATGTCTTTACCACAAAACACGCAGTCTTCGCGGGTAATAACTTTGGCATTGGCTTGTTCATTTTCTGGAATAAGCTGTGCGGTGATATCACCGTCATTTGCTGATTGGTAATTAAGGTCTTCATCTAGCGCAAGTTTAACTAACTGGCTAATTAAAGAGTGGGGAACAGACATGTCAAAGCTCATTGTGTAGTAAGAAGTTAGCAAAATTTTACTATGTTTAACTCTTGATTAGAAGATATAGGCTTGCTTGTTTTTGGCAACTAGACCCAAGGTTGTTAAGCCATTACACTGTTTAACTTTCTTGTCATGGTTAGTTTTTAATATGTATATAGATGACCTAGGTCGATTAAACACGGTATTACAGCGCCCATCTAGCCATTGCGATGAACGCCCACACGGTGAAGTCTCATTGCTTGTTATACATAATATTTCATTGCCAGCAGGGCAGTTTTTAACCCCTTATGTTGATGATTTATTTATGGGCTGTATTGATTGTAATGCCCATGAAACGTTTAGTGATTTACAGGGACTTCGAGTCTCGGCTCATTGTTTTATTCGTCGTACAGGTGAGGTTATTCAATATGTGCCTTTTGAAAAGCGAGCTTGGCATGCCGGTGTGTCAATGTTTGAAGGGCGAGAGCAGTGTAACGATTTTAGCGTGGGTATTGAGCTTGAAGGAACAGATACAACCCCCTATACCCAAGCACAATATAATGCATTACAATCACTAACAAAGGCGTTAATTTATAAGTATCCAGCTATTACACGCTCACGCATTGTTGGGCATTGCGATATTGCTCCTGGTCGCAAGACGGATCCTGGTGAGTGCTTCGATTGGCAATATTATTTTGATTTAGTGTTTTAAAGGAAATAGGTAACAAGATGATCTTAATTTCAATCATTATTGCGCTAGTCATAGAGCGTTTGGGCGCGCGTGCTGATTATTGGCAAATTAGTCATTATGCAAATAGTTACCTGACGCTTTCAAATAAGCAGCTGTCTAAGAAGGGATTATTTTACTCTCCAATCGGTTTTTTAATTTGGCTGATGTTACCAGTACTTGCAATTGCCGTTGTTTTTCAGTTGTCTGATTCAATTGTTTGGCAATTAGCGATTAATGTTGTGGTGTTGTTAGTGTGTTTTGGCTGTGCTAAACAGCGGGCACTTTATAAGTCGTACTTGAATGCATTAACGCGCAGTGACCTTGAAGCGGCAAGTTTATATGCACTACAAATCGGGCAAAAGAAGCTTGAAGATGAGCCGCAAGGCGAAACCTTCGGCCAGACATTAGCATGGCTTAACTTTCGGTTTTATTGCGCAGTGATATTTTGGTTTGTCATTTTAGGTGTGCCAGGTGCTGTGTTGTACGCTTTAGTACGTACTTATGCTGATAAAGTACGAGATGACCACCGTGTAATTTATGCAAAGCGTTTCAAACTTATTCACACATTACTATTTTGGCTTGATTGGTTACCTGCACGTGTTGCGAGCTTTGGTTACTTAGTGATTGGTAACTTTAATAAAGGAACCAGCTGTTGGCTTAAGTATGTTTTAGATTTTTCAGTAAGCAACCGCAAAGTAGTGACGCAAACAGCCCTTGCAGCCGAACAAATTGAACAACAACATTTTGGTTGTACTTACGAAGCAACCTGTATGATGAAATTAATAAAACGAAACGTCCTGTTCTTTTTAGTGATCATCGCCGCATTGACCTTGTTTGGTGGCTTAGCGTAGTCGCGATTTTATATCGCGTTTGGGTTTTGAAATTTGTTTCGAGGTGTCGCGGGGTAAACCCGCTGCTACAAGCAGGTTTATTTCGTATTTTTGCAATTTGCTATCTGGTCTGACCATTTCTTTTTTATTTATTTTTTCTTCCGAAATAGTCACTTTATTCCATACTGTTTAATCTTTAGGCTAATTAAGTTAGGGTATAACTAGTCGCTAAGGGTGTGAAATTGACAGAAATACGGCTTTTTGATAACGTATGCATCAAATTTGGTATGACCAATTTACCTTTTGGTCAAGATGCAAGGCTAAACACCCTGTATTTAGTGGGCTTAGCATTAAACAATGCGGACGTTGATAAATGTCTTTAAAAATTAAAGCTGCAAAATTATCTGATGTAATTTTACAACAACTTGAGAATATGATTCTTGAGGGGTCGTTAGCACCGGGCGAAAAGTTGCCTCCTGAACGTGAGTTAGCAAAACAGTTTGAAGTGTCGCGTCCCTCTTTGCGCGAAGCGATTCAAAAGCTAGAGGCGAAGGGGTTGGTAACGCGCCGTCAGGGTGGTGGGACATTTGTAAAAAATCAGCTTGAAGAAGGGCTTACTGATCCACTCTTTGATTTGATTAGTAAACATCCCGAGTCACAATTTGATTTACTTGAATTTCGTCATGCACTAGAGGGGATTGCTGCTTACTATGCGGCTATGCGCGGTACGACGAATGATTTCAAAAAAGTAAAACAGAGTTTTGACAATATTGCGCTTGTGAATGATGACATTGTACAAAAAGCGAAAGCAATTAATGCTTTTCATTTTAGTGTCGCTGAAGCATCACACAATGTTGTATTACTGCATTTAGTACGCGGTATGCAGGCATTGCTTGAACAAAATGTATTACAAAATTTAACTGTATTGTTAAAAAAACCACATATTAGTCAAAAGCTTGCTGAGCACAGACAGTTTTTGATGGATGCGGTTATAGAAGGAAACCCAGAGCAAGCACGTCTTGCTAGTAATGCTCACTTAGCCTTTATCGAAGAAGCCTTACTTGAGGCTGGCAAAGAGCATTCGCGGATTGAACGTAGTTTAAGACGCACCAAACAACATTAAGCAAGTGATTAGCTAAGTTTAGTTAACTACTTAATTTAAGATTTATTAAAATAATTAGTATTTTAAACATAAGGAAACCTCCATATGTCTGAAGTCAATAAAATTGACGTAGACGCGCTAGAAACACAAGAGTGGTTACAAGCCCTTGAATCTGTTGTGCGTGAAGAAGGTGTAGAACGTGCTCAATTTTTACTTGAGCAAGTGTTAGAGCAAGCCCGTTTAGACGGTGTTGATATGCCTACTGGCACAACCACTAACTACGTTAATACCATTCCGGTAGATCAAGAACCTGCTTACCCAGGTGACGTAAACATTGAACGTCGTATTCGTTCAATCATCCGTTGGAATGCGATCATGATCGTATTACGTGCGTCGAAAAAAGATCTAGACTTAGGCGGCCATATGGCGTCTTACCAGTCTTCTGCTGCATTCTATGAAGTATGTTTTAACCACTTCTTTAAAGCACCAAACGATGTTGATGGCGGTGACTTAGTTTATTATCAAGGCCACATTTCTCCTGGTATTTATGCCCGTGCATTTGTTGAAGGTCGTTTAACGGCTGAGCAGCTTGACAACTTCCGTCAAGAAGTGGATGGTAAAGGTCTTCCTTCATACCCACACCCTAAATTAATGCCTGAATTCTGGCAGTTCCCTACGGTATCAATGGGTCTTGGTCCAATTGCATCTATCTACCAAGCGCGTTTCTTAAAATACCTCGATGGTCGTGGCTTAAAAGACACTAAAAACCAACGTGTGTACGCTTTCTTAGGCGACGGTGAGATGGATGAGCCAGAATCACGTGGTGCAATCTCATTCGCTGCCCGTGAGAAGCTAGATAACCTATGTTACCTAATCAACTGTAACTTACAGCGTTTAGACGGCCCAGTAATGGGTAATGGTAAGATCATTCAAGAGCTTGAAGGCCTATTCAAAGGCGCAGGTTGGAACGTAATTAAAGTTGTATGGGGTAGTGGTTGGGATATCCTACTTGCTAAAGATACAACAGGTAAATTACTACAATTAATGAACGAAACCATTGACGGTGATTACCAAACATATAAAGCGAAAGACGGTGCATACGTTCGTGAACACTTCTTCGGTCGTTACCCAGAAACAGCTGCGCTTGTTGCTGATATGACTGATGAAGAGATTTTCGCACTTAAGCGTGGTGGTCATGAGCCATCAAAACTTTACGCTGCATTCAAAAAAGCGGAAGAAACCAAAGACCGTCCAACGGTTATCCTTGCTAAAACTGTAAAAGGTTACGGCATGGGTGAAGCGGCTGAAGGTAAAAACATCGCGCACCAAGTTAAGAAAATGGATATGACCCATGTTGAGCACCTACGTGCACGTTTAGGTCTACAAGACTTAGTGTCTGATGAAGAAATTAAAGATTTACCATATCTAACACTTGAAGAAGGCTCTGAAGAGTACAAGTACCTACATGCGCGTCGTGAAGCGCTACAAGGTTACACACCTAAGCGTATTGCTAAGTTTTCTGAAACGTTAACATTGCCAGAAGTTGACGCGTTCAAGCCACTACTTGAAGAGCAAAAACGTGACATCTCTACAACAATGGGCTTTGTACGTGCACTTAACGTGTTACTAAAAGACAAAGGCATTGGTAAAAACATCGTTCCTATCATTGCTGATGAAGCGCGTACGTTTGGTATGGAAGGTTTATTCCGTCAAATCGGTATTTATAACCCGCATGGCCAAAACTATACGCCGCAAGACCGTGACATCGTTTCTTACTATAAAGAAGCAACATCAGGTCAGGTACTACAAGAAGGTATCAACGAATTAGGTGCAATGTCATCATGGGTTGCTGCTGCAACATCATACAGCACTAACGATTTACCAATGATCCCATTCTACATCTACTACTCAATGTTTGGTTTCCAACGTGTAGGTGATATGGCGTGGATGGCTGGTGACCAACAAGCACGTGGTTTCTTACTTGGTGCTACGGCAGGTCGTACTACACTAAACGGTGAAGGTTTACAGCACGAAGATGGTCACAGCCACATTCTTGCTAACACGGTTCCTAACTGTATTTCTTATGACCCGACATTCGCATACGAAGTTGCGGTCATCATGCAAGACGGTATTCGTCGCATGTACGGCGAAGACCAAGAAAACGTGTTCTACTACCTAACGCTAATGAACGAAAACTACCATCAACCAGCAATGCCTGAAGGCGCTGAAGAAGGTATTCGTAAAGGTATCTACAAACTTGAAACGGTAGCTGGTGATAAAGCAAAAGTGCAGTTACTGGGTTCAGGTACTATCATGATTGAAGTGCGTAAAGCAGCACAGATCCTGAGCGAAGAGTATGGCATTGGTTCTGATGTATTCTCTGTAACCTCATTCAATGAGCTAACACGTGACGGTCAAGACGCTGAGCGTTTCAACATGCTTAACCCAGAAGCAGAGCAAAAAACTGCTTACATCACCAATGTATTAGGTGACTCTGTGACTGTTGCAGCAACAGACTACATGAAGAACTATGCTGAGCAAGTTCGTTCATTTGTACCAAGCAGCAACTATAAAGTATTGGGTACAGATGGCTACGGTCGTTCTGATAGCCGTGAAAACCTACGTCGTCACTTTGAAGTTAATGCGGGCTATGTTGTGGTTGCAACATTATCTGAGCTTGCTAAACGTGGTGAAGTTGAAAAGTCAGTGGTTGTTGAAGCAATCAAGAAATTCGACATCGACACAAACAAAGTAAACCCGCTATACGCATAAGAGGTTCCAATGAGTATTGAAATTAATGTACCAGATATCGGTGGCGATGAAGTTGAAGTAACCGAAATCCTTGTTAGCGTTGGCGATAAGGTTGAGGTTGATCAATCGTTATTAACGGTTGAAGGCGACAAAGCATCAATGGAAGTACCTGCTGCACAAGCAGGTACGGTTAAAGAAATTAAAGTTGCTGAAGGTGACACGGTGACAACCGGTTCACTTATCATGATCTTCGAAGGTGAAGAGCAAGCTTCTGCATCTTCTGACACAAAAGAAGAAGCTAAAGCAGAGCCTGCTAAGCAATCTTCAGGTTCAGCGTCACAAGAAGTGACTGTGCCAGATATCGGCGATGATGAAGTTGAAGTAACTGAAATCATGGTTGCGGTAGGTGACACGGTTGAAGAAGAGCAATCTTTACTGAGCGTTGAAGGCGATAAAGCATCAATGGAAGTACCAGCACCATTTGCAGGTACTGTTAAAGAGATCAAAATCGCCACTGGCGATAAAGTGAAAACTGGCTCTTTAATCTTCGTTTTTGAAACTGCATCAAGTGGCTCTGACGCCCCTGCTGCTGAGTCTGCACCAGCAGAAAAAGCGCCAGCTGAAACCGCATCAAGCACTAAAGAAGTGAATGTGCCTGATATCGGCGGTGATGAAGTTGAAGTTACCGAAGTGATGGTTGCTGTTGGCGATAAGGTTGAAGAAGATCAATCAATCTTAAACGTTGAAGGCGATAAAGCATCAATGGAAGTACCTGCGCCATTTGCTGGCACAGTTAAAGAAATCAAAGTAGCAGCGGGCGATAAAGTATCAACTGGCTCACTTATCTTTGTATTTGAAGTCGCTGGCAGTGCTAAAGCAGCGCCAGAAGCTAAAAAAGAGTCAGCACCTGCACCAGCGGCAAAAGCTGAATCTGCACCTGCTGCAAAACCAGCTGCGGCTAAAGCAAGCAAAGAAGAGTTTGCGGATAACAAAGCGTATGCACATGCATCGCCTGTTGTACGTCGTTTAGCGCGTGAGTTTGGTATTAACCTAGCAAACGTAAAAGGCACAGGTCGTAAAAACCGTGTTGTCAAAGAAGACGTGCAAAACTATGTGAAAGAGCTAGTTAAGCAAGTTGAATCAGGTAATGCTGGCAAAGGCAATGCTGGTGGCGGTGAGTTAGGTCTTATCCCTTGGCCGAAAGTTGATTTTGCTAAATTTGGTGAAATCGAAGAGAAGAAACTTTCTCGTATTCAAAAACTTTCAGGTGCTAACTTACACCGTAACTGGGTACAAATCCCGCACGTTACACAGTTTGATGAAGCGGATATCACAAGCTTAGAGGCATTCCGTAAAGAGCAAAACGCCCTTGCTGAGAAGAAAAAGCTAGGTGTTAAAATCACGCCACTGGTATTTGTGATGAAAGCGGCGGCTAAAGCACTTGCTGAATTCCCAACGTTTAACTCTTCACTGTCTGAAGATGGCGAAAGCTTAATCTTGAAGAAGTACATCAATATCGGTGTTGCCGTTGATACGCCAAACGGTCTAGTTGTTCCGGTATTTAAAGATGTTGATAAGAAAGGCATCATTGAACTTTCTCGTGAGTTAATGGAGGTGTCGGCTAAAGCACGTGATGGCAAGCTAACGTCATCTGATATGCAAGGCGGTTGTTTCACAATTTCAAGCCTTGGTGGTATCGGTGGTACAGCATTTACACCTATCGTGAATGCACCTGAGGTCGCAATTTTAGGTGTCTCTAAATCAGAGATGAAGCCTAAGTGGAATGGCAAAGAATTTGAGCCTAAGTTAATGGTTCCATTATCAATGTCATACGACCATAGGGTAATTGACGGTGCCTTAGCAGCACGCTTTACTGTGACGCTAGCAAGCTACATGAGCGATATCCGTCAATTAGTGATGTAATCGTCTCGTAAATTATAAGAATCAAATCCCAGCAAGTTGTTTTTTGCTGGGATTTTTACCATTGGCAATGATACAATCTTTGCTATAGAACAATCTTGGTATAGATATCTGCTCTCCCTTTCTGCCTTGCAGAAACATGGCAGTTAAACTTAGGGCAGTGTCCCGTTCAAACATTTAAGGTAATAGCATGAGCAACGAATTAAAAACTCAAGTTGTTGTACTAGGCGGTGGTCCTGGTGGTTATTCTGCGGCTTTCCGCGCTGCTGACTTGGGCTTAGAAGTTACATTGGTAGAATCTCGCAACACATTAGGTGGTGTTTGTCTTAATGTGGGTTGTATTCCTTCAAAAGCACTTTTACACGTAGCTAAAGTGATTGATGACGCGGCAGAAATGTCATCTCACGGCGTTACTTTTGGTAAGCCTGAAATCGACCTAGATAAAATCCGTGATTGGAAAGAGTCTGTAATTGGTCAGTTAACTGGCGGCCTAGACGGCATGGCTAAAATGCGTAAAGTGAAAGTAGTAAGTGGCTACGGTAAGTTCACTGGTAGCAACACACTTGCTGTTGAAGGTGAAGACGGTACAACAACTATCACATTCGATAATGCTATTATTGCAGCGGGTTCTCAGCCTGTTAACTTACCTTTCATCCCTGAAGATGACCGTGTAATCGATTCAACTGGCGCGCTTGAGCTTAAAGATGTACCTGAGAAACTACTTGTTTTAGGTGGTGGTATCATCGGTCTTGAGATGGGTACTGTATACCGTGCACTAGGTTCTGAAATCGACGTTGTTGAGTTTGCTGATCAATTAGTTCCAGCAGCTGATAAAGACGTTATCAAGATTTACCAGAAATACGTTAAGAACAAGTTTAACGTAATGCTATCTACTAAAGTAACTGGCGTTGAAGCAAAAGACGACGGTTTATATGTAACATTTGAAGGTAAAAATGCTCCGGCTGAACCTGTACGTTACGATAAAGTACTTGTTGCTGTTGGCCGTACGCCGAACGGTAAACTACTTGATGCTGACAAAGCAGGTGTTAATGTTGATGAGCGTGGCTTCATCAATGTTGATAAGCAGCTTAAAACAAACGTTGATCACATCTTCGCTATCGGTGACATCGTTGGTCAACCAATGCTTGCGCACAAAGCGGTTCACGAAGCTCACGTTGCTGCTGAAGTTATTTCTGGTCAGAAACACTTCTTCGATCCTAAGTGCATTCCTTCAATCGCATACACAGATCCAGAAATCGCATGGGTTGGTGTAACTGAGAAAGAAGCGAAAGAGCAAGGCTTAAGCATCGAAACAGCTGTATTCCCTTGGGCAGCATCTGGTCGTGCTATCGCTTCAGCACGTACCGAAGGTCAAACTAAGCTAATCTTCGATAAAGACTCAGGTCGTGTTATCGGTGGTGCTATGGTTGGTATCAACGCAGGTGAAATGCTAGGTGAAATCGGCTTAGCAGTTGAAATGGGCGCAGACGGTGAAGACCTAGCGTTAACTATTCACGCTCACCCAACGTTAAATGAATCAATCGGTCTAGCTGCTGAAATCTTCGAAGGTTCAATCACTGACCTTCCAAACAAAAAAGCCGTTAAAAAGAAGTAAGTTCTTTTGACTAATAGCTTTAAAAACCCAGCTTTGACTGGGTTTTTGTTTTTTAATCGCTGATTTCTATTCCCCTTATTTTTAGCTACAATACGCGCCGTTCAACTTTCTGGTAAATGCAGTGGCTACAATCTCAAATAACTCCGTTTTAGAACTTCGCGCAAAACAAATGGCTGAGTCGCGTCGTGAATTTAAAGCTCGTGGCGCAAAGCTAACACGGTGTGAGCGCTGTCTGCTTGCTGAGCATTATTGTATTTGTGAAGGTGTTGAACAGGCCGAGTGTAATGCGGCAGTCTGCTTACTTATGTATCACAATGAGAGTTTTAAGCCGTCAAATACTGGCCGTTTAATTGCTGAAATCGTGCCAGATAATCATGCCTTTAAATGGGATAGAACCACCCCCGATGAAGCCTTACTGAGCTTGTTGGCAGACTCACAATATCAGCCTATGGTTATTTTTCCTGCCAGTGATGTAGATGATGAAGAGCGCGTGATCACCGAAGTAACCCCTGTGGATGGCAAGCGCCCATTGTTTATCTTCTTAGATGGTACTTGGCGCGAAGCAAAAAAAATGATCCGTAAAAGTCCTTATTTAGATAATTTGCCCGTGCTTTCGATTACCCCTGAGAAGCTTTCTGATTATCGACTGCGTGTTGCCCCACATGAACATCAGCTTGGTACAGCAGAGGTTGCTATTATGGTGCTTGCGCTTGCAGGTGAAGTGGATGCTACGCAAAAGCTAGAAGATCATTTTATTAAGTTCAGAGATGCGTATTTACTTGGTAAGCGAAATAAGGGACGCCCAGAGCAATAACTCTTTACTAAATTTTAGGCAAAAGAAAAGCGCGTACTATCGCTAGTCGCGCTTGCGGAATCTTCTTAATTTTTTGCATCCTGCAATTGAACCTAATCAACTCCATAAACTTCGCCAATCCATGCCATTGCACTTTACTTATTGGTTCTGTGCAATTTAAGGCAATCCAGCCTTGCTTCCTTTTTAGTCCTTTACATCCTTGCTGGTAAATTCTTTACCTGTCCTTTACGCGTCATCCTAACGCTATCCTTTTATTAGCAACTCAGTTGCGATGCCCTTACAGCCTGTCCTTTGTTCCACTTTTTAACGTCCTGTATAACAACATCCTGTTGTTATGCCTTTCCACATCATCCTGATGCTGTCCGTAGGTTGTCATTCCATTGCGTTACTCTTCCTGAGCCTGTCCTTGTTTCCTTTATTTCCTTATGAACCTAAATCCTCGGTTTTATGAGTAATGTATTTTCTTCCGTTTACTCATTAAGCGTCTTGCTTAGTTGATGTAAGTAATTATAGAGAGTTAGCCAAGCCTTGGTAGGTTAAAATCATGCATAAATAGAGCGTTATTTTATTGCAATAAATATAAATTCCTTTATTTTCAAATGGTTGCTTTTTTATTTGCAGTGTTAACCTGTGTTTTTTACTCAATAACTGTCATGCAGGTGAGATATGTCTTACAGGTAAATTCCTAAATAGCGATAGGCATAACTTGATTGTGAGTAAAACAGGTGTAATTTCGCTTCAGTCTAGGTAAAATACTTGAGAATCGTTATTATTTAGGTGCTATAAAATGAGAAAGAAAGCCTTAGTATTATTAACAGCTTTGTTAAGCACACCTGTGTTTGCAGCTGATGTTGTAAATATATATTCGTTTCGTCAGCCTTTTTTGATTAAACCTATTTTAGATGATTTTACTAAGCAAACAGGGATCAAAACGAATGTCGTGTTTGCGAAAAAAGGACTCATCGAGCGTGTGAAACGTGAGGGAAAGCATAGCAAGGCTGATCTTGTGCTCACTTCAAATTTTAGTGCGCTTATTCAGTTAGAAGATCTTAACTTAACCCAAAAGATTCAAAGCGATGTTGTCAGTGCTAATGTGCCAAGTACATTTCGCGATAGTGATGGACAATGGGTTGCGCTTACAAAGCGTGTTCGTAATGTTTATTCATCTAAAGAACGTGTTGGGGCATTACCTGAGCTAACTTATGAAGACCTTGCTGATCCTAAATACAAAGGTAAGCTATGCACACGTTCGGGTAAACATCCCTATAATTTAGGTTTAGTGGCCTCTATGATTGCTCATCATGGAGAGGCAGGAGCAAAGCAGTGGCTGGAAGGTGTAAAGGCGAATCTTGCTCGTAAGCCTCAGGGTAATGACCGTGCTCAAGTAAAAGCTGTAAAAGAAGGTTTGTGTGACATCGCTTTAGGTAACAGTTACTACTTTGGCAAAATGATGCAAGATGAACAGCAAAAATCATGGGCAGAAGCCGTTCATATTAACTTTCCTAACCAAACTAATCGTGGCTCACATATTAATGTATCGGGTGTGGTAATGACGAAATACGCCAAAAACCCTGAAAATGCCTTGAAACTGATTGAGTATATGACCGACAATAAGGCACAAAATATGTATGCCTCAGTCAATATGGAATACCCAGTAAAAAATGGGGTTGAATTATCTGAGATGGTTGCATCATGGGGTGAGTTTAAAGAAGATAGCCTTCCACTTGATGAAATTAGTAAATATCGTCCAGCGGCACTGAAGCTAATTGATGAAGTGAAGTTTGATTTATAACGAGGATATTCCTCGTATTTTATAAAAGCTGTTTTTTAACAGCTTTTATTTTATCTGGTATTAATCCACTTATGCATGTGAAGTTTTCGCTGTCGCGTTGGCAGCTTTTAGCTTGGCTAATTGGCCTGCTGCTTGTTACACCTTTAGGTTTTTTGTTATTTGAATCTCTACAAGGGGATTCGGATGTATTTCAGCACCTTTTCGATACGGTGCTGTGGGATTATACCCGTAATACGTTATTGCTCATTTTAGGAGTGGGGCTTTTAAGTTGTGTTATTGCGTTGCCGCTAGCTTGGTTAACGGCTTATTGTGACTTTCCTGGGCGAAAACAGTTTGAGTGGGCGTTAATGCTGCCCTTAGCAATGCCCACCTATTTAATTGCTTATGTTTACACTGACCTACTTGATTATGCGGGACCTGTGCAAATAGCCTTAAGAGAGTGGTTTGGTTGGCAATCACCGGATGACTACTGGTTTTTTGATATTCGCACTTTAACTGGGGCGATCGTGATGATTGCGTTGGTGCTTTATCCTTATTTATTTCTGATTTTCAAAACGGCACTTCGAGAGCAGTCGTTTAAATTAGTACAAGCAAGTCAGCTTATGGGGCTTTCGCCAATACAAAGCTTTTTAAGGGTGAGCTTACCGCTTGGACGCGGTGCGATTGTCGCGGGTATTACCTTGATCAGTATGGAAGCGATGGCCGACTTTGCTACAGTTAACTACTTTGCCGTGAGCACACTCACGACCGCTGTTTACGATACGTGGCTTGGTTATTACTCTTTAACCGCTGCAGCGAAAATTTCGGGTATTATGCTGCTCATTTTATTTTTAACTATCATGGTTGAGCGCTTTAGCCGTCGCAATCAAGCCGTGTATGAGCGCCAATCTAGTGTTAATAGCGCAACACTTTATCGCTTAAAAGGCGGTACTGCATGGGCTGCAAGCTTAGCTTGCACAGTCGTACTGGTACTGGCTTTTATCTTGCCGGTTGGAGTGTTAGTTAAATACGCCGTTGTGTATGCCGATGAAGCATGGAATGGAGCATTTTTTAGTTACGCTTGGCAAAGTTTTAAAGTAGCGATTGTGGTGAGCCTAGTAACCATTTTACTGAGCTTACTGGTCTTGTTTTATCAGCGGATTGCTAAACACGCTTACCCTTTGATCCCAGGCCGTTTAGCAAGTACTGGCTATGCTCTGCCTGGAACCGTGCTAGCCATCGCGGTATTGTTGCCTCTAACTCAATTAGATGATGCATTAAATAACTGGCTTGAGCCTTTTGGCTTATCGCCTGGGTTACTTTTGAGTGGCACTTTATTTGCGATGATATTTGCTTATGTTGTGCGGTTTTATGCGATTGCGCATGGGGCACTTGAAAGCAGCTTCTTACGTATAAGCCCGTCGTTAGATATGGCAAGCCAATCAATGGGGAAGGGGCCATTGCAAACTTTGCGTAAAGTTCATTTACCCTTGTTAAAACGCGGCATTCTTACCGCAGGTTTGTTAGTCTTTATTGAATGCATGAAAGAGCTGCCCGCCGCATTATTATTAAGGCCATTTAACTTTGAAACACTGGCAACCCATGTGTTTCAGTATGTTAGTGATGAGCAGTTGGAGCTTGCCTCAATTTCAGCGTTATTGATTGTTTTAGTGGGGCTTATTCCTTTGTATTTCGTTAATCGTTCGATGGAGCAACATCACTCATGAGCCATTTAGTAATTAAAGACTTAGCTTATCAGTACAATGGCACTAAGGTTTTGAGTGGGTTAAGCCTCAATGTGAAGCAAGACGAAATAGTGTGTTTATTAGGGGCCAGTGGCTGTGGCAAAACCACAACCCTAAAAGCAATCGCGGGAATTTTGCAGCCTGAGCAAGGCTACATGAGTATCGATTCTAATATTGTGAACGATAATGGGGTTTTTGTTGCACCCCAAAAGCGCAATATCGGCATGATGTTTCAAGATTATGCGTTATTTCCTCATCTTACAGTGAGTGACAATATTGCGTTTGGTCTCAACACGATGAGTAAAGAGCAAAAACGTCAGCGAGTGAACGAGATGCTCACTTTAGTTAAGCTTGATGGTTGTGCCAAGCGATATCCTCACCAGCTCTCAGGTGGCCAACAGCAACGAGTCGCGATTGCCCGTGCACTTGCTTATAAACCAAGTTTGTTACTTCTTGATGAGCCATTTTCAAATATTGATACCCAAGTAAGGTTTGAGCTAATTGCCGATATTCGTCGGATTATCAAAGCGCAAAAAGTTTCTGCGGTATTTGTTACCCATTCAAAAGAAGAGGCGTTTGCCTTTGCTGATACACTTGCTGTTATGCATGGTGGAAAAATAGCCCAACAAGGCTCTGCTGAGCAGTTATTTAGCCAACCTAACTCAAAGGTGGTTGCAGAGTTTCTTGGTACGGGCATATACTTAACGGCAAAAGCATTAACCGCAACTGAATATGAGACGGTGTTCGGGGTTGTATCGTCAACCAATGCAGGTAACCATGATTGCGTACAAGGTCAAATTTATGTGCGCCCTCATCATATCCAGTTGTGTAAAGCAGAAAATGGCGATGCTCAAGGCTTAACTATTTTGCAAAGACGTTTTATCGGCACGCGTTATGTGTACCGTATTAATATTGCAGGGCAGGAGCTCGAAGTGGCCGCAGAGCAAGACCACGTTTTCTCGGTCGAACAGCCAGTAAAAATAAAAATAATGCCGCACACGGTCAATTTTTTTCGAGATTAAACATGATGTGAAATCCTAAATTGTTGATTGTGTGCCTGATAATGAATAGCTAAGGATTCACTATGGCGCAAGCGCAATCTGGGATTTGTGCTGAAGCAAACTTACATGGTTTGCACCTGTTTTTTAACGTCTATGATGGCCACGATGAGTCATTACGAAAAAAACTAAAGCGTGTAAATGTAATACAAGACGAATTTTCTGATCAGTTCTCTGAGGCTATGCTGTCTTGTGTTGTTGCTGTTGGGGCGCAATATTGGCCGCATATATTGCCTGAGTTTATTCCAAGTCAATTACAAAGCTTTCCAAATGTCACACACAGTGAACATGTTGTAAGCGCACAACCGTTCGATTTATTTGTGCAAATTCGCTCTGACCGTGAAGACGTCAATCATTTATTTGCCCTGCAAATTTTAAAATTGTTTACACCGGATGTTGAGCTAGTGGAGCAAGTTCGTAACTTTCGCTTTTTGGATGGGCGAGATTTTAATGGTTTTATCTACGCCGGCGACACACCTCACGGTAGACAAAAACGCAGTACGGCACTAGTCAATAAACCAGGGCATTTTGAAGATCAAGGTAGTTATATTCATGTGCAGCGGTTTGTCCACGATCTAACGGTGTGGCAGTACTTGTCTTTATCAGAGCAAGAGCAAATAATGGGGCGTACTCGCCTTGATAATACCTTAGTTGTGCCGGCAATTGAAACGAGCCATGCAGTGAGATCAGAGCTCAAAGATGAGCATGGTCTGCCGCTATTACTCAATCAGAGTATGCCATTTGGCGACGTTCACAAACAGGGCATACTCATGGTGTCGTGTGCCGCACAAGGTGACTCATTTGAACACGTACTGAAAAGTCGTTTAGGGCAGGGCGAGCATTATGATCATTGGCTTGATTTTACACAAGCTGATATGGGTTCGGCATTTTTCGCCCCGTCAGTGAATTTTCTAAAGCAACTTTAAACAGTATCGAATAAGGTGCGAACACGCTCAAGCGTAACATCAATTTCAGACACTTTTGCAGGGGCGATAAAAATAGTATCGTCACCTGCAATGGTTCCTAGCACACCGTCTGCTTTACCTAATGAATCAAGTAAACGTGCAATAAGCTGCGCAGCCCCTGGACTGGTGCGAATAATGATCATCATTTCGTTATGCATAATGTCGATAACAAGCTGACGCAACGGGCTTTTCGCCGTTGGTACGCCCATTTCGGCCGGTAAGCAATACACCATTTCTTGTTTCGCGTTACGAGTACGTACCGCACCAAATTTACTCAACATGCGCGAGACTTTACTCTGGCTGATGTTATCAAAGCCTTGCTCTTTTAATGCATCTACAATTTCACCTTGTGAGCCGAAGTTTTCTTCTTTTAATAACGATTTAAACGCTTTGATTAGTGCTTCTTGTTTATCTTGAGGTTGCATGCTGTCGTATCTTTATTCATAAAATGTGAAGTAATTCTACACAATTATGCATACTTATGCAGTATTTGTTTGAATTTGTCGGCTAAATGAAGGCACTTTACAACATAGTTTACAACTATGGTCGAAATTATATGCGAAATAAGCAGGATAAATTTGTTTTTAGTCGCTAATTTCATTATCTTTAGGGCCACAAGTATTTCCTACCTCAAATTACGGAGAATTCCAATGAAAGTTGCTGTTTTAGGCGCAGCTGGCGGTATCGGCCAAGCATTGTCTTTATTATTAAAAACAAGTTTACCTGCAGGTTCTGAATTATCGTTATACGATGTTGCCCCTGTTGTTCCTGGTGTAGCGGTTGATCTTTCTCACATCCCAACAGACGTTAAAGTTGAAGGCTTTGGTGCTGACGACCTAGATGCAGCATTAGCTGGTTGTGATATCGTTCTTATCCCAGCGGGTATGCCACGTAAGCCGGGTATGGACCGTGCGGACCTTTTCAACGTAAACGCAGGTATCATCAAAACATTAGCTGAAGGCATCGTAAGAAACTGCCCTAAAGCGTTAGTAGGTATCATCACTAACCCAGTTAACGGCACTGTGCCAATCGTTGCTGAAGTATTCAAAAAAGCGGGCACTTACGATGCGAATCGTGTATTCGGTATCACAACACTTGACGTGATCCGTTCAGAAGCATTTGTTGCTGAACTTAAAGGTTTAAGCGCTACAGACGTTAAAGTTCCAGTGATCGGTGGTCACTCAGGTACGACTATTCTTCCTCTTCTTTCTCAAGTTGAAGGTGTTACTTTCACTGACGAAGAAGTTGCAGCATTAACACCACGTATCCAAAATGCAGGTACTGAAGTTGTTAACGCTAAAGCGGGTGGCGGTTCAGCGACGCTTTCAATGGGTGCAGCCGCAGCGCGTTTTTGTATGTCTTTAGTTAAAGGCTTACAAGGTGAAGACGTTGTTGATTACGCATACGTTGCAGTTGAGAACGGTGACGCGGCATACTTCGCACACCCAGTACGTTTAGGTAAAAACGGTGTTGAAGAAATCCTTTCTTACGGTGAATTAAGTGCATTCGAAGAGCAAGCTAAAAACGATATGTTAGCGACACTTAACAAAGACATCCAAGAAGGTGTTGATTTCATCAACGGCTAATACCCAGATGAAAATGGGGGTATTCTCTAGTCGATGTCCTCAATAATAAAAAAGCCTGCAATTGCAGGCTTTTTTGTGGCTCGAATAAATTGGGTTTAATGATCCCGCGCAACGGCGATGCGGGCTAAACTCTCAAGTGCTTGCTTGTACGGTGTATCTGGTAAAAAAGCAATACAAGCAATCGCTTTGTCGGCTTCTTGTTCTGCTTTTTGCATCGCAAACTCAAGGGCTTTAGTATCAGCTAATGCCGTTAGAATGCTCTCTAAGTGGTCCATACCATTACCAAGCTCAATGGCTTCGCGTACTAGCTTAACTTGCTCTGGTGTGCCTTTTTGCATTGCGTAGATTAGCGGTAGGGTAGGTTTACCTTCAGCTAAATCATCACCAATATTCTTACCAAGTTGCGTGGCATCAGCATTGTAATCAAGCACATCATCAACAAGCTGGAAGGCGGTGCCTAAATGCATGCCGTATAAGTTTAAGGCATCAAGGGTTTGTTGATCTTGCTCAGTGATAATGGCGGCTAAACCGGTCGCTGCCTCAAATAATTTGGCAGTTTTACTATAAATAACCTGCATATAGCTTTGTTCTGTGGTGTCAGGGTCATTACAGTTCATTAATTGTAAGACTTCACCTTCTGCGATGACATTCGTTGCATCTGCAAGTGTTTGCATAATAGGCATTTTACCTAGCCCAACCATTAACTGGAATGAACGAGTATAGATAAAGTCGCCTACTAATACGCTCGCTGCATTACCAAACTCGGCATTAGCCGTGGGTGTTCCTCGGCGTAGGTTAGACTCATCTACTACATCATCATGTAGTAAGGTTGCGGTATGAATAAACTCTATGATGGTGGCAAGCGTAATGTGATCTTTACCCTCATAGCCTAATGCTTTTGCCGCTAAAATAGCTAACATAGGGCGTACACGTTTGCCGCCGCTGTTTACTATATATAAGCCAAGTTGGTTTACCAATGCGACATCTGAGCGCATTTGGGCGTGTATAAGTTGATTGACGTCATTCATTTCACTTTCGATTAACGTCTGGATAGCTTTTATATCCATTGATCTCCGAGCCGATTTTTATGGGTATACGGGGCTGATTGTACATCAAAAATCGCACTTGCTCGATATTTTGTGACGATTCACCAAAAAAACACCTTAAAGTTTTTTATTTAGAGCTAAATTTGTCGAGTTAAGTTTATCACCTTGTTTAATAAGTAATCGGTATTACTACCTCGGTGACTCGGTTTTGTGACTGAAATTTAATTGTCACAAGATCGTAAAAAGCGCTTGGCAAGAGGCGTTTTTAGGATAAAATAAGGGAAAATATTGAATTGCTCTCAATGCAGCTATTTTTTATTCATTTTATCGAAAAAGAGGCTTGCTAGTTTTTGCGCATTAGCGTAAACTTCGCGCCCTATTGAAGAATATTTTAGTTGCGTCGATTTGAGGGCGCACAGACGGAGTTAATTATGTACGCGGTTTTCCAAAGTGGTGGTAAACAGCACCGTGTGACTGAAGGTCAAACAATTCGTCTTGAGAAATTAGACGTTGAAACTGGTGCAGCAGTTGAATTTGATTCAGTACTTTTAGTTGCTGATGGTGAGAAAATCGAGATCGGTGTACCGTTCGTAAACGGTGGTAAAGTGACAGCTGAGGTTGTTTCACACGGTCGCGGTGAGAAAGTGAAGATTGTTAAATTTAGACGTCGTAAGCATTCTCGAAAGCAAATGGGCCATCGTCAATGGTTCACTGAAGTTAAAATCACTGGCATTAGCGCTTAATTTAGAGGTACTGAGAAATGGCACATAAAAAAGCAGCTGGTAGTACTCGTAACGGTCGCGATTCAGAAAGCAAACGCCTAGGTGTTAAGCGTTTTGGTGGCGAATCAGTTCTAGCGGGCAGCATCATTGTTCGTCAACGTGGTACTCGTTTCCACGCTGGCGCTAACGTAGGTATCGGTAAAGACCACACTATCTTCGCAAAAGCAGATGGTAAAGTTCAATTCGAACAGAAAGGTCCTTTAAACCGTAAATACGTAAATATCGTAGCTGAGTAATCATCTCGATATTTGAAAAACCCCGCCTTTGCGGGGTTTTTTGTTTTAAGGCACTCGATTATATAGCTAAGCATCTTCGGCACTGTACGAAGATGCTTAGCTATATAATTAGGTGTATAATAGAGTTATTAATAAGCCAATCTTAAAGTGAGTAATCATGAAGTTTGTAGATGAAGTAGAAATTCGTTGTGACGCGGGTGATGGCGGCAGCGGTGTCGTATCTTTCCGACGTGAAAAATATGTGCCGGATGGCGGTCCTGACGGCGGTGATGGCGGCGATGGTGGCAGTGTCTATCTACAAGCTGATGAAAACTTAAACACACTTATTGATTATCAATTTGAGCGTTTTCATAAAGCAGAGCGTGGCACAAATGGTCAAAGCCGTAATATGACGGGTAAAAAAGGTGCAGACCTTGTGTTAAAGGTGCCGGTTGGCACACGTATTACGGATGTTGATACTGAAGAGTCACTAGGTGACCTTACTCAACACGGTCAAAAAACGGTTGTTGCTAAAGGTGGTTTCCATGGCTTAGGGAATGCACGCTTTAAATCGAGCACAAACCGTGCTCCTCGTCAGAAAACATTGGGCACACCAGGTGAGGTTCGTAGTTTACGTTTAGAGCTAATGTTACTTGCAGATGTTGGTTTACTGGGTTTACCAAATGCAGGCAAGTCAACGTTCATTCGCAGCGTATCTGCAGCCAAACCGAAAGTGGCTGATTATCCGTTTACTACATTGGTACCAAACTTAGGCGTGGTTCGTCCTGATGCTAATAAGTCATTCGTTATTGCTGATATCCCAGGCTTAATTGAAGGCGCATCAGACGGTGCAGGTTTAGGCATTCGTTTCTTAAAGCATCTAGAGCGTTGTCGCGTACTTTTACATATTATTGATGTGATGCCTATTGATGGTTCGAACCCTGTCGATAATGCCTTTGCTATCATTAATGAGCTACACCAATACAGCCCTAAGCTTGCTGAGAAACCTCGCTGGTTAGTATTTAATAAGATTGATCTACTACCAGAAGATGAGGCTGAGGCTTTATGTAAGCAAATTGCTGAGGAGATAGGCGAAGAGACAAACGTGTATCAAATTTCAGCAGCAAATAAGCAAAATACGCAAGCCTTGTGCCATGACATTATGGCGCTATTGGATAGCATGCCAAAAGAGAAGTTTGCTGAAGAAGAAAAAGAAAAAGTTGAATTTAAGTGGGATACTTATCATCAAAAAGCAACATCGAAAGATGATGACGATTGGGATGATTGGGACGAAGATGACTACGACGTTGAAGTCATTTACGAACGTTAAAATTTTAAATAAAAAAGGAGCTTTTGCTCCTTTTTTGTTGTTAGGAAAAAAGTATTAGGATTTAATGTGAAAATTTCAATGATTGCTGCAATGGCAAATAACCGTATTATTGGCCAAGATAATCAAATGCCATGGCATTTACCTGCTGACTTACAACACTTTAAGCAAGTAACAATGGCTAAACCTGTTATTATGGGCCGTAAAACATTTGAATCTATTGGCCGACCTTTACCAGGGCGTCAAAATATTATTATTAGCCGTAATGCACAATATAAAGCTGAAGGCATTGAGGTTGTGACTTCGCCAGAAGCGGCGCTAGCCCTTGTAAAAGAAGAAGATGAAGTGATGATCATTGGTGGTGGAAACATCTATCAGCAATTTCTTGCTCAGGCTGAACGCCTATATTTAACCTTCATCGATTTAGATGTAGAAGGGGATACACAGTTCCCAGATTACGAAAATGTTGCTGATTGGACAATTGTAGAGCAAGAGCAGAAGCAACCAGATAACAAAAATCCTTATTCATATACCTTTGTTACCTTGTATAAAAATTCGTAACATTATTGCGATGAATCAGATTGATTGGTACAATAATAGTCAATCTTGGTAAGTAAAAAGTATTACATAAGGGCAAAATATGATAAAGCTACCAAATATGTTACTAGCTGCGGCGGTTGTTTCGGCTTCAGTTGCGTACACTGCACCCGTTAAAGCTAATGATCAACTAGCTGTTTCTATTTGTGAGTATATTGCTGCGGACGACAAAAGCCGTTTACGTGGTAAATTAAAAAGTTCACGTATTAAAATTCGTAACATCATTGATTCTGTAAAGTGTAATGGTAACAATATGCTTCGCCACGCGATTGAAAGCGGTGCAAATGATACCGGCGAATACATTGTTAAAAACCTTTCTAAAAGCTCTTTAGAAGACGGTGCAGACCTTGCTTGGGCTGAATCTAATCATAGTGGCTCGCCTCTTATTGCAGTTATTAAAGAGCGCGCAGGACTTTAATTCCAAAAGTCTTAAAAGCAAGCGTTTGAAAAACCGCACATGTTGCGGTTTTTTTGTGCCTGAGTGATATCAATCCGCAATGATACTCAATCATTTTGAGGGATTAAACCTGCGCTACCTGCGTTAAAAAGTTCTTATTTACGACACGGCATGGATGCAGAAGGTAGAGCAATGCAGGAGCAATTGCCGAAAACAACTTAATAACGAAATTTTGCCTTGTTATCAATGAGGTTTTATTGCCTCAAAACAGACCACTTAATTAAGCGAATTGGTATCATTGCTGTTCGCGAGACATTTATCAAATATTCCTGATTTTACTTATAAAAAAACCGTATTTGCTATGGCAAACACGGTTTTTAGTAATCTAAATTGTCAGTCGCAATCTACACTTTAAACGCGTCAACAGATAAGCGAAGCTCCTCGGCAAGCTTAGCGACTTCAGAGCTTGAGATGTTGGTCTGGTTAGCCCCTTCTGCTGTTTGCTCTGCGATTGCAACGATTGACTCTAAGCGTTCGCTAATTTCTTGTGATACTTGCTGTTGCTCGTGTGCCGCTGTCGATATTTCCTCACTGACATTATGTGCTTGTGCAACGGCTGCAGTGATTGAATCAAGAGCTGTATTGGCCTGATCTGATTGCTCAACACATGATTCAGCTTGTTGCTTACCTTTCGACATAGCCGATACAGCAGCTTCAGCGCCAACCTGAAGCGATTCAATCATAGCTTGAATCTCTTGCGTAGACTCTTGTGTTTTACTTGCTAGAGAGCGTACTTCGTCTGCTACAACCGCAAAGCCTCGACCTTGTTCACCAGCACGTGCTGCTTCAATAGCGGCATTCAGTGCAAGCAGGTTAGTTTGTTCTGCAATACCACGAATTACATCTAAGATACCGCCAATCGACGCGCTGTCTTTATGAAGCTTATTGATAACTTGCGATGCATCATCCACCTCACGAGCAAGCTGTTCAATAGTTGCTTTGTTTTGCGATGAGATACCTTTAACACGATCCGCTTCTTTATCTGCGTTTTTAATTTCACTCAACGCCTGCTGTGCACTGCTGCTTACAGCTTGTGAGGTGCTGCTCATTTCAGTGGTTGCGGTGGCTGCCTGTTCAACCTGAGCTTGTTGGTTACGGATGGCTTGGCTAGATTCTTCAGTGATTGCTGAAGTCTCTTCAGATGCCGCAGCAAGCTGAGTTGAACGAGAGATAATGCCTTGAATAAGCGTACGCAAGCTTTCGATTAGTGTATTACAGCTTCGCGATAACTCACCAAACTCATCTTTGGCAGTGTCATCTAAACGTTGGGTCATATCGCCACTTGCAACAATATCGAGTACTCGGTTTACCTCAGCAAGTGGTTTAGTGATACGACTAACGGTAATCGCTGCAACAGCAATGGCAAGTAAAGTTGCGATAACCATGGCAATCCAAGTCCAAATAGTTGCTGTAGATACATTGCCACTTACATCTTGCTGTAAGTCGAAAGCAAGCACTGTCGATTGATCTACAAGCTCTTTAAGTTGCTTTAGGGCTTCTGCCGTCGATTTTTCTGCATTTGCCAGCTCAGCCTGAGTTTGTGCAATAGCATCAATCAAACGCTTTTTATTTGCAGATAAGCTGTTATTTCCTTTTACATTTTTAGCCAGTGCTTCGTAGTAGCCGTTCAGATCATTAAATAAACCCGCATTGCTATCAATAATAGCAGGGCGGATTAAACCTAAACTACGCTCAACTTCTTCAAGGTAGTATGTTTGCTCATTTTTTATGATATCGAGGGTGTTGTGGGTTTTAACCGTTAGCATGTCGGTACTATTTGTTACCACAGACTGAAAATTATTTTCCATGCTATTGGCTGCTTGATAAGCGCGTGAGTTGTTTTCTTCAAGTCCATCGATGTCAATAATATCAAGCACGACTGAGTTGGCGTCTTCAGCACTGATCTCAATCTCTTCTAATTGAGTGCGAAGGGTTTTGTTAAGTTCTAATTGGGTTTTCTTATCGGCAAATAAGTTATCGACAGATTTAACAAAGCGTTTGTATGTTTGCTCAACTTGCTGGCTGCTTTGCTTAAGTTCAGGATCGTTACTAACAACATCTTGTAAATCTTTATATGAGCTATCGTAGCGCTTTTTCTGCTCATTAAAGTTTTTGCGTAAGCTTGCAAGCTCATCTTGAGAAGCTGAATAAAAGCTCGCTTGAGCAGATTTACTCATTAAAATGAACTCGACCTGTAATTCATAACTTTTGTCTAAAGCAGGCAACGATAGTTGGTTCACTCGCTGTGTTGATTGATCAATACTGGTAATTCTGATCAATGAGTTACCACCAATAAATAGCAGGAGTAACGTAATGACAATGAAGCCACCCCAAATACGCTGTCTAACGGTCAAGTTCATAAATAATTCCACAAAAGAGTACTAATCCAAATTTATCGGCAGGGTTACCAATAAGTTAAGTATTTAAATTTAATTAGCTTTAATTTAAATTTACTTTAATTGTTATAAATCTAACAGATGTTCAGCTAATTTTCAGTTTATTTTAGATGAAAGAGTGGGAACTTTCGATAAAATGCTTCTTTTGTGCGAGTTCCATGAGTGTCATGCTCCCACCCCAAACGCAACCTGTATCAAGTCCATGCACATTTTCTTTATTGGTTTTCCCTTCAAGAGCAGCCCAGTGGCCAAAAACAACGTGTTGTTTTAATTGCGAAATGTTTGGGTGTTCAAACCAAGGTATTATTGAGCTATTGTCACTAACATTGGTTTTATTATTTAACTCAAGCTTGCCATCAATATCGACAAAGCGCATACGTGTAAAGTAGTTAACAATATAGCGAAACTTGGCTTCGTTGCTTAAAGTTGATTGCCACTCATTAGGGTGGGGGTCGTACATATGAGTGAAGTAATGATTGGCATCACTACCTTGATAGCAACTTTCTGCAAAGCGAGCGCGCTTTAATGCTTTTTTAATGGACCAGTTTGGATTTAAGCCAGCATGGCTGATAAAAGTGTCGTACTGTGCAAGCCAAATTGCAAGAGGTTGATGCTGAAGAAACTTGATATAGTCAGCACGTTTAGGGCTGTCAAAAACCGAGTCGAGTTTATCTTTTGGGTTTGCCGGTTTATTTAGATAGTGACAGGCAATGAGGTGCAGGTCATGATTGCCTAAACTGATACTGACACTGCCTTGCATGTTATAGAGCCGTTCAAGGCAAGCAAGAGAATTAGGGCCTCTGGCGACAATATCACCGACTAAGTAGAGGTGATCTTGGCTAGGATTAAAGTTAACACGCTCGAGGAGCCTGTTAAATTCAAAATAGCAGCCTTGTAGATCACCAATTGCGTAGTCGGCCATTGTTACTTAATGCAGTATATTAGGGCGAGCTAGACGAAACACGTCAATGGGGGCTTCAAATTCAGTGCCGAATTCATTGCGCATTGTATAATAGCCTTGCATTGTGCCAACAGGTGTATCGAGCACAGCACCACTGGTGTATTTGTAACTTTCGCCAGGGGCAATGGTTGGTGTTTCACCAACAACTCCTTCGCCCTGTACTTCAACTTCTTTACCATTAGCATCCGTTATTAACCAATAACGGCTCAATAGCTTAGCGCTGCACAAACTGTGATTTTTAATAGTGATAGAGTAGGCAAAAACGTATTTATCCTGTTCAGGTTCTGATTGCCCTTCAACATAAAAGGTCTCCACAGAGACTTTTATAGGTGAACCCAGATTACTGCTTGTTGTCATAAATCCAATTAGCTATATCAATAAATTGTTGTAAAGACAGGCTTTCTGCACGAAGCGTGATATCAATGCCAATACTTGTGAGCTCTTCAGCTGTAAGTAGGTTTGATAAACTGTTACGTAATGTTTTACGGCGTTGATTAAATGCTTCTAAACAGACCGTGTTCAATAGTTTGGTACTTTTTGCACTACGTTGCTCAGGCTTTTTAGGGATTAAACGGATGACCGCTGAGTCAACTTTAGGCGCAGGCTTAAAGCACTCTGGCGGAACATCAATCACTGGCATCGCGTGGCAATAGTACTGGGTCATCACACTTAAACGACCAAATGCTTTGCTACCAGGGCCTGCTACCATGCGCTTCACGACTTCTTTTTGTAGCATGAAGTGCATATGTTCAACATTGTCTGCAAATTCAAATAGATGAAAGAGTAGCGGTGTTGAGACGTTGTATGGCAAGTTACCAAATATTTTTAGCTTTTCATCTGCTTTTATCAAAGCACTGAAGTCGAACTTCATAGCATCACCTTGATGCACAGTTAACTTAGGTCCTAAAAAAGGGTGACTGGTTAAACGCTCGGCTAGATCTTTATCTAGTTCAACAACAGTTAAATGTCCGCTTAGCTCAGCCACAGGCTCAGTAATAGCCCCTAGGCCTGGGCCGATTTCTACTAAATTGTCTTCAGGTTTAGGATCAATAGCCGTGACTATTTTGTCGATGATCATGTCATCATTTAAAAAGTTTTGACCAAAACGCTTACGGGCGCGATGTCCTAAATGTACTTTATCTGTCATTGATTTTGTGCTTTTTCATGGGCGAGCTTAATCGCTTCGCGGATTGCTAATTCAAAACTACCCACATCAGCTGTACCAGTTCCAGCGAGATCGAGAGCTGTACCATGATCGACTGATGTGCGAATAAATGGCAATCCAAGGGTGATGTTAACTGAATTGCCGAAACCTTTGTATTTTAGCACAGGTAATCCTTGATCGTGATACATTGCGAGTACCGCGTCTGCCTGAGATAAATATTTATCTTGGAAAAGGGTATCGGCGGGTAATGGCCCTATTAAGTTCATACCTTGATTATTTAAAAGCTCAAGTGTTGGTGTTATCGTTTCGATTTCTTCACGGCCTAGGTGGCCATCTTCACCTGCATGCGGGTTTAAACCGCATACTAAGATACGTGGCTTTTCGATTCCAAACTTGGTTTGTAAATCATGGTTTAAAATTGTGGCAACCTTGCTCAGACGTTCTACCGTAATTGCTCGTGAAACATAAGCCAGTGGTATATGAGTGGTAACAAGCGCAACACGTAAGCCCTCAGTGGCTAATAGCATAACAACATCGGCGGTGTTTGATTGCTGAGCAAAATACTCAGTGTGACCACTAAATGAGATACCCGCTTTATTGATAATACCTTTATGCACGGGGCCAGTGACTACAGCAGCAAAGGTGCCATCCATGTTTTTTTCGCTGGCAATACGTAATGTGTCTAAGACATACTGTCCGTTGGCATCATTTAACACGCCAACTTCAACCTCTTCACCAAGATCAACTTGATGTAAATAAACACTCCCTGCAGGAGCCGTTGTAGGTGCTTGATTCTCATCAAACTTAATCAGGTCGATTGATAATCCTAGTTGCTTAGCGCGCTCTTTTAATAGCGCGCCATCAGCGATCACAACCAGTTGAGCATCCCATTGATGTTGAGCTAGTTTTATTAGTAAATCTGGGCCTATGCCGGCAGGCTCACCTGGGGTTATTGCTACTCTAATTGTCATGACGCTTATTCTGCCGGAAAGATATCAACATGGGCTTGTTCACGCATTTCTTGCTGCCAGTTGAAGCTTTCTTCTTTAAATTTACGGTTAAACAGTAATTGGTGAGCACGGTTGCGTTTTGCCAGTTCTGTTTTGTCTGCTACGCGTTTGCCCAGAAGTTGTACAATGTGCCAGCCGAACTGAGTTCTAAATGGTTCACTGATTTCATCTTTTTCTAATGAAAGAAGAGTGTTTTTAAACTCAGGTACATAGGTACTAGGGTCAGTCCAATCGTACTCGCCACCTTTTAATGCTGAACCTGGGTCTTCAGAGTATTCTTTTGCAAGCTCTGCAAAGTCAGCTTTGCCTTCACGTAGCTCTTTTGCGAAGCCTTTTAGCATATCACGGGCTTTCTCTTCACTTAAGATGATTGAAGGCTTAATAAGAATATGGCGAGAGCGTACTTCTGTTGTTTCAACAACTTGGCGTCCACGTACGTCTTGAACTTTAATAATATGAAAGCCTGCGCCTGAGCGAAGTGGGCCAACAATATCATCTTTTTTATGGCCTTTTACTGCCTCAGCAAAAAGAGAGGGCATTTCATTGATGCTCATCCAGCCTAGTTGACCACCTTCAAGTGCTTTTGAGCCACTTGATGATGAAATTGCAATACGTTTGAACTCTTTACCATCTTCTAAGAACTCGATGACTTTATCTGCGCGAGTTTTTGCGCTCGCAATTTCATCAGGTGTTGCATCACTTGGGATATCAATCAAGATATGACCGATGTCATACTCTTCGGCATTTTTACCCTGAGTTTCCATGATTTTTAAAAGGTTATCGATTTCTTGTGGGCTAATATAAATTCGGCGATCGACATTGGCACGCATCACTTGCTGGGTTGTTATTTCTTTACGGATTTCTTCGCGATACGCAGGGAAACTTTCACCTGACGCTTCTATCGTGCGACGTAAATCAGCGATGCTACCGCCTTGCTCACGCGCCATGTTTTCGAGGGTCTGATCAAGTTGTGAATCAGAAATCTCAAGACCCATACGCTCGGCAAGTTGCATCATAAGCGCTTGGTTTACTAAACGCTCAATTGCTTGAATACGCAGGGTGTCATCAGAAGGAAGCTCTTGACCTTGTTCTGCTGCTTGCGCTTTAACACGATTAATAATCGTGTCGACTTCACTTTGTAAGATTACGCCTTGGTTAACTACACCAACCACTTTGTCAATTTCGACAGGCTTGGCGAAAACGCTTTGGCATAGGCCAACTGTTAATAATGCAGATGCAAATAATTTTTTAAAATTCATATTTTTTCTAATACTCTTGCTAATAGTACTGCGGTACTAGTTATTAAGAAAATACGGTCTACGATAGCCAAAAATACCTTGTTGTAATAATTTTTGCGCATCATAACGGCTTTTACTTCCAAGTCCTTTTAATACAATATTAAAACCAATACTGGTATCAAAAGTAGCTTGTTCTTGGCCTATCGCTTGATTCAAATCCGTTTCGATTTGGCGACGGCCTGTAATTTGAAACGCCCAACAGCACGATTCATACTGAAGACCGGTGAAAACTTCAATACTACGACCACTTTCTAAATCGCGGTGGTAGCTACCAACAAATTGCCAATCTCTTGTTAGTGGAATACTCGTAAATAAACCAACTTGTTCGATTGTATTGCCTGAGACATCATTTGCATAGCGATGGTTCAATTGTACAAGCTGTTTATCATCACCTTTATAATCTAAGGTGACATTAGATTGGATGATTTCTTTACCGTCGGTGTCATATTGAATACCACCAGACAAATACCAGCGACGGTGCCAATGTAACATGGTTTGCGCTGCAAACAAGGCATTGTAATTGGTATCTGTGCCTAATCCTTGAGATGTTGGTTTTGCTTCGTCGCTTAAATAGAATATTTGACCCGCACTAAAATTAAAGACTTCTTCATTATCGCTACTAAATAAACGGGTTGTTGCACCGAGTGTAAATTGGTTCGCTGTTGCAATGCGATCGATACCTGAAAAGCGGCGATCTCGAAACAAACCAAAAAAGTCGTCTTGTAATTTAGTGGTATCGTACAGGCCAATATTTGATTGGTCTTTATTGGGTGTATACAAATATTGAATCTGTGGCTCTAGAGTTTGTATACCGTCTTTAAAGAAAAAAGCGGTTTCACGTTCAAAGTTTAGTTGGCTGTATAAGCGGACTTTTGGCAGGGTACGCGTGACTTTTTCATCAAAATTAGTACCGCTCAAATCACCATGCTGATTATATTCTGTATGCAGTAAACTGACCTCAGATAAAAACGACCACGCATATTCTTGATAACCTAAGCTTGCTTTTGGCTCAATGTGAAGACGGCTTGCTTCATCAATCACAGCATTATCATTGGTGAAATAGCTTAATTCGCCATCAAGGGTTAAATCTACACCATAAAAATCGTAGGCATCAGTTTGCGAGAAACTGATTTGTGGTAAGGCGGCGTATGAATCTTTATGATCTCCCAATACCTCAAAGCTTTGTAATTTGATATTGGTGCGCCACGTTTCTCCTAAATGCGTCAAAGAACCTGTGCGGTAAAGCTGAGTATCTGTGCGCGTTGCATAGCTTGAATTTAAATCTGTTAGGTAATTATCATCACTGACGTTAGTTACATCGATTGCACCACGCCAATTTTCGCCAAAGTAGCTTTGTTGTTGCCAGTGAAATAAATAACGTGAGTCAACATTCGGCTCTTCGTCATCTTTATCTAAGTACTCGACGGCAACTAAACCATTGTTATGTTCAGTCAGGTAACGGAACTCACCAATCATCTGTAAACCACGTTTAGACATATAACGCGGGGTAATAGTCGCATCATAATTTGGTGCGATATTCCAGTAATAAGGGGTGATGGTTTCAATCCCGTAACGGCCTGAGCTTGAGAAGTTTGGTGTGAGTAAACCTGACTTACGGCGATCATCTAACGGGAACGTAAAATACGGTAAGTATAAAACAGGCGTATCAAACACACGCAGAACAGTATTATGGGTTTCGCCCCAGCCATCATCACTTGATAGATCAATTTTATCAGCTTCGATTGTCCACACGGGTGTTTCACCAGGGCAGGTAGTAAAGCTTGCGTTCATCAGGTTTAGGCCAGACTGATTAACCGTTAGTTTTTCTGCACCACCATGACCAAGTTGGTCGGTGAGCTTATAGTCTGCACCCAGTAAGCTTAACTCTGAGTTATTTAAATCAGCATTGAGTCCCGAGCTGTTAATTTGGCTTACCTTATCGCGATAGACGATAGGCCCAGTTGCATTAAGTAGACCACGTTGTTTGTCAATCAGTGCACTTTGTGCGGACAAATTCATCGTTAGGGTGTTAATATCTACGTTGCCGGTAAATTCTGCGCTTTGGGTGCCCAATAGTTCAATATCATCAGATTTGATATCGATCATATTAAGTTCAAGGCCTGGGAGCGGTTGCCAAGCTCTGGTTTGCATTGAAGTGCCACAAAAATTGTGTGTCAGTTCAGTTTCGGCGAACGATGGTGCGCTAAGTACGCTTAGCATCATTATGCCCCAGGTTTTGCTCATTTAATGACCTTAATGCTCTTTGGTTGGATATAAGCTAGACATAATAAAGGAAAACAATGGCAAATACAGTAATTGACTTAGTGAAAAATAGATATCTTACTAAATGAATCGTTATAAAAGTTTACAGCAGTTTTTAAATCCTCACTTTAAAGAGGATGAATATCAGTTAGCCGCCATTACTGGTGATGCAAGTTTTCGCCGCTATTTTCGTGTAAATACAGGCGATCATAGCTATATCGTCATGGATTCAGACCCAAATAAATTAGATAACACACCTTACATTGAACTTAATAAAGTGTTTTCTAAGCATGGCTTTAAATTACCAAAAATTCTTCAAGCAGACGAGAAGCAAGGGTTTTTCTTATTAAGTGACTTAGGTAATACACACTTAGCTGATTTACTTGGTGATAATGATCGCACCTCACACTATAAACACTTAATAAAATTAAGTGCGCAATGGGCTCAAATCCCGCCAGCCCAGCATATGAAAGTATTTGATAGTGAATTTTTACAGTTTGAACTAAGCATATTCAAAGAATGGTTAGTTGATGCGTTTATTGGTTACACGATGCTGGATGAGCAGCAAAGCATGTGGCAGCGAGTATGTGAGTTACTAATAAATAATGCCCTTGAACAACCTAAAGTAACAGTGCACCGTGACTTTCACAGCCGTAATATTATGCGTACCGGCCAGCAGTGGGCGATTATTGATTATCAAGACGCAGTGCAAGGACCTGTTTGCTACGATCTCGTATCTTTATTAAGAGATTGCTATTTTCAGTTACCAGAAAAAGAGCTCGACTATTTATTACACTATGCGTATGACGAGTTTATCGCGCAGCAACTTATCAATGACGTACCATTTTCAGCGTTTAAGCGCTGGTTTGATTTAACCGGTGTGCAACGTCACTTAAAAGCCGCAGGCATATTTTGCCGCTTAAAATTACGCGATGGTAAGTCAGGTTATTTGAATAATGTACTGCCCACCCTTAAATACATTAGTAGCGTAAGTAAAGAATACCCTGAGCTTGAAACATTAAGTGAATGGATGGAAACAATCATTATTCCTTTAACTGAAAAGCGGTTAGCGGTAGAGATAAAATGAAAGCTATGATTTTAGCTGCAGGACGTGGCAAGCGGATGATGCCACTGACCGAGCAGCTACCAAAGCCAATGCTTAAGGTTGCTAATAAGCCATTACTTGAGCACCATATTAATAATTTACGCCAAGCAGGTATTGTCGATATTGTCATTAATCTTGCGTGGCAAGGCGATAAAATAAAAAGTCACTTTGGTGATGGAGCTGCTTTTGGTGTGAATATTCAATACAGTCAAGAGCCCGAAGGCGGACTTGAAACAGCTGGGGGAATTATCCACGCTCTTCCTTTGCTAGGGGAGCAATTTGTGGTGATAAATGGTGATGTATTTTCTGATTATGATGTCAGCTCATTAACTCAGCTACATTTGCACTCTGGTGAGGCGCATATCGTACTGGTTGAAAACCCAAGCCATAACCCTGCAGGAGACTTCGCGTTGAGCCACATGAGCCCTGAGAGTCAGAAGTATACATTTTCTGGAATTAGCCGATACCATAGTGACTTTTTTAAAGACCTTGAAGCTGGAGTGCTTGCGTTAGGTCCTATTTTACGTGAAAGATTAGCTGAACACCGCGTGTCAACTGAGTTGTATATTGGTCAATGGAATGATATTGGCACACCAGCTAGGCTCGATGAGTTAAATCAGCGCTTAGCTGCTCAAGATTTTTAAGAGGATGTATTGACGATGTGGGGAAAAGTACTGGGTTTTTGTTTTGGCTTTATGTTTGGAAAATTCATAGGTGCTTTACTCGGTTTATACCTTGGTCATATGTTTGATCGCAGCTTAAAGCAAGACTTTGATAAAGCGGGGGGCTTTTCAGGTTTGTTTAAAGGCGATGATATTAACGAACGCCAAGCACTGTTCTTCTCGAGTTGTTTTGCTGTGATGGGGCACATTGCTAAATCAAACGGTCGAGTAAGTGAAACTCACATTCGTGCCGCAAGTTTGTTTATGGATGAGATGAACTTGTCAGGTGATGAGCGTCGCGAAGCACAAGATGCGTTTCGAAGTGGTAAAGAAAGTGACTTTTCACTAAAAGAAACGGTTCATGATTTTAAAGAACGTTTCGCACGCCGCCATGACTTATTACAACTATTTTTAGAAATACAAATTCAAATGGCGTTTTCCGATGGTCATTTAGCTGAACAAGAAAAGCAATTATTGCAAGAGGTCAGCAAACAATTAGGAATATCTCGTACTCAGTTTTCATTTTTACTTAAACGTTATCAAGCAGAGTTTGCATTTCGTCAGCAGCAACAACGCTTTTATGAGCAGCAAAATCAACAGCGCAGCTCGCATAATGAGCATCAAGGTCATCGGGTGCCACCGAATAATGGTATGAACCGTGCCCAAGCCTTAGCATTACTTGGATTAAGCAATGATGCAACTTCGCGTGATATCAAAGTTGCGTATCGAAAGCTCATGGCGCAGCATCACCCAGATAAGCTGGTGTCACAGGGTCTACCAAAACATATGATGGAAGTCGCAATAAAGAAAAGTCAGGATATTCAAGCTGCGTACGAATACTTAAAAAAGGCGGCGTAGAAAGCCGTCTACCTCTTTGAGCAGCCGCTCGTGTTGTTCAGGCTCAGTGGGTAAGCCAAACAGTTCCCTTTGACGATAATCGTACTTTGCATGGCGTTTTACCCAGCGCTTTCGCTCATAAGCACTGTGTACGATATCTTGATTACCCTCACTGTAAAATATATCCAGTAGCGGTGGGCTGATTGTCGATAGTGTTGCGTTAAGGTGCTGGTTTCGCTCACCATTTGGTAAATAACCACTTAGGCTGATAAATGCGTTTACACTGGTATTAGGGAAACTGGCGTAATGTTCAATTAATAGCCCTGCGCTGGCACCTTGTGCAAGGACGATAATAGCGCCTTGTTCATCTAAGGCATTATTATAGAGCGCATTAAAGCGAGTAATTAGTTTGAGCTTATAGTCATTGAGTACAGCATCACTAATTGTTGGAGTTGCAGAGGCGAAGTGAGGAGTTTGCTCTTTTGGCTCTGTTGATGCTGTCGCAGTGTCACTTTGTGTATTGTTTGATTGTGTATCCGTGTCAGCAGGATGCCAATCTATATCAGGCATCGTCATGGCTGAAGTGGCATAACCTAAGTCATTAAGCTGTTTACGTAGAAAGTTTAGGCCAGTATTACTGGTCGGCGGGTGTTGCCAATCTGGAATGATTAAAACCACTCCTCGTTGAGTTGCCGCCATCGATTGACGATAAAGACAGATAAACTCATCATCACCAGCAAGCAAGGTACGCACCTCACCATCAGGAATAAAGCGCTGAATATCGTTACTAACGATACTTGACCAAGGTGTTGGTTGAATGAAGTCGAGTGCACTTACATTGCTTATAAACGCAAAACTAGTGGCGTAAAGTAATGTATTTAATGCTCTTGAAGTCATGCCGATATCCTAACTGAAGTCTAATTAGACTATCGGCACCTCATGCTAAATATTTAGCAATATTATTGTTAAAACTCAGGCGTGGCTTCAAAAACCATTTCTTTACCACTGACAGGGTGAGCCAAACTGAGCATTTCTGCATGCAGTTGCAGTCTTGGCGCCATCGCTAATGCTGCTGGGTGGGCGTACAGTCTATCCCCTAAAATAGGATGGCCTAAAGACAGCATATGAACACGTAATTGATGCGAGCGCCCAGTAATTGGAGTGAGCTCTACACGAGTTGCATTGTCTTCATGCTCAAGCACTTTAAAATGAGTTAATGAAGGTTTGCCATTGTCATGGTCAACCATCTGCTTTGGACGATTAGGCCAATCACAAATAAGAGGTAAATCCACTGAGCCAGTTGGTTGTTCGAGTTTACCAAACACGCGTGCAATATAACGTTTAGCGGTTTTTCTATCTTGAAATTGCATGCTTAAGTTACGATGCGCTTCTTTGTGCATTGCTAAACAAATAATTCCCGAGGTTGCCATATCTAAGCGGTGCACAATTTTTGCTGTTGGAAATACGCGATTAACCCGTGCAATTAGGCAGTCGGCGTGTTTTGGATCTTTCCCTGGTACAGTGAGTAAGCCGCTTGGTTTATTCACAATAAGTAAGTCATTGTCTTGATAAACAATGCTTAAGTAGGGAGTCATTGGGGGATTATAATTGAGTAACACAGCCAGCCTCGATGATTTTCTAGAGCGCTATTTTAAAGGAGCTGAGAGAGTTACACAAATGTTGATGGCAGTGCTTCGAAGGTAACTCCACGCTCATAAAAGCGCGATGTGAAAGCACACCGCGTTTATGATTGTCAGCTTAAAGCTTAGTGCGAAACCACAATCAAACGAATGGCATCCAATTTAACTTGGGCTTTTTCGATATAAGTCGTCAGTTCACTGCGCTGTTTATCAAAAAAGTTAAGCTCTTCATCACGAATATTCGGATTGATTTGCTTAAGAGCGGCTAAGCGCGATTGTTCCTCAGCAAGTGCCGTTTGCATTTTTTCTAACGACGCAGCACGAAGTGCCTCAAGCTTGGTTTGTGCCATGCCTTGTGCGCTGGTGATCATTGGGTGAATAGCGCTTTGTAAAGCACTGGCTAACTTACTTGCTGTTTGACGGCCCACCGCTGATAGTTGCTGATTAAACGCGTCAAAGGCGACATTGTCAGCTAAGTTATTACTGCCTTTGTCTAGCAAAATACGAATAGGTGTAGGCGGTAAAAAACGCCCCACTTGTAGTGCTTTAGGTGCCATAGCTTCAGCAATGAAAATAAGCTCAACAAAGAAGGTACCAGCAGGTAACTTTTTGTTTTTCAGTAGTGCAACAGACGCTGTACCAAAGTCATCATCACAAATCATATCTAAGCTGCCTTGCACCATAGGGTGATCCCAACTGATGAAATGCGCGTCTTCTTGCGAAAGCGACGTACTACGGTCAAATGTCACTGTAATGCCATCATCTTTCAAACATGGGAAAGATGGGTTTAGCATGTGCTCTGTTGGTTTTAAGATAATGGTGTTTTCACCTTTGTCTTCTTGGCTTACGCCGAAGGTGTCGAACACATTAATCATATAGCTTGGCAACGTGAATTGATCATCTAGTTCTTCAATATCAGCAACTAGGCTCTCAGCACGCCCTTGACCACTAGAATGCAGCTCTAATAAGCGGTCACGACCACTTTCCATTTGTTTACGCAGCTGAGCATTTTGCTTAGCTACTTGCTCTAGAAGTGGCTCAAGCTCTTCTTCGTCACAATTATGAGAGCCAACAAACTCAAGTAATTCTTCACCAAACTCTTTATACAGCATTTGGCCTGTTGTTGAGGTTGTTTCAAACGCATCAAGGCCTTCGTTGTACCAACGTAATAGAACTTCTTGTGCAGTGTTTTCGAAATACGGCACATGAATATTTACGTCTTGGGTTTGACCAATACGGTCAAGACGGCCAATACGTTGCTCTAACAAATCAGGATTAAGAGGTAAATCAAATAATACTAAGTGGTGCGAGAACTGGAAGTTACGGCCCTCTGAACCAATTTCAGAACACAGTAGAATTTGCGCGCTGTCGTACTCATCGGCAAAGAATGCTGCCGCACGGTCACGCTCAACGATTGACATTCCTTCGTGGAAAACAGACGCTTTGATTGCTTCACGCTCACGCAAAATTTGTTCAAGGCTAATAGCGGTTTCAGCTTTAGCACAGATAAGTAAGACCTTTTCGTGCTTAAGTGTTTTTAATGTCTCGATTAGCCAATCAACACGTGGATCAAATGCCCCCCAACTGGCATTTTCACCTTCAAACTCTTGGAAAATCTTTTCCGGAAACAGTGCACGCAATGCGGTTAATTCGGCGTTTTGAATACCCCCCATATTGCCCAAAACGGAGATAGCTGTTTTATATTGCTTCGGCATGGCCATAGGGTAGGCATGAAGTTTACGGCTAGGGTAGCCATCGATGCCGCTACGGCTATTTCTAAATAAAATACGTCCCGTGCCGTGACGGTCTAATAGCATAGATAAAATTTCGTTACGGGCAGCTTCATCACCTTGCTCTGCACTTGCAAGTAATTCGCTGATGTCTGTTTCTTTTAAGAGTGCTTTTAACGCGTTACGTGATGCATCAACCAAGCCCTTTTCAGCAAGGAGTTGGTTAGCAGCTTCGGCAACATCTTTGTAGTTACTTTCTTCTTCAACAAACGCATCGTAGTCGTAGAAACGATCAGGATCGAGTAATTGCAAGCGCGCAAAGTGACTGCGATGACCAAGTTGGTCAGGTGTTGCTGTTAGTAGAATAAGCCCCGGAATATCTTGGCTCAACTCTGCCATACGTTGGTATTCAGTGCTTGGTTTACCATTATTAATACTTAGATGATGGGCTTCATCAACGACCAGTAAGTCCCAGTCAGCCAGTGTAGCTTGTTCAAACCAGCGCTTTTTCTTGCTTAAAAACTCAAGGCTAGTAAGTACTAACTGTTCGGTTTCAAATACGTTTGGCGAGTCTGCAAATGCTTCGTCACAGCGTTCTTCATCAAAAATAGAAAAGCGTAGGTTAAAACGACGTAGCATTTCAACAAGCCACTGATGCTGCAAGTTTTCAGGCACGACAATTAACACTCTGCTTGCGCGACCTGTAATGATTTGCTGATGTAAAATCATGCCCGCTTCAATGGTTTTACCAAGGCCAACTTCATCTGAAAGTAATACACGGGGTGCGAAGCGCTTACCGACCTCTTGAGCAATATACAGCTGGTGAGGAATAAGATTGGCACGCTGACCAATTAAGCCCCTTAAGTGGTGATTGTTGGCGCTCAAACTGGTGTTGCCAAGTTTGATAGCGAAGAGTGTAACGATCAAAGCGGTCTACTTGACCGGCAAATAAACGGTCTTGTGGTTTATTAAATTTGATAAAGTGATCTAAAAAGGTTTCTTTTAATTGTGCTTTCTCACCGTTGTCAGTACGAATACCGTGGTAGCACAATAAATCACCTTGTTCTTCAACAGACTCAACTTCAAGTTCCCATTCTTCAACGCTGCGAATAGTATCACCTGGATTGAATGCAACACGAGTAACAGGCGCTTCAGTTAAAGAGTAAACACGGTTTTCTCCACTGGCAGGAAATAAAATGCTGACCTGACGGCCTTCAAGGGCAACAACGGTGCCTAATCCTAAATCTGACTCTGTATCACTGATCCAACGTTGACCTAAGGAAAAATTCATATATGTCTCATCTATGAAGAAAAAAGGCGGCTATGTTACCTGTATCGTCTTGGTACTTCAAGGCAGTAAACTTGCCTTATGCAATTAAATTTAGTCAATTATTTAAAGTTATTTTTTTGGTTGAAATTTGTATGTATTTTAACCGCTTAAATAATTGTAATTTTAGCTGTCATAAAAAAGACTTTTGCTACAAATAGACTAGACTGAGTATATACCTAACAAATAAATAACAGGTTCAATTCCCGCTTGTTTAGTTACTTGGGTATAGCATAAAAATCATAAAACGTAAGGAAAGTGCTATGGAAAAAGCTTCGAACCTTGATAGTAAAATGTATGTGCTCGATACCAATGTATTACTCCACGAACCCCTCGCTTATTTATCTTTCCAAGAACATGATGTTGTTATCCCCATGACAGTATTAGAAGAGCTCGACCACATTAAAGATAGAAAACATGATGTCAGCCGTGATGCTCGTGTTGCTATTCGTGGTTTAGATGAAGTGTTAAAAGATGCCTCTCCAGAGCAAATGTTACAGGGGGTGGCGTTACCCAGTAATAAAAAAGCGAAAGTTCAGTCCCGAGGTCGACTTATTATTGTTAACGACCACTTATTTGCAGACAGTATTTCTGGTTTACCAGGCAACGAAAATGATCACCGTATTATCAATTGTGCGGTGCATCTACAAAAACAGCACAGTGATAGCAAGGTAGTGCTGGTTACGAAAGACATTAATATGCGACTCAAAGCCAAAGGGGCAGGGCTTAAATTTGTTGAAGATTACAGAACAGATCAACTAATTGATGACATTGCCTTACTGACCAGTGGCTATAAAAAAATAGAAGGCGATTTTTGGCAACAGGTAGGAGAATGCGAAACTGAGCAACAAGGCCGGGACACTTATCACCATGTAGCAAAAAATACCATCAGTGACGTATTTTGTAATGAATACATTATTGATAGTAGCGATCACTTTGCTGCGCGAGTAAAAAGTTATGATGATAAACAAATCACGTTAAAAGATATCAGTGTTGAGCGCCTGATGAGCCACACAGCATGGGGAGTAAAGCCAAAAAATGTTTATCAAGGTATGGCGCTCGATGCCTTACTTGACCCAAGTATTGAGTTGGTTATTTTAACTGGCCCCGCAGGCTGTGGTAAAACACTACTTGCGCTTGCCAGTGCCCTTGAAATGATTATTGAAAAAGGCATTTATGATAAAGTTATCGTCACCCGTAACACACCTGAAATTGCCGAATCTATCGGCTTCTTACCTGGGACTGAAGAGGAGAAGATGGCACCTTGGCTGGCTGCTATTACGGACACTTTAGAGGTATTACATAAAGGTGACGAGAATCCTATTTCGAGCCGTAATTACATTATGGAAAAGGCCAACGTGCAATTTAAATCGGTGAACTTTATGCGTGGCCGCAGTATTCAAAATGCCGTGGTGATTTTACAACCCCGAATTGGGGATATTTTAAAGTTTTTACCCCCTTGTTTTTATTGGCCTGTAGAAAAAGTAAAAAGAATTTCCAAAAAAATTGATTACCTTAGCTACTCTGAGCAGTCTCTCAACAATAAACCTTTACTCAAAATTTGTAATTTACAAGAAAAGTACAACACAAAGCCTAGCAACGATTCAATCTTTTGGGAGGCTGCGTAATGAAAAGCTCTATTGATAATCGAAATCCTCGTGTACTAGACACATCTGCATTAGTACATGATCCAAAATCTATTTTTAGCTACAAAGATGATATTTACATCTGTCTAACTGTCCTTGAAGAGCTTGATAACCTGAAAGAAAGAACTAATAAATCGGTAAGTGCCGATGCCCGTATGTGCATTAGAATGCTTGAAGACATTATAAATGGACATACAGCCGAGGAAATGGAAATAGGTATTCCTTTACCATCTACCGAAACAGCCCAGAGAGGAAAGCTTTTCATTGGAATTGACACTCAATTGGATCTGGCTAAGGAGTTAAAGCACGGGATAGGAAGTGATGCTGATAACAGAATAATTAATTATGCTTTATATCTTCAAAAAGAACTCAATAAAGACGTAATAATTGTTAGCCGTGACATTAATATGCGCTTGAAAGCTCGAACCGTAGGGGTCATGGCAGAAGACGTTGCCGTAGATAATCAAATATCAGATATTGATCTTTTATACACAGGGGTACAAGCCTTTAAAGGAGATCTTTTTGATCGAATTAAATCAGACAAAGACTTCAAGGTTTCAGGAGAAGTTTATACTTTCCCAATAAGTCTATTTAATGATGAAGTTCAGCCAAACATGTATTGGTACGATGAAGCTGGACACATTGGGCGAATTTCAGAAGTAACAGATACTGAGGTATTCACAAAGCTATTGCCTCGTAAACAAGAAAAAGTATGGGGCATTTTGCCTAAAAATCAGCGTCAGTCGGTAGCTTTAAGCCAATTAACAGACCCTTACTATGATTTAAATATCATCCTTGGTCCTGCTGGCTCCGGAAAAACTTTTTTGGCAGTTGCTTCGGCGCTGCATCAAGTATTGGAGTTGAAAAAGTACAAAAAAATCGTTGTGGTGCGCTCCAGAGACTTTATGGACGACGATCCGGGATTCTTACCGGGGGATTTAACTGAAAAATCAATGCCTCTTCTGGCAGGTATTACTGACGCATTAATTTCGATGCACTCGGATGATAATCATGAAGGAAATGTCTACGCTACAGTCGAGCATGTGATTGAAAAAGCCAATATAGAATTTACTAGCATGGCTTATTTTCGTGGCCGTTCAATAGACGATGCTGTTTTAATCATTGATGAAGCTCAAAACATGACTAGAGCGCAAATCAAGGGCATGTTAAGCCGTGGTGGGAAAAATTGTCGGACAATCGTATTGGGCAACCTAGCCCAGATTGACGATAAGTTTGTAACACCTGCTTCTTCTGGTGCAAGTGCGGCTGTTAATGTGTTTCGTCATTATGAAAAAGGATCAGTGCTGATTTTTGATGAAGTAGAGCGTAGTAGCTTGGCTGAATTCACTGAAAAGAATATGTAGGCATCAAACTACCATTCACATTTCCTTATAATATTGCGACAATGGCCACTGCTTTTTGCAGTGGCTTTTCAGAGAAGCCCGTTCCCACGAAAACAGGACGAAATGGATTTACTCTGAACTAAAAGATTAAATATTCACATAAAAACTGAGTGACATAGGTGCGTGGCCTAGCGTTGCCGTTTTTTGGTGTATTGATGTCTTTTAAAAAAGAAGACCTGCTAGTAAATATAAAAAGGCAGGCAAAACGATTATCTAAATTATTAACTATTCCCCTTGGACAAGCCCAAGAAGGGGCAGCTATTTGTCTATATGGCTGTGACAGTTACAGCGATTTACTAGTAAAAATAAAAGCTGAATCCTTTGACAACCCAATGATAGCACTGTCTGCACTCTCACCAAACTCGGAAATATTTTTAGTAAAAATATTAGCTAGCCACCTAGATAGCATTATTGGAAATTTTGAAAAAAAATTTCCCGGCTCCAATATAAATGAAGAGATGGTCGTATCCTTGTTTGGGCTTAGCTTTTCAGAGTTCAAACTCAAAATATCTACCTAAAGTTGTACAAATACGTAAGTTGTCATTTTGTTTTTTGGCGATATTATAATAAGAAGGCTGAACGGACAGCCTACGCCTACACATGTTTTTCGCCTTGAAAAACGTGAACAGTGAAGCGGAGCATCCGTAAAAATTTGGTTATTTGAACAATAAATAAAGCAATGTGTTGGTAGGCCATTGTTTATTAGAAAGTTGTTTGGAGAACTAAATGATCTCACTTTATCAATTAAAGAATAAACTCAATAAACAAGCAAAAGAGTTTGCTGAGTTATTAGAGTTTCCTGATCTTTACGCCCAAGGCCTGTGGGCTAGAGGTGTTTATAACTGCCCTCATTTTTCTGATACCCATAATAGCCTCACTGAAGCATTTGAACAGAAAAAACTGGATTCAATTCTAAAGCACGATTCCCTGAAATACTTAATGATCAATGAATACGATGATCAAGAAATTATTGAATCGCTTCATAAAGAAATTGAGTCAATGGCAAACCGTATTGAAAGCCTGATGCTGGTAGATATCGAAACATTAGAGTTAGTTTCAGTGATATACCAAGTATTAGGGTTGCCAGAAGATGCCAAGTTTATTGTAAACACTGGTGCTGACTTTAGGCTGGAGTGGCGACCATATTTCGATGCTTTTGATGATCCGTTGATAGTTCAATATGCAGATTTAAAAGTTCATGGTTGTTATTTCAGGCTCATAGCTTCAAAGTTTCCGGTTGAAAAGCTTTCCTTGAATGACATTAAAAAATACATGTACATCAATCATGTAAACCATGATAGTGAGTTCGAAGGCTGTATTTCTGAAGGAAATACATTTTCTAAGCATGAGCACTGGCTGGTGTTGACACTTGAATTATTCCGTAGCGGCAAAGTAAATAAGGCTCAGTTCAATCCAACAACCTTCAAAATCGAAGGTATGCGCTATTTGGTATATGGCTTCCCACTGATTCCTTCCTTTGTATCTGATTGGCACAAACCTGATTTATGTCTACAGGTTAAAAATCTAGATGGTGATCAAAAGTTCATTGTTCGTATCGATCAGCAAGCTCTTGTTTTCCATGCACGACGTGTCGATACCAATTTTTTTAACACCATCGATTATGAAAAATATATTTCGTTGTATCAGTCTAGCGTTCTGTCACATTTTGATGCTGACAACAATTTACTAAAAGTTAATGGAGTTAAGTACCTTAGTTTTTTCCGCCCGTTTTGCCTAGAAGATAAGAAGGAAGCACAAGCATGAGACCAAGAGTAAAACTAACTAACGCAACACTTATCTCAATTAAATCTGACTTAGAAGATAAGGTTGAACAGGTGCTTTACGCTACTTTTGCTGAGGATAGTAAGAACGGTAAAAAAGGTGAGGCTTTGTTTTCCACGAAAGTCATGGAAGTAAACGGTCTTGAATATAGAACTTTTGGTGCTGACTTTTATATCTTAGATGCAGAACCCCAAAAGTTTGATGTAGATGTATTTGAGTTCAATTTAATGCATGAGTGTATGTACTCTCCAAATGAGCTATTAGAGTTGCGAGAAATGCTCCCTGCTGGCTATTAGTAGGGAGTAACAAATGGACAAAACATATTTAAAGGATGCTTACATACTCTCGGTCTATGACTATAAAGACTTTGAAAAATCATTTCTTGGGGAGTTTTTGTCAGGGGTTGTTATTGACGATGAAACATTCAGATTTCGGCCATTTCAGCAAATCGTGACTTCAAAGATTGTTAGCAAATCTGCTGATGAGGATAAGTTAGAAATATACACACATAGTGGGAGTTGTTATGTGATTGATGCTGACCATAAGTTAATTGATATTTCGTTTGTTGAGCTGGTTGTTATGAGAGCAGGAGCTTATTCGGCAGATCGAGTTTTAGAAATGAGAGAGCAACTTAAGTCTCAAAATAAAAGCCATTGAATAGCGAAGATAAGAAGTCTGATGAGATTATTATTTGTACACTAATTCATATTATTTGTCACTTACCTCTTTGAAAAAATTGACGTTAGTCAAATATTCATAAATGTTTACATGACATCAATTTACTTATTCGAAAATTTGTATTAGCATAGACCATGTATATTTTTATGAGAATTTTATGTCTAAAGCATTTTCAAAAGTCTTAGTAATAACGCTTATGCTGGTTGCCTTTGTAGGGCAAGCATTTGCGTATTCTGCTATGCCTTGCGAAATGTCATCAGGTTCTCACGAATCACACATGAACATGAACATGAACATGAACATGGATCATGGTGATATGAATAAAAGCAGTAATGGTCAATCAGAAGATTGTTGTGACGTTGAATGTATTTGTCCTGCAAATGCTTGCTCATCTACGACAGTCCTAAATTCCAGTGTTGACTCGACAGATATTCAAATATTGCGTGAATCTGTAGCTGCTCTGCAATCTAAACAACCTCATTCAATTTCCACTTCCCTTTATCGTCCACCAATTTTTGCCTAATACAGGATTAGTGCGTCTAAATTTCGCGCACATGTAATTAATTTTTCTGTTAGTCAATATAGCGTCGTAGCGCTATAGATATTTTCCAGCGATGTCTGGGGGCAAAAATGATCAATAAGTATTTAAAAATAGCAGTAGTAATGCTGCTTTCACCTGCGTTTGCAAACGCCAACGAACATAACCATGCACACAATAACGACGTAACACCTTTGGAGTTAATCGTTTATAAAACCCCTACTTGTGGGTGTTGTAAAAAATGGATAACTCATATTGAAGACAAAGGGATCGTTGCGCATTCCAAAGATTTCCGAAACATCGGCAACATCAAAACTAAGTATGGTATCAAACCTAATTACCGTTCATGCCACACGGCAGTGAGTAGAAATGGATTTGCCTTTGAAGGTCATATACCAGCTAAATTTATTCAGCAGTTCTTATCAGAAGAACATCCCAATGCGATTGGGCTTTCAGTTCCAGCAATGCCAGTTGGCTCTCCCGGTATGGAAGTCGATGACCGCTTTATGCCATACAACGTGTTAATTCTATTTAAAGATGGAACGAGCAAAGTCTATGCAAAAGTTAAGACATACGAGGAGCAATTCTAATGAAATTGAACTCTTCAAACCTTACTTCACTTTCAACTTCGCTAATGCTCGGCTTGTCTGTATTCTCAGCTCAAGCTGAGAAAGTAGTGTCACTTGAACAAGCTATCACCTTGGCTCAGCAAAATGATCCTTGGCTTCATGGGAGTCGGTTAAAACAAAGCGCGGTTGAAAATAGAAGTATCGCTTCAGGTACTTTGCCTGACCCCAAAGTATCACTAGGGATAATGAATTTACCAACAGATACTTGGGACTTAGATCAGGAAGGAATGACTCAACTAAAGGTTGGTGTTTCTCAAATGTTTCCTAGAGGTGATAGTTTAAAGATTAAACAAGAGCAATTAAAAATTGAGTCAACGAAATTTCCACTGCTACGAGAGGATCGTAAGGCTAAACTGATAAGCCAAGTATCACAGTTATGGTTAGATGCTTACTTAGCTCAACAAACCATTAAATTGATTGAAGCGGATTGGGCGCTCTTTGAGCAGATGGCGGAAGTTACTAAAGCTAGCTACTCAAATGTTGTTGGTAAAACCAGACAACAAGATGTTATTCGTGCTCAATTGGAAATCGTGCAGTTAGATGACCGATTAACTTCGCAAAAGCAGAAACTAGAAACAACAATCGCTCGCCTTAATGAGTGGCTTCATATCTACGATGCTGCTGGCTTGAATGAATCATTTAACTTTGATACGCAACCATTAGAGTTTAGGGTTTCTAAAAAGTTGCCTGCAATTCATTTGAACAATTCAACAGTCCTAAAAGCATCTAATTACTCAAGAAATCTATTGGCTCAGGAGCTTTCGAATCACCCAGCCATACTTGCAATTGATATAAAACGCAAAGCTTCAGAAAAAGCAGTTGAGTTAGCTAAACAGCAATATGAACCGCAATGGGGTGTTAATGCTAGTTATGCCTATCGGGACAATATGCCCTCTGGTGATAGCCGAGCTGATTTATTTTCTGTTGGAGTAACGTTTGATTTACCCTTGTTCACCGAGAACAGACAAGATAAGCAAGTTGCAGCTTCTATTGCAGATTCAGAGACTATTAAAACCGAGAAACTATTACTGACAAAGCAAATGATCAGTATGGTGGAAAAGGAGCTTAGACAGCTTAAGCGTTTATCTGATAGGCAATCTATCTATCAAGAACAACTCCTTAAACAAACTCATGACCAAGCAGAAGCGTCATTGACAGCTTACACAAATGATGATGGCGATTTTGCCGAAGTTGTTCGAGCAAGAATCGCAGAATTAAATGCCAGAATATCAGCCTTAAGAATTGATGTTGACGCACTTAAAACAGTTGCTCGTATCAACTATTTCTTTGCGCGTTCTCAATCTAACTCAAATGCTGAACATAAGTCGATGCAAACTTCACACAAAACTAATCAGCACTTATCCAATCAGCAATTTGGAGAAAAATAATGTCAACGAATACTAAAACAATTATTGCCATCATCATTGGTGCTGCACTAGGCGCAGGAGTATTGAGCTTATATCAAGGTGCAGGTTCAAACAGTAATAGAGATGAAACAACATCAGCAGAGAAAAAGCCTCTGTATTGGGTTGCACCGATGGATTCTAATTACCGCCGGGACAAGCCCGGTAAGTCGCCTATGGGGATGGATTTAATTCCTGTGTATGAGGAAGAATCATCTGGTGATGATTTTGGTCCCGGAGCAGTAAAAATTGCGCCTCATGTAGTGAATAACCTAGGGGTTCGCACTGCACCTGTTGAGCTGAAAAATATGCATACTGAAATATCAACGGTTGGTTACGTTCAATATGATGAAGATAAGCTAATTCATATCCACCCACGTGTTGATGGTTGGATTGAAAAACTCTATGTCAAAGCGGCAGGTAACCCTGTAGAGAAAGGGCAGCCTCTTTATACACTGTATTCTCCTCAGTTAGTTAACGCGCAAGAAGAACTTTTAATAGCTTTAAAGCGCGACAATAGTTCCTTAATTTCGGCGGCGAAAGATCGCCTTAAAGCGTTACAGCTTTCAGCAGATTTCATTCAAAAGCTAGAAAAGACTAGAAAAGTTCAGCAAACCATCACCTTTTATTCACCACAAGCAGGTGTTGTTGACGGTTTGAAGATTAGAGAAGGCTTTTATGTCAAGCCGGGAAACACCTTATTAAGCATTGGTCAACTAGAGCAAGTTTGGGTTGAAGCAGAAGTGTTTGAACGTGACGCAGCCTTAATTAAAGAAGGACTGCCTGTATCAATCACACTTGACTATTTACCCGGTGAGGACTGGGCTGGTGTCGTTGATTATGTTTATCCAACATTGAATAGTAAAACACGCACACTCAGAGTGAGACTGAAGTTTGACAACCCAGACTATCAATTAAAACCAAACATGTTTGCACAAGTCTCTATTCACGCTAATCAAGCTGATAGCACGATACTCGTACCTAAAGAAGCCGTCATTCGCACAGGTAAACAAGACAGAGTTGTACTTGCCTTGGGGGATGGGCAATTTAAGTCTATCGAAGTGACAATTGGCCGGGTTGATATCGATAGTATCGAAATCTTAGAGGGTCTTAATGAAGATGATGTTGTGGTGACATCTGCTCAATTCTTGATTGATTCTGAATCAAGTAAAAACTCTGATTTTAAACGAATGACTCATGACGAAGTGCCTAGCTCTGTTTGGATGGAAGGCGAAATCAACAGCGTCATGGCGGGACATCGTATGGTTAATATTACTCATGGGCCTGCTGAGGCTTGGGATTGGCCTGAAATGACAATGGACTTCGATGTGGGTGCAAAGGTAGATATTGATTCACTGAAGTCTGGTCAATCTTTGCACTTTGAAGTGAGCAAAACCGAAGACGGTGGATATGAAGTTACTGGAATTCATATCATGAGTGAGCCTGCTGATATGAGTGAAGAAGTATCATCAGCAACAGTATCAGGTTTAATTAATGCGATTGATATTGATACACGGATTCTAAATATTAGTAGAGGCCCAATAGATAAATGGGATAGGCCTGCTGCGACGATGGATTTTATCGTCGCGGACAATATAGAAATGGTTGATTTCAATGTCGGTGATAATCTCACTTTCACCTTTGAGGTAAGAGATGACTTAGTGATAACTGAAATTTCCCTTGAATCTGATGATCAACACGAGCATGAACAAAAAAGTGCTGTTGACCATTCGAATCATTAAGTGGGAGAAAAATAATGATTGAATCAATTATTAGGTGGTCTATCGGCAATCGTTTCTTTGTTTTGTTGATTACCTTAATTATCGCGTTTGGTGGTTTGTATTCATTACAAAAAACGCCAGTAGATGCACTCCCAGATCTTTCTGATGTGCAGGTGATAATTAAGACGAGTTATCCGGGACAGGCACCACAAGTTGTGCAGGATCAAGTGACATTTCCTCTTACTACAGCGATGTTATCAGTGCCGGGGGCGCAAACTGTTCGTGGTTACTCATTCTTTGGTGATTCCTACGTCTACATTATTTTTGATGATGATACTGATTTGTATTGGGCTAGAAGCAGAGTACTTGAATACTTAAGCCAAGTAGCATCAAGCCTGCCTGATTCGGCAAAACCTCAATTAGGACCTGATGCAACAGGTGTGGGTTGGGTATACATTTACGCTTTAACAGATAAGTCTGGAAACCATGATCTAAGCCAATTAAGAAGCATTCAAGACTGGTTCTTAAAGTATGAACTACAAACTGTTCCGGGCGTGTCCGAAGTTGCCGCCGTTGGTGGTATGGTTAAGCAGTATCAAGTGCAAGTAGATCCTGACAAATTGAGAGCTTACGATATTCCTCTAAGTTTAATACAAATAGCCTTACAAAAAGGGAACAAAGAAACTGGCGCATCCGTTGTGGAAATGGCTGAAGCTGAATATATGGTTACCGCAACGGGGTATATTCAATCAGTTAGTGATATAGAGAAAATTCCACTTGGTATTAACGAACAAGGCACGCCGTTGCGTATTGGTGATGTTGCCAACGTTAACCTTGGTCCTCAAATGCGCCGTGGTATCGCAGAACTTAATGGCGAAGGCGAAGTTGTTGGTGGCGTTGTCGTTATGCGCTTTGGTGAAAACGCTCAACAAACCATAAATGGGGTAAAAGAAAAGCTTGAGTCGCTCAAATCTTCTTTACCAGAGGGGGTGGAGGTTGTCCCTGTCTATGACAGATCGAAGTTAATAGATCGTGCTGTTGATAACCTTTGGAGCAAGTTGCTAGAGGAGCTTGCAGTCGTGGCTATTGTCTGTGTTGCTTTCCTATTTCATCTTCGCTCATCAATTGTGGCAGTTGTTACTCTACCATTAGGTATATTGGTGTCATTCATCATCATGTATATGCAAGGCATCAATGCCAATATTATGTCTTTAGGCGGTATCGCTATTGCTATTGGTGCGATGACTGATGGTGCAATAGTGATGATTGAAAATATGCATAAACATATGGAGAAAACACCACTAACAGATGAAAACCGTTGGCAAATTGTAGCTAAGGCTGCGAGTGAGGTAGGCCCTGCATTATTTTTTAGCTTGCTGATCATAACTGTCTCATTCTTACCTGTGTTTATCTTAGAAGCGCAAGAAGGAAGAATGTTTTCACCGCTCGCCTATACAAAAACCTATGCAATGGCTGCATCAGCAGGCTTGGCAATAACATTGGTGCCTGTTTTGATGGGCTACTTTATTCGAGGCAAAGTCGTCTCTGAAAAGAAAAACCCGTTAAACCGATTATTGATTGCTATCTACATGCCTGTTTTAAAGCAAGTCATGAAGTTTCCAAAATCGACAATAGTCGCAGCAGTATTAGTGACTATCGTTGGTTTTTGGCCTGTCGATAAAATTGGTAGTGAATTCATTCCGCCATTGGATGAAGGCGACCTTATGTATATGCCTACTACATATCCCGGCATTTCAATCGGTAAAGCAAGAGAGTTATTGCAGCAAACGGACAAGCTTATTCGCACTGTGCCAGAAGTTGAAAATGTATTCGGTAAAGTAGGACGAGCTGAAACCGCAACTGACCCTGCGCCTCTAACCATGATTGAAACCTTTATTCAATTGAAGCCACGGGAGGAGTGGCGAGAAGGCGTGACAACTGAGTCGTTAAAAGCTGAGTTTGATAAGTTGGTTAAATTTCCGGGCTTAACCAATGCTTGGGTCATGCCAATCAAGACCCGCATTGACATGTTAGCTACAGGTATAAAAACGCCTGTCGGTATTAAAGTCGCCGGACCAGAACTTGATGTAATTCAGGATATCGGCCAACAAATAGAACAACTCTTGCCAGAAGTGACAGGCACAGCGTCAGTTTACTCTGAACGAGTTGCAGGTGGACGATATATCAAGGTTGATATTTCACGAGATAAATCAAGTCGCTTTGGGTTAAATATCGAAGATGTCCAACAAGTAGTTTCTACTGCGATTGGCGGTATGAATGTGACACAAACGATAGAAGGTCAAGAGCGTTACCCTGTTAATCTGCGCTATCCGCAAGATTATCGAGATTCTCCTGAGCAGCTAGCACGATTACCTGTTGTAACACCAAGTGGTCAACGCATTGCACTAGGTGATGTTGCTGATATTCGAATAGAGAATGGCCCACCGGGTATTAAAAGTGAGAATGCCAGAATCAATGGTTGGACTTTCATTGATATTGATAGCGTTGATGTAGGTACTTATGTTGAAAATGCTAAAGAACACTTAGCAAATAACCTGACATTACCAGCAGGCTATTCAATTACTTGGGCTGGACAATACGAATATATGGAAAGAGCGAAAGAAAAGCTCACCTATGTATTGCCTTTAACACTCGCCATTATTGTTATTCTGCTTTACCTGAATTTCAGAGCGTTTAGTGAAGTGGCTATCATTATCGTTACCTTGCCGATGGCAATGATCGGTGGGTTATGGTTGATGTATCTAGAAGGGTTTAATTTCTCAGTAGCTGTTGGTGTGGGCTTTATCGCTCTAGCTGGTGTTGCGGTTGAGATTGGCGTGATAATGCTGGTTTATCTTAATCAAGCACTTGCTGAGCTTAAGGAAAAAGCGGTGGAGCGAGCAGAACTCATCTCAGATGATGCATATCAAGATGCATTATTGCACGGTGCTGGCTTACGAGTTCGTCCAGTAATGATGACGGTAGCTACAATCATTATAGGTTTAATGCCTATTTTATATGGTACTGGTACAGGTTCTGAGGTCATGAGCCGCATTGCTGCTCCTATGGTAGGCGGAATGACAAGTGCTGTGCTGCTCACGCTTATTGTACTCCCTGCAATTTACTCAATCATTAAAAAGCCTGAAGTAAATGCCTTTAACAAAGAGCTTTCTAACGTGGAGCCTGAGAATAATGCTTAGCACGGCTAGAAAATATCACAAATGGCTAATGGCATTTGTCGGAATACAATTCCTCTTCTGGTCTATTACAGGCGTGTATATGGTGACTATGGATATTCACTATATACACGGCGAAACCTTGGCTAAGAGTGAGGAAGCCAAAATAGATTTAGCAAGTATGGATTACTCCATTGTAAAGCTAGCTGCGGATTATCCTAAAGCTAGCCAAGTTACACTTACTCAAAGTATGGGCCGTCCTTTGTATTCTTTTATTAATGGAGAAAATGGAAAAGTAGCAATAGATGCTAAAACTGGAGCTGTTCAGGCCCTTGTAGATGAAACCAAGGCTAAAGAAATCGCACAATACCATTATGCGCTGAATCATCAAATCGACAGCATAAGGTTGATTAAGTCAGCGACAAACTTGCCTGCTGAGTTGTCCCCAAGGCATTTACCTGTTTGGAGAGTGACGTTTGAGCAATTCTCCACACCGACATTTTATATAAGTCAACAAACAGGATCACTTGTTGCCAAGCGTCATGATTACTGGCGATTGTTTGATTGGATGTGGCGGTTCCACATTATGGATTACTATGATGGAGAAAACGTATCAAACTGGTTTTTGTTCTTGGTCGCAACTCTAGGTCTAATGGGAGCAATTACTGGCGCAGTATTGACTTATTACCGAGTGCTTTCCCCAAATAAAAAGAGAGTCATTTGATGCGACTATTTAAGTTAAATACAACGATACACAAGTGGCTTTCTTTATTTGTTGGTTTACAACTGCTTATTTGGTTGGGAACGGGCCTTTACTTCAATTTGATGGATCACAGTAAAGCCAGTGGTAATGAACTTAGAGTTCATTCTCATCATGAAGGTAGCATTACAGGCTTTGACCTATTCCCTATTAAAGACATTACTAGTAATGCTCCGCAGGAAGTAAACCTTATATGGGTTTTACATCAGCCTTACTATCATTTTGTGTTCGATAAGGGGCAGCATAGCTATCAAGAGCGCCACTCAAAGCTATTTGATGCTGTAACAGGAAAGCCATTTAATTTGTCTGAAGAACAAGTACTAACTTTGGCAAAAAACTCCTACTCAGGACAGGGTAAGTTAACTACTCCAGTGTTATCTCAACCTCCGTTTTCTGATCACGTAAGGCAGCAAAATCCTATGTGGCAAGTTGCCGTTGAGGATGAGAACAATACAACTATTTATTTAGATAGTATTACAGGTCAAGTACTTCGCCATGCCAATGATGATTTCAGATTGAAAGATCTGATGATGAAGCTTCACTTTATGGACTATGGCAATTCTGGAGGATTTAACCATTGGTTGATCATTGCATTTGCTTTTGCAACGCTATTCCTTTCAATTACTGGTGTTACTTGGCTGATACAACAGTATAGAAGTGGTTTACTGAAGCTAGGTTGGGGCACTAACAGGCAAAAAGTGGCAGTGACGTTTTCCAATGAAAATACTATTACTGACATCTCAGCAGTTGGTCGCTCAACTGTATTAGAAGGGCTAGCTAGTTCACATGTATACCTTCCTTCAGGTTGCGGTGGTGGCGGTACTTGTGGCAAATGCGTGTTCTTAAGTTCAACTAAATTACCTATCACACTATCTGAACAGGAACATTTATCTCAGGAGCAACTTAAGGAAGGTTATCGGCTTGGATGTCAGCATAGGTTCTCTGAAATTAGTTCGATTGAAGTTAATACTGATCGCAATATTGAAAATCATGAGCTAGTTGTGGTTGCGACTAATTTCATTACTCCTTTTATCAAGGAAGTGAAATTTAAGCTGAAATCAGGCAAACAGTTGGCATTTAAAGCTGGTGCATATATGCAATTTGATGTGCCAGCAGGGATGAATAGCTTACGTCCAGATGATATGCCAGAGTGCTATGAAAAATACTGGGATAGCTACTATCATGGAAAATTTTCTCATAACGGTGTAACTCGCCACTACTCATTAGTTAACTTTGACGAGGAGTCTGATGAGTTAATGTTTAATATCCGTTGGCAGACCGCAAAGAATGGTTTTAAAGCAGGAATAGGTTCAAGTTATTTAGGTTCACTCCAAGTAGGTGAAACGATAACTGCAAGAGGCCCTTTTTCTGATTTTTATGCCACTTCAAATAAAAAAGTTAGTCGCGTGTTTATAGGTGCGGGTTCAGGACTTGCACCACTGAGGTCTATTATTTTTGAACAGTTGAAAAAGCATAAAGATAAAAGTGGTTTGACTCTTATCTATGGTGCGCGAACTGAAGATGACTTGCTATACCATAATGAATTGAAGTCACTGAGTGAGAAGCATAAAAACTTCTCTTATATTCCTACTCTTTCTAATCCTTCAGAAGAATGGCAAGGGCACTCAGGCTATGTTCAAAAAGTACTTCTGCCGTATATGAACCAAAAAGCAGAACTGCATTTGGCTGAGTTTTACTTGTGCGGTCCAGAAGCAATGATGAGTGAAGTGGAAAAAATAATTACAGATGCTGGGATTCCAAGTAATCAAATTTTCAAAGATAAATTTAGTCGTTAATCCATTAAATAAATAGAGGTATATATGAAAACATTAATTAAACTTTTAACCATAATCAGTGTTGTTTTTAGTAGTGCAGTATTTGCACATGTGCATCTTGAAAAAAGCGTGCCTGCTGATAATGCAATGCTAATGAATACTCCAGAAAAATTGACATTGGGATTTAGCAAAGAGGTACGTGTAGTTAAAGTTACGTTGAAAAATAAAAAAGGTGAAAATATTAAATTTGACTTTAAACCATCAAAAGAAGCTTCCAGAGAGTTTTCATGGGAACTACCTAAATTAGCTCCAACAAACTATATCGTTGATGTGACCTATTTAGGTAAAGATGGACATAAAATGAAAGATAGCTTCGGCTTTATGGTTCATTAGTAAGGCTGTGTGATTGATATGGAAATGTATATCTGGAATACAGTCATTGTACTGTCAAAAATTGTATTTTACGTCGGCTTTGCCTGTATTGCCGGCTATACATTTTTCAGACAAATTTTTGAGCATAATGAATCTCATAGTAATGCTGTAATAGCGAATTTAACGTGGACAAGAACTTATATAGTTATGGCTTTGATCGCTAATATTACTTGGTTCTTTGCCAGTACTGGTGCAATGGCAGAAGAGGGAATTCAGGGGGCGATAGACGCTGATATATTGGCTATTATGTGGGACTCCTCTGTCGGCACTGGAGCTTTGCTTCGAGCGCTTGGGCTAGTTACCGCAATAATCGCTTTAGCTTTAAGGTTCAAACTCGCTGTGAACTCGTACTTAAAACAAAGCGCTTTAATGTTGAGTTTATTAATCCTTGCATACTCATTCACGTTACTGGGTCATATTTCTGAGTTAGGCACAATTGAAAAAGGCTTGCTTATTTTGCATGTGCTCGTTATGGCATGGTGGTTTGGGGCGTTATTGCCACTAAAACAGGCTTGCCATCAGCTAAGCTATGCAGAACTTCATTTGCTGATGGAAAGCTTTGGCAAACAAGCAAGTTTTACATTGAGCCTATTGTTGGTAGCAGGCCTCTGGCTCGTGATTCAATTGGTCGGAAGTCTTGATGCACTAATAAGCTCAAGTTACGGACAAACACTGTTGTTTAAATTGGCCCTTGTAGTGTCTATTTTGGCACTTGCTGCTAAACATAAACTAATACTCGTTCCACAACTTAAAAATAGTCAAGGCAGAGAGGCTTTATCTAAATCTATCTCGATAGAAATGGTAGTAGCTTTTGCCATTTTATCTGTAACGGCTGGGCTTACTAGTGTTGTTGGCCCTGCAAATTAAAACCTAAAAGAGAGAATGAAAATGAAAACAATAAATATATTACTCGTTTTATTAATGACGTTTAGTTTCGCAGCAAACGCTCATGGTGATAAGAACAAAGACAAAGGTTTGTTTAAAGGTATAGATACCCCAGCCGCAAAAGTTGTTTTGGCATTTCATCAAGCACTTGAAACTGGCAATCAAAAACAGGCTAGAGCGCAGTTAGCGGATGATGTCACCATTTTCGAGGGAGGCCGCGTTGAAAGGAGCGCTGATGAATATGCTCATCATCATATGTTGTCGGATATGAAGTATTTAGCAGCGATGAAGAGCGACACACTTGAACATCAAGTGACGATACTTGGAAATACCGCTATCTCTGCGTCGCGCAGTCAAACTACAGGTACTCATAAAGGTGTTGAACGCGATTATCAAGGCATGGAAACGATGGTGCTGGAAAAACAAAATGGTGAATGGAAGATTAAGCACATTCATTGGTCACATTAATTTATTGTTCAAACAACGGAGAGTAAAATGAGAAATAACAATCCATTACATCAAGTTTCTACGCCACGTAGACGCTTTGTACAAGGATTAGCTGCTGGCGGTGTATTAGCTGCTTTTCCAAGTGTTCTTCATGCAGCTTCATCTTTGCTTGCTGGAACTTCAACAGGTACTGCGCCCGAACTAAGTGGGGAAGTCATAGATCTGGTGATAGATGAGTCACCAGTAAACTTCACAGGTGTTGTAAGAATGGCTACAACAATCAATGGCTCAATACCAGCTCCTACCTTGCGCCTCAGAGAAGGTGATGACGTTACTATCAGGGTAACGAATAAATTATCAGTGCCGAGTTCAATTCATTGGCATGGGATCATTCTTCCGTATCAAATGGATGGCGTACCGGGTATTAGCTTTAAAGGTATAATGCCGGGTGAAACCTTTGTTTATAAATTTAAGCTGCAACAAAGCGGCACATATTGGTATCACTCACACAGTGGTTTTCAAGAAATGACAGGTATGTACGGCGCATTAATTATTGAGCCAAGAGAAAAGGATATTATTAGTGCTGACAATGAGCATGTCATCCAATTGTCTGATTGGACTGATGATGACCCAATGGATTTGTTTCGCAAGTTAAAAGTACAGAGCGATGTATTTAACTTTAATCAACCTACTGTTCCAGAGTTTTTTGATGACATTTCAAATAGCAGCGTTTCAAATGCGCTACAACGCCGGGAAATGTGGAATAAAATGAGAATGAACCCTACAGATCTTGCAGACTTATCAGCATCTGCAATGACTTTTTTAATGAATGGTTGTGCGCCTTTGACAAATTGGCGTGGAATGTTTAAAGCTGGCGAAAAGGTTAGGCTTAGATTTATTAACGGTTCTAGCAATACGTTTTTTGATGTAAGAATACCTGAGCTGAAGTTAACAGTTGTACAAGCTGATGGACAAAATGTTGAACCTGTGACAGTAGATGAATTTAGATTTGGTCCCGGTGAAACTTATGATGTACTTGTCGAGCCAAAAAATGACGCATATACGATTTTTGCACAAAGCATGGATCGCTCAGGTTATGCTAAAGGTACTTTATCAATGGCACCTAACGTTGATGCACCAGTACCTTCTTTAGACCCCGTTGAGTGGTTAACGATGACAGATATGATGGGCAATATGACCCATGATAGTGTGCATTCTACAATGGCTGATACGGCAGGTATGTGGGGCATGAATTCTAATAAAATGGATCATAGTGCAATGGGTCATGGAGCGATGGCAATGGATCATAGTAAACATGGAATGACTAAAAACCCATTAGCTGTTGCTAGCACTAAAGTGCGTCATGCAAAAACAGAGTATGGAGCTTCTGTTGATATGCGTGTTGATATGCCTAGAACAAACCTTGATGATCCCGGTATAGGTTTACGTAAAAATGGACGCCGTGTTTTAACACTTGCAGATTTACATTCTCTTGAGGGAATTACAAGCCAGCAAGAGCCTGAGGCTGAAATTGAATTACATTTAACTGGAAACATGGAGCGTTATAGCTGGTCATTTGATGGCTTGGAATTTGGAAAAAGCACGCCAGTTCACATGAAGCATAATCAACGTTTAAGAGTTATTTTACAAAACGATACAATGATGACACATCCAATGCACCTGCATGGTATGTGGAGCGATTTGGAGAATGAAAAAGGTGATGTACAGGTTCGTCGCCATACTATCCCTGTACAACCAGCGCAAAGAATTAGTTTTTTAACAACACCTCATGACGTAGGTCGCTGGGCATGGCATTGCCATTTATTATTCCACATGGATGCAGGTATGTTTAGAGAGGTAGTTGTATCATGAGAAAATTAATACTAACCAATACGTTAAAACTATTATTAATAGGTTTGCCCCTTATAAGTGTATCTGTATCTGCAAAAGATGAGATGACTGAGATGGGTGATTCTAAAATGCAAGCACAAGGTGGAGATGCACCTAAAGATGCTAGAGACCCTCATGCTTATGCCGCAGGTACAACATTGACTGAAGGTCCTTATGCACTCAATAGCGACAAACGACTGACTTTGGCAGATGAGCATTCATTTTACGCGCTACTAGGGGATCGTCTTGAATATAATGAGCAAACAAACGCAGGTGTTTTTGACTTTCAGGCATGGTATGGCACTACTTTTGATAGATTAGTCATCAAAACTGAAGGAGATTTTAGCGAAGGTAATTTAGAGGAGAACCAAACAGATTTTCTATGGGGCCACGCAATATCTGCTTATTGGGATACACAAGTCGGTATTCGACTTGATTACAATAACGAAGGTGAAAACCGCAAATGGCTAGCTTTTGGTTTACAAGGTCTAGCCCCCTACTGGTTTGAAATTGATATGACTGCGTATTTAGGAGAGCAAGGTAATAGTGCATTTTCGATCGAAGCTGAGTATGAGCTATTACTTACTCAAAAGTTAATTGTTCAACCACGAGCAGAGTTGACGCTTTACGGTAAGGATGACGTCCAAAATAACCTTGGTAGTGGCTTGTCTAGCAGTGCTATTGGTTTTCGGGTTCGTTATGAGTTTACCCGCCAGTTTGCTCCCTATGTTGGCGTTGAGTGGACAAATAAATTTGGTAATACAGCCGACTTTGCGAAGTTAAATGGGCAAAGTACTCGTGATACTGCTTTTGTTGCAGGTATCAAGTTCTGGCTCTGATGTGAAGAAATACTATATTGACTTGATGAGAGCTACCGCAACTATATTGATGGTAGCTTTCGTTTTTTGGGATTTAAACCATTTTAGTTATGTTAGGAAAGGCCTAGCTAATAGTTTTTTTGGAAAGAACTAAGAGCAGTAATAGTAAGCTACTTCTTGTTTTCAGTCGGTGCCAGTCTGGTGTATACCTATCAAGGTGGAATATCAGCTAAGAAGTAAAGTTGGCGAATGGTTAAGGTTAAAGAGTCAAGGCAAAAAACATCGCCATTGAAAGACCTACAATAGGCCATTTTATCACTTTTGATGAACGGGAATTGGATGTGCCCGGGATAGAACCGATTGTTGCAAAGTACAGCGCTTAAAGCTGAACAATTGGAAAAATGATCCCTTACTCAATACCTAATTATGAGCGTAGGGTTTTTATTTCTTTTAATGGTGCTCATGCTTGGCTTCAATCTCATGAGTATAAATTAGACACCCCTTTTATACTTGTGAAGTTTAAGCTGTTTAAAAAAGTAAAAAGTAAAAAGTAAAAAGTAAAAAGTAAAAAGTTTAGGTTTTAGTTCAAAGGTTGATCAAGATCATAAAATTATTTTTATAAAGTGGCTAATATTGTAGGTGCTAAAGAAGGAATGATAATGTTTGGACTTTTCAGGTGGTTTAAAATAGTAATAATAACTGTGTTGCTTACGCAGCATGGCTTTGCTATTGCTAAACCAATGAATTGTGAAGAGCATCATAATGGCTCATCCGACACGCATATTATACAACCAAGCAAAAATATGCATCATCAATCAATGATTGACAATAGTCACTATCACACTGAAAATTCGCAAGATTCTAAAAACCGTCATGGTGATGAAGACTGTGAAAAATGTAAAGCTGGTGATTGTGTTTGTTGTGAAGGCGGTTTTTGTACAAGCTTTCATTTAAATGCCTATCTTGTGGAAGCGCAAGACGAAGGTATTTGCAATATTCATTCTGAGCTAATTCTACAGCGTACACCCCTACCAAAATCTGGTATCCATCTCTTACTTTATCGTCCACCAATTATTGGCTAATCACAGGATCAGTGCGTCTTTTTTTCGCCACTCCCATCAAAAATAGAATGACTTATTCATTGATTTAAATAATCAATTGTTTTGAACGATTAGTACGATATTTGGAAAGGCATTATGAAAATGCTCAAGTTATTGCCATTTACAGTAATTAATACTGTCGATTTTGGCCGAGATTCCTCTTTTTACCAAAAATTAGTTTTTAGCTTTTGCATTATTAATCACGAATAATCACTTGACCTGTGTCTTAGACACAGGTCTAAGCTGTAGGTGAGATTACAAACTTAGGTGAAGAACTAAGGAGTGAACATGAAAGTTGCAGAGCTGGCAAAAAGCCTTGGAACGACTGCTGATACGGTGCGCTATTACTCGCGATTGGGATTGTTAAAACCTGCTAAGTCAGTGAACGGCTACAAGTCATACTCGAATAAAGAAGTATCGAGACTTAAATTCATTTTAAGTGCCAGAAACCTTGGTTTTTCTGTTGCAGATATCAAGCAAATTCTTAATGAATCTGAAGATGGTAAAAGTGCGTGCCCATTAGTCAGAAGCCTGATCAAAGAGAGGCTTGAAGAAACAGAAAAACAGTTTCAAGCAATGTTGGCACTTCGAGGAAAAATGTCTTCAGCTCTTTCTCAATGGGAAGAAATGGAAGACAAAGCGCCGACTGCAAACATGGTTTGTCATCTCATCGAAAACTTTGAGCAAATTAAAAAGGCATAGGAGGAAAAATGGTGACTACTAATACAAATATAGAAACCGAATCAGGCTGTTGCTGTCAGGCAAAAGCTCAATCCTCTTCGTGTAAAAGTAAGGAGAATACGTTGGAGAAAGTATCACATAACCAACAGCTCATCATTGAAGGAGCTGGGTGTGCTAGCTGTGTAGGCAAAATTGAAGGGGCGTTAAAGGCAACTCTTGGTGTAGTCAGTGCGGAAATGAATTTTGCTGATAGGACTGTAACAGTTTCTGGGACAGCTAAGACAGAAGAATTGATCAAAGCTGTTGAGTCTGTGGGGTATAACGCGAAGCCAATTGATGATAGCTCGGCAGCAGATGCGCTTGACGAGAAAGAAGCGGCTGATTGGGCATATTATAAAAAACTAATGCGCGATACGTTTATTGCCCTTTCACTCGGTGTTCCTTTGATGATCTACAGCATTGTGGTTGGAGAAATGACGGTTGAAACAAACCTTGAACGCATGTCTTGGCTGGTTGTAGGCATTTTAACTTTTGGTGTTATGTATTTTTCAGGTAAGCATTTTTATGTTGGCGCTTGGAAAAGCTTTAAAAACCACTCCGCTAATATGGACACTTTAATAGCTTTAGGAACAGGTACAGCTTGGGTGTATTCGATGGTTGTCGTGTTTGCACCTGACGCCGTTCCATTAATGGCACGGCATGTTTATTTTGAAGCTACCGCCATGATCATTGGCTTAATTGATTTAGGTCTGGCATTAGAAATAAAAGCCAGAGGTAAAACCTCTGAGGCCATTAAGCGTCTTATCGGCTTGCAGGCCAAAACGGCAACCGTAGTTCGTGATAGCAAAGAAGTTCAGATTGGTATTGAGCAGGTTTTACTTAACGATATTGTAAAGGTAAAACCGGGCGAAAAAATTCCCGTCGATGGTGTGGTATTGGAAGGGCACACCTCTATTGATGAGTCCATGCTGACAGGCGAGCCTATGCCTGTTGAAAAAGCCGAAGAAGATGAGGTTGTCGCTGGTACTTTGAACAAATCAGGCATGATTATGTTTAAAGCCACACGTGTTGGAAAAGACACGGCGCTTGCGCAAATCATCAATATGGTGAAACGAGCACAAAATTCTAAACCGCCGATTGGCCGCTTGGCTGATGTTATTTCAGCTTTTTTCGTTCCTGTTGTCATGATCATCTCTGTGTTAAGTGCGCTAGCATGGCTTAACTTTGGACCTGAGCCAGCAATTGCTTTTGCCATCGTATCAGCAACTACTGTACTCATTATTGCCTGCCCATGTGCTTTGGGCTTGGCAACGCCCATGTCTGTCATGGTCGGAGTAGGAAAGGCCGCAGAAGCAGGCGTGCTAATTCGCAACGGTGAAGCACTGCAAACCGCCTCTAAAATCACTGCCATGATTTTAGATAAAACGGGCACTATTACTGAAGGGGCACCTAAGGTAACCGATATTGTTTTAGCAAAAGCTACGGACGAAAAAGACGTACTACAGCTTGCTGCAAGTTTAGAGAGCGGCTCAGAGCACCCTTTAGCGCAAGCGATTGTTGAAAGTGCGTTAGATAAGGATATTGAGTTACTAAAAATTGAAGCGTTTAACGCCATTACGGGTTTTGGTGTAGAAGCAAACTGCAACAATAAAGCCCTGCTTTTCGGAAACGATAAACTAATGAAGTTAAAAGGCATAGACCTCACAGGCTTTGTTGAACAAGCGCAGTCTTTAGCCAAAGAAGCCAAAACACCTATGTACTTTGCTGTAGATGGTGAACTTGCAGCAATCATTGCTGTTGCAGATCCTATCAAGTCAGACTCAATCTCTGCTATCAAACGACTTCAGGCTAATGGTATACGCGTCATCATGTTAACGGGTGATAACAAGGAAACCGCTGCTGCTGTTGCCAAAAAAGCGGGTATTAGTGAGTTTCTTGCTGAAGTGCTGCCAGAAGATAAAGCCAACAAGGTGAAAGAGCTACAAGAAGGCGGCGAAATTGTTGGTATGACAGGAGATGGCATCAACGATGCTCCTGCGCTAGCGTTAGCCGATGTTGGCTTCGCCATAGGCACAGGGACTGATGTAGCTATCGAAAGTGCTGACATTACCCTAATGCGTGGTTCACTTCATGGCCTAGCTGATGCCATAGCGGTAAGCAAAGCTACTTTACGAAATATAAAACAAAACTTGTTTGGCGCGTTTGTCTATAACGTAGCCGGGATTCCTTTTGCTGCGGGGGTTCTATATCCCTTCTTTGGCATTCTGCTTAGCCCTGTAATTGCAGGTGCTGCAATGGCGTTTTCGTCATTGACTGTAGTGTCAAATGCAAATCGACTTCGCTTGTTTAAAGCAAAAGAGCATTAAGGAGAAACACGATGATGTTAATTAACTTATTAGGCTTAGTGTTAATCGCACTGATTGTTTGGTGGTTTTGGCTATACAAACCCAATAAAACAATTGTTCAAGGTAATGAAGTACTCATTGAAGTGAGGGATGGCGTGTATTCACCATCCTCAATCCAAGTGTCTGCTAGTCAACCTGTCACTCTGAAGTTTATGCGCAAAGATCAATCACCCTGCGCTGAAACAATGCTTATTCCATCATTGGAGGTAAGCGAGCAGCTTAAATTAAATGAAATTACTCAAATTACCTTATTGAACTTATCACCGGGAGAGCATGAGTTTCATTGTCAGATGCAAATGTATCGCGGTGTCTTAAAGGTTGTTTAGGAGGATGAAAAAAGTGACCGCCATTTTCGATGAAATGGTGTTAACACGAGTAGAAGAGGCACTACTTTCACATGGCTATAAAGGCTTTACCATTCATAAAGCAACGGGCAGAGGTGCATATGCTGATACTTACAACAGAAATCACTAATCAGCACATATAGTTATGACAATTTATGTTGCTTTTGATGATGCAGAACATGTTGCTAAAGTTTTGCTTGATGCAGCGTATACCAACGTTGAAGGAGAAGGACTAGTTAGTATCTCCCCTGTGGATAATCTCTTCTGGATAAATTCTAAGTCTGAAGCTTCAGCGGAAAATTTAAGGTCAATAGGAGGCCAATATGAAAAATGAGCACCCTAAATTTTGGTCAACACCCACGGGTTGGGCTGCATTGGTGCTTATTGCCGCAGCCACCTATTTTTTAATCTTTGAACATGGACAGCATGTACTGCAATTTCTTCCTTATTTGATTTTATTGCTATGCCCGTTGATGCACGTATTTATGCATGGCAGTCATGGCAAACATGGCCACGATCATTCACATGCGCCTGATGAGAAAAAGGAAGAGAGCTTTCAAGAACTCACGGATAAAAATGCTGCCTATCGTGACGGCTACATACAAGGTTTAGAAGAAGGACGTAAGGAATCACATAAAAAGGAGAACAGTGATGAATGAGACATATGATTATGGCTTATGGTCAATGGTGATACTGAACTCAGCAATTTTTATCTTTTTTGCCTTTAGTTTTGTCAAACCAAAAACATCTACTGATTGGCGAAGCCTTGGAGCGTTCTCCGCCTTTATTGTTGCCCTATTTACTGAAATGTATGGCTTTCCTTTAACTATCTATTTTCTGTCGGGGTGGCTGACGGAGACCTATCCAGAAGTAAATTTCTTTGCGCATGAGAATGGGCATTTATTACATACTTTCTTTGGATTTCAAGGTGATGCCCATTGGGACCCATTTCATATAGTGAGTATGGTGTTTATTGTTGCAGGTTTCTTTATGTTGTCTTCAGCATGGAATGTATTGCATCACGCGCAAAAGCATCATCAATTGGCTACAACTGGATGGTATGCAAGGTGTCGCCACCCACAGTATGTAGCTTTCATTCTAATCATGTTCGGCTTTTTATTGCAGTGGCCGACAATCCCAACACTTGCGATGTTTCCGATCTTAGTCGTTGTTTACGTCAAGCTAGCGAAACGCGAAGAAGCACAGGCGATTGCTGAATTTGGTTCGGAGTACCACAGGTATATGGAATCGACACCAAGTTGGATCCCAAGTTTTAATAAAAGTGTAGAAGGTAAAAATCATGAAAACGTTAACTAAATCAATTTTATTTATTGGTTCACTACTGATAACCACTAGCTCATTTGCCCAAAACAATGAGCATAAACATGAAGGTGCGAACAAAGCTGGTATGCATCAAGGCATGACAATACCACATGAGAACATGGGAGAAATGCATAAAAAGATGATGGAAATGAAAAAGGAAGTCCATGCCATTAAAACTGAAAAAGATCCTGACAAGCAACAGCAGATGATGGTTGAACATCACCGTTCAATGATGAAGATGATGCAATCCATGCACAAAAACATGGAAGAAATGCCAATGCATCAACAAATCAAGATGACTGAACATCATTTAGAAATGATGGAGAACATGATGCCGCAGATGAACCGGAAAATGGAAGAAATGAAAGATAGCAATCAACAGCATTCACACAAACATTAGGAGAAAAATTATGAGCGATTTAGATCATAGAGTTGGCGTTAGAGAGCAAAATTTAGTTGTTCGAAATCTAAAGCTTAGCAATGTCACAGAAGAAAGCTGTGACGAGTTAGTAAAAGAAATAGATCAGCTTTTTGGTATAGATGAAGTTAGTTACAACATCAAAGAAGGTGAAATACACCTTGCCTATGATGCCGCAAACGTAAGCCTTGATGGGATTGAGGAGGTAATCCGTAAGTATGGCGCAGATGTTCATGATGATTGGTGGACACATACTAAAGAAAGTTACTATAAATTTGTTGATCAGAACATCAAAGATAACTCTGTTCATAAGCCTTGGAGTTGTCATCAAGCACCTTCGGGGGCTGGCCGGAAAAACAAATGAATTCATAAAAAAGTGTATAGATAATTAGTTAGTCAAATGAGGTAACAGTGATGAAAACACCCTATATAAAAGCTCTTTTATTGCTTACATTCGGTTTATATTTAGTGGGTTGTTCCAATACCACTTTTTATCATAAATACATGATGAGAGGTCAGGTAGTAGAAAGTTCTGATAATCGAACTCTAATCTGTATTGGTGCTAAGCATGGCGCAGAGGTTGGGCAAAAATACAGTGTTATTAGATTCCATGAAAGAATAGTATTGAGTGAAGGTGAAGATCCCTACACTATCGAAAAGGTAGGAACGGTACAAATTACTAAAATTGTGAATGATCATTTCGCAACTGTAAAGCTAGTGTCTGGTGACATTGCAGCGAAAGATATGGTGGAACTTGAAAACTAATAAAGTGGTGGCGAAAGCCACCACAAGAGCATAACAATAAAACTTAATGAAAAAGCTTTAGTGTTATTTTGTACAACCTTTGAGATTGTTTGCTCAGTTCTGGTTATCTTGATGCCAGTACGACAGAAAAAATGTTACATATGGATTAGAAAGGTGTGGGCTGGCATCCTAGGTCTAATCTTAACAGTTAAGGGGCCGCCGAATAGAGCTATACCTTTACATCAGCAGCATAATCAATGCTCCCGCGATCATAAATAAGTTTTCAGATAGCGATACAAATCCAAGTGGCACACTGCTATCGCCGCCTACACAGGCACACTTTAACTGGCGTTTGTCAATGTAAACGGCTTTGAAAACTGAAATTGCTCCAACTGTGCCGATAAACAATGAAAATGGTGCCACTGCGAGAGGCTGTAGTTGGGCAACCATACCAATACCTGCATATGCTTCAATGAAGGGATAAATATAACCATATCTTATCCATCTCATCGCTAGTAAATCATAAGTAATAAACGAATTTGTGAAACTGTATAGGTCTTTCAGTTTTTGCACCGCTAAGAGCGTCATTGAAAAAGCTATAAATAGCATCAGTGTTCTGATGGAGATAAATGAGCCGGAAGCAAAATGTTGAGATGCGACAGCAAGAAGTGCAGCTATCGAGAAAATGGCTACAACTGGCGTGTAGGTTGTGCCAGTTTGACCTGCTTCATCTTTACCAAAATACTCTCTTAAGTCATCGTATCCTCCGACACGCTTTCCTTCAATAAAGGTTTGTGGCGTAGTTTTGACATCATGCTTATCTTTGAAGTCATCAGCTTGTTGTCTTGACGTGAGCTTATGATCTTCTACATCATACCCTTGCCTCTCCAGCAAATCTTTCGACCTTAAACCATAGGGGCAGATATGTTCGTCAGTGACCATTCTGTACAGGGTAGCTGTCTTAGTCATCTTAGTCTCCTTTGTTCAGTGTGCCTTCAAACTTTGGGAGCGGTCGTTGCTCAGCCTGAGCTTGTGAGCTGACCTTTCCATTTTCAGAAATATCCTTAATCAGCCATTCCATTTCTTTTATTTCTTTTCGTTGGGCTTTAATAATACCATTTGCCAATTCACGCACGCGTACATCCTCCAAAGTTGAATGCTCACTAGTAAGAATAGCAATGGAGTGATGAGGAATCATCGCTTTCATGTAGGCAGTGTCAGAAATTGTGCTTTGAGAGCGAACAAGATAAAGACATATGGCGAACAGTATTGTCGCCAATAGAAAAATAGCCATGTTGAGCTTCTTGTTACTGTACATGCCAAGCATAAAGGCCAGCATGATCATTGCCATACCTGCTCCCATATACAACGCCATATAGATACGCGTTTCACTAAACCATATATGTGATACTGCGTAAGTGTTGAGATACATCATGACAAACATAGCAATGGTTGAGGTGATGATCATTGCAGCAAATCTTGAGTATTTCATAAGTAATCCTTACATTGATAGTGTAAATATTTCCCACTGTTAGCCTATTATTCTCTACATGTGGTCATGTTCTCGAAAAATTGCAAGTAATGAGCCAGTATCAATAAGAGTATTTGTAATACGATTGACTCAATTTCAGCGCAAGTATTGTGAATCAGTACTAATCTACACATTTCGGTGTAAGAGTTTATGGGCAAAAAATCTTCTTTGAAGGAGATCAAATCAGCTTATATTTAGAGTTTGAGTTTTGAACTTGTGATAGACACAGGCGGAATTGGCTTTAGTTAACAATCTAATGTGGGAACTCAAAGTACTACAAGCTGAGCTTCAACAAATGTAAGCTCGTGTACAAGTGAAGACACAGTTAAAGCATGTGGAAGAATTAATCTTGATAGTTAGAGTTGTCATTTATTTCACTTTTTAAATGAACGAATATTGATCTTTTATCTCGTTCATGTTCGAAAGCTAAAAGTTTCCTACACATGAAAGTGGTTTTGCAAGAGTATCTACTAGAGAACAAGATTTGAATGCTCAACTGTTCAGTTGGGCTATTATGGTTGTAAAAAAATATTATAAGGCAATGTGTCTGGTACTTCGGTTAGAAATGAAAAAAGTTAAAGAAGCTAATCGATTTCATCAGGTAGGGTGATGAGGTAATAGTTACTCGCCTTGATCGGCTAGGCCGATCATTAAAGTCTATTCTTGAGGACATTGAAAGTACTCACAAACGGGGCGATTGTTCAAAGATTATTAATGGTTCTGTCAGTACAAAAAATGATAATCCGTTTACCAGTTTCATTCATAATCTGCGCAATTAGCAATAATGACGTGCGTTCATAACGGTCATAAAGAGCAATCCCCCTGCGCTGAAATAATGCTTATTCCTTCATTGGATATAAGCGAACAGCTTAAGTTAAATGAAATTACTCAAATTACCTTATTAAACTTGTCACAGGGAGAGCATGAGTTTCATTGTCAGATACAAATGTATCGCGGCGTCTTAAAAGTAATTTAGTTTTAAATAGGTCTTTTTACACACCTGAACGAGCAAAAGTAACTTAACAAAAGGCTTCTCGAAAACATTACGAGAAGCCTCTAAATTAAAGTTAAGATTTGTATTTACTGTAAACAATTCTATATAGAACAGGCAAAACAACTAAAGTAAGTAAAGTAGAGGAAATAATCCCTCCAATTACCACCGTTGCTAATGGCCTCTGAACTTCAGCCCCAGTTCCGACGTTTAATGCCATAGGAATGAAACCTAAGCTAGCAACCAAAGCGGTCATTAATACAGGGCGAAGCCTGATAGTTGCACCTTCGATAATTGAGTTTATTAGCTCTCCTGTTTCAAGTAATCGCTGTTTAATGAATGACAGCATCACCAGTCCATTTAATACAGCTATCCCTGAAAGAGCGATAAATCCAACAGCAGCAGAAATTGAAAGAGGCATGTCTCTTAACCACAAAGCCAATACGCCGCCTGTAAGTGCTAAAGGCACACCACTAAATATGATCAGGGCATCTTTTATTGAACTAAATGCTATGACAAGCAGTGTCAAAATTACAAACAATGTGGCAGGTACTACGATGGATAATCTTTGCGTTGCACTCTCAAGTTGCTCAAATGTTCCGCCGTACTCAAGCCAATAACCAGCAGGCAATTCAACATTTTGTTGAATTTTTTGCTGTGCCTCTTGTACGAATGAGCCTAGATCTCGGTTTCTAACATTTGCTGTAATTACAATTCGTCGCTTACCATTTTCTCGGCTTATTTGACTTGGAACTGTCGTATAATTTAACTCTGCAACTTCGCTTACAGGTACAAACTCACCACTTTCTGTCGCGATTGGCAAATTACCTAGCTGATCAAGGTTGGCTCTCAACAGCTCAGGATATCTAACTACAATTTCAAATCGACGATCACCTTCGAATATTAACCCTGCGCCTTCACCTGACACGACTGTTTTTAACCAAGACTGTAAGTCGCTTGCATCCAACCCGTATAGCGCTAATGCTTCAGGCTTGGGGTTAACGGTAAAGATAGGCACGTCATCAACTTGTTCGAGCCGCGCATCAGCAACACCTGAAATTGTATTGAGTGTAGCCAAAACTTCTTGTGCAGAAATGACAAGTTGGGATAGATCATCACCGTAGAGCTTAATCCCTAAATCAGCTCTTACTCCGCTAATTAATTCGTTAAATCGCATCTGAATTGGTTGAGTAAACTCATAATTATTGCCGGGAATAGAGCTGAGATCTTTTTCCAGCCTTTCAACAAAATCCTCTTTCGTTAAATTAGGGTCGGGCCATTGCTCTCTCGGCTTTAATATCAGAAAAGTATCAGTCACATTTGGCGGCATCGCGTCTGTCGCAACTTCTGCTGTGCCCGTTTTTGAAAACACCGTAACAACTTCATCATATTTCATAATTTGTTGTTCAAGTACCTTCTGCATTTCTACAGCTTGGTCAATACCCGTGCCCGGAATACGCATCGCGTGCAGTGCAATGTCACCTTCATTAAGTTGAGGAACAAATTCAGATCCTAATTTACTACCAAGTAATATGCTAAATGTCACAAGTAAAGCAGCGCCGCAAACAACTAGCCAACGTAGTTTTAAAGCCCACTTCAAAACAGGACTATAAACTGACTTAGCGCCGACAATTACTGGACTTTCTTTTTCGCTGATTTTGCCTTTCAAGAATAAAGCAACCGCAGCGGGGACTAGCGTGAAGGTAAATACCATTGCAGACAATAGAGCGATTATCACCGTTGCGGCCATCGGATGAAACATTTTGCCCTCGACACCCGATAAGGTAAACAAAGGTAAATAGACAATCGTTATGATCAATACGCCAAAAACACTAGGTCGTATAACCTCATTGGTAGCAGAATAAACAATGTCTAGGCGTTCTTTCAGGGAAATGACAGAACTATTTCGTTTTTGGCTTTCTGCTAACCGCCTAATGCAGTTCTCAACGATTATTACCGCGCCATCGACAATCAATCCAAAATCTAAGGCTCCCAGACTCATTAAATTCGCAGAGACTTTGCTTTGAACCATGCCCGTGATTGTTGCCAACATTGCCAAAGGAATTACTGCGGCGGTAATCAAAGCGGCGCGTATGTTACCCAGTAATAGGAACAATACGAAGATAACCAGTAATGCACCTTCAATAAGATTTTTCTGTACGGTGCTAATTGCTTTATCAACCAGAGTTGTCCTGTCATATAAGGGAACTATGGACACGCCTTGAGGTAAACTGTTTTGGATTTCACTAAGCTTGTCACCAACAGCCAATGCCACCGAGCGTGAATTTTCTCCTACCAGCATCATTGCGGTGCCAATCACACTTTCCTTGCCTTCCAGTGATGCAGCTCCTGTCCTTAGCTCTTTTCCTATCGCAACTTCGGCGACATCTTTAACTTTTACAAGTGTGCCGTCGTCGCTTTTTATAATGACGTTTTGGATGTCTTGAATAGATTGCAACTGAGCTTGTGAACGAACAAGAATTTGCTGTCCGCTTCTTTCGATGAATCCAGCCCCTTGATTTGCATTATTTCGCATTATTGCATTTGATAGTGCTTCACTGGTAATACCGAAGTGCAACATCCTTAACGGATCGGGATTGATATGGTATTGCTTTTTATAGCCACCAATTGCATTGATTTCCGTAATCCCTTTAACCAATGCAAGTTGTGGTTTCACTACCCAGTCATGGATCTCCCTTAACGCCATCGCATCATAGGGTAAGCCATTATTCTGCTTTGCACTTTCGTCGGCAGTTATACTGTACATGTATATTTCACCGAGGCCCGTAGCAATTGGTCCCATTTCTGGTTCAATGCCAAACGGTAGTTGCTCCTTAATTGCGCTAAGTCGCTCATTGATTAGGTTTCTGGCAAAATACAAATCTGTGCCTTCTTCAAACACAACAGTCACTTGCGACAGGCCATATCGAGAAAGTGAACGGGTATAATCCAGCTTAGGTAAACCTGCCAAGCCCGTTTCGACGATAAACGTAATCCGTTGCTCTGTTTCCAAAGGTGAATAACCTTGAGCCTGCGTGTTTATTTGTACCTGTACATTGGTTATATCTGGCACAGCGTCAATAGGTAGCTTCTGATAGTTCCATATTCCTAAAGCGATGATAAACAAGGCCATAAGCAACATAGTACCACGTCTACGGATAGATAATTCTAGTATCCAAGCGATCATATTTTCACCTCGATAATACTGAAGCCAATATGTAGAGGACAAAAAGGTCGGAGATTAGTGTTCATGTCCAGCCTCCGATTTTTTTAGATCAGCAACTAGCAGATAACTGTTCTTTACAACCACACTTTCGCCGACGTTCAAACCGTCGATGATAGCAATATTGATAGCGTCTGAAGCGCCAGTTTTTACGGCGCTAGGGTGGTATTCATTGCCTTCTTTAATAAAAACAACATCTTTGCCTTCAAACTCTTGAATGGCTCCTTTTGGCACAACAACTGGAGCAGAGTGTTGACTGGTCGTAACCGCACCTTTAATTACAGTGCCAAGCGGCCACTTGTTGGTTTTGTTATCCAATTTTACAAATGCCAATGAGTATGGCTTGTCGTTTAGTGATGGTGTTAAATAGCTAATTTGCGCACTTTGATTAAATTCAGTGCTATGAATTAGCACCTGCTGGTTAGCGTTAACCTTACTTAGCTGAGTAGGAAACACTGATAGTTGTGCCCAAACCACGTCAAAATTGGCTATTGTCAGCAAGTTTTCACCATTTGTAAGCTCGCCAATATTGGCTTGCCTAGCGACTATACGCCCAGACATTGGTGCTTTTATCGAATATTGATTTAAGCTCTCATTGGATTCAATCACTACCAACGTTTCACCTTTTTTGACCTCTTCGCCGAGATTGACTTTTACTTCCTTAATAACACCATCGAATCTAGCGTTAACGTGCGCAAGTGAGGCAGGATCGGCAACGATTTTTCCATATACAACTTCTTCGTTATGAATAACACCGCTAGTTGCTGCTACTGTTTCAATGCTGTTTTGTTTAGCCATCTCAACAGACATAGAGACTATTTCATCTTTGTGTTCTTCACTGGCTGAGGTCGTGATGGAGGTGAAACCAATTACAGCAACAAGCATTAATTTGAAAAGGCTGATTGGTGAATTTAATATATTTTTCTTTTTCATGATTAATTCTCAATAAAGCTTGAAAGTTGGCTTTCTGTATTGCCGGAAGAAATTAATGGAATGCCTGATAAGGACTCAATGGAGGCGCTTTGTTTGTGAACCTCACTTGCGGCAAAAATAAGCGCATATTGCATCTCAATAAGCTCTTTTTGAACTGAAACTAGCTCTAAATAACTAAAGCGCCCGTCCGAATAGGCTTTTTGCACTAATGACAAAGCACTTTCTTGAGGCGGAATAATACTGGTTTGTAAGGTTTCAACCGTAAGGCGAGCCTCTTCCTGAGCCGCATAAAATGTCGCTAATTGGCTGTAAATTGCTCGCTCACTGGCTTTCCGTTGCTGCTCAACTTCATCGAGTTTTGCTTTTTGAGATTGATAGCTGCCTCTATTTCTATCACTCGTAAACAGAGGGACGCTAATTCCTGCAACCAACGCAGTCTCATTGCTACCTTCAAGTCTTTTCACACCTGCGCTCCACGTTATATTAGCGTGGCTTTGTGCGTTGATTGATTGTAATTGAGCTTGCTGAATTCTCGATTGCTCTGCATAAGCTAATATATGAGGACTTTGAGAAAGTTGAGCCATGATGTATTCGAGTGATATTGTTTTGGGAAGTGCAAATAAATCGCCTGATACACGAGAGAATTGCGGTGATTGTTCTCCCCACATAATAGCTAACTTACGAACACTGGCCTCTAACTGCTTGGAAATGGTTAGCGTCTTTAGTCGAGCTGTTGCTAAAGCTGCATCAGCTCGTTTTTGCTCTGATGACGGTGCCGAACCAACACGAACTTTTTTGGAGACAGTTTGATAGGTTTCTCGTGCTAGCTTTTCTGCATTTTCATTGACGAGCATGATTTGCTGTAACGTCAAAACATCGATATAGCGAGCTGCTACTTCACCCAAAATATCGAGTGTTTGTATTCTTTTTTCAACAGCTATTGCTTGCTGTTGGGCATTAACATAAAGCTTTCTGCTATTTACCTTATCTCCCAATTCCACCACGGAAGATATTGATAAGGTAAGTTCAGCGTCGCTGAATCCAGATACATCACCTGTACCTGCAAAGTTTTCCAATTCAGCGCTGACGTTATATTCAGGTTTTAACCCTGCGGTAGCTAACTCGCCGTCTAAACGCTTTTGTTTGTATTTAAAAGCTGTTAGCTGTGGGTTGTTTGCAAGTGTTCGTTGTATTGCCTCTGACAATGAAACTGAATCAACAGTTAAGTCATTTGCAAATACATTATTAGTTGTCACTAAAAACGACAACAGAAGCAACCGTTTTACTTTCTTCCAAGCAAGTACGGGGGCCTTAAAATAAGACATATTCATATTTTGTCCTGTTTATTTTATGAAACGAGCGTTGGCTTCACCGCCTAACGCGCCAATTAAATAAAAGGACTAACTTTTGGGAGGTCGAAGTAATCTGGAAGGGGGAGCTTCAATGACTACTTTTAAATAATCAAATACCTGACTTGATTTGAAATCAATGTCTCTACTGATGTAAACATGCGTAGCAAACTGTACATGCGAGCCATTGCAGTGTCCGCAATGATGACAATCAGCGGGGTTGTGTTGGTCATTATCTGCTGATGATTGTATTAATTTTTCAGAAGAAATGTGGTCATCTAAAGCATGAACATGCTCGGTTTTTATATGCTCGGAATCAACAATATGAACATCAGCAACTTTTGCCACAGCAGAAAATGACTGAAGTAATATCAGCACTATCATGATGTATGCAGGGAATTGTTTAATATTCATTTCGTTTCAACTATCTCTTAGTTATGCCAATGTTAACACTATCGTTTAGCTTGCGTCACGACATTGCTCGTCTATGAACTCTATTTCAATTGTTGTATGAGCAAAATCAAACTCTTTAAGCTCCTGTCGCAACTCTAGCTTGTACGATTTCAGCTCTTCGTTAGATATTTCAGTGTTTAAAACAATATGGGCGGTTAAAACGTTGTGTTCACCATCAAGTGACCAGATGTGTAAGTGATGTACTTCACCCACAATGGCTTTAGAAACTATTTTCGATTTAATATTTTCAATAAGATCAATATCTGGTGTCGCTTGCAAGAAGAGCATAAGTGTCGTTTTCAGTGTTCTTACAACATTAAATAAAATAAAAAGGGTAAACCCAATTGATAAAATAGGATCGAGTATGGGCCATTCAACAAACATCAATACGATTGATACAATAAATATAGCTATCCAACCTAAAACGTCTTCAAGCAAGTGCCAGTTTAAAACTCGTTCATTTAAGGTCTTTCCATGACTTAGCTTATAGGCAGCGTAACCGTTTACCACCATGCCAAAAATAGCTAATAAAAGCATTCCTTCGACTTGAGGCATTTCGGGGTTAGCTAATCTTGGTATGGCCTCAATTAGTATAAAAACAGAACCAACAGTTAATACCAAACCGTTAATCAATGCGCCAAGCAATGAAAAGCGCTTGTAACCATATGAAAACTGGCTAGAGGCAGGCTTGTTACTGAGCTTATTTAATCCCCATGCGGTGCCTATGGAGATGCTATCTCCTAAATCATGGATAGCATCTGCCATGATTGCCGTACTATTGGTTAACCAACCTCCGATAAATTCGATGATGGTAAACGTGAGGTTTAGAAAAAAAGCCCAGCCAATGCGTCTCGAAGCGTCCTCATCATTGTGAGGGTGATCATGACCGTGAGAGTGGTTATGCATGTTGAGCCTCGGCGGTTACATTTTTTCTTCTAAGCCTTTGTACATTCCAATTAATGATATGACGGATAAAGTTTTGGTACGCCCAACGTTTAATACCCGTTAGATTGGTTCCCTGCTCAGCATAGAATTCATCGGGTGAGTCATAAAAGCCAAAGTCGTCGTGTATGCCTTCTTTTTGAATATAAGTATCTTTACCAACCCAGTTCGTCTCTGGGTTACTTATGCAGGTAGTAGCTATTCCATAACCACAAAAATTATCTTTAGCTTGACTGAATTTGGATTGAATTGAACTTAGGTAAGCTTCGTCGAGAATGAAGCCTTCTAAATTGATCCACTTACCTTCATAGAGCACTTCTACCCAGCTATGGATAATGGATTTTGGGGCAAGCCAAAATACATAAGAAGGAATAGCGCCTTTCTGAAGCTGTTGGTCAATCGTGAAACCATGAAATCGGCACTGAATACCAAGCGCTCGGAATAGAGCCATTAACAAGTTTCCCTTGGTATTGCACTGTCCATAGCCATCCGCTAAAACTTCACTCGCAGATATATCATCGCTGCGGTTGTAACCAAACTGAATCTCATCTTTAACAAAGGTGTAAGCAGCTCCTATTGTGTTGTATTCATCCATTGTATTCCAATTCCGATCTGCTATTAGAGATTGGATGCTGTGATCATCTAAGTCTAATATTTGTGTTTTCTCTAAATAATTAGCACTCATTATCCATCTCCTTTAAGAACATGATTTTGATTTACTTCCACTACAGCTATTGTTTTCGCTTGTTAACTCTGCGTTGCTCAGCTCTTTCTTCGCATCAGTAATAATCAGGTAAGCCCCTCTTAAAATTAGGGTTGCAATCACACTACCAATCACAATGTCAGGCCAGCGAGAATCAAGTAGCATCACTAAAACACCAGCAGCAATGACCCCCAAGTTTGCGATCACATCGTTGGCTGAAAATATCCAGCTTGCACGCATATGGACTTCACCATTGCTTTGCATTCTGATTAAAACTAAACAAATGACGTTTGCTATTAATGCTACAAAACCAAAGCCGATCATGAACCAAGAGTGAGGCTCACCTTCTCCGAGTCTTCTTACTATGTCAAAGATTACCAGTATTCCGAGTGTCAGCTGAAAGTAACCGCTGATAAGGGCTGCATTGGCTTTATGCTTTAAAGATCGGCTCACGGCATATAGAGCAATACCATAGACAATTGCGTCAGCCAGCATATCCATTGAATCTGCTATCAAAGCCGTTGAGTTTGCATATAGGCCCACAGTAATCTCAACGCAGAACATAACCGCATTAATACCTAGCAACCAATACAGCACATGTTTTTGTTTCGCATCTTTTAGTTCGACTTCGCAACCACAACCACTCATTGCACGGCCTTAGTTATTTGCTTGATAACTTAACTATAAAGTCTATAGTGACTATAGAGTCAAGATTTAGGACTAAAGTTTTATGAAGATAGGTGAACTTTCAAAAACGACAGGGTGTTCGATACAAACAATTCGGTATTACGAGAAAGAAGGGTTGCTTTCAACTCCTGAACGTACTGAAGGGAATTACAGGTTATACGGTGAACGGGCTTTAAAAGAATTAGAGTTTATAAAGCATTGCCGAAGTTTGGATATCCCTCTAACAGATGTTAAACGCCTTATGGAACTGAAAAATAAGCCAGAAGAAAGCTGTGCAAGTGTTAATAAGCTCATTGCTCAACAATTGGCCTTAGTTAACAATCGAATGAGAGAACTCAAAGCACTAAAAGCTGAGCTTCAACAAATGGCAAGTTTGTGTACAACTGAAAACACCATTGAAGCGTGTGGAATAATTAAGTCACTTGATAGTTAGAATTGTCATTCATTTTCTATCCGTGTTGTGTACGAATAACTATATTTTATTACGTTCATGTACGAAATTTATTTAATGTACTTTCGTTCACTTGATTGTTAAGATGTACGAAAGTTACAGGTTTCGTACATATGAAAGTTGGTTTTGCAAGAGTCTCAACTAAAGAGCAAGATTTAAATATTCAACTGTCCAAGTTGGACGCTCATGGCTGTGAAAAAATATTTCAAGGAAAACAGTCAGGTGCTTCCATTAGAAATGAAGAAAAGCTAAAGGAACTCATCGATTTTATCAGGGAGGGTGATGAGGTAATTGTTACTCGCCTTGATCGGCTAGGCCGATCATTAAAGTCTATTCTTGAGGCTATTGAAAGTATCCACAAAAAGGGGGCTTGTTTAAATATTATCGACGGCTCTCTCAATACTAAAAATGATAATCCGTTTGCCACCGCCATGATCAACCTATGTGGAGTATTCGCTCAACTTGAGCGGGATCTTATAAAAGCCAGAACCGCAGAAGGTCGCGAAGAAGCGAAGGCTAAAGGCAAACATATGGGTAGGTTGCCTGCTTTATCAGACAAACAAGCGAAAGAATTATATAAAGATAAATTAAATGGTGAATCGATCTCTGCATTAGCGAAGAAATATTCTGTTAGCCGCCCGACGGTTCATCGAACTATTGAAAGAATGGAACAAAAAAATAATAAATAAAAGGAGATGTTATGTGGTCTGATAAAGAGTCAAAAATTGACTTCTTAAACTTTAATGAAACGGCTGAGTCGATTAAAGATCTTATCACTGAAAAGGAATTAATGCCTATTAGTATAGGTGTCTTTGGTGATTGGGGCGCTGGAAAATCCACGATTCTTGAACTTACCAAAGCATCTTTGGAAACTGATGAACAAGAATATATACAAGTGCATTTCGATGCATGGACTTTCCAAGGATACGATGACGCTAAAGCAGCGCTATTAGAAACAATTGCATCTACTTTAGTAAAAAAAGCAGCAGACGATAAAAATCTAAGTGCAAAAGCAATAGAGTTTGCTGGACGAATAGATAAGATCAGACTGATGGGACTGCTAATGGATGGTGGTGCAGCATTAGCTGGTATACCGACTATGGGTGGTATACAGAAGATCATGGGACTATTCAGTGGTGGTGACGATGGTGAACTTGATGTTGATGATGTAAAAGGTGCTGTCGATGGCGCTAAGGATGTTGCGAAGAAAAACAAAGGTTTGATCAAAGATAAGAAATCATTCTCACCTCCTAAAGAAATTAAAGAATTCCGAAAAGCATATTCTGATCTGTTAAAGGAGTTTGATAAGCCACTTATTGTCTATGTCGATAATTTAGATCGCTGCTCTCCATTTAATGCCATTTCAACACTTGAGGCGATCAGATTATTTCTATTTTTACCAAATACCGCATTTGTCATTGCCGCCGATGAAGACATGATCCGTTTGGCAGTACCTGAATATCACAAAGGTGCATCTCAACGACATCAAACTGATTATTTAGACAAGCTTATTCAAATTCCTGTGCATGTACCAAGGCCCGGTGTTCTTGAGATAAGGGCATATTTAATGATGCTCACCGCTCAAGACCACGGAGTGACAGATGCTCAGTTAGAAGCGATAAGATGTGCCCTTGAAGAATCATTAAGGCTTTCTTGGAAACAACCACAAATTACCGTTGATGAGCTTCTTCAGGATCACGATATCGAAAAGCATTCAGGACTCAGAAGCAAATTTGTAGTTGCTGAACAGTTAGCTCCACTATTAGCTGAATCCACAAACATTAACGGTAACCCTCGCATAGTTAAGCGATTACTCAATCAAGTTAAGATGAGAAAGAAAACGGCTCACCGTCGAGGAATGCAGCTTGACGAGAAAACTATCACTAAGCTGGTAATTTTTGAGAGGTGCTTAGGCACTCAGGCTACTAACAAGCTTTATGAATTAATTGATAAGGAAAACGGATATCCAAAAGTTTTAGCGGATCTCGAAAATTCAGAAGTTGAATTTGATGAAATAAAGTTACCTGAAGAGTGGAAACTCGACCTAGCTTTTATTGATAAATGGTCAAAATTACCTCCAATGTTTACTGAGATGGATTTGACTCCAGCGGCGTATCTGAGTCGAGAAAGCATTCCAATGGGCGCTGTTAATGCGGTAATGTCAGGAGCCGCTCAAAAACTTGTAGAAGACTTAATGAAGCAAAAGGTAAGGGTCAGTGGCGTTAACTCTACTGCGATTACCACAACTCCTAAGGAAGAATACATGTCAGTCATGGATGGTTTGATTGAAAACTTTAAGTTGATTGGTGATTGGACTGAAAGACCTACAGGCATTTATGGAGCAGTGCTACTTGCCAAGCAGGATGATAAATGTTGTTTAAGTCTTCTTACATTCTTAAAAAGCTTGCCCCGACAAAGGTGGCTTAATCCAATTTTAAAAGAACTAGAGGGAACTAAGTAAAATGGGTACGTCCGCATCGTCAACAGGACCGAATAACAAGAGTCCGCTAATTCCATCGTGGGCAGAGCAAGGAGACCCCGTCACGATAGAACCTGCATCAGGTACTGATGGGGATGATCAAACAGGCTTTGACAGTGGTCAAGCAGATGATCAGAATGACAATAGTAACGATATTGACAATGACAAGGTTCAACAAGAAATCGGCGGTTCACCAACAGCAACACCGCCTCCAAATAGGTTTGCTAGTGCAAGAAGAGCATTTGGTAAGTACGCTCAAACAGGTGGATCAACTTCGGATCTAAGGCGTTCATTAAAAAGTTACTCTAGAAAAGGCTCTGGTGGAGGTAAGAGTACTAGCCGGAGACTAGCAAGCGGCATAACTGCTGGTTCTGGATTGCTTGGTTTCATGCGTGGCGACACAGTAACGGTTAATAATCAAAGCTTATCATTAGGTGATCTAACTGGGCTATCGACTGACCAAGCAATTGACAAAATTGCTAGCCATTTAGCGCCTCATAATGCCGATTCGGATGCTGTAAGAGTTGCGTTGGATTACGCACTAGAGGAAGCATTACCCGATACTGAAGAGTTTGATCCTAACAGTTTTACCGACGAAGTTATCCAAGAAGCCATAGGTTGTTATTTAACAGATCTTATATTTCAGGATGTGGTTGAAGGCATGGGCAGAGCTTGGTTTCATGTAGAGCCAGCAAGCAAGCATCATCAAATGGAAGTTGAATTAAGGGAATTAATAAAAGTGATCACACAAGAACAGTTAGACAAAGTAACTAATGGCAACCCCAGTACTATCAGTAAGGAAAATATTACTAAAATTCAAGCCGATGCTATTGCCATGACAGTTGATGAGTGGGAGAGCTTTGATGACTAATTTTTATTTTAATCATGACCCAGCTAACTTGCCTGATTTTTCTAATGATTGTCATCCTGTCCAGATGTTCCATACGCATCAAAATGACATCACTAAGCACAGCTTAGTGTCAAAACAACTACTACAAACAGTTCGTGATTTGGGATTGAATGTAGATGCTGATGCAATAGATCTGATAACAATTGCAACCGCTGTTACCGCCGCTGATACATTTGAATTGAGGGATAATGCAGAAAATGCATGGGCTAGAAAAATGCATTTACATGTTCCTGTTACCGATGAGGATATGTGGAATACTGTTGAGCCTGAACTAAGTTCTTTGCTCAACTTTCTAACGGGCGATCAATGGCAGTTTACTTTTGAAAAAACAACTATGCCGATGCCGACTCCTAAAACAAGTGAGCAAGCGAAAGCAAAAGCAAAATCATTAATTGGACTCAACTCAGTCTGCCTTTTTTCAGGAGGTCTTGATAGCGCAGTTGGTGCAATTGACATTTTAAACGGAGAGTCAGCCTTAAAACCGCTTTTGGTTAGTCACGCTTATCGTGGTGATGGCGCAAAACAGGAAGATATTAAGCATTTATTGTCCCCGCCATTCGGCGAATTGTCCTATTCAATGTCTCCTCATATTATCAAGCAGTTAGAAGGTAAAACTGACATTAGCATGAGGGGAAGAAGCTTCAACTTCCTAGCTATGGCGGTACTTGGTATATCAGCCTTAAGAAATGCTAATTGCGATAGCAGTATTGAAACTATTGTCGTCCCTGAGAATGGCTATATTTCTATAAATCCACCGCTTACCAGAAGACGGATTGGTAGCCATAGTACTAGAACTACTCATCCTAATTTTCTAAGCAGGCTTGAATCTTTGCTTAGAGACACTGGGTTTCATGTCAAATTTGTAAACCCCTATCAATTCAAAACTAAAGGTGAAATGTTAGCGGAATGTGTTGATCAAGACGCAATTAGAAAAGCAGTTCCTCTGAGTGTTTCTTGTAGTCATTGGCACAGAGAGCATAAACAGTGTGGGCATTGTGTACCTTGCCTTATTCGAAGAGCGTCAGTTTTTCATGCTGGTTTTACACAAGATGCGCCATACAAGACAAAGCGGTTGAGAGGTCTTATTAAAGAAAAAGATACTCGCGATGATCTCCAAGCGGTTCAAACTGCCATTATTAGATTGAAACAATCCGATAACTATCGTTCTTGGCTTCGAAAGTCAGGACCAATACCACAAGAAAAAGATATACGAGAAAAATTAGAATCAACTATTAAGCGAGGATTGGCAGAGGTTGAATTATTTCTCCAAGCGGATAAATCATCATGATGGATCTTCATTGCCATGTTGATTTATATCCAGATTATCAAGAGGTATTGAACGACATAAAAAGCAGTAATTATTACGTGCTATCAGTAACTACGGTGCCGTCAGCTTTTGAAGGTACTGTCCAGTTAACAAGTGACATAAAACACTGTAAAACGGCTTTGGGTCTGCACCCTCAACTTGCTCATTTAAGGAAAAATGAACTACCTCTATTCGATAAGCTAGTTGATAGAACTAGATATATTGGAGAAATTGGGCTGGATGGCTCAAAAGGTTATGCTGATTACTTTGATGATCAATTAGAGGTTTTTACGCATATTTTGAAAAAATGTGAAGGCTTTGATAACAAAATATTAACTATCCATAGTCTTAATGCGACAGGTGAAGTACTTGAACAACTTAAGTTATACCCCGATGCTGGTACTTCTATTCTTCATTGGTTTTTAGGTACTAAGAAGCAAGTTCTAGAAGCCGTCGAGCTAGGCTGTTTCTTTTCTATTGGGCCAGCCATGCTTACTTCAGCCAGAGCTAAAAAAGTAATATCGTGGATACCTCAAGATAGGATTTTACTCGAAACTGATGGCCCTTTCGCCAAAGTGGCGGGGAATATTCTGTTTCCTTCAAGTGTTGGCACTGTTACTGAATATCTGGCTGAAATTTGGTGTAAAAATAAGGCTTCGATAATTGAGCAACTGTCAGCAAACCTTAGGTGTTTAACATCAGTCAAGTAACTAATTATACGTCACGTAATCTTATAACAATTTTATTCAGGTTTAATCGATTTGTTTGAAGTATTTGTATTAGCTATAGCACTCAGTATGGACGTGTTTGCAGTATCCATAGGCTTAGGTTCTAAAAAAGTAGCAAATGCTGAAAAACTCTTTATTAAAGCCGTTGCTTATTTTGGATTTTTCCAAGGCTTTATACCTCTTTTAGGCTATTACAGCGGTAAAGGATGATCATCTTGGATTGAAGATTATGCACCTTGGATAGCTTTTATTTTGCTATTATTTATCGGTGGCAAAAATGATTTATGAGTCCCAATCTGAAGGAATTGAAGAAGATATTGCTAATGTTACTCATCGTGTGCTATTTGTTCTTGCTATTGCCGCCAGTATTGATGCAATGGCGGCAGGTTATGCAATCACATTGCTTGAGGTAGATATAGCCGTAGCTTGCTTGATAATAGGCGTCACGACGTTTGCCTTTAGCTAGATTGGTGTGAATATCGGCGAAAGAAGTGGCGTATGGCTGGAGTCTAAAGCTGAACTATTTGGTGGTTTAGTGTTAATCGCAATCGCATTTAAGATATTACTTGGTTGGCACAGAACCACCGAATACTAGGCTACTTACCTGAGCAACATGCATTGCCTTCTTGAATAGGAGGACACTTAACTGTTCCATAAGAGCAGTAAACGCAACAATCACCTTTGAACGGTTTAAGTAGTGCTTTACAGCTTTCGCATTCGTAATACCATTGGCAAGCGTTTGTAGGCATGGTTTCAACTTTGCTAAATCCACATTCAGGGCAAGTTATCTTAGATTTTAATTCTATACCTTGCATACTGGTTCCTTAATGGGCTTAACAATATCTAAAATAGACATTACGACCATCCAAATGATCCCAAAGTAAAATAAGTAAGTGCTCCAGTCGTATTGCCATAAAGGATAAAGGGTCAGCAATACTGCAATTGGGCCAATGACACTTAAAATGCCTCTTAATGACTCTCGATGTTGATACCAATTATAGAAATTAACTAACAACGCTAGTGAAGCAAATAATGGCAATAAGGTGTTCACCGCTATCCCTTCAAAATGTGAAAGAAAACCTAACCCAAGAGCAGATGCCAATGAGCCGAGCGCAGGAAAACATGCTGTGCAACTAAGGGCGGCTAGCCAAACGCCACCAGAACCTACTTTATCTAGAATTTTATTGATCATAACTATCTACCTCAATTTTTAAGGTAGTATAAACTCCGTACATAAGTACGGGGTCAATAGCTATTTAAGTGAATTTATTACCGGGCAGGATTGAGGGTCTTGATTGGCCTTGCAAGAATCTGTCATATCTTGAATTACTTTCTCTAACCGCTGTAAATCAGCAATTTTATTACGGATGAGATTAAGTTTTTGCAATCCCATCGATTCTATATCAGCGCAACTGCTACTTAGTGACATCAGTGATTCAATTTCTTTCAGCGTAAACCCTAATGCTTTAGCTTTCAGAATAAATTTGAGTTGATTAGCGTGTGTCTCGTCATACTTTCGATAACCTGATTCGGGTTTTGGAGGCTGCTCTATTAAACCTTGGCGCTCATAAAAGCGGATCGTTTCAACATTGATATCTAAATCTTTTGCCAGTTTTCCAATGGTTCTCATAAACATACTCTTTAGAAGCAGAGACATCATTATACAATTAATGCGGATTGCCTAAACTCAATTTTATTGCATGAACGGGGTCGCTAAGCGTCCGCTTTGTAGAATTAAGTTCACATATCCAGATCACTCTGACCGTCTCTTGTTCGCTCTTGCTGCCTGTCAGGTGAAGTCTAAACCTAATCAACAAAACTGTAAGATGAGATATGAGCTACTACATCTAATCTACTACTACATCTAATCTATTGTTTCGTTGAAACTAATTCAATAATTTCACCAGTAGACGTATCCACTCTTATTTCTGTATGTTGCCCTGAGTGCTGAAGTTGATTTTTTAAATCAGCATTAATCAGTTTGAGCTTATCTATTTCAGCGTACATTTCTTGTAATCGCACCAGTAGCTTTTCAAAATCCTTATCGATTTCCTTAGGGTCAATCTCGTTTTTTTGCTTTTCTTTAGCAAGCTTGCTTTTTAGTTCGGCTACCTTTGTTCTGAGTTGTTTTATTAAATTATCTTTATTTTTTTCTTCCCAAGTTAATTGAGCTTTTTCAATATTTTCTCGTAACTTTACCCATTTTTCTTCTTCTTTAGATAGATTTGCAATATTTCTTTTAGCTCTCGTTGCTACTGCATTTTTGGTTATCTTGCTGCCATCAGATTTCATCTCTTCAAAAGCACGTTTTATATCATCGTATGCGCTACTCATGCTTGTTCTCCTTGGTTTGTATGCGCTTTGCCTTCATCTAATACATAGTCAGCTGCTGCTATATTATTTTTCCAGTGAATAGCAAATAGCTCGTAATCTTCTTGCTCTTCTTTGGTTAATGCCGCATATGCCTCTAGTTTCTGCGTTGCTTCTTTTTTTATTATTTGCCAATTGACCTTGTGGCGTTTGGTAATGATTTTACTACCACAATACACACAGCCACTAGGGATTCCTGCTCCTTTTATCTTGCAAGCTTCTCCCGCAGTGCAGTACCCCGTAGGTAAGCCACGTATGTTTTTAATATTTTTGACGAGAAATTTTTTCAGTTCTTCAATTGAACTGAAATGGATCTGCTTAATCACAGTCGAATCTTTACTTTGACTATCAGTAATACCTATTATCAGATCTTTAGATGTTTTATTAATTTGCTCACCAGCACCACCTTTAAGTGATTGTGACTCGGCTTCATCTATTAACTCTTCTGCAACACGGTCAATTAAAATCTCATTAAACTCTTCAGTAGTTTTAATTAAAGTTGTTGAGGCCAAAAATGCTCTTCGAGTATAAACAAACGTCATTAGGCTAGTTAAATGTTTAAATTGATATCTAATATCATCAAGCTCACCTAATTTATTGGCAATGACAAAGTAGGCCAACGTATGTCGAAACATGTGAGCGGTTAATCTAAACGTATCGCCTTCTTCGTATGGGACACCTCTATTCTCTCCTCTAACCTCTTTGTAGTTAGATTCAAGGCGTTCAAGCTCTGCTATATCATCATCGTCTAGAGTTAAGTCAAAAAGCTCAATGTTTTCACTGTTTTTAACCTCAAATTTTGTGAATCGCCCAGCATCGCTAAAACTAACACTACAGCTACTATGTGAAACCCCGAAAAGACGGTTTCTTTCTAACCCTTCTTTCAAATTGTGTGCTTGACTACTTGTTATATTGGCTCTGCATGAAGAAAGTACAGCTTTTGCCCTTTCTTGCATACCGATCACATATTTTTCGTAAATACCAACACACTCATGTACTTCAGCGTTTGAAAACCATTCCATCTCAACCTTACTGTTGTCGGTTTTGGTCATAATTGCCGTAATGTAATAAATATCATCTTTGTAATTGGCACAGCCAACCTTGCATGTAAGTACTTCGTTATATCTCATACCTGTATAGGCCAAGATATTAATGTATGTGGCTAATTTTAAATCTTCTAATTCTTCGGATAATTGAATGAATTCCTCTTCATTGGGTAAGTTTCTTACATGTTTTGCTATTAGCTCACCTGTATTCATTTTGGGCGGTGGTTCAATGGAGCCTTCATGTAAACTATCTATTAAGCGTGCATTTAATTCTAGCCATCGTTCTATCTTATCCTTAGAGTTTTCAACTATTTTTTCTGCAAACTTCAGAATTTTTTTCATTACTTTAGTAGGAATGACAGGGTGCGAATAAGTGACTGGTCTCGGATGGTGTAACTCGTTTAGTTGGTTAAGCACATTAATAAAAACACTACACACCTTAGGGCCAAAAAGACGAAAGCTTCGTTGCACGTCAAATAGTTTAGTAAATGAGTGTGATTGTCTGTAAATAGCTATTTTCCCGACTTCATATAAATAGTCTTTTATGAGATTCCTAATAACTAAGTCAGATTTGAACTCCAACTCATGAAATGAGTGATAACCTCTTTGTCTTAAGAAGGCTGCAATTAAATTTAGATACGTTACATCATTTTGAAGTGTAGAGATTTTTAGAGGTTTACCGCCTACAACATCACCATGTGTGAGTTTAATTAGTGAATAAATTCGAATTTGATATGCTAATTCATCAACACCTTTAAAATTCACATTTCTTTGCGTTTCTTCATAGCTTATCCAAGTGTCATCGCCAAAGTGAATAGTGCCATGTTTAGCAATATTCAATGCTCTGTTTTCCCACAAAGCAATCGAATTAAAAGCGCTAGTATCATCAACTTTAAAATCTTCTAACACCTGAACCAAAGGTTTTATAGTGATTTGACCTGTATGTGTTTTTACAACAGCGATATCAAGTAGTTTTGTTTTAGTTATCTCTTTGGTCATAGCAAACCTGTGTTTTTCCAATGAGGATGAATACCCTCTGTTCTCAATAATTCTTTTCCATCAATCACAGCTTGAGCATTAAGCTTGGCAATATCAGTTAATATTTCGTTAACTCTATTTTTCAACTGCTCTATGTTTTCCAGTTGCTCTGTTACAGAGTCAAATGTTGCGGCTGAGTTTTCCATATCAGCAACAACAAAATCCCGGTATGACAAAAGTTTCCAAACATGCAATGCGTCAGCAACACAGCGATAGAACGGACACCACAAGCATGCGTTAAAGTCGGCACATGCATGCTCGTTTGTATCTCGCTGGTCTAATAATTTCCTGTTTTGAGATTCGAATGCCACTACTGCGGATTTATCTTTTGAGTTAATGCATGTGCCATTCGGGACTTTTTTACCGTCTTCTGGTGGAGTCTGCAAAATGATTACTTTGTCGGTAACATCGCGAACAAAATAGTCTGCCATTGTTTTTGTCGCTCTGTTGATTGTCATTGCAACATCTTTGTTATCTTGCATTAAATAATGACGCAAGAACGTTTCATAAGAGTGCTTGCCAGCTTTTTGATACCACTTAAATTCTTTGGCAACTTTTCGGTAAATGTAGTTAAGCCCTGATTTTCTGATCTTTTGCGAATTAAATACGATATCACACCCAAGCTCAGTCAATATCCTATCTATAGTGGTCTTGAAACGTGATGCTGTTAATAATTGAATCTTTACTTCTCCAATACTATTTACTTTGGGAAAAACAAAAATTCTTTTTGATAGGTTCTCAATAGAAGGGCGGTAAATAGACGTAAGTCTAGTCGCAGCCTTAATATCAAATATTACTGGTTCGACAACGTCGCCGTATAAGACGCCTTCTTTTTCTAGATCTTCGGCTTTAATTTCAAATTTATGCCATTGAGTTTGATAATTAGCTCGGCGTTTAAATAAACGAAGAGCAGGAGTTTTACTTGAATGTAATGGCGTGTTAAAGAAAAATAAGTCGTCAGTATCAAGCTCTAGCGTAGGAGTTGAATTCCAACCAGTTTTCAATATGACTTTTGCTGCATAAAGTGTAACTTTGTCTTTAATTGTGAGTAAGGTCTCAGAAAGCCCTTTTTCTATGTAATATGCTAATTCTACTACTTCTCTATATGAGTAGAGTTTATCTTGATTCTGAGATAGTTGCTCTTGATGTTGTGCAGTTAATTCGGTGTTGACCGGAAAGCTTTTAATAGTATCTAGACCATAAAACGATAGTAATTTGTCGATAGCGCTCTGATATTGATTACCAACAAAAACCGACAAATCGCCTTGTTTTGATTTTAGTTGAATTGCCTCTCTTATAGCCTTTAGTATCTCACAGTTATTTTCAACAAAAGCATGAACCCCATGACTGGCAATAAGCTTCATTTGTTCATCTGTTAATGATGATGCATTTTCTTTCAATGCTCTAGCCATACTACCTATGTAACCTTTGAGAGTGACGATACCTATGCTCTCGCCATCAATTCGCTTTGTAAAAACTTTATGGTATTCGACTAGGTTTTGATAAAATTTATAGGCATTGTCATATACCCACTCATGCTTCTGCCATTCGGTAGTGTCACTTTCTTTAAGGTAATAGCCCAATGAGTAGGGTAATAAACTTTCCTTTGCGATTTTTTCACCCGTAACAAAGTGGTAAAGGTCCAATGCAGCGTTTAGTAGCAGTAAAAACTGCTGGTTATTTTGAGTTTCTTCTTGGTAATGCTTATAAAGGTATTTAAATCCCTGAAGGCCATTTTCTGCAAACCCTTGAATTCCACGCTCACTAAGCAGCTTAATTATTGGTGATGCTACGCTACCAGCACTATTCAACCACCTTGGAAATGATAAAGTTGAGGATCTAACTCTTGTTGTATTAGCTTCCGAAGCGCTTGCTATCTGATTTTTCAAAAAAGCATCAACTTCATTGCCAAATTTGGATGATATGCTTTGTGCATACCCTATTACTTCGGCTTCAGTTTTAAATTGATTGACTCTAGCTTTACCCCACACATCGGGTAGTATAAATTTTAAAAAAGTACGGAAGTTGTGATTGCATATAAATGATGAAACGAATTCCCTATCCTGTAATGTTGCCAATAATGGCAGTTTGACGCGTTCAGTATTCTTAAAAGTATCATGTAGACAAAGATTTATAATAGCTGTCGCAGTTTTGAGGATATTGTCCCCAATAGAAGAATCTTTGAGGCTTAATTCTGGAAGGACGAGATAGTCCAGATATTTATTTAGTAATTTACGAATCTCTTTTACTTGATGGAATTCAAGTTCGAATAATTTAGTTATGTCGATTGAAGTAGCCCCATTTACTAGCCTAAAAGGAGCGTTGATAGCGTTATCATAAAAATGAAACTTAGCTAAGTTTTCTAAGGCTTCTTCTATACGAGTAGCATAACTAGGTAGCTTGACATCATTTATTTCATTAATGCAAAAGTATTCCAGTTCTTGCCAAATTTCAAAGTCTGATAGAGCATTTAATCCCGAAGTTTGAATTGATGTCGCAGTATCTGTACTAACCTTATTAAGGGCTAGAGGAAGAGTGTGTTGTAAACTGACACAAGCATTCCGCAAGCGACTCATTGAAATAGCAGTGTCGTCATCTGCGCTAATATTGTTTTCTTTGTCATATGCCCTGTTAAATAAAACGTCTAACTGTTTGGCTAGAACAATTGAATGAGGTTTAAATCTAGCAGGAATACGATTGGACTTCCGCGTTTTAACTTGCTGCTGCATCTTCAGCCTCACGCATCAGTAATTCGTCAACATCACCGTAGATATCTTTCACCCACTCTGACATTGCTCCGTATGCATCCACTGCTACACTTTTGGCAAAGTCGATGTAACGTTTGGTTGTTTTAAAACTTTCGTGACTCATCAAGGTCATTAGTGTCTGTCTGATGGAACTCTCCGATTCACCTTTGTCAATTAGGTATTTAGCGACATAAGTAGCAAAGGTAGCGCGTAAGTCATGGAATGTGCGTAATAGTATTTCTAATCCCTGCTTCCTTTGTTCTTTTCTAACTATGGAAATAGTATTCCCCGGTGTATCTTCGCTTATCCGCGATCCTGAACTATTCATAAACAAAGGAAGCGGATGTTCACTATTGTCCATACCATGATTAGTCTCATGTTTGGTACGTCGCTTCATATTTTGAATTGTCAAAGTGTGATTGTACAAAAGCTTCATTAGAACTCGCGCTATTGTTAATCTCACTGGCTTATGTCCTTTTCGTACAATGTTCAATTTTGGAATACGTTTCTCGTTTTCTTTTTCATCAGGATCAAAAAGGTCTTTCTGGTCGATGGCTGAAATCTCAAAAGAACGAAGTCCACCTAGCAAAGCACATTGCAAATAAAGCTTATAAGTCTCTTTTTGAGCCGTATCCGTCTCCAGCAACTGTTTAAGTTCTTTTGGAGAATATGGTTGTAGATCTTTTTCGGGTGAGTCTTCCTTTTGTTTCAATGTATTTGGAATGCTCAAATTACTAACCCACTTCCATAAGCCTCCAGAACGTGTGTTGCTAGTAGGTAATTGAAACAATGAACTTACACTTGATTTAGCTTTCGATTTAATACGTACCTGTTTGTATTCAAGTGAGAAGGGGAGGCTATCTATAGCCCCGCGCTTATGGCTCCATATATAGAATGCTTTAACAGCTCTAATTCGTTCTTGAGCGCTGTTAAAGCTTATGCGTTTAGACTTATCTTTGGTTTCGACTCTTTCACATAAATGTTTGTGATATCTCCACACAGGTAACCTAGAAATATCATCATCTACAGATTGTTTTGAAAGTGGTGCAGTTATTACTTCAAAATAGGATGCATCATCTTTATCCAACCAATCTAAGAAAGCTTTTAAGTGCTTAGCTATACTGCAAACAGACTTAACATCTAATGGCTTTCCCGGTTGGCTGGCATGATAAGCGTCACTAAAAGCCTCATTGTCTATTTGATTCTTTTTGAGACTGAAATGACCTTCAAAGCGGTGCATTAAAAATAAGTTCATTTCTTGGCATTCGGTGAAGCGAGTCGGGTGATATAGCACTGGAAAATTAGGTTCTATTTTATCGTGCCTATATGAGTGAGTTCTGATGCCTTTTTCAGTCTTAATAGGTTGCCCTGATTTATCGAGGTGAAAAGACATTCCTTTTCCAAAGTTGACTGATGCTTTAATTATTTTAGTTTTTGTTGTATTTCGAAGTATCATTTTCGTTCACCTTTGATTCTTAGCTAGAGTATGTGTGTAAAAACTTTTTTGTTCAAGTTTATTAAGGGTATGATAGTATTATATCAATTCGGGGGTGATTTTAGATGAAAGCCAAAACTTAACAGCTTCACAATTAAAGACCATTATTACGCGTTGCGGTGAAGGGACCAAGCTTATATGTTCAGGTAATTTGGCACAAATTGATAGTAACTACCTGACCCCAGTTACCTCAGGCTTAACTTACATTGTTGAACGCTTTAAAGACTTTGAGGGAAGTGCTACCGTCAACTTAAACGGCGTTGTCCGTAGTCGCTTGGCAAGCTTTGCCGAAGAAAATTTATAACTTGCCAGCAGATCCTTGCCTCGTTAATCTAGAAAGTTCCGAGGCAAGGTACTTTGAAGCTAGTGAACTTTTTACCACTTAAACGTTATTACCGCTCTATCACTGTCGCACTGATTGTGCCATTGTTAGTGGCGTTTTTTTTATGCTTGCATTTGTACGACTTAAAACTTGAGCGTGCAATTGAGAATCGCCACAGCAGCTTTAATAATATTTCAGCTCAACTGAGCCATGCAATGAGCGCCGCCGATGGGCTGATTGATACTATGTTTACATTGTACGAGCAGCCTTTATCATATGATTTTGACCCAAGCTGGACTAAAAATGTCAACCAATTTGAGCATTACTATTATCAGCCAGTTGGTGATGAAATTGGCGAAATAGTTGGACAGGGTAAGTTTGCTTCCACTTCTTATGCACTTGAACAGTGGCGGCAGGTTATTGCATTAGGGCCCTCTTTTAATACCACACTCTCACTTATCCAATCTTTACAAGCGGTTGCTTATGTTAATGAGCAAGGTTTTGCCTACATCAAGCGGCGTTCTACCGCAGACAGCACGTTACTAACGACAATACTCGATAATAAACTCAAACCACAGCAATTAAACGACAACACACTTTCGTCAAGCCAAGTCGTTACTGTGAATAATCATGCTTATTTTGCAATTGGTAAAAAGCGTACAGCCACAAGCCATGACTACATCATTTTAATTTATGATTTAGAAGCCATTTCAAATTGGTTGCAGAAAATAGCGCCCCCGCAGGGGGAGTATATTTTTATAAATCAACATAACCAAGTTATAGCCAGCTCTGACGTGCGCTTAAATAGTGCAGTGGGTGCAGGTGATTACTGGCCTGAGCCAATGATTATTGACATTAAGCGGCCCGCAAAAAAGTCACATAGCTACTTGGTTCAAACCTCAGATAATTTGCCCATTCATACCCAGTTTTATGAATCTAAACAGGCGCTTAGTGAGCCAATTAGTTATGATATTCTTATAGAGTTTATATTTTTGTGCGTCTTTTTAATAATGATGTTCAGTGGGGTATTTTGGTTGAGCCAACGTATATTTGTTAAGCCCATGACACACTTGATCTGCTATTTAGATCAGCATAATGAGAATAGCAGCCCGCTTTTACATTACCGTATACCGACCGATTGGCAACCGTGGTTTAGTAGAGTTAAACAGGTCTTTAAGCGTAATGAAGAGCTAGTTACATCTTTACAAGAAGCCAACAAGGCACTTGATTCACAAGTTCAAGTAAAATCAGAGCAATTACGACGTAGTATTGATGCCAAAGAACGTCATTTAGCCTTGTTAAACACCATGCTTAACAATGTGCCTGATCTCATTTATTTTAAAAATACTTACGGTGTTTTTTTAGGTTGCAATAAAGCTTACGAAAGTTACGTAGGCATGCCACAAGAAGAACTCGTTGGTGAAAAGTTTACTAACACAAATCAAGACAATATTGAGCTGAGTTTATTAGAAGAGAACGTGTTAACTGAGCGTCAAGTCTATCAAAAACGCTTAGTTACAAATAATAAAACATACAACCTCAGTATTGCGCCATTTTATAATGAGCATCAACAACTGTTAGGTACGATGACCATAGGTAGAGATATAACAGAGCAACACGAAGCGCTTAATGCGTTGCAAAGCTCAGAAGCAAAGCTCAAAAGTGCCATGGAGTATGCAGCGAACGGGGTTATTTTATTATCTCTAGATTACCAAGTGTTACAAGCTAACAAAGCTGCCCGCCAGATATTTTCAATGCAAAAAAGCCACAATATACCCAGTCAGTATATGTTGGCTGATTTATTCGTTGCGCAATCACTAGAAAAATTAACGCAAACACTTAAGCAGCTGCATAGTGAGAAGAAAAATGTTTATCACTTTAGCTTACCTCAACAAGAGCAAAAGCGTTGGTTGCAAATAAGTGTCTCCTTGGTATGGGATAACGAACAAACCCCTGATTATTATGTTTTGCACGTGCAAGATGTCACAGATTTAATTCAGGCAAAGAATGATGCGGAGAGAGCGACATTAGCTAAAAGTCGTTTTATTGCGAATTTAAGTCATGAAATACGTACGCCCCTTAATGCAGTGTTAGGTTTAATAGATGTAATCGCTTTACAAGGTTTATCGCCAGAGCAGCGAGGCTACGCATCGCAAGCTAAGTCGGCAGCAAATAGTTTGTTGTCACTACTTAATCGTATGCTTGATTTTGCTCGTGTTGAAAGTGCGCAAGTGCAATTAAACAAGGCACCATTTAGCGTGGCTGACTTAATTGATTACTGTGAAGGGATTGCAACGCCTCTTTGCAGTAAAAAAGGTTTAGAGTTTAGCGTCGAATTTGATGACACCATTAATGCAAATTTATTGGGTGATCAAATTTGTTTACAGCAAGTGCTCGCAAACTTATTAACCAATGCGGCTAAATTTACAGAACATGGCAGTGTAAAACTGAGTCTTACTTTAGTTGAACAGTCCGATGAGCAGCAACTTATTTGCTTTGTAGTTAAGGATACGGGGATTGGTATTAGCGACGCTGATCAAAGTCGATTATTTGATGCTTTTACGCAAGGAGACGAGTCGCTTACTCGTTCTCATCAAGGTGTAGGACTTGGTCTAGCAATTGTTAAATATGAAGTCGCATTGATGGGGGGGGAAGTTAAACTCACAAGTGAAAAGGGGAAAGGCAGTGAATTTAGCTTTTGTTTACAGCTTGATAAAACCACACAGACCGCCAAAAAAAACAGCCCGTTACTCCCATCAAGTACAGATTTATCAGGTCTATTAGTGCTTGCAGTGGATGATAATCCACTTAATTTAAGTATTATTAAAAGTATTCTGAAGCAGGCTAACATTACTGTTATTTGTGCTGATAGTGGTGCAAAAGCAATTGAGTTATCAGCAAGCTTAACCCCAGATCTGATTTTTATGGATATTCAAATGCCAGAGATGGATGGCTGTCAGGCGACACGAATTATTAGGCAATCATTCACAAAAGAGCAGATGCCTATTTATGCTTTAACCGCTCATAGCGAAGCTGCTGATATTGAACAATCTGTCGCTGCAGGTATGAATAAGCATTTAACAAAGCCAATTGTTGCAAATAAGCTCTTTTTAGCAATGAGTGAACTTGATAAACCAATTGAACCATTTTTTGATCATTCTTTTGTTTTAACTCAGTTTGCAAATGATAGTGATTTGGTATTAACTATGTTGTCAAAGTTTGCCACTATGGCCGCACAGCAATTATTAGAAATTTCTACCTTAAGTACTACTGAAGAACTGGTTAGAGTTGTGCATAATGTCAAAGGGTCTGCTGGTAATTTAGGTTTTAAGCGATTGTCAGCATGTGCTAAACAGTGTGAGGCTGAACTTAAAACGCAAGGCAAGCTTCCTGAGCTATTAAACGATGAGCTGCAGCAACACATAAAGCAAGTTATTGCATTTATCATCGAACAAGGATCTACAAATGTTGAAAAAAGCCAAGGTACTGATTGTTGATGACGATCCGTTAAATCGCTTGGTCTTAGAAAAAACATTGCGACAAGATTACGATGTTTTTTGTGTTGAAAGTGGTGAAAAAGCACTTACATTTTTAAAAACACAACCCGTTGATTTATTAATCTTAGATATTGTTATGCCGGGTATCGATGGCTATGAAGTGCTGGCACAAATAAAAGAAAATACAACAACAAATATGTTGCCTGTTATTTTTATATCCGCAAATACCAGCCATGATGATGAGGCCAAGGGCCTTGAATTAGGGGCAATGGATTATATAACTAAGCCCTTTAGCGCTGCGATTGTTCGTGCCCGTGTTCGCAATCAGTTAATGATCAAACAAAAAAATGATCTACTCGAAATGTTGGCATCGATTGATGGCTTAACTGAAATTCCTAATAGACGTTATCTTGATGAAAACTTATCTAGGGAATGGCGGCGCTCAAGACGAGATCATACCCCTTTGTCGGTTTTATTGATGGATGTTGATCATTTCAAGCGTTACAACGACTGTTACGGTCATCGTGCGGGTGATGATTGCCTTAAAAAAATAGCACATGCACTTGTTGGCTCATGCGAGCGAGGGAGTGATTTTGTTGCCCGTTACGGCGGGGAAGAATTCGCAGCTGTGTTGCCCAGCACTCCTGCTAAAGAGGCGGTTGCTTTCGCTAATAAGTTACGCAATGCAGTTAATAAGTTAAATATTCCGCATAAGGCCTCTTTAAATTCAGAGTATGTAACAATTAGTATTGGTATTGCCACCACAGAGTCAGGGCAAGTTTATGCTGAGCAAACATTACTGGAAGAAGCCGATTTAGGATTATACCAAGCTAAAGAGGCAGGGCGCGACCAAGTGGTATCGCGATTAGTATCTGCGACATTGCAGGAGTAGGTTATTTGTCTACCCCTGCATAAAGTAATTAGCCATTACTGAGTGATTTATAAATAGTGTCGCCCACACCAATTAATTTATCGTTTTTAAAGACCAAAGGGGTGCACTCATCTTTGGTCGTTTTGCTGTCTGAGTGGATGCTATGAGTGGCATAAAAGAGTACTTGGTATACGCCGTCATCCTGTTTTAGTAACTCTGTAAAGTTAGGAGTGCTTAGTTTATTGAGCACCGTTTGGTAAGGCGTATCAAGTGCTAAGTTTGCAATGACTTCACGATTATTTTTGTGGTGTTTTTGCCAGCTTGTTGACGAGTCGCCTGCCCAGTGAGTTTCGGCTTCACCGTCTGATACGGCAATGACACAACCGGTTAAAAAAGGTGCAGTTAGCGCGGCAATAAGAAGTGCTTTTTTCATTGTTATATCCCTTGTTTTATCGTTTCGTTTTTTCATATATAGCAATCCATTTGCCAACATTTTATTTCTTTTATAATCAAAGTATTAGCTTGTTGTTGCGAGCTAGCTAAGTAATGTGGAACTCATTACTTAGCTTATTTGGCTAAAAAATTGTTTTTTAGACCAGTCTATTTCGTGCCTCACCTTGGCTGAAGGCGTTGATGTTAAGTGCTATTTCAGCCACAAGTCGAGCAATTGATTCTTGACTCGCCCAAGCGATATGAGGTGTTAGTAATAAGTTATCACCTTGATATATGGCAAGTGGGTTATTTTCTTCTGCTGGCTCTTTGCTCAACACATCCACACCGGCACCCGCAATCACATTATTAGCAAGGGCGTGGGCTAAGTCAGCTTCATTGATAATTCCCCCTCGTGCTGTATTTATTAGGATTGTTGTTGATTTCATCATATTAAGCTCTTTAGCCGCTATTTGGTTGCGAGTTTCATCAGTCAGTGGGCAATGAACACTGATAATATCCGCTGTTTTAATCGCCTCTTCAAAGCTAACACGTCCTTCGCGAGGAGCATGCCCTTTACGTTCACTTATTATTACATTAACACCAAAAGCACGGCCTACATCAGCAACCGCTTTACCAAGTGAACCATAACCAATAATCGCAAGTGTTTTGCCTGACATATCATTAAAACGGTAATCTAAACGACAGAACATCGGGCTTTGCTGCCATTTTGCAGATTGGCAATCTTGAATATAACGGTGGGTATTACCCAGTAAGTTAGTGATGAGTGCGAATGTATGCTGTACCACAGAAGGGGTGGAGTAGCCTGCCACATTGGTGACGGCAATATTGTGCGTTTTGGCTGCATCTAAATCAATGTTGTTGGTGCCTGTTGCTGCAACACAAATTAGTTTTAGGTTGCTAAGCTGCAACATCGCTTTTTGATCAATAACGACTTTATTAGTAATGATAATATCGGCATCCTGACAACGAGAAACAACATCTTGTGGGTCTGTTAAATCATAGCAAGAGAGTGTTCCCAAGTTTGCTAATGAATCTAATGAGGTATCTGCTAATGTGGCGGTATCAAGGATGGTAATATTCATGTGCTTTCCTTTTTTAATTTAATGCTTGACCTTAGGGTGTACTCCAAGGTTTATAGTACTTATAAGCTTTTAAATGGAGACGGTGATGAAAATTGGTGAATTTGCCCGCAAGTTGGGAGTTTCAACAGATACATTAAGGTACTACGAAAAACATGGTTTGTTAACGCCTAGTTCGCGCTCACAGTCAGGGTACCGTATTTATACCGATACAGACATTAAACAGATGTCGTTTATCTTACGCGCTAAAAACGTGGGGTTTAGCTTGTCTGAAATTAAAGAGTTGCTGCAAATAAAAATTCATAAAGATCAGCATTCGTGCCATGAAGTTAAAGAAATGACTCTACAAAAACGTGATTTAGTCGCTCAACGTATTGAGGAATTAACACGGTTTTATGATTCATTATCGCTATTAGCAAAGAAGTGTTGCGGCGGCGAAGAGCCTGCTGAAAATTGCTCTATATTAACGACATTGGAGGATATAGATGGACTTACTCACTAATTTTTGGCAGTTATTTTTACTGTCTGCCCCTTGGTTGATGTTGGGGTTATTAATAGCAGGACTATTAAATGTTTACTTGCCTACGGACTTTTTGCATCGCCATCTTGGTAAAGAGGGACTTTGGACCACAATTAAAGCTGCTCTTATTGGTGCCCCAATGCCATTGTGCTCATGTGGTGTGATCCCTGCCGCTATAGGACTTAGGCGAGCTGGCGCTTCAAAAAGTGCGACGACGGCTTTTTTAGTATCGACCCCTGAAACGGGCGTTGACTCTGTTTCTGTTTCTTATGTTTTATTAGGCCCTTTTATGGCTGTGATCAGGCCGATTGCAGCCGTATGTAGTGCGATTGCTGCTGGTGTGTTAGTTGGTAAAGAGAGTGAGTTTAATAATGAGCGTACTAAAACCTCGCATAACCTTGAAACAGTAACAAGTAGTTGTTGTAGCACTAAGCAAGCAACCGCTAAAGAGCCTACATCAAGTTGTTGTAGTACAAAGCAAGCTCCCACTGTTGAGAAAACAAGCTGCTGCGCAAGTAAAAAGGAAGTCGTTAAAATTGAAGGAGGGGTTGCAAAGCTTAAACGCGCAATAAGTTTTAGCTGTAATAAGTTGCTTGAAGATACCATGGTATGGTTGGTTATCGGTCTATTTTTTGCCGCACTGGTCCAAACCTATGTGCCTGAGTCGTACTTGAGTCAGTGGGGAAGTGGTATTTTTGCAATGCTGGTGGTGATCTTAATTAGCATTCCTATGTATATTTGTGCGACGGCATCAACCCCGATTGCAGCCGGTTTATTGCTCAGTGGTGTATCACCAGGCGCCGTGTTGGTATTTATGTTGGCAGGCCCTGCCACAAATGTTGCAACATTGGGTGTGGTGGGTAAAGAGTTGGGTAAACGCGCTGTAGTTGCTTATTTAATCGGTGTCATAGGCGTTGCATTACTATTCGGTTTTTTAACGGATTACCTAGTTTCTGAGTTTGGTTTTGTGGTGGCACCCATGATGGGGGAAGAACATCAAGTATTACCGCACTGGTTGAGCTTAGTGTGTGGCGTATTATTGGTCGCTTTAATGTTGAGGTTAGCGTTAAAAATACTCTTAAAGAAGTCAACACAGACTGGTAAGAGCATTAGCTAATTGATTGTTATAAAATATATTTTTATAACTATTAAGAGAAGATATAGGTTAACTATCGCGTCTCGGTTCGCATTTAAAATTGCCTGAGTTATAATCCGCCAATTCTTTAAACGGTACGCTAAGCGTGCCGTTTTTTAACTTAAGTAGTTTTTATGAGTGAATGTGTGGATAAATACGCAGATATAAGACCTTACAATGATGATGAAGTTGCAGACTCAGTGGCGCGTTTAATTGCTGATAATGCCTTTGTGGATGTTATCGCTAAGTATAATCTACCACGCTTTTTATCTTATTTTCCGTTTATAACACGCCCATTAGTACGTCAGCAGTTAAGAAAAAAGTGGGGTAAAACCAACTCAGTTGAACAAGTTCAGCATGAAGTTGCTGATTATCTGAATAAGCTAATTACTCGTACTACGTCGGAAGTCACGTTTTCAGGTATCGATAAACTTGATCCGAAGCAAGCTTATTTATTTATCTCTAATCACCGTGACATTGTTCTTGACCCTGCTCTGGTTAACTGGGGCTTGTTTAAACACAATATGCCGACTGTTCGCATCGCAATTGGTGATAACCTGCTGCAAATTCCATATATTACTGAGTTAATGCGCTTGAATAAGAGTTTTATTGTTAAGCGCTCCGCGAAAGCACCAAAAGAGATGTTAAAAGCGCTCTCGCAACTTTCTGCTTATATTTATGATTCACTGGCTGAAGGCCACTCTATTTGGATAGCGCAAAAAGAAGGTCGTGCGAAGGATGGTTTTGACCAAACTGATCCTGCACTACTTAAAATGTTGCAATTACAAGGTCGTAAACAGAAAAAAGAATTTGCAGATTATGTGCGTGAGCTAAAAATAGTACCTGTTTCTATTTCCTATCAGTATGAACCATGTGCAATTGCAAAAGCAAAAGAGTTGTATCATAAGCAACAACATGGCCAGTATGTGAAGCAGCAAGGTGAAGATATAGCCAGCATTGTTGAAGGTTTCAGTACAGCCAAAGGGCATGTTCACTTAGCGTTTGGTCAGCCAATCGAGTCAGGTTGTGAATCACCAGAGGAGTTGGCAAAAACGATTGATCAGCAAATTGTTGATTCGTTTTTCTTACATCCTGGTAATTATATTGCTGGTGGCTGTAAACAAGCAGTAATAGATAAAAAAGACGCTGAAGCATTTGATGCGCGTTTAAGCCAAGTTCCTGAAGAATTAAAGCCTTTGGTCTTAGCTATGTATGCAAAACCATTTCATCGCAAGGCAGAGCTTGCAACGAGCGAATCTTAATCAGAGTAACGCATTTTAAAAGCTACTTTTTAAGTGGCTTTTTTTATGACTAAATTTCAGGCTATACTTTCAGTACCTTTAATTTACTGGCAAATTGTGATGCAACAAATTGAAATATTTGAAATCCCAAGCCCTTGCAAAGGAATTTGTCAGGTTAATAACCGTGGTTACTGTAAAGGGTGTTATCGCAGCCGTGATGAGCGCTTTCATTGGAATAAATTCAGTAATGCGGAAAAAAGAAAAGTGATTATTTTATGTCAGCAGCGTTATAAACGCTTCCTTCAGAAAAAGCTCAATGCGGCTGCACACATACAATCTAGCCCTGAGCAAGGTGGTTTCGATTTTTAGAAGTCGGTAAGGTTATATTTATTTTTTAAAAATCGCACTGTTCCTTGTTCATCTAACTTTTTTAATGCAGCTGTCAGCTTAGGGATTAATGTCGCGTGACGCTTATGCACAAAGTGAAAGCTCTGCATAGACATTAGTACTTCTTTGTGAAATTGGCTCTGATCAAAGTTAGGGTGTTTTGTTGATAGTAAAAAGTCGAGTAAGAGGGCCCCTTCAACACGTTTTTGTGTCAGTAAATTTAGCTGAGCAGTGATATTTCTAACAGTGATAACATCGCCATGAAATGGCTGTTTATCTAAAAAACTTTGTGCTGCAGGGTAGCTAGACTGGATTGCTAATGATTTTAAGTCGCTATAAAGACACGTCTGACAGTTTTTTAGTAATAGCAAATTAAAATTAAATAGCGGGAAATCAACCTTTAATAGGTTAGGGTAATCTTGTGTTACGTCAGCGATGCGGCCTAATTGCCCATCAAGAACCCCTTCGTTTGCAGCAGCTAAAGAACTTTGATGATTAAAATCAATGATATGTAATTCGTAACCAATCTCTTTATAAGCCATACGAAGTAAATCTATGACATAACGTGCTTGCGGTGTATCAGCAGGGCGGTTGAATATTAATAAACTAGCGTGAGTCGAAAAAGCAAAGCAAAGCAAAACAAATGCGAAAAAATAAATGATAAACTTTGGCATTGTGCTTTCCTAGCGGGCGTAAATTCGTCGTTAATTTACTTTCATGTGTGGCTAAAATCAAGGTTGGCAGGTCGTTAATATGCTAATTTTTTCTTTACTTTGTTATACTGGAAAAATAGTCACTTTATTCCTGAGATAGTATGAGTTTTAATTTATGTAAGTTGCCGAGAGAGCAAAAGTACCAAATTCAACTAGATTATGAAGCGTCTTTTTGGGCCTACCAGATTAAGCGTGGTAAAAACACACGAGAAGGCGTGTACACAAGCATAAATAGCAGACCCATGTCTGAGCAAGCATTTTTAAAGCAGCAATTTGAGCATTACCTGTCGTTAATGAGCTAGTAATGCCCAAGCTAAAATTTTGCTTGCTTGATCCTATAAAAACACCGCTAGTTAATAAGTTTTATAATAAACACAGTGCGCGTGGAAGAGCGACGAAAGCTGATCAAGTGTGGGTTGCTTACCATGAGATAGATATTGTTGGTGCCTGTCGTGTACAAAATCAACATGGCTATTTATTTTTATCAACTTTATATGTTGATGCCCAGTGGCGTGGTAAAAAAATAGCCTCTCAGTTACTTGAAACTTTACTCGCAGAGCAAAAAAGCAGCGTTTTTACTTTCGCTTATCAAAATCTAATTGATTTCTATCTACAAAATGGGTTTAACTATACATTAACATTACCCTGTTCTTTGCAATCGTTGTTTGAGGTGTATGCACATCGAGATATTGTCCCAATGCACTTTACATGTGACGCCGTGCCAAGTATGTAATTTGGAACGTTAATGACTAAGTTTTCAACCAGAATTATCTTCTGTGCTATTCTAATAACCTGCTTTTCTAGTCAAATCAGCTTTGCACAGGTCAAACGCTTATCAACAAGTGAAGGCTTATCGCAAAGTTATGTCAACACCATGCTCATCGATAACAGCGGTTACTTATGGCTTTCAACGGAAGGTGGACTTAATCGTTATGATGGTTATGAAGTTGTTAATATTAAAGGTCCCAATGGTGAGCTTGAAGACGCAATTATCGATCGTATTTATCAAGACCCACAAGGGTATATCTGGATAGCCTCAATACAAGCAGGGTTATTTCGTTATGACCCTAGCGAAGATTCGTATGAACAATTTATCCCCAAACCGACTACCGAAGAGCAAATATTCATTGAATCGGTATTCAGCATGGTTGCGGTAGATGATAAAACGCTTTGGCTAGGGCGTGGTCAAGATTTTGCTAAGCTTGATTTAGAAACCAAGCAAGTAACCTCATTATTTAAAATTCCAGAGCGAATAAAAAGCAGTGTCATTCGCGAGCTATACCCTTATAAAGGCTATATTTTCATGGGCACAAGTAACGGAGCATATGTGTACCAAATCGCTTCGGGAAAAGTGAGAAAACTTGAGCATTTGCAAGATAAGCCAGCTCATATATATCAAAACTATGTAAAGTCTTTCGCTGTCGTCAATGACCAAACCTTATTAGTGGGTGCTGTGAAAGGCTTGTATAAGGTCGATATCAGCCAGCTTGATAAGATGTTTACCACACCAGAAATTGCCTTTAGTAATGAAGAGTTAGTGCGTGATTTAAATATCTGGAAGATTATTAAACAAGCATCAAAGGTAACTTTAGGAACAGATAAGGGGTTATTTGATTATACCCTAGCAACGAGAGAGCTGATAAAAAATACCCGCTTGAAAGAGAGCGGCTATACACTTGCAGATACTAGTATTATTGATGTCGTTAAAGACAGATCTGGCGGTATGTGGCTGGCGACTAAAAATGATGGCGCATTTTACTTATCCTACGATAACTATAACTTCATTAATGTTGTTGCCAGCTCAATTAAAGGCGATGGATTGTCACACCACTCTATTTGGGGGCTGACTGAGTATCAAGGTCGTCTTTGGCTTGCCACTCATAATGGCTTAACTGCTGTCGATTTAGATACCTATGAAAGTGAAGTATTTCTAAAAAACTATCAAGTTGATCTGATCACAACAGAGTTTAGTGTTTATCAAATTATGCCTTATAAAGGCAAACTGTGGTTGCATACTAATCGTGGTATTTTTAGTTTTGACCCGACAACAGGGCAGGCTAGTCCAGTTAAAACAGCTGATCCTGAACAGCAAGTTTTAATTAACGATTGGGTGCATGGTGTGTTACTGATGCCAACGGGTAATTTACTCTATGTACACCCGGATTATGGCATGTTCGCCTATAATATCGATAGCCAAAAAGTGACCCGTTTAGGCGGCAAGTTTGATGAGTTTGAACCTTTTTTAGCTTATGGTTTTTTGCCTGCTTTATCGAGTAAACCGGACGCCCCCCTTTTTTATAATGCGGGAATTTTGTATCAAGTTGACCCACAGACCTATGATTTAAAAACTATTTATACTGTTCCTGAACAACATGAAAACGTCGCTGTTAATGTTATGTCCTACATTATTGATAATAACAATGTACTGTGGTTATCTTTATCTAATTTCGGCTTAATAGGTCTTGATGCAACGACCTATGAACATATATACACTATTGATTTAGAAAAGAATAAGCTCGGCACCTTGCTTTATGACATGGTGCTAGATGAAGCCGGTATGATTTGGATGAGTTCCCACAAGGGGTTGTGGCGTTTGAACCCCGAAAACTTACATTTCCAGCAATTTACAGGGTCTGAAGGGCTACTTTCAACAGAGTTTAACAGTGGTGCATTCACACAACTAGCATCAGGACAAATAGTCTATGGTACGCTTAAAGGGTTTACTTATTTTTACCCTATGGATAATCACTATCAACAACCTTTAATCGACCATGTCAATATTACGAACCTTGATTTAATGTCACGTGATTTACCGGCAGAGCTCAAACAGCCCATTGATAGCGTTGTTCTTGAACACGACGATATCGGTCTTGAAGTGGCCTTTTCGGCTATGGCATTTAACTATCAAGAGCGAATTCTTTACGAGTATCAATTAGGTGATGGTCAAAAAACTTATACTCGAAACAATAATCGTGTTCTTTTTCCTAAATTAAGTGCTGGTAAATATCATTTAAAAGTTTGGGCAAGAGACCCTTTAACAGGTGAGCTGACGCCGCCTGCGATTTTGAATATTGAAGTTAAATACCCCCTTTGGCGAGCTCCTCATTTTATTTTCTTATATATATTGCTGATTGCACTATTGGCCGCAACGTGGGTTTACAGACGCAATCGTACGCAACAAATACTCCTTGCTGCTCACAAAGAAAGTAAAGAAAGTGAAGCCCGTCTTAAGCTTGCATTAGAAGGAAGCCACTCAGGGATGTGGGATTGGTCATCAAAAAGCCTCATTATTTATCAACCAAGGCTAAAGAATGAGCTCGGCTATGACGTTGATGGTGTTAACTTGGATGATTACTTAGCAAAGATACACCCTCACGATAAACAAACATTCCGCCTTGAATGGTTAGAGTTTTTATCAACTGAAAAAGGTTACTTTAATTGTACTTATCGACTTCGTCATGCGGATGGTCAATGGCGTTGGTATAAAGATTTCGGTAAGGTCGTTGAATGGCATGGGAATGTTCCTGAGAAAGTAGCAGGGACTTATACGAATATGACCCGTGAGCTGGTATTTGAGGAAAACGCGCGCTTGTTTGGTGCTGCCTTTGAACAAACGCGCGATTGGGTTTTTATTTTAGATAAAAATTTACGTATTCGAGCGACTAATAAATCATTTCAAGATGCCTTTGCTTTCCCCGCGGATCCCCGTTCAAGCCGCTCTTTAACATTAGGCTTATCTATACCTGCTCGTATTCATTACTTACGAATTATGCAAAAACTGCAATCAGGTGAACATTTCTCTGCAGAGGATGTTGTTGAGGTTGCCAGTGGTGAAAAGCGTCAAGTGCTGATTAAGATAAGTGCAGTCGCGGGTAGTAATCGTCAATTAGATTGCTATGTGATTATTGTTACCGATATTAGCGCACAAAAGTTGGCTGAGAATGAACTTCATCTGCTGGCTAATTATGACACTTTAACTGGCTTGCCTAACAAAACCTTATTTAGTGATCGTGTTAATCACGCCATTGAGCAAGCAGATTATCATCATACAAAAGTGGCTTTATTGAATGTAGATATAAAGCGTTTTAAAAATTTTAATGATTCGTTAGGGCATGAAGAATCTGACGAGCTTATAAAGCGGGTTGCGAGACGTTTAAAGCAGGTACTACGTCCACAAGATAGTCTTGCTCGGTTTGACGGCAATGAGTTTATGATTCTTGCAGAGGACTTTAAGCGTATAGATGAGTTACTCGCATTGTGCGCAAGTGTGATGGAGAGTGTTGAAAGCCACATTGAGCTTAGCTTGCAAGCAGTTAAAGTTAATTTAAGTGTTGGCGTTGCAATTTACCCTGATGATGCCAACAACACCAAAGCATTGCTCAAAGCTGCAAATGTAGCGCTTTACCATGCCAAAGGGCATGTTGAAGGAGGCTATCAGTTTTATAAGCAGGAGATGAACTTGCAAGTTCAACGTACTTTGCATTTAGAATCTCAATTAAGCAAAGCATATCAAGAACATGAGTTTTGTAATTATTATCAGCCAATTATTAGTGCAGAAACGAAGCAAGTTGCAGGTCTTGAAGTATTACTACGTTGGCCAAGTAATGATAATTACCAACCAGAAGATTTCGCAAACGCCGCTGAAAGCTCGGGCTTAATCACAAAAATTATGCTGCAGACTTTATCTCGAGCACTGATTGAGCTTCGTCAGTGGCGTATAACACACCCTGAGTTATATGTTTCAATTAACCTATCGGCGCTTGATTTTGAAAGTGCTCATCTTGTTGAGAATATTCATCAGGCACTGGATGTATCAGAAGTTCCGCCAAGCGCTGTGGTTTTTGAGATCACAGAGTCCGTGATGATGCATGATTCAAATAAAGCACAGCAGAGTATGGAAGAACTCAAAGCGTTAGGTTGTCGAATTTATATCGATGATTTTGGAACTGGCTACGCGTCACTAACCTATTTAAAACGCTTTCCTGTCGATGTGTTGAAAATAGATAAGAGCTTTGTACATGATATTGGCATTGATAAAGATGATGAAGCGATTATTAATTCGACACTGACCCTTGCTCGCAGCTTAGGGAAGGAATGTGTCGCCGAGGGCGTCGAAAATAAAACACAACTTCGCTTTTTACGCCAATTAGGGTGCGAATATTTTCAAGGCTATTTATTTAGTAAGCCAGTACCTGGCGACTCGGTTAGCCCGTTATTAAACGCCCATTGGCAAGATGAGTTTAACGAATAAAAACCCTAATGCGCGATACTTAAATTGCTAGTCTTGGCGTTTGCCACAGTGGCGGCAATAAAGGCTACGGTTACGGTTTTTTAATTCATTATGGATCGCTTTATTCGCTTCTTGCTGGCTTAGCCCAAGTTTATAGCGCAAGTTCTCTAAGTGCTCTTGCTCAACGGGGGTTAGGTGACCGTCCTCAATCGCTTCGTGGACTGCATCAGTAAATAGTTGCCTACGTTTACGTAATTGCTCAGAGAAGCTTGACGCCAGTAAACCTGTCGGAATTGCGACCATGCCCATACTCACTAAGGTGATTGCACCACCAAAGAGCCGCCCGAGTGGAGTTATTGGCACAACGTCGCCATAACCAACCGTTGTCAGTGTAACCATTGCCCACCACATTGCTGCAGGTATGGAGCCAAATTTATCCGGTTGTACATCATGCTCTATTAAGTAAATACCGCATGAGGCAATGATTAATACCACTGCCATGATAAAGAATGCTGCGAGTAAGGAGCTGCTTTCTTCACGAAATGAATTAAGAAGCAGCTGCATGGCACGTGAGTAACGGGTGAGTTTAAAAATACGCATCAACCTCAGAACACGTAAGAAGCGTAAATCAACACTCACAAATACCATTAACAGAGTGGGCAAAATAGCAATCAGATCAATTAAGGCTAATGGGGTAAAGAAGTACTTTATGCGAATTTTAGAGTTCGTTAAGGGGCTTTCTTTATGCACGCTTTTATCCACGCAAGACCAAAGCCTTAATATGTATTCTAAGGTGAAAATGGCGACCGATACCAACTCTAACGTTAAAAACTCCTGATGATATTGCTTTGCCAAAGGGCCAACCGACTCTAATACAATAGCAACAACATTGATCATGATAAGTGACATCAAGAATACATCGAGTGCTCGACCTACTCTGCGATATTTACCATTCCCTTCAAAAACACGGGCAGTATAATTTCTTAAACGATGCAAAATAATGATCCGTTTTTTAGTTTAACTGTAGCACCATATTAATGCTGCCTTCTTCAAAGTCGCGAGTGATTTTAAAACCAAGTTTACGGGCAAGCTCTATCATGCCTGTATTTTCCGGTAATGTTATACCAGCAATTTGTTTAACTCCTTGGTTTTTGCAGTGCTCAATGGCAGCATTCATTAATATGGTGCCGAGCCCCAAACCTTGGCAGTCTGAGCGTACCACAATCGCGAATTCTGCCTCTTGCTTGTCAGGGTCCATTAATACCCGAGAAACGCCAAGAGTGCACGCTGAACCATTTTGTTCTTGGCTTACAATAAACGCCATTTCTCGGTCATAATCAATTTGCGTCATTTTTGCGAGTTGATCGTGATTAAATTGTGGCAGCTCACCAAAAAAGCGCTTGTATCTATCCTCTTTAGTTAAAGATTGATCAAACTCTAAATGTGCTTGTTCATCTTCTGGCTTTATTGGCCGCAATTGAGCTTGGGTATTGTTTTTAAGCGTTACATCTTTTACCAATTCAATAGGGTAAGGACGAATACATAGACGTTTACGGTTTGCCTTGGCCTTATAACGACTGAGTCCTATGGTGGCATCAAGCACTAAAAACTGACCGTTACTAGCTAAAATAGGGTTGAGCTCAACACTGGTTATATCAGGCTGGTCGATTACTAATTGAGAAATTCGTGTTAGTAGGGCGCATAAACGGTACTTATCGACTTTTTCAGGGAGTACTCTATCTTTTAGCACGCCTTTATCGTGTGCCGCAGCAATTAAGTATTTTGCCAGATTCATATTCAAAGGAGGGAGCGCTACAGCAGCTTGCCCAAACTCAAGCCCAGTGCCTGCTTCACCCAGCAATATAACGGGACCAAAGTTGGGTTCTGTTTTAATTGCAATGCGCAGTTCATTGGCGCCAGCACGCGGTGCCATTTTTTGTAGCGAAAACCCTTCAATATGAGCATCAGGGTAGGTGTTTTTGATACGCAGTAGCATCGCAAAGGCAGTTTGTTCGACCTCTTGTGCATCATTTAGGTTAAGTACCACACCGCCAACTTCTGACTTTGATGGAATGCTCGGGCTAATTAACTTTAATGCCACTGGAAAGCCAAGTTCGATAGCGTGCTCTTTTGCTTCCGTTGGCGTGTAAGCCACTTCGGTTTGAATACAGTCAATGCCATAGTGAGTTAGAATTTGACTTGCTTCATGGGTTGATAAATAGCTTTGTTCTTCCGCTAAAAACTCATTTACCACAGCGCGCGCAGCTTCTTTATTTATTTTGGCATCATCGGTATTTGATTCAGGGGTTTGCGTTAAGTGCTTTTGATTTCGGCGATAACTGACTAGGTGCATAAACGCACCAACCGCCCCTTCAGGGGTACGGTAAGTTGGAATCGCATTGTTAGCACAGACTTTGCGTGCTGCATATGCGGCGTCTTCACCCATAAAGTTAGTCATGACATAAGGGCGAGCCATTTTTGGGATTTTTTGTAAGGTTTCGACAATGATCTCTGCGTAATCTTCACTCGGAGCAAGCGCGGACGGAGTATGAATAATGAGTAAGTTTTTAACCTCTTTTGCTTGCAGTAAGATTTCGAGTGCTTGTTGATAACGCCTCGGAGCAGAGTCACCAAAAATATCCACTGGGTTTGAGGTCATCTCTGATTGCGGGATCACTCTATTTAGTGCTGAGCGTGTTTCATCACTTAGCTCCGCGAGTTTACCAGAGCTTTGCAATAATGTGTCCACAGCCATGACCCCAGGGCCACCCCCATTGGTTAAAATGGTGAGCTGCTCAACTTTTAGAAGTTTAGGGTGCATTGCTAGAGTTTGTGTTGCAGCAAATAGCTCTCTAAGGTCATTTACCCTTAGCATACCTGCGCGTTGAAAAAGTGCATCGTACACTGCATCTGAGCTTTGTTTACCCCCTGTGTGAATCTCTGCAGCAAGTGCCCCTGCACTGGTTTTTCCGGTTTTAATCGCAATGACAGGTTTGCTGAATGCGGCTGCCCGTGCTGCGGAAATAAAGCTGCGGATATCTTCAATGTTATCAATGTATAAAAGAATAGCTTTGGTTTTGGCATCTCGACCTAAAAAGTCGAGTAGTTCATCAAAATTAATATCAATGCAGTCACCTACAGAGACAAAATACGAGAAGCCAATTTCTTTATTTTTAGCCCAATCAAGAATTGTAGAGCAAACTGCGGCTGATTGAGAAACAAAGGCAAGTTTGCCAGAGCTTGCAACCGTGTGCGAAAAGCTCGCATTTAAGCCAATGTGAGGAATTAACAACCCTAAACAGTTAGGCCCAAGCAACGACACATTTGCTGCCTGTGCAGCGTCTTTTAAATGCTGCTTTTGATCAGGGTTAAGACCTGCTGCAATGATAACAGCATGTTTACAGCCAAGCTCTCCTAATTCTTTGATTATGTCTTTTAACGTGTTTTTATTGGTACAAATAACGGCAAGGTCTGGCACTTTGGGTAAGCTGGCGATACTCGGGTAAGCGAGCACACCATGTACTGCACTGTGATTTAAACTCACCGGCATAATTGGGCCTTTGAATCCGCCCTGTAGCAAATTACGCATAACCACAAAACCAGCACGATTAGGTGAGTTCGACGCGCCAATGACAGCGACTGAAGATGGATTAAAAAATTGGCTAATACGTTTAACGCTCATGCTATTTCCTTCGCTTGCGCTTAGTTGTAAACATTTCAGGGTCTGTTAAGTTTATATACATAAGATAACCCTTTTATATAAGATAACCTGTTTACTACGACTTTTCGAGTCAAAAACAGTGACCTACATCAAGGAGATAAGCATGAATAAAGCGCAGCCGTTTAATGTCATAATTGCCGCGATTGCATTAACGATTGGTTTATTGGGGCTGGGCTTTATTTTAAAAAGTGCTGCGCTTGATGTAAAAGCCATGGAGCGTACTGTACAAGTTAAAGGCTTGGCTGAAATGGAAGTTGCCGCAGACACCGTTATTTGGCCGTTACAGTTTTCTGATGCCGATAATAACCTTGAAAAGTTAGTCGGGCGTGTTGAAAATAAAAACGATGCGGTCGTTGCGTTTTTGAAGTTAAATGGCTTTAGCGATGAAGAAATTAGCACGGGAAGCCAGTCAATAATTGACAAGCAAGCACGCGAATATGGTGGAGAAAATCAGCAATTTCGTTATATCGCTCGTTCCAATGTTATCGTCTATTCTAATGATATTGAAAAAGTTCAGCACGCACTGAGTCAGGTTAATCAGTTGGCAAAGCAAGGAATTGCTATAGTGCAAGACAATTACGAAACACGCATTCAATATTTATTTAATGGCCTTAATGAGATAAAGCCTGCCATGGTTCAGCAAGCGACAGAAAAAGCCCGCGAAGTGGCGATGAAATTTGCTAAAGACTCACAGTCTAAACTTGGTAAAATCAAAACGGCTCGCCAAGGTCAGTTTTCGATTTCAGATAGAGATTCTAATACACCACAGCTTAAAAAGGTGCGAGTCGTTACTAGCGTTGAATATTACTTATCTGACTAAGCCAAGTACTACAGAGAAAGGTAGCCGCATGCGAGTACAGACAATAACCGTGCGGCTAAGTGCGCCAAGCACAAAGCCACCACTAAATGCCACCGCCACACCCATTAAGCCAAACTGATCTTTTAAAAGTACTGCCATCAATACCGTGACACTGGTTGCGCCAAGTAATACGTATAAGTTGATAAGCGGGTTACCTTTTAACTTAATCATACTACTGGCTAAGATTCTTGCAGGTAATAATAGCTGCCCTAGCAATAACAGTATTAAAATCCAAAACCCTTCTTGTAATTGGCTTTCACCATATAAATGCAGAAGGGGCTTTGCAAGCAAGGCAAGTAGCAAGATAGCGGCAAAGTTAAAACGCCACACCACTTTCATTAGCTCGCCAAGTTGCTGCTCGGTATTCTCATCAGCCATTAAAATAGGTTTTAAATATTGGCTCGCTGCATTACCTAAAATAGTCAGTAATCCAGCAATAACAACCGCGGGAAAGAAAATGCTTACACCTTGTGCACCAAACCAGTGATGCACCAGCAACACGTCAAGTTTTGCCACTAACACGGTTCCTGCACCACTTGCGAGCATGATTAAAGAGTCTTTACACCATTGCTTGGTTTGGTAGCGAGCAGCGCTTGCGACAATCATTTTTTTGATTAACCAGTATTGATAACTCGCTACACACAAGATGCTACAGAACAACAAGATACAAATCTCGACTAAAGATAAATCACCACGTATCAAGTACACAAAAAAGCAAAACCCAGCCGTTAACAATTCAAAAATACATTGCTGCGTTATCAGGCCAATTTTAGGTTTGTTTAAAGCGACTAAAAAAGCCGATTGACTTTGCATAATGGCGCCAATTGGCACCAGTAACAGTAAATAAACGACATGTTCTTTGGCACTTTGGTGGGGGGATATAGCCTGAAAGCTAATGACTACTGCAGCTACAAAAATTACACCGAATAAACAAGATGCAGCCAAGTAAACATGTTTTAAGCCACGTAGTAAATCATGTTGTTGGGCTTTATAAAGTGGATAGCTTATTCGCATTAATGACGATGCAAACCCCATGCTTGCTGGCAATAAGAGTATTTCACAAAGCGCGAGTAACGCGGCGAAAGTGCCAAATTCATCATCGCTTAATAACCTCGCAAGGCACAAGGTGAGAACAATACGACTAGCATGATTCAGAGCAGTAAAACTACTGAGCGAGAGAAATCCTTTGACGACATCCTTGTACATTGAGCTATTAATTTAATGTATGGAGTAACTGGGTCGTTGACACTTGTAAATACGTAGCACAAAGCAACACTTTGCTGTCGGTAATATTTGGTATATCCCTATTGTAAAATTGCTTAAGCTTATTAACTAGGGCTGTGACGGTGGTTTGGTTGTGGTTTTGATCTACTTCCATCATTGCCAGTAAAGCAGAGAACTCATGTTTTGCTGGCATCTGTGTGTTGTTATTACAAGCAATGTAACATCCTATCGGGGTTAATCCTTGTTGGTTTTGCGCTTTTAGTGCGACAGCTAAGCTTTCATTGCTTTCAAATAACATCAAAGAGCGTAAGTAATTAAAGGGCAGTTTATTTGCTTGGCAATGGCTAAACAGGTGATGTAATAGGTTGTTACCCTGTTGATCTGTAATATTAAAAGCATTTTGAAATTTGAGCCCTGGGGTGAAAAAACTGAGTTTGTCGATATCATCAATAAAGCCGACAGCTTCGCTCGGAAGTGGGCTTGCTTCGAGCAAATGTGCAGCGACATTTTGTAAAAATAGGTATTTTACTTCGCTGCTATTTGCTAATTGATATAGATGTTGTAACTGCGCTGCTTGCAATACGCTCGACAAACCTTGGTAATCAGTGAGTAACTCTTTTAACTGATGATGTTGGAGTCGGCTGTTAAGTTGTTCAATAGCGCTTAGCATGAAGTCTCTCAATTATTATTCTTTGGGGTAGGTATAGCTATTTATAGCGTGTTTATCAGTAATAAAAAAGGCCGCAAAGCGGCCTTTTAATCAATTATGTTTTTAAGCGGCTTGTTTTTTAGCAACCCACTGATCAACAAATTGCTCTAAAACGTTAAGTGGTACAGCACCATTTTTAAGTACAACATCATGGAACTCACGAATATCGAACTTTTCACCAAGCTTTTCTTTTGCTGCTTCACGCAACTCTAAAATCTTTAGCATACCCACTTTGTAAGCGGTTGCTTGAGAAGGCATTACGATGTGACGCTCAACCATTTTAACGGCATCAGAGGTCGCATTTGGCGTATTATTAACGTAATAATCGATGCCTTCTTGACGAGTCCACTTCATTGCATGGATACCCGTATCTACAACTAAGCGACAAGCTCGCCATAACTCCATAGAAAGGCGGCCAAAATCAGAATATGGGTCTTCATATAAGCCCATTTCTTTTGGTACTAGCTCAGAGTACAAACCCCAGCCTTCAATGTAGGCCGTGTAGCCACCAAACTTGCGGAATTTAGGTACACCGTCAAGCTCTTGTGCGATGGCAATCTGCATGTGGTGGCCTGGAATACCTTCATGATAAGCAAGTGCTTCCATTTGGTATGTTGGCATCGCTTCCATATCGTACAGGTTTGCGTAGTAAATACCTGGGCGTGAGCCGTCTGGTGCAGGTTGTTGATAGAAGGCTTTACCCGCTGCTTTTTCGCGGAACGCTTCAACAGCTTTCACTTTCAGACCTGCTTTAGGTTTAACAATGAATAACTCATCTAAGCGTGTCTTCATGTTATCGATAAGGGCTGTTGCTTCGTCAAGGTAACGTTGTTTACCTTCTGCTGTATTCGGGTAGTAGAACTGCTTATCTGTTTTCATGAATTGCATGAATGCTTGAAGGTCGCCTTCAAAGCCTACTTTATCTTTGATAGCGCGCATCTCATCATGAATACGTGCAACCTCAGCTAAGCCAATCGAGTGGATTTCTTTTGCTGTTAGCTCAGTGGTTGTAGTACGTGCTAATGCGTTGTTATAGAAGGTTTCGCCATCAGGAAACTTCCATGCTCCATCACGCTCATCGGCACGTTTTTCTAGCTGAGCTAAGAAGTTGATTAACTTAGTGTAAGAGGGCTTCACAGCTGCTTTTAGGGCTTTTTCAGCATCGCTGATAAGCGCTGATCTCTCACTGTCGGCAATATCCAGTGCTGCCACTTTACGTTTAAAGTCAGCAAGAAGTGTTGAGTCATCACCAGAATCAAATGGTGCGCCATGTAAAATGTTTTTACTTGAATCAACAACATGTGGGAACACAAACTTAGGTGCAATAATGCCCTTATCTGCACGTACTTCAAGGTCTTTGATTAGTTGATCAATAACCGTTGTGACACCGTTTAAACGCGAGATATATGCTTTTGCATCAGAGACATCAGTAATTTGATGTTGGTTGATTAGAAAAGCAGGGATCATTGAGTGAACCCCAAACATTTGGTTCACAGGGTAGTTGTAATAACGCCATTTGAAATCAGCGATGTCATTTTCAAGATCTTGTTTCTTTAAGTCGTAACTAACTTTTGTGGCGTCATCAAGTAAGTCGCGGTTAATTGCATTCAGTGCGACTAGGTCTGCTTTTTTTTGTTCAAAATCAGCTAAAGCACGCTCTTCGCTACCATCATCCCATTTGCCGTAATCTTTTTTAATACCCATATAGGTTTGAGATACAGGGCTGTTCATTATATCGCGATTAAAAGTGTCTTCGAAAAACGCATTGGCTTTATCTATTTCACTTTGTACAGGCTGGCTTTGTACACTTGGCGCTGATGTCGGTTGCTCTTGCATTTGTTGGCAACCACCAAGTAATGCAACACTTACCGCAGCTGCGATGAAGGTTAGTTTACGCATTTTAGTTCCTTTGTCGTTGTTAGAAATTTAATTTTTGTTGTTAAACGAATAATTCTAGCAGGTCATTTAAATAACGATGGCCTTTTTGGCTCACCTGCCAAGTTTCTGAGTTATCTATTAGTAGTCCTTTTGCGATGGCTGTATTTAAGGCTCGCTGCTGACTTTGCTGCGATAAACCTGTCAGTGACGATAAGTCTTCTTTAGGGCATGACTCGACAAGGCGAAAGCGGTTCATAAAAAACTCAAACGCTAAATCGTCTTCCTCTACGCGCCATTGCTTATATAAATAAGGCTTTGCTAAGTCCATATAACCGCGAGGATGCTTGACTTTTTCAGTGCGAGTGATGACCCCAGTTTTTATGTTGGTGACTTTACCATGCGCGCCACAGCCAATACCGAGATAATCGCCAAATCGCCAATAATTTAAGTTATGCTGACATTGGTAGCCAGGTTTTGCATAGCCAGAAATTTCGTATTGCTCATAACCTGCTTCGGCTAGCAATGCTTGCCCTTGCTCTTGGATATCCCACAATATATCGTCTTGGGGTAAAGTCGGTGGTTTTGAGGCAAATTGTGTATTGGGTTCTATGGTTAATTGGTACCAAGAAATATGTGGCGGATTTAATGCAATAATTTTTTTAAGGTCGCTCAGTGCATCCTCAAGAGATTGCCCTGGAAGCCCATGCATTAAATCTAGGTTGAAACTGTTTAGTCCAGCTTGGTGAGCTTGTTCAGCCGCATAGTTTGCTTCATCGGCACCATGAATGCGACCAAGCGCTTTGAGTTTATCGTTTTGCATGCTTTGCACGCCAATCGAAATACGATTGATACCAGCACCAACATACTCTTTAAAACGGCCTGTTTCGACAGTGCCTGGGTTTGCTTCTAGGGTTATTTCACAGTCATCGCTTAGGCCAATTAATCTGTCGACTTCGCTAAGTAGGCGAGTATAAGCATCACCCGTTAATAAGCTCGGGGTGCCGCCGCCAATAAAGATGCTGTGGATTTTACGCCCTTGCACTAAATGTAGATCGGCTTTGAGATCATCAATTAGGTGCTGAACATATTCTTTTTCGGGGATCGTGCCTTTTTGGCCATGACTATTAAAATCACAGTAAGGGCACTTTTGCACGCACCAAGGTACGTGCACATATAGACTTAAAGGCGGTAAGTTCACAGGCCGCCTTTTTGCTGCAATTGCGCAAGGAGTTGTTTAAGAGCTTGACCTCGGTGACTCAGTGCATTCTTTTGCTCTTTAGTTAGTTGTGCGCTGGTGCACTGCTCAGAAGGCACATAAAACACCGGATCATAGCCAAAACCACCTTGACCGTCTTGGCTCTGGGTGATTTCGCCATCCCAGCTTGCACTACAAATAAGTGGCGTTGGGTCATCTGCATGGCGCATTAGTACCAATACACACCAAAAGCGTGCGCTACGTATAGGGTTATCAGCAAGTTCTTTTAATAGTTTGTCGATATTATCTTGATCGCTAGCACCTTCTTTAGCAAAGCGTGCTGAGTAAACGCCAGGTGCACCATTTAGGCCGTCTACTTCAAGTCCTGAGTCATCGGCAATGGCTGGCATACCCGTGATCTTCGCCGCATGACGCGCTTTAATGATGGCGTTTTCAACAAATGTGGTGCCTGTTTCTGGCACCTCTGGTACTTGAAAATCGCTTTGTGGAACCACGTTAATATTAAGCGGGCTGAGCATGCTTGCCAGCTCTTTTACTTTGCCAGGGTTACCCGTGGCTAAAACTAAGGTGTTGTTCATATGAGAGTTAGTCTACGTAAAATTTTTGCTGAAACTTCAGTGTTTGTATTTGGCCGTTTTTATTGATTTCGATGTTAAAACGGTAAATCTCTTCGTTGCTGTAGTCGATTTGCGCTAAGTAATAAATCGCATCGCCTTCAATAACTTCTTTAAACTCGAGCTGTTTACTATTGCCAAGTAAGTTGCGAGCGGTGCCTGTTAAGGTCGCTGTTTGTGCTGTTTTGTCGCTGTTTTTTAATACCGAAATATTGATAACCCCTTTGCTCGGGCTACGGTCTAAATCGTAATTTTTGGCGATATTAGGCTGAATAAAGGTGGATGGAAAGGCAATATAGTGAACCTCCCAAGGGCCAAGCTTTTTAAATTGAGCGCCTGTTTGTTCATCCGCCTTAGCAAAGTTTAAAAATAAACTTAGGCAGAGGAAGGTAATAAGAATAATTTGCTTCATGGAATATCTCACTTAACAAAAGAGGCCTAGCGGCCTCTTAATTCACAAATGGCGTTAGCCTATAAAATCCATTAACAGGATTTGTAAAAACTGCAAACCGATGATGAGTACCAGAATCGATAAGTCTAAGCCCCCTAATGGTGGAATAACTTTACGAATCGGACGCAGCATAGGTTCGGTTAGTTGATGGAAAACAGCTTCAATAGGGTTATAGCCCTGACTTACCCAGCTTAGTAACGCACGGATAATTAAAACCCAAAACAACAGGTTTAAGCCTTCTTTTATCACCGTCATAAATGCCGAAACAAAGACAGGTGCTGCTGACCAGCCGCCATAAAACATCAACATAATGACACTTATTTTTGCTACCGCCACTAAATAAGCAAGTAGTAAAGAAGCCATGTCAAAGCCACCAAACCCAGGGATGATTTTACGTAATGGGTTAACAGCAAATGAAGTGGCTTTTACCACAAACTGGCTCATAGGATTATAAAAGTCAGCTTTTGCCGCTTGTAACCAAAAGCGTAAAAGGACCACCATTAAAAAGAGATCAAAAATAATCTCAACTAAAAATTGCATGGCTTGCATAGTTTTACCTTCAAAAAGTAAGCTTAGAGTTCTTTTTCCATTTCTTCTGCACGAGCAATACAGGCATCCATTGCATCTGCAACAGTACCTACAAGACCTTGGCTTTTCAGGTGCTCAACAGCTGCATGGGTTGTTCCGCCTTTTGATGTAACATTGGCACGTAGCTGAGAAATACTAATGTCTTGCTGTGAAAGCGCCATTTCGGCTGCGCCTAGCGCGGTTTGTTGTACTAAACGGCGTGCATCGTCATCGCTAAAACCAAGTGCTTTGGCTTTTTCTTCAATCGCTTCCATAAATAAGAAGAAGTAAGCTGGAGATGAGCCTGTTACCGCAATGATATCGTTGATTTGCGACTCGTTTTCTACCCACACAACAATACCTGTACATTCAAAAACTTGTTGTACAAATTCATGCTCTTGCACGGTTTCGCCTGCGCCATATAGACCAGACACACCACGACCAAGTAATGACGGTGTGTTAGGCATACAACGGACCATTTTAACGTCTTGACCTAACATTTCGCGTAGACGTCGTACAGTTAAACCTGCGGCCACAGAAATAAATAGTTTATCGCTAAAATCAATGCCTGAATCTTGGAACGATTGGCATAAATCACCCATCATTTGTGGTTTAACAGACAATACAATCACATCTGCATCGCGAAGTGCCGCGTTGTTGTCCGCGGTTGTTTGCACCCCGAAATCAGCAGCAACCTTCGCTAATTTTTCTTGGTTGCGATTGGTTGCAATGATGTTTTTAGCTGCAAAACCGTTCTTTACCATGCCGCCAATAATGGCGTAGCTCATGTTACCCGTGCCTATAAATGCGATTTTTTTATCTGACATATGTCTGTTATCACCTTTTAATTTCGTTGGCCAAATATATCCGTGCCAATGCGTACCATAGTTGAACCTGCGGCAATCGCAGCTTCAACATCATTACTCATACCCATCGACAAGGTGTCTACTTGGGGATATTGGGCCTTTAGTTTATCAAAGCAAGCGCTTAATTGCTCAAAATATTGTAATTGTAGCTGGCTATCGTCGGTTTTTGCAGGGATAGCCATGACACCACGTAGACATAAATTGTCGCACTGACTAATAAATTCAGCCAGCGTCATTAGCTCGTCTGGGTGGCAGCCTGACTTTGCCTCTTCTAAACTAATATTAACTTGAATTAATACGTTGAGCGGCGCTTTATCGGCTGGTCGTTGTTCATTCAGGCGTTTCGCTATTTTTGTTCGGTCAACACTTTGTACCCAATCAAAGTTAGCAGCGACAAGTGCGCTTTTATTTGATTGAATAGGACCGATAAAATGCCAGACTATCTCGTTGTAGTCTTGCAGTGCAGCTACCTTTTCAACGGCCTCTTGCACATAGGACTCACCAAATAGGCGTTGTCCATGTTGATAGGCTGAGATGATATCAGCGACAGGCTTGGTTTTTGAAACAGCGAGTAAGCTAATCGTTTGCTCATCACGGTGATTATTTTTTGCCGCTTGAGTTATTCTTGCGTAGGCGGATGTAAGTCGTTCTGCTATTGTAACCATATAATTATCAGTTGGTTGTGGAGTCATAAATGGATATTACCGAATTATTGGCCTTTAGTGTGCAACATAAGGCCTCGGATTTACACTTATCATCGGGTGTATCACCTATGATACGCGTCGATGGCGATGTTCGTCGTATTAATATTCCAGCATTAGAACAAAAAGATGTAAACAGTCTGGTTTACGATATTATGAACGATAATCAGCGTAAGGACTATGAGCAAAATCTCGAAGTGGATTTTTCTTTTGAAGTACCTAATCTTGCTCGTTTTCGTGTTAACGCGTTTAATTCAAACCGAGGACCCGCAGCTGTATTTCGTACAATCCCCAGTGATGTGTTAACACTTGATGATTTAGGTGCACCGGAAATATTTAAGACCATTGCTGATAACCCACGCGGTTTGGTTTTAGTCACTGGGCCAACAGGTTCAGGTAAATCAACCACCTTAGCAGCGATGGTTGATTACATTAATCAGACCAAGCACCATCATATTTTAACGATTGAAGATCCAATCGAATTTGTTCACGACAATAAGCTGAGCCTTATTAACCAACGCGAAGTTCATCGTGATACTCACAGCTTCTCTAATGCTCTACGAAGTGCGTTACGTGAAGATCCTGATGTTATTTTAGTGGGTGAGCTTCGTGATTTAGAAACTATTCGCTTAGCCATGACGGCCGCAGAAACAGGCCATTTAGTGTTCGGTACTTTGCATACCACATCTGCACCAAAGACCATTGACCGTATTATCGACGTATTCCCAGGAGAAGAAAAAGACATGGTGCGCTCAATGCTTTCAGAATCGTTGCGTGCTGTTATTTCGCAAACATTACTTAAAAAAGTAGGAGGTGGGCGAGTGGCAGCGCATGAGATTATGATAGGGATCCCTGCTATTCGAAATCTTATTCGTGAGGATAAAATTGCACAGATGTATTCATCGATTCAAACTGGCGCATCACATGGTATGCAAACAATGGATCAATGTTTAGGTAATTTAGTGAACTACGGCATTGTTACTACAGCAGATGCTAGAGCTAAAGCGCAAGATAAAACTCAGTTTGGTGGCTAACGGAGCACTTAATTATGACAATACCTTTAAATCGCTTTTTACAGGTGATGATCGATAAGAATGGTTCAGATTTATTTGTGTCTAGTGGCTTACCTGTTAGTGCCAAAATTAACGGTGAATTGCAACCGCTGACCGACGATAAGTTATCTGATGAGCAGGCACTGGCTATGGTTGAGTCTGCGATGAACGAAAAGCAACGTAATGAGTTTCACGCAACAAAAGAATGTAACTTTGCCATTGCAACAGAAGAAGGGCGGTTTCGTGTTTCTGCATTTTGGCAGCGAGACCAAGCGGGTATGGTTATTCGCCGAATTGTGACGCAAATTCCTGATGTAAACGATTTAGGATTACCGTCTATTCTTACCGATGTGATAATGGCAAAACGTGGCTTAGTGCTGTTTGTGGGGGGGACCGGTACCGGTAAGTCAACCTCGCTTGCTGCGCTTTTAGGTTATCGAAATCGTAATCAACGTGGGCATATTCTTACCATTGAAGATCCAATCGAGTTTGTGCATGAGCACCAAAAAAGTATTATTACTCAACGCGAAGTAGGTCTTGATACTGAAAGCTTTGAGTCAGCGTTAAAAAGCTCATTACGCCAAGCGCCTGATGTTATTTTAATTGGTGAAATCCGTTCACAAGAAACCATGGAATATGCATTAAGTTTTGCTGAAACAGGGCATTTATGTGTCGCAACGTTGCACGCTAATAATGCCAACCAAGCCATTGACCGTATTATGCACTTAGTACCAAAAGAAAAGCACGATAAGCTAAAATACGACTTAGCACTGAACCTACGCGCAATTGTTGCACAGCAACTGGTGCCAACAGCAGATGGGGAAGGCCGTGTGGCTGCTATCGAGATCTTGCTTAATTCTCCTATGGTCGCTGAACTGATAAAGCGCGGTGATATTGGTTCAATAAAAGAAACTATGGCGAAATCAAAAGAAATGGGTATGCAGACTTTTGACCAAGCCTTGTTTGAGCTTTATAAACACCAGCGTATTAATTATGCCGATGCCTTGCATCATGCTGACTCGCCAAACGATTTACGCTTGATGATCAAGTTACAAAATAACGAGCAAAAAGGGGCTGGCTTTTTACAAGGTGTGACTATTGATGGCCTTGATGAAAAGGGTAATAGCTAATGTTGAAGGGGATAAAAATAGCATGCATTATTTTTATTTTGAGTGCTTTTCCTGCAAAAGCAAACGAATTAAATGACATCGTTATTTTTATCCGTGACGATGTGTATGACGATTATACTCGCTTCTTAAATGGTCGTCAGCCCAGTGAAGTGAAAGACTTTACTGGGGCATATATCCGCCGTGATGTGGTGGATATGATTATCGCACAACAAGCCTTGATGTTGGGTGGCTTCACTAAGTCGTTTAGCTACCATACAGGGAATGTGAATTTTCGTAAGACTAAGTTACTTGAAGACGGTAAGTTACTGATTAGTTTTGATAGTGTTTGGTCCCTTGACGCTGAGCAGCTCGCTAAAGATGTGTATATTTCTGATGCGGTTATTCGTAAGGGAGAGTACTATGCCGGTGTATTTACTGCACCGTCGAATCACCGTGTATTAAAACTACAAAAACGTGAAGACTTCAAATCGTTGACAGCTGTATCTACGCCTAAATGGCTAACAGACTGGCACACCTTGTCTGCGTTGCCATTAAAAGAGCTACTGAGAGAAGACGAGTGGTTGAGTCAAGTTCGTATGGTGTCTATGAAGTGGGTTGACTTTGTGATGATGCCACTGATGCCAAGCCTCAAAAATCAATATCATTTGGAAGACATTCGTTTAGTCGCGGTGCCAAATATAGTCTTACAGCTCAACGATAGCCGTCATTTTATTATTTCTAAGCATCACCCTGATGCAAGCCAAGCGTATGCTGCGCTGCAAGCAGGGCTCAAGCAGTTACGCAAACAAGGGGCAATAGAAAAAGCCTACAAAGAGGCAGGCTTCATTCCTAACTTAAACGATTACACCGTGATTAACAGTACCGATTAATCACCGTAAAATTGTTCAAAAAAGCTTTCAAGAATAATCACAGCAGACATATTATCCACATTCCCTTTGCCTAAGTTGCGATAGCCACCTTGTTCAAACAAGCGTGCTTTAGCGTCTGCGGTGGTTAAGCGTTCATCCTGAGTTTCAACAGGAATAGCAAAATGATTATGTAGGCGGTTCGCAAATTTCTTCGCTTTGAACGTCACTTCTTGTGAGGTGCCATCCATATTAAGCGGCAAGCCAACAACCATAAGATCAGGTTGCCATTCATCCACTTGTTTTTTAATTTGTTGCCAGTCCGGAATCCCCTCTTTGGCTTTGACGGCTTGTAGGCTTGACGCCGTACCTGTTAACTCTTGGCCGATGGCAATACCGATACTTTTGGTACCAAAGTCAAAGCCCATAACGGTTCGCTCGCCTACAGGCTTAAACGTTCTTTTTGTCATAATGAATCAATTAAAATAAGACGGTAAAAATTAGGCATGACCAGCTTCAGAACTTAACTGACTGACGTCAAAGCCCAGCATTGAGACTGCTTTTTCCCAGCGCTTTTCTACTGGGGTGTTAAAGATGATCTCAGGATCTGCTTTGATGATCAGCCACGAATTTTCAAGTAGTTCTTGTTCAAGCTGACCTTGATCCCAACCGGCATAACCCAGTGTAATAATAAATTGCTCGGGTGCTTCTGCTGTCGTTAAGCTTGCCAGTACATCTTTTGATGTGGTGATCATAATATCACTACTAAGCTTTTGGCTTGCAGCATAGCCGGGCTTTGGGGAGTGCAGTACAAAACCTCGGTCTGTTTTTACAGGGCCACCAGCATAGACAGCAAGGCTTGCCGCATCTTGGCTTTTATCGTTATCGATCTCAATTTTATCGAGTAACTCACCCACTGTGATGTTGATGGGTTGGTTAATCACCAAACCCATTGCACCATCTTGATTATGCTCACAAATATACGTTACAGCATGCTTAAAGAAAGGGTCTTGCATGCTAGGCATTGCAATTAAGAAATGATTCTCTAATGACTGCATAGGTCGCCCCTTTTGTTGTTTAAATTAAGTATGGCTCAGTTTTCTTTCAATGGCATCAAATAAGTAGCCAGTGATTGAAATGTCATAAGCTGCTTCAATCTCTTTTACACAGGTTGGTGCTGTTACATTAATTTCGGTTAAGCGGTCACCAATGATATCCAGTCCCACAAAAATGAGACCTTTTGCTTTAAGTGTTGGTGCGACGGCTTCTGCGATTTTACGATCTGAGTCGCTTATTGGGCGAGCTTCACCACGGCCACCTGCGGCTAAATTACCACGTGTTTCACCGTTTTGTGGTATACGTGCAAGACAGTATGGCATGACTTCACCATCGACGACCAAGACGCGTTTATCGCCTTGTTTAATCTCTGGGATATAATTTTGTGCCATGGCAAAACGGCTACCATGCTCGGTTAATGTTTCGCAAATTACACCGATATTGGCATCGTCTTCTTTAACACGAAAGATTGACGCGCCCCCCATACCATCTAGCGGTTTTAAAATGATATCTTTATGTTCAGCTAAAAATGCACGAATGTCTGCTTGGCTGCGGGTTACCAAGGTATCTGGCGTGTGCTCGCTAAACCATGCTGTAAATAACTTTTCGTTTGCATCGCGAAGGCTTTGTGGCTTATTAATAATGAGTGCTCCAGCTTGCTCTGCGCGCTCTAAAATATAGGTTGCGTAAATATATTCAGTATCAAAAGGCGGATCTTTACGCATTAAAATAACATCTAAATCGGCAAGGGCAATTGTTGATTTTTCTTCAAGCTCGTACCAGTGATTAACATCATCGAAAACACGTGCCTTTGATGCGGTTGCATAACCTTGACCTTGACGTAGCGATAGGTCGTCCATTTCCATGTAGTAAAGTTCGTAACCACGTTTTTGTGCTTCCATCATCATTGCGAAGCCTGTGTCTTTTTTAATATTAAAGCCACTAATTGGATCAGAGATTATGCCTAACTTAATTGCCATGTTTTTGCCTTAGAATAGAATGACTACACTGTGTCGGTTACTTTAATATATGGGTGTTTTTATGGTTTTCAATTCGCTAAATCGCCAAACTGCAGTTGCAGTGCGCTGAGTACTGTTAGCGCAGCGGTTTCAGTACGCAGTACACGGGGGCCTAAGCGAATATCGACAAAAGCTTGTTGCTTAGCAATATTAATTTCTTCATCGGTAAATCCCCCTTCAGGGCCAACTAAAAAGCGCACCCCCTCGCTTGGGACTTGAATGGTTTTTATACTGTGTTCAGCGCGTGGGTGTAGAGTCAGTTTTAGAGCATCGCTGGTTTGCTCTAACCACTCTTTTATATCGATAGGTGGGTGTACGACAGGCACAAAGTTACGACCAGATTGCTCTGCGGCAGCAATCGCTATTTTTTGCCATTGTTGATGTTTTTTAGCAAGGCGATCACCGCTTAGCTTGACACCACAGCGTTGACTAAAAATAGGGGTGATCTCAGTAATTCCCAGCTCTACAGATTTCTGAATGGTAAAGTCCATTTTATCGCCACGTGAAATACCTTGGCCTAAGTGAATTTTAAGCGGTGACTCTACATCATGATTGATAAACTCTTGCGGCTCTACAATCACGCTCTTTTTACTTACTTCAATAATTTCACTTAAGTACTCTCCGCCTTCGCCATTGAAGATAGAGACTTTTTCTCCAGCTTTCATGCGAAGTACTCGACCAATATGACCAGCAGCATCATCATCAAGTGCTACTTGGGTGTTTAAAGAAATTGCTGATGGTTGGTAAATATGAGGAATTCGCATTGGATGTCGCTTATTAAATAATTTAGCAATATGGTAAGTATACAGCGCGATGGGTGCAATTATTTATTTAAATCTTCACTTAAGGTGAGAATGTCGGCTGTCGTTTGAGCGATGTCTGTTTGGCAAGATAAATGGTTTATATGAGCGGCGTCTGGGCAAGGTATAAAATTAAATCCTTGCTCATTTTGGTGTATTAAAAAGCGTACTTTGTGCAGCGAATTGTAAATAAATTTTTGAGCGTCATCGGCAAGTTGGTAGTCAGTATGGTTAATTAACACGCCTTTTATGTCATGGTGCTCATGCAGGTAACTTGCCAATTCGGAAACACTTATTTCATTACTAAAGTCGCAGTAACAATAATCTTTTATTAGCTCGTCGAACATCAGTTTAACCATGTGCCGGCTATTCGCTCCTGCAACAACTAACGTTGAGCCGCCTTTACCTGCAAAATAATGATGCGTAAAAGCATGACTAAACTCATTGTCGACATCAACTAACAAATAATTATTAACTTTAAAGGGCATACTGCCTCACTTATTATGTATTTCCATATTAAATCGAAAACATACTAATTAGTAGATAGCCTATCGCGCCGTAAACGGCAAACTCGATACAGGCAATACCTATGTTATCTTGATGATCCACTTCTAACGATGTATTAATATTCGGTAATGAAATATATTTAATGATATAACTCAAAACATATAACAATACCCACATAGCACCGCAATGAGAGACTAGCGTAAATAGGTTTTCTACCATCTTACCACTAATAAATGATGCACTGGCAAGACCAGCATACCCTGCTAAGGCAAGACCAATCGATTTACCCGCATAACGAATACCAATAGAGGTATTTTCAAGGTTAAAATTGCTCTGTAAAGAAGCCCCTTGGTTAGCCTTGGCAAAACGGTACTCGCGAATTTTACTATCCAGAGCAAACATGCCCTGTAGTACAAAAAAGCTAACAGTGGCTATTAGTAAGCTGCTGTAACCTTGAGTATGACACCAATTATAAAGGCCTAAACTAATAATACAGTTTGCGATTAACATACCTGAGTCAACCAAAGCCGCACAAACATTTTGTTTTAAAATAGCGGCTTCTTCGTTAAAGCGATATAAAATCCATTTCCGATGAATGAGATGACCCACTTTAATGAAGGAGAACAACAAGGCGATTAAAACGACCACCTTAAGTGGGTTTGATTGAGCTGCACTTAAACTGATTTCATCAAAAATATAAGCAATGGTCGCAATCACGACGAGAATTTCACTGGCAAAGCTAATCCCCATTGCAAAATTATCATGTTGTGCGAGCTCTTCTTTAAGCGCTTGTTTTGCTTTAATTTGCGTTAAGATACGTAGAAGTACTATGGTTATGCAAATTACAGCAAAACTAATGGCAATCGCGACTAAACTAGTGTTAGATAATGATAAATAATGCATGCAGATCCCTGCTAAATAATTCTTTGATAATCATTCTAGTACGGTTATTGATAAGTTAAAAGAGAGTATTTAATGAGTAATTCACAACCGCTTCCTGACGCGCTTTATCAATTAGGGCAAACTCGTTTTAACGGTTTGTACCCTGAGCAGCCTGTAGACCCGTTGATTGCTAAATTACTGTCTTTGAGTGACTTCGCTTGGAGTTGCTTACAATCTCAACCCGACTTGAAAGATTGGTTGCTAGATGAAAGCACATTGGCTTGCCGTAACCCGCAACCGCCACTTACTGATGATGACTTTACTGAGTTAGATGATGCCGCAGCAATGGCCAAGTTGCGATTATACCGAGAGAAATATTGGCTTAAGGTTGCGTTCTTAGATGTCTGTTGTCATAACCCAATTGAAGACAGTATCGCTTATATTTCTGCACTTGCTGAGCAGTTAATTGATTGTGCGAATCAATGGGCATTTGCACAAGTTGCAAAAGTCAGTGGCATGCCAACAGATGCGTTTGGAAATGCTATTCCAATGCTTGTACTAGGCATGGGAAAACTTGGGGGAGGGGAGTTAAATTACTCCTCAGACATTGATCTCATTTTTTCTTACCCAATAGATGTGGCTACTCAAGGTGGACGCCGCTCTATTGAAGCGCAAGTTTTTTATACTAAGGTTGCGCAAAAATTAATTATGGCACTCAACCAAACCACCGTTAATGGCCAAGTTTTCCGTGTAGATATGCGCTTGAGGCCTTTTGGTGAAAGTGGTCCTTTGGTGATGAGCTTTAATGCAATGGAAGATTACTACCAAGAGCAAGGTCGAGAGTGGGAACGTTATGCCATGCTAAAAGGGCGTTTAATAGGCGCCGAAAATAGCTATTGGGGTGAGTTCTATGAGTTATTAAGGCCATTTGTTTATCGTCGATATATTGATTTTTCGGTGATCGAATCTTTACGAAAAATGAAACAGATGATTGCTCAAGAAGTGCGCCGAAAGCGTTTAACTAACAATATAAAGCTGGGCGCCGGGGGGATTCGCGAAGTTGAATTTGTGGTGCAAGCATTGCAAATGGTGCGTGGTGGCCGCGAGGCAAACTTACAGACACAATCACTTTTATCAGCCTTACAAGAGCTTACCAATAATCAGGTTATTGACGCTAAAGAAGCATCACTGCTTAAGCAGAATTACCTCACGCTGCGTCGTATTGAGCAATACTTACAAATATTTGATGATAAGCAAACTCAAACATTGCCCGATGATGAGCAAGACCAGCAACGCTTATGTGTGCTGCTTAATAAACCCAACTTTGATGAGTGCCTAAAAGCGATCAATGAAACAATGGCCTCAATACACAGTGAGTTTGAGCAAGTAATTGGTTTTGAAAGTGACAATGTTGATCCATGTGAAAGTGCCTTTATTAGTGCGTGGGAAATGGCCGATGTTTGCTTGATAGACGATGCTAATTTAGCTTGGCAACAGGCACTTGATGACTTTAAAACACGTTTAACAAAAGCAAAAGTTGGTAGCCGTGGGCGAGATATTCTTGATAAGTTAATGCCTTTACTGCTTAAGCAATTGACAGTGAGTAAAGCCAGCGGTGATGCATTCACTATGATTTGCCAAGTGCTGAATAAAATCATCTCTCGTACAGCTTATTTAGAACTCTTATATGAAAACCCTGGCGCGTTAAATCAACTGGTCGCTTTGTGCTGTCACAGTAAATGGATAGGTGAGCACATCTCCCGTTACCCAATTTTGCTTGATGAGTTGATTGATCCTCAAGTACTTTATAAACCCACTCCGTTATCAGCGTATAAAGACGAAATAAGACAGTACTTCCTTCGAATAGAATACGATGATTTAGAGCTGCAAATGGAAGCCTTACGCCAATTTAAACAAACACACCAACTGCGTATTGCCGCAGCGGATGCGACAGGCGTTCTTGATGTAATGAAGGTGAGCGACCACTTAACGGCGTTGGCAGAGGCGATTGTTGAGCAGGCTGTGAACATCGCGTGGCATGCATGTGTTGCACGCTTTGGGCAACCAGCCAATACCACAGAACAAGAAAAAGGCTTCGCGGTTATTGCTTACGGTAAAACAGGCGGCTTTGAAGTAGGCTATGACTCTGATTTAGACTTAGTGTTTGTGCATAATCATGATGGTAGTAGTTATACCGATGGCGATAAGGCGATTGATTCAAGACAGTTCTATTTAAAATTAGCACAGCGTTTAATGCATCTATTTAATACACGCACTGCATCTGGCATTTTGTACGAGCTTGATACACGCTTGAGGCCTGAAGGAGCGTCAGGGCTGTTGGCAATAAACCTAGAAAGCTTTTATCACTATCAACAAACCCAAGCATGGACTTGGGAGCATCAAGCCTTAGTTCGCTCGAGAATGATTTATGGGCAGGTATCGCTTCATTCTCGATTTGATGAGATCAGAGCAATTATTTTGTGCCAAGCACGTGATGATGAAAAATTGAAAAAAGATGTCATAGAAATGCGTGAAAAAATGCGCAATCACTTAGCTAAAGGTAATAGTGAATTATTTGACTTAAAACAAGACCAAGGTGGAATGACTGATATTGAGTTTATTACACAATATTTAGTCCTAAAATATGCCCCGCAGTATCAAGAGTTAACGACTTGGCCTGATAATGTTCGTATTTTAGAGGATGCAGCTAAGCTTGGCTGTATTGATTCTGAAATGCAACATCAGCTAGTGGCTGCTTACATTGAATACCGTTCTCGTTATCATGTCATGAGCTTAAACCAGCAAGGTCGATGTGCGCCGCGCACTGAGCTCAAAGAGCATATAAGTTTGGTGCAAAGTGCGTGGCAGCAAGTGTTAGCTTCTTAAGCGGCGGCAGTTTTCGCGTATGTAAGGAGAGGGCAGCTCTGTAATAACAGCCGCTCTTTGCTTGAAACAAAAGAAGGTATAAACCTCATTTTCAAAGTCGTCGTTGATAGCACGTCCCACTTGATATAAAGCGGACACAAAGTTGCTATCAACACGAAAGTGATCTTTAACGACATAATCTTTACTGAGGTACCAGTAAAGCTCAATTTCTTCATTTCGAGCGTAGTCTGATAACACGTCTTTTAATGTTGTTCCGCTTTCAAAACGACGTGGTAATACATCACCAGTCCAGTTTGGAGATGAAGGTTCGACTACCTTACCCCGTTCAAACAGAGCCATATCGAGGCTTGTTTCAGGCTCTTTTAACTTAAGAACGTATTTATCACGCTCGTTATTTTTACTGTTAACTTGATTTCTTAGCGACGAATAAAAACGAGAAAGTCCCTGTGCGGCGGCATTTTGAGTATTTTTAATATCGATAACAGGCCCTTTACCGAATAAAAAATAAAGAGCTGCTGCAATTAAAATAATAGCTAATGATAAATGCTTAACCCAAAACCACATTTCTAATACTCTTGTTGTTGCTTAGATTTATAAAACCACACAATTTAACAAATGTCACTCACTTATAATAAGAAGGGGCATTCTTATCAGGGCGTGTTTTAAAACGTCGATGTAACCACATATATTGTTCAGGTGCTCTATTAACCGCTTGCTCCATGCGTTGATTGACACGTGTTACGTCATTAAGATTATCACCACTTGGAAAGTTTTCCATAATCGGGAGCACTTCTAAGTGGTAGCGACCTTGTTCATCGCGGCGGCTAGTAAGACTAACCGTTTCACAGTGTTTACTGTTCGCAAAAAGTAGTGTGCCCGTTGTTGTTGCAGCATCTTTTACCGCGTAAAATGGCGCGAACTCACAGCGGGTACGTCCGTAATCTTGATCGGGTAAGTAGTAACAAATCTTTTTATTTTTTAGTGCTTTTAGCAACCCTTTAACATCACGCTTTCCAACTAAGAATTCATTAGAACGTAAACGGCCATTGGTCGTAAAATATTCCATCAATGGATTATTGTGTGGGCGATAAAAACCAATACCTTGATATTTCAACCCCATCACTCGGCTCGCCATCTCTAAATGAAGAATGTGCGGCACGAGCATTAAAACGCCTTTGCCTGATTGCTGAATTTGTTCAAAGTATTCAAGGCCCTTGATTGACCCGTAGCACTTTCTTACTCGCCACTCGGGCCACCACCACGCCATGCCTGTTTCCATCATAGCGATACCGGTGTTTTCCATATTCTTAAGTACTAATTCTTTTTGTTCTTGCTCCGGCATATCTGGGAAACATAGACGGATATTGACCTCTGCTATGTGGCGACGGCGTTTCATAAAGCGATGAACTAATCTACCTAACCATTTACCAAGGAATAATTGAAACTTATGTGGCAACCAAGAGATCAGAAATAAGAAGAAAACGCCAACCCATGTAAGCCAATAACGAGGACCCAAAAAGGATGCTTTGAAAGGAGATGAACTAACCACTGAAAAGTCTCTAAAAAAATAAAAAGCTAGTTTAACCGTAAGTCTTTAAAAATACAAAAGCCAGCATTTAGCTGGCTTTTCTATCAGTTTAGTAGAGTAATTAAATCTCTTTTAAACCTTGGTTAATTGCCGCAAGATCTTCAGCTGTTAATGTGCCAGCCGCTTGTTTTAAACGCAGCGTTGAAACAACATAGCGGTAACGCACGTTAGCAAGGTTGCTTTTGGCGTTATAAAGGTTTTGTGTGCTGATTAATACATCAACAATTGTACGTGTACCCACCTCAAAGCCTGCCTCAGTTGCTTTCAGCGCACTTTCTGCTGAAACAACCGCTTGTTGTAGCGCTTTATAAGTTGCGATATCTGACACAACTTGGTTATAAGAAGTAATCACAGAGCGTGTCACTGCACGCAGACTTGCTTCTAAATCTTCACTGGCCGCCACATAAAATGCACGTGCTTGTTCTGTTGCTGCGACAGTTGCACCACCAGAATAAATAGGTAGGCTAAAGTTAACCCCCACTCTTGCACTATCTGTGCGAGGCTCATGTGAGTTGTTATTTAAGTCTTCTAGGCTATCACCGTACGATGCATTTAGAGTCAGCTTAGGGTAGTGACCAGCTTTTGCTAAGTCGATTTGATCTTTTGCAATATCAACGGTTACTTTTGACACTTGTAGGTTTAAGTTTTTCTCTTCTGCGATTTTTATGTAGTCGGTTGACTGTTTGTTAGGCGCAACAGTTGAAAACGTGTCAGTATTTAACATGTCTAATTTTGCATGGTATTTACCGGTGATTTCACGAAGCTGTTCGCGGGCCGTTTCAACGCTGTTTTTCGCAACAATTTCTTTTGCTACAGAGTTGTCGTACTGTGCTTGTGCTTCATGTACGTCGGTAATCGCCGTCAAACCAACTGCGTAACGTTCTTTTGTTTGTTGTAATTGACGTTCAATTGCACGTTTTTCAGCTTGTACAAACTCTAAGTTGTCAATTGCGCTAAGTACATTGAAATAACCCTCAGCAACACGAACAATGAGGTCTTGTCTGGCAAAGTCGTACTGTGCATTTGCTTGCAAAGCTTGTTTATCAGCAATGCCTAATGAATTCCACGCACCCAAGTCAAACAAGGTTTGGCTCAGACTAATACCGCGGCTAAATACATCTGTATCACGGTCAAATTCAATGTAACCGGTTGTATCGTTGCCTTCGTATAGTGTTGCGTCGGTTTTTTCGTACCCTAAACTTAAACCTAATTGTGGCAATAGCGCACTTAACGCGCGATCGCTCTCATAAGCTTGCGCATCTGCTTGGGCTTTTGCTTTAAGTACGGTAGGATCATTGGCTGTAGCAATCTCGTATACTTGAAGTAAATCTTCAGCGTAAGTGGCAGTAGCAGTCAAAGCGCTTGAAAAACCGATCAGCGCGGCGAGTAGTGTTTTTTTCATTATTCGTTCAGTCCTTAGACAATTTTCGTACTGTCACCATGGTACTCTTTTTTAGTGAATAACCAAAAAAAAAATGCGTAAATCTACATGTCCAAGTGTAACAGAATATAATTGAGTGAATTTTTAGCGCAAAACCTAAAGGAATTAGTGTAATGAAAGTAACAGCAATCTCACAGTTTAATCATGATGATATTGATCTAAAACCTGTTGAACGTGCATATGATGGCTTTTTTAAAGTTAATTTATATCGCTTTCGCCATGCATTATTTTCAGGAGGTGAATCAGTAGAGATTAAACGTGAAATTTTAGAGCGTGGTCATGCTGTTGCGGTGCTTCCATATGACCCTGCAACCGATCAGATTTTGCTTGTTGAGCAAGTGCGTATCGGCGCACTTGCATCTAAGCAGTCTCCTTGGTTACTTGAGTGTATCGCAGGCATGGCTGATGGCAGCACAGACTATGAGCAAGTTGCCAAACGCGAGGCATGGGAAGAAGCGGGCATTGAGCTTGGTGAGCTTGAGTTTATGATGTCTTATCTTTCAAGTCCAGGTGGTACAACAGAGCGTTTATACTTGTATTTAGCACGCGCCGACTTATCTCAATACCAAGAGGGGATTTTTGGTCTTGATAATGAAGATGAAGATATTAAAACACATGTAATGTCATACACAGAAGCCATGCTCCGCTTAGAGCAAGGAGAGATAGACAATGCTGCAACAGTTATCTCGTTACAGTGGTTAGCACTGAATAAGCAACGTATACTGTCTGATTGGCAAACTGCTTAACTTACATTTTTATAATGAGGAATTATTTTGACGTACGTAACAGCTGAACAACGTTACATTCAAAGCTTACCTAAGTATTTAACTTTGTGTGAGCATAATTACGTGCGTGCGCTCAAATTGCTTCCCAACGAACGTCAAATAGGCCATGTACGTAAAGTGCAACTCGGTAATAGCACGTTTGTAGTTAAAATAGATGATACAGCAAAGTACACCATGGATATTTCTATCTCGCAAGAGACAGGAAACTTACATGTTGTTACCCCACTTTATCTAACTGTGCGTATGTATCATGATGCAAAAGTGGCTGAGATTGTTCATCACGATTTTCATCAACGAATAAAGCCATCTTACGCATACCCGAATCCGAATATGCATCAAAAAGACGAAAAGTATCAACTAAATGCTTTTTTGTATGACTGGCTTGTTGCGTGTGTAGAAAACGGTCGTGCAGCGCTACACTGGGATGTAAACAATGGCTTGGTTTAGTGATGCTTATCATTTTGACAAAACAACATTAAAAATTGCACACATTACAGATTGTCATTTATCAAAAGACAGACAAGGTGAGTATTTTAATGTAAATACCGCTGAGTATTTTTCGCGTTGCTTAGAAGCCATGGCAAACTTACAACTTGATTGCGTGATCTTTGGGGGGGATTTAACACAAGATCACAGCAGTAAATCGTATCAACTATTTGCTGAACTTATTGGTGATTCGGCACTGTCTTGTCCTGTGTTTTGGCTACCGGGTAATCACGATGAGCTTGCTGAATATAAAGCGCTTTCAAACTCGCAAATTTTAAGCTGTAAACGTATTACCTTTTTAACTGGACAACTGCTTTTAGTAAACTCGAAAGGCCCGACTCCAGCAGGTTGGGTAACACAAACACACTTAAGCGAATTAAGCGAAGCGATAGGGCAAATCCCGAGTGTGGTGCTTTGTCATCATAACCCGCTACCTATTCAAGCTTACTTAGATAAACATATGCTTGAAAATGGCCCGCAGTTTTTAAACGTTTGCGTTAATAGTGAGCAATGTATTGGCGTATTTCATGGTCACGTACACCATGAGTACACGCAAAATTACCGTGATCTAAAGGTGTTTGCGACACCTGCCAGCTCGATACAATTTACTAAACATACTATGGCGTGGCAGCAAGAGGATTTAGGGCCAGCGTTTCGTGTGATTAACTTAAATATTGATAAACAACAAAGCTTGCAGCTAACAACGGATGTAGTATGGCTAAACGGGTAATTTATATTCATGGTTTCAATAGCTCTGAGCAATCCTATAAAGCCGTGCGTTTTGGTGAGCATATGGCTCAGTTTGATGTTGATTATAAAGTGCCGCGATTAACCCATGAGCCATTACATGCAATTTTACAATTAGAACAACTGTTAAATGATGATACTGTATTACTCGGTAGTTCATTAGGCGGTTTTTATGCGACCTATTTGTCGCAACGTTATTCGATACCCGCGGTGGTAATTAATCCTGCGGTGCGCCCATTTGAGTTACTTGATAACTATTTAGGGCCAAACTATAACCCGTATCAAGACACCCATTACGAACTTGATACTCGTCACATGGATGCATTGCGCAGGTTATATTTGTCGCAATTAGACACCCCTTCATTGATTTATTTGCTACAGCAAACAGGCGATGAAGTACTGCCTTTTCAGCAGGCGGTTAACTATTATTCTCAGTGTAAGCAACACGTTGAATTTGGAGGCGATCATAGTTTTATCGGCTTCGAACAAACCTTTGCAAGTATTGTAGATTTTCTTAAAATCACGTAAAACATAGCTAAGCGCATAAAAGATATAAAAACTATGAGTCAGCAAAATTATAACGCCGAAGCAATTGAAGTCTTAAATGGGTTAGAGCCCGTTAAACGCCGCCCAGGTATGTACACCGACACGGTTCGCCCTAATCACTTAGGCCAAGAGGTTATCGATAACAGCGTCGATGAAGCAATGGCAGGTCATGCAACAAAAATAGATGTCATTCTTCATGAAGATAACTCGCTTGAAGTTATTGATGATGGCCGTGGTATGCCGATAGATATTCACCCTGAAGAAGGCATTCCCGGAGTGGAGCTCATTTTTACCAAGCTGCATGCTGGTGGTAAGTTCTCTAATAAAAACTATCAGTTTTCAGGTGGTTTACACGGTGTAGGTATTTCGGTTGTAAATGCCCTGTCAACGCGTGTTGAAGTTACCGTACGTCGTGATGCGCAGCAGTTTCGTATGGCCTTTGAAAACGGCGACAAAGTTGAAGACTTAAACGTGATTGGCACTGTGGGTAAGCGTAACACAGGGACTACCGTGCGTTTTTGGCCAGATGCCAGTTATTTTGACTCTGCTAATTTCTCGATTACCAAGCTTAATCATTTATTAAAAGCCAAAGCAGTACTCTGCCCAGGCCTGCGCATTAAGTTTACTAATAAGCAAACCAAGGAAAGCCAAGAGTGGTATTACGAAACGGGCTTAAAAGATTACCTAGTTGAAGCGGTGAAGGGTTTTGAGGTATTACCAAAAGAACCATTTATTGGTGATTTTTCAAGCTCAACTGAAGGCGCTGACTGGGCTGTTGTGTGGTTACCTGAGGGCGGTGAATCCATCGCTGAAAGCTATGTAAACTTAATTCCTACCGCACAAGGCGGTACCCACGTCAACGGTTTACGCCAAGGTCTACTCGAAGCGATGCGTGAATTTTGTGAATTCAGAAACTTATTGCCTCGCGGTGTAAAGTTAACGCCAGATGATATTTGGGAGCGATGCAGCTATGTATTGTCGGTGAAAATGCAAGACCCACAATTTGCTGGCCAAACCAAAGAAAAGCTGTCTTCACGCTCATGTGCTGCATTTGTATCGGGTGTGGTGAAAGACTCATTTAGCTTATGGTTAAACGAACACACCGAGACCGCTGAATTATTAGCTGAGCTATGTATCTCAAATGCACAGCGTCGTTTACGCGCGGCTAAAAAAGTCGTGCGTAAGCGCATTACTTCAGGCCCTGCGTTACCGGGTAAATTAACCGATTGTAGTGCCCAAGATAATGACCGTACTGAATTATTCTTAGTAGAGGGTGACTCTGCGGGTGGCTCAGCTAAACAAGCCCGTGACCGTGAATTTCAAGCAATTATGCCACTGCGCGGTAAAATTCTTAATACATGGGAAGTCGAATCAGGACAGATTTTAGCATCACAAGAGGTGCATGATATTTCAGTGGCCCTAGGTATCGACCCTGATTCAAGTGATTTATCGGGTCTGCGTTATAACAAGATTTGTATTTTGGCTGATGCTGACTCGGATGGGTTACACATTGCCACACTATTATGCGCACTGTTTGTTCGTCATTTCCCAGCGCTTATTAAAGAAGGTCATGTATTTGTCGCCATGCCACCGCTGTTTCGTATTGATATCGGTAAAGAGGTGTATTACGCCCTCGATGAAGATGAGAAGAATGGTATTTTAGCGCGCATCGAAGCTGAGAAAAAACGCGGTAAAGTGAATGTTCAACGCTTCAAAGGGTTGGGTGAAATGAACCCGCTGCAGCTAAGAGAAACAACGATGGATCCAAATACCCGTCGTTTGGTGCAATTAACACTCGATGAAGAAGAGCAAACCATGGAAATGATGGATATGTTACTTGCGAAGAAACGTTCATCAGATCGCCGTCAATGGTTAGAAGATCACGGTAATCGCGCGCAAGTTTAATACAGGTACATTTGCAGCCTAAGGGTTGTTAAACGAATTAAAGGGCAAGAAAAATGAAAAAACTACTGACCTCATTTTTATCGCTGAGCTTACTATCAGCGCCAGCAATGGCTGAAGATATTCTTGATAAACTAACTGTTGCTGAAGGCTTCAAAGTAAGCTTATTCGCCGATGATGTTGAAAATGCACGCCAAATTGCCGTATCAAAAAAAGGCATTGTGTATGCAGGTTCGCGTAAAGCAGGCAATGTATATGCATTGATTGATCATAACAGCGATGGTGTAGCCGATAAGAAAATTGTTATTGCCAAAGGATTAGAAATGCCATCAGGCTTGGCAATAAAAGAGGGTGATTTATATGTTGCTGAAGTGTCACGTATTATTCGCTTTAAAGACATTGATAAACACCTCAAAGCCCCTAAGTTTGAGGTGGTGTATGATAAATTCCCAACAGACCGCCACCATGGTTGGAAATTTATTAGCTTTGCCCCAACAGGTGAGTTAATTGTACCTGTCGGGGTGCCATGTAATATTTGTGCTGAAGACGACAAATACGGTCGTATTTTTTCACTTAATGTTGATACCAAAGAAATCAAAACCATTGCTCAGGGCGTTCGTAACTCAGTGGGTTTTGACTATCACCCAACAACAAATGCGTTTTGGTTCAGTGATAACGGTCGTGACATGATGGGCGATGATATCCCGCCTTGCGAAATCAATCGAGTTGGTGAAGGTGAGGAGGGAGCGCATTATGGTTTCCCTTATGTTCACGCAGGGGCGATTTTAGATCCTGAGTTTGGTAAAGGTAAAAATATTGCTGATTACAAATCGCCTGCGCTCGCACTGGGTGCGCATGTTGCGCCATTAGGCATTCATTTTTATAACGGCAAGCAGTTCCCAGCTAAATACAAAGAGCAGTTATTTGTTGCTGAGCATGGTTCTTGGAATCGTAGTAAAAAGTCGGGTTACAGAGTCATGCTAGCGAATGTTGAGCAAGGTCGTATCACTAAATACACCCCATTCATCACAGGCTTTATGCAAAACGAAGAAACATTTGGTCGCCCAGTTGCATTTGCAGAGCTTGCAGATGGCAGCTTATTGATCTCAGACGACTTTGCTAACGTGATCTATCGTGTTAGTGCTAAGAAAAAATAGGTAAGCGTTAATGAGTGATACAAATACCTTGCTGATGCAAGGCATAGAACAACAAACGATGGGGCGTTTTACTGAAGACGCCTACTTAAACTACTCAATGTACGTCATCATGGACCGCGCTTTACCGCATGTTGGCGACGGACTTAAACCTGTACAGCGTCGTATCATTTATGCAATGAGCGAACTGGGGTTATCGGCGCAAGCAAAATATAAAAAATCAGCGCGTACCGTGGGTGATGTACTAGGTAAATACCACCCACATGGTGATAGTGCCTGTTACGAAGCCATGGTATTAATGGCGCAACCATTTTCTTATCGCTATCCGCTGGTGGATGGTCAAGGTAACTGGGGGGCTGCTGATGATCCTAAGTCATTTGCAGCGATGCGTTACACTGAAGCCCGTTTATCAAAGTTCTCGGAAGTACTACTAAAAGAGCTTGGTCAAGGCACGGTTGATTGGACCGCCAACTTCGATGGTACACTTGATGAACCAATGGTACTGCCTGCGCGTTTACCGCACATTTTACTCAATGGTGTGACCGGTATTGCGGTGGGTATGGCAACCGATATTCCACCACATAATGTGCGTGAGGTGGCCAGTGCCTGTTGCTTATTACTTGATAAGCCAAAAACTGAAATCGAAGAGCTGCTTGAGTTAGTGCATGCGCCTGACTACCCAACAGAAGCTGAGATCATCACCCCCAAAGACGATATCCGTAAGATTTATCAAACAGGGCGTGGCTCTATTAAGATGCGTGCAATTTACACTGAAGAGCAGGGCGATATTGTTATCACAGCATTACCGCACCAGTGTTCAGGAGCAAAGGTTTTAGAGCAAATTGCAGCACAAATGAATGCTAAAAAGCTACCGATGGTGGCTGACTTACGTGATGAATCTGATCACGAAAACCCAACCCGTATTGTGATAGTGCCACGTTCAAACCGCATTAAAGCTGAGCCGTTAATGGCGCACTTATTTGCCACCACAGATTTAGAAAAGAACTACCGCGTAAACTTAAACATGCTTGGCCTAGATGGTCGTCCGCAAGTGAAAGATTTACGAAGTATTTTAACTGAGTGGCTGACGTTTCGCCGCGAAACAGTCAGACGCCGCTTACAGTATCGCTTAGATAAAGTACTAGCACGCTTACATATTTTAGAAGGTTTATTAACGGCCTTTTTAAATATCGACGAAGTCATTGAGATTATTCGTACGGAAGATAAGCCAAAACCTGTATTAATGGAACGCTTTGGTATTACGGATATTCAAGCCGAAGCGATTTTAGAGTTAAAACTACGTCACTTAGCTAAACTTGAAGAATTCAAGATCAAAGGTGAGCAAGATGAACTTGCCCTTGAGCGTGACAAATTAGAGCAAATTCTGGGCTCTGAACGTCGTATGTCGACGTTGATGAAAAAAGAAATCCAAGAAGCCGCTGACATGTATGGTGATGATAGACGCTCACCCGTTGTTGAACGTTTGGAAGCAAAAGCACTGAGCGAAAAAGATTTAATCCCTTCTGAATCAGTGACGGTTGTGTTATCTGAAAAAGGCTGGGCACGTGTTGGTAAGGGTCATGACTTAGATGTAGAAGGTTTAAGTTATAAGTCAGGCGACAGCTATAAGGCCTCTGCGCGTGGTAAGAGTAATCAGCCAGCGGTATTCCTTGATTCAAATGGCCGTGCTTTTGCGACTGATGCGCATAGTTTACCTTCTGCACGTAGCCAAGGTGAGCCTATGACGGGTCGCTTTAATTTAAGTTCGGGTGCTAACTTTGAGCATGTTGTGATGGCCGAAGATAATCAAGAACTCTTGATGGCATCAGATGCGGGTTATGGTTTCATCAGTGACTTTAAAGATCTCGTGAGTAAAAATAAAAATGGTAAAGCATTGGTCAGTGTTCCGAAAGGGGGTGAACTACTTGCGCCAATTCGTATTACCGATATTGCCACTGACTATTGTATGGCTATTTCAAACGAAGGCCGTATGTTGTTATTCCCACTACGTGATTTGCCTAAACTAGGTAAAGGTAAAGGCAATAAAATTATTTCTATTCCAAGTGCGAAAGTACAGGCGAGGGAAGAGTTTGTAAAAGTGTTGGCCGTAGTGCCCGAGGGGAGCAGTGTTACGCTTCATGCTGGTAAGCGCAAATTAACCTTAAAGCCAAGTGACCTTGAGCATTATCATGGCGAGCGTGGACGAAGAGGGAACAAGTTACCACGTGGCTTACAGCGAGTAGATGAAGCTGTAATAGAAATAACACAGACCGATGACATAACGGAGCCATCGGTTGATGATATAACAGAATAATACAAGGCCTGCTTAGCAGGCCTTTTTTATTGGGGTAGATTATTGTTCTAATATTATACCAATCCGCAATAATACTTAATCATTTTGAGGGATTAAACCTGTCGCTATCTGCGTTAAAAATTTCTGATTTAGAGCAACTAAATAACGAAATTTTTGCCTTGCTATCAACGAGGTTTTATTGCCTCAAAATAGACCACTTAATTAAGCGAATTGGTATAAAAAGATATATTTTTAGCGCACACATGTAAGCTAAAAGCTATTGCAGAGGCACTTTTCACGTTATAATGCGCGCTGATTTACCCGAGGAGAATCCGTTTGTTAGCTGTTTTTCGTATTATTATCATGGCTTTATTTATCGTGTTTAGCTGCCTTTTTGGCTTAGTCTTATGCATCATTAAGCCATTTCATACCAATAACGTACATATTATTTCTGGCTGGTTTAGCAAAATGGCTAACTTACTGGGAGTAAAACTTGAATTACGTTACCATGCGGATGCAAAAACAGTTGGCCCTGCAGTGTATGTGGCTAATCATCAGAATAACTACGATTTATTTACCTTGCCTGCAATGGTGCCTGAAAATTGTGTGAGTCTTGGAAAGAAAAGCCTGAAATGGATCCCATTCTTTGGGCAGCTATATTGGTTATCAGGTAATATTTTAATTGATCGCGCTAATCGTTCAAAAGCCGCAGGCACGATTTCAAAATCAGCCGAAAAAATTAAGCAAAAAGGTTTGTCGGTTTGGATGTTCCCTGAGGGCACGCGAAGCTATGGGCGTGGCTTGTTACCTTTTAAAACAGGGGCTTTTCATACAGCAATGAGTGCTGATGTACCTGTTGTGCCAGTTTGCATGAGCACAACGCATAAAACTATTAAGCTAAATCGCTGGGATAATGGTACAATTTACCTCGAAATGTTAGCGCCAATTTATCTTGATAAAGACGTATCTGCTCGTGATCATGCATCGCATGTTCATCAGATTATGGCTGCTAAAATAACTGAATTAGATGCTCAAGTGAGAAATAAATAATGGAAAATTGGCGCGAAATTACTGAAGACATCGTTACTTCATTACTTGAAGATGGCTCAGATCCTGAAGTACTGTACGAAGTAGAACACCACTTTGTTAGCGAAAATTTTGAACAGTTAGAGCAAGCCGCTTTAGCTGCTTTTAAACTCGGTTACGATGTTGAAGAGCCTGCTGAACTTGAGCTAGAGGATGGCGAAAAAGTATGGAGCTTTGATGTAGTCGTTGAGTGTGAGCTTGACGTCGAAGCCATTATGGAAGATGTCGATAAGCTTGAAGCGCTCGCTCAACAATCGAACGTTGAATACGATGGTTGGGGAACTTACTTTCAAGAGTAATTTTGTAGGCGTGAAATTTATTTTGTGCGCGATTTAAAGTCGCGCCTATGATCTGAAGCCTTTTTGTCTCACACTAATTTCGTATTTACCCTCCTTGCTATAGACATTTTTAACCAATTGGCGATAATAAAAAACTCGATGTTTTTATAAACTAAGCTCACATATGCTTGTAACCTTACCCATTGCCGAACTAGTACCAGGGATGTTTGTTGACAGTGTCAGTAAGCAGCACGAGCACATTAATAGCGTTAAAATTAAAACCCGTGGATTAGTTAGAGATAGAAGTATTATTCAACGTCTGGTGTCTGAAGGTGTTGAAGAACTCCTCATTGACTTCACTCAAAGTGATGTTGCGCTTCCGGCTAAATACCAGCCCAAACCCGTAGAAAAACCCAAGCCAAAAAAAGAAAAAAAAGTTGCTGAAAAAGGCATATCGGTCGAACAAGAGTTCGTGAAAGCGAGTGTTAACTACGAACAGCATAGTCGTAAGTTGCAAGTTTTATATTCAGATATCACATCAGGTTTGAAAATGAATATGACACTGCTTGATGAAGTCGTGGTTGATATCGTTAGTTCTGTATTTCGTAATCACAACGCCATGACGATTCTTACTCGTCTTAGAGACAAGCATATTTATAACTGGCGACATATGATCAATACGGCCATTCTGGTGAGTGTATTCGCTAAATATCTTGGGTATAAAGAGCAAACTGTTAAAGAATTGGCAATGGGGGCGCTACTGCACGATATTGGGCAAGCTAAAATGCCACAGGGCGTGCTGTCTAAGCCAAGTCAGCTTAATGACAATGAAATGCAGGTTGTGAAAAAACACGTTGCACAGAGTCTAGGCTTAGTTAAAGGTGAAAAGGGCATTACACCGTTAATGCTTGATATGATTGTTAATCATCATGAACGATTAGACGGAAGTGGTTACCCTAGGGGCATTACAGCCGAAAAGCTAAGTCGTCCTGCCAGAATAATGGCAATTGTCGATGTTTATGATGCAATAACTGCTGACAGACCTCACCAAATGGGAGAGGAGCCAATTTCGGCACTGCGTTATTTATTAGCGAATAAACAGTTATTTGACTCAGAACTCGTACAGCGATTTATAAAGTGTTTGGGTGTGCATCCTGTCGGATCAATTGTGAAGTTAAACAATGAACGCTTAGCGTTAGTCATGGAAGGCAATCAGGACAACCCGATAAAGCCAAAAGTGAAAATCTTTTATAATGCGAAGCACAAACACCACATTACAGCGAAAGATGTTCACTTAAGTGAAGAGCATGAGCTAAAAATAATATCGAGTATTAAGCCCCTTGATTATCAACTTAATTTGGCTCGTTTGTTAAAAGAGCATCTTCTTGTTTAGACTTTACACAGCGCTTTTTAGCGTTTCGTTTTGCAGAAATAAATGCACCACTAAAACAACTCGTCATTAATACTAGCCACAGTAATGTGCCTTTCTCTACGTGCAGTGCCACACAGCATAACACCAACGATAATACTGAGCTGAACATGGCACCTAACCAGTAGTGGTTAACAGGGTTATCACAGTCACCAGCCTTAGTGCATGCGCAATAATTTGCCTTACAGAAATAGTGCACGCTTAAACCACATAGAATTAATGCTGCGATTATCAATGCAATAACCATCACTTTTGCCCAAATAATTTCAATTGCGTTTAGTTTAAGGGGCATAAAATAACATGTCAATCTAAATGATAATTACTATCGTTTGGTGTTTTTGTAACTAGACATCGGACGAGTTTTAAAAAGTTGTTATCTTGTTGTTAAAATGTGGTTTTTTTACCTCTTTCTAACGAAAAGTTACAGTTTTTTGATCTTAATTAAGGTAATGTTCGAAAGTTTGTAATTATTAGAATAATACATCTAATACCAACGCACAGCATTGACCTTTATGCTTAAATTATAGGTTGCCTCTGTGTTTGTTGGGTTAGCTAACATACAAGTTTGCAAGAGGACACAGATTATGAAATTCACTAGAACATTGATTGCAGCATCACTTGCTGTTGTTTCTGCTGACAGCTTTGCTGCAGCTTTCCAATTAGCAGAACAAAACGTATCAGGCTTAGGCCGTGCCTATGCTGGTGAAGCAGCGGTTGCTGATGATGCGTCAGTAGTAGCGCGTAACCCTGCACTTATGTCTTTATTTAAAACTAAGCAAATCTCAGTTGCGGGTATTGCTGTTATTCCTGATGTAAGTTTAGAAGGTGAATCTGCTGCATATGGTTTAGATGAGAATGTACTTGATGATAGTAGCATTGCTCCTTCTGCATTTATCCCAGCAGGTTACTTCACAATGCCATTAAACGACAAAGTATCGTTAGGTTTTGGTGCATTTTCTAACTTCGGTCTTTCAACTGAATTTAATGATAACTACGCGGCAGGCTCAATTGCTGGTGAAACTGAAATCGTTACAGTTAACATGAATGCAAGTGCATCATATAAGTTTAACGAACAGTTCAGCTTAGGTCTTGGCTTAAACTATGTATATGCTGATGCGAAAGTAGTGCGTAATGCAGGTGTTAATCCACTTGGTGTACCAGTAGAGACTGAAATTGTTCACCTTGAAGGCGATGATTACGGCTTTGGTTGGAACATTGGTGCCATGTATCAGTTAGACGAAAACAACCGTTTTGGTTTTAACTACCGTAGCGAAACAGACATCGACTTTGAAGGTGAGTACGCAAATGGCTTACCTGCTGCATTTGGTGGCACTGCGGGCGTTAAAGTACCAGGCGCACTTGAGTTAACGCTTCCAGCTATTGCTGAGTTTTCTGGTTCACACCAGTTAGATAAAAAACTAGGCGTACACTACAGCATTCAATGGACGGGTTGGGATAGCTTCCAAAAATTAGAAGCCTATGTACCAGGTAACGAAGCACCAGTATTTAGAAAAGAAGAGAATTTCTCTGATGCAATGCGTTACTCTATCGGTACTGACTATCAGTACAGCGATGCATTACTTCTTCGTGCCGGTATTGCTTACGATGAGTCACCAGTTGATCAATCTCACTTATCAATCTCTATTCCTGATACAGATCGTTTCTGGTTCTCATTTGGTGGTAACTACGCATTTAGTGAAAACTCAAACGTTGACTTAGGTGTGAGTATCCTTCGCGGTAAAACACAGAACTTTACAGAAGAAGATAGCTTTGCAAAAGCATTAGGCCAAGAAGTATCATGGGACTTTGAATCGAAAGGTCATGCAGTGCTCATTGGTGCTCAGTATAACTACACGTTTTAATAGTGACGCGACGTAAAGTCGCTGCTACAGAGCATTAAAAAGCCGCGCTATAACATTGTTATAGCGCGGCTTTTTTGTAAGCGCGAATAAATCGCGCTTTATATATACTTTTATAGACTTTCGATTTTCGCTTTTTGCGCTAATAGTTTGTCTTTTGCATCTGTAAACTCAGCCAGTTTAGCATGCTCTTTAGCAAGCACAGCTTCTGGTGCGTTGTTTACAAACTTCTCGTTAGCCAACTTGTTTTGAACCTGTGCTAAGCCTTTTTCTGCTTTTTCAAGCTGTTTCGCGATACGAGCTAATTCAGCTTCAACATCGATTAAGCCTGCCATTGGGATCATGATCTCAAGGTTACCAACATACGATGTTGCACACGCTGGCGCATCGTCTTTGTTATCAAGTAAGGTAAATTCTTCAAGCTTAGCAAGCGACGCTAAGAAGGCTTCGTTTTCAGTTAAACGTCGCTTGTCCTCATCAGACGCATTTGCAAGTAACACAGATAGTGGCTTACTTGGGCTGATATCCATTTCACCACGGATGTTACGGATCGCAAGAATGAATTGTTTAACCCATTCAAGGTCGTCCATCGCTTGACTATCAACATTTGCTTCATCGTATACAGGGAAGCCTTGTACCATGATGCTGGTGTTGGCTGTTTCGATGCCCGCAAGCGGTGCAACACGTTGCCAAATCGTTTCTGTGATATAAGGCATCATTGGGTGCATTAAGCGTAGTAAGCTTTCTAGTACTGTGATCAAGGTATGACGCGTACCACGTTGCTGTGCTTCGTTACCTTTAAACAATACTGGTTTAGTAAGTTCTAAGTACCAGTCACAAAATTGGTTCCAAGTGAACTCATAAATGGTGTTTGCTGCTAGGTCAAAACGGTAGTTTTCTAGATGCTCAGTATAGGTTTTAACGGTTGCTTCAAATTGGCCTAAAATCCAACGATCAGCGAGTGAGTACTGTTTTTCAGCATCTGTATTGAAGCCACAATCTTGTTCTTCTGTGTTCATTAATACGTAACGGCTGGCGTTCCATAGTTTGTTACAGAAGTTACGGTAACCTTCAAGGCGGTTCATATCCCAGTTGATATCACGACCCGTTGACGCCATTGCCGCAAGGGTGAAACGCAGTGCATCTGTACCGTGTGCTTCGATGCCGTTTTCGAATGTTTTACGCGTGTTCTTCTCAATCTTCTTCGCTAGTTGTGGCTGCATCATGTTACCAGTGCGCTTTTCAACTAGGCTCTCAAGGTCGATACCGTCAATCATGTCGATAGGATCAAGTACGTTACCTTTCGATTTAGACATCTTATCGCCGTTTTCATCGCGGATAAGGCCAGTTACGTAAACGGTTTTGAATGGTACCTGTGGCTTGCCGTTATCATCTTTGATGAAGTGCATAGTCATCATGATCATACGTGCAACCCAGAAGAAGATGATGTCGAAACCTGTTACCAATACATCAGACGGGTGGAAAGTTTTTAAATCATCAGTGTTTGCAGGCCAGCCTTGCGTTGAGAAAGTCCAAAGCGCAGATGAGAACCAGGTATCTAAAACGTCTTCGTCTTGCTTAAGTGCAACATCATCAGCAAGGTTATTATCGCGGCGTACTTCAGCTTCGTCACGACCAACGTATACGTTACCTTCGTTGTCGTACCAAGCAGGGATGCGGTGACCCCACCAAAGCTGACGTGAAATACACCAATCTTGTACGTCGTTCATCCACGAGAAGTACATGTTCTCGTATTGTTGAGGTACAAATTTAATGTCGCCATTTTTAACCGCTTCTTTCGCAGGTTCTGCTAGAGGTGCTACGCGCACGTACCACTGATCAGTAAGAAGAGGCTCAATCACTACGCCAGAACGGTCACCGTAAGGTACAGTTAGGCTGTGATCTTCGATTTTTTCTAGTAGGCCAAGTTCTTCAAATTCGCTCACAATCGCTTTACGTGCATCAAAGCGGTCAAGGCCGTGTAGACGCTCAGGAATTGGCGCATCTAATTTAAGCTCTTTACCGTCGAATGTGTAGCTTTCACCTTCGCTTAATACCGCAGCATCTTTGTTGAAGATGTTGATCATTGGTAGTTGGTGACGTTTACCTACTTCGTTATCGTTAAAGTCGTGGGCAGGCGTGATTTTCACACAACCTGTGCCTTTTTCCATGTCTGCATGTTCATCAGCAACAATTGGAATGCGACGGTTAACGATAGGCAGTAAAATGTCTTTACCGATCAGGTCTTGGTAACGTTCATCATCAGGGTTAACTGCAACACCTGTATCACCGAGCATTGTTTCAGGACGTGTTGTGGCAACAATGATGTAGTCTTTGCCCTCTTTGGTTTTTACGCCATCAGCAAGTGGGTAACGTAAGTTCCACATGTGACCTTGTTTGTCTTTGTTTTCAACTTCAAGATCAGAAATCGCCGTGTGAAGTTTAGGGTCCCAGTTAACTAGGCGCTTACCACGGTAGATTAAGTCTTCTTTGTGAAGACGTACGAATACTTCTTTAACCGCTTCAGAAAGACCTTCGTCCATAGTGAAACGCTCACGGTCCCAATCTACTGACGCACCTAAGCGACGTAATTGTTTGGTGATAGTGCCACCAGAGTGGTTTTTCCACTCCCAGATTTTTTCGATAAATGCATCACGGCCTAAGTCGTGACGTGTTTTACCTTCTTCAGCTGCAAGCTTACGCTCAACAAGCATTTGCGTTGCGATACCCGCGTGATCAGTACCTACTTGCCATAAAGTGTTATTGCCTTGCATACGCTTTAAGCGTGTTAGCGTATCCATAATGGTATCTTGGAACGCATGGCCCATGTGTAAGCTACCTGTGACGTTTGGTGGCGGAATCATGATTGAGTAAGCGTCACCTTGGCCAGACGGTTTAAAGTAGCCTTTTTCTTCCCAGTCTTGATATAAAGACTGTTCAATATCTTGCGGATTGTAGGTTTTATCCATTACACAGAACCTTAAATAAATGCTTAAATGTCAATTTCTTGCGTTGCAATATGGGCGCCCAGTTGGCGTAGCTTTTTAAACCGCTCACGGGCAGCTTGTTTAGCGTTAGGCTCAACGGGGACAAAATCAAAAACCTGCTGAAAACGGCGAATAAAATCCGGTAGGTGTTCAGCTAAGTTGATTAATATTTTTCTGTTGCCGACAGGTGGAGTCATACCAATTTCAACCGGAGCGCCCCCTTTGGGGCCTTCACCTTGTAGGTTGTGTGGTATAAAGCTATCTGGCTCAAATGACCAGATGATGTCGTCGATTGTGTGGGCCGTGTCAGTGTTATCGGCGTAAATAAATACGCGATGACCAAGACGATACTGATCTGCTGCTATTTTTGCGGCAAGATCAAAACATGCTTTATCAGCTTGCTGGCTGTTACCATCTTGTTTTAGAACGTAAAATTGTGCGTTCATGCTCATTGTGACTTTCGTCCCCACAGATACACAGATCAAAGCAGAGATTTTGACATAGAACGCGTGTTGCTTCAATTAATAAGGCGCCATTTGGCGCCTTATTTAGGGTTAGTTTTAAGCTTGCGATAAGGCTTAATCGTGACTCGCTTCGCTCACACCTGCGCGGTTTAGTAAATACTGAGTTAACATTGGGACAGGACGACCCGTTGCACCTTTGTTTTTACCACCACTGCGCCATGCTGTACCAGCGATATCTAAATGCGCCCAATTGTATTTTTTGGTGAATTTAGATAAGAAGCATGCTGCCGTAATTGTTCCTGCTGCGCGGCCACCTAAGTTGGTGAAATCTGCAAATGGGCTTTCAAGTTGCTCTTGATAGTCATCCCAAAGCGGTAGCTGCCATGCACGATCGCCACTTTGCTCAGACGCTTTAAGTAGGTCATGAGCAAGTGGGTTATGGTTTGAGAGTAAACCCGTTGCATGTGAACCCAGCGCAATAATACACGCGCCGGTTAGTGTTGCTACGTCAACTACGGTATCTGGTTCAAAGCGCTCAACATAAGTGAGCGCATCACACAGTACTAAACGACCTTCGGCATCGGTATTTAACACTTCAACAGTTTGACCCGACATGGTTGTTAAAATATCACCTGGGCGATAAGCGTTTGAGCCTGGCATATTTTCACACCCCGCTAAAACACCGACAACGTTAATAGGTAACTGCATTTGCACTAATGCGCGCATCGTACCAATAACACCCGCTGCACCACCCATATCGTATTTCATTTCATCCATGGCTTCGCCTGGCTTGATTGAAATACCGCCTGAGTCAAAGGTTAAGCCCTTACCCACTAACACGATTGGCGCTTGATCTTTGTCGCCACCTTGATAGTTGATCACCGACATAACCGATTCATTCGCGCTGCCACGGCCAACTGCTAGGTATGAATTCATGCCCAGCTCTGCCATTTTTTCTTCGCCGATAATATCAACCGTTACATTATCGAAGTTATCAGCAATTTCCTGTGCTTGTTCACCTAAATACGCTGGATTACAGATATTTGGTGGCATATTGGCAACGTCTTTACATAATTTGCTACCCGCAGCGATGGCTAGGCCATGCTCAATGGCACTTTCGCCAATCGTTAACTCGCGACGTGTTGGTACGTTAAAAACGATTTTACGTAGTGGGCGACGAGGGTCGCTTTTTTTACTTTTCAGTTGATTGAAGGTGTATAAGCAGTCTTGCGTTGTCTCAACTGCTTGGCGCACTTTCCAATAGGTGTCACGACTTTTAACATGTTGCTCTGTTAAAAAGCATACCGCTTCCATCGAACCGGTTTCGTTTAGTGTATTAATTGTTTTAGAGATGATCTGTTTATATTGCTTGTCATCTAACTCACGTTCTTTACCACAGCCAACCAGCAATACACGCTCGCTCAGTACATTAGGTACATGATGTAGTAATAATACTTGCCCTGGCTTTCCTTCAAGATCACCGCGGCGAAGTAAGTTAGAGATATAACCATCGCTAATTTTATCTAGCTGCTCACCAATGGGGGATAAACGACGTGGCTCATAAACGCCAACTACAATACATGCGCTACGTTGCTTTTCTGGACTACCACTTTTTACGCTAAATTCCATTGTCACTCCTAGTGTTGAGTCATTTAACCTTAAAAAATAAGGGCAAGAAATTCATTTTTTAGTCCTTTCTTACATTTTTTAGTTTATTAATACTAATATTAGCTCATAAACTATGACTCTATTTACGTGTTTTTGAACTTTATCTTATTGTGAATATCAATATCACATAATTGAGGCCATCTGTACCATTTATGCAAGATTATATGTTCTTGCTAGGTATGATATTTCACTATGATGGCATATAATAAAGTGAGTAAAATAACTAGTTTACTCAAAATTTCTTACTATTCCAGTGAAACACGATGTTTAACAGGGGCGAGCATTGCTAATTTTTCGTTATTTGACCACTGAAGTCTTAAAGTCGCAGGTCGCCGTATTTCTAACTTTGATGACCATTTTTGTGTCACAAAAGTTTGTTGTTATTTTAGGGGATGCCTCCGAAGGGGGACTTCCTGCAAAACTTGTACTATCCATGATCGCGCTAAAGCTCCCTCAGCTTGCCTCGCTTATTCTACCTCTTAGTATTTTCTTGGGGATTATATTAGCCTATAGCCGCATTTATGCTGACAGTGAAATGACCGTGCTTAAGGCGTGTGGAGTGAGTGAGTGGTATGTGGTACGTGTAACACTTATTTCAAGCGTGGTTCTTGCCATATTAGCGGGTGTACTAACCTTATATGTCGCTCCGTGGGCAAGCGAACAAGAATACCAGTTAAAAGAGCAGGCAAAAGCGGATGCCGGTTTATCAGCTCTAAGGGCTGGACGTTTTCAACAAACGGGTAACGAAAAAGCAGTCGTGTTTATTCATAATATTGAAAACAGCGGGAAAGAGTTACATAAAGTGTTTGTTGCCCAGCTGCCTGAGCGTGAAAAAGGTGATTTAGCACGTTTAGTTTATGCAGAGCGTGGTGTTGTTATTGAGCAAGAAAATGGTGAACAACAGCTGGTACTTAATGATGGTAAGCGCTATGAAACAGATGGCGAGTCAGCTGCTTTAAACCTAACAGAGTTTGATGGTTACAGTGTGCAAATTCAAGATCAAGAAATTGAGCACCAACGTCGTAAGCTAGAAGCGGTTCCTACTTTTGATTTATTTAAAATGAAAACCTCCGAGGCAATAGCGCAATGGCAATGGCGCCTAGCGATCCCTCTTTCGATCCCATTGTTAACCCTATTGGCAGTGCCTTTAAGTGTTGTTAATCCGCGCCAAGGTAAATTTGCTAAACTAGTGCCTGCGATCAGCTTATATTTGGGTTACTTCATTTTATTAAATGCGGCTAAGTTTGCAGTTGAAGATGGCAAAATCCCTCCTTCAATAGGTCTTTGGTGGATTCATTTATCAGCATTATTCATAGGTGGATTATTGATTATTAAAGGTCGCCCGCTAGGCGCTTGGTTAAAGGCTGTTGTGACTAAGCGGGAGTTAAGCGCATGATGAAAACACTCGATTGGTACTTGGGCCGCAGCATTATTCAAACAACAGGTTTTGCATTAATGGTGCTGGTTGGTATCAGTACGTTAATAAAGTTTATTGAGCAGCTTAAATCGGTTGGTCGTGGTAGTTACGATATTGCGACTGCACTTATCTACACCTTGTATAGCATGCCGGGTGATTTAGTTATATTTTTTCCAATGGCTGCGCTCATTGGTGGTTTAACAGGACTGGGTGCACTGGCATCAAATAGTGAGTTAGTTGTTATGCAGGCCGCGGGAATGTCGCGCTTGCAAATTATTGCTTCTGTAATGAAAACCGCAATGTTCATGGCTATTTGTATGATGGCCCTAGGTGAGTGGGGTGCGCCAGAAGCGCAGTTAAAAGCCAAAGAGATACGTAACCATGCTATTTACGGTGGTGATGTATTTAGTGCTCAGCAAGGTGTATGGGCAAAAGATGGTAGCAATTTTATTAATATAGAAGACGTTGATCAGCAAGGTATTTTACGTGGTGTTCATATGTATCACTTCGATAAATCTTTGCAATTAACGCAAATCACTAAAGCTGAAGAAGCCGTTAACCGTCAAGATGGTTGGCTACTTCGCGATGTAAATAAAGTGAAGATCACGCCAGAAAAAATCACCACAGAACAGCAAGATGAAGAGTTTTATGACTCACAGCTGACGGCCGAAAAGTTGGGGGTAGTATCTGTAAAACCAGAGTCACTTTCATTTACAGGGCTTTGGTCTTATTTAAGTTATTTACAACAAAATGAGCAAGACACAAGTACATATGAGCTTGCGTTGTGGCGTAAGTTTATGCAGCCGATATCTATCGCAGTGATGTTATTAGTGGCTTTATCGTTTATTTTTGGCCCGTTACGCACAGTAACTATGGGCGCACGCATCATCATGGGTGTTATAACGGGGATTACTTTTCACCTAACAAACGAAATTTTTGGCCCTGTTGTCATGGTTTATCAAATACCTGCCGTAATAGGCGCTGTGTTGCCAAGTATCTTGTTTATTGGTTTTGCAACCTATTTATTGAACAAACGAGTGTAACACTCAGCACAAAAAAAGCGTGGTTTTGAAGCCACGCTTTTTTGTGCTTGTATGTAGCTTAATCTAATGAGCGATAAATGCGCTTGTTTTCTTCTTTTGTAAGCGTGATCACTTCTGTTTTAGCTACATAATCTTGCAGTGCCCGCTTATTTTTAAAATCAATTAATACCACTAAATTACCCAACCCCAGTAATGCGCTAATTGCTCTAAGAGCGCCTTGTGGCCAGCTTATTAGATTACCATCGAGTGTTTGTACTTTTAAACGCCATGCGCGCATACCAATCGTTTGACCACTTTTAGCCCAAAAATAGCTAAAGAAAGCGACGCTCACTAATACCAATAAAGCGCTGCGAATCCCATAAAGAAGCGGTGAGTTTTGAATATAAGCTGAGACATCTTCTGCATCTCCAATAGTTAATATGTCTAGCGAAATTAAAGCTTGAATAGCAAGTAGATAAAGCACAGTTGTCAGCATCGCAAAAGCAATGACAACTAATGTATCGTAGATTAAAGAAGCAAAACGGCGCCAAAAACCGGCACGTGGAAACTCAGCTGACATAGACAATCTCATCCAATTAAATTGCGCAGTAGTTTAGCAAAGTACTCACAAAACAAGAAATACTTAGCGATTGTTTAGTAATTCGACAAGCAGGTCTGACCTGCTATAGTTGAGAAAATAATAAAAAGAGCACACACAATGTCTATTTCAAAAAGTGAAACTCATCATGTTTTTAATCAGCCTCAACCATTAGAAAACTATAATATTTATCAAGCCGATGATGTTTTGAAATATTGGCAAAAGCAATTTTCAGGTCAGTGGGGCACTGCGCATTTAACGGCATTTGGGGAGCAAGTGGGTGGTGCACTACTGCAAGCTGGATTCTTAGCAAACAAGCACTTACCTGAATTAACGACTCACAGTCGGTTTGGCGAACGCATAGATCAAGTTGATTATCACCCGAGTTACCACCAATTAATGCAGCATGCTATTGAACAAGGGCATTGCGCTTTACCTTGGCAACAAAAAAAGCCTGGCAGTCATGTAGTAAGAGCTGTAATGGCGGTGCTGCACAATCATGCAGATCCAGGCTCAGGTTGCCCCCTCACCATGACATTTGCCAGTGTGCCAGCAATTGCCAGCCAAGCCAATGTGGCACAAAAGTGGCTGCCAAAAATACTTTCAAAGCACTACGATGGCGGCAATAAACCTTGGTTTGAAAAACAAGGTGTTACTATTGGTATGGCAATGACCGAAAAACAAGGTGGTTCTGATGTGCGTGCAAATACTACAAAAGCTGCGCCATTAACGACTGCAGGAGCAGGTGAGCTTTATAGCTTAGAGGGGCATAAGTGGTTTTGCTCAGCGCCTATGAGTGACGCATTCTTAGTGCTTGCAAATACGGATGAAAAACAACTCTCATGCTTTTTAGTACCTAGGTGGCTCGAAAATGGCGAAAAAAATGCCATGTATATTCAGCGCTTAAAAAATAAGTTAGGTAATCAATCGAACGCCAGTTCAGAAATAGAGTTCAGGGGGGCGCATGGTTGGCTTTTAGGTGAACCAGGACGAGGTATTGCTACTATTATTCAAATGGTGGCACTCACTCGTTACGATTGTATGTTAGGCTCGAGCTCGTTAATGCTTCAAGCTGTAAAAGAAGCGATATGGCATACTGCAGGGCGAAGTGTATTTGGTAAAAATTTACACCAACAACCTCTCATGTTAAATGTACTGGCTGATTTAGCAATCGAGGCTGAAGCTGCTTTGGCAATCTCTATGCGTATAGCTCATGCCCTTGATAATCAAAATGATAACAGCGAAGTGTTATTGGTTCGAAGTGCCACCGCGATTGGCAAATACTGGATTTGTAAGCGTGCAATTCAGCATACCTATGAGGCGATGGAGTGTATTGGTGGCGTGGGTTATGTGCAGGATAATGTCACTAGTCGTCTTTATAAAGAAGCACCGGTTAACTCTATTTGGGAAGGTTCAGGTAATGTACAGTGCTTAGACTTATTACGTGTTTTTAAGCGTGAACCTGAGTCGTTAAAAGCACTTATAAATGAGCTGGAGAAAGCGCGAACACTTAACCAAGAGTTTGCGATTAAACTTGATGAATTAAAGCTTATGCTCAATGAAGCTAAACATCTGGAAATGCATGCTCGGCGTATAATGGAGCACCTAGCGCAGCTTTGGCAAGCCGCAACCTTGCTACAGTTTGGCGAGCCAATTATCGCTGATGCGTTTGTTAAAAGTCGCTTAAAAGGAACAGGGTTTTCGCAGTATGGTTGTTTGAGCCATGAGATTGATTGTGAGGCTATCGTCCTGCGAATGATGCCAAAACATCAAAGTTAATAATTTGTATATTAATTGTTCGGTTGAAAGGGCGAGATGAATAAAACGCTTGCTGCCATACCCATTCTTTGTATAATGCTTGGCATAGAGACAAAGGCAGTTAATAAGTTTTTGCTCTAAAGTGGTTTTTCTTTATCTTCTCGTGTTTAGAAGGTGAAAGAAAAATGAAGCCAGTATGATGGAATTGGTAGACATGACGGATTCAAAATCCGTTGCCTTCGGGCGTGGCGGTTCAAGTCCGCCTACTGGTACCACTTTTATGACCTCAGCAGTTTTGCTGGGGTTTTTTTATGCCTGAAAAAGTAGCTTGCGGACTCAAGCGCCACGCGGGGCGAGGCACTAAAGCAAGTAAAAGTCCGCCTACTGGTACCACTTTTGAACCCTAGCCAATTGGTTAGGGTTTTTTTATGCCTGAAAGAGTAGTTTGCGGACTTAAGCGCCACACGGGGCGAGGCACTAAAGCAAGTAAAAGTCCGCCTACTGGTACCACTTTTGAAGCCTAGCCAATTGGTTAGGGTTTTTATGCCTGAAAGAGTAGTTTGCGGACTTGAGCGCCACGCGGGGCGAGGCACTAAAGCAAGTAAAAGTCCGCCTACTGGTACCACTTTTGAACCCTAGCCAACTGGTTAGGGTTTTTTTATGCTAGTAAGAAACTACAGTGCAAGCCTATTTGTGCCTTTCGATAGCTTCAGAGCCTACCAGCTAATTATTTGAGCTCCTTTTGTTCTATTTATAAACGAATAAATGTAAACGGTGCTTGGTATTTAAATAACCTTAAAATAAGTGTGCTTATTTGTATGCAAAGTAATCGTTTTAGACTAGGGTAGCATGGCGTTTTTACTCATCTTATAATACAATTTGCAGCCTGAAGTTTAAGTGAAGTCAATCACTTAGTGCACAAAGTCGATAGGGTGGCAAAGCGTGGGAGCATACGATTTAAAACGTATCGTAGAAAGTATATCTAACCTTAAAAGTGAGAACTTTTATAATGCAATATGCCTGTCACTGTCGGAAGTACTTGGTGCATCTCATGTTTTTTTAGCCCAAGTTGATGAATCGACAATGCATGCATCAACAATTGCACTGGCTGCGTATGACGAAATAGTGGATAACATTAGCTATGATATTCGCTGTACTCCATGTAATGATGTTATGTGTGGCGGCATCTCAAGCTACAGCTCAGGTGTGCAAGCACTGTTTCCAGATGATCGCCTACTCGTAGACATGGGAATTGAAGCCTATGTTGGTGTGCCATTACAAAGTCTATCAGGTAAAACTGACACGATTTTAGTGGCTCTTTTTCAGCATGAGATAGGTGATGCGCTTCAGGTTGAGTCCTTTTTCTCTTTATTCACAGGTTTAATTCAACGTGAAATAGATAAAGATCGCTTTATTGCTAAGTTAGATTTTGCAAATCAACTTATAGAACAAAGCCATGAAGCAATCTTTATTTGCAATAAAAATGTCGAGATCACTTACGTAAATACTGCCTTTACAAAAATGACAGGGTATCCCCCTGACGAAGTACTAGGGCACAACCCGAAAATATTAAGCTCTAACCAACATGATCAGCATTTTTATCGCGCTATGTGGCATCAAATAGATAAAAAAGGTAAGTGGTCAGGGGAGATAACAAACAAAACGAAGCAGGGCACTCTTTACACTCAGTTTTTATCAATCACTCAAATGCAAACGAATGGTGAAATTTGTTATGTCGCGTTTATTCTCGATATTACCGAGAAGAAAGAAGCAGAACAAAAAATCTATTTTCATGCTAACCATGATCAATTAACCGGCCTAACAAATCGCTTCTATTTCAAAGAGCGTATATCCGAGTTAGTTTCTTCGCTGTCTTATCAAGATGAAGAGAGTACTAATTTAGCGGTTATTTATTTTGATGTAGATAAGTTTCAAGATATTAATACGGTTTATGGCTTGAGCTTTGGTGATAAGGTGTTGTGCCAGCTAGCCGAGCGATTGGAAAGCAGCTTTAAAGAATGTGCTTTTTCACGTATTGATGGTGATAGTTTTGCCGTACTACAAACTTATCAGCAAGTAAGTGAGTTAGAGCTTGTATGCAAGCAGGTTTCAGCCTTGTTAGTGGAGCCTTTTTTAATCGGTGGGATTAGCCAACAAGTTTCGGTGACGCTGGGAGTGAGTACGTATCAGCAAGCAAGATCAATATCATCACAAGACAGAGTTGAAAAAATCGCTCGCCGGTTAGTGAGGCAGGCAGAGTTGGCCACGTTAAACGCCAAGCAAGTTGGTGCGCCGTTCTTGCACTTTTGCAAGGAAATGGATGATAAAGTAAAAAAGCACAACTTACTGGTTGAGCAATTAACTCAAGCTGTTAAGAATGATGAGTTAGAAGTCCACTTTCAACCTATTATCGATGTTCAAAGTAACACGGTTGCAAAGTTTGAAAGTCTAGTTCGCTGGCGCAATCATGGGCAGTGGGTATCACCCGCCGTGTTTATCCCATTAGCTGAAGAGTCTCGTGTGATCATTGAGTTAGGTGAGCTTGTTCTTCGAAAAACGTGCCAACAAATAAAATATCTAGAAGCACAAGGCTATAATCAATTTGTATTCAATGTAAATCGCTCGTTGTTTGAGTTTACTGAGTTTAATCCGCACCGTAACGCATGGCTTGAGATCATTACTGAACAGAACGTCAATCCGTCACAAATTTCTTTTGAATTAACTGAAAGCGTGCTTGCTCCAGAAAATACTAACCACCTTGAAGTATTAACTCAGCTTAAATCTGCTGGCTGTTTAATCTCTTTGGATGACTTTGGGACTGGTTACTCGTCGTTGAGTTATTTACGTCGTTTTCCTGTTGATGTGTTAAAGCTTGATAAATCATTCATTGACGAAATACATACTAACTCAGGTGATGAAGCATTGGTTAAGTCGATAATACAAATGAGCCAAGTACTTGGTATTAAAGTGGTTGCTGAAGGTGTTGAATTGCAACAACAGTTGGCAGTTTTGAAAGAGGCAGGGTGTGACTTTATTCAAGGTTATTATTTTTCAAAGCCTCTTCCAGGCGATGAAATACAAGCATTTTTAACACAATTAGCTAGAGAGCATTGATGATTCGCGGTATGATTTTGCCATTACGAAAAGAGCACATTGATGTATGTCAAAATTAACCGCAAAGCAAAATATTCAAGCGATTGTTGCTGCTATAAAAGTTGAAGAGCAGCAACTTAGAGCACGGTATCCAGTGTTGCAAAAACAAAATGGCATTGCGCTAGGTATTTTATTTTTATCATTATCTGCTCTAGTTGGTGTTGCGCAACTTTATTATTACGCATTCATCCCCGCTTGGTTATGCATTATTTTAGCCGCTTTTATCACCTCAATATCCCATGAACTTGAGCACGATCTCATTCACAAGCAATACTTTAGCAAACAGCCGCTTATACATAATTTTATGATGTTAACAGTGTGGCTAATGCGCCCAAATACAGTAAATCCTTGGTATCGGCGTAAAATTCACTTACACCATCACAAAGTTTCAGGAACCGAGCAAGATTTAGAAGAGCGTCTTGTTGGCAATGGTATCAAAAACCCCTTTTTAAGAGCGGTTGTGATCAGTGACGGGCTACTTGGTTTGCTAATTAATAGTCAACGCTTTAGTAAAGAAATTAGAGGCTTTAAGTTTTTTCGAGTATTTAATGCTGGGTTTCCGATCGCGACAGCATACTTTGCTATTTTATATGGTTTGGTTGGTTATTATGGTGTGCAGTTTTTTAGCCCTTTTGCCTTACCAACATGGGGCGCTCACTTGCTTGCTGGTGCTGAATTTCTCATGGTTGTTCTTATATTGCCAAATATCATTCGCTCAATATCACTTAACCTTGTTACCTCTTCTATGCATTACTATGGTGGAGTTAATAATGTACTTGAGCAAACACATGTTATAAGTAGCCGTTGGTTTTTACCATTTCAATTGTTTTGCTTTGACTTTGGGCGCACTCACACTATTCATCATTTTGTGCCTAATCAACCCTTTTATATTCGCCAGTTAATTAGTAAAAAAATACGTCCTGTTATGAAACAGTACGGAGTGCGTTTTAATGATTTAAATAGCATCAAGCTGGCTAATCGATATCCAGTAAATAAAGAGGGAGTTTAATATGCACATAACCGGTCGTTGTCATTGCGGTGAAGTTACATACCGTGCTGAAGTTGATGAAAATAAAGTGATAAACTGTCACTGCACTGACTGTCAAATTATCTCGGGTGCGCCTTTTCGTACTGTGGTTGTCTCTAAACCTGATGCGGTGACTTTCACAGCAGCTGCACCAAAAGAATATATAAAAATTGCTGAAAGTGGCAATCAGCGAGCACAAGGGTTTTGTGCTAACTGTGGTACGGCCTTGTACGCTACTTCCGTGGGCGAAGGCGAACGTGTTTATGGCTTACGACTCGGTGCAGTAGAGCAAGCTGATGAGCTTATTCCAAAAGCCCATATTTGGTATCGCTCACACAAGCCTTGGCTAGATAACCTAAATAATATGAGCGCCTTTGAAACCACACCTAAATAGCTGCGATTTTATTTTTACTGTTGGCCGATAGTGATATTTCGGCCACTTAAGTAACCAAACAAAGCACACAGCAGGCTTGATGCAATACATAGCCAAAGTGCGCCGGCCCAACTATTAAAGTAGCTATGTAATGCGCCTGCAACAATAGGCCCTGTTGCTGCTAATAAATAACCGATACATTGTGCCATCCCAGAGAGTGCCGCTGCTTGTAGTGCATTATGTGTACGCAAGCTGACAAACGATAAACCCAAAATAAAACAGGCACCTGAACAAAAGCCTAAAGTAATAGACCAAAGTAAGGCAAAGCTAGGTGCAGTGAGCAACCCGAATGAGCAAAGTGCGCCTAATAGGGCAAGGCTTAGCGTAAGAATGCGTTGATCTTTTAACTTTGCAAGTAATGGAATAAGTACAACACCTGGCAGCGCAGAAGCGGCTTGGAAAGCCCCTTGTAGTGCGCCTGCATGTTGCGCACTATGGCCACCTTCAACCAAAATACTCGGTAACCAGCCAAGCATGATATAAGTGAAAAACGAGTTAAAGCCAAGTAAAAGCGTTATTTGCCATGCCAATGACGAATGCCAGACTCTATTTTGTGTCGCGTTCGATATTGATGTTTCTTTGGGCATGGTGTGCTGTCTAAGTTGCGGTAACCAAGCTACCACAGCAAGTAGAACTAACAGCGCGTAACTTGCCAGTGCTATCTGCCAGCCTAGTTCTTTATACTCTGCAAGTGGAATGATAAGTGTTGAGTAGCTGCCCCCAAATATGCCCATTGCCAACACGTAGCTTGATGTCATCACTGCAACTTTATGCGGAAAGTCACGTTTAATCAGGCTTGGCAACAAAACATTACCAATTGCAATACCGACCCCAATGACTGCGGTGCCTATAAACAAAATATTGGCAGAATCTACGATGCGTGACATCACGCCTGCGCCTATCAAGAGCAGGGCAATAAACAACGACAGCTCAAGGCCACATTTTTTTGCAAGCCCAGCAGCCATCGGAGAAGCAATCGCAAAGGCGATGAGTGGTAATGTAGTCAGCATACCCGCTTGAGAAGCCGTAAAGTGAAACTGCTCAATTATTTGTTCGAGTACGGGAGCAATGCCAGTAATCGGCGCGCGTAGGCAAGCCGCAATCAGAAAAATGCCTAGTACTAATAGCGCTTTGTTAATTAGGTTTTGAGAGGATGACACGCTGTTCAGTCGATTAGGTAAAAGTTATTACTATCATACCTAATTACTAAACAGCGTGTGCCAACTATGAGACAGCTAACAAAATAATGCGGTTACTTAAAACTGGTAACTTGCTGATAACATTGCATTGCGTGGCCGACCTGGAAAGTAACGGTCGCCGCTAAAGGTTGTGTAGTCAGCGCGCTCTGCATAATGCTCATCAGTAAGGTTATTAATTCGCGCAGTCACCGTAAGCTTAGGAGTGAGTTGCCATGCGGCTCTTAAATTAACAAGAGAGTGGCCTTCATAGCTGTGCTGGTTTTCGGGGTCTGTAAAGTAGCTGCTAGTGGTGTGCAGCTCAAGCCCAATACGTGTCATGTCGTTTGCTTGCCAAAGTAGCTGCAAGTTTGCGATGTTACGTGGTGCGGTATCGATGAGGTTGCCATTGATATTAATCCCGCCGAGCACTTGATTGTAACTGTAAGTATGCTTGGCATGGCTCGCGGCAAACTGCATCGATAGGCTTGATGTGATGGCATAGGCAAGCTCAAGCTCAATTCCACGATGTTGAGTTTGACCATCATTGACATAATAAAAATCACTGTCGCGGAAAATTGTGTTCTTTTTGTTCATAGCGTAAATGCTAAATACATAATGCAGCTTTGCTTGTTGGCCTTTTAAACCAAGCTCTAAGTTTTTAGCTATTTCAGACTTAAGATCTGCCACATTTTGTTCGCGTTGCAACTGATAAAGCTCTGCCGCTTGCGGGGCTCGGTAACCTTCAGATGCATTGGCGTAGAAAAACTGGTTATCAGCATATTGATAGCTTAAGCCAAGCTTCGGCGAAAAGTTAGTAAAGCGATTAACACCACTTGCAGGGCGAGAGTAGCGACACCCGCCCATTGTGCACTTTGTTCCGTCTTCTTTAGTGCGTCCAGCGAGCATGTGATTTTGATAATCATAGCGCATACGTTCGTATCTACCGCCAAGGCTAATGAGTAAGTCATTCAATTGCCAGTCAAGGTTAATGAAGGGCGCCAATAAGGTACTTGTTACTTGATAATCGTAATGTTTTCCTTGAGGGACTGTAGCAACTAAGAATGCTGAGCCTTCAGTTGGGCTATCTTGATATTGTAAAAAATCAGCATCAGTAAGCTCACCATCAAAACCCATAGTTAAATGACTTGAATCACTTAACTTATGTTGCCAACTTGATTGCAAACCAACACCTTGCTGGGCATTTTCTTCAAGCGGTGTACCTGGTAAAAAGTGTTTAAAAAAGATCATGCTTTGGTCACGAATATAAGGTGTAAACGTAAAGGTATTATTCTCATCCCTAGACCAATTTATTTTTGACCATATACGTAAAGAACGTGCTTTACGAAAGGCATCAGGGTTTGGGTTTGATTGCGCAATATTCTCATCCTTATAGCTTTCAAAGCCCTCAATATAACCTGCTGTGTGTTGATCTAAGTGGGTGTACGTCAAGCCACTATTAACTGTTAAGTTTGCACCATCGAAACGGTGGCGTAATGATATTTTTTCTTGGTCAACCCCTTCGTCATCTCGATAGCCGGTATCGCGAGTAATACTGGCATTGATGCCAACACCTTGTTGACCAAAATCATGGCCAGAACCTAGTTTATAACGAGTGTAGCCAAACGAGCCGTAATCAAAACCAAATCGGTTATGATCGTAGGTCGAATCAGGGGTGATCACGTTGATCACCCCATGCACTGCATTTGAGCCATAAAGTGCAGAACCTGGGCCTTTTAATACCTCAATACGCTCGGCCATTTCTGTGTGTGCTTCGAATAACTCGTTAATGTTACAAAAGCCTGCAGCACGCAGCGGTATGCCATCTTCAGCCGTAAGTAAGCCACCGCATGCACCGGCACCAGAAAAAACAGGCGAACGTAAAGCGGGTAAATACTCTTGGCCATTGCCGTGTTGAAGATTTGCACCAGCAACTTGCTTAAGGGCTTGTTCAATATGGGTTGGCGCAATGAGTGCTAATTGCTGTTTTGAAATATTACTCACGACAACGGGCAGAGGATCGGCAAGCACTTCTGTGCGAGAGGCAGTTGTCGTAATATACTCAAGTTCAGTTGTCGCTGCATATGACTGTAAACTTAAAAGTTGTAAGCCAGTGAGTGCTGGGAGGAATAATAATTTCATGAACGCCTTTAGGTTAATTACAACAAAAAATAGAGGGTAACTGCTTTTTGAAGTAGGTAAAAGTATTCGAGGTCAATGGCTTTACTTAAGTAATCTTCCTGCGATTACCATGAAAGAGGTATTTGATTCAAAAAGAGCAATAATAAGTATCAGAGCGCACTTTAAGTTTAAAGAAGTGTAAATGTTGGTTTTCTAACTTGTTGATATGTAAGGAATAAGGTTTTTTAATTGTAATCCTTCATCTATGATTCAGTCGCAAACGTTAGGCTTTTGTAACAAGAGCAAACGTAGAGGGTCTCTATTATGAACAAAATAATTACTATCTCTTTAGCTGTGTTAGGTTTGAGTTTAATACCTGCAGAAGCAAGTGCTAGGCATGATCGTGATCATGATAGATATGAGCACAAACACGAACGTAAAAAGCATCATAAACATAAAAAACACTATAAATATAAAAAACATCATAAGCATCATGAACATTACGATAAATATGATCGCTATAGTTATCGTGACTTACCGCCTGGTCTTTATAAGAAAGTAGGGCATGGTGGTCGTTTACCGCCGGGTTGGTATAAACGCTACCATCATGGTGATATTTTAGACCGTGATATTTATCGTCATGGGCGAGTAATCAAACGCCGTAATAGAAATGGCATCATTGCGATAGAAATTGACGATCGCCTTATTCATCTTGTTCACGATACGCGTGAAATTCTATCCATTGTTTCGCGCTACCGTTAATCATGTTTAAAGCCGCTCACTTCACTCATGCGGCTTTATTTATGAAATTTCACTGCGTGTTCAGCATTCATTGCTAGGCTTAAAAAGGTTTACTAAAAGGAGCATTCATATGAGAACGCTATTAATGGTTTTTGCTGTGGGCTTAGCTGTTATCGCCACTGGTGTGCAGGCTAAAGACAAGAATAAAGAGAAAAATAAGGGAAAGAGCTTACCACCAGGCTTGGAAAAGAAAGTTGCTAGCGGTGGAGAACTCCCACCAGGCTGGCAGAAAAAATACCGTAAAGGAGATATCCTAGATCGTGATATTTATCGCCATGGTAAGGTCATTAAGTCTCGCGACAGAGATGGTCTTATTTCTATCCAAGTGGATGGGACAGTGGTACGCTTAGTTGAAGATACGCGAGAAATCATTTCTATTTTGAGCAGATAACTAAACGTGGGAGCAATATGATTTATGTTTTAACCGGTGAATTGACGCTATTACTTATCATCACCTTATTACCTATGTCATATTGCCAGCATTATTTGGTGCGTAGCTGTGACTTTGTTAGGTTACAAGTGTTTTACTTGGCAGGATTTTGTTGTGCGGTTTCAAGCTACCTTGCTGTATCCCAATGGTCGTTTCTAACACTTAGCTGTGTCATTTTAAGTATTATTATTTTATTACTGCAAGGAAAGTGGATTTACCCTTATACACCATTTGCTAAGCAAGAGGTGTTAGCCAGTTCCAAGGATGCTGAACACAGCATTCGTATTATGTCGGCTAATGTACTGATGTCGAATGATCGCTATGAAGCGCTCATTTCATTAGTTAATAAGCACCAACCCGATCTATTTATCACGCTCGAATCTGACATCACTTGGCAGCAGCAGTTAAAAGGACTTGAGGGCGATTACCCACACCGAATATATTGTCCTAAAGATAATCGCTACGGAATGCATCTATACAGTAAGTATAAAATAAAACGTTATCAAATTTGTGAGTTGATTGAAGATGATATTCCTTCAATTCATATTTTATTTGAAGACGCTGATGGTGTTGAAATGCAAGGGCACTTTATTCATCCTGCACCACCTAGTCCAACTGAAGAAGACAGCTCTCGCACGCGCGATACGGAACTTATTATTCTTGCTAAAGCACTGAAAAAGTTACGCCGTCCTTGCATTGTCGCCGGTGATTTAAATGATGTGGCATGGTCTCGTACAACACGATTATTTATGAAGATTTCTGGCTTTTTAGACCCACGTAAAGGTCGCGGTTTCTTTAATACTTTTCATGCTGAGTATTTCTTTATGCGCTGGCCGCTCGACCATTTATTTCACAGTAATGACTTTACGGTAAAACGCATTGAGCGGTTGGCTAAGTATGGCTCAGATCACTTTGCTTTACTTACTGAGCTGGTTTATAAGCCCAATGCGTGTAATCAAAAACAAACCGAGCAAATAGATGAAGATGTGGCAGTTGAGGAATTAAAAATGCCCAGTGCATCGAAGCACCAAGTTCCCATGTTCGATGATTAAAGCAATACTAATAGTAAGTAAAAGAAAAGGGCTCAATTGAGCCCTTGTTGTTATTCATTGACCATAACTGTTTTTATATTCACAAATTCGCGTAATCCAAAACCGCCATGCTCACGGCCATAACCGCTATCTTTTACGCCTCCGAAAGGCAGATTTGGTTGCGCCAAGCCATAGCCATTGATATTGACCATGCCTGTATCAAAGTGGTGTTTGGCAAGCTCAATAGCCTGCTTTTCATTTTTCGAGAAAATACCACCGCCTAGACCGTAGCGGGAGTCGTTTGCAATGCGCATAGCATCGTCGTTATCTTTGGCTTTGATAAGAGATGCAACAGGGCCAAACAGTTCGTCATCATACGCTGGCATGCCAGGTTTAATATTTTCAAGTAAGGTTGCAGGGTAATAAAAACCTTCACGTTCGGGGATTTCGCCTCCCACCACAGCCTCTGCACCTGCTTCAATAGACTCTTTGACTTGCTGATGTAGCTTGTCGCGTAAGTCTTCACGAGCCATTGGACCTAAATCGCTATCTTTCTCATTAGGGTCACCCATTTTTGTATTTTCAAATTGCTTTTTGATCATTGCTTTAAAATCACTATAAAGCGCATCGACAACCACAAAGCGTTTTGCAGACACACAGGTTTGCCCATTATTTATCAAACGACCTTGCGTACATGCGCTAATGGCAGTTTCAAGGTCAGCATCATCCAGTACAACGTAGGCATCGTTACTACCAAGTTCGAGGACGGTTTTCTTCACATATTTTCCTGCACGTTCAGCAACCTTTTTACCAGTGCCATCACTGCCTGTGAACGTAACGCCACGAATCGCTTTATGCTCGATTAATTCGCTGGCCGTTTTGCCATCTATTAAAAGGTTTTTAAAGCAATAGTCAGGGAAGTCAGCGTGTGCAAAGAGCTGCTCTATCTTTTCAGCCATGCCAAATACATTGCCAGCATGCTTTAATACAGTCGTATTACCCGCCATAATATTTGCACAGGCATAACGAATAACTTGGTAAAGCGGGAAGTTCCAAGGTTGAATACCCAAAATAACCCCTATTGGCTGATAGGTAACGATTGCATGGCCGCCTTGCATGTCACGTTTTTCATCCGCTAGTACTTTTGGGCCCTGTTCAGCAGTATAGCGACAGATAGCAGCGCATAGCTCAACTTCTTGTAAACCTTGCTGATAAAGCTTGCCCATTTCATCTGTCATAAGCTGTGCAATATCTTGCTTATTTGATTCGATAACACTTGCGAGCTTATTGAGATGCTCAGCCCGTTTGGTTAATGATGTTTTGCGCCAGCTCTCAAAGGCTTCATGGCATTTGTCTACTTCTGCTTGCGCCTTCTCTAAAGACAAGAGAGTATATGTTTCGAGCGCTTGCTCTGTAGTCGGATTGATTGTGGTTACAGTGTCAGTCATCATTATCTCCTTACAAAAAATGTAAAGGGTAACGTGCAAGGTGAACACCACTTTTATATTTATTTATCTGTTTGTTTTTTATAGCTAATTTTTATCTTTATTTGAATGCTCATGAGCAGGTTATGTAAAAACTGCAAACAGATGCAAAACTTACAAGGAGAGGCAATGAAAAAATCATATTTCGATACAGAGTTGGCGATTATTCAAGCCCCTATGGCTGGAGTGCAAAATGCAAAGTTAGCAGAGGCAGTGTGTCGAGCAGGTGGGCTAGGGTCTTTACCTTGTGCAATGCTATCAAAAGAGCAATTAATAAGTGAGCTTGAGTATTTAAGTAATGCCACTGACAAGCCTTATAATTTAAACTTTTTTTGCCACCATACACCAGCTTATACGAAACAGCAGCAAGCTGCTTGGCATACCTTACTTTCTCCTTACCTAGAGGAATTTAATGTTGATGTATCAGCACTTTCGACAGTGGCTTCACGTCAGCCAATTAATCAAGAGGTTATTGATGTAATAGCACCTTATAAGCCGCCTGTGATCAGCTTTCATTTTGGCTTACCTGAAGCGGCAATCATTTCGCAAATTAAAGAATGGGGTGGCACGGTGCTTTCATCAGCAACTACACTCGCAGAAGCCAAGTGGTTGGTTGCAAACGGTGCCGATGCTGTAATAGCTCAAGGACTACAAGCTGGTGGCCATCGAGGTCACTTTTTATCGATGGATTTATCATTACAGCTGACTACTCAAGAGTTGGTTGGTGCGTGTGTCGAACTTGATATTCCAACAATTGCAGCGGGGGGCATTGCAACACCAGAGGATGTGAGTTTGTATCAAAAGTTAGGCGTGATTGCAGTGCAAGTGGGGAGTGCTTATTTATTGACTGAAGAGGCGACAACAAGCTCGTTACACCGCCAAGCATTAATCTCTCAGCAAGCAGGCAGTACTGAACTTACGACCTTATTCTCAGGCCGTGCAGCACGAGGGATAACGAATAGAGTGATGAAAGAGTTAGGCGCGACTCCTCAACATGTGCCTCCTTTTCCTTATGCATCTATCGCAATTACGGCATTACGAACTCATGCAGAAGCAAACAATGATAGTGGTTTTTCGCCCCTTTGGTGCGGAGAAAAATTTATTAACCGTGATGGGCTGAGCGCAGCAAAGATCACTCAGTTGCTAATGCAAGGATGGCAAGATTGACGGAAACGCAGTTACTTGAACTAGGGGATAGCTACCAGCAACTTGCAGAGCAATTAAAGCACCAATTAGCGGGGAGCTATCCAACAAAACGTTATGCGCGTGATGACGTGCTTTTAAGGCAAGGAGCGCTGCAAACTCATGGCTATCTTATTTTATCGGGTGTACTCGGGGCACTCCACGCCAGTGAAAATGGTGGGCAAAAGTGCAAAGAGTTTTACTTTCAAGACGAATTTGCATTGCTTTATGGTAATTGGTTAACACACACGCCAGCTCTTTATCAGCTTAAAGTCATTCGTGACGCTAAAGTAATAAAAGTACCGCTAGCATTACTTGAGCAGCCTTTGAATCAAATGATGAAGCAGCAACTTGTTACCCAGCAGTTGTTATTCAAAGAAGCAAAAGAAGCCTTTTTATTACTCAATTCCCCACAGCAGCGTTATGAATACTTACTTGCTAAAAAGCCCCATTGGTTGGCTCAGTTGAGCCTAACAGAAGTGGCAATGTATATTGGTATTTCAGCTATTTCATTATCACGAATTCGTAAGCGTCTTAACTTAAGTTAAGGCGCGATAGAGTGCGGCGCATTACACTGCTGTTTTTTCAGGAGTCGTCATGTTTATTTTGTCGCAATGTTTGGTTGCTGTTGCTACTTTGCTCGATTTAGCCTCGTTCCAGTTTAAATCTCGGCAAATTATTTTAATGTGTTTGTTTAGCTCGGTTTTGCTAACGTCGATACATTTTTTGTTACTCAATAATTTAAGTGCATCGGCACTGATGCTGATAGCTGCTCTACGCTACGGCTACTGCATTTTTGCTCGAAAGCAGTGGGTAATGTACGGCTTTATGGCTTTAAGTGTTTTTGCAGTGCTTATTACATGGCAAAGTTGGTTCAGTTTTATTGCACTGACTGCGACTCTAGTTCAAACATATGCCTCATTTCAGAGCAAAGATCTATTACTTCGTTGCTTGATGGTGTTGGGTACTCTTTGTTGGATCACGCACAACTTACTTATTTTTTCGCCTGTTGCGGTGGTCATGGAAACCGTTTTCCTGTTGAGTAATCTTCTGGGTTTATGGCGTTTTTATGTTAATCCAAGAACAGTAACGCCATAATTTAATGGGATTATTTTTATATAGTTTTAGCGATGAGTTTAAGTAGAAAAGTTTCTCGCTGAATCGACAAACCTTGCTTCTCGCTCATTGCCATTGTGGTTTCGTTGTGAGCAATTGCATCGTGGAGATTTACCCATTTGGGTTGCATGCCATTTTGTATTTCGTAGTGCTCCATTTTTGGCAGAGCCAACTGCTCATCGATATCGCAATAGTAGCAGTAGGATTTAATGTGTATACACTCAAAGTCATCTTTATACCAAGGCCTTAATTCTTCATAGAGACCAAGTGGCTTTTTTATCTTAATATTTTGTGCTCCTGTTTCTTCTTGTAGTTCGCGTATTAATCCTTCTTCAATACTTTCACCTGTGTCAATTCCGCCACCAGGTAAGCTATAGTCATCATAGCGAGCTGTGTAAAGCAGGAGGATTTTTTCACCTTTTAAAACGATCGCACGGGCGGTTTCACGGGTGAACTGACTTTTGTTTTCGTCATTAATACTAGGGTGGGTAACTTTTCTTAATAGTTTCATAGTATACAGCTTGGCTTAATCTATAGAACTGCATCATACAGGGTTATAAAAGTTTAATTAAACTTACCCTAAAGTGGTACTTGTAGGGTAATATAGTTTAAAAGTATTGGTTTGTAGTTCGACGCAGGTAGTTTTCATTTTCAAATAATTGCGTAGAATGGTTGAAAAAGCTTAGGGAATTAATATGTTAAACGTACTTTTAGTTGATGATGATAGCGAGTTTAGTGAAGTTGTATGTCACATTGTAGAGTTCCTAGGTCATAATATAAACACAGCCGCAAATCTTACAGAAGCAGAGCAGTGGTTTGAGAACAATACATTTGATCATGTCTTTTTAGACTTTATGCTACCAGATGGCAGCGGCTTACACTTGCTTGAGCACTTGAAACTAATTGGTCAATCGCCTCGTGTTACTTTAATTTCGGGTCATCCGTCAGTGAAAGGTAAGCTCGCAGAAATGTGTGAGCCCAATGTAGGGCACCTTGTAAAACCACTGCAACGTGAAGATATAGAACGGGTTTTAAATCCTAAAAAAGCCAGTGGTAAGAAAAAAGCAACACCAAGTATTAAGCGTCATTTTGGCACCCTAATTGGTGAGTCAGAGGTTATGCAAAAGCTTTATACGATGATTGAGCGGGTTGCGGCAACATCGGCTAACGTTATGCTAATGGGTGAAAGTGGGGCTGGTAAGGAAGTGGTTGCACAAGCAATTCACAACGCCACGCAGTGCGATGGTCCTTTGGTTGCGACTAACTGTGGTGCATTCTCGAAAGAACTGATTGGTAGTGAATTATTCGGTCACGAAAAAGGCGCATTTACGGGAGCTGTAGCTCGTAAAGAAGGGGTGTTTGAGCAAGCGGCAGGGGGCACGTTATTTTTAGATGAAGTAACAGAAATGCCTATTGATATGCAGCCAAACTTATTACGTGTACTTGAAAGCAAAAGAGTCACACGTGTTGGTGGTACCAAAGAGCAGGCTGTAAATTGTCGTGTTATTTCAGCAACCAATAGAACGTTAACCGACCTTGCACAAAATAACGTGATCCGCGAAGATATTTATTTTCGTTTGGCGGTTTTTCCAATTGATATTCCCCCACTGCGCGAGCGAAAAGAAGATATTCCATTGCTCGCAGAGGCATTTTTAGATCAACTAAATGACGAAAATGGAACCAGCTTTAAATGGCAAGCAAGTCAGATAAAGGTACTTGAAGGGCATGACTGGCCTGGTAATGTACGCGAATTGCGCCATGCTATCCACCGTGCATTTATTATGAGTGATCCAAAAGGAAGCACTATTACCTTGCCTGACTCACTAGAGTCACCATTTTCACGGGTAAATAAAAAAGCCGAAGCAAACAATCAAGTGCTGGCAGGGCAAACGATTGAAGAAGTTGAAAAAGAGTTGATCCATGCGACTTTAGATAAAGTACAAGGTAACAAGACAATTGCGGCCCAAATGTTAGGGATCAGCACAAAAACACTGTATAACCGTTTGAATGCTTATGGAGGCATTGGCGAATATAAATAACAAAGGAATACTATGAATAATAACGAGTCTTTACGTCAGTTGGTGCACGATGCGCGTGCTCCCTTAAACCGTATTTCGATGAATGCAGAGTTAGTTAAGCTCGTATTAGAAAATGATATGCCGAAAGATAAAGCACTTGCAGCCCTTGATAAAATAATTATTAATTGCCAGCAATGTAGCGAGCAACTACAAAAAATAAGTGACACTCATTCCGGTGAGTAAGCAGCATAGAAACTAGGAAAAAAATGCATAAGCAAAAGGGTAAAATAACAGTTAGCTGGGCAGGGTTTATCAGTGTTGTTTTGTGTATCGTTGTGGCGAATGCATTCTTAGCAATTAATAGCATACGCTCTTTGAGCGACACACAGAGTAGCCTTGATAACACAAATTCATTAAACACAGCTATTGAGCAATTACACTTGTCAGTTGTACAGGCTGAGTCTGGGCAGCGGGGCTATTTGCTGACAGACCGTGAGGACTATTTAGTACCATACACGGATGCAATGGCTACGATGCAAGCGCAAATTATGCTTGTTAAGAGCTTACACTCAGAAATACCTGGGCAGGCTGATCGTATTGCACGCCTTATCCATTTAGTAAACGACAAAGTGGCAGTTATGGCTAAAACAACCGATTTTGCCCTCGAAAATAAAGACGTGAAAGCGCGTCGGTTATTACTTACAGATAAAGGCCGTGATCTGTATAAAGCCATTCGTGCCGCGGTTAATGAAATTCAAATGCGCGAACTTAATTTTAAAATAGAAAAGTTTGCTATCCTTTCTGAGATTAAAAATGAAGCTAAGATCACTTTTGCTATCACGGCAGTGACCAGCTCTTTACTGTTAATCGGTATGTTTATTTTAGCGCGAACGAACCTACAAAATGCTGCTAAATACCGCTTAGAATTAGAAAAACAAAATGAAAGCTTAGCCGCTAAAGTTGATGAACGTACTCAAGAACTGACGATTTATGCTGATGAGCTTAGCCGCTCTAACAGAGAGCTTGAAGAGTTTGCTTTTGTAGCCAGCCATGATTTGCAAGAGCCGCTTCGAAAAATTCAAGCATTTAGCGATCGCCTTGAGAGTATGTTTAAGAATGAACTTGGTGAAAAAGGCATTGATTATATCAGCCGAATGAAAAATGCCGCTCAGCGTATGTCTAACCTTATAAATGATTTACTTGAGTTCTCACGCGTGACTACGCGGGGTAAAGATTTCACAGACACAGACTTAAATAGTATTGTCGATGAAGTGCTGGATGATTTAGAAATCGCTATTAAAGAAGCTGGCGCTGAAGTCAATGTAATGACTCTGCCGCATATTCAGGCTGACCCAAGTCAAATGATACAGCTATTCTTAAATATTTTGTCCAATGCAGTGAAGTTTAGACGTGAAAATGTCTCCCCGCTTATTAGCATTGATTATGAGCGTATTGAAGAGTTTAGTCCGAACCACAATAGTAATGTTGAATGGGAAGTTATCACCATATCAGATAACGGTATTGGCTTTTCGGAAGAATATCTCGAAAAAATATTTGTACCATTTCAGCGATTACATGGCCGCTCGCAATACAAAGGCACAGGTATCGGCTTGTCTGTGTGTCGCCGTATTGTTGAGCGTCATGGTGGAGAAATTATAGCGAGTAGTCGCGTTGGTGAAGGGGCAACCTTCATTCTTAAATTACCCGTGGAAGCTTCGCTTTTCACATTACAAGGAGAGGCTTAGATGCCACTTAACAAAGTTAAACCTATTACCATTTTAATGGCTGATGACGATGAAGACGATCGTTTATTAACTCAAGATGCGCTTGCAGAAAGCCGCGTTCTTAATGAGTTATTTTTTGTCGAAGATGGTGTTGAATTACTTGAATACTTAGAGCGAAAGGGGAAGTTTAGTGATAAGCAGAACTCTCCTCGGCCTGGGCTTATTCTGCTTGATTTAAATATGCCGCGGATGGATGGGCGAGAGGCATTAGAAGCGATTAAATCAAACCCTAACTTAAAAGGTATTCCAGTTGTTATTTTAACTACGTCAAAGCAAGAAGAAGATATGGTTAAAGGTTACGACTTAGGCGCCGCTTCTTACATCACAAAGCCTGTGACCTTCGATGGTTTGGTCGATTTGATGAAAACACTCGGTAAGTATTGGGTTGAGTTTGTTGAATTACCCACCCCTCTAAACGACTAAAAAGGACAACAAATGTTAGATAAGGTAACCCGACTACTCTTAGTTGAAGATGATGAAGATGATTATATTCTAACTTGTGATTACTTAGAGCAATTGGGTTCCCATACATTCGATGTTGAATGGCTTAGCTGCCCTGAAGAAGCCGTTAACGTGTTGAGTGAAAATAAACACGATATTTGTTTATTGGATTATAGACTTGGTGCTTCTGATGGACTTGAAGTATTAAAAAGTGCGGTTGCTAATGGGTTCCGTGGCCCTATCATTATGCTCACGGGTCAATCGGATGACACCTTAGACTCTGCTGCACTTGATGCAGGCGCTGTTGACTACTTAGTTAAGAACGAAATGAGTTCAAGTCGGTTTGCCCGTGCAATTCGTTATGCATTAGCCAGACGGGATGTAGAAGATGAGCGTGTTGAACGTTTGAAAGCTGAAGCTGAAAATCGCTCGAAAGATCGCTTCTTAGCGCATTTAAGTCATGAGTTACGCACGCCTTTATCGTCAATATTAGGTTATACCGAACTGTTGATGCAAAGCGAAAAAAACCAGCACGCGCATAATGAACTTGGGGTCATTTACCGAAATGGTAAGCACCTATTGAGCTTACTTAATGATGTACTCGATTTATCGAAAATTGCGGCAGATAAGTTAGAGCTCAACTGCTGTGATGTAAACCTCGATAGCTTAATGGCTGACGTATATACTTTAATGCGAGTGTCAGCTGTAGATAAGGGCTTATCGCTTAGGTTTGAGTCACAACAGGCACTGCCTTTAATTATTAATTCTGATGCTACTCGTCTTCGCCAAATCCTCATTAATATTATTAATAATGCAATTAAGTTCACTAACCAAGGTGAGATCGTTGTGCGTGCATGGACTGCATGGGTTAATGAGCGCGAAATGCTGTTCTTCAGTATCAAAGATACAGGGCTTGGCATTGCACCCGAAAAGCAGGCTCTGATTTTTAAGCCATTCGAACAAATTGCTGATGTTGAATCACGTGATGTTGGTGGTGCAGGACTAGGCCTTGCTATTTGCTCTGAATTGCTCACACGTATGCAAGGTTCAATAGAGCTTGAGTCCACTCAAGGGGTCGGCTCTGAATTTACTTTATCTATTTATCCTGGCAACATTCGTGATGTTGAGCGTCAATTGCTGACGTTTGACTCTAACCCCGACTGCCATCAAAAGTTAACAACACTTTCAACCAGTGGGCGCGTACTTGTCGTCGATGACCTTAAAGATTTGCGTATTTTGGTAGGACACATGATCGCAAGCACTGGGGCTGATGTTGAATACGCTGAAAATGGTAAACATGCGATTGAAAAGGTTGCTGCTGCTGAACAAGCTGGTAAAGCTTTCGATATTATATTTATCGACCTTCACATGCCTGTTATGGGTGGTAAAGAGGCGACAATTGAGCTTCGTAAAATGGGGTATAAAGAACCAATTATTGCACTGACAGCTGCAACCATGAAAGGGGTTAAAAGTGAGCTGTCGGCGCTTGGTTTTAATGACATGATCGCCAAGCCAGTGGATTCAGGGCTGCTTTATCAGGTGCTGAATCATTATATTTGCCAAGGTAAAACAGAGCCTGTCATTGAGCATGATGACAGTCCGGCGATGACTCAAAAAAGTACCCGTTATTTATTAGTTGAAGATGACACAGATGCAGCGCAAATCACTCAGCTTTTATTAGAAAGCCTTGGGGTTGAAACGGTAATCGCTGCCAGCTGTGAAGCGTGTTTAAATACGCTAAGTGAAGACGCTGAGTTTGATAAAGTGCTGCTTGATATGCACCTGCCTGACGGCAGCGGTTTGGATTTAGCAAAACAGCTCAAACAACTATACCCCAACTTAACCTTAGTTATTGTCAGTGGGGCAGAACCTGAGCCAGAGAAAATAGAACCGCTAGATATTGAACAAGTTCTGTTAAAGCCAATTAACCTAGGTCTACTGACAGATCTTATTGAGGGCAGTGCCTAATTGATTGTCGAGCAACAAGGCTTGGCTCAAACATAGTTTGCAGAGGCTCAGTTTGCTTTTGATAAACGTGCTTAAGAATCCAGTTTGCAGCCATTTGCCCCATCTCATTGATTGGATAGTTAATTGTACTTAGGGGCGGATAAATGTGGCGAGTAAAAAATACATTATCATAGCCCATCACTGATAGCTGCTCTGGAAGCGCTAAGCCAAGTTCTCTGGCGCTGGCGATGGCGCCAGTCGCCATTTCATCATTGGCACAAATAACTGCACTAAATGACAACCCTTGTTGATAGATTGTTTTTAATCCCTCAAAGCCACTGGTTTCCATAAAGTCACCTTGATAAAGCAGTTGTTCATTAAATGATAAATTAAATTCAGCAAGTGCTTGTTTGTGACCAGCTAGACGATCTTGAGCATCTTTTTTCCAAAGTGGGCCACTGATATAGGCTATATTCTTGTGGCCTTGTTCTAAAACATGTTTGGCTGCAAGGTAGCCACCTTTGATGTTATTTAAAATAATACAACGGTCGCTTAATTCTGGAATAAAACGGTTAATGAGTACAAATGGTACACGGCCCTTACTCAGCTTGATTAAGTAATCGTCGCTGACAGCTTCAACATGCAAAATAAGGCCATCACAGTTACGGCTTATTAGGAACTCAATGCCTTGCTTTTCTCGCTCTTCGTCGCTGTGGCCGGCAGCAATGATTACATGTTTACCTTGGTTTCTAAAAATATTCTCAATACCACTCATCATAGGGCCATAAAACGGGCCTTGTAATTCAGACACAAGTAGACCAACACTGTTCGAGCAATTCGACGCTAATGACTGCGCAATAGAGTTTGGTCTGTAGCCAAGCTCACTCATTGCCGCAGTGACTTTTTTACGAGTAGCATCACTGACATTCGCATTGTTATTCATTACTCGCGAAACAGTTGCCAAAGACACTCCAGCTAGTTTCGACACCTCGTAAATGGTGGCCATATTATTCCTTTTTAAAACCCAATTATGGATGACGTTTTAATGATAAGTCGGCACTGATTTGCTCAACGGTTTGATTATCAAGAATATACCTCTTCATGATTAAAGCGACAAGCACGCTGCCAATTGCTGGATAAAGCGTAAATGAAATTAAAATGCCTGACAGCGTATGCTCACTGAGCTCAGTATTCGCTTCGTAACCGTAAAATGCGAGTAACCAACCAGCGATAGCACCACCAAGGGCAAGGCCGAGCTTAATAAAAAATACTACGCTCGCGTAGACAAGCCCTGTTAGTCGTTCGCCGGTTTTCCACTGACCATAATCAATCGTGTCGGCCATTTTAGCCCACAGTAGTGGGGTCGCCATTTGTGTGAAAAAACACCATAAAAAGTACACAATAAAAGCAAGAATCAGTTGTTCGCTTGGTAACCAAAATGCCACACAGCTAATTGCCGCAGAGATATATTGCAAAAAAATATAAGCAGTTTTCTTATCAACACGTTTACTTAACGGGTTTGCACACGCACAGCCTAGAATATTACCTATCATACCGAGAGTGACAAAGTAAGTGACTAGCTCTGCTTCACCAAGTACGTATTTTACATAGTAAATTGCAAGCGTTGTGCGCAATACCATACTAGTTAACAGCATAAGTGCAGCTAAGCACAGCACCTTAAATGGGCCATTTTGCCAAAGCGTGTCGATGCGGTTTTTCCAACTCAATGATGAGCTGTTATGGGTTGTAACGCGCTCTTTAGTGAAGCGAAAACAAATCAAGAATAAGATGACGCCTAAGCCACTCATCAAGGCCATAGTGAGTTGATAGCCTGTGGCGTTATCACCTTTTCCTAACCAGTTTACTAACGGTAAGGTACAGGCACTAACTATTAGGCCGCCCAGCATGCCGAACACAAAACGATAAGATTGAATCGATACGCGCTCTTTAGGATCGCCACTTAACACTCCCCCCAATGCTGAATAAGGAATATTAATGGCGGTGTAAACCAGCATTAGCAAAGTATAAGTGATAAAGGCGTAAATTACTTTACCAGATTCAGGTAACTCTGGCGTGGTGAAGGTGATCATACTGATCACCCCAAATGGTAGGGCTAGCCAGAGTAAATATGGGCGATAACTTCCCCATTTAGTCCGTGTTGCATCGGTTAATGCGCCCATTAATGGGTCGGTAATTGCATCAACAATCCTCACCATCAAAAACAAGGTGCCGACAATAGCAGGTGAAATGCCAAAGATATCCGTATAGAAAAAAGTTAAAAATAACATCACTGTTTGAAAGATAATGTTACTTGCGGTATCACCTAATCCGTAGGCTACTTTCTCTTTTGTTGTCAGCATGTGTGTTCTCGTTTATTGTTATTTTTTTCGCTGTTTTAGCAGCGCACGGTATTGTTTTGCGCTTTCTTTTAAAATGCGCTGCTGGCTTTGGTAATCAATGTAAACTAATCCAAAGCGTTTTTCATAGCCATATGCCCATTCAAAGTTGTCCATTAAACTCCACGCAAAGTAGCCTTGAATGTCGACGCCTTGTCGAATGGCATCACAGACCGCATTTAAGTGGGTGTGATAATAATCAACGCGTTCAATGTCTTTAACTTCACCGTTTTCTAGGGTATCGGCCATGGCTGCGCCGTTTTCAGTGATATACATCTTTGGCAAATCATATTGCTGATCTAGTGATACAAGCAATTCAGTTAAACCTTGTGGGTAAACTTCCCAGCCCATATCGGTAACACGAATATTGGTAAGGCTTGCTTCTTCAAACCAGCCATCAACGGTATTTTTGTAGTGTATGCGGGTATAGTAGTTAACGCCAATAAAGTCGACGGCTTGACTAATAATGGTCATATCGTCAGCAAGGATAGTCGGTTTAACCTTTGCAGCCAACTCATCAAATAAAGAAGGGTATGTGCCTTCTAAAACCGCTTTGATATACCATTGGTTATGGTATTCATCGGCAAGTTCTGCGGCTTTTTTATCATCCGCTGTTAAAGGGTAAGCAGGGCTGAAGTTTAACACGATACCTGCTTCTGTTTCTGGGCAGTTTTTACGTAATACTTGCATGGCAAGGCCATGGGCAAGTAGTAAATGGTGAGCCGCCTGTCGGCCTGCTTGTTGCGATTTTATCCCCGGTGCATGCACACCCACCTCATAACCTAAGTAGGCACTACAGAAGGGTTCATTCAAGGTTGCAAAGGAGTCGACTAAGTGGCCAAGATGTTGAGTAACAAGTTCGGCATATTCTTTGAATTTATAGGCTGTATCGCGATTTAACCAACCTCCGTTATCTTCAAGGTATTGTGGTAAATCCCAGTGGTATAGGGTGACGTAGGTTTTAATATTACGCGCTTTTAACGCCGTTAATAACTGAACATAAAACGCCATACCTTGTTTGTTTATCGTGCCATCTTGATTCACGACCCGTGGCCAAGAAATTGATAAACGGTAAGCATCTACGGCTAAGTCAGCAATCATGTCTACATCTTGTTGCCAACGCGCAACATGGTCACATGCTACATCGCCATGACTTTGATCGGCAATTGCATCAGGCTTTTCACAAAACGTATCCCAGATACAATCGAGACGCTGTTCACGTGCGCCTTCAATTTGAAACGACGCAGTCGCAACACCAAAAGTAAATTCAGGTTTGAGTAAAAATGAGTCTGGCAAAAGAGAAATTGATTTATACACAGTTATGAGTCGTCCTTCGCATTGTTTTTGTAAGACAAACCAAAGTGCAGAGTTACAATTTGTGAAAGCGCTTACAATTTTATTGCAAATAAATTGCTATATATGATTAATATGTTATAAATGTAAGCGCTTACATTTTATGTTGCAATAGTTTTTTGCTTTTTTATTCTTCATGACTTAGCACTATAACTAATGTAACAAACTGAAAAATATAAATAACTAGAGAATAAAATTATGGCCCATGTTTCAACGCCTGTTTCAGGTAACGCGAGTCAAGGGGCAATGCCAAAGCAACACTTTGCACTGGCATCCTTGACCACATTATTTTTTATGTGGGGGTTTATTACTTGTTTGAATGACATTTTGATCCCTTACCTAAAAGGAATGTTTTCGCTTAATTATACGCAAGCCATGCTTATACAGTTTTGCTTTTTTGGTGCGTATTTTGTGATGTCGATCCCTGCTGGCAAGTTGGTAAGTCGTATTGGTTATCAGTTTGGTATTGTCGTTGGGTTAGTGGTAGCAGCAATCGGTTGTGCGCTGTTTTATCCCGCCGCTGTTGCCCATGTGTACGAATTATTTTTACTGGCTTTGTTTGTACTAGCCTCTGGTATCACTATTTTACAAGTATCAGCAAATCCCTATGTGAGTGTACTTGGCCCGCAAAAAACAGCCTCGTCACGTTTGACTATGACACAAGCATTTAACTCATTAGGCACCACAGTCGCGCCGATTTTTGGCGGTTGGTTAATTTTAACTGAAGTAAGTCAAGCCACAGCGGAGCAAGTAAAATTTCCCTATTTAATGTTATCTGCCAGCTTATTAGTACTTGCTGTAATTTTTGCATTTCTAAAGCTGCCTAAATTAGGTAAAGAAAGCGATAGTGAAGCAGCACAACAAGATTTAGAAGACTTTGTTGATTTAGGCAGCGTTTGGCGTTATCGCCACCTGATTTTAGGTGCCATCGGTATCTTTGTATATGTGGGCGCAGAAGTGGCGATTGGTAGCTTTTTGGTGGGCTTTCTGACCTTAGATAACATTGCTGGTCTCGCTGAAAAAGAAGCGGCTCATTATATTAGTTATTACTTCGCAGGCGCCATGGTGGGTCGCTTTATTGGTGCTGCTGTGATGCAAAAATTTAATGCTGGTAAGGTGTTGGCATGTCATGGCTTACTTGCCGTACTACTTGTTGCTATTGCTATGACTGGTGAGGGAAGCCTTGCTATGTGGGCTATTTTACTGGTTGGCTTATGTAACTCGATTATGTTCCCAACAATTTTCAGCCTAGCATTACATGGCCTTGGCAAATACACCTCAAAAGGCTCAGGTATTTTATGCTTAGCAATTGTAGGAGGCGCAATTATTCCATTACTGCAAGGCGTATTAGCCGATTCTGTTGGCGTGCAAATGGCGTTGTTTTTACCTATCGCCTGTTACTTATATATAACTTACTTTGCGTTAGTTGGCTCAAAAGTATCAACTCAGACTTCATAGGTGCAAAAATGAAATTGAAAGAAACAGTCACTCTTTGTTCGTTAGTGATGGCAAGCGTCAGCATGCTAGGTTGTACTGGGCAAGATAAGGTGGCAAACGTGAGCACTGAGCAAGAAATTTGGCCAAATATCGAAACAGGCATTGCTGCAAACCCAGAGATGGAAGCAAAAATAGCAAAAATGCTGGCAAATATGACCCTTGAGCAAAAAATTGCGCAAATGATCCAGCCAGAAATTCGTGATATTAGCGTTGAAGATATGCGTAAATACGGTTTTGGCTCTTACCTCAATGGCGGTGGTGCATTCCCAAATAATGATAAACACGCCAGTGCCGCAGATTGGATTGAGCTTGCTGAAAAAATGTACCAAGCCTCAATTGATGACTCCCTTGATGGCAGCTCAATCCCGACTATGTGGGGCACCGATGCCGTGCATGGCCACAACAACGTGGTTGGTGCGACGTTATTTCCACATAACATTGGTTTGGGTGCAACAAACAACCCTGAGTTAATTGAAAAAATTGCAGCCGCTACCGCGCAAGAAGTAATGGTAACAGGTATTGACTGGGTGTTCGCGCCAACAGTCGCAGTTGTTCGTGACGACCGTTGGGGTCGTACTTATGAAGGCTATTCTGAAGACCCTGAAATTGTGAAAGCATACTCGGCAGCTATTGTTAAAGGCTTGCAAGGTGCGGTTGATGATGACTTCTTATCAGATAAGCGTGTGATCAGTACGGTTAAACACTTTTTAGGTGATGGCGGTACCGAAGGCGGTGATGACCAAGGCAATAACACGGCATCTGAGCAAGAATTATTTGATATTCATGCGCAAGGTTATGTTGGCGGTTTAGGTGCGGGTGCACAAACCGTAATGGCGTCATTCAACAGCTGGAATGGTGAAAAAATTCACGGTAGTAAATACCTACTTACCGACGTACTAAAAGGCAAAATGGGTTTTGATGGTTTTGTTGTTGGTGACTGGAACGGCCACGGTCAAATTCCGAGTTGTACTAATGGCAACTGTGCGCAAGCAGCAAATGCCGGTCTTGATGTGTACATGGTACCGACAGATGCATGGAAACCACTTTACGAAAACCTTATCAAGCAAGTTAAAAGTGGCGAAATTGCACAAAGCCGCATCGATGATGCAGTAACGCGTATCTTACGTGTAAAAATGCGCGCAGGTTTGTTTGATAAGCCAAGCCCTGCAAAGCGTCCGCTTTCTGGTAAAACAGAGATCATTGGCAGTGCAGAACATCGTGCAGTTGCAAAACAAGCGGTCCGTGAATCACTGGTTCTTCTGAAAAATAAACAGCAGTTGCTACCGCTATCAGCAAATGCAAATGTATTAGTTGCCGGTCAAGGCGCTGATAACATTGGCATGCAGTCAGGTGGTTGGACAATCACATGGCAGGGTACAGGTAATGAGAATAGCGACTTCCCAGGCGGGACTTCTATTTTGGATGGGATCAAACAAACGGTTGAGCATGCGGGCGGGCAAGTTAGTTATGACTTAAACGGTGAGTTTGATTCCCGTCCAGATGTTGCCATTGTGGTGTTTGGCGAGCAACCATACGCAGAAGGCAATGGTGATTTAGATAACCTTGAATACCAACGCGGTAATAAAACTGATTTAGCCCTGCTTAAAAAGCTAAAAGATGCCGGCATTCCTGTGGTGTCGCTATTTATTAGTGGTCGTCCAATGTGGGTGAATGCTGAGCTTAATGCCAGCGATGCATTTGTCGCAACTTGGTTACCAGGGAGTGAAGGTGATGCAATCAGCGATGTTATTTTTAAAAAACAAGATGGCACTATTAATCATGACTTTAAAGGTAAGTTATCGTTCTCATGGCCAAATAACCCGGTAGGTAACGAAAACCGTGGCGATAAAGATTACGCGCCACTATTGCCTTATGGGTTTGGCTTAACGTATCAAGATAAAAATACATTAGCGGATGACCTAAGCGAAAAATCACAAGTTTCTGCTAAATTAGAAGACTTAGTATTATTTGAACGTGCCGTAAAAGCACCGTGGTCACTGCAACTACAAAGTGGCTCTGAGCGACAAGCCATGACCAGTAGTCGTGCAGCACTTAACGCTGTTAGCGTAAAAACTTTTGATAAAGACGTACAAGAAGATGCGCGCGCAATCAGCTTTAATGGTAAAGAAGCGGCTGCGGTTCGTTTAATGGCGGCGTTCCCATCGGATTTACGCTCATACGTTGAAAAAGCGGGTCAACTGCAAATGCAAATTAAGGTAGACCAAGCTGCTGATGCGCCGCTAATGCTAGGTATGCAATGTGGTGAAAACTGTAGCGGTCAATTTGATATTAGCAAACACCTTAAAGCAGCACATGATTGGCAAACGCTAACTGTAGATTTGAGCTGCTTTGCTGAGCAAGGTGTGCAGCTTGGGCAAGTATTCTCGCCTTGGCAATTAGCCACTGAAGGTGCATGGCAAGTCTCAATTGCTAAACTATCAGTAACGAGCGCACACACTGAGGATGCAACGCTCTCATGTCAGTAAAATCGTATGCTGTTATTTTGCTAACAGGTGCGCTTAGTGCCTGTCAGCAAACCCCTGCGCCTGTTAAAGCCAGCCTAGGAGAAGGCTGGCAGTTAGTTTGGCAAGATGAATTTTCGCAAAATGATCTCGACCTAACTAAGTGGCAACACGAAGTAAATTGTCGAGGTGGCGGTAATGATGAGCAGCAATGTTATACCGCGCGTAGCGAAAACAGTTTTGTTAAAGATGGCATATTGCATATTGTTGCTCGCCAAGAGCAATACACTGGGCCTTTACATAATAGCGATGAAGTGAGCAGCGATGCTGAGCGAGAAAAACAAGCAACTCAGCCGTTTACTTCTGCACGCTTACGCACAAAAAACTTAGCAGATTGGCGATACGGCCGGTTTGAAATTCGCGCTAAATTGCCAGCAGGGCAAGGTGCGTGGCCAGCAATTTGGATGTTACCGACAGACTGGCATTATGGTCGCTGGGCATCATCAGGCGAAATAGACATCATGGAAGCAGTTAATTTAAAGACGCTTACTGATGACAAAACAGCGCCAGCAGGCAGCCTTGAGACACGCGTACACGGCACCTTGCATTACGGTGGTCCTGCACCCAAAAATGTTTACAGTGGTACGCCGTACCGCTTCAGTGAAGCAGATAACCCAGCTGATAACTTTCATGTTTATGCCCTTGAATGGCAGCAAGATGAAATTCGTTGGTATGTTGATGATGTTCACTATGCAACGTTTCGTCACGACCAGTGGTATTCAACATCACAACAACAAGACGGCTCGTTTATAGAAAATACCGGCTTTGCTCCGTTTGATCAGCGTTTTCATTTACTTCTTAACTTTGCAGTAGGCGGAAACTGGCCAGCCAATGTGAATGACAAAGGCGTTGATTCTACAGGTTACCCTAAGCAAATGCTGGTGGATTACGTACGTGTTTTTCAATGTAGTAAAAATAGTGAAACAGGTATTGGCTGCGCAACAACACAGCCATCAGCAGTACAAATAAAGGGTAATACCATTGCGCAATAACAGAGCACTTAATTAAGCGGATTGGTATAAGTGAATTATGAACCAAGAGCCTGCAGATGCTTCGCCGAACTCGTTGCATCCGCTGGCTTTTGGTTCATTCTATCGGTTGAGCTTTTGTAGTAATAGCTGTCTTATTCTTCTGGCCGTTAGTTCGTCGATATCCGCTAATATCCCTTGCGCAGGCTCAGCAACGTGGCTTGCTAAATCCACACCATCAGCAAACACATAATGATTAAATAGTTGCTGCCATTTCTGCTTATGCTCGTTTGGTAAGTCTTTAATTGCCAGCATACTGTGCAGCATGGCATCAAATGGATTTGCTAAATACTCTGGGGCTTGTCGCCACCAATAGTTTACTAATACATTAAACGGACTGGTTGCGCTCACCTGATGCCACCAAAGTGCTGGAATATAAATAGCATCGCCAGGGCCAAGGGTGGCTGATTGCGCCTTTGCTACAGCCTCTTTAAAGCGCGGAAAGCGGCTGAAATCAGGATTATTAAAATCAACCAAGCTAATCGCTTGCCCAGCGGGTGTAAATTCGAGTGGGCCAACGTAAAGGTTATTGACCTGATCAGTTGGCAATAGAGTAAACGTACGCTCACCCGCAGCAACACAGGCTAGGTTATCAGCATTGTCATAGTGAGCCGCAATCTGGCTATGATTTCCCACCCAGAGACTTGTTAGGCAGTTATAATCGGTCACTGTTAATGGGTTCTTAAGGCTAAAGCTAGGAGCACAATACTCCACAGCAGTAGAGCCCATATATAGAGAATCACAGTCGGTTTGCGACAGTTTTAGTGCTAATTTTTGTAGCACAGAAAGTAGATTATCGGCCTGCTGTGAAAAATTAAGCCCCGAGAAATCAGTGTTATAAAAATAACGACCTTGATGAATAGCGTCGCTGCTAAAACTACGTACTGGGGCGTGATTGGCAAGGCCTAAAAGGTAGTCCAAGGCGTTTTTAGAGCCTTGTTTAGCCGCGATGACTTGTGGCCAATCAGCACAGAGATCTCTTATTACCAGTGGCTCAGTTTGCTCAGCTAAAAACAGTTTAAGATCAGCAATGCTGGAAGCATGGCATTCTTTTATTGGCGCAGCCACAAACATTACTGCTTAGCCCACTTTTTATCAAGCAAATGAGGAATTTGCTCCATTGATGCCAGCACCATATAAATAGCCTGCAAGTCACCTTGTTGTTGTAACTGCTTGAGTTGTTCTGCAGTTAAGTTATTTAGTGCCTGCTGGTTAATGGTATAGAAACCAGTTACAGTGACCTTTTCACCATTTTTTTGAGCATATTCAATGCTAAACGCTTCGAGTAAATCAACGCTTAGTAAACGTTCAAAAAACTGATTAATTGTTTGGTGTTCTTGATGTAACGCGTTAAGTACTTGAGCAATATGATTTAAGTAATCGCTATTCCCACCATGTTCAAGGAAAATGGCTTCACCATCGCGTGTGCTTATACGTGGGCTGTCTAAATCAATATGTACCACCAGTGATTGCTCAGGAATGCCATTGTTATACTGGGTTTGTTGACCAATTAAAAATGGCTGGCGCTGCATACTCAGTGGTAAGTAACTCAGTTGTAATTCGGCTTGTTCGTTAAGCAACAAGTTCTCGCCATTTTCAAAACCAAATAAAGCGAGGGCTTCAAATTGGCCTGTTTGAGGGTGCTTACGAAATACGATGGGTTGATTTGCTTGAACTTTAGCAAACTCGCTTGGGAATACGGTAGCGCAGCTAATATTATCGCCCCAGTTAGCACCGCGTGTGGTGATCACTTTTAGGTCTTTATGGCTGATGTTATCAAGTAATACATGATTGGCCATTGGGCCTCCTAATGCTGAGATTAAATAGGTTGTATGCCAAATTGCTGAATATGATTTAACAGCTCGCGGTTCGTTGGTAGTTGTTGTAATCCGCGTTTGGCTTGTTGTTGGTTAGCACTAAAGTGTTCAACAATCGCTGAAGGCATTGTTAGAGCTGGAAATTGCGGTAGTTGTTTCATGCCATAAAGTACATACTGGTAACTAGCCGCAGAGAAAACTTCTTGAGCGCGGTCAAAGTCGTTTAGCCATGGACTTTGATATTGCCACAGTGCTAAATTTTCTTGTAGCTGCTCTGGGATTGAGTTTGCTTCTTTATGGGCTTGCCAATAGGGGCTAGTGCGTTTTGACAACACGTAATGCAGCTTTAAAAATTCAATAATACGCTGCCAGCGATAATGGCACTGCTCATCAAAACGCTTGGCTAGTGTCGGCATTGCAGCACGATGTGTTGGGAAATTAGCAAGTAAGTTATTCAGGCCAAGCTCCACCATGACTAACGCTGAGGCTTCAAGTGGCTCAATAAAGCCTGCAGACATACCAATAGCTAAACAGTTTTTATACCAAAAACGGCGTCTAAAGCCCGGGGTAAAGCTGATTTCACGAAAGGTTAGTTCACTTTGGTTTGTATCGGGTTGGGATTTTGCAATGTATTGGCTAAGCGCTTGTTTAGCATCTTCACTGCTGGCAAAGCGGCTTGAGTATACCATACCCAGACCACGGCGGCTTTGTAAGCCGATATCCCAAATCCAACCAGCATCTTGCGCAGTGGCTTTGGTGTAAGACAGGATCTCTTGCTGGGGGTTTAAATAAGGCACCTGTACGGCCACAGCACGATCGTTAAATAGTACATCTTGTTGCTCGATTAGTTCGATACCGTAATGTTGATGTAACAGCTTTGCGTGGGTGCCTGAACAATCAATAAATAAATCACCCGTAATAGCGCCATGATCGCGGGTTTGCAATGAACTAATATAGCCATCTTCATCACTATTAATGCGTTCAACATGACTGACAATATGCTCAACGTTTAGTTTTGTTGTGCAGTGCTGTTGTAGCTGCATGGCAAACTTACCGGCATCTAAATGATAGCCATAGTTTGCCTCACCTTGATAGGCGCTATGTAAGTGGTTTTTCGGTGCTTTATGGTGATCGCACAAGTAGGTTTGGCTTGCTACTGCGTGGCTGAAACTCACCGCATCTTTGTTGGCAAACCAGTAAGGTGCAATATTTAATTGCTGATACGCAACAGGCAAGCTGAACGGGTGGTAATAATGTGTGTTACCTTCATCTTCGCACCAGCCATCAAAGCGTGAACCTTGTTTAAAAGACGCATCACAGCGTTGAATAAATTCACTTTCGCTAATGCCGATGGTTTTTAAGGTTTGTCGCATAGTCGGCCAAGTACCTTCACCGACACCAATGGTGGCAATATCTGGCGACTCAATCAGGGTGATCTGTGCGTTGTGAGTTAAATGGGGCTGGGCAGCAATTAACCCTGCAGATAACCAACCTGCAGTACCACCACCTAAAATGACGATTTTTTTTACTTCTTTGTGTTGCATATTCAAGGCTACCTCAAATGCTATATAGACAAACTAGCATAATTGTGAAAAAAAAAGCCGCTGTTGAGCGGCTTTTTTGACAACAAAATGCTAGAACGAGTAGCGGAAGCCGATGTTGTAGCGCGCACCGTATTGGTTTGCACGTAACAGCTGCTCAGAGTAACGAACGTAGGTACGCTGCGTTTCATCTGTTAGGTTTAGACCTTCAACAAACACAGTTAGGTTCTCGTTTACTGCATAGTTCACGTTGATATCCCACTGGCCATAAGACTCAGTGAAGATTGGTGAAGCATGTTGGTCAAAGCCTGTTAAGAATTCATCACGCCAGTTATAAGAAACACGAGCTGATAAACCGTCTAAATCATAAATAGCAGAGAAGTTAGCTGAATCACTTAAGCCAGGCAGAGCAAATTGATAGCCGATCGCATCTCGGTCTGCTTCAACATCACCGAATACGAAAGTCGCGTTGGCGGCAATACCAAAGCCCGAATCACCAAACATATGTTGTGCTGCCAGCTCCCAACCCCAAAGGTTACCTGTTTCCACATTGGTGTCGCGAGACACATCAAAGATTGTTAGTGGATCAGTGCCAATGCCTGTAATACCTGTTCCTTGCTCAGTTCCTTGATTTTCATTGATTTTATCGTGAATAGCTTGGTCAGAAGGTGTTATTCCTTCTGCTGCTAAGTCTTCACGCGCTTGATCAGCACGCTCGCCAAGGAATGGGTCACGAATATCTCCCATGGTCTCTTGGGTTGTAATGTTAACAATGAAATTCTCAACTTGTTTACGATAGTAACCTGCAGATAGGTAGCTGCCTTCGCCATAATAATATTCAAGTGATAAATCTATGTTGTCAGCGACGAATGGTTTCAAGTCAGGGTTACCCACAGCCACTTTACGTTGACCTACTTTTGGGTTACCTAAGAATGAGGTTGTTGAACGCAGTGAATCAACCGGAGGGCGAGCGAGTGTTCGGCTATACGAAAAGCGAGCCATTACATCTTCTGTCACTTCAACATTAATATCTAAGTTTGGTAAAAATTCACTGGTGCTACCTTCACCACTTGCGAAAGCCTGCTCACCAAAGTTATATGACCACTCATTACCATTAACCCAGGTAATACCTGTTGCAGGTTTTTCTAGGCTTTGCGAACTAACATCTGTTTTTTCATAGCGTAAACCGACCGCCATGGTGACATACATATTGTTAAACTCAGTTTCAAAGTTTGCTTGAGTGTAGAATGATAGGGTCTTTTCGCTTACTCGATGATCATTATCAATCGGCCCAGCTTGCACCATACCATTTAATTCAGCAGGCCAGCTACATGCGCCAATGCCGCCATCTGGGTGGTCACAGTCAATGCTTTGGGCAATCGCGACTATCTCATCAAAGTCAGCATCGTAGTAGTAGTTTAATAGCTTATCGTTACCGCCGCCTGAGAAGCCGTCTAATAAACCTGAACTATCAACACGAGTAAACAGGTCATCATTGTACCAATCAGCTGAGTTTAACCACCAACCAGCAGCAAGTTGCTCTGAATAAGCTTGTGTGGTTCTAAAGTCAATTTTGGTATGTGAAACACCAAAATTGATACTTGTAAGGGCGCTATTATTTTCGTTTAACCAAGTCCCTTTTAACTGGTACTGATCAAGATCATTTGTGTTCGTATCTTTATTAACCCCAGCAAATAGCGTTCCCATATCACTTGGCAGAAGCTCTGCTTGGCCATTGGTTAATGTCATATCAATTAGCGGTATTTCGCCTTGGCTAAAATCAGCCATTTTTTCATCGATATTAACAGTCGGGTTTTCACACCATGAACATGAGGTATTACCAATGATCATAAAGGCATCATGACCTAAGCCAACCCCCGCGGTTTCTGCTGATGAGTTATGAGCATCAAACTCAATATTTAAAGTATCGGTTACTTGCCAATCAATATTTAAACCAAGTGATTTATTTTCGTTGGTTGTTGCACCCCGGTTGAGGTTCGTTGAGTAATCTCCACCGAACTCGCTAACCTTAGTATACGTCCCATTTTCGTTAATCGTTGCAGAACTAACATTACCCCCGTTGTTAAACCATACACCAAAACTACGGCCGTCTTTTTCAAATTCTAGTTTTGAATAAGTGTAATCAAGGGTTGTCGTTACGCGATCACTCGGTGCGTATTGCAGTACAAGTTGGCCATTGGTACGTTTACGCGAGTTATCGGAGAAAGCGTAGCCCGCATTTTGCGGGTACCAAGTTGTACCGTCTGCACGTTGATTGTTGTCTGTTACACTTAAGTTTGGTGAAGTAGAGAGATCGACATTTGGGATCCAGTTATCAACCGCCATTGATTGCTCGCGGTTATCGCGTTCTTGTACTGAACCTGAGATTAAAATACCAAATTTGTCATCATTAAACGTATTACTGTAAATACCTGATAATTCTGGTGTTATATCATCACCAGTTTCATTTGATGTATCGTGAACGGCTTTTGCACCGATAGAAGCATGTAAACCAGGATTTGAAAGTGGCTTTGCAGTCGTGATATTAACCGTTGCGCCAATGCCGCCGCTTGGGATGTCGGCACGCGCTGTTTTATACACTTCAACACCGCTTACACTTTCTGTTGCGATGTCACCAAAATCGAATGAACGTCCGCCGGTTGTTGGCATTTGGCGATTGTTTAAGGTCACTAGATTAAACTCAGGACCAAAACCACGCACGGTAATTTTGCTACCTTCACCGTTACTTCGGTCGATAGAGACACCGGTGATACGTTGCAGTGACTCGGCTAGGTTCGTGTCTGGGAACTTACCAATGTCTTCTGAAGTGATTGCATCAACAACACCCGTAGATTGGCGTTTGATGTCCATTGATTTTACAAGGCTACCGCGAATCCCCGATACTTGTATAACTTCAATATCACTTGCTTTGTCGGATTGTTCTTCGGCGACAGCTGAGTGAGGAACTAGCGCGCTTAAACCCATTGCCATAGATAGGCTAATGGCAAGCTGCTTTCTCTTGAATTGTGTGTGGTTCATGCAAATCTCCAGATTTGGTTTTATTTTTGTGTTTGTTGTCTAATGTAAGCGCTTACATTTTATTGCAAAAAAAATCGCCGAACCCGATTTTTATAAATGTAACCGCTTACAATAAGTTATTAGAAAGTAAAACAATCGTCAATAAAAATAACTTTTATACTCGCAATTAATATGTATGTTCATGTTATTATGGATATTATTTTAGCCATATTTTTTCATCCTAGTATCAAATGTATCTATTTTTAGCAATAATTGAAAAATTACTCACATAGAAGCAAATCAAGGAGACCAGCATGCAGGCAGTTAAATTTGTAAATGAGTTAGTCACACCAAGTAAAGTGGTTTGTGTTGGCCGAAATTATGCCGCTCATATCGCAGAGCTTAATAATGAAACGCCAACGAGTATGGTGTTATTTATTAAACCCAATAGTGCTTTGTCAGATACGCTTCATGCTACTCATGGTGCTGAACAGTTACATTATGAAACGGAGTTGTGCTTTTTAGTTAAAGATAAACAGCTTGCAGGTGTAGGACTTGGGCTTGACCTAACAAAGCGCCGTTTACAATCCACTTTAAAAGGAAAGGGGCTACCTTGGGAGCGCGCCAAGGCATTTAATGGTGCCGCTCTTTTTAGTGACTTCGTACCATGTAATGATACCAAGCATTATCAGTTTAGTTTACTGATAGATGGTGAGCCTGCTCAGTATGGTGACACACAATTAATGCTCCATAATGCCGAGAAAATCTTATCTGAAATCAGTGAATTTCTGGATCTCGAAGACGGCGATATCATTATGACCGGCACCCCTGAAGGAGTTGGGGAGGTTGAATCTGGTTCAACTTTCCAAGTGGTGCTTATGGACGAACAGAGTGAGGTGTTGTCTCACCAGTGGCTGGCTGTTTGATTGGGTTTAATATCAAGCGCTCATATTGTGACGAAAAATCTGCAAAGTTTTGCTCTAACCATACTCGTTGACTCTGTTGGTAGCGCTCACTGGGTAATACTTTCGTTTTTAATGCATGATTGATTTCAGCGAGTACTTTTTCGGCGTAATTATTTGGAGCACTTGTTGAGCAACCAATCGCGCCAAGCATAATACTTTGCTTTGGATTACTAATGGTTAGCTTTTCTATATATTGTTGATTTTTTTGATTGTAGTAATCAGCAACAAACGGATAATCAATTGTGTAATCAATATAACCATGCTGAAGTTGCGAAAGAATAGCGTAACTCGGATGACTACCTGTGCTACTAAGCGCTGCACTTTCATATAACTTAGTATTTTTAGCTATTTTTTCAAATTTGCTCCCGAATTTACGAGCATCGTTTTGCCCAAACATAAATCTTGAGTCAGTCAGTAATGAAATTAAAGATACGGGATTACCATGAATTTGAGTTATCTTTTTTGCTTGCTCATGAGTACTCAGTATTGTGAAAGGAGGGTAAACCGTGGTGGGGATTGAGTAAGTCGCACGCTTAGTTTTTTGTTCCCGATGAATCATGCAAGAGTAACACGCCATATGACCTTCATCGAGGTACTTCCCAGCTCTTTTTTGCGGTAGTAATACTTTACTGTGATTAATGTTAGGCAGTGCTTCGATGAGCATATCTGTAATTTCATTACACAGACCACCGTATTGGTTTTTGTCGTTTTTTTCTAGATAAAACGGCTTGCTGTCATTTTCCAGCCAAGTAATTGATAAGGTTTCAGAGGCGTGAGTCAACGGAGCTAAAAATAAGCTTAAAACAGTATAAATTTTTAACTTCATATGCTTACTCATTGAGTACCCGTTTTCAAAATTACTTATGTTAACTATACACTAAAGTATTGAAAATATAACGGGTTGTTAAGTAAATTACTGAATAAGTATTAATTTTTAGGTATTAATACTTATTCAGTCAGAAGCTTTAAATATCAGAAAGGTTGCGGGTATTGTTTAAATACATTATTGATATCAGTGATAGCTTGTTCTGATAACTCAATTGAAAAAGCAGCTATATTGTCTTGTAGTTGACTCATCGAGGTTGCCCCAATAATCGTTGAACAGACCCCATCAACTTGATTACACCACGCAAGGGCAAGCTGTGCGGGTGTTACACTGTAGGTTTTTGCAATATCCACATAATTTGCAATCGCTTGCTGTGATTGCACTGTGTCTCTGAATAGTCCATTACGTTGTACCAAGGTCCAACGACTTCCTTCTGGGCGATTACCATTTAAGTATTTACCGCTTAGCATACCGCCACCTAGTGGTGACCAAGGCAGGTAAGCAACATCTTCGTGAATACATTGCTCTATTAAATAAGGCCAATCTTTGGCATGCAGTAGGCTAAACTCATTTTGAATAGAAACCATGCGCGGTAGATTATGCTGCTCACTTAAACGCAGGTATTGGCTGATGCCCCAAGGCGTGTCGTCTGATAAACCACAGTGTTTAATTTTACCGGCTTTTACACAGTCATTCAGACCTTCAAGAATATCGAGCATACCCGCTATATTTTGCTCGGTGTCGGCATCTGAAAAACGGACTATACCAGGCCATTGCTTGCCAAAATGTGGCGAAGTACGATTTGGCCAGTGAAGTTGGTATAAATCGATAACATCAGTTTGTAAGCGTTTCAATGACGCATCAACAGCGTCAATCACAGCTTGACGAGTAATGTCGCCGCCATCACGCACCCAAGATAATCCATTGCCTGCAATCTTAGTTGCGATAACAAGGTTATCACGCTTGTTTTTGTTACGAGCTAGCCAATTACCAATAATTTCTTCTGTTTTTCCGTATGTGTCGGGTGAGGGGGGACGGCATACATTTCTGCTGTATCGATAAAGTTAACCCCTTTATCTAGCGCGTAAGCAATTTGTTCGTCGGCATCAGCTTGGTTATTTTGCATGCCCCATGTCATGCTACCTAGGCAGACACGAGAAACATCAATACCACTTCGGCCAAGTGGACTATAAAGCATATTAGTTCCTTGTTAATCGTGAGAATGGGCTTTGAGTGCAGTTAATAGCTCATCGCTTAACTGGGCTTTTTTACCCGTTTTAAAATTAAACATAACGACTTGTGATGAGCCAATGGTGGTGACAGCGTCTTGGCTTTCACTAAATACAGTGTAATGCATCATAAAACGATCGTGTTCAATGTCACTAATCTTTACGCCAACATGAACTGTGTCAGGGAATGTCACTGGGCGTTTATAGCGGGCGTTGTTTTCGCTGATCACAGGGCCTACACCTGTTACTTGTAAATCTTTAAGAAAACCTAGTTGGGTAAAAAAGTCGATCCGAGCTGTTTCGAAATAACGAAAATAGACCACATTATTGACATGTTGCAGGGCATCCATTTCACCCCAAGCGACATTAATTTTTGTTCTGATAGGATGTTGTTCTATAAACGATTGCATAGTAAATCTTCATTAATTGGAGAAAACTTAGGTTAGCAATATGCTGCTTTTAGCTCAAGGAAATTAGAAATTTCAGCAAATTGTGCTACTTTTAATAGTTCACGCTTACGTAAAGTGTGGCTCATATAGAAGACACAATAAAGGATTTTATTATGCAGCAAACAACAGTGAGGATAATGAAGTGGATAGCCTTGTTCATCGTACTAGCACTTGCTTTACTCTGCTACAGTATGGGCACAATGTCAGGTTTTATCGCTATAATTGTGGTCGGTTTTTTACTTGAAGGCGCATTTTGGTTATTTGGCTATCGATTATTTAACCGTAAAAAAGCGTCTGAGCACTCAAATCAAACCTCATAACTTGCACAATTAGGCAGATTACATAATAATGACTGTATAAATAAACAGTTGTTATATGCCTGATGAAAAAATTCATTCACATTGATATGGATTGCTTTTATGCAGCCGTTGAGATGCGTGATAACCCCGCTTTGGCAAGTGTGCCGTTAGCAATTGGCGGTAATAGTCGTCGTGGGGTGCTTTCTACAGCTAACTATATTGCTCGCCAGTATGGTGTGCGTTCGGCAATGTCTAACTACCATGCCAAACAATTATGCCCTGATCTGGTCATTGTGCCTGGGCGAATGCATGTTTACAAAGAAATCTCCACACAGATACGCGCTATTTTTGCTAAATATACCGACCTAATTGAGCCCTTATCACTTGATGAAGCTTATCTTGATGTAACTGACAGCACCGCTTGTAAAGGCAGTGCTACGCTTATGGCACAGCAAATCCGTCAAGAAATCTATGATACGACAGGCCTGACTGCATCAGCTGGCGTTGCGCCAATTAAGTTTATTGCCAAAATCGCCAGCGATGAAAACAAGCCTAATGGCCAGTTTGTCGTGTTACCTGAGCAAGTCGATGACTTTTTGGCACAATTGCCGCTGGGTAAAATCCCAGGTGTGGGCAAGGTGACTTTAGAAAAGCTGCAACTTAAGGGGCTCTATACTGGGGCTGATGTGTGTGCTAAGGGTGTTAACTGGATGCAGCAGCATGTTGGAAATTTTGGCGTTTCTCTATATCAAAAATGTGCGGGTGAATACATTGGTAAGGTATCCACAGAGCGAGTGCGTAAATCACTGAGTGTTGAGCATACCTATGAGTACAATAAAACTAATTTGGATGAATGTTTAAGCCAATTACCCTCCTTAATGGATGAATTAACGCGCCGCCTTGATAAACAACAATTAAATAACCGTATCAACAAATTATCGGTGAAGGTGAAGTTTGCGAACTTTGTAGTAACCAGTGCTGATCAAAGTCATCACCAATTAGATGAAAGCATATTTTCAGAACTTTTAAGTAAAGCGTATGAGCGAGGCAAAGACCAACCAGTGCGTTTATTGGGAATAGGGGTTGGAATAAAGAGTCAATCTCATGAGCATTTTCAGCTTAGTATATTAGACTAAAGGTTAACACCTTGGTGGTTGAAATTTTGATAGTGTTTGGTGGGGTGCTGAATCTTTCTATACACCTCCTTAAGACAACATTATAACTAAATAAGAGAGATGACTATGCAATCGGTCGTGATCGTGCTGCTCGGAATAATCGGTATGTTGTTCGGATGGTTTTTCTATTCGAAATTCATCGCCGAGAAGATTTTCAAAATGGATGATAATTTTGTCACACCCGCTCATGAACTTGAAGATGGTGTTGACTATGTGCCTACAAACAAGGTTGTGTTGTGGGGCCATCATTTTACTTCAGTGGCAGGTGCTGCGCCGATAGTCGGCCCAGCGATTGCTGTATACTGGGGCTGGGTACCTGCTGTACTTTGGGTTGTATTTGGTACTATTTTCTTCGCTGGTGTGCATGACATGGGCGCTTTGTGGGCCAGTGCCCGCAATAAAGGCAAGTCGATGGGGGCACTGTCTGAGACGGTGATAGGCAAACGCACCCGTGCGTTATTTATGATTGTGGTATTTTTAGTACTGCTAATGGTCAACGCTGTATTTGGCGTTGTTATTGCCAAGTCATTTGTATCACAACCAAATGCTGTTTTTCCTGCTTGGGCTGCCATTGTTGTTGCTTTAGTTATTGGTCAGTTATTAAGACGTAAAGTGTCTTTAATCCCACTTTGCTTTGTTGGTGTGGGGATACTTTATTACACCATTTATCTAGGAAGCGGAATGCCAATTGCTTTACCTGACGAAATGTTTGGTTTAAGCGCAAATGCGAACTGGATTATTATTTTATTCATTTATGCTGCTATCGCTTCACTTCTACCTGTATGGATGCTGCTGCAACCACGCGACTTTATTAATGGTATGCAATTACTGGTTGGTTTAGTCCTGCTATATGGTGCGGTATTTATTTCTATGCCAGATATCACAGCACCTGCTTTTAATACCCAAACTGCGGTGGATACGCCAAGTATTATTCCGTTGCTATTTGTTACTATTGCCTGTGGTGCGGTGTCTGGTTTCCACGGTATCGTGTCATCGGGTACCAGCTCTAAACAGCTAAATAAAGAGACCGATGGCCGTTTTGTTGGTTATTTAGGTGCCGTGGGCGAAGGCATGCTAGCGTTGATTACCCTAGTTGCGGTAAGTGGTGTTGCGCTTGCTGTTTCGCCTGAAGAGTGGCATGAAATTTACAGTCATTTAGGGGCTGGTAGTGTCAGTGCATTTATTAATGGCGGTGCTAACTTAATTGAAAGCGGCTGGGGCTTGTCAAACGAGATAGCTTCAACATTACTTGCCGTGATGGTTGTGTTATTCGCTGGTACAACGATGGATTCGGGTGTGCGTCTGCAGCGTTATATTATCCAAGAATGGGGTGATATTTATAACATCAGTATTATTCGCAATGGTGTGATTGCAACCTTAATTGCTGTGCTGTGTTGCTTACTGCTAGCTTTTGGTGCTGGTGGTGCTGATGGCAGTGGCGGTATGATTATTTGGCCTCTATTTGGTTCTACTAACCAGATCCTTGCAAGCTTAACGTTACTGGTTATTTCTGTGATGTTAATTAAAGCGAACCGTCCTGCAAAATATACATTGATCCCGATGAGCTTTGTGCTAGTGATGGCGTTTTTTGCTGGCGTAATCAAACTGGGTGAATACTATCAGCAAGGTAACTGGCTGTTAGTTACTCTTGATGTTTTAGTGCTTGTAATTAGCGTTTTGGTGATGTTAGAAGCGTGGTCTGTGATCGTTAAGCATCGTAACGATAATAAGCAAGTTACAGAGCAGTAAACTTAGCTTGCCAGCCATAAAGCAGCTTAATTTGCTTGGCTGGCAATAGCTGACCAAATCAATGATAATACGGTCCTATGTTTCTAACAGCAGGACCTTTTTTATGGCATACCCTCATGCAATTTCAGCACCTCAGATTGCTGATGCAGATCACGATGCATTAATTATTATCAGTGATGACTTTTCTTCTTTAGCTGATCAAAATTTAAGTCAAGCAATTACTACACATCAAGCTGTTGATGCACGTATTGGTAAGCAAGTTACGTTACTTGTGATTGATTCTATACGTGTAATTTTAGCACCGACAGGTCCACTTAATCGCGACTATGACGATGTACGTCGTTATTTTGATGCTGCAAAGCAAGGTATATTAGAAGCCAAAGCATCAGGTAGCACTAAACCAGCTTTGTACTTACCACAAGCAAGCCAAGATGGGCGTTATCAACATGCACTTGAAGTGGCTTTTTTAGGTGCATGTCAGGCATTGTGGCAACCGCTTGAAGCGCGAGAATTTCATGGGCAATCCATTGAGCCTATTAGTCAAATTAGTCTTATTGGCGCAAATGAGCAAACAACGAAAGCTGTGAATGCGATTGCAGCGGGTCAATACGCTGCGCGTGATTTATGTGGTACGGAGCCTGAGCGCATGGCACCACCACGTTTTGCAGATTACTGTGTTGAGTTATTTGCAGGCAGCAAGGTATCTGTTGAGGTGATTTCAGATATCAACACTATCGATAAAGATTACCCAATGATGAGCACGGTAGCACGTGCTTCTTACGCTGTTGAGCGCCATCACCCACGCGTTGTGAAACTAGAATATGTACCTGAAGGCGACGTTGAGCGTACCTTGATGTTTGTTGGTAAAGGTTTAGTTTACGATACCGGTGGTGCAGACCTTAAAGTTGGTGGCTTTATGGCAGGTATGAGCCGCGATAAAGGTGGTGCTGCTTCGGTAGCTGGCTTTATGAAGTCAGTGGCAGACTATGCTCCAAAAGGGGTAAAAGTGATTGCTTATTTAGCCGTGGTTCGTAATTCGATTGGTTCTGATTGCTTTGTTCCAGATGAAATCATTACAAGTCGTGAAGGTGTGCGTGTGCGTATTGGCAATACGGATGCAGAGGGGCGTTTAGCAATGGGTGACTTACTAAGTGAAATGAAAGACCGCGCATTAAACGAAGTAAACCCTGAGCTATTCACTGTGGCAACTCTAACTGGTCACGCAGCACGAGCCATGGGTCCTTACAGCGCTTATGTTGAAAATGGCCCCGCACGTCAGGCTAATATTTCACGTAAACTTGCTGATTTAGGCGACTTATGGGCCGATGCTGCAGAGGTTTCTCGTAGCCGCCGTGAAGATTATGACTTTATTAAGCCGCGCACGTTAGCTGATGATGTATTATCAAGTAATAATGCAGCTTCTGCAGTGACTGCACGTGGTCACCAATTTCCAATGGCGTTCTTGGCGATTGTTGGTGGCTTAGATAAGCATGGCACTGAATCAGCGCAACCATTACCGTATGTGCACATGGATATTGCGGGCAGTGGTGTAGAAGGCGGTGACTGGCAACACGGCAAGCCAACCGCTGCAACAGTTAGCAGCTTATTTGCACGTTATTGTTTGTAAGTTATTAGATTAAGAAAAAACCCGCATCATGCGGGTTTTTTTGTCGTTAGTCGAGCTTGAAGCGGTTTACAACATCACTTAATGCTTGGGAGCTTTGCTTTAAGTTTTCACTGTCACTTGATAATCCTTGAGTATTTGATAAGGATTGCTCGGTGGACTGTGAAAGTTCATTGATTCGTAAATTTACCTCATCTGCTGCGCTTGTTTGTTGCTCTGTGGCGCGTGCTATCTGGCTATTCATGTCTTTAATTACACTCACTAAGCGCTCAATTTCTGTCAACGATGCGTTCGCTTCACTCGCTTGTAGTACGGTATCGCTTGAAAGCTGTTGACTTGCTGATACTGCATCAACAGCGGCTTGAGCACCGATTTGTAATTTACTGATCATAGCTTGAATTTCATCAGTGCTCTTGCCGGTGCGGCTAGCAAGGGTGCGCACTTCATCAGCGACAACCGCAAAGCCGCGGCCTTGTTCACCAGCTCGAGCTGCTTCTATAGCTGCGTTCAACGCCAGTAGATTAGTTTGCTCGGCGATACTGCGTATCACATCAAGTACAGAGCCTATATTGTTACTTTCGGCTGCAAGGTCTGCGGTCGCTTGACTGACTTGCTCAATATTATGCGACAGTGTTTCTATAGCTGTGATGGTTTTATTTAGCACTTGCTTGCCATTTTCAGCGTTATGGGATGCTTCATTGGCTGCATGTTCAGCTTGTTCGGCATTTTGACTGACATCGTGGATTTGGTGTGTCATTTGCTCCATTGCTGTAGCCACTTGAGTTGAACTGTCATTTTGAAGTTCTATAAATGACAGGTTGGTTTTACTGGCATCATCGACATTGTGAGCGAATTGGTTCACCTGTTGTGCATTATGTGCAACATGCTTGAGCGATTCACGCATTTTAGCGGTGTAAAGATTGAAGTAGCGCGATAACCGTGACACTTCATCATTGCCATTTTCATCAAGTTGCTGAGTTAAGTCGCCTTCTCCTTGGGAAATATCTTTCATCATGTTAGCGGCAAGCTGCGTTGGTCGTAAAATGCTATTTGCAATGAGATAACTGAGCGCAGTTAGCAGGGCGATAATGATCACGGCAGTGATAATGACGTGGTTTCGCAGTGAAGCAAATGCCTCTTCAATGGTATCGATATAGACACCTGAGCCAACAATCCACTGCCACTTAGCAAAGCCTTTAACATAGGCAATTTTATCGACGGGCTGATCTTTCCCAGGCTTTGGCCACTTGTAAGGGATAAATCCTTCACCTTGCTTTTTGACAATATTGACCATATCGACAAATAACAGTACGCCATCAGGATCTTTACTGCCCGCAAGTGATTTACCATTTAGTTCTGGTTTAAATGGATGCATCACCATGACGGGTTGGTAGTCATTTATCCAAAAATAATTGTTATTGTCGTACCGTAGTGCAGAAATAGTTTGTAAGGCAGCTTGTTTTGCTTGCTCTTCGCTGAGCTTTCCTTCTTTAAAAAGTGCATAGTTATGTTCAATAATACTATGAGCTGATTCAACTAAGTTTTGGGTTTTGATGTATTGTTCTTGTTCTAAAGATTCATATTGTTGCGTTAAGCTTGATATGCTTAAAAAGATAAGACCAATCACTACTACGCTCACCAACATGGCAAGACGTTGTAAAATAGTAAAGCGGCGTAAATAATTCATGTATATTCCTTCGTCATGCTCATAGGAGCAATGTATTAAGCGTAGCTAAAATAGGTCGAAAATCTAGTTAACTAGTAGAATATATTGAGACAAAAAAAAGGCTGATTTTACAATCAGCCTTTAGTCTAAGTTATCGAAATTAAACTAGATTACTCTACGTTAAAGTGTCGGTTGAAGAAACTTGTGATAGTTTGGTGTAAGTGAGTTTGTACGCTCTTGCCACGTAAACTGTGTTTTGAGCCAGGGTAAGTCATCATTTCGAACTGCTTTTCTTGATCTTGCAGTTGTTTGAACAACTTAGTGGCGTGAGTGAATAACACGTTGTCATCAGCCATACCGTGGTAAATCATCAACGGGCCTTTTAAGCCTTCAGCATAGGGGAATACGGCACTTGCTTCGTAGCCTTTTGCGTTGCTAGCAGGGTGACCGACATAACGCTCAGTGTAGTGCGTATCGTACAGTGCCCAATCAGTTACTGGCGCACCAGAAACACCGGCTTTGAAGTAGTCGCCCGCTTTAAACATCGTCATAAGCGCCATGTAACCACCGTAGCTGTGGCCATAAATACCAATACGCTCAGGGTCAACGTAATCAAGAGTACGTAAGAACTCGACACCTTTGATTTGGTCTGCAACTTCAGCAACACCTAAGTGCTTATAAATCACGTCTTCAAACTTTTTACCACGGTTGTATGAACCACGGTTGTCAAGTTGGAAAATAACATAGCCTTGTTGCGCCATATACTGGAAGTACAAGTTTTTGCTGCGCCAGCTATTAGTGACACGTTGCGCGTGAGGACCCCCATATACATTTACAATGACAGGGTGTTTTTTACCATCTTGATAATTTGTTGGCTTGAACAAACGATAATGCATAGTCTGTCCATCTTCAGCCGTTAATGTACCGTATTCTGGGGTGATTAAATCAGCGAGATAAGGCGTTAATGGGTGTGACTTATCTAACTTGTTTTCTTCAAGCCAGGTGATGAAATCACCATTGATTTTACGTAACGCAGCAGAGCCTGGTTTGTTAACTGATGAGCTGTTATCGATAAAAGTTTTGTTATCTTTTGCAATGACCACATTGTGGTATGCACCAAGTTCAGTTACGCGCTTAATTTCGCCTTTTTTGAATAGCGGTACGCTGTAAAGGTGGCTTTCAAGTGCTGTGTCTTTACGGCCAGCAAAATAAACGATGCCTTTTTTCTCATCAATCCCTTTTAAGCTATCAACAACCCAATCACCTTGTGTGATTTGGCGGATCATTTCACCGTTTGTGCGATATAAATATAGGTGTTTAAAGCCATCACGTTCAGATGCCCATACAAAGTGCTTTTTATCATTTAAGAACTCAAGATCAAAGTGTAGGTTTATCCACGTTTTGCTTGTTTCTGTTAATGCGACTTTTTGTTTTTTACTATCGCTATTATAAAAACGCAGCTCTAAATTGTGTTGTGAACGGTCTTGCCACTGATATGACAAAGTTTTGTTGTCTTTTAACCACTTAGCTCGCGCGATGTAGATGTCTTTATCTTCACCTAAATCAATCCAGTCAGTTTTTTGATTGTTGATATTTACTACGCCAAGTTTTATTTCAACATTATCAGTGCCAGTGAACGGATAGCGTTGATTAAAAAGCTTTACTTCATCTGCGTAAATTTCGTTACGAATGGCTTCTTTTACAGGGCTTTCATCAACACGGGTATAGGCAATTTTTGCTTCATCACCTGACCACCAGTAGCCCGTCATACGGCCCATTTCTTCTTGCGCAACAAATTCAGCCATGCCGTTTTTAATTACGCCACCGCCATCGTTACTTAATTGGATTTCTTTACCTGTTTTTAAATTAAGTGCGTAAAGATTTTGCTCACGGATAAAAGATACATAATGCCCTTTTGGTGAGAAACGTGCATCGGTTTCAAATGCGTCAGTGTCCGTTAACTTGCGGCTTTTAGCTGAGGCAAGTTCGTAGTAGTAAAGATCACCATTAAGTGGAAAAAGGAGTGCCTTTCCATCTTTTGACCATTTGTATTCTAAAATGCCTTTACCAAAAATACGCTGACGCTCACGACGTGCTTTTTCTTCATCAGATAAATTTTCTGGGCCTGAAAATAATGCTGCGGAGTCAACCAGTAGACGATTTTTGTTATCTTTTAGATTGTATTCCCATAAATCGTAGCGGTTATAGTCATCTGTTTTACCTTGTAGGTAAGTAACTCGACTTCCATCAGGTGAAAACTTTAACTGTACCGGCGCTTTACCAGCTAGGCTTGGGTCATCAAAAATACGTTCTAGGGTGAGTTGTTCTGCGTTTACACTAAATACCGTTGCAACCATTGGCAGGGCAAGTGAGAGATATTTAATTTTTTTTAGCACAAGGGTACCTTTGCTCGAATAAAAACTGCCACGATGTTAATGGTAAGCTTAGGCAACTGCAACTAAATGCTATAAAGTAGCAGGGGTACAACTTAGATTTAAGGATTTTTTGATGGAAAATACCTACTCGCCGTTTTCGCTGGCCAAAGAACTACAACGCGACTGTATCGAACTTGCTGATTGGCCACTGTGTAAAGTATTGCTGATGAATGACAGCCAATATCCATGGTTTATTTTAGTGCCTAGAGAGGCGGGTGTTAAAGAGATCATTGACCTGTCTGAACAGCAACAAATTATGTTACTTCAAGAATCTGCTAAGTTAAGTAAGCTGCTTCAACAGGTATTTAGTCCTGATAAGCTGAATGTTGCTGCACTGGGTAACATGGTATCGCAATTACATATTCATCATATTGCGCGTTTTAAAAGCGATGCCGCATGGCCCGCACCTGTATGGGGAAAGTTACCTGCTATACCTTATAGCGATGAGCAAATTTCAGCACTTAAAGCGCATTTTTAATATTCGTGCTAGAGTAAAATTTATTTTTCAGAATACTAAAAGGAGGGAGTAAAAAGTGAAAAGGTTAATGCTTTCAGTACTTTTTATTTTTAGCTCCTTTTCGTGTTTTGCTAAAAGTTATTACTTTGTAGGGAGTCATTTCCCCGCAATTTTGGAGCCTAATCCCCAAGGAGATGCTACCGGACTGGGTGCTGATATTGTTCATGAAATATGTCGGCGTTTAGGGCATACCGTAATTATCGATGTGATGCCATTGAAGCGAGCGTTGAAAATGGTTGAGCAAGGGAAGGCTGATGCGATTATTGGACCCTACAAGTCGCTGCTTCGCGAGCAATATATTCTGTACAGTGAACTGCCTTTCTATGAGGATCCTATTGTATTTTATACTAAACCGAGTAACTCAGTTACTTGGCTTGGCAACTTCGCTAGTTTAAAAAAAGACGTAATAGGTGTAATTCGAGGTTGGGATTACGGTCAAGAGTTTAAGCGTTATGAATCGAGTTTGTCACTCTCTGAGGTGGCGAGTGTGCAAGCAAGCTTTTTACAGTTAATGTACGATAGAGTTGATCTGCTTCTGGCTCATCCACGTGCGGCAAAGCCTGTAATAGAAAGATTAGGGATTGCTGAAGACGTTATTATGCTTTCGCCCTTGCTAACTGTTAATCAAGGCTATTTTGGTTTTTCTAAACAACGAGAGTTAGGTCGTTTTATTGATGAGTTTAACCGAGAGTTTCATAACATGTTGATAAGTGGCGATATCGTAAAGTTAAACAACAAGTATGGACTCAGTTTTGTTGCTCATTAATAAGCTTTAAATAATAAAAAACGCTGCCACTGGCAGCGTTTTTTATTTCAAAATAACTGGTTTAGTTTAAACCTAATACGTCTTTACCTTGCTTGAAGGTTACATCAACAGGGATATTTGCTTGGCTTAGCTTTTCTAAATCTTTAGCAAGCTCAGCTTTAATCTCACCATGAGTTGCGATTAACTGATCAACTTTTTGGTAATCACCGTCACCTTGAATCGTTAAGATTAAGCGCGAAAGTTTTTCCATTGCTTGACTCATTTTCTCCATGTTAACGCTGTATAAGCCGTCCGCATTTTTAGAAAACGCACCTTCTTCAGCAAAGAAGTTAAAGCGGATCATATTTGCTTTACCGTGGGCACTTGATGCACCAAAACGCACTGAGCGGAAGATACCAGCCATGAAGGTGATGTAATAATCTTCTAATGTTCCGTCAGTGATTTCGCCTTTTTTAAGTAGCTGTTCAACCATGTAAAGCCCTAGGATATCTGCTTTACCTTCTTCAAGGGCACTGGCATGCTCTTGTAGTGATTGGCGAACAGTCCCTTTACCTGTAAGGGTGTTTTTAATGCCTAAACCATGGGCTACTTCGTGGAACATAGTGTTAGCAAAAAATGCATCAAAGGTGATGTGCTTACGTTGCTCTGGAACGATTAACTGCTCTGAAATTGGCACTAAGATTTTATCGAACTTAGCGCGCATTGCATTTTTCAGCTGTAAGCGACGTGTGCCTTTTTCTAATTGAACTTGCTCGTCATTTGGCAGGTTGATGGCAATTGTTTTACTGCCCGCATTTGAGTGGCCAGCATAGTACACAACATCATAAGCATTTAGGTCTGCATCTGAGCCGGGTACTTCTTGCTTATACTTGTCTGCAACAGGTAAGCCTTTTTGCAACTCAGGTAGGAAAGCAGCAAACTTAGCTAAGCGTTCGCTCCAAGCAAGGTCTTTAATAAGTACATAAGATTCATAGGCGGCGCGATAACCAAATAGCTGATCTTCGTAAGTTTCGATAGGACCTATAACAACATCAATTGGGTTATTTTTCATATCCATCCACGCAAAGTCAGATGGTTGGAAATCATCACTTACTAGCGCATCAGCACGCATACTTAAGTAGTTTGCAAATTCTTTGTCGTCAGCAAGTTTACTTGCTTCACGTAATAAGTTCGCTGCTTTTTCAAGCTCTTGTGCATATTCTACAGAGTATGCAACGCTATAAAGTTTGCCATTTTCATCACGCTTAATTACAGAGTAAAGGCCTGTTTTGTCTTCAACATTTGCGCTATTTAATTCTTCTTTAGTGATATCGCTTGGATAAAAACCTGCGCCAAGTGGCTTTTCTTCGTAGCCAGATAAAAAGACTTTATCGCCATTTAAACGATCCCAAGGGCCGTAGTTGATATCTGCAAATTTCTGAACTTTTTCATCATTTATTTTTGCTAAAAATGCGTCTTTGTTTTCACCAAATGCTTGATGCCAAAATAGTTGATCCATGATTTTTGATGCATCAATTAGCTTACCAACCATTTGTTTTTGATTGTCACTTAAGTGGCTCAAGTCTGATGTAAGTGTAAAGTCTGTATAAATATCTAAACGACTCTTGTCAGCATTGATAAGTTGAGGATTATTTTCTTCAGTAATTTGCTTTGTTTGTTGTGCTGTAGGCTTAGTTTGAGAAGTGGTTGCTTGCTCATTAGAGCATGCGCCAAGAAAAACAGCACCTGATAAGATAAGTGCTTGGCTAATTTTATTTAATGTCATTTTTTTGCCCGTTAGAAAGAGAGAATCATTACGTTTAAAACAGAACGTCTTCGCATTAAAGCAAATCTGACATATATATGGCAAGTTTAGTGCGCTAGAAGCAATATTTATTTATCAGGTAGTGACTTAAAAATAAAAAAATATAATTTCTGTGTTTTTCTTAACTTTAGCGCTAACTTAGATAATACTAAAACTATAATTAATCTAAGAATGTCAGTCATTAGTTTGCGTTATTTGCAAGTGGCTAATTCAAGAGGATGGCACGTATATGTCAACAGAGAATGCTTTACTGACCATTTTGGTCGACAGAATAAATAATGACACGTTAGTGTTACCTACCTTACCGGAAGTTGCTGTCAAAGTGAGACAAGCGGCGGACGATCCGAATGTAAATTTAATGCAGATGGCGGATGTCATTGCACATGATCCTGCTTTATCGGCAAGAATGATTAAAGTGGCCAACAGTGCATTTATGGGACGCTCAGTGAAGGTCACAAATTTACATCAAGCGGTAACTCGTATTGGTTTAAGGCAAATTAAGAATATTGCTACGGCAATGGCCATGGAGCAGCTTTTTGTTTCACATAATGAGTTAATTAAGGGTTATATGGATAAAGCATGGCAAAAGACGCTTAAAGTTGCCTGCCATTCAATTACCTTAATGGATTTCTTTTTACATATGAATAAGCACACTTCATTGAACCGAGATACCATTACACTCGCTTCATTGGTTTATAACATTGGCGTGCTACCCATTCTTACTGAAGCTGAAAAACACCCCGAAGTATTTGCCAATCCTAGTTTTCTTGCCCACGCTATTCAAAAGCTAGGGGGGAAGGTTGGCGGTGCTATCATGCGAGCATGGGGTTTCACTGATGAATTTGTTGAAGTTGCTGAAAGCTGGGCAAATCCTAATTACCGCCCTGAGCATATTTGTTATGTGGATTTTATCCGTATAGGTGCCATTCTGGAGGGAATTTTACAAGTTTCAGATAAGTCGGCCGCGTTGCAAATGTATGTTGATAAAGGGGTCATTGAGTCTCTTGATATGTTCAATACTGATGAGTACCACAATATGCTCAATGAGGTTAAGGCCGTTTTTACTGACTAATACCATACAGGGTATAATCTTTATCTACGCAGTATGAAATAACAAAAAAGTGCGATGTTTATCGCACTTTTTTGTGTCACGCACTGTTATAAATCGTCAGCGTCACCAAGCCCTTGTGTTAGCTCTTCTAACATTTGCTTGATCTCTTCTGATGCGAGGATAAAGTCTGCATCGAGCTTGACTGCCATATCTTCTTTAGGAATGTCAGCGTTTTCTTCTTTTAATGTTTCTGAGTAGTTCATGCGTTTGATTGAACCATCATTTTGCAGCATAAACTTAACGCGCTCTTGCCAATCTAGCGCCAGCTTAGTTACACGCTTGCCATTTTCTAGATGCGATTTTACTTCATCACATGATAGGTCATGACCTTTTAGTTTTACCTGAGCTCCGCTGTCATCAGCTTCTTCAAGCTCGGCATCATTGCCGATAGCAAACCCGTCAGGTGCACTGAACTTAGTGAGCCAATCTGTTAAAAATACATCAAGGTCATAATTCGCAAATGCAGGAACAACAGGCAGTGTGCCAAGTGATTTACGAAGTAGGGCTAGTAGCTCTTCTGCTTTATTAAAGCTTGCGCTGTTTACGATTACCCAGCCATTTTTTTGATCGATAAAGGCAAACTGTAGGCTCGATTTTTTAAATGCTTGAGGAAGTAGCGTATGTAGAATATTTTCTTTTAATTCGTCTTTTTCTTTTTTCTTAACAGGGCGATTTTCTTCGGCTTCAATTTGTTCTACTTTTTCAATTACAAGTTCGTTGATTACGGCCGCCGGTAGTACTTTTTCTTCACGCTTAGCGCACACTAAAATACTGTCTTGAGAAAAATGAGACAGTGTTTGGCCATGTTTGCCAAATGCTTTTGTCCAACCAAACGTTGATAGCTCTTGGCCTGTACATGAACGAAATAGGTCTTGCTCTAGGGCTTTGTCGAAATCTTCTTGGTTATATGAGACGTCTTGTTTAAAGCGGTAACAGATAAGGTTACTAAACCACATAATTAGGCTAATCCTTTCAATAAATTTGCCCAATCATAACAATAAAAAAGTGATGCCGAAATGAATGATTTCGGCATCATGGCGTTTTGCTTACGAGTTGAACATTGAAAGCGGTTTCGGCATGTTTTTTGGAAAGCTTATGTGATAGTGCAAGCCTTTACCAGGTTCACTATTGACTTCAATATCGCCACTAAGCGTTTGTTTCACTAGGTTAAAGGTGATATGTGTCCCTAGGCCACTGCCGCCTTGGTCGCGTTTGGTGGTAAAGAATGGGTCAAAAAGTTTTTCTAACTGCTCTTTGGTAACGCCATTACCGTTATCTTTAAAGTCGATAATCACTTCATCTTCTTCGTCTTTAATAATGATATCAATAAGGCCATTTTCGATGCCCTCGAAGCCGTGGATCAGCGAGTTCATGATAAGGTTGGTGAAAATTTGACTAATAGCGCCAGCCGGTAAGTTAAGGGTTAAATCTTCAGGACAATCAAGGTTAATATGATGCGATGTTTTCTTTAATTTAGGGTGTAACGAGCGAATAACTTCCCCTAAATATTCTTTAAAGTTAATGGTTCGCACCGCTTCGCTTGCTTGGTCTACTGCAATTTGTTTAAAACTTGCAACTAACTCTGAAGCGCGGTCAAGGTTACTGGTGAGTAAGCTTGTGCTTTGTTTGGCATCATTAATAAATTCTTCAAGCGCTTTTGGCGACAGGGTTTTGTCTTTGTAAGCGGCTTCTATTTGGTCCAACCGCTCCTGTAAAAATGAGGTTGCAGTTACACCAATACCAATCGGTGTGTTTACATCATGCGTAATACCCGCGACTAAGCCACCTAGTGCAGCCATTTTCTCTGAGCCGACAAGGCGCTCTTGTGCCATGTTTAGCTCATCAAGGTAACGTTGTAATTCTGTTTGCTTGGTAATTAATTCTTGTTCGGTTTGTTTACGTAAATCGATTTCTTCTGTAAGGGTTAGTTTTTGTTTTTCTAACTCATATTTTTGCTGTTGCAAGTCCATCATAGCTTGGCTGAGGTTGGATGTTTTACGTGCGACTTCTTGCTCTAATTGCAGATTTTGTTGGTCAAGTTTTTCGTTGCTTATGAGCAGTTCTTTTTGGGTATGTTCGAGCTCTTCTCTGTACAACACCACTTTATCTATTAAGCGATTGAATGACTCTTCCATCACTTTTAACTCGTTATGCTCACTCGTTTCGATTTCGATGTGACGACCTTCTAAGTCATTGAGCTCAAGGTCTTCAATTTGTTCGGTGAGTTGTGCAAGTGGCTCGGTAAGTTGTTTTCTAAAGGCTATTAAAAATAAAATGATCAAAAACGTGGTTTTGATCATCGCATTACCAATCAAGAAATAAATTGAAATCATAATACGGCTAAAGACAACTTCGCGGCTTGAAAATAGGGTGACATCACCGACTTGGGTTGCTCTGCCTGAAAACTCAAAAATAAGCGGGAAAGTATAACCAAATAAGCCCGAAGGGGTGTCCTCAATAATGGCTTCTTCTTGCACTAGTTGTTGGCTGTATAATTCGTGTATATCTAGAGAGCGCCCAAGTTGGGATAATATTTCACCGCTATCATCACGAACAATAATACCTTCAATCATTGGAATGGCGAGTAATCCCTCGGCCGTGGTAATTGTTTGTTTGGTGTTTAACTCCCAAATGGCGCGGGTTAAGCTTCGGCTAAATGTTTTTTGCAAGGTGGTTAATTCGTCACGTATATAGTCTTTAGTATTAACGTATTCAGCAATGACCTGCCCACACGTAACTACAAACGTTAATAAAAAGTAGACCGAGAGTACGCTGGTTAATAATTTTTTTGACAGGCTTTTTTGTAGCATGGAATATCCATAGCTCCTTGGTGACAATTGTAATACATTCAGCTAGTTCTAAAGTTAGCTAATAAATGATTAAAAATAAATAAATATATCCTTTTTTGAAGAAACATTTATAAATTGTTACTAAATATTGAAAAAACTTAGCCTTACTGCACTTTAAAAAGTGTGTTATAAATTTACTTCATCTTTTACTTTAGCCTTTTTTAATGTTGTATTTGCTACAGCAAAGATTTTTATCTCATGAATAGTTCTAATTTCACAGTACTTGTCTGCGATGACTCAAACGTTGCTAGGAAACAAGTTGTTAGGTGCTTAGGTGATTGCATCAGTGCTGATATTCATCAAGCCAAGAATGGCAAAGAAGCACTTACTTTTTTACGAGAGCAGAGCTTTGATTTGCTGTGCTTGGATTTAACTATGCCAGAAGTCGATGGCGTAACTGTACTCGAAACCATCAAAGCTGAAAAAATAGAGTGTTTTGTATTAGTTATTTCGGCTGATATTCAAGTTGAAATGAAACAACGAGTTGCAAAACTAGGTGCTATCGACTTTATCGACAAGCCGATAGATATTGCCCGCTTAAAAGCGACCTTGCATAAATTTGGTATTCATTAGTGTTTCTTATAACCTAAATGCATAATTTATCTTCAAGTAAAGGGTTGACAGCCTAGCTAGTAATAGGGCAGTCTAAAGGCTATGAAAACATTTAATCACGCAACGACCATTATTATTACAACCATCATCCTTACGGGATAGTGGCATAGGTCGGTGCAACAAATATAAAGGCCTGTGTTCACTAGAACACAGGCCTTTTTTCGTTTATGGGATGAGGAAACATAAATAATGCGAGTATTAAAATTTGGCGGGTCGTCCTTGGCTGACTTCGCGTGTTTGCAACAGGTAGCTCAGTTAGTCAAAGAAGAATTACGTGATGAAATGTTGTTAGTTCTATCAGCACCAGGTGGTATGACAGATTCTCTGGTAGCGTTAGCAAGTGCAGCAGAACATGGGCAAGATTTTAGTGAGTTATGGCAAGCACTGGTTGAACGCTGTGAACAATTAAAAGTTGCTGTTGAAGCTGATTTTGGTCAGGTAGCAAATTGGCCAGACTTGAACGAGCTTAAGAATAAACTAGATGGTGTTGCACTTTTAAAATGCTGCCCAGACCAAGTACGTGCTTATGTAATCAGTTTTGGTGAGCGCGTTAGTGTTGCCTTGATGGAATGTATGCTTAAAGAGAGCAATGCTCGCTACCTCGAAGCAACGGCGTGTATAGCTTCTGTAGGTGGTTACATTGATGCTGAAGCTGACTTAGCAGCAAGTAAACTACGTTTTCAAGAAGCATTGAAAGCGGCGCCAAGTACTATTTATATCATGCCAGGTTTCACAGCATCTAATGAGCAAGGGGAGCTTACAACACTTGGCCGTAATGGTTCAGATTACTCAGCTGCGATTGCAGCAGCGTGTTTAGAAGCTGATGTGTGTCAAATCTGGACTGATGTAGACGGTGTGTACAATGCTGACCCGCGCTATATCAAAAAAGCCTCTAAGGTTGATTCGCTTTCATATAAAGAAGCGATGGAACTATCGTATTTTGGTGCGAAAGTGTTGCACCCAAAAACGATTTTACCTTGTGCTAAAGCAGGTGTGCCGTGCGAGATTAAAAATACTCATAACCCACGTGCAGAAGGTTCTGTGATCAGCAACGACAGTGTGTCGAGCGATCCTGTTAAAGCGCTATCAAGTTTACAAAATCTCGCTATGTTAACGGTGTCAGGCCCGGGTATGAAAGGCAAAGTGGGCATGGCGTCAAAAGTATTTAATGCACTGGCTCATGACAATGTTTCAATTGTGTTAATCACTCAATCTTCATGTGAATTTAGCATCAGTTTCTGTGTGCATGAGAGTGACCTATCACTTGCCCTTGAAGCATTACAAACAGCTTTCGAATTAGAATCACAAGCTGGTTTAATTGAGCCAGTACAAGTACAGCGTAATCTTGCTATTGTCACTTTAGTGGGTGACAACATGCGTGCTCATAAAGGTTTAGCTGCTAAGTTTTTTGCTTCATTGGCACAAGCGCAGGTTAACATTGTTGCTATTGCACAAGACTCAACAGAAAGCGCCATTTCAGCCGTTATCGATGGTGAGCTATGCAACGACGCAGTAAAAGTGTGCCATGAGAACTTCTTTACGCATATTCCTTCAATCGATGTGTTTCTACTTGGCTGTGGCTTAGTTGGTCAAGAGCTTATTCAGCAGCTAGAGCGCCAACAAGCATGGCTTGAAAAACGCAACATTAAGCTGAACCTATACGGTGTTGCTAACTCAAGACAGCTATATCTAGATAGCGAAGGCATTGCTTTTGATGGCTGGCAAGAAAAACTAGCGAGCTCAGAGCAAGCATTTGATTTAAATCTGGTTGAGCAATTTGTTAAACAAAATCACTTAATCAACCCTGTGATCGTAGATTGTAGCTCAGCCGATAAACTTGCTGCGCAATATGTTGATTTCTTAAATGCAGGCTTCCATGTCGTTGCGGCGAATAAAAAAGCCAATACTAGCTCGTATGCTTACTACCAAGATTTAGTGGCAGCAACACAAAAGAATAATCGTAAGTTTTTATATGAAACAAACGTAGGTGCAGGCCTACCGGTTCTTGATAACCTGAAATCGCTATTTGGTGCGGGTGATGAGCTTATTAAGTTCAGCGGTATCTTATCGGGTTCATTATCGTATATGTTTGGTGCGCTACAAGATGGTTTATCACTTAGCGAAGCAACGTTAAAAGCAAAAGAAAGTGGATTTACAGAGCCAGATCCGCGTGATGATTTATCAGGCACTGATGTTGCCCGAAAACTACTGATCATTGCTCGTGAATCAGGTCTTGAGTTAGAACTAAGCGATATTGAAGTAGAATCTGTTTTACCACAAGGGTTTGCAGAAGATGATTCTGTAGCCGATTTTATGGCAAAACTACCATCAGTTGATGCGCAGTTTAACGACCGCATTCAAAGTGCAGCAAGTGAAGGTAAAGTACTTCGTTATGTGGGCACTATTGAAAACGGTCAATGTAAAGTAGGCATTGAAGCCGTAGATAGTAGCCATGCTTTATACGATATCCGTGACGGTGAAAATGCACTGGCAATCTTAAGTCAATATTATCAACCACGCCCGTTTGTGATACGTGGTTATGGCGCAGGTGCTGAAGTAACGGCCGCAGGCGTATTTGCTGATATCTTAAAAACGTTAACGCGCTAGGAGCAGGTTATGATCCGTGTATATGCACCCGCTTCAATCGGGAATTTTGCTGTTGGCTTTGATGCGCTAGGTGCTGCGCTGGCACCTATCGATGGCACCTTATTAGGTGATGTTGTCGAGGTGAGTGCCGCTGAGCAAGATACCTTTGTCTGCTCTGGCGACTATGCTCATAAATTGCCTGCTAATGCTGAAGAAAACTTGGCTTATCAATGTTTAATTCACTTTAAAGAACACGTTGCGCCGGCTATGCCAGCGGTAAAACTGGAGCTTAAAAAGAACTTACCAATTGGCTCAGGTTTAGGTTCAAGTGCGTGTTCTGTGGTGGCTGCGTTTGCAGCCCTTGATAAGTTTGCCGAAACGAACTTATCACAAGAGCAACTTATCGAGTTGATGGCTGATTTTGAAGCCATTGTTAGTGGCGGCCGTCATTACGATAACATCACGCCATGTTATTTAGGTGGTTTGCAATTAACTGGTGAACTTATTCCGAACAAGTCAATTTCGTTACCTGTTGATAATCAATGGTATTACGTAGCGGCTTTTCCAGGTTTTTCACTGAATACCGCAAAAGCGCGATCAGTACTGCCAAAGCAATTATCAATGCACGACAGTGTTGAGTTTGCACAGCGACTTTCTGCATTTAGTAGCTTATTGCTAACTGGTCGCTTTGATGCAGCGCTATCCATTATGAGTGATGAAATAGCTGAGCCACATCGCGCACCGCTCATTCAAGGCTTTGCAGAAGCTAAAAGTGCTTTACCAGAGCTTGGCGCAGAGATTGTCAGTATTTCGGGGGCGGGTCCAACATTATTTACCGTGTGTAAGAGCCTTGCAGCTGCACAAAAGTGTGCAGCGTGGCTGAATGATAATTACATCAATGAGCAGGGCTTTTGCCACATCTGTCAACTTGATCAGCTTGGCACACGACAGCTTTAAAGAATTTAAGGAATAAACATGCAATTACATAATTTAAAAGATGAAACACAACAGGTGTCGTTTGTTGAAGCGGTAAAAACGGGTTTAGGGCGTAACCAAGGGGTGTTCTTCCCAGAAAGCCTAACGCCAATTCAAGACATTGATGCGTTATTAGATTTGGACTTTGTTAGCCGTAGCAGCAAGATTTTATCGCACCTAATTGGTGATGAATTACCTGCCGATACCGTTGCTCAGATGGTGCAAAATGCGTTTAACTTTGATGTGAAGTTGGTAGAAGTTGAAAAAGACATTTATTGCTTAGAGCTATTTCATGGTCCAACGCTTGCGTTTAAAGACTTTGGTGGCCGTTTTATGGCTGAATGTCTTGCGCAATTTAACCAAGGCGAAAAAGTCACGATTTTAACGGCTACATCAGGCGACACTGGGGCTGCGGTTGCTCATGCATTTTATAATAAGCCTAATATTGATGTCGTGATCTTATACCCGAAAGGGAAAATATCACTGGCGCAGCAAAAGCTATTCACAACGTTAGGTAATAACATTCACTGCTATGCTGTTGATGGTAGCTTTGATGATTGTCAAAGCATGGTAAAACAAGCGTTTTTAGACGATGAAGTTAAACAAAAGCTAGGTCTAAACTCTGCTAACTCAATCAACATCAGTCGTTTAGTTGCACAGGTATGCTATTACTTTGAAGCCATTGCTCAATTACCTAAAGAGCAGCGTAGTAAAGCACATATCTCAGTACCAAGTGGTAACTTTGGTAATGTGTGCGCTGCAATGATTGGAGCAGTGCTTGGTATGCCGGTTGCTAAATTAAGTGCCACAACGAATCAAAACGACACGGTGCCACGTTTTTTACGAAATAAAGAATGGGCACCGAATGACACACTTGAGTCGTTATCGAACGCAATGGATGTGAGTAAACCGAATAACTGGCCACGTGTTCAGTTTATGTTGGATAACAAATGGTTTAGCTATGATGATTTTTACTCAAGCTGTGTAGGTGAAGAAGAAACAAAAGAGGTGATGAAAAAAATTCATCAAACGGGTTACATTGCAGAGCCTCATACTGCAATTGCTTATCAAGGCTTGAAAGAAAATCTAGCAGACGGCAGCGCAGGCATCTTTTTAGCGACTGCACACCCAGCTAAATTTAAAGAAAGTGTTGAAGAAATTTTAGATATCGAATTGCCTATGCCGAAACCACTTGCTGATGCATTAGCAAAGCAATGTTTAGCTGAAGATATCAAGTTTGATTATCAATTGCTTCGCACTGAGCTACTAAGTAAACTCGCGTAATATCCATAAAAAAGAGCGGCTTAGCCGCTCTTTTTTATATTGCTTATTTTAATGAAGTAGTGAATGGCTATGACGGTTTAAAACTCGCATAATGAGAATTACCAAAGAGGCGATACACAGTAACACACTGATAATTGAGATTATTTCGTTTTGTGTCCACTGAATTAAAGTGAACGCTGAAATGAATAAAATAAATGGTTTAAATTCATAGTAATAGTGAGATTTCGTTTGTTTTATTCTTTGGCTTGAGTGATCAGTTCTTCTGGCCTCAGAGCGCATACGCCACACATTAGCGCCCATTAAAAACAGTATTATACCGATTAAAGTTGGCACACTATCCTTGGCTAACGTAATACAACTCACCCCGAGAAAGAAGTACACATAAGGGACAACTTCGTAAATTGGTTTGGCTAACATGTCTCGCTATCATCCATGATACTAACTAATACTATAAGATTAGTTGGTGTTAGTGGAAATACAAGTATCAGCGGGCACTTTTTAATTTAGTGACATTTTAAAAATATATGTAATATTTTAAATTTATAAATTTTTGTTATGTATCAATAAAAAAATATCATTATTAAAACACTGTGAAATAAATTCAATCCCTGTTTAAATATGTTCATCTTTACACGATAGGCAAAAGTGCGTTTTAAGCGTACAATATAGCCTTCAAAAAAACACCATACACGTTGCCTTAGGAGACCCCATGTTAGAACGTAGCATGAATATTTCGGATTTCGATCCAGAGTTATTTGCAGCCATCAATAAAGAGACGGCTCGTCAAGAAGAGCACATCGAACTGATCGCGTCTGAAAACTACTGTAGCCCACGCGTGCTTGAAGCACAGGGCTCTCAGCTAACGAACAAATATGCTGAAGGCTACCCAGGCAAACGTTACTATGGCGGTTGTGAGCACGTTGACGTTGTTGAGCAACTGGCTATTGACCGTGCAAACGAATTATTCGGTACTGACTACGCTAACGTTCAACCTCACGCAGGTTCACAAGCAAACGCAGCTGTTTTCCAAGCGCTTCTTCAGCCGCACGATACAGTACTAGGTATGAGCTTAGCTCATGGTGGCCACTTAACTCACGGCTCACACGTTAACTTTTCTGGTAAAACGTACAATGCAATTCAATACGGCCTAAATGAAGAGACAGGCGAAATTGATTATGCTCAAGTTGAAGCACTTGCATTAGAGCACAAGCCAAAAATGATCATCGCTGGTTTCTCTGCATACTCTGGCGTTGTTGATTGGGCTAAATTCCGTGAAATCGCTGACAAAGTAGGTGCATACTTATTCGTAGATATGGCTCACGTTGCTGGTCTTATCGCAGCGGGTGTATACCCAAGCCCAATCCCTCACGCACACGTTGTTACTACAACAACTCACAAAACATTAGCGGGTCCTCGTGGCGGTCTAATCGTTTCTGCATGTGGTGATGAAGAGATTTACAAAAAGCTAAACAGCGCTGTATTCCCTGGTGGTCAAGGTGGTCCTTTATGTCACATCATCGCTGCTAAAGCGGTTGCGTTTAAAGAAGCATTACAACCAGAGTTTAAAACGTACCAAGCACAAGTTGTTAAGAACGCTCAAGCTATGGTTGAAGTTCTTCAAGAGCGTGGCTACAAAGTTGTTTCTGGTAAAACAGACAACCACTTATTCCTTCTTGACCTAATCGATAAAGATATCACAGGTAAAGATGCTGACGCTGCACTAGGTAATGCAAACATCACAGTTAACAAAAACTCAGTACCAAACGACCCACGTTCACCGTTTGTAACGTCTGGTCTTCGTATTGGTTCTCCGGCTATTACTCGCCGTGGCTTCAAAGAAGCTGAGTCAAAAGAGCTTGCGGGCTGGATCTGTGACGTACTAGACAACATCAACGATGAGTCTGTACAAGCAGAAGTAAAAGAGAAAGTGAAAGCTATCTGTAAAAAATTACCAGTTTACGCTTAATTACTGGTTAAACCGTAATTAAGATAACAATAGCGTTGTTTTTTGCTATTATAAGGGCCGCTTACTAAGCGGCCTTTTTTTGTTTTTTATAAACGGAAGTTGAACCCTATGCATTGCCCTTTTTGCACCGCAAAAGATACCAAAGTAATTGATTCTCGACTTGTTGGCGGTGGTCACCAAGTGAGACGTCGACGTGAATGTAACGAATGCCATGAGCGCTTTACCACCTTTGAAGGCGCTGAGCTTGTGATGCCAAGAGTCATCAAGCAAGACGGTAGCCGCGAACCATTTAATGAAGACAAGTTACTCAATGGCTTGCATCGCGCTTTAGAGAAACGCCCTGTTAGCACTGAGCAGGTCGATGAAGTCGTTAATATCATTAAATCTCAACTTCGTGCCACGGGTGAACGTGAGATCTCTAGCCATTTAATTGGCGAGTGCATCATGGAGTCACTAAAGAAACTCGACAAAGTAGCCTATGTGCGCTTTGCATCGGTTTATCGTTCATTTGAAGATATTCGCGAGTTTGGTGAAGAAATCGCTCGTTTAGGTGATTAATCATGTCGTTTACAGAGCTTGATACAGCTTATATGGCGCGTGCCATTGAGCTTGCTAAACAAGGTCGTTTTACTACGACGCCAAACCCGAATGTTGGCTGTGTTTTGGTTAAAGATGGCGAAATAGTCGGTGAAGGGTTTCATCAATTAGCAGGGCAGGGCCATGCTGAAGTGAATGCCTTGGCTGTAGCTGGCGACAACGCGAAAGGCGCCACTGCTTATGTGACTTTAGAGCCTTGTAGTCATTATGGACGCACTCCACCTTGTGCCGAAGGTTTAAAAGCAGCGGGTGTTAGCAAGGTGATTGCCGCTATGGTCGACCCAAACCCTGCGGTGAGTGGTCGCGGCCTACAAATTTTAGCCGACGCCGGTATTAGCGTTGCATCTGGTTTACTTGAACAGCAAGCGCGCGATTTAAACAAAGGTTTTTTAAAGCGTATGGAATCAGGATTGCCATATGTGACTTGTAAAATGGCATGTAGTTTAGATGGTAAAACTGCGCTAAATAACGGCCAAAGTAAATGGATAACAGGCTCTAAAGCACGCCAAGACGTGCAAGCGTTTCGTGCCCAAAGTTGCGCGATACTCACTGGTGCAGATACGGTTTTGACCGATAATGCAAAACTGAATGTTCGCATTGAAGAGCTTCCATTTACCATGCCAACCTCGCTGCCTTTACGCCAGCCGACCCGAGTCATTATTGATTCACAAAATAGGTTAACGCCTGAGCTTGCGTTATTCAGCATCGAGAGCTCGGTGATTATTTTTACCACGTCGCTTGATAATCAGCATCAATGGCCTCATTTTGTTAAGCACGAAGTGGTGCCAGCAGTTAACAATAAAGTTGATTTATCGGCCCTTTTAAAGCGTCTTACTGAACTACAAGTTAATCATGTTTGGCTCGAAGCAGGTGCGACCCTCGCTGGCGTGTTTGCTGAGCAAGATTTAATTGACGAATACATTGTTTATATTGCTCCTAAGTTAATAGGTGATTTGGGCAAAAGCTTACTAAACTTTGCAGAAGTCACCATGATGAGTGATATCACTGAGCTGACCTTTACTGATACAGTGATGATTGGTGACGACATCCGCATAACCGCGAAAAAAGCAAAGCAAGCCACATATATTGAAAATAAAGAGTAGCACTATGTTTACTGGAATAATTGAAGCAACAGGTAAAATTGTTGAACTAACACAAAAGCAAGGTGATCTAGCTATTCGTATCCAAAGCAATAATTTGGATATGAAAGACGTCAAGCTCGGTGACAGTATTGCCACCAACGGTGTGTGTTTAACGGTTGTCGCTAAATATAGCGATGGTTTTAGTGCTGACTTATCAAACGAAACAATCAGCTTAACTGGATTTGCACATTACAAAAAAGGCCAAACAGTTAATCTCGAAAAAGCCATGCAACCACTTTCTCGCTTAGGTGGGCACTTGGTATCAGGCCATGTTGATGGTATTGCGACGGTAGAAAGTATTAGTCCTAATGCTCGTGCAACAGAGTATTGGCTAAGTACCAACAGCGATTTAATGAAATACATTCCCTACAAAGGTTCGGTATGTATTGATGGTATTAGTTTAACGGTCAACGAAGTCGAGCAAAATCGCTTTAAGTTGACGATTGTTCCACATACCGCTGAGCAAACAACGATTGCAGAATTTCAGGTGGGTACTCAGGTGAACTTAGAAGTTGACCAGATTGCTCGCTATTTAGAGCGCCTAATAAAAGGGGCTGAACAACCTTCCCGTTCAGACATATCAATGAGCTTGCTAGCACAAGCTGGCTTTATTAAATAAGCACGGATAGGTCAAATTAATCATACTCTCATGGGCACATTATGAATTTACACAGCGCGCAAGAAATTATCGATGACATTAAAGCCGGTAAAATGGTTATTTTAATGGACGATGAAGACAGAGAAAATGAAGGCGATTTAATCATCGCAGCAGAACATATTAGTGCTGATGCCATCAACTTTATGGCAACACACGGCCGTGGTTTAATTTGTTTAACCATGACACAAGAGCGTTGTCAGCAGTTAGAATTACCACTTATGGTCAAAAACAACGGTGCTGCCTTTTCAACTAATTTCACTATGTCGATTGAAGCGGCTAAAGGCGTAACAACGGGTATTTCTGCGGCCGACCGCGCACGCACAGTGCAAGCGGCTATCGCTAAAGGTGCCGTGCCGAGCGATATTGTACAACCAGGGCATATTTTTCCAATTATGGCGCAGCCAGGTGGCGTGTTAACACGTGCCGGTCATACTGAAGCGGGTTGTGATTTAGCGCGTTTAGCGGGTCTTGAGCCTTCATCAGTGATTGTTGAAATTTTAAATGCAGATGGCACCATGGCACGTCGCCCAGATCTCGAAGTATTTGCGAAAGAGCATGACTTAAAAATTGGCACCATTGCGGATTTAATCGAGTACAGAAACCTAAACGAAACCACCATTGAGCGCGTTGCTAAATGTAAACTGCCAACCGAGCATGGTGAGTTTGATTTAGTGACCTACAAAGACACTATTGATGGTCAGCTTCATTATGTTTTACAAAAAGGTGACGTATCAAAAGATGAGCCAACGTTAGTACGTGTTCACTTACAAAGTACGTTTAATGATATTTTGCTCTCAGATCGCAATGCAGACCGTAGTTGGGGGTTATCTGATGCAATGGCTTATATTGCTAAACATGATGGTGTGTTAGTAATTTTAGGTAAACAAGAGTCAACCGAAGAGCTTGAAGCAACGGTAAAAGCATTTGCCGCTGAAGATGCGGGTGAAAATGTTAGTCATCGTAAATTCCAAGGTACATCGCGTACCGTGGGGGTCGGCTCTCAGATCCTAGCTGATTTAGGTATTGAAAAGATGCGTTTAATGAGCCGTCCGAAAAAGTACCATGCGTTATCTGGTTTCCACTTAGAGGTGGTTGATTACGTTGAGCCGCAGTCTTAATTAACTAGGCTACTTTTATATTTTTGTGGTATTATGCGCCGTAATTTTTGCGCAATCGCAACCGCTTAAACTTATTTTTTAGGGTTATTAAATGAAAATTATTGAAGGTAACAAATACGCACCAGGCAAAAAATTTGCCATTGTCATTTCTCGCTTTAATGACTTTATTGGTAGCAGCCTATTAGCAGGTGCTGTTGATGAGCTTAAGCGCACAGGTGGCGTATCTGACGACGACATTACCGTTGTTTACGTACCAGGTGCCGTTGAATTACCTTTAGCAGCGAAACGCGTTGCAGCAAAGAAAGAACACGATGCAATCATCGCTTTAGGCGTAGTGATCAGAGGTGGTACGCCACACTTTGATTTAGTCGCTGGCGAATCAAACAAAGGTCTTGCACAAGTATCTCTTGAGTATGATATCCCGGTTGCATTTGGCGTATTAACCACTGAAAGCATTGAGCAAGCAATTGAGCGCGCAGGTACCAAAATGGGTAATAAAGGCGGCGAAGCTGCTTTAGGTGCGCTTGAAATGGTTAATGTGTTAGACAAAATTTAAGTTTAAGGAATCTCTGTGAAACCAGCAGCAAGACGTAAAGCACGTATCTTAGCACTTCAAGCCGTATACTCTTGGCAGTTAAGCGGTAACCCAATTGCTGACATTGAACAGCAAATGTTAATTGAAAATGATGTGACTAAAATCGACGTCGAATATTTCAAAGACCTAGCACGCGGTGTTGTTGTTAACTGTAAGCAATTAGATGAAATCGTTGCACCACATTTAGCACGCCCAGCTGATGAGTTAGACATGGTCGAAAAAGCAATTTTACGTCTGTCTGGCTACGAGCTGAAATTCCGTGAAGACGTACCTTATAAAGTAGCAATCAATGAAGGCATTGAGCTTGCGAAGATGTTTGGTGCTGAAGATAGTCATAAATTTGTTAACGGTGTACTTGATAAAGCAGTGAAAGAGCTGCGCAAGTAATCAACCCCGTAAAGGAGAGCCGGCTTGGGCCGGCTTTTTTGTGTATGAAGGAATTTGAATTAATCAATCGTTACTTTAAAGGTCGCGGCATTATTCGTCGTGATGTAAACCTTGGAATTGGTGACGATTGTGCGTTAGTAACCGTGCCTGAAAACTGCCAACTGGCAGTAACAACAGATACCTTAGTCGCGGGTGTACACTTTTTTGATGATATATCACCGCGTGCCCTAGGACATCGTGCTTTAGCCGTTAATTTAAGTGACTTGGCTGCAATGGGCGCTGAACCTACGTGGGTTTCGGTTGGTTTAACATTGCCAGAAGCTAATATAGAGTGGCTTGAACAGTTCACCGAAGGCATGCATGAGATTGCAGAGTACTTCAATGTGCAGATCATTGGCGGTGACACAACACAAGGGCCTTTAACGATTACCATTTGTGCTAAAGGCATCGTACCTCAAGGTAAAGCGTTGCGTCGTAGTGGTGCCAAAGTGGGCGATTGGATTTATGTAACTGGTCCACTGGGGGATGCTGGTGTAGCAATAGAAGCACGTAAGCAAGGCCTTGATATTGCCCCAGAACATTTAAGCTATTTAAATAATCGCTTCGATTACCCGACGCCTCGAGTGGCTGCAGGGCAAGTTTTACGCGGTGCAGCCTCATCAGCCATTGATATTTCTGATGGTTTACTGGCAGATTTAGGCCATATTTTAGCGCTATCGCAAGTTAGTGCTGTGATTAATGTTGATAAAGTGCCTGTGTCAGATGCCTTAAATTCTTCAATTCCACGTAAAGAGCAGTTTGATTACATTCTAAATTACGGTGACGACTACGAGTTGTTGTTTACTGTGCCTGAAAGTAATAAAAGCATGGTAGATATGAAACTACGCCAGTACGGTGTTGAAGCGAGTTGTGTTGGGCAAATTCAAAGTGGCGAAGGCGAGATTGAGCTATTACTTGATGGTGAAAAATTTAACTATCAAGGTAAGGGCTTTCAGCATTTTACGAAGGAGCCGGTTTGAGCAGTAACCGTTTATTCAATTTAAAACGCCCACACCAGTTTTTTGGTTTGGGTTTTGGTTTAGGTCTTGCGCCTAAAGCACCAGGCACCTTCGGTACATTTGCTGCCTTACCATTTATTTTTATAACTATGTACTTTCCATTGTGGTTACAGGTGGTGTTCGCCATCGTGATCAGTGTGTTTGGTATTTGGGCCTGTGGTAAAACAGCCGATGACTTAGGAGTACATGATCATCCAGCCATTGTTTGGGATGAAGTTGCTGGTTATTATATCACCATGATAGGTGCCGCATTAAGTTGGCAGTCATTATTGGTTGGTTTTTTATTGTTCCGCTTTTTTGATATTGCTAAACCAGGTCCTATCCGAATTTTAGATAGACGTTTACACGGTGGCTTGGGCATCATGGCTGATGATATTTTAGCAGGTATATTTTCATTAATTTGTGTTCAAGCCTTGTTTAAAGCAGGCTATTTACCTTTTTAAACGATGAGTTAGGTGTTACTTGGTGGCAAGTATATGATGCGATTTATAATCCTCTGTTTGTTGATGCTTTGCAGCACGTCTGCATTTGCGTCTATTACCGACTACGTCGTTAAACAGTGGAATATCCAAAATGGCTTGCCCTCACAATCTTTAAAAAGTATTGCTCAAGATGAGCAAGGCTATATGTGGCTAGGCACACAGTTTGGCCTAAGTCGCTTTGATGGAAATACCTTTACTAACTTCAATACACAAAATAGCGATTTTCTACCTAGTAATGGTATTAATAAGCTATTGGTAGATAGCACCGGGTTACTTTGGGTTGGTACCAAAAATGGTTTGGTAACACTTGATCCTAAAACTATGATGTCGCAAACCTTTAACGTAAAAGGGCCTGTTCGCGATATTCTAGAAGACTCAAAAGGCAGTATTTGGATTGCAGCCAATGGCCTTTATTTCGTAGCACGTAATCAGGTTACATTAAATCAAAATTCAGCCTTGGTCGTGCCTGTATCCAATGCCACACCAATTACGCAAATTGTCGGTTCAGTCAGCCAAATGGCGCTATCACCAGAAGGTATATGGTTGGTCAATGAGCGTCACCTGTTGCGTTTAACAAATACCTCATCTGACTTTGCAAAACTACGTTTAGAACTTACCGCAAAAGTGTCATTGCCTGAGCGCCTAGCGCAGACCATTATTCATGATATGGCTTGGCTTGAGGGTAACTTATATTTAGCATCGGAGCTGGGTGCATACTTTCTTGATTTAGATGATGAGCTGCGTCCATTCCCACTCCCTAACGCGAGCAACTCAGCTGTTTATAAGTTTATGAGCGATTCAGATGGTGCGCTGTGGATTTCCACCTATGGTCGTTTATTATTTAGAGATAACTCAGGTGACTGGCAGTGGGTTGAGCCTAGTCAGTTAGATCAGAGCATCTGGTTTGCTGACATCTTTCGTGATAATCAAAATAATATTTGGCTGGCAAGCTTTAGTGAAGGTTTATGGCTTGCCCACGAAGGGCGAATAGAGCGCCATTCTGCTATTTCAAATATGACCGAAGCGGTGATGGCGATTAGCCAAGCGCCTGATGGTAAGTTATGGGTTGCTAACCGTAGTGGTGTTGGTTACTTCGATTACAATAAAAACTTTGTAAATCAAATACCCAGCAATCAATTTGGTCGCGCTGCGGTGCATGACTTACAATTTGATGGCGACCGCCTCTATATTGCCACTGGTCGAGGCGTTTTTTATTATGAAAACCAGCGTTTGTATACGGTACCTGGTAGAGCGCTTCGTGATAACCCCGTATTTGCAATTAGCAGTTCAAACAAAGGCGGTTTCTGGCTTGGCACGGGTCGGGGCATGTATCGGTTAAGTTATGGGGGATTAACGCCATTTGCTTACAACGCCTTTTTGAGCAGTAAATTTATAACCTACGTACTGGATGAGCAAAACTTTGGCTTAATTGGCACGAGTAAAGGTGCTTACTACTTTACCGACCGCGGTATTGAGAAAATTGGCGATCAGACCAGTTTAGAGAGTGCGTATGTGACCAGTATTTTAAATATCGACGGTGTGGGTATTTTAATTGGCTCTTTGAATGATGGCTTATTTTATCGAAGCACACAAGGGCAGTGGCGTCAGCTAGATGCTACAGACGGTTTACCTTATGGATCTATTTTCAGTCTTGTTTACGACAAACAACTAAAACGTATTTGGGTCAGTACCATGAAAGGCGTATACCGTATGCCGGTTGAGCAGTTTAGTACCGACATTGAGAGCTTGAAAGTTGAGCAGGTTATTTCGTCATTTGACCGCCAGCTTGATGGTAAGGCTAGCCAATGTTGTGCGGGTCTTGGTCATGATGCGGTGGCGGACACTGGTAATTCAATTTGGTATCCAAGCTTACAAGGGGTCGTTGAAATACCTAAAAGTGTTGAACTATTTGGTGTTAAAGCGCTTAAGCCACGTATTGAAAACATTACCACACCTCTTCGCCAAATGAGTACGGCTTCGCTTGGCGCTAAACCAGAATTACAAATTGATGAGCGAGATGTCACCATTAAGTACACCGCTATTGATTATTATGCTCCTTCAAGTATTGAGTTCCGTTACCGATTAAGTGGGTTAGATAGTCACTGGCGCTACGCAAACACACGTCGCGAAGCAATCTACACTAACTTACCACCGGGCTCTTTTTTATTTCATCTAGAAGCTAAACGCCGTGGTGAAGATTGGCAGAAAGCGCGCAGAACAGACTATGCGTTTGTTGTCCCACAACGATTTGATGAAACTATTTATTTTAGATTGCTCATTACAAGCAGCTTTATTTTATTATTCTATCTGGTCTTTTGGGTGTTTAGAGCGCAAGAAAAACGCAAGCAGTTAGCCCTTGAAAGCTTAGTAACAGAACGCACCGTAGAGCTACGTGAAGCGAACGATAAGCTCAACCAAGTAAACTCACAGCTTAAGCTAGTTAGTCACTCAGATGAGCTGACGGGGCTTCGTAGTCGTCGCTTCTTATTTGATCAACTCCCTAAGGATATTGAACATTTCCAGCGTAACTCGCAATCACTGCAAGCGCAGGGTAAATGCTTAGTATTGATGATTATTAATTTTGATAATTTTAGCCGTATCAATGACGCCTATGGACCGCTGGCTGGGGATAGTTGCTTACAGCAAATGGCTACACTGTTGAATAGTCGTACCCAAGGCTCTGATTATGTTGCACGTTGGAGCGGTGATGAGTTCTTACTTTTACTACGTGATTTTAAACGTTCTGGTATAGATAGTTATGCAGCTGAACTGTGTGAGGCTATTGCGGGTAATGCATTTAGACTTCCAAATGGAGAGTCAACAACCATTACTGCTTCTCTTGGATGGTCTTTTTATCCGCTTCCTTTGCTAGGTGGGCAAGTTATTGGTTGGGAAACATCAGTGAACCTTGCAGATATCGCGCTACATCAAGTTAAAAAGCGTGGTGGCGACGGGGTTGCTAATATAACGTTTGATGAGCAACTTGACGCATTTGAGTTTGAACAAACTCAAAATGTTGATCAGCAACTCAGTGCTCTTCAGGCTAATGGTCTAGCAGATATTAAAATCTGGATGCGCTAAATAAAAATGCCTTATCTAGGGCTAGATAAGGCATTGGAGGCCAACCAAGGCGCTTGTTACCTAAACGCCTATTGATGGTTTAGTGGTTAAGCCAAGCAGGTAAAATAGCCACCGACTCAGGCGCTGTAAATGAATAGCTAACATCTGCAGCGATATCGCCTCCAGGGCTATTTAAAATATTGTCGAAACGCATTACTAGACCGTTTGATTTCTCAGCCACATAGAGATGGCTGCCTGTGTACATAATATCTACAGGGTTACCAAGCTGACTAGCGGGACCTGCGATGTTAACGCTAACATTGGTTAAACCACTTGCCATTGATGCATTATTTATCACGTAAATTTTACCGTCTGTTGCATCCGCAGCACTGCCTACATCAGAGATAATTAACGAGTCACTGGTTGGGTCGTAGTCTATGCCATGAATGTTGGTTGGCGCCGCAAATGCAGTACCACCCGATGCAGGAGTAATTAAGCGATCTTCACCTGAAATAGTTGTCATGCCAGCTAGCCATTTGCTTTTAACTTCATCGAATACTGCAACCGTGCCATTGGTCAGTGCAACAAACGCTTTATCTGTTACAGGGTCATAGTCAACATCCCAAGGGCGCGTACTAGCACTAGGAGTCAGTGTCATGAGTGGGCTTACATCACCTGTTGCGCAGCTTGAAAATATCAAAACCCCAGGTGTAGTTGGATTGAATTCTGCAACAAATAGCATGCCAGCATCAGATGCTACATCAAGCCCCTTCGGTGAAATAATACCGGTATTTGCGCCAGTAATTAATCTGTCTTGGGCCATTGAAAAGCTTTCGCCATCACGAGAAGTCGCCACTTTAGTTGAAATTGCAACGCCGCCAATTGACGTGCTTGCATTATCAAATGTGGCATAGCTAGTGCCTGATTTGTCGAATGCAACACTCTCAATGGTTCGGCTTGCATTATAAGTCGCAAGCTCAGCTGTTAAAGGAGCATTTAAACGACTAATTTGCCCCGTAGTAGGGCCTACGGCTCCTGGGTTACTGCTGACTGCAACACCAAGTAGCGGCATATTCACCATGATACTATCAGAACTATCTTGCATATTGTTATGCATGATGGTTTCTGTAATTGATTCTGGTTTTGTGGTCGCAGTGACTAAGTCTGGCGAAATATCACCGCTTGGGCCTGCAAATATGTTACTAAATACCAGAACTGCGTCATTTGATTTTTCAGCGACTCTTAAGTCACTCCCTGTGAGGCTTATATCAACTGGGTTACCTAGCATAGACATAGGCCCTGCAATATGACGATCTACCGTGACCATGCCACTGGCTTGTGATGCATCAGAAATAACAAAAATTGCACCATCTGTTGCATCTGATGCACTGCCTACATCAGAGAGTACTAAGGTGTTAGTTTGCATATCAAGCGCGATGCCATGAATGTTGACTGAAACTTTAGCACCGCTGTCATCGCTAGGTGTAATTGTTCGGGCTGGCGTCGCTACAAAGCCACCACTGACGTAATTGTCATAAACTGCTACATCACCATTGGTTAGCGCAACGTATAAACGATCGTTGTCATCATCGTAGGTTAAGTCCCATGGTTTTGCAGCTGTGGTGGTTGTTGCAAGTGGGGCCACATCACCTGCGGCTTCTTTACCGAATACAGTGACTTGCATCGCATTAAAATCAGCAATCAGCACCAAGCCATGCTTATGAGATACATGAATACCTTTGGGATTGACAAGGGTTGTGTTAGTACCGCTTATCATACGATCGATACTGCTGTTATAGCTGCCATCGCCACGACTAAGCACCTGACATACGGTACTTAACGAGCCATTAGCAGAATCTGCTGCTTGCACTAAGTTACCTAAGCTATCGAATGCAACACCTTCATTGGCACCACTATTAAACGTACTTAACTTAGCCGCATTTTGGTCAATCAAGTTGACTGTGCCTGCGTTATCAGCGCCATTGTTAGCTAGAATAAAGGTGGCTGCCGCAAAGCCTGGCGCCCCATTTTGCCCATCCATTCCATCCGAACCATCTTGTCCTGCAACACCTTGTTGACCTGCTGCACCGTCTTTACCATCATCGCCACTACAGCCTGCAATACCAATCGTAACAGCGAGCGCTAAGGCCGAAAATGTTAACTTCATAAGTTTAGACTGAGTGTCAATTTGTTCTACTGCTAGGTTGTTTTTAAACGCTTTCATTTGTTCATACCTTCTTTAATATTCCATCAAATGTGAACAGACATCTGTTTTGCTTAGCACAGCTTAAAAGCATTACTTGCTCACAGGTTAACCTCAGTGAATAAACGAAGAAGGGATAATGTTGGATGCAGAAAAATTAATTATTTTTCAATTTTTTTAGATGTGATTGTTCTATAAATAAAAAAGGAGCTCTATGCTCCTTTTTGTAAATTAATGTCAGGCTATGAATGCGTTGATACTGGTTACTATTCCTTGGGTATCTAATCCCATTTCTGCATGCATCTCTTGCTGAGTGCCATGCTTAATGAATTCATCAGGAATACCTAAGTTCAATATTTTTACACTTGCCTTAGCGGCTGCTAAATACTCATTAACTGCCGAGCCAGCACCACCAGCTATGGCGTTGTCTTCTAATGTCACAAGTACATCGTGCTCTGCGAGTAAGTCATCAATAGCTTGTGTATCAAGCGGCTTAATAAAACGCATATCAAGTAAGCTGGCGTTGAGTTCCTTTGCCGCCAGTTCAGCGTTTTCTAGTAATGTACCAAACGATAAAATCGCCACTTTACTGCCTTTGCGTATAGTGCGTGCACGGCCTATTTCAATTGCGCTCATTTGCGTTTCAACGTCACAATTGCCCGCACTACCACGTGGGTAGCGAACTGCTACTGGTTGATTACATTGGTAACCAGTGTAAAGCATTTGTCGGCACTCATTGGTGTCGCTTGGTGCCATGATGATCATGTTTGGTATGCAGCGCATAAAGCTTAAGTCGTAGGCACCTTGGTGAGTTTCACCGTCTGCGCCAACAATACCTGCACGGTCAATGGCAAATAAAACAGGAAGGTTTTGTAGTGCCACATCATGAATGAGCTGATCATATGCACGTTGTAAAAAGCTTGAGTAAATGGCAACAACTGGTTTTAAGCCTTCGCATGCTAAACCTGCTGCCAGTGTTACTGCATGTTGTTCCGCAATAGCAACGTCAAAGTATTGCTCGGGGTATTCTTTCGAAAAGCGTACCATGCCTGAGCCTTCACGCATTGCTGGGGTAATTGCCATCAGCTTGTCGTCTTGTGCTGCCATATCACAAAGCCAGTCACCAAACACATTAGAGAATGTAGCGGCTCCTGGTTTTGATTTGGGTAGTTTTGACATGCTTGGATCAAATTTTGGTACACCGTGGTAGCCAATAGGGTCCGCTTCAGCAGGTTTATAACCTTTCCCTTTTTGCGTTTTTATGTGCAGTAATTGTGGGCCTTTAAGATTACGCATATTGCGTAAGGTATCAACCAACATGTTTACATCGTGCCCATCAATCGGGCCGATATAATTTAAACCTAGCTCTTCAAAGAAAGTGCCGGGGATGACCATACCTTTTAAGTGCTCTTCCATGCGACTTGCCAGCTCTTTTACTGGAGGCAAACCTGATAGCAGCTTTTTGCTGCCTTCACGGATGTTGGTATAAAAGCTACCTGATAAGATTCGTGCAAAATGGTTGTTTAGTGCACCCACGTTTTCAGAAATCGACATTTCATTATCATTTAAGATAATTAATACGTTAGGGTTTACATCACCCATGTGGTTCATCGCTTCGAATGCCATACCTGCAGTAATCGCACCATCACCAATAACAGCCACTGTTTTTCGATCTTTACCTTCTTTTTCAGCGGCAATGGCCATTCCTAGTGCGGCTGAAATTGATGTACTTGAGTGACCTACACTAAATGTGTCGTACTGGCTTTCTTCGCGAAATGGGAAAGGGTGTAAACCGTCTTTTTGACGAATAGTATGCATTTGGTCACGGCGACCCGTTAAAATTTTATGTGGGTAGGCTTGATGGCCTACATCCCAAACGAGTCGATCAGAGGGCGTGTTATAGACATAATGCAGAGCGACAGTTAATTCAACTGTGCCTAACCCTGAGGCTAAATGACCACTACTTTGCGAGACTGAGTTAAGCAGGTACTCGCGTAACTCTTTACTAAACGCAGGTAATTTATCTTGCGCTAAATCACGCAGCTGTGCTGGCTCGTCAACCAAACTTAATAATGGATACTTGCTACTATCAAGTGTCATGATTTTATATACATCCTTCGCTAACCAGAGTGCATTATAGCTTATTGTGACTCTGATTTTTTAGTTATTTTGTCGTTGTTTTACGCATCAATATTTGCGTTCAACAATATAGTTGGCAAGCCTTGCCAGTTCACTCGTATCGAAATTAATCGCCTCTAAAGCTTGATGTGCCTGTGCGAGTAAATCTTGCGCTTTTTGCTTTGCGCCATCCAGTCCTAAAAGAGCGGGGTAGGTTGCTTTATTCGCTGCAATATCTGACCCTTGTGGTTTGCCAAGTGTTTCTGTATCTGCTTCGACATCTAGGATATCGTCTTGTACCTGAAAAGCCAGACCTATCGCTTGTCCAAACAAATTAAGCTGTTTTAATGTGTACTCGTCACATTGATTGGCACACAATGCACCTAGGGTTATTGCACAATTAAGCAGTGCCCCTGTCTTCAGTTGATGAATACGCTCTAATTGTTCGACACTGATTTCATTATTCGTCGCACTAATGTCAAGCGCTTGACCACCTACCATACCTTCAATACCTGAGGCTTTGCTTAATGAGGCGATCATTTTTATTTGCTGCGCTGGCGGTACAGAAAAAGGATGATTGGCAATTAAGTCAAAGGCAAGTGTTTGTAGTGCATCACCTGCAAGAATAGCGTTTGCTTCACCATACACTATATGGCAAGTAGGGCGGCCACGTCGCAGATCGTCATCATCCATTGCTGGTAAGTCATCATGAACTAGTGAATAGCTATGGATACACTCAATGGCTGCTGCAAGAATATCAAGGTCTTTTTTCTGTGCCCCCATCATCCTACCTGTTGCATAAACAAGGTATGGACGTAATCGTTTGCCGCCATTTAACACGCCATAATGAGTGGCTTCTTTTATTGTTTGTTCGGTATCTAAAGGCTGATCAAAATAGTGATTAAGTGTTGCTTCAACATCATTGCGCGCATCTTGCAGTTGGTCTATTAATTGCACTGAAATTAGTCCAAATTTGAATCGAAATTGCTCAGTGGAGCTTGGCTATCGTTACCCATAAGTATGGCAACTTTTTGTTCTGCTTGTTGTAGTTTACCTGATGAGGCATTAGCTAATGCAATACCACGTTCAAACTGCTTAAGAGATTGCTCTAATGACAAGTCACCCTGTTCCATTTGTACAACAATATTAGATAATTCATCCAAGGCTTCTTCAAAGCTCAAGTTTTCTGGTTTCTTCGCTGCCATAGTGGCCTCACTAGCTGATAGAAAGTGAGGCCAATTTTAGGGGGAATGCTAAACTAGGTCAAAGAATGATGTGTTTTTTTACGCATAAAGCAACGCCAATATGTTATTTTTACGCTTTTAGACACAAGATAAACTTGTAGCTTGAGAAACTTACATTAAAATAAAATTAATTCATTTAATGATTTAAGTATTTCAATTGCTTGCCGATAAGCAGTTAATAATAAAAATTTGATGCCTTAGGGTATCGTGCAATTGTTCCTCTGGAGGGGTATGTGGATTTAGCAACCATAATAGGTATTCTTGGTGCCATAGGCTTAATTGCTATGTCGATGGTGTTAAGTAGTGATGGCCAAGTTGCAATGTTTTATAACACCCCTTCGGTGGTCATTGTATTTGGCGGCTCTATTTTCATTGTGTTGTCAAACTTTACTATGGGTCAGTTTTTGGGCATAGGTAAAGTTGCCGCGAAAGCTTTCATGTTCAAGATAGAATCTCCAGAAGAGCTAATAGAGAAAGCTGTAGAGTTAGCAGACTCAGCCCGTAAAGGTGGTTTTTTAGCACTCGAAGAAGCTGAAATTCCTAATGGCTTTATGCGCAAGGGCGTTGATATGCTCGTCGATGGTCATGACGCCGATGTGGTTCGTGCTACCTTGCAAAAAGATATCGCACTTACTGCCACTCGTCATGAGCATGGCGCGGGACTATTTAAATCGTTAGCCGACATAGCTCCTGCAATGGGTATGATAGGCACGCTAATTGGTCTTGTTGCCATGTTATCAAATATGGATGATCCTAAAGCCATCGGTCCTGCGATGGCCGTTGCACTATTAACGACATTATATGGCGCGTTCTTAGCGAATGTGGTTGCTATTCCAATTCAGGTAAAACTAGAGCTACGTAAAGACGAAGAGGCTCTTAACCAACGCTTAATTCTCGACGCGGTACTGGGTATTCAAGATGGTCAAAACCCGAAAGTAATCGAGGGTATCTTGAAAAACTACTTAGCAGAGTCTAAACGAAAAGTGGATACTGAGGAGTAAGCATGTCTGATCAAGAGTGCAAATGTCCACCTCCGGGTTTACCAGCTTGGATGGGAACCTTCGCAGATTTAATGTCACTGTTAATGTGCTTCTTTGTACTCTTGCTTGCCTTTTCTGAAATGGATGTCCTTAAATTTAAGCAAATTGCTGGCTCAATGAAGTTTGCTTTTGGTGTGCAAAACAAAATTGAAGTAAAAGACATCCCAAAAGGAACTTCAGTAATAGCCATGGAGTTTACGCCAGGTAAACCTGAGCCTACGCCTATCGAAACAATTCAACAACAAACGGTTGAAATGACCCAGCAGATGTTGGAATTCCAAGCCGGTGATGAAAGCTCAGCAGGTGGACGTCAAGAGCAGCGTGGTAATAAGCGTGGCGGTGAGTCTCAAAGTACAGCGCAAGAACAAGCGATGGATCAATCTATTTCCGCTGCGAATCAAGAACAAACCAACGAGCTTGTGAAGAAAATTGCGCAACAACTTGAACAACAGATTATTGATGGGGCGATTGAACTAGAGTCTTTAGGCCAGCAAATTATTATTCGTATTCGGGAAAATGGCTCATTTCCTTCAGGGAGTGCGTTTTTACAGCCTAAATTTAAACCAATTATTCGAGATATTGCAACCTTGTTAAAAGACGTGCCTGGCGAAATAACGGTATCTGGTCACACTGATGATTTTCAGGTTTCCAATGAGCTATATACCAATAATTGGGATTTATCTTCAAAGCGTGCAGTTGCAGTTGCAAGTGAAATGGAAAAAGCCCCAGGTTTCGATAAATCGAGAATGGTCGTAGTGGGCCATGCTGAAACGAGGCCACTTGTTCCCAATGTTACCGATGAAGATAGAAAGCGTAACCGTCGCGTCGAAATCTCAATTATGCAAGGCAAGGCGCAAGAGTCGGATCCTATTGATGTAAGACCCTAAATCAGTTACAGTTACAATTAGTTAAAGAATGTAATGGGTATAAGAATGAAAAAGCTCGATAAATATTGCTACCTGCCAGGTAACGGTGATGGTAACGATGGTAAAACAGAAAACTGATTAAGGTCGTTACTTGTGCCTGATTGGTTCAACTCTTTTATTGTTATATTAAGTAATAGCTGGGTGTTCATTCTGAGCCCAGCTATTTTTGTTTTTTATATCAGAAATGATTGGCTCGCCTTCAGGTTTTCTGTAATAACCGCTAGTTTTTTTCTATATGGCACTCTTATCCATTCAAGCCTGAGTGAGTTTGATGACATCTTTGTTTGGCGTTACGTTGTATGGGCATTTAATGACATAGCATGGATGGCCATCATTGCTTATCTTGGTATAAAAGATAAGGTTTATCTTTGGCAGAGCGTACTAGGGCAGTTAGTTGTTGTAATGGCACCCATATTACAACTATTTCGCGTAATTGATATTCACTTATGGGATTTATCGTATAGCACATATATGTATAAAACCTTACTCCCTGTTATTAATATAGGCACCGTAGTTGTATGTTATTTGCCTATGATTTATTTATTTACCCGTCGCAATAGGCTCGCCGAGACCATTCCTAAGTAAAAAATGCTGTGTTAGACTACTGTTTATAAAAACAGTATTTAGTGTTGCGTTATGAAACTTTACATTGCCGAAAAGCCGTCCCTTGCACGAGCCATTGCTGATGCACTACCAAAACCACAAAAAAAGCAGGAAGGTTATATTGAGCTTGCTAATGGTGATTGTGTTTCTTGGTGTATTGGTCATTTGCTTGAACAAGCTGAGCCTGACGATTACGATGCAAGTTTTAAAAAGTGGCGATTTGAGCACTTACCTATCGTGCCTGAACAATGGCAGTTAAAACCTAAAGCAAAAACACGCAAACAACTCACCGTATTAAAAAAGCTGATTAAGCAAGCGAGTATAATCATCCATGCTGGTGACCCTGACCGTGAAGGCCAGTTATTGGTAGATGAAGTAATTGAACAGGTAAAACTAAGCCAAGCTAAAAAACAGCAAATCCAGCGGCTCTTAATAAGCGACTTAAACTTAAGTGCAGTTAAAAAAGCGCTGAATAATTTAAAGTCGAATCGCGATTTTATTCCCTTGAGCGTATCAGCCTTAGCTCGCTCACGTGCTGATTGGTTATTTGGCATGAATTTAACGCGAGCTTATACGCTTGCTGGGCAAAAAGCAGGGTTTGGTAATGTGTTGTCTGTAGGTCGTGTTCAAACACCTATTTTAGGGCTAGTTGTAAATCGCGATAATGAAATAGCTAACTTTGTAGCAAAACCTTTCTACGAAGTTTTGGCTCATCTCGAAACAGAGCAGCAGCAAACATTTTCTGCTAAGTGGCAACCAAGTAAAGCATGCGAGCCCTATCAAGATGAAGAAGGTAGAGTATTACATAGAGGACTTGCTGAAAATGTTGTGTCACGAATTACTAATCAACCAGCTAAGGTGGTTGAGCTTGAGCAAAAACAAAAAAAACAACAAGCGCCGTTACCTTATAACTTGTCGGCTTTACAAATTGATGCGGCAAAAGCGTTTTCTATGCCAGCACAAAAGGTGCTAGATACCTGTCAAAGCTTGTATGAGCGTCATAAGTTAATTACGTATCCTCGTTCAGATAATCGCTATTTACCAAAAGAGCATCATAAAGATGCAGCGAGTATTATTGCCGCTATCGCCAATAATGAAGGTCAAGCAAGTGAAGCTTGCAAGCAAGCTGATACCAGTAAGCGGAGTAAATGTTTTAATGACAACAAGGTTGCAGCTCACCACGCTATTGTTCCCACCGAAAAGCAGCTACGCTCAGCATCATTAAATAGCGAAGAACAAAAAATCTATCGATTGATCTGTCGTCATTATTTAATTCAGTTTTATCCAGACTATGTGTTTAAAGAAACCAAAGTAACGGTTGATATTGCGGGTGGGCTTTTTAAAGCTGCTGCTAAGCAAGATATTAGCTTAGGCTTTAAAACATTAATGGGCAAAACAGAGTTAAAGGATGAGCAAACCTTACCGCCACTTGAAAAAGGTCAGCCGCTGCATTGCAATCAAGGTGAAGTGGTAGACAAAGTGACCACACCGCCAGCGCACTTTACTGATGCGACCTTATTAAGTGCTATGACAGGCATCAGTCGCTATGTGAAAGACCCTGAAATTAAAAAGATCCTCAAAGATACGGATGGTCTAGGTACTGAGGCTACACGGGCAGGCATTCTTGAGCTTTTATTCAAGCGCCGCTTTCTAGAGCGTCAAGGTAAACACATTTTAGCTACAGTAACAGGTAAAGCTCTCATAAGTACATTACCAGAGCAGCTTGCTAGCCCTGACTTAACAGCTAAGTGGGAAGCATCGTTAGGGAATATAGCTGAGCAACATATGAGTTATCAGCAATTTTTAACGCCATTACTGACTGAGTTACATGCTTTAGTTGAGCAAGCTAAGCAGTGCGACAGCCAAGTCTTTGCCCAGTTACCAAAAACGCCGCAAAAGCGACGTTTTAAAAGAAAAGCTAAGCCCAGAACTAAGTCAGCCTAAACTATTTTTTGTTGAATAGGGCAACCGCGGCATTACTCATCGCTGTAATCCCAGTAGGGAGCGCCTTTTTGTAATCAGGTGCAAACTTACTTGAATGTAAAGAAGGTAATGTTGTGCCAGATTGTATTGCGGCATCATATTGACTAGGCTCAACACCCCCTAACCAAAATAAAGTAATTGGAATATTCTTATCTGTACGTCCGTATAAACCAAAGTCTTCGCCGGCCATGACTGCTTCTGTTTCAAGTACATTGTCTTCACCAATCGCATTAGCAATTGCTGAACGCACTAAGTTGGTTTGCTCAGGGTTATTATAAGTAGATGGAATAGATTCATCTTCATGCACATATACTTCAGGTGCTAAGCTTTCATCAAGTCCTGCACTTAATGCGATACCTTTAGAAATTCGTTTAATCGCCGCGATTTGTTGTAAGCGAACTTCAGGGTTATAACTACGCAATGTAAGTTGTAGTTTTACTTCATCAGAAATGACATTGTGTTTAGAGCCACCATGAATTGAGCCTACCGTGATCACCGATGGCTCTAATGGTGACAATTCACGGCTCGTAATTGTTTGCAGTGCCAACACAATACGTGAAGCAATTACAACAGGGTCTATTGTTGTATGAGGATAAGCACCATGACCACCTTTACCTTTTACAGTAATATCAACAGAGTCAACACTTGCCATTGTGTACTCATTTTTCATGCTGATTTTACCAGCAGGAACACTGGCACTGACATGTAAAGCAATTACGTGGTCAGGCGTAGGGTACTTGGTAAAAAGTCCTTCTTTAAGCATTGCTTTTGCACCACCGCCTACTTCTTCAGCGGGTTGTGCGACCATCATTAATGTACCTTGCCACTGATCTTTGTGTGTCATTAACTGTTGGGCTGTGCCAATAAACGAACTCATGTGAATATCATGACCACAGCCATGCATTACACCGACAGTTGAGCCTTCGTCGTTTGTAACCGTTACTTTTGAAGCGTACGGTTTACCAGTTTGTTCAACAATGGGTAAGCCATCTGTATCGGTACGGATCATCACAGTTGGTCCAGTACCATTTTTGTAAATACCAACTACGCCATAGCCACCTACATTATCAGTAACCTCAAAGCCAAGTTTAGTAAGTCGTTTTGCTAATTTCTTACCTGTTTGTTTTTCATGATAAGAAAGCTCTGGAGATTGATGTAAATCTAAGTAAAGCTTTTCAATCTCTGGCATGGTTTTCTGAAGATTTAAATCTAAGCTTGTTGCTTGTGTTATGGGAGTAAGAAATAATAACGCAGCAGATATAACTGATAATTTCATAATGACCTCGACTGAATGGGCTTGTAATTGTTATGTTTGTCACCATATAAAAACCTAAATACTTATATAGTGCAATTGATCAAATGAATAATATGGTAAATGTTACTCCACAGAATTTACAGCAAGTACTGGGTGAGACCTCAGCCGAAAAATTAGTTTTACTAACTTTCTACTCTGCGCAAAACCCAGAGTGTCATCAGCAAGCTGTTATTTTAGAAAAAATCGCACATGAATACGGTGAGCATTTATTAGTAGCGACATTAGACTGTGACGTTGAGCAAGCTCTTGCAGCGCAACTTGCACAGCAAATTGGTTTGCAAGCATTACCAACGCTTGTGATGTTAAAAGATTCTGCGCCTGTAGATATGTTACCGGGTGCTCAAACAGAACAGCAAATTCGTGATGCGCTAGCAAAGCATTTACCAGCCCAGCACGAGTTATTACTTGAACAAGCTAAGCAAGCGTTAATTAATCAAGATTTAAATAATGCGTTTAATTATGCAAAGCAGGCTTATGAGCTTGATCCGAGCCATACGCGTGTAAAATTAGTATTAGCTGATATTTGTATTCAAATTCATAAATTAGAAGATGCACAAGCATTACTAGATTCAGTGGCAGAGAATGAACGTGATGCGTATTTCACAAATATTCAAGCAAAGTGTGAACAAGCATTAGCTGCAACAGACTCTCCAGAAATAAAAGCACTGCAAGCTAAAGTTGAAAAATACCCAAATGATTTAGAGATAAAAGTAGAGTTAAGCAATGCGCTTAATAATGCGGGTCGCAAAGAAGAAGCGTTAGAGGTGTTATTTAATGTGCTTAAAAAAGATCTTAACTACGCAGATGCAAAACCAAGCTATCTAGAAATCATTGCCTCTTTACCTGATG
>NZ_CP090667.1:850000-3290000 GCF_045040605.1 Pseudoalteromonas sp. PB2-1
GGACGTATTAACTTGCGATAAGCCTAGTCAAGCTAGTAAAAAGCGCTTGAGACTAGGATTTCCGAATGGGGAAACCCACCTGCTTGCAGGTATCTTGCACTGAATACATAGGTGTAAGAGGCGAACGCGGAGAACTGAAACATCTAAGTACCCGTAGGAACAGAAATCAACCGAGATTCCGGAAGTAGCGGCGAGCGAAACCGGACCAGCCCTTAAGCTTATTTTGTGTTAGTGAAACATTCTGGAAAGTTTGACGATACAGGGTGATAGTCCCGTACACGAAAATGCAATCTAAGTGAAATCGAGTAGGTCGGAGCACGTGAAACTTTGACTGAATATAGGTGGACCATCATCTAAGGCTAAATACTCCCAACTGACCGATAGTGAACCAGTACCGTGAGGGAAAGGCGAAAAGAACCCCTGTGAGGGGAGTGAAATAGAACCTGAAACCGTGTACGTACAAGCAGTAGGAGCATACTTGTTATGTGACTGCGTACCTTTTGTATAATGGGTCAGCGACTTATATTTTGTAGCGAGGTTAACCGATTAGGGTAGCCGTAGTGAAAGCGAGCGTTAACTGCGCGTTGAGTTGCAAGGTATAGACCCGAAACCCGGTGATCTAGCCATGGGCAGGTTGAAGGTTGAGTAACATCAACTGGAGGACCGAACCCACTAACGTTGAAAAGTTAGGGGATGACCTGTGGCTAGGAGTGAAAGGCTAATCAAACCGGGAGATAGCTGGTTCTCCCCGAAATCTATTTAGGTAGAGCCTCGGACGAATACTTACGGGGGTAGAGCACTGTTAAGGCTAGGGGGTCATCCCGACTTACCAACCCTTTGCAAACTCCGAATACCGTAAAGTACTATCCGGGAGACACACGGCGGGTGCTAACGTCCGTCGTGAAGAGGGAAACAACCCAGACCGCCAGCTAAGGTCCCAAAGTCATAGTTAAGTGGGAAACGATGTGGAAAGGCCCAGACAGCCAGGAGGTTGGCTTAGAAGCAGCCATCCTTTAAAGAAAGCGTAATAGCTCACTGGTCGAGTCGGTCTGCGCGGAAGATGTAACGGGGCTAAACTATGCACCGAAGCTGCGGATTCAAACTTTGTTTGAGTGGTAGGGGAGCGTTCTGTAAGCCGTTGAAGGTGTACCGGGAGGTATGCTGGAGGTATCAGAAGTGCGAATGCTGACATGAGTAACGATAATGCGGGTGAAAAACCCGCACGCCGGAAGACCAAGGGTTCCTATCCCATGTTAATCAGGGTAGGGTAAGTCGACCCCTAAGGCGAGGCCGAAAGGCGTAGTCGATGGGAAACGGGTTAATATTCCCGTACTTGGTATAATTGCGATGGGGGGACGGAGCAGGCTAAACAAGCATGGCGTTGGTTGTCCATGTGAAAGTGAGTAGGTTGAGAGTTTAGGAAAATCCGGACTCTTAAGACTGAGACACGAGACGAGCACCCAAGGGTGTGAAGTTGTTGATGCCATACTTCCAGGAAAAGCCTCTAAGCTTCAGATTATACCGAATCGTACCCCAAACCGACACAGGTGGTCAGGTAGAGAATACTAAGGCGCTTGAGAGAACTCGGGTGAAGGAACTAGGCAAAATCGTACCGTAACTTCGGGAGAAGGTACGCTCCTATCTGTGATGAGACTTGCTCTCTAAGCGGACGGGAGCCGCAGTGACCAGGTGGCTGGGACTGTTTATTAAAAACACAGCACTGTGCAAAATCGCAAGATGACGTATACGGTGTGACACCTGCCCGGTGCCGGAAGGTTAATTGATGGGGTTAGTTTTCGGACGAAGCTCTTGATCGAAGCCCCGGTAAACGGCGGCCGTAACTATAACGGTCCTAAGGTAGCGAAATTCCTTGTCGGGTAAGTTCCGACCTGCACGAATGGTGTAACCATGGCCACGCTGTCTCCACCCGAGACTCAGTGAAATTGAAATCGCAGTGAAGATGCTGTGTACCCGCGGCTAGACGGAAAGACCCCGTGAACCTTTACTACAGCTTGGCACTGAACATTGAACCTACATGTGTAGGATAGGTGGGAGGCTTTGAAGCAGAGACGCTAGTCTTTGTGGAGCCGTCCTTGAAATACCACCCTTGTAGTTTTGATGTTCTAACGTTGGTCCCTGATCGGGATTACGGACAGTGCCTGGTGGGTAGTTTGACTGGGGCGGTCTCCTCCCAAAGAGTAACGGAGGAGCACGAAGGTTGGCTAAGTACGGTCGGACATCGTACGGTTAGTGTAATGGTAGAAGCCAGCTTAACTGCGAGACAGACACGTCGAGCAGGTACGAAAGTAGGTCATAGTGATCCGGTGGTTCTGAATGGAAGGGCCATCGCTCAACGGATAAAAGGTACTCCGGGGATAACAGGCTGATACCGCCCAAGAGTTCATATCGACGGCGGTGTTTGGCACCTCGATGTCGGCTCATCACATCCTGGGGCTGAAGTCGGTCCCAAGGGTATGGCTGTTCGCCATTTAAAGTGGTACGCGAGCTGGGTTTAGAACGTCGTGAGACAGTTCGGTCCCTATCTGCCGTGGGCGTTTGAGAATTGAGAGGGGTTGCTCCTAGTACGAGAGGACCGGAGTGAACGAACCGCTGGTGTTCGGGTTGTCATGCCAATGGCACTGCCCGGTAGCTACGTTCGGAACTGATAAGCGCTGAAAGCATCTAAGCGCGAAGCAGGCCTCGAGATGAGTTCTCACTAGACTTTTAAAGTCTCTGAAGGGCCGTTGAAGACTACAACGTTGATAGGCAGGGTGTGGAAGTGGTGTGAGCCATTAAGCTAACCTGTACTAATTACCCGTGAGGCTTAACCATACAACGCCAAACGCGTTTTGTGGCAGCGTAACAGACAGAAGTTAGTATACTAAAGTAGATTTACGATTATCAGATTTCCGAATTTTAGTTAATTGCTAAGGCGATTAACAAACAGAATACGCTTGGTGACAATAGCGTTTTGGACCCACCTGACCCCATGCCGAACTCAGTAGTGAAACGAAACAGCGCCGATGATAGTGTGGCATTTGCCATGTGAAAGTAGGACATCGCCAGGCTCCTAATTAGAGAAACCCGATTCGAAAGAGTCGGGTTTTTTGTTGCCTGTAGAAAATAAAACACCCAACCAAGACCCTACTACTTCTATCCTTGTAGGCATAGTGTGGCATTCGCCATGTGAAAGTAGGACATCCTACTGCGTAGCGCACCATGGCTCCTAATTAGAGAAACCCGATTCGAAAGAGTCGGGTTTTTTGTTGCCTGTAGAAAATAAAACACCCAACCAAGACCCTACTACTTCTATCCTTGTAGGCATAGTGTGGCATTCGCCATGTGAAAGTAGGACATCCTACTGCGTAGCGCACCATGGCTCCTAATTAGAGAAACCCGATTCGAAAGAGTCGGGTTTTTTGTTGCCTGTAGAAAAATAAAACACCCAACCAAGACCCTACTACTTCTATCCTTGTAGGCATAGTGTGGCACTCGCCATGTGAAAGTAGGACATCCTACTGCGTAGCGCACCATGGCTCCAATTAGAGAAACCCGTTACAGCAATGCAACGGGTTTTTTCGTATGTGGCGAGATTTTATATCGCGTGATAGACTTTTGGCCGCAGGCTATCAGCCGAAACACAGAGACATTAAGTGTCAGCTGACCTGTGTGGGTGTTAGGTGCTGAGTCTCTCAGCACTTGCCCTGCTCATTCTTCACACCTCCACTTGCTTCAGTTACGTTGTTATGCGATAAAGCGTTTATATTTGTAATACAATTTAGGTTTGCTGTGTCTCGTAAGAAAACTACTAAGTCAAAAGGCTCCTCAGGTTTAAACCGTAAAAATAGTGAAGCATTCATCGTTAAGTTCTCATCTCATCCAGATACGCATCAGTGCCCATCGGGTTTAATGTATAAAGTGATTGATGATGTTGAGGGGGATCGCATAACGGAGTTTGATACTGTGGTGATTAATCAGCGCATTATGCTTGCTGATGGCAGTGTGATTGCCGATAGTTACAAAGCGGGTATGCCAGAGGTGTTCGCTTTATCTGAAGCAATTGAAGGATTAAAAGAAGGCTTGTTGCTAATGAATATTGGTTCTCGCTATGAATTTGTGGTCCCCCCAGAGCTTGCTTGGGGTAAAAAAGGTAACGGTGGCAAGATTGGCGCAAACGCAGTGCTGCATTTTGATGTTCGATTAATGCGTTTAGCTTAACTCTCTTCGCATGAGTTCCTTAGCATAAGTCGACAGTGTATTTAAAACGCGTTAACGTTGACTATTGGTTACTGAGGAATATTATGGACGCATTTACTTCACGAGTTTACTTTCTTCGCCATGGCGAGATAGCTACGCTAGGCATTCTTGCTGGGCAAATCGATATTGTTTTATCTGAGCAAGGCCTTGAACAAATGCGCCAAGCCTCTGCTGAGCTTATAAATTTAAATGCCATATATAGCTCACCGCTAAAACGTTGCTCAGTCCATGCAGATTATTTAGCCAACCAACATAACTTGAATGTACAGTACAATAACGCGCTGAAAGAGTTTAATTTCGGTGATTGGGACGGCCAAGACTATCAGCAACTTTGGCAGCAAACTAGTAAACCTCATATCGGTGATTTTTGGCAGCATCCTTGGCAAGTAAAAGTACCTAATGGTGAGTCTATGGCAGACTTTTATGCACGAGTAGAGGCATGGTGGCAAACGTTTTTACAATCATTGTGCGAATCTAAGCATGAACAGTCATTGGTAATTAGTCACGCAGGTGTGATTAAACAAATCCTTGCTATTGTTTGCCTGATGCCAAAACAATCAGCTACGCATTTAAATGTTTTCCATCTCCCTTATGCAGGGCTAATTACACTCGATGTATATATAGATGAACAAGGGCAAGCTTGGCCAAAAATTGTTTTTTAGCCATCTAGAGCGATATTCATTGAATTATTTACTTAGCCCGCCATAATACTCATATGCTATGGAATGGAGTGAAATTCTCCAGCTGTTCCCGCAACTGTAATCCATATAAATATATGGTCAGCCAGATACTTAGTACTAACAATTAATCATCGAGCGGGTCAACTCACGTCATTTTCTGGTACTTAGCAGTACTTTCTTGTGCGTTGTGCTTACTCGCCAAGAGAGAAAAAGCTTGCAACAAAATAGCCTTAGCGCTGCGCCATTGATATCAGTGTCTGATTTAAGTTGGGGTACTGCGAATAAAACCATACTTGAATCAATTAACCTTGAGTTAAAGGCAGGGCAGTTTATAGGTTTACTCGGCCCTAATGGGGCTGGTAAATCAAGCCTGCTGCGTTGTCTTTATCGTTACTTGAAACCTCAGCAAGGAGCTGTGCTGCTAAGCGGTCAAGATATCTGGCAAATCAGTGCTGATGAGTATGCAAAGCAGGTTGCTGTGGTTTTACAAGAATCACCATCGCAGTTTAATTTGTCTTTATTCGATGTGGTGAGTTTAGGCTTAACACCTCATAAGCGACTTTTTAGCGGTACGTCTGCCAATGATAAGCAACGAATATATCAAGCGATAGAGCAGGTTGGTTTATCTCATCATAGTGAACAAGCATTTGATTCGCTTTCAGGCGGCGAAAAGCAAAGAGCGCTCATTGCACGCTCTATTGTACAGCAGCCTAAGTTGCTCATCATGGATGAGCCAACCAGCCATCTTGATGTTAAATACCAAATTCAAATAATGGAATTAGCGAAGTCACTCGATGTAACTGTGCTTGCCTCTTTCCATGATCTAAATCTCGCAGCGAGTTTATGTGATGAGCTACTGGTGATTGATGAAGGTCGCTTGGTTTGTCAGGGGCAACCAAAAGCGGTGCTAACAGAGCAGCTGTTGAGCGATGTATTTGGCGTCTGTGCAGCGGTATCTGCTCATCCGCAATCAAGCACTGATAAGTTTATTCCGCATATAACTTATTTCTATGGTTATCAGACACAGGAGCATCAACATGACTGATGCAATGCGTTTAAGTATATGTGTTGTCGTTGGACTTATTAGTTGTTTTTTAGCACTGAGCTTTGGTGCTGCAAATACACCGCTGAGTGAGGTTTTCAATGGCTTGTTTAGCCAAGGTAGTGATGAATTTGTGCAGCGCATTATTTGGCAGTTGCGTATGCCAAGAACAGTGCTGGCATTTTTAGCGGGATCTGGACTTGCTCTCGCGGGATTAATTTTGCAGACCGTAACCCGAAACCCACTTGCTGATCCTTACTTGTTTGGTATTTCTTCCGGGGCTTCATTTGGTGTGGTGTGCTTTATAGCCCTAACAGGTGTGAGTTTTGGCTTTAGTATGTCAGTTGCAGCATTTGCCGGAAGCTTACTTTCTATGCTGTTGCTTATTGTTATTGCAGGGCGTCGCCATGTTGGCCAAGTTGAAGCCATGTTACTTGCTGGTGTTGCTCTATCTTTTTTATTTAGTGCTCTGACTAGTCTGCTGCTTTATTTTAGCGATCCTCAAGCCATAACCGCTATTTTGTTTTGGACGATGGGCAGTTTTTCTCGTGCCCAGTGGGACACTCTTTGGTTGCCATTTGCCGTTATTATTGCCTGCATGACGCTGATGATTGCATTTCGTCGTCAGCTCAATGCAATGCTGCTTGGTGATGAAAGTGCTGCGACCTTGGGGATTCATGTACAGCGCTTTCGAATCATGATGCTGCTGCTAAGCTCATTAATTACAGCAGTGCTTGTTGCCATGTGTGGGGGCGTTGGTTTTGTCGGCCTGATGATCCCACATATTGTGCGCTACTTTTCACCGCAAGGCAGCAGCCATAACTTAGTTATGACATCCTTGGTCGGTGGTATTTTTATGGTGTGGGTAGATGTGTTATGCCGAACCCTATTGAATAACCAAGAACTACCCGTTGGTGTGATCACAGCCGCTATCGGTAGCGTGTTCTTTTTATTTTTACTTTACTTTCGTAAACAGAGCAGGTAGCTGATGTTTAATATCATGCCAATTAACCAGCAATTTTCAGCTGTTATTCAACAAAAAATAGACCTTAAAACAAAGCCGCTTGGTGCCTTAGGTCAGCTTGAGAATTGTGCTAAACAATTAACGCTTATTTTTTCAAAGCAGCTTGATAGTGAGCAGGCACTAGTTGCCTTTAAACCGGTTATTTCAAACCCCTCTTTGGTTGTATTTGCAGGCGACCATGGTGTGGCAAGCCAAGGGGTGTCAATTGCTCCTAGCAGTGTTACATCACAAATGGTGGCAAACTTTGCAGCAGGAGGTGCAGCGATCAATGTTTTTTGTCGCCAGCTTGGCTGGCAGCTAGAAGTTGTTGATGCTGGAACACTCACTACGGCACACGATAAAAGTGTGCATAACCAGCGTTTAGGTGAAATCACTGCACCACTGCATACTGAAATGGCTATGTCACTTAATCAGGTTGAAAAAGGGTTTGAATTAGCCAAGCAGCGAGTTCATTCACTCTATGAGCAAGGCTGCAATACCATCGCCTTTGGTGAGATGGGCATTGGCAATACCACAAGTGCTGCAGCACTAATGGCTGCTTTGTTGTCTTTACCTGCCAGCCAATGTGTTGGTAAAGGCACTGGTGTGAGTGACGAGGTTATTGCTAAAAAAATCAAGGTTGTTGAGCAAGCCCTTCAATTACATCAAGCCCATTTTGACGACCCTTTAATGACGCTAGCGGCATTAGGTGGGTTTGAAATTGTACAGATCACCGGTGCCATTTTAGCTGCTGCTGAGCTTGGTATGGCTGTGATCGTTGATGGCTTTATTTGTACCGCAGCGGCGCTTGTTGCAACTCGTATTAATGCAAACGCTCGTGATTACATGTTATTTGCCCATGTCTCTGATGAGCAAGGACACAAAATAATGCTCAATGCCTTGCATGCATCACCTTTATTACAGCTCGATTTACGTTTAGGAGAGGGCACTGGGGCTGCGCTTGCCTTACCTTTACTGCAAGCATCTTTGGCGTTTTACAATGACATGGCAAGTTTTGCCGATGCTAATGTTGAGCAAGTAGTTTGATATGAGCGTTGAACATCACACTTCAAACACGACCCCAAGCCAGCTTCAGTTATTTTTGCTGGCGCTTAGTTTTCTAACGCGTATCCCCGTTAAATTAAACTTTGAGGTATCGAGCACGGCACTCAATCAGGCCAGCCGTTATTTTGCATTAGTTGGAGTGTTATTAGGTGTACTTTTAGCGCTGAGCTTTTTACTGCTAAGTTGGTTATTCCCTGTAGCCATTGCAGTCGCGTTAGTTATGGCGTTTAGCTTGGTAATCACAGGGGCCTTTCATGAAGATGGTCTAGCTGATGTGTGGGATGGCTTTGGTGGCGGTTGGCACGTTGTAGATAAGCTGAGCATTATGAAAGATAGTCGCTTAGGTACCTATGGTGCTGCGGCGTTAATGATGGCCTTATTAATTAAGTACCAAACACTCGTCGCACTTAGTGAAGTAACCAGTACTCTGATTATTGCACTTGTTTTAGGGCAAAGCTTAAGCCGTGTTGTCGCAACAAGTTTAATTGCAGACATGGACTATGTAAGTCAGGACGCCACATCTAAAGTAAAACCAATAGCGATACATTTAAGCACGCAAAGTTATCAAATACTGCTAGCAACGGGCGGTGCGGTGTTAGCAATTGCATGGTTGTTTTTTGGCTACACTCTAGGGCAAATATTAATACTCGTCAGTGTGCTTTTTGTTACTCGTTTACTATTAAAGCGCTGGTTTGAAAAACAGTTATCTGGCTATACCGGTGATTGCTTAGGAGCAGCTCAGCAAGTGTCAGAGCTTGCTACCTACCTTTGCTTGGTGAGTTTATTATGAGCCAACAACATACTTTAATTTTAGGTGGTGCGCGCAGCGGTAAAAGCCGTTTTGCTGAGCAGCAGGCAATAAATTCAAACAAGCCGCTTATCTACATTGCCACAGCAAATGCAGGTGATGAAGAAATGACAGCCCGAATTAATAGGCATCAAGCAGAGCGTGCTAAGCATTGGCAACTTGTTGAAGAGCCTTTGTATTTAGCCAAAGCATTACAACAGTATAGCCAAGCTGAAAACTGTATTTTAGTGGACTGTTTAACCCTGTGGTTGAGTAATTGCTTATGCCAGCATGGTGAAACATTTTGGCTTGAGCAAAAAGCGGCCTTACTTGATGTGCAAGCAAAATTGCTTGGTGAAGTGATTTTTGTTAGTAACGAAGTAGGTCATGGTATTGTGCCGCTCGGTGAATTAAGTCGTCAGTTTGTTGATCATTCTGGCTGGTTGCATCAAGCCTTAGCACAGCAAGTTACACGTGTTGAGTTTGTGATTGCAGGCCTTGCACAAACCTTAAAAAGTGAAAAATCATGAAAACAATAATGGTGCAAGGCACGACCTCAGATGCAGGTAAAAGTACTCTTGTCGCAGCACTTTGCCGAATCTTTGCTGAGCGAGGCGTTAAGGTTGCGCCCCTTAAGCCACAAAATATGGCATTAAATAGCGCTGTAACCGCCGATGGTGGCGAGATAGGTCGAGCACAAGCTCTACAAGCTATAGCAGCAAAAGTGCCCGCAGAAGTCGATTTTAACCCTATCTTATTAAAACCTAACAGCGATACCGGGGCGCAGGTCATTGTTCATGGTAAAGCGCTGTCGAATATGGAAGCGGGCAGTTATCATGACTACAAAAAAGTGGCGATGGATGCGGTTCTTACTTCGCAGCAGCGCTTAAGTGAGCGTTTTGAATTACTTATTGTTGAAGGAGCAGGGAGCCCTGCAGAAATTAATCTGCGTGAAAATGATATTGCCAATATGGGCTACGCCGAGGCGGTAGATTGCCCAGTGATCATTATTGCCGATATCGACAAAGGTGGTGTGTTTGCCCATTTAGTCGGTACATTAGCGTTATTATCAGAATCAGAGCAAGCGCGAGTAAAAGGCTTTGTGATTAATCGTTTTCGGGGTGATATTGCGTTATTGCAAGGTGGCCTTGATTGGTTAGAGCAATACACCAATAAGCCAGTGCTTGGGGTGTTACCTTATTTACATGACTTAGCACTAGATGCTGAAGATGCCGTTGCTATAACTAATCAGGTCGATAAACCGCAATTACGCATAGCAGTGCCGTTACTCCCTCATATTAGTAATCACACAGATTTTGATGCTTTGCGATTACAACCCGAAATCGATTTACAGTATGTACGTCATACTCAGGCTATTCCAAGTGTTGATCTGATTATTATTCCGGGTAGTAAAAATGTACTTAGCGACTTAGCGTTTTTAAAAAATGAAGGTTGGCATAAACAAATAACACGTCATCTACGCTATGGTGGCAAAGTGCTCGGAGTATGTGGTGGGCTGCAGATGTTAGGTAACTACCTTGCTGATCCACATGCTGTTGAATCTAATTTAGGTAGCGCAGAAGGACTAAGGCTTGCTGACTTTGAAACCCAATTAGGGCAACAAAAAGTACTAAGCCAAGTCTCTGGCACTCTTCATTTAAACAATAGCAATAAAGCAATTTCAGGTTATGAAATTCACGCAGGGATAAGCCAAGGGCCGGCATTTGAAAAGCCATTTTTGAGTTTTAATAATCACCCAAGTGGATTCAAAGTAGATGGCTTTATTAGTAATGATAACCAAATAGCAGGTACTTACTTACATGGCTTGTTCGATACCCCTGAGGGCGTATCTGAGCTAATAACTTGGCTTGCACCAAATAGCCAAATAAATCCCATTGATATTAATTTAAACCGTGAACAGCAGTTAAGCCGTTTAGCAAACGTGGTAGCAGAGAATCTCGATATTGAACAAATCATCAATATTTATGAGAATTTCAATTTAGAGGCATAAGGAACAATAATGAGCGAACAGAATCAAGATAAGCACCAACAACGCCAGCAAAAAGTTAAAGAAAAAGTCGACGAACGGATTGCTGCTGCACAAAAAGAACAGGGTATTTTTCAGGTTATAACTGGCAATGGCAAGGGTAAATCGACTTCTGGGTTTGGTACTGTTGCACGTGCGGTTGGTCACGGAATGAAAGCGGCTGTGTGTCAGTTTATTAAAGGGACTTGGGAGTGCGGTGAGCGTAACCTATTGGAAAAAGCAGGGGTTGAATTTGTTATTATGAACACCGGTTTTACTTGGGAAACACAAAACAAAGAGTCAGATACCGCTGCTGCGCAGGTGACATGGCAAGAAGCAAAAAGAATGCTGAAGGATGACTCGATTAACCTCGTTATGCTAGACGAAATAACCTACATGATCACCTACGGCTATATTGATTTAGATGAAGTGCTAGAGGCAATTGGCTCTCGCCCTGCTATGCAATCGGTGATTATTACTGGGCGTGGAGCGCACCGAAAATTGACCGACTTAGCTGATACAGTCAGTGAAGTCAAAAATGTAAAACACGCTTTTGATGCAGGAATAAAAGCGCAAAAAGGGTTCGATTATTAACATGAAGGCCATCAAGTTTGCACTCTTAGGTGTTTTATTTTATTTACCAGCATTGGCTCAGGCTCATGAAATAAAACAGCCTCAGCGTATTGTTGCTTTAGCACCGCATATCGTTGAAAACCTATTTGCGATTGGTGCAGGAGAGCGCATTGTTGGTACCGTTGATTATGCAGACTTCCCTCAGCAAGCGAATGATATCGAACGGGTAGGCGGTTATTACGGCATCAACATGGAAAAACTGTTGTCGTTAAAACCAGACCTTGTTTTGGCTTGGAAAACGGGCAACAAAGCCGACGATCTTGCTTACATTGAAAAATTAGGCATTCCGGTAGCGTACAGCAACCCAAATCAGGTTGATAATGTTGCTGATGAACTACGTAAACTAGGCACGCTTACGCATTTGCAAACAAAGGCAAATAAAGTGGCTAAAGAGTTTGAAGCTAAGCTGAGTGCTATTCGTGCAGCCCAAGAGGGTAAAACGACCGTTTCGGTGTTTTATCAATTATGGCCAGAGCCGATGATGACAGTTGGCGGAAATACTTGGATCAATCAGCTATTAACCATTTGTCATGCGGATAATGTGTTTGCTAATAGCGATACAGACTACCCGCGCATTAGTATTGAAAATGTATTGGTAGCAGAGCCAGAAGTCATCATTATCCCAGATGAAAAATCGAAAAAGCCTCAGCCTAAAATTGATTGGCGACAATGGCCAGAAATGCCAGCGGTGCAGCATAACCAGTTTATTAGTGTGAATGCAGATTTATTGCACCGCTTTACAACCCGCATGCTTGATGGTTTGACTGATATGTGTGGTAAAATAGACGTTTCTCGTCAGCAAATACAGGCTTCAAAATGAACGATTGGCAAACACTTCTAGATACCGAGCTTGCTAAACCCTACATGCAAGAAACCTTGCAATATGTGGCAGATAGACGTGCAGCAGGCGTTAGCGTTTATCCAAAAGATGAACAGGTATTTTCAGCTTTTGATGCCACACCATTAAGTGAAATCAAAGTGGTTATTTTAGGGCAAGATCCTTACCACGGAGAAGGCCAAGCCCATGGTTTGTGCTTTTCTGTATTGCCTGAAGTTAAAAAGTTACCTCCCTCTTTGAAAAATATGTATAAAGAGTTGGCAACCGATATTGATGGTTTTGAAGTACCTCACCATGGCTATTTGCAAAGTTGGGCCGAGCAAGGTGTGTTTTTACTTAACACCGTACTGACGGTCGAGCAAGGGCAGGCTCATTCTCATAAGCACCTTGGCTGGGAGCAATTTACCGATGCAGTGATTGCGTTTATCAATCAGCATTGTGAGGGGGTGGTGTTTATATTATGGGGCGCACATGCTCAGAAAAAAGGTAAACATATTGATACCTCGCGTCATCATGTGATTCAAGGTCCGCATCCATCACCGCTTTCTGCTCACCGTGGCTTTTTTGGTTGTCAGCACTTTTCAAAAGCAAACCAGCTACTTAGCGATCAAAATAAAACGCCAGTAAATTGGTCTTTACCACAAATTCTATAACAGAAATGCAAAAGGCCCAATTGGGCCTTTGAATTTACAAAAAGTCTAGCTCATCAATAGCAATACTGTCTGTAAAGTAGTCTAACTCCTGTAGTTCTTTGCGTAATCTATGCTTATCTTTTAACGCTTCGATTTCACGCCATTTTCTCTTTTTATTTTTTGTAGAGGTCTTTCTTGTTTTATTAGGACCTTCTAATATTTCTAAAATATCGTCTAGGCTATCCATGAACTTCTCCTATTGATTTTTTGAACCTCGGAAATACCTATACCACAGGCTGCTTAAAAATAGAATAAAAAAGTGACAATACTGTTACAGAACTGTGATTGATAGATGAATAGATCAATGATTTAGTTATTTTAGAAACAAAAACGCCACCGAGCGGTGGCGTTTCAAAAAAATGCTGTTGTGCAAATTACATCGCTTTAAAGCGAGCTTCTAATTCAATTTGAGCTTGAGCGAACGAGCGGATACCTTCAGCTAGTTTCTCTGTTGCCATAGCATCTTGGTTGTATAACCAACGGAACTGGCTTTCAGTTAGCGGTGCTGGTTTTTCTTCAACAGTAAAGTCGCTCTCTAGTAAGTACTCTTGTGCATCAGTTAATTGGCCTAACTCTTCTAAAAGAGCAGGGCTAATCGTTAACTTATCACAGCCTGTAAGCGCGATGATCTCGCCTGTGTTACGGAAGCTTGCGCCCATAACAACCGTTTTGTAACCGTGGCGTTTGTAGAATTCGTAAATACTACGTACTGATTGCACACCAGGATCGTTTAGCGGATCAGTTGGTTTTTCCATGCCATTAGCAACGTGCCAATCTAGAATACGGCCAACGAATGGTGAAATTAAAAATACATTTGCATCGGCACATGCGCGGGCTTGTGCTTCAGAGAATAACAGCGTTAAGTTACACTTAGTGCCTTCTTTTTCAAGCTGTTCTGCGGCTTTGATACCTTCCCACGTTGATGCAACTTTGATTAGAATTTTATCTTTGCTCACGCCTTCTTTTTCGTAAAGGCTCAGTAAAGTGTGAGCTTTGTCGATAGTCGCTTGGGTATCAAATGATAAACGAGCGTCTACTTCTGTTGAGATATAGCCCGGTACGATTTCGCTAATTTCTTTACCGATTAATACAGCGAAGTAATCACATGCTAACTCAAGTTGTTTAGCTGCATCTTGCTCGGTCTCTTTAGCGTATTGCCACGCTTTATCTAAATAAGGCTTATACGCTTCAATTTCACTGGCTTTTAAAAGTAAAGATGGGTTTGTTGTTGCATCTTCTGGTTGGTGCTTTTTGATAGCTTCGATATCACCTGTATCTGCAACAATAGATGAATGCTGTTTAAGCCTTTGTAGTGCTGAAGTCATTTGCTTTCCTCATTCCAAGCAAGTTAAAAGAAAATCCATTATAGCGGCCTTAATACTGCAACACTATGACAGTGTTTAATAGGTTATATGTCCTTAATTTAGAAAACCAAGGCATTAGGTGTAAAAATGCAGTGTATCAAGGCAGGATGAAACAAAACGTGCATTTTGATTCAATTAATGTTGAAATTGACATCAAACAAATTACAAGTCAATAGCTAACTATGATCACTGTTATTTCACCAGCAAAAAATTTAGATTACGAAACACCAGCCACGACCGATAAATTCACTCAACCTGAATTACTCGAGCACAGCGAAGAGTTAATGTCAGTTTGCCGTGATTTAACACCTGCGCAAATTGGTAGCTTGATGAAAATCAGCGATAAACTAGCTGGTTTAAACGCAGCACGATTCGCAGAGTGGTCACAGCCCTTTACTACCGATAACGCAAAACAAGCGGTGCTGGCTTTTAATGGTGATGTGTATGGTGGTTTAGATGCAGCAACATTGACGAGTTCAGAGCTAGATTATGCACAATCTCACTTACGTATTTTGTCTGGTCTTTACGGTGTGCTGAAGCCACTTGATTTAATGCAAGCTTATCGCCTTGAGATGGGCACCAAGCTTGAAAATCCACGTGGTAAAAACCTCTATGAATTTTGGGGCAGCGTGATTGCCGAAAAGCTTAATACTGTGCTTGCTGAGCAAGATAGCAAGTATTTAGTTAATCTTGCTTCTAATGAGTATTTTAAAGCGGTTGATAAAAAAGCCTTAAATGCACAAATTATCACGCCACACTTTAAGGACTGTAAAAACGGCCAATATAAAGTGATCAGCTTTTATGCGAAAAAGGCCCGCGGCATGATGGCGCGTTACATCATTGAAAATAAAGTTACCCAATTGAGTGATTTAAAAGATTTCACCGTTGCAGGTTATTACTTCAGCAGCGATGCAACAGCAAAAGAATTAGAGCCCGTTTTCTTACGCGAAGAGCAGAACTAATTTTTAGTAAAATGAATTAGAAGAGCCGTGCTAAGCACGGCTTTTTTATGGTTTTAATATACTAAATTAGAAATGGCGTTCATTTTGCTAAATACTTTGTTGAGCAATTAATTCAACAAGGTATAAAAATGTTAAAAATTCCGTCAGTAAGTGAAGCTGAAAAGCTGATAGAAGAAAAACTCGGTGGCTGGGTTGATATCATCATAAGCCATATTCCAAACTTTATTGTCGCAGTAATAATCACTATCGTGTTTTCATTGCTGGCGCGTATTGTTGGTTCAATGCTCAGAAAGCTATTACGCCGCTCGCTAGAGTCTTCGCAAATAGCCGATTTAATGTCGTCGATAGTAAAAGTCATCGTGTTATGTGTAGGCTTATTTGTAGCCCTTGATTTCTTGGGGCTTAGAGGTACTGTCACCTCATTACTCGCGGGTGCGGGTATAGTTGGCCTTGCCATTGGTTTTGCCTTTCAGGATATGACAGAGAACCTTATAGCAGGTATTGCTATGGGTATTCGCAAACCATTTAAAACAGGTGATGTAATTCGCACCGAAAGTGTGTTTGGTACCGTCAAGGCGATTAACCTTAGAAACACTCTTATCGAAAACTTTTATGGGCAACTTATCTTGGTGCCTAATAAGATTCTGTTTAGAAATATACTCAGCAATTACAGTACATTAGGTGTGCGTCGTATTGAAGTGCCTGTGGGTATTTCGTATGCTGACGACCCAGAGCAAGCCGCTGAGGTAATTGTTAAAAAAATCAATGAGTTTGATTTTGTCATTAAACAAGAAGAAACCGCTGTGTACGCCGAAAGCTTTGGTGATAGCAGCGTTAACTTATTGGTTTGGTTTTGGATTAAATACCCAGGCGAAGCAGATTTCATGACCGTTCGTCACAAGGCAGTTGTGGCAGTCAGAAGCGCGCTGAGCGAAGCTGACATGACCATCCCATTCCCAATCCGCACGTTAGATTTTGGTATCAAAGGCGGCGAGAAGTTAAACGCCATGATAAGCGAAAAACACCAAGATAAAGATGCAGAATCTCAAGCGACTGATGAGTAAAATTTACTGACTCATCGGCGTGATTTACACAGGGAAGTGTGGTTGTGGGGGAGTTTATTCGCAAAGAAAGTGATTAGTAATAAAGTAAAATTATTTGTTAATTCTCATATAATACTCAAACTCCTCTCTACTTATATTAGTTATTGAAAAGTTTGGTATAACTTGCTTTGTTGCAGGAATAGCTCTCGTTTCCAGAGGGAAGTGCCAAATATTAAAGTCATTGTTCGGCATTGTATCGTATGCTAGAGAATCCCAACCTAGAAGACTTGCCATTTTACTTATAGCTATTTTCTTAGCTAGCTGCATTTGTGCCGAAGGATTAAAAAACAATTGATAACTGCTGTTAACTGCACCAGTTAATATATCTACTGTTTGTAAGCCCCAGTGATATTTAGAATCTTCCATTGCAACATGATGTACTTTTGAACATGTTGGCAGCTTCGCTAACATATGATTTGTTACTATCTGCATTACTTCATTTTGTTTTGAATAAGAGCTAGATTTTTGATCTGCAAAGACAGTTATTTTTGCATTTTTCGAACGGCTACTCTCACGTATGAGGAAATCATAAGTTGTGTAAAAAGCTGTCTCCTCATTGCTATGCCACTTTCTATAAGGTTGTTTATGTACTGCTATAGCATGAAATGAAACAGGACTAGTTAATATGAATCTCAATATATCTATACATAAATTTATCTGACCAGCACTTTTCCTAACTTTTTCCCATTTTATTTCACCTTGTAGACCACTATTATCGTAAATGTCAGAAATCTTTTGATTGAATGCAGCGAAGTAGTGCTTGGGAATAGCAATTATACCTATCGTGTAGCAGGGACATCCTTTTGAGGTGCCACTTTCATCGGCAAATGCAAATATTTCATCCATGACTCAAATTCCTTTTGACTCTCAATAATTTGGTTGTTTATAAATTGCACAAATAAATAATAAAAACATTTTTAACAAATTAACTAAGGAAATACTACCGGAAAGTTATCTTCAGTAGCTGATGTTCACGCGAAATAAATTTCACGCCTACGGTGAGGTATTTTTGACTTAGCGATCAAGCTTGATGCTGGTGGCTTTCGCTTTGCTTAGAGCAACCTACAAAGTTACAACAAAAAAGCGCAAGCAGTTTAACTGGTTGCGCTTTTTAATCTCGATATGCGAATGATTAGTGGAGGATACGTGCTCTGATTGTACCTTCAACGGCACTTAGTTCTTTAAGGGCTACTTCAGAGTGATCGGTATCTACATCGATGACCACGTAACCAATCGCTTCGTCAGTTTGTAAGTACTGGGCAGCGATATTAATACCGTGCTGTGCAAACGCTTGGTTAATTTGCGTTAGAACACCTGGGCGGTTGTGGTGTACGTGTAATAGGCGGCTACGGTTTGCAAGCTCAGGCAGTGATACTTCAGGGAAGTTAACCGCAGTAATGGTTGAACCATTATCAGAGTATTTAGCGAGTTTACCTGCTACTTCAATACCGATATTTTCTTGCGCTTCTTGTGTTGAACCACCAATATGTGGAGTCAAAATTACGTTATCGAACTCGCGCAGTGGTGATACAAATTCTTCATCATTTGATTTTGGTTCGACAGGGAACACGTCGATTGCTGCGCCGCTTAGCTTTTTATCACGTAGTGATTCTGCTAGTGCATCGATATCAACAACCGTACCGCGAGACGCATTGATCAAGATGGCGCCTTGCTTCATTACTTCAAGCTCAGCCATACCAATTAGGTTCTTCGTTTGCGGTGTTTCTGGTACGTGTAAGCTAATAACGTCAGCACGTTGTAGTAACTGAGTAAGGTTATGAACTTGTGTTGCATTACCCAGTGTTAGCTTGTCTTCAATATCGTAAAACTCAACGTTCATACCGATATTTTCAGCCATGATCCCTAGCTGTGTACCGATGTGGCCGTAACCAATAATACCTAACGTTTTACCACGCGCTTCAAATGAACCGTTGGCAGATTTTAACCAACCGCCACGGTGCGCGAGAGCATTACGCGCTGGAATACCACGAAGTAATAATAAGATTTCACCAAGTACTAATTCTGCTACAGAGCGGGTGTTCGAGAATGGTGCGTTAAATACCGCAATACCACGTTCACGAGCACCTTGCAGGTCGACTTGGTTAGTACCGATACAGAAGCAGCCGATTGCGACTAGCTTTTCAGCTGCTTCTAATACCGCTTCATTAATATGAGTGCGAGAACGAAGGCCTACAAAGTGCACATCTTTAATGCGCTCAATGAGCTCGTCTTCAGGTAAGGATGTTTTTACGTAATCAATATTACTGTAGCCATTACGCTTAAGCGTTTCTACAGCACTTTGGTGCACGCCTTCCAGCAAGAGAATTTTAATTTTGTCTTTTGCTAACGATACCTTACTCATATCCTCATTCCTATTTACTTGATTTGCGGCCCATTTTTGGTGCCGATAATGACTTTATCTGCACCGCGATGGGCAAATAAGCCGTTTGTTACTACACCCACAATCTGGTTGATTGTTAGTTCTAATTCTTTGGCATTGCTGATATCTAAATTGTGTACGTCTAAAATAACGTTACCGTTATCTGTTACAACACCTTCACGGTAAACGGGGTCACCACCTAGTTTTACGAGTTCACGAGCTACATAGCTGCGTGCCATCGGGATCACTTCAACCGGCAGTGGAAAAGCCCCTAATGTTGCAACTTCTTTAGATTCGTCAACAATACAAACAAATTGTTTTGCGACTGCTGAAACGATTTTTTCACGTGTCAGCGCTGCACCACCGCCTTTGATCATTTCGTTGTGTGGGTTGATTTCGTCTGCACCATCAACATACACATCAAGACTTGATACCTCGTTAAGCTCGAATACTTCAATACCCAGTGCTTTTAGCTTTTCAGTTGAAGCCTCAGAGCTTGAAACCGCACCAACAAGGGTGTCTTTTACGGTACCCAGTGCATCAATAAAATGATTGACTGTTGAGCCTGTACCTACACCCACTATGGTGTTTTCATTTACAAACTCGAGTGCTGCCCAGGCAGCGGCTTTTTTTAATTCATCTTGCGTCATAATTATGTGCTCAGTTAGCTGTCAGAGAGGGCCCATAGTATACAAATAGTTTGCTTACCATTGGTAGATTTTCTCTGGGGTTATAATATGTTTTAACGGTACATCCCACGATTCAATCGGCAATGCTGAAACATGCTGACATTGATGGGCAAGGCCTATCAAAATCGGTTTTTGCCAGTTTTCTTGGTAATACCGTGCCAACGTTTTGTCATAAAACCCACCGCCCATTCCTAAACGGTTACCTTGATCATCAAATGCCACTAATGGCATAAGTAAAATATCAAGCTTGTCTAAAGGACATATTTGACTGCAATTCAACTTGGGCTCCAAGATACCATAGCGGTTTGCTGTCATGGGTGAATTTTCTTCATACCTCTGAAAGTACAAAGTTGTACCATTGAAGGGGTGAATTATAGGCAGGTATAAATGCTGTTCTTGCATCCATAATTCTTTAATTAACAATGAGGTGTCTAATTCGCCATCATTACTGAAATAAATACCGATGTGGGCGTTTTTAGTGGTTTTTAGTGATTTTAAGTGTTGAGTAAAATTCACTTTCAGCGCAATTGCTGCATTTTTTTGTTGCTCAACAGTCAGTGAATTGCGCTTTTTTCGAATGGATTGTCTAATTTCTGCTCGCGTGTTGCTCATGTCAATATAGGTGTTAACTTTCTAAAAAAGAGAAAAACTCAGGAAAAAGCTCTACAACGCCAAGAATAGCTAGTAACAAAATCACCATGGCGATGAGTGAATAAAGTAATGTATTAGAGCGTTTTTTAACGGGCTCTGTTAACTCTTCTTCCAGCAGTAAGTCATCTTCTTGCCAGCTATCTTCGTTATCTTGTGGATTGGTACTCTCACTTTCAGGCAAACGCTGTTCTAGATCATCAAGCTTTTCTTCAAGGCGAATGAGGCTACTTGTAATGTAATCTAAGGCATCAAAAATGCGTTCATCACGTTGTTTAGCCTCAAGACTTGCATTCGTTTGTTGATTAACTTGGTTTTGATTTACTGGCTGGAGCTTAGCTTTAATCCCCACGCTTGCCAACAGCTTTGCTTGCTTTAATGCTTTTTCTTGTTCGCTAGGTGCAAAGAGTGGTTTATGTTCAAAAAGAGTGGCTACTTTATCTGTATTTGTTTTTAATTTTGCTGCAAGTTGCTCAGTAGCGTGTGCTTGATCAACACCGGCTTCTAGCCCTGCAAACATCACACGAAATTTTTCAGCCATGTTGTGATTATCCAATTCCTTAAATCAATGACTTGAGTATATACCCAAATAGATTAGTGGATAAACAAAAGCCCGTATAAAACGGGCTTTTTCTTTATAAATGAGTCATCGTCTAGTTAGTACTTAGCTGCTTTGCCTTCAGCTGGTAGTGATTTAAGGATAAACTCACGTAAATCATTATTTGATGATTCAAGATCAGCATGACGTAAATACATCATGTGGCCACTGCGGTAGCCTTTAAAGCTTAGGCGGTCTTTCATTTTGCCGCTTGGGTCTAATTGCCACATTGTGTATTTAGCATCAAAGTAATTGGTTGCACCATCGTAGTAACCTGATTGGATCATCACGTTTAAGTATGGGTTTTGCGCCATCGCTAAACGTAAATTTTCACCTGTGTTATTACCAGTACGATCCCAAGGGTGAACATTACCAAATAGGTTGTATTTGATATCTGTTTTGTAGTTAAGCTCTTCACGTAGGTAATAGTTAATTGCTGGCGTGAATGAATGTAACCATGAGGTAAGCTCTGCCCAGTAATCAGGTGACTCACCTGCATCACGTTTATCAATACCTAAATAACGAGAATCCAAGCGACCCACTGTTTGACCGCGCTCGCGTAATAGTTCTTTCCAGAAGAAATTAGTAGGAATATCAAGGTTGTTTTGTTCAACAAACTTTTCAGATAAGCCTGCGTATTTTGCTGCTTGCTTGATGATTGCGCGTTTTTCATCGGCAGCTAAGAAGCCACCTTTAGCTATCGCTGGTAAGAACTTATTAACGGTAAACTCTTCAACTTCAGGCAGTAACTCATCTAAGTCTTTTGCTTGTAAGTCTGCACTGAGGGCTTTGTGGTACCAAGCCGTTGCGGCAAAGTAAGGTAGGCGATTTGCTGCTTCTACCGGGCCTTCGCGTTTAATACCAATTTCAGTTGGTGATACTAAAATAACACCGTTGATATACATCCACTGGCGGTTTTGTAATTCGTGAGCAAGGCCTGAAACGCGAGTTGTACCATAGCTTTCACCAATTAAGAACTTAGGTGAGCGCCAACGCTCGTTGCGCGACACAAAGGTATTTAACCACTCAGCCAAATATTTGATGTCGGCGTTTACACCAAAAAACATTTTTTGTTGGTCAGCTTTACTTGGTAACTCTCCTTTATCGTTTTCAAGAACGCGAGAGTAACCCGTGTTTACTGGATTGATGTAAACAATATCAGCCACGTCTAAAATTGAATATGGATTATCTTTTACGCCATAGGGCTGAATTGGGTAGCCTTCGTCATCAATTTTTAATACACGTGGTCCAGTATAAGCAAGGTGCATCCACACTGACGCAGAGCCAGGGCCGCCATTAAACGAAAAAACCAGTGGACGTTTTGTTCTATCGTCTACTTTATCGCGGGTATAATAAGTATATTGCAGCGTTGCAACCGCATTACCTTGCTCATCCCAAACTGGTTGGGTACCTGTTGTTGCAGTATAAGAGAAGCGCTCACCGTTAATACGTGCTTTATGTTCTGTAACAACACTGCTGTCAACGTCTATGCGTCGTTCATTATCAGCAAAGCTGGGGGTGCTGAAGGTCAGTGTTAGGGCTGTTACTGACAAGCCAATAAAACTAACTAGTTTCATGTTGATTCCTTATTATTCGAGTTGCTGCTATTAAAGAGAAAAGCTCGCTTGAAGACAAACTATTGAGACTAGTGACCAATAATAGCTGTTAAATAGGAAGATTCTCTAAACTGCGTGGTTAATTACTAAAAAGTACTTTTTAATAAAGATATTTTGCTTAATCATTTAGCTAGATTAAAAAATAACGTATATTTGGCATGTTGGTAATTTGTGTACATCTGCATAGAAAAGAGAAGTTGCAATGCAAAGAGTGTTAGTTGTTGAAGACAGTAAAGTAGTACAGCAAGTGTTACGCCACTTATCTGCCCACTATTTAGATGTGGATGTCGACTTTGCTTGGTCTTTGCAAGAGGGCATAGATTTAATCGCTGAGCATGACTACACCCTCGCTTTAGTCGACTTAACACTGCCCGATGCGATGAACGGTGAAGTGGCTAAATACACCTTATCAAAGAATATTCCTACCGTTGTGTTAACGTCTAAAATTGATGAATACATTCGTCAACAAATGCTAGAACTTGGTGTGGTTGATTATGTTGTTAAAGATAATCGTGACTCATACCACTATGCTATTAAGCTTGTTGCACAACTACTTAGAAACCATGGTTCAAAGGCACTTGTTGCCGATGATTCGGTATTAAGTCGCACCTTGATGAAGCAAATGTTAGAAAAGCAGCTTTTTAATGTAAGTGATGCCCACGATGGTGAGCAAGCATTGCAAATGCTCAAAGATGACCCTGAAATTAAGCTTCTACTCACTGACTATGCAATGCCAACGATGGATGGCTTTGAGCTTGTTAAAGCGGTGCGTAATTTTCGAGGCCGTGATGACTTAGCTATTATAGGTTTATCAGGTGCAGGTAAGCACGGTTTGTCGGCACGTTTTATCAAGTACGGCGCAAATGACTTTTTGACTAAGCCATTTATGAATGAAGAGTTTCATTGCCGTGTAATGCAGACGATGGAACAGCTTGCCCTAATCGCAGACATTAAAGAAAGCGCATACCGGGATCACTTAACTGGGCTTCATAATCGCCGTTATTTTTATCAATACGCTGAGAAAATCCTAAAGAAAACTGAACAAAAGAATGTACTGGCATTACTCGATATTGATTTTTTCAAAACGATTAATGATCAGTTTGGTCACGAAGCGGGTGATCATGCATTAAAGCAAGTAACCACCTTTTTAAAAACCAAGTTCGACGACTTCACAATTGCTCGCATTGGTGGGGAAGAATTTGCAGTTGTGTTAGACAACATGGACCTTGAAAAAGCAGAAGCAAGGTTAAATAGTTTCAGGGAACAACTTGCGGAGCACCAGTTTTCAATTAATGGCGAACCTTATTCACTCACCATGAGTATTGGCATGACCGCATTTCAACATGTCTCACTCACAGCCGCAATGCGCTTAGCTGATAAAGCTTTATATCAAGCTAAACAGCAACAACGTAACTGCGTGGTCCGTTTATAGTATCAATACGCAATAATACTTAATTATTTAAGGGATTAAAGCTGTTGCTAGCCGATTGAAAAATAATTGCTTTACTACTTCATGGATGCAAAGCAATTACCAAGTATAACTAAGTAACGAGATTTTTGCTTTGCTATAATCAAGGTTTAATTGCTTGAATTGCACCAGTGCTGGTTAATTGTTAAAAAAATGCACCCTTGTGGTGCATTTTTTTTGTTTGTAAGTGACTAATTGTATTTAACCAGTTGAAAATAAATAATAAAAAATAGTGGCACAAAGGTTGGATTGTTAAAGCCAACAGGATAACAATAAGCGTCCGAAGGGGGCCACTATGAAAATGATTAGTGCAATAATAAAGCCATTCAAACTTGATGATGTGCGTGAAGCACTGGCTGATTTAGGCATTGAGGGGATGACAGTTGTCGACGTTAAAGGCTTTGGCCGCCAACGTGGTCATACTGAGCTATACCGTGGAGCTGAATACCAAGTCGATTTTATTCCAAAAATCAAACTTGAAATTGCAACTCGTAGCGAAAATTGTCAACGCGTTGTTGAAACCATCACGAAAATTGCTTCAACAGGCAAAATTGGTGACGGCAAAATTTTTGTTTACGACCTAGACCAAATCGTCCGTATTCGTACCGGCGAACTTGATGAAGAAGCAATTTAAGGGGGATTTATGGAAAACACGATTGTAGAGTTGAAGTTCTCACTCGACACTTTTTACTTTTTGATGTCGGGTGTTTTAGTCATGTGGATGGCTGCCGGTTTTGCGATGCTTGAGGCGGGTTTAGTTCGTGCAAAAAATACAACAGAAATACTCACTAAAAACGTAGCACTTTTCTCGATCGCCTGCACCATGTTCTTACTTGTGGGTTATAACATCATGTATGTTGATAACACAGAAGGCGGTTTTGTTCCTTCTTTTGGTGCGTTAATTGGTACGCAAGCAGCTGATGCAAATCACTCATTAGAGTCTGATTTCTTCTTCCAAGTTGTATTTGTAGCTACGGCTATGTCTATTGTATCTGGTGCTGTTGCTGAGCGTATGAAGTTATGGGCATTTTTGATCTTTACTGTTGTTATGACAGGTTTTATTTACCCGATTGAAGGCTATTGGACTTGGGGCGCAGGCTTTTTATCTGAAATGGGCTTTGTTGACTTTGCAGGTTCTGCAATTGTTCACGGGGCAGGTGCTGCGGCAGCGCTAGCAGGTGTACTTTTCCTTGGTGCTCGTAAAGGTAAATACGGTAAAAACGGTGAAATTTATCCAATTCCTGGTTCTAACTTACCACTTGCCACACTAGGCACATTAATCCTTTGGATGGGGTGGTTTGGCTTTAACGGTGGTTCACAGCTGCTTGTTTCTGACGCTGAAAATGCAACAGCAGTGGGTAAAATCTTCTTAAACACTAACGCAGCAGCGGCATGTGGTGCTATTGCAGCACTGTTCGTATGTAAAGTGCTTTGGGGGAAAGCTGATTTAACTATGGTACTAAACGGTGCGTTAGCAGGCCTTGTCACTATTACGGCTGAGCCAGCATCACCCACACCATTACTTGCTTGTCTTTTAGGTCTACTCGGCGGTTCACTGGTTGTATTTAGTATTGTTGCACTTGATAAAGCAAAAATCGATGACCCTGTCGGTGCGATTTCTGTACACGGTGTATGTGGTGCATTAGGCATTATGCTAGTACCACTTTCAAACTCAGATGCAACCTTCGTTAATCAATTAATTGGCTTAGTGTGTATCTTAGGATTTGTGTTTATCGCGTCATCAATTGTATGGGCAATTCTGAAAAATACCATGGGTATCCGTGTTACCGAAGAAGAAGAATTAAACGGTATGGATCAACATGACTGTGGTATTGATGCTTACCCTGAGTTTGTATCAGTTCGCAGTAACTAATTTTAGTGCGTGCTTCAGCACGCACATACAATAATCATTGTGTGTTCAAATCAAAGCTCTACTCAGGTAGGGCTTTTTTGCATTCAAAATAAGTGTTTTCTTATAGGCGATTTCAACAATATTGACTATGCTCAAATAACTTAATCAACAAGAGAATACTATGGATAACAAACTGTTATTAATTATTTTGTCATTGTTTTTACCACCTGTGGCTGTGTTTTTAAAAGCCGGTGTTGGTAAAGATTTAGTTATTAATATTATTTTATGCTTTATATTTTTTATACCTGCGATTATTCACTCGCTTTGGTTATGTACCCGCTAATCGAGTTTAAGTGACTGTTAATTTTACAGGTGATAGAATTGCGACTGATTACACCTGTAAAATTAACTGACCAATAGCGAACTCAATGGCTGATAAAAAAACTCCTGCTAAAAAAACGCCAGCAAAGAAAACGGCGTCCACGAAACGAACCACTAAAAAACGCAAAACCTCTTCGAATACGACAGTAAAGTCGCGTATTTTTCGTAAAACGTGGTCAATTTTTTGGAAGTTATCCTTAGCTGTTGTGATTGCAATGGTGCTGTATCTTATTTATTTAGATGCAAAAATAACGCGTCAATTTGAAGGCAATAAGTGGCAGTTACCTGCGCAGGTATACGCGCGAGCAATGAGCTTTTACCCTGGGCAGTTTTTATCACAGCAAGAAGTTCTTTGGGAGCTTAACAGATTAAACTACTCTTCAGTGAATAAGCTTAGTCGTACAGGGCAGTATGTTAAGTCATCTAACAGTATTAAAGTGTATCGCCGCGAATTTGAATTTTACGATGGGCTCGAAGATGCTCGTGTTATTGAGCTTCGTTTTTCAGGGAAAAAATTAGCAACTATTAAGGATAAATTCGGTCGACGCTTAAATTCTGCGCGTTTGGAGCCTGTGCAAATTGCGCGAATTGGTAATGATTCGAATCAAGATCGTGAGTTTGTGCCGCTTGATAAGTTTCCTGCAATGCTGAAAGACACCTTGCTGGTGGTTGAAGACAGAGATTTTTATCAGCACCACGGTGTGTCGGTATGGTCTATTATGCGTGCCCTATACAGCAATATTAAAGCGGGAAGAACAGTGCAGGGTGGAAGTACCTTAACACAACAGCTCGCTAAAAATATTTATTTAACACGTGAACGCTCTCTTGTACGTAAGTTTAATGAAGCACTTATCGCATTGATATTAGACTACCGCTATAGCAAAGATGAAATTTTAGAAGCCTACTTAAATGAAGTATACCTAGGGCAATCATACAATCAGGGTGTTCACGGTATGGGACTTGCCGCTGAATTCTACTTTTCTAAACCTGTGGACGAGCTAGAGTATGACCAAATTGCGTTACTGGTTGCTATGGTTAAAGGCCCATCGTACTACAACCCACGCCGTTACAGTGAACGTGCGATGGAGCGTCGCGATTTAGTACTGCGCTTAATGGTCGAAAATAACTTAATAAATACACGTGAGTATCGCGCATCGTTAAAGCGTCCAATTGATATTTCACCTATGAAAGATAGCCTACAGAAGTCGTATCCTGGTTATTTAGAGTTAGTTAATCGCGAATTAAAGCGTTTGTTACCTGACCAGCAAGTATTGGATGCTGGTGTGCGTGTCTTTACTTATTTCGACTTACAAAAACAAACTGCAATGGAAAAATCGGTTGAGGCAAGCTTACCTTACCTTGAAAGACGTCCTAAAACCGAAGAATTAGAAGCCGCTATGATCTCGGTTAACGTTGAAAAAGGTGGCGTCTCAGCCTTAGTTGCCGGTCGTGATGTTCGCTATTTTGGTTTTAATCGAGTATTAGATACCAAGCGTAATATAGGCTCATTAGTAAAACCTGCTGTTTATTTGAGTGCCTTTGAAAGCGGCAAGTTTAACCTTGCATCTTTGGTTGATGACTCTCCTCTAAGAGTAACGAATGAGCAAGGAAAAATATGGCAGCCAGAGAATTTTGATAGGCAATTTAGAGGCATGATGCCGCTTTATAAAGCATTTAGTAATAGTATCAATATACCTGCGGTAAATACTGGGTTAGATGTAGGGGTCGACACTGTCGCAACGACCTTGAAGCGATTAGGAGTTGAAGGAAGCATCGATGAATACCCATCACTGCTACTTGGTGCATTGGAGTTGTCTAGCTTTGAGGTCGCTCAACTTTATACAACACTTGCTGCTGACGGACAGTATCGTGAACTAACATCAATTTCTGCACTGACTGATTCAGTAGGTAAAGTACTTTATAAGCATAATGTTGAGTCACAAAAGCGATTCGATGAAGCATCAGTTTATATGACTAAATATGCGATGAAGCGAGTAACTAAAGATGGCACAGCAAAACGTTTAAATGCCCACTTTCCATCGATTCAGTTAGCGGGTAAAACGGGCACAAGTAATGACTTACGAGATAGCTGGTTTGCAGGTTTTGACCAAAATACAGTTACCGTTGCTTGGATTGGTCGAGACGATAATAAAAATACCGGCCTAACGGGGAGTGTTGGTGCGTTAGAAACCTATATTCGTTATCTAAAACCACTTAACCCTGAAGCCATTGCAGATACTCGCCCAGCTTCTATTCGCTGGGCGTTCATAAATGAAGAAACAGGTCTGCAAGCACCACCTGGCTGCGGCAAAGTGGTGCAACTGCCTATTCGAGCTAGTGAGTTTGAGCCTCGTCCGAGTTGTCGACGCTAAATGCTTTCATTGCATCGTTAAGTTGCTCAGCAAGCGCGGTTAAATCGTGTGCGCTTGCTGAGGCATTTTTTGATGATTTAAGCGTCTCTTCGGCTAAACAGCTTACCCGCTTGGCATCATTTAAAGCATCTTGTGTTGCACTCGTTTGCTCAGCAACTAACTGCGCGATTTGTTCACCATGTTGACTGATTTCATCCATCGTATTTACGGCTTCAACTAAACTTGCTTTTGTTTGGTTAGCGGATGCTGCCCCTTGCTCCATTTTTTCGACACTTTGCTGCATTTTCTGCTGTGTTAACTGCAATGCATTTTGTAATGAAGCGATAATATCGTGTATTTCCTTTGTTTGTAGCTGAGTTCGCCCTGCCAATGTTCTAACCTCATCAGCGACAACAGCAAACCCTCGTCCTTGCTCGCCGGCTCTTGCAGCTTCGATTGCAGCATTTAAGGCTAAAAGATTTGTTTGTTCAGCTATGTCGCTAATTCCTTTGCTTACTTGGCTAATATTTGAGGTGTCTTGCGCTAATGAATCCAGCGCTTTTAACCCTTGGTTAAACTCTTGTTGTAGCTGTGCGATATGTTGCGCTAACTCCTCACTATTTTTTGCGCTGTTTTGGACCTGTTTGGCGGCACTATTAGCGAGAAAAACAGCATGCGAGGCTGTTTTTTCAACATGCTCTGCCGATTGGCTCATGTTATCTAGCGAGTCATTAATAGCGCTAATGCTTTGTTGCTGCTCAGTAACATCATTGGTTGTTTTATTGCGGCTTTCAAATACGTGCTGAGTGGTACTTCTTACTGAGTGAGTGGTTTTTTGAGCATTTTTGATAAGCGCCGTAAACGATTTTAGTAAATCATTGAATAGTAAGCTTATTGAGTTGAGCTCGTCTTTGCCTTTTAAATCTAATCGCACGCCTAAATTACCTGTTGCAGCCTCTGTTGCTGCGTTAGAAAACTGCTTTAAAGTATCAACTAATGAGCGGTAAAACCCCATCATCAAATAACTTGCTATAAATAGGCTGATTAAAGCGGCAATGATAACCACAACACGGGTCATACGTTGCTGTTTTAATTGCGTTAAGATCATCAATGATAAAGCTGGCTCACTGTTGCTAATAAAGTGATTAATCTTACTGTTAATATTTACTTTTAAATTTGCAAGCTGCTGCTGTGTAAGCGCAATTTCATCTGGCTCGAGTAGATCTTGGTTTAATGCTAGAAAAAGCGCATTAATACTGCTTGAAAGTTGCGTTGCGGGTTCTGTTAGGGTGTTTTTAAGTTTCTCGTTTGCAGTTAAAGATGTATTCAAACTCATTAAAAACTGTGACTCTAACTGCGGCAGAGCTTTAACTTGGTTTGATAAAGTAATAAATGTACTCGGTGAAAACTGCCCGCTAGATAAAACGGTTTCTGCACTTTGTATGGTTTTATTTAAATGTGTGATAAGAGGCGGTAGAGCGGTCACTAATGTACGATTTAAGTAACTACTACTGAGCTCGTTTACAATAGCAAGCTGTGACTCAATCGAGACTATCTCTAAAATGTTGTCGTCATCAGTGGCTGTATTCGCAAAACCCGCTTGTTGGGCAATACTGATATTATCAGCTTGATTTGCAGTGAGTAAATTAGCGAGTAATTGAGGATATATTTGGACCCCTTGATTTTGTTTTTGTGATATTTCAATTCCTTTACTTAGAACGCTTAGTAAAAAAAATAAACTTAAACAAAGAGGAAAAATTAAAATGCCAAACATTAGCGACATTTTTGCTTTGTAACTTAATTGTCTCATTAAGAAAACAGCAGGTTTAATTAGATTATTCACAGATACACCCAGTTAGAAATTATATTAGGAGTAGACCTGTGGTTACGTTGTTTTTATTCATAAAAAAAGCCCTTACGGGCTTTTTTTTCTAATTATATTTTATAGCTTCGCAAAGGCGCGTTCTGCCGCTGCTATGGTGTCGCTAATTTCTTGCTCTGAATGCTCTGCACATACAAAGCCTGCTTCGAATGCTGAAGGAGCAAGGTAAACACCTTCTTCAAGCATTAAGTGGAAGAACTTTTTGAAGCGCTCTAAATCACACTCAGTGGCTTGTTGGTAGCTAGTTACTTTTTCTTTGTCAGTAAAGAAGAAGCCGTACATACCACCTGCGTAGTTTGTTGTAAGTGCAATGCCAGCTTTTTTCGCAGCGGCTTCAAAGCCTTCACAAATTGCTTTGCTCTTTGCTTCTAATTGATCGTGTAAGCCTTCAGCACTTAAAAGCTCTAAAGATTTTAAGCCTGCAGCCATGGCAATAGGGTTACCTGATAATGTGCCCGCTTGGTAAACCGGCCCGACTGGTGCGATGTAATCCATGATTTCTTTTTTACCACCAAACGCACCCACAGGCATACCGCCACCGATTACTTTACCCAAACACGTTAGGTCTGGTTTGATGTTGTAGTACGCTTGCGCGCCGCCTAAAGCAACACGGAAACCTGTCATTACTTCATCAAAAATAAGCACTGATTTGTATTCATCACACACCTCACGCAAACCTTCTAAGAAGCCAGGTACAGGAGGAATACAGTTCATGTTGCCAGCAACTGGCTCAACGATGATACAAGCGATTTCGTCAGCGTATTTGGCAAAAATGGCTTTTACTTCATCAAGGTTGTTAAATGACACAGTTAATGTGTGTTTAGCAAAATCTTCAGGAATACCTGGTGAGTTCGGTACGCCCATAGTCAGCGCACCTGAGCCTGCTTTAACTAGGAGTGAATCTGCATGGCCGTGGTAACAGCCTTCAAATTTTAAGATTTTGTCACGGCCAGTGAAGCCACGCGCTAAGCGAATTGCACTCATTGTCGCTTCAGTACCTGAGCTTACCATACGTACTTTTTCGATTGATGGTACCAGTTCTTTTACTTTTTCGGCCATGAGGATTTCAGTTTCAGTTGGCGCACCATAGCTTAGGCCATTTTCAACGGCTTCTAAGACTGCTTGTTTAATAGCAGGGTGGTTATGCCCCATGATCATGGGTCCCCATGAACCAACGTAATCAATGTAGCGGTTGCCATCAGCATCAAAGGTAAAAGGACCTTCTGCTTTAGTGATGAATAAAGGAGTACCGCCAACGCCATTGAAGGCACGAACTGGTGAGTTAACACCGCCTGGGATTGATTCTTGCGCGCGATTAAAAAGGTCTTGGCTAATTGTCATGAATAGTCCTATTGGGTTGTCACGTTAAATGAGTTGGTTTGCAAGGGCTCAAAGAGCCCAAAATGAAGCGTATTAGCTATTACGCTTACGGCTAAACCAAGGCACGTCGACTTCATATTGCTCAACTTTGTCGGCAACATCTAAGGTTAGAGCAAACAACGCCATGCGAATTAACACACCGTTTTGTACTTGGCGGAAAATGGCTAGGTTGTCGTTGCTATTTAAATCGTTATCTAGCTCGTTTGCTTCTAAACGGCTGTCACGAGGCAGTGGGTGCATCAGTACTGAGTTTGGCTTACAGTGTGCATTGTAAATTGCTTGGCTGATACGAAAACCACCGCGATATTTGTTAGCTTCTTCTTGTGAAGGGAAGCGCTCTTCCTGGATACGGGTTTGATAAACAATATCTGCCGCTAAGTTGCCTTCCATTTTATTCACTACTTGAATTTTATGACCTGCGTTATCAACAGCATCTAAAATGTAGTCCGGCATCTGTAAACCATCTGGTGCCACCATAGAGAACTTAACGTCTTTATAATGACACAGTAATTTAGATAAAGAGTGCACAGTACGGCCATATTTTAAATCGCCCACTAGGGCAATATGCATACCGTCGATACCTTGGTTGAAGCGAGAAAGTTCACGTTCAATGGTTAGTAAGTCAAGTAAGGCTTGGGTTGGGTGTTCATTTGCGCCGTCACCACCATTGATGACAGGTACATCACAACCGGTTGCAAACTCTGCAACTGATCCTGAATCAGGATGACGCATTGCAACGGCATCAGCATACGCTGAGATAACGCGTGCGGTGTCATAAAGAGATTCGCCTTTGGCTAAAGCTGAGCTTTGCATGCCTGTTGTTTCGCGAACTAAACCACCCAGTAAGTTAAATGCTGTACCAAAGCTTACGCGAGTACGTGTACTTGGTTCAAAGAATAAGTTTGCTAAAATTGCGCCTTCTAATACATTGGTGCGCTTTTGCTTTTTAGCATAAGGCTCCATTTTTTTAGCAACTGCAAAAATACGTTCAATACAATCGCGGTCAAGTTGATTAACCGACAGAATATTTTCACCTTGGAAACTTAACATGGGGTTGTTCCTAATTACATTTATTAAGGCGCCGGCTCTCTGTATAGGAGGCCGCATAAATTTGCGCCGTACTATAGCAAATTTTTAGCGTACACCGCAGCAAATTATAAGCTAGGTTTGATAATAGCGAGTGCAACTATTGCTAATAGAATAAGTACTGGGACTTCATTAAAAATACGATAAAAACGATCACTGCGAGTATTACGATCATGTTTAAAGTCAGCCAGTAATTTGAAACAGTAGCCATGATAGATATAAAGAATAATCACTAACACGAGTTTGTAGTGCAGCCACATGCTGTATCTAAACCAATCTCGACCATATTCAAAAATGGTCAGTACGCCAAACACGAGTGTTAAAACGGCAAACGGTGTCACAAAAAACAGTAAACGGCGTTCCATTACTTTTAGCATCGAGTTGCAGGCTTTTTCTTCACTCATTGCGTGGTATACAAACAAGCGAGGAAGATAAAAAATCCCCGCAAACCAAGCAATCATAAAAAATACATGAAAGGTTTTGTAAACTAATAGCGCGCTCATTGTTGTGTCCATTTTTAGTTGTTATAGCAAGCTGTTACGTATGGTAAGAATATGCCTGATTTGATCCCAACGCAAAAGCCCCATAATTTGCTGGTTATCCAGTAGGTTATAAATATATACAGCACCACTTCGTTTATCTTTTAATAGATCAAATGCATCGGCAAGTGTTGCTTGGCTACTTAAACCATTCAAACTGACATACTTTATATTACTACTTTGGTCAGACATTAGGCTTAAGTCATACTCTGCAAGGCGATAGCCATTTTCATCATCATGAACAATCAATGGCGTTTGACTATCTAAAGCGTCTAATGACTCTTTTATTTGTTCTTTATCGTCGCTGTATAGCAGTTTAAATTGTTCATCCATTTCTTCCATCACTCCAACCTTCTGTAATGCTTCGGTTGCAGGGGATATTTGATATTCAAGCCCTTGAAAGTCTAGTTGCTGCATAAAGATAGAACGATTGCCAAAAAATTGCAGAGCAGTAACATACGCAGAAGAAATAACTAACATGGCAGGAACAATAATTTCAGGACTGGATGTTAGCTCCATTACCGTTGTTAGTGCTGCAAGAGGGGCGTGCAGGGTGGCCGCTAATAAGCCTGCCATGCCAAGCATGCTATAGGTGCCCGCAATATCTGTTCCTGGGCTAATAAATTGAGCAAAAAATGCCATTAAGGTACCCATTAATACGCCCAAACCAATCACGGGGCCAATAATACCGCCGGGGATCCCTAGACCAATAGCAAAGAGTGTGGCAAGTAATTTAGCGATTAAAATCGTTGTTAAAAATTGCACATCATCAGGGGATTCAATGGCAATGGTGATGGCACTCATACCAGAGCCCATTGCATGAGGCACCATATAGGCAATTAGCCCTGCAATTAAGCCTGCGAGTAATAAGCGAGGAAACATACTTAGCGGTTTAAAGGTACGAATAATCAACATTAAATTTTGATTAAATGCATAAGCGACTGCGCCTAGCGCCATGCCAAAAATAATTAAAAAAGGATAGTGCCAGCCACTTAGAGGGTTCATAGTGATAAGTGCAAGTTCAGATGCGTCACCAAAGACAAATTGAGTGGCTAAGGCGCCTGTAACCGCTGCGAGCATAATAGGCACAAAAATATGTACTTTGTATTCTCTCAGTACTACTTCCATTACAAAAATAACGGCAGCAAGCGGGGTATTAAACGAGGCGGCAATGCCTGCAGCCACACCACAACCGCTGAGTGTGCGCATGGCATTATGGGGTAAATGTAGTTTATCTGCTAACAAGCTTGCACCGGTTGCGCCCATATGCACAGAAGGACCTTCTCGGCCAACAGAAAAACCACTGATTAAAGCGAGCGCACCACCAACAAATTGATTGACCGTGTTATACAGTGGCATATGACCATAATGCTTTTTTATCCGATGGATAACGAAAGGAATACCTAAACGGTAATGCTTAAAACCTGTTAGTGCTGCAAATAAAGCGATGACTAAGGCAGCACCAATCGGGAGAAGTACACGCTCTAGCGTGTCTAAGGTAGAGAAGTCATCGGGCTTTTCCAAAAAAAGACTTTGAAAAAACATAATTGTGAGGCGGAATAATATAATCAGTACTGCCGCAATTAATCCTGCGCAAACTCCTAGTAAGCACAATTGCACAGATGTTTTAGGCTTTGCTAGACGACGCCTCAGCGTTTCAAGCCACATGCATTTTTCCTCACAGCACTTTAGAGACGCAAGTTTAGCAAATCAAATTCACTAAGTCCTTGTGATTTTGCAAAATTATCTGCTTTAAACAAGTGCACAGAGTCACTGGGTTTTTATTCTTGTTGTTTTAAGCGAGCAATCTCGTTTTTGCTTATACATTTGCTCGTCGGCTTTTTTAAGAAGTTCGTCGAGAGACTTAGCATTATCAGGATAGACTGCATAACCCACACTTGCACTTATGTTTAACATACCCACTTCACTGATTATCGGCGCTTCTATCGCATTAATTAACCGCGTTAGAGCACGCTTTATATGTTCTTTATTTTCAACATCCGTTATCACAACAACAAATTCATCACCACCGATACGCGCCGTACAATCTGTTTTTCGTGCGGTTTCTTGCAATCGTTTTGCGATTTCTACAAGCACAAAGTCACCCATCAAATGGCCATAGGTATCGTTAATGGGTTTAAATTTATCAAGGTCAAAGTATAAGCAAGCTACTTTTGTTCCTGTTCGCTTTACACGAGCAAACTCATGCTTAAGGAATTTACTTAGTGCACTGCGGTTAGCTAAACCTGTGAGGTGATCTGTTTGGGCAAGCTGTCTGATCTTTTGCTCTGCTAAAACCCGTTTGGTGATATCAAAATTAACACCAATCATCCTATTTCCGTAGATTCTACCATCGGCATTTATGAAGCGTACTTGCCCGCTGGGGAGAACAATTTGAAATTCGGCATGAAAATCCTCGTTATTGAGAACTGCTAGTTTGAGTTTGTTTGTCACGGCTTCGTATTCATCAGGATGAAGCGTATTAGCCCATGCGGCATAATTACCATTAAACTGAGATTTGGGGATCTCAAATAAGGTATGCATCCAATCATCCCAAATAAGTTCGTTGCTTTCAAAGTTCCACTCCCAAATTCCTATTTGGGCTGCATCGGCGGCCATTGACATTCTTTGATGTAAATTATCAAGCTCTGTTTTGGCTTGCTTAAGCTCTGTTATATCCTCTGAAACATCGAGCAGGTACTGTGCTTTACCATGGCTATCTTTAATAGGGAGTTTACGGGTACGAAGGTAGTGAGTTCGGCCGTCAATTGTAATAGGCTTTTCATCCAGTGTCAGAATATCGTTACTTGCAAGCACATCACGGTCTGTTTGCGCATAACCAAGCGCATCTTCATCATTAAAAATGTCAAAGTCGTTAAGGCCGATCAGTTGTTCTTTAGTTTTCCCTAATAGTTGCTCGCCGGCCTTATTTACGTGGCTAAATGTTAAGTGCTCAGCTTCTTTTACAAACAACATAATAGGTAGGTTATCGAATATGGTTTGAGTAAATGCTTCTTGATTGTGGATATCACTCAAATCTTTAATCGTGGCAACGTAGGGGCCTATCTCCTTGTTACCTATAGAGCTGATTGTCATGGTAATTGGAAATGAGTTTTGGTTCGCTCTATGAGCATTTAATAACCTGCTCTTACAAAAGCAACTTGATTGCTGGGATGTCGTTGATGAGGTATTTAAGATTAGCTCAAGTTCGGTTGATTTATCAGGGATGAGCGTATAAATATGCTTACCGATTAATTCATTAGGCTTATAGCCAAAAACAGGCAAAACAGCAGGGTTAGCAAACTCGATGATACCCGTGTTATCAAAGCTAATAACGACATCTTGCACAGTATTCAGTACGGCTTTTAGTTTAGCGGAAAGTAAGCTTCTTGCTCTAAGCTCTACTACACTCAGTACTAAAAGACTTAACGCCAGTAGTACAGAAATGACAAGCTGAGCCAGCGTTGAGCTATCGTGACTCGTAGTATAAACGGTTTGCTCGGTTGCATAGACCGACATAGCAATCATACCGATGTAATGCATACCTGAAATAGCACTACCCATCACAATAGCCACTAACATATTCATGCGTACTTGATGTATTTTTTGGGCTTGTCGGAGGTCATTTATTTTTAGGGCAATGCCAGAAAGAATGATTGCCACAAAAATTGATAATGAAAACAGCTTTGGCTCATAAGCCATATGAGTGGGCATCATCATTGCCATCATACCGACAAAGTGCATACTGCCAATTCCTGCTCCCATTAGAACGCTTCGAAAAATAAGCCCTTTTATATGGCTGAGTGAAGTTGAAAGTACAATATAACTGGCAAACACACTTGGCAGTACAGATACTAAGGTTATTGTGGTGTTGTACTCTACATTTATCGGTAATGTATAAGCAAGCATACCGATAAAGTGCATACCCCAAATACCGATACCCAAAAAGCAGGCTGCCATTACAGTCCATACCAAGCTTTCATTTTTAAGGTGAGAACTTTTGATTCGTGCCGATAGTAAAAAAGAAATATAAGAGGCGAATACGGCGGTAAGTACTGAGGCTATGACAAGCAAAGTATCATATTGTGCGGGGATTATTTGCGCACTATTTAAGTCAGAGCTAATAAAATGAAGCCTCAAATGGTCAAACACTGTGATACTCTCTCACCGCTTACTTTAATTAATTAAAAAGTTGTATAAATTAAACTTAGTTCAATGCAAATGACTTGGCTAATACGTACTTGCAAATACTTATGAGTCTATGTCGATACTTGATTAAAATACTCGGGTATTAGATAATTACAGCATTATAGATTTTGAGGGGTTTGGTATGTCTGAAGAGTTGCCAATTAAGTTCAGTGATGCAGCTGCTGTTCGCGTTAAACAGTTAATTGAAGAAGAAGAGAATCCAGATCTAAAACTACGTGTTTATGTGACAGGTGGTGGATGTTCGGGTTTTCAATATGGTTTTACCTTTGATGAAAAGGCCAACCCTGGCGATTTAGAAATTGTAAAAAATGGCGTTACCTTAGTGATTGACCCTATGAGTATTCAATACCTCGTTGATGGAACGGTCGATTACACCGAAGGACTCGAAGGGGCACGCTTTTTTGTAAACAACCCCAACGCTACCACAACCTGTGGTTGCGGAGCTAGCTTCAGCGTTTAACGGATTTTATGAAAAGCCATGTGATATGGCTTTTTTATTGCTTTAATTTCTACATCATCCTGCCTTTATTCTTAGTGCTGATCTTAGCAATGGCTTTTCGTTTAGAAAAAATTTTGAAAATGAAAACAGCGTTAATAGAAACGCTTGCCTTTCGTATATGATTATACCGCGAAGCTGAGCTTCGTTAATAAGTACCATTCACCAAGTAGTTATTATAAATGTTAGCGCTACTAGCTTTGGGTAACCTGAATCATTAACAGGAAAAACCCTAATACCAGTGCTGAGGCGATTAAAATATAGATAAATCCTCGTTTGCCTTGCTTAATAGGTATACGATTTTGCTTTAGAAATAGGTACCAGATGACACACAGTACAATTGGCAACAAAAATAATATTCGAAACATTTTCTAGCCTTTTTCAGTATTTACGTACACTTTAAGCATAAGTATGCAATTTTAAAAGCTATATTTATAGTTAACACGGTTCCAATTGATCGATTTTTTGGTACAGTTAAGCAACTAATAATAGAGCATCTGCTTTAATTTTAGCTTTAAAACTAGACTTGCTAAGCAAAGCAGTCTATACCTGAAACGTGGACATTTGTATAATTATTAATTCACAGAAAAAATTATTAGTATATAATGTATCCAAGAGTGAGACGGGCAAAATTTCACTCTTAATTAATTAACTTAAATCATCTAGTAGGAGATGTATTTTTATGATGGGTAAAACAGTTTCTTCTGAAGAAAACTCAAAACTAACGAAATGGCTTAAAACAAAACGCCATGAGAAAGGCCATACAATGCGCAGCCTTGCTCAAGTTTTAGGAACGCCACATTCATTCATTGGTAAAATTGAAAACCAAGAACGTCGTTTAGACGTTATTGAATTTATGCGTTACTGTGATGCTTTGGAAGTAGACCCATACGAAGGTCTTAATCTATTAAAAGACGCTTAATTTGCTGTTACTAATACATTTTTAGTAATACAATTAGTGCATGGATGCACTAAACAGTCATCCTCACTTTTCTGTCTATTTCAATTACACCTTTATATTTTTTGTTAATTATCTCGGTGATAATTGTTCTCTAACGCATAAAGTTTGTGGCGGATTAAGAATAAAAATACCAGCGAAGGGATAACCATGAGTGCTGTTAGTACAAAAAACAGTGCCCAGTTACCTAAAAGCCAATCATCTATCACAACACCACTGTAACTGGACAAGAGTGTTCTGCCTAAGTTTCCAAGTGACGCTAAAAGTGCATAATGAGTTGCGCTAAAGGCGCGATCACATAGCATAGAAATAAAGGCGACCATTGCCACCAGTGACCAAGCCTGTGTAAAGCCGTCAATGATAATTGCAAAAGCATAGAGGCTTAATTTAGGGCCTGCAATCGCAATCCAAGCAAATGCAAGGTTAGATGCTGCCATAGCAATGCCGCTAATGAATAAGCCTTTTACGATACCGTAGCGTTGATTGAATAGGCTCCCGACGAAAGTAAAAGCGATGGTAAGAATCGCAGTGCCTACTTTTGAGAAGGTGGCAATATCACTGTTGCTAAAGCCCACTTCTTTATAAAACACAATCGACATTCGCCCAAGAAAGGCTTCGCCAATTTTAAATAGGAAGATAAACGCTAAAAGTGCGAGCGCTGTTTTTACACCATTGCGTGCAAAAAAGGTTCTAAATGGATCAAACACGGTGACCGCTAACCAAGCAATTACTTTTGCAAATCGCGTTTGTTCTACACCGACAAGTTTTTGCTGATAGGTAGACTCAAGTTCAGCCTGAATAACTTCACGATTAGATTCGGGCTCTTTTGCCCAAAGTACACTACCCATTAATAGTAACATGATAACGGATAAGAAAAAGTAAACTTGAGGCCAATCAATAGAGGGGATATCAGCCATGTAGAAGGGGAGTGCCCCTAGCAAAGCATAACCACTCCACCAACCTGATGTTGCCATGGCTGCAGCCGCCGTGGCTTTATGGCTTTCATTTTCACTTAAAGTATCGATACGAAACGCATCAATGGCGATGTCTTGAGTCGCAGAGGCAACCGCAATGACTAAGCACAGCGCGGCGGCAAACCAAAGGTTCGCTTTGATATCGAGCCCTGCAAGTGAAAAGGTGCCTATAAAAATTACTGATTGGCATAGTAAAATCCAGCTGCGGCGCTGACCAAGCCAGTTAAATAAAATTGGCAGTTTTACGCGGTCAACCAAAGGTGACCATAAAAAGTTAATACTGTACGCCCCAAATACAATGCCAAATAGGCCGATCATACTTCGGCTGAGGCCTTCATCTTTTAGCCACGCAGACATGACAGAGCCAATGAGTACCCACGGAAAGCCACTGCTGATCCCAAACAGAAAAATATTGATTAAGCGTTTGTCTTTAAAGTACGAAAAATACTCTGAAACAGAAAGCGTCTTTGTCATAGTACTGCCATATGAGTGGGGCGATGAGCTCGCTTGTTATTTTTATAGTGCAGTGGGTTCAATCATTTTTACATTTAAGATAACCACAGGCGTTTTGGGTACGAAGCTGTAACCTATTTTTTCGTTATAAGCCGTTTCCACACGCATAATTTTATCCAGTGTTTCATAGCCATCCATAACCATGCCAAATACAGCAAATCCCCAGTCACGACCGGGGTTTAAATGATCATTGTCATCCATATTAAAAAAGAATTGGCGTGTCCCTGAGTGTGGTTGTCTGTCTTGATAAGCCATGGCGATACTATACATATCATTTTTTAAACCATTCCCGCTCTCATTAAAAATAGGATCGTACTCGTGTAGGCCATCGTAATCTTTATCGTAGCCACCGCCTTGAATAACGAAATCTCGTTCGTTGTCTTCATCACGTTCTACACGATGAAATACACTCCCTTTGTAGCTACCATCAGCGACATAAGTTAAGAAGTTGTTGACTGTGATAGGGGCGCGAGAGCGGTCCATTTCTACTATGATGCTACCGAGTGTGGTGACAATTTCGACACGAGGAAACATGTTGTCTTTTTGGATGAACTTACCCTCAGTTGCACTGAAGGTGTTCTGGCTGAACAGTAAGATAAAACTAAGTATAAAAATGCGCTTCATAGTTAACCTTCCAAATAAGCGATTAATTCTGGGTCAGATACAATGCGGGTAATTAGTTGTTCAGTCAACTTATTAAGCTGACTCTCAATTTTTGCTCTATCGTGTCTTAATGGCCCTTCAAGGTTTGCACTACCACGGTAAACTTTACTAAAGTTACTGTTACTTCTTATTACGCGAATACCCAGCTCAATATTGGCATGACTCGTGTGTGTCATCATTTTTTCGGTGACGATCGCTTGTAATGCATGAATATCTAATTCAAATCGTGTTGTCGCAAGGTTAGAGATACTGGCACCATTTCGGCTAAGGGCGCTATCAAGTGTGCTTTTTACCGATTCAGTCAGGCCTGGACTTGCCAATGTTTTTACTTTATCTGATTCAATAATTTTTAGGGTTACATTATCACCACGCAAATCAATGACGCTAGTACTGATATTTGCATTGATGGATGCAACCTTACCGCCTTTATAAACAGGGTTTAAGATCAGTTGGTTAGGTTGGTTACTACACGCTGTTAGCGCAACTAACATGCTTAAAAGAAGTATTTTTTTCATTTATATTGCTCCATTAAGTTGTCTTTTTTGCACTTAAAACAACAAACTTTTTATTTGAACCCAATAGTTTACAGTTGCCGAACATGCGTTTTAGTTTTTCATGATAATCGAGGTGACGATTACCTATTATTCTTAATTCACCACCTTGTTTAAGTGCCTGCTTAGCTTGTTTAAACATCTGCCAAGCAATGTGATCGGTCACAGCTTGCGCTTGGTGAAAAGGGGGGTTGCACAAAACAAGATCTGCACTTTGCGGCTCAAAATCTGTTAAACAATCATTTTGAATAAATTCACAGTTAGCTAATTGCTCAGGTAAATTACTTTGTATATTTAGGCGTGCAGATTCAACTGCCATGTATGATTCATCAACAAAGGTGACATGTGCTTTGGGGCAGCGTTTGAGTGTCATCAGTCCAATCACGCCATTGCCACAGCCCAAATCAATGATGTGGCGTGCTTTACTGGTTTGTGGCAAGTAGTTAAAGAAAAAGCGAGCGCCAATATCTAAAGAATCACGAGAGAAAACATTGGCGTGATTTTGAATCTCAAACTCACTGCCTTCAAGTGGCCAGCTTACAGGAAATGCAGCTTGTTTATTGAGTTGGCTCGTTTTACTGATGATTAAGCGAGATTTCTTAACGGCTAAACTTGTTGATGTTTCGCCAATGAATTGGCTAAACGCTTTAATTGTCGAGTTATGAATGTCTTTGGTTTTGCCTGCTGCAATTATGTCAACATCTTTAGGTAGCGCGGCACTGATTGCAGCAAGTTGATGTTGTAAATAGCCTAAATTTCGTGGCACTTTTAAGATCACTAAATCAACCTTGTTTGGTAATGCCTCTAAAGAGTTTAATTGCGTCAATGAGCTTGTTTCTAAGCCATTTGCTTGTAAATTGTAATATGTTGCTTGATGACTAATATACGAATCATTAACTGAATAAGTGGTTAATTGATTAAACGCACAAGCCAATGCACCAAAGCTGTCATTTAAAATCAGGATTGAATTTGCCTGCGCATGATGCTCCCGTACATAAGTGACAAGGTACTCATCGGCAGAGTCCCAAGCTTGTAGGCTGCGATTTTTTTGATCTAATGGAAAACGTTCTAGGGTATAGGTATTATCGCCGAGTTGTACTTGGGTGGTCATCATGGTTTTAGGGTAAGTATTTAAGTATGGGTAAATTCTAACATGCAACAGCCAAACGCCAAGCCTAATCATTTACCTGAAGGGTTTTATTATCAACAGAAAGCGTTGAGTGCTCAAAAAAGTCTCGATTTGTTTTATTTTTTACAGCAACATTTAAATTGGCAACAGCCCAATATCACTGTTTTTGGTAAAACCCATCCTATTCCTCGTTTGCAGTGCTTTATCGCTGATGAGCAGATTAACTATGCTTATTCAGGCACACAGCTTGTGGTTGAACCTTGGCCTGAGGTGCTTGATGCAATGCGAAAGCGCTTATCCCAACAATTACGCATTCCATTTAATGCGTTGTTGGTAAATTTATATCGTGACGGTCAAGATTGTATGGGATGGCATAGTGATGATGAAAAAGAGCTTGGTGAGCAGCCGACTATTGCGTCTATTTCACTGGGGGCTGAGCGGGTATTTAAAATTAAGCACAAACACAGTAATGAAAAACAGAGTATCGTGCTGCAAAGTGGTAGCTGCTTAATAATGAATGGCTTTAGTCAACGTGACTATCAACACAGCTTGCCAAAGCAGCAAAAGCTAATGCATCCCCGTATTAATTTAACCTTTCGCTCGATAATATAAAATTATTGGTAAAATGAGTCATCCCCTTGATATAGTGACGACCAATTATTTTGCTATTAAAGGTCTATGACACATGTCAATGCAACAACAAATTGAGGAAAAGCTCGCAGCGGGTATTGAATGTAAGCACCTAAATGTTGTTAATGAAAGCCATATGCATAGTCGTGGCACAGAATCACACTTTAAGGTAATTGTGGTGAGCGAAGAGTTCGCTGGTAAGCGTTTACTTGCACGCCACCGTCAAATTAATGAATTATTACAAGATGAATTAGCTAATCATATACATGCATTGGCGATTCATACTTTTACGCCCGATGAGTTTTCTGCACAGCAAGGGCAGGCTCCTGAATCACCAACATGTTTGGGTGGTTCAAAGTTCGATTAATCGTATGGTTTGATTAGTAATTTATACTTATATTACTGATCAGACCTGTATTTTAACTATTAGCCTTTAAACTAGCGCTAATTTTTATTGTGATAGATATAGGATGATCAATGGTCATTAAGCCTAAAATTCGTGGATTTATCTGCACTAACGCGCATCCAGTAGGGTGTGCTGAGCATGTACAAGAACAAATTAATTATGTGAAAGCACAGGGGCCACTGAGCAATGCGCCTAAAAATGTATTAGTGATTGGTGCCTCTACTGGTTATGGTTTGGCATCGCGTATTACAGCTGCATTCGGTGGTGGCGCTAAGACTTTAGGCATCTTCTTTGAAAAAGAAGGTAGCGAGCGTAAAACAGGCTCAGCAGGTTGGTATAATACTGCGGCATTCCAAGCAGCTGCTGAAGAAGCGGGTTTATGGTCTAAAAATATCAATGGCGATGCGTTTTCTAATGAAATCAAGCAAAAAGCAATTGATACGATTAAAGCTGACTTAGGTAAAATTGATTTAGTTATCTACAGCTTAGCGTCTCCTCGTCGTACTGACCCAAATACAGGTGAGACATACTCATCAACGCTTAAGCCAATTGGCTCAGATATCACAACGAAAAACTTAAATACGTCTAAGCGTGTGATTGATGAAGTAACCGTTGAAGCGGCAAGCCAAGAAGACATCGACAATACAATTAAAGTAATGGGCGGTGAAGATTGGGAAATGTGGATTGATGCATTAAAAGCAGCCGATGTCCTTGCTGATAACTTCAAAACGACGGCTTATACCTACATTGGTAAAGAGTTAACATGGCCAATTTACGGTCACGCAACGATTGGTAAAGCAAAAGAAGACCTTGATCGCGCAACACAAGCAATCAAAGAATCTACAAAAGGCTTAAATGGTGAAGCGTATGTTTCTTCATTAAATGCAGTTGTGACACAGGCAAGTTCAGCAATTCCTATCATGCCTTTATATATCTCTGCGTTATTCAAAGTAATGAAAGCAGACGGTACATATGAAGGTACGATTGAACAAATCCATGCGCTATTCACTGAAAACCTTTACGGCGAAACGCCACGTTTCGATGACGGCGGTCATTTATTCCAAAACTACAAAGAGTTAGAAGACGATGTCCAAGCTCGTGTTCAAAAAGTGTGGGATACGGTAGACACAGACACCATTGACGAATTAACGGATTATGTGGGTTACCACAATGAGTTTTTACGTTTATTCGGTTTTGGTATTGATAGCGTAGATTACGAGCAAGATGTGAATCCTGATGTGGCGATTTCACAGCTGATTGACTAGTGATTAAATAACGCTGGTTTTGGAAAAGTCGCTTTTTTAAGCGGCTTTTTTGTTTTTAAGAGAAAATAAAACGGCATCAATAGCACTTTGGTCTATATTGAAATTAATTCAAATGGTTTTTTGTAGTCTAAATAACCACATCAGTCGTATAAATTTCATATTTGCTCTCGCATAGTCACCCTGATTGATGTTAAAATTCGGGCAATATATGTGAGGAGTTTACTGCGTTGCTTGTTTGGGTGTGAAACAAGCTGTTTTTAGACACTAAGAACTTAACTTGAGCATATCAAGAAGCGACGTGGTTGGTACGATTTTTCAGTTTCTTTCCGTTAATGTAATGCAAGTGCGTATGATCAACATAAAAAAAGGTCTGGATTTACCCATAGAGGGCGCACCTCAGCAAGTTATTCATGATGGTTCTGCCGTCAAACGTGTAGCTGTGCTAGGTGAAGAATTTATTGGTATGCGTCCAACCATGCATGTTCGTGTGGATGACCAAGTCAAAAAAGGCCAGGTACTTTTTGAAGACAAAAAGAACCCAGGCGTCTTATTTACTGCACCAGCTTCTGGGGTAGTTAAAGAAATTAATCGTGGTGCTAAACGTGTGCTGCAATCTGTTGTTATTGAAGTTAATGGCAGTGAGCAAATCACCTTTGACTCTTTCAAGGCCGACGAGCTTTCAAGCTTAGACCGTGAAAAAGTGAAAGAAGTACTAGTTCAGTCAGGTCAATGGACAGCACTACGTGCTCGCCCATTCAGCAGAGTAGCTGCTTTGGATGCAAATCCTAGCTCTATCTTTGTAACGGCTATCGACACTAACCCGCTAGCTGCAGATCCTGCAGTCATCATTGCTGAAAACACTCCAGCATTTGAAGCCGGTTTAGCTGTGGTATCTCGTTTAACTGACGGCAAAGTATTTGTTTGTAAACAAGCTGGTAGTCAAGTGCCTAGTTCATCAATCCCTCAAGTAGAAGTACATGAGTTTGGTGGCAAACACCCGGCTGGCCTTGTTGGTACACACATTCATCATTTAGACCCCGTTTCTGCTAGCAAACAGGTTTGGCACTTAGGCTACCAAGACGTTATTGCGTTTGGTAACTTATTCCTGACAGGTGAAATCTTCACAGACCGTGTTATTTCGCTTGCTGGTCCGCGTGTTAAAAACCCACGCTTAGTGAAAACTCAATTAGGTGCATCATTAGATGATTTAGTTGCTGGCGAATTAGAAGACGGTGATAACCGTGTAATTTCTGGTTCTGTGCTGTCAGGCGCTACTTCACAAGGTCCACATGCTTTCTTAGGTCGTTACCATGTTCAAGTATCTGTATTACTTGAAGGTCGCGAAAAAGAATTCTTTGGTTGGATTGCGCCTGGTGCTAATAAGTTCTCTGTAACACGTACCTTCTTATCTCACCTGACTCCGAGCCGTCTATTTAACATGACGACTTCTACAGGTGGTTCGAACCGTGCCATGGTACCAATTGGTAGCTATGAGCGTGTTATGCCTTTAGACATCTTACCTACACTATTATTACGTGATTTAATCGCACGTGATCTTGATGGTGCAATTTCGTTAGGTGCGCTAGAGCTTGATGAAGAAGATTTAGCGTTATGTACTTTCGTTTGTCCAGGTAAATACGAGTACGGTTCAATCCTGCGCGATTGCTTGACTACGATCGAGAAGGAAGGCTAGAGAGATGGGTTTAAAAAAATTTCTAGAAGATATTGAGCCGCATTTTGAACCGGGTGGTAAACATGAAAAGTGGTATGCGCTTTACGAAGCTGCTGCGACTATTTTCTACACGCCTGGTTATGTAAATAAAGGCAAAACACACGTTCGCGATAACATCGACCTAAAACGTATGATGATTTTAGTGTGGATGGCGACGTTCCCTGCAATGTTCTTTGGTATGTTCAACATCGGTCATCAGGCCGCGGGTGCATTAGCACAAGGTTTTGAATTAGCAAACACATGGCAAGTTGGTCTGTTCCAATTATTTGGCGGTGAATTAACTGCTGACTCTGGTTGGGGCGCGAAAATGTTTTACGGGGCCTGCTTCTTCCTACCAATATACGCAGTAACGTTTGCTGTGGGTGGTTTCTGGGAAGTACTATTCGCTTCTGTGCGTAAGCACGAAGTAAATGAAGGTTTCTTCGTAACATCTGTACTATTCGCACTCATTCTGCCGGCAACAATTCCTTTATGGCAAGTTGCATTAGGTATTACGTTTGGTGTTGTAATCGCTAAAGAAATCTTTGGTGGTACAGGTCGTAACTTCCTTAACCCTGCGCTTGCTGGTCGTGCGTTCTTATTCTTCGCATACCCTGCGCAAATTTCAGGTGACACAGTATGGACTGCGGTAGATTCATTCTCTGGCGCAACTATGCTAGGCCAAGCATTCGTTGGTTCACTTGATTACAGCAACATGGAACTATGGTGGAATGCGTTCTACGGTTTCATTCAAGGTTCTGTAGGTGAAACGTCAACATTAGCATTATTAATCGGTGGTTTATTCCTGATTTATGTGCGTATTGCTTCATGGCGTATCGTGCTAGGTGTATTCCTAGGTATGGTTGCAACGGCATTCTTACTAAATACAGTTGGTTCTGAAACTAACGCAGTATTTGCGATGCCTTGGCACTGGCACTTAGTGCTTGGTGGTTTTGCATTTGGTATGTTCTTTATGGCAACAGACCCAGTATCTGCATCATTCACTGACAAAGGTAAGTTCGCTTACGGTGCGTTAATCGGCTTTATGGTTGTAATGATCCGTGTTGTTAACCCGGCATTCCCAGAAGGTATGATGCTAGCAATCTTATTTGCTAACTTATTTGCACCATTATTCGATCACTTTGTAGTGCAAGCTAATATCAAGCGGAGGTTGGCACGTAATGTCTAGTAATAACGAATCAATCGGCAAAACGCTAACCGTTGTTGTTGCACTATGTTTAGTGTGTGCAGTCATCGTATCGTTTGCTTCAGTTCAGCTTCGTCCTTTACAGCAAGCTAACAAAACTCAAGATATTCAACGTAATATCCTAGCGGCAGCTGACATTGACGTTGAAGGCTCTGTATCAGAGACTTTCAATGGCAAAATTGAAGCGCGCGTTGTAGATATGGATACTGGTGAATTTGTTGAAGGCGCAGATCCTAACTCATTTGATTTCGAGAAAACTAAATTCGACCAAGCGCGTAGCTTTGCGTTGAAAGAAGAGGGAATTAAAGACATCGCGGGTATTCAACGCATGACTAAGAATTCACCTGTTTATATCTCGAAAAAAGCAGATGGTTCTACTGATGCAATCATTCTACCTATCCAAGGTTATGGCCTTTGGGGTGTAATGTATGGCTTCTTAGCGCTTGAGAGTGATGGTGAAACTGTTAAGAACATCAATTTCTTCAAGCACAACGAAACGCCAGGTCTAGGTGGTGAAATTCAAAATCCACAGTGGACTGCTAAATGGCAAGGTAAAGAGTTACCAATCAACATCGTGAAAAGTGGTGCAAGCAATGAACATCAAATCGATGGTCTTTCTGGCGCAACATTAACTTCAAATGGTGTTGATCATACAGTTGACTTCTGGACTGGCGAAAACGGCTTTGGTCCTTTCCTTGCGAAAGTACGTGAAGGAGCGTTGAAATAATGGCTGATACTAAAGAAATGAAGTCGGTCCTATTTGGTCCGGTATTCGCAAATAACCCAATCGCACTACAAGTACTTGGTATTTGTTCTGCGCTAGCGGTAACATCAAGCTTAAAAAATGCACTTATCATGTCAATCGCATTGACACTTGTAACAGCATTCTCAAGCTTGTTTATTTCGTCAATTCGTAACCACATCCCATCATCTGTGCGTATTATCGTGCAAATGACGATTATTGCATCATTAGTAATCGTGGTTGACCAAGTATTGCAAGCATTCTCTTATGCAACGGCAAAAGAGCTTTCAGTATTCGTTGGTCTAATCATTACTAACTGTATCGTAATGGGTCGTGCTGAAGCATACGCAATGAAGTCACCACCGTTAATGTCTTTCTTAGACGGTATCGGTAACGGTTTAGGCTACTCAGTAGTACTACTAACTGTTGGTTTCATCCGTGAGTTATTCGGTAAAGGTTCACTATTCGGTGTTGATATTATCCCACTTGTACAAAACGGTGGCTGGTATCAACCAATGGGTCTATTGATTTTACCACCGAGTGCATTCTTCATTATTGGTTTGTTCATCTGGGTACTTCGTACCTTCAAGAAAGACCAAGTAGAAGCAAAAGCGTAAGGGGCGAGCAGTGGAACATTATATTAGTTTATTTGTAAAAGCAGTTTTCATTGAAAACTTAGCTTTAGCCTTCTTCCTAGGTATGTGTACTTTCCTTGCGGTATCAAAGAAAGTAACAACATCAATCGGCCTAGGTGTGGCAGTTATCGTGGTACTAGGTATCTCTGTACCTGTAAATAACTTGGTTTATCACGCTGTTCTTGCACCAGGTGCATTAGAGTGGCTTGGCTACCCAGAAGCAGACCTTAGCTTCTTACGCTTCTTGACATTCATCGGTGTTATTGCAGCACTGGTACAAATTCTTGAAATGGCATTAGATAAGTTCTTCCCTGCACTATACAACGCGTTAGGTATCTTCTTACCACTGATCACAGTTAACTGTGCAATCTTCGGTGCGGTATCTTTCATGGTTGAGCGTAACTATAACTTCGGCGAGTCTGTTGTTTATGGTATCGGTTCAGGTGTGGGCTGGGCGCTAGCAATTACTTTACTTGCTGGTATCCGTGAGAAAATGAAGTATTCAGACGTTCCTGATGGCTTACGTGGTTTAGGTATTACTTTCATCACTGTTGGTCTTATGGGTCTTGGCTTTATGTCATTCTCTGGTATTTCACTTTAATAGGTAGCGAGGATAAATCATGAATGAGATTTTCTTAGGCGTTGGTGTTTTCATCGCTATCGTTGTTATTTTAGTTTTAGTTATCATTGGTGCTAAATCTAAATTAGTAGCAAGCGGCGATATCATCATCGGAATTAATGGCGACCCAGATAAAGCTATTAAAACATCAGCAGGTAGCAAGCTATTAGGTGCCCTAGCTGATTCAGGTATCTTCGTTTCATCTGCATGTGGTGGCGGTGGCTCTTGTGGTCAGTGTCGTGTACACATCAAAGAAGGTGGCGGCGATATCTTACCAACAGAACTTGATCACATCTCTAAAGGTGAAGCGCGTGAAGGCTGCCGTTTAGCGTGTCAGGTAAATGTTAAAAACGACATGGAAATTGAACTTGAAGAGTCAATTTTCGGTGTTAAGAAGTGGGACTGTACAGTTATCTCTAACGATAACAAGGCAACTTTCATCAAGGAACTTAAATTACAAATTCCTGATGGCGAGTCAGTACCGTTCCGTGCCGGTGGTTATATTCAAATTGAAGCACCAGCTCACCACGTTAAATACGCTGATTTCGATATTCCAGAAGAGTATCGTGGCGACTGGAACCACTTCGGTTTCTTCGATCTGGAGTCTAAAGTGGATGACGAAACAATTCGTGCATACTCAATGGCTAACTACCCAGAAGAAGAAGGCATTATCATGCTTAACGTGCGTATCGCTACGCCGCCGCCAAGAGACCTAAGCCTTCCATGTGGTAAAATGTCTTCGTACATTTGGTCACTAAAAGAAGGTGATAAAGTGACTATTTCTGGCCCATTCGGTGAGTTCTTCGCGAAAGACACTGATGCAGAAATGGTATTCGTAGGTGGTGGTGCAGGTATGGCACCAATGCGTTCACATATCTTTGACCAACTTAAGCGTTTAAATTCTAAGCGTAAGATGAGCTTCTGGTATGGTGCGCGTTCTAAGCGTGAAATGTTCTACGTAGAAGATTTCGACGGCTTAGCAGCAGAAAACGATAACTTCGTATGGCATACAGCACTGTCTGATCCACAACCAGAAGATAACTGGGAAGGTTACACAGGCTTCATCCACAACGTACTTTATGAAAACTACTTGAAAGATCATGAAGCGCCTGAAGATTGTGAGTTCTACATGTGTGGTCCTCCAATGATGAACGCGGCTGTTATCAATATGCTTAAAGACTTAGGTGTAGAAGACGAAAACATCTTATTAGATGACTTCGGTGGCTAACACCATACACAAAACAATAAGTTTTGGTTAGAATACAAGCCTCGTAGCACAATGTGTTACGAGGCTTTTTTTATTTTTATACCAACGTCACGGTATCCTAAAGGTGAGTGCTATGAATAGAGTGTTTTATCGCCAAGGCTTGATGGCCTTTTTTTTACTAACTATTACTTTACTCATGGCAGGTTGTAGCCAAGCAGATAAAGCTGAGGAGCATTATTTCGAAGGCAAAACCATGGGAACGACTTATCACATCAAGGTATTTGCTGAACCTTCTAAACTAGAAGGGGCTGATTTACATTCTGAAATTAAGCAAGCACTCAAAGATGTAAACCAATCTATGTCAACTTACATTGCTGATTCAGAAATTAACCAGTTCAACCAGTTACCAGCAGGGCAGGTTATGCCGATTAGTGATGATTTCCGTAAGGTTGTGGCTGAGTCAATTCGCCTTGGTGAATCAACAAAAACCCTTGATGTGACAATGGGGCCACTTATTGACTTATGGGGCTTTGGTCCAGATAAAAAGCCGACTAAACGCCCGACTGATGAAGCCTTAGCGGCGATGATTGAAAAGATTGGTGTTGATAAGCTTGAATTAACAGATTCAGGCCTTATGAAAACGATAGACGGTTTAGAACTGTCGTTTTCGGCTACGGCAAAAGGCTACGGCATAGATAAAGTTGCAGAGGTTATTGAAAGCCACGGCTTAACAAATTATATGGTTGAGATAGGTGGTGAGCTACGTGTATCGGGTATTAAGCCAGACAACATCACGTGGAAAATTGCAATTGAGCAGCCAGATGCAGAGCCTGGCGTGCGCAAAGTACATAAAGTGATTGAACCAGGTACCAATGGTATTGCCACATCAGGTGACTACAGAATTTTTTATGAAATGGATGGTGTGACATATAGTCACTTAATTGATCCTGTAACAGGCATGCCAAGTCGTCATGACTTAGTGTCGGTCACAGTATTGCATCCTTCAGCAATGACGGCTGATGGCTTAGCAACAGCGTTGACAGTTATGGGAATGAAGCGTGCGCAAAAATATGCTGAAGAACATAATCTGCCGGTATATTTAATTGGTAAGTCAGACAATGGCTTAGTCACTTATTCAAGCCCTGCTTTTAAACCTTATTTGTAGCAGGGCAAGAAGCAGTTTATAATGCATACAGCCCAACAGGTTGGGCTCAATTTTATTGCTGAACAATAGGGGCAAAGCAATGTCACTTTTTCTTCTTACATTTGGTCTACTTATTTTAATTGTGGCAGCGATGGCTGTTGGTATGATTGTGCAAAAGAAATCTATGGCCAGTAGTTGTGGCGGCCTAGGTGCTGTTGGTATCGACAAAGCCTGCGACTGCGACGACCCGTGTGACAAGCGCAAAAAGCGCATGGCAAAAGAACAAGTCTGGAAAGAGAATCAAATTCTTTAACCACAAAAAAAGCGCCTTTAGGCGCTTTTTTAATGTTTATTAATTGAGTTTTATGAGTTCTGAACCTAGTACTGCGTATTTTACGGTTTGTTCTTGGTAAAGTAAGAATGCCGCTGAGGCGTGCAATTTAGGTTGCGAATCAAATGCGCCTTGGCACCGGTAAACTGGCCAGTGTGAACGGTTATCGAGTTTCGCGAAATCCCCTGAAAAGCAGCTATAACCTTGCTTTAATAGCTCTTTATAATGCCTCTTATTAAGCTTAATTGGTTCTGTTAAAGAAAAACCTTTACCTGGGTTATAAACGAGCTTGTTGGCATCTATTTGAGTGTAGCCACGGCGAATGCTACTTATATCTCCCAGCTCTTTGATACGTGGTGCATTACCTTTGTTATTAATGGCTATATCTATTTTGTAATCACCGTAATGGCTCTGTACATTCACATCATCAATAAGTAGATCGACCCAGTTATTACTAGCATTAAAAGGAATTGCATTGTATTGGTTAATGCTGGCTGCTTTCCACGTGCCATTTTGTAGTGTATCGATTATCTCTTTATAAAGTACACGATTTACTTTTCGCGCAACTTGGCGATGAGGGTCGTTCGGGTAAGCACCTGATTCAATTAATATAGTGCGAATACCCATTTCGGAAAATGTATCACCAAAGCTTCGATACGAGTAACTGTCGTTATACTTTGCTAGGTGCCCTGGGATCATTGTCTCAATTGTTTTAGCTAAGTGAGCGATAAGCTGCATGGCTTCGCCACGGCTAGTATTAATCTCTCTTGCATCATTATAGGCAGGGGCGAGTACAGAAATAGTAGCTTGATTCCCTTTTTTTCCTGCACCGTAATACGCGTTCTGATCATGCAAGTTAAAGCCAAAATCAGGTTTAAACTCCTTAGCGGCACGCATGAGTGTTTGCCCCTCTGGGGTCCTCAATGCTTTTGCATCACGGTTTAGATCAATACCTTGTGCATTGTGACGCGTTTGAGCGTTGGCACCGTCAGGATTAATCATGGGAATAATCCTGAGCGTTAGTTTGTCTTGCCAGCTTTGTAGCCAGTGAGCGTTTTCGGGCAAAGTTATAAAATCAAGAAAATCCATAAGTGCAGCGGTTGCCGTGTTTTCATCACCATGCATTTGACTCCACATCATCACTTTTGTGGTGCCAGAGCCTATATCAAGAGCGTATATGGGTTGACTGTGGTACGACCTACCGAGTTGCTGTAGTGTAATTGCAGGATGCTTGGCTATGCGGTTTAAAACAGGTTTTATATCTGTGAGATTAATCGCTGCTTTATCAAAACCATCAACCTCGTTATTTTCAATTTCAGTGGCAATTATTGGTGTACTGATTAGCAAAGTCATGGCAAGTATACAGCCCCGCATAAGATATCCTTTATTCCTTTTTGTTTTAATGCTAAGAATATTATATTTGCATTCGTTTGGCTAACTTTTGTTCAACCTTATCTTCTTGTTTTTATTCTTTTTAACTTTGGGGTACTTAGCGGCGCGCGTCTTTAGTTGATTTTTTATAGAAGCACACAGAATAGAGGCGCTATTATTGAATCTTGCTCTTGGAATATTTCCCAAGAGCAAGTAAAGGTTGGAGTTGCTAAGTTTATACAGTGAAAGAAAACTTCGATTTACGCAGCAGTCCCACAATGGCAAGTAATGAAAGAATATAGAAGGGCATACTGCCCCCGCTTTTTTCTTTTGTTTCTTCGCCATTATCGTCTGTATCATCGGCTTTAGTGGTTATAGTAACTGTACTTGGCTCAGAGTAGCTCATACCATCAAAAACGCGGTACTGAAAGCTAGTTTCGTAGCTTGTATTAGTTTGCGGCGTATATGATACGATTCCACTGATGTTGTCTAATGTTACTGAACCTATGCTTGGCTCAGATACAAGCTCATAAGTAAGTGGATCTGAATCTGCATCTTGGGCTAATAGTTCGAATTGAGCTGCTTCAGATTGATTGATGATTAATTCCAGAGCCTGTGTCTGTGGGGATGTATTGGTATGATTTATTGTAATCATTTTATCAATATTTAAACCAATCTCGTTGCTTATATTAACGACAAAATTAGCTGGCTCTAACGTTGAGATTAATGGTGTATAGGTAAACTCACCCGTTGCATTATTACTAAACACAAACTCGCCTGATGCTGGCTGTACCTTTACGTTAAGTTGAAGATTACTGTTTTCACCTGCACCTGATAAGGAGAGAGTTTCGCTCAGTGGCGTGCGCCAATGAGCAGAAATTGGATTAGGCTCAATGACAAGAGGTGTTCCATCAATATTGACTGAAACCGACACACTTTCAGTGGCCCTTCCGCCTATAGACATAGAAAGCTCAAATTGGTCTAGGCCAACTTCGCCAGTTGTGGGAGTGTAACTAAAGTGGCCAAGAGCCCTATCGGTAAATGTAATATTGCCTTTGCTAGGTGCCTTTGAAATATAAAAGCGATAGTTGAAGGAATCTTTTTCACTCAATGCTTTAAACTCAACAGGCGTGAACTTATTGGTGTTAAATTCAGTTACACTAAGTTGATAAGGTTGCTCTGTTTTTTCGCCGATTTTAAATAGTTCTCTGCCATTTGAGTGTGTTATTAGCCAATAGGTCTTTTCGTTAACTATTTCAATATCTGAATGTGTAGCGGCCACATCAAGAGTAACCAGCTTATTATATTGTGCATTTGCCAAATTAAAGACACCTAGTTCATTTTCGCAGGCGATATGAAGTTGGCCACTAAGGTGTTGCTCAACAGCAATTAATTTTGATGATGCACAGAAGTTAGCCACTTCTTGTTTGTTTCCTTGGGCGGAAATAGATACTAAAGCCCCGTCCTGAGTTGTTGTATACAATTGCTCGTTATTATTATACGTAAAAGTATCAAGTGATTGGATATCACCTAAATCAAGTAATGAGTGGGTGTCTTTAACAAAGTTATAGACGGCTGTCTGCTTGTTAGTTCCTAGATGCTCGAACACAAGTTCTTTAATACCATCACCGTCAAAGTCAATTGTCGTTAGTAATTCTGATATATCAAGTTGAGGCTCACCGATAAGTGAAATCGTATATTTTATGTTGTCACTGTATAACTCTCTGACTTCAAATGGTTTTGACTGATCAGCATAATACCAGTCTGAATATTGGTAGAGGTATTCTTGGTTTCCGTCACCGTCAATATCACCCAATAGCTTGAAATAGCCAATAAAAGGTTGTTCGATATGATTAGACCCATCCATGTTCAATATATAGTGTTTACTAATACCGGGATTCCACTGCTCACCTAGAGTCGAGTACACAATTTTATTATCGGTGTTTCTACCAAAAGGTATTATGGAAACTTTATCTACTTCAGAAGCATAAAGCTCTTTAGTTACACTTTTTGACCATGATTCAGTTTGTGTGACAGGAGAAATACTATTTAATATTGTATAACTTGTTAAATAGGCAGGATCCCACTTCGAACCTGTGGTAATAATAAGCTGTCTATACTCTTCAATAATCTTTATCTCTTCATTTTGCATGGCTAAATAAGCATTGCCGTTAAAGCCGAGTTCAGTTACCTCTCCGAATCTCACTTCTTTAACATTGAGTCTCTGTATTTGCTCAATTGTTTCTTTTTGCTCATCGCCATACAAGTCTAAATATTCATAGATATAATGAAGAATATTAGGTTGATAATCGCCTCCATCCTGTGTTGTGACGCTCCTGCCAATGACTTCTTCTTCTCTTGTTAAATAGTTATAGAAATAGTTAAAGTGAGTCCTACGATTCGAATCACTGTACATCTCGGCATTGTTATCAATGGCTGTATAATCTTGATAAAGGTCGTTGTTGTAGTAAGGCGATCTACTAGTGTATTTTAAAAAATCATTATCTTGATTACAATCTTCTAGCGTACTCTCCAAAGGCCAAATAACGCTGTTTTCATTTACATCGATAGTACACTTTTCACCTACAGCTTCATCCATGCCATCATTATTTAAATCTTTGGCAAATAAGTATCTGCTTGTTACGGGTAGCTCGCCAACTTTTTTTACATCACTGCCTTGAATTTGGTAGATTTCGCCGTCCCATGTCAGCATTTCATTGAGCAGATGATTGGTAAACTTTCCGACAGTAAACTCATAATGTGGCAGGGTGTAGTGCGCTTTTGTTTCGAGGCTATGCATATCTAGCGTATACATAGTGCTTTCATTTATTAGCATAACCTCAATATTGCCATCGTTATCTATGTCTTTAAATTTAACGTTATCAGCAGTTATATTTGGGATCTTTTTTACATATTTTCTAGCAGTTAAATTTACAAGGTGTGCGTTGCGTTGATCGCTAATAATAATAGCAAAGTGATTATCTGAACTTTTATCGTAATAAATTTCAAACGAAGCAATTGATTCTCCTTCGCTCTCAAACTCTATTGCATTGGTTACTGGCGTGTTGACAGTTTCATCATTGCCGATGATACTAATAATATGCAACCTTTGGCTGTCATCATTAATCATTGCAATGATATCTTTATTCAAATCATTATCAATATCGATCACTCTAACATTACTTAAATCATCAAAGCTTGAAAAATGCTTCATTTTTTCTACGTCGGCGTATGATGATTGAGTGGTTAACATCAAGCTGAGAAGTGTCGATGTAATAGCAAACTTCATATTATTCCCTTAAAAATAGTTTCGCGTTTTTGTTTTGGACCCTTGTATATCAACAACAAGAGGTAATAGTAAATTAACATACTTTATTATGCTGCGTAACTGAATTAGGGAATGAAAAATAAAAAAGTGATATTATTTAGAATGCTTCTGGGTTTGAGTACTGATACACAGTTGTCTCAAGCTGCATTACCTTGCAGTATTAAGAAGTTTTTATACAATTTCTTTCCTATCTATTTCACTTTGTAATATAAAATCCTCTAATTTTTTAGGTGGTTATCTAAGTTAGTATTGGTTATTTACATTTTTTTATAGCTTAATTAAATGCTGGTTAACTGACCGCTGTTAATTTTTTCTTGTATGATAAGTTGACTTTGTTATACTCCACATCGAAATTTCAGTAATTACTGAAACTTTATTGATGAAGATCATGTTACCGCATTAAAAAATAGGGTAGAGCAACTACCTTAAATGTGGTGAAAGTTTTAAAAGGCGTGAGTTTTGCGAGCAATTAATCAGTCACAAGGTGTCAAACAGTCTAGTTTAGCTAGATTGCAATTGGCTGCGCGTGCGTTTTTTGCTGGTAAAGAACTAATGTCTGTTTTAGCTTTGCTGCTGATTAATTCAGCCATGCTAATCAACGGTACATTAGAAGATGCTCACGGGCTAAGAAGTTTATTAAGTGAAGGGGCTCTGTACGAAGCACCATTACTTAATGTGTTGAGCTTTTTAGCTTACCCAGTGGTGTCTTGCCAGTTACTTATTGGTTTATGCTGGTTGGTCTTCCATTTCTTCCCTGCGCGTCGTGCAGGTGTCATTTTACGTAAAGCGGCCTTCGCAGCGCGTGAAACGATAAAGTCTTTAGTAGTACACAGCGCTCATGGCTGTCGTGCTCCTCCTCGTGTAAATGGTTGTCTGTAAATAAGCTTTGTTGCTTAAGTTCAGCCATTTTAGTCGTTTACTAAGTTGTCTTTACTAAGCACCTAGTGGGCCTTCTGCGTCCAAATTTCAGTCAGCTAACCTAATTATTCCCACATTTTAGCGTGCCGATTTTCTGTGCTCGTTACTTGGCTGGGGATGTCTGTGGCCGTTTTTTGCTACAGAGAAGCGTCGTGTACTTATCGACAAGTGTTAACTTTTAGGTTGTAGGATATTCCTTTGTCAATTCGTAACCTTTGTAATATTGCTCTAGCGTCTTTAGTGCTGGCTTTGTCTGGCTGTAAAGGCGGGGTACTTGATCCAAAAGGTCAAATTGGGGCTGACGAAAAGTATTTAATTATCGTAGCGACGGTATTAATGCTGATTGTTGTAATCCCAGTTATTGCCATGACAATTTATTTTGCATGGAAATACCGTGATGGACGAGACCAAGAAATTTATGCCCCTAAGTGGGCTCACTCAAACAAGATTGAAGCGGTTGTATGGACCATTCCGATTATTATCGTGGTTATTTTAGGTGTGATCACTTGGCAATCAACGCAAGAGCTTGACCCTTATAAACCACTTGAAGGGAAGGGGGAGCACCTTACTGTAGAAGTGGTGTCTTTAAATTGGAAATGGTTATTTATTTACCCAGAGCAAGGCATTGCAACAGTGAATGAGTTGGTTTTTCCGGCTAACGTGCCTGTTCAATACAAGATCACCTCAGAAAGCACCATGAATTCGTTTTTCATACCTCAGCTTGGTAGCCAAATTTACTCAATGGCAGGCATGGAAACCAAACTTCACTTGATAGCTGATGAACCAGGAACTTTTAAAGGTTTCTCTGCAAATTACAGTGGTGCTGGTTTCACGGGTATGAAGTTTAATGCCATTGCTACCCCAACCCAAGCTGATTTCGATGCATGGGTAAATAAGGTTAAAAATACAGGCTCTGCGCTTACTAAACAGACCTATGTTGAACTTGCTAAGCCAAGTGAGTACGACCCAGTTAAATACTACGCCAGTGTTGATAAAGATATGTTCCATTCAATCGTAATGAAATATATGCAAGCGCATGGCTCACACGGTGCAATGCAACACGCAATGCCAGAGCACTCAGCTCATAAAGGGCATAGCGAGGACGAGGAATAATCATGTCGTTGTTAGGTAAATTAACATTAGACGCAATCCCGTTTCATGAACCAATTATCATGGTTACCATGACGGTGGTCGCTGTCTTAGGCTTGCTAGTGGCAGGCTTAGTAACAAAATATAAAAAATGGGGCGTGCTTTGGCACGACTGGATCACGTCAATTGATCATAAGCGCCTAGGTGTGATGTACATCATTCTTGCGCTTATCATGCTTTTCCGTGGTTTCGCGGATGCCATTATGATGCGTCTACAATTAGCAATGGCTACCGGCGGTGCAAGTGGTTACTTACCACCTGAACATTACGACCAAATTTTTACGGCGCACGGGGTGATTATGATCATCTTTATGGCGATGCCGTTCATGATTGGTTTAATGAACATCATTTTACCGCTGCAAATTGGTGCCCGTGATGTTGCATTCCCATTCTTGAATAATCTAAGTTTTTGGTTAACTGCTGGTGGTGCGATACTCATTAATATTTCACTGTTTTTCGGTGAATTTGCTAAAACGGGTTGGGTTGCTTATCCGCCATTATCTGAGCTGTCGTTTAGTCCGGGTGTGGGGGTCGATTATTATATCTGGGCCTTGCAAATATCCGGTTTGGGTACTTTGTTAACGTCAGTTAACTTCTTAGCGACTGTATTCAAAATGCGTGCACCAGGCATGACATTAATGAAAATGCCTATTTTTACGTGGGCTTGTACGTGGGCAAATATCTTAATTGCAGCATCGTTCCCAATTTTAACGGCTGTACTGGCAATGCTAACGCTTGATCGTTATCTCGATTTCCACTTCTTCACGAATGAATTAGGTGGTAATGCGATGATGTACATCAACTTATTCTGGGCATGGGGTCACCCTGAAGTTTACATTCTGATCTTACCTGCGTTTGGTATTTTCTCAGAAGTTATCTCAACGTTTGCTTGTAAACGCCTGTTTGGTTATAAGTCGATGGTTTACGCAAGCGGTGCGATTTCTATTTTAGGGTTCATCGTTTGGCTTCACCACTTCTTTACTATGGGCTCAAGCGCTAATGTGAATGCCTTCTTTGGTGTGATGACCATGGTCATTGCAGTACCGACGGGTGTGAAACTCTTCAACTGGTTATTCACTATGTATCGTGGTCGTTTACGTATTACGGTGCCTGTCCTTTGGACTTTAGGTTTCATGGTGACTTTCACTATCGGCGGTATGACCGGTGTGTTACTTGCCATTCCAGGTGCTGACTACGTATTACACAATAGCTTATTCTTAATCGCTCACTTCCATAACACCATTATTGGTGGCGCAGTGTTTGGTTATTTAGCTGGTTTTGCATTTTGGTTCCCTAAAGCAATGGGCTTTAAACTTGATGAAAGCTGGGGCAGAAGATCTTTCTGGTGTTGGTTAATTGGTTTCTTCGTGGCATTCATGCCGTTATACGTACTTGGTTTCTTAGGTATGACACGTCGCTTAAACCACACTAACAACCCTGATTGGAACATCTGGTTATACATTGCAGCTGGCGGTGCGGTGATCATTATGTTCGGTATCTTGTTCCAAGTAGTACAACTTGTGGTGAGCTTCAAAAACCGCGAGCAACTTGATGATACAACGGGCGATCCGTGGAATGGTCATACGCTTGAGTGGGCATCTGCATCACCTCCGCAGTACTACAACTTTGCAAAAATCCCTCATGTTGATGACATTGATGCATGGACTGACATGAAAGAAAAAGGCCTAGCTTACAAGCAAGAAGCCTCTTATAGCCCAATTCACATGCCAAAAAATACATCGGCAGGTGTATTAATGAGCGCAGCTTTAACAACTTTCTGTTTTGCCATGATTTGGCATATTTGGTGGCTTGCAGCCTTTGGTTTACTGGGCGCTATCGCGGTATTTATCAAACGTTGTTATACGGCGGATGTTGATTATTACGTGCAACCAGATGAAATTGTTGAACTTGAAACGGCGCACAATACCGCCGCGACTAAAGGGGTGAATGCATGAGTTCTATCACTGCTGATTTAAACACCTTAGATAATACTCAAGGTCATGTTGATGCACATGACCATGAGCATCACGATACGGGTGGCAACACGGTTTTCGGTTTTTGGTTGTACTTAATGACCGACTGCTTATTGTTTGCTTCTTTCTTTGCAACCTATGCCGTGCTGTTTATGAACACAGCCGGTGGCGTGTCTGGCAAAGATATTTTTGAACTTGATTTTGTTGCGGTTGAAACCGCGGCACTCTTACTTAGTAGTATTACCTTTGGTTTTGCGATGATCTCTGCGCATTCGCAGAAGAAGACCGCTACGTTAACTTGGTTGCTGGTTACCTTTGCCTTTGGTGCCGTATTTATTGGTATGGAAGTATATGAATTTCATCACCTAATTGCGCACGGTAATGGCCCACAACAAAGCGCCTTTTTAACCTCGTTTTTCTCTTTAGTAGGCTTACACGGTCTGCATGTGACGGCAGGTTTAATTTGGATGACAATCATGATGATCGAAGTTTTACGTCGTGGTTTAAACCCGCAAACAGTGACGCGCCTAAGTTGTTTAAGCCTGTTTTGGCATTTCTTAGATGTGGTGTGGATCTGTGTATTTACCGTTGTTTATTTAATGGGAGCAATGTAATGAGTCACAGTGAATCACATGTCATTAATAATCTAGAAGTACACGCACATAACGCGCAATCACATGGCAGTATCAAAGACTATTTAGTTGGCTTTCTACTGTCAGTGGTTTTAACGGCTATTCCATTTTGGGCTGTAATTAGTGGGTCGTTTTCAAAACCAGCCACCGTATGGTGCATTGTAACGATGGCTGTTGTGCAAATTTGGGTGCATTTAAAGTACTTCTTGCATTTAAGTTTTAAAACTGAAGACGGCAAGGCCAGCTCATTGTCATTTATCTTCAGCGCTATCATTATCGTAATGGTGGTTGGTTTGTCGGTGTGGATCATCTACGAATCGAACGCCATGATGATGTACTAATAACAATTACTTTGTAATTGATTAAAGAGTTTACGAAAGGAGCTGGTTAGTTTGAGGTTGTGTCTCCAGTTCTTACAGTCTGTTACTAGCTAGTTTCTTTCGTAATTTTGCGTTTGTGCGAAATATTAGAGGAGTCGAGGAAGTGTTTCGACGTTATTTAAATGTCACTAAACCTGGCATTATCATGGGCAACTTAATCTCCGTCGCGGGAGGATTCTTGCTAGCCTCTCGTGGTGATGTTGACCCATGGTTAATGATCGCGACCTTGCTAGGGTTATCTTTAGTCGTAGCATCTGGATGCGCAATCAATAATGTCATTGATCGTGATATTGATGTTGCTATGGCGCGCACTCGCAAACGCGTCACAGTCACTGGCGAAATGTCAGCAAAGGCGGCTATGACACATGGCATCGTGCTTGGTGTTTTTGGTTTCACATTATTAGCAGTGTATACCAACGTAGTGGCACTCTTATTTGCTACATTTGGTTACGTCATTTATGTTGGTGTATACAGCTTATATATGAAACGTCGTTCTGTGTACGGCACCTTTGTAGGGAGTTTATCGGGCGCAGTTCCACCTGTGGTGGGCTATTGTGCGGTAACTGGGCAGTTTGATGCTGGTGCTGTGATTTTATTGGTAATGTTCAGTTTATGGCAAATGCCTCATTCATATGCAATTGCAATCTTTCGTTATAACGACTACCAAGCGGCCAGAATTCCTGTGCTACCTGTAGCGCAAGGGATTGAGAAGGCAAAGCATCACATTGTTTTATATATCGCCGTGTATGCGTTGGTTGTGATGTTATTAACCATTAGTGGTTATACAGGTTTAGCTTTTATGGCTGTGGCTTGTACAACGAGTTTTTGGTGGTTGCTAATGGCGCTCCGTGGCTATCGTCGCAATATTGATGTAAGCGGCTGGGCGCGCCAAGTGTTTGCTTTTTCAATTGTAAACATCACGGTTTTGAGTATAGCGATGGCTTTAGATTACCATTCGGTAGCTCCACAGCTACTTGTTTTAACTTAGAAAAAAGTTGCTAACATATCCCAATGTTACAGTAGCAAAGGCCCGGTTCTTTTCTCCACCGGGCCTTTTTTCGTTATTGTTTAAAAGCGTGCAGCTTGCTCTACCACTATGCCATGGCGAGCGGCAAGACGACGGTGATCTTTATCGTAACCACCACCAATTACCGTTGCGACAGGTACATTGCGCTCTAGGCAACGCTTAAGGACTAAATGATCGCGTTGCTCTATCCCTTGCCAGCTTATATCAAGTTTTCCTAAGCCATCCTCTTGCCATACATCAACACCTGCATCATAAAGCACTAAATCTGGGTTAAGGGTGTTTAATAAATAACTCAGAGTATCGTCAACAACGCCTAAGTATTCACTATCCGCCGCATTGGGTGCTAATCCTATGTCTAAATCGCTGGCTGACTTGCGAAACGGAAAATTCTTTTCGCAGTGGATAGAGCAGGTATAGGCATAGGGCTGATGCGCGAGCATTGCTGCGGTACCATCACCTTGGTGAACGTCTAAATCAAAAATAAGTATATTGGTGACTTCACCACTTTTTATTAGGGTTTCGCTGGTAAACGCTAAGTCGTTTACCATGCAGTAGCCGGATCCAAAGTCAGTATGAGCATGGTGGGTGCCTCCTGCTAGATGGCAAGTTATACCATGCTTCAAGGCAAGACGCGCCGTTTGCAAGGTGCCAAGTGGGGCGGTAAAAGTACGCGCCATGAGTTGCTCAGACCACGGCAGGCCGATACGGCGCATTGCTTTTTCGTCAAGGCGGTTATGCCAAAGGTCATAAATATAATTATCGCAATGTACTAGTTCGAGAGGTTCTGGCGTGCCTAACTTTGGTTGGACTAAATTACTATTAATAAGACCAAGGCTTTTTACATGTTCATATAAGTATGCAAATTTGCTCATTACAAAGCGATGCTTCGGATCGAAGTTAAATGAGTAATTAGGATGATAGACGATAGGTAAATGTGGATTTAAATTCATTGAATACAGCACAGCCAGTTTTTAACTATGGTAATAAAGTTACCTTTAATAGTCTATTCGGGTGTATGTATTAGCATAGTTAGCTCTCGGTGTAATAGGTCATCGTCTCCTAGGTTTAGCTCTACTAACCGCTTTAAGTGAGTGATGCTATCAATATCGATATGGACACAGTGTAAGCCTAAATGAAACGGCTCAATATGCCTGATTTCAACAGACATATTAATAGTGATTTGGCTTTCTGGCAGCGAGAAAGTAAGTTCTGCCAGCGCATTTTTATCAGCCAAGAGCTTATCAGGAAGGCTTATCAGTGCCCCATTTAAAGATATATCGAGTAATTCACAATTGTATGTGTGTTCATTCATAACCAATGTTGCTGGTGTAGAAAACAAGATACGCGAATACTTACGACGATTTTTCATAATAACCCTTAGCGATGCTTAAGCTTAGAGTATAGTCAATCACTCACGAGTTTGGCGGCATTGTCATGAAGTTTTTTATCGTCAGGGTCTGATGTGGTGGTTAGCCAAATAACTTGGCCTTGTTTATTGATAAAAAGCGTTGTGGGTGTTCCTTTTACGCCAAGTTGTTGCGCAATCAGATCTGCCTTTATTGCTGTTTTAAAATGATGCCCTCTGTTTATTAAAGATTGTTGAGGTGTTGCATCATCGTCTTCACGAAAGCTAACACCTATCACGCGAAGGCCGTGACGTTTATATTGTTGATGAATTTTCTCAAGTCCAGGTTGAAGCTTTTTACAGTATGGGCACCACGTTGCCCAAAAGTGAAGAATATAAGGCGTGCCAAGTAATTCAGCCGTTTTAAGCTGGCTCCCATCAGCCATTTCAAGCGTGAGAGGAGGAAGTTGTATGGGGTTTTCAAGTTCAGATGCAAAGGTGCTATTTATAAAGCATGAGAAGAGTAGAATAAGTGCTAGCAGGTGTTTCATGAGATTAGTTCTTTTTTAAAGTTGGTACTTTAATAAGAACTAAATGCAAACATTTTTCTTTCAAAATAAAAAAGCCCTGCGTGTGCAGGGCTCTGATAATGATAGCTTAAGTATCAATTAACCTATTTTTTTGTATTTAATACGCTTAGGTTGCGCCGCTTCTGCGCCTAAGGTTTTCTTCAACCACTCTTCATATTCTGTGTAGTTACCATCGAAGAAGTTAATTTGGCCTTCGTCACGGTAATCAAGAATATGTGTAGCAATACGGTCAAGGAACCAACGGTCATGCGAGATACACATCACACAGCCAGGGAACTCTAAAATAGCGTTCTCAAGTGCACGTAGTGTTTCAACGTCTAGGTCATTGGTTGGCTCATCCAGTAGTAATACGTTACCACCTGCTTTTAATAGCTTAGCTAGGTGTAAGCGGTTGCGCTCACCACCTGATAAGTCTTTAACGAATTTTTGTTGGTCGTTACCTTTAAAGTTAAAGCGGCCAACATAGGCACGGCTTGGGAATTCAAAGTTACCAATTTTTAATACGTCTTGACCGTTAGAGATTTCTTGGAAAACCGTGTTGCTTTCGTCCATGTCACCACGGAACTGATCAACGGTTGCAAGCTCAACAGTATCACCCACAAGGATCTCACCGCTATCTGGCGTTTCTTCACCACTTAGCATTTTGAATAGGGTTGATTTACCCGCACCATTGGCACCGATAATACCTACGATAGCGCCTTTTGGCATTGCAAAGTTTAAGTCATCGATTAATACGCGATCGCCAAAGCTCTTCTTCAGACCTTTCACTTCGATAACTTGGTCACCTAAGCGCGGACCAGGTGGAATGAATAGCTCATTCGTTTCGTTACGCTTTTGGTAATCGTTTTGCTGTAGCTCAGAGAACTGTGCCATACGTGCTTTAGACTTAGCTTGACGGCCTTTCGGGTTTGAACGCACCCATTCAAGTTCTTGCGCGATTGATTTTTGACGTGCTTTTTCAGATTTCTGCTCTTGTTGTAAACGTAAATCTTTTTGTTCAAGCCACGATGAGTAATTACCTTCCCAAGGAATACCTTCACCACGGTCAAGCTCTAAAATCCAACCTGCTACGTTATCTAAGAAGTAACGGTCGTGGGTTACAGCTACCACGGTACCTTCGTAGTCGTGTAAGAAGCGCTCTAACCAAGCAACTGACTCAGCATCTAAGTGGTTGGTTGGTTCATCAAGAATTAGCATATCTGGTTTTTCAAGTAGTAAACGACAGATCGCAACACGGCGTCGCTCACCACCCGAAAGGTGTTCAATTTTTGCATCCCAAGGTGGTAAACGTAATGCATCAGCTGCACGTTCTAACACGTTGTCGATATTGTGACCATCGTGTGCTTGGATGATAGCTTCAAGTTCACCTTGCTCTTTCGCAAGTGCATCGAAGTCAGCACCATCCATTGCATACTCGTTGTATACTTCATCTAAGCGATTCAGTGCATTTTTAACTTCGCTTACTGCTTCTTCTACTGTTTCGCGAACTGTTTTGTTCTCGTCTAGCTGCGGTTCTTGCGGTAAGTAACCGATTTTAGTGCCTGGTTGAGGGCGAGCTTCACCTTCAAAGTCTTGGTCAACACCGGCCATAATGCGAAGTAACGTTGATTTACCTGCACCGTTTAGACCTAGCACACCAATTTTTGCGCCTGGGAAAAAGTGTAAAGAAATATCTTTTAAGATAGTGCGCTTAGGTGGCACAACCTTAGATACTCGACTCATCGAGAATATAAACTTGTCTGGTAACACCATGAAAGAAGCCTTCAATTTATAATAAAAATTAACAGCAAGTATTGTATACCCAAACTACCTCAAAATACAGAATTCAGCGTTTATGATAGGCTTAATATCAAGGTGTTATTTACTCAAAGAGTCATACATTTTAATTAATGGCCACTCAGAAATATCACTTCATTTGGACATCTAAACATCTAGAGGTTGAAATTTCTAACTATCCGTTCATAATTAGCAGTCAGATAAGTATGCTCGGAGCCAGCTATGCCCATTACAGTAAAAGATGAATTGCCTGCTATTGCAAAGTTACGTCAAGAAAACGTGTTTGTAATGCCAAAAAGTCGCGCGAAAACGCAAGAAATACGCCCAATGCGTTTGGCCATCTTAAACTTAATGCCAAACAAAGTTGAAACCGAAGTGCAGTTTATTCGTTTGCTCGCTAACTCACCGCTGCAAGTTAATGTTGAGCTGTTGCGCTTAGATACTCACCGCACCAGTAGTAACTCTGAGCAGCACATGGATACGTTTTATCGTTATTTTTCAGAAGTGAAAGATAATAACTACGATGCCATGATCATAACAGGCGCGCCGCTTGCTCATTTAGAGTATGACGAAGTTGCTTACTGGGATGAACTAAAAGTTATTTTAGATTGGGCAGAGCAGCATGTTACGTCGACGTTGTTTTCGTGTTGGGCGGCCCATGCGGGGCTTTATCATCACTATGGCCTTAAGCGTGAACTTAAACCAAATAAACTGAGCGGGGTATTTACCCATAAAAGTTACTTTGACCATGCAGCACTTACCCGTGGTTTTGATGATACCTTTTTAGTGCCACACTCTCGCTATGGTCATATTGATATCGACAAGATCACTGCCTGCGACGAGCTCGTAGTGTTAGCTGGTTCTGAGCGAGTAGGTGCCTACTTAATTAAAAATAAATCAGGCAGCCAAGTGTATATTACTGGTCATCCAGAGTACGATGCGCATACCTTAAAAGGGGAGTATTTGCGTGACCAAGAAAAATCAGCGGATGCGCCTAAGCCAGAAAACTACTTCCCTGACGATAACCCAGACAACGAACCGTCGAAAACGTGGCAAAGTCATGCCTTTTTATTGTTTTCGAATTGGTTAAACTATTATGTGTACCAAACTACACCGTATGATATTAACTTAGTTAGCCAAGACGTAAGGACTAACAACTATGCCGAGTAATGCAGTGAATAAACGCGAACAATTAACCGAGGCGCTAAAACAGCGAATCTTAATCCTCGATGGCGCGATGGGCACCATGATCCAAGAACATAAATTAGAAGAACAGGATTATCGCGGTGAGCGCTTTAAAGATTGGCATGTACTTATTAAAGGCAATAACGATTTATTAAGTCTAACTCAGCCAAAAATCATTGCTGATATTCACCGTGCTTACTTAGAAGCCGGTGCCGATATCATCGAAACGAATACCTTTAATGCCACGACTATTTCGATGGAAGATTACGATATGGCGAGTCTTAGCCGCGAAATCAACCTCGAGTCAGCGAAACTTGCACGCGGTGTGTGTGATGAGTTTGAAGCAAAAAATCCAAGCAAACCGCGTTATGTAGCCGGTGTACTTGGGCCAACGTCAAAAACCTGTTCGATTTCACCAGATGTAAACGACCCAGGTTATCGTAATATCAACTTTGATAAGCTGGTGGCTGCGTATGTTGAGTCAACACTTGCACTTATGGAAGGCGGTGCAGACCTTATTTTGATTGAAACTATCTTTGATACGCTAAATGCAAAAGCGGCTTCGTTTGCCGTAGAGGAAGCATTCGAGCAAGCAGGTCGTAGTTTACCTGTGATGATCTCAGGCACCATTACCGATGCCTCTGGTCGTACTTTATCAGGACAAACCACCGAAGCATTTTATAACTCAATTCGCCATATTAAACCGCTCTCAATCGGCCTTAACTGCGCCCTTGGCCCTGACTTACTGCGTCAATATGTTGAAGAGCTATCGCGCGTTTGTGAAACCTTTACCTCGGTGCATCCAAATGCGGGTTTACCGAATGAGTTTGGTGAATATGATTTAGAAGCCCCTGAGATGGCCAAAGAAATTATCGATTGGGGCAAGTCTGGCTTTATCAACATTGTAGGTGGTTGTTGTGGCACCACACCGGCTCATATTAAGGCGTTTGCGAAAGGCCTTGAAGGTGTTAAACCGCGCCAATTACCTGAGCTTGAAGTGCGTATGCGCTTATCGGGCCTTGAAGCGTGTAACTTAAACTAGGAAACCGACATGACTGACCAAATTGCTGTATTTACTAACGTCGGTGAGCGTACCAATGTAACAGGCTCGGCTAAGTTTAAGCGCTTGATCATGGAAGAAGATTACGAGACCGCTCTCGATGTTGCCCGTGAACAAGTTGAAAATGGCGCGCAAGTGATTGATATCAACATGGATGAAGCCATGTTGGACTCAAAAGCTGCGATGGTAAAGTTTTTAAACTTAATTGCCTCAGAGCCTGATATCTCAAAAGTACCTATCATGGTTGACTCATCTAAATGGGACGTGATTGAAGCGGGCTTAAAATGTATTCAAGGCAAAGCCATTGTTAACTCAATTTCACTTAAAGAAGGTGAAGAGCCATTTATTCGCCAAGCTAAGCTAATTAAGCGCTTTGGTGCTGCTGCGGTGGTTATGGCGTTTGATGAAACCGGGCAAGCTGAAACCGCTGATCGTAAGTTCGAGATTTGTCAGCGTAGCTACAAAATTCTTGTTGAAGATATTGGCTTTCCGCCAGAAGACATTATTTTTGACCCGAACATTTTTGCTGTTGCAACGGGCATTGAAGAGCACGATAACTACGCGGTTGAGTTTATCGAAGGTACGCGTCGAATTAAGCAAGGCTTACCGCACTGTAAAGTGTCGGGCGGTGTATCGAATGTGTCGTTCTCGTTCCGTGGTAATAACCCAGTACGTGAAGCGATTCACTCAGTGTTTTTATATCACGCGATTAAAGCGGGTATGGATATGGGCATTGTAAATGCTGGCCAATTAGCGGTTTACGACGATATCCCCGAAGAGCTGCGCAAAGCAGTGGAAGATGTGATCCTCAATACCGACCCAGGTGCTGGTGAGCGACTTGTTGAACTTGCACCAAAATACTCAGGTATGGCGCAAGCAGAAAAAGTTGAAGATTTAGAGTGGCGTACTTGGCCTGTTGAAAAGCGCCTTGAACATGCGTTAGTAAAAGGCATTACCGAGTATATTGACGAAGATACTGAAGAGTGCCGTAAGAGCAAAGCTAAGCCTATCGAAGTGATCGAAGGCCCGCTTATGGACGGCATGAACGTAGTAGGCGACTTATTCGGCGCGGGTAAAATGTTCTTACCGCAGGTTGTTAAATCTGCTCGTGTAATGAAGCGCGCCGTTGCCTATCTTGACCCTTTCATTGAAGCCGAAAAAGAAGAGGGCGCAACCAACGGTAAAGTGGTTATGGCAACCGTTAAGGGCGACGTACACGACATTGGTAAGAATATCGTAGGCGTTGTACTGCAGTGTAATAACTACGAGGTTATCGACCTTGGTGTTATGGTGCCGGCAGAGAAAATCTTGCAAACCGCCATTGACGAAAAAGCCGACATTATTGGTTTATCAGGGCTGATTACCCCATCGCTTGATGAAATGGTGCATGTGGCGAAAGAAATGACCCGTCGTGGTTTTGAATTACCGCTACTGATTGGCGGTGCAACAACCTCGAAAGCGCATACCGCGGTTAAAATTGAGCCTCAGTATGATAAAGGTGTGGTTTACGTCAATAACGCCAGCCGCGCAGTGGGTGTGGTTTCTAATTTATTGTCGAAAGAGTTAAAACCGGCATTTTTAGAGAAAACCAAGGCTGAGTATGAAAAAGTACGTGAACAACAAGCACGTAAAAAGCCTCGCTCAAAACCCGTTACTTTACAGCGTGCTCGCGACAACGCAGTCAAACTTGATTGGGACAACTACACGCCACCTGTGCCGAAAAAGCTGGGTGTGACTGAGTTTAAAGATGTTTCGATTGCGACGTTAAGACAGTACATCGACTGGACACCTTATTTCATGACTTGGTCAATCGCTGGTAAGTACCCACGTATTCTTGAAGATGAAATTGTTGGTGAACAGGCTAAAAGCTTATTCGCTGATGCTAATGCAATGCTTGATGAGCTTGAGCAATCAGGTGCGTTACAACCACTTGGTGTCATTGGTTTATTCCCAGCAAATAGAGTAGGGGATGACATTGAGATTTACACCGATGAGTCGCGTACAACGCTTTTAACTACATCGTGTCATTTACGTCAGCAAACTGAAAAAACCGACTTTGCTAACTACTGTTTAGCTGATTATATAGCGCCTAAAGGCACCCCTGATTACTTTGGTGCGTTTGCGGTTACCGGTGGTCTTGAAGAAGATGACCTTGCTGATGCCTTCGATGCTAAGCAAGATGATTACAATAAGATTATGGTTAAAGCCGTTGCTGACCGTTTAGCAGAAGCGTTTGCTGAATATTTGCATGAGCAAGTGCGTAAAGAGTATTGGGGCTATGCGGTAGATGAAAACCTATCGAACGATGAACTTATTCGTGAAAACTACCAAGGTATTCGCCCAGCGCCAGGTTATCCTGCTTGCCCTGAACATACTGAGAAAAAGAAAATCTGGCAGTTACTTGATACCGAGCAGCGTATCGGCATGAAGCTAACCAGTTCATACGCAATGTGGCCTGGGGCGGCGGTATCAGGTTGGTATTTCTCTCATCCTGAAGCTAAGTACTATGCGGTGGCGCAAATTCAACAAGATCAGGTTGAAGATTACGCAAAGCGCACCAACATGACACTTGCCGAAGCTGAGCGTTGGTTATCACCGAACTTAGGCTACGAGCCAGAATAGTAAACAGCCGAGTATGTAAATACTCGGCTTTTTTATTGTGCTTAGATTTGCATGATAAAGTCTTAATTTGAGGGAGTGGTGCTAGAAGCCACTTACTATATAAAAACTGCACTACACCATAGCGCGATTACAATAGGTCGCTTTCTCAAAATCACTGATGTTCATTGCAATGTTGGGAACATCTGGAAACAAATTAACAAGCTTACTAACAATTAACTTTGATAAGTTTGCCTTTTGCTCTGTTGTTCTTCCTTGCATTATATGCGCAAATACGTGAATAAAATCCTCTCGCTTATTTCCGACCGAATGAACGTTAAATGGATTCACTCTCACTTTTATATCACTTTCATCGAATAAGCCTGTAGAGTTAGCTTGATGATGGATCTGTTCGATAAGATATTCTTCGTTGTTGGTTTTTAGAACCATCGCTGAACAATCTATTATAAAGTGTGGTATATGCATCTCCTTATGATGATCTGTATTACTGACGTTTGTTGAATTCCAGCTTAGCCATAATATGCAAATTTTTTATATTTATCGTAATAACGGCCAAAAGTAATTAGATCTCACTCTACCACGAAAACCTTTAGGAGCTTTTAATTAACTTTTCTGGCTCTTTAGCAAACCACATTATAAAACTGCACTTTTTACATGATAACAAGGAAGCTGTGCTGTTAGCCCAATCTAAATTTAGAAAAGTCATGCCAGCTGTGTTTAATTGAGCGTCACCTAACTCAAACCGATTATGGCTGCAATGAATACATGTCACTTTTACACCGTTCACTTGATACTCATCAGAATTGACTGCGTTAATTGCTCCCTTGAGGCCTTTACCTAATTTAGAAATGAATGACATTTTAAATCTCCATATAAGTATAGTGAGTCTTAAAGCTACTCGTTTAGTTGTGTATTTAATAATACTAGCAAGATAAATTAATCACTGATTTAATTCAATTTATACTAAATAACAATATAAATAAGAGTGGTATTGTTGCTAAAACAAGTAGAAGCCAACCCTTTCTTACTATCAAATCCCGTAGGGAGACAATTGATAGTTATATTCTAGTGCGTTGCTTCTAATCGCTTGATTATCCCAACTTAACTATACGTAAAATAGAAAGCACCACACCAATGAACTGATGTGATGCTAGGGGAGGCATAAAAATTAAAAAGGTGATTCAGGGTAAGCGGTTTTGCTTTGTGTGCCTGTTAGTCTGTGCAGTAACTGTTTTTGTCGGGCTAATAATAAACCTGAACGTTCGTTAAGTGCCTGACAATGCTTTGATTTAATGACTAACTGCTGCATTAATGTTTGTGTTGTTTGTTTAATTTCTTTTGGCAACTTTTCAACTAACGTCATTAAGCCTTCTTTACCTTGTGCAAGCCCTAAACTTTGTAAATAGCTATCACGGCTTAGATGGTTTTTATCTAAAGACTGTAAAACAGCAGACATCTTGGCGTTGTGCTGTTGTAATGTTGTATCTCGTTCGCTTAGAAGCACATACTGTTGTTCAAGTGCACTAATGAGTGAATCAAGTTTGCGTACATCGTGTTGTAGGCTTTCAATAAACTGCTTAATGCTGTTTATGGTCATTTTTTATGAAACTCTAGTAGGGCATTAATTAATGTATCTTGGTCAAGCGACAGCTCACCATTAGCAATAGCGGCTTTTACTTTTGCTACTTTTTCAAGGTCAACATCAGGCTTTGACGCTAAGTCTTCAAAGGTATTATCGATTGTTTTACTAAGCGAACTAATTTGTTCTGCGCTTGCTTGCTTGTTCGCCGCTGTGTGAGATTTTTTACTGATATCTTGACTGCCCGCATCAATAAAGTTGTTCACTTTTGCAGCTTGCTCAACATGACTACTGCTACCTTTGTTGTTTATGTTCATTATCAATCCCCAATTAATTTTCTACTAATTTTGTAAAGCGACCCAATTTATCGATTTCTTAAATTTATTTTTAAATTTATAAAAGTGTTGCTTTCACAACCCCTTTATCAATCACTTGGCCTTCAACAATTTTACCAGAACTGAGGTTTTTTACTTTGATCATTTGGCCTTTAATCCCTTCCTCAAGTGCAATTGCTTTTACGCTTGCAGTAAAGGAGCTTGTGCTGATGAGAAGTTTTATATGCTGCTCTTTATTGACTAGGTAGTTATTTTCGAGCTGTCTGCGAGTGACTAAATCGCCTTGCTTGATGTTTCTTTTAACTGTCATTCCAATCAATTCATTTGTGCTCGTTTCCATACCGTAAACGTGTTTTGCAATATTAATCGAATCATAGTTTAGTAACTCATTGCTTAACACTTCGCCGCGTTGTAAGTCACGTTTAGCAACGACTAAATTGAGCCACAGATCAACTTTTGCGGTGGCTCTAAATTGCCAAATAGGATCTGCACAGCTGAGGGTCAGACGAATTCTACCTGCGGGAATGGAATTGGGTTTTACCCTGTTTATTGATAACTGATCACAGCTAAGCTCTTTTGCTGCAGCTGGTATGTATAACGCAATTTTTTTTTGCTGACTTTGCTTGTTTATGCTGCCCAAGTAATGAGTTATTTCGCTATTTATATACCGTTTAATCTCTTTTTGAAAATTGCTTGCTAAGACATTAGCTGAAAATAATAAGGAAATAATTCCAAAAAAGAGGAAAAAAGCACCATTCCGTATCGGAAGTATTGCTTCCGCTTTAGCGCGCCTTAGATTAAATTTATTACAGTAACTCATTGAAAAATATGTCTTATAAAATTTGGCATAAAGGTTGTTAATAGCCTTATACCGAATTCAAAATGTGCAAACGAGCATACAAGACGTAGTCAGTTGAGGCAACAATGGCATTATTTGATAAAGCGTTAGGCGTACACCCATTTGCTATGCAGTTGAGAATAGACAGAGCTGAGGTGATCGCAAGTAACCTAGCAAATGTTGATACCCCAAATTTTAAAGCCAGAGATGTGGATTACCAGCAAATTTTGGGCGATGTCGCAGCGAGTATGGAGCATAACAATGATGTAGGCTTTGCGGGAATCACTGCCAATGAGCTGATGTATCGTGTGCCGTATCAAGCATCCAGTGATGGTAATACCGTAGAGCTCAATGTCGAGCAGGCAAAATTCTCTAACAACAGTATGGATTTTCAGACCAGTATGACCTTTCTAAACATGAAAATCAGTGGCCTGCATAAAGTAATCAAAGGAAATTAATAATGTCTTTTAATTCTATTTATGACATTAGCGGCAGTGCAATGCGTGCTCAAGTGATGCGCTTAGATACCATTGCTTCTAACCTTGCTAATGCTGACACAGCGGCGTCTACCGAAGAGGGCGCATATAAGGCGCTTAAACCGGTTTTTTCTGCCATGTATAAAGACTCTTTTGATCAGCAAAATGTTGCGGCTGCTGTTAATACCATGGGTGTGACAGAGTCTAATCGTACTGTTGAGCAACGTTATGAGCCTAACAACCCACTTGCCAATGATGATGGCTATGTCTTCTATTCAAACGTCAATGTACTTGAAGAAATGGCAGACATGATGTCAGCAAGTCGTAGTTATCAAACATCCGTTGATGTTATGTCGCGTGTTAACAGCATGCAGCAAAGCATTCTTAAATTAGGACAGTAGCACCATGGATATCGCAAATACCACACAAAGCAATAATAATGCTGCCAATGTAAGCTCAAGTATTTCAGGGAATGTTAACTCGGCAGAAGAAATGTCGACCATGTTTTTAGAGTTACTAGTGGCACAGATCAGTAATCAGAACCCGTTACAACCTATGGACGGAACCGAATATGTTAGCCAACTAGCTGAATTCTCAAATGTTGAATCATTACAAAGTATAAAAAATAACACCAGTGCGAGTTTAGATAACAGTAGCAGCATGTTAGTCCTTGAAGCGACTAACTTAGTTGGTGAAACAGTGACAGTGCCAGCGGATGTGGTGGCTTTAGAAAAAGAGGGCAAAGTGTCGGGTCTTGTTAACTTATCAACACCTGCTGATTCAGTCACTGTGCAACTTTATGACAGTAATGGCCAGTTAGTTGAAGAAAAACAGTTGGCATACAGTGGTGTGGGTTCTTTGAATTTCGAATTTGATGAACAAGATGCGGGTGGCTATTCGATTAATGCTTTTTCGACTACCAATGGTGTTTCACAACGCCTAACACCTTGGCTAAATGGTGAAGTAGAACGCGTCTCTGTGGGTAGCAGCAGCGACGATATTTTATTGCAAGTTGATGGCTTAGGTAATTTTGCCTTAACCGATATTAATCAAGTTGCTTAGACTGAAGAGGAATAATTATGTCTATGTTTAATATAGGTTTAAGCGGCCTTAAAAGCACTCAAACAGGGTTAGAAGTAACAAGTAATAATATCGCTAACTCATCAACTTCTGGTTATAAAACAGGTAATACAGAATTTGCCGCGGTTTACAATGGTGGTAGCCGTAGCGGTGTACGTGTTTCAGATATCAAAGAAGACTTTGTAACCGGTGGTGATATTGTTAGAACAGGTAACGCACTTGATATTGCAATTGATGGTCAAGGTTTCTTTGCTATCTCTGAAGGTAACCGTATTGCTTATACGCAAGCAGGGCAATTTACCCTAGATAACGAGCTTAATATTGTTAATGCAAATGGGGCAAAGCTGCAAGGTTATGGTGTGAGTGATGCTGATGCGGCTGGCGAAGCTGAGATCATCCCAGGTGTGTTAACGGATCTTAAAGTACAAGGCGCGAACATCCCAGCTGTCGCAACTGATGCAATCGATTTTCATGGCAACTTAAGCTCTGCCAGCGACATTATTTCTTATCCTGTAGCACCGAATAACTTTGATCCTACCGATGGCACACAGTATAACTTTTCGCAGCTAACAGAAGTATTCGATTCGCAAGGTAACAGCCATGTATTGACTCAATACTTCAATCACACAGCTGATAACCAATGGCAAGTAATGTACTTTATGGATGGTTCACCACTACCAGCAAGTGCACTTGGTACCCCCGCAGGGGCTGTGACTGATACTCAGGATGTTGTTGTTGATGGCAATGTTGTCACAGCAGGTGTTGTTAATATTACCTTTGATGCCGACGGTCAAATGCAACCGCTTGATCCTGGCTTTACGCCTCCTGCGCCGCCAGCACAAGAAGATGACAACGTACTTGACCCTTACAATCAACGTGAAATTACCATGTCTTTCCCTGTTGGGGGCGGTGCTGCGCCAATGTCTTTAACGCTGGATATGGCAAAAACAACGCAGTTTGGTACTAATTTTAATATTCTTGAAAATGATGCTAGTGGCTATTCAGCAGGCACTTTCTCAGGTTTATCAGTCGAAGAAGATGGCAAAATTTTCGCCACATTCACTAACGGAGAATCTAAGCTTCAAGGGCAGGTTGTACTTGCTTCGTTTGCAAACACAAATGGTTTAGAAGCGGGTGATAATACGGTTTGGTATGAAACCCGTGACTCTGGTGGTGCCTCATACAGTGAGCCAGACAGCGGCACAGTTGGCGGATTAATCGCAGGTGCGTATGTCGGCTCTAATGTTGATATCAGTGAGCAGTTAGTCGGCTTAATGTCGTTCCAACAGAACTACCAAGCAAATGCGAAAACCATCAGCAGTGCTGATGAAATGATGCAAATTTTATTTAGTAATACTTAAGGTTTCATCTTATGGAAAAGTTAATTTATACCGCTGTCTCAGGGGCTGAACTAAACAATACAGCCTTAAAAGTAACAGCCAATAACTTAGCCAATGTAAGCACTGCAGGTTTTAAGGCTGATTTAGAGCAAGCGCAATCAATGCAAGTTACAGGCAGTGGGTTTCGCACTCGTTATCACGCACAAATGTTGCCTGTCACTACCGATTTATCAGCGGGTCCTATGATGGACACTGGCAGAAAACTGGATGTTGCTCTTAGCGATGGTGGTTTTTTAGAAGTGATTGATGACAATGGCGAACCTGCTTATACGCGCTCTGGTAACCTTGAAATTGATGCGGATGGTTTCTTAACCGTAAATAATCGCCGTGTGCAAAGCAATATCGGTGATATTCAGCTAGGGGATTTTGCAGAGTTAGAAATTGCCCCTGACGGTATCATTAATGTGGTTCCGCTCGGTGGTGGTGTTATCGCTGAAGAAGCACAAATTAAACTTGCTAGTACCGGTGATGAAGGTGCGGTGATGGTTAAAGGGCGTGATGGTTTATTTCGTGCTGAGAACCTTGAGCCGCTAGACATGGACGAAGCTATTCGTTTGCGTACAGGTGTACTGGAAGGGTCGAATGTGAATGCGGTTCAAGAAATGATTAAAACAATGAATATCAGCCGCCAATTTGAAATGAATATCAACATGATGAAAGCAGCTGATGAACTGGCAAACAGTGGCAATAAGCTGGTTAGCGGTCGCGGTTAGGATGTGGAGTGAATAATGAATTCAGCATTATGGGTAAGTAAAACAGGGTTAGCAGCGCAAGATTTGCGTATGACCACAATTTCAAACAACTTAGCGAATGTGAGCACGGCCGGTTTCAAAAAAGACCGTGCCGTATTTGAAGATCTATTCTACCAAGTACAGAAGCAACCAGGCGCACAAGCAGATGACTTGAATCAGTTACCGTCGGGTATTCAGGTGGGAACAGGGGTGCGTATTAATGGTACGCAAAAGCAATTTACTGAAGGAAGCTTTGAGACAAGTAGCAATCAATTAGATGTTGCGATTGCAGGGCAAGGCTTTTTTCAAATTGAAAGCCCTGATGGTGAGTTACTTTACACACGTAATGGTCAATTCCAATTAAATTCAGAATCTTTATTGGTGAATGGTAACGGCTTACCGCTTGCGCAAAATATCGCCCTACCAGAGGGGACAACTAAAGTCACCATCGGTCGCGATGGTACAGTGAGTGCGGTTGTTGATAATGGCGTTGAGCCAATTGAGTTGGGTCAGTTACTAACGGTTAATTTTGCGAACCCTGCTGGTTTAGAGAGCTTAGGCGGTAACCTTTACCGTGAAACAGCAGCCTCAGGTGAAGCTATTGAAGGTGTGCCAGGTGAAGAGGCATTTGGTGAATTACAGCAATTTACCATTGAAGGTTCGAATGTCAGTGTTGTTGATGAAATGGTAAGTATGATTGCGGTACAGCGCGCGTACGAAATGAACGCTAAGGTCGTATCTGCAGCTGACGAAATGTTGCGTTTCATTAATCAGAATGTGTGATTGCTATGATTAAGTTAAGTGCTACTGTTTTATTGGTTATGCTGCTAGCAGGATGCAGCACTACTGATCATGAACAATATGTGCAATGTAAAGTTGTTCATGGTGAACCCAAGTGCCCGATTCAGAAACAATCTAGAGCACGCGAAGACTATGAAGTCGCTAAAGATGCGTATCAAGTAGGCTTAAATTATGAAAACGGTAGCCTTTACAGTGACAGCTATATGTTTTCTCTGTATTCCGATAAACGTGCTTATCGAGTGGGTGACATTTTAACGGTTGTTTTAAATGAGCGTACACAGTCGAGCAAAAGTGCTGATAGTAACTTAGAAAAAAATACTGATGTTGATGTGTCGGTGCCTTTTGCGGGTAACTTGAATGTCGCTGATTTTAATTTAGGAATTGGTTCAAGCACTGAATTTGATGGTGGTAGTAGCGCAAGTCAGCAAAACTTTTTAAGCGGTGCAATCACAGTGCGCGTTATTCATGTGCTGTCAAATGGCACATTAGTGATTAAAGGGCGCAAACAAATTCAGCTAAATCAAGGTGATGAATACATTGAAATGGAAGGTCTCGTTCGCCCAGATGATATTGACGTAGCTAACCGCATTTCATCATTAAGAGTTGCCGAAGCACAAATTAGCTATACAGGTAGCGGCACACTGGCCGATGCATCAAGCCCAGGTTGGTTTACTTCTTTATTTAGCCGTTATTTAAACCCATTTTAGAGCGTAGATATGAAACAGATACTTTTACTATTGCTTGTTCTTAGTAGTTGCTTTACGCCAGTGCAAGCAGAGCCGTCTTCACGCCAGCTTCTTGAGCTGGTTGATGTCTTAGGAGTAAGAGACAATCAGCTTGTAGGTTACGGCTTAGTGGTTGGTCTAGCTGGTTCAGGCGATAAGGCACAAGTAAAGTTTTCTGCGCAATCTTTGAATAATATGCTTAAACAGTTCGGCGTAACAATGGATGAAAGCCGTCTGCCGAAATCAAAGAATATTGCTGCGGTTGCTGTGCATGCAACACTTCCTCCTATGGCCAACCCTGGCCAAGCAATTGATGTAACGGTCAACTCTTTAGGTGATGCCAAAAGCCTTCATGGGGGAAGTTTAATGCTTACTCCTTTAAAGGGCATTGATGGCAAAGTGTATGCGCTGGCACAAGGTAATCTTGTTGTAGGTGGTACTAATGCCAGTGGCCGTAATGGTTCATCTGTCACAGTAAACGTACCCACGTCGGGGATTATTCCTGACGGTGCGATTATTGAACGTAACACGGCTGATATGTTCAAGTTGCAACCTGATGTCATTTTGAATTTAAAAGAACCCAATTACCAAACCGCTCGAAACATTGTTAAAGCGATCAATAAAGTTTTTGGGCCATCGGTTGCAAGTGCTGAAAACTGGGGGCGTTTAAAAGTCAGTGCGCCAATCGACCCTGATAGCCGCAACACTTTTATGTCAATGCTTCAAGATATTCGTGTTGAACAGGGCTCTAAACAGCCTCGTGTTATTTTTAATAGTCGTACTGGTACGGTCGTGATGAACGAGTTGGTAAAAGTGAATCAAGCTGCGGTAAGTCATGGCAACTTGACCATTACGATTACTGAAATGGAAGGGGCTTCACAGCCTAACGCATTTTCGAATGGCAGAACGATGCCATTGCAATCGAGTAATATCGATGTGCAGGAGCAACACAATGGCATGTTACTGATGCCGGCAGGGACTTCGCTGGATGAAATTGTAAAAGCAATTAATGCGCTTGGTGCTACACCGAGTGAGTTAATGTCAATTCTAATTGCGCTCGATAAGGCTGGCGCCTTAGAAGCTGAACTACTCGTGATTTAATAAGGGGTCAATATAGTGACTATTGAGTTAACCAAGCCGGATTTTAATACCTTACAATCGCTTGCTATCGATCCTGGTCAAGTTCAGCAGCTTATAGCTAATAATACGCAAGAGGAAGGAATTCAAAAGGCCGCGGAGCAATTTGAAGCTATTTTCTTGCAGTTAGTATTGAAAAACATGCATGCAGCAACCGAGGCCGTGTCATCACAAAATGGCTTTTTTGCAAGTAAAGAGCAACAGCAATTTCGTGATATGTATGATGCCCAAACAGCTCAGGAGCTAGCTGCAAATAACCAGTTAGGTTTAGCTGAGGCTATTGTCCGTCAATTTAGCGAAAAGTTTACACCGGTTGAAAATAAATTTAAGGAAATGGCACAGGTTGTCGCTGAACATAGTAAAGAGGTGAATGAAATTGAGGCAGCGCCTGCGCCTATTGAGCGTTTAAGTGGCCCTGCATTCGCTCAATCACTTAATATTATTCCGATTAGGTAATTGCTATGTCAATGATAAGTAACGCCATGAGTGGCTTAAATGCGGCTAATGTCGCTATGACGGTTGCAGGTCAAAATGTTGCAAATGCAGCAGTTGATGGCTACTCACGTCAAGCTGCAAGTTTTGCTACGAGCAACTCGCCGTTAGGCGGTGTTTATGTTAATTCAGTCGATCGTATTGTCGATGCATTTTTAAATGATGATATTTGGCGCACGCAGTCTGACTTGTCTTATTATCAAAGCAAGCAAACATATTTAGGTTATGTAGAAGAAATTGTTGGTACAGACTCGTTAAATTTTAATGATGCTGTTGGACAGATAACAAATGCCTTTAATGCTGCGGCAAGTAGCCCTGATTCAAACGCATATAGACAGCAAATTATTTCTTCATCGGAAGGATTGATACAAGATTTAGCACAAATGAATGGTGCGCTTTCGGCACAAATAGATAAGTTGAGCCTAGAGATGACGAACCTAGCAAGTAACACAAGTTCAACAGCTCAACAGATCGCGGACGTGAATCAGAGTATAGTGCAAGCTATAGCAAACAAGCAGCCTACCGCAGAACTCAAAGACAAGCGCGAACAATTAATAACAGAACTATCATCGCAGATAGGCATTGCCATCACTGAACGTGATGATGGCAGCCTTGATATTAGTACCCTAAGTGGCGCGCCTTTAGTTATTGGGACTTCTGCTGCAACAGTGTCAGTTGCGGGAACTGAGGTTAGCACGTCATTAAAGGGGCAATCATTTACACTTAATGACCAAGTCGGTGGTAAGTTTGGTGGCTTAATTAGTGCTGACTCACAGGTTATTCAACCAACACTTGAAAAGCTAAGTGATTTGGTCAAGGACTTTGCCGATGATGTGAATACTGCTTTATCTGAAGGATTTGACTTAAATGGTGATGCTGGTATTCCTTTATTTACTTACAACGTTGCAAATCCTCTATCGTCAATTGAAATTAATCCTGCAATTACCCCAGAAAAAATAGCGTTAATAGGGGGGAGTTTGACGCAGGAGGAAATTGGGTTGCAGCAGGCGGGCGTGGCGATAATGCCAATGTCGCCAATATTATTGCGGCAATTCAAAGTAATGATGATGATTTCTCTGTATTGGTTGGGGATTTGGGAATTGCAAGTAAACAAAATCAAAACAGTGCGACAACCTCTGAAGTGTTAAATAGCAATGCGGTACTTGCTCGAGATAGCCGAAGTGGCGTTAATTTAGATGAAGAAGCTGCTAATTTGCTGCATTTTCAACAAATGTACAGCGCTAATGCCAAAGTGATTACTACGGCTGATCAAGTATTCAATACTTTACTAACCATGTTTTAGGAGTGAGTCATGCGTATTAGTAGTCACCAATTTCATCTTAATTCAATTAAAAATATCCAACATAACACTGCAGAATTTAATAAAGCATCGGTTCAATTGTCGACCAATGAGCGTATTTCGAAACCATCGGATGACCCTTTAGGAGCCGTAATGCTGCTAAAGCTTGAGAGTGAAATCGAGTCTTTATCGCAATATCAAAGCAACATGGATGCAGTCAATTACGCTTTAGGTCAGCAAGAAGTACAGCTAACAGGCATTGTAAATCAGAGCTACTCATTACAAGAGCTCATTACGACTGCAGCAGATGGTTCAATGGGCACTGAGCAATTAAAAGCACTTGGACAAGAAATGCGGGTGATTTTTCAAGGAATGCTCGATTTAATGAATGCTCAGGATGGCGAAGGGCGTTATTTATTTTCTGGTAGCGAAACCAATAATAAGCCTTTTATTCAAGATGCAGCGGGAGATTACATTTATAACGGTGATGAACGTATTCGCGAAGTGGCAGTGTCACCAGACTCTAACGTATTAACAAATATTATCGGTAGTGATTTAGACCCTAATGCTGATTTTTTAAACGCTATGAAAGATTATTTGGATTTAATTGACAACCCACCTGCTGCGGGTGTTGGTAATGAATCGCGCACCATGATTAATAATTTATCTGATTATTTAGGGCATATTACCGGCGAAATAACAGTGATCGGTGGCACGATGGCATCAATGGATTCGTTGGCAACCAGCAACCAAGACATCAATACGTTTACGACTAACCTGCGTGATGATATTAGTGCAGTTGACTACCCTGAAGCCTATATTCGCATGAACGAATCAATGGCCGCTTATGAGTCTTCGATGCAAGTGTATGCAAATGTTACACAGCTATCATTGTTTTCATATATTAAGTAGTTATTGTTTAAGGAATAATTAATCATGCTTGTTCAAGGTAGCGAGAAGCCAACGCAGATTGAATCAGTTAAGTCGAGCAAAGCATCTGTTGTTGAGCAGCAGAGCCCGGTGTCGGCGAGTGATGTAAAGCAATCAGCTAAAAATACAGCTCCTGAACAAGGCCAAGTTGCCGTATTATCTCGATGGGCTAAAAAGGGCCAGTTGAGCCAAGCTATGGCGCAAGTTGAACATCGTGAAATGACCATAAAACAGTTATATTCAGGTCTTGAAAAACTCGCGCAACAGTTAAAATCAATGCCTAGTAGTGCACCGGTTTCTGCTTTACAAAGTCACAGTATGACGCAGCAAATTACTCAACTGCAGCAACAAGCAAGCGCACAAAGTTCAGGTCTAAATTCGCAACTTAAAGTGCAGCAGCCAAATGCTCAAGTTGTGCGTCAGTTAAATAGTAAAGTCGATTTGATATCACAACGTCCGCACGATGAAAGTATTCATTTGCTGCTAGGACGAAGCGGTAAAGCTGTACATTTACAGCTACCGGCTAATCAAAGTGAAGCTGAAAACTTAAATACGATTGCTGAAGCATTCGCCAAGCAGCAAATAAATGTTGAGGTTAACCGCGATAACCGTTTACTTTTCACTACATCCCCTGAGCACAGTGATGCACTTAAAGAAAATTGGGTCATTACCGGCCAGGGAGTACGGGTGGCAGCGGGTAACCCTATTTCACTTCAACTTTCAGAGCTCGCCAGTCCGCTTGATCAACTAGAAGAGTCGGTAAAAAAACAGCAAGATGTTAGCGCACATTTAGATTTTATAAATCGTGCTCAGCGTCAGCTAAAGGCCAATTTATTACAAATCCAAGCCCAGCACCGTGAGCTTACAGCCCAATTACAGCAAATAGAAAAAAGTGCAGATGTCTCTGGTGAGCAAATGACGCAACTTAGCCAATCATTAAAATCAAAAATGCTTACGCCAAATGTTGATAACATTGCTGTGATAACAGCACAAGCAAACATGACCCGTAGCATGGTGAAATACGCTTTAGCTTAAAAGATAAATTAGTTTTTAAATTCGTACAGCGTGCCTTGAAGCACGCTGTTGCGTTTTTAATAACAGGCGGTTTTGAACAGATTTAAAAATAAATGAAAAAAATAAAAAAAAATTTTAGTTTTTACAATAGGTGGTCGCTCTTAATAAATGAAAGTTAAATAAATAGAATTCACAGGAGAATTTAAAAATGGCTTTATCAATTCAATCAAACATGGCGTCACTTTCTATTCAAAACCAACTTAACCGCAGCAACAACGATCTTTCTGTTGCACTTGAGCGTTTAGGTTCTGGTTTTAAAATTAACTCAGCAAAAGATGATGCTGCGGGTCTGCAAATCGCAACACGTCTTAATGCACAGGTTCGTGGTCAAGAAGCTGGTCTTTATAACGGTAACAATGCAATGTCGATGATGCAAACAGCTGAAGGCGCGTTTGAAGAAATGACCAATATTGCATACCGCATGAAAGAACTTGCAACGCAAGGTGCAAGTGACACAAATGGTGCAGGTGAGTGGACAGCACAAAGTGCAGAGTACACAGCTCTTGCAGCAGAGCTAACTAACATCATGGATAACACGTCGTTTGGTGACGGTACAACACTACTTGATGCAGCGGGTAAATTTGGTGCTGGTCAAGTTGATTTCCAAGTAGGTGCAAGTGCAGCAGAAACACTCGGTGTGGATATCTCAACTGAGCTTGGCAACGTAACTACTGCAATTGGTAACGCAGCAGCGTTTACTGATGTTGCAACAGCTCAAGCTCAAATCGCATTTGTTGACACTATCATTGATGAGATTGGTACAGCGCGTTCTGGTTTAGGTGCAACAATGAACCGCCTTGAGCACACAATGAACAACGTTACAAACATGAAAGAGAACACGCAAGCTTCTGCGGGTCAATTAATGGATGCTGATTTTGCACAAGAAACGTCAAACATGACTAAGCAACAGCTACTTATGAATTCTGGTATTTCAGTACTAAGTACAGCAAACAGCACAACACAAATGATTGGTTCACTATTACGTTAATCTAATCATTATAATAAGCACCGCCAATTAAGCGGTGCTTTGCAATAACGAAAGCGCTTTTTTGTAAAGTGCTTTCGTTATCGTTAATTGGAGAGCCAATATGACATCAGCGCTAAGCATTGATCCCGCTAATTTAGCGAGTCAATACACGCAAATTGAGCGACAAGCAAAAGATCAGATTTTATCTACGCAATATGCAAAATATAATAATCAAATTAAAGCATTTACTCAGCTTAAGAATGATTTATCAGATTTTTTTGATGCATTAGAAGATTACCAAGACCCTGATACAGGTTTGCTTACTAATACAGCGTCTGTTAGTAGCGAAACAAATATGAATGTGACAGCCTCAGCTGATGCAGTCAGCGGTGACTACGATATTTTTGTTGAGCAGTTAGCACAAGCACACCAGATAGCATTAAGTTTTGATCCAAGCCAACCCTTATCGACCGATGGCGAATTGGCTGTTAGCCTTGGCACGGACAGCTTTTCTGTTGACTTAGCGGGTTTGCCTGCGGGGGCAACGCTTACTGACTTGGCCAGTGCAATCAACAATCATGCTGACAATAGTGGCGTAAAAGCGACGTTGATGCGCTCAGGGAGTGAAACATTTTTAGTGCTGACCAGTGAAGAGTCTGGTGTTGCAAATACTGTATCAACAACATTTACACCCGGTGCAGACGCAAATGGTGCAAATATTAGTAATGCCATTGCATCACAGCAAGAACTAACCAGTGCGCAAGATGCTATTGTAAAGCTAGGTGCAAATTCAAATATTACGGTGACCTCAACCAGTAACCAACTAGATAATGTTATTGATGGTGTGAGTATTAACCTTACTCAAGCCCAGCAGGCTGGAGAGACACCCATTAAAGTGTCTGTTGCACAAGATAATGAGAAAAGCGTTGAGAATATTCAGCAATTTGTTGATAAATTCAATACATTATTAAGCTCAATAAACGATAACGATGCATTAAAAAGAGATGTTATGGCATCGGGAATAGGGCGTTCATTACGCAATGACTTTCAAGGTGAATTTGCAGGGAAAACCTTATTTTCCATTGGTATTGAATTTGACCGTTATGGCAAGCTATCTATTGATAAAGGTAAGTTAGAAGATGCAATTGCCACTCAACCTGAGCAACTAACACACATGTTAACAGGTGCTGATGGTTTGATGGCGAAACTCGAGCAGCGTGTTGAGCCATACACAAAAAGCTATGGCTTAATTAATGATAAGAAAAATACTCTGCAAGCGAGTTTAAACCTAGTGACAGATAAACAACAGCGCCATGAATATTCTATGGAGCAGGTTTACAACCGCTACTTATCACAATTTACGCAAATGCAAATAACGATTTCTAAATTAGAGTCATCAATGGGACAATTTTAAGGGGATTAATTATGTATGATTTAAATGATGGCTTTTCAGCTTATAAAAATACTTCAGTAGAAAGCCGTGCGGCTGGCGCTGATATTCATAAGTTAGTTTTAATGTTATTCGATGGGTTTTTAGATGAACTTGAGCGGGTAGCTGGTCATATACAGCAAAAGCGTTTTGATAAAAAAGCTCAGGGCATCGAAAAAATGATGCGTATTCTTGGTGGTTTAGATGCCTCTTTAGATACAGAAAAAGGCGGCGAAGTCGTTGTTAATATGCAGCAGCTTTATGAGTACTGTGGTGGTGCTTTAATGACTGCAAGTCTTCAAAATGATTTATCTGCATTGTCATCTGTACGTGAAGTTATGCAAAACCTACAGCAGGGCTGGGCAGGATTAGGCTCTCAAGCTGCTTAATCACACCTTATTTATAAGTAATGTTATTTGTTCTGAATCCAAAGCCAGCACTTTTAGCTGGCTTTTTTTGTAACTCAACAAACGCTTAAGTTCCTCTTTACTTCCTACCTTTCCGATAAGCGGAAATTAAACTTCCGTTCAGCATTTTGTAAATTAATTTTTCCTTTGTATATCAATACCTTGTGTTTTGGAATGCTTTTTGCTCGTTAAGCTGGTGTTAATGCAGCTCTGAATTGTTTACGGCTGCTCGCTTTAATTGAAATGATCATGATGAATAAACAGCAAACAGACCAGAAAATTCAAACCCTATTGCAAGCTATGGCGAAAGCGATAGAAGAGCAGCAGTGGCAACATATTCGTCATTTTGATCAGCAATTAATGCAGATCCTTAATGAGGCGAAGTTAGCACCTTGGTATCCAAGTTGGCAGTCTAGAGTGAGTGAGTTGAAAGGTGAATATTCACACTTTCTAGCATTAATTAATGCGCAAAAAAACGAATTACAAACACGTATGCAGCAACATCAAAAAGATCGCGACGGCATTATTGCATACAAACAATTTACTGATGGTGCGCGTTAATGAAAGAATTAATCATACACCCACATGTTTCAGGGAATAGAGCCGGTGCTGAAAAGGTGCAAGCAAACTTTACTGACCCTGAAACAAGCCAATTCGATTTAACCGAACATGAAGAACACGCGCAATCTACTAGTGAGCTTCGCTCTGAGCTTGAGCAAGTAGAGACAGAAAAGCAATTTGAGCTACCGTCTCAATGGCGCTCAGGTGTATATACACAGTTTAAAGCTGAAAATGAGTCAAGCATGTTAGCGCCAGGTATAACTGCATTATCTGAAACATCGCTGCAACAAGGTGCTGAAGCGACAGTTCAAGAACAAATCAATATGGAGCAAGTTGATTCAGCCCTGCCTATTCAACCCGCTTCTCAGGGAGTTACAGAACCACAAGCTTTGGGCTCGCTTCCTGTGCAGGATAGCCTTACTTTAGCTATGCAGACTGCTGCTGAAAATGAAGCTATATCAGAAAAAATACGCGTGAATGAGCAAAGCCCTACTACACAGGGTGAATCAGCCTCGAAAACCTTGCTTGGTGGTTTATCTACTCAGTCGATAGCAAATGCTACAGAGCAGGAACAGTTACAAGTAACGAGTGCTTCGAACGCTAAAGAGTTATTACAGCCTAGCCCTAATAGCGCTCAAGCTATACCGGCAGCTAATCAATTATTAAACAATGAAACTGTTGAGTTAACTAAAAAGCAAGTACCTTTATTTAATGCATCAAGTTTGAATACGGCTATTGCATCGCCGAGTAAAGAATACCCACTTAGCAGCCAACAACCGCACATGCCCCCGGTGGCTGAGTTGGAAACGTTGCGCTCAAGTGAAACTAGAGTAGGACCGGCTTTAATGGTGGAAACAAGCCCTACACAGCCCACTAAGGTTAAGACAGCGCTTGAGCAGCCCAATTTTGCGACGACAGAATTAAGTCGTTCATTTTCTTTTTCTTCTGCTGCTAGTTCAGAGCAAGCCACACAGGTGCAGCAGTGGCGAACTGAGTCGTTATCGACAAATAGTAGTGAATGGGGCCAACGCTTACTGAATGTGCTGCATGACAAGGTGCAGTTGCAAATAGGCCAACAGGTTCAACGCGCGCAAATCCGCCTTGATCCTCCCCAGTTAGGCAGTATTGACATAAGTATTAGTGTTGAGGGAGAAAAAACCACAGTACACATTGTTGCGAGTAATCCACAAATACGTGAAGCCATGCAACAAACGCTTGAGCAACTTCGCCAATCACTCACTCATGCCGAGCAAAGTACTGTTGATGTTGATATTAGCGATAAACATCAACAGCACAAACAAACACACGAATTTACACAAGAGCAAGATATTGCAGCTAATCAGTTAAATGATTTGCCTACCTCCGTTGAGCCTAGGCAAGCGCAGCAACAAGATTGGTTGAATAGACTGATATAGAAATGGGAGTGGAACTTTGAAAAAAATACAATTAGCAGTACTTGCTGTCGGATTATTAGCACTTGGTTTTTTTGGTGCAAGCTATTTTCAAGAATCAAAAACAGAGCAAGCCCCAGTGGCCTCTGTTGATAAACCAGACGTTAAATATATGGCAATGGATCGCTTTATTATCAGTGTTGCTGACGATGAATATGCTCGCTATTTAGTGCTCGATTTGAGCCTTGGTTTTGCACCAACCTTACAAAACGAAACAGATGCTGAAACCTTTATGCCAGTACTACGCAATGTGCTTGTAAAAAACTTTGCGAATATGGAGCACGCTACTGTGCGGAGCACATTTACCGATGTAGAGAAAGTTCAAACAGACCTACTTAGTCAGTTTAATAAGGTGTTGGCTAATAAGTCATCGCTTGAATTGGCTGATGTATTAATAACCAATGTTTTCATTCAGTAGAGAACGCGTATGTTAGTTGAACAACAATGGCCATCTTCGGATGAGCAGCAAGCAGGTTTAATGAGTACACATACCGAGGGGGAACTACTCGAACGGTATGCATACTTAGTGAAGCGTGCAGCTTCCCACATGCGAACGCAATTGGGTGTTGTTGTCGACATGGACGATATTCAGCAAATAGGTTTAGTGGCACTGCTTTCGTCAATTCGTCGTTATGGTCGAAATGTCGACGAACAATTTTCGGCATTTGCTTTTAAGCGTATTCGGGGCGCGATGCTAGATGAGTTTCGTCGAATAGATTGGCGAGGACGACAACTAAGACAACAGTCGCATCAATTGCGTGATGCTTCGCGCAAGTTATTGAAGCAACTAGGCAGAGAGCCAAATGATAGTGAGCTATGTCAAGCATTGGATATTGATTTAGACCAGCTGTTGAAACTGCATTATGCAAGTCAAGCTGAAGCAATTGATAGCCTCGAAGCATTGCTCGGTCACGATGATTCGTTTACTGATGCAGGCAGCCAGTTATCACATACAGAAACGGCTTTAATGCTACAAAAAGCACTCGCCAGCCTACCAGAAAGAAACAAGTTGTTACTGCATCTTTACTACAGCCATGAAATGAACATGAAAGAAATAGCCCTTGCCCTTGATTTAACCGAAGCACGGGTCTGCCAACTACATAAATTGGCAATAGAATCTTTAACAAGAAAACTTCAACAAAGTGAATAACCAACCGGGAAAACAATTATGCAAAGAATATTAGGTTTAGTCGTTGTGCTGGCCGCCGTACTAGGTGGCTTTGCTATTGCTGGTGGTAACTTAGCGAGTATGTGGCAGCCTGCAGAGTTTGTAATCATTTTTGGTGCGGGCTTAGGAGCACTTATTGTTGGTAATTCACGTCATGTTTTAACTGAAATGTTAAGTCAGTTAAAATATCAATTCTTTGGCAATAAAAATCAAAATAACAAAGACTTGTATCATGACTTGCTCATGGTGGTATACACCTTACTTGAACTGGCTCGCCTAAAAGGGATTAAAGAGTTAGATGATCATGTAGAAAACCCTGATACTAGCTCAATTTTTTTAGCCTACCCACAGGTCACAGCCTTTCCTGAGTTAGTAACATTTATTTGTGACAACCTACGCTTATACAGCATGGGAAAAATTAGCCCACATGATTTCGATGCTATGTTAGAGCAAGAGATCTTTTCCATTGAAGAGCAAAAAATGAAGCCGTCAAATGCGTTAGGCGACATTGCCGAAGCAATGCCCGGTTTCGGTATTTTAGCTGCGGTAGGTGGCATTATTATCACGATGCAGCACTTAGATGGACCATTGAGCGAAATTGGCTATCACGTTGCGGCAGCACTGGTGGGAACCTTTGTTGGTATTTTTGGTTGTTACTGCCTATTAGCACCTCTGTCATCGGCTATGCAGCAGTATGTAAAGAAACAAATGACTATGCTTGAGTGTGTTCGAGCTATGTTGGTTGCCCACGCAAAAGGCCATGTAGCTATTGTGGCGACTGACTCTGGTCGAAAACTGATAACACAAGAAAGTAAACCTTCTTTTACCACGATGGAACAGTGGATCAATAACCGAGCAGCTTAAATGAATAATTCTAACCCAGTAATTATTAAACGTGGTCGCCGCTCAGCAAAGAGTGGCAAGCATGGTGGTGCTTGGAAAGTCGCCTTTGCTGATTTCACATTAGCGATGATGGCGTTCTTCATGGTGCTATGGATCATGGCTATTACCAATGAGCAAGAGCGAAAAGATATTGCTCATTATATGCGTACACATTCAATCTTTGATGGTAGCCCCGCATTATTTGAACCAGGCAATAGCCCTTTTCCTGTCGATTTAGGGGGGTCACCTTCCGTTGTTGATCATAAAGCATCAAATCGCTTGCCACCTGATAATCCTCGCCCAGGCATGAGTGAATATTTAAAAGTACCTAAAGGCGATCATGCGCCTTTAGCGGGGAAAGGCGATAAGCTTAATTCAGTGATTGACAGTGAATTTGCAGCATCAAGTGAGCTGAGTTTATTACTAAGTAGCTTTCAAGATTTAGCCAAAGAAGAGCTATTACAGAACAATCTGCAGGTTGAGAAAGTTAGTTCTGGGCTCAGAGTAATTATTCAAGATGACAAAAATCATCAAATGTTTGCGCGTTCAGAGCAAACCATGTCGCCATTTTTTGAAGACTTATTTTTACACTTAGGTGGCCTGTTCAGAAGTATTGAAAACAAAATCATTATTTCGGGTCACAGTGATGCCAGTGCATTCAAAGGAACTCAGTCGAATAACTGGGACTTATCAGGTGCACGTGCATTTCAAGCAAGAAAAATCATGGCAGCAGGTGGGATGCCAACAAACCAAGTTATGCAAGTTAATGCTTTTTCTTCTAATAGACCGATTAATCAAAAAGATAGATTTGCGAGTGAAAATAGACGTGTCGAGATCCTGATTCTGACCAAAAAGGCAGAATCAGAGTTAGAGGCGTTATTCGCTGAGGATAACATCAATAATCCTGTTAAAAAGGCCGCTAGTGCTGCAACAGCAAATCAGCCAGTATTACGCTCGCAGGAGTTATATGAATAAGTCAGAAGAGTCGAAACGAACTCACCCTCGCTGGCCGCTTTGTGAGCAAGATACTCAATCTTCCTGCGGCAATGCAACAAGGTGGCATTGCCGTTAAGCTGCATCATTCATGGTTGTTTAACTACTTTATATGCCGTGCTGTGGTTAAAGATATTAGCGTAGGTGGGGCTGGAATGTTGGTGCCAAATGAGCATAAGTTACCGGGCAAGGTCCGTGTAGCATTTAATGATAGTAATGCTTTTATTGGCACAATTCGTTATACGTATCCCGTTACAGAAAAACTGAACTTTGTTGGTATTGAATGGCAAAAGAAAGATGAATTAAGGCGTATAGAGTTAGTTGCTGAGTTACAAAAGCAGGCTAATTACACAACGACTTTATAGCCACACTTTTGGATATTGGAAAATTTTATGAAGCAATTTGTTAAGCCAAAAATAAAGCTCTTCAAGGCTGAACAAGGTAAAGAGTTTAGGCCGTATGCGATCACACAGCAACAACGTCAATACGAAATTGCCCATCAGCGAGCGGGTGAGTTTAGTTTGCATAAAGCCATCGAGTTTGAGTTAGGACAGCTATTTAATGATAGTCAGTTTGCTGTTGATATTAACTTATGTTCACACAGCACCTTGCAAAGCTGGCTAGCTGAAGCGAAACGCGTTTTCTTTAAAAGTTCTGTTTTTGAGCCAATAGACGCTGATGCTTATATCGCATTGGATTACACAAGTGCTCACAGAATGGCTGATTTATGCCTAGGTGGTGATTTAAGCCAAGCTAATAAGGCTGTAGCAGAAGAGCCGCCAGCAGAGTTAACACGCACAGAAAGCCGCATTTGTGCACGGTTATTACAAAAACAAGTTCAGGGTATTCAAGAGCTTATTTTTAAAGAGCGGGCATGCTTACTCGCTGAGCCATGTAGCACTAACAACTTACCGAGCGCGGTCAATTACCTTGCATTTAAAGTACGGTTAATTCTTGATAACGATGTGATCAGCTGGTTCATTTGGTTGCCAGTGGCTTTCTTTAGTCAACCGCAAAGCGAGCATGACGAACAACAAACACACTTATTAAATATGGAAAAAAGCAGCCAATTTTTAGTGAGAGGACATGTTGAAATGGCGCGCAAAAAAGTCACGTTAAGGCAGTTAAAAGCGGCATTAAATGGTGAGGTATTGCCTATTCAACTTAGTGAGCCTGCTTCTTTCAAGTTAGGTAATAAAACCTTCTTTACAGGTCAAATTGTACAACAAGATGCCAGTTTGACTTTCCAAATTACAGATAACACAAATAAAGAGTAAATGAATTATGACTGACAACCTTGATGATGCATTAGCAGGTTTAGAGCTTGATGGCTTAGACAACTTAAGCGCTGAGCCAAGCAATGAGAATGATATGTCTGTATTTGCTGATGTGCCGTTAACTATTACGCTAGAAGTCGCGAGCACAGAATTAACGTTAGGTGAGTTATCACAAGCCAAACACGGCGATGTTTTACGCTTAGACAAAGCCGCAGGTGAGCCGATGGATGTGAAAGTGAACGGTGTATACTTTGCGAAAGCTGAAGTTGTACTGGTTGATGGCCAATATGGTATTAAGTTTATCAGCCAAGATGAGCAAGAAAAGGCGGATAGTTAAGTAATGAATTTACGCAGTGCATTCAACGTCGGGTTTGGTTTACTTATCCTTCTTTTACCAACTTGGTTAAACGCGCAAGAATTAACATTGTTCTCGTTGCAAGACACAGAGCAAGGGCAAGACTATAACGTCAAGCTACAAATTTTGTTAATGATGACAGTGTTGAGTTTAATACCAGCGTTGTTAATGGTACTGACCTCATTTACTCGGATCATTGTTGTGCTCGCGATTTTGCGCCAAGCAATGGGGCTACAGCAAAGTCCCCCAAATCGTGTCTTAATTGGTATTGCATTGATGCTTACCATGCTTATTATGCGCCCGGTTTGGCAAGATATATATCAAAATGCGTATAAGCCTTTTCAAGCAGAAGAGATGGGATTAGAGCAAGCACTAGCTCGAGCTGAACAGCCTCTACGTGCATTTATGCTTAAGCAAACACGTGAAAGCGAGCTACATCAAGTGCTTTTAATTGCTAATGAGCCCACCAACTTAAAAGCGGATGAAATTCCATTTGAAGTACTTATGCCTGCTTTTGTGCTTAGTGAGCTGACAACCGCTTTTCAAATCGGTTTTATGCTCTTTATTCCCTTCTTGATTATTGATTTAGTGGTTGCCAGCGTATTGATGTCGATGGGTATGATGATGTTATCCCCATTGATTATCAGCTTACCATTTAAGCTGATGGTGTTCGTACTCGCTGATGGTTGGTCAATGGTGGCAGGAACGCTGGCTGCAACATTCGGAGGGCCAATATGAGTCCTGAGATGGCCACGCAACTGATTGCCGATGCAGTCTATACCATTATAGAGATGATTTTGGTACTGATAGTACCAGGGCTTATCTTGGGTATTGTGGTGGCAGTTATACAAGGCGCCACCTCTATTCAAGAGCAAACGTTAACCTTTCTACCTCGTATGTTGCTAACACTGTTAATGGTGGTGTTTGCAGGGCATTGGTTAGTGCGCACCTTATTGACGTGGTTTGAAGACCTTAAGTTTATGATCCCAGGGGTTTTTGGTTGAACTCCTTAATTGCTTTAACCAGTAACGACATTGTTAGCTGGATGGGCACCATGTGGTGGCCATTTGTTCGGTTTTCGGCTTTGCTGTGGGCAATGCCAGTATTTGAAAACCCCGCAGTGACTCCACGCGCCCGAATCGCTGTGGCTATGATGCTGGCCTTTTTAGTGGCAGGGCAATTGCCACTCGCTCCAGCGGTTGATATTTTTTCGTTAGATGCTGTCGTGCTGACTGTTGAGCAGATCATTTTTGGTGTCTTAATGGGGCTTGCCTTGCGGTTGTTGTTTGAAGTGATGTCTCTGGTTGGTCTTGTGTTGTCGATGCAAATGGGTTTATCGATGGCTTTGGTAATGGACCCTGGCAGTGGTAATCAGGTTGCATTATTAGGGCAGTTATTCTGGATAATGGCTGCGCTTTTGTTTTTTGCCGCTGACGGTCATTTAATTACGTTGCACGTTATGGTCGAGAGTTTTACTGTTTGGCCTATAGGCAGCAGTATTTATAACTTGGACATTATGGCTGTCGTTAATTTATTTGCTTGGTTATTAGCCTCTACTCTACTACTTGCACTACCTGGCGTGATTGCCATGATGTTAGTCAATCTAACGTTTGGCGTAGCAAGTCGCGCAGCTCCTTCTTTGAATATTTTTGTTTTAGGCTTTCCGATGGCCTTAATAATGGGTTTCTTTTGTGTATTTATGACACTTAGTTACACAGGCAATGCATTTGCTAAATTGACCTACCATGTTTTAACCGTATTTAAAACGGCGATGGGAGGGTGAATGTCAGATAACAGTGCACAAGAAAAAACAGAACAGCCCAGTGAAAAGCGCCTCAAAAAAGCACGTGAAGATGGGCAGGTAGCCCGTTCTAAAGAACTTAATACGGCTATTTTATTGATGGTGAGTGTGGCAGGGCTATTGTTTTTCGCTAATTTATTTTATGACCTATTTATTGGCTTGATGCGCACAAGTATGCAACTGGATCATCGTATTATCGATAATACGAAACTCATGCCAAATGCCATTGCTCAAGCAATACTCGATATGCTGGCAACTTTAGTGCCGTTTTTATTGCTCGCGTTTTGCGCTATGTGGATCACGGGAGTGTTACCTGGTGGGTTTATTTTCTCAAAAAAATTACTCGCACCTAAGTTAAGTAAGCTAAATCCTCTTTCGGGTTTAGGAAGAATGTTTGGTAAACAGGTTTTGACTGAGCTGTTAAAGTCGATGATTAAAATTGCCTTGTTAGCTATTTGCTTATTTAGCTTTTTGACTCAGTTATGGCAGCAGTTAGTAGCCTTACAAAATCAAGACTTGCTGGTGGCTCTAAATCAAGGTATTAGCCTGCTATTTTTAGCTATGATGATCACTGTAACTTTGCTGTTATTTGTAGCTGTGATTGATGTGCCTATTCAGCAAAAACAAATTCTAGATAAAATTAAAATGACCCATCAAGAAGTCAAGGAAGAGCGCAAATCATCCGATGGTAACCCCGAGATCAAAAGCAAAATTAAGCAAATTCAATATCAGCAAGCAAATAGGCGTATCGAAGAGCGGGTCCCCACAGCAGACGTGATTGTTACAAATCCAACACACTATGCGGTTGCGATTCGCTATAACGAAGAAAAAGCCAAAGCACCTTATGTTGTCGCTAAAGGCATGGATGAAATGGCACTTAGGATCAGAACATTAGGGCGTCAGCACAATAAAGAAGTTATTGAGTTACCTGCTTTAGCGCGGGCTATCTATTTTTCGACACGCATCGACCAAGAAGTACCTAATGGACTTTATAAAGCGGTTGCTTATGTACTTACTTATGTAATGCAGCTAAAGGCTTACAAGCAAGGGCGAGGTCAAGCGCCAGCGCCATTGCCTGAACTTGAAATTCCAAAAAATTTACAAAAACCATAATGGTGGAGAATGACTTTGAATTGGCGTAGTTTAACCCGACCTTATACTGCTATACCGGTATTGCTGTTAGCTGTTTTATCTATGGTTATTTTGCCATTACCCGCATGGCTACTGGATACCTTATTCACCTTTAATATTGTACTTTCTGTGATCGTGTTATTGGTTGCTGTTTCAAGTTCGAAACCACTCGATTTTTCTGTTTTCCCAACCATTCTGTTGGTTGCAACCTTAATGCGCCTTACCCTAAATATTGCATCGACTAGGGTTGTTTTACTACATGGTCATGAAGGCTCTGATGTGGCAGGGCGAGTCATTCAAGCATTTGGTGAGGTGGTGATTGGTGGCAACTATGTTGTTGGTATCGTCGTATTCATTATTCTGATGGTGATTAACTTTGTCGTAATCACCAAAGGTGGCGAGCGTATCTCTGAAGTTGCAGCACGTTTTACTCTTGATGCAATGCCAGGCAAGCAAATGGCAATTGATGCCGACTTAAATGCGGGACTAATTGGCCCAGAACAAGCTAAAGAACGACGTACTACCGTGGCACAAGAAGCTGATTTCTATGGTTCAATGGATGGTGCTTCTAAATTTGTACGCGGTGATGCAATAGCCGGTCTGATCATCTTAGTGATCAACTTACTGGGTGGTGTCAGCATTGGGGTATTTCAGCATGACTTGAGCATGGCTGAAGCATTTCAACGTTTCGCTCTTTTAACAATTGGTGACGGCTTAGTTGCACAAGTCCCTTCATTATTACTGGCTGTTGCTGCGGCAATTATTGTTACCAGAATGAACGATGAAGGTGACATGAGTGAAGCGGTGGGAAGCCAGTTACTTGCCTCACCAAGAGTGATTCTAACAGCCGCATTAGTCATGCTGGTGTTAGGTATTGTGCCAGGCATGCCAAGCCTTGCGTTTATTGGCTTTGCACTGCCTCTTTTGTATGTTGCTTGGCGACTTTACAAAAAGACACCACAAGGGCAGTTAGAAGAAGCGCAAAGTATTACAGATACAATTGCCCAAGAACAAGCAGCTCTGAGCTGGCAAGATATTCCGCATGTCGATACTTTAAGCGTTGAGCTTGGTTTTCGTTTAGTTTATCTGGCCGATAAGGAAAAAGGTGAGGAGCTAGCAAAAACAATACGTGGTATGCGTAAAAGCTTATCTGAACAACTTGGTTTCTTGTTACCTGAAATCAGAGTTAAAGATAATCTCAATCTTAATCCTCAAGAATATAAAATCAAACTAGCAGGAGTGGCCGTTGCGTCTGCTCAACTGAATGCCAAGCAGCTACTAGCTTTAAACACCGGCGATACTTACGGCCAGTTAGATGGTGAACTAACGACGGACCCAGCTTATGGTTTGGAAGCTGTGTGGGTTGATGAGCAAAATAAAGCCAAGGCACTGAATATGGGTTATTCAGTTGTCGACTTAGCCACGGTAATCGCAACGCATATGGGCAAAGTGATAAAAGAGCATTTAGATGAGCTGTTTAGTTATGAAGATATTCAAAACTTACACGAGAGATTAAAGACTGTATCACCTAGTTTGGCTGATGCGCTTGAAAAGTCTTTACCAATTAACCTGCAACTAAAAGTGATGAGAATGCTACTTAAGGAGCATGTCGCGATTGGTGATATCGTGACTATTGCAGGCACTTTAGTTGACAGTATCGAAGTCACAAAAGACCCGATTCTACTTGCTGCCGATGTACGCTGTGCACTAAAACGTGTGTTAGTAAAACAAGTGATGGGCAATCGTGACGAATTAGCTGCTTATAGCTTAGATGAAAAACTAGAGCAAACGATGCAAAGTTCGTTAGAACAAGCCATGCAAGCAGGGAAGGTAGCATTAGATAGTTTTGCTGTAGATCCTAATTTACTTGGCCAGTTCCAACGAGCCATGCCTGTGATTACTGATGAAATGAAATCTCAAGGTGTTAACCCTGTGTTGATTGTTATTCCGCAGCTAAGACCTTTACTGGCGCGCTATGCACGTTCATTTACGAAGGGAGGTTTATCAGTGCTTTCTTATAATGAAGTGCCTGATAATATTAAAGTTAGTATCGTTGGCTCTTTAGGATAGTGTAAGCGGTATGAATTTAATATGAATAAATACCCGTAATGTTGCTTTTTGGTTTTTTTTATCTATAATCATTAAGAATTAGGTACTTGTTAACTGTTTTATAATAACAGTTACTTAGTTGGAAACACTAAGACAATTAAATGGCAAACTACACCGAAAGGGTAGGACGCAAAGCTTCCAGTCTAAAACCGCAAGGTCATGATAGTGGGGTTACATTAACTTAGCGGCACGTCTATTCGCCTCTTCAGGCAATTTGTTCCGCTTATTATATACGTTAAAGCCCTTAATTGGGCTGTTTATGATAATTGGAATACGAATGAACAACTCATATCAGCTTGTTAAGGCAACTTTTTTAATTGTTGTAGGCATTATAACTGCTTATGCATTGCCTGTGAAAGCTGAACGCGTAATTACCCAAAATTATGAGCAGGCAACATGGTATGTCAGTGGCGATGCTTTTTATTGCCAACTTAGCCAAAAATTAGATAGTTATGCGCAATTATCGATTATTAGCGAGCCTGCAGAGCCACAGCACCTAGATTTTAAGTGGTTGTTAACCGAACGTGATATCACGGATGTACAAGTATTTGCCCGTACAGCGGATTGGCAAAACAAGCAAGCAATCGCCCCTTCTATACAATTCTTTTCAGCCAATATTGAGCAGCAACAGGTTACGTTTAAACAAGGTGTTGCACCTCTTTTAAGCGCCATTAAGCAAGGCTACTGGTTAGATACAATCGTCGGGTTTGGCGATGAGCAACTGAGACTGACCTTTCCTACAACTCATAGTGATAACGCGATTGATAAATACCAGCAATGCCGTGAAAAATTAGCACCTTTATCTTGGCGACAAGCGAGAGATTATGAAATTAATTTTGACTCAGGAGAGCGTGTTGTTAAACGTGCCGCAGACCTGAGTTATTTAGAGAAACTAGTTCGTTATATTCAACTCGATCCTAAAGTTAAGAAAGTCATGATTGATGGACATACAGATAATGTCGGTTCTCCACTTGCCAATCGTTTGTTATCGAAAGAAAGAGCCGATGATGTGGCATCCCGACTTATTGAGTACGGGATCGATGCAAAGTTAATTGAGATCAGGGCTCACGGAGGACGCTATCCCGTGGCAAGCAATTCAGATTCGAACGGTCAGTCTTCAAATAGGCGCGTCTTAATTCGTCTATTTCGTCAAAAAAGCTAAGGTGTGAGAAGGAATATGGATCAGAAACATCTACTATGGCTTGCGCCAGAACAACCATCACGTGAAATTGAATTGGCGATCAATGATGAGCAGTATCAACTTCTGTACACAGATTCGATCCCCGACGCTATTGGTTATTGTTTGAGTTATCAGCCTGAACTGGTATTAATTGATGCTCAACAAGCACAAATGAACTTGGTTGACTTGGTAAAACTAGTTAAAAGAACTCATCAAGGTGGACAAATTATCACGCTTGTGGAATCGAACCAAGGTGAGCTTGCTTCACAGTCACTCAATAATGGTGCTGTCGACTTTTTACTTAAACCGTTTTTTGCTGATCAACTCAAACTAACTATCCGTAACGCTGATTCTATGAAGCATGGTGTGAGTGACTTAATTGCTGTGTCACTGAAATCACAGCAAGTGCTGAGACTTGCCAATCGTGCAGCACAAACATCTGCAAGCGTACTCATTATGGGTGAGTCGGGTACAGGTAAAGAAAAGCTCGCTAACTTCATTCATCAATCTTCTCCACGTGCAGATAAGCCATTTATTGCGGTTAACTGCGCAGCTATTCCAGAAAATATGCTGGAGTCTATGTTATTTGGTTATAACAAAGGTGCATTTACGGGGGCGGTAGCACAGCAAGCGGGTAAGTTTGAGCTTGCAAATGGCGGCACTATTTTACTGGATGAGATAACTGAACTGCCTTTAGAGCTGCAAGCTAAATTACTTCGTGTCCTACAGGAGCGAGAGGTTGAGCGATTAGGCAGTCATCAACGCATTAAACTCGACATTCGTGTGATTGCAGCATGCAATAAGCCACTGCGTGAGCAAGTAGAGAAAGGCCTTTTTCGTGAAGACTTATTTTACCGCTTAGATGTATTGCCGTTAATGTGGCCAGCATTACGTGACCGAAGTGACGATATTTTACCATTAGCGAAGTATTTTATTGCTAAATACGGAGATGAGAAGTTTCACTTTAGTCAACAGGCAGAGCAGTTGATGCATAGCTATCACTGGCCAGGTAATGTTCGTGAGCTGGAAAATGTAGTGCAAAGGGCATTAGTGATGGCTCGCGGTGTCGAAATTCAAGCGGCAGATCTAAACCTACCCGAAAACGTTAAAGCACTCACGACAACCAGTGCGTCACAGTTAAAACATAGCAAGAAACAAGCTGAATTTGATTATATTTATGATTTACTTAGCCGTTTCAAAGGACACAGAACCCAAACCGCAGAGGCACTCGGTGTGAGTACCCGAGCTCTTCGATACAAAATAGCCGCCATGCGTGAGTATGGCATGGATATAGACGCAATCGCTTAATTTAAGGAACAGAGTAATGTCACCTATTGAAAGTCAACGCCTTCTGCTTGGAAAAATGACTGATATGCAGCAACTAGCTGCGGCAGAGAGCATTGCGCCTGCAGCAAGTAAATATCAAGACGCAGCAATTAGTACTGAATTCAAAACAGTTGTTCGCGCTGTTAATGAGCAACAAAATATCTCATCGCAAATGATGCATGCGGTAGATACGGGGCAAACGGATGATGTTGTGGGGGCAATGGTCGCAAGTCAAAAAGCCAGCCTAAGCTTCTCAATGTTAATGGAAGTACGCAATAAACTACTTAATGGCATTGATGATGTCATGCGTATGTCACTGTAGAGGTTGTTATGAAAGGCGAATTAACTAAAGCTGTACCGCCGATGTCTGGGGAGACAAACCTACGTGAAAAAGTCGTAAACTTCTCAAATAAAATAAACTTTTCAAATAAAAGCCATGATAGAAATGTCGCGACAATCGCTTTATTGGCGACGTTAGTAGCTGCAACTATCGTTGTTATTTTGTGGACATCAGCAAAGAACTACGTGCCACTCTACGGCAACCAAGAAAGTTATGATAAAGCTAATATTTTAGAAATATTGGATAAAGAACAAATTGTGTTTCGTATCGATAACGACACAGGCAATATTTTAGTTCCTCAAGAAAAATTAGCAGACGCACGAATCACTCTAGCGGCACGTGGTATTAAAGCTTCAATGCCTGAGGGCGTTGATAACCTAAGTGCTAAAGTGTCGATGGGCACAAGCCAGTTTATGGAATCGATGCAATATCAACATGCTTTGGAGGGAGAACTTGCTCGCACCATTATTAATATGCAAGGTGTTCGCAATGCGCGAGTACATTTAGCAATACCAAAGCGTAGCTTATTTATAGGTAGGGAAGAGCAAAAATCAGCTGCATCTGTAATGGTTGATTTAGCGCCAGGGCATGAGCTAAAAGCTGAACAAGTAGAAGCTATTATTTCACTCATCATTGGCTCGGTACCAGGTTTAAACCCGCGAGATGTATCAGTAGTCGATCAACGCGGTAAGTTACTGTCGGGTGATTTATTTGATACCACTCCCGTTGGTAAAGAAAGTGATAAGAAGCTCGCATTTATCGAAAAGGTTGAACGTAACATAGAACAACGCGCTGAAATTATGTTACTGCCTATTTTAGGCGAAGGAAATTTTCGAATTCAGGTCTCAACAGATGTTGATTTTAGCGTTGTTGAAGAAACACGTGAAGCGGTAGACCCACAAGGGGTGTTAAAGCAAGAATTGGTTAAATCAGATTCTCGACAAGACCAATTTGCCGGTGGTATTCCGGGTTCACTGGCTAATCAACCTCCATTGCCAGATCAAGAAGGTGAAGAGGCTGAAAATGAACGAGTGTCTGAACGCAGTGAAAGTAGCCGTGAATATGAAAATGGCCGCTCTGTTACCCATACTCGTTTTGAAGTTGGACGCTTAAGCTCAATGAGCGTATCGGTACTTGTTAATGAACAAGCCGCAGCCACAGCTGAAGGTTGGAGCCAAGAAGGCCTAAACTCTTTAGGCGAAATGGTTAAAACAGCCACCGGTTTTAATGAGCAGCGTGGCGATCAGTTCAATATCACCAGTTTTGCATTTGTTGAAGCAAAACCTTTTGTACCGTCTGACGGATTACAATGGTGGCAAATGCCTGAAATTCGAGAGTATGCTCGTTACATTTTCGGTACTTTTATTAGTTTAATGCTTATTTTCTTTGCGGTAAGACCGCTGGTAAATCATTTGATTAAAGGCAAAACAACAGCTTCAACACCAAGTGAAAATGAGCAAGAAAAATTAGCCGCCGCTAAAAGCGATGCCTATGAAAGACAAAGTACACCTCTGGATGGCGCACTTGAGCGAGATAGCAAAAATGAGCAGCCTGAGCAGGAAGGTGAAAATATTGCGTTGCCTAAGATAGGCAGTGATTTTGAAGAGCAAATTGCACATATGCAGTTATTAGCAAGCCGAGAAACCGAGCGTGTAACCTCTGTTATTAAATATTGGGTAGAGCAAGGAGTTGAAGTTGAGTCAAGTAAATCAAGATAATGTGACAATGTCAGCACCTGCTCGTGCGTCACTCGATAGAGCTGCTATTTTACTGCTCAGTATGGGTGAAGAAAATGCAGCAAGTGTGATCCGTAAACTCGGTCGCCGTGAGGTACAAGCAATCTCAGAGCGAATGGCCAGTATTTCTAACATTACAAAAAATGATGTAGCTGACACGCTCACCAGTTTTTTCGATTGTTACCGTAACGAAAGTGGGGTTAATGGTGCATCAAGGCTGTATCTTGAAAGAGCACTTGATAAAGCCGTTGGACGTAAGCTTGCCCGTGGCATGTTAGATGATATTTATGGTGGCGCGATGAGTGACGATCTGCGTCGTTTAGAGTGGATCCCACCTGAGCTAATTGTCCGTTTCTTAGAGCATGAACATGTGCAAATGCAAGCGCTGTTTTTAGCGTTTTTACCAGCGGATCAAGCCGCTGCTGTCATTGCATTGTTTCCTCAAGCAAAGCATGAAGACCTATTATACCGTATTGCCAGCTTACGAGAAGTCAGTGAGCATGTTATGGATGATATTCGATTAACCATTGAAGCCTGTATTGAGTTTGTCGGCAAGCAAGTCGGCTCTCAGGTAAATGGTGTTGATAAAGTCGCTGATATTATGAGCCGTTATAACGGCAATAAAAGCCAAATTATTGAAGTTATTAAAAAGCATGATTTACAAGTGGCAGATGCAGTACAAGAGCGTATGTATGACTTTGCCAGTTTATTACTGCAAAGTGATGAGACCCTTTCTCAATTAATGAACGACGTACCTGACGAGCTTTGGTTGATGGCATTAAAAGGCGCAGATGAAAAAATTGTGGCGCGCCTTTTGGGGGCATTACCAAAACGCTTAGCGCAAGTGTATCAACAGCAGTTAGAAGCAACAACATCACAGCCGGTGAGTAAAGTGGATGCTGCACGTCGTGAAATCATGAGCATTGTACGTGATATGAGCAAGCGAGAAGAAATTACTTATCAGCTATACGAAGAAGAGACCGCGGGTTAAGTGCTATGCAAGCTTATCAATTTCCAACGTTAACAAAAGAACAACAGCACCAGAGTGTTCAACAGCGTATCGAGGCAGCTGAGCAGGCTGCTTGGCAAAAGGGTTATGATGAGGGATTAAAGCAAGGTCAAGCGGCGCTACAAGCTGATATAGAAAAGCGCGTCTCGCAGCAAGCTGAACTATTACTACAAGAGCGTGAACTAGAATTAAAGCAGCAAATGCTGGCACAATTCGATGTGCTAACACAGCAAACAAAGCAACAACTTAATCTGCTGTCTAATGAGGTACTAAAAGATCTTAGTGTGTTAGTTGCAAAGGTCGCGGAGCAGGTAATTGCCTGTGAGTTAACTTTGCAGCCTAATTGCTTAATTGATTTAGTCGAACAGGCCCTCAATTTATTAGCAGGGCGAGATGATGTTAACGAAATTGTTTTTTCTAGCGCTGATGCGGCCCTTTTTGACGATTCAAGCTTTGATAAAATACCCCTAACAGTGAGTTTTGAGCCTCAACTTGCAAGCGGCAGTGTAAAGCTTATTTCTAGTGAGCAAAGCCATAGCTTGTCTCTTTCAGAGCGTTTAGATGCTGTACTTGCTGATATAACGCCAGCCCTTCTAAACGGTCAAGTTATTCATGAGTAATACCGTGTTATCTCATGTTCTTAATACTGCTACAAAACAGCTGACAGCCCCGCCTTTAATCCAAAGTTACGGTCGTCTTGTAAGAGTCAATGGTATGACATTAACAGCTGTCGGCGGGCAGTTTTTAATGGCAAAAAAATACCAAGTCGAGAGCATTGATGGCACGTGGAATGACGCTCAAGTGATTGGTTTTGATGATACCAAAGCGTTCTTGATGCTACTAAATAAAGCAGATGGTTTATACGCAGGTGCGAGAGTCAGAGCTGTTGCTGATACACAAGCGATAAAGGTTGATATGTCTTTACTCGGAAGAGTAATTGATGCACAAATGCAACCGATAGATGATTTAGGTAACTTAAGTCGTGTTGATTTAGGAGCTGATTGCGTTCTAAAAAAACAACCCTCTTTAAATCCATTGCAGCGTAAAGGGGTGAGCGAACCCTTGGATGTAGGAGTCCGTTCAATAAACGGTCTTTTTACCGTTGGAAAAGGGCAGCGTTTAGGGCTTTTTGCAGGCTCAGGTGTCGGTAAAAGTAAGCTACTGGCCATGATGACTCGCTTTACCAGTGCAGACGTTGTAATCGTGTCTCTAGTTGGTGAGCGTGGCTGGGAAGTGAAAGAATTTATAGAACAAAGTCTTGGTCCAGAAGGGCTCAAAAAGGCCATCGTAATTGCTTCCCCTGCTGATGATTCACCGCTTCTGCGAGCAAAAGCGGCGGAGTTAAGTCATCAACTGGCTGCTTTTTATCGTGACCAAGATTTAAATGTTCTGTTATTGATGGACTCTTTGACTCGCTATGCGCAAGCACAGCGAGAAATAGGCCTTGCGGTTGGCGAGTTGCCTGTCGCTAAGGGGTATCCGCCATCGGTATTTAGTAAGCTAACCCAGTTAGTTGAAAGCTCTGGAAACAGTGAAAAAAGTAAAGGTTCAATGACTGCGATCTACACGGTATTAGCAGAAGGGGACGACCAGCAAGACCCAATTGCGGACAATGCGCGGGCTATTTTAGATGGCCACATTGTATTGGACCGAACGCTTGCAGAAAAAGGTCATTATCCAGCTATTAATATTGGCGCATCTATAAGCCGTGTTATGCCTAACATTGTCTCCTCTGAGCAGCTTGCCTTTTGTTATAAGCTTAAAAAGCTCTACAGTCGATACCTACAAGTACATGAATTAATACCGCTTGGTGCCTACCAAGCAGGGAAAGATGCTGAATTGGATTTAGCTGTACACTTGTATCCACAAATAGAAGCATTCTTATGCCAATCATTAAATGAAAAAGCAGACTTTGCGACTACAAATCAACAGCTTTCGCAGTTAATAGGAAAACATGATGCTAGATAAGTTTAAAGACATGCAACAAGAGAAGCTTGATAACATGCTCTCTGAGCAGGCAGTTCTAAAACAACAAACCGAAGTAGAGCAACAGCGACTAGCCCAACTAAAGCAATTTATCGACGAAATGCAAACAAACAACCAGATGGGTAATGCAATTGGTTTGCAAAATTTAGCAGGCATGAAACACATTCTGCATGGGCTATCGCAGCAGCAGGCCGAACGAGTAACGCAGCTACAAGGCGATCAATCACGGCAACAACATGCTTGTATCCAACAACTTTCATTCACGAAGGGGTTAGAGGGCGTAATTGCTAAAAAAGCATATCAGACAAAGCAAAAACAGGCTCGTCAGCATCAGAATCAACTTGATGAGCTAGTCGCGCATGCAGCCGTTCGTCGTAGTTAAAATAATCTGCCATATAAACATGGCTAACCTCTTACTCGCCTAGCTCTCAGTTTTGATAGTGCTATAAGTAGTTAATTTATAGAAACTTTGCTCCTGTTTAAGGTAAAAATAACCTAGCCTTAATGAACAAAAAGGTCGGTATTTTTAATACTTTATTCTTTTTGTTAAGCATTTAGCATGTGAAAAGCTGTATTACGCCTTCATTATTAGATATTTGTGTTAAAGTTATTTAGGAATAAGCAATAATAAACGCAAGGCAAAAGTGTGATCGATACAGTCAATGCAAGTCAGCAAGATAAAGCACGGTTTTTACGTGTATTTGCATTCATTGGGGCTGTTACCTCTTTTTTTATGTCTATTACTAGTTACTTAGATGGCTACACCCTTCTTAGTAGTATGCTAGTGGTTGCTGTGGGTGTATTTGCCAGTCCGTTTATAATCAAAAATCGTGACCATACAATTGCTATTCTGATGCTTTACACCTTATATGCGATTATGTGCTTTTTGATAGTGTCTGGCGGTAATCATGGTACAGGTCCTTTATGGTTATTTATTGCCTCGCCTGTGACCTTTTTTATTCGTGGCTTAAAGCGCGGAGCGATAGACTTAATCGTGCTTGCTTGTGTGATTTCAACTCTCTTTTATTACACGGACAAATTGGGTTATTACAGTTATCCAAGTCATTACTTTCCTACACGAGTTATGCTGTGCTTTTCAATTTTATGTATACTTGGCGCGTTCTATGAGTATTACCGAAATAAGTACAGTCGTGAGCTCATAGCACAGCTTAAAATAAACAAAAAGCTGGCCCGCACCGACGCCATGACCGGTTTATCAAACCGACGTTATGCGACAGAGTGTATGCAAAGTCGTTGCTTTGCAGAGGGCGCCGTGTTTCTTTTAATTGATGTTGATAACTTTAAACAAGTGAATGACACCTATGGTCACCAAGTGGGTGACGAAGTGCTTATCTTTATTGCCAATATCTTTAAGAAAGTGTGTACCGATGAAGACATTAATTCGCGTTGGGGTGGTGAAGAGTTTTTAATTGTAATCCCAAAAGGGCATGAACTTCGCGCACGAAACGTTGCTGATGAAATACACACACAACTCGCAAATAATACATTTAAAAGTGGTAAGCATTCCTTCAATGTGAGTTTAAGTATTGGTTTGTATCAGCGAACTCTAGTGGACAGTATTGATCAATGCTTAAATATTGCTGATAAGCGACTATACAAAGCAAAATCTCAAGGTAAAAACCAAACAGTTGCTGAGCCTGATTTGGCCAAACACGAGCCAGCCTAATAAGCCTCGCCGGCTCAATTATTTTTACTGATGCTACTTTTTATCACTAAGTTGTGTATTATGTGCTCATTATTTACAAGGGCATGTGAATAGTGAGTCAAGGTAAGGAATATCATCAACATCTTCTTCCCGTTAAGTTCACAGCCTGTTTTGAGGCTCATTTTTAATGTCACTCTTAGAATCATTTAAGAAGTTGGGTAACTATTTTGGTGCATACAAGGTACACCTATGCCCCGAAGTTAAAGGTCAAGTTAGTGAAAATGGTAAACCTTTAATTAACGCAAAAATAGAAAGGCTACTTTGTTTCTCTGACGGAAAATATGTAGAAGGTTTTGCCTATACCGATGATAAAGGCGGCTTTTCTTTTCCTGAAGCCAATATTCGCTCTAACCAACCCGCAGTGCCATTTGCAGAGCTTTTCACATCTCAAATTATAACGCTTATTTATGAGGGCACTAAATATATTTTATGGACATCCAAGCTTTCAAATATTAAATATCGTCATGAATACGCTAAAAAATTAAGCTGTTTAAGAGCAGACTTATCAGATGAGGAGGTCTTTTTTCATTTTAAAAATAATCAAGTTCCGGGTTATAAATTTCGAGCTGCGAGTATAGCGCGTTGGGATGAAGACTTTGAAGTTATAGATGTAGATTCTTATCTTGGTATATCGGATATTGAAACGGATGACGAAGACCATTAATTAAATTATAAGGACATAAGTATGGGAACACTAACCCCAGCTTTTGCTGCAAACTTTGCAGCACTTGCCTATGAAACTTTGGAAAAAGCACCCTTAGTGTATACAGACTATTATCGGCTATTAGAGAATAGCTTTTCATTTGAATTAGAGCCTATAAAAGATGTCAGTGGCTCTATTCTTGAACGCGTTTTTACTCATTCGACCAGCTTTGGTTGCATTGCAAAAGGCAAAAGGGACTGTTTGAAGTTGATTATGTCTTAGCACTACGCGGCACGGCAAAAATGCGAGATGTGATTACTGACCTTAATTGTGGTTTGAGTACCTGTAGCAATAGTCAGCCTGTGCATGCGGGGTTTAATCACACCTTTAACTCATTTAGAAAGCAGTTAGAACAATTTTTTAGTAAAAAAGCGAGCAAAAAGCTAAATATACATGTTGTGGGTCATAGCTTAGGCGGTGCTTTGGCTAATTTGGCTGCGAATTGGTTAAAAAATCACTTTGGTGCAAATGTGAAGCTTTATACTTTTGGTGCTTCACGAGTTGGTTATCATAGCTTTGCTATACAGACAGAAGCAGCAACAAATAACCATGTTTATCGCTGTGTGCATGCCGCCGACCCCGTACCTTTAGTGCCAGTCTGGCCATTTATGCATACGGAGCAAGAATATATTTTAAATGGTGCTGCAACAATTACTCCAAAAGCCCATAGTATGACAGACCAGACGCCAGGCTACTTACATACTGCGAGTAATTTTAAAAGTTATGCTGCAATCAATAAGGGCATGGAAAAACGGATTCAAGAAGAAGTCAGGCTTGATTATGATAAGCGATTAGAGTGCAGCCGTACTTCAAGATGGGCAAGAAAAATAGGCGCTGCATTAATCACATATTTACGTGATACAGGTAAGTTATATGCGATACAAAACCACTACACGAATACGCTTACCGTCTATGATCAAATTGCTAAAGCATTAACCGACAGCATCGATCTCTCTAAAAATTATACAAGTGATGTGAAGGGAATTTTAGGTTACATGCTGGCTTTTTGTGGCTATCCATTCAAAGCAATCTCATTTACGTATGCATCTATCAGGCATATTTTAAAGTTAATGCTTAAAAATGTGTTTTCTCTTGCAGGCCAAGCAATAGCACTAACAAAATAAGTACAAAAGCCGCCGATGGCGGCTTTTGTTAGGCTGCAAAATTAATGGCTTTTCTCAAAGTCATTAACTTCACGCTCTGCTTCTTCTTTCGATTTGCCGTATTTTTGCTGGATTTTACCAACAAGCTCTGTACGGCTACCTTCGATTCTATCTAAATCATCATTGGTAAGGTCGCCCCATTTACGTTGCACTTTACCTTTTAACTCTTTCCAATTGCCTTCTAAACGATCGCTGTTCATCATTATCTCCTTACTTTGTTAAACATTCATTTTAATAAAAGCAATTGATATGCCATACCGTTAAATTTTTTAACCTGTTGAAATTGTTGTAAATAATTGTTTTTATCTATAAGGCGTTTATTTTTTACTGCAATTTGTTCTTAGTTATTTATAGAACCCTGTAATTTTTTCTTGCAAGGGAGAGTCATTGTCGTCGGCTGTTTTTTGTTACAATAGCTAAAAATAAAGTAAGAGAAAGAAACGTGCTGCCCATACAAGATATTTACCAATCATTGTTAACGACGATACAAAATAACCCTATGGCTTTGCTGCAAGCGCCACCAGGGGCAGGTAAATCAACATGGCTGCCATTAACGCTGATGCAAGCAGGCCACTTCAAGCGGATTGTTATGCTTGAACCCAGGCGTTTGGCTGCACGTAACATTGCTCAATACTTGGCGTCTTTACAAAATGAGGCCGTTGGCGAAAGTGTTGGTTTGCGCATTAGGGGTGAATCAAAAATTAGTAATGCAACCAAGCTGGAAATTGTGACAGAAGGGATGCTGACACGGATGCTACAAAATGACCCTGAGTTAAGCGGTGTCGATTTACTTATTTTTGATGAATTTCATGAGCGCTCGATTGCCGCAGACACAGCCCTCGCTTTTGCGCTTGAAACGCAAGCGGCCCTTAGAGACGATTTAAAAATCTTACTCATGTCGGCCACCTTAGACGGTGAGCGGTACAGTGAGTTTTTTGATTGCCCAATAATATCATCTGAAGGGCGAAGTTACCCAATTGATGAAATTTATGTTCCACTTAAAGATGAAAGCCGATGGTTAGAGGATATTCCTGCGGTTATTAAGCAAGCACTCAATGAGCAAACTGGTAGTGCTTTGGTGTTTTTACCCGGTCAGCGAGAAATTCTACGTGTAAAACAGGCATTGAACGATCTTGCTGATGATTGCGAAGTGTTTACTTTATTTGGTGAACAAAGCAAAGGAGAGCAACAAGCAGCCATAGCTCCTGCACAACAAGGTAAGCGAAAAGTCGTGCTGACAACAAATGTAGCCGAAACCAGCTTAACGATTGAAGGGATCCGTATTGTTGTCGATAGCGGTAAGCGCCGTGCAGCCAGCTTCAACTTAAAAACTGGCGTAACTGAACTTGTAACCCAAAGCATCTCTCGTTCCTCTGCGGTACAACGCGCGGGCCGTGCAGGGCGTTTAGAAGCTGGTGTGGTATATCGCCTAGGTAGTAAACAAACGTTTGAACGTCGTAACAGCCATGACGCCCCAGAAATTCTAACAAGTGATATTAGCCAACTACTGCTTGAAACTAAGCAGTGGGGCGCAGCTATTACTGAACTAAATCTTCTTGATGCACCAAGCCCACAGCAAATTAAACACGCTACAGCACTTTTAAAAATGCTTGAAGCGCTTGATGAAAATGAAAAACTAACAAAACTTGGTAGCCAAATGCTTAGTTTTGGGGCGGATATTCGTTTATCACATATGCTTATTAAGGCTAAGCAACTTCAAGCAAGTATGCCGAGAATTTATGAACTCGCTGCATACTTAGTGGCGCTACTTGAGAGTCGTGTGAGTATACCGGCTGATCTTAAGCTTGCACTTCACAGCATGCATACAAAGCCTCATCCACTGTTTAAGCAACAATTAAACTATTGGCTATCACGTTTAAATTTGAAGGCAGTGCGCGAGTTAAATATGCAGCACCTTGCTTTGCTGGTGGCTTTTGCATTCCCAGATCGCTTAGCGAAAAAGCGTGGCAACGGCTATTTGCTCGCCAATGGCGCGGGGGCCGACTTAAGTGATGAGTTTTGGCATAACGATGACTATCTTGCTATTGCCAGTATGGGCGGCCACAAAGGAAGTCGAATATTTGCGGCAGTCGCATTTTTACCAGATGAACTTGAAGATCAGTTAGGGCATTTATTTTCAGAGCAAACTCGCTGTGAATACGATGAAAAATCTGGACGTTTTATTCATCAAGAAGAACTAAAGCTAGGGGCGATTACAGTAGCAAGCCAGCCAAGTAAACAGCCTCTTGATAAAGCCGAGCGCACTAAAGCATGGCTAAATTTGTTCAATAAAAAAGGTTTTTCACTATTTAATGAGCAAAGTGAAAGTGAGCAATTACTAATTAGAATGAGCTTAGCGAGCAAATTATTGCCGCAGTCATTTCCAGTTATTAGTCGTGACGAATTGACGACTAATAATCAGTGGCTTGCACCTTTCCTTGATGAGATAAAAAACGTAGAGCAATTAAAAAAGCTTAATTACAGTGAAGCTTTAAAAAATTGTTTTGATTGGCACCAGCAGAGTTTACTTAATGAGTTGTTGCCGCTGCGTTTAACCGTCCCCAGTGGCTCAAATGTGAGAATTACTTACCAGCTGGATGGACCTGCAAAGCTGAGTGTACGCATGCAAGAAGTTTATGGCATGACTAGCACACCCCTGCTTGCACAGGGCAAGTTACCCCTACTAATGGAGCTATTGTCGCCAGCAAGGCGGCCACTACAACTCACTCAAGATTTAGAAAATTTCTGGCAAACTAGTTATAAAGAAGTACAGAAAGAGATGAAAGGTCGTTACCCCAAACATTTCTGGCCAGATAACCCTGCTTTAAGTCAGGCTACTAACAAAGTAAAAAGCAAGATGTAATCTAACTCGCGCTATGTGTTAGTTCAGAGAAACAGTGTGGTTATAAAGCAAAACCCCAGTAATTAAGTTACTGGGGTTTTCAATTATTCAACTTTAGCGATTACTTATTAAGTGCCAGTTGTAGCTCGCGATTGCGTTCAAGCTGCGCTAAGAAGTTGTCGGCAATTGGTTTAAACTTAGCTAACTCATCGCGTGGTAGTGGCTCTGACTTAGGCAGTTTAACTGTTTTAGGATTGCGGTGAACGCCATTTACTAAAAATTCATAATGTAAATGAGGGCCTGTAACACGACCTGTTGCACCAACGGTACCAATCTTTTGACCTTGTTTTACTTTTTGACCTGTTTTAACAAGCTTTTTGTTCAAGTGTAAGTATTTAGTCACGTATTGAGTGCCATGGCTAATAAATACATAGTTACCGTTATACTTACTGTAGCCAGCTTTAACTACTTTACCATTACCAGCAGAAACCACCGGTGTCCCCGTACGAGCAGCGTAGTCAATACCATTATGCGGCTTAACAGTCTTCGTTACTGGATGTAAGCGACGCGGATTAAAGCTTGAGCTGATATATTTAAAGTTAACAGGGGCACGTAAGAATGCTTTTTTCATACTGCGGCCTTCCGGTGTGTAGAAGTTTCCATCAGTATGACGAATTGCAGAATAGCGTTCGCCTTGGTTGATAAATTCAGCGGCAATTATTTTGCCGTCGCCTATGTACTCGCCATCAACATAATGCGCTTCGTAAATAAGACCAAACTGGTCGCCTTTACGAATGTCGTTAGCAAAGTCAACATCCCAACCAAAGATGTCAGCAAAATTCATTATTTGGCGTTCACTTAACCCAGCGGCGATACCTGAGGTCCAAAAGCTATTGCTGATTTCGCCACCGGCCGACTTACTTAAGGTTTCGATTTCTTTACTATCGATTGCCGTGTCGTAGTTACCTTCATCATTTAAAGTAACGTACAGAGTATCGGTTTTTGAAATTACATAACGAAGCTGTGCAAGAGAACCGTCTTCAGCTGTAGCAAAACTCAAAATTTCACCAGGGTGAATTTTGGTTAATTTACGCGTTTCGGCATTTGTGTTGATTAGTTTATGTAATGTTTGCGCTGAAAAGCCCGCGCGTTTGAAAATAAGTGCTAGATTATCGCCGTTACGTACTTGATGATCGACAAGGTCGTATTCTGGTAATTTAGCAGCTGCTTGCTCTGAATTTAGTTCAGTTAGTTTTTCGTTATCATCAACTTTAACTTGTAATTCGTAGCGTTTGCCAATTTCAAGTGCGTCGGCACTGTTATCCTTTGAAGCGGTGGCTTTTTCTGACGGTAATAATGCTAAGCCGATAATAGCAGAAACCAAACCGAGAATAAGCAGTTTGTGTTTTTTGGGGAGTTTATGCACTACGTGAACCATAACGTGCCTTTTTCTGCTGTCAAGAAAATTAATTACTAATATTGCAGGATATACCTAAAATAGAGCAAATACCAGTGTTTTGTAGATTTAAACTAGCGCTATTTTACGCTAGAATTGCTCAGCGTGTTAATCTTTTTTGGTTAAATTTGCAGCATATGTCTGATGTTAAGCTAAATATGCATTAGTTAACTAAAGTACCTTCATAAAAATGCAATAACGCGGTATAAAGAACAATCACGCGCGCTGCTCCACTAGGCTGATGCTTAAAATACTTAAGTTGGCTTGCTCTTGGTGCAGCTTTTCTGGAGCTAACTTGCTAAATTTAATCATTTTTAGCTCTATTTTTAACCCTGATAGGCCACCACGCCCGGTAAGCTGAATTTTTGGAGTAATACACAGTGGATTTACAAACCGCTCTAGCTGAGATAAAACGCGGTGCAGAAGAGATATTAATTGAAGACGAATTAGTTGAAAAACTAAAGTCTGGTAAAAAGCTTAAAATTAAAGCGGGTTTCGATCCAACGGCGCCTGATCTGCATTTAGGTCATACGGTTTTAATTAATAAAATGAAAACCTTTCAAGACTTAGGTCATGAGGTTATTTTCCTTATTGGTGACTTTACTGGCATGATCGGCGACCCAACGGGTAAAAATGTGACGCGTAAGCCGTTAACTCGTGAAGATGTACTTGCTAATGCAGAAACATATAAAGAGCAAGTATTTAAGATTCTAGATCCTGCAAAAACAACGGTTGCATTTAATTCTACTTGGATGGAAAACTTAGGTGCAGCAGGTATGATCAAACTGGCTGCGCGTCAAACAGTAGCACGTATGCTAGAACGTGATGACTTCAAAAAGCGTTATGCCGGTGGTCAATCAATTGCTATCCACGAATTTTTATACCCACTGGTACAAGGGTGGGATTCAGTTGCATTAGAAGCAGATGTTGAGCTTGGCGGTACAGATCAACGTTTCAACCTACTCATGGGCCGAGAGCTACAAAAAGATGAAGGTCAAAAACCACAAACAGTGCTAATGATGCCACTGCTTGAAGGTACTGACGGCGTTCAGAAAATGTCTAAGTCATTAGGTAACTACATTGGTATTACTGATGAGCCAAACGATATGTTTGGTAAAGTGATGTCTATTAGCGATGAGCTAATGTGGCGCTACTATGACTTATTAAGCGCATTATCAATCGAAGAAATTGCAGCTCTTAAACAGCGTGTTGCTGACGGTGCAAACCCGCGCGACATTAAGATTGAATTAGCAAAAGAAATGATTGCTCGTTTCCACAGTGAAGAAGCGGCAGAAGGTGCTCATCAAGATTTTATTAAGCGTTTTCAAAAAAATGCATTACCAGATGAGATCCCAGAAGTAACAGTAACAATTGCTGAAGACACTGTATTTATCACTAATTTATTAAAAGAAGCTAATCTTGTTGCAAGTACGTCTGAGGCTATGCGTATGATCAAACAAGGTGCTGTAAAAATTAATGGTGAAGAAAAAGTAACAGATACTAAGCTTGAAGTTGCTAAAGGCAGTACTGAAATTTACCAAGTAGGTAAACGTAAGTTTGCTAAAATCACCGTCGCTTAAGCGTTAATAGGGCGTATTATAAAAACCAGCCTCGGCTGGTTTTTTTGTATTTGTTAAGCAAAAGCTAGAAATGTGATTATCTCAATACAGATGATAAATAGTAGCCAAAATGCTTTAGCCTGATTTAGTCGGCTTATAAGAATTGGAATGTCATCTGCACTGGGTAATCGCTCCGTACCTACACGCATTTTGTTAAAGCGCACACCTTTGTATAAAGCGGGCCCCCCTAGTTGCACACCCAGTGATGCCGCACTTACGCTGAGTAGCCAGCCAGTATTGGTTTGGTAAAAATGGCGTCCATAATGTTTAATGTAATGCAGGCTTTGTTTACTCGCATTTGTTGCTGCAAGTGTAATGGCTAGGAGTCGAATAGGTATCCACTCAAGTACAAATAACAGTTTAGCAATGGGTAGTAAAAAAGGGCTGTCAGGTAATTGTTTTTCACGCCATGCTTGGTGAATAAGGGTTAATAAACGGTAAGTCAGGCATATTATTGCGCCGCCGACTAAGTAAAAAAAGATCACGGCAAAATACTGCCGTGCGCTTTGTAGCAGTAAAGACTCCATGCATGCCTTACAAATCCCAGGAGCTGATAGACGAGATACATCTCGTGCAACTAAACCTGAGAGTAATTCTCTGGCAGCCGCTTTCTGATTTTTTTTAACTAAGCGCGCAATTCGAAGTGCCTTCTTTTCTTGTCCACGGCTATTGAGTAATAGGTAAAGAATTAGCCCGTTGAGCAGCTCAGGATAAAAGGCAAACTCTAAAAATAACATGACCAGTACTACAATCAGCAAAGTTGTAAGCGTAAATGCAAGTATTGACGATAAATACTGATAGCTTCTTGGGTTATGTTGATCGTAAAGGCGATCGCCAAGTGAAGAAAAAATAACACTCAGCAATGTATTGGGGTGATACCAGCTTACTAAAGGGAAAAAGCGCTCAGCAAGGAGCGCTATAAAAAATACAATAATGTCCAAATGGGTTTGAACAAAACTTGCAATCACCTTATAAACTCACCGACGTTAGTTTCTCTAGTAGAGCAACAACCATTTTAGATGAGTTAATAGAGGCAGTTTCGATGTACTCTTCAAATGATTGTGGAGACTCTTTACCAGCAATATCAGACATAGAGCGGATAACCACAAAAGGAGTGTCTAGTGAGTAACAGGCTTGAGCAATTGCTGCGCCTTCCATTTCAACTGCAAGCATGGTTGGGAAGTCTGCACGTGCTTTATCGATTCGCACTGGATCACACATAAATGAATCGCCTGTACAGATTAGACCAATCATGGTTTTTACATCGCTGATTTGGCTTACGCTTTGCTCAGCAGCTTCAATTAATTTAGGATGTGCAGCAAAACCTGCTGGCATTTGTGGTACTTGACCAATTTCGTAACCAAAGGCTGTTACATCAACATCGTGGTGACGAACTTCAGATGAAATAACGACATCACCCACGTTAAGAGAAGCCTCAAAGCCGCCAGCTGAACCTGTGTTAATCACACAATCTGGAGTGAAGTTGTCAATTAAAAGCGTAGTAGCAACTGCAGAAGCAACCTTACCAATGCCTGATTGTACAAGTGTAACAGTATGGCCTGCTAACTCACCTGTATAAAATGTGAATCCAGCTTTTGTCATGACACTTGGGTTAACCATGGTTTCGCGTAAAATTTTTACTTCAGGCTCCATCGCGCCAATAATACCAACATGCATAATATTTGTTTCCTTAGATTGAATAGGGTGATTATATACCCAACCTTGAGTAGTTACGAGAATTCAGCAAGTGTAAAAACAAAAAAGCAGACTTAAAGTCTGCTTTTGCCAAAATTATGACACGCTATATTTCTGCCAATGCTGTAGAGTGAGCTTTTGCCTGAGAAGGCGACAACACGGCTGGTTTTGTTACGCGGTTGCGAGTGGGCCTTAGTGGCGCTGCGCTAGGTTTACCAAGTTTAAACATAATCGCATCACGTACTTCTTTAGGTTGGTAACCCGCTTTTACTTTCATGCGGATATGTGGAATACCTGCTGCTTCAAGCGCACCACTTACAAACCAATCACGCTGCGCTTTGTGCCCATCCTTGTTGGTGTTATTAACAAGATCAACTGCGGCAACAATGGTGAGCTTATCTTTATCAATTAAGACATAGTCTAATTGCTTGTTTTTGGCTTTAGTAATTGCAGCACGCTTAGCTTTCGGCGAAAGCCCTTGTTTGCAGTCAATTAAGTCGATGAGTTTAACACGACTTACAATCTTATATTGATCGCCAACTGCACGTTCAAGAAGGTGTAAAAACGCACTCTCTACTTGTGTAAATACACTTTGTTTACGAGTGAAAGGGTATGGGTTTCCGCCATCATCTGTATACTTTGACGCAACAACAGAAGCCCCTACGACTAAAACTAAAATTGATAATAAAGCGAATTCCATCTGGTAACTCCACAACAACAAATTGACACTGAATTGTATTAGCAATTTATGTGCCTAAGTTGTGAGGAGTTACTGAATTAAGCGGTATATCCGTTGGCAACACCTTTTACCGCAATGGCAACGGCGTCATGCGCATGCAAAGATTCATAGTGATTGATTTGCAACCAATAATCAGCGTAGCTTTGTGCCTCAAGCAGGGCTTTAATTTTACGGGCAGCGTCTTCACAAAACATCAGGTTTTGACCATTTAAGCGAGCAAATTCTTGCTCATCTTCACGTTTTACCGCCGCTTGTACTGGTGTTTTCAGTTCGCTTTCAATGGCATCTATTAAACCAACAACATCAAAGCTCTCAATCTTGCTATCAAGCTTCACTTTTACATTGGCAATCGAACGTTGTGAGTGTGGTGTTGCTACTATTCCCTCTGTGCTGCCAAGCCACTCATGGACAGCTTGTTTATCAAGTTGACTGTCAGTAAATTTTTCAGCAAAGGCATTTTGAATTAACTGACGAGCAAGGGCCGCTGAGCATGGGCAAGTTGATGAGTAAGTAACATCAACCATTAATTCAAAGCTTAAGGTGCCTTGGTTTATTTTTGCTATAAGATGAATAGGGTAGTTTTTCCAGCCAACTTTGCCACTTAACAGTGATTTACGACGCAGCGGCAGTTCAAACTTAAACTCAATTTGTGCTCGGTCGCTCAAATCATCATGGCTAGTAATAAAAGCATCAAGTGCTTGTGCTAATGTCTGCGGGTTAACGTGTTGCTCAGTCGATAAGGTATCAAGCGCCAAAAATAATCGCGACATATGGATGCCTTTGGCATCTTCTTTGTATAAGTTTACAAAAGCACGTGCCTTGGCAATCACATTTACAGGGGCAATATTGTGAGATTCAAAAATAAAAGGGAGCTCAATTTCACCCATGCCAACCCAGTCTAATTTACCAGTTTGTAAAGCAGGTGCTGTATCAGCAATGTCAGGCATTGTGGTTTGCATGGTTATACTCATTTCTTTGCAGTTATTAAAGCGCGGTAGTTTACATGAAAAAATATAAAAAATCGGCGTTGATGAAAAAATTCTGTGTTTATCGCACAATATGAATATTTCTAAAGGAATAGTGGTAAAATTAACTATGCTGTTTTTTTTCAATTATGTGCCTAAGCTTTATCTATGATTGATTCGTCTTTGAGTCCGTGGGCTCGCACACTCTCAAGCTTGATCTCTAAATATGGTGAGTTTAAAACTGCCGCAGTTTGTTATGCCTTATTGTTAGTCATGTCATTAATTTTGTCATGTATGTTTTATTACGTGGCAGTGGGCACTGTTACCTTGGTTGATGTTCTTGCGGTGATGTTTTTTACCGCTGTCGTATCGCCACTTTTAATTTCTGTATTATTAAACTCAATTCGTCAGTTAGAAGCCTCTTACAGTTATTTAGATAGTGCAACTAAGCAAGAAAAGCTGTTAAACCAAACGCTAAAAGACAATATCAGTCGTTTAAATGAAGAGATTGATGAACGTAAAATGGCTTTTCATGCAAAGCACAGAGCAATTGAAGAGCTAAGGCGTGAAATCGCAGAACGTAAAAAAACACAGCAAGAGCTGGCACAGCAAGGGATGTTACTACGCTCAATCGTCGACTCCTCTCCCGATTTATTTTATTACCGCGACAACAATGGTGTTTTTGCAGGCTGTAATAAAATGTTTGAACAAGTGATGGGTAAAAGTAGTGAAGAGTTAATAGGGAAGAGCGTTGAAGAAATCTACCCTAGTGATTACCTTCCTGAAGTATTGTGTACAGATAAAAAGGTAGCACAAACTCACCAAGCACTTACCTTGGATGTTGAATACCCTGTTGATGGTGAAAAACGGTGGTTTGAGATGCGTAAGTTACCGTTTATCAATGAAAAGGGTGAGTACATTGGTTTGCTCGCTTTCGGCCGTGATATTACTAGCCGTAAAGAGGCTGCTCAAGCACTTGAAGCGGCATATAAAGATAAAGGGAAATTTATTGCCACCTTAAGTCATGAGCTAAGAACTCCCTTGAACGGTATCGTTGGTTTAACCCGTATGTTACTCGATACTGAGCTCGATAAGCAGCAGCGTAGCTGGTGTAATACTGTTTTTTCTAGTGCCGAAACGCTTGGCAATATCTTTAATGACATTATTGACTTAGACAAAATTGATCGTGAGCAATTAGATATTGTCACGGATTCTGTGAATGTCGCTGACTTTATCAACGATGTAGTGAATTTTGCAGGTCTTATTGCTGAGCAAAAAGGGCTTGAGTTTAATATTAAACGTAAAGGCACGCTGGATGTTTATGCGTCGCTCGACCCAACTCGCTTACGCCAAGTTGTTTGGAATTTAATTAATAATGCGGTGAAGTTTACCCAGCAAGGTCATGTTGAGCTTGAGTGCCGCCGAGAAAACCGTCCTGATGGTCCGTGGCTTGTTATGCGAGTCACTGATACTGGGCAAGGGATCCCACGAGAGCAACTACATCGTATTTTTGATATGTATTATAAAGCGCCAGATGTGAATGGTACCAATGCAATCGGCTCGGGCATTGGTCTAGCGGTAACGAAAGCACTTGTTACTGCAATGAAAGGCGAAATTCACGTGAGTAGTACAGAGGGCGAGGGAAGCGTATTTGTGGTGGAAATACCGCTTAAGCTTTGTATTGCACCGACAGAGAAAAGCTATGCCGTGCGTAGTTTAAATATCTTGTTGGTTGAGGATGTTCCTCTTAATGCTGAAATTGCTACGAACTTACTTGAGCAACGAGGTCATGAGGTTATTTGGGCGGAAACCGGTGAAGATGCATTGTCGTTCGTTTATACCGAAGATGATTTAGATCTCGTGTTACTTGATATGCAGTTACCTGATATTAATGGCGATGAAGTAGCTCGCCAAATTCGTGATGATGAACATTTTGATAGCCTACCTATAGTCGCGTTGACCGCAAACGTTCGTAGTGCTGAAGAAGAGCTTGCTGGTATTAACATTCAAGGAGCACTTGCTAAGCCGATTAATACCACGAAACTTGATAAAATGCTCGGTGAGCTATTTGATATCAAGCAGCAACAAAACTGTCAGCCTGAGCCAATCAAAACCGTGACTAAAAAAGACTTATCGGGTATTCGTGTTGAATTACTCGATATAGAAACGATTGAGGACTTTGTTGGTTCAATGGGCTTAGTTATCTTTAATCGTAGCTGTGAGTTATTCAATAAGTTGAACCCGCAGTATCAAACAGAGCTTGCAGATGCTTTGGCATCAGATGATAGAGAAGAGTATAAGTCTGTTGCGCATAAACTAAAAGGTGCGGCTGGCTCTGTGGGCTTAAATGATGTGCAGTTACACGCGAAGAAGATGGAACACGGCGCGCTTGAACAAAGTAGTGAAGAGTTACAACAGTGGCTGGATGTTTTAGCAGTTAAAATAAATGAAGGGCGTGACGCCCTCCAATCATTTTTACAACAGTTAGAAAGCTAATTCTAATTAGCTGTCGATTTTACCAATGAAGCGATAGCCTTCACCATGGATGGTGCTAATCAGCTCAGATGTGCTGTTATCGCTTTCAAAGTGTTTTCTGATACGACGAATAGTAACGTCTACAGTACGGTCATTAGCACGCAGCTCACGACCTGTCATGTGCTTAATAAGTTGCTCACGGCTGAAGATACGACCAGGAGAGTCAAGCATTAGACGCAGTGCACGGTATTCACCTTTAGGTAAACGTTTAGCATCACCACTTGGCGATGTTAAACAACGGCTGTTTTCATCAAGTTCCCAACCGTTAAATGTAATCACACCATTTGTTTCAAGGTTAGTTTCTTCACCACCAAGCGCTGTACGTGTAATAAGGTTACGCGCACGAATTGTTAATTCGCGTGGGTTGAATGGTTTTGTGATGTAATCATCAGCACCAATCTCAAGACCTAAGATGCGGTCAACGTCGTTGTCACGACCTGTTAAGAAAATTAGACCAACGTTGCGTTTTTGGCGTAGCTCACGTGCTAGAATTAGCCCGTTTTTACCTGGCAGATTGATGTCCATAACTACAAGGTTCACATCATCATTATTTGTAAGCTTGTCATGCATATCATCGCCATCAATGGCTTCAATAACTTTGTAACCTTCAGCTTCAAATAAACTAACGAGGTTTAGTCGAGTTACGTCTTCATCCTCTACGATCAGAATGACTGGCGTTTGCATTGTATATTAACCTTTTCGGAAATTTTATTTACAAAAATTCGGTATTACCAAGCAAAACCGAATACTAGAGATTATAGGATTAGATCCAATTGTTAACAAGTAAAATCAATTTGGATAAAACTTAGCCATAGCTAACAATCGAGATTGCACTTTAAAGTTTTGCTGCAATACGTGCTGCTTATTGATATACAGTCGGATTTTATTTCCTTCTTGAACCAGAGAGGCTATACCGCCGTTTTCTAAAAAACTGATACTTTCACCTATGGTTAAAGTATCCAATGAAATTGTATCGGTCCAAAGTGGAAGTATATCATTTTCTAATGTTTCATCAACGTATGTGATATCACAAACCTGAGAAAGTTCAGAAATTTGCTGACTTTTTTTCACTAAAATAACCTTGATTGGTTTTTTGTTAATTTGCAGTTCATTTCTATCTTTTAGGAACGCACCTGGTCCGTACTCTAAGTCATAAAAACAAAATGAAATAGGGCGGGTTATATCATCGTGGGTAAACTCGACAAACTTTGCAATCTGAAACAAAAAAGCAGATTTAACTTGATCAGGGGATTTAGCAAAAATCGACCACGATGAAAGCATCAGCAATATAAAAACAATACTTCTCATCGTATGTCACCTTCTTTCTTTGGTAAGGTGATGATGAAGTGTGCCCCATCTTGCGCTAACTCGTCATACACAATACTGCCACCAAGCGCTTGAGTGACCAAGTTGTAAACTAAATGCATGCCCAAACCACTGCCACCTTCACCACGTTTGGTGGTAACAAATGGATCGAAAATACGTTTTTTTACGGACTTCTCAACACCGATGCCATTATCAAAATAATGAATAGTGAAGTTTGATTCATTATTTTGTACGTTGAAGGTGATTTCGTTGTCTTTATCATCATTAAATGCGTGGATCACCGAGTTACTTAGGAGTTGCTGTAAAACTTGCTGTAAGGGCCCTGATTTGGTTTCAATATTAAGTTCTTTATCACAGTTTATTGTGATTTTAGGGTTGCGGTATTGTATTTCTGAACGCATGGAAAGTACCACATCACTTAATAAGTTATTAAGATTAACTTGTGAGGTGCTTTCACTATCTTGATTCACAGCGACCTTTTTAAAACTTGAAACGAGCTCGGCTGCTCGATTAAGGTTTCGATAAATGAGATCGAGGTTTTCAATGCCATCGTCAATAAAACGCTTTAAGTGAGTCGAGGTTAAGGTTTTTTGCTCAAACTCTGTACAAATTTCTGCAAGCTTATCGCGTAATAGGGTGGAACCAGTTATACCCAGTCCAATAGGGGTATTTACTTCATGGGCAACACCCGCAACCATTTGCCCAAGCGAAGCCATTTTTTCATTTTCAACAATTTGGTTTTGATACTGGTGCATCCTTTCAAGGGTATTAAGAAGCTCTTGATTTGCCTCGCGTAGGGCTATTGTTCGTTGGTTAACTTTTTCTTCAAGACTTTGGTTGAGCTGTTTTATTTCTTGCTTATCTTTTTCATGACGTTCAATTTGCTTTTGTGTGCGAGCAAGCATGATATTCAAACTAGCAGCAAGTTGGTTTATTTCATCGATATTTGTCTTTTTCGCCCGTGTTTCGTAATTATGGTTTTTTGACACATCTTGCAACAACACACTGAGCTCATCAATTGGGTTTGCAATACGCCTTTGAATTTGACGCGCGACAAAATACACCAACACTAAGACAAAAAGTATCAGAAAAATATCAATAATGATTTTTCTGTTGATGTATTGGTTTAATCTGTCTAATCCACCTCGCACATACACGTAGCCTATGGTGTTGCCTTCGTAAACGATGGGGGTAATGAGCTCAATGACCTTATCTTTTATATGAGGCTCTAATAGCTCATTTATGCTGCCGACTTTAATGGGCACTGGCGGCGTTTTGCTGGCATTAAAGCTACTAAAGAAGACGGGCTCGTTAGATAACTCATCAATAGAGTAAATATGAATATTTTTGATTAATGGCACAGATTCAAATGACTTTAAGCGTTCAGTTTCTGTGTCATTATCGTCGAATAGCACAGTCACTTGGGCATTATAAGAGACAATCTTCGAGAGGATCGTTATTTTATCAATAATAAGGCTTTTTTGTTCTTTGACATCAAGATAAGTCGAAATTGAGATCGACAATGACAAGCATAATGCTGTGACTAACATAACAGCATTAGTCAATGCTTTGCGAATACTTGTTTGTCTTTTGAATATTGACATATGCCTTATTAAGCCAAGCTTTTTTATATTATTAGTAACTGTTTAGTCTAGCAAAGACAATAGAAAGTAACTAAATATTAGGAAAAATATTTAGTCACGGAATAGGCTATTAGGCGTTTTTGCTATTTAGCAGAGTAAACGGCAAATTTGGTATTCTTAAAATCTGTGTTGAAACTAGCAAACTGCGCCTCGAGGATGGGCGGGTATTTTAAAAAGCTATTAGCAACAATCGTTAATGAACCTTGCTTGGTTAGGTGGTGTTTAGCATTAGCTAAAAACGCTTCAGCAATACTGTAATCTGTGGCGATACCTGTGTGGAATGGCGGGTTGCTGATGATTAAATCAAATTTGCCCCTAATATTTTCAAGGCCATCACTCAATAAAGCTTCACCTTTGAGGTTATTTAGCGCAAGCGTTTGCTCAGTGGCATAAGTTGCCAGCGCACTTACATCGCTACACACAAATTCAAGTTCAGGCTGCTTGAGTCCTAAGTAAGTAGCAATAACACCTGCACCACACGCGAAGTCGAGCACTTTACCCTTGTTAATACGAGGTGCATTATTAAGAAGTACCGCCGTACCAACATCAAGCGCACCGTGGTTAAATACCCCAGGAACACTAATAGCTGTAAATTCTAGATCGTTTATTTTGACTTGGAATTGTTTGTGATAACGGCTGATATCAAAGCTATTGTTTAGCGTAAGCTCAGAAAATAGATACAAAATGCAGTGTTTGGCACTGTCGATTTTGTTACTAAAGCCAGAGTAGTCTTTTAATTGCTTTTCTGCTGATTTAACGCCGCTTTTATTTTCACCTACCACAAACAACTGGGCATCTTGGTGACATACAGCACGAATGTTATCAAGGCACATTAGTGCTTCAGGCTTCGCTTTTGGATAGTAGTAGATAACTAAATCATAGTTACCATTGGGAATGGTGTGATCAACCACAGCATGTACACCGGCAATTTTGCTGGCATACATAGCGTTAGCGTGGTTATAACTGAACGCGGTAATTTTTGCGTCAGGGTTTAGCGCTGTAAGCTCGCGTAAAAAGCCATCTTGCTCAAAGTTAACCACTAAAATGGACTTTCCAACAAGCTCGTCTTCATTTCGAAGCAATAATAAACTTGGGTTGGTTAACTTACTCATGCTGCTTTTACCTTATTATTACTTAGTGCGCTCAAACATTAGATCCCATACGCCGTGGCCTAAACGGTGCCCGCGTTGCTCAAACTTCGTCAACGGACGAGAATCTGGACGAGGAACATAATCATTCGTGTTTGATTGGTTTTTGTAACCTTCAGCGACCTGCATTACTTCAAGCATGTGCTCGGCATAGTTTTCCCAGTCAGTAGCCATATGAAAAACACCACCAATTTTTAATTTGCTACGTAATTTTTGTGCAAATTCAGCCTGTACGATACGACGCTTGTGGTGACGTTTTTTGTGCCATGGATCAGGGAAGAATAACTGCAACTTAGCTAAGCTTTCATCAGCAATACAATCGGCTAATACTTCAACTGCATCGTGCTCGAATACGCGTAAGTTAGTAACTCCGGCTTCGTCGGCATCCATTAAACAAGCGCCAACACCTGGACGGTGTACTTCAATACCTATGAAGTTAAGCTCTGGAGCGTTTTTAGCCATTTCAACCAGTGACTTACCCATACCAAAGCCGATTTCTAGTACGACGTCGTTATCGTTACCAAATACATCTTTAAAGTCGAGCATGCCATTTTTGTGCTCAAGGCCCATTGTTGGCCAACACTTTTCGATGGCGGCTGCTTGGCCTTTTGTTAGGCGACCTTCGCGCTTAACGAAACTACGAATTGTGCGGATATATTTACCCTCTTGCTTTGCTTGCTCGAGGTTTGGGTTACTTGAGTCATTCATATAATTTGGCCTGATAAAAACACTGACTATAGAAAAAGGTTGCGTATTATCCCTGACCTGCGCCTTGAGTACAAGCTTTTAGCTTGCTTGGCCTAACTAACTGCAATAGACTGAGCCGCAATGAGCTTCAGCAAGTAAAGATGTTATTTTGAATTTAAGCAATAAGGAGTCAACTTGGTTCGCGAGCCAAGTCGTTGACTGGTATCACCTTCACGGCCGTAAAACTCTTCCATGGCAGTTAAATAAAACCCCTTATAAAGTGTGGATCTCTGAGGTTATGCTTCAGCAAACTCAGGTCGTCACTGTCATTCCGTATTTTGAAAAGTTCATGCAGAGTTTTCCTGATATTATTGCGCTGGCCGATGCCGATGAAGATCAAGTGCTGCATCACTGGACGGGCCTTGGTTACTACGCTCGCGCACGTAACTTACATAAAACGGCAAAAATAGTCCGTGATAAATACCAAGGTGAGTTTCCAACCACGCTTGAAGAAGTGATGGATTTGCCTGGCATCGGTCGTTCAACTGCGGGGGCTATCTTATCGTTATCGCTTGGTCAGCATCACCCAATTTTGGACGGTAACGTTAAACGTGTACTCGCGCGCTTTTTTATGATCGAAGGCTGGTATGGGGTTAAAAAAGTTGAAAACCAACTTTGGTCACTATCATCACAATTAACGCCTAAAGAGTCCGTTACTGAGTTTAACCAAGCAATGATGGATTTGGGGGCAAGTCTGTGTTCACGCAGCAAGTTTGACTGTGAGCCTTGTCCTTTAAACAGTAAGTGCCTTGCTTTTAATGAAGGTAAAGTTAAAGAGTTTCCGCATTCAAAGCCTAAAAAGGCGGTACCGAAAAAGTCATGTCATCAGCTTATTTTAGCTTGTGGTGATAAAGTACTTATGGAAAAACGGCCTAATTCAGGAATTTGGGGAGGCTTATTTGGCTTTTTCGAGTTTAGTGAGTTAAGCGAGCTAAAAACATTTTTAGTCCAGCATGGTTTAACGGCTAATACAAAGGAACTTGAAGTGTTTACTCATGTGTTTTCGCATTTTGAGCTGACCATTAATCCGCATGTTTTAACATTGCCAAGCATTCCAGATCTCATTAATGAGCGTCAATTGGTTTGGTATCCGCTTGATGAGTCTATTGAAGTCGGCCTTGCAGCCCCTACGAAAAAGCTGGTTAAACAATTACGCACAATAGATTACAATAACATCACGCAATAAGAGTAGAGAGCAATTATGGCACGTACAGTATTTTGTCAAAAGTTACAAAAAGAAGCTGAAGGCTTAGGCTTCCAACTATATCCAGGTGAGCTTGGTGAAAAGATTTTCAACAACATCAGTAAAGAGGCGTGGGGCCAATGGCAACACAAACAAACGATGTTGATCAACGAAAAGCATCTAAACATGATGGACCCAGAACATCGCACTTTTTTAGAAGAGCAGATGGTTGGCTTTTTATTTGAAGGTAAAGACGTTGAAATTGAAGGTTATCGTCCACCTGAAAAATAAGCACAGAAATTAAAAAGGGCCGATTGGCCCTTTTTAATTTTCACTTTCTTGTTCGGCTTTTTTGATTTGTTCTTTTAAGAACTGCGCCACTTTAGAGTACTCGATTTCGAACTCGTCGCGCAGCTCAATTAGATCGTCACTTGTTAGCTCTTCTTCTTTACAGCGTTGTTCAAATGCTGATGCAAGTTCGGCAATTTTCACTGCTCCAATTGTTTTGGAAATTGACTTTAATTGGTGGCATGCCGAAATGATGATTTCTAAATCATGATCGATCACCCCTGCATTTACCTCTTTAGTTAGTTGATTACTTTGTTCAAGGTACATTTTAAAGAAACGCAGTTTTTTAGCTTCATCGTTATTTATGTATTTACCAAGCATGTTCATATCAATTGGCATGGCAGGTTGTTTTATTTCAAGAGGTGTTCGCTCAGGGTCGACTTTATGCGACCACTTTAGCAATGTTGCCTCAAGTACGTTGAGTTCGACAGGTTTTGTAATATAGTCGTTCATGCCAATACTTAAACATCGCTCTTTCTCCCCTTTGAGTGCATTAGCGGTAATAGCAACAATGTAGGGTTGGGCATTGATGTCAGGAAGCAAAGAGGCTTCGCTGCGAATTTTTTCAACCATGTCATAGCCTGACATTTTTGGCATGTGTAAGTCGGTCAAAATGATCGAGTAGTGGTTTTCACGCCACATCTTTAATCCTTGCTCACCGTTTTCGGCTAACTCGACACCATAACCTAATAAATGTAATTGATCTGTCAGCACTTGCTGATTAAGAACATTGTCTTCAACCAAAAGAATTAATTTATTTTCTTCACGGGCTTGATCCACGCTCAAATAGTTATTGAGTGTTTTTGCAGAGGAAATTTGTTTTGGCTGATGAAGGCCAGCAGCAACTAATAACGACACCATAAAGTTAGACTTACATAGTGGTGCTGCATTTAAATAAAAAATATTTTTATGATTAACAGCGGCTTCATCTAGCTTACTTAATACAATCACTTGTTGATGGTTGTCTTCTAAGGTGTAAAGCAAACGGCGCAGTATGTAGTTAATATCCTCCATGCTTTCGATGCCATCGAGAATCCAAATTATGTCTTTTTTATCTTGCTCTGCTTCGATTTTTTCATTGCTATTGGCAATGATTGTCGTTGCGCCCATAAATGAAAGATAACGAGTTAATAAGCTGTGTCTGCCTTCGTGCTGGGTTACAACAACCACTCGCTGGTTTTTCATCACCTGTTTGTGAGCAAAGTTAACTTTTCCTTGCGTGCTAAACGGCAGCTCAACGATAAATTCACTACCGATCCCCAAATCACTGTTTACAGTAATCGTACCTAGCATCAACTCGGTAAGGCTCTTACAGATCGAAAGCCCAAGACCTGTGCCTCCATACTCGCGTGTAATAGAGCTTTCGGCTTGAATAAATGGGTTAAATATTTCGCGAAGCTGTGCCTGGGTCATGCCTTTACCGTTGTCGGAAACGCTAAAACGCAAGGTGTAATGATCGGTTGTGTTTTGCGCGACTTCGACAGATATTTTTACATGACCTTTTCGGTTATCGTCTGTGGTTGTAAATTTAATCGCATTACTACATAGGTTATAAAGCACTTGGCGTACGCGCACTGTATCGCCAATTAAGTTAGTCGGAATATCGGGTGCTATGGCAAGTTCTAGATCTAAGTTACGCTTTTTAGCGACAGAAGACAGCACACGGGCAACTTCTTCGATAGTATCTGAGACCGAAAAAGGAATGTTATCGATATTGAGTTTTCCTGCTTCGATTTTAGAGAAGTCGAGAATGTCGTCTAAAATGCCAAGCAATGAAAAGGCAGAATCACGAATTATTGTACTGAGTCTATGTTGTGCACCATCGAGCTCTGTTTGGCGCAGCAAATCAATAGTCCCAATCACCCCATTCATTGGTGTTCTTATTTCGTGACTCATTGTTGCTAAGAAGGTTGTTTTAGTTTCGTTGGCTTGCTCCGCTTTTAATGTTGCTTGTTCAAGTGCCAGAGTTCTGTTTTGTACTTCAGTTTCAAGGCTACTTTGTAGTTTTTGTAGGTCTTGTTGTGCTGCTTTATTTTCAGTAATTGCAGACTGAACTTTACTAAGTAAATGGTTAATGTTTTTAGCTACAATATCTAAACCAAAGTCAAGGGTTTCAGTAACATGAGTGTGGTAATTTTGGTTTTCTGTAATAGCTAATAGTTCATCGCTAAGTAGTTCACTACTTTTCATAAAACGTTTATTAATATACACATTTAATAATACAGACAGAAAAATAAGTGCAATCAGAGCAACAGCAGCTAATACATATGACATTACAGCTGATTCAACAATTGGCTGTTCTTGTGAATGCTGCTTTACGATTAACTCGCCAACGGGTTGGTCGTTAAATTCAAGCACTTTGTGAATTATGCTGGCTTGTTCTAATTGCTGATTTACTTTCGTTACAGCGATGAGTTCTTCTTTATTGTTTGCAAATACCAAAGACACATCACCATTCACTTCGTACCTATACAAGTAGTAATCAAACCCAGCATTGAGTAAAAGGCTAAGATCCAGTACTTCTTTGACCTTATCTTGGCCTGGCATTGTGAGTGCACTTACTAAGGGCGGTGATAATTGTTCGACTACTTGCGCAGCATTTAGGCTTGGGTGTGTAACTTGAGTTTTAGAATCCTGTGTTGGGTAAAAAGAGTAAGCTACAACTGCGAGAAGTGTAATAACAAGATTCGTTATAATGAATAACGGTAATAGCCCTTTTACAGGAGATGTAGATTTACTCGACATGGCTTTTATCCAACAATTTTACAGCAGTAAGAAGTAGTTACTTGATTGATTAACATAATCCTACCATCAACGAAGAAAAATTCACCACGTTTTTACTTTAGCAAAGCAATAATCGTTGGAGGAAACTATCAGAATAGGAGTTTTTGCTGCATAAGTAACCGTAAAAGTACGAAAAATAGCAATCTTGATTGAAAACTGTTCAAACAGTCAGAATCCTTAAAAAAAAGTTGACTTGAGAGGGCAAAACCCGTTTAATACGCCGCACGCCCAGACAGCGACAACTAGATTTGTTGCTTAAAGTGCGTTTAAAAGTTAGTGCCCAGATAGCTCAGTTGTAGAGCTGTTAGGAGTTGCATTGAAAATCCTTGTGGATATTCTGCATAAAACTAAATATTGCCCAGATAGCTCAGTCGGTAGAGCCATTTGGAGTTGCATTGAAAATCCTCTTTGGATATTCAGCACAAAAACCGAATATTGCCCAGATAGCTCAGTCGGTAGAGCAGAGGATTGAAAATCCTCGTGTCGGTGGTTCGATTCCGCCTCTGGGCACCATTATTTAATATATTGGTGTTATCTCTAATAGTGAGAACATTAGTATTGTGCAAAGCACACAAATTTAGTGTGCCGACTTAGCTCAGTTGGTAGAGCAACTGACTTGTAATCAGTAGGTCATCCGTTCAACTCGGATAGTCGGCACCATTTATTTAAACATCAAGCTTCTAGCTTTTTGTTATGCCCAGATAGCTCAGTTAGTAGAGCCATTGGGAGTTGCATTGAAAATCCTCTTCGGATGTTCAGCACAAAAACAGAATATTGCCCAGATAGCTCAGTCGGTAGAGCAGAGGATTGAAAATCCTCGTGTCGGTGGTTCGATTCCGCCTCTGGGCACCATTATTTGATAATCTCTTTTAAAGTGATTATAGTGCACAGCGCACACAAATTTAGTGTGCCGACTTAGCTCAGTTGGTAGAGCAACTGACTTGTAATCAGTAGGTCATCCGTTCAACTCGGATAGTCGGCACCATTTATTATCCTTGGCAGCAAATTGCAGTCAGGAACTTAGCCCAGATAGCTCAGTCGGTAGAGCAGAGGATTGAAAATCCTCGTGTCGGTGGTTCGATTCCGCCTCTGGGCACCATTATTTGATAATCTCTTTTAAAGTGATTATAGTGCACAGCGCACGCAAATTTAGTGTGCCGACTTAGCTCAGTTGGTAGAGCAACTGACTTGTAATCAGTAGGTCATCCGTTCAACTCGGATAGTCGGCACCATTTATTTTAAACGAAAGTTTAGAATGCCCAGATAGCTCAGTCGGTAGAGCCATTGGGAATTGCATTGAAAATCCTCTTTGGATATTCAGCATAAAAACCGAATATTGCCCAGATAGCTCAGTCGGTAGAGCAGAGGATTGAAAATCCTCGTGTCGGTGGTTCGATTCCGCCTCTGGGCACCATCCTTTGCTACTTCAAACTATTTCCCTAAATCAATATTAAAAATTTATAATTAATTTGGTTTTTAAGCAATAAGCACATGTTTTTTAAGTGTTTGTTTCCCTAATTCAACGTGTTAGAGTTTTACTCAATAAATTATTGCTCAAAGATTATGCTTTTTAGTTGAGTTATGCCAACATGTGATAGTATTTTGTCACTTTTAGGGACTTGATTAGATGCTACTTATCAAAAAATCATTGTCATGATCAAATTATGCGAAAAGAAAAAGATATAGCAACATTGTCGAAAGTGCCTAAATAACAAAGGGTATTTTAAAAACAACGCACTTAACTAAGAAGGTTAGGCCTAAATTTTATATTGGTTTAATTTAATTATATGATTTTAAATTAAGTAGTCATATAGTTAAACGTCATGGTAAGCACATTTAAATGGACAGGAATATTTAATATGGATATTAAGAATATCGCACTATCTATCACATTTAGTCTTTTATTTTTGGTCGGCTGTGGTGGTAGTGGTGGTGAAGATAACCCTCCACAAAGCACTCCAGAAGCGCCTACAGATACGCCAGTGGCGAATACTTCACCCACTTTAAGTTTGAGTCCCGAAGTAGAAGTTAATGAATTAACTGAGGTTATAATTAATGCAGAGGCAACAGATTCCGATGGAACAATTACTTCAATAAAGTGGGAACAAGTATCAGGAGAACCAGTCTCTTTAAATGATACAGATAAGTTGGTACTTTCGTTCACATCACCAAAAGTCTTAGCTTATGAAGTTGAAAAGTCGTTTACTTTTAAGTTAGTCGTTACGGATGATCAAGCTGCATCCGCTGAAGCAGAAGTGAATGTTAAAGTTATCCCTACTAATAACCTTCCTGTTGCTGAAGCCGGAGATAACAAGACTTTCCTAGAAAATGAATTAGTAAGCTTAAGTTGTGATGAAAGCTACGATCCAGATGGTTCTGCTATAAGCTATAACTGGGAACAAGTAGAAGGACCTGAGGTTAAAGTACTTAGTGCAGATACCTGTAACCCCTCATTTAAATTGCCTCTAGGGTCAAGTCAGCTAAGTTTTAAGTTAACAGTAGAAGATGAGGATAAAACCACCTCTTCTGACTTAGTGAGCATTGTTGGTAAGGAGTATTCGGGTACGATAAATAGCTTTAATAAAGAAAGTTTAATTTTTCGTGATGAGTACTCTAGTGACTCAACCTACTCTTTTTCTGCAAGTGTAGAAAAAGGCATCGCTTTTACCTCGGATAACAGTCGATTAAAAGCTTTAGATATATCTGATCCTTACAATATTCGAGCGTTCGGTTGGGAGAGTGCTCAAAATGGTTATCAGGCGAGTGTGATTTTTGATGATCTATTGATTGCTGAGGGAAGAACTGGACTTTGGTTCTATGATATAAGCGACATTTCAAATATAAATCTTGTAAGTTCTATTGAAAATGCTTTCCAAAACAAAAAATTTGCTAGGTATAAAAATATAGTTTATGTATCTTCAAGTGAATTTGGGATTGAAGCGATTGATATTTCTAATTTAGCATCGCCTCGCTATATAGATAGTAACACCTTAAATGAGAGTCTTTCTGGAGTAAATGACTTAAAAATTAAAGGAGATTTTTTATATGTTGCAACTGAAAGTGAGGGGTTGAAGGTATTTAATGTATCAACGCCACTTGAGTCTATTTTAGTGGCTGAGTTACAGTGTGATTGCTCTTTCAAACAAATCGAAATAAATGAGAATATAGCAGCATTAACTGGTTCAAAACAAAGCTTGCTGCTCGTTGATATTTCATTACCTACACAATTGAGCGTCATTTCAGAAACAAGCGTATCATCCCAGAATATTGCTATGGCCATTGCTAAAAACGTTATTGCGGTTGGTGATAGCTCCGAAAGTGTCCGTTTTTTAGATATATCTGATCCTAATTTTCCTAAATGGGTAGGTAAATTACCAAACACTATAGCCTCAAAATGGCTAACTTTTCATGAAGACACTTTGCTTTTAGTAGACTATTTTAGTTCAAGCCTAGAAAGTTTTGACATTTCTTCTCTTTCAGCTCCTCTAACAAAAGAATATCAAGTTGATCAAAATTTTCAGTTAAATTCACTGGTCGTTGAAGATGAGGTTTTATACTTATCTAGCAAAGATAATAGATTAATTATTAAAGATGCCTCTAATTATGAACAGCCAGAAGTATTGAGTGAAGTTACAGTTTCCAAAGCGAATAAACTTCTAATTAGTGAAGATTTATTGTTTGTTGGTACTCAGAGCGAAGGTTTACATATCCTTAATGTTAGTGATAAGAGAGCTCCTTTTTCAGTGGGTAATATCCCATCGGCTAACCCAGTAAATGCTTTGGCTGTGAAGGGTGATAAACTTCTAATTAATACAGCTAATTCAAACCTAGTTTTATATGATATAAGTGAACCTAGTGAGCCAGTAGATAAGTCAGTATTACATGGTTTAGCATCTAGAGGTGGGGCAATTTCTGATATATCCACCTCTGGAAATACAGTTCACGTTGCTGCTGAAAATGAAGCTGCGATTATCAATATTAATGAAAATAATGAGCTCAACAAACAAGGGTATTTTTTTAAAGATTGGTTTGGAGATGATAGCTGGCACTACGTCTCAATTGTTTCCTATAAAGATTACGTATATTTGTTGAGTAAATATTATGGACTAAGGATACTGAACATTTCAGAACCCGAAAACATTATTGAAGAAGCACGCCTACTGAATATTTCTGGAACTAGTTTAAAGTTAATTGGTAATGAGCTGTATGTCGTTGATCCAGAAACTGGCATTTCAAAGTACTCTATCAAAGCACCCAGCAGCCCAAAATTGTTAAGTAGTTACATAACAAGTGATTATGTTACAGATATAGCGATTCAAGGAGATAAGATCTTTAATATGGAGTGGAGTAGGGATCCGACTGCTTATTATTACAACTACTCTTTGCCTAAGAATGGATACTCTGTTTTTGATTTTGATAAGTTACTCAACGTGACTGGTGGTAAAGCAAGAGCAACTGCAGGTTCGAATTTAACTTATGATGTAACATGGGATTTTGACGGTAAAATAAAGCTGGATTGTATTGTGAGTGGAGGGGAATGTGAAGTGACTCTCGATACACAAAATAACAGTGCTAAAGTCTTGTGGAACACTCCTATTAGTAAAGGTGAATATCAAATTTCGATATTAATAGGTAATACCAGCTTTTTTAACTCATATGAAGACATGTTAATTTTAGATTGAGTTTTTACTACATATTAAAATGCGTACTCTCCTGCAATTAGGGAGAGTACTTCGAGCCATTAAGTTGATGCAGTCTTTAGATACTCTATTACATTACGCTGTAACACGTTAAAAAAATAGGACTTTGGTTTTCCCCCTATCTTTACATTCTTATAGTTAAATCTCTCCTTTAATTGCAATCTATTTAGGTCGACTCAAAAGGGAAAAAGATACATATGATCCTTTAGCAAAGTAGCTGGCAGTTACCTTGCCAGAATATAATAAGATTACACTAAATTATTAATTCAGGTATTCAAACAGTAATCTATCTTTAATTGTCTTTACATATCATAGAGAGGGTCCTATTTAGCTAGAAAATGAATCAATATTGAGCCGCCAATGCTTTTGAGATTTTTAGTACGAAAAATAGGAATATTTAAAAACTCATTTAATATCAAATGATAAAGTAGTACTATGTGGTTTAACTATAGAGAGTTCGTATTAACTGAAGCACTCTCTATTCCTAGAAGGAACCGTAAAGCTTCTATTTTTTAGAAACTTGTAATTGCATTAAGGGAAATTCTTAGTACATGCTTACTTTTAATGATATTTTTAAGTTAATTAGACCTCATCAATATATAAAGAATTTTTTTGTTTTCGCTCCACTTTTTTTTGCTGCAAAATTCACGAATATTTCACTTCTAATCGACACCACTGTTGCTTTTTTTGCTTTTTCTTTAGCTGCCAGTTCAATATATGTTTTAAATGACTATTTGGATATTGAGGATGATAAAAAACATCCCAAAAAAAGGATGCGCCCATTAGCTTCTGGAGCAATTAGTAAGCCGCAAGCAATTCTAATTATGATCATCATGTTTTCTTCTAGCGTCGCCTTGTTAGTTTCAACTTCCGTTGAAGCATTAGGTATTATGCTTATTTATGTTTGTATGAATATTGCGTACAGCGTGCGCCTTAAGCATGTTGCGATACTAGATGTTACGATTATAGCTATTGGCTTCGTATTAAGACTTTTTATTGGTTCGGTGGTTACTAATATCCCTTTGTCGTCTTGGATTGTCGTGATGACATTTCTTCTTGCGCTTTTTATGGCTTTAGCTAAAAGGCGTGACGATGTGCTCATTTACCTTGATACAGGTAAAAAAATGAGGAAAGTGATTGATGGCTATAACCTGCAGCTTGTAGATACTGCTATGGCAATTATGGCTTCTGTTGTTATTATTGCTTATATCACCTATACAACTTCTGCGGAAGTGGCTGCAAGAGTTGATAGCTCTTATCTTTACTTGACCGCTCTTTTTGTCACTTTAGGCATTATGAGGTATTTACAGATTGCATACGTGCACCTAGACAGTGGCTCCCCTACAAAAATTGTAACTAAAGATAGATTTATTCAACTAGTGCTAGTGGGTTGGCTTATATCTTTTACTTGGATACTTTATTAATGTTGTTGGTTAAATATTCAATTTTTGCGGCGTTTTCTATCTCAGTAAATTTAGCCTTTCAATTTCTTAGTTTCAAACTCTATACGGGCTTCGGCTCGTTGTATCTTGGGATGTTTGTCGGAACTTTATCCGGTTTAGTAGCTAAATATTTTTTAGATAAAAAATGGATTTTTTATCATGTAACAGCGGGAAAGTCAGATGATGCAAAGAAGTTCGCTTTATATTCATTGATGGGTGTTTTTACCACGATGATTTTTTGGGGAACTGAAATAATATTTGATTATCTAGTTCCAATTCATAATGCTAAGTATATTGGCGCTATTTTAGGCCTAACTATCGGCTATGTTATCAAATACAACCTTGATAAAAAATACGTATTTGTTGAAGGGGGGAAATCTCGATGAAATGCAGCGGGTGGGGCCGATACCCTCAAGTTGATTGTGAAGAATTTTCCATTAGTCAAAAAACCAACTTGAACGAACTCATAACTCATTGTGACTCTGCTATTGCGTTTGGCAATGGTCGAAGTTACGGAGACAGCGCTCTTGGCAGTCACATAATGAAGCTTAAACAAAGAGATTACTTTTTGAGTTTCGATCATAAAACTGGTTTGCTGCATGTACAGGCTGGCGTATTGTTGAGTGAGATTATTGAGCACTATGTTCCGCTTGGTTGGTTTTTGAAAGTTACGCCAGGTACTAAGCTAATCACTGTAGGTGGCGCAATAGCGTCTGATGTACATGGTAAAAATCACCATATTGAAGGGTGCTTCAGTGAATGTGTACATGAATTTACAATCATGCTTGCAAATGGTGAAATCACAACTTGCGACAAAGAGCAAAATCCTGACTTATTTCATGCCACATGCGGTGGACAAGGCCTCACAGGCGTTATCTTGGATGCAAAAATATACCTTAAAAAGATTAACTCTCAATTCATCAGTCAAACAACAATTAAAACAAAAAATTTAAAAGAAACTTTTGAGGCATTTGAAAAATATAAAAATATGCCATATTCGGTTGCTTGGATTGATTGTCTTGCTAAGGGAAGTAGCAAAGGTAAGAGTTTATTAATGGTTGGTGATTTCAGAGATGATTGTGAGCTTGAGTATAAACATAAGCATCAAGTTTCAATCCCATTTAACTTTCCGACGTGGTCTCTTAATAACTGGAGTGTAAGCGCGTTTAATTGGATTTATTATCATAAAGTTACAGAGAAAATTTCGCATCAAAAGGTGGATATTGACTCATTCTTTTATCCATTGGATGCTTTGGGGAATTGGAATCGTATATATGGGAAAAATGGGTTTACTCAATATCAATTTATTTTACCTAAAGAAACCAGTTATGAAGGTTTAGATGAGATACTTTCGACGATCGCTGAGTCTGGGAAGGGCTCCTTTTTAGCTGTACTAAAACTCTATGGTAAAGCAAATGATAACTGGCTTTCTTTTCCTATGGAGGGTTACAGTCTCGCACTAGACTTTAAAGTCGAACCCGAATTATTCCAGCTTTTTGAGGTATTGGATAAAGTTGTACTTAAATACGGTGGTCGTTTTTATTTAGCTAAAGACGCAAGAGTCTCAAAAGAAGTTTTCGAGCAGGGTTATCCTAATATTGAGAAGTTTAGAGAGTTTCGTAAAAAAAATCATATGGATATAAAGTTTCAATCATTACAATCAAAGAGAGTAGGAATTTAATATGAGTTATGTCCTTATCGTCGGCGCAAAAAGCGATATAGCTAAAGCCATAGCAAGGGAGTATGCAAAGCATGGCTATGATCTTTACCTGGCTGCAAGGAATAGCGCAGAGCTCGCTGATTTTGCTAATGATATTAACGTAAGAACTCAACGGAAAGTAAAGCTGGTCGAGCTTGATATATTGGCATATCAAAGTCATCAGGCAGTATATGATTCTTTAGAAGAAAAACCTTTAGGAGTTATAACAGCTGTTGGCTACCTCGGAGAACAAAAAAAAGCACAGGTCAACTTTGATGAGGCTCAGCGTATTTTAGACACAAACTACACTGGCGTTGTTAGTTTCTTAAATATAGTTGCTAATGATTTCGAACAGCGAAAAAGTGGCTTTATTGTTGGGATTAGTTCAGTAGCTGGTGAACGGGGACGTAAAAGCAATTACCTCTACGGCTCAGCAAAAGCGGCACTTACCGCTTATCTTTCTGGATTGCGAAATAGGTTACATCAAGCTCATGTGCAAGTTCTGACTGTAAAGCCAGGTTTTGTTGCAACAAAGATGACTGAGGGGATGGATTTACCTAAGAAATTAACAGCAACGCCCGAGGAAGTGGCGTCTGATATTTTTTCTGCGCAGCAAAAAGGTAAAAATTCAATTTATACAAAGTGGATTTGGAAGTACATTATGCTAGTGATAAAACTTATACCAGAATGGAAGTTCAAAGGTATGAGTATATGAACACGACGTTCTTTCAGGGTAAGGATAAAGCTTTTACCATATTGCTTTGCATGGGAATATTTTATGTTTTAGCGCTCCCCTTGATCCTGTTTAACATTAATTATGGGCGGGCTTTTGATGATCAGAAACTATTTCATTACCCGACTATTTTACATTTTATTCAAAGCTTAGATTTTTCTGATTATCCCTCAGCAACAACTCCAGGATATCATGTTCTGTTAGGATTTGTTGGTCAGCTATTTTCGTCAAATGAGATAATACTCAAGCTTACTAGCTCCGCTTTTACGGCTGCCCTTATTGGTATAATCGTGGAAAGACTATATAGTCACTTTGGTAAGTTACATAGCATCTTGCTTTCACTTCCAATGATATTATCTATTTACATTTTTCCATCAGGGGTATGGTTATTGCCAGATAACCTTGCTTGGTTGACTGTTTTGGGTGTGTTTATCATTGCGACAAAGTCTGAGTTATTGAATAAACATTTTTTGTATTTAGCTTTCATTCTAATTTTAGCTATGATGGTTAGGCAACCTTTTTTATGGCTTGCATCAACTATTTGGGCTAGCGCATTAGCTTACTATTCCTATAACACAGCTGAGCTATCTGATAGAGGCAGCTTTTTGTTAAAAGGAGTGCTTGCAACTTTACCCGCATTTGCCATTTTTTATTACTTCTATGTGCTATGGGGAGGCCTTGTTCCTCCCTCATTTCAGAATAGTCACCAAAATATTAGTCTGGCTACACCTGCGTTCTTTTTAAGTGTATTCGCTTTTTATAGTTTGTTCTTCTTGCCAGTTATGTATGGGACTATACGAGATGTTATTTCTAGCTCTAAGTTTAAATGGGTAATGTTTGGCTGTGTGATTGGATTTATTATTGCAGTTATTCCTGATACCAGCTACAGCAAGGAGTTGGGTAGATACTCTGGATTGTGGAATTTTGTAAAAATAGCTCCTACTATTGCTGATAAATCAACTTTTATCATGCTCTTATCCTCACTCGGTGGTGGCCTTTTCGTTTTGTTTTGTACGGTGCTTCCTCCACGCATTCGCTTAATATTTGCTTTGTCCACGATTGCATTTGTGTTCTCACTAATGCCAAATAAGTATGTTTTTGAACGGTATATGTCTGGTTACATATTCATCTTTATTTATTGTACCTTGTGTCATATCAAACTTAAGAATAACCCACTACCAGCTGTGGTTGCTTGGTCTGGACCTGTTATCTTCGCAGCCTTCAATGGTTTAGTTTTAGTTAGAAGTATGTTGGCATAATATGAAAATTGCTTTTTTTGACTTTGATGGCACGATCACTACTGATGATAGCCTAATTAAGTTTATTCGGTTTGCCGTTGGTGATTTTAAAATGATGTTAGGCATGTTCCTTTTATCTCCAATGCTAGTGGCATTTAAGCTAAAAATAATTCCTAACTACATAGCAAAGCAAAAGATGTTGGCATATTTCTTTAAAGGAATGAAGGAAAGCACGTTTAAGCAACTTGCACATGAGTACTCTTTAAACCATATTGATAGTATGCTTAGAGAAAAAGCAATGGCTAAAATTGCTTGGCATAAGGAGCAAGGTCACCGTGTAGTGATAGTTTCAGCCTCAATTGAGAGCTGGTTGGCACCTTGGTGTGCAAAACATGATATCGAATTGCTGGGCACACAGTTAGAGTTTAAAAGTGGTTTTGTTACAGGGGAGCTTGCAACAAAAAATTGCTTTGGACCCGAAAAAGTTTCGAGAATTAAAACCGCTTATACTCTTTCTGAATTTGAACATATTTATGCTTATGGCGATAGTTCTGGTGATACAGAGCTTCTTGAATTAGCTGATACGTCTGGTTATCGTATTTTTTAATTTGATGTGTATCAGTTATTTTATCCCTAAAGTTTAGCCATTTATCGTATACCTATGTCAGACAGTGTAATTTTATGTAAAGTCAGTTGAGCAAAGCTTAACGTGGTGCTTGAATAACATTCATAAATTGATGTTTTTCAGGTTTTTAGAATGAATTGGCAATATAAGCCGAGTTTATTGGCTTTAAGTGTAATTTTGCTAAGTGCATGTGCGAGCCAGCCGACTCACCATGAGCGAGTCGTTGAGCTTGAGACTGTGCCAAGTGCATGGCAGCAACTTCCTTCGGGTGACAAGGTGCTTGCTGTTGAAGATAACTGGCTACAGCAATTACACGATCCTCAAGTTTTTACTTTAGTTGAGCAAGCATTAGGTTATAACCAAGCAATTTTACAAGCGGGTTACGATGTAGCGATTAAAGAGCAGCAGCTTATTGCTGCAGGGGCAGATTTATGGCCCAGTCTTGATTTATCAACACGTGCTAGCCGTAGTAAAGATAATCGCCCTGTTAATTATAACAACGCCAGCTCAGCATCATTAGAATTAAGCTACGAAGTTGATTTATGGGGTAAATTATCGTCCTCAGAACGACAAGCAAACCTTGAATACCTAGCTGAAAAAGCCACATTTTCGCAAAGCAAACAACAATTAGTAGCTGATGTAGTATCAGGTTGGTTTGATGTAATCACAAATCAAAAACTGCTCGAACTTTATAAACAGCGCGAACAAAATGCCGAACAGAATTTATCGATCATTGAATCTGGTTATCGCCAAGGTTTAAATGAAGCGCTTGATGTCTATCTTGCGCGTAATGAGCTAAATACAGAGCGCTCGAACATTGCCGCGCAGCAAGCAACGTTAACTAAATCGATTCGTGATTTAGAGCGTTTAACAGGCCAATACCCAACTGGCGCGTTAAGCGTTAGCGCAGACTTGCCATTACTTGAGAATACTATACCACTGGGCTTGCCTTCAGAGCTCATCACCCGCAAACCCGAGTTAATGGCAAGTTGGTATCAATTACTTAGCACCGATGCTGGGCTTGCTTATGCGCATAAACAGCGTTTTCCAAGCTTAAATCTTTCAGCATCGATCAGTGATAGCACGGATAGAATGAGCGACTTATTTTCACCTTCAAGCTTAGCGTGGTCGTTGATTGGTAGTATTTCGATGCCGCTTTTTGAAGGAGGCCGCTTAAAAGCCAATGAAGAACAAGCAAGGCTCAATGTTAAGCGCCAAGAGCAGGCGTATCTTGCCACACTTTATGATGCCTTTAACGATGTTGAAACAGCGATCAGCCAAGAACAAGCGCTTAAAGTACGCTACGAAAAAACCTTAGAAGCGCAAGAAAACGCTATAGCTGCAGAGCGTTTGTCTTTTGAACAATATCAAAGTGGTTTGGTTACCTATACCACGGTACTTGATGCGCAAGACCGTTCGTTCAATGCGCAAAGTTCGGTCATTGAACTAAAAAACCAGCTTATTAAAAATCGAATTAACTTACACATTGCCCTTGGTGGTGACTTTAGTGCAGCAAATAGCGAAGTAGAAGAGCAATAATCATGAATAGCAAGACACGTAAAATATTAATCCCACTTGTAGTGATAGCTGTGACGGTACTGCTCGTCATGTTTATTAAAGGCAACCCACCACAAGCAAACCGCTTTTCTTCACCACCGAAAGCGAAAGTAAATGTTGCTGTTAAAACGCTGACGCCAGAATCCTATCAAGTGATGATAGATAGTTTTGGAACGGTTAAGCCGCGTACGCAAAGTTTGTTAGTTGCTCAGGCCTCAGGGCAAATTATCGAAATTAGTGAGCAATTCCGTGAAGGTGGCTTTTTTGAAAAAGGCGATGTGTTGTTGCAGCTAGACGATAGAGATCACCGCGCCGAAGTGAAATCAGCCCAGGCGGCTTTATTAACCGCTGAACAAGGCTTACTTGAAGAACAAGCCCGCGGTCGCCAAGCTGAAACCGATTGGCAGCGCTTAGGTAAGGGCGATGAAGCTAGTAGCTTAGTGCTGCGTAAACCACAATTAGCTGCAGCTGAAGCAAGTGTATTGTCGGCTCAAGCCGCCCTTGAAAAAGCCAAGCTCGATTTAGAGCGTACAAAAGTCACGGCACCATACGCGGGTCGTGTTTTAAGTCGTAGCGTAGACTTAGGTCAAGTGGTGACTAATAACATGGAACTTGCCAGCATTTATGCAATTGACCGTGTTGAAATACGCTTACCAATCAAAAATAAAGACTTACCGTTCATTAACTTACCAGAGCAATTTCGTGATGGTGCTAAAAATAGCGCGGGCTCATTAGTTAAATTTAGCTCAGATCTCGTTGGCAAGCAGCATTGGCAAGGTCAAGTTATTCGTACCGAAGGGGCTATTGACGAAAATGCGCAGCAGCTTTATGTGGTTGCACAAATTAATGACCCTTATAAAGCAACATCTATAAATCAATACCCAATCAAAATTGGTCAATATATCAAAGCGCAGATTACCGGTAAGACGATTGATAATGCCATTGTGATCCCAAATAGCGCGATTTACCAAGGCACTTATGTTTATGTTGAAGAGCAAGGTGTGTTACGTCGTAAAAATATTTCACTTGCTTGGCAAAATGCTAATCAAGCTGTTGTTGCTGAAGGTTTGTCTGCAGGCGATAACTTAGTGATTACACCACTTGGTCAAGTGAGCTCAGGTACGCAAGTGACGGTAATGGGAAGCGAAGAGTATCAAGCTACGAGGGGGAAAGCTAAGCGCCTCAATAATCAAGAGCAACCTAAAGAGCAGGGAGCGCAATAATGATTGCTTGGTTTACAAAGAATCATGTTGCAGCAAACTTATTGCTGATCAGCATTTTATTAGCGGGGCTATTTAGCGTTTCGACACAAATCCCGCTTGAGGTATTTCCATCGTTTGAGTCTGATCGCATTAGTGTCAGTGTATCACTTCGTGGCTCGACGCCTGAGGATGTAGAAAAAGGAGTCTCTATTCGCATTGAGGAAGCTGTTCAAGATCTTGAAGGTGTAAAGCGGATCACGAGTCGTTCATCAGAAGGCTCTTCATCAGTAAGTATTGAGGTCGAGACAGGGTATGATCCAAGGGAGCTATTGGCTGATATTAAAAGTCGAGTAGATGCGATTAACACCTTTCCGGTTGATGCGGAAAAGCCGATAGTTTCGCTTGCCGAATGGAAGCGCGAAGTTATCGCAGTATCTGTTTCAAGTATTTATGGTGAAAAAGAAACACTTGAATACGCAGAAACTGTACGTGATGAGCTTTTGCGTTTGCCAAGTGTAACTCAAGTTGAGTTAAGCGGTGTTCGTAATTACGAAATAGCCATAGAGGTGAGTCAAGATACTTTGCGACAATATGATTTGAGTTTAGCGGATATTTCTTCAGCTATTAAGAACTCAAGCACAGACGTTTCTGCTGGTAATTTAAAAACAGAGGGGGGGATGTACTTATTCGCTCTAAAGGGCAAGCATATCGTAAGGATGAGTTTGCTAATATAGTGGTTAAGAACCAAGCCGATGGCACTATTATCCGTTTAGGTGATATTGCCCGTATTAGTGATGATTTTGAAGAAACGCCAGTGCGTACTCGTTTCAATGGTAAACAGGCTGCTTTTATTGATGTGTATCGTATTGGCCCGCAAAGTGCGATTGAAGTTGCAGATGCGGTAAAAAATTATATTACTGAGCATCAAAGCCAACTACCGGAAGGGTTTGAGTTAAGTTATTGGGATGATGACTCAGAAGTTGTAAAAAGCCGCATAGCAACGCTTACTAGTAACGCAATTCAGGGCGGAATTTTAGTCCTTGCGCTACTTACCTTATTTTTGCGTCCTGCCATTGCATTTTGGGTATTTATTGGCATACCTGTATCGTTTATGGGCGCATTTTTGATAATGCCTATCTTTGGTATAACACTCAATGTAATCAGCTTATTTGGTTTTATTTTAGTGCTCGGTATTGTTGTAGATGATGCCATTGTTACTGGTGAAAACGTTTATACACACTTAAAAACGGCAGAAAGTGGTGAGCAAGCCGCTATTCGTGGAACGCAAGAAGTGGCAACCCCAGTAACATTTGGTGTACTCACGACAGTTGCGGCATTTTTACCTCTTGCTTTTATTGAAGGTGCCCGGGGCGCTATTTTTGCACAAATTCCTGTTGTGGTTATTCCGGTTTTACTGTTTTCTTTGATTGAGTCTAAGTTTGTATTACCAGCTCACTTAAAATACTTAAAGTTACGTCATGAAAAGGGCGAACCATCGAAATTAGAGCGTCTTCAACAGCGCTTTGCTGATGGCTTTGAACACGCAATAATGAAGTATTACCAACCACTACTTAATCTAGCCTTGAAGAATAAAATGGCTACGGTTAGTTTATTTGTCGGTATTTTTGTAATTATTGTTACCTTGATAACAAGTGGTTGGACTAAATTTACGTTTTTCCCGCGTATTCCAAGTGAAACTGTGCGTGCATCCGTTACTTTTCCTGCCGGAACACCGTTTGAAGTGACCAATAAATACGTCATTAAAATGTCAGACAAGGCAAAAGAATTACAAGATAAATACCGTGATGAAGACGGCCAAAGTGTGATTCTAAATATTTTGGCAACCACCGGTGGTCGAGGTGGTTCGTCAAATACGGGTAGTGTTAGATTTGAGATCATGCCGGCTGAAAAGCGTGAATCAGATATTGGCTCCCGAGAGCTTGCCAGCGAATGGCGTGAGCTTATCGGTATTATTCCTGGCGCTGAAAGTGTCACTTTCCGTGCTGAGTTTGGCCGAACATCGAGCCCGATTGATGTACAGCTAAGCGGCAGCTCAATTGAAATGCTTGAAGCAGTAGCTGAAAAAGTGAAAGAACGGTTATCGACCTATCCAACTGTATACGAAATTGCTGATAGCATGTCAGATGGTAAAGAAGAGCTGCAAATTGAGCTGACAGAACAAGGTTTAGCGCTTGGTTTAAACCGTGTTGATGTATCGCAGCAAGTGCGTAACTCGTTCTTTGGTGCGCAGGTGCAGCGCATTCAACGTGGGCGCGACGATGTGCGGGTAATGGTGCGTTTACCGATTGAAGAGCGCCGCTCGGTTGCAGATTTAAAAGACATTCTTATTAAAACACCTGCTGGTGGTACTGTGCCGCTTTCGCACGTGGCGACTTTAGTGCCGGGGCAAAGCCCATCGTCTATTTATCGTATTGATCGCTATCGCACACTGAATGTAACGGCCGATGTTGAAAAATCAAATACTAACATGACGGTACTGCAAGCAGACTTAAAAGCCTACTTAGATGAGCTCATGGTGCAATACCCAGGTGTTGATTACACACTCGAAGGTGAAGCCAAAGAGCAGCGTGAATCATTTGGTTCACTGGCCTGGGGCCTCGTGTTTGTATTCTTTATTATTTATGCGCTATTAGCGATACCGTTTAAATCCTATATGCAGCCATTAATTGTGATGAGTGTTATACCATTTGGCATGATAGGTGCGGTAATGGGTCACTGGATAATGGGTATGGAGTTAACCATTATGAGCTTACTTGGCATGTTAGCCCTGATAGGCGTGGTAGTGAATGACTCACTGGTGCTGGTTGATTTCATTAATAAAAAGCGTGAAGAAGGCGGTGATTTACTCGAAACTGTGAAAATGGCAGGTGCAGCACGTTTTCGCCCCGTTATGCTAACCAGTTTAACCACCTTTATTGGTTTAATGCCGCTGTTATTTGAAAAAGCAACGCAAGCACAATTCCTTATTCCGATGGCAGTAAGCCTTGGCTTTGGAATCATCTTCGCAACCCTTATCACCTTGCTTTTAGTGCCAGCTAATTACCTATTAATGGAGCGCTTTCAGGGATGGTTTAAATAAGGCGTGAAGATAAAAATTGGCGCTTGGTTGAGACTAGGTGCTAGGAGCTAGGACGCGGGATAAATCTGCTGCTACGGGTAACGATGTGGTGGCGGATTTATCCCACGTTTTAACGCCGAAAAATATAAGAGTTATTAGATATCAGTCGCCAGAAGTTAAATTAGATTGTGTCTACACATCGTTAAAGTGAAATGCTCACCCGTAGGCGTGAAATTTATTTCGCGCGAATAAGTTAGTTATTGTAAAAGCGAAAAACTACAGAGAAGATTTCGATATCTGATAGATAAAAAAGAAAAGGTGTTCCCCAAGTATGCGGTGCCCGGTGTCAGTCCTGAAACCTTGAGGTTTCAGGGCGGGAATCTGCGGTTTACCGTAGGCTTCTCGGTACATGCCGAGCTTGCACAATAGTAGACGAACAGAAACCCTAACATAAAATTTATCGGCTCAGGGACTTAACCAAGCTCCTGCACCCTAGGGAACACCTTTAGTATATAAGACAAGTTTCGATCCTTAAACCATAGAAGTAAAAAAAGCGGATCGTTCGGGTAGTTTTTCCCCACCTTTAACTGCTTATTTACTTTTCAGATTGCTTTTTGACCTCAATCATACAATTAATTGGAGTTGCGATTTATCGAGTGGTAGCATGGCGTTACTTAGCCGAACAAAGAAAAAGTTATGAGCACGTTACCTGATTACCAACAAGCCCAATTGTTATTAGAAAAAAATGAAATTTTTGTCGCACCAGCCGAAGCCCATGGTGTGATCAGTGGTTTATTAGCCTGTGGCATCAATATTGAAGCCGACGAATACTTAGGTTTATTAAGCGATGTATTCAACGATGGCTTAGCCTTCAATAAAGATTTAAAAGCATTTTTTGCTGATGTGTATTCTCAGGTTGTTGCCAGCTTTAGCGATGAAGAATTTCAATTTGACCTATTCTTACCAAGCGACGACGAAACACTGATCGATTTAGCCAATGGCTTAGTATCTTGGGTATCGGGTTTTATGCTTGGTTTTGGTTTAAAACAAAAAGATTACGGCAAGTTATCAGCTGATGTGAAAGAAGTGATCAGCGACTTTAGTGAAATTACCCGCCTAGACACCCTATTTGAAGAGACTGAAGAAGACAGCCAAGCTCTGCACGAAGTGATCGAGTATGTGCGTGTTTCTGCGCTGTTATGTTTTGCTGAGCTAGGTAAAGAGCCCGCAGACCAAAACCCTAAGAAGACCCTTCACTAATCAAATTACAGAGGTTTAGTATGTCGTCTATTGCAATCGATAAAGCTGAATTTAAAGCCCGTCGTGAGCGCTTGCTTGCGATGATGGATAAAAACAGCGTGGCTATTATTCCTGCGGCAGGAGAAGTAACACGTAGTCGTGATACTGAGTATGCATTTCGCCAAGACAGTGATTTTTTCTACCTAACAGGGTTTAACGAACCGGATGCGGTTTTAGTACTGTGTCCTTCGAGCAATACGCCAAGTACCCTAATTTGCCGTAACAAAGACAAGCTGGCTGAAATATGGCATGGTCGCAGAATAGGCTTCGAAAAGGCTAAATCTGAGTACTTATTCGACGCAACTTGTCCACTTACTGAACTAGATGAACAATTATTAGATTTGGTGAACGGCCAGCAGATTTTATTTTATGCACAAGGCACTTATGCAAACTTTGATGCAAAGGTTTGGGATATATTAAGCACACTTCGCGGCGCACCTAAAAAAGGTTACAAAGCTCCGCATACCATCAAAGATATTCGCGGTTTAGTGCACGAAATGCGTTTGTTTAAATCTGACGCAGAATTAAACATTATGCGCGCAGCGTGCGAAATTAGTGCACAAGGTCATATTCGCGCTATGCAATTTGCCAAACCTGGCGCAACTGAATACCAATTAGAAGCAGAGCTTCATCATCATTTCGCAATGAATGGTGCTCGTCATCCTGCTTATGGCACGATTGTCGGCAGTGGCGACAACGCCAATATTTTGCACTACACACAAAATGACGCTGAGCTAAAAGATGGTGATTTAGTGTTAATCGATTCTGGCTGTGAACTTGAAGGGTATGCGGCAGATATCACACGCACTTTCCCAATCAATGGCAAATTTAGCGATCCACAAGCGGCGCTTTACAATATTGTATTAGCAGCTCAAGAGGCGGCATTTAGCCAAGTAAAACCGGGTGGTAGCTTATCTAAAGCGAATGAATTGGCTTCGACGGTACTGACGCAAGGGCTCATTGATTTAGGCATTCTAACGGGCGAGCTTGATGAGCTAATGGCAAACCAAGCGTGCAAAGCGTTTTACATGCATGGCCTTGGCCACTGGTTAGGGTTAGATGTTCACGATGTTGGCGAATATAAGCTTGATGAAAAAGAGCGTGTATTTGAGCCAGGCATGGTGCTCACTATCGAGCCGGGTTTATATATTAGCGAAGATGCAAAAGCACCGGAGCAATATAAAGGCATTGGTATTCGTATTGAAGATAACTTACTTGTCACTCAAGATGGCCATGAAAATCTGACCATTTCGGTTCCTAAAACCATTCGTGACATTGAAGCAGTGATGCAAGCAAATAAAGGCTAGGAGCAAGCGTGGCAAAGCAGTTTGATATTGTCATTATCGGCGGTGGAATGGCGGGTGCAAGTTGTGCACTGGGCCTAAAACAGAGCAATAAGCAGTTATCAATCGCTGTAATTGAAGCAAATGAAGTAAGCGCAGACTATCACCCAAGCTTTGATGATAGAAGCATTGCGCTGGCTCAGCAGTCGGTGCAGTACTTAAAATCAATCAATGCCTTTGATTGCCAAGCGCCATTTGCGGCAGCGATTGAAAAAGTAACCGTATCTGATCGTGGCCATTTTGGTAAAACACATATTGATTGCCAAGAATACGGCCATGATGCCCTTGGCTATGTGGTCGAAGTGAATCCATTTGGGCGTAGTCTTCATCAGCAACTCATAGGTACTGACGTCAGTTTATTTTGCCCTGATACAGTCGCCAAACTTGAATACCAGAGCGACTGTGCCAACGTCACGCTAAGCTCCGATGAGCAGTTAAGCGCAAAGCTTGTGGTGATTGCCGATGGCGCTCATTCGCAAAGCCGTAAACTGGCTAATATTGAGTTTAATACCCGCGCGTATCAGCAAGCGGCGATTATTGCCAACATCGAAGTAGCTGGTGGTCATCATCATCATGCCTTTGAGCGTTTTACCGAGCACGGCCCAATGGCACTGTTGCCAATGAGTAATAATCGATACTCGTTGGTGTGGTGTATGGAGCCTGAGCAAGTTGAGCACACTATGGCGCTTGAAGACGATGCCTTTTTAGCTGCGTTACAAAAAGCATTTGGTTACTGCGGCGGTTCATTTAGCAAAGTGGGTATGCGTGCAAGCTACCCGCTTGTGTACGGTAAAGCAGAATCACTGAGCAGCCACCGCACAGTATTAATTGGTAATGCAGGCCACGCTATTCACCCAATTGCCGGGCAGGGCTTTAATTTAGGCCTGCGTGATGTGCAATTATTGTGTGATATGGCTAATAGAAGCGACCTTGGTGATTACGCCTTTACCCGTTATTACAGTCAAACTCGCAGTAAAGATATTACTACCGTGATGACACTCACAGACAGCCTAGTGCGTTTGTTCTCAAACTCATCACGATTGCTCGCGCTTGGTCGCAGCATTGGCCTTTTCTCAATGGATTTATTCTCCTCGTTAAAAACCCCGCTGGCAAAACAGCTTATGGGTCAGGTTAAGCAAGGTAAACGGATATGAAACAAGCACAAGTTTGTATTGTCGGTGGTGGCTGTGTTGGCCTTACGCTAGCACTAGGTTTAGCAAAAGCAGATATCAGCGTGGTGGTGATTGACGCGAGTAAAAATCAAACCTTACCGGGTGATGATTACGCACTTCGCGTGAGCGCGTTAAGCCTAGCTAGTCAGGGCTTACTCGAGTCTTTAAATGTTTGGCCAGAGATCATTAAACACCGTGCTACACCGTATACGTCGATGGATGTACGTGATCAAGACAGCTTTGGTAAAATTCATTTTGATCATAACGATCTCGACTTACCACAGCTAGGTCATATCGTTGAAAACGACATTATTCGCTATGCTTTAATTAGTGAACTTGAAAAGCAAAGTAATGCCACTTTACTGTTCGAAACCCGTTATCAGCAAATTCATCAAACTGACTCTGATGTGTTTATTACCCTTGAAAGTGGCGAGCCTGTGATTGCTAAATTATTAGTGGCGGCTGATGGTGCTAACTCGGCTATTCGCAAGCAGTTCAACATGCCAATTACCTTTAAAGATTATGACCATCACGCCATTGTCGCCACGGTGAAAACTGCTGATGAGCATAACAACACGGCACGCCAAGTGTTTTTGCCAACAGGGCCGCTGGCGTTCTTACCCTTGCCAGATAAACACACTCACTCAATTGTCTGGTCAACAAGCCCAGAGCATTGCGACACACTTTTAGCGCTTGATGATAGCAACTTTAATAAAGCGGTTATGGCAGCCCTCGATGGCCAATGCGGTTTATGTGAAGTGCGAAGTGAGCGCATGGCGTTTCCGCTTAAGATGCGTTATGCCCAGCAGTGGGTGTCGGGCAACGTGGTATTAATGGGCGATGCAGCACATACCATTCACCCATTAGCTGGTTTAGGTATGAACCTTGGCCTAAAAGACGCCGCTTATTTAATTACCCTTTTAAGTAATGAGCAAGGCGAGTTTGCAAGTGCACGCACGCTGCGTGATTATGAACGTACTCGTAAGCTTGATGCGCAAAAACACATTGCTATGATGCAAGGCTTAAAAGAGCTATTTGCAGGGGCTAACCCACTGAAAAAACTTGTCCGTGGCGTTGGTTTAAGCCTTGTAGACAACCTTGGGCCAATTAAGCACTTATTTGCCAAAGAGGCCATTGGTAAATAACTATATTAGCGATTTTTGTTTCAAACGTTTTCTAAATTGGCTCGGTGTCGAGCCTTTTAATGTTAAAAACCGTCGATTAAAGTTTGATGCGTTTTTAAATCCGCACTGATCGCTAATTGCTGTGATAGAACGATTAGTATTAATAAGTAACTTGCATGCCTTACCAATTCTAAGCTGATTAATAAACTCAGTGAGCGTTCGCTCCATTCGTTTTTTAAAAAAACGATGAAAATGATTTGTACTCATATGTGCCATTTTAGCGAGTTGCTCTGCGTATAATGGCTCTGTGTAGTATTGGTAGATATACTCAATTACTTTATCAAACTTATCTTTGCTAGGATCTGTTCTGTCGGTATATCGAAACCCAGAGCTTGATAACGACAAGGCACTGTTATCTTGGCTCATAAGTCTTAGTAATTTTAATAGTCCTAAATATTGCTCAAACGGCTCACTGAGTTCAATTTCTTCAAAGTATGATTTAGCGTGTCGAGCGCATGCTTTTGAAAATTTTAATCCTTGATAAGAGTCTAGGAGTAATCCTTCTAGGGAGTGTAGCTCAGGGTGGCTATCAACCAGTTGAAATAACCATTGCTTGGGGATTTGTGCAACATGAACAACTTGGTTGCTCTGATCCTGATTGGGTGTTGATTGCCATGTGTGGGGTAAATCAGGGCCGAGTAAAACTAAATCTAACTCGTCATAAGGCGCAATATAATCACCAATATGACATACACCTTGGCTATTCAGTGTTAAACAGACTTCAAATTCCGGATGGTAATGCCAATTAAATGGAATGTAATCAAGCTGATATTTACAGTATCGCCACGATGAGTTTGTATTGGGGATCACTTTTTCGCACATTGCACGCATTGAATCAGCCTATTATTATTTTTAATTTTCTTATTTGAGCAAATGTTAAGATTGATAGTGATACTATTCTATTACCTTTTGGTATTAACCTACTCCAAGCTTATTCTCATTTATTATCATGGTTTAAATTTTCGTCATAAATAGGCATTAATTGATAGAAAAATACTAGAACAGGTAAGAATTGTACCTCTTAACGTGAGGTTAACGGGATAACCTAGTGCCGCTTTTATAACAATAAATAGGGACTAGGAATGAAGATTAAACACACCAAAGCGCCATTTCGACTGAGCATATTGGCAATCTGTACTTCAACATTATTTAGCGCACCAACAACAAGTTATGCTCAGGAAGTTGATGCTACAGACGACATCGAAACCATCGAAGTAAGAGGCATTCGCCGCTCATTAGAAGCATCCATGAATACCAAACGATTTGCTGACGGTGTTGTCGATGCTATCACCGCAGAAGATATTGGTAAGTTTCCAGATAAAAATATTGGTGATGCACTGCAACGTATTTCAGGGGTAACTGTTGACCGTCAATATGGCGAAGTAAGTGGCGTGACAATCCGTGGTACAGCACCTGAGCAGTCACGTGTGTTATTAAATGGACAAACAGTGGCAAGTACATCTTGGTATGACTTAGGCCCTGCCACACGTACTTTCAATATGGAGCTATTATCGGCTGAGCAAGTATCTGCTGTTGAAGTGTTCAAAACGCCGGAAGCAAATATTGAAGAAGGTGCTCTAGGCGGCACGGTTAACTTAACAACGCGTAAGCCTTTAGACCTTGATACAAATACGCTCATGGTGTCGGCTGAGCTGGCAAGAAGCTCGCTGTACGATGAAACGGATCCTGGCGGTTCTGTGCTATTCAGTTGGAAAGACGATAACGAAAAATTTGGTGTGCTAGCAGCCTATTCATATGAACAGTTAACATCTGGTCGTCATGTATTAGAGTCCATAGGTGGCTATTACGAGTACTTCGCAGAAGATCAAAGTACAAATCAACAATCAACGGTAGGTGCATGGAGTATTGGCTCGCAAGCATTTAAAGCAGAGCGTGAGAGAACAAGTGCGCAACTCACGGCACAGTTTACACCAATCGATAATACAGAGTTTGTCGTTGATTATTTTCGTTTTGAATTCGATAACCCGCATGTAAACCATAACTTTTTAACAGTCAGTGCGCGTGGTATGGGCTCATCTAATGTTGTTAATAATTCATTAGGGGGAACAGAGCAGGCAACAATCGAGCCTGGGTATGCATCTATTATATACAACCCTGTGGTGCGTAATGCCGTTAACATGAAGGCTGATGTATTAAACCTATCGGGTAAATATGTAGGCGATAGCTTTACTTTATCAGGGGTTATTGGTCAGTCGACATCCGATGGTGGTACTCAGTTTGGTGCATCTTCTTGGTGGATCCCTGCAACAGATGAAGGCGATAAAATTGGCGATCCGGCATTTCCTGATGGACAAAATAGTACCGATGGGGGTTTACCTATGATGCAACAGGACCCTACCAAGTATGGTTAACATCACTTGATGCGACAGATGCTTCGCAGCTTAAGCATGCACAAGAAGCTAACTATGAAACCACAGTTCAAGAGCATGAAGTGAGCTATGCGCAATTAGATCTTGAATTTATCCTAGACGGCCAATTTTTTACTGCGCTTGAAACCGGTATTAAATTTAATCGCAGTGAGTTTTCTCGGGTCGCGTTTAATCGTAATCCCGATGAAATAATTGGTTTTGTGCCAGACAGTAATTTTGCAAACTGGAGTGGCGGTGTTTTTACAGGCCTACACTCACAATCTTCAGGCCACACACTTGATTCATATGCCTATCTTGATACCGACAAATGGTGGGGGTTTATTTCAGATAAATATAAAGCCGGTGCGCTCACTGAAGTTGCAAATCTAGGTAATACCTTCTCGGTTGATGAAGATATGATTGCTGTGTACGTAAAAGCCGATTTCAGCGGTGAAAACTATCGCGGTAATATGGGGGTGCGCTATGTTGAAACAGAACAAACATCACAAGGTTTTGCAACAGGTCAGCAGTTTGAAGAAACCATCGATTACGATAACTTCTTACCAAGCATTAACTTTGCCTATGATTTAACAGACAACATTATTATTCGTGCGGCAGCATCGCAGGTAATGGCGCGTACCAACTACAGTGATTTAAAACCTGGTTTAGCTATTAATGAAAACTTTGGTAATGCAACAGGGGGTAATCCAGATTTAAAACCTTATGAGGCTGATCAAGCTGATTTAGGCATAGAGTATTACTTCACAGACGCATCAATGTTTTCAGCAGCGTTATTTACTAAACAGATTGAGAATGTTGTCTTCTCAACAGAAGCGGTTGAAACCGTTGATGGCTGTGGTGCGAGCCCAGATCTTTATGATCAATGCCGTGTGACCAGACCGCGTAGTAATGGTGACGGTGAAGTAACAGGTTTAGAGCTACAGCTTCAACATAGCTTCGATAATGGGGTTGGCTTTATAACCAATTACACTTACGTTGATAGCGAAACCAATACCCCTGATAACACCAAAGAAATGGTGCCAGGGGTGTCGGAAAATAGCTTCAATGCATCATTGTTTTATGAAAATGCTTACATCAGCACTCGACTTGCGTACAACTGGCGCAGCGAGTGGATTGGTGTTGGTGCGGCCCAAGCTGTGAAAAACGATGATTATCAGCAAATTGATGCTTCAATCATTTGGCATGCGATGGAAAACCTTGATGTCAGCCTTGAAGGCGTAAACCTGACCAACGAGGTTATCCAATCATACGACACCAATTATGGTCTTACACAAAATACCATTGAATTTGGTTCTCGTTACTATCTAAGTGTTAGCTATAAATTTTAATGGAGTTAGGCCGTGTAATACGGCCTAAACACCCTATGAAAGAAATTAAAAAGTTAGCAATTTTAGGGGGTGGTACAGCCGGTTGGATGTGTGCTGCTTACCTAAGTAAATTCCACACTGATCTGGATATTACCCTGATTGAGTCGAGTAAAATCGGTGCTATTGGCGTAGGAGAAGGATCTACACCTCATCTAAAACAGTTTATGCAACAGCTGGGTATTGCAGAACAGCAGTGGATGCCTCATTGCGATGCGACATTTAAAGCGGGTATTTACTTTAAAAATTGGAATGGTGATCAGCGTGCTTATTTTCATCCCTTTTATAGTGAGATGGATATCAACACCGCGGAGGTATTTTTTGTAAATGCCAATGCAAGACGTCGTGGTCATGAGCAATGGTGTGGCCCCGATAGTTATTTTTTAACAGGACATCTTGCAAAAAACGCGTTAAGCCCGAAAGCCAAGAGCCCGATGGTGCGTGAGCAGCACTATGGTTATCATTTTGATGCCAAAAAGTTAGCTCATATTCTAAAGTGCTATGCAATCGAGCGTGATGTTACACATATTGATGATGAATTTGTTGCAGCAACAACAAATGCTCAAGATGAAATAAGCAACCTAAAACTAAAACACTCAGCACCGGTTAATGCTGATTTTTATATTGATGCAAGTGGTTTTAACGCGCTCTTAATTGGTGAAACACTCGGCTGTAGGTTTCAACCTTTTACAGAACAGCTATTAAATGACAGCGCTGTAACTGTAGCCTGCCCACAAAATATGAATCAGCCGCTACCAGCTGCGACACATTCAACTGCGTTGAGTGCAGGTTGGCTTTGGCAAATTCCTTTAACCTCACGCATTGGCACAGGCTATGTTTGTAGCTCGGCTTTTCTCTCAAAACAGCAGGCAGAGCAAGAGCTTGCAGCAACGCTTAATGTTTCAGTGAATGACGTTGAGTTCAGACATGTGTCCATGAAAGTAGGGGCACGCTCGTCTGCATGGCAAAAAATGTCATGGCAATAGGCTTAGCACAGAGCTTTATCGAACCTCTCGAGGCGACATCACTGATGGTTACCCAGCAATCCATTTTGTGGCTGAGTGAGGCTATATCAAAAATACAAACAAGTCCTACACAAACTGAAAAACTAAGACTACACACCAATCAACAGCTTCATTATTTAGTGAATGGGATTAAAGATTATATTTGTGCACATTATGCGACATCAAAGCGTCGTGATAGCGCTTATTGGCGTGCTGTAACACAGGCTACCGAGATACCAACTAGGTTAGAGCCATTGTTAGCGGCATGGCGAAACGGCGATGATTTTGATGCTTATTTATATCATCAATACCCAGAAAGCGTTTACTCAAGGCCGAGTTGGTACAGCTTACTGGCAGGCATGGACTATAGAGATAGCGCGTTAAATGCCCCCACTGAAAGCGCTCAACAAGAGATCGATTTAGCCGCTCATGCCTATTTAGAGTCGTTATGTAGCAAGCACTTCGAGCCGCACATAATGCAGCTTAAGGCAATGCGGCAAAACAACTTTGAATAGTATTAGTAATCGCTTGATAAATGTCACATGGCTTTAATTTTTTAAGCACACTAAGAATTAAGAGTGGTGATTACCACCCCTTGGATCATTTTGTTTGTCCGCCCACAAGCAAATGCAATCACCACTCTGCTTAATTTAGGTATATAACAATGAAAATTAATTACTTATTAGTAACTTTGTTACTTTTTACATTTTTTACTATCTCTTTTATCACTAACTTGTTGGCACCTTTGTTTCCGGCATTAATCGAAAGCTATGACATAGGCTTGGCACTAGCTGGTTTCTTTGCATTTGCTTTTTTTATTGCATACGGCGTGATGTCAATTCCCGCGGGCTTATTGGTGCAGCAATTTGGTGAAAAGAAGATCATGCAGCTAGCGTTTTTATTAGCGCTGATTGGCAGTGTTATTTTTGTAACTATGCCGACCTTTTTTGTTGCTATGCTCGCGCTATTTTTGATTGGTTGTGCAATGGCGATGCTGCAAGTTGCTATTAACCCATTACTCAGAGCCAGTGGTGGTGCACATAACTTTGCGGTGTTATCGGTTGCCGCTCAATTAATGTTTGGCCTCGCTGCGAGCATTTCTCCATTAGTGTATAGCCACATAGCGGGCTCTGCCAACAGAGGTGAGAAGAGTTGGTTACTACAGTGGGTGCCAGAGAATATGAGTTGGCTCAGTATGTATTTAATCTTTGCTTTGGTATGTGCCGTGATGTTGGTTGCTGTATCACTTGTACCTATGGCGAAAAAGGCCGACGACAACAGCGAAACGTTACATCTCAAAGACAGCTTAGCGCTTTTAAAAGACCGCACTGTGATTAAGTTCTTTTTTGCTATTGCTGCCTATGTGGCTATTGAACAAGGCGTTGCGAATTCAATTTCAGTTTTTCTAGAAAGATATCATCAAATCGAACCACAAACTCAAGGCGCACAAGTCGTCAGCCATTTTTGGTTAGCACTCACATTAGGCTGTTTATTGGGGATTGTATTATTGAAACTGTTCAACGCTAAACGTGTATTACAAGGTTTTAGTGTTGCTGCCAGTGCCTGCTTTATTGCTGCAATATTCGGTAGTAAAGAGGTTGCAGTGATGGCTTTTCCTGCGGTTGGATTTTTCTTATCTATTATGTGGTCCGTAATATTTTCTCTTGCCCTGAACTCAGTGTCATATGGGCATGGAGCTGTATCAGGTGTTTTATGTACAGGGATTATCGGTGGAGCGCTTGCATCGCCAACCATCGGTTTGATTAGCGACCTGACTAATAGCTTGCAGTTGGCTCTATTGGTTGTACTTATTCCACTGGTTTACTTATTCAGTGTGGGAATATGGGCCAAGCCACTTGTTAATAATCACACCATTAATATTTTTAAGCGTAACACGCAAACGTCGATTTAAATAAATTTAGAGTAGAGGCTGAGATGTCAGACACCATTTTATGCGTAGATTTAGGTGGAACTAAAGCACTAGTTGCTCAAGTTGATGAGCAAGGGATCAAGGAAAAACATTACTTTGACGTTGATAGCCATTTAACGAAGCAGCAGATGAATCAATTTTTGTATCGCATAATTGATCACGTGATAGATAAACATTGCAAAGGCATCGTTGTTGGCGTGCCAAGTATGGTGTTACAGCCGACAGGTGTGGTTATTGAAACGATCAATATCCCCCATTGGTATGATGTTCCTTTAAAAACATTATTAGAGAATCGTTTTAACTTACCAGTTCTGATCCATAACGATGCAAATTGCTTTGCGATGGGGGAGTATAAATATTCTCAGGTAAACCCAGACGATAATCTTGTTGGTGTCTGCATTGGCACAGGGCTGGGGGCAGGGCTTATTTTAAATGAGCAACTATACACAGGTAAGCATTCTGCGGCAGGCGAGTTTGGTAGTTTTCCCTATTTAGATGGCATTATCGAAGACTACACATCTGGGCAGTTTTTTAAAAATCAACAAACCACAGGTCGCGCAGCTTATAACAACGCACTTAACGGCGACACTCAATCATTGCGTTTATTTACGCAGCTAGGGCAGCATCTTGCGCATGCCATTAATCAGGTAATACTTGCCTTTAACCCAGATAAAGTTGTGTTGGGTGGGTCTGTTGCTCAATCCCACGCGCTATTTATGCCAGCGCTTAAATCGGAACTCGCCTTACTGGTGCAGCCCATTATTATGCAGTCGCTGCAAATTACTATTAGTGAGCTTGGTGACAATGCGCCATTACTCGGTGGTTATGAGTTATTTCAACTTGCTGCATCTGAAACGAATTTATTGGAACAAGCATCATGAACAAGGTTATTTTATTGGTTATAACAGGGTTGCTATTGCTGACGCATTCAGCCCAAAGTGCGACTCAAACAGAGTTAAATCGTTTAGCGGAGAGTCTACAAGTAAACTATCAGTTGGTAGATGCAAACCCCGTAAACTGCCCAGCGCCACATGAAAAGCAATGTTATTTATCAGCGCTTACATTTACCTCTAGCACTGATATTGACCCACAACAGTGGCACATTTACTTTAGCCAATTAATGCCTGTTTATAAGGTCGATTCGAAGTGGTTTGATATTGAACATATCAATGGTGATATTCATCGTATTTCGGCAAAACAAGCATTTAAAGATATGCCGGCAAATACCGCTTTTGCAGTACAGTTTTATAGCCAAGAGTCGCAAATTACTCGTTCAGAATTTTTACCTAACTTTATACTCGCTGCACCAGGGCTTGATAGTAAGGTTATTGCCAGTACTAAAACATCTGTCGATAATGAAACACAACTTGAGCTACAGCCGTACTTGCAACCTTTCACTACTGACGCACAACTACAAGTGAGCGATGACGATGAAACGCCTTGGATGGGCGCAAATTATCTTTATGATAGCTACACAAAACCGACATTTAAAACAGCTCCGTTAGGGTTAATCCCTTCACCTATAAAGCTTGAACAGCTTTCAAGCTCGCGTATTGATTTAAGCAAAGGCATAAATGTCGTAGCTAAAAAGTCGCATTATATTGCTCTCATACCGGCATTAGAGCGATTAGCCAAGTTAGGAGTACCACAATCGAAAGAGGGGATTGTGATTAATGTATCGCAGCAATTAACGTCTCAGTTACCTGATGCGTATGAACTTACCTTACGTAATAACGCTATAACTATAAATGCAAACAATACAAGGGGTGCTTTTTATGCCTTACAAAGTCTTGCTGCCTTAATAAGCTTAGATGATTTAACCTTACCCGAGCTGAAAGTTACAGACGGCGCTAGGTATGAATACAGAGGCATGCATATCGATGTGGCCCGTAATTTTAGATCAAAGGCATTTATTTTAAATACGATAGAGCAAATGGCTGCGTATAAATTAAATAAGCTTCATTTACACTTAGCTGATGACGAAGGCTGGCGTTTGCAGATTGCGGGTCTTCCTGAACTAACTTCTGTAGGAGCAAATAGGTGTTTTGATTTAACAGAGCAAACTTGCCTGCTACCTCAGCTTGGTGCAGGCATAAATGCTAACTCTGGCATAAATGGCTATTTTAGTCGCGCTGACTATATTGAAATTTTACAGCATGCTAAAAAACATTTTGTTGAGGTGATCCCCTCATTTGATATGCCAGGGCACTCTCGAGCAGCAGTTGTTGCAATGGAGGCACGTTTTAATCATTTTATGGCATTAAATAAAGCAGCCCTTGCAAAGCAATATCGACTTACCGAGCCTGAAGACACTACTGCATATAGCTCTATCCAACATTACAAAGACAACACGCTGAATGTATGCCTTGATACAACCTATGACTTTATCGATAAAATCTTAGACGAGGTTATTACACTTCATAAAGAAGCGGGTGTGCCTTTAAACACATACCATATTGGTGCCGATGAAACAGCTGGAGCTTGGTTACAATCACCAAGTTGTATCGCATTACAGCAAGAAACCAAGATACACTCGTTCAATGGTTACTTTATTGAAAGAATAGCTAAGCTCGTTGCCGATAAAGGCTTAAATGTGGCGGGGTGGAGCGATGGTTTAAGTGATGTGAATGTAAATAATATGCCCAGTAATGTGTATTCCTACGCGTGGGCAACATTAAGTGACGAAGGTCACAAAGTCGCGCATAACCACATAAACAATGGTTGGAAAGTCGTTGTGACCAGCCCTGATGTTACCTATTTTGATTTTCCTTATCAGTCACACCCACAAGAAAGAGGAAATCATTGGGCAAGTCGTGCCATTGACAGTAAAAAAGTCTTCTCTTTTATGCCGGATAACTTACCCGCACACGCGCAAATTTGGCGCTCTGTGAAGCATCAAACCTACGTCGCCGATGATAGCCAATCAGCAAGAACGGCGGATGCATACGGTATTCAAGGACATTTATGGTCTGAACTATTACGAAGCGATCAACAAGCTGAATACATGATGTACCCTCGCTTGTTTGCGCTTGCCGAGCGAGCATGGCACAAAGCTGAGTGGGAACTTGATTATAAAAACGAAGGCGCTATTTATAGCCATAAAACTCAACAGTTCACTCTAGCCATGCAGCAACAAAAAGAGCAAGACTGGCAACACTTTGCAGCCCTTGTCGGGTTTAAAGAGCTTGCCAAGCTTGAGCAAGTAGGGCGCTTTTATCGTATTCCCACAGTGGCAGCTAAAAAAGACGGACAGTGGCATTGATGCGTTTGTTCCCTATCCAAATATTGCTGTCGAGTATCAAGATAAGTTAGGAAATTGGCATCGTTACGATAGCCATAATAAACCTTTGCAAGCTGTCAAAGTAAGAGCAAAGAGTATCAATAATGAAAGGGCAGGTCGTGCTTTAAAACTAACTAATTAAATCAAAGCACTGTCGATTTTTAAAGCCGCAATTAGCCTGCTGATTGCGGCTTTTTTCATGTTGTACACACTGCAAAATGATAGCGCTGTCATTTTTGTTAGTGTATGATTAAATTTTTGTGATTGGTATGGAAATTAAACGGCAGAAAGCTGCTATTATGACCCGCCAAATAAAAATAATTAACCAAGAGAACAATTATGGAAGCAACGGTTGAGTGTGACAACAACACAAAACAAAGCATCTGGCTGCCAATGGTATTGGCCGGCTCGATGTTTTTTATTCTAGGGTGTATAACCTGGCTTAATGGCGCAATTACACCATTTTTACAACAAATGCTTGAGCTATCGCCGTTACAAGCTTCGTTTATTATCTCCTCATTTTATATTGCTGTAACCGTTGCCGGTATTCCATCTGCAATGCTTATAAAACGAGTCGGCTATAAAAACGGTATGGCGATTGGTTGCGCTATTATGGCTTTGTCGGCGTTAATGTATATTCCGGCCGCTAAACTGCAAATGATCGAAATCTTTTTGTTTGCTCAGTTAATGATTGGTGTTGGGCAAACTGTTTTACAAACTGCTGTTAACCCGTATGTGGTTAAAATGGGCTCTGAAAAGTCAGCCGCAGTGCGTGTTTGTATTATGGGCTTATTAAATAAGTTTGCAGGTGTTATCGTGCCTGTTATTTTTGCTGCTGTGGTTGTAAGTGGTGTAGTGGATGGTGCGGGCAAACTATCGCAAGAACAAAAAGACATCATGGCAAATAGCCTTATCATGCCTTATGTACTGATTGCTGGTTTAATCATGCTTTTTGCGGCATTTGCTAAATTTGCCCCATTACCTGATTTAGTGTTTGATGAAGATCAATCATCAAATGGCAAAGGCGAAATTAAAGAAACTCTTGCACACCCTCACTTAGTTTTAGGTGTTGTTGGTATTGCGCTATACGTTGCTGTTGAAGTGATTGCCGCAGATACTATTGGCTCGTACGCGTTGCAAATTGGTGTAGCTGACTATTCAGTGATGACCTCATACACCATGGCGTGTATGTTAATTGGTTATGCAATTGGTATCTTAACTATTCCACGCTTTATGAGTCAGCAAACTGCGTTATTAATGTCGGGTATTGCCGGTATTATCACAGTCTTGTTAGTGGTTATGGGTAGCAACGACTCATTCATTATCTCAAACTTTTTATTAGTGCCATTTGGTGGCCCAGAGCTTCCAGATCCTCTGTTATGTATTGCTTTACTCGGTTTTGCTAATGCTATGGTGTGGCCAGCAATTTGGCCTTTAGCGCTTGCAGGCTTGGGCCGTTTAACTGGCACAGCCTCAGGGTTATTGATCATGGGTATTGCTGGTGGTGCATTAGGTCCTTTATTAATTGGCCTTGGGAACGTGGCAGGCCTTGGTGCACAAGGCGCGTACATTGTGATGATCCCAAGCTATGTATTTATCTTATTCTATGCCTTAAAAGGTCATAAGATGAGAAGTTGGAAATAACTTGGTGTAATAATTCAAGTTAGGCAAAGCCGCGGTACGCCCATCACCGCGGCTTTTTTTATTTGGTATAGGTTATCTTAATGGTTATGCTTTAATAAACGCGCCATGCAAGCATAACGCCTACACAATTATATAAGCGCCGCTGTAGGCGTGAAATTCATTTCGCGCGAATTTGTTTCTACAAACAAAAAAGCCGTGGGATTTTCATCACACGGCTTTTAAACTTTCGCTAAGTCATTTTATTAGAACGAGTAGCTGTAACCTAGTTGTAGGGTACGTGGTTTACCAGTTTGGATACCACCATGAGCGCGGTTTGCAACGTAAGTCTTATCAAACAAGTTATCTACAGTTAGATATACTTTTTGTTTGTCGTCGATAAGGTATTTAGCTGCTAAATCCCATACTACACGGCTGTCGATTGCATTGCGGCCTGAGTCTGATAGGTCTGCATGCGCATCTGAAACATAGCGCATTTGCGTATCGAATACGAAGCTTGAGAACGCAGCACCAACAGAAAGGGCTAGCTGGTTTTCAGGCACGTATGGCATTTCATCACCACTTGTTACACTTCCCCATAGGTCAGATTCAAAATCGTTTTCGAACTCAGAGTCTGTGTATGTGTATGTTAAGCGAACAGGGAATGATGCGGCATTGCTTGTAAATACTTTACCCGCGCTTAGCTCAAAACCAGATACTGATACTTCACCATAGTTGTATTGGTCGCCAATGTTGTCATCACTACAACCTACAGCTGCAGTACAGTTACCATGCATGTTGCTGTAGTCAGAGTTAAAGTAAATGACTTCACCAGTGATACCAGCGTAATCATAACGACCACCAAGTTCAATATTTACACTCTCTTCTTCTTCTTGGTCAGCGTTACCTGGCGCTGCTGGAGCATAACCTTTTTGGATACCGGCAAGCAGCGTAAGGTTGTCGTTTAATGTATAAGTTGCGCCAAGTGAAGGCACTAAAATATCGCTGTCGTTGCTGATATCTTTTGTTAAGCCATTAGAGCGTGTTGGATCAGACTTAGACCACTCTTCACGTGTAATCGTAATATCTTCGTAGCGTAGGCCAGCATTAATGATTAATGCATCAAGGGTCCATTGATCTTGAATGAAGAATGTTGTCGCCTCAGCGCTATCTACGCGGTTACTATCAGAACCACGTACGCCTCTTTCAGTTAGCGTCATTGAAAGGTCTTGATTTAGTGTGTATGTGTCTTGCCACTGAAAGCGGTCCATTTCGTCTTCATGGTAACGAGCGCCAACAGTAATGTAGTGGTTACCTGCTGGAATGTGGAACTCAGTTTGTAAGCCTTTTGCTTGGTAGTCACGGTTATTCGCTTTTACGCCAATGCCCTCGATACCTTCGCTTGTTGGGTTTGCTTCAAACTCGCTGTATTGCTCAAGGTAGCTTGTACCCACTTTACTTGCTTTATACCAGTTACGGTGAAAGTCGTTTACATAAGCCGTAGCCAGTAGTTCGTAACCGTCACCAAAACGATATGCATAGTTTAGTTGATACGCATTGTGGCGTGTATTCATTTCATCGTTTTGTGATGCTGCATAACGACGGTATGGACTTTCTTTGTAATCTGCATCTGTTAAGCCCATATATGTTTCATCAGAGCGCTCATCAGAATACTTTAGTTTCATTTCTAGGCTATGGGCTTCGTTATCGCCAAAATCAAAACCAAATTTTAAGAGTAAGTCATTTTTCTCAAACCCAGTGTTGTCACTGCCAACAGGTAGATCTTTAAAGCCATCAGCACCATAAGAGAATACTTCTACAAGGCCCGCAGCATTGTTTTTCTTTTTACCGTAGTAAGCATGGCCTTTATAGAAGCCATCACTACCAAGCTCGGCATTAAACAATCCTTTAGAGCCTTCTGTTGGTAAACTACGAGAAACTAAGTTTAAAACACCGCCTGTTGTACGAGGACCATATTTAACAGAGGCTGCACCTTTTAGTACTTCGATAGACTCCATACGACCCATAGTAGGGAAGTAATAAGCAGAAGGGGCAGAATATGGAGCAGGGGCTACAAGTACGCCGTCTTCCATTACAGATATTTTATCATTACGAGAAGTGCCCGTGCCGCGCATGCCGATATTTGGGCGAAGGCCATAGCCATCTTCCTCTTGTACATAAACGCCAGGTACTGAGCTCAATACACGTGAGATATCTGTGTATTCAAACTTTTCTAGCTCTTGCTCGCTAATAAACGTTGCTGAACCTGGAATATCATTAATAGCTGCAGCTGAGCCAATTACAGTAATTTGTTCAAAGCTTTTTTCTTCTTTTGTTGCATCTTTTGCAAGTGCATTAGCGCTTAAAGATAACGCGATTGCAGTCGAAAGTGTTGAAACAATAAACTTAGGTGTCATTGTGTGTCCTGTCTGTGCTTGGTTTTGAAACGGTGTAATTTAAACATGGAAAATAATACGAATCAATCCTATTTGTACTAAAATAGGTACTAATGATTAAGTTTTTGATATAAAAGAGTAAAATCACCTTGTGGTAGTATTGTAATACTATACTTTATCTGGTGTTTTAGGGTTGATTTTAAGATGATTACTAGGGGTTTTGTTTAGGAAAATGTAATAACTTAATGATTGATATCAATATGCTGTTTTAACTATGCACGATGTTTTGGCTTACATTCGTGTCGTAAACACTGCTTTTATAGTGATTCAACCTTAGGTTAAGCGCAAGGCGATAAACTCAGCGAGTTTATCTACTGCGTTACCAGCTTCATCAGCGCGTTTTATTAAACTAATGCCAATTTGACCCAGTTCAGGGAGATCTTTAGTTTGTAGCTGGTAGTTAAGCTCATTGGGTACGGTACTTTTTGCGAGCACCGTAATGCCTAAGCCTTCTTTTAAGGCGGCAGTCAGGCCAGTTAAGTCGGCATTACTGTAAGCAATACGGTATTTAATACCTGCACTTTGTAATGCTTCGATTGCACGGCGGCGATAAATACACCCTTCTGGAGCGGTTACAAGTGTTACCACATCGTTTTGCGCAAGGCTTAAATCGCCTACCCAAACTAGTTGGTCTTGCATAAAAATAGGGAACTTGGCTGATTCGAGCTCTTCGTTTAATGCCAGTACTAAATCGAATTGATCTTGGCGTGAAACTGACAATAAATGTTTACTCAAACGAGAGCGTACTTCGAGCGATACATCAGGGTAGAGGGCAACGAAATCACCAATGATCGAAGGTAAAATACGTGCAGCAAATTCACTTGGGATCCCCAAACGCACTTTACCGGTGACGTTTTCGCTGGTGAACTGCTGCAAAATAGCGTCGTTTTGTTGCAGCATTTGCTTAGCTAATGGCATGAGCAATTCGCCATACTGGTTAAGCACTTGGCGCTGCCCTTGCTTTTTAAACAGCTTGTGGCCAAGCATATCTTCTAGGCGCTTTATTTGTAAGCTCACAGCCGGTTGCGATAGCCCTAATAACTCACCCGCTTTGGCAAAGCCGCCTACTTCAACAACGGTGACTAGGGTGCGTAAACTGTCGGTGGAAATATTTTTCATAAAAAAAATCTATTTATAGGGCTACATATATAAGCATTATTTATCAATTGATAAATAATTACAATTTGTTGTTGCCTGCACGGCGCAATATACTTCAAGCATTAACGATTGATAGGTGTCACATATGACTTTTACGCCAATAATGTTTGCTCGCCACAGCCAAGCTGAGACACCAGCAGACAACGTGCTACAAGCAAATAACGATACTGCCATTATGGACTTTAGTGGCACTGAAGCAATCCCATTTTTAACGGCTATTTTAGGTCTTGATATTAATAAGCTAACCGCCAGCGGTTTAGGCTTACGTAGTTCATTAGACGATGACCTAACAAGCAGCTACGCTTATGCCCTGTACTACTTTAATGAAACCGCATTTCGTTTTGTGCTAGGTAAAGATGCCAGCGTGCAATTACAGTCGCTTATTAATGAGCAACAACTACGTTACGACATTGATTATGTAATGCGGGACGATTTAAGCGCGCTAACCCTAAGTGGTGAGCAAGCGTTTGATGCCTTGGTGGACAGCTTTAAACTAACGCCAGGGCTGCGTTTATCAGACATGCGCAGCTGCTATGGTGCACAAAGTGGTGAAGTGTTTATAACCGCTATAGACAACCAAGCAACACAGCAATTTCAGCTGGTGGCGCGCCAAGCAGAGCTTGATAAATGGCAAACGCACTTACAGCAGCTCGGCTTTGATTTAGCCTTAGCCAACGTTGCTTAAAATAGAAAGTTTTTAAAACAGCTATACACTTGGGTGTTTAGCTGTTTTTAGTTACAAAATCGCAATTTGGGTGTGACAACTGTGCAACTAATGTATAATCGCCGCCCATGTTATTCCCCCTCATTAAATTGAGGCCACGCCCCACAACTAGTGGGTTAATTTAAAAGTGAAGGAATATTATGACTTCTAAAACAGTTTTACATGCTAAGCACCTAGAAGCTGGCGCAAAAATGGTTGATTTTCACGGCTGGGAAATGCCAATCAACTACGGCTCACAAATCGAAGAGCATAATGCGGTTCGCACAGATGCAGGTATGTTTGACGTATCTCACATGACAATTGTTGATGTTCAAGGCGAACAAGCACAAGCATTCTTACGTAAGCTTGTTGCAAACGACGTTGCTAAGTTAACTGTACCAGGTAAAGCACTTTACACAGGTATGCTTAACGAAGAAGGCGGCGTAATCGACGACCTGATCATCTACTTCTTTTCAGAAACTGACTATCGTTTAGTTGTTAACTCAGCAACACGTGAAAAAGATTTAGCACATTTAGCTAAAGTGTCGGCTGATTTCGCCGTAACGGTTACTGAGCGTCCTGAGTTTGCAATGATTGCCGTTCAAGGCCCTAACGCACGTGCTAAAACAGCAACAGTACTTAACGCAGAGCAACAAGCTGCTGTTGAAGGTATGAAGCCTTTCTTTGGTGTGCAAGCAGGTGATTTATTTATTGCGACAACAGGCTATACTGGCGAAGATGGTTATGAAATCGTAGTACCTAACGATCAAGCTGCTGATTTATGGCAACAACTTCTAGACGCAGGCGTAGCGCCAGCAGGTCTAGGTGCGCGTGATACATTACGCCTTGAAGCAGGTATGAACCTTTACGGCCTAGATATGGACGAAAGCGTTTCTCCACTTGCTGCAAACATGGCGTGGACAATCGCATGGGAGCCAGAAGATCGTAAGTTTATCGGTCGTGAAGTATTAGAGCAGCAACGCGCTGACAAGAGCACAGACAAACTAGTTGGTTTAGTGCTTGAAGAAAAAGGCGTATTGCGTAGCGGTTTAAAAGTCATCGTTGAAGGTGGTGAAGGGGTGATTACCTCTGGTACATTCTCACCAACGCTTGGTCACAGTGTTGCGCTAGCACGCGTTCCGCGTTCAACTGGCGAAACAGCCCAAGTAGAGATGCGTAAAAAACTGGTTAACGTTAAGGTTGTTAAACCTTGCTTTGTACGTAACGGCAAATCAGTTATCTAAACTATAAAAAATTTGGTGTTATCACCTAATAATGCCAATCATGTTGAGTTGTTAGCATGATTGGTAACAGAACCAAAGGAACAAAAAGATGAGCAATATCCCAAGCGAATTAAAATATGCTACTTCACACGAGTGGGTTCGCGACGAAGGTGACGGTACGTTTACTGTAGGTATCACTGAGCACGCACAAGAACTTCTTGGCGACATGGTATTCGTTGAATTACCAGAAGTTGGTGATGAAGTTGACGCGGGTGAAGACTGCGCAGTAGCTGAGTCTGTAAAAGCAGCATCAGACATCTACGCACCAATCGGCGGTGAAATCGTTGCAATCAACGAAGAGCTTGAAGATTCGCCTGAAACAGTAAATAACGACCCGTACACTGACGGTTGGTTATTCCGTATCAAAGCATCTGACACATCAGAGCTTGATAACCTGTTAGACGCTGAAGGCTACGCTAACACAATCGACGAAGACTAATTAATTAGTCACGCCGACTAAAAGCCCCGTCTAGATACCTAGCTAATCAACTACCTAGCTTGGGTTTCACTGGGGCTTTTATGATTTTATAGCTTACGTTTCCATACGCTGTAAGTTACTAAATCAACACGTTTTTAAGTTATTGCCAGTTACCCATTGGCAGTAACCACTTTTTTTTGGATCATAGGAATCTGGACAAATGTCAAACGCCAAATCTCTTGAACAATTAGAGCAAAAGCAAGATTTTATTCGCCGTCACATTGGGCCAAGCCCAGCGCAAGTAAGCGACATGCTGAGCGCTCTTGGAGTATCGAGTGTTGAAGAGCTGATCGGTCAAACGGTACCTGCAAGCATTCGCTTAGAGCAAGGTTTATCAATTGGCGAAAGCCGCACTGAAGTTGAAACACTAAGCTACTTAAAATCAGTAGCAAGCAAAAATAAAGTGTTCAAATCATACATCGGTCAAGGCTACCACCCAACTCACGTACCACACGTTATTTTACGTAACGTACTTGAGAACCCAGGCTGGTACACTGCGTATACACCATACCAACCAGAGATTGCACAAGGTCGTTTAGAATCATTATTGAACTTCCAGACTATGACCCTAGACCTAACGGGTCTTGACTTAGCCAGCGCGTCATTACTTGACGAGTCAACGGCTGCGGCAGAAGCTATGGGCCTTGCAAAGCGTGTTGCTAAGTCTAAAGCGAATGCATTCTTCATTGCTGATGACGTACACACTCAAACAATCGACGTTGTTGCAACACGTGCAGAGCAGTTCGGTTTTGACGTTATCGTTGGTAAAGCAGCTGAAGCACTAGACCACGACATTTTTGGTGCGTTATTCCAATACCCATCAACAACCGGTGAAATCACTGACGTAACCGATTTAATCGCTGGCGTACAAAGCAAAAAAGCGATTGCCTGTGTTGCTGCAGACATCATGAGCTTATTGATGCTAAAAGCACCAGGTAAACTAGGTGCAGACGTAGTACTTGGTTCAGCACAACGTTTTGGTGTACCTATGGGTTACGGTGGTCCACACGCTGCATTCTTCGCAACACGCGACAAGTACAAGCGTTCACTACCAGGTCGTATTATCGGTGTTTCTAAAGACCGTTTAGGTAACGACGCACTACGTATGGCAATGCAAACACGTGAACAACACATTCGTCGTGAAAAAGCCAACTCAAACATCTGTACAGCGCAAGTATTACTCGCGAACATGGCAGCGTTCTATGCGGTTTACCACGGTCCACAAGGCCTTAAAACGATTGCTGAGCGTATCCACCGTTTTGCAGACATCTTAGCGGCAGGCTTAAAAGCGAAAGGTGTAAACCTTAAGCACGACACATGGTTCGATACACTGACGGTTGTTGCAGATAACAAAGACGAAATCGTTGCACGTGCAGTAGAGCACGGCGTTAACTTTGCCTCTAACCGCGCAGGTGAATACTCAATTTCTGTATCAGAAACAACAACGCGTGCAGACGTAGCTGAGCTATTCGACATCATCTTAGGTGAAGACCACGGCCTGAGCGTTGACGCACTAGCAAACGAAATCGAAGTAAACGGCAGCAACTCTATTCCTGCCAGCCTAGTACGCGATGACGAAATTTTAACGCACCCTAACTTCAACTCGTACCACAGCGAGACTGAAATGCTGCGTTACATCAAGCGTCTAGAAAACAAAGATTTAGCGCTTAACCACTCAATGATCTCATTAGGTTCATGTACCATGAAGCTTAATGCGACAGCTGAGATGATCCCAATCACTTGGCCTGAGTTTGCAAACTTACACCCATTCTGCCCACTTGATCAGGCAGCGGGTTACCAAATCATGATGACTGAGTTACATGATTGGTTAGTAAACATCACAGGTTACGATGCAGTTTCACTACAACCTAACTCAGGTGCACAAGGTGAATACGCAGGCTTAATCGCGATTCGTAAATACCATGAGTCACGCGGTGAAGGACACCGTAACGTATGTTTGATCCCAAGTTCAGCGCACGGTACAAACCCAGCGTCTGCACAAATGGCAAGCATGAAAATCGTGGTTGTTGACTGTGATAAAAACGGTAACGTTGATATGGCAGACCTTAAAGCGAAAGCCGAAGAGGTATCTGAAAACCTATCTTGTATCATGATCACTTACCCATCTACACACGGTGTTTACGAAGAAACAATTCGTGAAATTTGTGACATCGTGCATCAGCACGGCGGTCAAGTGTACATGGACGGCGCAAACATGAACGCGCAAGTAGGTGTTACAAGCCCAGGCTCAATCGGTTCTGACGTATCGCACCTTAACCTACACAAAACATTCTGTATTCCACACGGTGGTGGTGGTCCAGGTGTTGGCCCTATCGGTGTTAAATCTCACCTAGCGCCATTTATGCCTAACCACAGCGTCATTAATGTAGCTGGCACAAACATCGGTAACGGTGCGGTTTCTGCTGCTCCTTACGGCTCAGCAGCTATTTTACCAATCTCGTGGGCATACATTGCCATGATGGGCTCTGAAGGCTTAAAACAAGCAACAGAAATGGCTATCGTGAACGCTAACTACTTATCTGAGAAGCTAAGCGAGCACTACCCAATTTTATACCGTGGCCGTAACAACCGCGTTGCGCACGAGTGTATTGTTGACCTACGCCCACTTAAAGAGCAAACAGGTATCTCTGAAATGGACGTAGCTAAACGTCTACAAGACTACGGCTTCCATTCACCAACTATGTCATTCCCAGTAGCTGGCACACTCATGATTGAGCCAACTGAGTCTGAGTCTAAAGTTGAGATCGACCGTTTCATCGAAGCAATGGTGTCAATCAAGTCAGAAATCGACCGTATCGCATCTGGCGAATGGTCAATTGAAAACAACCCGCTCGTGTTTGCACCGCACACACAAGCAGACGTACTAGGCAATGAGTGGAACCGTGCATACGACCGTTTCTACGCAGCATTCCCAGTACCAAGCGTAGCAAAAGACAAATTCTGGCCTACAGTAACCCGTATCGACGACGTATACGGCGACCGTAACCTAGTTTGTTCATGTCCAGCGGTTGAGACATACCGTGACTAAGGTTTGATTTGATAACGACAATTGAAGTTGGAAACCGCGTAATCGAAGTTGGAAACTGTAATTGAAGTTGGAAACTAACTAAGTATAGAAGGCGAACCAGATGGTTCGCCTTTTTTTACTTTGTAAAAAGACTAACAGTGATTATGCAGCTTTATGTGAATTTAAAAAGTCGACAAGGCATCCAGGGGTATCGGCATACTGACTTAATTCGGATAAGCAGTTTCCCTTAGAAAGTTGTAATTTGACGTTACCTTTATTTTTAAATACTTGGCGACCATTTTTCTTACATCTGTCTTGTTTTAATTTGTCTAAATAGATTCTGAAAAACTCTAAATTTTGTTTTCCTCTGAACCATATCTCACCATCAAGGTCGCTAAGGTATTCGTCAGATTCACTTGTGTTGATTACAATATCATTGTCTAAATCCTGAAATATTGATTTTGGATTCTTTTCATCGTAATTTTTTTCTGTTGAATCTAAGCTTACGCTAATTAAATCTTCAAATTTAATATTATTGATATTTAATTTTCGGTGACAATCACCAGTCTTTTCCATCATCCTAATTGTTCGGATGAAACTATTGAAAGGTTTTATATTTCCTAAGAATGAGGCTTTTGTCTCAGTGAATAGATTTATAGCGTTCTCAAAACATTGATGATTTTCAATCGAGTCAGTGATGCCAAACTCTGCACTGAGTATTCGTTGGAATGCTGAGTTACTAACATAAAAATTTTCTATTGAATAACAGGGTGTTACATAAACGTCATGTAAGCTATTTAACTCATTATTATCATCAAAATCTGAGTCAACGAAGAATAAGCAATTCGAGGAGGAATAAGTATTATGCTTCCTGACTTTATCCCTTAGCATAACTACTTTAGACTTTCCGCCACTATTTATACCTGACCAATTTAATTCTGGTCTAATATTACTTATTCTAACAGAGTAATACTTCTCATCTTCACCCTCGAAAAAAATAGCACATTTCCCTTTAGATGTGATTCTGGTGAACTCCATGAACTTCACAGATAAGTTGTCGCGAGCCTCCACCAATAAATTAACTCTCGACATTATAACTCCTCAATATACTCTGCTAAATCAACAGTTACACTTTCTAATTCATTTTCGAATATAAAGGGGGAGTGAGTTGTGGCAATTAAGAATTTACATTTTCCTGATGAAACTATATCTGGTAGAAGGGTCTTTTGCCATTCCATAGATAAAGAAAGCTCTGGTTCATCAAAAAATATAGCTAGGTCATCTTTCTTTTGTAAATATAGTAAAGCGAATAAAGAAATTATCTGCTTTTCACCCGAGGACAAGCTTTCTATGTCTACTGTTCTACCATTTTTCTTTCTAATTACATCAATAGTTACGTTACTCTCATCATATACAACTTCTTTGTCAGTTAGGTATTTGTTGCTGACTTTAGTAAATTGCTGTATCGCTTCATCATTTTCTTGTTGTTGTTCGTATACTTTTAATAAGTTACCAACAAAATAAATTAATGGCTCATGCCCATTTAATATTTCACCACTATTAACTAGAGAAAGTATTTGTTCTTTGTGTGATGATGAAATGTTTTTCCCAATTCGCTCCAACACAATTTCGACGGCCCTTGGACTGGAAATTGATTCTCGCATTTCATCAGTAACCACAAAACCATTAACGAGTTGAGATAGCATTTGGCCATTAATTTTTGAGAACCACTCTACAGATGAACTAAGAATTTCAGAGGTGATTTTCTTTATACTTAATTTCACATCACTCATACCAAAATTGATAGAGGAATGTCTGAGTGGAGAACTATCTTTTACACCGTTGAATGCACGAATATCTTCTTCAACCCTTCTATAAGTCGGTAGATGTAGTGTTTTTAGATTAAACTTTGCTTGTATTTGATTGAGTTTTTTCTGAGTGATGGAGTTTATTCTTTTATTAGGTCGGCTACTGCGTACCTCTCTTAAATAATCTCTTAGTATCGATGGCGGAATGTCTAATACGTTCATAGCATTTCTGAACAGACTAGATCTCTCCATAGAATGGGAGGGAAACTTTCGAACGTCATCCACTAACTCAAGAATGAAGTCCTCACCAAGCTTGCTTTCTAAGTGTTCGAAAAAATGGTGCCCTTTAATAAACTCTAAGTCAGCATCAAAATCTGATTTCTCAAAAGAAATACATTCGCCATCTATAAATTTTATGCCTATTGAATCGAATACGACCTTTCTTAGTTTTGATATATCTCCAGAGAGAAGAGCATAAAATGAATTCAAAATGGTTGTCTTACCATACCCATTTTCAGCCACTATAATTTTGTATTCAGAGTCAAATGGAATTTTTACATTTCTCTCTTGGTATAGGTTATTTATAAAAAATTCTTTAATCATCATATTTCCCTATCGTATGTGTTTAGTTATTTTCTAATATTAATCTCTTTGCTGTTCTAGTGATGGCTTACTAAACCTTTAATTGAACTTACTGAATTAAAAAGCCACTCTTTTGTATTGAAATTATCAAAAGCTTTTGCTCCATACCCTATGGATAGAATACTTTCCGGCAAGAACTCATCGAACTTCTCGATACGTTTTTCCTGTACTTGTTGTGCTAGTTCTGTTTCTGTTGGGAGTTCCGTTGAAGCAAGTTTGAGCAATATTGAGCGAACACTTTCTAATGACGCTTTTTCTACTTCTATGACTCCTGCATATGCGCCAGCTTCAACCCCATGTTGGATTAGCAAGGCGACAATTGTATTTACCACTTTGTCGCCAAGCCATGGGAATATATAAGTAGTATTGCCAACCTGAAGCAGTGGTTCTCTAGAGAGCTTTGCATCTTCGAAATATCGTACGCTTTCACCAAACAGTTCTCGTGCAGCTGAATCTGCGAAGTCGACTTTCTGATCCCCCACAGAAATTCTGTAGTCACCGTCTTTTAATATTTGGAACATCTCTTGCCGGACAACATCATGTATGTTCAAGCCAGTACCACCAAATTTAGGCGGCTTGCCACCTTTTGCATGCTCCACATAAATGACTTTCTTTTCGCTATCTATGTCGTTTACTTTCCAACGTTTTCCACCGAAAACAATATGCTGACCTTCCAATACCAATGAATCTACAGGCAGCGTTCCGAGTGATTTTGTTCCACATACAATCCGAAACTCTTCAGGCGTTTTGAAAACAGCATAGAACGAGTAATGGCTTGTCAGCTTTTCTCCCAAAAGGCCAAGCACCAATTCACCACTTCCTAACTGAGTTATGAGTTCTGTTTTGCCCATGTGGACAAGTAGTGCTTTGAAGTTTTCAACATTAACGTTTTGAAAAGGGCCATCTTTACAGAGCAAACTAAATAATTGCTCGGCTCTAATTCCTCCCCATTGTGCAGTAACTGCAAGTACTTGGTGAAGGAGTGTTGAGAAGTGGTAAAGTGATGTATCAGCTGGTTCATACCATTTACTGCCGATAAGAAGTCTGATCATGGCCAGAGATTGAATAAGCTCCAATCTCAGCTTGTCGATGACGCTAGAGTCTTTTGTCAATTCAGCTTCAGCGATGAGCATTCGCAATATTGAGGCTCCACCGCGTCTTCCTGAGCGTCCCATTCTTTGACGTAAACTTGAAATAGAATGGGGGGCTGTTACTTGAATTACTGAGTTTACCTTGCCAATATCAATGCCTAGTTCAAGAGTCATTGTGCAAATCGCTGTGGTAGGATAATGCTCCTGTTGCAATCGCTTTTCTAAGCTTTCTCGAAGATCTTTAGATAGCGAACCATGGTGAGGAAAAAATTCATTCGGTACAATTTTTTCTTCACAGAAGTCAGATAATGTAGCCGCAATGCTTTCTGTACGGCTTCTACTATTTGCAAACACAAGGTGATTTCCGCCTCGACAAAATTTAAATAAATCTTGGCAGATCGTGTATTCGGCATCATTGGAAGACTCAGCTTCTAAGTTAGCAGGGTTGACATACCCCTTTACCTGAATCTTCAGGGTGGAAGTCGAATGTGTATCTTTGATGATCTTGCAAGGTAAAGAGCGATTAGGGCGAAGTGATAGAGGTACTTTCTCTAACTCACCAAGCGTAGCACTCAAAGCGACTCTCGGGATTGGTGTTTCTAGTCTTCCGAGAAGGTGTTCAAGTCTATGAAGTAAAGAGAGTAAGTGGTGGCCGCGCTCAGAGCCAATAAAGGCATGAAACTCATCAATAACGATATATTTCAAATTAGAGAATGCAGCTTTGATCCAGCCAGAGTCTCTGATGAGTAATGACTCCAATGACTCAGGTGTTATTAACACGACACCAGACGGTGATGCTTTTAATTTCTTCTTTCGGCCCTGTGAGCTATCACCATGCCAGGGAGTAACTGGTATTTCTAACAGATCAGACAGACTTTCTAAGCGCCTATCTTGGTCATTTATAAGGGCTTTTAGAGGGCTAACGTAAAGGATCCCTACACCCGTTTCTTGATGTGCGATAGTGCTAAGCGCAGGCAAGAAAAATGCCTCTGTCTTTCCTGCTGCGGTTGAAGCGCTGATCAGCACATCTGTCTTTTCAGACAATATAGGTTCAATAGCAAGGCATTGTATTTCCCGTAAGCCAGTCCAGCCTTGTTTGAATATCCAGCGTTGAATCCGATTGTCTAATTTTTCATGTTCATCAATCATAGTTTGAAGTCAGCAAATCCATCTTCATTGTCCTCTGTTTCGAGTTCAACATCGGAAGGCTTATCTTCATTAATTGCTACTGATGAGATTAGACTATGCCATGCAATTTGCGGGTTTTGGTCGATTACAGCGAGCATGTCTAAAAATGCTTTAATGGTGTTACGTGGCGTTCTAAAATACGCATCCCCAATAGTTTGGCTGCAATGCTGTAAGAACGCTTTGAGAGATTCGTCTGGAACCAAGTACTTTGCTTCGTCACCTTCAGCATAAACATGGCGCAAGTTTTTAAGCAAAATATACAATTCTTCAGGGGTTAAGCTAGCGAGGTGTAGCGCTGGTGACGAATAATCAATCACGCCCGCTTGTTTAGCAAAGCTGTTATCTGCCAATCTAGATTGTAGTGCTTCATAGCTATACAAGCCTTTACGTGGATCTAGCAAAAACTCAGGGGTTCCGCCTAGAAGGAATCCCAAATGTTCAGCGCTTCCTTGTAAACAATCGTTTAGAATTCGGAGTATTTGTTCATAGTTAGAAGTTCTCGCTGTTGTGTTGTTCAACTTATACAGATTTACCATTTCGTCTAAGTTAACTAGAAGCCCTTGGTAGCCAGCTTGTCTGACAAATAAACTCATTAATTTCAGCGCATCATAAAAAGATGTATCTGAAATAATTGTTCGAACCCCTAGGTCATTTCGGGCATCGGTTTTAGTTGAATACTCTGCTCGTAACCATTTTATGGCGTTAGCTTTTAATATCTCATCATCTTTCTCATGACCTATCCAATAAGCCTCAATAACTTTAGCAAAATCATAACCGCCAACGAGTTCAGAAAGTGATGCTAATTTTTCATGGATAATTGAATTTATACTTTTTCCTGAAGTATCAGCTTCTTTCATCGCTTCTGTGATGAACTTTTCAACTACACTTGTTAAAGCATTACCATCAGGTTTGTTGCGAGTCGCCATGTTACGCATTAGCTCAGAGTAAAGGTTTCTAGCTTGACCAGCCGATGCATGAATACGTCTATCAGGAGATAAGTCTGCATTGACGGTTACAAGCTTATTCTCCAGAGCAATAGCACGTACAACACTTAAAAAGAATGTTTTACCAGAACCATAATCGCCGATAATGAGCCTGAAAGCTGAACCTCCATCTGAGATCCGATCAATGTCTTGGATTAGAGCTTTTAATTCATTTACTCGACCAACTTGGATATGCTGGATTCCAATCTTAGGAGTCACACCTGACTTCAGAGATTGGATAATTGCATCCCTTTCTTTAGCTCGTATTCTTTTTGCAACCATTGTTTATCCCTTCAATTCTTCTACGATTTCTAGATCGACATAGATATCACCATCGTCATCTAGAACTGGCGCATCGACTTTGTCATAAGCCCAGTCATTAATGGTTTCTAATGCGCCATCAACCATTATGTTTAGTTTGCTGCACAGTTCATGAACTTCTTTACGTGGCCACGACTCTTTAGCTATCAAAGTTTCAAAAAGTTCTTTGTAAGGGCTATCTAAGCCTTCTTCATTGACATCAGCTGTGGGGCTCACTCCCAGTTCAGCTTCTTCATCAACGGCAAATATACTCTCCAGCATACTCTTTGCATCGTTGGTGTCACTTTCATGCATAGCCAGAATACCTTCATCCAACTGAAAGGTACTTTTATCAATGGAAGCGCCTTTAGATGTGGCAGAGATAGGTTGTTTACTGGAGGCAAACGCATGAATGTCACTTGTAACGAGTGATTTATCTAAGCCTAACGAGGTATATAACTTTTCAATTTGCTTAATTTCAGAAGCATCGATTCTTCCATCAGCAAGAGCGATGGAAAGCATGAATCTTTTCAAGAATTCCACCTGTGGAACGCCGAGTTTTTCAATCCTGGCTTTCAAGCCGGTATTATTTACAGGGGCATTTAGACGCCAAGTTAAATATGCATTTAACGAGTTCTTTTCAGAAGGTGAGAGTTTGTCATCGTGGTTTATCAACGTTTGTAATGCAATTTTCTCATGATGATCTACAGTACCGTCTATCGTTGCGACCATTGCCCCTAACCTAATTGCTAAACTTACTTGGTTGAATGCAGAGCTTGGCTCAAAAAACTCTCCATGGCCCGGTGAGAAGAGCACAATGTTGTCATCGATTTTCAGTTTTGCATGATGAAAACGTTGGTCTGGCGCAATACCTATTTCAGCCTTAGCAGCCAAGTTAGCGACTAGTTCATTTTCTTTTTTGTTAAACGCCTTAGGGAGAGGTGTACCTGTATGAGTCCAGAAATCCTTGACTGTGGTTAGTCCTTCATTTGAACTAATTATCTGATTTGCCCAAGATTTAAATGTTTCTATGACTGGTGAATTTGCTTCGTTTGCTAGTTCTTTAGGTAATAACATTAACGCTGCAATATCACTCCTTGAGGTATCAGCTTTTCCTAAGTAACGGCTATAGCTGTTCAACTCTTCCGTACATTGTTCGGCAATTGGAATGAGCTTTTTAATTGGGCCTTTGAGAATACTTGGATCTGGTAAGTCACCCAACTCCAAATCAACCCCATGCACACCATTACTTGCCGCATGGTATGAAAGTCGCAGTTTAGTTTTATTGGGTTTTACGGAAATTCCTTCGCCAAACTTGTCAGAAAATCTAATTTGGAAAAGCTGGCTAAACTCTTCTTCACATCTACGGGCGGGGGTTTTTAGGGAATACTCGAATGTATTTTTTAGCCACTCTAAAGCTAAGGGAGCTGTTACAGGGTTTCCATTGGCTATAGTTGTTGCAAGGTTAACTTTAAATGACAATGCATTATTAGTTTCAGGTATATCTGCCAGTCTATCTTCAAGTAAGGTGGGTCTTTGAAGTGCCATTAGTTCGAGGAAATTAGCAGAGTATCCTCTGAACGAACGATTCGCGTTGAAAACGCTATTGAGACGCAACACTTCTTCAAATATTGCTATGTACTCTTCATCAGTTATTTGATTATTGGATTTGTTTTCAATGACTCTTCTCTCAAACCCGTAGAAATAGATGAAGACATAACCAATAGGTGTATTGGGGTTTGAGCGATCAGAGGCGAGCCAATCTAGGTAAGCACCTCTACAGCCTTTAGATAAAGATGCGTAAGTCGGCCAGTACCCTAAGGATTCATCAGTGTATATTTCTGAATCTACCGAGGGACTTGAAGCTGGGCGTTTATCATCCACTAGAGATGGCTCTATACCGTACCCATCTAGTGAATTCATTACTCCACCAAAGTAGAAAAAGCCTTTTGTTAACTGTCTTCCATTAACAGAAAGTTGTTCATCTTCACTTATCCATCGACCTTTTTGTTTGTTCGTTGTTTTTTCTGGCTCTCGGCCAAAGCTTGTATGAATAGTAAAAGTAGCAAAGTCATCATCATTGTCTAAATAAGTATGGTTAGATGTACTGGATACACTTATGCTGGAAGATCTTACAGCAATACTGGGGGATGAGGTTCTATTTTCAGGGACTTTTGCTTTTTCAGAAAAAGGTTTCGGAGTTCTTTTTGGGGAAGGTTTGTGTGCAGAAGGTTTACTGTTACCTTTAAATAATCTATAGATCAAATAAATTACAAATAACCCAATAATAAATTCCATTTTATTTCCTCTTTTTTCAAGGCTCTAAATTAGGTTACTTTGATCCTTGCTTTTTATATGTTTTTATTGATTTTTTATATCAAATAAAGATAAACAATGCAAAATTTGAATCAGTAAAAGTGATTAATAGTGTTGTGATAATTTAAGCTTTTCAATAACTCTACTCCTTTCAAAACAAATATAACCCTGAATAACCTTATGCGGCCATTCAAAACATGGCCAACCAATCATTGTAATGAAACATCTACCACAAAATGATACCTAGCAAAGGTTGAGTATACAGCAACTCCTATTCAGGCTAGTTCAGTAATTTGTCTACAGTTGAATTGCGGTAAAGAAGTTAAATTTGCGATCGGGCTTGCTTCTTACACGGTAATTCTCTTATTAAATTGCAGCATTAATATACTCTTTCCAAATATCTTATTCTTTTAGGTTATATACATACTATATTTAAATATAAGCGGCTGTTAATAATTGTTTTTCAAGTCTTTGATTTTACAAAAGCTCAAAAATTGACCACTTTAAATTATTAGTGCTTGCTAATAAAAATCTTTAATTATCAGTATATTATGTGTGTTGATGTAATTTGAACGTTCGACTATCTTCCTCTTTTTTTACTATTCAAAGAGGAAATCTAGATGAAAAAAGTTACTCAACCCATCATTACTGATAAAGAGCGAAGTCGTATTGCTCGATATTATGCAAAAGTTAAAAAAGAGGGATATCGCCCTTGGATCACTGTCAGGCAGTCTCACACGATTGGGCAAGGGCAGATCATATACAGTCACAAAACTAAACGCGCTCATCACTTTTTAAGTCGAGGAGAGCTCCAAGCGTTTTTTCACTTTGAGGCAAACAAACGAGTGAAAAATATCTTAGAGCAATTCCCGCTTCCTATTGCAGATACAATGCAAGTGGCTACTGAGCTTAATATCGTGCACCCGTCTTCGTATCAAGAAGCGGTAAATTTCAATGGACACCGTCCCGCGAAAACGATGACGTTGGATTATTTAGTGATTCACTCCGACAAAAGTCGACATGCTTATAATTTCAAATACTCTGATGCGTTAGATAAAAACATTACCAGTCCACAAGCTGTAGCGCGGACAAACGCTAAAGCGGAAATTGAGCGAATCTACTGCTTACAAAATAACATCTCTTGGACTCAGTTAACTGAGAAGTCATTCGATAAATCAGTAACAAGCAATCTGCGTTATTTTCGCGAATGTTATGACTCTCCTGATGATATTGATATTAGTGATGACTTGAAATCAGCTGTGCTTTGTCACTTAACGCTTAATTTCGAAAACTATCCCACAGCTACAGTGCGCAATAATCTTGAACGCACTGCAAATGATATCAATCTGCCACTACATCAAATTCAAAGCGTTTTTCAGATGCTCGCTTATGAGCGTGTGCTGCATTTTGACTGGACGACTGAGATTAATCTAAACCGCCCGTTACCGGTGGTCGCGAAGGAGGTGGACTATGTTTGTTAACCAGATCATCGCTTCAGTAAATCAGAAGCAACCCGAAGTGAATTATCGCATCGTAGCGATAGAAGAAGACAGAATTGCTGTCTCGGATTTGAGTTGTGACAGACCTCGTCGACCATTTACATTGAACATTGAATATTTTATTCAGAAAGAAAAACGTAAAGAGTGGGTGTTATTAGAGTCTAATCTACCGGAAATCCTGTTCAAAGATGACAGCTTTTTCAAACAAAAGCTTTTAGCTAAAAAGCTCAAATTACTTAAGAAAAATGCAGCTAATGATGATGCGTATGATCCTTTGGAGATGCGAGATGCTGCTTGGGCAACGATTGAGCCTTTAGTAGGCGATCCTGAAAAGTTATATCGTTATTTATTCGGGGATCCAACAGGCTTATTGCAAGAGCTGATTGAGCTTTCCCAGCGCAGTAAGAAATATGTCACTAGCATGCTAAATCGCTATTTTCGCGATGGTGGAATAAAAAATGCTTTACTCCCCAACTACTACAACTGTGGTCAAAACTTCTCTCTTCCTGACTCTCCAATATTGAATGAGGACGGGCTGCACGATCTTTCATCCAAACCCGGCCCTGAAACGGTTAACGGCAATGCTTATCGTCATGTCACGCAAAAAGACGTTGAGGATATTGAACAGTTTGCACGTTCACACTTACGCAACAGAAAAGAAGTCGTACTTGAAGACTTATATAAAGACTATATCCATTTTTTCGGCAGCGTATCAATCCGACCAAAAGGTGCAACGATTGAAGAGATGATAGAAGAATTTCGTGTCCCGCTTGGTAACAATCACGTGATTTCGTCGAGAGCATTCAAACGTCAAATTAATAAGATTGTGTCTAAATTGACGTGGTTAAGAAAACGTGTCGGCGAGAAGAACTATACACGAGATCACAAAGCGAGAACGGGAAGTGCCAAACATGGGTTACGAGGTGCCACAAGTCGCTATGAAATTGATAGTACAATATTAGATTCTTATGTGCGCTATGAGTTTTCGAATGAGTTAATGTCGATCGGCAGACCAATTCTTTATTTAGTTATTGATGTAGTGACCGGTATGATCGTTGGCATGCACATTGCTTATCATGGCCCTGACTGGACTGGGGCCTGTCACGCTTTACTCAATGCGTGCTCTGATAAAGTCGAATTTTGTAAGCAGTTTGGAGTTAAAATCAGCTCCGAAGATTGGCCGTGCAGCCATCCTCCTCGCGAATTAACCGCAGACCGTGGTACAGAAAACAGTGATAAAAATATGGAGGCTTTGCTCAAAGGTAAAATTGGCATCGAAGTTGTCAATTTAAATGCCTATCACATGGGGGTCTGCAAAGGCACTGTAGAGAAAAGTTTCGATATTATTCAAAAGAAAGCATTTTCTCCGCTTGAGCACGGTAAAGTCATCAAGATTAATAAATTTGATGAACAACATCCTAGCCGTAACAATGTTTTGACTAGCGATGAGTTAACTCGCGCAATCATTAAGTGTGTTCTTCACGCTAATAATCACTCAACTCGCATTAATAATCGTACATTCGAGATAGAGCGAGATGGTGTGGCATTTGCGCCACGCGATGCTTGGAATTACAGCTTAAGCAACTGCGTCATTACACCTGCACAGTTGCCAAGAGAGCAGCTATTGTTTGGTTTGTTGCCGGAGGCAAAAGTCAGTGTTCGTGGTCAGGGTGTGTATTTCAATGGCTTGTATTATTCGTCTACTGATTTTGAGCGTTTGCCGCTTTTAGAGCATTCTAAAAATTTTGGTCGTCAGTCTATCGCGATTCGTTACTCAGAGAGCTCCACAAATCACATCTGGTACAAAGACGAAGAAACTAAGACAGTATATCAACTTGAGCTTACAGAGCGCAGTGAAGCTTATAAAAACATGGCTTGGGAACAAATACATCATCGTATGGTGATCTTAAAATCTCAGCTTGCTGTCGCAGAAGAGCAATCTCGCATTAGTTCGGTGATTTTAAGATCTGACTTACGCACATTAGAGAGAATAGCTAAAACACGTACTAATCAGCATCAAAAATCGCAGGCCAAAGGGATTGTGTCTGATATCAAAGAGAACCGTAAAACTGAGGCTGATAGACAGCATCATCGGTATCAACAAGATATTGCAAAAAGCATGAAAGGTGCTGTTAAAGATACAGCGCCAAATCACAGCGTCAGTCCTGCCGCAGACATGTTTGGTAACCCCAATGCTGTGGAAGAGGTGACTCATGGCTAAAGCTAACTATATTCGTCACCCCAACCCGATGCATCGGGGCAACCCGCTTGTCGAAGGGTTAGGCTTTCCGCTCGCTAAACAGCAGATTCATACCCAGTGTGGAGTATCATTTGTTGATGGATTAGATTTGACAGGTGTACCCGATGAGCTTCACGGCTATTACACTCGCTCTAGTATTCTTAACTTGTTTAGTTTGCACGTTGTGCAAGATGAGATGGTTGAGATTTATGAAGCGATTCGGCTCGGTATTGAAGTGTCTTACCTAGGGCGCAACCCTCTCAATGATGATTGGCAAGGTATTTTAGCGGCCATTGAAGCCGATAAAGATGCCCCCTTAAAGTCATTAAATATCAGACGTCTAAACTTGCTTGAGAACAGCTATACCTTCTTGATATCCGGTTTGAGCGGGCGCGGTAAGTCCAGCATGGTCAAGCAAGCGCTGGAGCAGATTGAGCAAAAGATTGAACACACTGCTTATCCGATGTCCGGTGATGGCACACAGAAACCATGTCAATTGACGCAGATAACGTATGTATATGTTGAACATCATGATCGAGTCGGTCAGAAAGCGTTTTTAACCGCTATATTAGACGCGATTGATGAAGCTACCGGTGAGCAATATGCGTATAAGCAGCGCAATAGTAGCGTGTATGAACTGATCCAAACGGTGCGTAAAGCGGTTGTTAAGCATCATATCGGCGCGTTAATCATAGATGAAGCACAAAACTTTGCGCCCAGCTCAAGTGATTTCAAGATAGGCACGAATGAAAAAACGTCGATGAAGTTTGTTGAAGAGTTGGTGAACACTCTTGGAGTATCGACAATTTTTGTCGGCACTTTCAGTGCGCTGGAGCTTTTTGCTAAAGAAATGACTATTACACGGCGTACACTTCGTGCCGGTTCGCTCAATTTAGCTAGCTGTGATGTGGAGTCAGGGTTTTGGAAAAACCTTTGTTATGCATTATTCAATTCTGTTCGATTCTCTGCTGCTAGAGACAGTGATGAGGTGCTTCGTTATAAACTGCATGATTTAACAGCTGGAATTCCAGCTATTGCCGTATCGGTAGTTCAAGCAACATTGCGCTTTTTAAGCTATTTTGAAGCTTCTAAGCAGACTCTGACGGCATCCGCGTTAGACCATGTATTCCTCAAGCAGTTTTCGCCGTTATCTGGACCTATTGCAGCATTACATAGCATGCGCAATGGTTCTGATTACAAGGCATATGAAGACTTAAAACCCATGCGTTTACTTGAGATGGTTAATCCTAAAAATGCCCATCATGATGTCGAAAAGCTTAAAGCGGTCGAGGGCAAAGCTAAGCAAATGATGCAGGAATATGAGCGAGATAACGCAAAGCTGCTAAGAGGTAAAGTGCAGGTGATACCTCACAAGCCACCTCGAACGGCGTATGAAGTGGATGCAAGTCAAGAAAGTGACAAGATGTCCCCTGATAACTTTTTATCGATGTTAGGGGAAGACTGATGACTCATTGGCGAACAATATTGCCAGGGGAAGATTGTCAATCTGCCCCGGCTCGCTGGCATTATCTTGAACGCATTACGTGTTTAGTTCCTGATGAACCGTTAATGCGACTTGCTGTACGCAGTGTGTCACCTCACCAAGCTTTTGGCGCATTAGAAAAGGAAGCACTTAATGTCTTGGGTAAGCTTGAAGATAGTGAATTTCATGCTGATCATAGTTTGGTGAATTATTTTCGAGCTTTCTTGCCACAAGATGAATTGGTTTGGGAAATAGCAAAGGAGCCTAACCTCGTTGTAAGAGGAGGAGCGTCAACGCATGTTGCACGCTGGCGTTGGTGCCCGGTGTGCGTGGGTAAAAACGAAGCTCGTTATGGTTTGGCGTACTTTCATCGTAACCATCAGTTGGCTGGCGTATTTTATTGTCACAAGCATGATGAAGCATTAATTGATAGTTGTCAGGCATGTGGTTGGCGACAGCATCGATTAAATGAACAAGCATTTCCTCCCAAAGGAAATACCTGTCCTGATTGCGGAGCCTGGCTTGAAGCTGATTCTATCGCGATGACAGATACAATGAAACGAATTGAAGCGGCGAGTCTACGGCTAGCTCATAGTCCTATTATGCGTGATAATCGGTTAGCATTAGTCAAGCGTGTTCGGGAGTTGGCTGAGGTATCGACACTTGAGCGAAACAGTGTGGCAGAGCGGCGATTGTTGGGGGTATGGCAAAAACGCTTCTTGTCATACTTTAGTGAGTACGAGCTCAGCGCTTGGTTTCGTAATCTTAAACTGCACAGAGGGGTTTTATGTCACCCAATGATGCTAAGTCCGCACTTAACGCAAATAAGTTCAGTAGCCGCGCATCCACACCCGTTGGTGTATTTGCTTTTAGAAGACTTTCTTGCAGTATCGCCCTCTGAGCTGGCAACAGATGGATAAGCTCAGGCTGTTACCCGGTGAATGTGGGTATAGCTTGGCAGCTAGAGCCCATTTACTGTCTCCCTACGGTTCGTGGAAAGTAACGAACCAAACGTTATTCGGACGCGAATCTGTCCGTATCAATGCCCTGTTACCGGGGCATTTATCATCACTGGCGCTATTGGCGGACAGCACCGTTGAGCACCTTCGCCTTGAAGCATCCGCCCATCCTCTCGTCGCTTTTGGATTGAGCGATAAAGAAAAGCGACTCGCCTTGGCAAACAGTGAAGTGCAAAACAATGCATCAACAGTCTACGAGCAAGCCAGAATGGCTGCTAGCAAGTTGAGCTTTGGCAATGTGTTGAAGTGCTGCTGTGCTTGTATGGGAGAAGATAAAGCGCGGTATGGGCTGGCGTATTGGCACACCATGCATCAACTTCATGGGGTTTCTGTCTGTCCTGTGCATGCGAGAGTGCTGTCTACCGTTGAAGCCGGTGAAGGGGCGCTAAACCATGCTTACGAATTGCCCTTTGTAGACAATACGCTCAATCTTGAAGTCGAGTCCAATGCGCTCAAGTTAAGTCGCTATATTGCCGAATTACATGCGTTATTAAGCCAATTTACCCCACTAGGAAGTATGTCCGAGCGGTACATTGCGTGGTTAGATGCGAAAGGTTTTATCACTGCTGGTGGGCGAATACGCTGGAAACAGCTAAAAAAAGAATTACAGCGTACTTGGCTCACTCTTTTTGATGTTCAAGGTAAAGTGCTGCCTCCAGAGCTGTCTACATTTCATTTTGTTCCCCGGTTAGTGCATCAAGATGCACCAACTCATTATATTCGTCACGTATTATTAATGGCGTACCTGACTGATTCCCCTGAGCAGTTCTTTGCAGGGCAGAAAAGTAAATCGGTATCTATATCGCCTCAGAAAACGCATACAGTGCCCGAAGAGCGCAAGGTGCTTCAACTGCTCAAGCAACACTGTTCACTTCGTCAGTGTGCCGCACAGCTAAAATGCAGCGTAGGTTATGTGAAAGGAGTAGCTCTTCGACACCAAGTTACGATTGAGAGACGCCGAAAGTACATTACATCTGAAATGGAGCGCTGTATTTGGCGTAAAGCCTTTGTAGGGCAGCATCGGCAGGACATTGCGCAGCAGCTTGGATTGTCAGTTGGAGCCGTAGAGCAAATTATTCAGTCGCATGCAGGTTTATCCGCATGGCGTCATCATCTACTGATGCAGCAGCGGAAACTAAGCAATCGAACATCGTTGATAAACTTTATGAAGCGGTTTCCTGATGCATCACGCAATGTGATTAAGCACCATTGTAATGCGTATATGTGGCTCTATAAACACGACAAAGCTTGGTTATACGCTCAGCTTCCTGAAGCGAAGTCACCAGGTAAGCGTCAAGGCATAAACTGGGCTGGACGAGACTTGGTGTTGTGTGAGCAGCTTGAAGCGCTGCAAGGTAAGTTTACTTCATTGTCTGCAATCGATAGAGCAGTAGGTGGTCACAGTTGGCTAATGCGCTATCGTGACAAGGTGCCATTGGCTTTTAGGATGGCTCAGCAGATGTTGGTTTGCGGGACTTTTAAAGAGTAATTTTTTAAAATTGGTAGACAGTTATTTATTGTTATCAATTAATCTTGTTATTCCGCAACTGCGTTGCGAAGAAAGCCACTTTAATAAGACACAAGCAACTCAAACAGCTAATTAATGGGTTTGAGTTGCCTATCTCTCACCAAAAGACATGTTTTATTGTCTCCAAATAAGAGACTAATGATTTCAAAAAAAATTGCAAGCATGAATTTGCTAAGTCATTGATTTAGGCTGTTTGTTTGCTTGTTTTGTAACCAAAATGGTAGAAAAAGTGCTTGACAGGAAAACTGTGAATTTTGGTAATTGGTTTACAAATCAATGTATTATATGAATCCTGTTGCATGTGTTTTCTGTTTGTAGAGTATTCGCTTCTTCGGTTTTTAAGAGTGACATTGGAAATACAGAAAACTATCAAAAATGGACTGTTCGCAGCTAATTTCCTCTCAACCTATCAAAAAGGGGGGATAGCTCATAATGCGTGGTTATGTTTAATAGGTTTTCTCCTCTGATTTTACTGCTATTCAAGTCTGTTAAGGGGGTATTGTATAGGCTTGAACCAATTAGGTTGCGATAGCGTCGTTTTTTGAGTGTTTAATCGTTTTACTGCTTGTTCGTAAAAAGTCATTTAACAATTTTTTTGCGAAATTTTAGTGACACTTCCGAGATTTAAGTGACACTTCCGAGATTTTTTCCAGTTTCTGATTCATTCTATATATAAGGTTTTTTATCGCTCTAGGGGGCTCATATGTATGCGACTGCACTTGAACAGCACCTTCGTGAACACTCACCGAATGTACTTATTTACACCCCTTTGCTGGTGGACGATAAGTTTGTGTTCATTATGTGTCGATTGCTTCGGACGCTGTCCGGCATGGTTGAAGACGATGCAGTAGAGGTGCTTCATGTTGAGATATGCCCTGAAACACATATTCCGACTGTACATTTAATGCTTCCGTTTTGGCTCAAAGAACAAGATGTCGCATCATTATTTGATGAAACACAGCGTTTATTCCAAAAAGCGGCTGAGCGAGCCTAGAGTCTGATAGAGGAATTCATAAAATGAATATCTTATTTTTATGTACATCGAATTTAAATCGCAGCAAGACAGCTGAAGACCACTTTGCTGTGAAAGACCCACTACGCGTCTATCGCTCAGCGGGTTTGAGCGAGAAAGAATGCAAGCGAAACAGTACAACATTATGCAGTGAAGAGCTGCTCGAATGGGCTGATGTTGTGTTTGTTATGGAAGACGAACATGTGCGCCGTATCGAGCAATATACTGGTCAGCGCTTCTTAGACAAAGTCATCAACCTCAATATTCCAGATGTTTATCAGTATGGTGAGCCTGCTTTGATAGAACAACTTGAAAAGCGCAGAGATGCAATGCAATTTGAAGAGTTGTTTGCTCGTATTGAATCGCCATCTTCTACTCGTGCGGCACTACGTCTTTTTAATTTTAGCAATGAAGAGCTTGCGGCAACTTTTAAGCCTAGCCCAACTGAAAGCTAATCTTAAAAATTAGTAACTAGTAGCCGAAATTACTCGTCGAAAAGAAGTTTATAAAAAATCTCCCGCTGATATGGTCATCTTCAATGAGTTGGAGCTTACGATTTCTCAATAGTGCTTTTTTACATTATTAATGACATAAACACGACACTACAGTGGAAAAAAGCATTATTGTGTGTCTAGTCATTTGAGTGAAGATCACCCGACGATTTCTAGTAGTGCTCGAACCTTCAAGTTCTGTGTCGATTAATACATTAACTATCAGTAAATCATGTACTTGTTTATTTTTCGTTAAACCCTGGGGCCAGTATTAGGGAATTTAAGTTTTCTAATTCATACCTGTTCAATAAGCAGTATTGAAAGTGAAATGGGTTTAAAATTGAATTGGCTGATGAGTCCACCCCAAGCTCAGCTAAAACAAATCCTGCTAAGGCTTCAGACACAATGAGATTGACAACTGGTTTGTCGAGCAAACCAAGATCGAGTTTTAACGCTTCTGGGTTTGGATGTTTGATGTGGGGTCCAATGGTTAAAGTGACCTTATTTCGCCATTCAATGTCATCAGGTGCTTCTTTATTGAATTCAGCTGCTTTTGCATCATTAAATCGGATTAATTTAAAATTTTTATAAGTATTGTTATCGCTTAAGTCACATGCTCTAACATACCAATTATTTCTGCTTTCAAAGATGGCTGTTGGGAGAATAAGTCGCTCTCGGTTTTTGTAATTTTCTGTTGACGATACGTAGTCAGCTTTCAAGGCTTGCCCAGCATATATAGCCCTACATATTTTGGATACCAAATCTGTATTTAGACTCACATCAATAGAAGCGATTGAGTCTGGTCCTATTGTAGTTAGTAATTTTGTAGGCTCTAAGCGTTGGCCATATGCCATTGCTTTGAGTGCGCTTATACAATTATGAGAAAAGGCGGGGCTGAATTGCGTAGTGGCATCGTATCGCTTCTTTCCAATGTTATATTCGATGTTATCTGCATACGTTTCTCTGTATTGCGTCAGCGTTCTGGTTGCTGTAGCAATAGAAATATCAGCAATTTCCATTAACTCATTTCGATTTACTTTCCCTGTAAACATTAACAAAAAGTCCACGAGTTCAAGTTTATTCACAATGAGATCCTCAATTTGATTCTTAGCATCATTATAAACTGTATAAATACACTCTTGCAAATCAAATGATTCTGTTTAGTATGTGTACAGGGTGCTTCAAGGCATGATAGCGCAGCAAAATAATGCTTTGTGATAACAGACAGCTAAAGAGTTTTCGGTGGGAGGACTTATGAAGTGGACAAATGATAGTAAAGAGCGATTGTATGAAATCGCAAGGTCTTACGACCCTCAGTTGCTCACTTTGGAGGAAGCCATCGAAGAAAACCCAGTTATAGTTAAACTTGCTCAGAGGTTTGGTGATGAGCCAAAGGCTGTATTGTTTATGTTGGCAAAGATGGTTTTTTTTCAAATAAACATAATAGCTAATTTTAAAACAAGGTTGGGTTTTACAAGAGCAGTTGGGGTGATGTTTTATACCTTCTCTATCCAAGCTTTATTCGAAAAGCTGCCTACTAACCTTGTCGAGGAGCTAGAAGCTGAGTTAGTAGTCAGTAAGAGGATATTACTAAATGGATAGCGAACTATATAAAGCATACATCTGTTATGCGGGTCCTGAAGCGGTTAAACAGGAAGATGGTTTCATTGTTTTAGCTGATGCTCAGACTGGTTTAGGCAAAACGTTTCAAGCGTCTGAACTTGAGTTGGAACATTTGATCAGTGACTCGAAGCGTAAGCTCATTTATACCACTAACTTGAGGGTTAACGTGACAGAGGCTTATGAAGAGCTGATTGAAAAAGTTAACGCTAACCCTTCTCTGTCCCCCTCACAGAAAAAACAGTTTCTTAAGAATATTATTCTCATTCCTTCGCAGGAGACATCAATTAAGCAGCTCAGTGAGGATGATTGGCAGGTGCTGCTAGGTGAAGTGGAAGGCAGTCAATATCGAACAGTCAGTTCGCTGAGAGACAGCATTAAAATACTTAGTCAGGCAGCCCAATCGCTGAGCAATCAACAAATAAATGATGACCTCAGTGAGCGTCACAATAAGTTGTTTAAGACACTGCAAACGATATTTAAAGACAAGCTCAATCAAAAAGAATTCTCTAAATCATCTGCAATGTCCCGCGTGCTTGCCAAGCTATTTCCGGCCAGTCGGATCGATGAAGAATCGACACAAGTGCTTTTCATGACGACGGCAAAATTGCTGTACCCGTGGCATGCGTTAAGGAAAAATTATAGGCTCAGTGATGTCCTCAAAAACTCATTGATAATAATTGATGAGTTTGATCGTCAACAAGGAGAGTTTCTAAGCCACTTGCTCAGAGGTGTGAAAGACTTTGATGTTATTTCTTTGGTTAGAAGACTTTATTCAAGCTTTCAAAGTTTCCTCGTGCAAGGTGATGACGAATTCGATGGCGTGGAAGATAGCTTTATTAAGTTCCGTGAACAATTAGCGGAATTTGATGCTAGCTGGCAAGTTACCCTTCGACCTTATATTAACGACAAGACCATACAAGCAGGTGTCGAGAATCAAAACCGTGTTTTTACAATGCTCTCAGACAGAATGTCTTTGCATACCATCAATTTTAAGCACGATGAACTTATGTCTGATATTGATGAGTTCAGAGGTGCTCATGAGATTGGCACTGGAGGAGAAAGAAGTGCCATTACTTTCGTAAACCACGCGAGTCAGGTTGTCCGTGCATTTTGCAATGCGATGCTCGGTGCTACATACAAGCTTTCAAATAATCTTAGAAGCATTGAGGGAAGCAAGCCGCATTCTACAGAAGATCTCATAATCAAAGTGCTGAACCACTTTGGTTTGGCAGAATTGAGAAATGATGTTTTATCTCTGCTGAGTGCGCGGTTAAGCTTTCGGGTGCAAAAAGATTATAGATCGTACAGCTATCACGATACCGGCTTTGAAATTTCCAAAATCAGTAAGTTTAGTGAGTTAGATAATACTGTGACTGCGGCAACGTTTGAACTTGCTCTCACTCCAACGGGGCTTTTAGCAAATTGGGTGTTAGAGGGCGCTAAAATACTGGGTATCAGCGCGACAGCAACTAGCCCAACTGCTATTCACAACTTTGATCTTCCCTATCTTCAAAATGTATTGGGAGACAAGTTTAAGCATCTAAGTGAACTTCAGAAGCAGAGTATCCAACAAGAGTATTTATCCAAACGTCGCTATAAAGAGCAACAAATTCATATCGATGTTCAAGCTGTTTCTGAGCAAGACCTACGTGGTGGTGTTGAACAATTATACAAAGAGTTTCGGGGGGGCTATGTCGATGACCTGATGTTGGAAAGCCAACTTATTCAACTTCTGGATGCTAATTCAAAGTCCATTGCTTTCTCAAAAAATCGAGTTAATAAGCTGATCGCTGCAATCAAGAGATTTGCTATTCACCCGTCCAACCGATACATGTTCTGTATGTTGAACAATAGCTACAGAGGACATGAATTTTTTCGATTCATGGAGTTTGTGGGGAAAAAGTATGGTGTGAGGATATTTGAAAATATCAACGCTGCTTCTTTTAGAAATGAACAATTTAACTCGGTGCTGGGGTTACTTGAAGATACTGATGAAAAGGTGGTTGTCATTACTAACTATCAAGCCACTGGTGCCGGACTCTCGCCCTCATACTCAATAAAGAACAAAAAAGACTTTGTGTATATAGGTCCGGCAGGTAAACCTCCTTTCCAAAATAAAACGGATATCGATTCAATTTACATCGAGCAACCAAAAAGTCTCATTGGCAGTTTTATTTATGATGACCAACCTTTGGATGAAAGAAGCTTTTCCATCAAAAAGAACATACACGACACACTCATGCTTCACGAGAAAGAGGTGTTAGTTGCAAACGATGTAAAACCTATCTTGAGTAAGTTTATTGCAACTAACGTGAAGGGTATGTCAGTAAGTTCGCTGATTGGCATTTACAAAGATACTGATGACTACCGTCACGCTGTATTCAGATTCATTGAGCAAGCGCTAGGTCGTATGTGCAGAACTGAGTGGAAACAGAGAGAAATTAGCATTATGTTCGATGGAGATATTGAGTTTGTTGAGACTCTTGCTTCTGACAATCGTGATTTATCTTATCTCTCCGTTGAATATGCAACCCTCATTTCAAAGGTAAAAAGCGAATGCAAAATAGATGCAACCAAAAAACTGGCGCATTCCTATTCAGCAAAAGCTAGCCGAAATCATGCACATATCCAGAGATTAATAACAGGTGTATATCGTCATCAAAGTCGCGACGCTGTTGGCCAGTATGCGCGGTTGAGGAGATCTGTTTTGGAACAGCCAACAGCATCGCAGATACCAACTGGAGAGTTCAATCGATACTTTATCCAATCAAACACTCTCGGAAGCTATCGTTACCACATCGACTACAAAGATGAAAATGGTGTGACTCAGGTATTTATCAATTCCCAAGATTACGCCACTCAGAAAATTGTTTCAGCTACATCCGCGAGGCTGGACAAACTCATGCTCAATAATGTTGTTAAAAACCACTTTGTAGAAAATGGTTTTGCCACCTCATTTGGCGAGCATGAATACCTAATTGCGCCCGCGATGTTCGATATTTACATGGGCGCTCTCGGTGAGGAAACAGTTTTTGCCATTCTTAATGAATTTGGTTATCAGATTGAGGAAATGCCAGAGGGCACTGTTGAATGGTTTGACGGGTATTTAGAACTTGGTGACAGGGTTTTATTAATTGATGTCAAACATTGGGATGTTGAGAAGTCTTGCCTGCAACGAGATGACACACTAGAAAAGTGCAAAACTAAGCTAGAAAATTTGAAACGAGAAGTACCAGCGGCTTTTGAGGGAAAGCGAGTTCAGGCAATGTATATCAATGTGTCTTATGAAAAGGGAAGCACGATAACCGGTTCGAATTTCTCTAGTGCCAGCGAATTGTTAGTTGAATCGGCGAATTTGCTTCAAGCTGATGTAATTGATGTGCCGGGTATAATTGATATCCATACAGGACAATCCAATATTCCACCGATGGAACAACTGCTGACTTTACTGGAAACAATGAAAGGATTTAATTGATGAGTAAATGCCTAACGACACTTATCGATGTAACGATAAACCATATGGAATTGTCCAATTTGTTCGATCTTTACCAAGTGAGCTTCGGTAGTGGATCAAAGGAACTTAGTTGGGGTAAGAGGTTATCCCAAATTGATAAGCACACTTCGCCACTGGGATTAATTTCTCATGGTGGAAAATATTGGATACTTTTACATAAAGGGACTGACGTACCTCGTAAGCTTCCCGATATTGGATTCGTAAGATCAGAATTCGTAGATTGTGATGACCTGTTGGTAACGAGGTTACTAACCAGAGCTTTAGGGAAATTGTCGGGGGAGCGAGTCTTCTCCGGGCTGGGTGAGACCTATTTTTATCTAGAATCTGATACCTTCAGAAATGAAACTGTTCACAAATGTGTCAGCATTGATATCAAGGAGAGCCTACGTTTTAGCTCTATGTTTGTCGAACTTAAAGGGACGGTGTTTTGCCCAACTGAAATTGTATTCAAGTCACAAGCTTTTATCGAACAATCCACCAAGTTTTCCTTCGATATGACTACAGGTATGTTGAATAGAGACAAGGATGGTGCACTCATCGTCCATAGTCCGGGAAAAGGTAAGTTTACGAGTAACGCAGTAGATATTTCAGGGCAGAAACCTATTTCTCTTCGAAAATCCAGAACAGGGGCTTTGCATCACTATATCGAACTGATGAATAGGGAATTCAGTGGTGCCTTTAATATAAACTTAAAGCAAATGAACGCTGATTGGCGTCAGCACTATGGAAACGCTGAGATTAGAGCTGTATACAATAAGATATACGACGTAGTTAATGCCGCTGGAGGTATCAATGTCGTTAATGCATCTCTTTCTGAAGAAGGCTTCCTAAAACTGAAAGCCGAAGACTGGCCCGTAAAGGTCAATTTTGAATCTTCTGAAAACACTGACGATAAAACTCCAACGCTCGTTGTTCTCGATAGTAGAGAGGAATATGAAGGCGCAGGACTAGAGGATAGAAAGCAGTCATTCTATAGCCCACAAAGTGTCGTTCAAAGTACATACAACAAAACAGTCATTTCAAAAGACAGCAAAGCTTTGCAAGTTCTGATTGATACTTGGGTGAAAGAAATAGCAATTAAGTTGGAGTGCAGTAATAGACAGTTTTTGATCCAAGAGTTTAAAGATAATTATTGGTTTGTTTCAGTTGAGCAAAGATACAAAGCCGATCCTGTTATCTACCACATCCTTAAGTGTAATGATGGTGAGTTCACTTATGAATCAGGAGATGAATATTACTTTGACGATCTGGGAATAGAACTGCCTGAAAAACAGAGGTATTTTGAAAGTATCAATTACGTCATTGATATGAGTTCAAGTGAGCCTCAGGTATGTTCGATTGTTCACGAAGGGATTGCTGCTGTCCCAGATGGGAAAGTGCTTTTTGAGATATTAAATCGGTTAGAAAAGGGAAGCGTTGAATGTATCACGCGACAATATGCCGATAAGTTTTTATCAGCGCATAGTATGTCTGATGACCTGTTGAACTCGCGTCTTAAGTCTCTAATGGACAAGTACCCGTGTAAGCAGGAGTTTTATAAAGATGAATTGAAAAATGAGGGAATTCAGTATCGCTCAAACGCCGAAAAACAATTCTTTGATGGTTACTTTGAAGAAACTGGTATCTTGTTAAATTACTCTTTGAAGGGGCAGCATAACGAGTATTTGGAATCACAAACGGGTCACTTCTATGACGCTGAACATTCTGCATATTTCGTTGGAATTCCCAAAGGTGGTTTTAAATTTAGCCGAGGGCAGTTTAACCACATTCGCTTCTTGGACGGGCCTGAATGCCTCAAACAAAGATGTGTGGAGTTGACAGCAACATATTATGTGAGAAACAAATTGGCTACAGTGCTTCCGTTTCCGTTTAAGTTGTTAAAAGAATTGAGCTTAGGTTTTCGAGAAAACGTAGGAGTAGTGAGCCGAAATGGATAATGAAATATCAACCAAGTCGTCTGATGAGATCATTAGGCATGGTATAACTGAAAAGCAATGGAGGGTTTTGGAGTCGTACCAAAAATATAACTGGCGCATTGCCCTTTTCTGTATCGTAGCTATCTCTTACCTCGTTCTATATCTTTCCTGCGCGAAACTTTTAAGTTTAGGTGGAATACCCAAATGGGTCTCTCATGTAATAGGAATTTATAGTTCTTGTTGTTTGCTATTACTTACCTCTGGAGAGAGGGAATATAGTTCGCTCTTAGAAAAACAACGAAAAATAATTGACTTAGTTTGGACATTTGGAGGAGCTTTACTGTCTCTCACTGGAGGGACGTTATTTGTATTGTTCATAGCGTCTGCCTTCTGGATAGGGATTGTCCCAATTATGGTCGAAGATTTTTCTAAAGGGCATGGTCCAGAGTTGCTAGGTTATGTATTAGTGAGCATAGCTCTTCTTATTGCTATTTATATACAGTTTAATGGTTTTTTAATTAGCTGTTTTAAGATACCTCGAAAAGTTGCAAAAAGCTGGATATTGGCAGCTAGAACTGGAAAAGTGCCACTTGCTGGAGTGGAGTGTACTTTGGCAGCAGTTTTCCCTTTGGGTCACATAATAGTTGTCGGTATGTTATCTGCTCTTATGTCGTTATGGTCTTAGTCAGTCTGAAGCTGAACTTTCCAAAGTTGTTGAATTGCGTCTTTGCAAGAAAGACCAATATTCGGTTAGCGTACTACTGAAGCGGTATAGAGAGGAGTTCCCAACTTGAATGTCCCAAACTAAGTAATAAAAACTGTAAAATGTAAGCATAGTTTCCAACTAGATATGATTTAGCATTTATCGTAACTTGTTGAATTATTTAGGGTGTAGGTTTCCAACTAGATCTGTCGTGATCATGATTAAATTCAAATGCCAAAAAGCCGTTGCAGCAATGTAACGGCTTTTTTTGTTGGAAAACAGTTATCAGCTTGTAGGTTGGGAAGAGCGGAGCGAAACCCAACAAGTTAGCGAGTTGCGAGGAGAAAGGGGAAAGATACGAGTTTCGAGATGCGAGTTGTAGGAGGCGTTTTAACGCCGAAAAAGAGTTATTAGATATCAGTCGTCAGAAGTTAGGTTAAAACAAAGAGCTGTAAGCTTTAAGCCATAAGTTTATAGTTTGATTGTGCCCGCACATTGTTAAGCCTAACTCCGATAACGTAGGCGTGAAATTTTTTTCGCGCGAAGAAGATAGAGTAAAGACAAAAAGCAGGACTTGTGCCCATGTGTTTGATATTGCTTGACTAACAGATGCATGGTATACCTTGTTGAGTTAATGAAAGAAAAGGATATTTCATGCCATCACTTGATTTTGAATCCGAAAGGCAAGTATTTAAAGAGTTTTATGATGATAATCATGGTGTTATAGAAGGAGCGAAAACTTCATTCATCACCCTCCTCAACTCACTAATTCGAAGCTCAGAAAATCTTCCTCTTTCTAAAATAGAGGGGAGAGTTAAAGATCGTGACGAATGCATCAAAAAGTTTAACTTGAAGTATAGAACTGAATTAGAAAGTGCTGACACGGTGTATGAAATAAAAGATCATATTACTGATCTAATAGGGGTTCGTGTCGTTTGCTTATATGAAGATGATATTAAAAGAATAAAAGATTTGCTTTGTGTGCATTTCGAAGTTATCGATATTACGGATAAAATAGCTCAGATAGAAAAGACCGAAAATTCCTTTGGTTACAAAGGTCTACACTTAGATTTAAAACTAAATGATATTAGGAGTGGTCTGCCTGAATACTCTAAATTTAAAGACTTTAGTTTCGAAGTACAAATAAGAACTATTATTCAAGATTCTTGGAGCGTTTTAGATCATAAGATCAAATATAAAAAGTCAATCCCAAATGAATTAAAGCGCAGAATAAATTCTCTTGCTGCACTGTTTGAAGTAGCTGATAGAGAGTTTAGAGAAATTAGATCTGCCACTGAAGAAAGTTTGAAGGCTGAAGATGTTTCTCAAGAGCAAATTAAAGCTGAGTCGGATCAAATCCAAAGTGGTGAAGTATGCACTCAATCTTCAACACACACTTTAAATGCATTCAGCTTTTTAAAAATTGCGAATCATTTCTTTAATGGGTATGAATTTGAGCCTCATAAAGTTGATGGTTTTACTGCTGAAATCGTCATGTTAAAGCCAACTCTAACAAGGGGAAAGTTTAATTACTTTATGAGAGAAAATATTGCTAAAGTTAAAAAATATAAAGAATATTTTGAGGCTGAGTTTCCAGCTGATTCTTTAAATCCATATACAATAATAAGACATTGCTTATATTTAGGCGATAAATCAATTTTCTTAAAACTACTCACAAAACAAGCTTCAGAAACTTTTGAAAAATGGCTAAGCGATAATCCACAGCATTAATCACTAAATGCTAAATACTTTTAATCAAAATAACCCACTTAATTCAAATGCAAAAAGCCATTGCAGCAATGCAACGGCTTTTTTGTCCATTGAAGAAAAAAGGGTAAAGTTAAGAGTTGCAAGTTGTAGGTGGTGTGATCTGACGCTGAATTACAAAGGAGTTTGTAGGTTAGGTATTTGCCGAGGGAAATCCAACGTTTGGAGCCATCAGCTTTCGACCGTAAAATTGAGAGCAAAAGAGCTTTAAGTCATAAATTTGGGTTAGTCTGTGCTCTCCCAATGCTAATATCAAACCCGCTACCGTAGCCGTGAAATTTATTTCGCGCGAGTTAGTTAGGTTAAAGTCAATAAGCAGACCTGCCACTTGGTTTGAACTCTAGAATTTTTGTATGAAATCTATTAGTGCGGTCATGTAATGTAAGCTAGTAACCCATCTTAAGAACAAAACTCTTTATACTACCAGTATATTTCTACAAACGAGAGTCGTTAAATTTGGTATGTTATTTATTCCTGTAGTTGTTATATTGTTGATATAAAAAAATTGCTTAACTAAGAGTCATAAATTATTTTTCAATTTATCATGTAATCGAAAGTTAAAGAGGTAACTATATAGAACTCTTTGAATTTGGAGTCAGAAAATAGAAAAGGGAAAGTTGAATGGATGAGCTAGGACATACTGGAAACACATTAGAGACTTCATTTGGTGAACGTTTTATAGATGATTACTTAGGTCCCAAGATGTCATCTGATCCCGTTACAGCAATAGTCGAGCTTATTGCCAATTCTTGGGATGCTGGCGCCAGAAAGGTGATTATCGAATGGCCTAACAATAGTGTTGAAAAATTCTCTATCACTGATGACGGTCATGGAATGACAGAAGAGCAGTTCTCTAGACGGTGGACTCAATTAAATTACAATCGACGCAATGATCAAGGAGTGAATGCTGAAATCCCTGAAGATAATAATATAAAAAATACTAGAAGGGCATACGGTAGAAATGGTAAGGGGCGTTTTTCAGCGTTTTGTTTTGGTAAGAAAAGTTATTTTATTGAAACTTTGAGAGATGGCCAATATAGCTGCTTTCAAGTCAAGCTGTCCTCTGGAAATCAACCATTTAGTTATGAAAAAATTGCTAGTCCGATATTAAAAAAAGTTAAAAATGCCAAGCATGGAACTTCTGTTTATGTTGAAGAACTTAAGCATATAGGGTTAACAGAAGAGCGTGTTCGATCAGAGATAGGATTGCGCTTTTTGACAGACCCAGACTTTATCGTTGAGCTTAATGGGAAAAAGGTTGAGTTTAATGATATCGACAGTCAAAAAGTTACGGATCTATTTTTTAAGTTTGATGATACTGAAGTATTAATTAAGGCTATACAAACGGAGAGATCTGATAAGACATCGCAACAACATGGGGTAGCATGGCACGCTAATAATAGATTAATTGGTGAATGCAATTGGCATGGGTTAAGAAAAGATAATATTTTGGACGGTCGTTTTGCTTATGCTAAGCAATACACATTTATAGTGGATGCGTCTGTTATAGCAGATGAAATAAAAGCAGATTGGTCTGGATTTAATGACACTAGTTATGTTTTAGATTTTTACGATATTGCAAAAAAAACCATTGTAGAACATTTAAATAGTCTCACATCGGTTAAGAGAAAATTAACTTCCGACAGGCTAAGAGAGAATAATAGAGAAACTTTGAATAAAACTGGATTAATTGGAGTTAGTCGGTGGAATGCTTTTATAGAACAAGTTCAAGTCACTTGCCCCAAAATATCCGAGTCGGAATTAGAAGCTCTCGCCAGTATTTTAGCAAATTTGGAAGCATCTACATTCCAATATTCTTTGATCCATCGCTTAAATGAGTGTTCTACTAATGATCTTGATAGTTTGAACATGCTGTTAAATGATTGGAACGTCAGTTCAGCAAAGGCTGTATTAGACGAGATTAAGGCGCGACTTACATTAATTCAAAGTATCCGGGAAAAGGTACACAAGCCTAACACACTTGAAGTCCAAGAACTTCAACCTCTTTTTAAGAAGGGACTCTGGATATTTGGACCAGAGTTTGAATCGATTGAATTTTCATCTAATGAGGGGATGACGAAAGTTATTAAAAAATTATGTAAAGTTGATGAACAAGGTAGTAAAAATCGACCAGACTTTGTTGTGTTGCCTGATAGCTCTGTAGGATTGTACGGGCGCTATGAATATGATGATGACGGCTTTGAGAACGGTATTAAAAAAGTAGTCATCGTAGAGCTAAAAAAACCATCCATTCCTCTTGGTGAAGAAGAAAAAGGGCAATGTTGGAAGTATGCAAAAGAGCTATTTGATAAAGGTGCAATTCTTCCTGATGCAAAAGTAACCTGCTACCTTCTAGGCGAGATTATTCAGCCTCAGGAATCGGGAACAGATACTAAAAAGGATGGGCAAGTCCAAATAGTCCCATTAATTTTTGATACTGTTTTAAAAAGAGCTGAATCTCGTTTATTAAATCTTCATAAGCATGTAAAAAAAGCACCTTTTTTAGACCAGAGTGAGATTCAAAGCTTTTTAAATGAAAATACAGTACAACTAAATTTACAAAGCACTTTAGGAATTTAATTCTTAATATTAAATATATTTTGGAGAACCAAGGGGGCAGGTCCTTCTGCCTAACCCCTTTACCAACCCACAACCAACACTATGCTGTTAGCACCTAGCACCTAGCACCTAGCACCTAGCACCACTCTTACGCGATATAAAATCGTTGCTACAATCTCGCTTACTTGCATCTACTGAATCAAACTCACTTGTCTTACATACGTATCGGTTTGCAAACCAAAGTGGCCGAGAACGTAGGTGTAGGTGGCATTTTCATTCCATAATCGACTGCTGTGAATGCCGTACACATAGCAAGTGCCAGTTGAGCAGACGATTTGATCAGAGTAGCTCTTTATGGAGTACACTTTATCGCCTAATGCTTCTCCATAAATACTATTTAATAATGGGTTGCCAACCGACAAGCCATAGTAACCACATGTGTTATTCCACACATTATATGGGTAAACACCACAACTAAGCAGGCCGCGCGTGGCACCTGCAACACCAACAAAGGTATCCACATCTGATGCCATTGCTAACTTATAAATTTGCTGGGCTGCGAGTGTAACACCCATTGAATGGCCGATAATATCAATTTTACCTGTGCAAGATTGGTTGATTGCAGTAAGAATGGCGTTACGTACGGGCGTTTCTTCACTGCCGTTATGATCGTTGCAACTCGCGCAAGATTTAGAGCCCCAATCTGGGGTGAAAATTTCACTGTCGACATACCCTTTTCGTTTTAATTCGTTGATTGTGTTATTCCAACTTGAAGGGGAGGCAGTATTACCATGTACCAGTACAACGTTATCTCTACATGCTGCAAAAGCAGTTGTGATCATACCTGTGCATAGCGCAATCATCGTTAATAAGCGTTTCATTGTGGGTTCTCATGTTTAACATTTTATTTACAGGGTATGAAGTTTAAACAGGGCTGGATATAGTACTTTCGTGCAGCAATACTATTTAGTATTGTGCAATGTAGAACGTTATATTTTGTTAGCAACGAGCTTAGTTATAGTAGAGCAAAACCCCACTAATAGGGGTTATCACCTTTTAGATGACAGGCACAGATTAACAACAAAAGCTAGCGAGTTAGAAAAGGGAAAGTCGTTTTTTATAATTACTATTCCTATTTTTTAATAGCTTTACGTATAATTTATTTTTAGTATCTTTATAAGGACAATCAGGAATGGTCACGGGAGTTAGGCGCGTCGTCAGTGTTTTTTTCTTTTTAATGTTATTAGTCAATTGTTATGCTGGTTTCGCGCATAGTAATAGTGTTAACCAAATCAGCATCACACAATTAGCAGATGGTGTGTGGCTGCATACAACTTATTATACCTACCCAGATGGTACTCGATTCCCTTCAAATGGCTTAATTGTGAAAGAAGGGGATAGTTTAACTCTTATCGATACAGCGTGGGGTGAATTACTCACCTTAGAGCTACTTGAGGCTATTAACTCAGAAATAAAATTGCCAGTAAGTAAAGCATTTGTCACCCATGCCCATGGCGATAGAGCTGCTGGAGTAGATGTGCTTGAGTCGAAGGGAATCAAGGTTTTTGCCCATCCTTTAACTGTTCAGCTAACGACAGAGCAAGGGGCAGCGGTTCCAAACAATATCATCAGTGAACTTGAAGAAGCGGGCTCAGTTGTTAAATTTGGCTCACTTGAGCTATTTTTTCCAGGGGCAGGGCATGCAATGGACAATGTTATGGCATGGTTACCTGATAAAAGAATTTTATTTGGTGGCTGCGCTGTTCGAGCACTTCAATCATCGTCTGTTGGTAATGTAGTACATGGCGATGTACATTCTTGGCTTAAAATAACAAAGCAATTAAAAAGGAAATTTAAAAGTGCAGCGATTGTTGTACCCGGTCATGGTCGCGTTGGCGGGTATGACTTGCTCTCACATACGGAAAAGTTAATAACAGAACGTCTAAAATAGCCAGTCATTATTACGATTGCGGCTTTAGATTTACTCAGCACATTCTAAGGTCGCTTGCGCCTAAAAGTTTTTAGCACTGAACTCAAAAGCAGCTTAAATTCGCTTTGTATTATTTGAAACTCGTCTTGCCGAATTTGACTAGCATTGAAAAATGAACCTGCAGATACTGTTAAATTAAAGTAAATACTTTTAAATTTGAACACACATCTAAAGGTTGAATATGCACACAATAAATAAAAAGGCATTAGCAGTTGCTGTCGCTTTAGCTTGCTCATTCCCTGTATATGCACAAAACGAAAATCAGCAGGATACTGATAGCAAAACAGCAAAAGAACCGCAAAGTGGCTTAGAAATCATTTCTGTTACGGCAACAAAACGTAAAACTAAATTAATGGAAACTCCCGTAGCGATTACGGCACTAACAGAAGCTGAGCTTAAAAAAAATGGGGTTAATAATATTAAGGATATTGCTAACCTTGTTCCTAGTCTTGATATTTCAACAGCAACAGACCAGTCTGCACCTGTTATTTCAATGCGTGGTGTACGCTCTACCAACCTCACAGAGCTTGGTGACCCTGCGGTTGGTGTGCATTTAGACGGTGTGTATTCACCTAGAATGCAAGGTGCGCTTGCACTTATGTACGATATTGACCGTGTTGAAGCATTACGTGGTCCGCAAGGGACTTTATTTGGCCGAAACTCCACGGTCGGTAGTATCAACGTTATATCTGCAAAGCCGCAATTTGAAAACGTCTTTGGTAACGTCAATGTTGAAGCTGGTAAGTACAACAGTAAAAACATTGATGGCATGATTAATATTCCTATTAATGAGGAATTTGCAGTTCGTTTTGCCGCTAAAGGTTTAAAACGTGATTCCTATTTAGAAGGCTACTATGACCCTAACCAATACGATACTCGCAGACTCTCTGATGATGTATTGAATGCCCCTGTAATATCTGAAGACTCTTATCAAGGTGTGGGCCAAACGGTTACTCAAAGAGAAAACTGGTGGATTGACGGCGCGGGTACAGACCCTGAAGCACAAAAAGTTCGTGCGTTAACACCTGCCGATAAAAGTGATTTTTATAATAATGCCGATGAGTATTCATTTCGTATCAGTACACTTTGGGAGCCATTAAATGGTAATTTCTCAAACCATACGGTTTTCCAAAAATACATAAACAACAGCAGCAATAATCTTGATTTAGTTAATTGTGATAAGTTAAGAGGACGCCCAGTTGAAATGGGAGGCGATTGCGCAAACTTCTTGCCAAGTGATAACACTTATCAGGCGGTTGTGAATGTTCCTGGACAATTAGATTTGGACATCACATATCTTCGCAACACGTTAAATTATAACCTAAATGATAAATACAATATTGTGTGGTTGATGGGTTATGAAGACATGGAGAGAGAGTCAGCACAAGACAGTGAAGTGGGCCTTGATCCTTGGGATGGTGCTACTTACTTCCTAGACGGTACAGGGGCTGAATCGTTTTCAACAGAGCTTCAACTTCAATCCGATGAGTACGGTGACTTTATATGGATTGTAGGTGCTAATTACTTCCACGAAAAAACCACAACGGTGGGTTATTACGATAACCCGATGGATGATAAAGCATTTTGGGATCAACCCGATCGCTCAACGGATGCATTTGCCATCTTTGGACAAGGAACTTATAAATTAACAGAAAAATTGCATGCAACTTTGGGCTATCGTTTTAGTGATGAAACAAAGCAAGATAAAGGCGGTAGAACTTATCGTTGCTCAAATGCAGATGGCTGTACTGTTGGTTGGTTAAATAGAACAGAGTTAAATAACCTTCCAGTCGACTATTATGAAGATCCATCTATATATGCGTCTTATTTTGAAAACGACAATAAAGGAAGCTGGCAGCACCATGATTTCCGTATTGGTTTAGACTATGACATTTCATCAGAAACCATGCTCTATGCATACTTAGCGAGTGGCTTTAAAGCGGGTGGTATTGGTGATGTGTATGAAGTGGTTAACGATAGAACCGGTGATGTTACACGATTCGAAACGAAGTTTGACCCAGAAGAAGTACTGACTTGGGAGCTAGGTGCTAAATCAAGCTTTTTTGATAACTCGCTGAACTTAAAAGCTGCTTTTTTCTACACAGACTATACCGATATGCAGTATGCATCAGTTGGTTCGATTGGTAATGTTGAACGCTTATCAGTTGTGGAAGATGACAACGGAACACCGATTTTAGATGATAATGGCGAGCCTCTTCTTGATTATCAAAATCAACCCGTTATAGCGTATTACACGCAGAACGTTCCCGCGTCGACGATTAAAGGTATTGAATTCGAGTTTGATTGGAAGCCATATCCAAATGGTCGTATTACAGGTTACGTAACTTGGACTGATGCTAAAATTACGGAAGATTGGAATACCAAGTGGGACTATGACTCAGAATATTTATTCGATATCTCTTATGAAGAATCAAAAGACCCAGAAAACACGTTGTTAGCCACTAACCTCAAGGGTAACAATCTAGCAATGACACCTAAATACACTGCGAATATTAGTTATACGCATACGTTCAATTTAGGTGAATATGGCTTTATTCATGGCTGGTTTAACGCAAGTTGGAAAGACAAATCCTATTCAACGGTATGGAACCTAGATAAGCATTTAGATGATATGGATTTTGCCGTTTCTGATGAAGCGACAAAGTATATCGATGACAGCCGAGATGCCTTCGCGGTATATAATGCTTCTTTGAAGTATGAGCCGCAAAGTCAAACATGGTATGCGGAGCTGTTCATTAATAACGCTTCTGATGAGACCATTCAATACTGGAACAACACAAGTAAAGGTATACCAAAAGGAAGTTTTGGCATGCCAAGATACTATGGTGTTAGAGCCGGTTTCTCATTTTAACCCTACCACTAGATGCCCTCATTTTGCTTAGCAATTTGGGGGCGAACCAGATATGAGGCAAAAAAATGAAAAAAAATTGGCTACATATATCAATTTTCTGTATTGCATTTTTATCCCCTAGTTTAAGTGCTAACTACTTTAAAGATAACTTCGCTTGGGGTTATAACACTAGTATTTGGACGGCACGACAAGGGGATAATGGCACGCCATTTGGGTGTACTTTTCAGCCTAATATGCTAAGCCCCAGTGAAAATGGTTTAACACTGTCGTTATCGCAGGGCAGATGCTCAGAGTTACAAAGTAATCAGTTTTATAGTTATGGCAAAGTACAAGGACGTTTAAAGTCAGGAAATATTGCGGGTACGGTTTCATCTATATTCACTTACACATCATGGTGGGATAGCCCAGGCCGAGCATGGCAAGAAATCGATATTGAGCTGCTCCCCTCACTTGGTAATGTTGTGCATACAAATATTATCTATCAGCCGCAAGGCGGAGTATATCAGAGCTGGGAAAAGGACATCGATTTAAGTCAATATGGTCTCGATTATCGTGAAAACCTGCTCATGATAGGCTTTGATTGGTCTAGCAGTGTTATTCGTTGGTATCTTTATGATGCCAATGGCCAAGAGCAAACTATTCGTACCGTGTATAAAGATAATGGTGATGGTGTGCTCACACATAATGAGATACCTGCGTACGCTTGGCCTGTTGATAACACCAAAATCATGATTAATCACTGGCACGGCGATAATTCACAAGAAGCCAATTACTTTCCTGGGCAATATTATGGTGCTTCATCTTGGGTATATTATGATTTTATTGAATACATACCTAACTAACTATTTATTTTTCAACGTGTTGTATTATAGGTTTTAAATGTCTAGATTTAAATTTTCAGCGTTATTATTAAGCCCATTCGTTCTTGTTGGGCTTGTCTATAGTCATCTTTCACATGCCATCGGCAGTGAACAGGTAAACTGGCCCGATGTAAATACTAAACTCAAGCAAGACCCTGCTGTTGAAACGCAAATTGATGAGCTCATTGAAACAATGACAATTGAGCAAAAAGTAGCGCAAATGATTCAACCTGAAATAGGCTATTTAAGTGTCGAACAGATGCGCAAGTATGGCTTTGGATCGTACTTGAATGGTGGTAATACCGCGCCTTATGGTAATAAACGAGCCTCGATGAAACAGTGGCTTCAATACGCAGACGAAATGTATCAGGCGTCTGTAGATGCATCATTAGATGGGGCTGCAATCCCGACTATTTGGGGCACAGATGCGATGCATGGACACAGCAATGTGTATGGAGCTACGTTATTTCCACATAATATCGGTTTAGGTGCAACCAGAGATAAAGAGCTCATTAAACGCATCGGTCAAGCGACAGCAAAAGAAGTTGCTGCAACCGGAATAGAATGGAGTTTTGCGCCTACTGTCGCAGTAGTCAGAGACGATCGGTGGGGTAGAACATATGAAAGCTACTCTGAGAACCCTGATTTAGTTAAAGATTACGCAGGCGAAATGGTTGTGGGTATTCAGGGAAACATCAACAATAATTTCTTAACAGGAACAAATCGGATTGCAACAGCAAAGCACTTTGTTGGTGATGGTGGAACTGAGCGTGGTATAGACCGTGGTAACACCATTATTGATGAAAAGGGATTGAGAGACATTCATAGCCCGGGCTATTTTTCAGCGATCAATGAAGGGGTTCAGTCAGTTATGGCGTCCTTTAATAGTTGGAATGGTCAACGTGTGCACGGTGATAAGTATTTACTGACCGAGGTACTTAAAAAGCAAATGGGCTTTGATGGCTTTGTTGTTAGCGACTGGAATGCCCATAAATTCGTTGAAGGCTGTGACTTAGAGCAATGTGCCGCTGCTATTAATGCCGGTGTCGATGTTATTATGGTCCCAGAGCACTTTGAGGCCTTTTATCATAATACGGTTGCGCAAGTGAAAGAGGGGATTATCTCTGAAGAAAGAATTAATGATGCTGTTCGACGCTTTTTGAGAGCGAAAATTCGATGGGGAGCTTTCTCAAGAGGTAAACCATCAAGCCGATCTGAATCTCAGCATCCTGAATGGTTAGGTGCTGCTGAGCACCGTGAGCTCGCTAGAGAAGCGGTTCGTAAATCATTAGTGTTACTAAAAAATAATGACCAAATACTCCCTATTAAAGCAACAAGCAAGATATTGGTTGCTGGCGAGGGTGCCGATAATATTGCAAAGCAAGCGGGTGGTTGGAGCGTTTCATGGCAAGGTACAGACAATACCAATGATGATTTCCCTAATGCAACGTCAATTTATAACGGTTTGAAGAAGCAAGTTGAAAAAGCTGGTGGGCAAATTGAACTAAATGAAGCCGGAAACTACTCGGTCAAACCTGATGTAGCGATTGTAGTTATAGGTGAAGAGCCTTATGCAGAGTGGTTTGGTGATATCGAATATCTTGAATATCAGCATAAAACAAAAGCAGATCTAGCATTATTGAAAAAATTAAAAGCTGATGGTATTGCGGTTGTTACTGTATTTTTGAGCGGTAGGCCACTTTGGATAAATAAAGAACTCAATGCATCTGATGCATTTGTTGCTGCATGGTTACCCGGCTCTGAAGGTGAGGGCGTGGCAGATGTTTTATTGACAGATGCGAAGGGTAACACTCAGTTCGATTTCTCTGGTAAATTAAGCTTTTCATGGCCAAAGTATGATACGCAATACACATTAAACCTAGGTGACAAAACGTATGATCCATTGTTTGCTTATGATTATGGATTAACTTATCAAGATACGGTTAATGTGCCTTTATTAAGTGAAGATACAACACCTAAAAAGGTGGCGAGTGATGACGCTAAGCCTTTATTTGTAAGAGGACTTTCAGAGTACTTAGTGTGGGAACTTAAAGATGCAAAAACAGCAGCCACTGAAACCACAGGCTCTTCTGCAACCAGTGGTGATGGTGCTAGTTTGTTAATGCAATCAGTTAACTTGTCTTATCAGGAAGATGCAAGGCAGTTCATTTGGCGAGCAGGAGCGAAGAAAGCCACTTTGAGCTTAAGCTATCAGCAGCCTGAAGTGCTCAGTGATGCAAGTAAGTCAGCTATTCTTGAACTAAAAATGAGAATTAACACTGCGCCAAGTAATCAGGCTCAATTGCAAGTAATGTGTAATGAAGGAAATTGCTTGCGCAACATTAAGTTTGCATCAATAGAAGCCTTGATGAATGATAAGAAATGGCATACGTTAGCGATACCGTTAAATTGTCCATCTGCGTTAAATAATATAACCAAGGTGACTGAGGTGTTAAATGTTTCAGCAAAGGCTGCCAGCTTAGCTGTTGCGGATATAGCACTGACTAGTAAACCAAATGCAGATGCTTATTTACTCTCATGCTCTGACTAAATCTTAGTAAAGCTGATGGGCAAGTAATGTTTATCAGCTTTACCTTATGGATTGAATAATTTGAATACTAGTAACCCCCGCGGCCACTTATTTTGGCTGTTTCAGATATGTGGTTGGGTTGTTTACGCAATGCTAACCGAGTTAATGATTAAAGTACCAAGTGATGAGCCTTGGACTATCCATATCCCGCATTTGATTATTGACACAGCTTGCGGGTTTCTAATTACCCTTATCCTTAGAAAACTATTCGCCTCTATCAATTTTATTGAGCTAAAGCTGAAGATTGCGCTTCATATTTTCGTTGTCATAATCGCGACGTTAATTTGGACGCAAATAAAGTGGATAACACTTCAGTGGTTTTATGGAAACTTATGGCAACCAATGACATGGTTTGATTTTGGCACATGGACATCGGCGTCATTAACGGTTCTTTCAACGTGGACCGCGTTTTATTATGGGATTAAGATTTATTTAGATAATTTAGAGCAAACGCAAAAAGCAGCAGAAGCCACACATTTAGCTAAAGAGTCACAATTAAAAATGCTGCGCTACCAGCTAAACCCCCATTTCATGTTCAATAGTATCAATGCAATTTGTACATTGATTTTGAAGAAAGAAAGTTTAGAGGCTGTAAAAATGCTTGAAAAACTGTGTGACCTTTTACGGCACAGTTTATATACAGATCCACTGGAAAAAGTAACAATTAAAGAAGAAATCGGCATTCTTAGCAATTATCTAGACATAGAAAAGTGCCGGTTTACAGACAAGCTGGTTGTTGATATTTCTGTGGCAGATGATTGTAACGAGTTGCTAATCCCATCTATGTTGATTCAACCTCTTGTAGAAAATGCATTAAAACATGGCATGCGTTCAAACCAGTCAATGTGTATCACCATTGCGATAGAAAAAACAAAGAGCTATTTAAATATAAAAGTGTCTGATACTGGCAAGGGATTTGGTGATGAAAGCACCAACAAAAGAGGGATTGGATTAGCAAATTGTGAGCAACGTCTAAAGTTAATGTATGGAAAGTCACACCGATTAGAAAAGGGCAACTTAAGCGAAGGTGGTGCTTGGGTATGTATAACCTTACCAATAAGTGGTCACAATAAATGATAAAACTAAACACGATACTGGTTGATGATGAATACAGTGCTGTCGAAGGGTTACGTATTCGGCTCGAACAATTTCCTGAAATCAATATTGTTGGGAGTGCATGCAGTGTTGACGATGCTATTGAACTCATAAACAATAATGAAATTGACTTAATTTTTTTAGACATCGAAATGCCCACTAAATCAGGCTTTGAATTGATAAAGTATTTTCAACCCGAAGCATGTCCAGCGGTCATCTTTGTCACTGCTTTTCACCAACATGCAGTACAAGCTTTTGAAGTTAGAGCTATTGATTATTTATTAAAACCAGTGAAACTAGACAGGCTTGCAGAAGCTATAGAAAGAGTGGTCAGTAACGTAAAGCTATTTCAAAAAAGTGAGTTGATAGCGCTCGAGCAAGCAGTGAGTAACAAAGCTGAGCATCACAAACATTCTGTCAATCAGTCAGAGTATAATTTTGATAGTGATCACTTGGTGATCCGAGACGCTAAAAATCCGATTCAAATAATTTCATTCACCGATATTCTTTGGATTGATGCAGCTGGTGACTATATGTGTGTGCATACTGCAGCCGAAACCCATGTTATGAGAGCAAGGTTGAAAGAGCTTGAAAGCAATATGCTACCAGAGGCATTTTTGCGGATCCATAAGTCGACCATTGTCAATTTAACTTACGTAAGACAGCTTGAGCCACTTCGTAACTCTGAATATATGGCAACGTTAACAACAGGTAAAACATTAAAAGTAAGCCGAACTTATAGTAAGCAATTAAAAAAGCTCATATAAGGAGACGGGTGCTGCTTTACAATTAAGGGTTATAAACAGCACCTTACTGTGGCTAATTTTAGTATTACTGTTTAGACCAAACTGATTTTAAAATGTTAAACCCTATGGCACCGAGTAAGACACCCGTTACTTTATCAATATAAAATGCCGCTCTAATGAACTTTTGTCTGATAGTATTTTTTGACAGCATATAAATAATTGCCACATCCCATAAGAAGACCACTAAGGTCATCCACACGCCTAAAAGCACTTTAAAGCTAATACTGACCTCAGGTGTCAGTGCAACAGTGAATAGGCTCAAATAAAATAATAAGTTTTTAGGGTTTAATATGCCTGAAAGAAACCCAGTCACAAATTCCTTGCAAAAGCATGACAACGAAAACTCAGTTGATGTCTTCGTGTTTGTGGAGAAATTAGCATAGGCATTTTTAGGTGCTTTTAATGCGTGATAGGCTATATACATCAAAAATAAGCCACCAATAACTTTGAGTGTCATCATCAAGCCAATAGATGCAGATAATATGGCACCAACGCCAATAAGGCACAGGGCAATATACACTGCGTTAGCTGTTGCTATACCAAGTGCTACGCCTATGGCGTTCTTTTGATTGCCTTTTAATGCACTTTTTACAACCAAGACAAAATCAGGCCCAGGACTAAGTAATGCAAGAAAATGTGCAGCTGCAACTGAGACAAATATACTGATTAAGCTAATATCCATAAATTCCCCTGAGAATGGTGAAACGCGAAGAATGGCTCATTTTAAAGGTGCTTCCTCGCTTTAATTGAAAAAATAAGAGGGACTTGATGCCCTCTATGAAGTAATTGATACCCCTTATCAGACACGTACTCTAAGCCTTCAAAACAGTCATATGGGCTAAATGGGTACTCGTTGAATGACTCTATCGTTAAACCTGCCTGAATGAGCGCGTTTATAATGTCACTAATTGAGTGGCTCCATGTCACTGTTTTCGACAGAGTGCCGTCACAATTCTCGGTATAGGTGCCTTCTTCTTCAATCGTTGGGGCAGTGTCATGAAAATAAGAATAACCATTTAATAATTCATTGAAAGAATGAAATTCTATTAGGTAAAACTCTCCACCTTTTTGTAAAGAGTTAGCGATTACGTTAGCCCACTTACTTAAATTGGGTAACCAGTTTAGGACACCATAAGAGGTATAAACAATATCAAACAGATGCGTGTTGATAGTGCTAAAACTATATACATCACTTGCTATGAATGTTGCTTCTATATTTAAGCTTTGTTTGAGCTTATTTGCGTACTCAATTGCTGTAGGCGATAAATCAACGCCGGTTACACGTGCGCCAAGTCGCGCCCAAGAGAGCGTGTCTTGACCAAAATGGCATTGTAAATGTAGGAGTGATTTATTTTTCACATCAGCGAGTAGGGCCAGTTCAATCGGGTTAAGAGAGTTTGTTCCACTTTTAAACATGGGTAGGTTGTAAAAAGTAGATTGGGTATGAAGGGCAGTTCTTTTATTCCACGTATCTCTATTTACTTTAATATAATCCATTTGCTCGCTATCCAATCAATTTTCTATTTGGCATATCCTTAGAGCCGCAGCAATGCCTAATAGAAATAATAATATATTATATTTTAAGCAACCATAAGCCTTTAGTCATACTTAGAACTAAGCTGACTAACGCCCTTCTGGTGCATCGAAATCACCCTATTAGAAAGTATGGTTTGTAGTTTCGTCATGGCGGTTTAAAAATGAAGAGCTTTGTTTTAGCACGTAATTGCAAGTCTAAAGCCTGCCCTTAACGGGAGAGTCAATCATTACCTGAAGAACAGTTTGGTATAATTTTTATACTTTATTAGGTCTGTGACCCACAAACAAAACTGGTTAGTTTTAGTTTAGCTGTTAGCGAGCCAGCGAAAAGACTTACGTAAAAACTCAACGGCTTGGTGTTTAATCAATTCACCATGAGCCATAACTAACATCTCAGGCTCCCAAGCCAGTATTTTTCTGAAGTGCTGTCTGGCTTGGGACTTTTTAAACATGAAACTTAAACGCCAATCTATCGGTGTTTGTCCTACGGGAGCTAAGATCCCAGCACCTTTTGCTAGCCATTTCTGCCAACTGTTAAAGTCATCACCAGAAAAGTTCTCGACCAAATCCGTCACGATCAATGTTTTTGAACGTTTATGAAAAAACAGGCATTCTTCCATCAAGGGCGAGCCTGTAAATAACTCTTGAGAAATATCGGCATGCCACTGCCACGCTAAATCGTCATTGAGGGACGCATCAAATGAGATATCGCTACGCTTTTTGATGACTTCATCTGTGCCATAGGTTTTAGCATCTGGATATGCTGTAATCCATTGAGGTAAAAATAAGTGATGTAAGTGATTAGGTGCGATGAGGTGTTTAACTGGACCTAAGCGGTCTATTTGGTTCTTTAGAGCATCGCTCAGATAGATAGGGCTGTGTACCCATAGGTCGCCATTAGCGAGTTTAATGACTGTCATCCTCGTTGTAAAAGGTAAAAAGAAAAAATTTACTGTTTTACCATCAACAACCCAAATCTCGTTTGCCAACTTTTCCATATTATTTCCGAATAAGAATCAAAGTTATCAGAAAGGCTTAATTTTTTGAAATTATTATAATTAAACACAATGTACGTGCTATGACGTTTGACTATTTTAATAATCTTCAACGATTATAAACCTTCCACTAAGGGGGAGAGTCAACTAACGAGTTAGCGTTAATAATCGCAACACATGAATCGATTTTGGTGATTTTCTGTTTTGTTTGCTCAATCTGATCTTGCAAACGGCTTTTTAAGTGCAATAGGAACTCACTTATCTCAGCCCAGTTAGCTTCTCCGTTTTCATATTTTATGAACCCTTTCAGTTCAGCTAATGTAACACCCAACAGTTTCGCTTCTTTGATTAACCTCAATACTTCTATGTGCTCATCGGTGTAAACACGGTACTTTCCTTGACGTTTTGGTGGGGTAATGAGCTCTTTCTCTTCGTAAAACCGAATAGCTTTAACAGATAAATTGGTTTTTTTTGCTACTTCACCGATAAACACCTGTTACTCCATTAGTAAATCGATATTATTCGTTATATAAAATAAGCGGTTAGTGTCGCCTTTGTTAAGCTTAGACTAAATGCGTTGTCGAATCGCGTACCAGTAGATCAGGTGTAAAAATATGCTCTATATTAGAGCGATTTTGTTTATACACCTGTTTTAACACAAGGTTGGCAGCCATAATGCCCATTTTTTCAACTGGGTTATCAATCGTCGTCAAAGTTGGGTACAAGTAATTTGTAAAATGAACATTGTCAAAGCCGACAATTGCTAAGTCTTTTGGAAGGTCAAGTTTATGCTCTCTTGCACATTTCATTACACCGGAAGCCATTTCATCATTTGCACAAACAACAGCGGTAAATTTTATATTGTTGCTAAAGAAATACTCTAAGCCGTTATACCCGCCGGTTTCTTTAAAATCACCGACAAATAGTGTTTGCTCATCAAAAGCAATACCATGTTCTTTTAAGGCTTTTTTGTGACCTTCTAATCGATCGAATGCATCGGGTTTAAATAACGGACCCGCAATGTATGTTATGTCTGTATGGCCTTGATTAAGTAAGTGTTTGGTTGCTAAGTAGCCTCCCATCACGTTATCAAGGCTAATGCAGTTTTCTTTCATTTTATCTACATAGCGGCTGATCAAATAAATAGGGGTTTTACCTTTGTTTAACTTTACTAGATACTCATCACTAACAGCTTCAACATGGGCAATGATTGCATCACAATTACGTGAAATTAAAAATTCTAAGCCATTTTTTTCTTTGTCTTCTTCACTGTGTCCGGGAGTAATAATGACATGTTTCCCAGCGGCCCTTAATTGCGCTTCAATAGCAGACATCATCTCACCAAAAAACGCGCCATCTAATTCAGAGACTAAAATACCCACACTATTAGTGCAATTTGAAGCAAGGGAGCGAGCTATCGAGTTTGGTGTATAACCAAGCTGCTCCATTGCATCGAGTACTTTTTGTTTCGTTTTTTTACTGACGTAGTCATTCTCATTTAAAACGCGAGAAACGGTCGATAAAGAAACGCCTGCGAGCTCTGATACTTGATAAATAGTTGCCATAATTATTATTAAATATAAACCTTAGCTTTTTAATTTACAGACTTGCGCGTCTAATTGCCAAGTCTTCTGTAATTTTTTCCGTCATGTCAGATGTTAATGGATAAAAGGCCATCAATGCCGCGGCGATAAGAGCAAAAGCGGCTGGTAGCCAGCTCATTAGTAGAATCATGCCATCGAGTGAGTGTGCAACGGTCGTTTCGTCCATTCCATCATAGCCATAGCTTGCAAGTACAACGAGCACTAAGGCTCCTGCAAAGCCTCCACCTGTTTTTTGCACAAAAGTCCCTGCTGAATATATAAGGCCGGTCGCTCGGCGTTTATTTTTCCATTCAGAATAGTCAGCACTATCTCCTAACATAGTAAAAAATAGGGTAGGCATCATGGCGGCGAAGAATTCGGAAAGACAGCCCATTACAAAAATCAGGCCGAGGTTATCATTAGGTAGCCAAAAGAAACAAATGGTAAAGAGGGCACTTAATAATAAGGAAGCAATAAACAACGTGCGTTTGCCGAGTATTTCCGCTAACTTCCCTGTACTAAGCGCACCGAAAATTGAGACAACTAATAAAGCAATAAAGTACTGGCCTGTCAAAAGCTCGTTACCAACATAGTATTTAAAGTAGTAGGCAATGACACCATATTTAATGCCATTAAACATCATTGTTAAAAAGCCCATACCTAACAATATCAGCCATGGTTTATTTGTAAGTAAATCAACCATATCTCGTTGTGAGCCACTCAGTTTACTGTGATCACTTGCCAGTAAGCGACGGATAAGGACTGTCATAAATATCATTGTCGCCGCAAAAAATAAGCCTGAGTAGAGCTCGCGATAATAGAAAAATAATGTGATTGCTAATAAGGGAAGGATGATAAAAGGTAAGCTTGAACTTAAATCCGCTAACTCTGTTTTTAGTGAGGTTTGCTTATTTGTAGCAGGTTGAACACGCTCCTTGGTACTTGCAAACGTGACTAACATGAGTACGGTGAGTAAGGCGGCAAATACATACATGGTGTATTGGTAACCTTGCGCACTATCCCCTTGCCCAAAGTAAGCGACTAGGTCTGGTAAAAAGCCCATTACTAATAAACCACCTGCAAACGCCCCAGCAAAACGGAAACCTGATAACTTAGTTCGTTCTAGATCATCACCTGTCATAACCCCCATTAATGCAGAGTAGGGCACATTACTTACGGTATACGCTAAAGTGAGACCAATATAGGTGAAGTAGGCATAAATTAGTTTTGCCGTTGGGCTAATATCAGGTGTCGTAAAGCACAGCACCATGAAGAGTGCCAAAAATGGCGTTGACCATAATATCCATGGGCGAAACTTACCTAACCGTGTTTGCGTCCGATCTGCAATCATGCCCATTATTATATCAGTGACCCCATCTGATAGGCGTACGACTAAAAAAAGTAAAGCGGCAGCGGCGGCAGAAATACCAAAAGTATCAGTATAAAATACGGCTAAGTAAGCTAAAGCTCCACGCCAAACTAAATTAGCACCGGCATCGCCCATCGCGTAGCCAATTTTTTCGTAGATGGGAAGAGTGTGTTTTATCATTGTTGTTGTCTTTTTTTATCGGCGAGTAATTAACTGGCTATATGCTTTACCACTTAGCTTTACTGTTCGTATTTGTGTGTTGTAATCAACATGAACAATACCAAAGCGTTTTGAATAACCTTCAGCCCACTCAAAATTATCCATTAAGCTCCATGCGAAGTAGCCAGCTACATTAACACCTTGTAATATGGCATCATTTACTGCATTTAAATGGGCATTATAATAGGCGATACGATCTTGATCGTTCACCTCACCATCCACCATTTTGTCGGCCATAGCAGCGCCATTCTCTGTAATATAAATTGGCGGCAAATCATATTTTTGATGCAAAGAAACTAATAATTCTGTTAATGCAGATGGATAAATTTCCCACCCAATATCTGTCATTGGCGCTTGGTGAGGCAGTTCATGGTAATAATCTGTATCACTTGCTTCATAGCGCAGCCTGGTATAGAAATTTACGCCTAAGAAATCTAATGGTTGGCAAATAATATCCATGTCGCCAGCTAGAATGTCAGGTCTGTGAGCGGGTGGCAACTGTTCTATGATGTCAGGATATGCTCCTTGCATCACTGGTTTCATATACCATTGGTTTATATAGTCATCTGCAAAAGCTGTTGCTGCAATGTCTGCTTCGCTCGATGATACAGAATAACAAGGAGTAAAGTTGAGCACGATACCGTTTAATGACTCAGGGCTATTTTTAGTTAGCACTTTCATCGCTAAACCATGGGCAAGTAATAAATGATGAGCGGCTTTTCTGCCAAATTCACGGCCTTTGATACCCGGTGCGTGAACGCCTATTTCATAGCCCAAATACGAGCTGCAGAAAGGTTCATTCAACGTTGCATATGAATATACTTTTCCTGATAGTGCTTTACTTACTAGATCTACATAGCGAGCAAACTCATACGCTGTTTCGCGATTTAACCAGCCTCCTTTATCCTCTAAATGCTGTGGTAAATCCCAGTGATATAAGGTAACAAATGCTTTAATATTTCGACGCATTAGTTCGTCTAAAATAGTAATGTAAAAGTGAATACCTTCTTGATTTAAAGTACCGTCTAACTTTATGACTCTTGGCCAAGAAATTGATAGGCGATAGGCATCTACACCTAAAGAGTCGATTAGTTCAACATCGTCTTGCCAATTTTTTACATGCTCACAGGCGGAATCGCCGTTTGAGTTATCAGCTATTTTTCCAGGCGTCGCGCAGAAAGTATCCCAAATACAAGGGAGACGCTGATCGGCTGCTCCTTCTATTTGAAATGAGGCTGTTGCAACGCCATAGATAAAATCTTTGCTAAGCATTGTTGAGTTTTTTGGTAACGTGAGCTGAGTCATGTAAAGAAACCTTTGGTAAACAAATGCAAGTAAATCTTGCGACTAAATTTAAATTGTTATGGTAGCGCTTCCATTTTTTTGTGTTTCACTTGAGTCGAAGTTATTGGGTTGTTTATGGTAGCGCTTCCATATTTAGGTTAGAGGCTATTGTCCGAACGGTCAACCGTTTATTTAATTTAGTCTTAAAACAACGTAAATAATTCATTTTATTATTTAATAATTAATGAGTTAGATGCAGGTTGTTTTTAGGGTTATTAGTAATAAATCAAGAGTGAATAGGTGAATGATTCAGTTATTTTCTATGTTGAGTCATGGTTTTATTTTTTAGCAATCGTACGCTAAGTAGTTTTAGTTACCACTCATACTTAACACTAAAAACTCTCATTAAGAAAGATGTAATTTAGTGTATTGTTACTGTAAAGCGAGCGCTTAGAAGTGGCTTTACAGTAAATTTTATTATCAATATTTTAACAATAATATTATCGGCTTTACTGTGGGCTTAATCATCTATTCGACAGTACTCGTTAATAAACTCTTTATGAGTTGGTAATTGCGCTAACCTATGGGCAATTTGTTGTTTAATGCCTTGCATAAAGCGACCTAACTCTTGGTCATTCATTAAAGAAGCAACATAATGATATTGCGCTGGTTTAACACCTTGCCCAAGCATGACTTGAACCCAAGAGTCGACACGGAAAATATCGCCGTCATCTAAGAAAACCCGGCCAGTTTCTTTAAATAATGCGATTTTATGAGCAAGGGATTCAGGAATTTCCATAGCTTGGCAATGACGCCAAAATTCACTGTCTTGCCTATCCGTAACCTTATAATGCAAAACAATAAAGTCACGAATACTTTCGAGCTCTGACTTCAATTGCTTATTATATTCATCGATAGCTTGTGGCGTTACACCAGCAAAAGGGTACAGGCGCATAAACCGAATGATACCGGTCATAATCAAGTGGATACTTGTTGATTCAAGAGGTTCTAAAAAGCCACTGGCAAGACCTAGAGCAAGACAATTTTTATTCCAGCCTTTACGTCGTCGACCAGTTTTAAATTTAATGATTTTTGGTTCGGTTAGGGTGTCTCCAATAAGGTTATCTAATAGTAATTTAGTTGCATCATGGTCATTTAAATAGCGGCTGCAATAAACTAAGCCATTGCCAACTCTGTTTTGCAAAGGAATCTGCCACTGCCATCCTGATTGATGCGCAATAGAGCGGGTGTAGGGCAGAGGGTCTGGTGTTCCTTTTGTTTGTACCGCAACGGCACTGTCGCAAGGTAATAAATGAGACCAATCTTCAAACCCTGTATGTAAGGCTTGCTCGATAAGTATGCCTTTGAAACCAGTGCAATCAATAAAAAAATCACCCGCTATTTCAGTGTTATTATCCAGCGATAAGCTTTTAATAAAGCCATTATCAACATGTTTATTTACCCGTTCAATTTTACCTTCTATACGTTTTACACCGAGGTTTTCTGAAAATACTCGTAAAAATGCAGCATAACGACTGGCATCCATATGAAATGCGTAATTAATTGGGTTTTGAGGGCTAAACCCAAATTTACCTTGCTTAGCTGCCTGTAGTTCATAGCAGTAATCTGCGAAATCATCGGTATTGCCCATTTTTTGCCAATGCAACCAAAAATGGTGGAACTCACCAGCCCAGCATTCTTTACCTGTCATACCGAAAGAGTGAATGTAATCACTGTTTGGCTGATGCCAATTCTCAAAGCGAATTCCCAGTTTGAATGTTGCTTGTGTTGCCCTCATAAATTCTTGCTCATCGATACCTAGCAATTTATGAAAGGTACGAATAGGTGGAATGGTTGCTTCGCCAACACCGACAGTGCCAATATCGTCTGATTCAATTAAGCAGATTTCAATATCTTTATTTAGTAATTTAGCTAACGCGGCTGCGGCCATCCAGCCTGCGGTACCACCGCCAGCTATGACCACCTGTTTAATTTGTTGTTGTTTCATGTTGCCACCTTATTCCTTTTGTAATTGCTTTAATAACAGTCGATTAGTGGGTAGTTTTTGTAAGTATTGCGCAATCTTCTTGCGATTGAGTTGGTAGAGTTGTTGTGCCATCTGGTATGTATGGTTATCAAGTTTTGTTGTTTGTTTGGTTTTGAAGCCCATGCCATACAGCACGTATTGATAACTTGGAGAAGAAAAAATCTCTTCATTTTCTATAAAATCGAATCGACTGGGAGCCTGATATTGCCACAATGTTAGTAAGTTCTGTAATTCAATTGGGATACTTTTAGGGTGGTGGTTATCGCACCAATAGCTATTATCATCACGACTACTCAATACATAATGCAGTTTTAGAAAATTGATGACTTGCTCCCAGCGGTACCTAAAGCGTTTATTAAACCGATCACTCAACAGCTGCATGTGCACTTGGTTTACTGGCATTTGCTCACTTAGCATACTGATGCTTAATTCAACCATGGCTAACGCTGAAGCCTCTAGTGGCTCTATAAACCCTTGCGACATTCCGATCGCAACACAGTTTTTATGCCAAAATACTTCTCTGTAACCAGGCGTAAAACGTAGTGTTCGTGTTTCAATCTTGCTAGCTTGTTGAATGCCAACAGATTGTGCAGCATAGCTTTTTAGTGTTTCAATAGCCGTTGTAACGTCACAATATTTATCACTAAATGTATAGCCAATACCGCGTCTAGTTGGTAATCCTATATCCCAAATCCAGCCAGCGGATTGTGCGGTGGATAAAGTCGCTGATGCAATATTCTGAGATGGGCTTTCGTAGGGCAACTGTGCGGCCACAGCAGTATTATTAAAAAGAATGTGACTTTGATCTAAAAACGGGATCCGGTAGTGCTTGGCGATTAACAGCCCCTGGCTACCAGAACAATCAATAAACAAATCACCGTAAATCTCACCATTATTCTGTGTAGTGACACTTTCAATGTAGCCTTGAGCATTATTATTGGCGTGAAGAACATTATCGGTGATGTGTTTTACGTTAAGCGTATTTACACAATGTCTTGCTAGAAATTGTGCGAATTTATGGGCATCTAGGTGGTAACCGTAATTCGTAACACCTGCATATTCAGGTGTATTAAGTTGTTTGGGGGCAAGAGCTGCTTGGCAAATAAAGCTTTGCATATTCATAGCATCGGCGTATTTTTGTTCAGGAAATAATTGCTGCCATGCAGTATGAACATCATATTTATAGTAGCCTTCAGGTATCATGAAAGGGTGATAATAGTTATCTGCCTGTTCTTTTCCCCGCCAGTTTATGAACTTTGAACCTTGCTTAAAAGAGGCGTCACATTGCTGTAAAAAGTCACTTTCTTTTACTCCAATCCGCTGCAATGTGTTGCGCATTGATGGCCACGTGCCTTCACCAACACCCGAAATACCAATATCAGCAGACTCAATTAAGGTGATACTTTTATCTGGGTGTTCTTTGGCTAGTAACCCAGCTGTAAGCCAACCAGCCGCGCCACCGCCAATGATCACAATATTATTTATTTTTTTGCTCATATACTTACTTTAAATAGTAAAGCCGCTTCAATTAAGAAGCGGCTTTGTAGCAATTTACATTAACCGTGAGCCTTTTAGAGAATATAGCGTGATACTATTTGCGTTAAAAATGTCTAATTTAGAACAACTAAATAACAACGTCGTTTAATCCTTACAAGCTCACTTCATTAAGTAAATAGGTATCAAACTGTATACATTTTTACAGCTATCGTTTAGAAGTTATAACGCAAGCCTAAATTGTAGCGAGCCCCATTTTTGTCTAAGTTCCACAACTGTGCTTTATATCGACCATGTTGGCGATTGTCTTGCTCAGTAATGTTAATTCCTTCTAAGAAGAAAGACAGTTGTTCACTGTAGTTATAAGCCACATTAAAATCGATTTGATAATACTCTTCTGTAAATGCGGGCTCGTTTACATAGCGAGCAGCATTATTTAAGAATTTATCACGCCAGTTATACGCTACACGCGCTTGAAATTTATCATTCTCATACATCGCAATGAAGTTAGCTGTGTCACTTAAACCAACTAATGCAAACTGTGTTGTCGTTGGATCTGCGGCAACATCAAAGTCAACATCGCCATTTACGATCGTGTAGTTTGCTTGAATACCAAAGCCTGAGTCACCAAAGAAATGCTGAATAGCAAACTCATAGCCATCAATTTTTGCATTTTTGTTATTGGTTGGAACTTGAGCTGTGAACTCCATCAAAGGGTCATCGCTGTTAGGTAAGATATCGTAAGCGGCTTCAAACTCTTCGTAAGTCATTGAATCAAAAGCCACCCCATTTTCCATGGCAGCAACCATTTGGAATAGGTTTGAGTCAGTGATTGCCAGACCTCTTGCTTCTAGTTCAGCTTTTGCTGCTTGGGCACGAGGGCCAGCAGAAACATCTCGTAAGTCATAGTAATTTTGAGTCATCGGTGTTAGGCCAATAAAGTTATCAACTTTTTTATTGTAATAACCGACAGAAACATAGCTAACATCGCTGTAATACCACTCAGCGGAAACATCGATATTATCTGATTCGAGTGGTACTAAACCAGGATTACCCGTCGATGCAGGCGCATTGGTTGTGCCTGGAATTAAACTAGGTCCAGTGGGTACCCCAACTGTTGCTGCAGAGCTTAAATTATCATAAGTAGGCCGTGCGATTGTTGTGCTATATGAAGCACGAAGTTTTACATCATCGACCACATTAATGTCAAAATCTACGCTAGGCAGAAAGTGATCATAGTCAGCGCTTAGCGAGTAATCTTGTTTGTCAGTGCCATATCGCACATTAAAATCGTTGTTACCTTCCCAAGCTACTGCATTTGGTAAATCAATATTTGCTGTTGAGGTGATATCTGTGGTTTCGTATCGAGCCCCAACTAGTAGGTTAAATGGCATATCGCCAATTTCACCTTGATAGTTATATTGCACAAATGCAGCTTGAATCTCTTCTTTAATGGTGCGGTTTGTTGCAAATGCACCATCAGCAGCAAAATTAAAGCCGTACTGGTTTGCTGCCCAATAACCTATTTCAGATGCGCTACCTGTAAAACCTTGAGCAAACGAGCCAGAGGTGTTGTAGCCATCTAATTCACTTAAGAAGTTTGTAGGATTAAGGTAACCGTCTGGTAACTCTCCAGGGTTTTCAATCCCCCAGTTGCCCATTGTATTACGTGTAAGGGATTGTAATGAATGGCTTTCCATAGAGCGTGATTCAATACCAAAATCAATTACACCTGACTCTATTTCATATTTGCCAAGTAATCGGAATTCATCAACGGTTGACTCTTGGCGCGCAAAGTTAGAATCGAGAATAGAAGTACCTACGTCATCTTGGTCTAATACGCCATTACAGTTTAGATTAGCTCGGCTGCAATCATCAAAACCAATTACCATTGAGGGTAACTTGCGACTAAAATCGACTTCTTGAGAGGCGACGATATTTGCTCCTAACCCCGCATTCACCCAACTGCCATAAGGTGCATCTGGTTCACTCGTTGCTTTTGAGCTATGTGCATCAAATACAAATCTAAGTCGATCATTTACAAAGTATTCAAGGTTAAGACCGATAGAGTCATTTTTATTAAGCTGATTTAGTTCTTGTAACGCGAGGCCTAGATCACGCGTTGATAGATCTCTACGCTCTTCTTTGTAGTAAATGGGGGTTTTAACGGTATTGTCATCAAAAATTAAATGGGTTTTATAGTTATCCATCCAGATTGACTGTTCAGCCCGCGACTCAAATAACTCTTGCTGTGAGTATGTATAATCAAGTGTTGCTGTTAGTGACTCTACGGGGCTATATTGTAGAGTTAATTGCGCATTTGTTCGAGTTCGTTCGCGATCTGCGATAGTATAACGAAGATCAGAAGGCATCGAATAATATTGCCCCATTGCAGGTGCATTTTCGATAATGATGTCATCCGCAGATTGAGGAATTGTGCCATCGTAAGCGGTCGTTCTCCATTCGTTAACAAAAGCCCCTGCAGCAGAACTATCACGCTCTTGAACACTTGCAGTAAGTGATACACCAAATTTAGCGTCTTCGTCCGTCCAACTAAAAATGCCCGAAATTTCAGGTGTGATATCATCGCCTACACGGTTTGTTGTGTCGTGCATGGCTTTAACACCGATATTAGTAATTAAACCAGGATTGTCTAAAGGGCGAGCTGTATTAATATTGATTGTGGCGCCAATACCCCCTGATGCGATATTTGCTTTTCCTGTTTTATAAACTTCGACAGATTTAACACTTTCTGATGCCAAATTAGCAAAATCATAGGCACGAGAATTTGGCGATCCTCCGCCTGCAGGAAGCGAAGCTGCTGGCATGGTACGGCCATTTAAAGTCACCATATTATAATCTGGACCAAACCCACGTACAGTTACTTTTGAGCCTTCACCATTACTGCGGTCTATCGATACACCTGTAATGCGTTGTAAAGATTCTGCTAGGTTTGTATCGGGGAATTTACCTATATCTTCTGATGAAATAGCATCAACAACACCTGAAGAATAGCGTTTTAGTTGGGTTGATTCTTTAATACTGCCTTTAAACCCGGTTACTTGAATAACTTCAATGTCGTCGTTGTGTTCAGATTGCTCTGCGTAAGCAGATAAGCAGGTGCTAGCACCCAAAAGCAAAGATAAGCTGGAAGCTAACTTTGTTCTTTTAAAGTTATGGCTTGGCATCAGGTTTCCCTCGTTTTTATCATTGTTATTCATGCTGTTAGAGCATGATATTGTTGTCAAAATAGATTTTATATCATATCTGGAAGCGCTACCATAAAGAGGTTGAAAACCGCCCTTATGAAAGCGCTTCCAGAAAAGAGTAGTGTGATTTGCAGTTTACGTCAACAGCTACATCAATAAATTGTTATAAAAGTTACGCTAAAATTGAATGGATGTTGCTTCGTTTTTTCATGGTTTAATTCACTGTTGGGAAGATGGTTTATTAATTACTTTTATGCGGTATCAAGATAAGAAACAAGCTATCTTGGGTGAACAAAGTGACTGTGCTGTATAGTCAAAAAGAGAGAACTGGCCTTTTAATTTGGCAAATTATGGGGGTATTACGGAGTGTTTTTCTGGTAAAAAAGTAGATTAGTTTGTGTAATCATTTTCCCTGACTGTTATGAAACTGGCTAGCTTAAATATCGTACTATGCTACTATTTTATCTGACTTTGTTTAACAGTTAGGATGTTAGTATGGATAGTCGTTTTTTTTCAATCAAACCAATCGAATCACTCCTTTTTTGTTTATCGCTTCTTTGTCTTTCGTCTACTTCACAGGCTGAAGAATTAAACTTAAGTTTAAAGTGTAAAGGTTCTGGCACGGTGAGTGATACGGAGACAACATTTAAGAATAGTCGCAATAAAAGTGAGCATTCGAAAGAGTTTGGTACTGAGCAAGCCATGATAAAACGACCTTTCGAAGGGGTTATGCTTGTTGAAATTCACTCAGATAAAGGCCAAGTAAAAATACCTGTTGGTATGCTACCTCCTTTTCAAAAAGATGAAGCCTCAGATTGGTTTCCTATTCGTGAATATAAAATCACGAATACTGAGGTAACGGGTGAGGTCAAAATCAATTTTTTAAATAAACCAAACCTTCGGATTGATCGGACAACAGGTACAATTGTTTTTGCAAGTGGGCTCAATGAATTTTCTGGTGAGTGTGAAAAAGTTGACCCTAACGCAAAACCACTCTTTTAACCCACAGCTAATATTAAAACGGAATTGTGATGAAAAAACGGTTACTTCTATTAGGTTTGTCTTTCTATACGTCTGTATCAATAGCGAACGCTGATGGACCTGATTTTTTTCGCGTATCGAGTGAAAACTCAATACAAATGTTTGAAAAAATGCAAGCCAACAGCAAGTTGGTTTTACTTGTTCCTCCAGATACAAATGGTATTAAAAATTTAGGCTGCACAGGGGGCACTTCATTACAAGCATGGCAAAAAATGACAGAGCAACAAAGAGAGACGTCTAAAAATAATGCATGGTGTAATGTGGGTGTGCAAGGTAAAACTGGCTGGGTACTTAGTAAGTATTTATCCGAAGGCAACCGTATAGAAGAAACCCCTTCTTTTAATTGTAATGCGGCTCACCCCCATGAGATTGAGATATTAATCTGCGGCAATACTGAACTTATTTTATTAGATAATGAGTTAGCGTCTGTTTACCAGAATGCAATTTCAAAGGCCAAAGCAATGACTAAAGGCTCAGAAAATGTGCTCAGTGATTTAAAGCAAAAACAAATTGGGTGGATTAAAGAGCGAAATGAGTGCTGGAAAGAAATTGGCGCAAAACTTACTTGCTCAATAAGTAAATATAAAGAACGGATTGAAGCTCTTCAAAACTATAAAAATAAATATTAGTTGAAACAAGCACTAAAGTTGAAAAAACAGGGTGATTTACGACTCAGAAATGTAGTTGTCGTGGTGCGTGTTTAAACCATCAGTTTAGATTAATTTAGAACAAGGACTATTTATGCGTTTATTGTTGACTCTATTTATGGCGCTCCTAACTGGTTGCGTGGCAATGCAAGAAAGTAAGCCGCCTCCTCAACATACGATACAAAAGTTCTCAATAAGTGAGGAACTTCCAACTTTACCCTCGGGTTCACGGTTGATCCCTGGCACTCATTTTTCAGTCATATTTGCTGACAGCGCTGCAACGTTACTAGTTCCAGTTCCTTTTGTTGGTGAGGCTGTTACAGGGGCCATAAACTCAAGTAAAAGTGAGTCTTATAAAGAGCATTATGTTGGTATTGATATTTTAAAATTTGCTAAAGAGGCTTTTAGTCGTAGTGAATTTTATAGTGAACAGCCACAAGCAACTAAGCTTTTTCCAGTTGCTTATGTTCAGGAATGCTTCGATGATGTATTTAGAATATCTTTAGCAATAGAAGTTGACTCAGATAATTGGGTGGGTCGATATTTATATCATATTCCAACTCATATTCCAGTCAGTGATGTTAAAAACCCAACTCAATTAGAAGTTGAAACGCTTAGCTTCGAGCTAAATGAGGGCATGCAAAAGCTTACTGAATTAATTGAGCGAGATATAAGGGGGCAGCTTAATTCGACGAATAAAAGTGTAGATTTTGGTAGCTACTATATTTATGGCAGTAATTTGGGTGGTTTAATTACTCCGTCTGTAATGCATCTATCAGATGGTCAGTTAATTGAAGAGGGGAATGATTATGTCATATTTAGACATAGTGGAGACCCTAGTGTCGCCGGAAATGCAGGTGCTCTACTTTTTGGTGTTCATTACTTTAGAAAAGAGCAACTACACACATTCGAAGTGATAGAGTAGCCAAATTTATACTTCGAGAGTTTGACTAATATTAGATCTAGATACAGGAACGGAAGGCTTGTTTTGTTTGTCACCCCCAAATGTCAATAACTCTGGATATAATTAAATTCAAATACCCAAGAAGCTGTCCTAGTAATGCAACAGCTTTTTTGAATAAACAAAAGTAACAAGGTGCGAAAATGGATTCGAAGTCTAGGACGCATTTTAACGCCATAGAGTGCGTAGTGGTTTCATCCTATATTATAGTTATTTCTGCAACTGTTTCTTAATATACTGTAATTGCTTTTTGTGTCGTCTTTTATGCCTTTTTATAACAAGCGCACTTGTTTTAAGTTGCTTACTAAAAAATAACACCGCTAGTAATAAATTAAACAAAAGAAAAAAGCTTGATACTTTCAAGCCATTAATAGATTGGGCATAAATGTCAGTGAATGAAATCATAAATAATGTATAAAGTGAGATTGAGATTGCTGTAATAACCAGCGCTTTAAAAACTTTTATGACTCATGTTTTGCCGATAGATAAAAGTACACCCAGTGTTATACATGCTAAGTGACCTTTATACATTAAAAGATGAAAGATCCTATGTGTCAATTTAGAGATATGGATTAATAAGATTTATAAATAAAAGTTAATTCTGAGGGCTTTCGCCTAATGATTAGCTTTAAAACCTTCCAAGCAGGCAAGTCTCTCATATTCATTTGGCAGTTTTTACCAATGAAAAACCTAATAATTTGTACTTAAAAAAAACAATAAAGTTAAATTTATGTAAATTTTTCTTGCTTTCGTACCTGTTTGGTCTATGTTTTTGGTCGGAGGTCACTCCTCCAACCTGATAGATAAAATTACAATCAACAGGAACACACATGAAAATAAAAACACTCTCACTAGTGCCAGCTTTAGTGTTGGCAGCGGGTATCAGCCACAGTGCTTTTGCTGCGCAAGGAGTCGCATTTGTGCACGGTACAGGCCAGCAAAGCGATGCGTATAATGACTATTGGACTGGTAGCTTTGTCGACACGGTTCGTCAAGGTTTACCCAATAGCAGTAATTACACCGTCATTAATTGTGATTTTGAGCAGTATATGTGGGCAGATGCGGCATCTGGTTGTTTAGCGGGGCAGCTTACTACATTTATCAATAATAAAAACATCACCGATTTAACCCTGATCACTCATTCTAACGGCGGTAATGTGGTGCGTTGGATTTTATCTAACCCAACATGGGATAGCCGTTATCCAAATATTATTAGCAAAGTCACGCGTACTATTGCCCTGGCTCCTTCAAGTGGTGGTACGCCTTTGGCTGATGCGGTTATTGCAGGTAATTCGTTTGAGCAAAGCTTGGGTTGGCTGTTAGGTTATGGCAACGATGCGGTTAAGCAACAACAGGTGTCTTGGATGGCGTCGTATAACGCACAGTGGCTATACGGCACACCGAACCGCCCGAGCTTACCGTCTCGATTTGAAACTGTGGTAGGTAGTGACGTTGAATCAGCTGTATGGGACAGCGACAGTTATTGTGGCGGCTATCAAAATCAAGTGGGTCTTGAAGTAACACAAAACTGGTTAGACAGCTGCTCAGATGGTTTTTTAAATTGCAGTTCTCAGTCGTTAGCTGGGGTGGTGTGGTTTACCGATAAATCACGAACTCAAGGTAGCGAACCTTTGAGCCATCAGCAAAGTCGTCGCAATTGTTTTGGCTTACCAAACATACTTAAAAATCGAATTTAGGAGCTAAGCCATGATTAATAAGTTAACCACACTTTGTGCTGCAATGATGCTTGTAAGCACGGCGACGTATGCTAATGAGCAAACGGTTTATCAATTTCCTCAGGTGCAATCTTCATCTGCGGTGCAGTTACACATGCTTGAAAAAGATAGTGTTGAGTATTGGCAGAAGGTTTCGGGCAAAGAGCTTAAGCGCGGTGTGCCACTGTATGTAAACCAAGTAGATAATTTTATTCGTATCGCGCCAAAAGCACGCTTTGATAGTGGTGAAGTGTTTAAGCCTGATGATTTACAGCTCGATAAGTTATCAATCAGAGATGCAAACTCGCAGCTGTTATCAGTACAAGCTGTTGCGTCACAACAAAAAATGCAAAATGCTGGATTTAATGATGGTAGTGTAGGGCTTAGGCTTGGTCAGGTAGGTGCTAAGGCAATGTTAAAAACAAGCCAAGCCCTAAACGACAGCGATACTTATTTAGTACATGTAATTGAAAAAGGCTCACGTAATGCCTTACATGCTAAAACACAGTTTAAAGTGAAGGATCAGCAGCAACGTTTAGGCATACAGTTAAGTATGGGTCAAAAGCGCTTTAAAGATAAGCAGGTAAAACTAAGTTTATACAGCCCTAAAGGCGAGCAGCTTGATGTGCGTTATGAAAATGGTGAAGCGGTGCTTAAATACCCACTTGAAACCCTAGGTGCCGTAAATGGTTACTATGAACTTGAGGCAAGTGTTAAAGCGGTGGTAAATGGGCAAATAGTTAAACGCTCTATAAAAATGCCGTTTGTGCACAGTTCGCAAACCATCACTATGGATAACGCGAAAGTGACAGCTCTTGGTAATAATCAATACCAAGCTCAGGTACCTGTGCAAGTAACCGATGCTGGCCGCTACGCGATTCGTGCAACGTTAACAGGCATGGGCGATAAAGGTAAACGTGTAAAGCTTGCAACGGTTGAGGTCGCAAAGCAGATTAATGGTCAAGATAACTTTATGATGCCGTTTTCTGTGACTAAAGCTGCCAAAGCACCATTTGAGTTGGTGGATATTGAACTTACCGATCAAACACGAATGTTAAAGTTTGCAGGAGAATAAAGGTCAAGCAATATGCAATGGGTTGGAGGTTGTAGTGCAACCTCCGACTTTTTAGGGATTATTGATAGCCGCTTTAGGGAATTATTTAGCGAGTATGAATACGCTGGTAATGGATTTATTCGTTATTCGCCAAAACGGGTATTTCTGTCATTGTGGTTACTATTTTTTCAATACATGCGTGTTTGTCTACAACCCACAGTCCGTAACTTATGGGTAGCATTTCAATGCCAGCACGTTTGAATCGTTTGTAGGTGTTTAGCTCAAAAAAAGTGGCCCAAGGGCCAGGAAAACCAATCAGATCAACCGCTAAGTAGCGGCCATTGTAACGACATAAAATATCAACTTCTGTGCCAGCAATTGTGTAACCTGGCCATGTTTCAATAGCTCGTTTATTCAGTTCATTGATTACCTCATGCTGAAATTGATCAAGTTGGTTATGAACAGAGTGTTTAGCTTCAAATTCACTGATGCTTGTAAGGTACTTTTGTAATAGGTTTTGTTTGGGAAGTTGGGTTGCATCAACCGATAAAAATAGCACTTGTAGTTGGCGTGCTCGGGTGATTGTGACGTTAAAAACATCCGCTTTATTTAAATAGGCTGCGGCTCGTTTAGATTCATTGTCGAGTGAAAAAGAGATCAACATTATATCTCTTTCTTCGCCCTGAAAGCCAAACGGGGTAGCGGCACGTATTTTATGTTTTGTTATCTCCGATTCACTAAAGGTTGTGGCTATTTCTTTAGCTATGTCGTCGGCTTGTTGCCTAAACGGTGAAATTACCCCTATGCTATGGTTAACCCCCGTTTTTTCATCTTCCTGTATTTGTGTTTTTATAAACTCTATAACACTCAAGGTTTCTCGATGATTTACCCCTGTTTTATTTCTTATGCCGTTAATGCTTTTTACATGTAAATAGCCACTGCTGGTACAGGGCTTATGTTGCATTACTTTTAATTTATTTTGATAAAAGTGCTGGTTACTAAAGTGAATAAGCTCTGGCTTACTTCTAAAGTGTTCATCAAGAAATGCAATGTCTGCTTGGCTATTAATTGAGTTCAGTGCTAAATCTAAAATTGAGTTATCACGATAACTTACTACACCTTGGCTATTATGGGATAAGTTATGTTGTGTTTTAAAATGTGCTTCTTTATGTTTTGCCAAAAAAGAGTAGTGTCTTAATTGTTTAGTATCGCCTACGATGAGTGCTCTTTTTGCGCGATAAAGGGCAGGAACACAACTACTAATATTACATTGAGTTGCTTCATCAATAATAACAAGATCAAACATTTCTGCTTTTAGTGGCAGAACACGGTGTAAGGTATTTAAGCTCACTAACCACACTGGAAATGCAGACAAAAGCGCACTGTACTCAATATTATCAAATAACTCGAACTGTCGTTTTGATGTGCGGCTACGTATTGCTTTATTAAAGGCTTGCAGAGACTGGCGCTGTGTTTCTACAAGTGTTTTAAGGTTTTTGAGTTTCAGTGCATTTAAATAGTTACTCGCGAGTAACTCTCTTTGCATATGTTGCGTGTTTATTTTATCTAAGGCTGACCACTGCTTTGTTAGTTGTTGAATTTTGCTTTTCACTAAAGTTAAGTAAAGGCGCTTTAGCCATTGAGGCGATTTGTCTTCAATATTTTTTAACCGTTGTCCTCTAATAATCGCTTTTTCACAAAACTTTAGGAAGCGTAGCTCTAGCGTATTTAATTGGCTGTTGAGCTGTGTAAGCTCTTGCTCACATTCATTGGGCTCTTTATTTAATTCATTTGAAAAATAGCCTGCTAGTAAAGATTCTAAATAATCTTTTAGCTTCGATAAAAATGCGTTTTGACCCGCTCTTATAGAGATATCACTTAAGTTGAAGTTTTCATCGAGTTTACTGGCAATGACGTCTAAAGCCGCATCATTATTTGCGACAACAAGCACTGACTGACCCCTTGCTATGTGCTCAGCAGCAACAGCGGCTATAGTGTAGCTTTTACCTGTTCCTGGCGGGCCAGATACACACCCTAATGAGCTATTAGCAGCAATTTCAATCACCTTTTTCTGCGAAGAGGAGAGCAATCCTGGCAAGTAATTAAATTTTAGTTGTGCTGCGTTACCAGTTGTATTTGTATGGCTAAACAGACTAGCCAGTGGGGCAGGCAATGTGTTTGAAGCTGTAATTTCTTCTAACTCATGGAGTATACCGCGAGAGCTTCTTGAGCGCTCAACAAAGGTAAGCATAGATACCGGTAATAACGAGGCTGTTTTTCTTTTTAGAGCACGCTGAATGGCGCTTGCATCTGTAAGCTCGGGATAGTTAAGTAACTCAAGTAGGTTAAGCTCAATAGGGCTGCCTTTGAGTCGTGAAGTCCAATAATGAGGTGATTGAATATCTACAGAGTTGGTAATGTGATGAACTGAGTCTTCCTCAGGCATCAGTAGTTGAATCAACGGTTCATTGACTTCAGGTACTGGGTTATTAGTTGAAAAGTAATAATCTTCACCGTCTTTTTCTATGCTTGCTTCGTTGAATAAAATAGGGGAAACAACCGATTTCATTTCACCTTTTATGTCTAATTTACCAACGAGAATAAACCTGACATAAAGCAAAACCCGCTCGCGTTGATATATTTCAACACGTTTAACCATTTGCTCGGCAAATTCGCTAGGCAATGGAAGCCGAGGTAAAAAGCCTGAGCCCAGCTCATCTTTTCCTTCGAGAACGAAACAATCTTCCTTTTTTAACTTATTGAGATTCCATAAATTAAGATCCGCGCTATCTTCTTTATAGCAATCTCGGTAATAAGAAAGGATGTTTTGAAGGTTCAAGATTAAATTCCATTTTTAAAAGTCAGTTTGCTGGTAATTTATAACATAAAACTTGGCGTTAATAGTGAGATTAACAGTAGATATCGGCATAGATCATACAAGTTTTGCTTGTAAAAAGTGTTACATCCGCTTTGGCAGATACTTGAAAGAAGTCACTGTAGTGGTTAACCATTTTTGGCCACCTCGTTATAAGTATTTCCAATACTGTTTTTTAGTATTGGCATCGTTTTAACGTAGGCCTTTTGAGTAATTTCAAATAGGTGAGTTCTCAGTGTTTAAAATTTACAGAACAAGATTACCTTACATTTTCACAAATTGGCTACTGAGCCTAGCGCTAGATAACCACAATTAAAGCGCTCTACAAGAGCTTTTTCATTGGGGATGAATACCCATTAGTACGATCATAATAGTGCAAGATTTTTCAATCGACATCTAGCTCTTTTATTTCTATTTATTTATAATATTACAAATGATAATAATTTTTGTTAACGATTGAGTTTTCACCTTGCCAGTAGAAGGGAGTTATGTGAGTGAAAACTTAATCGATTAAGTTTTGCTTAAGAGTTAAAATGAATAAATCAAACCTATTTAACGTGTCAGTTCTTTCGCTTGCTATTAGTGCACTTTTTTCACCACCGGTAGTCGCTGTAACATCATCAGATATAGAGAAGATATCTGTATCTGGAGTAAGACAGGCTTTTCGCGGTGATGTACCTATGAATCAGCAGCCTCAAAGTATTGAATTTATTTCAGCCAATAGTCTTGAATTTGCTGGTGTAACTGAGCTAAACGACATTTTTGATCTAACGCCAAGTATCACAGAGCAAAATGATTTTGGTGGTCTATGGGAGAGTTTCGCGATTCGTGGCTTAGTGGGTGATGAGAATATTCCATCGGGCTTTTTAATTAATGGCTATTCATCGGGCAGAAGCTTTAGTGGTATCCGCGATGCAAGCAATATTGATTATGTTGAAGTTATGAAGGGGCCAGGTTCTGCACTTTATGGGCGCTCAGAACCTGGTGGAACGATTAACATCATGACGAAAAAACCACAGTTTGAAGAGCAAGGCTATGTAAAAGTAACTGCGGGGAGCTGGCAAAACTACCGTGCTGAGGGAGATTACACCAATGCACTTTCAGAGCAGATTGCTTTTAGAGTTAATGGGGCGGTGGAAGATAGTGAAAGTTTTAGAGATTATCATGAAGCTCAAAAAACAGTTGTAACCCCTTCAATTCTTTGGCTTATTTCAGAACGCACGAAGTTAAATTATGAACTTGAATATGTTGATCAAAGCACAACCTTTGACCGCGGTATTGTTGCAATTGATGGTGATATTGATGCATTACCTATTGAATCATTTTTAGGTGAGCCAAACGATAAGCCGACAGAAGTTGATACGATTTCTCATCAGCTTACATTTGAGCATCAACTTGGGCAGTGGTCACTTTTAAATGGTTTTAGTTATAGTGATTCGAAGTTTATTAGTGAGTCGAGCGATGCCGAACTAGCACCTGCTAGGCAAATCTATTTTATGGATGGTGTAACATTAAGCAGACAACATAACCAACGTGACTTTCAAACCAAGTACTTCTCTACTCGACTAGAGCTCAGTGGTAGCATTGATACTGTGGGTTTCACTCATCATTTACTAATAGGTGCTGATGCCAGTAAATTTGATTTTGATAAACTTTGGCACCGATACCGTCCAACGATTGATGACACTCGATATGCAATCAATATGTACGAACCTGAGTATGGAAAAACAGCCCCAGAGGGAGCTCTGTTATTTGACAGTTCGGAGGTTCAGCATAGTTATGGGGTTTACATTCAAGATCAAATTGATCTGACTGAACAATGGAAAGTGCAGGTAGGTGGTCGATTTGATTGGTTTGATCAACAAATAGATAATCACATAAACAAACAAAGCTTAAAGAGCGACCAAACTACGTTCAGTCCTCGTGTGGGTATTGTGTACGCATACTCTGATGAGATTCAATATTATACTAGTTACTCTGAAGGCTTTAGACCAAATAGCGGCTACGATAAAAATGGTGATGCATTTGAACCTGAAGAAACAAGCTCTTTCGAAGTGGGTGTTAAATTCAGTTCAAATAGTGTCAATGGTAGCGTCACAGTATTTAGTGCAAAAAAGACTAATATGCTGACTACTGATTTGCAAGCAGGTATATCAACGGCGCTTGGAGAGGTAAGCAGTGAAGGGGTCGAGCTTGATTTACATGGTTACATCTCAGATAGTACATCTTTTGATTTTGCCTATACTTATACAGATGCAAAAACAGCCAATGATACAGTTAATACTGATTGGTGGGTCAAGTTACCCCAAGGCAGTCCTTTGTTGAATATCCCTAAACATAGCGCTAATGCTCAAATCAAAAGAGACTTAAACGACTTAGTGGACTTCGATGCAACAGTTGGCGTTGCGGTGCAGTATGTTGGTGAGCGTTTAGGCGAAACGATAGATCTAGACTATTACTTACCTTCTTACACCTTGGTAAACTTGTTTGCAAATTACGCTGTTAATAATGATGTCACTATACAGTTTAATGTAAATAACTTACTAAATAAAACTTACTACGCTAATTCTTATTCTGCAATTTGGACACAACCAGGTGAGCCGGTTAATTATAAGTTGAGCTTAAAATATAGCTTCTGACAATCTTAATCCAGTAATAGAGGAAAGGGGGCACCTTTCCTCCTAAAGTACGCTTTGCTCTGTTTTTTATTAACAGCCAATTTCTATTACAATCTATAAAACGACTTAATTTAGAGTATGTGTTGAACTACTTAGCTCACCTTTATTTTGCAAAACCGACAGCTGATTCACATTTTGGTAATTTGCTAGGGGATTTTGGCGGGCGTAGGCATGTAAACGGCTTGCCTATTACAGTCAAAAATGCGCTTGAGAATCACTATTTAGTAGACCGATTTACCGATGCACATCCTTTAGTAAAAGAAGCTAAACACTTCTTTTCTCCACAGCGTAAGCGTTTTGCCAGTGTTGCAATTGATGTGGTATTTGATCACTTCTTAATTCAGCATTGGCATCGTTTTAACGACCAGCCATTAGCAGATTTTAAACACCAAAGTTATGGGCTGTTAAATACACGCCAAGCCTTGATGCCCTCCCGTATGCAACAAGTTGTCACGAGTATGACCAATAATGACTGGTTCAAAGAATATGAAACAGTGGCTGGAGTAGGGCTTGCGCTTGATAATATCGCAAGGCGTATTCGTTTTAGTAATAACTTTTCAGGGGCTGCTGAGGATATTACCCGTCACTACCATGAGTTAGATGCCGTTTTTTTAGCATTTTTTCCAGAGCTAGTTGAGCACGTGAAGATACACAATCTTGAAAGATGATAGGTTGTACTAAACAGTGTTATGTATTTACTGTTTAACTAAGCAAGTATTGGTAGTTTATTTATAAAAATAGAATAATTAATGCGCTGTGTTTTTCTTTGTACTATTTATAGTATGTTTTTAGTTAAGTTTATTTTTTACTTATTTTATTCTTTCGTTCGGTTTTGTGTTTGATAATTATTTGATTCTATATATTTCATGTGCGATTCAAATTAATGCAGTTGAAGCCTTAAGTCTTATTTAGTATTGTTTTTTCGTAATATATTTAACAAGGAATTTTATTTCTAAGCTAGTTTTAACTAGCTGATGTTGTAATAAAAAGGGTTTAACACTGTTGATAAATGAAATGACGTATTAAAAATAAAATTTTATCAACTGGTGTGGTTAAATCGTTTATTTAAAGGTGTGAACTTTACTTAAGTTCACACCTTTTTAATTATAGGCTCAAGTTATACCATTTATGGTATTAAAACCGCTACTTGTCGATAGACAAAGTTAATCATCAGGGCCTTTTAAGGTAAACACTAAGTGCCTGCGCATGTCTTTTAGAATCACGCCTTTTTTCAGCATTGCTGCACTCAAGCGTTTCTGCCATTTCAACAGCTCAGGGTTTGCTGCATCTAATGTTTGCTGGTTTTCAAACTGAAAGCACAAAAGTAAAGAGCCTGGGAATAAGTGATATTCAACATCAAACCAGCATTGCAGCATACCTTCGAGCTCAGCGCGGCCTTGCTCTTCAAGGGCGTCGGCAACGTTAAGAACCAGTGCCTGTTGCTTTTGTTGTACTTTCGAGAGTGTTTTCATTGGGTGCCTTGTATTCATCAACAAAATTTAAATCATTAAAAGTAGCCACTTCTAATGATTGCGTGCAATTTACCATAGATTTTTTATTTGATGGCATTTTAGTTTTGAGCGAGGTTCGTTTTATATTTACTCATGGTGCTGGTTCAGGTATAAAATCTTTAAATAGCAATAAGTTACTTATTACAAATTTTAATATAAAAAGGAATTTTTATGGGGTCGATGGCCAAGCATTCACTTGAATTAGATTTAAATGACAAGAACTGGTTTCGATACGCCGCTTTTAAAGGGAAGTCGTCATTAACCGAGGATTCAATAACTGAGTTAGAGACATTACCAGGCCTTGCGGTTTTATCTGGCAAGGCAGAAGTTCTGTTTGCATTTATGGTATTCGCTATTTCGCTATCGGCCTTTTATTTAAAAGGTGCAGTGCTCCCTTGGTTGGCTTTTTTGATTTGTCTTGGTAGTTTTTTAGCTGTGTTTATCACAAAACGCATCATGACTTACAAAAAGTATGGCTTTGGCTTTAAATGGGCAATGAGCATAAGTAAGAATGAGCTTAAAATTGATAAATTGACGTTTAAAAAGCACACAAATCGTACAGTTACAATTGCTAGAGACGACATTGCAGAGGTGATATTTAATTATACAATGGATCTTAAGTACAGGCGGAAGTTTGGTGAAGCACATAGGAGGCTACCAAGTTTGCATGTTTGTGAAATCCACTTAAAAAATGGCGATACGCTTGAAATTGACGGGATGCGGGTAGGGCTATTTAACGTTTTATACTTAATGGTATTCCATGATTACCCGCTGAGTTTTAGAGGGACTCTAGCCGGTGGTGCAGGCAATGTTTCAATTTTATTGCTTCGCATGTTTGCTCTTTCGGCAATTGCGAGTTCACTTAGTATGCTTTTTTTAATTTGAAATAGAGTGTACGTTAAAGCTCACATTACAGACGTTCTGTGAGCTTTAATAATCGTATTAGTTTGCTAATTGGCAAGCATTATTAGCAAGTTTCCAAACGCCCCATTGGTCTGAGCTAGTCGGTTGTTCACCTTTAGTCCACCAACCGGCTCTATAAATATTTCCTTCATAGTTTACTAGTTGGTTTGCTAGATAGACTGTGTCTTTATCCCATTGGCTTGCACATAGTGTGCTGTCTGAAATTGTAATAGTTCTAACCACTGTTGAGGTTTGTGAAGCACTGTCAGATACTGAATAGGTTAGGGTGTATTGACCAACTCTTGAGTTATCAACACGACCTGAAACTGAGACGTTAGCTGTTAAATCACCGTCCTCAGTGTCATTTGCTGTGACACCTGCCATTGGTTCAAAAGTACTACCTAGGGCAAGCTTCACGTTATTAACCCCGCTGAATAAAGGCTTATCACTAAACACCTCGACTTTGCGGCTTTCTTTACTTTCGTTACCAGCAGAGTCTTTAACAGTATAAACGAGAATATATTGTCCGAGAGTTGATGTATCGACACGGCCCGTGACGACAATACTACTGGTGAGGTTATTGTCTTCTTTATCGATGGCGCTTACATTTGCTAGCTCGTCAAATGAGGCTCCTTGGCGAACTCTTGCGTCAGTTATACCACTTAGTACAGGTGCATTTTTTGGAGGTTCAATAATTTGACCATGAATAAAGGGACCATAGTTTTTTATAAAAGTGTTGTTATACATTGCACCTGCGGCATTCGTCCCCATGTCCCAATTGATAGACCAAGTCATCACGCCTTTGAGAGGCTGTCCTTGCTGAGTTAATTGATTAAAGGCACTGTAAAGCGTTTCAGGATTTTGAATAAACCCAGATGCCGCTGCATCCATATTGGCAGGAATACCAAACACGAGTTTATCATTCGGGATTTTATGAAAGCCGCGAGTACCATTTGCTAAAGAGTCAGCCATATAGTAGATGAACTCCTGCTTTAGAGATTCATTTGTTTGGGCAACCCAACCTACACCATCAACAAAAACACCGTCACCACCCTGATTATAAAACTGCGGGTTTATCCAATCATAATACCCTGCAAGTGCGGTAATATAAGGAATGTACTTACCACCTTGTCTAAGGTAAGGAAATTCTGGAGCCATGGTAATTAAAAAGTTTTTACCTTGCGCTTTGTAATGATCTTTTACCAAACGAAGTGCGGCAGGTATCACGGTTTGATTATTAGCTGCTGTCACGGCTGCTTGTTCAAGATCAATATCGAGTCCGTCAAAGCCAAATTTATCGGTAAGGCGAATTATTTCGTCGGCAAAAGCGTGTTCATCGCCCTGTTGTAACTCTATATGGGCATCGGCACCCCCTAAAGCGAGTAATACGCTACGCCCTTGGCGGTTTAGTTCACTAATTTCGTTGATAAACGCTTGTTCTGATAAACCTATGTTTGGATCTAAGCGAAAAGTGGGAATGCGGCCTTCTGCTACATCAAATACTTTCATAAATGAGACATTAACCACGTTATATTGGCTATTAACTTGTTTTAAACTAACGCAAGGTGCCTTCCCGCCTTTATAGCCTGCACCATCACACCAATTATGCCAGTAACCGACGACAACGCCACTTTGTTGATTGACCATTAGGTTACCATCATTTGCATTTGCTGGGAGTATTGAGAGTACAGATACGCTTATTGCAGTCATTGCAAACAGGTTTTGGGTTATTCTAATCATGTTGTTTAATTCCTTTCATAAAAAGTTACTTTCCTACTAAAAGCATACGTGCGTTTAGTTGATTAAACTGAACTTTGAACCATTATTAGGTACAATGTTCGGTGTTAAGTTATATGTGTTGATGTGAATTTAATGTGAATGGTAAGCGGCTTAAAAAGCGTTTAATTAACTTTTTATGTTTGGAGTTAAAGTCACTATTTTTGGCGCCCATATAAATACAGGCGTATTATTGTGTTTAGTTTGAGGTTTAATTAGGCAATAAAATCTAATGTGAGTAGTAAGCGCTTTTCCCCAGTTGCAACCTGTGGTGAGCGATGTACAAGGCCTAAACCTTCATTGTCTTGCCATGTTTCTCCTTTTAATAAGGCAACATCACCGACAGTTAATGATTGCACTTTAGTGTGTGGGGCAATTAAACCAGATTCCTGATCACTTAAACCTTGGTTTCCTGCACCCAGTTTACTGCGGTCGAGTCCGCTATTCTGTAGCCATTCAGAGCCACTACCGCTATAGGTGCTCACTAATCGACAAGGAACACGATCAACATGAAAGCGTGGGCACATAGCCCGCTCAAGTACTTTTAGTCTTAAACCCACACGATTAAGCTCAAATAAATAGCAAAACATATCAACAAGCTGAGCAAGATCGGCTTTAAGCGCTTTTGCTTGAGGTCGTTTTTCGAGTGCTTTATCAATGTCTGCCGCAATCGCGTTTTGATTGATCACAGCGTTAATACTGAGATCTGCAAAGGCTGCAACAGTCTCGGTTACTTCAGTTTGCAGCTGCTCTGATAAGCTACGCTGCCAAATTGCGATGTTATGCTCGGGTTTATAGATTTGTGAAAATACCACTGGGCTTAATGCTATTGCTGCCTCTGCTGGTAGGTTATCAGTATCATGTTCAAATGCGTGGGCTGTCATTTATGCTTCCTCCCAAATTGGAAATGGATCGGGTAGTGTTTGCCAAAGCTCTTTTCCTGCTAGCAGTTCATCATCGCTAAGCAAGCAGTTGTCGAGTGCGCGTGTGATTTCTGCTTGATTGAGGTTTTGACCAATAAAAACCAGCTCTTGACGCATATCGCCAAAGGGTTCTTGCCAAACTTGGTTAATTGAATTTAAGTAATCGTTATCGGTTGGCCACTGATCTTTTGGTAAGGCCTTCCAAAATATCCCGCCAAAACCATAACGTGCAATACCGCCAGCTTGGTTCCATTGACAAGCAAACTGTGGTCGAGAGGCTAGCCAGAAATAGCCTTTTGAGCGGAGTAGTTTGCCTTCGCGTTGATTATTATGGATAAAGTTATAAAATTTCTCGGGGTGAAAAGGACGCCTAGCCTCATAGGTAAAGCTACTAATACCGTATTCTTCGGTTTCTGGGATATGCTCACCGCGCAGCTCTTTTAACCAGCCTGGTGCTTGTTGCGCTTTTTCAAAGTTAAACAAGCCTGTGCCTAAAATTTTATTGATATCAATTTGACCATTTTCAATGGCAATAAGCTCTGCGGAGGTATTTAATGAGCTTAAAATGGCTTTTAAACTTTCAAGCTCATCTGCGTTAATTAAATCGGTTTTACTAATTAAAATCACATCAGCAAATTCAACTTGATCGATCAGTAAGTCGGCAACGCTGCGCTCATCTTCGTCACCTAAGTGTTCAACGGTTTCTTGCAAAAACTTGGCTTCGTTAAAGTCTTTTAGAAAGTTTACAGCATCAACTACTGTGACCATGGTATCAAGCCTAGCAACATCTGAAAGTGATACGCCGTCTTCATCGGCAAAGGTAAATGTTTCGGCGACCGGAAGGGGTTCTGAAATACCGGTTGACTCGATAACCAGATAATCAAATTGCCCCGTCTCTGCTAAAGCGCGTACTTCTATGAGTAGGTCTTCACGCAGAGTACAACAGATACAGCCATTACTCATTTCAACCAGTTTTTCTTCGCCGCGATTAAGTGACACATCGTTTTTAACTGTCGCCGCATCGATGTTTATTTCGCTCATATCATTGACGATGACAGCTACTTTTTTGTCTTGACGGTTATTCAAAATATGGCTGAGTACGGTGGTTTTACCTGCACCCAAAAAACCAGAGAGCACGGTGACGGGGAGTTTGCTCATGTTAGTGACCCTTAAGTAGATTAAATAAAATAACGCTAAATGTTTTGTTATAATATATCAATTTCGTATCATTTAGAAATAGCTATACCTGATCTCGTTAGACTATTTGGCAGTGTACTTATAGGTACAGCTCACTTAAGCTTTATAATCGACTGCTTAATAAGGATTTGTATGCGCTTAACCAAACTGTTTTTAACGCTTTTTATTACTTGTTTGCCTTACACTTTATCGGCAAGTGAGGAGTTCGCACCTGAGCTTCCTGAGGCTATACAAGAAATTTACCCCACAGTAATGAATAAGCAAATTTGGGTTGCTGGCGGTATCTCTACTGAGCTGCCAGCATCAACGGGTAAAATGACGGAAAAAGTGCACTTTTGGTCACCTGATTATGCAACTTGGCAATCAGCTCCAAGCTTGCCTGAAGGACGCCACCACACCTATTTAATTGCAGTAGAAAACAAATTATTTGCCTTTGGTGGTTTTGTTAATACCCAAGGTCAGTGGACCAATAGCCGTGATGTATTAATGCTAGGTAAGGGCGCCAAAGCATGGCAAAAGGTGGCGCGTTTACCTTTTGCGTTAAGTGAAACAGTAGGTGCAGTGCTTAATGGAAAGTTGCATTTAGTGGGTGGCCGCAGTCCAAGTAATGAACAAAATGGGCAGTGGCAACATAGTTTAGATAAAGCAGAACACCTTGTGTTCAACCCAAATAACTATGAGTTTGCTAAAGCAGCACCGTTACCATTTGCACGTAATAGTGCGGCAAGTGTGCAGGTGAATGGCCGCTGGTTTGTGCTTGGCGGCAGAACCGTTGGTGGCGAACCTTTAAAAGATGTACTTGAATACGTGCCAGAGCAAGATCAGTGGCTAACTCATCCGGCCCTGCCAAAAGGTAGGGCAGGGCACGCTGCGGCAGCAATCGACAACATGATCTACATTTTTGGAGGGGAGCATAATCAAGCTGTCGATAGTGAAATCTTTAAATATGATGTACTTAAAAAGCAATGGCATAAAGTGACCACGTGGTTAGCCCCTCGCCATGGATTGGGTGCTGTTACTTTAAATAATCAAATTTGGCTAATAGGCGGCGCAAAGGCTGTCGGATTATCACAAACAACCAATGAACTAACATCTGCGCATGAGCTATTAAATAAGCGCTAATACAAAAATGTAAGATTCTGATTTGGTTTTAACACATTAAAACCAAATCAGAAAAGATTACAAACGTTATGTAACCTATTTACTTTATGTTGTAACGCTTTTTATTAACTTATTGTTTGTAAGGCTATTTTTTATTGGTCTCTTTTTTGCTCACTAGTTTTTCACGTGTACCCACGTGATGTTATATAAACCAGTAAATAAGAAAGGGAAACTCATGGCAGAGTCATTTAAATATTCAGGTCAAAAAGGGCATGGTGGCGAGCTTCACCAAACTGCGAACAATCAACATCCTACCATGACAACAGCACAAGGTTGTCCTGTTAGTGATAATCAAAACTCCTTAACAGCAGGCAAGCGCGGCCCAACATTAATGGAAGATCACGTCTTTCGTGAAAAGATGTTTCATTTTGATCATGAACGTATTCCAGAGCGAGTTGTGCACGCAAGAGGCTATGGTGCACATGGTTACTTTGAAACATACGATACACTTGAGGATCTTACGTGCGCGGATATTTTTCAGCGCAAGGGAGAAAAAACACCTGTTTTCACACGTTTTTCGACTGTGGCAGGTAGCAAAGGTTCACCCGATTTAGCACGAGATGTGCGTGGATTTGCAGTAAAATTTTATACCAAAGAAGGTAATTGGGATTTAGTCGGCAATAATATCCCTGTTTTTTTTATTCAAGACGCAATGAAATTTCCAGATTTGATCCACAGCGCCAAAGCTGAGCCTGATCGTGGTTTTCCGCAAGCACAAACGGCGCATGATAACTTTTGGGATTTTATTAGTTTATCGCCTGAGTCTATGCACATGGTTATGTGGGCAATGTCAGACAGAGCCATTCCACGGTCATTACGTTTTATGGAAGGCTTTGGTGTGCATACATTTAAGTTTGTTAATGCAAAGGGTGAGCAGAAGTACGTTAAATTTCACTGGAAACCAAAAGCAGGAATGCAGTCTGTGGTGTGGAATGAAGCATTAAAACTTAATGGTGCAGATCCTGACTTTCATCGTCGCGATATGTGGGAATCAATTCAAAATGGCGACTTTCCAGAATGGGAGCTAGGTGTACAAGTATTTGACCAAGCTTTTGCAGATGAGTTTGAATTTGATGTTTTTGATGCTACAAAACTTATACCTGAAGAACAGGTGCCAGTAAAAATTATTGGCCGTATGGTGCTCGATAGAGTTGTCGATAACTTTTTTGCAGAGACAGAGCAAGTTGCTTTTTGTACTCAAAACATAGTGCCAGGTATTGATTTTACCCCTGATCCACTATTGCAAGGTCGTAACTTTTCCTACTTGGATACGCAAACTAAACGGTTAGGCGGGCCAAACTTTACTCATATTCCTGTTAATGCACCTAAATGCCCAATGCATCACTTTCATCAAGATGGTCATATGGCGATGCATAATCCTAAAGGGCGAGTAAATTACGAACCCAACTCGTGGCAAGGTGATGAAAACAACCCTCGCGCATGCCCTGCACATGGTTTCAAAAGTACAGACGAAGACACACAAGGTGGCAAGCTGAGATACCGCTCAGAAACCTTTAGCGACCATTACAGCCAAGCAAGGCAGTTTTATTTAAGCCAAACTCAAGTAGAACAATCACATATTCAAGATGCGCTGGTTTTTGAGCTTTCAAAAGTTGAGCATTTAGCGATAAGGGAGCGTGTCGTGTCTCATTTACTTAATATTGATAGCGAATTAGCTAAATTAGTGGCCTCTGGCTTGGGCTTACAAACAATGCCAGAACCTGCCGAAGCTGCACTTGAAACACGCCAAGACCTTCCAGTGTCTGATGCCCTGAGCATTCAAAAAAGTGCGCTAAATACATTCAAAGGGCGTAAGCTGGGTATTCTTGTGAGTGATGGCTTTGATGCTCAGCTATTTGATTCATTGCGTTGTGCGCTTAAAGAGCAAGGTGCAAATTTTGAAGTTATTGCTGCTCAAGTGGGTGGCGCGAAAAGCTCGATTGGTGAGCATCTAAGTGCCGATCAAGTTATTAATGGTGGCCCTTCGGTTTTATATGATGCGGTGGCGCTACTGACAACAAAAGAAGGGGCCGAAAAACTGAGTCATATTCCTGAGGCAAAAGACTTTGTTTCAGATGCGTTTTCGCATAATAAATTTATTGGTTATAGCAAGGATTCAGTTGAGCTGCTAAAAGCGGTTGGGCTTGCTGAAAACCAAGATGATGGCGTCATTGATTTAGGCACCTGTCAGGTAGATGAGTTTTTGAATAGATTAAAAAATCTTCGCTATTGGAAACGATAGAAGCACACCTCAAGGCGGGCTTAGCTCGCCTCGAAAGGCTGTATTACTTAAGGTAGTAAGGAAATGTAATGAAACTGATTTATGTTGATGATAATTTGCCAGGAATTACTCGAAAACGACATTCAAAATGCTGGCTTTACTACGACCCCGCTGGCAAACGAATTACAGCAAAAAAAGAAATTAAGCGTTTAAATGCGCTGGCATTCCCCCCTGCATACAAAGATGTTTGGCTTTGTCCTGAAGAAAATGGGCATATTTTAGCAACAGGGTATGATACAAAAGGCAGAAAACAATATCTTTATCATCCAGATTTTAGAGAGCAGCAGGAGCTAAAAAAGTTCGAGGCCTGTGAGCTTTTTGGCACCAAACTTCCTTTATTGCGAGCTAAATTATCTGAATACTTACAAGGTAATGAGCTGGATTATCAACGAACATTAGCTGCGGTTGTCCGGTTAATGGACTTAGGTTCATTACGTGTAGGCTCTAAACGAAACGCGAAAAAAAATAACAGTTTTGGTGCAACAACGTTACGTAATCGCCATGCCAAATTAACGGGTAAAAATATTCGCTTAGAATATAAAGCTAAATCTGGCAAAGTGAGAGAGGTTAATCTTACAGATCGTGTTTTAAGCAGCATTATTAAAGAGTTGCAAGATTTACCAGGGCAAAATCTATTTCAATATAAAGAAGGTGGGGAATGTATTCCCGTGACCTCCCGTGAGGTTAATCAGTTTATTCAGCAAGTGATGGGAGAGGAGTTTAGTGCTAAACACTTTAGAACATGGCGCGCCAGTGTTTTAGCATTCGAAGCTTTTTATAATGCTAAGAAAAAGCTCCCTTTGTGCGATATGCTAGAAACGGTATCGAGCCATTTGGGTAACACACCAACGATAGCCCGTAATTCTTATGTTCATCCTGCGCTGATTGATTTATGTAAAGAAAGTGAAGCCACACAGGTACGTACAAGACAACAACTTAAGTTACCGCGTAAAACAAAATACTTGAGCCGATATGAACGTGGCTTACTACTTTTTTTAGCACAGTAACAGCTGTCTAATTGATGACGATTAGATCAACCACTCGATTTACATTTATGCTCACTGTCTGATAAAAATGATGTTATATTTGTGTTCTTAGCTAAAAGTAATAAAATAATACAAATTAAATTTACGACCAGGTTTAAACATGACATTACAAACAAACAGCCCGTTAGTCGAACAGCGGGCCGACCCGTTTGTGCATAAGCACAGCGATGGTTTTTATTATTTTACAGGTTCTGTACCAACGTATGATCGCATTGAACTGCGTAAATCTGCGACATTAGAAGGCTTAAAAGACGCTGAGACCTTTGATATTTGGTTTAAGCATGACAATGGCCCAATGAGTCGCCATATTTGGGCACCTGAAATTCATTATCTGGATGGTAAATGGTACATCTACTTTGCAGCCAGCCAAGAAGACGATATATGGGCATTACGCCCGTATGTATTGGAATGTAAAGGCCAAGATCCATTAAATGATGAATGGGTTGAGCTGGGTATGATGCAAGCGGCTGAGGATGATGAAAAGTCGTTCACAGACTTCTCACTGGATGCGACGATTTTTGAGAACAATGGCAAACGTTATTTCTGTTGGGCAGAGAAAACCGGCGGCCAATTTGCTGCATCAAACCTGTATTTAGCTGAGATGGAATCACCAATTAAGTTAAAAACAGCACAATTTATGCTAACTACGCCTGATTACGATTGGGAGCGTGTGGACTTTTGGGTAAACGAAGGCCCTGCGGTACTTAAAAATAACGGCAAAATCTTTATCGCTTTTTCTGCCAGCGCAACAGGTGCATGTTACTGCATGGGCTATATGGAAGCAGATGAAAACAGCGATTTACTTGATCGAAATTCGTGGACTAAAACACGCATGCCAGTGCTTGAAACAAGTGTTGAAAAGAAAATTTTCGGCCCTGGTCATAACTGTTTTACCGTTGCTGAAGATGGCGAAACACCATTATGTATTTACCATGCCCGTGACTATGAGCATGCCGTCGGTGAGCCAAGTGTGGTGCCAAAAACGGATACACGTCCACTTGAGGAAATTGTAAAAGATCCGCTTTACGATCCAAACCGACATGCCCGCATAATGGAAGTAAAATATGACGAAAATGGCCGACCATTATTCGAATTGTATTAATTAATGTTAGCTTCAATTCAGGCCACCTCTAGGTGGCTTTTTTATTTCTGTATCCTGTTTTGTTTTCTTAAAGTTAAATTTGTTTACATAAAATAAACAAAACACTTTATTTTGGGAACGAATGGTTTAGACTTTACCTCTTAAGTATTTTTATATTACAAATTTGAGAGGGATAGTTTTGAAAACAATAAACGTCATTAAACAAATTGGCTTGGCTAGTCTATTTCTGAGCTGTTTACCAGTACAAGCGGAAAATTGCACTGCAATGCCTGAATCAGGTCAGTTGTATTCTGTTATTAACCGTGGGTCTGGCTTAGCGTTAGATATTAATACAAGTGATACAAGTGCAGCGCCTAATGTCATAACTTATGACTATTGGGGAGGAAATAATCAAAAGTTTCAGTTTATTAAAGAAAGCGATGGATATTGGATTATCCGATCTAAGTACAATAATAAGGTGTTAGATGTACTTGATTCATCGCAGTCAAATGGTGCTAATATTATCGTTTATGATGATTGGCAAGGAGCCAATCAACGTTGGCAACTTAAAGCATCGTCATCAGGTGGTTTTAATATAACGAATAAGTTAACCAATAAATCATTGACTGTTGCAGGCTCAAACAATGCGGCTAATGTGTATCAAAATGATGACGCAGGTATAAGCTCTCAAAGGTGGTTTATAAACCCTGTCGATACAACGTGTGGTAGTGACGGAGGCACTCAGCCAACACCAAGTGATTTAGTTGGTTTTGCTGCACAACCAGGTCAAGATGGCCTAACGACAACAATCGGTGGCGGTAATGCAACACCTGTTAGGGTTACAAGCTGCAGTGCTTTAAGTGACGCTTTAAGCTCGCCTTCTGCTAAAGTGATCCACATACCTGATAATACGACGATTAACTGTCTCACTAACAATAGAACGGTGCAAGCATGTCCTTTAGATTGTGGCCAATGGAATGATTACGGTAAAACATGGTACCGAGTGCCTGTAGGGAATCAAAGCTGTAGTGAGCTGGGCAGCTCTTCCAATTCACCAGTTAATGTAACACGTAATGAGCGCCGTATTATTGTAAAGTCCAACAAAACGTTACTAGGCTTAGGTAAAAACTCAAAAATTGTTGGTGCTAGCTTAGTTATTAGCAAGCAACGTAATATTATTATTAAAAATGTCATGCTGGAAAATATTAACCCTGCACTCGTCGAAGCGGGCGATGGCATTTCAATTGATGATAGTAGCCATATTTGGGTCGATCATATGGCCTTTAATAAGATAAGTGACGGTTATATCGATATTGATAATAGTCAGAATGTGACCCTCAGTTGGAATCGTTTCTATGGTTATAACACCCAAGTTTGCGCTAATCAGCATTGGTACACGCATTTATTCAAAAACTCGCAAGTAACAGCACATCATAACTTTTGGGATACTGCAGCAGGGCGTAATCCAAAAATAGATGGTTACAACTCACGGGTTCATATGTTTAATAATTACTGGAAAAACATTACTTATTTTGCAATTAGTGCCAGTGATGGTGCAGAAGTATTAGTCGAGAATAACTATTTTGAAAACTCAGCAAAGCCACATTGGAATCAAGGCTCGGGTTACTTCAGTGCATCAGGAAACATTTACACAGGGCGCTCAGCGACAGATCAATACCGTGATAATGGTGCAACAGTGTTTAGTGATGTGCAGCTTTACCCGTATAGATTAGAGAGTGCAAATACTTTGGGGAGCCAAGTAGATGGAGGAACGGGCCCGCAATAGGTTATAGGTTTTATTGCTCAGCGAATGCATTAAACACTCGCTGAGCTAGTTAACTAGAGTGCTACAAGGCTGTGTTCGAGCATAGCTTTGATTTGTTTAACGATTTTTGCTTCTGTCTCTGGCTCAAATTGCGCAATACGAGGGGTATGAATATGCCCTGTTGGAATATCTGAGTTAAGTTCATCACGTAGGCGAATACTACGGTACGAAATTTCGTTTGATAAGTAACCACCGCCACCACCTTTTACTGCGATGGCACCTTCAAGTTCTTTGAGTGATGTTGGCTCAAAAGCCTTTTCAAGTGTAACGACCTTGTGATTATCGTTAATTGGGAAGGGGCCTTTCGCTTTTTGCATTTGCTCTACGGGTAGGCTAAACGTCACAAACTCATTACCTGGTAAGGGACGGTTATGCAAGCTTGATATTTTTGGGTTAGTTTCTGTTCCACCATAAACAATATTGGCGTTATCGGGTGCCGTTACGCTGCGACGTTTACCAGGGAAGCGTTCTAAGTCAAAGTCTTTACTACCCATACTGATGGTAGCAATCATATCTACGTTGTTTAGTGCATAATACGGTGCAAGTAATGATTCGATAATACCTTGATCAAAGTCTTCATAGCGCACAGGCACCATCACTGTGTTGATCTCCGCAGTAATACCCTGATAGCTAATTACTTGCCCGTCGAGTAATAATGCGGCCACGCCAGATGGATTACTTTGGTTGATATTTCTATCAAGTAAAAAAGGATCAAAGCCGGTAATTAATATACGTTTGTCGGTTTTTTTACTGAAATCAAGGTCGGTACGACCACGGCTACCATTTTCTAGCATGGTTAACAGCGCAGCTTGCTCGCTGTCAGTGATTGCAAACTGGGGCTTGCTGGTACGAATAACTTTACTTGAAAGTAAGCGTGCCCAATAAAGTTCACGGTCGTCGTAGCTGTTGGTTTTTTTGATCCGTGCTTTTGCATCACGCCATAATTGTTTTGAGTAGTCATCAATAAGATCACTTGCTTGCTGGTAGCTTGTGGTTGCTTGCCAAGCATTTTTAAAATGACTTATGTCATCACTGTAAGCGTTTAAGACCTTTGGCATTGCCTTTGTCGCTTTTTCAATACGCAGTTCTTCAACGGTTAAATTGGCTGCAAATGCCGTAAATGAGAAAGCGATTAAGCTGGTGGCAAGTAAAACTTTTTTCATGATTATCCTATTGTGTAACAGCAAGTTTTTAGGCTTTTGTTAACTATCCTATGGATAAAAGCTGATCGCAAATAAAATCGCCCGTTGGCAAGTAAGTTCATGCTATTTAAGTGAGTTCGATAATCGATATAGAACTTTTATTTGATGAATTTAATATACCGATTTCAACGCATAATGAGTTTGGTTTTTTTAGTATGCGTGTTATTCAATAGTTTCCGGTATCTTGCTGGTGTAATATGCATTATCGCTTTGAATTCTTTAATGAAATGCGGCTGGTCAGTAAAGCCACACTGTTGAGCAATATCTGCAAAGCCCATCGTCGGGTTATCTTTTATTGTTTGTTTGGCCATTTTTACGCGGTAAATTCGTTCAAAATACTTAGGTGTAACGCCACACTGGCTTTTTATTTGCCGTTCAAGCTGCCTCTTACTTAATGGAGCCAGTTGATAAGCGGTTTGCAGTGGCGTTAACTCAATCAGTTTACTAATTAATTGCTTTGCATATGTGTGACCAATACTAGGTTGGTAGTTAAAATGCGTGCTTATGAGCGCCTCAAAAGCCTGCAGATTGGCGTTTTTTTGAAGGCCTTTGGCAATAGCCATTAATGATTGCTCACAAATAAGTGGGTGGTTGTGGTGTTTGAACTCAGCTAAAACAGTTGGGTTAAAGCGAATACCACAAAATTGTGCATTTTCTGAAAATGTGATCTTTGCTGCGTGAGTAGACGTTTCTTGAAATGCATAAGGTGGAGAAAGCGCTTTATCATCAAGTAAAAGCGCCCCTGCAAGAGGAAAAATTACCCCAGTCGCACCATCGCAAGCAAGCCATTGCTCACCGTGTGAATGCGCCGTCGCATACCAGATAGCTTGAATATAATTAGCGATGTCACCCTCAGGTGTTTTTAGTTCTAAAGTTAAATGGTTACTCATTAAACTCAACGTCAGGTTTAAACATTTTCACAATGCGGTTCCAGCTGTTGATTGCGTTAATAGCAATCGTCAGTGCAACTAACCCCTGTTCAGAAAATGTATCACTAAGAGATTGATAGAAAGTATCATCAATAGGTTGGGCAAGTGTCAACTTTTCGCATAATTTTAAAGCCATACGTTCTTGTTTTGTATAAATTGGCATGTCTTGCCATGCACTTAAACCAATAATACGGTTGGTCGTTTCACCGTATTCCCTTGCTTGTTTGGTATGCATTGCAATGCAAAAAGCACATTGATTTATTTGTGATACTCTTAGTTTAATCAGCTCCCATATTGTTAGACCAAAACTTGTTTCAACCGCTTTTTTAATTAATTGTTCTTGCTCAACAAGGTGTTTGATTAATGCAGGTTGAAGGTTGTAATAGTCACCACGTTTCATCGTAAGTTAGCCTTTTAAAATTAAATGAGAATTCAGTTTAGGCCGATTGCAAAGTTGAGGATTGCAAAAAAACGACGTTTATATGGGGAAATTCGGTTTACCTAGTTCGCACCAAAATTTTAATCCTGTTATGCTAGGCCGATTAGCAATCACTGAGTATTTAAGATGATTAACGATAATGATGTAATCGAAACTTTAGACGAATTAGAAACGTTTTTGCGCCTTGTTGAAAATGGTGGCTTGGGGCTAGAAAATGTTGCGGGTGTTGCGCTTGCTACAAATAACAGTGATGGTCGTCCATTTGTCGCTGTGCTGGATGATAATCATCAGCTTTTATTAGGACGTTATGTGAGTAGTGACGTTTATGAAAATGGTAAAGATATGGTGAGATACGGCACTAAAAAACCGCATTAAGTACTATTTTGTACCTAAAAAATTTTATTTTAGGGCTGCAATATAATAGTATGTTCTTAATAAACACTGAATCAATATAAAAAAAGGGAAGTCTATGAAATTTTTAAGTGTTATTTTATTAGCCGTTTTAATGAGTGGCTGTGCAAGTTCAAGCGACGAGCAAGCAAGCAATGATGGCTTAATTTGTAAAAGGGAAAAACCAACCGGCAGTAACATACCAACACGTGTATGCCGTACTCCTGAGCAAATTGCTGCGATGGAAAAGGAAAGTAAAGAAGGTATTCGTGATATCCAGCGAAACAGTACAAATACAGTAAGAATGAATTAGTACAAGTACTAAACGACTTTACATTATAAAAATGGCCGCACTCATTAAAAGTGCGGCTATTTTGTTTATATCTTTGCGTGGATACTCATCGCAATACTGCGCCTTAGTTTAGGCTTGTTGTGTGGTTAATCAACTGACGCTTTAAAGTTGTCAAATTGCCAATGCACTGCTGTGCCATCGTTGTCGGTTGGTGTGTGACCAATACTGCCGACTTCGAGTTGACGGAGAGTACCTGGCTATTTTAGGATTGCTTAGCGTGCTCCAGTTACTAAGGAGCACAGTCGATTGTCAAAGCCTTACTGAGAGAGTTGTTGGTGGATGTTATCAACCAGTTCATTTGGAATACATAACTGATTTGCTAACGCTTCTAAATAATGTTTAGAGATACTCTGGTTTAAGTCGATGGCACTGGCACTTGCAACATACACTTCAATACCCATTTGAGCGTTAGGTACAGCATTAATAAGCGCTGATAGTTGCATGGGTTTTCTTAGCTCATCGAATAACATCGCTTTTTCTTGTGCACTCAGTTCTAGGGTATCGACTTGTGCAAAAATCTTTTGTCTCTCTGTGTCGTCAATATGGCCATCTGCATAGGCGGCAGCGATCATTGCTCGCATTAATAAGAGTTGCCCGTCGGTGTGGTTATCATCAATGACTTCATTAAATGACTGCTCTGGCATTGCTGCTGGAGTAAAGTCAAAAGTGCGAGAAGAAGTAGCTTGAGCTGTTGTTGGTTTTTGCTCTGAATATTGCTTATATGCTTTCCAAGCAAGGCCACCAATGGCAGCAAGCGCACCATACTTTACTACTTTTTTCCCCGTTTTCTTGCTTTTGCTTCCCATTAAGCTTGTTAGTCCACTACCAGCCACACCACCTAGCAAGCCACTGAGCGCACCCGATTTATTTAAATTACCTACTAGTTTTTGCAAGTCTTTCATTATTATCTCCTTATCATCTACTACTGAGAGTAGAGTTTTTAGAAACAAAATTAAATAAGTATTATGTTACCAAGCATGATAGAGCGCATTTTGTTGGCATTTTCCGATCTAGCCAATTCAAATAAAAGTAAGCCTGTGGTTAGTTTTGTGCCTTTATAAACTTCTGCTAGGTTTGTAGTTGGCATTAGAAAGGTTAAACAGTACTTCTCGTTTTTTGGTGAGTTGAATAAGTGCAATTCGTACTGCTGATGGTTATCAAGCTTTGGAGAAAGAGCAATGCATTTATTTTGCTAAAAAGGTGTATTTAGCTTGATAGTTGCTGGTACTATTTTGTCACTTAGGTAAAAAAGAGTGGGGCATATGTTAAGATTTTTTTCAATCAACCAAGGTGTAATAACACAAATCGAACCAGCCCCCGATACGCCATTAGCCACATCCATTAAAAATGCCCATTGGATTGACACGATTAACCCAACAGGCGAAGAGCGTCGCGCCCTCGCGAGTACCCTAAATATTACTTTGCCTGCGGCTGATGATGTTGAAGAAATTGAAGCGTCGTCGCGTTGCTTTATTGATCATGAAGGGCTTCATGTACATGCTCTGTTTATGTCGCCAAATGAAGGACGTTTTAATACGGTGACAGTTGCGTGTTTACTGCAAGATAATTGTTTATTGACGATTCGTGATGATGAATTAGCTGATTTTCGTTTATTAAGACTCCGTGCTCGTAAAGGGCAAGTGGCGTGTGATAACCCTAAACAATTACTCGTAACTTTATTTGATCAAAAAGTCGAAAATCATGCGGATATGCTTGAAGACATGCACCATCAGCTAGAAAATCTCAGTGCTTATGTACTTGAAGAGGATGGCTCAGACTTAGAGCAAGCGGTAAGTCGGATTGCACGGCTTGAGGACAACAACGGTAAAGTACGCTTATGCTTGATGGATACTCGCCGCAATATTTCGTTTTTACTGCGTTACCTTGGCGCACCTACTGAAGACCGTGAGTCACTTCGCGAGATTGTACTTGATATCGATACCCTGATGTCTCACTGTACTTTTTTGTTTGATAAAGTTAATTTCTTGATGGATTCAACTCAGGGTTTTATCAATATTGAGCAAAACCAAATCATTAAAACTTTCTCGATTGCATCGGTGGTTTTTTTGCCTCCCACAGTGGTTGCAAGTATTTACGGTATGAATTTTAATAGCATGCCAGAGCTTGCGTGGGCTTGGGGCTACCCATTTGCTATTGCCATTATGCTACTGTCCGGCTTCGCGCCTTATTTATTTTTTAAACATAAAGGTTGGCTGTAAAGGCATAAAAAAGCCCAGCGCTAGCTGGGCAAGGGGTCTTCGGATAGAAGTGTTAACCTTTTAATTCGCCTGTAGACGATTCGATATGTGCACGAACAAACCATTGGAACTGTTCAAGCTCTGCAAGTTGGCCTGTGATCATATCCTCAGAAACAGGGTCTAATTCAGCAAGTTGCTCAAGCGCCTTACGGTGATCTTTATTGACGCCGTTATAAACTTTATCAAGAGCAGTTAAGTGATCAGATACTAGCCCTTTGCCTAGTGAGTAATCTTTCCACTCGCGGCGATCAACGATTGACTGTGGTGTGCCAACCGGAACACCGCCCATAGTTGCAATACGCTCGGCAATAGTGTCGGTCATTTCTTGAACGGCACTTACTTGTGGATCAAGCATTTCATGCACACCGATAAAGTTTGGACCGACAACATTCCAGTGGATATGCTTAAGAGTAAGATGTAAATCGATTAAAGCGACCATGCGCTTGTCTAAAATAGCAATTGTATCGGCTGCTGATTCGTTATTAACGCCTGGGGCCGTGAATTCAGCGACTTTTGATGATGTATTACTCATTACTCCTCCGAGATTCTCTAAAATTGTATTTCCATAAAGCTTTTAAGTTACTTAGTCGTTACTTAAAAAGCGAAGTTATTAGAGTAGAAGCAATCGTTATGCCGATATCTGAAATTTTTTAAGTTGATGATTTTTAATGTTTTATTTTTGTTTTTGTTTTCAGGGCGCTCAACAAGATACTGAATGAATATGAAAAGTCTGCACACTCTATGTAAAAAATTCAGTGTGCAGAAGCTAGGAACATAAATCGTTAAGAGAGCAGGGCCGCTGCTAAACGAACAAAGTCAGAAGAAGTTAAAATACCAACTAAGTTATTATCATCATCGACAACGGGCATACAGCCGTGTCGATTTTCAACAAAAAACTTTGCTACTTCATGCAATGGTTGATTAGGTGAAATACTTGTGAAATCAGTGGCCATAATATCTTGCACTTTAGTTTGCTTTTCTTTTCGTTCAAGTGCACTGGCACTGAAGTTAGCCATAATACTCATTACTTGAGCGATCATGATCTTTTGAGTCAGCATGCCAACTAAACCACCATGCTCATTAATGACAGGAATGTGTCGAATATTTTTTTCTTTCATTAAGTTATGAGCATCATGCAATGAGTTTGCTGCGGTGATAGCCAGCGGATCGGGCGTCATCAAGTCTGAAACAAGGTGTGTCATGGTAAAGTCCTAGTAATTTAATCATGTTGGTATCAGTGTAGCCTGAATATGATTGAGTGCACTTCACCTAGATCAAAGTTTATGATTAATTACTTAATTTTTTTAATGATTAGGAATTAAAATTAAACTGTTCAAATGATTAAAATGTGGTTTCAATTCGGTTGCGACCATTGTTTTTAGCCGAATAGAGGGCTTTATCTGCTCGGTTAATTAAGTCGTCAAATGTGTCTGCTTGTTGCCAATGAGTAAGGCCAAAGCTGGCTGTGAATGAAATGATTTGTTGTTTATATTCAATTTGACTTGTTTCTATGGTCTGGCGAAGCTTTTCAAGTTTTTGGTAGGCTTGCTCTGGGGATTTTTCGATACTGAGAATGAGAAATTCCTCGCCCCCTAAACGGCAGCATAGATCTTCTCGGTGTAGGTGACGTTGTAAAAGCTCTGCTAACACTTCCAGCACTAGGTCTCCTGCTTCATGCCCGTAGTTATCATTTATGCTTTTAAAAAAGTCGATGTCTAAAGCGCTTGCATAAAGGAAAGTCGCATGCTGATTAGTCAATAACTGCCGTTTGTCTAAAACATACTGAAGACCTCGACGGTTATATAAATTTGTGAGTGGATCCTTGAGTGATAGTTCAGCATAGCGCCGTTTTTCATCGATTAGAAGGGTGGTGATAAGCCCAAGCCCTGTCATGACAAATACCGTGGCATGAGCAACCACGGTTAATGAGTAAAGTGTCAGTAGGTTATGTGAATGAGTGATAATAGTTAACTGAGTAATAGGCACTAAAAGTAAAATACATTGTGCTGCTAAGAGCACAGTATTACCTATATTGCTCTTGTATAGTGCTCGGGTAAAAGTAAAGTAAATAAGGGCAGGTAACGCGGTTAGAGTAAAACATGCCTCTACTAAAGCAAGTTGGTTAATACTGTTTGTAAATAATACGCAAACTGAAAAAATAGCACCGTGGCCAATCATTAATCGATTAAAGCGGCACTTTTCATCGTGGTTATAAATCGAGAGCTGAAGTAGTACCATTGACAGAATATAAATAATAACACTGGGCCGAAAATCACTGGGAAGCCCGAAAATATTTTGTATCCACAGCCAAGCAAAGCCAGCAACACCTAGATAGAAAAATAAGTTAAAGAAGACAATTGACTTACTTTTAAAACGGCTAATCATTAATCCGGTTGCAATGACCGAGCAGGTTATTACAGTGATCAGCAAAAAAACAAAGAAGCCGTGATAAAAATAACTTTCGAGGTTTATAGCCATAACTCACATAGAAAAACGAGCAATAGTTAAAAGCTTAGCATAGAAAGATTTTTACACTAAAATCTACTCTGTTGTTGTGCTGGCCTTTTTGTGCTGCGACAAGTTCAAAATAAGCTAAACAATACAGAAACGATTAATAGCCCTGCCATAATGTGATTAAATCCTTTTAATCGTACTGGATTTCTGAGGTAGTGTTGAAGCTTTTGTCCGAGCAAGGTCCAAGAGCACACGCATGGTAAGTTAACGACGCCAAAAACGATACTAACAATAAAAACAGAGAGTAGATTTTTATCAGGTGCGTAAAGACCAATAGCACTTAGTGCCATTGCCCACGCTTTTGGATTAACCCATTGAAATAATGCAGCTTGGGTAAAAGTAAAGGGCTCACTCTTGTTATTAGAGGCTTGTTGCCCATTGCTAGTGGCAATCTTAAACGCAAGATAGAACAGGTAAGCAACACAAAATACTTTGAGAATCAGGTAGCTTGATGGAAAAAAGTCAAACACTTGCATAACACCTAGTCCAACAAGTATTAGCATTAACATGAATCCAAGTGTTACGCCAAGTAAGTGTGGCATTGTTCTACGAAAACCAAAATTCGCGCCAGAGCTCATTAACATCAAATTATTAGGACCAGGTGTAATTGATGAAACTAAGGCAAATAGCGCCAGTGCAGTAAGGATCTCAAAAGTCATTATCACTTCTCCATATTTTTAGAAATGCAATGATAGCTTGATGTTGATGCAATTTTATCGCTTAATGTTGTTTTCATGGTTAATTTGAAGCAATAATGAATGAAAAAAGACAATATAAATAACAGAATATTGCATGAGCTAAAGCGCAATGGCCGTATGGCTAATGCTGAGCTTGCAGAGAAAGTTGGATTATCACCATCAGCCTGCCTACGAAGAGTACAGGAACTTGAACGCTCAGGCGTTATTTCAGGTTATCGGGCTGTTATTAATAACCAAGCAGTGGGTCTAGGGTTTATAGCCTATGTGGGGGTTGGCCTGAATGAGCACTCAACACGATCGCAGCTAGCATTTGAGCAAGCCCTTGAATTTATTGCTGAGGTTAAAGAGTGCCATAACGTGACGGGTTCGTACGAATATTTGCTAAGAGTCGAAACAACAGACCTTAAAGCCTATAAATCGTTTCACGCTGATGTACTGGGCTCAATCCCTCAGGTGAGAACAATTACTTCACATGTGGTTATGGATTCGCCAAAAGATGAACGAGCTTAATAGGTTAAAATGATTACTATTGTTATTTTATAAAGTTATTTAGTTTTAGTTTTTTCATATAAATAAAAAATGAATCTCAAATTAATATAAATAACAGAAATACAAATAATAACATTACCTCTGTTAAGCTAAAGTTAATTCTTGTGTTGACAGAATGTCCCGATTAAAGACGTATACCATTAAATATAATAATATTTATGGTGCTTATGTTCTGATGTTGGTAGTTGGACTAATAATTTTTGTTGGTTTATTATCCACGCCTAAAATTTCACATGCAGGGACAATAATAAGAATGGATCTTCACACATTGCTCATTTGCACCGCCCTAGTAAGCTTTATTATGATGCTTACAATGGCAGCGCTTTTCATCGTTAGTCGTAATGAAAAATACTTGCTTGATTGGCTTGTTTGTGGAGTGTTATTTTTTGTATCTAACTTAGTCGGAATTGTTGCGACTCAAGTTTCTCTTTCCTGGATTTTCCATCCTTCTTTTGCTAATGCTTGTTACCTTGGTGCACATGCAGCCTTATTTAGTGGTGTATCACGTTGCTTATATGGTCGCTCCACTTGGGGGTTGGTCGTTATAGTATTTGTGGGTATTTACTTGCTTAATCTGGTTCCTCCTTTGGTTGAGTCTGTTGAGTTAAGAATCGTAGCCTTGTATCCAGTAATTGCGGCGCTTGATATTTCAGCAACTATGGCACTTTGGAAACACCGCAAAGAAGAAGTCGGCAGGGGATATTATTTATTAATAGGTATTTTATTTATATTCGCTGCTCAACTTTTAATACGAGGTTATTTTTTATTGGCGGGTGTAGAAAATTATCCGTGGTTAGATAAAGGTCTTTTATTAGATATTGGTAGTTTGGCTGTTATCGCATTTGTATTTTTATTAACCATTTCATTTTCAGTCGTCGTAACATGGCGAAAAGAGCTAGCCCTTAGAGAATACTCTTTTACTGACCATTTAACAGGTTGGTATAACCGAAAAGCGCTTGAAAAGGTCGCTAGTAATGAAATTAAACGCTGCTCCAGAAATAATTTTCGCCTCGCATTCATCGTGTTTGATATTGATTATTTTAAATCAGTGAATGATAGGTTTGGTCATATACAAGGTGATAAAGCCTTGAAACATGTCACCAAGATAGCAAAGCAACAGTTAAGGGGGTATGATCATAATTTTCGCTTAGGCGGCGAAGAGTTTGCTGTTTTGGTCAGCCACTTAAAGCCTCAAGATGTTGAATTGCTTGCACAACGTATTCGTAAAAAAGTCGCAAGAACACCTTTAAATATTGAAGGTGAAGCAGTGCACTTAACCATTAGTGTGGGTGTTGCGATATCAAAAAATCAAGAAACCTCTTGGGAGGATGTTTTAAAGCGTGCGGATGATGCCCTTTACCGCTCTAAGCATGATGGCCGTAATTTAGTAACGAGCTATGGTGATTTGGCCGAGGCTTAGCACTAGGTAACTCGCTTTAAATTAAACCTAAATCAATCGCTTTTAGAGCGGCTCGTGTTCTATCGCGCACATCTAGCTTTCGTAATATAAACGATACTTGATTACGTATTGTACCTTCTGATTTATATAATGCTTGGGCTATTTCTGAATTTGAGTAGCCCGCAGCAATTAAATTAAGTACCCTCAGCTCACTTTTACTTAACTTATCAGGCAATAAGGTTGGCTCACTGTGAGACTTAATTGGATTGTTAAGTATTCTCTGCGTAATTGCCGGTGAAAGTGCAGAGCCGCCACTAGCCAGTGTTTCGATGGCAGACACTAGTCGTTCTAAATTAATATCCTTTAATGCATAACCTTTTGCACCATAGCGAATACATTCAAGTACTTGCTCACTATCATCGAAAGTTGTAAGCACTAATACTGGGTGAGTGAATTCCTGTTTCTGCATTGTTTTGAGTACGCCAATACCATCTAAAATAGGCATGCGAATATCTAAAAGCACAACATCCACAGCACATTGATTAAGTATTTCTAAAGCAGTGCGACCATTATCTGCTTCAGCGACAACGTGGATGTTGTCTTTTAACGCCAATAAGCTTTTGAGCCCTTCTCTTAGTAAAGTTTGGTCATCAACTAATAGCACATTAATCATAATGTTACGCCAATGTATGTGGGTTAAGTTTATGGGGAAGGGTTGCATTAATAGCAAAGCCGTTATCACAGTGCTTGAACTCAATGGCTCCTTTGACTAGAGCCAGTCGCTCTTGCATACCTTTTAAACCGTTACCTAAATTAAGTTCAGTACTTTTATTGCCATTATCTTTTATATGTAATTGCACAGTTTGATTTTCGAGCCGTAAAGTAACGTTAAGCTCATCGGCATCACTATGCTTTATACTATTTGTTATCGCTTCTTGAATTGCATGAAATAGGGTTTGTGCTAAGAGTGCATCGCTTATTTTGATCGCCGGATCATATTCAAGCATAACATTTAAGCCTGCAACATCACTGCATAAAGAGTGCAGAGATGCGTATAAGTCGATAGTTTGGTTTTCACGCATAGATGACACTGAATCACGCACATCACTGAGTAATAAGCGCGTTATCTGCTGGGCTTTAGCAATATGCTTAGGTGCTTGGACGCTTGCGCAGTGACTCGCTACTTCTAAATGAATACTCAGCCCTGTTAAATGGTGACCAAGGGTGTCATGTAAATCACGGGCTATGCGAATACGCTCATCGCGAGTGGCAGTGTCGTTTAAAAGTGATTGCGTTGCTTTTAATTCACGTAATAAATGCGCGGCTTGCTCTTTCGCTTTACGTTCAGAAATAAGCCGTGTTGCAAAACGATATGCAAAGCTATTGTACAAGGTAAATGCTAGGCCATTTAACAAAACAAACTCTCTATTGAAACCATAATGAAGAACTAACGCCATACAAAAGGGCAAGCATATAAGGAGATAAAGTATTGATTTTCTTGGCTCGTAATCACTGAACTTAACTAAAAAAATGATCAATAAAATAGCGACAAAGCCAATATTAAATAACCACATTAATAGTAATACATTGGTGACAGTGACGTTTAAAATAACAGTTTGATAAACCTTAAAGTGGCGTCTAAAAAACTCAAAGTAAATTAAAAATGCGAAAAAGCTAGTAAATAAACAGCTGATCAATACAACATGCATCGGTGTGTAATCAAGTGGTGGAGGCGTGCTGAGCGACCATGCATGCAAGGTGTAAATAAACACAAATAGCCAAGTGACTGCTGAAAGCAGAAAGTCGCTGCGCTGTACAAAAAGACGTAAAAATTTGTTCATGTCTTTATTCTAATCCGCATTTATCTGTTTATGTATATGACAAATGTCACGTTTAAAGTTGTGACATTTGCAGCATGTTTGCCCATCAGATGAGCGTTATATTGTTATTAAACATCAATATAGGGACATTATCATGACCAAACATGAAATTCTGCGAAATAGTCTATTTTCTTATCCGTTCATCCTTGCTTATTGCTTTGCATCATTATTTATCAATGGTGCTCAAGCAAAAGAGCAAACAGATAAATGGCAAATGGATGTGGGAGCAGGGCAGCTTGCAATCGATACTCCTTGGCATGGCTACGATATACAAACGATGTCGCTTCCATACTTTAATGCGCGTAAAGGTGCGTGGCGTATTGGTCCTAAATACGGCTTAGTGCAATATGCTTTTTTATATGGTGCAGAATTTGAAGCTACCATGGGGCTTAGTTTTCGTGATGAGACCTATGATAGTAGCTTAATTTTTAGTGATGAGTTGTCAGACGATGAGGTATTTACAAATTATAAAGATGGCAAGGGCGAGCTTACTTTTAGAACTCAGTTACAGTACAAACAGTTGTTTTTACGTTTAGCGCAAGATGTTTCTAACCACTCACAGGGACTTACCTTACTTGCGCAGTATCGTCTACCTATTTACGGTAAAGGTTTGGGTTTACAGCTTAGTGCTGATCTTGGTCTCTACTGGCAAGATGAAAAGTACACCCAATACCTCTATGGCATCTCTAAGAAGAACATTGCCCCAGAATACGGTCGATATGCTTATCAAACTCGCTCTGCTATTAATCCATTTACTGCCTTGAATCTTGCTTATATTTATAACGAACATTGGTCCATCCAAGCGACTTACCGAATTGAAACGTTAGACTCAACAATTAAAAAAAGCCCATTAGTTGCAGACAGTGCTAAGCAGCAGTTGGCCGTTTTTGTAAATTATCGTTTTGAAAAGTAAGGGATATAAATGAAACTGTTAAGTACAATTCTTATCTTTTGTTTGCTTGCTGGCTGTAATAGCGCAGAGGATGAGGTATTCAATGAAGATGATTTATATGAGCCTTTTTTCTCGAGTGATTATTATGTGTATAACTTCAGCGAGTACCCAATTGATTTTTATATGATGAATCTAAGAAATAGCACCTCAGCTGACGCAATTTATAAACAGCATAATTATCAACAATCTGTGGATGCATATAATGGTTTTACCAAGCTCAGCTTTAAACGCTCAACCCTTGGTAATGTTGGTTTTGCAGCTTTTTATGATGATGAAATCAAAGCGCAAAGACAGAAATGGATTGCCAATGATACAGAAAATTATTTAATAGTATATGAGGCAAATTCACAGCTAAAACTTGGCTTTTTAGCCCGAACGAACGCTATTGATATTACCGGTGATCCCATGGTTCGACTTGTAAGCTTTGCAGGTGATATGAATTATACCTACAAGCGTGGTACGAGCTTACTCTTAGAGGAAATTGCTACGAGCTACTTGCCTATTACTGATTGTGGCACTGATTTGCAAATTATTGGGTATGAGTATGACTTTTGCAGTTTAGAGAGTCGTGGTTATTTAGTTTTAGTTCTTCCTAATCAGTCGCTTGCGATTATTGAAGAGTAGCTACGACAGTGGTTCATGACATTTTTGTGAATATTGTGATAATGTAACTTTTTGCTGCTTTATTGCTTTATAATGCTTTTTTATTTGTATGATAAAGCTGCTTTCAGCTTGGAGTTAACATGGTTTCACGTCGAGAATTTTTAGTAGGGGCAGGTACTTTAGCTTTTTTAGGGTTGTCTAAAAGTGCCATGGGGAATGTTTCATTCAGTGACCTTAAAGCAACAATTAGTGGTTTTGGTCCATTACTTCCAGATCCTAACAAATTATTAGATTTACCCGCAGGGTTCAGTTATCAAGTTATTTCAAGCCTAGGGGAAAAAATGTCTGATGGATTTACGGTCCCTGATAAAGCCGATGGTATGGGCTGCATCGCACTTGGTAATGACCACGTTGCTTTAGTGCGTAATCATGAGCTAAAGCCAAAAGATTTAGCAAAAGCTGAAGTAAGTATTGCAAACCATAAAACCCCCCTCGCATTCGATACCAACAGTGACGGTGTTGCATTACCAGGTGGAACTAGCCACATCATTTATAACTTAAAAACACACCAAAAAGAGCAAGAGTATTTGTCGTTAGTGGGAACTATTCGGAATTGTTCTGGAGGAATTACCCCATGGGGCACATGGCTAACCTGCGAAGAAACCACCGATACTAAAGCTGATGGATTCAATCAAGATCATGGTTATATTTTTGAAGTACCAGCAAATAGTAAAGGCCTAATTAAACCAGAGCCATTAACAGCAATGGGGCGATTCAACCATGAAGCTGCAGCGGTTGAGCCGCGTACGGGCATTGTTTATTTAACGGAAGACAAAGGCGACAGTGTATTTTATCGTTTTATTCCGAATGAATATGGCAAGCTGCATAAAGGCGGGCAATTACAAGCCATGGTTGTGAAGAATAAACCACAATTCGATAGCCGTAATTGGAATAAAAAAGCCATGGGGTTACATCAAGAATTTGAGGTTGAGTGGGTAAATCTGGATAACCCTGAAAGCCCAAAAGACGACTTACGCCTGCGTGGATATAAACAAGGAGCAGCATTATTTGCCCGTGGTGAAGGTATTCATTGGGGCGATAAAGAGCTGTACTTTTGTTGTACCAACGGCGGTAAAAAACAACTGGGTCAGGTTATGAAATATCAGCCATCAGAGTTTGAAGGCACGGATAAAGAAGGTGAGCGACCTGGTAAAATCTCCTTGTTTGTCGAAAGTAGCAGCAAAACCCTTTATAACTTTGGCGATAACTTAACTGTGTCACCTAATGGCCATTTAATTGTGTGTGAAGACCAATATACCGATGTGGTTGATAATCACTTGCGCGGTGTAACACCACAGGGCCAAGTTTATAATTTTGCTCGTTTAGTTGCGCAAACTGAACTGGCAGGTGCCTGTTTTTCACCAGATGGTAGTACTTTGTTTGTGAATGTTTACTCACCTTCAAAAACACTCGCTATTAGAGGTCCTTGGCATCAATTTAGTGCTTAAGTTATTCGCTCTCATAGTCATTTTTTAAAGTGGCTATGGGCATGCTTTGCTTTAGGTATACTTTTTTGTGACGCTTTATAGGCGTGTTTGCTAATCCATTTGGTTATCTTTTTCATTAAAGCAGGCGGAAAATCATGGCCCATACCAGGCACGACTCTTAATTTGCTGCGCTTTATTAACAGTGCGGTGTTGATACCCGCAGACAGTGGCATAACAGGATCTGCACTGCCATGGATTACTAAAGTAGGGGCTTTAATTTTCTTTAAAAGTTGCTCGCGATAGGGCGTTGCGGCAATGGCTGCAAGCTGACGTTTAAAGCCAGTTTGATTTGTGTAGGCCCGCTCAATATAGCGCTGTGCGTTGGCGTATAAAGCGTTTTCATCTTGTGGGTAGGCTGGACTGCCAATGAGTTGATTTAGCCGAACATTATATTCAATAGCGGCTTGTTTATTGCTGCTGCGAGGTCTTATTTTGGCAAGCTTTACTAGTAGGTTGATATTGGAACTTGAAAACGACAAAGGCGAGCTGCTCGACATAATAGAGGTTAAGCTCAGCACGCGTTTTTTATATTTTGCCGCAGCTATTTGTGCAATCATACCCCCCATAGAAGCCCCCACTAAATGGGCTTTTTTTATGCCTAAAGCGTTCATGAATTGCTTTACATCGCGAGCCATGTCATCTAACGAGTAAGGTAAATTAGCGCGAATAGGAAAGCGCCGACTTAGCCAATGTTTTAGCAAGCTCGGGTTACCAAACTCATCTAGTTTTGATGACAACCCCGCATCACGATTATCAAAACGGATGACCCTAAAACCTTTTTCAACGAGTCCATAATAAAGGCTGTCTGGCCACACCGTGTATTGCGCCCCTAAACCAATGATCAAGATAATAACAGGCGCATGTTTATCGCCTTCATCTTGATAACTAATAGATATGCCGCTGGCTGTAAGGATATGTTCCATAGACTGACAAATAAGCTTACGCAGGTATCATTAGCTTAGTGTGTGAAGTTGGCAGTTTAGTGACAGTAATAAGAATAGAGTCAGTAAGAGAAATAGACAGCACATAACTGCATGCTGTCTATTTTCAGAGAGTTAAAAATTAGAAGTAAGCGGTAACGCCAATCCAGAAGTTACGACCTTTATCTTTCACGTTGTAGTCGTCTGTGAATGTTACTTCACTAACTACACCGCGACCTGTTAGGTACTCATATTCACCATCACCATTTAAGTCGGTATAGCTTGTGCTATAAGACGTGAAGTCTTCGTCTAATAGGTTGTTTACACGGGCATTAATTTGCACGTACTCATTTACATAGAACTGCGCACCTAAGTTAAGTAGATTGTAGTTTTTATAGTAAAGAGCTTTGTCGTGTACGTTATCCCAACCGCGGTAACGATCTGAACGATATACACCTTGAAGGTACAGGTTCATAAAGTCAGTGGCTTCCCAGTTTAGGGTAAGGTTAGCCATATGCTCAGCTGAGTTAGTTAATGGCTGACCTTCTTCTGGACCGCTCTTTTGTTCGCTATCAGTCCACGTATAGTTACCGTTAATCGATACCGTTTTAGTGATAGTATATTGGCCTGCAATTTCAACACCTTGTAGGTCTACTTCATCGATATTGATTTTTTGGCTGTAGCTATCGTAGCCAAGTTGATCGTACTGACCTAAGTTCACACAAGGGCGAACATTGTTCGTTTGCTCACAGCTTAAAATAGTATCGCCGCGGGCTATTTTGTCTTCAAACTTGGTGTTGTAGTAAGTCACATTGATATTGTGATCGCCGTCTAAAGAGTTCCAGTAAAGTGCGATTTCTGAGTTCACACTGGTTTCTGGCTCTAGATCTGGGTTACCCGCAAATGGGCTTGTACCTTGGCCACCAAACCCGGTGATACCGTCGTAAAGATCGGTTGTTTGTGGTGTTTTATAACCTGTACTCACACCCCCTTTTAACGTCCAAGTATCTGATAAGTTGTATACACCGTAAACGCGAGGTGATACTTGGCTGCCAAATACATCATGGTCATCGTAACGAGCACCTAATGTGAAGGTAAAGTTGTCTGTTGCCATCCAGTTATCTTCGGCAAATACCGAGTACATGTTTTGCTCTTGTACTTGACCTGCTTGGTCACTTTCAAGGCCAAATACGCCGTCTTTTAACTCGCCGTCGATAAGTTGGCCACCCATTGCTAGGTTATGGCTACCAAAACGCCCTGTAATTGGAATATCAAAACGTAAGTCATAGGTGTATTGGCTGCTTTCAAGTGGACGAGCAGGGCGTGGTAAGAAGGTTTCTTCTGCTAAGTCTTTACGTGCCTGCTCATCTAACCCTTCGTATTCGCCAGTACCATCGTACATAGCTTGCAGCTCTAAACGCTCGCTTACACTAAGTGGTAAAGTACGGCCGTTATTTTGTGTATCAACATAAGAAACAGAGGCCTTAACGGTCGCCCATTCAAGCTCGCCATCGTAACTGAGTGACCACCATTCACGGTCAAACTCTTGATCAGCTGCATAACCAGCACGCGGGTTAACTTGACCACGGCGGTCTTGCCAAATTGATTCAATATTGTCTTTTGTGCCAAGTGGGTAAGTAATCGTGCCCGATTCAATGTCGTAGCTAGGCGTGTTGTCATACACTTGGCTTGAGTTATCATAATCAAAACGTAGATGATGAGACTCAAACGGGGTATAAGTTAAAGTAAAACCATACTGCTCGTTTGTGTTATCGACTGTACGACCACCACTACCAAAGCCAAGTGAGCGAACATGTACAACACCATTCGGATCCGTTGCTGGTTCGAATGTTGGCGATGATGCTTGTTGTTCATATACACTGCCGCGCACACCTAAGCTTAATACGTCTTTGATAAGCGGACCCATCACACTAAAGTCAGTGGTAATGTCATCACCAAAATCATCGTTTTGCTGTAATGAACGGCTAAATGAAACAGCACCGCTCCAGCTATCAGTGTGCTTTTTAGTGATGATATTAATTACACCGCCAAGTGCATCAGCACCATAAAGCGTTGATGCAGGCCCGCGAATAACTTCAACACGTTCAATGGCATCGACCGGTGGTACGTGGTTAAACGCGTTGCCACCAAAATTGTTTGGGTAAATATCACCATGGTTATTTTGGCGTTTACCATCAATCAATAACAGGGTGTACTCGCCTGTTAAACCACGCATACTCACACTGCCTTGGCCCGTTTTATCTCGTGTCGTGCCAATGTCGATACCTTCTAAGTACTGCACAGCATCTAGCACTGATGTAAATGCATGAGATTTTATATCTTCGTTAGTGATGATAGAGATACTTGCGGGCGCTTCAGTTACTTTCTGTTCGAAGCCCGTTGCAGTGATGACTAAGTGTTCCATATCTTGCTTAGGCTTAGCATCGTCAGCAAACGCTGAAAACTGAGCTGCAATAGCCAGTGTTAATAAGCTTGGTTTGATTGATTTCATTGTAGGTTCCAGTTCTTTTTATAAGTTATCCATTTATTGGACGTGCGTATGGTACAGAAATGGCGAATACAATCAATAATAATTTCTATTTAGATTAGTCTTTTTCAAGTTCACTTAACGGTATTCTCAATAAAGTTGCGTTAGTTTTTAGCTAATTAATACGCTGTTACAAACAAGTTTAGATTAAATGCCCAAGGCTGATTCAGTTCCTGTATAGTGTTTAATCATCATCATAAAAATTAAAATAATGAATTCAGATATTTCTTTAGCGCGCTTTAAGCAGTTTCCTGTGCTTATGTGGATCTTCTTATTTGGCTCGTTCATTACCCGTGGCAGCTATTACATGGTGTGGCCATTTCTTGCGGTGATCTTGTACGAAAAGTTTGCTTTAACAGCAACAGAAGTTGGTTTGGTGCTCACCAGTGCTGCCGTGATTTCGGTGTTTACCAGTTTTATTGGCAGCAGCCTGTCAGATAAAGTGGGCCGGCATACATTGATGTACATCACAGGTGTGTTGTACATCGTTTCTTTCTCGCTGTTGGCTGAGGTTGAAACCGTGGCAGGTTATGTAATTGTGATGACCATGTGCTCGATTGCTACTGCGCTTTGGCGACCGTTAACCAGTGCGGCGATTGGCGATATTATTGACGATGCGCAAACTCGCGAGCTGGCCATGCAGTCGCTCTATTTTATTGTTAATGTAGGCTGTGCTGTTGGCCCATTAGCAGGCGTATGGTTAGGTTTAACTGGTGAGCAGTCGAGCTTTTATGTTACCGCAGGGGCATTTGCTATCTTATTGGTGCTACTTGTTTGGGGTTTCAATTTTAGTCATAAAGCAGCAAAAAATACTGCCGCAGTCGATGAACTTGAAGAGAAAAAACCAGCAGAGCAGGGTCAACAAATTCTGCGTATTTTATTGGCTGATAAGCTGCTGCAATGTTTAATTTTAGCCAATATTTTGTGCATGTTTATTTATGCGCAAATGGATAGTTCACTCATACAATACCTAACTCGTGCAGAGGCTCCTGACTTATTAGCACTGATTTCTGCATTGATATTTACCAATGCATTGGTGATCATCTCAAGTCAATTTCTGCTGTTAAAAATGATGGCGCGATTTAGCCTAACGGTGCGAATTCAAATTGGCTTGGTGCTACTAATGGTGTCGCAACTTTGGCTAGCACTTAACCCAATAGATTTATTTTGGGGCTGGATTGGTGCGATAGTTGTGATGAGTTTGGCCGAAACCATTTTATTTCCGACGATGAACGTTCACCTTGATAGGCTTGCACCTTCTCATCTTCGTGGTGCGTACTTTGGTGCCGCTTCGTTTTATGATTTAGGGTTTGCTTTAGCGCCGCTCGGTGGTGGTTTAATTTTAGATTATTACAGTGGTCCAACTTTGTTCTTTGTAGCGGGAGGGCTTTGTCTTGTAGTGATTTATTTATATGCCATACTCGAAAAGCTACCTAGGCCCAATTTTGCAAAGCCATTAGCAAAGTAAATTTATAACGTGAAATTGCACAACAGCTGCTACCTTTATAAGTCACACATTTAACGTTGAGGTGTAATATGGCTGTTTCTGCAATTCCTAAAGGTTTCCATGCGGTAACCCCGTATCTGGTTATAGACGGTGCCACTAAGGCGATAGAGTTTTACAAACAAGCATTTGATGCCGAACTTATAATGCAAATGCCTTTACCAGATGGCGGAGTCGCTCACGGCGAAATAAAAATTGCTGATTCTCATATCATGCTATCTGATAACTGCCCTGATATAGAATTTAAGTCTCCACAGCAATTAGGGGGCTCTCCAGTGAGTCTTATGCTGTATGTTGAAGATGTTGATGCGGTATTCGCAAAAGCCTTGTCGCTAGGCGCAAAAGAGCTGCGCCCTGTGCACGACCAATTCTATGGCGACAGATCAGGGACGTTAGAAGACCCGTTCGGTCATATTTGGACTATAGGCACACACAAAGAAGATCTTACTGAGCAAGAGCTTATGCAACGCATGAGTGAGTTGATGAGTAAAGAGCAAGATGCTTAAACTTTCTGGCAGATAAAACTAAATAGCTCATTTACGCGTATCATTATTAAAATAATATGAGCGAAACCATGAAAGAGCGTGTTTTATACTGGCTACAAAATGATTTACGGCTGATTGATAATGTCATCTTGTCTGACTTAGCGGCGTTTCAAGGCGAACTTGATTTAGTGTTTGTTGTCGAGCCGCGTTGGTTCAAGCAGAGTAATTATCAATTAAAACCCTATGGCGAGCAAAAGTATCGGTTTTTACTTGAGAGTCTGCATGCTTTTGCTGATGCACTGGAAACAATAGGGCAAACCTTACATGTTATAACTGGTGAGCCTGAAACCGTTATTAGTCAGCGGTTAAAACAATACGCTATCAGCAAATTAGTTTGTACAGAGCAAGTCGGTTACTACGAGCAAAAGCAGCTAAGTAAAATCAGCGAGTTATGTCCAGATGTTACCGTAAAAACCTATCAGCAAGATACCTTATTTACAGAACGAGACTTACCATTTCAGCTTCATAATTTGCCTAAAAACTTTACCGCCTTTCGCAAAAAAGTAGAGTCTGAGCCAACATTCGTTGCGGCTCCGCTTGAGGCAGTATCTCAACTGCCACATCCTGTACAGCTATGTCCAGAAGATGTGATCCCTGAAAGTTCAGCTCAATCGGGGCGTTTTAATGGTGGTTTAGTTGCAGCCCAGCAGCATTGCAATGACTACTTCTCATCTAAAGCACCCAGTAGTTATAAAGAAACACGTAACGAGTTAGACGGCTTTAGCAATAGTACAAAATTCAGTGTTTGGCTTGCCAGCGGTACAATAAGTGTTAAGCAACTTTACCACGAGGTTGCCAAATACGAACAAGAAAATGGTGCTAATGAGTCAACCTATTGGATTAAGTTCGAGCTACTTTGGCGTGAGTATTTTAAATGGTATGCGAAGTTGTTTGGTGCAAAGCTGTTTCGTTTTAAAGGGCAAAAAAAGTCACCTCCCTTACATACATTTAACAGTCACCGATTTTTAGCTTGGTGCCAAGGCAGGACACCATTTCCACTAGTGAATGCAATCATGAACGAACTCAATGCAACAGGCTATATTTCTAATCGTGCACGGCAAATTGCAGCTAGTTGCTTAGTTAATGAGTTTGCAGTGGATTGGCGATATGGGGCTGCCTATTTTGAGCAACAGCTTATTGATTACGATGTGGCTGCGAATTGGGGGAATTGGCAATATATTGCAGGTGTGGGTGTTGACCCTCGGGGCGGTCGCCATTTCCACATAAATAAGCAAACAGCCTTATATGACCCGACGGGACGTTACATTCGTAAATGGGACGGAGAAAGGCAAACTACACCGACTATTGATAATACCGATGTGGTTGATTGGCCTATTTAACCCTTGATTTGCGCTAAATCAAACATTCAATTTTCATTTTTAGAGTTTTTAACCTTTGTTATCTAAAATAATAAATAAGGCTTGCTTTTTCGTGCTAGCCAGATAACAAGGCATGCTATGACATTCAGTGATGGTTATGAAAAAATAAAGTCCCAATTAGGCTTTGATATAGCAGAGTCAATATTAGAGTGTGGTGACGCAGGCATTTGGCTGTGGAACGTACAAACAGGTGAAACCGTTTTTAATGAAAAATGGGCAAAAATTATTGGTTTTTGTTTAGCTGATTTACAACCTGTTTCAATTGAAACGTGGTTAAACCACGCTCATCCTGATGATTTACCCCGTTCACAAGCATTATTAGAAGCACATTTTAATGGCCTTTCAGAACGTTATATCTGCGAAGCTAGGATGAAACATAAAAATGGGCATTGGGTAAAAGTTCTCGATAAAGGTCAAGTAAAAAGCTGGGATAAACATGGCAAACCTGAGTGGATGTTTGGTGTACACATTGATATTACCGAGCAATGGCAAAAAGAGTGTGAAGTAGAATCCTTACATAATAAATTACAAAGGTTTACAGATAACTTACCTGGCTTTGTGTATCAGCACGTTATAGATAAACATGATAACGAATCATTTCCTTTTGCCTCTTCTAAAGTGAAGGACATTTACGGCTGCTCTGCTGAGCAAATTCTTCAAAACGCTGAGCTGGCCATGCAAGCTGTCCATCCTGATGATCTGGAACGTGTTGAGCAAAGTATTGCAGATTCAAAAACAAACCTCACTCAATGGCATCAAGTGTATCGTATAAATCACCCAATAAAAGGGGTTATTTGGGTTGAAGGAAAGTCATCACCAATTGCTCAAAGTGATGGCAGTATTGAGTGGAATGGCTATTTAGAGGATGTGACAGATGAGGTTAAGCGTAATGAAAAAATAAAATTACTTACGGCGGTTTTTTCGACAACGAGTCGGGGTATTTTAATTACCACTCCCGCGCCTAAAATTGTTGATGTAAACCCCGCATTTGAGCGTATAACGGGTTATAAAAAAGAAGATGTTCTAGGTAAAAGCCCCGCAATTCTTTCAGCAAAACAACAACCCGCAGAGTTTTATGCAGCTATGTGGAAAGAGTTGCTATTGTCAGGCCGGTGGCAAGGAGAAGTATGGAACAAGCGTAAATCGGGCGAGGTGTTTCCTGAAATGTTGTCGATTGATGCTCTTTACGATGAAGCGGGCTGTGTTAGTCATTATATTGGTGCGTTCGATGATATTTCTTCGGTCGTCGAAAAACGTCAGTTTTTGACAGAACTTGTAAATCAAGATCCACTGACAAAATTGTTGAACCGGCGAGGCTTAGATATTCAGTTACATGCTTTTATGCAAGATAAGCAAGGCACACAGCACTTTGCAATTATCTATATTGATTTGGATAATTTTAAACTGATTAATGATACGTATGGTCACGAACAAGGCGACAACTTACTAATTACAATTAGTGAGCAGCTATTACTTCAGCTGCGAGAACAGGATATTTTAGCCCGTATTGGCGGAGATGAGTTTGTGGTTTTACTGCCATCACTCTCATCTTTGAAGCCATGTAATGAAGTCGCTATGCGCTGCACAGAGGCCGTTAAACGCGCAGCTAAAAAGTATCACACGTCTTATCCTGTGAGTGTAAGTTATGGTATTTCGCTATATCCAATTAATGGTAATAGTATTAAAACTTTGCTTCAGCATGCAGATACGATGATGTATAAAATGAAACAGCAACATAAAGTATAATATGTTTAGAATAGCACAAGGAAGAAAGGCCTTTCACAACAAGGCCTTTGGGTAACATTACAAAAGCAAATCAGCGATTGTGTAGTTGTTGGTTGATTTCATCAAAAATGCTTGCATCATCGATGGTTGAGGGAATTTGCAACTCTTCACCATCGACCAATTGGCGCAAGTTCTTTCTAAGTATTTTACCTGAACGGGTTTTCGGTAGGCGTTCAACGTGCAAAATATTCTTTAAACAAGCAATCGCTCCTATTTGATGCCTAACCGAATGAATAAGCGCTTGCTCCACCTCTTTACTGTCGCCAAGGTAGTCATCTTTTAGCACAATCATTGCCATTGGCAGTTGGCCTTTTAATGTATCGTTAACGCCAAAAACGGCACACTCAGCTACAGCAGGGTGGGCTGCAACAATCTCTTCCATTTCGCCGGTGGATAAGCGATGTCCTGCCACGTTAATAACATCGTCTGTGCGTCCCATAATGAATAAGTAACCGTCATCATCAATGTAGCCGCCATCACCAGATAAGTAAAAGCCTGGGTACTCACTTAAATAACCCGCTTTAAAGCGCTCATTATTTTGCCAAATAGTGGGTAAGCAACCTGGCGGCAAAGGCAGTTTCACTACCACAGCCCCGTTTTCGTTTGGTGCGCAACGCTCGCCATTCATATCTAAAATTTGTACATCAAAGCCTGGGGTAGGCACCGTCGAGCTCCCAGGCTTTGTAGTAAGCTGTTCTATACCAATAGGGTTGCAAGCAATAGCCCAGCCCGTTTCAGTTTGCCACCAGTGATCAAGTACTGGTAATCCGGTGTGTTCTTGAAGCCATTCGTAGGTGGGTGGATCTAGCCGTTCACCCGCTAGAAATAAACGCTTCAATGACGACGTGTCGTACTTTTTAAAGCCTTCTGCGTTAGGATCTTCTTTTTTTATTGCTCTAAATGCTGTTGGGGCACTAAAAAGTGCTGTGACATTATATTCGGCAACAACTCGCCAAAAGGCACTGGCGTCAGGTGTTCTAATGGGTTTACCTTCGTACAACACGGTTGTACAGCGATAAATTAATGGGGCATAGACTATATATGAATGACCGACTACCCAGCCGATATCTGATGCAGCCCAAAAAACCTCACCAGGCTTCATGCCATACACAGTTTCCATGCTGTAATGCATAGCTACCGCATGACCGCCATTTTCTCTAACAACGCCTTTGGGTGTACCTGTTGTGCCAGAGGTATAAAGAATATAAAGGGGATCGTCCCCATTCACTGCAACAGGCTGCGCTTGTGGTGCATTTTCACTTGCCGATTGCCAATCAATATCACGGCCATCTTGCATTGTCGCAATAGCTTGTTCACGTTGAAACACAATGCAGTGTTCGACTGGGTGTTTTGCATTGTCTAATGCTTCATCGAGCAGAGGTTTGTATTCAATAATGTGATTAATTTCAACGCCGCAAGAGGCAGTCAGCACCAGCTTTGGCTTCGCGTCGTCAATACGTACAGCAAGTTCATGTGGAGCAAAGCCCCCAAACACCACAGAATGTATTGCACCAAGGCGTGCACACGCTAGCATACCAATCACTGCCTGTGGGATCATGGGCATATAAATAACGACTCGATCGCCTTTTGTCACACCAAGGGATTGCATGAGCCCCGCAAATTGAGCCACTTGAGTTTGTAGCTCGCCATAACTGTATTGTTGTTTAGTGTTGGTAACTGGGGAGTCGTAAATAAGCGCAGTTTGCTCAGCAAATCCTGCCTCGACGTGCTGGTCTAGGGCTAAGTAGCAGGTATTCAACTTGCCATCGGCAAACCAGTGATAAAAATCGTTTTTGTCATATTGATACGGTTCAGTGGGTACATTAAACCATGGGATCCGTTTACTTTGCTCAAGCCAAAACTGACCTGGGTCGCGCTGAAATTGTGTATAGTGTTGTTTATATTCGCCCGCCATGATGAGGCTCCTATATTTTTAGTGAGAGATGTTTACAACATGTTAAAAATATAGGGCGCTTTTTGATTAAATAATATGCGACCTTGGTCGGCAGTCATTTAGTGTCGGGTATTAAAGACTACTCTTTCGCTGAGGCTTTGCTGCGCGGTGCGCCAAGTAAAATTCCAATGTGACAAATACATACGGACAAAAATGCACTTAACCCTAATGCGCCGCCATAGCCATTTAATAGCGGCACTAAATACTCAAATAATATTGAAAAAAGCAATGCCGAGATAGCGAGTGTAAAAATTCCAAAGCGTTTTGGGGCACTCATACCAATAAACGTACCGCCAAAAAAGGCAACGCTGTACAGCTCAACATCTGGCGTAACAAAGTACAGTACACAATATGCAATAATTGATAATGATGCAGACGCTCTAATACCGTCAAAGCGATTATGATGAGCTAACAAGTAGGTTGCAAATGCTGCCAGCACAACAAGTGATATGATGACTGAGTTCATGCAACAACCCCTTTAGCTAACATGTAAAGTGCAACACTGGCAAACGCGATACTGCCTAATCGCCCACCAAAGCCAGCAAATAGGTTCATGGTTAAAATGTATAAGCATGCACCTAAAAATGAAATAAGCCCAAGCTCCCAATAATTCGCAATTAAGCTTGAAGAGCACATACCCGCGAAACTACCCGCATAAATAGCTGAGTAAGGGTGTGACTTAAAATACCTTGGAAAAGGAATAAAGGTACCTAGTAAACCAGTCCCCGCCGCTGCAACAACAATCGGTACGTTAAACTTGTCGTGCAATATAAAGCTTAAAAAGCAGCCACAAAAGAAACAAATATACTTAACTAAAAAAAAACTAAAATGAGAGGACAGGGTATGAATATAAAGTTTAGAGGAATGTCGAAAGTGCGGCTTGAGCGGTTTCATACTTACTTTTAGGTAGTTATAAAGGAGCTAATTTTCACATTTTCTACTCATAAAGTACAATGCGAAAAAGCGCAGTCGATTGGCAGCGTTCAACTTGCGCTCAGTCGTAATTATTTTTAAGCAGGCGCGAGAGCAACGCGCCTGCTCTTAAGAAATTACTTCTGATACTGCTTGAACCACGCAAGTGTGTATTCAATTTTTGAGATCATACGTGAAGGGCGACCTGCAATCCCGTGAGGTGAACCAGGTACACGAATAAGCACGGTATCTACTTTTTGCAGTTTTAGTGCTTGATAGAATTGCTCTGATTCTGAAATAGGCGTACGGCGGTCTTCTTCACCTGTCATAATAAGTGATGGCGTGGTCACGTTACCCACTAATGAAAGCGGTGAACGTTTCCAATAGTGCTCAACATTGTCCCAAGGCATACCCGGAAATTGGTTACGAATTTGGCCAATATAGCTGTCGGCTGTCAGGGTTTTACTTAACCAGTTGATCACCGGTTTAGTAATCGCCGCAGCATTAAAGCGGTTTGTTAAACCAACTGCATAAGCCGTTGCAATACCACCCGCTGAACCACCAGCAATAAACAGGTTATTTTTATCAATAAAGCCCTTTTCAATCATCGCATCAACCGCTGAGTTATGATCGGCAAAATCTTCCTCTGAGCTGTATTTACCATCAAGTAATAGCGCAAAGTCTTTACCATAACTTGTTGAGCCACGGTAATTTACATACACAACTACGTAACCTTCTGCGGCATAGCGTTGTAACTCAGCGGTAAAACTTGGGCCATACGCAAGGTGCGGGCCGCCGTGAATTTCAACCATCAGTGGGTATTGTTTGTTTTCATCAAAATCAGGAGGGGTGATATACCAACCTTGGATTGCTTGGCCATCGAACTGAGACTTCACATTCAACTCGTGTACTTTACCAAGCTTTTTATGGCCTAATACATCTTCATTTAATGACGTAAGAGTTTTGCTTTTACCTTTGTAAAGATAACCTAGATCAGCAGGGCGGTATTCACTGCCTGTTGTAAAAGCAATGGCCCCATTATTTGCCATACTAAAACTACCACTAATATACGGGCGGCCAATTGATGTACCCGAGAGTGTGTCTGTTAAGTCAGTGACTTTGCCACGACTTGAGACCTTAGCCAGTTTACGCTTACCAAAGTCATCATACTGAATGATAAAATCGCCATCTCCAGACCACTTATAGTCTGCAACTGAGCGGTCTAGCTCCTTGGTTATATGGTTGACTGACTTATCGTCTAAATCAAGCATTGAAAGGGTTGAATTAATGTAAGGCACAGGGGCATTGTCGCGAGCGATAAATGCAAGCTCGTCGCCATCTTCACTATAATGAGGATTGGTTTCTCGCCCTGGTTGGTCGGTTAGCTGAGTTAGTTCCGCTGTGTTGATATTAATTTCGTAAAGATCAGACTCGGTCGTACGGTATTCCCATTCACTATTTCGATCTGCTGAAAACGCGAGTTTTGTATTATCAGGGCTCCATGCGAGTGGACCACGATGTTGATAGTCGCCCGTGGTTAGTTGACGAGGTGTGCCACCCGATACAGGAATAACAAATACATGTCGGTAGGCAGGTTCAAGCATACCCGCACCATCCGCTTGATAACGTGCTTTCTCGATTACTTTTACAGGTTTTGACCAGTCTGCGCCTTTTGGTTTTTTAGGGAGTTTGACCGATTTAGCAAAGGCTGTTTTGCCTTCTGGGATATTCATTGTAAAGGCGATTTGCTCTGAGTCATGAGACCAAGTTAAATTGCCAACTGATTTTGGAAGCTGAGTTAAGAGGGCTTGTTTGTCTTGCGCTAACCAATAAACATGTAATTGATTAGAACCACTTACATTACTGGTAAAAGCAATTTTTTTGCTATCCGGTGACCAAGTCGGTTGGCTGTAACTGTGTTCATCAGCGAAAAGAGGAGTGTGCTGACCTGATTTTAGATCGTATAGCCAAAAGCTACGTTTATTACCATCTTTCATGATGTCGTAGCCGCTGCGTACGTAGACAATTTTTTTCCCATCAGGACTAATTTGTGGGTCGCCAGCGTACTCTAATTGAAAGATATCCTCAGAAACAAACTTGTCGTTTGCATAAACAGGGGCCGTATTTGCAGCACATAGCAAGCTGGCCCCGATTATCATTGTTTTTTTAAATTGCATGGTATGGTCTTTTTTATTTGGAAAATTTCATCCTAGAAGTAGACTTTTATTCACGCAAGCTCAATGAGATAAAGTAGCATTAACCAAAGGTGAAAAATCCATCCCAGCGCGCATCTAAACGTTGCTTTGCTGTTTTTAAATCAACCGCTTGATATAAACCTTGGGTTTCTTCAACAAGGTTGAGCTTGACGAGTTTGCTAAGTGCATCGTCAATTTCAAAGTCGAGTTGGCATTGCTGAGTGCTGTAAAACCATGCTTCAATGCGCTGATCTAATTGGACTGAGCTAATTGCTTCATCTGCTTTGAGTAAAAACGTATAAGCGAGCAGAGCTTCTTTTACATCTTCCTCTTCGGCTGCATCTACTAAGGTATGAAAAACGCCCGCATTGTTATCGAGATTTTTAAAATATAAGTTATCTGCCAAGGCTTTCATAAAGCGAATTTTACGGTTTTTAAACTTGCTCCATTCCTTAAAAATAAAGCTGCCAAATACACCCATACCAATAGCAAAAGTAATAAAGTGCTGTTGGCTCATGTGCACTTCTTCGCTGCGCCAGCCTCCCCAAAAAGCAATCATGGCAATTAACAGTAAAATAGATGCACCTAATTTAGTAACCAATACCACAGTTCCGCCTACCAAAGCTGAAGAGCCAATAATAAGTTTATCGATAGGGCGCATTTTCACTTCGCTATTTGGAAATAGCATTTCCAAGTCAGCTTTTGGAACATTCTGAAATAGCTTAACAATGGTTGAGCTAGGCTCAAAACCCATAGGCTTTTTGCCCTTCTCTAAAAAATATTGTTCATCTTTAAAGCGAATGAATATGGCAACGCGATCGTAATTAGTAAACTGAACTTGCTTTTTTCTTAAGCCCCACCAAGTACGTAGCGTTTCTGTTTTTTGAGATTCTCCACGGCGATAGAACACCACTTCGGCAAAGTCAGCAAACTCCACAGCTAAACGTACTTTAAAAAGCGATTCTTCATTAAGTGCTTCTTGTAAGTCCTGATTGGTGATGGTTTCATAATTTGCTGCATTAAGCACAGTGGCAAACTGTTGCGCGAATTTAGCTTGGTGCGCTTTACGTGTTTTATCGTCAATCGGGTTTAATAAACGTGTGTCTGCATTGGGATCAAACGGGGCATAGTTATTTTTTAATGACTCTAATAAGTCATGGTATTGGTAATGAATAACACTTTGCAAAATAGTCGAAAATTCAGCGAATGACTGATGATCCGCTTCGTTTAGATAGGCTTGGCACAGGGAGATAATGTCGTATTTACGAAAAGGAATAAAGCGAGCGTTCGTCATTTCTAAATAGCGTGTTATTAAATATGGTTGGCATCATAAAAAAATAATCACGTAAATGCGATATTTTAAACAGAATAAGGCTTAACTTGGGCTGTTGGAGCCTGATAACTAGGTATGTGCTGTGAGTTACAATAACTATAGACTATCTATAATTATGTTAAAAAATGCTTAAAATTGTTTTTACAGGTGTTTTTCACTTAGTGACGTTTGCGGTAAAGTGGTGAACTAACCGCAAACCAGAGTAAAGCGAAAAATGTCCTGATGATAAACATTTAAGCTCTACTTATTTCGCTTCACAACAGACGGGATTGCCCAAAAAAGTATACAAATTAAAATAAAAAGTGAAATTGTTAAGTATATATTTTCAAAAGAAACCCAACATAGGAATGCAATTATAGCCGCAATATAAAATACAAATTGCTCTACAAATGCGTAAAACACTTTTAATGTATTTTGGAAAAAAACCTTCATTTACAAAGCCCCTTTAGATCAATGTTTTCAGGACGAAGACAAAACTCTGATACAGGCACTGGTGCGGGGGAAAGAGCTGTTAACGCATTCATTTTGACTAGCTTTTTAACTCATCGTAGGGTGGGGATAGTAGTTCTTCTAAAGGGATATTGACGTTTCCTTCTGCTTCTGCTTTTTTGTATAGTTTAACCAATTGACATAGTTGCCTTTCATACATAAAAATACATTCTTGATAATCATCAAGATCGACAGTTTCTGATTGCGATAAAAATTCATAGTATTTGATAGCATCTTGTAATGCTTGAATGCACACAGACATCATTCGGTGATCAGGAGTTTGCATGTTTTCTAACCTGTATTCTAATTCCGGCATCTCTCGCTAATTCATCTAGCGCGTCTAAAAACTCTGTTACTGGCATATCGTAATTTGGGGAAATTGAATAATGCCATACAGGTCCATTATCCTTTGTCTTTTTTCTGGGGATAACATGGTCTTTTGTGATGATAAGCCTATTTCTGATAGGGGTTCCTGCGGGGATTATAAAATACTCCCATTTTTTGTAGCCAAACATACCATCAGTATTTACAACTGAAGTACCTTTACCTTCCTCAGATTTGACATACTGTTTTCCATTAACCTCTGAGTTGTAAACCTCAACATCAGGCTCTCAAATCTTACCATTTTGAAGTCTTTTTCGAGCAAGGTCTGGATACAGTGGGTTTGTCTTGATGTTAACCTCATCAATATGTAATCCGCGCCAGAGTGTAAGGTCATGATCCGAGCGGTATATTTTCTCAAGATCACCACGCTCAATTATAATGTTTTCCATTGTTCTCATATAGATCTTCCTGTATCCATGAAGCTTAAAAGTGCCAACTCCCGCTAGAGCAAAATTCGATTGGATGGATGACAAAAACTAGCACTTACTTTATTTACCCGCTTAAACAAATTAGCAGCATTGTTTATCAATAACAATGAGATTATGTTTGTTAGAAGCGGAGCGTTCAAGACAACTGTGCCACAAGTAATATCCTACAAGCGCTAAGCAGATCCCTTTAAGCTCATTGGTTCTACTTTAGGTAATTTAAATCATCCTGAAGGATTGCTTTTAGATTAATTACTCCATTCCAAATACTGTTTTTATCTGAAGATTATTGCAATTTTCTGTACTTATTTTTGCTCTTTGTTACTGTTTTACTCACTTGCCGTCATGGTGGTTGTGCTTGATGAAAAAAACAATGATACCAGTAGAGGGCGGTGTTAATTCACCACCGGCTTCAAAACGATTAAAACAATGCTTTATTAGCCTATTCATTATTACTCTGTTGGGTATTGTTGTTGGTTATTTGTCGATTTACCATCACCTCGAAGCAGACATTTACATAAATGGTGTACTCTCTGATGTTATCAACTTACTAATTCTGATTTTTATCTTTTCGTTTGTGCAAACCTCGGCAGTTGTCAAAGTCAGTTATCTATTTCTCAGTAGTGGTATATTTCTATGGAGTATCGGCTTAACGTTTGATTTTTTAGATGAGTTTGTTTATCAGCCTAAGTGGATAGGTATTTACGTTGAAGACATGTTTAGAACAATCGGTATGCTGATTACGGGAGCAGGGCTTTTTTTGGCGCTATCAGATCTCTCTAAAGCATATAAAAAGTTAGCTGACGAACTAAAAACAGATGTACTAACCAAGGCTTATAACCGCCGCTATTTCTATCATTTCATGCAGCAAAACCAAATAAAAAAGCATAGTCTGGCAATAGTGGACATTGACCACTTTAAAGCAATCAACGATCAATATGGGCATGACGTGGGCGATCAAGTGTTAATTGATTTTGTTGATAGATGCCAGCAGAAGCTAGACCCTGCGATTTTATTTGCCCGTATCGGAGGTGAGGAGTTTGCCCTTTTTATACCTACAGATGATGTGTTACAGCTAAAGCAAATATGTGAACAATTAGTGTGCTTAGCAAATAATGTAATGGTTACGTCTAATAAAGTATTAAGCGTGAGTGTAGGCTCCGCGACAAAGCGTCATGCAGAGACTTTTGGCTGTACGATGAAGCGTGCCGACCAAGCGTTGTATAAGGCTAAAAATGCAGGGCGAGGACGCTATAGCCACTCTTTGTAAGGGACGGTTAAGGATTTTTGCTGTACGCTAAAACGAACACGACTCTTAAGGATAGATGATGGCAATAGGAAAAAAGCTTAAGCAAAAAACGCGGCAGTTTGTTGATTCTAAACATATGCTTAAATCGATTACGGTGGCATCCTTTTTAGAGTCAACCATAGTGCCTATCCCGTTAGAAGCGGTGCTTGTTCCTTTAATGCAAGCGCGCCGTGAAAAACTCTGGCTTATTGCGCTAATGGCGACTGTTGGTTGTATTATTGGTGCAGTATTTGGCTATGCCTTGGGTTATTATTTGTTTGATATTGTTGGCGATTGGGTCATAAATACCTTTTCGAATCCAGAGCAGTTCGAACAAGTGAAGCAAAAAATGCAGTCACAAGGTTTTTGGTTTGTTTTAACGTTAGGTATTGTGCCCATTCCGTTTCAGATTGCGATGCTCGCTGCTGGCGCCACGAAATACTCCATTGTATTGTTTTTATTAGCGACGGTTATTGCCCGCTCAATACGGTATTTTGCTTTAGCTGCCGTAGTATATTATGCGGGTAATCAAGCTGAACGTATTATTCAAAAGCATAAAACCAAAGCGTTGGTAGGTATCTCTATTCTGGTCTTGTTGCTTTGGTGGTTAAGTACACTGATTTAATCCTTAGCGCTTGATTTACTGTAAATTATAGAAATAAAAAAGGTGCTGAGTTACCTCAGCACCTTCCTAAGTTCTGCAACTTCATTATTTAAGTGCTTTTTTTACTTCACGCCAGTCAATAATTTTAAAGTTTTGCGGCGCTTGTGGCATTCGGTTATACCCATCTTGCACTATGAGTACACCTTCAGGGTAACCAGGTAAAGATGCAGGTGTAACGGTTAAGCCATCAGTTTCTGATACACCGTCAATGGTTTGTTCAAGGTTATTGCTTATTGCAAATTTACCCGCAAATTCAAGGCTAGGTGTACTACCATCAATTATTTTATAGAGCACATATGTATAGTCACCTTGGCTAGAAACCACTAAATAACGGGCATCTTTAGCGTGGTAGATTTCCATGCCTTCGATATCATCCACCAGTATATCGTTTACTGTTTGTAGCATAACAGGTTCACTGCCAGCGTTTGGCTCAGCACCTATAAACCAAATACCTTCATCTTCTTCGCCTAAGAATAGCTCTGCGGTTGTATCATCAGCACTACACCCCTCAGGTTGGCTTGGAACACTAAATTCACGTACTAGTTGTGCTGATACACCCTCATTATTACCAGTTAGTTTATATTGTTGAAAAAGCCCCGATTTATCATTCATAAACACATAGTTGCCTGTGTTTGATGAATACATACACATACCGTAAATTTCTTTTAGAGTAGTTGGCAGCTCAGCTAAGTGTTGTACTTTATTTCGTTTATCAACGGTATACACACTAATACTGTTATAAGTACGATTACTGCCTGCTATCCACGTATTTGTAGAGTTATCAATGCTTGAATGTTGGCGTACATCTACATTATTTAATCGGCCTGTTTCCAATGCTTGTAGTTCTTTGCCTGCAAGGTCGTATACCATCAAGCCACGACGTTTATCAGTACCCAGAATTAAGCTGTTAGCTGCATTATTAGGGTTAACCCAAATAGCAGGATCATCGGCGGCATCACCAAAAGCACGCACTGCATCGGTTTGTGCTTGTGCATGGATATAAGTAATAGCCGTTGTTTTAGCCTTGTTTTGTTGCTCTGGCAGGGCGTCGATTTGCCCCTTAAGATAATGACCTGATTCATCATCGTAAAGCACGATATCGGCTTGATTGTTGTTAAAGCGTATTGCAGCAGATTCGATTGCAAATTCATCTGCAAATTGCCAGTTGTTAAAGCGCTTTGTTTTGCTCTCAAGGCGGTGCAATTGGTTATTTTCTGAGGTCGTGAACCATAAGCTACCGTCACTTGTTGTTGCTAAACCGCCAACCTCTGGGGCTAAAGTGCCAAATGGTGCCATCATAGCAAGGGGTTTTTTATCGGCACGAGATTCGGCATCAGCGTTAATTTGCCAAATGCCTACTTCGCCTTCACTTACATAAAGGGTTTTACTGTTATCATCAACCGCACAGCCTGATGTTTCACTAACCCCTGCAAATTCGCGCAATTCAATATTTAATGAGCGCTTATTTTCAATATCAAATACTAAGGTTTCACGAATAAGACCACGAGCGTCTGCTACAAACGCCGACACAGCTTGAGTCGTTGGGTTTGCAAATAAGCACACTGCCTCTGGTTTTGCTTTTGGTGGTGTAATACGGCTAATTTCAGTTAACTGCCATTTCGGTGTTTTTTGTAAGCTAAAAATAACCGCTTGGTCAGTTTCGTTATCAATACTTGCAACGAGGTAGTTATTATTATTGATTGATTTAACAGATAAGGCTTCAAAATTCCCTTTTTTAAGAATATGCGTAGCGCCTTTCGCATCTATCAGTTGTAAGCCTTGGCTTTGTGAGCTTAATAGCCAAGCGTCATCAGCAATGGCTGCTGCTTGTGAGCCTTGCATATTTTCAGTTGTGCCAAAGGCAGTTAATTGGTTTTTACTTGGTGCCTCGGTTGCCGTTGTTTGGCTACAGGCTGCGAGGGTGCTTAGCAATATTGCACTGGCAGCAAGGTTTAGTGGTGTTGTAAAATTCATGGGATCCCCAATTATAAAACAAGGCAGCAGTGAGCTGCCTTAATAACTCTTTGTGTATTAAAACGCGTAGCGCAGCATTAACTGAATGACTGGGCCTGCTTCTTCAGATTCCAGTTCATACTCGTCAAAGTCGCGGTTGATTTGGTCATCAACGGTGTCGAACTTGTTAAAGCTCTCGTCTTTGCTTGCATCTAGTAGGTTTGAGCCCACTAGACGAAGCGTGACGTCTTGCCAGCGTTTTTCTACGAATACTTCAAGGTCTGCGCCGTAGTGTGTAGTCACTTCTTCACCCACGATACGACCATAAGCATCACCTTGTTTACGGTAAGTTGCACCGAATGAAGCGCCTAAATCAGGTAGGTCTTGAATAAAACCAACGTTAAATACATAGTCAGATTGGTCGTTAAATTTACGGCTACCAAAGGCGTCATCTACTTCTGAATCAAGCCATGAGTAGTTAAAGAATACCCCAGTGTTTGGCATGCTAAGGGCCGAAAGAGGCGTTGATAAGTCAAGTTCAACCCCTTTCACAGTACCATCACCTGTGTTACGTGGTTGCAATATATAGGTGCCTTCGCCTTCTGAGCCTTCTACGCCAGTATTAGCAATTTCAATCAGGTCAGAAACATCACGGTAGAATACATTGAGTCCTACTACGCCGCTTTTGCCTAAGCGATACTCATAACCAAGGTCCATACCCCACGATGATTCTGGCTGAAGGTCTGGGTTACCTAAAAAGTCGTTATCACCTAATTCTTTTTCAAGTAGAGCTGGGGTGATGTAATCAAAATCTGGGCGGCGCAGGCTGCGTGCAACTGAGGCACTTACACGGCCGTTTTCAGAAACGTTGTAGCGTAAATGGGCTGACGGTAAGAAAAAGTCGTAGTCATTGTCTGCTGTTACACCTTCAGTTTTATCGGTAATGTTTGAGTCGGTTGACTCATAACGCACACCCATTTCCCACGAGAAATCTTGATCTTCGTGTTTTACCAGTGCAAACACATCTAAGCGGTCTTCTTCAAGTGTATTTACACCGCCAGCCGCTGCTTCAAACTCGTTGTTAAAGCCTGCCAGCGACAGTGGGGTTTTGCTGAACTGATCCCAGCTTGCAAAGTTTTGTTCGCTTTCCCCTTCGGCTTGATAAACCGCCGTATCACGTTCTTTACCTTGTAAAAACGCACCAAATTGAATGGTTTTATTTTCACCCGCAAATAGGCTGTGTTGCCATTGCAATGACCACTCTTTATCGTCGATATCAACGGTTTCTTCCTCTTCTTCGAATACCATAGGAAGTTCAGAGGTATCAATTTCTACTTCTTGTTCGTACACAGACTCTTCAAAGCGTGCAAACCCTAATTTGAATTTACTGGTGCCACCAAAAAGTGGTAGCTCATAGCCTGAGTTAATGTTGTAGTTGGTTTGATCAATGTAAGATACATTGGCATTGTCGGTTTCAAGATTCCCCCCTTCAACAATCGAATTGCTGGTGGCGGTTGGGTCGTCGTATTCAAATGAACGTTCATCTTCTGTTCGGTCTGTATCAACCCAAATAGCGCTTATATCGAATTTACTGCCATTATCAAAGGCGATTTCGTAGCTGGCATTGAGTGAGGTATCGTCACCGTCGCGGGTGTCGGTTTGATCTTCGCGGTTATCAAACTCTTCCGTTTGATAATTGGCGTTATTTTCAGGGCTGTCGCCATAGCGTCGGCTTGATTTTTGTTTTGGGTTATAACGGCCTTGTAAGTTTGCGCCAAGTAATAAGCGACCACCTGCAAATTCAGTACCGTAAACGCCTGCAAAGCTTTCTTTTAATTCGCCATCATCATAACGTAGGCCACCCGCACGCAAATAACCACCATCTAAACTGTAGCCATCACGAAGAACGATGTTTAGTGTACCTGCAATGGCATCGGCTGAGCGGTTTGCACTTGATGCACGAATAATTTCTACACGCTCAATGAGCTCTGCAGGAATGCGGTCAACAAAAAATGAGCGGTCTGCACCTGCGCCTGGCACTTCTTCGCCATTAATAAGCACCTTAGTATAAGCAGGGCTCAAGCCTCGCATACGTGCTCCATCTGATTCTAAAACGTCAGACAAAAACGTCACACTTGGTACACGCTTCAATGCGTCACCTGCGGTAAGTGGCTCAAAACGCTGGAAGTATTCTTGCGAATACTCAAGTGTGGGGGCAAGTTCTTGTGAACGGTTGCGATAACCAATTTCACCATACACAACAAGCTCTTCTGAGACTTTTACTTTTTTTTCATCTGCCGTTTGTGCATCTTGTGCATAGGCACCGAATTGGCATAAGGCGAGAGCGCTGACTAACGCCTTCGTTTTAAATTGTTTCATGGGGTTGCTCCTGATTGTCCTTGGTTTGGAGAGCAAACTACCCAGCTTAAATGACGCAAATGTGACAAAAAACCGCTAACAACCAGTAAAAACAAGCAATTAAAGGTGTTTTGAAAGCATTTTGAGCTGCAATCACCCCATTCAATTAAAGTAAATACAACGCTGAAAGGGGTTAAAAAGGGAGCATTGTCGTTTTGCTGTCACATCATTGAGCTAATATGACCCTGCTGCTTTAAATGCTAACGGGTTAGCATGGCAGTGTGATTTATTGTTAGGTATAGAAAATGCGATTTAACCCTTTTACTCATCATCGATTGTTAACCAATGTTGTGATTGCCCTGTTTGTAATTGCATTTTTGCTAAGCGCACAAGCAGGGGAGTTAAAACCACTTGCCGACATTGCATGGTTAGATATTTTAGGTGAAGGTGGCATTGTGTTGATGACACTGACATGGATTGCAGCACTGCTTATTTCAAGGCCTCCCAGTAAAGTCACCAGTTTTTTAGTTTTGGGGCTTGGGCTTTTTATGTTTTCAGCTTCTCTCGATTTATTTGATGAATGGCTGCATCAGCCCACTAATACTTGGCTTACTTGGATCGAATCTTTACCTGCCCCTGTAGGGATGATTTTTACAAGCATTGGTCTCTATCAATGGCACAAAGAGCAATATGTATTAAATCGCCAACTAAAACGTCGTGAAGCAATGCATCGCGAGCATGAGTTAGTGTGCTCGATAACAGGGCTTTACAAAGCCAATTATTTGCAAAGCGTACTGAAAGATCAATTAACCGTGCCACAACCCTTGCAGTTGGCGGCAATTGATATTCGAGACTTTTCAAACTTTAACGCTGAATTTGGCTTTATGGAAGGCGATCGCTTATTGAGCGAAGTAAGCGAACTGGTGTTAATGAACTGTCGCTTGAGTGATGTTGTGTGCCGCTATGCAGGTGACTGTTTTATGGTGTTGATGCCAAATACAACTGAACAGCAAGGCAAAGAGTTGGTAACGCAAATAATCGCCGCGCTGACACATTGTGCTTTTAAAGTTGAAGGCGCTAAACAGGCTAAGTTTCAACATGTTTCGTCTGCTTTAGTGAGCCGAAAACAAGATGATTCAGCGCACAGTTTGAGCGCTCGCTTGCATACCCAGTTACAACAACAAAAACAACAAAGAGTGAGTCATAGTGAAGCCGTATCTTAATCAAGATGACAAATACCTCACTGCACAGGGGCTTATCACCACGCTAGTAGAGCTTGCTTTGAGCCGTGGAGTGGAGCTTCATAAATTGCTTAGAGGCACAGGGGTGTTTGAGCAAGACTTAATGAGCGTGCAACATCAGTTTAGTATTTCACAGCAAGTACGTTTACTGGCTCAATTTAAGGTGTTGATGAAATCCGCTGACAGTGGGTTTTTGCTTGGCAGCCAGCTTGCTAACGATACCTCCGTTGCCGCCCAAGGCGTACTGCAAAGCCAAAGTATTGGTCAGGCACTTAAGCAATTACACACATTGCGTATGCAATTGGCTCCGTTGTTGTTTAGTTATAGTTATCTACACAATGAGCAATATCATATTGTGCTGCAAAACGCTGTCGGCCTTGATGATGAAATGAGCCAATATGTTATGGAAATTTACAGTGCAGCGTTTTATCAAACCCTTAAAAAAGTAGCGGGCGAGCGTATTCATTGCCAATTTGACTTTGCTTATAAACGTGCCAGACATAGCCAAGAATACGAGCAACATCTAGGCTTAAAAGTTGCGTTTGAAAAGCCAATAACGCAATGGATATTAAATAAAGAAGTATTGCGAATGAAAAATCCTGCTTTTAGTAGTTTTCGTTTTTCGCAAATTAACTCACAGCTTGCAGCATACAATTATGCCAATACAACGTTTGTCGAGGCTGTAGGGCGATTAATTTATCAAAATCCTGCTCTTAACTTAGAGCAAGTGGCCTGTGCTTTTGCTATGAGCTCAGCAACCTTTAAACGTAAACTTAAAGCGCATAATGTGCGTTTTTCAACATTGTATGATGAGCAAAGTAAGCGTAAAGCGATTTACCTGCTTGCCATGCGTAAGCAATGTAATGAGCAAGTGGCTATGCGCTTATCGTTTTACGATATAGCAAACTTTAGGCGTGCGTTTAAACGCTGGACAGGGATCACCCCAAGCCAATTAAAAATTTAGTTTAAAAATAAATTTATTGAGTAGCAGTTATTTTTATAAAGCTAGGTTAGACTGTTGTTATTGATGTATTTAACCGAGTTTGCAGATGATTGAATACCCTGTTGACCAACTTCCGCAGCTCATTGATGAGCTACTACAGTGTGATACCACCACCCGTAAAAACAAGTTACTTGCTGATGCCAAAGAAAAACTCTCTACAGAGCATCTTTCGCTTTTATTTGAAGCCTTACCAAAAGAACAGCGTTTAGAGATATGGCAGCTACTTGATGAAGATACACAACACGAAATTTTCATTAATTTAGGTGGCGATAGTTGTCGTTGGCTATTACAAAGCTTAGATGAAGCTGAGGGGTTTAAGTTACTTGATGAAGTCAGTGTTGAAGAGTTACTTGAACTGGAAGAAATCATTCCTGAGCGGTTTGTTGATTATGCCCGTCGCCAACTCGATGAAGTTCAAACAAAACAATATGAGCTAGCACAACAATATAATCCAGAACAATTAGGTCACTGGTTAGATTTTGATGCCTTAAAAGTGTCGGAAAAGCTTACCGTGGCAGGTGCCCGTAAGATTTTTCAAAAAGGGTTACCGCAATATACCGAAGTAATTTATTTAGTGAGTCGCAAAGGCACATTGATAGGTGAAGTGGCAATCAATGCTCTATTTAAAGCCAACGATAACGACAGCTTACTTGATTATGCGAACCTTGATGTGTCGGCTTTGCATGCTGATGATGACCTATATGAAGCTGCTGAAGTGGTAATACATAGCGAAAAAATGGCCATGCCGGTGGTGAATGCCGACAACAAACTGCTAGGCCGCTTATCAGTGTCATCGGCGTATGAATTACGCCAAGAAGTAACCGACGAAGCCGCTGCTAAAGCGGGTGGTCTTCGTGAAGACGAAGACCTGTTCTCAAGTGTAACAAAGTCTGCAAAAAACCGCGGTATTTGGTTGGGTATTAACTTGGCTACTGCGTTTTTAGCTTCTTGGTTTATCGGCTTATTTGGTGCGACCATTGAACAGGTTGTAGCACTTGCGGTACTGATGCCTGTGGTTGCGTCGATGGGCGGAATTGCAGGAAGCCAAACGTTAACGGTTATTGTGCGCGGTTTAGCACTAGGTCAGGTGACAGACTCTAACCGCAGAGCACTATTGAAAAAAGAACTTAGGGTTGGTGCATTAAATGGATGTGTATGGGCGTTTGTAATTGGTGTGCTCACTTACTTCTGGTTTAACGACGGAATGCTGAGTTTAACCATTACGATTGCCATACTATTAAACTTAGTTGCTGCATCACTATCAGGTGTGGTGATCCCATCTATTTTGGATAAGCTTAAGATAGATCCTGCACTTTCGGGCTCCGTTATTTTGACTACAGTCACTGATATTGTCGGCTTTGTCACGTTCCTTGGTTTGGGTAGTTTACTGCTACTTTAGCGTCAAAAATAAACAAGAAGCCTTTATAAAGGCTTCTTGTTTAATTACATTTGTAACAATAAATTAAAAATATACTGTCAAAATTCATTCTTTTTTGTTACTTTTTATATGTGTACTCACTGGAAAGTAGTGAATGAAAAATAGATTAATGCTGTTATTACTCGGTTTGTTGTCTTTTCAGAGCAGTGCTTCTGAAAACTTCAGTGACCATGAGGTTTATTGTGCGCAGCGAAAGCAATTAAGTTGCCTAGACTATATAAACCTACAGCTTAAAAACAGTGAGTTTCATTCAGACCGTTGGTATGAAATTAAGTCTTATCAGTTTGATTATTATTATGATCAAATGGACTTTCTTCCTTTAAAAGAACATACCGAACCTTTCATTCAAACTCCCGAACTACCTGAAGTATTTCAAGTTCAGGTGTACTTTTATTACGCTAAATCAATGCATTACCTCGGGGAGCACGAAGTAGCTCAAAAATATGCAACGAAAGCGTTTGAAAAGCTACAGGCTATTTTTGACTCGTTTGGTAACCCAATGCGCATGGTTGAATTGGCAAATTTACAGCATGTATTTGGTAATAAAGAAACGGCTTTACAAATTCTTGATAAAGCCGAGCGTCGATTTGGTAAGAGCAAAGACCCTATTTTTCATTTTGAGTTGTCATCAAACAAAGCCCATGTATTTCATTCTTTGGGTGATTTAGAGAGTGCTTTGATCAGTAGAGAGGCCGCAGTTGACTGGATTTTAAAGACCAGTCATGCCCGTAAAATAACCCTTGCACTAGGGAACTTGGCACGGACTCATCAATTATTGGGGCATTACTCAAAAGCAGAACGCTATTATCAACAAGCACTTGAGTATATGAGTGAATCAGCTGATCAACTTATTTTTGCTATCTAAAAGTTACGTTTAGCCGAGCTAAACTGGCAAGCAGGTAAACATGAGCAAGCTGTTAAGTGGTTTAAGCAAGTGCATAAAGAGGATATTCGTCAAACGCATACCGCTCTTTATACACAGCTTAAAAGCGCGCTTTAGATAGAGTAAAAACAGCCTGATTTTTCAGCTTCGCCTGGCGCTAAAATTTGCAAATGAGTCGATTCACCCTGCTGCATCATAGGTTTCATAGCCTCATCAAATAACTTAGCCGCTTTTTCCATTTGTTTAGCTTGCTCATTTAACGCTTTAAAGTCGGCATCATGAGAAGCAATGAGCGAATCAAGTTTATGAGTTAATTCATCTTGCTCTTTTAATAAATCTTTGTTGATTCTTAGGTGGTTTTCATCTTCTACCACGGCCTTTACTGTAATTGCTTCTATTTGCTGTGAATATTCTGTGACTTGCTGCTCCATCTCAGTGAGGGGAAGCTCCAGTGATTCAAGTTTTTCTTGCTCACGCTTTAATTGTTGATAGGCGGCGATTTGCTCATTGTTTAACGTGCCTTCATGCACTTTTTTACAGTCCTTAAAGGTGATAACACGGTAGTTGTTATCGTCAATTGTTGTGCTTGCGTTAGAAAGACCAATACAGGCAGTGGTGGCTGCGGCAAATAGAGCTGATGCTGTGATGCGTACTAAATTCATAATGCTGTCCTTAATGGGTTGCGTTATTAAGTTAGTCGCAGCAAGTGTGAAAAAAGTTGGTTAAACGAGTTATATTTTTATAAGGAAGCGGTGCTAGCCTAAGCCAGCACCGATTATTTTTAGAAGTTATAAGTGATGTTACCGTAGATGAAACGGCCATCTAAACTATAAGGTGTAAACGCACTATAAGTGAAAATTTGATTAAAGTCGCTGTAACCTATGTTGCTTACAGTATCTTGTGGGTACTGATCAAATAAGTTGTTTGCGCCAACAGCAAATTTCCATTGTGCAGATGGGCGGTATGCCACCTCTAAATCAGTGATCCATTTTGCATCAATGACTTCATCACCTTCTGGTGTGCTTGATGTATCCACCACTTCGCCGTAACGCGTGGCGCGAAGTGTTGTTTGGAAGTTTTCAACGTCCCATGTTGCAGACAAGTTCCATTTATTTGCTGGCGTGCCTTCTTCAAAGCGGGTAATTTCACGACGCGCAAAGTATTCGTAGCTATCACCAAGGGCTTCAAGCTCAGCAGGGTTTTCTTTAACATGAGTAACTTCGGTGTCATTAAAGTTAACAGCTGCACTTAAGCGTAAGTCACCGTAGTTTTCTAAACCTAATGAATAGGTTGCAACAATATCAACACCTTGCGTACGTGAATCAATGGCATTGGTGAAGTAGCGAACACGTTGAGTATTTTGCTCACCGGCCTCGGCTAAAATAGCCTCGACGGCAGGGCCACTTAAGTTCTCAGACAACACAATACGGTCATCAATGTCGATGCGATATGCATCAAGCGTTAAACTAAAGTTACCTTGCGTAAAGATAAAGCCCGCAGTCATGTTAACTGATTCTTCTGCATCAAGGTCACGAGCACCCAATGCGCGCGCCGCAGGTTCATCAACAGGGAACAAACCAACTTCACTTGGAATACCATTTTCAAATACCGTGCTTACCGATTTGTAAGACGTTTGTGCAAGTGACGGCGCTCTAAATCCAGTACTAATTGCACCACGTAGAGACAATGATTCATTCACGCTGTAACGAGAAGCCAGTTTTGATGTAAAAGTACTACCAAAGTCACTGTAATCTTCAAAGCGGCCAGCAAGAACTACATTCCAGTCGCTTGTAAGGTAGGTATCAAACTCAGCAAATACAGCGACATTATGGCGGCTTTCATCAGTTGCACTGTCAGGTGAAAAGCCTGCTAAAACTTGTGCACCACCGGCAGCAACAGGGTTACCTGCATCATCAAGTACCGTGATATAAGAAGCTGTTTCACCTGCTTTAATCTGGTAGTTTTCGTGGCGATACTCTGCACCAATGGTGACAAACACATCGTCAGGTAAGCCTAAATCAAGCGTGTTGCTGGCATCCATGTTAACTAAGTATTGCTCATACACAAGCGCACCGTTATCAAACTCTGTTGGGCTATTTACACCCATTGACGTGTTTAAACTGTTGCTAACACCTAAACCAAAGTCATTACGACCATAGTTGCTGCTTAGATCCCATGTCCACTCATTGGTTTCGCCGTTCAGGCCAATAGCAAATGAGTAGTCATCTACGTCGGTATCAATTTGTGGCAAGAAACCGTCAGGATATACTTCAGGTAAGTTACGAGAGTCTTTCGCACGGCGGTAAAAACCAGCCGAATTACCTTTACGGTTTGAGTAACTAGCAAATGAATAAAGCGATAACGTGTCGTTAAACTCATAACCTAGGTTATAGAATAGGGCGATATCTTCGATATCGGCTTTACCAAAACGGTGGTTGTAGCGGTCAAAGTCGAATTCACGTGGGTCTAGGTTACCGTTTACATCGCGGCTATATTGTTCACGCTGGTCAATACCTGAGCGGTTAGTTGGCTCGTTATTACGCGATTCAATTGAAATATTAATAAAGCCATTATCTGCAAATGAGAAACCCGCATTAGCACTTGCGGTGCGCGAAATACCATCGTTTAATTTGCGGTCAGCGCCTTTTGCAAAGCTTAAGTTGCCTTCGCTATCTGCGCTTGTGCCTAATAACTGTGGCGAGCCTGCCATTTGTGTGTCGTACTCACCATAGGTGTAGCTTACACTACCGCCTTCGTCGGCATCTTTTAGTACAATGTTAATTACCCCAGCAATGGCGTCAGAACCATATTGCGCGGCAGCGCCATCACGCAGTACTTCTACGCGTTTAATTGCTGAGGTAGGAATATTATTTAAATCAACCGCCGTTGAACCGCGGCCCACTGTGCCACCTAAGTTTAATAGGGCACCCGCGTGGCGGCGTTTACCGTTGATTAATACCAGAGTGTGATCAGGTGCAAGGCCACGTAATACAGCAGGTTTTGCGTGGTCAGTACCATCGGCAAGGGTTGCACTTGGGTAGTTAAAACTAGGCAACTGAGAGGCAAGTACTTGGCTAATTTCAAGCTGACCTGTGCTTGCTAAGTCGCGGCTTGTTAATAAATCAACCGGAACAGTACTTTCTGACAAGCTACGTAAACTACGACGTGTGCCCGTCACTGAAATAACTTCAATATCTTTTGCTGTATTTTCAGTAGGTTGCTCAGCAGCGATTGCTGTCACTGATGCAGCAAGCGTACTTGCGATTGCAAGTTGCAAAGGTAATTTGTTGAATAATGCCATTATTGATTTCCATCTGACTTATCTATTTTAGCGCAGTGTAAAACGTATAATGGGAACAAACAAATAACATAAAAGTATAGTATATGTGTAACTAACGCGACTTGTTAATTAGTTTTTTACGTTGTTAATTATGTGTTTACGCGCTAATGCTGATCTTGTTGCGTCCCTCTGTTTTGGCACGGTACAACGCGGTATCGGCTGCGCAAATTAACGCCTCTGATGTACGGTATTGGTTATTAAATTCACACGCAATGCCTTGGCTTACACTTATTCTAAAATCACTGGGCAAACCTATATCTGTAAATGACATTGCATTGATTTTAATTTGAATATGTTTTGCAATTGCTGCGGCTGTGTCTTTTTGACACCTTGGTAATATAACGGCAAATTCTTCACCACCGTAACGCGCTGCTAAACAGTCATGAGAGGGCAGTGACTCGGCAATTATACTCGCTACTTTTTGTAAGCACTTATCACCTTTAACATGACCGAATCGATCGTTAAATAGTTTAAAATAATCAATATCAATTAATATAGTACTAATAGCCTGATTTGTTTGCACACTTTCTTGCCAATGTTTTTTTAATGATTCTTCCAAAGTAAGGCGGTTTGCAAGGCCTGTTAAGTGATCGGTTGTGGCTTGTTTTATTAAGCGGTTATATTGCTCTTTATGTGATGATAAATCATGTAAAACGCAAATAAATAAATTATCTGCAATAGCGATATTTTTAGGTAAGCTTGATATACATAAATCAGCATCAAGTGTTTTATTGTCGGCACGATTAATTTTAACTTCGTTTGGCCCTAAACTAATTGGCGAGTCTTTATGATCTAACCAGCTTAGTAGGGTATACATATATTTATCGCGGTCGGTATCGTGCAGGTAATGCAATAGGTTTTGACCAATTAACGCCTCTTGGTTATCACCAAAAAGTTGCGCAGCCATCGGGTTGGCAAATTCAAACGTGCCTTGACCATTGATGATAAAAACACCCTCAGCCATGTGTTGAAACATTTGTGCAATTAAAGCGAGCTGATCTGAGTTTATAGAGTTAGGTAACGCCCCCCCTGCGTGGTTTGTGATTTTGCTTGTTTGTTTATTTTTGTTGTTGGAAATAGACACACTCGTTCCTTTTTGCCAATGCAAACGTTTTTGGTGTCTATAAAGTTACTTAAAAAAGTGCAAATAAACCTTCCGGTAATCTTCTGGTTTTAAGTTGTTGTTTTAAAATAATAAAAGGCTCATTCTAAAGAGCCTTTAACAACATGATTTTAGTTTTCTCTATCATTTTCTACTTGTGGATCTGTACTTTCATAGTTTACACCGTTGCATTCAACATTAAAAATCATACAAACTATTCCTTTATTATCATCAGCGTCTGTAATATGAATACTTTGACCATTATCAATAATTTCATAGCTAAAGTCTTGAACACAGTTACCTTCAAGATTTGAAAACCTTGCTCCCGTAAATTGAAAACCTTTAGCAATAGTTGCCTCATCTAAAGTATATATTCCAAGGCTGTTTCTTTCTTTAACAGTACCACCACCTGAAACTTCTTGGCCATTTTGAAAATACGTAAATACCGCCTCATTGTTACTGTTAAGTGAAATGTTGACTGTAAAGTTGTAAGTTTGATTTTCGCGCATGTTGTTACCTTCTAATTGCGTTTTATAGTTTAAAGTTAGTAATACCTAACTCGATTAGTTTATTTCTAATTTCACTAATTTCACTTTCTTTTTCTAAGCAGGTATAAGCTTGTAGAAGAGGGTGGACTATTTTAATGCTTTTACTGCCATTGTTATTTTTTTTTATAGAGCTAATAATATTTTTACAGTTAGCTTTTCTAATTTCTTTGTCCTTTGCAAGCTTTGCTTTTATCAAGGTTATTTTTATAAATTCAGAGAAGTTTTCCATCTTTGAGGTGTTATTAATCCTCTCTTTAAATTCAGTGCTGCTTTCTAATTTTTTTAAAAGGCTTTCTGCTTTATTTAAATTGTTACGATTAATGAAGTAATGTATTAGACTAATTTGCATATTCACAACTTCTAAATTAGAAAACCCATTTATATCAATGTAATTCCTTATCCCATCTATTTTATTACTTTTGATGCTTTTTTCTAGTAGCATCAATTGATATGAAATAGCTCTATAATATTTACGTTTGAAGTATTTGTTTTCGGGATCTTGCAGACGAGCTTTATTTATAATGTTAGCCGCTTTTTCAGCTTTTAAATAAGCGCTACGTTTTTCTGGGAAATAACTTAAAAGATAGCTTTGTTGCATATAGGTATTAGCTAATAGATTTTGTAAGCTTGCATTTGTAGGTGTGAGTTCAATCATTGAGTTTAGTTGGATAACCGCTTGCTCTAACATGTTTAATGCTTCGTTTAGATTACCTAGATTTTCTTCTGTGCTAGCAATCCAACTGAGAGTATCAGCCTTATCTCGTAATAGGTTTTTATTGTTTGGTTTAAGCTCAAGTGCTTTGTTTTTTAGGTCTAAGGATTTAATAAAGCTTTGTTTGGCAGGTATAAAGTTTAACTGTTTCAAATACAGTGAGCCAAGCGAGTTATGTGAATAAGATAACTCTACAATGGAATTAAAGTCATTGGGTGCTAACGCGTACATTCGCTCGCTGTATTCTTGATACCGTTTGAACCAAGGCTCTGTAGCAGGGTAGTCAAGGTTATCATAATGTAACTGCCCTAGCCAAAATGCATTAGCCCCTGCGAGCATCAGTAAATCAAGGTTATTGGGTTGAATTTTTAGTAAAGATTCTAGGCGCGTTCGCGCATTTTCAAAGGCGGTAAAGGCTTCGTCGGTTTTGCCGCGCGAGTAGGCGACTTCGCCCATGGCCTCTAAGGTTTGAGCGTACTGAAAGCGGTTATTAAACTGAGCTTGTTTATCGCTAAAGTCAAATAATGACGCTGCTTCTTCATCTTGATTGGAAAAATACTCAAGAGCCTTATTGCTAATACCATCCAATAAATCCATGCGCTTAACGCTTCTGAGTTTGTCGGCAAATTCACCGACCATAAAACCCAGTAAACTCTCAGCTTCTTGGCGTTTTTGTTTTGCTACTTGCTCAGCGTGGTAGCTACGCACGCTCATAAATGTAGCAATAAAGGTTAAGCACACAAGTGTTGCTGCCGTGATTTGTAACACACGCTTTTTACGTTTTGCTTTTTTATTAGAGGCTTTTATTAAAGCAAGTTCATCGTTCGACAAGCTAAACATAGGGTTACTCACAAGGCTGTGTGCTTCTTGTAAGGGTTTACCTTGCGCTAGTAGGAAGTCGGTGTGTTTGTGTTCAAGCAGCCATCGCTCGGTGGCAAGTTGCACACGGCTTTTTATCGCTAAGCTTTGTTGATGCACAGCTACCCAGTCGATAGCGCGCTGCCAATGACGCAGCAGCGCTTCGTGGGCAAGGCTAAAACAGGCTTGTTCATTTTTAAGGTGCGATACAAACAAACGACTCTCGACCATGGCTTGCACAAGCTTAGTCTGTGCGGGGTTTGTAAGCTCGCTCCAACGTGCCGCGCGGCTGGTGAGTGTTTCGCCGTCTGGGTTTAGCGTGATCAGCCTTGAAAGCACAACGGCAAGTTCTGCTTGTTGCTCATTGGGTAATTGGCAGAATACCTGCTCGGCTTTTTGGCCAATCGCTCCTTCAATGGTGCCTAGGGCTTGGTATTCTGAAAATAGCAGTTCGCTGTCTGGGCTGCGCTGCAAATACAGCTGCTGCAAGGTGTATTGCAGCATAGGCAGTGCATCAGGGTTATTGGCGGTGTCATTACACAGCTGCTCATCAAGGGGGGTGTGATGTTCTGGGTGTGTTTGCCAACTTAAACCCGCTGCAAGTGCAGGCAAGCGGATCATTTGCTTTAGCTCTGAGCGTGTGGGTGCTAATAAATCAAAATGTGCGCCATTGGCTTTACCTGCCATTAAACTTGGTTGACTCACCACTTGCGGGTAAAAATCATTACGGCAAGCGCTAAAAATGATTATACAGTCACTGGTTGCTAAGCATTCTATGAGTTTTAAAAACTGACTGCGTTCGTCATTTGTGAACAAAGGCGATGATAATAAAACTTCTAAGCGGTCAATAAATAAAAATAAGTAGGGTTTGGTGTGTTCATTATTAAGCTCAGCCAGTGCAGCTTTGCAGCGACTAATAATATGCTCTGGTTGTGAGGTTAATAACTCGCACAGTGTTTCAGCACTCATATCACTGAGCACTGGGGCATCGTTTATTTCTAAATCGAGCAGGGTAGAGGCTAAATCTAGCAATAAGCGGTCTTTATTTACATCGGCAAAGTCTAATTGGCAGTAACTATGAACACGTATGCCATCATAGCCACTGGTATTCATTAAGGCAGGTAATACACCCGCGTTTACAAGGGATGACTTTCCTGAACCACTCGAACCTAAAATTAAACAAAAGGCACGGCCAAATTGAATCTGTGCAGATACTCGCTGTAATAAGGTTTCTATTTGCTTGTTGCGACCAAAAAATACTCCTGCTTGATCAGGCGAAAAAGCACTTAACCCAACAAAAGGCGAGTCACCTTGCCAAGCTGTTTGGCTGGCTTTTTGCTCTTCATCAAGGGGGAAGTTTATATTGGCAATTACGCGGTAACCACGCTTACGAATGGTTTCGATGTACTGCGGGTTACTGGCTTTGTCGTCGAATGCTTTACGAAGCTGCGTAATTACCTTGTGTAGCGGGTTATCGCCAAGCGCTACATGTGGCCAGCAGTGGCTGATAATTTCTTCGCTGGTTAACAGTTCACCCTGTTTTTCGCACAACAGCAATAATACATCCATCGCTTTTGGTTCAAGATGTTTGACTTGTTCGCCACGTCGTATTGAATTTGTGCTTGGGGTAACTTGCCATTCGCCAACAAAAAACAGCGCCGTACTCATAGTTTATCTTCTTTTTATTATTATCGGATGGACAGATTCAGATTCTGTTCAGGTAATTCTAGATTAATACAATATTATGAGTTTAACAGCAAGTCTGTTGTCTTTTTTGAAACTAAAAAAATCTTTACATGTCGTGTTTATAAAACTTTTTGTAAAGTTTATTTGACTTTTTGTTTTTGTAGGTTAATCTTTAGTCAAGTTAACTTTACTTTTAAGGTGAGAATAATGAATCAAACAGGATTAACATTTAAACAGCGCAATAAACAAAATACTTTAAACCTTGCTAAGTGGACGGTAGCGTGGTTGCTAACGCTTGCTATTGCCTCGTTTGGGCCGCATTTTTTATGGCAAGATCAAACGGTGATAACTGTTGCCGCAATCGTTATAAATATACTTGTTGGCGTGATGATGATTTTAGCAAACAAGCGACAGCTTCAGGGCATGGATGAATTACAGCAACGGGTACAACTCAATGCCATGGGGATCACACTAGGTGCAAGCTTGGTATTTGGGTTAGCCTATTCGTTGTTACAATCGAGCGGATTAGTGCATTTTAACGAAGATATCTCACATTTAGTTTTGTTTATGGGCGTGACCTATTTAGTGTGCATTTTAGTTATGAATAAGCAGTTAAATGACGAGGATGAAGCATGAAAAACCGCTTGAAAGTGCTGCGTGCTGAGCATAACTACACCCAAGCAAAATTAGCCGAATTACTCGATGTATCAAGGCAAACAGTGAATGCCATCGAAAAAGGTAAATTTGACCCAAGTTTGCCACTGGCATTTAAAGCCGCACGTTTGTTTAACTTAAGTATCGAAGAGATATTTCAGGATGAATAAAGGTGTTGCAAGCAGTAGGTGGCGTTTAACAGCGAATGTTAAAGCATTCTTGTTAAACGCCATTTCTCTGGACGATATAAAATCGCAGCTACATTTTTTGCTAACTTTCGACTCGTAGCTTTTTCATTTGTATCGCGCTTAATGACCACATTAAAAAGCCACCCAAAAAGAGCGCCGCAGATACATAGCCTGTTTGGCTTGGCAGTGCGCCTTCGGCAATGGCCATACCGCCAAGCCAAGGACCAATGGCATTGGCTGTATTAAACGCACATTGCACGAGTGCGCCTATCATTGCATGGCCTTGTGGTGATACATCCATTAACAGCGATTGGATCACAGTACCTAAACCAACGCTAAAGCCAATAAAGAAAATAACCGCATATAACAGCCAAATATTGTGGCTGGCGCTCACATAACTGGCTGCAAATACAACAGCACCAATTAGCGCTGCCCCAGTGGTTTTTAATGGCGAGCGGTCAGCGGCTTTACCCAGTATATAGTTCCCTAAAGTACAGCCAATTCCAAACATAATCATGGCAATAGAAATCGTGTAAGCTGGTGTGTGAGTCACCACTAAAATAGTGTCGGCTATGTAGGTGTAAACACAAAATACGCCACCAAAACCAATAATAATGATACCTAGAATCGTCCACACCAGCTTATTTTTAAGCACACTGAGTTCATCTAAAATCGACGTGGGTGTCGTATTTTTTACGTTGGGTACGTACTTAACAATGAGTGCCAAAGCCACTAAAGCGAGTAAGGCAGTACCTGCTAGGCAATAACGCCAACTAAAGTTTTGCCCAACGAGGGTAACCATAGGCACACCGACAATTGTTGCAACGGTTAAGCCCATAAATACTTTTGACATAAAGCTTGCGCGTTTGTCGGCAGGGGCAATGTCGGCGGCGAGTAAAATAGCCGCGGCAAAGTATGCACCATGTGGTAAACCGCTCAAAAAACGAAATAAAATCAGCTGTTCGAGTGAGTTTGCAAAAGCGCTTAAGCCATTGAATAAAAACATCATACTGACAAACATCAAGAGCGCATTACGTTTACGCATATTTGCTGTGGTGATCATAAAAAGTGGTGCACCCACAACGACACCAATTGCATAGGCACTAATGGCATAACCGCTTTGTGCGGGCGTTGATGAAAATGTTTCGCTGATCAGGGGCAGCATTGGCATCATAGAAAATTCAGACAAGCCTAAAATAAACGTGCCCAAAGCCAGTACTATCAGAATGGTAAACGTGCTTACGTTGCCTTGATTATTGGCTACGGTAGTCATGGAGATCCTTTAAAAATTGATTTTGAAAACGCCAGCAACAGTAGGCTGTTCTGGTATGAGATGTGTGCCCATTGCTATTGTAATACAAATTAACGATACTGATATAGTATTTTTTGGAACGTTCTACATTTGTTTGTTATAAGAAATTAAGCTGAACTTCTTAAGTCTTTGCTGTTCAAAATAAATACATATAAAAAGCCGACTATACTTGGTTTTACTGGCTTGGTTTTGAAGGAGAGCATAATGAAAAAGATATTTGCTTGTATCGATGGTTCATGTATGACCAATGCAGTGACAGAAGCTGCTATTTGGATAGCCAAGCGTACTGATTACCCAGTTAACTTTTTACATGCTTTAGAGCCCCCTTTGCCACAAGGCCGTGATGATCTAACCGCGATTATTGGCTTAGGGTCGCAAACGTCCTTACTTAAGCAATTGACAAAACTGGAAGTTGAACGCAACAAAATGGCTTCTGAGCATGGCAAGCTGCTGCTTGAAGAAGCGGTAAAAAAAGCACAACATGCAGGAATGACTGCGGTTGAGCATCAGCAGTTTTCTATGAGTTTAGTGGACGCTTTACTTGATAATGAAGACGATGCAAGGGTGATGATTATTGGCCGTTCTGGCAAGGGCCACTATGATGACTTTAAAGTATTAGGCTCACATATCGAAACTTTAATTCGCCAAGTGCATACACCCGTTGCGATAGTGCCGCCACACTTCCATGAGCCAACTAATTTTATGCTTGCCTATGATGGTAGCGAACATACAGACAAAGCAATAACACAGATTATTAACGGGGGGATTTTAACAGGATTAGATTGCCATTTAGTGATGGTTGATAAACAAGACGGTCAATGCCAAGACAAGCTAGATACAGCCTCGGCAAGGCTGGTTGAGCATGGTTTTAATGTTAGAACCCGAATGCTTGATGGTGATGTATACGAGGCGTTATGGCGTTATAAAAGTGATCACGCCGTTGATTTAATGGTGATGGGGGCATTTGGTCACTCTAAATGGCGACAATTCTTTTTAGGCAGCACGACGCTAAAAATGCTTGAAGATAGCCGTATTCCTTTGGTGGTGCTGCGCTAATATTTTGACCCCTGCGCACTGGGTGCGACAATATGTCGCGTGTTCAGACTAATTAATGAGTTTTATAATCCACTTATTAATTAACTATCTTATTTTTAAAGATTTATGAACACGCAACTCTTTCGTCCTGGTTTTTCATTTTCTAAAATTGTAGCTGCACTTAGCTGTGTTTTAAGTATTTCGGTTTTTGCTGATGATTCGATTGAAGTAATCGAAGTACAAGGTCATGCCCAAAATAATCATCAACTCGTTGGCTCTGCCGATTCATTGTTATCTGATTTAGGCGTTGATTTTTCAGCGGCAGGTGGGGTGTCTAACTTACCTGTTATGAATGGCATGATGGGCGATAGAGTTAAAGTACTCGTTGATGGTGCTGATGTCCCTGCGGCGTGTGCTAATCAAATGAACCCGCCATTATCTTACGTGTCGGCGAATCAAATTTCGTCTTACAGCGTGGTTGCAGGTGTATCGCCGGTGAGCAGTGGTGGCGATAATATTGCTGGTGTTATCAGGGTAAACACGATTGCCCCCGAGTTTAGCGATACAGACTCACTTAATTGGCGTGCAGGTTATGTTACCGCTCAGTACAAAAGTGTTAACGACAGCCAAGCGTATGGCCTAGGTGCAAGCCTTACAAGTAAACAGTTTAGCCTGTCTTATCAAGGCAGCTTTGAAGATGCCAATAGCTATGATGATGGTCATGGTGACCGCGTACTCGATACTTTATATCGTGTGCAAAATCATGCCTTAACGGGTGCTGTTCGTGACAATAAACAGCAACTTGTCGTTAAATTAAGCCATCAAAAAATTCCCTACCAAGGCTTTCCCAATCAATACATGGATATGACCGATAACACCAGTTACGGATTAGTTGCTCAGTATCAGCGCGAACTTGCAGACAGTGATTTACATGTGCAAGTGAACTATCATGATGTGAAGCACGAAATGGGTTTTTTTAGTGCAGAAAAAACAGGCATGATGCCAATGAATACAGATGCTAAAGACTACAGTTATCAAATACATTGGCGCACTGACTTAACAAAGCAATCATCATTGATGCTAGGACAAGAGTATTATAATTATCGTATTGATGATTGGTGGCCTGCGGTTGCAGGGTCAATGATGATGGGCCCGAACGAATACATTAATATCAATGGAGGAAAACGCGATCGCCTAGGGGCATTTGCTGAGTACCAAAATCAAGTCAACCAAGCTTGGTGGTTATCGGCAGGTGTGCGTGTTGAGCAAGTAACAACTAATACAGGTGATGTACAGGCTTATAACGAAGGCGGCATGGGTCATATGGGCTCGATGATGCATATGTCGAAAACCGATGCGCAAGCGGCGATGGAATTTAACCAATTAGACCGTAAACGTGACGACACCTTGGTTGATATGAGCCTCCTTGCGCGCTACCAATTAACTAACAACGATGAGCTGCAATTTGGCCTTGCACGCAAAAACCGTGCGCCCAATTTATATGAGCGTTATAGCTGGGGTGTTGGTACGATGGCAACCACCATGATCGGTTGGTTTGGTGATGGTAACGGCTATATTGGTAACCCAGATTTAGAAGCCGAAACGGCTCATACTTTGAGCGCTAGCTACACTAAGCTCGCTAAAGACGATAGTTGGCAAATAACAGCAAACATCTGGTACACGCAAGTAAGTGATTACATTGATGCTGAGGTAACTAAAAGCTTTAACCGCACCGACATGGCGCATACAGAACGCAATATTCTGACGTTTACGAATCTAGATGCCACACTTTATGGCGCTAAACTTGCTGGATTAGTTGAGCTTCATAATTCAAAGCAAGCAGGAAAGTGGCAATTAAAAGGCTCATTAACCAGTAGTCATGGCGAACGTGATGATAGTAATGAAGACTTATATCAAATCATGCCACTAAACACTAAGCTGAGTGTGGAGCACGAATACAAAGGTTGGCAAAACGCATTGAGCTGGCAGTGGGTTGATAGTAAAACCAATGTTGATGAGCGTCGTTTAGAAAATAAAACCGACAGCTATCAGTTATTGGCTATCTCAAGTCAGAAAACATGGCAAAATTTAACCTTTAAGTTGGCAATTACTAACTTACTTGATGAATACTACCAACAGCCACTCGGTGGGGTGAGTATTGCTAATTACAAGCAAGATATGAGTAAGGGTTTTGAGCAGCTTGCAGGGCAAGGCCGCTCGTATAATGCCAGCATTAGTTATCGGTTTTAGGGAAGGGATTTTATATTTGTAGGCGTGAAATTTATTGCGCGTGTTGCGCGATGTAAAATCGCGCCTACAACCTGCTTACACGCCTCGTGTTACTTAATCGGCAAATAAATATCTGTTTGCAAGTCGCATTCATCAACTTCATGGATGAGGTTGAGGTAATGAAAGAAACACGGGAAATCACGAACTTCTTCACCACTTTGCACTAGCCATTCACGATACAAGTAGTAAACCATATCGCTAATAGTATCGTGAGAACCATTGTGGCGCACTACTGCGCAGCGACCTGCTGGAATTTCACCATTTCGCACACCTTGCGAATTTTCTGTTATAGGACGTGTGATACTGCCTGCAAAGTCAAAACGAAATGCATGATCTTCAGTCGTGGCAGGGTCGCTATACGGGATCCCATAAGTGCGACTGGTTTTAACGGGTGAAAAACCAGATTCTTTACGCCACTCAATAAATTTTGCGGCGGTATTCATAAGTGTATTTGCAGAACCTTGGTGAGTAAGTAACGCCACCGGCTGTGCTTTAAAATCAACAATGTTTACATTCATAGGGCAAACCTTTTTGTCAGGTAATGAAAATTCAAACTGTGTGTGCCAATTAGGCCAGTTTGGTTTGCTTCTGAACTCGCTAGGCGACTGCGTAAAAGTGCGCTTAAAAGCACGGCTAAATGCTTCAGGGCTATCGAATTGTGCCTCTAGAGCGATGTCGATAATTTTTATTTGCTGCTCAAACGCGAGCCGAAATGAGGCGCGTTTTAAGCGAGCAAGTTGCGTATACTTTGTGATGCTTATGCCTACACCAGCAACAAATAAACGATGAAAATGATATTTTGAGCAACACGCCACCTCACTTAATTTTTCCAGTGATAGAGACTCATCGAGATGTTGGCTTATATAATCACAGGCCAGCTCAATACGTTGTTGTTGCTTCGTTTTCATGGTTACTCGTTAATGCTTTTCAGAAGTGAGGCCAGTGTGCCATCACTTAAAAGTACCTACCTGATTGAAATTGCGCATTTTGAGTTTAGTTGATAGCCGTCACTTTAAAGGTGTTTTGATATAGCAATTGTTGGTTTGCGCCCATCACATCTAATGTCCAAGTACCTGGAGTCGATGTTTCATCTAAAGTGCGGTAAGTAGACCATTCATCAAGAGGGTTGCCCCATAAAGTTTGGTAATACACATAGTCATTTTCTTCAGAAGAGTTTGGTTTGAAGTGCCATTTTGTAAATACAACCAAGCGATCTTTTCGGTTATCAATACCTTCACGGTTCATTGAAAACTGAATTCCAAAGCGCTGTTTTTCGTTCAGTGTATATGAAAATTCCGTATCCTTATTGAGTTGTTCAATACTAGAACGGCCATTAAATTTTTCAGATAAAACTAGTTTAAATAACCCAGTCCGTTCTAACTCCAATATTGTATTTGGATAATCAAGCCCATACAGTTTTTCAATTACTTTCTGAATTCTTTCCAGTTCTTGAGCTGAATATTGACCTTCCAGCATTAGCAGGGCTATCTGCTCTCTAATATCTCCCTGTGAGTTACTGTCAATTTTTTCAGCATACTCTTCAATTAAACTAAGACATTTTTCTGTATTTCTAAACTTATTATCAGCAATGCAATAGACGACTGCTAAGTTAAATGCGTTCTTAACTGTTTGTTCTTTATCATAAAGCTCTTGAGAGTACTTTTGAGCCTTTTTAAAGTCAGGCTCCACAAGTAAGCTGTAAGAATAAATAAAACTTAGTCTTTCTTTAGCATTTACATAGCCTAAATCCGCCGAGCGGCTGTAATACTCAATAGCTTTTTTAATATCGACCAGTCTATCATCACCACGATGATAATAACTACCGACATTGAATATTGCTCGATCATGATCTAAGTTGGCTGCCAATTGGTAGTATTTAAAGCTATCTTTTTTACGATCAGTCTCTATTGCTTTACTGTCAAAAGTATCAGCTAACAATATTGCATCATGTTGAACTGTTTTTTTCTCTGATTCTCTATAGTGAGTCAATGCACTGTTAAGCTTGAGTTTTCTCTCAATAAAGTCGTTGGCTAAGGCTGCTTCTATTTGATCGTAATACCAATTCTGATGACCATGCCTAGAGCCTTCGAAAAACGCTTTTTCTACATCATGGCCTAAACGTTTTAAAACATAGTAAAAGCGGTTACTTTGCTCAAAGCCAGATATTTCATCTTGTTTGCCAGCGATAATAAGCACTGGGGCTTTTAAAGATGTAGCCTGATATACGGGCGAAATATCTTTTAAATCTTGGCTATATTCACCAACCGTACGCTTTATAAGCTCTTGATAATCTTTAGTTAAGGCGATATTACTTGCGTTATAGAGTAGAGGTAAGTCATAAATACCAAAACTTGCAATCACGCATTCATAAATATCAGGGTGTTTAATTGCTAACATAACCGCAGAGTAACCGCCATAGCTTGCGCCAATAGAGCAGATATGTTTAAAGCTATGTTGTGAACGAATATGTGCTACTGCGGCAGAAATGTCTTGTTCAATGAGATTACCAAATTGACCAACACCGCTTTCTAAAAACTCTTTACCAAACCCCGCTGAGCCTCTGAAATTAACACGTAAAATGGTAAAGCCACGAGAGGCAAGGTATTGTACTTCAGGGTTAAATTCATCACTTTCACGAATACCAATCGGGCCACCATGGGGCATCACTAATAGTACTTGCTTGTCGTTGTTTATAGGTTTGGTTAAATAACCTTCAAGGTTAGTCCCATCAAAAGCTTTAAAGTTAAAAAACGATGTTTTAGCGTACGTTGCGTCTTTATTTTTATCGGTAGAGAATAATAATTCAATTTGGTTAGCTTCAGCTCTGTATAAAAAGTACTTACCTGGAATCGTTGAGGAATGGTTGTAAAGAATATGAATTTTTCCGTCTAATGAGCTATTTACCCAGAAGAATTGCTCATCTCCTAAAGCTTCAGCAACTTTACTATGTAACTGTTTATATGTATCTACAAAATAGTCAGTCGTATATTTACCATGTTTGATATACGAGGCGGCGATTAATGTGCCATTATCACCAAGTTCTGCTGACTGAATGTCATATTTGGGATGTTGATAAAGAGTGTCGGTGATTTCTTGCGTGTTGATATTAAAGAGGCTTACTTGGCTCTTATCTGTATTTTTGTTGGTAATGACGGCTAGGTGATTTTGGTCAGTGAATCCAATAGGTAAAAACTGATAATCTGCGTCGGTGAGTGTAAAAAGGGGTATCCACTTCTCATTACCAATAACCTTATAGAAGAACTGTAAGCTTTTTTCGTCAATATCAAATTGAGCAGTGAATAATTGCTGCTTATGCTCGTCAAAAAAATAGTTGCTAGCGCCTTTTAAACCTTTCTCAATGGGGGAGAAAGAGCTTAGGTTATCTTCGTATAAAATATCCAGAGGTACCTTATAAAGAAACGTATTCTTTTTACCTGGTTTGGCGAATAAAATGTGTTCAGAATCGTTTGATAACCTATCGACTATGTATCCTTTGGTTGTTACTCTGTGCTGTTCGAACTTTGGCTTTTCTTCACTTTCTGTGACATTGATTACTGCGCTATAGTTTGAGTTATACTCACCATTCACACGTACGAAGATGTCGTCATTACTCAGCCATTCATAATTATAAAAATTATCCTTTTCCTTGAGTTTAACTGCATAGTACATTTCCATCGTTTTCATATCGATGATGTTGAGGGTTTTGGTTCTATCTTCTTGCGCTTCTAAAAAGCTGATCCATCGGCCACTGGGCGAGATCATAACTTGGCTTTGATCGGGCGAATACATTAAGTCTTTACTTGATAACATTTCAGCATGCAAAGGAAAGATAAAAAATAATAAGATAAGTAGCTTTTTCATTATTTTGCTTCCTGCTGCGAAAATGTTTGCTCTAAATAATCAAAGAAGGAGTCTTCTCCTGGGCCACCATAATTTAGCGAACGACCAGATAAAATAGAAGGGTAGGTTTGTTCCATGTATTGCAGTGCTTCAGAGCTTCTGTTCTCTAAAACAATGTGAGAGCGAGTATACCAAAAACCTATCGTAGAAATATCTAAATGACCTACATAATTAATTTTTTTAGCAGAAAGAGTGAATTGCCAACTTTCTTCATCGTTATCAAATTCAAGATAGGAATATCGGTTTAAGTTTAACCGAGTGATGGTGTAATCACCCAGTGGTAGATTGGCTAAAATATAATTACTACCACTACGAATATCCTTAGCTGTAAGAACTATTGACTTTGGACCATCAATATAAATGGCTTTTAAACTACGGTTAGTTTCTATACCAATCAGTAGATAACCTTCATCGGCTTTAGATAGCGTGTCTCGGTCTTCTTTAATATTGGTAACTTTAGATGCGCATGCACTTAATAAAAGCGCACAGCTAAGCAGCAATAAACGTTTCATTCCCTTGTATCTTATTGTTGTTATTTTATTAATTTTAAATTACTCAAAAATCGGAACTATGTGAAGCTCTTTTTGTGAATGAGTGTGAAAAGTAAGCGTGAAATTTATTTCGCGCGAAGGTTTATGTTTTGCGTGGCTTTTAAAACGCGCCAAGCAAGCGTGACGCCTACGGATAATATGGGGAATTTCGCATATTGCGCGATGTAAAATCGCGCCGACGATAACTTTTTAACTTTCTTGTTCAGCTTCTTGCTGTGCTCGCTTTTCGCGCTCTGCTTTTGACACATAAGCAGGTTTGTTGCTTTTATGCAGTTTCTCATTGGCGCGTTTATCTTTTTGTTTAAGTTTAGTGAAGATCTTTTTTCTACGATTCATGGGGTCAACAAACAATAAAATGGGGTGAGTCGACATTGTACCTTGTAATTAATTTTAAGCCGACACTTTTTGCTTAAATAAGAGATTTCATGTCAGAGCTATAACCGTTACAATTAAAACGTACTCTCTAAAAACCTTTAAAACTCTGGAGCTTATCTTGAAACATTCATTACTTGCTGCACTTTTATTAAGTGCATTTTCTAGTCAGGCAGCTGTGTCTGAGCAAAGTGAAAAGCTGGCAAATTATGCGGTAGAACAGTATCAACAAGCGCAAATACATACCCTTGGAAATTTAGTCTCTTACCCTACGGTAAACAAAGAAGGCCTTGCAACACCAGATAACCCAGACTTTATTGGTTTTAAGTCGTTTTTAAAAATGAAAGCGGCGCAGTTTGGTTTTGACTATCAAGATTTAGGTTACACCGTCCTGATTGGTATGGGTGATCAAAACGACAAAGTAACGATTGTCACTCATGGAGATGTACAACCTGCAGATGCCAGTAAATGGCAGCAAAGTCCATTTAAAATGGACAAAACCTCAGAGCCTGGCAAGCTCATCGCCCGCGGTACCGAAGACGATAAAGGAGCGATTGCGACTGCGCTTCACGCGATGAAGGCGATTAAAGATAACGGTATTACTTTAAATAACCGTATTGAGCTTATGGTTTACCTTGCAGAAGAGTCTGACTGGGCACCATTACAAGAGTTTATGAAAACTTACCAGCAGCCAAAATATGCTGTAACCATTGATGCGTCATACCCAGTGGTTGTAGCTGAAAAAGGCTGGAGCTTAATTGCGCCGACTTTCTCAGCGACCTCAGCGCAAACAGGTTTATATGTGAGTGATTTAAAAGGGGGGGCCTTTGTTAGTCAAATCCCTGAAGATGCGAGTGTACTCGTACATAATGCAGACGCGGCAACAGTGGCTAAATTACACGACAATGTAGCGAAACTTAAAAACGTCAAAGTAGCGATTAAAGAGCAAACTGACGGTTTATTAGTGCAAGTTAAGGGTACCTCTGCACATTCCTCTGAGCCTGAGTCAGGTGAAAATGCCATTGCACACTTAGCTGAGGTATTTAAAGGGATTGATCTTGAGAATAACAGTGATGGTCAAGCAATTGAGTTTATTAACCAGTTGATTGGCCTTGATTTATATGGCGCACAATTTGGTGATATTGGTTACGAGCATGATTTTATGGGGCCAATGACAGTGTCGCCAACAGTGCTTACTCGCCAAGGTAATGATATTAAATTGTCTGTTAATATGCGTCGCCCCGTTGGTAAAGAAGAAGCTGTGCTCAAGCAGCAAATTAATGAAGCATTGAGTAAATGGCAGTCACGTAATGAGGTGACTTTAAAAGACACGGATATCGTGATTGGCACACCAATGTTGTTAGATGGCGCTCCGCATGCACAAGCACTCCTAGATATCTTCAAGCACTTTAGCGGTGACCAAGACGCAGGGTTTGTGTCAATCGGTGGCGGCACAAATGCAAAGCTATTTGATAATGCGGTTTCGTTTGGCCCATCAATGCCTGGTAAAAAATACACTGGCCACTCAGAGCATGAGTTTATCACCGAAGAGCAGCTTGCGCTTAACTTAAAAATGTATACAGCGATGATGATGCAGCTTGGTAATATGTAATCGCAATGTTTAAAACGTAAAACGCCACTTTTTTAAGTGGCGTTTTCATTTAGAGTTTTGACTAGAACTGAGCAACAAACCTAAGATTATAAAGCTCTCCAGAGCCTCTTTCAGTGTAATTAGCAGTTACATAGTATTGGTCGTTAAAAAAGTACTTACCTTGTAAAACTAACTCAGAATCATCTATACCTGCACCTATGGCATAGTGATTACCAAAATAGTAGCTTAACATGGCATTGCTTGCAGAGTCATAAACACTGTCTTGGTGACCGACATCAACAGTAATGTATTGACTGCCGCTTAAATGATTAAAGTATCTGGCAGAGATGTTCCAATAGTCGAGTTCATCATCTGTTTCAGCTGTAAAGCCTAGGTAATCTTTCTCATTGATTTGGTGGTTATACTGGGCTTTCAGACGCCAATAGTCATCACCATACTCACGCTCATTTTTATTTACAGAGACTTTTAATGCATCGGCAAATAAGTAGCCTACACCTACTGTATAGTTATCCGCATCATCAATATCGTAAATTTCACCTGTAACAAACCAGTTTTTGTAATACCCCTCACCAAACATGCCAAGATAATCAGTGCTATCAGTATTAAAGTAATTTACTCGGATGTTTGAGTCTGTATCGAGGTAGCCATAATCATCGAGTACTCCAGAGTTTTGCTGCTCCTCAAAGTAGTAATGGCTTACTAATTGGTAGCCGTCAGAGTTATAATCGTCATGCTCGAGGTAAGTGTAATCAATACTGTTGAACCACTGCTTACCCACTTGTTGCTCTGTTGCTATTGAGCAGTTTGAATAGGCGAGTGTTGCAAGTGCAATGGGGGCTAGTTGTTTAAACATACATATCCTTGTTGTATTTTGATTTTCAGGTACTTTGACTTTCAGGTACATAGTACAACAAGTTGGTTAATGCATTGTAATAAAGTGTTAGAAGTATACGAATAGAGTTAATTTCGAAAGAGATATAAAAAAAACACAACAAATCGTAGTCGAGGTTTTATGAAGTGTTTTATTAACAAAAGCCACCTTGCTTAGAAGGTGGCTATTTCATTTTAGTTAAGCTTTATTTTAGTTAAGCTGTGTTGTTAGCGATATTTCTGCATTCATTAGTTTAGAAATAGGGCAACCTTGTTTGGTTTGCTGGCACAACTGGTTAAATTTTTCCTCTGAGATACCTTTAATTTTGGCACTAACATCAAGTGCAATGTGGCTTACTTCAAAGCCATCATCTACTTCGTCAAGGCTAACAGTTGCTTTGGTTGTAATATCATCAGCTACAAAATCAGCGTCGGTTAACGCCAGTGATAATGCCATGCTAAAGCAACTGCTATGTGCCGCAGCAATGAGTTCTTCGGGGTTGGTGCCAGGCTTGTCTTCAAAGCGAGTGTTGAAACCAAAAGGTTGGTTATCTAACGCGCCACTTTGTGTACTGATTTTACCCTTGCCTGATTTGATATCGCCAGACCAACTTGTGTGAGCCGTTTTTTTAATCGTCATCGTCATCTCCTTTGTAAATAATTTCGGCTAGTGTGAAATGATTTCAGAGTATTAGGCCGAAAAGTATGATTTGCTAAAGAAGTTGCAACTTAAACGCCAATTTTTCGCTTAGCTTCACGCTTGCAGCGCTCTGAACAATATTTTACATTTTCCCAATCTCGCTGCCATTTTTTACGCCATATAAAAGGCCGCTTACAGACAGAGCAAATTTTGCTCGGTAAATTAAGCTTTTTATGAGCCATGGCGTTGCCTTTTAAGACTTTTAACATGTTTTTGAAGCACAACTTTTGTACCCTGTTTCACATCATCGCGTTCTCTAAAAGACCATAATCGGTCCCGAGCTTGTTTTGCTGCTTGCTCTAAATCGACCATGGGCTCTGGGTAGTCTTCGCCGAGTTTAAAGTCATTAAAGAGGGCTTCCATCGGTGGTTGTAGCCATGGCTGATGAAGATCTTCTATGGGTAAGTCTTTAAGTTCAGGACACCAGGTTTTAATAAACATCCCCTCTGCGTCTTTGTCTTCAGATTGCTTTATTGGATTATATAAGCGAATGGTGTTGGTCCCTGTAACTGACGCCTGCATTTGGATTTGTGGGTAATGAATTCCAGGTTCAAAGTCTAAAAAATAACGCGATAGAATTAAACTGACAGGGTGCCAATGAATGTTCATATGATGGGTCATAAAACTCACTAACATGGCACGCATTCGAAAGTTTATATAGCCAGTTGCTGCCAAGCAGCGCATACATGCATCGATAATAGGGATACCAGTTTGACCTTGTTCAAAGCGTTTTAAGTGCTCTGTAACAAGTTCATCATCTCGATAAGGATAATGCAGGTAAGCAGGGTTTTGAGGTAGAAACTCCATACTGCATTGGCTTTCAAACTTTTGCATAAAGTGGCAATGCCAATGCAGCCTTGATTCAAACGCATGTAATGAGCGACGCCAGCTTAGGGGCTGCCTTGTGAAATAGTACTTTAGGGTTTGATAAACTTGCCGAAGGCTTAGGTTTCCCCAAGCTAAATAGGGTGAAAGCCGAGAGCAAGTCTCTCTACTTTTTGATGGGCTTGAGATACCGCTTTGATAGCCCTTAGCACGCTGTTCAATAAAGCTTTGTAAACAGGCTCTGGCAGCATGAGGGCCGCCATATTGAAACTGTTCATCCTGCTCTGATAAGCACTCAGTGTATTTAGCAACTTGATAATTTTCAGGTAGAACGGCTTTAAAGTTATGCCAATCTGGCGTTACAAGCGGTTGATTCATCACGCTGTGCCAATGAGCTTGCCAATCAAATTGTTTTGGTCGCGCTCTTATAACAGCACCAAGCGGGGTTTCATGCCATGGAATAGATTTAGTGAAAAGCCAATTTTTTATTGCTTTATCACGCTCGAAGGTATTTTTGAGGCCGATTTCTTGGTGGCTAAAAACGGCTCTAATATCAAACTCTTTTTCTAGCGATTCAAACACAGAGAGCATATCTTGATTATAAATCGCAATTTCAGCATCTTGTTTTTTTAACTGCGCATTTAGGTCACAAAGCGATTGATATACAAATCGCCAATGACGATGACTGTAATGAGGGTCATTTAGTAATAAAGGTTCGAAATTAAATAATAACAGACACGGATTAGATGAAGCAGCAGCTTCTGCCAGAGGCTGATGATCTGAAAGTCGCAAATCTCGTTTGAACCAAACAATATTGATTGCTTGTTTTACTGCGTTAAGCATTGCTATCTGTCTGTGTTAATTATGTATGCAGCAATACGAAGAGAGTAGAGGTTTAGATTACTTTATATCTGAGGTGTTTTATGTAAAAAGAAGCGGCCAGAATGACCGCTCTAATCGTTGCGTTTTATAACGCCGCAACGAATTTTTTAATATTCTCTTGTGCAGCTTCTAAGCTTTGTTCTGCGCCTGGCATTGCTAAGCCTTCTGCATAAATAAAGTCAACATCAGTCATACCAACAAAACCAAGCACATCTTTTAAGTATTTAGTTTGAGTGTCGATATCACTACCTTGGTACACACCACCGCGGGCAGCCAGTACCACAACTTTTTTGTTTTCAAGCAAACCTACTGCGCCTTGTTCAGTGTATTTAAACGTAATACCAGCACGTGCAATACGGTCAATCCATGTTTTAAACGTTGATGGAATACCAAAGTTATACATTGGCATACCGATAACGATAAGATCGTTGTCGTTAAGTTCGCCAATTAACTCGTCAGAGATTGCTGCAAGTGCTTTTTGCTCATCGCTGCGCTCGTTTACATCAGTCATCCATGCAGCCATTTCTGTTTGCGTAAGGTGATCAATAGCGTCGCTGCTTAAGTCGCGCACGGTGATCGCTACTTGGTCTTGTTCAGTCAGTTGACTTACAAATGTGTTTGTTAATTTAGTTGAGTTACCGTTTTCACCATTGAGTGAAGAATTTAAAACAAGTACTTTTTTCATCATTACACCTGCAAATTAGGAAGTTGTTCTCAGTATAAAAAAGTATAAAAAAAAATAATAATGCTATTTATCGAGCCGTTTGTTCGTTTTAAACGAATGTTTTTCTGTGAGCGAAGGGATGATTATGAATGTTATGTTGAACAAGTAAATGCATAAAGAAAGGGCGACCTAAGTCGCCTTTTTTATTGATATGCTAATTCAGCATCAATATTACGCATCAAGTTTGTTACCCAGTTGATGTATTGACGGTGAATCTTCTTACCATCGTAATCTAGGTTGATAGAGTCTTTGTAATCAATAGAATATTCTTTTTCATTAAAGCTAATTTCAACTCGTAATTGGTGCTTTCGAATATCTAATGTGCCTAAAACCTTACCTTCTTGATTTGCACGACATGTCCATCCAAGCTTCATACATGCCTTGAGTATATCGTTCTCGATACTTTTAAGGTCATGGCTTTTATTGGCAACTGTAGGTACGGGGTTAGAGTCAAAGTTACGAATAGGTACACTCGTGCTACATGCGGACAAAGTCAGTAGTGTAAAAAGTGCAAATACTCTCTTTTTCATGGTAAGTCCTTTTTGGAATTAAATCAGTGTAATTATGCGCTTTTTTAATAATTTGGTCTAGGTATCTTTTAAAAACCAAGCACTTACTGCACCAGCAAATCCAAGCACACTATAAAATAAGATCAGCTCAGCGGTGCTTAAATAGCTATTTAGCAAGCCTACACTCCCCAATAGCAACAGTATTAGCCCTATCACAGTATTACTAACTGACACATAATCAGTACGTTTATTCCCTTCAGCCATATCAACTAAGTAGGTTTTTCGGCCGAGCCGAACGCCCTGATGGGCAACTGTGAGTAAAAAATAACACAGCGGTAGTAACCAAAACTCATTAAGTGTTGCGGGACTAAAATACGCAACTAAATACACGGCTAAACCGTTAAGTGTGACAAGTATCGCTGCGAAAACGAGCACTCGGCGACTCGATAAGTCGCTTAATCTCCCCCAAATTGGCGCTGAAACGAGACTAGCAAGGCCAGAAAGAGCCATAAACGTGGCTAGTAGTGAAAAATCAAAGGCTTGTTCACTGGCAAGTACAATATAAAAGGGGGCGCTTAAAGCTGAGCAAAGTAACAATGCACGGGTAATAATAAAGTGGGCAAATTGTTTATCTTGATAGAGAAGTTTTAACTTTTTTAGAGCATGCAATAAGCCGTTTTCAGCGCCTTCAGTTGCCCCTTTATATTCTTTTATTCGGCTGTAACTCAGTGCTGCAAAAAGCCACATGAGCGCAGCTAATATGAGAGCAACATAAACGCCATTGTCATAACCCAAATGCTGTAAATACCATAATCCAAGGCCAAAGGTGAGCGTTGCAAAGCCTGCAAAACTGGCTGCAAAACCACTAATGCTTCCACGTTGCTGTTTCGGAATAACCTTACCCAACACATCTTTTGCTGCAATTGAATTAAAACCGCGGGCAAGGCTAAAGATAATCAAAATACCTATAATCGCAAAGCCTGCACTCGTACCTTGTAAGGTGAGGGCACAAATAAGGATAGCGATAATACATACTGCTTGAATGATAGCCCCAACCACCCACACCCATTTTCTAACCGCAAGCTGGCGAATTAAGTGAGCAATAGCAAGCTGCGGTAGCATAGAACCCGACTCACGTATTGGCACAAGCCACGCTATAAAGCTACTAGGCACATTAATACTTTGTAATAACCAAGGAAGCGTCACTTTAGGATTTAAAAGGGCATCAGCAAACTTGCTAAATAACTGACTCACTAAAAGGGTGATAAAGTTACCTGGCACGACCTTGCAGGCCGCTTCATCTATGGCTTTACATGCGCGCGCATCTTCGGTGTTACTAAGGCGTTGGTAGATGTCTTCTTTACTGAGCTTTTTCATGTTTTATAGTTCAGGAGAGGATCCGTTATTGCAATGGGCTGCATGGCAGCCCGATGGTTAAAAGTCGTTTTTGCTGTGTCGCTCGGCAAGTTGCTCTGCTTCATCACCCCAAATACGATTAACACGGCGACCACGTTGCACTGCAGGGCGGCGTTCAACTTGTTTTGCCCAGCGCACAACATGGGTATAAGACTCAACATCTAAAAACTCTGCTGCGTCATATAAATAGCCAAGTACAAGGCTTCCGTACCAAGGCCAAATTGCAATATCAGCAATTGAATACTCACTGCCTGCCATGTAGTCATGATCGCTTAAATGGCGGTTGAGTACGTCGAGTTGGCGTTTAACTTCCATAGTAAAGCGGTCTATTGGATACTGCATTTTAAACGGTGCATAACTATAAAAGTGGCCAAAACCACCACCTAAATAGGGCGCAGACCCCATTTGCCAAAATAGCCAGTTGCGACACTCGGTTTTACTTGTGTGGTCGCTTGGAATGAGTGCATCAAATTTTTCGGCCAAGTACTGTAAAATCGCACCCGATTCAAAAACACGGGTAACAGGCTTGGTGCTGTGATCCATCAATGCGGGGATCTTTGAGTTAGGGTTTACGCTAACAAAACCCGACGAGAACTGGTCACCATCAGCAATTTTGATCAAAAACGCATCATAGTCAGCGTCATTGATGCCAAGCTCAAGTAGCTCTTCAAGCATAATAGTGACTTTTTGACCGTTTGGTGTAGCAAGTGAATAGAGTTGTAATGCATGCTCACCCACAGGTAGATCCTGCTGGTGGGTAGCACCTGAAATTGGGCGATTTGTCTTAGCCCATTCGCCACCATTTTCGGCATCCCACTGCCACACTTTAGGCGGCGTATAACTGTCGTTATTACTCATTGAAACTCCTTTATTTGTGCTTTTGTGAATGTCACTACGAGACTACCATCCTAGTTGATCAACGTGAGCAAGGGAAGTAGAGTAATCAAATTATAAATATTAAGGAGGATGGTATGAAAAAACACGGTTTAGCAATTGGTTTAGAGCGCGTTGGCAGTACGTTTTATTTAACTTTTAAAGTCGTTGGAAAACTCACTCATGATGACTATACAAAACTCACTCCCTTAATTGAAAATGCACTAGCGTCAGTTCCTCACGCAAAAATCAGAGCTTATGTTGATATTACAGAGTTAGAGGGATGGGAGCTTCAAGCAGCATGGGATGATTTAAAGCTGGGGCTTAAGCATAACAAGGCGTTTTGCCGCATTGCTTTATTAGGAAATGCGAAATGGCAACAAGTGGCTAGCAAGGTGGGTAATTGGTTTACCAGTGGTGAAGTGAAGTATTTTGAGGATGCGAGCATTGCACGTGAATGGTTACATGAATAAGGTGGCCTGTGATAAAGCATAATCAAATAAAGGTGGCGACATTTAACCTTTATAATTATTTAGCGCCACCGAATGCATTTTATGATTTCCAGCGTATTTATAGTGCACAGCAATGGGCAAAAAAACAGCGCTGGTTAGCCGATTATCTTGAAAACCAACAGCCTGATATCATTGGTTTCCAAGAAGTGTTTAGTATTGATGCTCTAAAACAGCAAGTAAGCGAACAAGGTTATCCTTATTTTGCTGTCGTTGATGAACCCACTATTATTGATGAGTTTATATATCGTGATCCTGTTGTTGCGATTGCTTCACGCTTTAAAATAGTGGCTGTTGCCAAGGTGGAGTATGACACAGATTACGCAGCGCAAATGGGGCTCAAAGGGTTTCGTTTTAGTCGTGATATTGTTCGCGCTACGATAGATGTGCCACATATTGGCATTGTTGATTGCTATGTACTGCACTTTAAATCAAAGCGTAGCATGATTGATAACGAATACGATGACACCAGCACTGAGCAACAAAACTTACTTAAGCAGTTAAAAGATCAGGTAGCAGGGCGCTGGGCATCAAGCATACAGCGTGGCAGTGAAGCTGCACTATTTTTGATAGAAGTCATCAATCGCAGAGCGCAAACAAATAACCCTGTTATTGTGATGGGGGATTTTAATAATGAGTTGCATGACGGTGTACTCAATCATTTAATTGCCGATAATTCACGGCTTACTGAAAATCGTCAAAATAGTGCGTATCGCTCACATTTTACCTTACAGGATAGTTGGCAGCTTTATCAGCGTCATGTAGTGACCGAAAGCGACAGAGAGGCAACCCATTACTTTGGCAGTAGTAGTTCAGTGTTTGACTATATTTTGCTTTCAAGGGAATTTGATGCAGGGTTTCACAGCAGTTTTTTTGAAGTCGTTGATTATCACACCTATGATCAGCACTTGATCAACCCACAGTTTGCTTATGATGACCAAAGCACCGACCATGGTGTTGTGATGATCACAATGGCACTGCGTAGTTAATTGTTTTTGATCCAGCCAATACTAAGTAGATATCGGTTACCAGAAATGACTTTAGTGACTTGATGTTCACAGACATCGGGCCGAAATAATTTGATGCGAGCACTTTCGTAAATTGGTTGTGCACAAATAAACTCGCCACCAGTTCGCGCTTTTTTGAGCACAATGTTAAGCCGAAAGTGTTTACCCGCCGCTACCTTATCAGTGTGCGCAGGCACTTCGCTACCTTCAGGAAAGCGCAATATATAAACATCAAATTTAATTGGCCACAATAGCATTTTGTCGTAGCCCGAAAGTTGCCGACCTTTTTCAAAGCGAAAGCGCTTTTTAATCATAGGTTATTGTATTTTTTATCACGCTTTGCCATCAGATAACCTATAAACGCGCCACTTATAGCACCAAATAAATGGCTCTCAAAAGAGATATGAATACGCTGCGGGAATACTCCCCAAATCAAGCCGCTGTAAAGTACAACGACGGCAATGCTGATTAAAATTGCTTTGAATGAGCGGTGCATGATGCCATAGCAGATTAGATAACCCCATAAACCATAAATTACGCCACTCAAACCTACATGAATATTACTACGGCCGAATAACCAAACGAGTAGCCCACCAAGCAGTGCAGTGCCAGTAAAGACTAGCCAAAAACGTTTTACGCTGTATTGGCATACCAGCCACGCAAGAATAGCAAAAGGCACTAAATTACTGACCAGATGCGCCCAGCCGCCATGTAAAAAGGGGGCAAAGAACACGCCAGACACACCAGATATTTGACGAGGTAATATGCCAAAAACGTTAAGGTTTACACCAGGGAGTGAGTTGGCAATTTGCAGCACCACACAAAGTAACATGATGCCCAAAATAGCAAACCGTTTGCTACTGATAGGGGGAAGTTTGGCAGCTGATTTTTCAGTCATGGTTGAAGGCTCTTAAATCAATTCGACCGAATCAGTATAACTTATTAATAGTGAAGGTAAACACCTTGACGTACAAGGTGTTTACTGAATAATGAATTGTGATTTTTAACCTAGTTTAGTTAGCAGTTTTTTCGCTGCAAGCTCTGAACTTGCAGGGTTTTGTCCTGTGATTAATAAACCGTCTTCAATGGCAAGTACGCCCCAGTCATCGGTTTTTTGGTAGTGACCGCCTTGTTTGATTAGCTCATCTTCTACGAGCAACGGTACCACATTGGTAAGCTGTACAGCATCTTCTTCAGAGTTACTAAAGCCAGTAACTTTTTTATCAAACACGACTGATTTACCTGCTGCATTTTTCGCATTGAGTAATACAGCACTTGCATGACATACCGCGCCAACAGGCTTGTTTGAATTTAAAAATTGTTCAATCAAACTAATAGAGTCCTGATTATCAACTAAGTCCCACAATGGACCATGGCCGCCTGGGTAAAATACAGCGTCAAATTCCTCTGCATTTATCTCGCTCAATGGTTTAGTGTTTGCCATCAAGGTTTTTGCTGCGCTGTCTTCTTCAAAGCGTTTGGTTGCATCTGTGGCAGCGTCAGGTGCGGCGCTATTTGGATCGACGGGAGGTTGGCCGCCTTTTACTGATGCAAGGGTTACATCTGCACCAGCATCAACAAAGGCGTAGTAGGGGGCTGCAAACTCTTCTACCCAAAAACCTGTTTTATGACCTGTATCACCCAATTCATCGTGTGAAGTAAGTACCATTAAAATTTTCTTAGCTGACATAGTGAATCCTTTTGTGAGTTTTAAACATCGTTGATAACACTATAGGGATGAAAACTAAGTTAAACAACGCAGATAAACTTGACTTCATTGGTTTAATAATTGATACAATTATTCAGGCCATATTAGGAATCCATATGAAAGTATCGTTCGAGCAACTAAAAAGTATGGTGGTGTTTGCCCATATTGTGCAGCAAGGTAGCTTAACCAAAGCGGCTCAGCAACTAGGCTTGTCGCGAGCTGTGGTGAGTTATCACTTAAAAAAGCTAGAGCAGCAATTGCAACTCACCTTATTAAATCGTTCAACCCGCACTATGACACTAACAGAGGCGGGTATGGCTTATTACGAACGTTGTCAGGCCATTACAGAGCACGCAGAGGCAGCTAATCTGCATCTTGAGAGCTTAAAAAGTGAGCCCGTTGGGGTAATTAAACTGAGTTGTCCGGTGAATGTCGGCTTACAACTTGTAGTGCCCGCGCTGGCTCAGTTTAAACGTTTGTATCCTAAAATCGACATAGACTTACAACTGAGTGATGATGTGGTTGACGTTATCAAAGAAGGCTATGATTTGGCTATTCGAGGGGTTGCGCTTGAGAGTTCAAACTTACAAGCGACTAAGCTGGCAAGCATGGCAACATGCTTATGTGGTTCAGTTGATTACTTTACAAAACACCCCATACCAAAGAGCATTGCTGATTTAGCAGTGCATACTTGGGTCGTGTACCAGCCAAGCAGCGCTATTGTGACTCTTGAAAAAGACAAGCGTCGTTTTGATATAGCAGTCAGTGGTGGCATAAGTACTAACAATGCCGCAGCACGCACTGCTTTTGTTGAAGCGGGACATGGCTTAGCTAAAATCCCTGTTTATGATGCACTTCCTAGGATTAAGGCTGGCTTATTGCGAACAGTATTAGAGGATTACAAAACCGCAGATATTGAGCTTTATGGTGTGTTCCCGCCTGGGGCAGCGGGAAGCAAAAAATTGCGTGTTTTACTTGATTACCTAAAGGACTATTTCGCTAATCAAGTGGCAACGCTGGCGATTTAAACAAGCGTTCGATTAAATAAAGTAACGGCTTGTTGATACATGCTGATGGCAAGGGCAGGGTCGTAACGCTCGCCTTCATCGCGCATGAAGGCGTGTTGGGCATTAACTTCTTGCCACTGGTAATTAATTCCTGTTGCCACCGCTTGTTGGTAAATTTTAAGGCGGCCTTCTTTTGGTACATGTGGGTCTTGCTTACCCCAGACAAAGTGAATTTCACCTTTGATATCAGCCATGCGTTCGAACGAGTTATTACCTGCTTGCGCCACTAAGGTATCGCTGTGTATATCTGTTGCATATAAACAAAATGCGGCTTTAATATTAGAGTTTAACGCTGCGCGATATGCAAGGTGACCACCAATACAGACACCCATCGCACCGATGTGGCCTGTGCAGTAATCTTGAGTGCGTGCAAATGCAATTAAGGCTTCAGTATCACTGTCGTGGCTCTCAATTGGTTTAGCCCACTTGTCGGCATTGCCTTTATCCTTACCCGCATCATCGTAGGCAAGTACAGTACCTATAGGGTTTAACTCATGAAACACTTCGGGCACTAATACCACAAAACCATGACCTGCCAGTATTGCAGCAGCGCGTGCGATTGGCGCAGTTTCTTGAAAAATCTCTGAATAGAAAATAATACAAGGGAACTTCCCTTCATCTACTGGGCGATAAACGCTGGTGCGCATTGGCCCTGTTGGGGTGGCTATATCGTGGCTATGGTGTTGAATGATCATAAAATGCTCGGCTAAATAAAACTCTATGTTAACCGAGCACGATAAAATAAACGACTGTAGCCGTAAAACTTTTAAATACTGGCAGGCATGTTATTACAACTCGCGTAATAGCTAACCGTTGCAGGCCAATCAGAGAAGATACCTATGACACCAACATCTTTGGCTAATACATCAAGCACGGTCATCATATCGCCATCGTTATCAATAACATCGGCAACTGATTGATAATAATAGCCGCCACCATTATTTAACGGGCCTGAGCGTTCGAAACTCCATGCTATGATTTTAAGGCCTGCCGCTTTGGCATCAACTGCATATTGTGAAGGCACTATGTTATTGTCGTTATCAATGGTTAATAGCATCCAGATTGGTGGTGCAATAATCTTAACACCGTCACTGTAAAGTGCAGCCATACTGGGTTGCCAAGTGTCAGGATTATTAGGATCAAAGCCTGCATCACTATCACGACCATCCAAGTAAACACTTTGAGCAGCAAAGTCTGGATTGTTATTTATCCAATATTTTACATCATCTAAGTTAAATGACTGTGGAAAAACATGATTAGCGGGCACGTCCATTTGTATGTACTCATCGAGCATTTTTTGTGCGTACTGCTCTTGGCTCATACCATCAAAAGGCATGCTAACTGCTGGCGATTTAAGTTCAGGAGTCATTTTTACACCTAACTCTTTAAACAATGCAATACTTTGTTTATGTGTCATTAGGGTGCCTGTATTTGCATATAAATCAGTGCGCCAGCTAGGCGTTCCTTTCATATAGTCAGCCACATTAGTTGCGTTGGTGTTTGCACCATCCATTTTGCCTTCAAGGGTTAAAAACTCTGCGAGGCTGATATCGCTAGTACAACATTTAGCAGAGGCAGGCGTACCACTGTTAGGATCTGCTGGAGTAAAAGGTTCACTGCATTTTGCAGCTAACTCTGGAATAGCTAAAATATTCGTGGTGGTATGTAAGTCACACTGCGAATGGCGACATACTAATTCTTTATCGTTTGTAAAGGTGACATCACACTCGACAATGCCAGCCCCCATGCGAGCCGAAGCTATGTAAGACTCTTTAGTGTGTTCAGGGTATTGCATAGGCGCTCCTCGATGACCGATTGAAAAATCAGTACGGTAAAAGGGGCCTTCTTTACACGATTCTAGTTTTGTTTTTAGTGTACTGTCTGCCATGTCATCAATGAGGTAGTCTGGGCGAGTGCCAAGCTGAATATTGGTGCCCTGCGCCACTTCTACGACAATGGGGGTTGGAACTTCAACAACTTGAACATCAGTATTTGTGACAACAACTTCTTTTTCGACAACTTCTACATCATCATCACAACCAGCAAGAACGCCTATTAATAAGCAACTAGTCAGTAAGGGTATGTGTTTCACTATTTTCGCATCCTTTAAAATAAATGAGTGCATCACCTTAATCATCATTAATGACAATAAAACGACAGTAAGCTTAATTTATTTTTTCACAATGGCTTGGTTCACAATTAAAGCTAACAGTATAACGGCTGCGCCAATACTTAATCTGAGAATGTCGGCATCACGGTTCCAAATAACAATATTGACAATAATCCCCGCAGGGATCAGTAGGTTATTCATTACTGCGAGCGCACCCACATTGACAATAGTCGCGCCTTTATTCCATGCAAAATAACCAAGTCCAGAGGCAATTGTTCCGAGGTAAATCAGGACACCCCATTGTGTGGTTGTGGTAGGGAGCTTACTGGTATCACCAAATAAACCATAGCAAACTAATGCGACGATGAGTGCACCAATGAAAAACCATGCGAACACACGAGAATGCGCAATGTGTTCGTGTTGCATTAATCGTTTATAGGTCACTTGTCCTGTTGCAAAGCAAATATTGGCAGCCTGCACAAGTAGCATTCCAAGCAGGTAGTTTTCATCAATGCCTTCGTAACGAATAGCGACTGCTCCGACAATGGCCAGCATGGCGGCAAGCAAGAATTTAGCATTGAAGCGTTTTTCAAGAATATCGTTTAATAAGGTGATATAAAGCGGTGTCATAACCGTGAATAACAGCACTTCAGGCACACTGAGGTACAAAAACGAATGGTAATAAAAGCTGTACATCACACCCAGCTGCACCGCCCCTATTGCCATCAGTTTAAGTGCTAAAGCTTTAGGGGTTTTACGCCAGTGCAGAAAAGGTAAAAATACGCAGGTGGCTAAGCCAATACGCATCAACACACTGAACCATGCATCGACTTGTCCTGCTAAATAAACACCAATAAGACTAAACGAAAAGGCCCAAAGCAGGGTAACAGCAAATAAGTAGGTCATGTTTTATGGTAATTGATTCTAAAATTGCACTATAACAAAAAGCCCGCAATAATTGCGGGCTTTCATCACTTAGCGAATAATTTAACTATTACTCAACTAAACCACGACGCTTTAATAGTGCGTCTGTTGTTGGTTTTTGACCACGGAATTCAATGTAGCTTTGCATTAAGTCGCGGCTGTTACCTTTTGATAACACTTCTTTACGGAAGTTATCACCATTTTCACGGGTTAAGCCACCTTCTTCTGTCATGTGTGCAAACGCATCTGCTGCGAATACTTCAGTCCAAAGGTACGCATAATAACCTGCTGAGTAACCACCAGCGAATGTGTGGCTGAAGTAGCAAGACTTATAACGAGGCGGTACTGGGTAGTAGGCAATACCGTGCTTGTCTAATGCATCATGTTCAAACTTTTGCACATCTGTAATATCAGCATCAACACCAAATGAATGCCATTCCATATCAAGCAGTGCCGCGGCTAAGTACTCAGTTGTATCAAAACCTTGATTGAACTTTTGTGATTCGAGTACTTTTGCAAGTAATGCTTTTGGAATTGGCTCACCTGTTTTGTAATGCTTGGCATAGTTTGCCAGTACAGTCGGTTCGATGTTCCAGTCTTCATTTGCTTGTGAAGGGAATTCAACAAAATCACGTGCTGTGGCAGTACCGGCGAGGCTAGGGTATTTAACGTCAGAGAATAAACCATGAACAGCGTGACCAAACTCATGGAACATGGTTGTTACTTCAGAGAAGGTCATGAGTGTAGGTTGGCCGTCAGCTGGCTTAGGAATGTTCTGTGCGTTGTAGATTACCGGCATGGTGTCTTTTAGACCGCTTTGGCTGACATAAGAGCTCATCCATGCACCGCCGCGTTTGCCTTCACGTGCATATGGATCCATGTAGAATAGGCCGATAGCGCTGCCATCTTCGTTAAATACTTCAAATACCATTACGTCTTCATGATAAACAGGTAAGTCTGTACGTTCTTTAAAGGTAATGCCGTACAGTTTATTCATCGCAAAGAATAGGCCGTCGTGGATCACTGATTGCATTTCAAAGTAAGGCTTAACTAACGCAGGGTCTAAGTCGTACTTTTCTTGGCGTACTTTTTCAGCATAGAATGCCCAATCCCACGGTTGTAAGGCAAAGTTTTTGCCAGACTTTTTAATTACTTGCTGGATTTGTTCTGCTTCAGCTTCTGCTTTGGCAACCGCTTTCGGTGCTAAGTCATCAAGAATGCCGTAAACGTTTTCTGTTGTTTGCGCCATACGTGTTGTCATCACATACGAAGCCCAGTCTTGGTAACCCAGTAATGCTGCTTTTTCTGCGCGTAGCTTAGTCTCTTTAAGAATGATTGGGCCATTAGTTGCTTGTGCGCGAGTTGCAGAAGTGGTCCACACTTTTTCACGTAGCTTACGATTTTCAAGGCTTTGTAAGATAGGCTGACGAGTCGTGTTGACAAGCGTGATCATGTAACCTTCTTTACCTGCTTTTTGTGCCGCAGCCGCAAGGCTTGCAATTTCAGCCTCAGACAATCCAGCCAGCTCGCTTTTATCTGTTACTAAAATCACATCTTCTTTGAATGATTTTAAGATATTTTGTGAAAACTCTGTTGAAAGTTTGGCAAGTTCCGCGTTGATTTCACGCATTTTTGCTTTTTCAGTTTCGTTAAGCTTTGCACCCGCGTTAACAAACTTTTTATAGTAAAAATCGACAAGGCGTTGATCTTCAGCATTTAAAGATGATTTGTCATCGTAGATACTTTGCACGCGAGCGAATAAGGCTTTGTTTAGGTAAATATCATCAGTATGAGCAGACATAATAGGCGCCATTTTAGCGGCGATACGTTGATACTCACTGTCAGAGATCAAACCTGATAAATTAAAAAATGCCGCAGAAGTGCGGTCTAATAGCTCACCAGATAGTTCCATTGCAACAAGGGTATTTTCAAATGTTGCAGGCTCAGGGTTGTTTGCAATCTTTGCAATTTCAGCTTTTTGCTGTGCAATACCCGCTTCAAATGCTGGCTCGTAGTCTTTGGTTGAAATTTTATCAAACTCAGGAGCCATGTATTGTAAAGGGCTTGGCTTGAAAAGAACGTTGGTAACATTAGCTGTTTGTGTTTCAGCAGCAGTTTCAACTTGAGTTTGCGTGTCAGCTTGCTGTGAACTACAAGCTGAAAGTAAAAGTGCACTAGCAATCGTTGTTGCTATCAGGGTCTTATGCATGAGAACTCCAATTTAAAAATGTGCTTGGTACATTCATTATTCGAGAGAATACACCAATGATGAGAGCTTTTTTAAATTACCAAATTTTAGACTAGAAACAATTAAATCTATCGGTTTATTAGGATGGTTGAGCGCAAAACGGGAATAAAGTGTTTCAAAAATGCACAAAAAAGCCGTCTTACTATAAATCGGACGGCTTTATTATCTAGTAATGTAATAATAAGAAAAATTAATGTGATTTATACATCGACGGTTATGCATGAATCAATTATAACCGAGTACAAACTTTTTCTCCGAGCCGAAGTTTTCAGGCATCGCATTTCCGAACTCTTTGTTGATCAGTGCTAACGTGTTTTCTTGTTCTGCAAGCAAGTTTAAAATGCGGTTTCTGTAATCTAAGCTCGACTCAAACAAGTTTAAATCAACCATTGGCTGGAGTGTTGCTAGTTTCTGTGTAAGTGTCATTTGTGACATTGTGCTCTCCTCATGCTACTTATAGCTCTCACTGTTTATATAGCATCTGTGTTCAAAAATAGTTAATAATTAGCGCATTTCGTGCATAAAGAACTTAGTATTTACCAAGTTTTCACTTATTATGCCGTGCTAAACTTAGTCACAACTGAACCAAATTCATTTTTTCTAGGAATGTTAATTTATGAGCCTTGCTGATCTGCAATCTGCATTATCGTTTGTATTGTTTACTTACAACGATGTGCAAATTACTGTGCTAAAAATTATTCAAGTGCCTTTGGTGCTTTTTTTAATGTGGTTTGTGGTCACGTGGATAGGTCGATTAATTAAAAAAGCATTACTTGCAAAAAACCTAGGCCCTGATGCTGTTCATTTATTCACCCGTATATATCTTGTCGTTACGATAGCGGTGCTTGTGTTTACCTCACTTGAGGTACTCAATATTCCATTAACAGCGTTTGCTTTTGTCTCTGGTGCAATTGCTATTGGTGTCGGTTTTGGTGCACAAAACATTATTAATAACTTTATTAGCGGTTGGATACTCATGTGGGAGCGACCAATACGTATTGGTGACTTTCTAGAAGTAGGGACGGCGAAAGGGGTTGTTGAAACAATTAACACACGCTCTACACGCATTCGTCGTAACGATGGTGTGCATATGTTAGTGCCTAATAGCCAACTGCTTGAAAATACCGTAACTAACTGGACTCTGATTGATCGTAATGCGCGCTCATCCGTTAATGTCGGTGTTGCTTATGGTTCAGATGTGGTGTTGGTTGAAAAGTTGATTAAGCAAATTTTGGATGAGCATCCGGCTATTTTAAAAACACCCGCCTCATCAGTCTTATTTGATGACTTTGCAGATAGTTCATTAACGTTTAGTGCTATCTTTTGGGTATGTGCGGAATCAGAAGCGCCACTTCGACAGGTACGAAGTGAGCTACGTTTCAGTATATATAAAGTGTTTGCTGAGCACGATGTTACCATCGCATTCCCGCAGCGCGACATTCATATTGATGGCGAAATTGCCTTAAAACGTCGAAGTACACAAAAATAAAAAAAGCGGCTTAGCCGCTTTTTTTACGCTTGTTCATTGAGCTTTTTAAGCTTAAATGCGAGCAGTACCATCATGGTACCAAACACAATGGCGTAAGTGGCTACTAACCAAAGTAAGGTTAGGACACCTGCGCCAGGGTTAAACATTAAGTAAGCACCAAAAATGATGGATATGACACCACTGGCAATTAAAATCCACTCATTATTGATTTCTTTGCGAAGCTTACTAGCGATAATGATTTCAATTACCCCCATTGCGATAGCCCATGCCGCAATAAAATATAACATTAAAATAGCGGTAACATTGGGCGCAAACAAAGTGACTAATGCCGCAGCAATTGAGATAAGGCCGCCAATAAGTAGCATCCACCACAATGGGTTGTCTTTTTTAGAAGCAAAAGCCAGCCATGCGCGAATTGCGCCATCTACAAAGAAATAAGCAGCAAAAATAAACATCAACACAGCAAGTGATGCCTCGGGTGCAAGCCAGCCACAAAGCCCGAAGATTATCGCAATCACGCCATGAATAAATAGTGATGACCAATGTGGAATCAACGAATTTGAAATATGCATAAAAAGTTCCTTTGCCTAGGTTAGAGGGGCTAACAGGTTTTAATAGATCTAACATTTAAGCTACTTAAAGCAAAGGAATTTAATTAATATTTGTACAGTTAAAAAAGCATGCTCTAATCTAATATTATGAATTTGAGTCTATTCATTATCTTGCTACAAGGATGAGAGAGTGAAAAATTTAGCCACTACTTTTTTGTGCGTCATGTGTTACCTATTGGTTATCTGTATGGCCGCAGTAGGGAGTAAGGCATACGCTATGAGTACGCCAGAGGTCACTGTAAAGTCACTTATTGATAAAAATGATAAAGAAAAAACTGATGAAGAAAAAGAAGTGACGAGTGCAGAGGCAGGGAGCTCACTTACTAGTCAGCAAGCTGATGAGGCTTTATTTTTCGATGAATTCAATCGAATTACTCCGCGAAATACAATGTATGGTTTTTTAACCGCTGCACGGGCACGCGACTTTGAATTAGCTAGTCACTACCTCGATTATCGTAACTTACCGCAAGATGCTGCTGCCATTGGTCAGATGAAGCTGGCTGAAAATCTATCTTTAATATTAGATAGAACTTTATGGGTTGATATTGATAACCTGAGTAATAAGCCTGACGGCAAAAAAAATGAAGCGGTACCAAGTTATCGCGATCTTGTCGGTGAAATTTCCACTTCACAAGGGAAAGTGCAAATCTTATTACAGCGTGTTCCAAATAAACAAGGGACGCAAACGATTTGGAAAATTTCCAATGCGACAGTGAGCAAAATCCCCCTATTAATCAAAGAGTATGGGTATAACCGCATAGGAGAGTGGCTATATCAGTCTTTACCAAGTTTTGAATTTTTAGGTGTAATGCTGTGGCAATGGGTCTACTTTGCATGTTCTTTTATTTTCTTTGTACTCGTCGCAATTGTGTTAACACGACTCGTTTCTTTTGTTTTAGTGCACTTAAAGTTTCCCATACAGCAAGACATTGTTGATTTTATCAATGGACCAATCTGTTTATTAATAGCAGTAATAATGTCGCGTTCGTTAAGTGATGAATCTAATGTAACCATTGCTTTTTTGGCCGTAATTCATGGCGCCACGGTTTTGCTTTTAGCATGGACTTGGGTGTTTTTACGTATTGTTGATATTACGAAACATCGCTTGAGCCAGCGTTTTATTCGCCAAGATAAACCTCATGCTGTTTTCTTGCTTAGGCCTGTGAGTAACGTCATAAAAACCAGTATCGTGATTATTATGTTATTTGTCTGGTTCGAGAATTTGGGCTTTAACGCGACGACCTTACTTGCTGGTCTGGGTATCGGTGGGCTTGCTATCGCACTTGCTGCACAAAAAACGGTTGAAAATATCATTGCAGCAATCACGCTTTATACATCAGCACCTGTACGAATTGGTAATTTGTGTAAGTTTGACAATCACCTCGGAACAATTGAAGAGATAGGCCTGAGGGCAACACGTATACGCACACTTGATCGCTCGGTAATTTATGTAGCGAATGCTAAGTTTGTGGATATGCAGCTTGAAAATATTTCTGAGCGAGAACGCATTTCATATCGACCTAAGTTAATGCTCAGCGCAAAAACAGAGCAGCAAAACTTACATGCTTTTATGGCGTCTGTTCGTGCACTACTTAAAGAGCATGAACATATTGCCGATGAGCCTTGTCGAGTACGATTTAAAGGTTTTACGCCTTGGGCTTTACAAATCGATGTACTAAGCTACGTAGAGACAGTCGATTTTGCGTTTTACATGGAAATAATTGAAGAGTTAAATATGGCGATGTTAGGTTTGCTGAACGAGCATAATTGTGAATTAGCCAACCCAGAATTTGCTCGTGTAGTAGGTTCGTAATGAAAATTGTCGCAAATGAAAGTAGTTCTCAGTTGTGTGGATTCTCTACACATCGTTGTTATATAATGAACAGGACATATGTCCGCTAAAGTGTAAAATAGTTGCATAATTTCTTCTAAATGCTTTGATGTTGCCGCTAATTGTTGTAAAAAAATTGTATATTTATAATTTTTAATGCAGTAAAAGTGTCATAAAGTGTTATAATCGTCAGCGTTCGTTCAGCCTCTTTACCTCGTTTTGCACTCTCGATTTAGAGGTCCGCGCAGCTTATTATAAGGCGCGAAAAATTGGCCGAGCCCGTCAAATGATTTGACGCAACATCATCACCGTTGAATAAGAGTGCATAAAAAAGGTTAAAACCCGACATGAAAGCAATGAAAAGATCTACGTTAGCAACCCTAATCAATGCAACGTTGTTCTCTGCTGTAGCAGGTACTTCATTTTCAACTCTTGCTGCAGACGAAGCACCAGCAGCAAAAAACAACCAATTAGAAGTTATCCAAATCACTGCTCGTAAGCGTGTGGAAAATGCTCAGGAAGTACCTGTTGCAGTATCTGCGCTGCAAGGTGATAACTTAGATGCTTACAGCTCAGCTGGTATGGATATTCGCTTTATGAATGCGAAAATCCCAAGTTTATCAATCGAATCTTCGTTTGGTCGTTCATTCCCACGCTTTTATGTTCGTGGTCTAGGTAACACAGACTTTGATTTGAATGCTTCTCAACCTGTTTCTTTAGTGGTTGATGAAGTCGTTCAAGAAAACGCAATCTTAAAAGGTTTCCCTGTATTTGACGTTGCTCGCGTAGAAGTATTACGCGGCCCACAAGGTACATTATTCGGTCGTAACACGCCGGCTGGCCTTGTTAAATTTGATACAGTTAAACCATCACAAGAATTTGAAGGCTATGGTTCAGTATCTTACGGTAGCCGTGGCGCAGTTGATTTTGAAGGTGCTGTTGGCGGTGGCCTAACAGACCGTTTATCAACACGTGTTTCTGTACTTTGGCAAGAAAAAGACGATTACATTGATAATCGCGCACCAGGGTTTGAGCAAGATGACGTATTAGGTGGTTACACTGAAAAAGCGGCTCGTGTTCAATTCTTATATGAAGGTGATGATTTCACAGGTTTATTCAACTACCACACGCGTGATATGGACGGTAAGCCAATTGCATTCCGTGGTAACGCAATCAAAGCGGGTACAAACGATTTAGTTGATGGCTTTGAACACGATGTGGTTTTCCACGATGCAGCTTCACGTGCGACACAGCAAGTTGAATCACAAGGCGCAAGCTTAAAGCTTGAGTGGGACATCAACGATTTAACACTTACGTCAATCTCTGCATGGGAAAGTGCTGAAATCTATTCTCGCGCTGACATCGACGGTGGTTACGGTTTCTTTAATGCAGACGACCCGACAGCACCTATGGGCCCAGGTTTTATTCCGTTCACTTCTGAAAGTGCTGACGGTATTCCAGATCAAGACCAATACACGCAAGAACTTCGTTTATCAAGTAACTATGCTGGTGACGTAAATTTCCAAGTCGGTGTATTCTACTTTGACGAAGCGCTAACAATCGAAAACTTCAGCTACGACACATATGGTGCAACACCGGGTGAGTTAAACGGTTATGTTATCCAGCAGCAAGATACTAAGGCATGGGCGGTATTCGGTTCATTAGATTACACAATCACTGATGACTTAAAAGTAACAGCGGGTCTTCGTTACTCTGATGACGAGAAAGAGTTCTCAGCAAACCGTACTTTAAGCCCTGCTGGTGGCGGTGCGTTATTCTTAACAGAAAACCCAAGTGACGATCACGTTAGCTGGGATTTATCTGCTAACTACAAGATCAACGACGAGGTAAACTGGTACGCGCGTGTTGCTAATAGCTTCCGTGCCCCAAGTATTCAGGGTCGTATCTTATTCGGTGATGAAGTAACTGTTGCTGAGTCTGAAACTGTAACATCTTTTGAAACAGGTATTAAATCAGACGTACTCGATGGCCGTGGTCGTGTAAATGCGACTGTGTTCTACTACACAATGGATGACCAACAATTAACAGCTGTGGGTGGTGGTGCAAACTTCAACCGTCTAGTTAATGCTGATAAGACAACTGGTTATGGTTTTGAGTTAGACACTGAGTGGGTATTAACTGATAACCTAAATGCGACGTTTAACTTAAGCTACAACAACACTGAGCTTAAAGATAAAGATTTAGCCGTTGCTGTTTGTGCACAATGTACAGTGACAGATCCAACATTCCAAGTACCGGGCGCATTTGGTCCTGAAGACCGTGCTATCTTAGATGGTAACAGCCTACCGCACGCACCTGAGTGGATCTCTAACGTCACATTACGTTATAGCCGTGAAGTTGCTGACGGTGAATTCTTCACTTACGCTGACGTGTCTTACCGTAGCGAAATCAACTACTTCTTATACGAGTCAGTTGAGTTTGAAGGCAAGCCATTAACAGAAGTGGGTTTACGTGCAGGTTATGCTTGGGCTGAAGGCGACAACGAATATGAAGTATCAGCATTCGTTCGTAACATGTTCGACGAGCAACAATCAATCGGTGCTATCGACTTCAATAACAACACAGCAATGGTGAACGAAGAGCGTTACATCGGTGCTGAGTTCAAAGTAAGCTTCTTCTAAGCTGAAATAATAAGTCCTATTAAAACCCGCTGTATAGCGGGTTTTTTCGTTTATAATCGCGTTGGTAACTGCTAAAGTGGCAGGATTAATTTAAGAGAAAGAGAATAGCTATGGCTGGATTTTGGAACTACCGTGTGATTTTTTGTGAAGCAACAAAAGATGAAGCGGCACAATATCAAATTCATGAAGTTGAATATAACTTAAATGGTAAAGTGACTAACTGGTCAGAAACTGGAGCAGCGCCTTTTGGCAATACAGTTGAAGAGCTAGAAGCTGACGCTGATCGTTTAAAAACGGCGTTTTCTAAGCCAGTTTTAAAAGTGGTTAGAAAGCAACGTGGCTACGAGCTAGTTGATGTCGAAACAGGCGAAGACGCCTTTGCGGAGCCACCTGCGGGCTTAACTGAATAATCACGCTGAATTAATTAAAGGTGCCAATGGCACCTTTTTACTTTAACTTTGAAGGAATGAGGATGACTTTAAAAGCAGTATTATTTGATATGGATGGCACGCTGGTTGATTCTGAAAGTGTGCATTTTAATATTTGGAATGATTTACTCGCGCCTTTTGGCGTGCAATATGATGAGGCTACATTTTGCCAACGCTTTTCAGGCAGACCGACCCTTGAAGCCGCAAAAGAAGTGGTTGAAAAATATCAGCTTACGATTAGCCCTGAACAATTAACAAATGATAAGTATGCTGCATTTGGTCGCTTCGTAAGCTCGAATTTGCCAGCGTTTATGCCTTACGCAAAAGAAGTATTAGAAGAAATTAAAGCGAGCGGTTTAAAAATGGCGTTAGTAACAGGCAGTGCTAAAGATGAAGCGTATCCTATTTTAAAAGGCTATGGCATTTTTGATTGGTTTGATTGTGTAGTCACGAAAGATGATGTGATAAATCCCAAGCCTGCAGGCGATCCATATCAACTCGCTCTTGATACCTTACAGATTAAGGCAGATGAAGCAATTGCAGTTGAAGATACATTCACAGGTGTAAGCGCTGCAAGTAACGCAAACGTGCCTGTGTTTGCTGTACCAAACCACTTCACATTAGAGCATGATTTTAGTAAAGCGGCAGGAAAGTTCGTGAATCTAAAAGATCTTCTAAAATGGGTACAAAATAAGCTATAGTTTAGAAAATGATTCTTTGCAGGGATGCATTTATGAGCTTTCTATTTCGCAGACTCGTTACTTTACTGTGCTGTAGCCTATTTACAGCAATCGCTGTGGCAACACCAAAAGTTCAACTCGCTAAAGTATATGACGCTGATAGTGTTGTTGTCAGTGATTACCTCGTGAGTGAAAAGTACGATGGTGTACGTGCAATCTGGACTGGCACTCAATTCCTAACCCGCGCAGGAAATACGATTAATGCGCCTGCTTGGTTTACAGCTCCTTTACCTAAGGTTTGGCTAGATGGAGAACTTTGGAGCAAACGGCAAGACTTCGCTAACCTGAGTGGCATTATTCGAACACAGCTTCCCGTTGATAATGACTGGCAGAATGTAAGTTATATGGTCTTTGATATGCCAGACTCTAGCCTCCCTTTTAGCGAGCGTTATAAAAATTATCTAGGGTTGGTAGCGCAGTTAAACGTTAAGCACATAATCGCAGTAGAACAAAAACACTTTGAAAATAATCATCAACTTAGTATGTACATGGATGATTTAATAGCAAAGGGTGCTGAAGGAGTGATGCTACATTTAGCGTCTGCGGTGCATCGCTCTGGGCGCAGTGACGCTTTATTAAAGCTTAAACCCTATCTTGATGCCGAGGCGATTGTTATTGCGCATTTGCCAGGAAAAGGTAAGTATAAGAATATGTTAGGTGCACTTAAGGTACGTAGCGCTGAAGGAGTAGAGTTTAAAATTGGCTCGGGGTTTTCAGACCATCAGCGGCAATTTCCTCCGGCAATAGGCAGTACCGTTACCTACAAATACCATGGTTTTACCAAACATGGACTACCACGTTTCGCCAGCTTTTTACGTGAGCGAAGTGCCTTATAAGTTTAAACATTCAAAAACAGCTGTAATTATGGTAAATTTCGCGGCCTTTTTATTGATGTATAGGTAAGACGATGTTTGCAGGCTTTGATTATGGTAGCTCTAATTGCGCAATCGGTGTAATGAATAATGAGCAACAAGTCTCTTTAGTGCCACTTGAGCAAGGCAAACACTATTTACCTTCAACACTTTATACTCATCACAGCGCGTTGGTTGTTGATTTTGTAGCAAAGCACTTAGCTGGGAGCCAATTTGAGCACGGCTTTAGAACTCAGCGTCAAGCGCTCCTTAATACTTTACCTCGCGTTAAATCCGACTTAGATATCCAAGCAGGCGATGAGACCTTATTTATTGGTCGTGAAGCCATTAGTGAATATGTGCAGTTTCCTGAGGAAGGTTATTTTGTTAAATCACCTAAGTCATTTTTTGGCGCGGTTGGCTTGAAACAAGGACAAATTAACTTTTTTGAAGACATTGCAACGGCGATGATTTTAAAAATTAAACAGCGCGCCGAGCAATCACTGCAAGAGTCATTAACAGAAACGGTAATTGGACGACCGGTAAACTTTCAATCAGTCGGTGGTGAAGAATCTAATCAACAAGCACTAGGAATTTTGGAGCGAGCAGCAAAGCGTGCTGGATTCAAAGAGGTGTCGTTTTTATATGAGCCGCTAGCGGCAGGGATTGATTATGAAACTTCATTGCAGGAAGACCAAAAAGTATTGGTTGTAGATATTGGCGGGGGTACCAGCGATTGTTCATTTGTACAAATGGGGCCGAGCTTTCGACAAAGTGAGTGTCGTGATAACGACTTTTTAGCTCACAGCGGGAAACGTGTTGGCGGTAATGACTTAGATATCGCGCTGAGCTTTCACGGGTTAATGCCGTTGCTTGGTTTAGGCACTGAGTTTAAATCGGGTCTACCACTGCCTAATCAGCCGTTTTGGCAAGCCTGTAAAATCAATGATGTTAATCTACAAAGCTTGTTTTACAGTGATGCACACCATCGAGACCTTGTTACACAACTACGTGAAGTGCAACAGCCTGAGTTATTTAAGCGCTTAATTCATTTGCAACAAAATAAGCAAGGCCACCAATTAGTACAGCAGGGTGAGGCGGCAAAAATTGCACTCTCGTCAAGCAACGAATTTACCACTGATTTAGGGTTTTTAGACCCAGAGTTAAGTCAGTGCTTGACGTTAAATGATCTATCTTTAGCGGTAGATGACTCTATAAGCCAGATAGTAACGCTAGCTAAACAAGCCATAGCGGATGCTGGTACAACACCTGACGTTATTTATTTAACTGGAGGCAGTGCTCAGTCGCCATTAATTAAAACGGCGTTAAAAGCTCACTTAGGTGGAATTAAGATGCTCAATGGGGATCACTTTGGCAGTGTCACTGCTGGCTTGACTAAATGGGCACATAAGCTATATCGCTAAATGTGCTCATTTATAAAGACTACAACGTAACTTGGCGTGTTGCTAAGTATTTCTCGTAATCAGGTAGCGTGCGATTAAGCTCGCTCTCCATCATGGGTGAGCTTAAAAGCATATCGGCACTGACCTCATTACAGGCGACAGGAATATTCCACACAGCGGCTAAACGTAGGAGTGCTTTTACATCTGGATCATGCGGCTGTGATGCGAGTGGATCCCAGAAAAAGACCAACATATGCACTTCATGCTCAGCAATTTTAGCACCTAACTGCTGATCGCCACCCATTGGACCACTTAATAATTTAATGACTTCAAGCCCTGTTGTGCGCTCGATTAAATGGCCTGTTGTACCTGTACCATACAGTGTGTGCTTGCTTAAAATACCTTGATGCTTTTCACACCACGCTTGCAGTGCCGCTTTTTTACCATCGTGGGCAACAAGGGCGATATTTTTCTTGGCAGGTAAGGCTTGTTGTTTTTGTTCCATAAGTGCTCTTAAATTAGTAGGTTAATTGCTAAGGCTATAAAGACCAGCCCGGTGATCCTATCAATCCAAATTTGGGTTTGTGGATGCTCACGAAAGTAACTGGCAATTTTATCGCCGAAATAAATATACGTGCAGTCGATTGGAAAAGCAAAAAGTGGGTAGAGTAGGCCAAAAAATGCGAGTTGAAATGTCGTTGATGATAAACTCGGATCGACGAATTGTGGAATAAAGGCAATGAAAAACAAAGCTACTTTAGGGTTGAGTACTTCGGTCATCATGGCTTGAAACATCACATTTTGCTTTTTACTGGTACTGACATGAGGTTTTTCGTCGCAATGTGGTTCAGGCTGATTAAAAGTACTTTTTAAGGTCATTAACCCTAAATAGCAAAGGTATGCAGCACCTAAGTATTGTACTGTGGTATAAGCGACTGCAGATGCCTTTAATATGGCTGTTAACCCAATGACGGCAAAAAAGGTGTGCACAACGCCGCCAAGTGCAAATCCGAATGCGCTTTGCAGGCCCGCTGCTCTACCATTGGCAAAGGTTTGTGCCATTAAAAATGCGTTAGAAGGCCCAGGAGCTACGGCAATCAAAAAACTGGCGCCGAGAAACGAGAGCAAAAATTCGGGATTAATCATTGGCATAAGATAAAAAAGATGGATAGCTGATTCTAACAAGCTTACAGAAAAAGAAAAAGCGGGCATCATGGCCCGCTTATCTCGTAGGGTAGGAGATTAGAAATTAGCAGTGCTGTTATTTGAACAAATAGTTGTACTTTGCGCTTCACATACTTGGTAAGTGTAAGAGCCACCGCCTTTAGTTGTAATGGTATCTGTGTAGCTATTGGTGTTTGCCATAGAGCCCAGTTTGCTGCCATTACGATAGATATCAACAGTACTTGTTGCTGCACCATGCCAGCTTAAATCAACATAGGCAGTACCTTTTGATTTATAACCTGATGTTGAAAGATTGATAGCATCGCTGCCAGGTGTTGTGCCGCCACCATCATTGCCGCCAGCACAACCATTTGCTGTGAGATATGCATCTGCTGCAGCCGCTTTAACGATACCGTGACCAAAGTACACATCGTGACCTGCAGCACCTTGATCCTCTGCTGTTGCTTTAAGGGCATCACGGATTTCTGTACCAGTACACTCCGTGTGATTAGACCAAACGAGTGCTGCAATACCTGAAACAGCAGGTGTTGCCATTGATGTACCGCTCATGAAACCATAATCACTGGTACCAATTGCGATATCAATCGTTGTGCTTGAAAGAAGCGCTGAGCGGTCTTCAAGTGCAGCACCTACAGCTGGAATGCTGGTATCATTTGTATCGCCTAATGTAGCGTATAACATACCCGCTTCGTTATTGATGATAACAGCACCGATACCACCTGAGTTCTCGCAGTTATTTACCTTGTCATAGAACGAGATATTACCGCGGTCAATCATACAAATTTTGCCCGCTGCGCCCGCATCAATACTTTCAGCAGTACCCATGTAATAAGCCGTGCCTGATGCATTTCCTGAGTTTTCCATTGATGAAGTAGCAAAGCCTGCGCCATCAGCTGCTAAGCTAGCTGACGTTGCCATACCTGCAGGGTAAGTAGAAAGTGTATCAACCCCACCTGCGGTTACTTCGACACAGATTGTTTCGTCTGTTGTTGCACGTTTTCCACGGCCTGAAGTACAGCTAGGGAACTGTGAAAAGTCGGCAATTTGATTGTTTGCATCATTGGCACCCACCATCATCACTGAAGGGTAACCAGCAGGGTATGAACGGACACTATTGCCATCGTTACCAGCAGCAGCAACAACTAAGCCGCCAGCATTTGTGAAATTAGCAAACGCGTTAGATTCGGTGCTATTTGAACCACTGCCACCTAAGCTCATGCTGATGATATTCGCACCTGCTTGAGAGCATAAATCCGCTGCGTGCGCTAAATCTGATGAGTAACCCCAACCTTCAGCATTGAATACTTTGATGATATGCATTGCTACACCCGGTGCCATACCGACAACACCAATATTGTTATCTGCAGCACCAATAGTACCCGCTACGTGAGTACCGTGCGGGCCGCCATTATCGTACCAGTTACCTGTACCACTGTCGTTATCACCTGTAATGTTGCCCCAAATGAAGTCTGGATTGGTTGCATCTAGGCCAGAGTCAATTACACACACTTTCATGCCCGCATTCGCATCAAACGTCACCTGATCAGCCTGTGATTGATAAACCGCGTAAGGTGTTAACTGCTGCTGCATAGGATTACCAGCATCGTCATTGTATACTGCCATAGGTATACGCTTTTGATCTTCTTCAATTAGTTTAATGTGAGGGTTGTTAAGCAAGCCTTTTATACTTGCTAGGTCGTGACCGGAGAATTGTGCTGCAATAAAACCATTACCATCAACTTTGATATCACCGCCCAGTTTTTTTGCGAGTGCTTTCACAACGCCTTTTTTGTTATTGTCTACTTGGATGATGTAACGATCATCTGCTGCGTTGGCTGTTCCTGCTGCACACAATCCGCTGATGATTAACGCTAAAGCTAGTTTATTCTTTTTCATATTTTGTATCCCAAACGTGTATTAAGGTTAACCTTTTGTTAACTTGGGTAAACAATAATTTAATAACTACGCAGGTACAAGTTTAATTATACTAAAAATCGGAATAAAATGTTCTAGAAACAGTTCTTTAATAGCATTTAGTTATAACGGGAAGGCTAAATGGGTAAATAGAGTATAATAATTCTTATTTACCCATCTTGTTATGATAATTGTTTGTATTTAAAAAGTAAGTAGGCAAATGGAATGAGCATTAGAAAGTGCACGCTAATCAATACTGGCGTTGTTAGCTCCAGTAACTGGGTTAAAAATACTAAAAAGCTTGCTCCACTCATTTGCATAAGACCCACTAGTGCAGAGGCTGTTCCAGCTTGTTTTGGGAATAAACTTAGCGCTCGCCCTGCAGATGAGCCGAGTGTTAGCGCATAGCCAAAGGCGGCAATAAACATAGGAAACATTAAAGCTAAGGCTGAGCGTTGTTGGCTAAGAGCAAGCATAATACACCCAGATAACACTAATAATAAAAGTCCAGCTTTTAAAGCACGTTTGGGCTGTCTTTTAATATAAATGGGCATAATAAAGCTGGCAAGAATGCTCAAAGCAGCATTACAGGTAAACCAAAAAGTGAAGTCAGCCACACTGCCATCAAGTTCAGTGATTAGCCAGCCTGGCGCGAGGGTCACAAAGACTAAAATAGCCGACATCGTGACTAAACAAATTAAGCTATGAAATAAAAACAGCGGTGTAGAAATAATCGGTATAAAGCGTCTTAGGTCGAGAATATGGCCTCTGTAAACACTATCTGTTGGGCGTGTTTCTTTGAAGAGTAATAAAACAATACACAAGCTGACAAGCGCAAATCCAGCCATAAATAAAAAGTTCATTCGCCAACCAAATTGCACGGTTAACCAAGCGCCTAGAATAGGGGCGAGGGCAGGAATAAAGCAAACGATACCATTTAAGTAAGTAATGATCTGACCGCTACGTTCGCTACCAAATTTATCTCTGACTATTGCAAAAGCGACGACAAAAGTTGCGCATGCTCCCAAGCCCTGTAATGCCCTTGCGCTCATCAACGTGGTAAAGTCTGGAGCCAAATAGGCCCCGAATGCCGCTAGACCATAAATCGTAACACCGGTAATAGCCACAGGCTTACGGCCAAACTTATCGGCAAGTGGTCCCGCAATTAGCTGACCAAGACCCACTGTTAGCATAAAAATAGCCACTGTTTGCTGAAGTTGCTTTTCTGATGCATTGAGTTGTTCAGCAATGGTAGGGAATGCTGGAAGATAAATATCAATACCTAGAGGGCAAAAAATGACCAATAGGCCAAGGATGAATAATAAACTCAGATTTCTGTGCTGTGACTGCATTAGCTCTCCTTTAAAGCAATATTTTATGTGCCCGTTAAAGAAAAGAAAAGCGTTGATATCTATTTATCTGAGGTACATACGTAGTCATTTAGGAAAAGAAGGTTTGCTAACATAAAATTTCCATTTCGCTATCTGGTCTGATGTGTTAGTTTTTTTACTTACATAATAAAAATAATGGATACACTGTCGTGAGTTCACAATCATCATTATTAAAAATTTGGTCTAGATGTCAGTCATTGCCAAAAGGTAACTGGCTGTTTAGTAAGGCTGTGTGTTTTAAAGCTCCTTATTTTGGCTCAATAAAGCCATTAATCACAGATTTAACAGCAGGGTATTGCAGTGCAACCGTCAAAAATCGCCGGGCAATCCATAATCACATAGGAACTATCCATGCAATCGCACAGTGTAATGTGGCTGAGCTATGCGCTGGCTTGATGGTTGATGCAACCGTACCTGCAAAAACGCATCGCTGGATACCAAAAGGGATGACGGTTAATTATTTAGCAAAAATTGACACCGATATGCGTGCTATCGCAAAGATAGATGTGCCAAGAGAATGGCTAGAAAAGCAAGATTTGATTGTACCGGTGAAGGTCTACAATAACCACGATGAATTAGTATTCACCGCGGATATCACAATGTATGTAACAGCTAAGAAGGGCTAGGATTTATCGGCGGCCTGTTTATTCACAAATGAGAGATCATTGTCATCATCTGCAAGGATTGAAGAGGGAGAGCCCTCTTCGCTTTCTGGCTTGATAGGCGCAATGTTATCTTCTTCGTGACGGTGCTTAAGGCTACCTTCAATAATTGCACCTGCTTCGATGCTCAATGTGTCGTGAAACACATCACCATGGACCTCAGCAGTACTTTCTATAACGACCTTATTTGCGATTAATGAGCCGATAATTTTACCTTTAACAACGACACTATCAGCTTCAACAACACCTTCAACCATACCTGAGCTGCCTATTACAAGATGCTTAACGCGCAGATCACCATCAATGCGACCATCAAGTTGTACTTCACCTTGGCTGGTGATAGAGCCAGTTAGACGCATGTCTTCTGCGATAATTGAAGGGGTAAGGTTTGTTCTTTTTAACGATGAGTTTGTTGAGCTAGTTGTTGTTTGTTTTTTTTTACCGAACACGAGTAAGCGCCTTTGTTATTTTTACAGGGTTGACATGTTTGCCATTAACTAGAACTTCGTAATGTAGATGCGTACTTGTGCTGCGACCAGTACTTCCCATCAAACCAATCACATCATCTTTAGTAACGGCTTGGCCCTTTTTTACTTTAATTTTATTTAAATGACCAAAGCGGGTTACGAAACCATTTTTATGTTGTAATTCAATAAAGTTACCGTAACCACCATTGCGGCCTGCACGAAGTACAGTACCATCTGCAGGGGCGAAAACCTCTGTTTTATGCCAGCCTGCTAAGTCGACACCTTTATGGAATGCACGACGACCGTTCATCGGGTCTTTACGAAGCCCGAAACTACTTGAAATATAGTAATCTGCTGCCGGAAGCGTTTGTGGTAACTCACTTAACAGGTTTTCTAGGTTATTTAGAGTGAGGAGTTTATCTGCAACGGCTAAAAACTCAGCGGGAATTTTTGATTCATCAAATAAATCGAGTGGTCCACCTTGTGCTGTATCTGCTTGCTCATGTAGCGCTTCTGAAGCAAACGTTTCGTTTAAACCAGCTCCTTCTAACATGGCGATAATTGCCGCATGGCGTTGTGTTATCTGTTCATCGAGTAAGGCAAAGCTGCGGTTGTAGTTAGCATCAAGACGCGCAAAGCGCTCTGCAACAGCGTTAAAACGATTGGCTTGATTTGGCTCATCTTCCAATGGTGCATGAAATTCTTCAGTATGCTGCTTGGTTGGCAATATAGGCGATGCTGAGTCATCCGTTGTTGTATCTGTGCTCATCGATTCAGGCAAAGATTCAAGCATACTTTGCAGTAAAGCTTGTTTTTGTTCAAGTACCGCTAGCTGCTCAAGCTGCTTAGTGTATTCGTTTTGTTGTTGTTGATGCTGTTTTTGCCATGCTTGCTGTTCGCTAAGCTGGCTTTGTTTTATATCTGTAATTTTATCGGCTTGGGAGATAATTTGCAGAGTAGAAACACTTAACCACGTCACAGCTGTTAATAAAGCAAGTAATGCAGTTAGTTGAACCCAAGGTGCTAATACTAGGTGTTTTACTTCGCCATTTTGACGGATCAGCAGCTGTCTAGCTGGAAAAAACGTACGATAAAAGGACTTAATATTAACAAACATGGCGTGCAAAAATTGGATAAATACCGAGCTAAGATAACAATCTGAACTAAAAAAGCCAGAAAAAAATTGTAACTCAAGAAAAAAAGCAGCAAAAAAGGGCACAAATGGCCCTTAACTATGCTGTTATACCGTTATTTTGCAGGCAGTACTGTTCCTTCAACAGAACCAAAACCGATGCGTGCAAAGCCTTCTTTCTCACACCAGCCACGCATAATTACGTTGTCGCCGTCTTCTAAGAAAGCACGTTGCTCGCCATTAGCAAGAGTGATTTTTTCTTTGCCGCCGCGCGATAGCTCTAGTAATGAACCAGCTTCTTCATGCTCAGGGCCTGATTGCGTACCCGAACCTAACATGTCGCCTGGTTGGAAGTTACAGCCGTTTACTGTGTGGTGAGTGACCATTTGCGCCACTGTCCAGTATGAATGTTTGAAGCTTGATTTAGATACCTGTGTTGGTGCTTCGCCAGCTGCACGCATCTTTTCAGTTTCTAGTTGCACATCCATTTTGATATCGAATGCACCAAACTCACGGTTATGCGCTGACTCTAAATAGTCCATTGGTTGTGGATCATTTTCGTCACGTGTCCAGTTTGTTCTAAATGGTGCCAGCGCTTCTGTCGTAACAATCCAAGGTGATACCGTCGATGCGAAGTTTTTCGCAAGGAATGGGCCAAGGGGCTGGTATTCCCACGCTTGTAAGTCACGTGCAGACCAGTCATTAAATACACAGAAACCAAATACATGGTTTTCCGCATTTTCAATGGCAATTGCATCGCCTAGTTCATTACCTTTACCAAGGTAAATACCTAACTCAAGTTCGTAGTCTAGGCGTTTACAAGGGCCGAATGATGGTACTTCTGCATCTGGCGCTTTGGTTTGACCGTTAGGGCGGTGGAACGTTTGACCTGAAACATCAATTGATGATGAACGACCGTGATAACCAATTGGTACCCATTTGTAGTTAGGTAGAAGTGGGTTATCAGGACGGAATAAACTACCTACCGCTGTTGCGTGGTAAATAGAGGTATAGAAATCAGTGTAATCACCAATACGGCACGGCAGCGCAAATTCGATGTCTGCTTGAGCGATAAGTGCTTCGCTTAATTGTGCTTGCTCACTAGCACCTTCACGAAGTGCTTTTGATAGCGCAAGACGAAGTGCAGACCAATACTGCTGACCAAGACCCATGAATTCATTTAATGTAGCTTGGCTTGCTGCTTTAACGGCAACCTGTGCATCACCAGAGAATAAACCAAGTTCGTTTACTTTTGCTAAATCGATAACTTGGTCACCGATTGCTACAGCGCCACGGAACGCTTCGTCTGAATTTTTACGACGTACTTCTGCAAAAGGAAGGTTTTGAATTGGGAAGTCACAGTTCGCTTCGTTAGCAGATGCAACCCAGCTTTTTAGATTAATATCGTGGGTTTCGTTAATTAGGCTCATACTCTTTCCTTATTTGTTCGCGCTGATTTATTAGTTATCTATATGGAGGCAATCAACGCAATTTAAACAGTTAGTTTAAAACAGAATTTAAAACGACAAAAAGCAGCGTGTGAATATACCCAAACCACACGCTGCTTTTTAGACATCAGGGTGCTTTAGATTACACCACGACGCTCTTGATCTCGTTCAATTGATTCGAAGAGTGCTTGGAAGTTACCTTCACCGAAACCGCCGTCATCTACACGTTGAATCATCTCGATAAAGATAGGACCAAATAGGTTCTTCGAGAAGATTTGCAGTAAGTAACAGTTTTCGCTTTGGCTATCTACCAAGATTTGGTGCTTACGGATCTTCTCTTTGTCTTCTTTAACCCAAGGCACACGGTCAAAAATGGTGTCATAGTACTCAGGGATGATATCAAGCGTTGCAATCGTTGATTGGTCAAGCTTATCAAGTGAGCTTACTAAGTCGTTAGTAAGGAATGCTAAATGCTGTACACCCGGACCATTGTACTCATTTAAGTACTCATCGATTTGGTTGTTGTTGTTATCTTTACCTTCATTGATTGGAATCGAGAAAGTACCGCACGGAGATTTAAGTGCGTAAGATAATAACGCTGTTTTTTGACCTTTAATATCGAAGTAACGAACTTCTGTAAAACCAAATACGTCTTTATAGAAGTTAGCCCATGTTTCCATCGTGCCTTTATATACGTTATTGGTTAAATGGTCGATACGGATGAAGCCTTTGTCTTCAACAATGTTTTGCTCGCTTAAGTCTTCGAAATCTGACTCATAGATAGAGCCTTTATCACCAAACTGTTCGATGAAGTAGATTAAGCTATCACCGATACCGTAGATAGCAGGGTATGGTAAATTTTTATGTGTTGAGTCTGTTGCTGGTTTTGCACCGCGCTCAACAGCAACTTCGAATGCTTTTTGTGCATTCTCTACACGCCAACCCATAGAACAGATTGCTGGGCCGTGGCTTTTAGCAAATTCAGCAGAAAAACCTTCACGCTCATTGTTTAGTAAGAAATGAATGTCATGTTGGTTGTAGTAAACAATGTCTTTACCCTTGAATTTTTTTAGCTTAGAAAAGCCAAAATCAGTAAACACTTTGTCCATGTAATCTGCATCAGGTGTTGCATATTCAGTGAATTCAATGCCCATTAGGCCTAACGGATTATTTACTTCGCTCATTGTCATTACTCCCGCAATTATAAGCACTGCGCTAAAAAAGAATTATTGTTCTGTAATGAGCGGATGATTAACCAGAAAACCGATAAGGGGAAGATCTCGGCGTTATTTAGCTAACGCCCCCTTTGTAAATTAAATGGGACAATGATTTTAATTTTAGCTATTGCACTATCTGAGGCGGTGAATGGGTCACCATTTAGGCAAGTGTTTGGTATGTTGTTTTTAATTTATCTATATGTATTTAAAGGTAAAGTAATAGATTTTTCAGGCGTAAAAAAAGGCCTTGGACGGCCTTTTTTATTAAGTTGAATGTATAGATTAGTTTACAGTTTGGCGTGCTTTGTTAAAAAACTTACTGCGCTGTTGTAACCAAGGGTTATTCATAATTTGAGGTGCAGCTTGATAATGTCGCTCAACTACTTGGTTTAAGGTGCGAGTAGACTGCGTGAAGTTGAGTTGCTGCTGCGCACTACCCATGTTTGCAATTTCGGCGTCTGTCATAGCGCGACCTGCAAAGAGGAGTGCATTTAAATACCCTGGTTTAGTTTCGTAGTCATTATCGGTTAAAAGTAACGCTGCACTGTTGATTGCCCAGCGCTCATTGACTTCGCCTTCGTCTTTAATACCAATGAGCTCGCCATCAAGGTAAATTTTTAGTGCGCCATTGTTTGGGGCAGCATAAAACACAAAGGCAATACGGTGCCAGCTGTTTGCCAAAAGCTCGCCAAAATAACCGCTGTCACGCGTGGCGATACCGATGGCATTATCTCGGTTAACGTAAAGGTCTGCATCATTGCTATTAGTGAGATCTGTTTGTAGTAATGCACGCCATTCATTGGTGCTTTGCTCTGGCCAAAGCACATCCATCACCAGCGTGTAATCTGAAATAAACCCGTCAGTTTGGTAGTCACCATTTGCAGGGCTATTGGCTGTAAGTGTTAAGCCTTGGCTTGGGCTGTGGCGAGAAAACGCCAATACACCTGAGGCACCACTTGGTAAATCAGCAACTGCAAGCTCAGTAGTGGTTGCAAATTGGCTATTCTCTGGCCCCCAATTTTTTTCTTCAGGGTCATAAAAGCTAAGTGTTGCAGGGCCAAAGTCACTGCTAAAACCTTGCTCAGGATTATTAAAATTCCATACTGTCACTGCATCGTCAGTTTTGCAGGCGTTAAGTGTGTTATCAGTGTCGATGTATAAACATTGGCTAGTGCGTGCTCGTGCGTAGTTATCAAGCAGCCACCAACTTTCAGCGACTAATTGCGCGTCTAAGTTTGGCAGAGCAGGGAAGAATAATTCGCTATTGAGCGCAGGGCCTTTAAATAGAGCAACTTGGTATGTGGTTGCATCACTGATGTTATCAGGCGTTAAAGCGACCCATTCAGGCTGGCTTTCAAGCATGGTTTTTAATTGGCTGCCAGTCACCGCGACTTGATACATTGAATTAAAGCCTGGGGTATTCGATGGCTGACGTTCAACCTTAAACGCCGCATGAAAGTCTTCTTGAGTTAAGGTGCCTGGAAGCCAGCGATCTTGCACTTGGCTTGCATCTAGCAGTGCGGCATCAATAGCAGGGAATTGCTGCATCGTGGCTTTGGCTGTAATAGTAATGAGTTCTTCTGCACTTGGGTAATTTTCTGAAACGGCAATTTCGGTATTTGCATCAGGGGCGTAGCGGCCCATGATTTCATCGATGGCGGCTTTCGTGCGCTCATCTAAATTGGTAATGCTGGTTGTTGGTACGGTATTGTAATCAACATCAGCGAGCGTATTGTCTTCAAGGTTAAAGGTTAACGTGAGATCAGTTAGGCCTTGTGCAAAAAAGTTTGGCTGAATAACAATACTGCCATTATCTAAGGTTTGATAGCTTTCACCACCATGGGTGTGGCCACCCAGTACTAAATCAATTCCCGCCACGTTTTGCGCAATGCGAGTGTCTGTGCCTTCACCTAAATGACTCACCATGACCATGTAATCAACATCTTGGCGGTACTGGTTAACAATTTGCTCAGCCACTTCTTGCCATTGCCAATTCATTTTGAAATTAGCGATAAAATCAGGAATTGGCTCGTCTTCAATAGGTTCATCAAGTTCATTCCAAGGCACGGAAGTCATGCCAAAAAAACCGATGCGAAGGCAACCTACTTGCACAACTGAAAAATCGACACCGGCAAACGGCGTATCACTGTTACCCTCATAGTCAGTATTGCTTGAAAGCACGATGGCATTATCGTCATCAGCAAAATCAAGTAATTGCTCTGGTCCCCATGCATAGTCGTGGTTACCAATCACGCGTACGTCAAAGGCCATGGCTTTTATTGCCTCGACCGTGGCTAAGCCTTGTGAAGTTTGCTCGGCTACGGTGCCTTTTTCATAATCATCGCCACCATTGGTGAACAAAGTGTTTGGGTTTTCCAGTTTGGCATTATCGTAGTAACTACGAATACGGCTGAATAAGTGCTCTTTAAAGCCAAAGCGCGCGTGTAAATCAGCAACATGAATAAAGCGCACTGTTTGTGAACTTGCTGTATCAACACATTGTTCGCCAATTGTTTTACTGATTGCAGGAATGCTGCGCGACATTAATGCGTAGGTACCAAAGCTGGTAATTTCACTTTCCGCAAAGCCCTCTTCGTTGAAATTGGTTGTCAGAGGTTGCCACTGCTCATCTTGTAGCATAACAATACTAAATGCGAGGTTGGTTTGTTGCTGGGGGAGTTTTATAGAAAGGGTTAATGATTTAGAGAATACTAAATTATTCGGTCTGAAAGTATGTCTTGCAGAGACAATGTTTTGCTCAATATCTGCTGTGGTTGCTGCTGTTTCAGTATAGGTAAAAGTCGTATCGGTAGAGACGGTGTTACTATCTGCATTCAGGCGTACACTACCATTAGCAAATTGCTCGGAAAAACCTGAACTGACTGAAATAATTAAACCAGACTGGCTTGGGGTGGTGGCAACCTCTTTCGTTGTTTTATCGCCGCCACAGGCTACAAGCAGTAATGTGGTAAAAAAAATGATTAAGAGTTGATTGAAAAAGCGCACTGTATCACTTCCAAACCTATACAAACTATTATCAAATTATAGTATCAGTATTGCGGACAGCGATATAGCATTAATAAAGAAAAAACCCCACAGCGGGCGCTGTGGGGGAATATTTTTTACTGCTTTTCGGCAGTTACTTCTAGCTCTTCAGCTAGAATGTGTTCAGTTGTTTGCGGCTCATGATGGCCTTCGGCACCATGCATCCACTTAACTAGCTTGTCGCTCAGTAAGTACATAATGACAGCAGATAGGATTGCTGTAGCACCTAAGCCGATGAAAATACCCATTGCATTATCAACAGCTTCTTCGCCTTCACCTAAGAATGAACCTACGAAACCTGCAATCTTGTTAGCAACAGCTGTACATAAGAACCAAATACCCATAAGCATTGATGCTAAACGTAATGGCGCAAGTTTACTCACCATTGATAAACCAATGGGTGATAAACATAACTCACCTAAGGTATGGAAAAGGTAGAAAAGAACCAGCCACATCATGCTAATTTGCAGGTTGTCACCTTGACCTTGTGTCATTAGAGCAAAAATCATTGTGATGAAACCAAGTGCTAAGAAAATAAGTGCAATAGCGAACTTAACAGGTGAGTTAGGCTCACGCTTATCTAGCTTCAACCAAACGATAGCAACTAACGGTGCAAAAACGATGATGAAAATTGAGTTTAATGATTGGAACCATGAAGCAGGTACTTCAAAGCCTAATAGCATACGGTCAGTGTAATCGTTAGCGAACAGGTTCATTAAACCACCTGCTTGCTCAAAGCCCATCCAGAAAATGATACTGAATACACTCATGGTGAAAATAACTTTAATGCGGTCAGTTTCAACTTTAGTAAGTGGCTCTTTAGTGTTTGATTCAGACTGAGCTTGTGAAAGCTTAGCTGATGGAACAACACCAATATCGCCTAAGTATTTGTTACTTAATGCAAGTTGCATAAGTACAGAGATCACCATACCGATACCGGCTACGATGAAGCCCCATTGCCAACCCATTGCTGCGGCAGCATAGCCCGCAATAAGTGGGCCTAATGCACCACCTAGGTTGATACCCATGTAGAAGATAGTGAATGCGCCATCACGACGTTGATCACCCTCTTTATATAAGTCACCCACCATAGTAGAGATATTTGGCTTAAATAAACCATTACCTAAACAAAGTAAGGTTAAGCCAATATAAAAAACGTTCTCTTCTTGGCCTGCAAGGTAACCGTGTGGAATACCCATTGTGAAATGGCCGGCAGCCATTAGTAAACCACCAAGGATAATAGCTTTACGTTGTCCTAAAACGTTATCTGCTAACCAACCACCCAATAGTGGTGTGATATAAACAGCCATTGTAAAAGTACCGTAAAGACTCAAAGCATCAGCATTTGACCAGCCGAAACCACCTTCTTGAACAAGTGCAACTAAGTACAATACTAGAATAGCGCGCATGCCATAATAACCGAATCGTTCCCACATTTCTGTGCCGAACAACAGGAACAGCCCTTTAGGATGCCCTAAAAAGTCACCTGCTTTAGGTAATGAACTCATATTTACTTCCTAACTCTAAGTTTTTATTGAGGCCTTATTATTTTTGCTTTGGTCGTTCTAGTTTTTATTAAATGAACGGGTGGCCATGTTTTAGATGCAGCTAAGATAATGGTTTGTTGCTCAAGTTTTGAACTTGAAGGTAAGGGACACACCCTTATCCTAGCTACAAGTGCGCTACAGTATACATAGACCTTCTAGTCAGGGGAAGTGCTTGCGGTAGGTACAGGCCGGAGGTCTTGTATTTAGTAGCTTGCATAAGGTATGACAGGTTTTCCAGGGAAGATTAGCTCACTATAAACAGGCTTAAAGTAGTATCTAAAATAAAGTTGTGCATAATTTGGTTCGTAGAAATCAGCTCTATCAAGATTTAAATAGCCACCAAAAAACCAATGTGGCGTAAAACGATACTCAAAGCTGGCTCCTAGATTGTAAGAAATACCACGACTAGTGTCTTCTTCAAAATAAGGTACAAGCCCCGTTATCGCTGTTTGTGCTTCAGCTTGTGCTTGCAAAACAGGATCATTAGGGAAAAATTCAATTTCATCGGTGGTTGTAGTTGACCAAGATACGCCGCCACGTAAACGATAAACAAAATTATGGCCAATGCGTTGATCATAAATAACTGGCAGTGAAGCGCCTAAATAGCTTTGCGGGCTGTAATAGCCACCATGTCCCCAGGTTTCTTCACTTAAATTGTGTTTATATGACCAATGTAATAGGTTTAAACCCATGCTCAGCTCTTTATTTCTTTGTCGAATATACCGATAGTAACTGCCACCCATTAAACTGTAGCTTTGATTATCTTTGACGTTTTTACCGGTTAAAAGCTGGTAGTTGGTGCTTCCCCAAAAGCCCCAATCTAGTCCTAGATCATGAGATAAGCTCAGTTGCAATTGTGTTGCTCGAACGCCGCCCCACACTTGATTAGTAAAGACATCTTCAAGTCCTGCATAAGATAAAACAGAGCTAGTAATAGGGCGTTTATTGAAGGTGACTCCATAACCGAAATCGCCAAAGCTTCCTTTGTAACTCACACCCCATACGATATCTTCGACTAGAAAGCCAAGTGGAGTCGTGCCGACATCAAAGCGCCATTGCTCGTTCTGCCAAGCAAAGCCAATATCCACGCCTTGCTGTTCGGGTTCAATGCTTAACAGTGGACAGTCAAAGATACAGAGTGCCCCTTGACCATAGCGGCTACCCGCAAAGGTTTCATCAAAACGGGTTTCTTGACTCGATATTGTCATCGGGTCCAATTTTATAATTCCTGTACCGCCCCAAAGAGGAAAGCCTGCCTCGATAGGCGTTGCACCCGCGCCTAAGGTTGACTCATTTTGTGTGCTAGTTTGGCTGCTAAGGTTTATTGCCGCTGTAATATACGCTTGTTCTTGTTGTTCAATACGCTGTAATTGGCGTTTCGCATTATTGACATACCATGGAGCGTCATCATCAAGTGTATACAGGCTGTAATACTGCTCATTAGCTAAGCGACTATTGATGGTGTTTGCTGCGATTGCCGCTTGATACCAGTTTTTTGCAAGCTGTGTTTGTTGCTTAGTCTCTGCTACAGCTGCTGCCTGATAGTAAAGCTCTTGATTATTATTAGATTTTGCTAACAACTGTTTGGCTAGGTTAAGAGCCGTTGTTTGATCTTCAAATTGGCTAAGTGCCGCCATTAGCTGCTGTTGTCGATAGCTTTCTTGATACGTTACTTGGTTGATTTGCTCTGCAACAATACGATCAGCCAAGGTGTTATTTTGCATCTCACGGCTAAGTGCTGCAATCGTCAGTGCAGTATCGGTGGTGACTGTGTGTCCCATTGCGGTGTGTTGCTGGTAGCGAGAAATAGCGAAACGAGTCTCACCTTGCTCTATATAGGCATTAATCAGTGCTTCATTAAGTTGTGGGTTTTCACTGTACTGATTATCAAGCGCTGTTAATTTTGTTATTCGCGTTTGGCCTTGGTAAAAACGATTAATGTAGTTTATTTGTAGCGCAAGCCATTGCGATTGTTCTGAGTTTGTTGCATTGCTGGGCAGTTGGTAATGACTAAACCACGTATCTACACCTGCTTGATCATCGTTATTAATAAGCAGATCAGCATACGTCATATGCCAATATGGGCTGAGGCTAGAGTCGCGTTTAAGCGCTTTTTTAAGTTGCCTCATTGCATACTGTTGCTCATTAATTTGGAGCCATTGAGTGGCAAGCTCTGCTTGCATTAATGGTGTTAACGGTTGGGCTTCTAACTCTGTGAGTTTATAAATAATAGTTGCTTTATTGGTGGCAGTATTATTTTCTGCAAGCTTCTCGAGCTTGGTGTTAATACTCAGTTGCTCAGCAAGAACGTTAATTTCATCTGTGCGTGCGTTAGTTGGAATGTAATCCAGTGTCGCCAGCGCGCCTTGATAATCATTGAGCGAACGTAAAAATAACGCATGACTGTATCTGAGTTCTGCATCCAGTGGAAATTGCCACAAGGTTTTTTTATAGAGCGCTTTTGCGTGCTCAACCAACCCCTGTTGTTGGTATAAATTAGCGAGATCATAATATAACCAGCTTTGGCGAGGGCTTTGTTTTATTGCCATAAGTAGCATATCTACAGCTTCATCCAGCTTGCCTTTCGCTGTTAAATCATCGGCACTTGCCCGTAGTTGCTGGGTTTCTAAAAGCGTATAGTCAGCGGCAATCAGCGCTTGTTGCTGTTTACTTAAGCCATTATAAAATTGATGGCTACGTGCATAGTTACCATTTGCAGCGCTTAAAATAAGCATGGCTCTTAGGGTTGATTGCTGTAATGGATCACTTTTTAGCACATGTTTGTACAGCTTCATGGCCGTTTGGTAATCGTCGGTAGCTTCGGCAAGTTGCGCACGGTAAAACATGACCGTGTTCGGATCCTCATTGAGGGTATCAGCCAAATCGAGCTTTAATGTTGTACGTTTAAACTCTTTCATAGACATTGCTGATTTTGCTTCGTCTATGTATTGCCAAAAACGCGCCGTATTTGCTAGGCCTTTGAGTACTGTGATGCGATTTGTATCAATACTGTATTTTTCAGCTTTTTAAAAAAAATGATAGGCTTGAGCATTATTGCCTTGTCTAAGATTAAGTAGTCCTAGGCTGTTGTATATTTCAGGATCAGTGGGTCGGCCTTTTAGGGCTTTATTGAACAATGCTTCAGCTTTTACAAAACGGCGTTTTTCAAGCTCTACATTGCCTTTTAGCCATGTCTGGTAAGCAGGATCAGCCAGCTTTTCACGTTCAGCTTTATATGCTTTTTTAAAGTCGCTAAATTGCACGTGCCCTTTGCTGCTTTTAGGGTAAGCAGCAAAATATCGTTCATAAGCATGTTCGGTACTTTTGTTCAGAGGCATATCTTGAAGTGCATTTAACCATGTAAATTCAGCCTCAACACTGTATTGATTACTATGAGCATAATGGCTCAAAAGTGTCAGTGCTTCTTTATTTGCAGGATTTTGTTTTAACAGATGACGAGCATAAGCAAGCTCAAAACGACCGCTGTTTGGGTAGCGGTTCATTAATGAGTGGTATCCTCGTAAGGCCTGTTGGTATTGGTTTTCGTCTTGGGCAAGCCAGTTTATATGTTCAAGTTCAAACTCAATATTAGGGTAGTTTGATTTGAACAAGCGATTGTAAATTTTTACAGCATCATTGTATTGCCCTGCGCGTGCGCGTAAACGGGCCTGTGCAATCGTTGCTTTTTCTTCATTACTGACTTTTTCCAGCATTGTTAAGCTCTCCACACAAGGGTGTGCTTTTTGAGTTAGCTTTGCCAATAAGTTACGTGCTCGTTCAGTTTCTTTTCGTGCATACAAAACACGCACCTGTGCACACTGAACTTGGGTGTTTTGTGGGGCGATACTTAACAGTTTTTCTAAGCTGTCAGACATCAGCTGTGTATCTTGCTCAATTTCGCCTAATTGTACTTGGCTAATTAACCAATCAATCGACTGAGTATCAATATCGTTACTTGAAAGCGCAAAGACACTAGGGCTTGCGATAATGACAGCAAAGAGCCACTTTATTGGCATTCAGTGCTCCAATTCGTTATCAAGTTTCCTTCTTTATCAATCTTAAAGCGTTCGTTTAGACTGCTGGTGCCAAACAAGTACAGTACACTGTCATAGTAGCGAGTTGTTGTGAAACGGGTATCCATCATTAATTGTTGTTGCAGTGTGGTTATTAATTGTGATGCTTGCATGGTTTTGAGCATAGGGAGTAAAGCCCCAGTAAAACCACTCGGACCTGTGCCTGATGTTTTCCCTGAAAGAGCATCTGCTTCTAACGGTACTTTCCCCGATTCGATAATATATTCGGTCATAGGCGCGAATTGCTGGATAAGTTCTTTTTTGTAAGTGGCATCATCGGCCATCATACTTACCCAAAGATACACACGAATAGCATTGAAACTGCCTACAGCTGGGCTTCGTTTGTCATGGTAAAAGCCTTTTTCAACACTGTAATTGACCCAGTCGGGGCTAAAGCCTTTTGGTGCTGTATCAATCAGCATTTTAGCTGAGTTATCATGTAGCTGTTGCCAAGGTGAATGCGGATAAAGCTCAGCAAACTGCTTTAAAATAAATAACGGCGCATAGCTTGGGTTTAATTTCCATGAACTTTGCTTCTTAAAGCCACTAGGTCCTGGCAGAAGTGTTAAGCCTAAGTTAGGTATACGGGCAGTTTCTTCGCGAATAATTCGCTCCGCAAGTACTGAGCTTAAAACTGCATAGCGTCTTTCTTGCCATAGTTTTGCGGCTTGCGACAAGGTGTAAGCTATCCATAAATCGGAGTCAGCGGCAGGGTTAGAGTCTAATATTTTGCCTTCCCCTTTTTCAACCCCCCATTGCCATGCAGGTAGACGAGTGCTTAGATCGCCTTCAGAGAGGTGAATTTCTGTCCAATCTAACAGTGAGTCAAAGGTGCTTTTATCATTGGCGACTAAGGAAAAAAATAACGCATATGACTGACCTTCAGAGGTGGTGATATCGAACTGGCTGCCTAAATCAATAACGCGCCCCTGTGGTGAAATAAAGTGTGTTTTAAACGTATTCCATTGCGGCCACGCTGCACACGTTTGCGCTGCAAAAGCTTTACTTATTAGTAAGATACTAATCGCTAAATAAGCCATAAATTTCATTATGCTTTATCTCCTTCAGACAAACGCTTTTGTGTCAGTAACAGAAGTAGTCGCCACAACATGTACGAAATCAGCAGTAATGTAATAATCGATAATATGGCGAGTAAAATGGGTTGATCAGAAAAGTGAAACCAAATCAGCGTATGAATAGGGATATGGCCTACAAAGTATTGCTCATCAGTTTTTATGGTTTTGATTCCCTGACGGTTTATTATGGCTGAGCTACCCATGATTTGAGCTGTTTTCTCTGCGTTCATAAGTACGTCGCTCAATAAACTATATGCACTATTGTCTGAGACGATCATAGAGACGACTGAGCGTTCTGAGTCCAATGGAGATTGGAAACCAGAAATTATTGCTAAGCGGCCTAGACTACTGATATTTAGTTTAATTTTTTCAGAGTTTTGAGTGTCATATGCACCGTTATAGATGGCTTGATTAACAATACGCTGATTGTTATTGATCACAGCACTTAAAGAGCTGTTCTGTGAAAGCTCAGCTAAAAGTGAATCAGGCTTGCCAATGATGATAATGTCTTTATCGGTAAGTTCGTTTTTTGAATTAGGAAATTGAATATCTAAACGGTGGGCTGGATAGCCTGTCATTGCACCCAAACGGCCTGCAAAGTTGAGTAATAAGCTAATTGCCTCAACAGGGGCGTTGCTTTGCATTATTAACACGCTTTGATGAAGATCTGCGTATTTGGTATAAGGGAAACCGCTATTGGCAAAAGCACGTAAATTAGGCAATGAAATGTAATGATGAAAACCACTCACATCAATGCTAGAGCTGCCATCAATAACACCGAACTCACCGCCTGCTGGAATCGCACTACACTCTCCTGTTTTAACTAATGCAAAGTTAAAGTCATAAGTCAGTTGGTTGTTAGTTGTTAAATCAAGCCCCGTTAATTCGAAGTCTTGGTGCGTTTGACTTGGTGTACTTGTTGAAATTAATGGTAATAGAGTCTGTGTGGTTACATTCTCATTGTGTTTATTATTAAGCGTGAAACCGTCAACAAATTTGCCATTGATAAGCATGTTTAGACGCGACAGCATGCCCTGTTCTACAGGAGTATTGCGGTAATTTAACGTTAATGGGATGCCATTTTCACGCCACGTGAATAAATCGGGTGCAAAGCGAAGATCTAAATTAACAGGTTGACCTCGATAACCTGCTGATTGAAGCTGTGTCGGGTATTCAATAAATTCATCAAATGTAACAGCACGGTCAGAACGGACCCACAATGGCGCATCGTATGCTTTTCGAAGCGGTAAACTATCAATGGCATCAATGGTTGCACTACGTCCTGTCATCACTTTGTGGCCAAACATTAAACCGACCACAGCTTCTTTTAGTTGTGCAGCGTCTTTGCCTAGAATTAGTAACACTTTGGCGTATCTATGTGTTGGACTACTGATAATCTCAACCGTTGGTTTTTCAACATTAGGGTAATTTAATAAGAAGTCTGGTTTGTTTGTATTGGTTGCAAACACTACACTGTGCTCAACAGGCGTTGCATTTATTTGCACTGGAAATCCAGCATAACGCCACTTGGCTTGGGCACCAAAAAAGCTTGAAAGTGCAACGGCTGCCTCAAGCGTCTCTTCATTTGGCTGGGAAGCAAAAATAAAGGGTAAATTAAGCTGAGTGTAATCTCGTTTATCAAAAAAAGGTGCGGGAAAATATTCAAGTAAGCTTTCGAGTGCAAGTGATTGGCGGCCCAGTGTGATGGAACTGCTTTTATCTAATTCAGCCCAAATAGCTTTACTGAAATCATCTTGACATGCCAAGTCATAGTAACCAACTAGCTCAAAACGAATTTGATTAAAATCTTTAATCAGTTTTGGGTTGAGCGGCACGCTATGTTCGGTTTTTACCTTAATTGGATTAGTTTTATTATCAATGGGTAATACGGTTACGAGGTTTTCATTGAAGAAAACTTTTAAATGTGACACGCGGCTAATTAATGAAGGGGAGGGCGTGTATGAAAAGTTAAGCATTAACTGTTTACCTAGCTTGTCTAGTCGGTTTGTAAAGTCGATGCGAGTGCTTTGGCTAACACCGTCTAGCTTAAACTTTTTTAAGCCTAAACGTTCAAAACTTAAGGTTAGGCTCTCTACAGGTGCTTGTTCAGGGTAACCATCATCAAAAATAGCTTTATTAGACAGCGGCTCAGCACCCATAGCCCAGTGTGGCAGGCTCAGTGATATTGCAGCGAGTAATAGTGTTAGTAGTGGTTTTATCATGATGGTGTAAATACTTTTGTTGGTTTTTTAGGTAATAAAGACACGACAAAGTGTAGTACCTTCGTTATAAAATTAATTAAGGGTCTCAACTCACTTGGTGCGTGGAAAATCAAATTCTTAAAGCCTCTGAGACTAGTATAAAACACTTTCGAAAAACTGTATGAAGGTTTATCGTGTTTAAAGTTTTCTTGCCAATCAAGCCAAGCATCTGCGCGTGAGAATGTGCATTGAATAAATGCCTTTTGTTTTTCTAAATTTAAATCTCTAAGAGTTAAGCCGATTTGCTTATCACGGGTGTTACAGATGTAGGTCGCAAATGAAAACTGCTTAAAGCCACGACTCATAAGGAGTTCAACTTTATCGTTGACTCGACATAAGTGACTGTGTTCGGTTTCTAAACCGACTCCATTGTCTGAGTAATCCGTTATTTTAACTTTGATGGTGCGTCCGTTCGCAAGGCGAATTGCGGCAGGGAAGTTAGCTTTTATTCTATGCGAGCTACGTACTTGCTTTGCTTCGGCTGCTACCGCGACTGCTGCGCCTAAGATCACTATATTGTAGCTGGCCCACAACATACTAATTAGCAATACGCCTATATGAGACGTATCACCGAATAATAATCTGATGATGCCATACGTCATACCGACAACATTTACTAATAACAGTATTATATAGGGCTTTGAAATCATCCAGTCATAGTGGTCAGTACTATTTAATCCACCTTTTTCAGTAACATTAAACTTACCTTTATTGGGGTTTATAAGTGCAACTGTGGTTGGCTTTAAAATATACCAAGCTAAAACTGATTCATATACTTCCCCCCAGAATGAGTAACGGTATTTCCCTTGAACTCGTGAATTGGTTATTTTCACTTGCAGCAAGGTGGGTACAATATATAAGAAAATAGCGATAAAAGGAGCATAAATAATTTGTGCGTTTAGGTAGATCAGCGCCAAAGGTGCGGTTAAAAATACAATACGTGGTATTCCCGATAAAAAGTGCAGCATGGCATTGAGATAGCATAATCTTTGGGCAATATTTAAGCCTTTGCCGAGTAATGGGTTATCTAAACGAAAAATTTGTGCCATCCCTCGAGCCCAACGGATCCGTTGACCAACATGAGCCGATAAACTGTCAGTGGCAAGGCCGGCAGCTTGTGGAATATTAATATAGGTGGTTTTATATCCGGCACGCTGCATTCTCAGTGCTGTGTGCGCATCTTCGGTGACAGTTTCTACCGCAAACCCGCCAATTTCTTCAAGGGCACTGCGCTTTAATACTGCACAAGAGCCACAGAAAAAGGTGGCATCCCACATGTCATTACCGTCTTGGATCAGACCATAAAATAGCATGTTTTCGTTAGGAATTTTACGATGGTTTTTTAAATTACGTTCAAAGGGATCCGCAGAAAAAAAGTGGTGTGGTGTTTGTACTAAGCACACTTTGCTGTCATTAATAAATTGCCCCATGGTCATTTGTAAAAACGACCGCGCAGGAATATGGTCACAATCAAAAATCGCGATATATTGGCCATTTGTCACTTGCATAGCATGGTTCATATTGCCAGCTTTGGCGTGATTATTATCTGGCCGAGTTAAATAGCCAACGCCAATTTTTTCTGCAAAATCAGCAAACTCGGGGCGTTTACCGTCATCTAGAATATAGATGTTAAGTTTGTCAGCCGGCCAGTCAATACTTTGTGCAGCAATGGTTGTTGGTTTAACCACATTCAACGGTTCATTGTAGGTTGGAATATAGATATCAACAGTTGGCCATGTTGATGTATCTTCACTAAGTGGAATGGGTTTTCTACTTAATGGGTTAATTGTTTGAAAGAAGCCTAAAATTAGTACCAGCCAAGCGTAAGTTTCTGCTAATAAAAGTCCAAACCCTAATGCTAATGCAAGTGGATCTCCCCAGTTGAGTGTTTCTGTGTAACGCCACCATAAATAGCGAGTAGAGGTGGTGACAGACAGGGTGATCATTGCAATTGTTGCCATTTGTCCTTCAACACGACGCAAAGAGTAGGCAACCAACAAAATAAGACTAATAAACACGGCTTGTGCTTCTACACTAAAAGGCACAGTGACAAAAATGGCGACAGCGAATATTAAGAGTGTGAAAAATGTCACTTTTAAGGTGCTATTTTTCCATAGACTTGAAGTGCTTATTTGTTGATACACTTTTGATTTCTGCTGCTTCTTCGTTATGAGCCAAGCTCGCCTAAAAAAGCGCACTAGCTTACTGTCTATCACGCGAACGATACGTGCTGAGCGTATTATCTTACGCCATGTTTTACGCTGCTCTTGGGCAATGTGGGCCTGAGAAGTGGTAGTTGTGTTAAATAAAACCAAGTAACAGCTTTGTAGCACGATTCTAACGCAATTTGATGGCGTTAAAATTGGCTGTGTAACATGGGGATAGAAATATTTTATCGTCTTTTTTATGTTGTTTTTACGGTTTTTATCAAGCCTAAAAAATAGGGATAAAAATAACACTATAAAGGGCATCATGAATGCCCCAAGCAAACTCATCTTATGTTGATTGAAATAACCATGAAATTTAAAAAATACAAAGCGAACAATTCTCTTTGTAAAAATAAGTCCTAAGCATAATTTCATAATACGCTCAGTGTTACTTACCCGAACCTTATTAGTCATTATTACTCGCTCGACTTACCAACCAGCCCGCTAATGTTTCAAAGTCGTCATTGGCAACACTGTAAGGAGCACAATTAATGGCGACATTACGAAATGCTGTTGCTTCTTTTATCACTTCATCTTGGTTGATATACAATGGCGCGAGTAAAGGAAGTTCTGACTGCCATAATTGCAGCAGATCAGATTCAAGCTCAGAGGCAGAGTTAAATCGATTTATTAAAAAGTAATGTTGCCAACGGGAAGTAGCGTGTTTAAGTGCATTTAAGCGCTTATAGATAAAACTGTGACAAATAGCATCGCAGTTTACAATTTCTAGGAAAATATCTTCTTTTGTTGTGGGGTAATCAACCACATCAATATGAGCAGGGCAGTCAAATAAAAACCAGGCGTTTTCAGATTCTTTTAATTGCTTGCAGCTTTCTATGATTGAGGTAAAGTTTAAATTACTGAGGCTAGCACTGCCATAAGGTAAAAATTTAATACCATCATCATCTTGATGGAATTGGCAGCTGGCAGCACGAAAGCTTGAATAATCACTCCAACCTAATTGGTGTTCCCACGATAGACCTAGATGCAAGCCAATATCGCCTTTGGGATCAAGGTCAATAACGTATACGTTTTCGTTAGATTTTCTTAAGGCGCAAGCAAGATTAGCGACAACGGATGTTGTACCTGTTCCACCTTTAATACCTTTTACAAAAACTCTTTTCATTATTTAGTATGTACTTTTGTTAATATTTTTAACTTGTTGTGTATCTTTAACGGATAAAGCGATATCTTTAATTAAAGGATATTTTTCGATTGTTTGGCGATTTTTTTCTACATCAACTATTTCTATATATGTTTGGTTTTTTCCACCAAATTGATGGAGCAAATTGTCAATGTCATATTGAGTTAAAATAGTTGATTTTTTTACTGCATAATCATTCATTTAAAGTATCCGCTACGACAAAACTAGATTTGAAGTGTTTATAAAGCGTGGACATGGGCTGCATTATATATAGAATAGCGGCCAAAACTAGTACTAAAGTATCTTTTTCAAGGGTTTATTGGTGCCTTATTTAAATATTACAGGGTTAATGACAGCCTATTCGGTGTTAAAAAGCAGTGCAAATTATGCACTACTGGCACCTTTAGACAATCAGTTATTAGAGTTAGCTAGGCATATTCTTGCTAATAACAAAGGCTCTGTATTCTTGCTTTCGGAACACGTCGATATGTTCTTTAATAGTGAGCAAGGTGATGTTTTTTATCAGTTATTTGAGCAGGGTCGCTTATATCCATTTTGTTTACACTATGATCCAATTTTAGCAAAAAAATTACATTTTTCACGTCGGGTGATTAATGAGCTAAAACACTATGACGAACTTAAAGGTAGTACAGTTATTGTGCATTTACATAGTGAACGAATTTCAATGCTCAACGAAGCGCAGTTAATAAAAAAGGTAAGTTGTTATCGCGAACTAGCCATATCTCAAAGTGCAACTGTCATCTTTTTAATTTCGGGTGCTGATGTAAGTAGTGTGCGACGACAGTTTTTGGGTATGAATACACTTTTTGATGGCATGATTTTTATGAGTCAAGAAGCCTCAATTCGTACCTTAGAATATGATTTTTGGAGTCACAGCGAAGGGGTTATTGCAGCTAAAAGTATTAATTTACAGTTGCTTAATAAGCAATTATCGGTGTTTGAGAGTGGTGTAGATGCACACGCTGATAATCGTTCAATGCACCAGGAGCTCGATGAAGATGAAGTATGGGTAGTACGAAGTGCGGTACCACAAGGCACTAAGCTTCCTGCTCTTTACAAAGTTGTTGAAGATAACGACGCACTATATAAAACAGCGCTGACTCGAAAAGCTGCCACGCTGGTTTTTTCAGTAACACGCTACACTGATTTATCTGCTTTAGCACAAGAGTGTTTTTTGCTTCGTAAACAATGCGGGCGTAAATTAAAATTAGTTATTCAGAATGTGGATGGCATTATTCGCCATCAAGATGAGTGTTTGTTTTTAGCCTTGGGTGTAAACCTGATTTTGTATAGCTTTTCGGAGCCATCTAGACTGTTATCACAAATTCAGTCTATACAGGGGTTTCAATTCTCAAGGCCCTTACCCGATTCAATTGATGATGTATTAAAATATAGTGAAAGTGCATTAAGCAAAGGGTATTTACCTATTCTGCGTTTTGCAGAGCAAGTGTCAAAACACAGTGACTCAGCAGCTAACTTAGGTGTTAGTGGGGTGTTGGTCATGTTGCAGCTTTTACCGCGCATTGAAGCGATTCACCCCTTGCATTTATTCCACGTAAAACGAGAGGGGGATCTATTTAGTTATGCCGATGGCTATATCTATTTATATTTGCATGCGTGCCGTGAGCATGATGTCGAAAGTGCAATTAAACACTTGTTTAAATTACAAGTGAGTGATTTCTTTACATCGAAAAATATTATTGCTGATCATTTTTACATACAGCAAGAGTGTCGACGAATTCAACGTGACTACAATCAACAGGAAGTACCAGACTACACAGAGCAATTGAAAGAAAATGTTAGCTATATTTTTGATGCCAAAGTAGCTGATATTACTAATTTAAATACTGAAACCCCTGAATTTAAAAAAATCATTAGACCGCTATCAACACCTGTTTCAGTTGAATTTAAAAGTGATAAAACATGAGCTTAAACCAGTTTTTAATTACCTTTGTAATCGCGCTAATACTCGGTGTTTTACTCAGTAATGTAGGCAAGGTATTACTAAAAAAAATAGTGCATGTTTATCGAAAACTAACATTCAGGCATGTACTACTGACCCCGTATACTCCCAAAAAGCAGAAAAAGGATACCCAGTGAGGCTCTCAGGTTTAGGTGTTTGGAACTTATATTTCCTTATAAAGTTTTTTCTATATAGTCGTTCAGATATCTCATTTGACTTTTTAGCTAACTTAGCTTTCTTTGCTTTTTTGGCTGTATCTTTTCAGCAGCAATGGTTGACGCGTATTAAGCACATTGTAGGTGTTATCGTGGGCATCGCACTGTTTTATCATGATTCATGGCTGCCCCCGATATCACGATTAACCAAGCAAGCTGGGAATGTTCAAGATTTTAGTTTAGGTTACTTTTTTGAAATAGTCTCACGGGTGGTCAATATTGAGCTAGTTTTGGCATTATTTGTGCTGTGTATAGTGTACTGGTATAGCGCTAAGTGGCTCAGGTACACGAGCTTGTCTGTGCTTGGGTTTGCGTACGCTTATTGGCTGAGTATGTCAGTGCCTAGTGAAGGCTTAAGTACACCGATAGTTGTACAAAACCAGTCCCCTTTACTTGGAGAAAAGACAGCCGCATCAGATGCATCAATAGTTGAAACGCCAGATCAACAATTACAGGCTTTTTATCAGCAGCAAGCACAGTTAAAAACTCAGTTTCCAGCATCTTTCAATGGCCGTCCTTTTGATGTCGTGGTGCTTAATATATGCTCCCTCGCTACGGCTGATTTAAATGCTATTGGTGTTGAGCCGCGTAATCTCTTTAATGATTTTGATATATTGTTCAACGATTTCAATTCAGCTACGTCATACAGTGGCCCTGCTGCTATTCGGCTTTTACGAGCCAGTTGTGGCCAAACCAGCCAAGATAAGCTATTTGAACCTGTTGATAAACAATGTAAGTTGTTCAGTAATCTCGCTGAGTTAGGGTTTAAGACCTCTGTCGCTTTAAACCACGATGGTCATTTTGATGATTTTATTGGCTTAATTAGACAGTATGGGGGGGTCTCAGTTCCTAAACTCGATTTTAGTCAGTTTAGTCCCGCTCAGTATGGGTTTGATGGTAAGCCTATTTACTCTGATGGTGAGGTTTTGTCTGCTTGGTTAAATGAACAAGCAGCAGAACAGTCGCAGCCAAGAGCACTCTATTATAATTCGATTAGTTTACATGATGGTAATCAGTTAGCTGGACGTTCACGCATGAATAGTCTTGAAAGTTATCCTGCTAGGCAGCAAAGGTTGTTCTCAGATATTGCACAGTTTATTTCACGGCTTGAACGTGAAGGTCGAAATGTAATGTTAGTTGTTGTACCAGAGCATGGTGCGGCACTAAAAGGAGATAAGTTACAGTTTGCAGGGCTTCGAGAAATACCCAGCCCAGCGATTGTATCTGTACCGGCTGCTGTTAAGTTTATTGGCCCTGATATAAAGCACAGTGAATTACATGAAGTAGATAAAACAGTGAGTTACTTTGCGTTGTCTGAATTAATTAGTAATGCGATGAAATGGGATGTTTTTTCAGGTGTGGTGAGTGTTCAACGTTTAATTGCCAGCCTACCGAGCGCAGCCAAAGTTGCAGAGAATCAAGACACAGTAATGATGTATATCAAAGGGCAACCTTACATACAATTAGATGGTACTGAGTGGACTAAATACCCAAACAACTAATGCGTTTGGGTATATTTGTCCAAAAATCTTTACAATAGACTACCCTCGCATGGGGAGTTAGCGTATTATTCGCTTACTATAGGTTCCCGTTCTTTGAGGATGTATGCGTTTAGATATTCACTGTGCCGACCGAATTGGTATCGCCCAAGAGATTCTCAATATTTTGGTTAGTTATCAGGTTGATTTAAAAGGTATCGAAGTAGATTCGGTTAATTGCCGAATGTATGTCAGTTTCCCGCCAATAGAGTTTGAGCAATTTCAAAAGATTATGCCATCAATTCGATTAATTGATGGTGTGAAGGATGTCCGAACAACCGCATTTTTACCTTCTGAGCGTGAGCATAATGAGCTAAATACATTATTAAGAGCCCTGCCAGATGGCGTCATTTCGATTGATGCGAAAGGGTGGGTGCGTTTATGTAATGATGCTGCGTGTCGCGACTTACAGTTATCTGAAAATGAAGTGATTGGCGCAAACATCAATAATTTATTGAAAGGATTTAACTTTACGCGTTGGCTTGAGGGCAAAGAAGTACTTGGCCAAACAACCCGTGTAGAAGTGGCAGGTGAAGATTTCATTGCTGACATACTACCTATTTCTGTTCCACAAGGAGCTGAGGGAGATGTACTCGCCGGTGCGGTTATAAATATCAAATCACAAAGTCGCTTAGGCCAGCAAGTGAGCGCGTTTCGACGTTATGGTCAAGAAAGTTTCGCGACTATTCATAACTTTAGTACTGCTATGCGTCGTGTGGTTAGAGAAGCGCGCAAGATGGCACAACTTGAAGCGCCGATATTAATTACCGGTGAAACAGGCACTGGTAAAGAGTTGCTGGCACGTGCTTGTCACTATGCATCTAATCGCTCGGTTAAACCTTTTATTGCTTTATCGTGTGCATCTTTACCGGATGACGTCGCTGAATCTGAGCTGTTTGGTTACGCTGGCTATGAAGAAAATGCCGCCCCTAAACGTGGTGTTTTAGAGCAGGCTGATGGCGGTACGGTATTCTTAGATGAAGTTGGCGAGATGTCGACGCAACTACAAACGAAATTACTGCGCTTTTTACAAGACGGTACTTTTCGCAAGGTTGGAGATGAAAACGAAGTAAAAGTGAACGTGCGTATTATTGCAGCGACACAAAAAGATTTACCAGCCATGGTGCAAGAGGGCACATTTAGAGAAGATCTTTATTATCGAATCAATGTGCTAACCCTTGAGATAGCACCACTTCGTGATAGAAAGGCGGATGTAGGCCCATTGGCTGAGCACTTTATCCAAAAATATGCACAGCAGAATGGCCACTCAGTGCCTGTTTTATCGGATGATTGTTTAAGCTTTTTGCAAGACTATCCATGGCCTGGCAATGTGCGTCAGTTAGAAAATGCGATTTACCGTGCCGTCTCATTGTTAGATGACAACGAACTTAGAATTGAGCACTTGCAGCTGCCTACATTCACTCATGATCTAGGTTATCTGGAGTCAGACTTTGAAGGAACGTTAGATCAAGCGGTTAAACGCTTTGAGGCCACATTATTGCGAAAATTGTACCCTGCTTATCCAAGCTCCCGACAGTTGGCTAAACGTTTAGGTCTAAGTCATACTGCGGTTGCTAATAAGCTAAGAGATTACGGTATAAATCGTAAAACCGTAAAGGTCTAATACCAATTTCAATATTATCTAATAAACTGGTATATAGAGAAAATCAGCAAGCTGCATTTATTGCGGCTTGCTTTTAAGCCTTATTGTTTTGTGCCCATATCCTTGGTTACACCATCAAGAACAAGGTTACTGATGCCATTATCGTCAAATTTAATGACAATGCTGATGTTATTACGGGCGAAGAAATAATCGCGGTTGTCTAAACTAATAACATAGTTTCCTTTCACTGAATCAGTAAAGTCACGTTTTTTAAGTGTCAGTATGTGTTCACCAATTTGCCAATTAAACCCTTCAAAAAAGCCGTTATTAAACTCTTGAACCCATATCTGTTTTTCATCTTTACTTAATGTAATCGCTACCGAGTAAGATTCAGGGAGTGGCATATCATAAGTTTTGTTGCCAATAGTGAACTTTTCAGCATCTTGTTGCCATGCAAAGCCAAATTTAAACGCTTTTTCTACGCCGGTTGGATAGCTTAATGCGCCTTGCCCTTGGTAGCTAAAATCTGCAAAAGCTGAGTGAGAGAATAAGCTTGCCGCCATTAGGAACACTAAATTTAACAATTTCATTAGATTATTCTTTTTTTATACTGATTTATGCACAGATTAGAGCAGAATATTCGCCATAGCAATATGCTGTGATACACTTTGGTTATTATCAACTGGTTAGACCTTTACCGTGAATCTCTACTTTCGACTTATCTTATTATTTTTTAAAATTAAACGTAATCGTGATTATCAACAGTTACTCGATACAATTGATATTGATTTCAAAGCCTTACCGAGCGATTGTGATATCAATTTTCACCTAACTAATTCACGTTATTTGGCAATGATGGATATAGCTCGCACTTGGATGACCGAGCGTGTGGGTTTATTAAAACACATAATGAAACGCCGTTGGTTCCCGATCGTTAATGCCACAGCTATCACATACATTCGTGATATCAAGCCAATGCAAAAATACACTGTAAGTACTCGCTTAGTTGGCTGGGATCACAAATACTTTTATATTGAACAAAAGTTTCATTCGGATAGAGGTTTGCACGCAATTGCTTATGTACGCGGCGTTTTTAAACGAAAAAAAGGTGTTGTCAGTGTTGAAGAAATGCTTGAAGTTGCTGGCTTTAAAGGGGTTGCACCTATTTTGCCTGCCGAGGTTATGCACTGGAAAGAAATGCTAGAACAGAAAAAATTAACCAATAAATAAAAAAAGGCCGTAAAGGCGCTTTTTAGTGCGTATGGGCTTTCACTAAGTGAAAGAAGTTAGAATTTATATTTAACGCCAAACATAGCTACAACAGGGTCGATTTCGACAGTTGATGTAAGTGCTTTTGTGCCATTAGCGTAAACAGTTGCATCTGTATCAATATCAATTAATGCAACCATGCCGTGTAGACCCCAGTTCTCGTTCATCATGTAGTTGAAGCCCGCTTGCGCTGCAAAACCAAATGAGTCGTCTAGTTTCACTTCAACATCATCAGTACCTAGCGTTGCTTTTAAAGCTGCTGATGGTTGCTCATCAAAGAAAGTCGTATAGTTAATACCTACGCCAATAAATGGGCGGAACTTATAAGTTGAGTCTAAAAAGTGGTACTGCGCAATTAAAGAAGGTGGTAGCTGCTTGATGTCTGCAATTTTGTTACCAGCAAGACCGCCAGTACCTTGGATGTCGTGACTAAATGGTGTCGCAGCAACTAATTCAAGTACCCAATTATCATCAAATGCATAGTCGATGGTAAGACCTAATTGTGTATTATCATCGCCACGTAAACCTAATGTCGGTGCTTCGTTTATTTTTGAGCTGTCGTTATTTGGGTTTACATTAATCGCACCCACGTTAACGCTTAAATTTGCGTTTGCAACAGGAGAGAGTGCTAATAATGAAGTCAGTAATGCAATGCTTAATTTAGTTTTCATGCTGTTCTCCACGAACTACTTGTCTTGTTTGGTTGAGGCTATTATTACCGAGCTTGCTAAGACAAAACCTGTTCTAGATCAAAGTTTCAAAAATGTTTGAATAAAGTGAAGCTATTTTTTGATTTAGATTAAGTTTTTAATTAGGTACATAGAAAAAAGGTTGACTCGAGTTCACTTTAAACTCAGGCAGGTCTGATACAATAAGCTGTTTTTAAAATTTTAGGTGTGTTTAATGACAGATACTCAACATTTATTTCTTCATGGTTCGATAGCAAAAGCACTGTTGAAATTGGGTATCCCGATCATCTTAATCAATATTTTGCAATCTGCTTATCAGCTTACTGATGCCTTTTGGGTTGGCCGACTTGGCGCCGATCAAGTCGCTGCTGTGTCTGTGAGCATGCCTGTCACATTTTTAGTGATAGCCATCGGTTCAGGTCTTGCAATGGCAGGGGCTATTTTATCCGCTCAGTATATGGGAGCAGGCTTACAGGATAAGGTGAACCACGTTGCTGCACAAACAATGTTGATGGTCACAGTCACTGCAACAGTGTTAGGTTTGATTGGTTATTTTCTGTCCCCATATTTTTTAGTTTTACTTGGTGTTGAACAGGCTGTTTATGGCGACGCTTTGAAGTTTATGCATGTCTCTTTTATAGGGGTTGTTTTTGTATTCATTTACGCAATGTTTCAAGCGTTAATGCGCGGAATTGGCCAAACTAAAATTCCGCTTATTATTGTTAGTGGCACTGTATTACTTAATTTTGCCCTTGACCCATTGTTGATTTTTGGCTGGGGCCGTTTTTCAGGATTTGGGGTGATGGGGGCTGCATTAGCAACACTTATTACTCAGAGTCTTGCGGCACTAATTGGCGTATGGGTCTTTTTGCGGGGCCGTCATGGTATTCAATTAAAACTGTCGAGCTTTAAGCCTGACTGGCAATATATGAAACAAGCCTTCTTGTTAGGAGCACCAGGCTCCGTTGAGTTATCAGCACGGGCATTTGGGCTGATAATCATGTCATTTTTGGTTGCCAGCTTTGGCACCTACACATTGGCCTCTTATGGGGTAGGTTCGAATATTTTGCAAATGGTGATGATCCCTGCAATGGGGTTGTCGATGGCGGTGTCTACTTTGGTAGGTCAAAACATGGGAGCTGGAAATCCAAAGCGAGCAGCACAAATAACGCGACTTGCTTGTATATGGGGCTTAACTGGGTTGTCGCTGGTGGGAGGAATTGCTTATTTATTTGCTGAATATTTAGTTGCCTTTTTCATTCCTGATGATCCGTCTGTCATTAAAGGTGGTGCTGAGTTCATTCGTAAAATGTGTTTAACTTGGGGCGGGATCGGTGTGCAACTTTGTGTTGTTGCAACCTTTAGAGCATCAGGAAATATGCTCAATGCAATGATCGTTTCTTTGTTAGCGCAGTGTGTTATTCAGTTCCCAGCTGCGTATATTTTATCAAAACATACGGCGCTTGGTCCGCAAGGGATCTGGTACTCGTTTGCTCTAACGAATGTACTTGTGGCACTCATAACCTATGCATGGTTCTCAACAGGACGTTGGCAACGTACAAAATTAACGGAAGAAGACAAAGATATTGCTAAAGTGACGCAAGAGACCTTAATAGAAGAAGGAAATCATTAATTTAATCTTCACACAGCAGTCATAATTTCGAGTTGTAATAACCCTACATAGTGAAAAAACTGGGGTTATTATGAGTATAGAGCTCGCGCCAAAGTTACAGCCACACAGCGATGTGGTTAAAGCATTACAAACATTAATCCAATTTAAGTCAGTCACTCCCCAACAGGCGGGGGCGATTGATTGGCTTGCGACAAAGCTGACTCAACTTGGGTTCGAGTGTGAGGTGTTTACTTTCAACCAAGTCACTAACTTAATTGCTAAAGTTTCATTTGGTAGCGGCCCTGTGGTGGCGTTTTCTGGGCATATTGATGTGGTGCCCGCAGCCGAAGGGGATTGGCGAGTTGATCCTTTTTCTGGTCACGTTGTTGATGGTGCTGTGTATGGTCGTGGCGCTGCTGATATGAAAGGCGGTGTGGCGGCTATGTTATGCGCTACAGAAAAGCTTGTTACTCAAAGCGAGGATAAGCAAGGAACTTTCTATTGGCTAATTACGTCGGATGAAGAAGGGGAAGCTGAATATGGATCGTTGCTTATCGCTGAGCGATTAGCAAAACAAGGCATTGTGCTCGATGGTTGCTTAGTGGGTGAGCCAACAAGCCACCTTCATGTTGGGGATACGATTAAGAATGGTCGTCGTGGTGCTTTATCGGCACGTTTATCAATCCAAGGTAAAGCAGGGCATGTCGCTTACCCAGATAATACAGTCAATGCTGCACACTTAAGCGCCGAAGTCGTCAAACGATTAACTGCAATATGCTGGCACAAAGATGAAGCTAGCTCAGCGACTACTCTCCAAGTCACCGGTATTAATATTGCGAACGTAGTCGATAATTTAGTTCCCGCCAGATGCGAGTTGACTTTTAATGTACGCTATAGTCATGGCTATAAAAGTACTGATGTGAAAAAAGAAATTCAATTTGCACTTACAGATCTTGCCGATACGATAAAAATTCAATGGGAACGTCCTTGTGAGTCTTATTACACTGCTTATCAATCACAAGATTGCTTGTTGAATAAACTGGAACAAGCTGTGCTTGAAGTGACAGGTAACTTTCCATTACTCAGTACCAGTGGGGGGACTTCGGATGGGCGATTTTTTGCCAATGAGCACACCCAAGTTATAGAGTGTGGGGTTTGTAACAACACGATCCACCAAGTCAATGAACATGTTCCCATTACTGATTTACTGTGTATTGAAAAAATTTATTACGCAGCACTTCGCAATATTTTTAGCTGAAGACTCATTTTTAAAACAAAGAAGCCGCCAATAAATGCCGACTTCTTTGTTTTTATAATATGGTAGGAATTATTTTTAGCGTGACTGACCTAAGTATCGCTTGGCCTTACTCGGTTTAACTTTATCTAAATCAACAAGCACTAAACCATCAATACAATTGTTAAATTCAGGGTCGATACTAAAGCTTAAAAACTGCACACCACCTGGCTCACAAAGCTCGGTATATTGTTTGAACAAGGTCGGGACTTGTGCGCCAATATTGGCGAGTACATGTTTTAACTCAACAAAGTCCTCTTTAATATCATTACCCATAAATAGCTGAGCACATTGCTCTTTTTGTTGTTCGGTATGACGAAATTCATTATTAGGAATCGCCAATAGTTGCTCTGCCCCATAATAATGTTGGTAATAATGAACCAGTAGCGACTTTGCTTGCTCGGGGAGTGCGTTTGACACACTCACTGCACCAAATAAATAACGGTATTGTGGGTAGCGATTCACAAATGCACCAATGCCGAACCATAAATAATCAAGGCTCTTTCTACCCCAGTATTTTGGTTGCACGAAGCTACGGCCAAGTTCAATGCCTTTTTCAAAATAAGGTGCCATGTCATCGCTGTAGTTAAATAGGCTGTCAGTGTATAGCCCTTTGCGGCCATGTTTCTCAATGATGTCTTGTGCACAGGCGAGTCTATATGCACCCACTAATTCAAGCTGCTTTGCATCCCATAAAACAAGATGCTGATAATCCATGTCGTATTTATCTATATCTCGACGTTTACCACTGCCTTCCCCGACTGCCCGAAACGCAATTTCGCGCAGTCGTCCTAGCTCACGGAAAATCGGCGAGCTACCGCAGTATTGATATAAGTAGATTTTCATACCATCTGATGTTTCACCCAATAGTTCACACTCTTCAATGGCCTTTTTTAGATCTTTAGTTGCTTCTGGGCTTGCTATAGGTGTTTGAGTTTTCAAAGGCAGCGGTTTTTTAGTGACAAGTCGATATAATTGCTTTCTTATGAGCTGCGCGATTTCTTTATCTTTTAAATTTTCAATTAAGTATGATTCAGGTGGAATTGAAGCACCAATTTCAAACTCTAATGATTTTTGACGTTGTTTGAACATTTCTTTTACTAACAACAAACTCGCTAACGGTTTATAAATCATGGAAGTGCCGTAAAACAAAGGACTATTTTTCGCTTTAATGTAAATCGGTAAAATAGGGGCGTTGGCTTTTTTGGCCATGCGTAAAAAGCCACTGTTCCACTTACAGTCCTTAATTCCTGTGGGGCTTAAGCGAGATACTTCGCCTGCTGGGAAAATTAATAGCGCACCATCCGACTTTAAATGCTGTTGGATATTAGCCAGTTCTTTCTTTTTACTGGTGCCAGAAAGGTTATCAACAGGGAGTAGTAAAGAGTGCATAGGGGTGATAGACATCAGCATGCGGTTGGCAACCACTTTTAAATCTGGTCGCACGCTTGATAAAACCTTAACTAATGCTAATGCATCGAGTGAGCCGATAGGGTGATTTGCCACAATAACGACGTTACCCTCACTGGGAATGTGTTCTATTTGCTTTGGCTTGTAGCGTGTGTCAAAGTCTAGCTCATCAAGAACCTGCTCAACAAATTCAAGCCCTTGTAAATGTGGGTATGCATCACCAAAGGCAACAAATTCCTGCTCGTGTAGCAAGTAACCGAGGCCTTTTTTAACTAAGCCTTTTACTTTTGGTGAATTTTCTAACTGTGGTAAATTTGCTTCTATTACTTTATCGACACTGATCATACAAACCTCAACATAAACGCATTCAGCGATGAGGTTAGAGTAAGAGTTCGCTGTGACAGTTAGGTTGCAGTTGTGTGACTTTTTAAAGAGCGCTTTGAGAGCGGTTCAAAATATGGAGAATACAATGATTTTACTTGTAGCTGTAACAGGTCGAGATTGCAGCCAATTAATTGCTCGATTACAAGCGTTATTACCTGAGGTTGACGTGCAGCTTTGGTCTGAGTGTTCCAACTATGAAGCAGTAGAGTTTGTGCTTGCCTGGAATGCACCGGCTGATTTATGGCCTAAGCTGGTAAATTTAAAAGCCGTGTCTTCATTTGGGGCTGGTGTCGATAGCATCGATTTGTCAGCGATAGCAGCGCATGTTCCCGTTGTTAGAATTGTTGATGATAATCTTGCAAATGATATGGCAGAGTATGTGTTGACCCATGTATTGGCACACAAGCTTAGGCTCAAAGAATATTATTTAAAACAATCAGCCAGCACTTGGAAGCCAAAGCGCGCGTATGCACATCAACATGTGGGTATTTTAGGCTTCGGCGAGTTAGGCAAGGCGGCAGCGATGAAGTTAGTAGCAAATGGCTTTAAAGTGAGTGCATGGTCAAACAGTGAAAAGCAGCATCCAGAGGTTAGTTGCTATCACACACAGCAAGGGCTTAATGAGATGCTTCCTTTGGTTGACTATCTAGTATGTTTATTACCATTGAATCAGCATACAGCGGGTATTATTAATGAAGATCTATTAGCGATGTTGCCTCCTCATGCGGTTGTCATTAATGTGGCAAGAGGTAAGCATGTTATTGATACAGATTTAATTTCGGCGCTAGATAGTAATAAAATACGTGCAGCCACATTGGATGTATTCACTCAGGAGCCTCTAGATAAAAAGCATTCATACTGGTCTCATGACAAGATTACATTAACGCCTCATTGCGCTGCTTTATCTGATATTAACAGTGTAGTTAAACAAATCGAGACTAATGTTAAAAGATTAATTTGCGGGGGAGAGCTAATTAATAAGGTTGATAGAGCAAAAGGTTATTGACAAAGTGTGAATTAATTTATCAAACGTCTTGTTAACATCTGTAACTTTGTTATGCTGGGTAAGTACAATAAACAATAATAAGAAGAGGCGTTATGAAATCTAACCAAAATGGGGCGAAATTTAGTCTAGTCATTGTGTCAGTCATCGTTTTAGGTGTCTCTGCATGGTTTAATCAAGCGAATGCAAGTGAAACGCATGTTCAACCAGTAGTAAGTAACCAAAAATAATCGTGTTATTGGTGCACAAAGTGGATGTGCACCAACTGCCTAGCTTCTTTTAGAGTGGATCTCTCTGTTTTCGTGCTTTTTTTCATCCGACTTTTTCAGCAACACATAAGTTGCGCCATTCCCTCCATGGTGTTTGAGTGCGCTATGAAAGGCGAGTACAGATGGAATTTCTTGTAGCCATTTATTTGTGTAACTTTTTAATATTCCTGGTTTAGATTTGTTTTTAATGCCAATACCATGGCGAACTAACACTACCCGTATGTTGCGTTTATGACAGTCATCAATAAATGTAAGAAGCGTCGTTCTTGCGCGTTGAAGAGGTTGGCCATGTAAATCTAGAGTCGCATCTAGCTGGTATTTAGCTAATCGCAGGTTTTTAAAAACTTGTGCTTGCACACCTTCATTTTTAAAGCTTAAAACGGCATGGGGGTCTAATAGCTCCACATACTCGCTCTGTAGATAATTCTCATCTACAGATAAATCGCACTCAGCAGCTTTGCGTTTTTCTTGCTGAGCAAGTGACGGGCCTTGCTTAGTGCTTTTGAGTTTTACAGTGTCATGTTTAAGAGGTTTAACATCTTCCATTGACATAAGAAATAAGTCGAAGTCGTCTAATGACATAAGGTACCCCCAAATTATCTATACCCAAACCACCTTAAGGTGCGAGTTTCAGTTGGAATTAAAAGCGATTTAGGCAAGGCATTGATTGCAAGTAATAGTGGTTCTATTGTTAAAATCAATAACGCAGTATAAATCGCTTTTAACCCAACCCTCTGGGCGTTTCACAGGCACTTACTCTCATCGTTGTTACTTCTTAAAAGGGACCACCATTCTTGCAAAGTAACGCCTTGATATTAAGCACCTGTGAAACGCTGAATTCTGCATCTTGAGGTGGCTTGGGTATATATACGCTGCATATGGTATATCAGTTCAGCTATTTTGTAAGTAAAAAAAAGCCCAAACAGATGGCTGTTTGGGCATAAACAATGATAGGTAGGATAACCTGTTCTATCAATTTATCTTAGGAGAAGTTTAACCTTGGTTGATATTCAATTGGCCAAATGTGTAAACCTTGAATAAATAAAATGTGTTGATCAACACTAAACTCATATTTGAGATCACACTCGATGACATCAGATCTAGACTAAACGATAAAAATAATAAACTACACGCGCTAATCGCTGCAAAACGCAGTAAATTTAACTGATTAATAAAGAAAGCACCTAATCCTAGTGCAAGTAACGTTAAGTTTAAAAGCCAATCTAGCTCGTTTAGCATGGTCGTATCTAATAGTGTCTGTGTTGAAAAAGGAGCGCCATTATGGTGATCTTTTGCACAGTTTTCAACCAAGTAATTTTATTGTTTTCGGATTAGATTTTTTAATCCATGGCTAGCTTTTTTATTACAGCAAAAAAGCCACTTTGATCGGTAATGCGGTATTTCTGACAGCTGTTAGGGTTGCGTTTGTCTTGGCACAAATAAATAGTATTACGGCTAAGGTCTGCACGTGGGATTAGTGTAGAGTCAAACACGTTGGCTCCGTAGCCAAATATGCCAGGCCAGAAGACACTTTGCGATACCATGCCTAGTTTCTCGTAGGTGATAAGAATTGGTTTAGGAGTGATAAGCAAAATTAATAATACGACTGCTAAAATGTACCAACGGGCCGGACTTTTCTTTACAGTAGGCTCTGCTACGGTTTGTTGTATTGGCTGCGTGGGTGTCTGAGGCTTGCTTATTGTTTTTGGTCGTTTGCTAGGGACTGGTTTCTTGCGAGCGGGTTGCTGCCCAAGTAAAGATTGTTTTTTTACATTTTTAGACATAAAGCTTATCTGGCCTTTTATTTATAGGTCTCTATAATGAGATTATAACGAAGTTTTTGATATAATAGTTAAATTCAGATCATATAACATTGATTGTCCTAATTTGCGTAAAAGGTGCATTTCAACATGCAATTAGTGTTTATCTTTAAATATTAAGAGGAATAGTATGGATACGCAGCTTTCAATTTTAATTGTGGACGATGTGGGGACTGTCCGCAGTTTTTTAAGTCAAACGCTAATGCACTTAGGTATTGATAATGTGCGAGAGGCTTCAACAGCTGCACAGTGCTTAAGTGTATGTAGAGAAAAAGAGTTCAATATTATTTTCTTAGATATAGAGCTACCCGATGGTGATGGTAAGGAGATTATTTCACAAATTAATGAAATATCGCCAGAGGCGAATGTGGTGATGGTGTCAGCTCACTCTACGGTTGAAAATGTAAAAGAAGCAATTGAAAAAGGCGCTAAGGGTTTTGTTGTTAAGCCATTTACACCTAAAAAGATTGCGGCTATGTTGAAAAAATTCTACCCAGATCTAGAGATCGTTTAGCCGAGGAACACTTCTACTTAGGCTATTAAAAGTAAGGTAAAAAAAAACCGGCATAGGCCGGTTTTTTATATTCATCAAAAACAAATTATAGCGCTTTGATTTTAGCTGCTAAACGGCTCTTATGACGAGCTGCTTTGTTCTTGTGGATTAGACCTTTAGTTGCGTAACGGTCTAGGATAGGTGTTGCAACAGCGAATGCCGCTTGTGCAGCTTCTTTGTCGCCCGCTTCAATTGCAGCAACTACTTTTTTGAAGTAAGTGCGCATCATTGAACGACGGCTTGCGTTATGTTGACGATTTTTTTCGCTCGTAATAGCGCGTTTTTTTGCAGACTTGATGTTAGCCAAGGTTTGCTCCTAACAATCTTAAAATAAGCTTAATTTAAAGGCCGTGGAATATGCCTGTTTTTATCATGAATGTCAACGAAATTTTGACATCTCAAGAAAAACTGCTCCTTATAACGAACATCAATTTGCCGCTTTAGCAGTTAATATCGCCATTGTAACAAAGGGTCGAGTTCGAGCCTAGTGCTTTAAAGATATTTTAGGCATAATCGCCCATCTTAGAAGTTTTTATTCGTAGGTTTAGGGTGGCAAAAGGATTATTTCGTTCTGGGATGATTGTCAGTGCAATGACGATGATCTCGCGTATTTTAGGACTAGTACGTGATGCAGTTGTAGCCAATTTATTGGGGGCAAGTGCAGCTGCTGATGTGTTTTTATTTGCTAACCGAATTCCTAACTTTTTGCGCCGTTTATTTGCTGAAGGGGCGTTTGCACAAGCGTTTGTACCTGTTTTGTCTGATATTAAAGAGCAGCAAGGTGACGATAAAGTAAGATTATTTGTCGCTCAAGCTGCTGGCACCCTAGGGACAATTTTGCTCGTTGTAACTTTATTTGGTGTGATTGCCTCGCCAGTGATTGCCGCACTGTTTGGCACCGGTTGGTTTATAGATTGGTGGCAAGGAGGAGAAGATGCTGGAAAGTTCGAGCTGGCAAGCGCGCTTTTAAAACTCACTTTTCCGTATTTATTTTTTGTTAGTTTAGTTGCTTTAAGCGGTGCTGTGATGAATGTATACAATCGTTTTGCAGTGGCGGCGTTTACCCCAGTACTTTTAAATATATCCATTATCACTTGCGCTATTTTTCTGCATGATCAGTTTTCAGTGGGTGCATATGCACTTGCGATAGGCGTGTTTGTTGGTGGTTTAGTGCAGCTACTGTTTCAGTTACCGTTTTTGTATCGTGCCCGTATGCTGAGCCGTCCTCAATGGGCTTGGCAAGATGAAAACGTTAAAAAAGTACGAAAACTAATGCTGCCAGCGTTATTTGGCGTCTCTATTAGTCAAATAAACTTGTTGCTCGATACCATGATAGCTTCAATGTTAATGACGGGTTCTATTGCGTGGCTCTACTATTCTGACAGGTTGATTGAGTTTCCTCTTGGTCTATTCGGCATTGGTATTGCGACGGTGATTTTACCCGCACTATCTAAACTTCATAGCACGAAAAGCACACGTGATTTTCAGCACACGCTAGATTGGGGAGTGCGCTTTGTAATCTTTTTAGGCTTACCTGCCATGTTTGGCTTGATGGTGATAAGCCCTTTAATCATCACCGTACTTTTCGATCATGGGGCATTTCAAAATGGAGAGATAGATCATGTTCAAGCGGTAAGTTATGGCGTAATGGCTTATTCGGTTGGCTTAGTTAGTTTCATGCTGATTAAGGTGTTAGCACCTGGTTTCTATTCACGTCAGGACACGAAAACGCCTGTTAAAATTGGCATTAAAACGTTAGTGCTTAATATGCTTTTTAATATTATGCTAGCCCCGTTTATTGGTTATTTAGGGTTGGCGCTGGCCACGTCTATGTCGGCAAGCTGTAACGCGTATTTGCTGTATCGCCAGTTGCACAAAGAAGGGGTTTATCAGTTTTCAGGTATGAGCCTTAGATTTAGTTTTAAGTGTTTGTTTTCTAGTGTATTTATGGCGGCTGTAGTATGGTATGTCGGGCAGCGCTTTGCTTGGCAGACTTGGCACTTTATGGAGCAAGTTTCGTTACTTGCAGGGTTACTCGTGTTAGCCGCATTGGTGTACTTTTCTTCTCTGTTTGTAATGGGAATTCGACTAAATACGATAAAAAGTGTTGCAACTACTGAATCAAACTAAAAAAAAGATTATAATCGGCGTTTCACGCCCGATACCTGTGTTTGGGCTCGCTGATAAAGGCAAAAAGGTGGCATGGAGTTAATTAGAGGTATTCACAATATACGCGCGCAGCATTACGGCTGTGTGTTGACCATTGGTAACTTTGATGGTGTGCATTTAGGTCATGCAGAAGTGATAAAAGGCTTGCTACAAGACGCACAGAAACATCAACTACCAAGTACTGTGATGTTATTTGAGCCTCAGCCGCAAGAGTTTTTTGCCAAGGATAATGCGCCAGCGCGTTTAACCCGACTTCGTGATAAGCTAAGTTTACTTGCAAAGTTAGGTGTTGAGCGAGTGATTTGCATTAGTTTTAATCAGCAGTTTGCAAATATGGAAGCGGAACAGTTTGTAAGCCAAGTTTTGGTTGAAAAGTTGGGTGTCAAAGCACTGACCGTGGGCGATGATTTTTGTTTTGGTAAGCGTCGCCGCGGTGACTTTTCACTACTAAAAAGCATGGGCACTGAGTTAAATATGGATGTGAAAAGTACCGCCAGTTTTCGCCGACTCAATGATAGAGTAAGCAGTACCCTTATTCGCCAAGCACTTGCTGCAGGGCAATTAGAAGATGCAAAAACCATGTTAGGTCATGGCTATGCGATATCTGGACGTGTTATTCATGGCTGGGCAAAAGGCCGTGAACTAGGGTTTAGAACAGCAAACATTGCTTTAAAACGCCAAGTATGTCCTGTAAATGGCGTGTTTGCGGTACGAACAACTGTTGGCAATAAAGAACTATTTGGGGTTGCAAATATTGGCAACAAACCCACATTTAATGGAACACGCGCATTGTTAGAAGTACACCTTTTTGACTTTGCGCAAGATATTTACGGACAATTTATGCACGTGGAGCTGATTAAGAAGCTTCGCGATGAGAAAAAATTCGAGACATTAACACAACTGACGGCGCAGATTGCAGATGATGTAACCGCCGCGAAGCAGTGTTTTGGTTTAAATTAGGTAGCCGATACGGAAAGTAGGATTAATGAGCGACTACAAACATACTTTGAATTTACCGGAAACAGCGTTTCCAATGCGCGGCAATTTGGCACAACGTGAACCAAAAATGCTTAAGACATGGTATGAAGACGATCTTTATGGTCAAATTCGCAGCGCTAAAAAAGGTAAAAAAACCTTCATTTTGCATGACGGCCCTCCGTATGCAAACGGTGATATCCATTTAGGCCACTCGGTAAACAAAATTCTTAAAGATATTATTGTTAAGTCAAAAACCTTGTCTGACTTTGATGCGCCTTATGTGCCAGGTTGGGATTGTCACGGTTTACCAATTGAATTAATGGTTGAAAAGAAAGTAGGCAAGCCAGGCGTGAAAGTGTCGGCTGCTGAGTTCCGTGAAAAATGTCGCGAATATGCTAAAAAGCAAGTTGAAGGTCAAAAAACAGACTTTAAACGCTTAGGTGTATTTGGTGATTGGGATAAGCCTTACTTAACAATGAATTTCGACTTTGAAGCGAATGCAATTCGTGTACTTGGTCGCATTATTAAAAATGGTCACTTACACAAAGGTGCTAAGCCTGTTCACTGGTGTACAGATTGTGGTTCAGCGCTTGCTGAAGCAGAGGTTGAATACCAAGATAAACAGTCGCCAGCAATTGATGTACGTTTTGAATTTGCTGACCAAGATGCTGTTATTAACGCATTTGAACTAGCAGATGGCCATAAAGGCACGGGTACTGTTAGCACCGCAATCTGGACTACAACACCATGGACATTACCTGCTAACCGTGCAGTAGCTGTTCATGAAAAACTTGAGTATGCCCTTGTTCAAATTGACGATGAAGGTGCACAGCAGCGTCTAATTTTAGGTTCTGAGCTAGTTAAAGATGCTATGGATCGTTATGGCTTTAAGCATTATCACGTACTAGGTTATGTAAAAGGTGCTGCACTTGAGAATTTACAGGTTGCTCACCCATTCTATGACTTCACAGTGCCAGTTATTGTTGCTGATCACGTAACGACTGATTCTGGTACCGGTGTTGTTCATACTGCGCCTGGCCACGGTCAAGAAGATTTCGCAGCGGGTCTTGCTTATGGTTTAGAAGTAGCTAACCCGGTTGGTGCTAACGGTGTTTACTTACCTGACACACCAATGTTTGCTGGTCAGCACGTATTTAAAGCAAATGCGAGCGTCATTGACGTATTAACTGAAAACAATGCGCTATTACACCACCATGCATTAACACATAGCTACCCACATTGCTGGCGTCATAAAACGCCAATCATCTTCCGTGCTACGCCGCAGTGGTTCGTCAGTATGGATCAAGCTAACCTTCGTCAAGATTCATTAAACGAAATCAAAAAGACTGAGTGGTTACCGGAGTGGGGCGAAAGCCGCATTGCCAACATGGTTGAAGGCCGTCCTGATTGGTGTATTTCACGTCAACGTACATGGGGTGTGCCAATTGCACTATTCGTTGATAAAGACACCGGTGCGCTTCACCCAAATACCCAAGAGTTAATCGAAGAAGCGGCAAAACTGGTTGAAAAATCAGGTATTCAAGCTTGGTATGATTTAGACCCTGCAACATTACTTGGCGATGACGCTGAGCAGTACATGAAAGTACAAGATACGCTAGATGTATGGTTTGATTCAGGCGTGACTCATGCCTGTGTGGTTGATGCGCGTGATGATTTAACAGGTCCTGCTGATCTTTACTTAGAAGGTTCTGATCAACACCGTGGTTGGTTTATGTCGTCTATGATGACATCGGTTGCTATCAATGGCCATGCGCCGTATAAGCAAGTCTTAACACATGGTTTCACGGTTGATGAAAACGGCCGTAAGATGTCCAAGTCATTAGGGAACGTTATTTCACCACAAAACGTGATGAACAAACTAGGCGCTGACATCTTACGTTTATGGGTTGCCTCAACTGACTTTACAGCAGAAATGACTGTATCTGACGAAATTTTTAAACGTTCAGCTGACCGTTACCGTCGTATCCGTAACACCAGCCGTTACTTACTTGCCAATCTAAATGGCTTTGATCCAAAAACCGATCAAGTTGCCATTGAAGACATGGTTGAGCTTGACCGTTGGATTGTTGGCCGTGCAGCCGAGCTTCAAGATGAAATCTTAGCAGCTTACGACAAGTACCAAATGCTGCTGGTAACGCAAAAGCTTATGAACTTCTGTACTGGTGAGCTTGGTTCGTTCTACCTAGATGTAATCAAAGACCGTCAGTACACAGCGAAAAGCGATAGCCATGCACGTCGTTCATGTCAAACAGCGCTTTACCATATTGCTGAAGCAATGACGCGTTGGATGGCACCAATCTTAAGCTTCACAGCACAAGAGATTTGGGAAGCACTACCAGGCGAGCGTGATAACTTTGTGTTCACTTCGGTGTGGTACGATGGCTTAAAAGCCTCTTCGCAAGGTAAGTTCAGCAACGACGATTGGTTAACAATTTTAAATGTGCGTGATGAAGTAAACCGTGTACTAGAAGCGGCTCGTAAAGAAGACGTTATTGGTGCAACTTTACAAGCAAACGTAAGCATCTACGCAAGTGAAGAGTTAAGCGCGAAATTAGCTGCGTTAGGTGATGAACTACGCTTTGTATTATTAACGTCAGGCGTCACCGTTGAAACTGTAACAGCGCAGCCTGAAGGTACTCAGGCGACTGAGATTGATGGCCTATTCATTAAAGTCGCTGCAACAACCGCTGAAAAATGTGAGCGTTGTTGGCATTACTGTGATGATGTAGGTGCTAACCCTGCTCATCCTGAAATCTGTGGCCGTTGTGTAAGCAATGTTGACGGCGATGGTGAACAGCGTCAGTTCGCATAGGAGTTGTTTGTGAGCAAACTAGCCGGAAAAAGTGGCTTGGTTTGGTTATGGCTGAGTCTACTACTTTTAGTAGTAGACCATGCGACAAAAACACTTGTCGTTAATACCATGGCCTACAAAGAGTCAATCGATATTCTGCCTTTTTTTAATTTCACTTATGTACATAACTATGGTGCCGCTTTTAGCTTTTTAAGTGACTCTGGAGGTTGGCAACGCTGGTTTTTTAGTCTGATTGCTGTGTCGATCAGTGTACTTTTAGTATGGTGGCTTAAACGCTTACCAGCAACAAACAAGGTACTGTGCTCAGCATATGCATTAGTGTTAGCAGGGGCTATTGGCAATTTATACGACCGTATTGCTTATGGTTATGTCATTGACTTCTTGCACGTCTATTATGAAAACTGGCACTTCCCTGTTTTTAATATTGCCGATTGTGCCATTTGTATTGGTGCCGCATTACTTTTATTTGATGCCTTCACAGGCGAAAGTCCTAAGGAGCAAAAAGCATGAGCCAAGCAGTAATTGGTAATAACTCTGAAGTGATCTTTCATTTCTCGATTAAGTTAGAAGATGGCTCAGCAGCCGATTCTACTAAAGTTCATAATAAACCAGCTAAATTGCGAATGGGTGACGGAAGCCTAACAGAGAACTTTGAAAAATGTTTGTTAGGTTTAGCGGCAGGTGACAATAAATCTTTTGAACTTGAGCCAGAGGATGCATTTGGTCAACCTAATCCTGATAACATTTATTATGTTGACCGCAGCAAGTTTGGTGCCGATACCCCAGCTGAAGTTGGCAATATAATCGCGTTTACTCAACCAGACGGTACTGAATTACCTGGTCTTGTTCGTGAAGTACAAGGTGAGTCTGTAACGATTGATTTTAACCATCCTTTGGCAGGTCAACGTTTGACTTTTGAAGTTGAGATTTTAGAGGTAGCGGGCTGATGGATATTTTATTAGCCAATCCGCGTGGTTTTTGTGCCGGAGTGGATCGTGCAATTAGTATTGTTGAGCGTGCACTCGATATCTTCGAAAAGCCTATCTATGTACGCCATGAAGTTGTGCATAATCGTTATGTGGTTGATGGTTTAAAAAATCGTGGTGCTGTTTTTGTTGAAGAGCTTGACCAAGTGCCTGACGATAGCATTGTTATTTTTAGTGCCCATGGTGTATCGCAAGCTGTTCGTAACGAAGCAAAACGCCGTGAATTAAAAGTGTTTGATGCAACCTGTCCGCTGGTCACTAAAGTTCATATGGAAGTAACGCGTGCGAGTAAAAAAGGCATAGAGTGTGTGTTGATTGGCCACCACGGGCATCCTGAAGTTGAAGGCACCATGGGTCAGTACGACAACGAAGCGGGTGGTATTTACTTAGTAGAAACCCCTGAAGATGTCGAAAAGCTGAGCGTTAAAAACCCTGAAAACCTATTCTACTGTAGCCAAACGACATTATCAGTGGATGATACGGCAGATGTGATTGATGCACTACGTGCTAAGTTTCCAGCCATTGATGGCCCACGCAAAGATGATATTTGTTACGCAACGCAAAACCGTCAAGACGCAGTCCGTGATCTAGCGGATAAAGTGGATGTATTACTTGTTGTGGGAGCAAAAAATAGCTCTAACTCAAATCGTCTACGCGAGCTTGCTGATAAAATGGGCACTAAGGCGCATTTGATTGATGATGCAAGTAACGTTGAAGCGGATTGGTTCAACAATGTAAATGCGGTGGGTGTTACTGCCGGCGCATCTGCACCCGAGGTTTTGGTTCAGCAAGTTATTGCGCGCCTGAAAGAATTAGGCGGTAATCAAGTTGTTGAAAACCCTGGTGAAGAAGAAAATATAGTATTTGCCGTTCCTGTTGAGCTACGCTAATCTAAGCGGATAACTGTGAACAAAAAATAGGAGAGCCCATGAGCAAACAGCCAACTAAAAACGGTTTGCTGATTGAGGCTCTTTTTCAATCCAGAGGGGTACTCGCAACCCTCGTCGTCAGTCAAACCATTGCTGTTTTATTGGCTTTTTCGCCTGCAAGCTATGGTGATGTGTGGCTTCGCCTAGCTGTTTTTAGTTTCTTTTTACACCTTGTTTTTCTGACTAGCGTTGCCGTGCTTTATGTTTCTAGAGAGCCGCTTGCTAGATTATCAAATACATGGCAAGTCATTGCCTTAAGTTCCTTACTTCTTTTATTAACATGCTTGTACAGCTTTTTTGTGCTCAGTCTTTTTGATGAACTTTATCAGGTTGACTCCCTAACTCATTTTTTAGCAAGCAATATGCTGATTATCTTTTTAGTGACAGTGCTTTTTGTACAGTTTATTTCTATTCATAATCAAAAAGAGCAGCAGACAAAAGCGTTAATCCAAGCAGAACTGGATGCTTTACAAGCACGTATTAGACCGCATTTTTTATTTAACAGTTTAAATACCGCAGCAGAACTGACTCACCATGATGCTAATGCGGCTGAGCAGGCTATTTTAGCTTTAGCCGCTTTGTCGCAGGCAGCAATGAGAAGCGGTAAGGCAATTAGTTTAAGTGATGAAATAAGCTTATGTCAGCAATATATTAGCTTAGAAAAATGGCGTTATGGTGAGCGCTTAGTGGTGTGTTGGCAATTACCTGATGACATACCAGAATTAGAGATCCCCTGTTTATCAATACAGCCACTGATTGAAAATGCTGTTTGCTATGGTGTCGAGCCGGCAGATAAGGGAGCGAGGATTAATATTTCTATGCATGTTTCAGATAAAAGTTACACGTTTATAATTACTAATCCGCTATACAAAAATAAGGGTGCTTCGCCGAGTGGTAATGGTATGGCACTTGAAAATATTCGCCAGCGTTTAGAGCTTTTTTATAACTATAAAGCCCAGTTACTGACCACTCAAAGAGAGGGGGAGTTTAGAGTGAAACTTGTGCTACCAAGGCTAAAAATACAATGATAAGTACATTAATTGTTGATGATGAACCGCTAGCACGGGCCCGTATAAAACGCTTACTCGCAGCGCACCCTCAATATGAGGTGATAGCCGATGCTGAGGATGGCGAGTTGGCAGTTAAGTTATGCCAACAGTTACAACCTGATTTAGTCCTTTTAGATATTAACATGCCAAAGTGCTCAGGGATGGACGTTGCAGCCGTGTTGAAACAGCTGACTATTCCACCTGCCGTAGTGTTTTTAACAGCACACCCAGAGCACGCGCTCGAAGCTTTTGAGCTTGCTGTTGACGGTTATTTAGTTAAACCCGTTACAGCGGATGCATTATCGAAAACGCTGTCTCAACTGAGAAGATTAAATCGTGCTCAAGTGAGTAAAAGTGATGACCTTTATATTAGCTATCAACTTGCAGGGGTCATTAAGCGAGTGCATATTGAAGATATAATTTGTTGTACAGCTGAGCAAAAATATACGCGTTTAATCTTTGACGGTGGCGAAGCTTTAGTCGAGCAAAGTTTAAAACAGCTTGAACATCAGTACCCAGCGCAATTAATGCGCATTCACCGTAATACATTGGTTAATAAAAACCGAATTTATAGTATGACCCATGATGATGGTGTGCACTCGTTGATGTTAGATGGTGTGTCGACAAAATTTGTTATAAGTCGACGAGAAGTAAAGTCTGTTAAGGCTATTATGGGTAAATAGCGTGGCTTAATGTACCGTTTATCAATAAAAATGACCGCTCATCCATTCTTATATTGCTATTTATTGACCCCACCTTATGCTTAATCTATGGAAAAGTATCAATTGAATTCATTATGTTAAACAAATCACAAGTCCAAGGCTTTACGCTAATCGAAGTGCTTATAGCTTTTGTGATCTTAAGCTTTGGCTTGCTCGGTGCTGTGGCACTTCAAGCAAAGGCAAAGCAAGCGAGTTTTGACTCAATGCAGCGTGCAGCGGCTATTGCTTTGGGTAACGATATTATCCAGCGAATGCGTGCGAATGACACGGCAGGGTTTGCAGGTCGTTATAACGGAACATTAACCAGTGACACACCATTAAATACAAATTTACAGTGCTTTAATAACGCTTGCTCTGCAGAGCAAGTGGCGGCACTTGATAAACAGCAGTGGGTGAGAGCTATTCAAGCGCGTGAGAATACGGGGGCTTTAGATGATGCAACCGTGTGTATAAATGCAGCGTCGCTGGGCACAGCAAATGAATTTAATATTGAAGTGGTTATCAGTTGGCAAGGCCGTCAAAAGATTAAAGCAAACAGTGATACAGCAGCAGTTGATTGTGGCGCATCAAATGATAAACGACGCTTAATTGTACTCGAAAGTTATATATATCTAAGGTCTTGATATGAAAAAGCATATTGGCTTTACATTGGTCGAAATGATGGTTGCACTGTTTATAGGTGGCCTGGTGTTGGGCGGAGTCATGTTCACTTACTTGAGTATGAAAATCACAACCCGAGACACGATGACAATAGGCGAGCTTCAAGAAACGGGCCGACTTGCAATGAATATAATGCAGCGTGACATTGAGCAAATAGGTTTTTGGGGAACATATTACGAAAAATCAATGACATCTGAAAATACGGATACTTTAACCAATCCTGGTAACGATTGTTTTGGGGGACTCAATAACGGCAGTTTCCCTGACGCGGCATCCGTTACTAACTTTCGCTCTGTTTATGCGGTAAATACAACCGATAATACCGCACTAAGCTGTATTAATAATGTAAAAAAAGATACCGATGTTCTGCAAGTAAAGTTTTTAGAGGGCTTAGAGATAGCACCTGCTGAAACAAACAATAATTTTTACTATTTTATCGCTGAACAAGATAGGGGAGAGTTTCGCAGGGGGCCTGTTGATGCTGCCAGCATAAGTGGCAATGCGACTGTATGGCGTTATCGTCATCATGTTTACTATATTTCTGAGCAAACATTCACTATTAATGAGCAACAAATTTCTGTACCTGTACTGATGCGCAAACGACTAAGACCAGGCTCTGGCATGGTGACCGAAACCATTATGGAAGGGGTCGAAGACATACGCTTTGTATTTGGCCTAGATACAACAAATAACAGCCGTGTTGATACCTATAAAAGTATTGAAAATATGACTAATTCTGATTGGGAAAGCCGTCAAAGTATTTTAACTGTTCAGGTCTTTTTACTCACAAGGTCGTTAATGCCTGATGCAAATCTGAAGTTGCAAAATCAAACCTATACGTTGGGCGAAGATGCAAATAAGCGAGAGCTCACATTTAATGATAACTTCAGGCGTGCGTTGTTCACTACGACTATCCGCTTAAATAACGTAGGAGCAAACCTATGGCGCATTTAGTTTCGGTAAAAAAACAACAAGGTGTTGTGCTGATAGTCGCCTTGATTATGGTTGTGGCTGTAACTGGAATAGCGGTTACCTTAATGAGTAGCAGTAGCATTGATATAAAAATTACGAATGCGGCTCAAGAGCGGGATGCCGCCGAGAACAAACTAATCGGTATTGTTCAAGAGGTCATTGCAAAAGAAGCACTCGAAGACGGTAAAAGTGCATTTTTATTGAAACCCGCAAAAATACCTGCTGAGGGTTTTAAAATGAACAAAGTTGATAATGAGACAAGCACACTTAAAAATATGAACAAAGGGCCATCAGCATTACTTTGCCCACGCAAGTTTGATCCGACCCCAGGTATTGTTTGTAATATGGTGCAAATTGACTCAAGCCTTACTTATGGTTCTAAGAGTAAGCACACATTAACCGTTGTCACAGGTGTTGCCCAAGAGATGGCAAACGTGAATTCGGGTAGTTAACTGGAGATTTATGATGAAAATTAAACGTTTAACTCGCAGTATACTGCTCGGTTTCATAACGCTATCTGGTATGTCGGTGCAAGCAGAAGATATTGAGCTCTATGTTAACCATAATGTAGATTTAGATGAGAGACCACGCGTTCTGATTGTGTTTGATACGTCAGGAAGTATGGCATTTTCAACAGCCACAGGTAACAGTTGTGGCTATAACTATTATACCGGCTACGTAGTATGTCCTGATAGTCGCTTGGGGGTTGCACAGGGTGCAATTACCAGCTTGGTTGATGACAATGACGATATTGATTTTGGCCTGATGAGATTTAATGGTACAGAAGGGGGCTATGTACTCGCAGGTATTGGCTCATCGACATCACTTTTAAAGCAAACTCTTTCAGCTCTCCCTGCTGATGGTGGTACGCCCTTAACGGAGACATTATGGGAGGCATATCTCTATATTACAGGGCAAAGCGTATTTTATGGACAAAACGTCAGTGAAGCCCAGCGTGACACAACTATAGAAACGAGGGTTCGATCAGGACCGTGGTGGCGACCTAGTTATAGTTATACTTATAATTCACCTTTTGATACTACAGAAGAAGCCAAACGTTGTGATAATTCAGTTAACGTTATTTATATGACCGATGGGGATCCTTCTGCTGACCAAGATGGCGAGCAAAATAGCAATATTAGCTCTTTGTATTACACTCATTTTAATCAATATCTATCTAGTACAGACAAAATAGCCGGTGTATACCTACACAAGCTTGCTCAGATAATTCACGGTACTGAGGATGTTGACGTGGATTTATTTCCTTCAACACCGGATATTCATGAAACAGGGCGAGTATACACAATCGGCTTTGGTAGCGGTATGAGTAATAATGGTAAACGCTTACTATCGGAAACGGCTAAGCTAGGTGGCGGCCAATACCTCCACGCGAATACCTCTGAGCAATTATCGCAGGCACTTAAAAATACCATTACTCAAATCCGTGAAGTAAACGATAGTTTTACCTCACCGTCCATCGCGAGTAATAACGTTGATCAAACACGTAGTCGTGAAGATATTTACTATGCAATGTTTTATCCAGAAACAGGTGCTCGTTGGCGAGGTAATCTAAAAAAACTAAAAGTGTCTGGTGAACAAATTGTTGATTCGACAGGTAAACCAGCTTTAAATGAAGATGGGCTTATATCAAACAAAGCGCGTACATATTGGTTACCAGATAACGAGGAAGCTGATGGTAATACAGTGCAACGCGGCGGTGTTAACCTGCTGTTGAGTAGCCTTGCAAGTCGAAAACTTTATACTGATGCAGGCTCGTCAGCTTTAATCAGCTTTACGAAAAGTAATGTATCTAATGCGCTTGGCGGAGATGATAAAGCGGCAGCTGCGTTTGGAGTGGACAAGTCTCAATTACAAAAAACGATTGATTGGGCAAGGGGAATCGATGTTGATAATGAGGATGAAGATGCATCTTCAATTGATCAACGCCAAGATATTTTCGGTGATCCGTTGCACTCAAAGCCTGTGACAATAGATTATGGTAATGACGATATACGTATTCTAATTGGCACCAATGCGGGTTTTTTGCATCTTTTTCAAGATAAAAATGACGTGCTAAAAGAAAGCTGGGCATTTATGCCAAGTAGCTTATATAAAATAGTGAAACCGTTAAGAGACAATCAGTCCAACACAAAAGTGTACGGCGTCGATGGTCCTATTTCAGTGTTCTTTGATGATAAAAACGGTGATGGGATTGTTAACGGTAGTGACCGCGTGTGGGCTTTCTTTGGCTTTAGACGTGGCGGTAGTTACTATTATGGTCTTGATATTACTAACCCTGATTCACCAAGCCTGATGTGGAATGGGCCTATTGTGGGGGGGTCTGCTGACTTTAAAGAGCTTGGTCAATCTTGGTCTAAACCGACGGTGACCTATATAAATCTAGAAGGGTATGAAGACCGTCCACTGCTGGTTTTTGGAGCAGGTTATGATACCAATAAAGATAATGTTATTCGTACTGCTGATAGTAAAGGGCGAGGCATTTATATTGTCGATGCACAAACGGGTAAAAAGGTATGGGCACTCACGCCAACTGAAAATGGTTTTCAAGGCAATCACAGCATAGCCTCAGACATAACAACACTGGATTCTGACTATGATGGCTACGTTGACCGTTTATACGCCACAGATACCGGCGGCAATGTTTGGCGCGTAGATATGCCTTCAAACACTCCTAACGACGCGAAGCAGCCATGGACACATTTTAAGCTAGCGAGTTTAGGCAATACTCTATCGACGCAAGACCGACGTTTCTTTTATAAACCGTCGGTGGCCAGAACTGTGTTCAGCAAAGTGACAAAAACAACGGTGAATGGCCAATCGACAATTGCCCGACTAGACACACCGTATGATGCGGTATTAATTGGTAGCGGCAATCGCTCAAAGCCTACAGCCACCACGACTAACGATCAGCTTTATATGATTCGTGATATCAATACAACTACACAATCATTCCAAGGTAGTGACGTCCCCGTCGCCATTACGCAATCAGACTTAATGAATATGGATTCAGACCCATTTGGTAATGCATTAGACGATGTTGAGGAGTTTACAGAGCTTGAAGTTGAGTTATCTGAGTATTACGGTTGGTACTACAACTTACCTGCTGCTGGTGAGAAATCACTGGCTGCTAGTACGGTGATTGGTGGTGTGGCTTATTTTACAAGTTATACCCCATCTTCTGCCACTGAAACGGTAAACCAGTGTTCTTTAACTGGTGGGGCAGGTGGCCTGTATGCATTTCATTTGCATTATGGCACCAAGGTTTATGACGAATTAAAATTTACTACATCAAATGATGTACCAGATACGCCACAGTTATACTTTGGTGTTGGTGATAGTTGTGTTGACAAAAACAACAATGGTTTTTGTGATGATTTATCTGATACTGAAAACCCTGACGTAATTAAAGATACAAACATAAAAGTGGAAGAAAAAAGCCAATTTATGACCATAGGGCCGGGTCTCAAAGGGCAGCAGAATCCGTTTAAAGTTAAAAAAATAGTTGGGCCAAATCTCACTCAAGAAGATGGTAAAATTAAGCTCGTAAGCGATACTGATCCTGTTGGCTTTGGCTTTGAGACACAACAAACCTATATTTATAAGCGAGAAGTAAATGATAAAAGTCAATAAAGCGAACGCTGGCTTTACACTGATAGAGCTCATGATAACAGTGGCTATTTTGGGAATTATTGCCAGTATTGCCTTGCCTAGTTATTTTCAGCATGTCAAACGTACTGCCAGAACAGAAGCAATAACGGCATTATTAGATGCTGCCAATAAGCAGGAACAATTCTTTGTTGATAATAGAGAGTATACAACTGTGCTGGCTGATTTAGGTGTCGCAAGTAAAACAGAGAATAACTTCTATACGATATCTGTGACTGTTGATAATGATGCGGGGACATTTGAGTTTACCGCCACACCTGCATCGGGACCTGTATTACAAGATACCGAATGCACCTCTTTATCAATCTCAGATACCGGATTAAAGACATCGAAAGGCTCAGCTAATGCAAAAGAATGCTGGGGCCGATAAAAAGAGCCTATAACTGGCACTTATCAGTATCTTTTAAACGAGTACGGCCGGTAAAACTTAGCGAAATAGCAAGCCCTTTTAGGCTTGCTTTTTTGTACTCAGGGCAATAGATAAAAGTGCCGTTATTAAAGCCCATAGGGGTGCCATTAGGCCTAAAAGTAATAGCATGTCGAGGGTAGGTGAGTTGATCTAGCCTGTTAATTGCCTCTAGCTCAAGGATGACTGTATCACTACTATCAAGCACACCAATTTCATTATTGTCTACAAATACGGTGAGTGATTTGTGCCAGTAGTCCTTGTTACAGTGATTATCTTTTAGAGCACAAAATGTTATGAATGCATCGTTGGTTTGTGCATTATGACGGCTTATCCCCAGCGCACGCCTAATCTCTTGCATTTTGTTTTCTAGGCGATTTTTGGCAAGCAAAGGGGTATATTCAAACAACGCTATATTAAGAAGAATAGCTAAAACAGACAACACAACTAAGCTTTCTATAAGTGTTGTGCCTTTTAATTTCCACCAATACGTTTTTGTCTCCATCCGTGAAGATCTCATTTATTATAGTTTCTTCAACTATATTCATGTCCCTTTATTGGTGTCAAATAAGTTGCTTAATTACAGCTTTTAGTCGTATTCCCATTATATAAAGCAGTCCCAGATTTGAATACTGTAAGCTCTTTATTGTTATCTCCGTCTGCTTTTGAAGGGCAATAGATAAAAGCGCCAGCAGTTGTTGTGATCATCCCGCTTGTATCAAAGATTAATGAACTGCCACCTGAAAATTGGAGCCTACTGCTAGTTGGAAGCTCTTTCATTACTCTGAGAATTTTATCGTTTTGAGCAGGGTTGTAGACACCGTTTTGATTAGCATCATAAAATACAAATACAGTGCCTTCCTGCCAGTTATTTGAACAAGTAACGCGACTATTATTTTCAATGTTAGTGGTACTTCCTGCGCACACAACAACTAAAGAGTCAGAGCTGGTGGCTTTGGCTCTTGCGAAACTAATATTACGTTTTAATTCTTGAAGATAGCTTTCAGCACGATCTTTTTCGAGTAGGTCAGAACTATCCCACAATGCGATGACAGCGATAATACCCACTATTGTGATAGTGACCATGAGCTCTAAAAGCGTAAAACCTTGTTGTGATGATTTCATTGTTGTCTCTATTATCAAACGCCTCATTTAATAATATCATGATTGCTGGTTTAATCACCGAAATTCATAGCTTTGTTTGCCATCAGAGTCGGTATTGTCTAAAATCGAGGCAATTAAGAAATAAAAAGTAACCCAAAAAATGAAAAAAATTGAAGCAATCATAAAACCATTTAAGCTTGATGATGTTCGTGAAGCATTATCAGAAGTGGGTATCACAGGGATGACAGTAAGCGAAGTTAAAGGCTTTGGTCGTCAGAAGGGGCATACAGAGCTTTATCGTGGTGCTGAGTACATGGTTGATTTTTTACCGAAAGTAAAACTAGATATCGTGCTCGCCGATGAAGATGTTGATAGAGCAATTGATGTTATCGTTAAAACGTCACAAACAGGTAAAATTGGCGATGGTAAAATTTTTGTTACTGACGTTGAGCGTGTAGTTCGTATTCGTACTGCTGAAGAAGATGAAGACGCGATTTAATATAAAACTCGCAAATATTAAAAAAGGCGCCAAAGGGCGCCTTTTTAGTTTTCAATCAATTTGAACGATTATTCGCTTCTCGCGTTGCTTTAGCGTGTTCACTTAGCTCAGGTAAGCCAAGTTTGTCGTAGCTTTTTACCATGATCTCAAGCGCTTGATCTAAGTAGCTACTTTGTGAGTAATGCTCGACCACATATTTACCACGGTTTGCAGCCGCAAGGTACGCCTCACGTTCATAATAGTATTGCGCTACTTTTAATTCGTAACGTGCCATTTTATTTAACAACCATACCAAACGTTTTTTAGCTTCAGGGGCATATGCGCTATTAGGGAAACGCTTTAGTAATGTTGATAAGTCAGTAAATGCAACACGCGTACGATTTGCGTCTCTGTCAGCGCGGTCTACACCAAAATATTCCTGAAATGCATTTTCATCCGCTTTAATATTAACTAAGCCACGCATGTAATACATGTAATCTAAGTCTTTGTGGTTTGGATTAAGGCGAATAAAGCGGTCAATAGTTGCCAGTGCCTGCTCGGTATTACCTGATTGATAATGTGCATACACTAAGTCCATTTGCACTTGTTTTGACAAAGGGCCAAATGGATAGCGTGAATCAATTGCACTTAAAAGTTCAATTGCACGGGCATAAAGACCCGAGTCTAATGTTTCTTTTGCATCTTCGTATAAAGCTTGCGCAGATTTATTAGGAACCCGTTGTATATCTTCTTGATCAGGTGCTGATGAACAGGCACCTAAACCAAGTAATGAAACTGAAAAAACTATGGCGAACGCACGTTTCCCTATTTTATTTATCATTTTATTTATTACCTTTGATGTCTTCGGCTAGGCCAAGTGAGGAAAACCGAGTAAACTATACGTATTAAAGCGATTCTAACCCAGTCGAGCAAAGCTTGCACTGGTAAATTGGGTAAAGTTACTAATGTCAGAGCAAATTTCTCTCCAAGCCGAGGTTCCAATAGACCTTGGCGGTAAACGTCTAGACCAAGTATTGGCACAATTGTTCCCTGATTATTCTCGTTCACGTATAAAAACGTGGATTTTAGATGATAAAATAACCGTTAACGGTGAAATATTAAACACACCGCGTGAGAAACTACTCGGTGGCGAAATGGTCAGTGTTGAAACAACCATCGAAGCTCCGCGCGAGTACGAAGCACAAAATATCAAATTAAACATCGTTTATGAAGACGATGATATTTTAGTGATTAATAAACCAATGGGTTTAGTTGTTCACCCTGGTGCAGGTAATCCTGATGGCACCGTATTGAATGCATTGTTACACCATTACCCTGATATCATTAATGTGCCTCGTGCTGGTATTGTGCACCGTTTAGATAAAGACACCACAGGTTTAATGGTGGTAGCAAAGACAATTCCTGCGCAAACACATTTGGTATCTGCTTTACAAAAGCGTGAAAACTTCACCCGTGAATATGAAGCAATTTGTAATGGTTCAATGACAGCAGGTGGCATGGTTGAAAAACCAATTGGCCGTCATGCAACTAAACGAACTCATATGGCCGTGCATGAAATGGGTAAACCCGCGGTTACTCACTATCGGGTTGCAGAAAAATTTAGAGCACATACACGCTTACGTTTACGCTTAGAAACCGGTCGTACTCACCAAATCCGTGTACACATGGCTTATTTGAATCACCCGCTAGTGGGCGATCAACTATACGGAGGCCGTCCACGTCCACCTAAAGGGGCAACACCTGAGCTATTTCAAATGCTTCGTGAGTTTAAGCGCCAAGCCTTGCATGCAGTTAAGCTGTCAATTGCTCACCCGATCACTGGCGAGATGATGACATGGCAGGCACCGATTCCTGATGATATGGCTGCGATGACAGAAGCTTTACGCGCAGACACCAAAGCAAACCCAAATATCGAGTTTTAATCGTTATGATCACACCAGCATGGACTGCCCCAATAACAATTAGCGCACTGAGTACTACTCGCAAGGGCGGTGTTTCTGTTGCACCTTTTGATAGTTTTAATGTGGGGTTACATGTTGGTGATGATGAGCAGGCCGTGCTTGCAAATCGAGAGCTGCTAACAAATCAGTTGCCAAATCCTGCTGTGTGGTTAAATCAAATTCATAGCAGTGACGTCGTGGTGATTGATGAAGGCAGTGACTTAAACCAAGTCCGCTCTGCTGACGCGCTTTATACTCGTGTAGCAAAACAGCCGCTTGCGATAATGACCGCGGATTGCTTACCCGTATTACTTTGCTCAACCACCGGTGATGAAATAGCAGCAGTGCATGGTGGTTGGCGTGGTTTAGCCCAAGGTATATTGGCAAACACTATTGCACATTTTAAAGCTAAACCAAGCGATATTATTGCTTGGTTTGGTCCTGCCATTGGCCCTTCAGAATTTGAAGTAGGGCAAGAAGTAAAAGCATGCTTTTGTGAGCTAAATGCTAACCATCAACATGCATTTACGCCTAGAGGTGATAAATATTTAGCTGATATTTATTTACTTGCTCGCCAGCAATTAGCGCAATTAGGCGTGGTAAATATTTTTGGTGGCGAGCACTGTACTGTTAGTGATAAGTCACAGTTTTTCTCATATCGCCGCGATGGCGAAACAGGGCGTATGGCAAGTTTGATCTGGCGCAATTAATACCACTTTTTTGCGATTAAATTATCGTCTCTTACTTGAACAAATCATTAAGCATACCCATTAATTAAGCAATTAGATTTTTTAATAGGTAAACCCTTATGCGTTTAGATAGATTTACAAGTAAATTTCAATCTGCGCTTTCAGATGCGCAGTCATTAGCACTTGGGCGCGATCATCAATTTATTGAGCCAGTACACTTGATGTATTCTTTGCTTCAGCAAAATGGCTCGAGTGTGCGTGCGCTGTTAGCCCAAGCAGGCGTGAGTGCTGATGAATTAAACACCAAGTTATCGCAAGAAATCGAAAAACTATTTAAAGTTGAAGGCATTGGCGGCGATGTTCAACTATCAAATAACATGGTTTCGTTGATAAACCTGTGTGATAAATACGCGCAAAAACGTAAAGATAAATTTATCTCAAGTGAGCTATTTGTTCTTGCAGCATGCGAAGACAAAGGTCCTCTAGGTGATATTTTTAAAGCACTTAATATTACTTCGAGTAAGATTGAAGCAGCAATCGAGGCTATTCGTGGTGGCCAAAAAGTCGATGACCCTAATGCTGAAGAAACTCGTCAGGCATTAAAAAAATTCACAATCGATCTCACTGAGCGCGCAGAGCAAGGCAAGCTAGACCCTGTTATTGGCCGCGATGATGAGATACGCCGCACGATTCAGGTATTACAACGTCGTACCAAAAATAATCCTGTACTCATTGGTGAGCCAGGTGTGGGTAAAACTGCGATTGCCGAAGGCTTAGCGCAACGCATCATTAATGGTGAAGTGCCTGAGGGGCTAAAGAGCAAACGCGTTTTATCGCTTGATTTAGGTGCCTTGGTCGCAGGCGCTAAATACCGTGGTGAATTTGAAGAGCGTTTAAAATCAGTACTGAATGAACTTGCCAAAGAAGAAGGCCAAGTGATCCTCTTTATTGATGAAATTCATACCATGGTGGGCGCAGGTAAAACAGATGGTGCCATGGATGCAGGTAACATGTTAAAACCTGCTCTTGCACGTGGTGAGCTTCACTGTGTGGGTGCGACGACCCTCGATGAGTATCGTCAATACATCGAAAAAGATGCAGCACTTGAGCGTCGTTTTCAAAAAGTGTTTGTTGATGAGCCATCAGTTGAAGATACCATCGCGATTTTACGTGGCTTAAAAGAGCGTTATGAGTTACATCACTCAGTTGATATTACCGATCCGGCCATCGTTGCTGCAGCGCAGTTATCACATCGTTACATTAGCGATCGTCAATTGCCTGATAAAGCGATTGACCTCATTGATGAAGCAGGCTCGTCGATTCGTTTGCAAATTGACTCAAAGCCAGAATCTTTAGATAAGCTAGAGCGTCGTATTATTCAGTTAAAGTTGGAAGATAATGCCCTTGCGAAAGAAAAAGATGAAGCGAGCCAAAAACGCCGCACAGAAATGCAAGAGCTGATCACTGAGCTTGAAGCACAATACCGCGAACTAGACGAAGTGTGGAATGCCGAGAAAGCGTCGTTACAAGGCACGCAAGTGATTAAAGCTGAGCTTGAACAGGCACGCCTTGATTTAGATGTGGCACGTCGTGCCAGCGATTTACAGCGCATGTCAGAACTTCAATATGGCCGTATTCCTGAACTTGAGCGTAAACTGGACCTTGCATCGCAAGCGGAAATGCAAGAAATGAGCTTACTCAAAAACCAAGTTGGTGAAGATGAAATCGCGGAGATTTTATCGCGTTGGACAGGTATTCCTGTATCGAAAATGCTGCAAGGTGAGCGCGAAAAGCTACTGCAAATGGAAGATCAATTGCATCATAAAGTAATTGGTCAAGATGAAGCGGTTGTAGCTGTGGCGAATGCCATTCGCCGTTCTCGCGCAGGGCTTGCTGATCCAAATCGTCCAATTGGTTCATTCTTATTTTTAGGCCCAACAGGGGTGGGTAAAACTGAGCTGACTAAAGCGTTGGCTAGTTTTATGTTTGATACTGAAGATGCCATGGTGCGCATCGATATGTCAGAGTTTATGGAAAAACACTCTGTTGCACGTTTAGTGGGGGCGCCTCCAGGCTATGTAGGTTATGAAGAGGGGGGCTATTTAACCGAAGCCGTGCGCCGTCGTCCGTATTCAGTTATTTTACTGGATGAGGTTGAAAAAGCGCACCCTGATGTATTTAACATCTTACTACAAGTTCTTGATGATGGCCGCTTAACGGATGGTCAGGGTCGTACCGTTGACTTTAAAAATACAGTTATCATTATGACCTCTAACTTAGGCTCGGACATTATCCAAGAGCAAGCAGGTTCAAATGACTATGCGACCTTAAAAGAAAAAGTGATGGGCGTTTTAGTGAGTCAGTTCCGTCCAGAGTTTATTAACCGTATTGATGAAACGGTAGTATTCCATCCACTTGCCAATGAGCACATTAAAGAAATCGCTGATATTCAATTAAGTAAGCTTCGTGAGCGTCTAACTGAAAAAGGCTATCTGCTTGAAGTGACCGATGCTGCCCTAGAGGGCATTGCTGCAAGTGGCTTTGATCCGGTTTATGGGGCAAGGCCTTTAAAACGCGCTATTCAACATACCATTGAAAACCCGTTGGCGCAGCGCTTATTAGCTGGAGATTATCAGCCAGGTGCCATCATTCATATTGATGCCGATGAAAATGGATTGGTTTTTTCAAATCGCTAAATTAACCGCACGTAAAAAAGCCGCATCAATTTGATGCGGCTTTGTTTTTATCAATATATTTTATACTTTAAAAGTTAACAGCATATCGTTCACTTTACGTGAGCCCTCAACAAGGCCCGCAGCATCTTTTGCTACGTTGTAGCTTAGCTTTAAGTTTTCTTCGCTGTGTCCTTTGATGCTGTCTACATTGGTACGAATATCAACACTGACCACTTGTTGCTCTTCCGCAGCAGTTGAAATCTCTGTTGCAAGGCTAGAGATCTCATCAATTTGTGCAAAAATGCTCGCAAGCTCGGTTTGTGTATGTGTAGTCGTGCTTACACAGCTATCAGCTTGCTCTTTAGTTGATTGCATTACTTTTGACCAACTGAATAAAGTATCTTGAATTTCTTTGATTGAGCTGTGAATTTGTGACGTAGCATTTTGAGTTCGAGATGAAAGAGCTCGTACCTCATCGGCTACCACAGCAAAGCCTCGGCCATGCTCGCCAGCACGGGCCGCTTCTATCGCTGCATTAAGTGCTAATAAGTTGGTTTGCTCTGCAATACCTTCAATCTCACTCATAACTTGGCCAATTTTATCCGCCTCACTAGCAAGGGAGTTAGCTGTTGTAGCAGCTTGTTCAACTTGATTTGCAAGTGCAGACACCATACCGCTGTTATCTTCTATGTGCAGCTTAATGTCATTACAACTTTGATAAGTCGTATTAACTTTCTCTGCTGTGTGGTGTGTATTTGCAGATATTTCACCAATAGTTGCACTCATCTGCGTCATTGCTGTTGCAATATCGCCCAAGCGTTGACCTTGGGCTGCAATCCCTTGCTCAGTCAACGAAGACTGCCTATCTAAGTTTGTAGCAATATCTTTAAATGAATAGGTCGAATCTTTAATACGGCCAAGAACCGTACGCAGTTTTGCTGATAACATTTGCTGATTATAGGCTGCAACGCTAAATGGATGAGCACCTGAATACACATAACGAGACACAGAGTCAAACTCAGCACGCTGTTTTTTAAGCTCTGTTGGGGTCACGATTAGCTCGTCATAATTAAGAGCAACAAGAAATACTGTAACCATAAAAGAGATCGCCGCAATGACTGTTGATGTCATCAAGCCAAGCGCAACAATAGCCGCAGCCGCAATAACAACAGAAATGAGTTGTCGCAATGAGATATTTTCACGAAAAGATGAAATAGATTTACCATTATTTATTTTTTCGTATAGTGCCATGGCACGTGTTTTGAGCTCTTCTGATGGTTTTGTACGCACTGATTGATAGCCAACTAATTGCCCGTGTTCATAAATAGGGGTTACAAAGGCATCAACCCAATAATATCGACCATCTTTACAGCGGTTTTTCACCATGCCTCGCCATGAGTGACCCTGTTTGAGCTTTTCCCACATCTCCTTAAATGCAGCTTTTGGCATATCTGGGTGTCTAACCATGTTGTGATTCTTACCCAGCAGCTCTTCCTCGCTATAGCCTGCTATGGTGCAAAACTCTTTGTTTACGTAGGTGATTACCCCACGTAAATCGGTTGTTGAGACAAGCTCTTGATGTTCAGAGTAGGTTACTTCCTGATTGATTGTTTCTTGACCACGACGCATTTTAGTCCTTGAAATGTACTTTTTTACTATGTGCGGATTATAGTCTCAGAAAAATGTAAGGGAAGAGTAACTATGTTAATTAAGTGAAACTTTGAATTATTTCATATAAATATTGATCTAGAACAATGTCTTGTCTGAAAACATGTGTTTGTGGCTTAACCAAAAGGTCGTAATTGAAATAAATTTTATTGGCATGAGGTCTCATTATTGATTAGCGAAACAATTTCGCATCAATGAAGTGCTATCAAAGCAATTGTATTATAGTTATCTGAATGGCAAGATGATGACTAAGTGATGGAGTTGTCAGGGTATCGACATTAATTACAGTTGCATGGATAGAGATTCTAATTTTTCTCTTGAGAATTTATATTCTGCCCCCATACACTTGGGATTAAAGCCACGTGGCTCGAGGAAGCATTTTTGATAAAACATGATTTAAACAAAACGCTACAAGCGTTATCGGCACACTATCCAACCGCAATTAATGGGATTAAACGTGGCATCGAGCGAGAAGCATTAAGGATCAAACCTAACGGTGTTATTTCAAAGAAGGGGCATCCGCAAGGAGTAGGGTGCGCACTGACCAATGATCATATAACTACAGATTTTTCAGAATCTTTATTAGAGTTTATTACGCCAGTCAGTACCTCACCTGAGCAAACATTAGCGCAGCTTAAAGATTTACAGAAGTTTACCTTGTCTCAAATGGGTGACGAATTGTTATGGCCTATTAGTATGCCATGCTTTATTGATAACCAAGATGACATTGTGCTGGCGCAATTTGGTGACTCAAATATCGGTCGCATGAAAACACTCTACCGTGAAGGGCTTAAAAATCGTTATGGTAGTATGATGCAAGCCATTGCAGGTGTGCATTTTAATATTTCCTTCCCTGACACGTTATGGCAGGGACTACATGAGCTAAGTGATAGCACAAAGGACTTAGCAGATTTTATATCTGATGGTTACTTAGGTTTAATTCGTAATTTTAAACGCGAACTTTGGTTAATTAGCTATTTATTTGGTGCCTCCCCTGCGTTATGTCACTCTTTTCTTCAAGGGCGTCAAACTGAGCTGCCATTTAAAAAGTTAGGTAAAGGTACACTTTACTTAGAGGTTGGCACCGCTTTACGTCTTGGTGATTTGGGCTATACAAACAGCGCACAATCTTCTTTACGTGTGATGTACAACTCGTTAGATGAGTACGTTGTTGGTTTAAAAGAAGCCATTAATACACCATCAAATATTTATAATCATATTGATGATTACACCAGCGAAACACCAAAACAGTTGAATAAAAACATTCTCCAAATCGAAAATGAATTCTACTCACCGATTAGGCCTAAACGAAATGCTGCCAGTGGAGAAACCCCTACGGATGCTTTGCTACGAGGTGGAATTGAATACATTGAAGTACGTGCCTTAGATGTCAATCCATTTAGTGAAACGGGTATCGACTTACAACAGATCCACTTTTTAGATGTATTTTTAACTTATTGCTTATTAAGTGATTCCCCTGCGATGGACTGGCAGGAGCAAAGTCTCAGTACTAAAAACCTTGATGCCGTAGTAAACGAGGGACGTAGTCCTGATTTGCAACTGTTAAAGCAAGGTGAGTCAGTAAGCTTGACGACGTGGGCAACGTCAATATTCGATAAACTAAAGTCGGTGGCGCACTATATGGATGCTGCCTATGGCGTAAGTTATTACAGTGAAACAGTGGCAACGCTTGCGGCCTGGGTTAGTGAGCCAAATAAAACATTTTCAGGACGATACATTGATATATTAGCAAACACTAACCAAGATAATGGTGAGTTTGCATTAACACTTGCACAGCAATATAAGCAAAGTCACCTAGGCGCTGATTATCAATTTTACGATGAGGCTTTTTTAACTGAGCAAGCATCTAAGTCGGTAACAAAAGAACGCGAAGTAAAAGCAGAAGATAATCTGTCTTTCACTGCATTTTTAGATGATTACTTTGCAAAGGTGAAGTAAATTTTAGACATAAAAAAACGCAGCCTAGGGAGAGGCTGCGTCAAAGATTCTTCAGGGATGAAACAATGCTATACTGCTGCATTCATAAGTTCAGACTGACCCACTAAAAAAAAGTTCAGCGAGATACATAAAAAAATGAAAAAAAGTTTAATTATTTTATCGCTGGCCGCATCTTTGGCTGGTTGTGCTACAGCTCCTCCTGAGCAACCCCATGATATTTGTAAGATTTTCGAAGAAAAGCCTGATTGGTATTATGATGCTCGCGATGCTCAAGAAAAGTGGGGATCGCCAAAACATGTATTAATGAGCATGATGTATCAGGAAAGCTCGTTTCGTCATGATGCAACACCACCTATGGAATACTTTCTGTGGATCATCCCAATTGGTCGTGTAAGCTCAGCCTATGGTTACTCACAAGCAAAAACACCAACATGGTCAGACTATATTCGTGAAACTAATAACAGTGGTGCAGATAGAGATGATTTCGATGATGCCATCGATTTTATGGCGTGGTTTGTTTATAAAACACATAAAGTAAATGGTGTTTCAAAGTGGGACGCTTACGCGCAGTACCTTAATTATCATGAAGGGTGGGGCGGTTATAAACGTGGTACGTATAAAAAGAAAAAATGGTTGATGAGTGTGGCAAATAAAGTTAAGCATCGAGCAAGTCGTTATGGTGCACAACTTAGAAAATGCGAAGATGAGTTGGATAAAAACTGGTTTGAGCGCTTGTTTAGTTAGCAGTTATTTAGTTAAAAACCCACAAAAATGTGGGTTTTTTAATGATAAATTATTTGCCAGGAAATTGGTGAATGTGTACATCCCGTTGCGGAAACGGAATAGTGATATCCGCTGCATCAAAAGCAATTTTTACTTTTTCATACAAGCCAAAATACACTGGCCAGTAATTCTCTGAGTTAACCCACGCCCATACCAGCATACCAATATGACTATCGCCATGTTGACTAACATGTACCACCGGCTTTTTCGCATCTTGATCTTTTAGTACTAATTCATAGTCATTCAACACACCCATAAGCACTTCTCGCGCCTTATGAACATCATCGCCATAACTAATACCAAACTCTATATCAACACGGCGTGTAGGCTCTGCAAATTTGTTTTTGACACAGCCATTAGATAAAGCGCCATTTGGAATGATTATTTTTTCATTATCATAAGTAAGTAGCACAGTGACAAAAATTTGAATCTCAACAACTTTCCCCATATAACCTTGTGCTTCAATAACATCACCGACTTTAAACGGTTTAAAGAATAAAATCAGAACACCACCTGCAAAATTAGCTAAACTACCTTGCAGTGCCATACCAACGGCTAAGCCTGCAGCACCTAACATAGCGATGAATGAGGTGGTTTCGATGCCAATCATAGAGGCAACAGAAATCAGCAAGAGTATTTTTAAAATGACTGAAATAAATGACACTAAAAAGTGTGTGAGCCCAGCTTCAAATTTTACTCTGTTCATTGATTTTTCGGCCATGTTGGCGATGCGGCCAATCAACCACCACCCTATAACCAAGACTAAAATAGCTAAAATAAATTTTGGCCCATATAACATGAGTAATTCGATAGCTTGGTTATATACTTTTTCGATTGAAATATTGTCTATTGTTGCTCCATGTAAATAAACTTAACCGGACACAATACTAGACGAATTAACATGAAAGTGTGTTCTTTAGCAGAAAAATGTGAAACTTCAGAGGCGCTAATATGCGTAAGAAAAAAGGAGTAGCAAGCTACTCCTTTTCTTATTCTTGAATACGTTTACTGGGGATTACTTTAACCAGTTTTACCATATTTTCTTTAACTTCTAATACTTCGATAGGGTAGCCAGCAATACGCAAACTTAAGTTAGCATCTGGAATATCTTCAAGGTATTCTACAATTAAACCACTTAAAGTTTTTGGCCCATCTATAGGGAGCTCCCAGTTCATTTCTTTATTTAAGTCACGAATATTAGCGCCACCATCGACAAGTACAGAACCATCGTCTTGCTCTGTTACTTCTTCACTTGGCGTACGGGTTTGCGTTGTTGTGAAATCTCCAACCACTTCTTCTAAGATATCTTCAAGTGTCACGAGACCTTGAATATCACCATATTCATCTACAACTAGACCAATTCGCTCTTTTGATTGTTGGAATTTTAAAAGTTGTGTATTGAGTGATGTCCCTTCAGGAATAAAGTAAATCTCACGAACGGCACGTAATAGTGAAGGCTTATCAAATTGCTCTTTTGTTAACAGGCGCAGTGCATCACGCGAATGAATGAAGCCTACTGCATCGTCAATTTGGTCTCTATAAAGCAGTACACGCGTGTGTTGTGCATGTGTTAATTGGCGACTGATAAGCTTCCAATCATCATTGATATCAATTGCAACAATCTCATTTCGTGGGATCATGATATCTTCTACGGTGACTTGCTCTAAATCTAAAATAGATGTCAGCATGCTTTGATGGCGAGCAGGAAGCAGGGCCCCTGATTCATTTACCACCGTTTTTAGCTCTTCTTTGCTTAGGCTGTGCTCTTCAATTTGTGCCGTGGTAATGCCAAATAGGCGCAACATACCATTGGTCATCCAGTTAACGATAACGACAAACGGAAATAGTATTTTTAATAGCCCTTTAAGGATGATAGAGCTTGGAAAAGCGACCTTCTCAGGATAGAGCGCTGCGAGTGTTTTAGGGGTCACTTCAGCAAAAATAAGCACAACAAGCGTTAATACGCCGGTGGCAATAGCAATACCCAAGTCACCATACAGGCGAATTCCTATAATCGTAGCGACTTGAGCCGCTGCGATATTAACGAGGTTATTTCCGATTAAGATCAGACCAATTAGTCTATCAGGACGGCTTAACAGTTTACTGACGCGTTTCGCTGCACGGTGATCTTCTTTTGCTAAATGGCGCAAGCGAATACGGTTAATTGACATAATTCCAGTTTCAGAACCAGAAAAATAAGCAGAAATAAGTATCAATAATCCCAATACAATAAACAGGGTACTAGTCGATATGTCGTCCAACGATGGATCCTTTTTTTATAAACCAATGCATATTAAGCTAGAGACAGCTTGCTGAGTCAAGTTAAAACTTATTTAGTATCACTTCTTGTATGAAACGGCTGCCAAAATAAGCAAGTGATAAGATAAATGCGGCTATCATGATCGAAAATACCACAGGCTTCCCTCGCCAACCTTTACGCAGGTGACCGATAGTCACAACGGTAAAAATAACCCAAGCAAGTAAAGAGAGAATTGTTTTATGAATAAACTCACTAGCAAACATACCATCAAGGAAAATAAAGCCAGATAGCAGGGCAAAGGTGAGTAAAATCGTCCCTAAAGTAAGTAATTGATACAGCTGACGCTCAACCACCATTAAAGGGGGTAAGTGGCTGTGCACTATCGCTAAATCTTTACGCTTTAGGCGTTTATCAATAAAGTAAAACTGAATGGCATAAAGAGTCGATATAATGAGCACGCAGTAAGCTAATAAAGACAGGGAAATATGTGTAACCAGCCCTAGCTCGACATCAATTGTATGCAAAATAACGTGGTGAGGAATAAACAAGCTGGCTAAGGTAAGTATTGCCGCAAACCCATATACAACGGGGAGTAACAGTGTCGCTGGAAACTTTAAAGAAACTGCTGTGACAGAGACAACAATAACCCAACATGTCAGTAGGGCAACATTCACAATACTTAAATCTTGACCATCTGCACGAAACACAGAGTTAACCAATAGCAGCATATGAGCAAGGATAGCAACCGTGCTTAAAATGACCGTGAGTTTCTGGCTCGGACCTTGTTTGTGAAAAAGGCGTGATAGCACGTGTGACGTTGCTAACACATAAAACAAACTAGCAATAATAGTTAAACTAATAATCATCGTGTTTTGGCCATTTAATTTATATCGATAAATCCTTGTCTCTTTGATGCCATTGTATTTTATAGTAAGGAAAAAGCATAGAGTTTGTAAAAAGAAACTCAAACAGCACACTTGAACACTGTATTGTCGACCACCATTTACGGTATACTGTTAAGAATTGAAATTTTAATTTCTCCTGTTTTGGGCTTTATATCAATCTAAGAAACAGGCGAAACACGTTTTATCGGAACCTTTACATGTTTGAGAATCTCCAAGAACGCTTAGGTAAAACCTTAAAAAATATCAGTGGTCGTGGACGCCTAACTGAAGACAATATTAAAGATACATTACGTGAAGTCCGCATGGCATTTTTGGAAGCGGATGTTGCACTGCCTGTTGTTCGTGAGTTTGTTAAGCAAGTTAAAGAACGTGCGGTGGGTGTTGAAGTCACTAAAAGCTTAAGCCCTGGCCAAGTTTTTATCAAAATTGTCCGCGAAGAGCTTGAAAAAGCCATGGGCGAAGCGAATGAAGAGCTTAGCCTTAATGCGCAGCCGCCAGCTGTTGTAATGATGGCAGGCCTGCAAGGTGCGGGTAAAACGACGAGTGTCGGTAAACTAGCTAAATTTTTAAAAGAGCGTAAAAAGAAATCGGTACTTGTTGTGAGTGCTGACGTTTATCGTCCAGCGGCAATTAAACAGCTTGAAACACTTGCAGATGAAGTCGGCGTTGAGTTCTTCCCGAGTGATATTTCGCAAAAGCCGGTTGATATCGCAAATAATGCTATCTCTCATGCGAAGAAGAAATTTATCGATGTCGTGTTAGTCGATACCGCGGGTCGTTTGCATGTTGATAACGACATGATGGATGAAATCAAAGCACTTCATAGCGCGATTAACCCAATCGAAACTTTATTTGTTGTTGATGCAATGACAGGTCAAGATGCTGCAAATACAGCAAAAGCATTTGACGAAGCGCTTCCTTTAAGTGGTGTGATCTTAACGAAAACGGATGGTGATGCTCGTGGTGGTGCTGCACTATCAATTCGTCATATCACGGGTAAGCCAATTAAGTTCATGGGTGTGGGTGAGCGTACCGATGCACTTGAACCATTCCACCCTGACCGTATTGCTTCTCGTATCCTAGGTATGGGTGATGTACTTTCATTAATCGAAGAAGTCGAAATGAAAGTTGATAAAGAGAAAGCGGCTAAAGTTGCTGAGAAAGTCTTTAAAGGTGATGGATTTACACTTGATGACTTTGCAGAGCAGCTTCGTCAGATGAAAAACATGGGCGGTATGATGTCAATGCTCGATAAATTGCCGGGTATGCAAAACTTACCTGATGCAGTTAAGGGGCAAATGGGTGATAAAACGTTTGTACAAATGGAAGCGATTATTAACTCAATGACTGCGAAAGAGCGTGCGCGCCCTGAAATCATCAAAGGCTCTCGTAAAAAACGTATTGCAGCAGGCTCTGGTACACAGGTGCAAGAAATCAATAAATTGCTTAAGCAATTTACGCAGATGCAAAAAATGATGAAGAAAATGAAAGGTAAAGGCGGCATGAAGAAAATGATGCGTGGCATGAAAGGCATGTTACCGCCAGGTATGATGGGCGGAGGCCCTAAGTTTTAATACCACCTTTATAGTGCTTATCTTAAAGAAGGAGCAAATAGCTCCTTTTTTAATGGATAAATTATGCGTAATCACTATGCAAAGTTAAGATCGCTAGCGCAGATCAGTGTTTAATCAACTAAACTTACATTTTGCATCACTTCTTACTTGCAATGTTGCAAAAAACTCGTACAATTCCCCAGCTTCCCGTATTGGGGAGTAAATCTTATTAATGAAAACAGTCAATCTATTTAGAGGACGGTATGGTAACTATTCGTTTGCAACGTGGTGGCGCTAAAAAACGCCCTTTCTATCAAATTGTGGTTGCGGATAGCCGTTTCTCGCGTGACGGTCGCTTCATCGAGAAAGTAGGTTTCTTTAACCCAATCGCTTCTGGTCAGGAAGAAAAAGTACGTTTAGATTTATCTCGTGTTGAACACTGGGTAGGTCAAGGCGCATCTCTTTCAGATCGCGTAGCTAAATTAGTTAAAGACGCTCGTAAAGCGGCTTAATAGGCGTAAGTGTAACCATGAGTCAAGAGAACACCTCGATAATCGTTGTAGGAAAGCTCGGTGCCCCCTATGGTATAAAGGGCTGGCTTAAGGTGCATTCATTTACTGATGATCCCGAAGGGATCTTCGATTTCAGCCCATGGTTGATAGGGCAACAAGGTAAATGGCAGACCTTAGAAGTGGTCGACTGGCGTCGCCACAACAAAGGCTTTATCGCTAAAGTTGCGCAAGTAAACGACCGAGATGAAGCAATGGCGTTGACCAATGTTGAAATCTCTGTAGATGCAGCGCAGCTACCAGAATTACCGCAAGGTGAATTCTATTGGCGAGATCTCATCGGCATGTCTGTTGTAACTGATAAAGGTTATAATTTAGGCACGGTTGATGACCTAATGGAGACAGGGTCAAATGATGTTTTGGTTGTGAAAGCAAACAAAAAAGATGCATTTGGCCAAGCTGAACGTTTAATTCCATTTTTAACAGACTCTGTTATTAAAGAAGTTAAACACGAGGCGAGAGAAATTACCGTAGACTGGGATCCTGGGTTTTAATGTCACAAACGAGTTCATTGTGGGTAGGGGTGATAAGCCTTTTCCCGAACATGTTTGACGCTATTACCAATGAAGGGGTAACTGGTCGCGCAGTTAAAAATGGTCTAATCGACTTTAACTGCTGGAATCCACGTGACTATGCTACTGATAAGCATAGAACTGTGGACGATCGTCCTTATGGGGGCGGTCCTGGTATGTTAATGATGGTTGAACCATTGAAACAAGCCATTCTTGACGCAAAAAAAGCGGCAGGTGATGGTGCTAAAGTAATTTATATGTCCCCGCAAGGGCGCAAATTAGATCAGCAAGGGGCGAGCGAACTCGCAAGCTCTAAAAAACTGATTTTGATTGCCGGTCGCTATGAAGGTATAGATGAGCGAATCATAGAATCATATGTTGACGAAGAATGGTCAATAGGTGATTTTATTCTGAGTGGTGGTGAGCTACCCGCCATGACATTAATTGATGCAGTCGCACGATTAGTGCCAGGGGTGCTAGGTCACAACCAATCAGCAGAGCAAGATTCATTTTCGGATGGATTGCTTGATTGCCCTCATTATACACGGCCAGAAACATTGGATGATAAACAGGTGCCTGCTGTATTACTCAGCGGAAACCACCAAGAGATAGCAAAATGGCGCTTAAAGCAGTCATTAGGTAGAACTTGGTTACGTCGTCCTGACTTGTTGCATAACCTAGCTCTGACTGAGGAGCAAGCGGCACTTCTTGCAGAATTCAAGCAAGAGTACCAACAAGCTTGTGGCTAGAAGACAGTTACACCTAGGAAAGTGAGAAATATAATGGCAAAAGTAAACCAAAATATTATTAAAGCGCTTGAAGAAGAGCAGCTTAAAACAGACGTACCAGCATTCGGCGCTGGTGATACAGTAGTTGTACAGGTACGTGTAAAAGAAGGTAACAAAGAGCGTCTACAGGCCTTTGAAGGTGTTGTAATCGCTAAGCGTAATCGTGGTCTTCACTCAGCATTCACAGTTCGTAAAATTTCGAGCGGTGAAGGTGTTGAGCGTGTATTCCAAACGCACAGCCCTCTTATCGACAGCGTAACAGTTAAGCGTCGCGGTGCAGTTCGCCGTGCTAAGCTTTACTATCTACGTGAGCGTTCTGGTAAATCTGCACGTATTAGAGAAAAACTTAACTAATACGCGCTGTTTATCAACGCAAAAAAACGGGTTGCAGCCTTCGGGTTGCAACCCGTTTTGGTTTTTTAAAAAAGCAACTCTCTATAAACTTATCCTTTATACCAATCCGCAATAATACTTAATCATTTTGTGGGATTAAATCTGTCGCTAACGGCGTTAAAAATTTTTGATTTAGAACAACTAAATAACGAAATTTTTGCCTTATTATCAACGAGGTTTTATTGCCTCAAATAGACCACTTAATTAAGCGTATTGGTATTATTTCACCCTTCTTTGCACTTTATCCTGTCATACATTGATGACTCAAGTTTCCTCTATTTGTTAGCTCCTTAGGGCTTTGTACTTTGCAGCTTATGCTGTTACTATAATCTGTATTGTAAGCTTTACTTTTTTGTATATATATATTTACGTTTGGGGTTTGAGGTGTAGTAACGTGGCGACAGTGAATGAATTAGCTGATTTAAGAGCAGGAATAGATGAGTGTGATGCACAATTAGTGGCATTGCTAGCAAAGCGTAATAGCATTACAGAAAAAATAGGGGCAATTAAGCAACAAATCGGCGCTCCGTTACATGCCCCAGATCGTGAAGCTGATTTGTTGGCAGCACGTCGCCAAGAAGCGGTTAACCAAGGTGTTAACCCAGAGTTAGTTGAAGATATTTTGCGTCGTATGATGCGTGAAGCGTACCAAAATCAACAAGGAAATTTAGCCTGCTCGGCTCCTCAATTATCACCTATAGTCATTGTTGGCGGAAAAGGAGCGATGGGGCAATTATTCGCACAGCAATTTATTCGCTCAGGTTATGAAGTGCGTATTTTAGATAAAGAGCAGCAAGCAGAGAGTGAAGCTATCTTGGCAGGGGCTAAGCTTGTACTTGTCAGTGTGCCAATCAATGCATTAGAACAGGTTGTTGCAGCTTTGCCTAAGCTTGATGATGACTGTTTGCTTGTGGATATTACGTCAGTGAAGCAAAAACCATTAAACGCACTCATGGCGGCACATAATGGCCCTGTTGTAGGCTTACATCCGATGTTTGGCCCCGACATTTCTCACTGGGTTAAGCAGACAGTTGTTGTTTGTGAGGGACGTAATCATGAGGTTGCACAGGGCTTGTTAGCCCAGTTGCAAGTGTGGGGTTGTCAAGTTGTCGAAATGGAAGCAAAAAAACACGATGAAGCGATGCAAATCATTCAAGTCATGCGCCACTTAACAACTTTTGTCTATGGTCAATTCTTAGCGAAGCAAAGTCATACACTTGCAGAGCTTCGTAGCTGTTCTTCTCCTATTTATCAATTAGAGCTGATGATGGTAGGGCGGCTTTTTGCTCAGTCACCAGAGCTTTACTCGGATATTATGTTAGCGCAATTTGATGATGTGGAAGATTTACTTGCTAATTATCAAGCGACCTTTGCCGACACGCTAGAAAAACTAAAAACGGGTAATAAAGCTGCTTTGATAGAGGGCTTTGCGGATGCCAAAGAGTATTTTAGTGATGCTACCGTACACTTCTTAACGCAAAGTCGCAGTCTGCTAAATAAAGCCAATGATGCCAAGGTACTTGATTGATCATTGCTTTAAGAGCATTAAAGAAGCGAGTCTATACTCGCTTTTTTTAATTAATTTTATGTGGCTACTCTTTATAGACGAGCAAGACTAAGCGTTTAGTGCTCCAAAGTCTTAGGTGATTAATTACAATCTTAGCTTAAAGTTAGTTTATTTTTTCATTGCGAAGAGATTTTTATCCGCAGGGTACTTACTTTGCTTGTTAGTTGCTGATCATCTGGTACAATCAGTGAGTTGATCGCTTTTTGCGATAGAAGTAGGTGCTAACTCAAGTGGAAATTGAATGAGAATTTTTAAAGCGAAAAGTCCAGCAGGTTTTGCTGAAGAATACATTGTTGAATCTATTTGGAATGGTGACTTTCCGCCTGGCTCAATTCTTCCTGCTGAACGCGAACTTTCAGAACTAATTGGTGTTACCCGCACAACGCTTCGTGAAGTGCTACAACGTTTAGCACGAGATGGTTGGTTAACAATCCAACATGGTAAACCAACGCGTGTAAATAATTTCTGGGAAACATCAGGGCTGAATATTCTTGAAACGTTAGCACGGCTTGATGAAGACAAAATGCCTGAGTTAACCGACCAATTACTGTCTGCACGTACCAATATTAGCGCCATTTATACGCGTGCAGCGATCAAGCTTGCACCTGAACGCGTAATCGAAATTTTATCGCAAAGTGAGCAGCTTGAAGACAGTGCGCAAGCGTTTGCTGACTACGACTACAAAGTACACCATGAGTTAGCTATTGCGGGAAATAATCGCATTTATGTACTGATTTTAAACGGCTTTAAAGGCTTCTATTCAAAAATTGGTTGCCATTATTTTTCTGATTCACGTACCCGTGAATTAGCGCGTCAGTTTTATAAAGACTTAACTTTACTGGCAGAGCGTCGTGAACATGACGGTGCGATTTCTATGATGCGTAAATACGGTCATCAAACAGGTGAAATCTGGCAGCAGATCCGTGGCGATATGCCAGAAGATATAATGGATTAATATTTGTAAAGTATTAACTGTCACCTGAAAACCCAGCTTTATGCTGGGTTTCTTATTTTTACCCAAAATCTACTAAGGTATTGAAAGTTTGGTTTATTTCTGCACTTTATTGAGTAGATAGAAGTTGACTTCAAGTTGCTCAGCCATCAATTTAACCGAATCAATTTTTTCGATTGCATATATCGCTTTTTTCGATTGTTCATTTGTCTGTAACCTCTTTAAACTATCTTGCTAATTATCAGTGCTTACCCTTGGTTTTTGATTTTTCGTAACCATATACTAGTAAGTATTGCGTAGGCAATTGGAAATAAACTCAAATATTTGGAGATAAAAATGGGTGTATTAGTTGGCCGTCAGGCACCAGACTTTACTGCAGCAGCTGTTCTTGGTAACGGTGAAATCGTTGAAAACTTTAACCTAAAAGAAACTATCAAAGGTAAAAAAGCAGTTATCTTCTTTTACCCGTTAGACTTCACTTTCGTATGTCCTTCAGAGCTAATCGCTTTCGACAAACGTTTTGAAGAATTCCAAAAGCGTGGCGTTGAAGTAATCGGTGTTTCTATCGATTCACAATTCTCACACAACGCATGGCGTAACACTGCCGTTGCTGACGGTGGTATTGGTCAAGTGAAATATGCACTTGTTGCAGACGTTAAACACGAAATCTGTCAAGCATATGACGTTGAGCACCCAGAAGCCGGTGTTGCTTTCCGTGGTTCTTTCCTAATCGACGAAGAAGGTAATGTACGTCACCAAGTAGTTAACGACCTTCCACTAGGCCGTAACATCGACGAAATGATCCGTATGGTTGACGCACTCGCATTCCACAGCGAGCACGGTGAAGTATGTCCTGCTGGTTGGACTGAAGGCAAAAAAGGTATGGACGCAAGCCCTGAAGGCGTTGCTAAGTTCCTTTCTGAAAACGAAGGCGACCTATAATTTAGGCCTGAGTTAAAGAGTTAAAAAACCCGCCAGTTGGCGGGTTTTTGTTTTTAAGTCTTGATTAGTTTAATTAAAACGCATCGTTAACTTAGTGTAGAAGTAACGGCCACGTGGATTATGTACACTTGATACATAGCCATATAAGTCGCCATCACCATCACCAATTGCGAATGGTGGATCTTCATCAAATACATTATTAACGCCCACAGAGACCTTTAATTTATCTGAGAAGTTATAAGCGGTCTGTAAATCGACTAATGTTTGTGAGTCAACCATACGCGAAGTATTGCTGTCAAAATCAAGGTCACCATCGAAGTTAATATCTGGAGTGTCCTCAAACTCGCCAATGTAACTAACGTTTACATTCGTATTAAAGTCGCCCATCTCCCAGTTTGTGCTGAAAATCCAGCGATGTTCAGGGTAACGGTACTCGCCAGTGTAATCACGACCATCTTTTTTGAACTCATCTTGGTAGGCCCACTCTAGATTGAATTTCAAGAATCCATAGTCATTCATTGCATGCGTATAGTTTGCCGATACATCTACACCTGAGACTTCTTGCGAAGAGACATTCTCAAATGTGCTGTGTACTTTTTGAATAACACCTAGACTCAAACCATCCTGAGGCGCAAGTCGAACACATACAGTACTGTTTTGGTCATTACAATTCTCATTGTAAATAGGGCCGAACTCTTGCTCGTCAATCTTATTATCTTGAGTGATACTCCAGATATCCACACCAAAACCAAACTCAGCCGTTGGCGCCCAAATAAAGCCGACGTTCCACGACTCAGATTCCTCAGCTTCAAGATTTGGATTACCTGCAAATTGAATGTTGTAATCAAGCGCATCGCAATCTTGTCCAGTTGCTTGGCATCGGTAGGTATCTACAAAGAACTGGCTTTCTTCTGAAGGTCCCAAGCCTATTTGTGCAAGCGATGGCGCTCTAAACCCTTGTGCCCAAGAACCTCGAACGGTAATAGAGTCTGTTGGAGCCCAGCGAACTGCTACTTTAGGGTTTGTAGTCGAACCAAAGTCACTGTAATCATCGTAACGACCAGCAAGTTGTAGCTCTAGATTGTCGGCAAGTGGAATTGAAAACTCGATATAGGCAGCATATTGATCACGTTCAGCAGCCGCTGAAACAGATTCAGTACCAAAAATTAACCCGCGTTGGAATTGATCATCTGGAATGTCGCTAACATCTTCTTCGCGGTACTCAATACCGGCAGCCATCATCACAACATCATCGCCAAAGCTGAATGCTTCACCAGTGATGTTTGCATCAAATGATGTCATATGTGATTCACCACGGCGCACTAGGCTTGTTGTGATACGATCAATAACATCTTGACTATTATAGGTGCCGCCGAATGGGTTGTAGTTACCCGCGTCGATTTCTTGTTGTAAAAAGTCAGTACGTACCCAGCCTTGGCTTCTGTCGCCAGTTTGCATTGATTTGCTACGGCCTTTTTGTACCGCCGCTTCCCAGCTCCAGTCACTAATTTCACCTTTGAGTCCGGCAACAAAGCGTAGTGTATCTGATTCAATGTCCCACTGACGCGCTCCTGCATCCACTGTACGGTAACGACCAATATCAATATCTTGACCAAAAGGATTATTCGGATGACTTGCTGGAACTGTCAGTCCTGCGTCTTCATCAAGTGGAGTAGGCGCCCCAGCTGCTTGTGATGAATTGTGTTGAACCGCCACTTCTAAGAAAGCTGAAATTCCATTATCGAAGTTATATTCAAATTGTGAAATAGCACCCACTCGCTCAGATGCCGGCGTAATATAACCATATGGGCCATAGTCGAATAAACAATTACCATCTTCTTTAGCTCTGTCTGGAGGACAAGATGGATCAATTGTTTTTTCGCCATCTACATAAAAGTAACCTGGAAAACCGCGTGATGAGCGAAAATCCATACCACCATAGGGTTCTTGGTTTGCAGTACCTAATCGCCCCATTTCATCTGATGATAAAGCTGTGTTATTGAAGTAATCAATAATGATAGATGCACTACTTTTTTCAGTGCTCGTACCCCACACTAGACTGGCTGTTTTTTCTTCATAATTAGGCCCGTCTGTACCGCCATAACCTAGGTTAACTTCTAGCCCATTTATATCTTTCTTTAGGATGATATTAACGACACCAGCTACAGCATCGGAGCCATAAATAGCCGATGCCCCATCTTTTAAAATATCGATTCGCTCAATAGCTGATACAGGGATTGAGTTAATATCAACAAATGAGTTAGTGATGCTTTCAGCAAATGCACTAATAGACACTCGGCGGCCATTTATTAACACAAGCGTGGCATCAGAGCCTAATCCACGTAAACTCACTGCAGCAGCCCCGTTCGCTGTAGAGTCTTGGTTATTACCACGGGTAGAAAATGTACCATTACCGGCTACGGGCATACGTTCTAAAAGTTGTTGTAAGTTGTCGTAGCCCATATTATCAATGTCTGCACGACTGATAGATTGCACCGGCGAAGGGCCTTCAATATCAGAGCGTTTAATGCGAGAACCTGTTACTTCAATACGTTCGACCTTTTCAGCTCCATCTGTTTGAGCTGCAACAGACATAAAGCTTGTGCCTGCTAACGCTGCAATGGTAAATGCATAAAGTGGTCGTTGCATAAAGTGATGGGAGTTCTTCATAAAATTCAATCCTTGTTTCAATGTGAGAATATTGTGAATAAATATCACGAAAAAGATTGATACCATGTAAATGGCGTGTTTTCAAATAGCAAAAAGGTATGGGTTTTTAAGCTGATAATGGTTTTTTGGAGAGTGAAGTGTGTGTTTTCAAGGGGTACAAGCCTAACAAAAAAGTTAGGCTTTAATATTATTTTTAAGCTTTGTGCTTCATTAGGCGCTCTTTTTCACGAGCCCAATCTTTATTTTTTCCGTCTTCACGTTTGTCGTGCATCTTTTTACCTTTAGCAAGGTGGAACTCCAACTTCACCCAGCATTTTTTCCAGTACATAGCCGTTGCGATCAGTGAGTAACCTTCACGCTCTGTTGCACCGATAAGACGATCGATCTCACGCTTATTTAAAAGTAACTTACGATACCGAAGTGGATCGCAAATCACGTGTGTTGAAGCACTATTGAGAGGCTGAATTTGACTGCCAAGTAAAAATGCTTCGCCGTTTTTAATATGAATATAAGTCTCAGAGATGTTTACTTTACCTGCTCGGATACTTTTTACTTCCCAGCCTTGTAGTTCAACCCCTGCTTCAAACTTATCGTGTAAAAAATACTCATGGCGCGCTTTTTTGTTCAGCGCGATGGTATTACTTGTCGATTTAGATGATTTTTTCTTAGCCATAGTGTCCCATATTATACGTAAATACAGCGTTTTTACATCGCTTTTTTAAGGCTTTGCGTAAATTATACTAGTACGAAAATTTGGGGAAATAGCTAAAGCTTGCTAAAATTCGTCGACACAGTTGGGAGTGAATATGCCACAAATAGAAAAAAGTGCGCTGGTAATGTACAGCAGCAAAGAAATGTTTGATTTAGTCAACGATGTAGATGCTTACCCAGAGTTTTTGCCACATTGCTCAGATGCAAAAATTGTTTCAAAACAGCCCTCTGGTATGACAGCCAGCTTAGAGATTTCTAAAGCGGGTTTAAAAAAGTGGTTCACGACTGAAAACACCTTTATAGATGATCATACTGTGTCATTACAACTAGTTGATGGCCCATTTAAATCCCTAAAAGGGAAGTGGCACTTTTTACCTTTAGATGACAAAGCCTGTAAAGTGCAACTACATCTAGAGTTTGAGTTTGCAAGTAAACTTATTGAGCTTGCATTTGGCAAGGTATTTAATGAAGTTGCGAAGAATATGGTGAATGCCTTCACTCAGCGTGCTAAAGCGGTTTATGGAGCTCGTTTATGATCAGTGTAGAAGTTGTATTTGCATTACCGACAACAGCAACCAGTTTACTCGTTGAAGTGCCAACAGGCACAACGGCTGAGCAGGCAGTTATTAAGTCTGGAATTATCGACAAGTGCCCAGAAATAGATGCAAGTAATCTGACCCTAGGTATTTGGAATCGAACGTGTAAATTGACGCAAGAAGTTAAACAAGGCGACCGAATTGAAATCTATCGTCCCTTGATTGCTGACCCTAAGGATGCCCGCAGACGCCGAGCAGAAAAAGCGAAGGAAGAGGGGCGTGCGAATAAAATAACGGGTGGACGGCCTAAATAAAAAAGGTAGCACCTAGCTACCTTTTCTTGTCTTAGAACTTATTCTTGTTCTAGAGGGGTATTGAACTCGCTTGGTTGATCGTAATCACCTGAAATTGAAACCAGCTTGTCGTTCTCAAAGTTTACAGTGAGCGATTTTCGCTGCTCATTATCACGACCGATGTTAAATACATAAAGGTAATGCCAAGTGCTTTTATCAAAAGAGTCTTCTGCCACGGGTTTACCTAGGACATAAACCACTTGCTCACGAGTCATGTTTACGCGTAGCTTATCAACATCAGACTGCTCTAAAAAGTTACCTTGGGGAATGTTGATACGATAAACCCAGCTAGAACATCCTGCTGTAACAGTTAAAGCAAGGGAAAGTACGAGCCAAAAAGAAAAAGTTTTAAACGACTGCATTATTTGTTTGAATCCTTATTTTTTATACTTTGCATGATACCGATTAGTCACAGAAGGTAAAACCCTTTTCAACAATTGTTTTTGCTGAGATTGACGTTTACGAGGCACAAATTTGACCACAGACACGACAAAAAGTTTACCTGAATCAATAAAAAAGCGCGAGAGTATGGATGCTGTGTGGCATTTGTATATCGTTCAGACGCGTTTAGGGCATTGGTACACAGGAATAAGTACTGATGTTGAAAAACGTTTTGCCGCACACGAGGCTGGTAAAGGAGCTAAGAACTTAAAAGGCAAAGGGCCTTTAACGCTAGTATACCAACAAAAGGTTGGCACCCGCAGTGAGGCAAGTAAGTTAGAGGCACGTGTGAAAAAGTTAACCAAAATACAAAAAAAGCAGTTTGTATTGTGTACTCAACTCCCTGTTAAGTAAGTCACAAACTCCGCTATTTTTAAAATGGTTTGCTCATAAAGGTGAAAGTCGATATGTTCTAGCGTGTCTGTTACTTGATGATGATGTTTATCATCACCCATGCCGAAATAAATAAAAGGAATATCAGCTTTGGCAAATGCGTAGTGATCACTTGCTTTACGCCAGTTAATGTTAGTGCCAAGTAATCTATTGAGTCGTGCTGATGAACTGCTTACTATAAATGTTAATTCCTTATCAGAGAGCAAAGTTAACGCTTTTTTATACTGACTACCAGACTGCCTATCTAAATACACATAAATGCGTGGTTTGTGTTTATTAACCACTAACATATCAAGGTTTATACTTAGTTTGATATCACTTAAATTAAGTGTGGAGACAAGATATTTACTGCCGTGTAAACCGTTTTCTTCAGCATCCGTAGCGACAAAAACTAAGTTGTACTGTCGAGTTTGATGCGCTAAATGATGTGCTAAGTACAACAGCGCAGCTACGCCGCTGGCATTATCGTTCGCTCCTGGGTAATAGCGGCTTCCTGTTGGCCCTAGGTGATCATAGTGAGCGGTGAAAATGATCATTTTGCAATCAGTGCATGCTGTTTTCTGCGTGGCGATTATATTAACGCCTGAGCGTTTTTGGTTAAAAGGAACATCATACTCAAAGGGTTGTTTACGTACGTTGTAGTTTAGTTCTAAGAAGCGCTCACTAATAAACTCACCCGCATGTTTTGCACCAAGCGTATTTGTTTTCCTGCCATAAAATTGACTGGATGTAAGTGCTGTAATGTCCTTTTCGAGTGCGGTTTGTGCATTCGCATATGCATGACCAGTCAGAATAAGTAACAGACTACTAGTAGTGAGTAAGCTTAGCTGTGTGAGAGCGAATAGCTTGTAATTTGCTTTCATAGCGTTTTTTATCATGATCGAAATCAGCTTTGTTATTAGCGGATATTAAGTACTTTCTGGCAAGTTTTAAATCCCCTAATTGGTAGTAGGTTTTGGCAAGACCAAAGTCAGAATCATGAAGTTTAATGTTTAAGCTGCGTGCTTTTTTATAGTGTTTGAGTGCATCTTGATAGCGCGCTGCGGCATATGCATCGTTACCTAATGAAATATGATAGTAAGGATTGGATTGGCGCTTTTTATCTAGCCTAGTGAGAATGTCTTCTCCCTCTTTTTCACGGTTAGTGAGTTTGTAGATAAGTGCTAAGTTGCCAAGTGCGGTATGATTGTTCACATCAAGATCAATCGCATGCAGGTAAGCAGCTTCAGCCTGTTTAAAGTGATTAGTTAAACGCAACAGTACCCCTAAGTTACCCCAAGCACCTGAATATTTTGGGTCGACTTTAATCGCTCCAGTAAAATAACTGTAAGCTAAATCGTAGCTCTCATTGAGCATAGCGGCAGCGCCTTTGTTATTATAAAACATTGCAGTAATGCGCGCTTTATCAATGTAACTGGTTTTAAATGATTCTTGACGGCTATTAGGGTCAAAATCAATGACTAAAGCGCGCTCTTGCGGGTAAATGACCCTTAGATTCGTGAGCTGTTTGCCTCTTTCTTTCACTCTTAGGTTAATGTGTCCAGTGAGTAAATTAAACCCATTATTCAAAGCCCAATACTCAGGGATGTGTACTTTTTGAAATTGTCCATATAAACCCAAATGCTCAGCGAGACTATATGCGAGTATAGAAAGCGATAAACAGTTCGCATTTAAGTCGTTATAGGCTTGCGCTGCGGTAAGGGTCGCGCCTGACTGATAAGAGAGGGATTCATCGCCATTATCGAGTAAAAACTGCATCAGTCGCTTTGCACTGCGGATAGAGCGTTGACCCTCAGGAAAGCTCATGTCGAGGCGTTCTTTTATAGTGGGCGTTAATGTAAAGATATCTTTTTGGCTTTCGATCTCCAAAATGTTGAAATCTTCAATCTGGGTAAGGGCGTTGGGGGGTGAAAGAGGTTTATCAGCAGTACTATTGCACGCACTTAAAAAGCAAAGGTTTAATACAAGAATAAACGTTGTTGTTTTCATCTGACCCTCTTAAATTCACGGCCTAAATCACTTTAAGTATAGGCGGTGAATCAAAAAGGGTCAGTGTTAACTGTTACAAAACGTGTCAGCGTTTGTCAAAAGTAGCCACTAAATCATCCAGAGTTTGTGCGCTGGTTGCTAAATCTTTTATCGCTTGTTCAGTATCTATTTGTTCACGCATAACATTGTCACTAATATCGCTAATCTGTTCAATATTACGACCAACATCAGCGACGACGTTGCTTTGCTCCTCGGTGGCGGTCGCAATCAAGGTGGCCATATCATTTATTTCGTTTGCAGCATCATTAATTGCATTGAGTAACTCAACAGAGCTCTGCATCGCATCCACACTTAATTGAGCTTGTGATTTCGAGTGATTGATATGCTCAACCACTAAATCAGACGTATTCGTCAGATCGCTGATCATTGTTTGAATTTCATTAGTCGATTGCGATGTTCTGCTTGCTAGTGCTCTCACTTCATCGGCTACAACAGCGAATCCGCGACCATGTTCACCTGCCCGGGCTGATTCAATTGCCGCATTAAGTGCCAGTAAGTTCGTTTGCTCAGAAATTCCTCTGATGGCATCAACAATGTTTGCAATAGCTTGCGTTTTACCTGCCAATTCGTTCACTTGCACCGTTATATTATCTATATCAGCCGCAAGCTCAGTGATCGCTTGCTGGCTTTGTGTGACCTGAACATGGCTTTGTTCAGTATTTTGTTTACTGCTTTCAGTGAGCTTTGCTGTATTTGCTGCGCTTGATGCAATTTCTTGCACTGTTGCACCCATTTCGTTAATTGCAGCCGCAACGGAAATAGTTTGCTCTTTCTGATTATCCAATGCGTCTGAATTTTTCTGGGTTTGTTTAAATACATGACTTGCGCTTTGTCTGATCTCTCGACTTTCTTGCGCTACTTGGCCAATCGCTGTTTCGATTTTGGTCATAAATTGATTAAAGCCAGCACTCAAATTTGCAAGCTCTGGTTGCTCTGAGCTAGGTAATCGATAGGCTAAATTTGCATCACCAGAGCCTAACCGAGTAAATAACTCTGCCATTTTTGATAAAGGAGATGACAATGTTCTAGCTAGTAGTAAACCTGCAAAACTGGCAACGAATGCGATGACAATTGCAAAGCTGATAATTTGCCATGTCAATGTATCAATACTTGCAAAGACTTCACGCTTAGGCACTTGTGCAACAACAAACAGGTCTGTGTTTTTTATTGGGCTTGCAGCAACCAGCGTTTCTTCTCCCTTGATGCTGACTTCCTTAAGAGTAAACTCTTCACCAGTTAATAGTGTGCTTGTAATACCTGATTCATAAAGCGTATCAAGTTTTGCTTTGGCTACTTTACTGGCGTCTTTGTGCAGCTTTATCAAGCCATGTTTGTCAACAACAAAGACAAAACCGGTTTTCTCTATTTGAAACTTTTGCAGCATTGCTTGCATGTCATCAATACTTTTAGCAAGACCTGCCAAACCTAAGCCATTAGTTTGTTGGTGGTTTACAAACATTTTTACGTCTGTAGGTGATTCTTGGTAAATACTGATAGAAAAAGGGTTTTTTGACTGTTTAAACGCAAAAAACCAACCATCTTGCTCTTTAGTAAGTACTCTTAAAAAACCATCTTGATTCCAATATTGCGCTGTTTCACGGTTTGCCCATGAAGCTGTCGCAAGATCGTATTGTGCAACTAAGCGATTCAACTCTTTAAGTAAAATCGTATCATCAGTATCACTAGAGCGTGCCCAGTCGATAACAAACGCGTTACTTGAAAGCTGCTCAGCGGCACTGATCATTTGGTTTATATCGTGGCTAATATAATTATCAATTGCTTGTAACTTGCTTGGTAGCTCAGACTCGATCATTCGTTGTTCAATGATTTGTTTAGCACTATAAATTGCGGTTACGCCAATTAACGCAGCAACAATGAGTGCAATAGAGCTACCTAGTAGAGTGATTTTTTTAGTAATGGTAAGGTGATTTAACGCCATGAAAGTGTCTTAGGTTACAACATTAAGGTAGTTATTTTAGCATAGACTTTTCAGATGACGAATTAAACTAGGACCAAAAAAGCCCAAAGCATATGCAATTGGGCTTGGTTTCTAACAAGCGAAACTTACTTTCTAGGGTTAAACTATTTTCTTCATTGCCGACATGTAACCACGTAATTTACTGCCAACAATTTCAACAGGGTGCTCACGCAGGGCCTTGTTCACCGCGATTAAAGTTTGGTTGTCCACCTGATTTGATGAATCACCTAAACCTTTACCAATCACATCAGTGTCGATATCTTTCATAAAATCTTGTAGTAAAGGCAAACATGCGTGGTTGTATAGGTAGCAACCATATTCAGCTGTATCTGAAATTGTTCTGTTCATTTCGAAAAGCTTTTTACGCGCAATCGTGTTAGCGATCAGTGGCGTTTCGTGTAATGACTCATAGTAAGCTGATTCGTCGATAATGCCAGCAGCAGTCATGGTTTCAAACGCAAGTTCAACGCCTGCTTTAACCATAGCAACCATCAAGATACCTTGGTCGAAGAAAGTTTGCTCGTTAATTTCTTCATCGGTATTTTGCTGTTTTTCGAATGCGGTTTCGGCAGTTTCAGCACGCCATGCAAGAAGCTTTGCATCATCTTCAGCCCAATCAGCCATCATACCGCGAGAGAATTCGCCGCTGATGATATCGTCCATATGCTTATTATAAAGTGGACGCATAATTGTTTTAAGTTGTTCGCTTAATTCAAATGCTTTAACTTTTGCTGGGTTTGATAAGCGGTCAAGCATGTTAGTCACACCGCCATACTTAAGTGCTTCAGTGATCACTTCCCAACCGTATTGGATTAACTTTGACGCGTAACTTGCATCAATACCTTTTTCGACCATTTTATCAAAGCAAAGTAGTGAGCCAGTTTGTAACATGCCACATAGAATCGTTTGCTCGCCCATTAAGTCAGACTTAACTTCTGCAATGAATGATGATTTTAGTACACCAGCACGATGACCACCGGTACCAGCTGCATACGCTTTCGCTTGCGCTAGGCCATGACCTTGAGGGTCGTTTTCTGGGTGAACGGCAATGAGTGTTGGTACGCCAAAGCCACGTTTATATTCTTCACGCACTTCTGAACCAGGGCATTTAGGCGCAACCATGATAACAGTTAAGTCTTCGCGAATTTGCATGCCTTCTTCAACGATATTAAAGCCATGTGAATAGGCAAGCGTTGCACCTTGTTTCATCAGCGGCATGATGGCATTAACAACAGATGTATGTTGTTTATCAGGAGTTAGGTTTAATACTACATCAGCCGTTGGAATAAGCTCTTCATATGTGCCTACAGTGAAGCCGTTTTCAGATGCGTTTAAGAAAGATTGACGACGCTCAGCAATCGCTGACTCACGCAGTGTGTAAGAAACATCTAAACCAGAATCACGTAAATTTAAACCTTGGTTAAGGCCTTGTGCACCACAGCCGACAATAACGAGTTTTTTCCCTTTTAAAGCGTCTACGCCATCAGCAAATTCTGATGGGTCCATAAATTCACATTGCGCTAATTGCGCTAACTGCTCTCTCAAAGGAAGAGTATTAAAATAATTCGCCATTGTTAGTGTCCTATAAATACAAGTTTTTCAAAAAACAAAGAATAAAAGTGTGTGCTCTTTGTATGGCTTAACAGTATGCAATTTTATCTCTTGCGTAAAATGATATATTTGAATTAAAGTGTTTCATAAAATGAAATGGTAGTCACAATGGATCACAAACATCTTAATTACTTCTTAGCCTTAGCTAAAACGCTCCACTTTGCTAGAGCCAGTGAGCTTTGCCATATTAGTGCTCCTACTTTAAGCCGTAATATCAAGCAACTTGAAGATGAAGTAGGCGCAGTATTATTTAATCGTGATAACCGCACGGTTAAGCTAACTCAAGAGGGAAAAGCATTTTGTGATTATGCCAATGCTACGCTTGCCAGTTGGCACCGATTCAAAGCTGATATCCAAGAGCCACAGCAACATATATACGGTAATGTCAGTATTTATTGTTCTGTTACTGCCTCATATAGCTTTTTGCATCAAATTCTTGAAAAGCTTCGGATGCAGCATCCTTATATCGAAATTACACTCAATACAGGTGACCCCGCGCTCGCCATAAATCGTGTATTGGATGGCCATGAAGCCATGGCGATTGCAGCAAAACCAGTTAAATTACCAGGGCAAATAGCCTTTACCAGTATCGGGTATTCTCCTTTGGTACTTATTGGACCTAAAATAGCCTGTCCTATCAGTGAACAACTTAAAGATTTAGAAACAATTCATTGGTCTAATTTAGAATTCATTGTTGCTGAACAAGGATTATCTAGGCAGCGATTAGAGCAGTGGTGGCGAAAGAAAAATATTCATGGTCGTATTTACGCCCATGTAGCAGGTCATGAAGCCATGGTGTCGATGGTAAGTTTGGGTTTAGGTGTTGCTATGGTACCTAAAATTGTACTTGATAATAGCCCGTTAAAAGAAAAGGTTCAGGTTATTAGTGACGCTGAAAAAGATATTCCAGGCTTTGAAATTGGCTTAGCAGTGCTTAAGAAGGAGCGGCATGATCCCGCATTAAATGCTATTTGGGAAATTGCGCAGTCGTTACTAACTTATTAAGCATGATTGGTCATCGTTTTAATAGCAGGAATAAGCCGTTTTTATAGAATTGATATGGAAACTTGACAGCGATGTCATTTTGCATCTAGTGTTAATAAAAGGTTAAAACCCATTTTAGAAACACACAATTCAAAGGAAAGACGATGAAAACCCACTCTATTAAACTGCTTGCTCTGCAAGTTGCTCTTATCGCCTCTGCTAATGCATTAACGATTGTTGATGACCCGAATAACCCAAACGGCTATTTGCTATCTCGTGCAGAACTAAATGCGGCTCGTGATGCTAAAGCATCCGATCCCATGTATCAGACTTGGGCAAAAGCGCTTGAAACGAGGGATAATAGTATTGTTGAAGCTATTACACCTAACAATGCAAGCAACCCTGAAAACGTGAAACGTGTTGAACGAGTCTTTGGTCAGCAAGAGTGGGATTTTCTGACGGGAATGGCTGCGCCAGAGTATACTTATACACGTTTTTTGCGGGCAATTGGTAAGTTCCCTGCTTTTTGTGGTGAATACACCGATGGCCGAGATTCTGATGCCATTTGTAAAAAGTCTATCATCACGGCATTTGCACACTTTGCACAAGAAACCGGTGGTCATATCGCCAAAGATAATATCTCTGATAACCCATTACAACTCGAAGAATGGCAACAGGCTTTAGTACATGTCCGCGAAATGGGGTGGTCAGAAGGGCAGGCCGGTTATACAACAGGGTGTGGTCAAAATGATTGGCAAAATCGCCGTTGGCCATGCGCAGAAGGACAAGGTTATTTCGGCCGCGGTGCGAAGCAGCTTTCGTATCATTTTAATTATGGTGCATTTTCGGAAGTGATGTTTAATGGTGATGCAACTGTGCTACTTAACAACCCAAGCTTAGTGGCAGATTCTTGGCTTAATCTTGCTTCAGCAATTTGGTTTTTCTTGACACCTCAAGCACCTAAACCGGCGATGCTACACGTTATTGATAGAACTTGGGTGCCATCACAAAAAGAGCTCAGTGCGGGGATCGGATACGGTTTTGGCACAACAATTAATGTAATAAATGGGGGAATTGAATGTGGCGAGCAAAACCGCACCAAAGGACAGCCAGTAAATCGCATTCGCTATTGGGAAGGTCTATCGAATTACTATTATATCCCGATTGAAACAGATGAAGAGAACACCTGCTGGCAGCAAACTCCTTTTGGTAGTTTAAACCTTAATGATTCGACCGATGTTCTCTACACAAACTGGGAAGCAGACTGGGCATATTACAGCGACAGACCAGGAGGCCAATCATTTGAGTGTAAGTTAGTTGGTTATCAAACTGCCTATTCAGCATTGGTCCCTGGTGATTATGAAAAGTGCGTAACAAACTTTTATCAATCTCATGTAAACTGGCCTCAAGTAACAGTCGTCGACACGCTAACACCACCAGAGGGCAATCCTCCGGTAGGTGGTGTTGCAGCATGGGATAGTACAAAGGTATATGTTAAAGACGACAAAGTAAGTTTTAACAATGTCATATATGTCGCTAAGTGGTGGACTCAAGGTGACTCGCCAGAAACAGCTAATGGACCTTGGTCAGCTGTAAACTAATTTCAAACCATTCAATAAAACCTAAGGCGGTTGATATAATTGTTATCAGCCGCCTATGAATCCCCAATTATTTAACTTTTGGCTAAACTGACGCGGTGATTTTTCACGTCATTTTCTTAAATTAGCAGATCTCATCTTTTTTACTTAGAGTTTTTGGGTTATTTTGTTCCGCAAAAATAGTCATAAAAACAATCCTTTTGTATTGTTTTTTGTTAATGGTTTCCGTGTTTTTTACTGGGATTTAGCGATTATTGCAGATTTTTTATTGATTTTTTTCAATGTGTTGCTAACGTAAATCAAAATAATAAAAATACTGATGGCATGGACACATGATTCTGTCAGCTCACGTTGAGCATTCGCTGAGCTATTCAAGTAGCTGTTTGAAGCGCGCTATTCCCTTAATGGTTAAATACAAAATGCCTATTACACCGCTTAATTATGCGTTGTGGTATTGCTATGTAAGTGGCAGAAATAAAGCGCTTAATGAAGAACTTGATAATATTATTCGCACATTCAGTACATGCGACCAAGAGCGAGCCAAGTATCTTTTTAATAAATATTTATCTCAAGATGATCTGTCTTTGTTCTATCAACTATCGAATGATTTTAATGGTGTTGTAAGTAATGTTCAGCAAGGCATAAACGACACGCTTGTTCACTCTATTCAGTTTAATCAAACACTCCAAGAGTGCCGAGAGCAACTCAATGATATAAATTTAAGTGATGGAGATAGCTTTGATAATGTGTTGGACTGTGTAGAGCGACTAAGTGGTGAGTCAGCCGCTTTACAAAACCGCGCACAGGATTTTCAAAACCAGTTAGCACAAGCCTATGCAGAAATATCCGAATTAAAGCAGGAGCTTAGTCTTTCGAAAAATAAAGCAGAAAAAGATACGCTGACAGGCCTTTATAATCGAGGCAAGTTTGATGAAGACATTTCTCGATTCTGCCAAGCGGTTCATTTGGCTGGTCTTGCGGTGTTGGTGATGGTTGATATTGATCATTTTAAGCAATTTAATGATACATTCGGACACCAAAAGGGAGACCAAGTTCTGAGAGCTGTAGCGAGTAAATTACTCAAACACGTGTCAAGTGTAGGGCAGGTTTATCGCTTTGGTGGGGAAGAGTTTTGCTTTACTGCACATTTTGCAAGTGTCAGTGATATGACTAACTTTACTCAACAGCTGCGCATCGCGATATCGAAGTTACAAGTCAAGAAACCTAAATCGACTAATGTGTTAAGTAAGATAACGGCAAGTTTTGGTATTGCTATTAAGTCTAAGAATAGTCAACCAGAACAACTGATTGCTAAAGCTGACCAAGCTCTTTATCTTGCCAAAGAGCATGGAAGAAACCGTCTTGAGATTGTTGAAGAGTAACAAACTTAGCTGATATATGTATCAAAATTGTGAATACTTGTAACCTATAAAAGACAGCCTATTCACACCTTGATACCATAGACTAACTGGAAATTGCCTGTGGTCGTAACAAACATGAAAACGATAACGATCAATAATTGGGTAATGATGTGCATCTTGATTTTTATATCGATGAATCAAGTCTGTGCTGAAGACTCAACCCGCACAGAACGAGAAAGTCGTTCAGCATCTCAAGAAGTTGAAGCCAATAAGTGGTATTTGGGTGTCAATACAGGAGCTGGGGTGATCACAAACCCGCTGTATGGAGGTGATAATCTACCGCTTATACTCTTACCTGAAATTGCTTATTACGGTGAAAAGTGGTTTTTTGATAATGGTCGACTTGGTTATGCTTTTCATGAAACGTCATCTCATGTTTTTAATGTAGTGGCGGAGTTTAACCCTGAAACGCGCTTTTTTATTGATTTTCACCCTAGTAATGTTTTTGCGCTGCAAACTTCGAGTAGTTTTGTCAATTCCACAGAAAAGAATGAATTGAATGCTGAGCGTATCTCTGTGAACGATATCAGTAAGCGTCGTTGGGCATTAGATGCAGGCTTAAGTTACCATTACATTCATAATAACCATATATTCTCGCTACAAGCATTAGCAGATGTATCCAATGTATATAAAGGCACAAGAAGTGCAGTTCAGTGGCAGACACTCCAGCAAATAGGTCAGTTAGAACTGACTCCAAGTTTAGGCGTTTGGTATAAATCCGCGAAGTTAAACGATTACTTTTATGGCTTATCGGCGAAAGAAACCTTACATGGGAAAATTGGTGTTGGCAGTAGTTGGCAACCTTATGCTAAAATCGACGCCCGTTGGCCCTTGAGTGAGGGCAACTCACTTCGTTTTCATTTAGCATATTACGATTACTCGGGCGTAGATGACAGTCCGCTTTTTGAACACACGTATTCGATGACTGCTTTTATAGGATTCAATCATATTTTTTAATATGAAGTTTTTTGTTTTTAGTCTGGGTGTGTTTGTTGCTGTTTTTTGGGGATTCCCGAGCCATGCACAAGCATCTCTCTTCGATGTATCACCTAAAGTGTGTGTTGTTTTTCAACAGCACGAATTTTGCGATCTTGAACTAAAAATAAGTTGGCAGTTAACACACCCTCAAGATGTATGTTTGTATCAGAATGATCAACAAGTTCAGTGCTGGCAGAACATGCAAAAAGGCCGTTTTAGCTATAAAGCGCGGGTTCAGGTTGAAACAATATACTCCTTAGTCAATCCGCACACGGGGAGCAAAGTTGCGACAGCAAAAGTTGAAGTGCAGAGCACAGAAGCAAAAACGACAAGACGAAGATTACGCTCTCCGTGGAGCTTTTTTTAATTCAGGAGCAACCAATGACAAAGATTTTACTTGTTGAAGATGATCTCGGTTTACAACAGTTAACACGAGACTACCTTCAGCACAATGGGTTGGATGTTGCGGTCCTTGAACGCGGCGATGAAGTTTTCGAATACCTAGAAAATAACCCTGTTGATTTAATGATTCTTGATGTCATGTTACCAGGCAAAGATGGCTTTAGTGTGTGCCGTCAAGTACGCGATAAGTTTAACTTGCCAATTCTTATGTTAACCGCGAAAGGTGAAGATTTTGATCAGGTCATCGGTCTGGAGCTTGGTGCTGATGACTATGTAATCAAACCGGCAGAACCGCGTGTACTACTTGCAAGAATCAATGCGTTACTGCGCCGTGGGCATGCAACGACTAAAGCCCCTGAAGAAATCACATTTGGTGATTTATCAATTGATAAAACGAGTCGCATTGTTACACTTAAAGGCAATGAGATTACACTTACATCACATGAATTTGAATTATTGTGGCTTTTAGCTTCAAATGCAGGTGAAGTGCTAAGCCGTGAGCATGTCCATCAACATATGATTGGACGTCAATATGATGGTTTAGATCGCACTGTTGATGTTCGGGTATCAAGAATCCGCAAGAAGTTAGGTGATAACAGTGATAAACCATACCGTATTAAAACAGTTTGGGGACAGGGATACTTATTCGTATCAGATGCTTGGGAAATCTAGCTGTTAATGGGGAAGCTGTTTGCGAGTTTATATCTTTATATAATCGTTTCTCTGTTTCTTGTCAGTGGGGTCATCGAACAACTGTGGCCCTATGAAGATTCCCAACAGCAAATCGCACTCGATAAAGAATTTGGTAAATCGCTCTGGTTATTAAGCCAAACTAAAGACGGCTTATCGAAGTTACAAGATGAATTTGATAGTGAAATTATCGACAGGAATGACTTAGCACTTCCTGATGATTTAAAAGCCGATTTAGCTTCTCACCATTATTTGTACCTATTTAACCAACAACAAGAGGTTATTTGGTACATAACACTCAACGATCAGCAATTACTTCATATTGGCCCATTGACTGTATCGAACCCAAGCTTTAGCTCTGTCTGGCCTTATTTTTTACTATTAATGGTTGTCGGTGTTCCTGTAGGCTTATGGAGTTTTTTACTGTGGAGAGATTTTAATAAGCTGACCCTTGCTTGTGAGGCTGTAGGTGGTGCGCAAGATTTTGAATTACATGATGCTTCAAAGTCTTTTTTCTTACCGATCACCGATACATTATCTGCCATGCAAGAGCGTATTCAATACTTATTAGCAGCACAGCAGGAGCTAACCTCATCAGTTTCTCATGAATTCAGAACGCCGCTAGCGCGTTTGAAATTCGCAATAGCAATGCTTGAAGAACAAGTAGAAAATGAGCAGTCTTTTACCTATTTAGATAATATGCATGCAGATATTGTTGAACTTGAAGCGTTAGTGTCAGAAATGCTTGAGTACGCACGTCTAGAATCCCACAAGCCTAATCTTATCAACCGCTCATGTGATTTAACTATGCTAGTTTCAAGTGTGGTTAATAAACTTGAGTTTGCGACAGATATAGACGTGCAAATAAAGGCACCGCTTAGCTTAATTTATAAGTGTGATGAGCACTTTATGGCTCGCTGTATTCAAAACTTATTAGGTAATGCGCAAAAGTATGCTGCACATACAATTATCGTTTCCCTTGAAGAGCATAATAAAGAGCTTGTCATGACTGTTGAGGACGATGGACCTGGCATTGCTAAAAGTGAGTGGGAGAGTGTGTTTAAACCATTCACGCGTTTAGATAAAAGTAGAGATAAGAAAACAGGTGGCTTTGGCTTAGGGCTGGCGATTGTTGCTAAAATTATAAGCTGGCATCGTGGTACGTATGAAGTGAGTGACTCTGAATTGGGCGGTGCAAAGTTTACCATCCGCTTATTTAATACAGAAGATTATTGAGTTTCTGATAAAGCATACTGTTTAATAGTAAAGCTGTAACGCTGATAGTGATAGGTTAAATCGTTTAAAGTAATTAACTATTTTATGACCTATTTAGACATAAAAAAAGCGCCTTGAGGCGCTTTTTTTGAGGTTAAAACCAAAAATAAACAAGTAGCAAATTAATAGACCGCCAGTCAGCAAAAAAGTTCTCAAAAATAAAATTATTTATTGTCTAAAAGGGGCATCAACATTTGCTCTAACCCGTTTAGTTTTACTTCATACATCATTGCCAGCTGAGCGCCAAGCTGACCTGCTGGAAAGCCCTGTTGCTTAAACCACACTAAATAAGGTTCAGGCAATAGTAAAAGAGGGCGTCCAGCGTACTTGCCGAATGGCATTTTCGTATTAATGGCTTGTTTAAGTTGAGCTGTATCCATCTTTATCTCAAACAATTGTTAAAGCTAAATGATACGGTAAAAAGGAGAGAGAAAATAGGCTGTGACGGGCAAGAAACAGCCTATTTAGTGAGGGAGGTAGGCCCCCACAATAGCGTAGCGTTTATTTCGCTAATGACGAAATAAAGTTAATGTAATTGGTGACGACTTTTTTTCGAAAAACCAAGTTCTTTTAATCTACTAACAATACTTGGGTCATCAATTCGAGCGGGGGTTTTACCCTCTCGTAGAAAGTGATCATGTGGCACTTGATAAACATCGAGCATTTTATTAAACAATACAGTTCTAATGTCTGTTGCGCTCATGCCATTTTGCTGTAACTCATCCAGTCGACGTTGTATGTCAATAAGTTTCCCCGAACAAGCATCATCTGCGTTTACTTTTAACGCACTGGTAAACTTATCTTTCATCTTAAACAACCTCAATTAGCTTAACAGTAATCGCACAAACGAAATCGTAAACAGAATTAATAAACTTTTTTGTGCTAAAAATAGATACTTAGCAAAGTATCATATGGCGAGTTTACTCTTTTTTTTGATTGGATGGCTAATCTGGATGTAAAGCTTTGTAAATAAGCTTGACCTACTTTAGGTACGCCTATTGAAGTGTACTAAAAATAGCAATAGCAAGTCGCTGAATATAATGAAAATAATTCTCAGTACCAAATATGGGCCCTGAGAATTATTTTTTTACATTATGAGAAAAGTTTTTGTTTTACGTGCTCGGCAAAGCCGCTCCCCGCTTCTAGATAAAAGTTATAGGTAGAATCTACACCCATATCTTCTAACTCTTTTTGCTGGTCAGGGTAATTTGCAATAGCCGTTACTTGGCCTTGGTATCCAGACGCTTTTAGCTGCTCTAGGGCAAAAATATTCTGCATGTGCTTTGGCATCGCAAGCATAACCATGCCAACATGAGAGTGATTTACCCGTTGCCAAAAGTCAGGGTCTGTGGCGTCAGCTAAAAGAACGCGGCGTCCTCGTTTAATGTGCTTATCCACCACATCAGGTTTAATATCAATGCCAGCAACGAGGTTTGGATGTGTTTGACTAATTGTTTCGTACGCCCCTGTACCAATACGGCCCATACCAAAAATAACGATTTTGGTATCGTTTAAGTTCACCGGTAACTCTTCGGTTAAGCGGCTATTACTTTCAAATTTAAGTAGCCAGTGCTCAATCTTGACATAAATTTCGTTAGAGCGTTTATTTAAAGGAGATGCCAAAATAAAAGTAATTGATACGGCAATCGCCATAACCGCGAGCCATTCGGAGGTGATCATATTACTGCTAGCAGCAACGGCACAAACGATTAAACCAAACTCACTATAGTTAGCAAGGCTAAATGCGCTAAGCAGTGAAGTACGTGCACGTAATTTGAAGGCGTTAGTTAAAACATAATAGAGCGCAACTTTAATTGGTAACACTAAAATAATCACCATCGCCACCAATACAGCATGCGCGGTAAGCTCCGCGTTTAAACCTATGTTTAGGAAGAAGCCAACAAGCAAGATATCTTTCAGATTTAGTAATGATTTTGATAGCTCACCCGCTTTTTTATGGGGAGCAAACATCATCCCTATGATAAGCGCGCCTAAATCGCCTTTGAGTCCAGCAAATTCAAAGGCTTGATAACCTAAAACCAGCGCAAAGAAAAAGCCAAATAAAGGCAGTAATTCACCATGCTTAGAGCGATTTAAAATCCAAAACATAATAGGGCGCAGAACCGGAAGCCCTATTAATAATGCTAATGCCCAAATATTAGGTGCTTTACCTGTACTAATCGCTAAGAAAATAACTGCGAATATATCCTGCATTACCAAGATACCTATTGCAATTTTGCCATGTAGACTAGACATTTCTCCGCGTTCTTCAAGGACTTTAACGGCAAACACAGTACTCGAAAAGCTAAATGCAAAACCAACCAAGAGTGCACTTTGCCAAGTCAGTTCGCTGAAAAGAGGAAGTGCGAATGCGCCAAGCAACAGCATAAAACCGCTAAAGAGGGTGCTGCTCAGTACAATATGCATTGACGCTGGTGCCCATACTTGTGGTTTTATAAGGTTAGAAACTTTTAATTTTAAACCAATACTAAACAGCAGTAAGGTTACGCCTAAGCTCGCTAGTGTGTTGAGTAATTCAGTGGTTTTATAGCCATATAAGTTGAGGGCAAACCCTGCTAATAAAAAACCAATTAAAGGAGGAAGCTTTAGCTGATAGACAGCAAAGCCGCACACGAACGCCGTAGCAAAGTATATAAGTTCCATAATTCTTCTTTTGACTTCATTTGTTAGGAGTGTAGCGAAATATTCACTAATGGAAAACAATATCGAATATAAAGAGTCTAAAAAATGAACACTTACGCACTATTTATTGATTAATGCGCTAAAAGCATCATTTTTTCGCTGACATTAGCTTTTAATTGTGGTTAAGATGCAACAACAAAGGAATTTAAGCCAACTAGAAAAGAGACGGCTTAAGGAGAAAAGATGTTTAAGAAAATCCTTGCATCAGTAGGTATTGGTGCAGCAAAGGTGGACACTGTACTGGAAACAGAGCACTTACAACCAGGCCAAAAATTTAATGCAGTTATCGTTATTAAAGGCGGCGATGTAGAGCAAGATATTACTGGCTTAGACTTAGCATTAATGACGCGTGTTAAAGTTGAAGGTGAAGATGGTGAGTATTTTACAAATCATGTGATCGAAAAATGGCGTATCACGGATGTCGGCACGATTGCAGCGGGCGAAGAGAGGCATATTCCGTTTGAAGCACGCCTACATTCAGAGACCCCAATCACGGAAATTAACGCTGGCTATAATCAATCACATGTTTGGTTAGAAACGGGTCTTGATATTGATATGGCGCTTGATCCAACGGATCGTGACTCATTACATATTTATCCGAATGATGCTGTTAGCACGTTTATGCACGCAATGGATAAATTAGGTTTTAACCTAGTCAAGGCAGATGTTGAAAAGGGTTATCTACGCGCACCTACGTTTCAATCTCACTCAGGTTGCTATCAGGAACTTGAGTATCGTCCAGATAGCCGAAGCCTTTTTGGTTTACAAGAAGTTGAGCTGTCGTTTGTGCCTGAAGCTCATAAAACGCATGTGTTAATTGAATTAGACCGTGCTTTTAGAGGGGATGGTTATGTTGATTTAACGATAGAACATGATCACGTAAACCTGTCGCAATTATGTGACCAATTAGAGCGGTTATTCGCTTAGGGCTTAATCGAATAGGTACACTTTAAACCCAGCTACGGCTGGGTTTTTTGTCTTGCAAAAAGGAATCTTATGTTTTCTGTTAAGAGTTACACTGAACTCAGTAAAGATGAGTTATTCGCGATTTTACGAGCACGGGTTGAGGTGTTTGTTGTAGAGCAAACCTGTGCTTATCCAGAGATTGACGAGGTTGATAACCATGACCTGACTCAGCATCTCTTTGTGTTCAAAGAACAACAGCTAGCTGCCTACGCTCGGTGTTATGACAAAAATGAGCAGTTCAGTGCATTTGGTCGTGTACTTGTTGCTAAGCAATTTAGGGGACAAGGGTTGGCAAGCAAACTTGTGCAAATGGCTATAGAGACATGTCAGCAACGCTGGCCAGAGAAAGCTATTTTGATAGGCGCTCAATGTTATTTAACGGGCTTTTATCAACAGTTTGGCTTTAAAAATGTCGGTGATGATTACTTAGAAGACGGCATTCCACATCAGGATATGTGTTTGAAGTAGCCCAAAGCAAAGGGCTACTTCAAGTAACCTCTCAGCTTAACAGCGAGTTTGCAAATACCAGTGCAATGGCCAATGGACAAATGAATTTGATATACCATGGCCACACTTTCCAGAAGAAGCTATGTGCAGCTTCTGGGCAGCCTTGTTGAATTTCTTTTAATAAAGATGCACGGTGCCAAATCCAACCTACAAATATACAACACATTAATCCTAAAATTGGTTGGCCAATCTTAGTGGTTAGTGTGATCACAAAGCCAAACAATGTGCCTAAGTTGAAAACAATCGTAAAGCTGACAAGGGCAATAATACCGCCAATTAACCATGTCGCTTGCACACGTTTTAGAGCGAAGCGCTCAACTGCATAAGAGACGGGTGCTTCCAACATTGAAATAGATGAAGTTAACGCTGCAATACTCATTAAAGCAAAAAAGGCAAAGCCAACGAAAATACCCACATCCCCCATGCTGGTGAAAAGTGCAGGCAGCACTTGAAACACTAACGTATCTTCAGACAGTAGTACGCCTTCAGCAGAGAAAATCTGTACGCCTTGTGCCTGAGCAACATACATCGCAGGAATAATCAATAAACCGGCTACAAAGGCAATAAACACATCGATCAAAGTAACATAAGCACCTAGGGATACGAGATTCTCTTTTTTGCTAATGTATGAGCCATAGATGATCATCACACTGGTGCCCAAAGATAACGAGAAAAATGCTTGTCCAAGGGCATTAACTAACAGCTCTGGGTTTAAAATAGATGAAAAGTCAGGCACTAAGTAGGCTTTTAAACCTTCAATTGCGCCATCTTGGGTCATCACGTAAATGATAAGCATAAATAAAATGCCTAATAGAGCAGGCATCAGGCGCTTTGACCATTTCTCAATGCCGTTTTCAACACCTTTAGAAATAATAGCAACGGTCAAAATAATAAACGCAGCAGTAAAAATTAGGTTTCTTGATAGTGACTGCTCACCTAACCAAGTAATTGCAGGCTCTTGAGCAGTTAATTGTGCTACGGGCTCTAATGTTGCACTGAGCATCCAGCCCGCTACGATGGCATAAAAGCTTAAAATTAAACCAGCACAAATAATACCGCCAAAGCCGACTACAAAAGCAAATTTTTTCTGCCATGGCTGGTTTGTCACTTTTCTAAGGGAACTGACAGCATTGGCTTGGCCATGACGGCCTATAACAAGCTCTGCCATTAATGCTGGGTAAGCTAGGCAAAATGCAAGTACTAAGTAAGCAACTAAAAATGCTGCGCCGCCATTACTTGCTGTTTGTGTAGGGAAACCCCAAATATTTCCTAAGCCAACAGCGGAGCCTGCTGCGGCCATAATAAATCCAAAGCGGGAGCTGAACTCCCCACGTGATGCGCTCATATTATTGTTACTTCTCTATTTGTGACGGCGCTGACAATCTACTTCAATTAACACTAAATAAAAAGGGTTAATAGTGGGCATTTTTACTTGTAATCGCCTCGAATCTGCTGCCAGCATATATTTCGTTCAATTAGCTAATACAATACGTAACAATTAACACAATTGAAACATATTCAAAGGCTTTTATTTTGAATACTGAGGGTAAAGCATGCGCCACCAAGAGACTGGCTTTTTGATACGCTGACAGTGCCATGATGCCAATCAGCCACTTTTGCAACAATCGCGAGGCCTAAGCCATAGCTTTCACCGTCACGATTTCGGTGACTTTGTTCTTGAAAGAACGGACTGAATATTTTCCCCCAGTTTTTTTTATGCACTCCTGGGCCATCATCTTCTACTTTAATAGTAACGAAGCCTTGGTTGTAGGAGACTGATAAAACTATTTCGCAGCGTGCAAAGTCACATGCATTACTTAATAGGTTTACAATCGCACGTGCTAACCAATCTAAGTCGGCACATATATGTCCTTGTTTTATGTCGTGAATGATGCGTAATGAACGTTGCTCAAGCTTAGGGTGAACTTGTTGAATCAAGCTGAGTAAGTAGCTTTCTAAGTCAGATTCGCTAAAGGTTAGTTTATTTGCTTTTTGCTCTAAGGTAGCAAAAGCAAGATAACTTTTTAGCATTGACTCCATTTGATCTAAATCTTGCTCCATTCGAGATAAGTACTCAAGACGTTTTTCCTCATTAGTACAATCTTGCGCGGCTTCTAAACCGAAGCGTAAGCACGCAACAGGGGTTCTTATATCATGCGATAAACTCGACGCCATTAGCTTGTTTTCATCAAGTAGTTTCTCAATTTGATTCGCCATGCGATTAAAGGTGAGCTCGACATCTTTAATATAGGTAAAATGAGATGGTTTAATGCGGGTAGCTAAATCACCTTTAGCGAAGCGTTGCGCGGCATCATTAAGGATGCTGAGACGTTTTGCAAGTGGAGCAATAATAAAGCCCATAAAAACACATAACCCAGCATAGAAGAGTAGGGTAAGGAGAACATCATTCCCTTGCTCATGTAAATGCGCTTTCTCTAGACGCATTTTAAGATGGTGTGAGCCAAGTGCCTGCTCGCTGTAGAGTAAGTAGTATCCTTGTTGATCTTCGAGTATTAAGCCTGTAGGCATTGTAATTTGCGAAAGCAGAGAGTGAGGAAGTGCTAATGCTTGAGTTGAGCGATACTCTAGTTGCACGTTGAAATCTTGCTCTAGCTGCTTGATTGCATTCTCGCGTTTATCCGCAGGCAGTACCGACAACTGTTTAGTAAACCCTTTAATCATTTGGGTTTGGCTATGAAAAGTATCTTGCGGCTGATGGGTTTGCTGACTAAATGCGTCAATTAACCAGCCCAATATGATTATTGATAGCAGTGCACTGCCCAGTAATGAAATATAAAACTTTTTCACGCGTTATATCATCTATTGCCACGCTGTCGCGACGAGCAAGTAGCCACGTCCCCAGATTGTTTTAATTTTTTCAGGGTGTTGGGGATCATCATTAAATTTTTTGCGTAGTGACGAAATAAGCACATCGACACTTCTGTCTAACCCATCATATTCTCTGCCTTTTGTTGCTTTGAACACGGCATCGCGCGACACAACCTGACCTGCATTACTGGCCAAGTAATGCAGCAATAGGTATTCCGCACTTGAAATATGCACTTCTTGATCGGCAAAAAAAACAGTGCGTGATTCGGTGTCTATAGTAAGTTTGCCAACAGTTATGTTGGGATTTTCTAAGCGCGACTCTTTGTTATCTGTATTTGCACGTAAGGCCGTTTTTATGCGGGCTAAGAGTGCTCGTGGTCGTACAGGTTTCATCATGTAATCACTTGCACCGACTTCAAGGCCAATTACTTCGTCCATTTCATCGTCTCTGGCTGTGAGCATAATAATAGGCGCTTGGTAAAACTGTCTTAACTCTCGACACACACTAATACCATCTTGACCAGGCAGCATGATATCTAATAAAACTAAGTCCGGTGGTGTCGCTCTGACTTGCTCAATGACTTGGTCACCACGTTGACAAATTGTTGTTTTATAGCCTTGCTCAGTTAAGTATTCTGCGACCCACTTAGCCAGTGAAATATCATCTTCTACTAGCAGAATCGTGCCATAATGTTCCATTTTTTACTCCAAACAGTTAAAACAGTCGCCAACGGCGTTTCTTTTGGCGATTTTGGTACACCCACTGCACTTGTATTTCAGTGGTGTCAACGACCTTGCCATTGTTACTATTGACCAATTCAAAGTTGACCGTTATTGCAGAGTCAAACTGATAGCGAAAAAAGCCCGTTTTTTGCATAAGCCAACACTGCATAATATGTTTACTTTGACCATCACGTAAGCAGTAATTACCCTTTGGCTGGTGCCAAGATATTTCCACATCAGCATAGCAATTTCGTCCCTCACGAAGGGCAACACAGGTATCAGGTAGTGATACTAGGCTTGTCTCTTCATTAGGCTGCTCTTGCGCTTTGACGCTGATTATAGGGAGCGCTAATAAAAAATAGTATTTAAAAAACATAGCGCAGGCCTACCTTGGCTTTGTGCTGATATTCTTGGGAGACAATAGGACTGTGATGAATATCATCAGAAAACCATGTTGATAGCCAGCCAGTTAAAAATACCCAGTTTTGGTTTATTGGGTATTCAGCATGAAACTCAAAGATAAGACTGTAGGATGTGCTCGGGGTGTAAACAGGTCTGTTTGAATTAGCTTCAGAAGGAGTAATACCGAAGTAATAGTTAGTAAAATCTTCAGAATAAGCACTTAGCCCGATACCTGAGCGAAACTCCCAATTACGCCAAGGAATTATCTGACTAAAGAAGCTGTTCATTACCCAGCCATTATGGGCGCCTGAAATATCATGTAAATACTCAAAGGAGATCTGCGAATTATCAAAGCGTCTTGATAAGCGCAGTCCAACATCAAAGTCATAATTTCTGCTTTTAATACCGGCAAGCTCTTCAATTACGTCTTCTTCGTAAAAAGCTAAGCCGGTTTCATCGAAGCCAGATTGAATATTTGTACCAACTAGGTCAAGTCCCCATTCGAACTTATCAATCACGCTGTAGCCAATGGTCAGCCCACCACTTAATTGGCTTTGATCATAATCAAGGTAAAAGTGTTCGTAGGAAAGGGCAAGGTGAATGTCTGGTTCAAAGCCATCATTGTAAGAGTCCATACCGACTAAATAAGAGTCTTCGATATAATAGCCAGCCCCAACTCCCCAATCCCATGCAAAACCTTGGCTGGGTTCTAACGTATTATCAGCGTAGTAACGATTACTTGCATAAGAAGATGTTGCCAATAAAGATAAGCAAAAAAATAATATGGCGCGGCTGGTTTGCAAGTGTGTTGTCCTTGTTACAAATAAGTGAAGTCATCATTATATACGCAATTAGTATATTGTTAAGGAGTTCCCAAAATCTGTAAAAAAGTGTAGTCGAGTCGTAAAGGTGTTAGGGAAGTGTAGCTTGAAGAAAGAAGTAGGTGTTTGCACTTTTGTTAAGTGCAAACACCAACCTTTTTATTGAACTTTAATTTTATCGATTAAGATACTGGTGAGGTAATACTGCATCATAGGCGTAAGAGCACTGATTTCAGTACGGTTACATGGGCCTTGCTCTTTTGTTAAAGCACTCATGCGAGAAATTGTTTGATACTGAGGTATCACAATATCGGTATTATTTATACGCGACATACGCGCTTGTTCCGTATTATGTTCATTAACAAAGCTGGCAACTTCTAGTTCGTTCTTGATCAATTGCTGTTGCTCAAAGCTATAGATGAGCGGCTCACGGTGAAAGCTAGCACTGTCTATAGATGACTTCGCAAACCAGACAACATCGCCTGTTTTTTTATGGGTTAGGCGCATACTTACCTGTGCTTGAATGGTGGCACATTGTTGAGTTGGGAATTGCTCTGCTACTTGGTCAAAAAGTGGCAATGGTTTTTCAGGTATCACTAATTGGTATTCGGTATCGTCAACAAGCTCTAAATCAAGCTGGTGGATAGACAATGTGTAATCTGCTTGGCCATTTTGGACAACTTTTAATTGTTTTTCATTTAATGCTTCTGTTAATTGCGCATATAAAGTGTCTGTTACGCTTGTTTTATCAGCAACGATTGCAACGGTTTGGTTTGCATTTACTGTATGCGCAGGGAGTTGTACCGATTTAACTTTTGGGGCTGCATGTTCAGTTTTATATTCAATTTGAAAACGTTGGCTTTTAAGCGACGGTTTTTCTGGCATCGCTAATAAAGGCGCTGGCTCTGGTTTAAGGGCGCAACCAGCTGAAATAATTGTAAAAAGCAGTACTACAAGTAAGCGCATAAAGAAAAGTCTACCCATAAAAAAGTTAATATTGTGCGTATTGTACGTTAGTCGAAGCAAAAGTTCATGATATTATGTAATGAGAAACTTCCGAAACAGACTAAAACAATAACGAATGAAGTACACGCTCACTTTTATAATCTTTCTATTTTCTTCTTTTTTTCTCCTTCTTTTCAGTGGGTATGCTTCAGGTAGTGACTCAAATTGGCAGCCCTTCGTTAGCGAGTACAATAAATACCTAAGAGGAAAGTTAAGAGCCAAAGGAATTCCCGGTGGCTCTTTGGCAATTGTTAAAGTGGGTGAGGAAGACTTTGTCCAAGGCATTGGCCGAACTAAAATATCAAAAGGGCGAAAAGTAGATAAACACACACGATTTCGCTTGGCTTCAGTTTCTAAAACATTTGCAGGGTCATTGACATCAAAGCTTGCGACTCAGGGAGAGTTCAATATTGACGATCCGATCAGTAAGTTCATTCCTGAATTTAATAATACTGTCTATAAAGATGATTTAAAAATTTATCATATTCTGAGCCATTCAAGCGGTTTAGTGCCAAATGCTTACGACAATTTAATAGAATCAAGAATGAGTTACCCAGACATTGTTAAACAGCTTCTAACTGTTGAACCTATTTGCAAACCGGGTGAGTGTTATGGCTATCAAAATGTGATGTTCAGTCTCATTGATTCAATTATTTATAAAACAACTCAAATGGATTATGCCCATTGGATAGCTGAATATATTTTTGCACCATTAAAAATGACGGATGCGAGCGTAGGCTACGAAGGTATGGTGCGTGACAATAATTATGCTCATCCTCATGTAAGAGGAAGAAAGCGTTGGTACACCTCTCGCTTAAAAAAGAATTACTACAAGGTAGCAGCCGCTGCGGGGGTTAATGCCAGCGCTAGTGATATGGCTATTTGGTTAAATGCGCAGCTAGGCCAGTACCCTGATGTTTTGCCGCTGGATGCGCTTATAAAACAAACGCGACCATACACCCATACAAAAAAAGAAACACGGCGTCGGGTATGGCGAGGGCATGTAAAAGATGCCTATTACGGCCTTGGTTGGCGAGTATATGATTACGATGGAGAAGTACTTTTTTACCATAGTGGTTGGGTACAAGGCTACCGCAGTGACTTAGTCGTTTTTCCACATTTAAATATTGGTTTTAGTCTAGTACTTAATGCGGAAACAGGGTTAATTAATGAGCTAACAACCGAATTTATAAATCGCACACTGAAATATGCGCGAGAAAGTGAGTCGAGCTAGTTATATATTTAGTCTAGGCATTAAAAAAGCCAGCAAGCTGGCTTTTTTATAGAATTGGCTTTCAATCTTAACCGCGAGGTAATTGAATCTTTTTCTCTTCACTTTGACGGTAAAGAACAATGGTATGGCCAATTGTTTGAAGTTTTACAGCACCGGTCTCGCGAACAATTGCATCGAAAATTAATACTTTTGTTTCACGTTCATCCGTTGGTACTTTTACTTTAATAAGCTCGTGGATATCTAGGGCGCTTTCAATTTCAACTAAAACGCCTTCGGTTAAACCGTTTGCGCCAAGTAATACCACAGGCTTTAAACTGTGTGCTTGACCTTTTAAAAACTGCTTTTGTTTGTTCGATAATTTCATGATGTTACAAATTTTGCTGAATATGGCTTGAATTAAGGGTATTCTAACGCCATCTAGAGAATATTACTAATTAGTTACGTATTAATTTTATGGCAAATAAAAAACATTCAGCTAGTTCTAAGCGATGGCTGAAGGAACATTTTGACGATCCTTATGTTCACGAAGCGCAGAAGAAAGGTTGGCGCTCTCGTGCGGTATTCAAATTAGATGAAATTCAAAATAAAGATAAATTAATTAAACCAGCCATGACTGTGGTTGATTTAGGTGCTGCTCCAGGAAGTTGGTCACAGTATCTTGCTGAAAAGGTGGGTGATAAAGGCCAAGTTGTTGCCTGTGACATCTTGCCAATGGATTCGTTAGCAGGCGTAGACTTTTTGCAAGGTGACTTTCGAGAAGAAGCGGTATTAGATGCGCTATTAACGCGCATTGATGGGAAAAATGTGGATGTTGTATTTTCTGACATGGCCCCCAATATGAGTGGTAATACATCGGTTGATCAGGCCGGAAGCATGTATCTAGTTGAGCTTGCATTAGATATGTGTCACCAAGTTTTGAAGAAAAATGGTGCTTTTTGTGTGAAAGTTTTCCAAGGTGAAGGGTTTGATCAATACTTACAGGACGTACGTAATAGCTTTAAAGCGGTCAAGATCAGAAAGCCTGATGCATCGCGTGCCCGTTCTCGGGAAGTTTATATAGTGGCGACGGGATACAAACTGTAGTACAGTTGTGCTGCGTTAAGTTGAATTTATATTAATTGGATACAAGAGGTTAACCCCTTGAGCGATATGGCGAAAAATCTAATACTCTGGCTGGTCATTGCTGTTGTGCTAATGTCAGTCTTTCAGAGCTTTAATGGTGGCGATCAAGCTGATCGCCAAACAAGTTATACCCAGTTTGTTAGCGATGCACGTAGCGGCGCTATTCAAGAGGTTTCTATTGAAAGTAACTCAGGTACGATTACCGGCACCAAAACCAATGGTGAGCGCTTTCAAACTATCATGCCGATGTACGATAAAGATATTTTAAATGATCTTTTGAAAAGCAATGTGAATGTAAAGGGTGTAAAACCTGAAGAGCAATCTTTCCTCGCCAGCATTTTAATCTCTTGGTTCCCAATGCTGCTGCTAATTGGTGTATGGATATTCTTCATGCGTCAAATGCAAGGTGGTGGCGGTAAAGGTGCGATGTCTTTCGGTAAGAGTAAAGCGCGCCTAATGAGCGAAGACCAAGTTAAAACAACCTTTGCTGATGTTGCTGGCTGTGATGAAGCAAAAGAGGACGTTACTGAGCTTGTTGATTTCTTACGTGATCCATCTAAATTCCAAAAATTAGGTGGTAGCATTCCTAAAGGTGTGCTCATGGTAGGTCCACCTGGTACGGGTAAAACGTTACTTGCCAAAGCCGTTGCAGGTGAAGCCAAAGTGCCGTTTTTCACAATCTCAGGTTCTGATTTCGTAGAAATGTTCGTTGGTGTGGGTGCATCACGTGTACGTGACATGTTCGAGCAAGCTAAAAAAGCAGCGCCTTGTATCATCTTTATTGATGAAATCGATGCAGTAGGTCGTAAACGTGGCGCTGGCATGGGTGGTGGTCACGATGAGCGTGAGCAAACACTCAACCAAATGCTCGTAGAAATGGACGGCTTTGAAGGTAATGAAGGTATTATCGTTATTGCCGCGACTAACCGTCCTGATGTTCTTGACCCTGCATTATTACGTCCTGGTCGTTTTGACCGTCAAGTCGTGGTTGGGTTACCTGATATTCGTGGTCGTGAGCAAATTCTTAAAGTGCATATGCGCAAAGTACCATTGGGTGACAACGTAGAAGCAGCAGTTATTGCACGCGGTACACCTGGTTTCTCGGGGGCTGACCTTGCTAACTTAGTAAACGAAGCTGCATTATATGCAGCGCGTGGTAACAAGCGTGTTGTCAGCATGGCTGAATTCGATGCCGCCAAAGACAAAATCATGATGGGCGCAGAACGCAAGACCATGGTGATGAGTGAGCAAGAGAAAGAAATGACTGCTTACCATGAAGCGGGTCACGCGATTGTTGGTCGTATGGTGCCTGAACACGATCCAGTCTATAAAGTGTCTATTATCCCTCGTGGTCGTGCATTGGGTGTAACAATGTACCTACCTGAGCAAGACCGTGTTAGCCACTCTAAAGAGCTTTTAGAGTCAATGATTTCGAGCTTGTATGGTGGTCGTATTGCTGAGGCACTTATATACGGTGAAGATAAAGTGACGACAGGTGCAAGTAACGACATCGAACGTGCCACGGACATCGCTCGTAAAATGGTGACGCAGTGGGGCTTGAGTGAAAAGCTTGGTCCATTACTTTACGCTGAAGACCAAAACGAAATGTACATGGGTGGTGGCGGAAGCCGCTCGATGAGCATGTCGGATGAAACAGCAAAGGTTATTGATAGTGAAGTGCGCTTGTTCTCTGATCGTAACTATGAACGCGCTGAACAAATCTTAAAAGATAATATTGATATCTTACATGCGATGAAAGATGCATTGATGAAATATGAAACCATTGATGCAGGTCAAATAGACGATCTCATGGCGCGTAAGCCAGTCCGCGAACCGCGTGATATGCATGATCGCAGACCAGAAGAGAAGAAAAGTACAGAAAAGCCGGCTGAGCCAGCCTCAGAAGAGCCGAAAAATGATGATTCAGCTAAAAAGGATGAAACAAGCCTTGATGATAAAGCGGAATAATCGTTAAAATAGTACAAGCAAAAGCCCCGAATGCCGGGGCTTTTTTGTAGACAAATTTTAAAATACCGACCCGCAATCAGACTTCATTAGCGAAGAGGTATAACTGTTTACTGAAAACATTTTTAGCCATTGCTATACATGTCGTAAAGGTGATAAATGACCGTTCTTAATTTACCCCGAGGTCGCACTTTACACCTCGATTCCCCAGTTGTGATGGGAATTTTAAATGTCACACCCGATTCATTTTCAGACGGCGGCAGCTATTGTCAATTAGACAGCGCTGTCAATCAAGCTAGCAGATTACTAGAGCACGGTGCCTTAATTATTGATATTGGTGGTGAGTCAACCCGTCCTGGCGCACCAGATGTTTCGTTAGAGGATGAGTTAGCGAGAGTTATTCCACTTGTAAAAGCGCTTCGTGAACACAGTGATTGTGTTATTTCAATTGATACCAGCAAAAGTGAAGTTATGCGCCAAGCTATTGAAGCAGGCGCAGATATTATAAATGATGTACGTGCTCTTCAAGAGCCTGGTGCCATTGAGGTGCTTGCTCAGTATCCAGATGTGGCAGTGTGCTTAATGCATATGCAAGGGCAGCCTCGCACAATGCAAGTGGCCCCGCAATATGATGACTTGTTTGCTGATATAAACAGCTTTTTTGCTGCGCGTATTGAAGCGTGTGAGCAAGCGGGTATTCAGCGAGAGCGAATTATACTAGATCCAGGTTTTGGGTTTGGAAAATCATTGGCACATAACTATCAAATCCTCGACAAATTCGATGATTTTAATCAATTCAAACTACCTGTTTTAGCGGGCTTATCTCGAAAGTCTATGATAGGTAATTTACTAAATAGAGACACAGATGAACGCCTAGCAGGTAGCCTTGCCGGCGCACTTATTGCCGCGCAAAATGGCGCAAAGATCATCCGTGTTCATGATGTATTAGAAACTGTAGATGCCTTAACCGTTTGGCAGGCGTGTAATAAAGGATTTTTAAATGAGTAAAACAAGAAAATATTTTGGCACGGATGGTGTACGCGGTATGGTTGGGGAATATCCAATCACACCTGAGTTTGCCCTAAAGCTAGGTTGGGCTGCAGGACGAGTTTTATCAAAGATTGGCACCAAAAAAGTGATCATTGGTAAAGATACGCGCATCTCAGGTTATATGTTAGAAACGTCTCTTGAGGCAGGCTTAATTGCCGCAGGTATTGATGTGGTTCTACTCGGGCCGATGCCGACTCCTGCGGTTGCATACCTTACACAAACGTTCCGTGCTGAAGCGGGTATTGTTATTAGTGCTTCTCATAACCCTTATCATGATAATGGTATTAAATTCTTTTCAAGTCGGGGTTTAAAACTCCCTGATGATGTGGAGCTAGAAATTGAAGCCATGATGGATGAGCCGATGACGTGTGTTGCATCCGATAAACTCGGAAAAGCACGCCGCTTAGAAACGGCCGATGGTCGTTATATTGAGTTCTGTAAGAGCCAATTCCCGCAAGGGTTATCACTTGAAGGTTTAAAAATAGTCCTCGATTGTGCCAACGGTGCTACCTACCACATTGCACCATCGGTGATGAGAGAACTAGGTGCAGAAGTGATTTGTCATGCATGCGAGCCGAATGGAGTAAATATTAACCTTGAATGTGGTGCCACTCATGTTGAGACACTCAAACGCAAAGTGCTTGAACACAATGCTGATGTAGGGATTGCCTATGATGGTGATGGCGACCGTGTCATGATGGTGGACCATAACGGCCGTGTATTTGACGGTGATGATATTGTTTATATTATTGCTTGCCAAGCTGCAAATGATGACATGCTAGGTGGTGGTGTTGTTGGTACTGTCATGTCTAATATGGGGCTTGAAAATGCACTTAAGTCACGCGGTATTGATTTTGCCAGAAGCAAAGTTGGTGATCGTTATGTAATGGAGCTGTTACAAGAGAAAGGGTGGAAAATAGGTGGCGAAAGTTCAGGCCATGTATTGAACCTTGATTTAATTAGTACAGGCGATGGCATTATTTCGAGCTTACAAGTGCTTGCAGCAATGGTCGCGCAAAATAAAACATTACAAGACCTAGGTGCGGGTTTCACAAAATACCCAATGAAAATGATTAATGTTCGTTACCCTCAAGGAACCGATCCTACTCAAGCTCAGGCGGTGATTGACTGTGTGGCTGAGGTTGAAGAAAAACTTGGTAACACTGGACGTGTATTACTTCGTAAGTCAGGCACTGAACCCGTTGTGCGTGTTATGGTCGAAGCTGACCAAGAGAAAATTGTACTCGATAATGCACAGAAAATCGCTCAAGTTGTCGAATCTGTGAGCAAACAAACCGAGGTATAACAATAACCTCTTGTAACTTTGGGCAAGTCGAGTTAGTATCTTGCCCGCTTTCTAATGTGGAGTGGAATTATGGCAACACGTAAGCCAATGGTTGCAGGTAATTGGAAAATGAACGGTTCATTAGAGCTCGTTGAACAGTTATCTCAGGCAATTAAAAACGTTCAATCGGATGAACTGGATATTGTGGTTTTTCCACCATTCCCATTGATGAGTAGTTTGCTACAACGTGATGTGCTTGTTGGCTCACAGACTGTATCTGAGAATCAAGCAGGTGCATTTACAGGTGAAGTCGATGCGCAGCTTATAAAAGATTTAGGCGCCACATACACATTGGTTGGTCACTCAGAACGTCGAAGCATTTACGGTGAGTCAGACCAAATTGTTGCAGAAAAATTCGCTCGTGCGCAAGAAGTAGGCTTAACACCTATATTATGTGTTGGTGAAAGTGAGCAACAACGCGAAGCAAATGAAACCGAATTAGTGGTTGCAGCACAAATTGATGCTGTAATTGATAAATTAGGTGTAGCAGCACTGAAGAATTCTGTGGTAGCATACGAGCCCGTTTGGGCCATTGGTACAGGTAAAACTGCTTCACCTGAGCAAGCTCAAGCTGTGCATAAATTTATCCGCGAAAAAGTCGCTTCACTAGATAGCGATTTAGCCGCGCAGCTAACCATCTTATATGGTGGTAGCGTGAATGAAAAAAATAGCGAATTATTATTTGCACAACCAGATATAGATGGCGGCCTTATTGGCGGCGCAAGTCTAAAAGCAGACTCATTCACTGCAATCTGTGAGAGTGCAAAAGGGACCGTATAAGATGTACGAAATTTTATTAGTAGTTTATTTAATCGTTGCTTTAGCGCTTGTAGGTATGGTTTTAATCCAACAAGGTAAAGGCGCAGACATGGGCTCATCATTCGGTGCAGGCGCTTCTGCTACTGTGTTTGGTTCATCTGGTGCTGGTAACTTTATGACTAAAACAACGACAATTCTTGCCACAGTATTCTTTGTGTTAAGTATTGTTCTAGGTAACCTTACAGCCGGTCAAATTAAAAAGACTGACGAATGGGAAAACCTAGAAGCTGCGCCAGCTGTTGAAACAGTAACACCAGCACAAGATGATGTGCCTGTTACTGAAGAGAAAAGCTCTGACGTACCAAACTAATTAGCGTTGCTAAATTAGGTTAAGCAGTTACTTTCCTCAAGTAATAATAACGCTTAACAACATACAAAAACTGTATGCGGATGTGGTGGAATTGGTAGACACGCCATCTTGAGGGGGTGGTGGCTTAGGCCGTGGGGGTTCAAGTCCCCCCATCCGCACCAAATTTGAAAAGCCGTTACTTAACAGTAACGGCTTTTTTCGTTTTTTCACTCTTTCTACTCGTCTTGTGCATTTATGTGGCAAAAGCTTTTCCTGTGTTTATATTCATTGAAAAAGAAAAATTCTATTTGAACTTTCCTTTTTTGTACTCTCGGTTAGTATTTTACTGATAGGTGAATAATACCAATCCGCAATAATACTTAATCATTTTGAGGGATTAACCTGTCGCTACCGGCGTTAAAAATTTCTGATTTAGAACAACTAAATAACGAAATTTTTGCCTTGCTATCAACGAGGTTTTATTGCCTCAAAATAGACCACTTAATTAAGCGAATTGGTATAACATGACGATAGTGATTTATTTAAGTGCGATAGAGGGATACGCAGAACAAGACCTGAGCGTACGCCCTTACTTTTGGTTGCAGTTACCAACGTAGATACACATTTTACCTCCCATATATTTCAACTGCTACAAAGCATTTATGCATATCAATCGTGAAGACAATACACGCTGATTAGCAAGATAATTACTTCTAGTTGTAGATGTGAGCCTAACTGAATTGGTTGAGTTCATCATCGGAGATACAAAGCGCAAATATGACACCTTATTTTAAGGTCGGTTATAGCTTGATTGTTAGTTGTCTATCCAGCCTAGTGATTTACTTACTCTTTAAGCTGTTTGCTGACATGTTTTCTCTTTTGCTTGGAAGACAAAGTCAATCAGATCCAATTCAGCCTTTCACTATCATTATCTTTGTCACCTTAGCTTTTTTAGCTATTTTTGATTTTGGGAAAACTATTTTGGAGGAAGAGATCCTCATGCATAAAGCTATTTTTCGCTACAGCTCAACCAGACGAACAATCACACGATTTTGATTGCAGTCTCAATAGAGGCATTACTTACTATGTTTAAGGCTGCTCTAGGACAAGTTGAGTACGTAATACCTGCGGTTCTAATGATGTTCGCAGTTGTCGGTTTATTATTAACATTGGCGGTCTATGTCTACTTAGGCGCAAAGCCAGAAGATGTATTAATGCAAGGTTCAACGCCTCAATACAAAGCAATAAGAGTGGAATTTTTGGTTGTAAACGGGCTTAGATACAGTCATTAATTGTTATGAAGTTTATTTTTGTTTATACAAACTAACTGATTTGTCGTGGTATTTGTTTAAAGCCCATTTATAGCCTTATTTCTAATAGAAGAAGCTGAATATTACCTGAATTTTAAGCTGAATGTTAGATGAATGAGGTGTTGGGCTTAGCCTCTGTGGGTATGAAATTAGCGTTTGTTTAGCCTCTATTGATAAACAGCCTCTGTCTATTTTTTTGGAGCTCATAAATAAGCTAAGCAAATAGCAACAACCTTTCTAGAAAAACTCCTTTAGACTTCTTCCGTGTTAACAAACCTGCTCAAAGGATATGGGTGAATGATGAAAAAATGCATGTTAGTTCTTTTCATTTTCAGCACTTTTTACAGTGTAGCCTCCGATGATGTGAGTTTAACATTGGAAGGATACATAAAAGCAAAGTGCGGTTTTACAATGCAAGAAAATGATTTGCAGTTTCCACATAATGGTTTGGTTAGCACTGAGTTAGTTATTAACTGTAACTCACCAATGAGGATGTCATTGCACTCTGAGCATGGCGGATTACTTCATTTACAGGGCAGGAAAGTCAACGGGTACAGGGTAAGCTTGTCAGTTGCAGGGCTATCGCTAAGTGAATCATTTTTAGCGCGAAATCTTGTCGATTCACACACTCTGAATATTGACCAAATCTTGTTTAAGAAGACGATGAATTTACAGTTAGAGTTAACAGAGCCACTTATATATGCAGGTGAGTATAAGGATATCTTGCGTATAGAAATGACCCCAGCTGCCAGTTCTGGCGGAATTTGGTAAGTCATTAAGAAATAATGCTTAAATAACATGGATAAGGAATAAACTAATGAAAAAATTAATCACACTTTCAGCAATCGCTGTTCTTACTTCTGGTACTGCTTTAGCGGAAAACCTAAACGTTGGTGGTGCAGTTGAGTCAATTTGTGAAGTTAGCAATGTAAACACAACAACCTATTTTCCTGCATTAGCAAAAGATCAAACAAAAACAATTGGCTTTGATTTGCAGTGTAACGATGCTGACGGCGCAACAATGTCTTTAACGACAGCCGAAGGTCACTTACAAAACGCAGACCGCGAAGACCAAGGGGTAGGGTACACAGCTGAATTAAATGCGAACCCATTCGCTTTTACACTTGTTGCTGAAAATGGTCATAACGACCAAAGCGTTGAGCAAAGCCAGCCAGGTTCTTTTGCTCTAGCTGCCGGTGGTGTTGCAGGCACAATCGAGTTAACTATTACGCAAAACCCAGTTTTCTCTGGTACTTATGCTGATACGTTAATGTTAGCTATTACAGCTAACTAAACTTGATGAAAAAAAGAGCAGCTTATACTGCTCTTTTTTATGGGAGATCATATGCGCTTTTTAATCATATTTTTGACTTGTTTTTGGTCATTACATAGTTATGCATTCCAAGTTCAGCCCATGGTTGCTGAGTTAAAGCCTTCAGGTTCAAATTCACAGCAAAGAATTCGGGTTATGAATAATTCAAATGAACCATTAACTATTGAGCTCACAGCGTTTGATTTAGAAATCAACAAGGCGGGCGATGAAGAGCTGAAGCTTAACGAGGAAGATTTTTTGATTATTCCTATGACGACAATCGTTCAGCCTGGAAAAACTCAATCTGTATTGGTTCGCTATATTGGTGATCCCGCTATATCAGTATCAAAGTCGTATCGTATAGCTGTTGATCAAGTTCCTGTCGATATTAATGAAATTAAACAATCTGGTGTTGGTATGTCGGTAAGTTTTAGAACACTGTTTAATGTCGTACCAGAACAAGCAACGGCTAAGTTATTAGTTAAAGAAAAGCAGTTGCAACAAGCGGGTGTTTGGAAAATATTACTTGAAAATGAAGGTGACAAATTTATACGCCTTTCCCAAGCAAAGTGGCTTTTTAAAAATCAAGAAGAGCAGCTTTTATTAGAAGGTGAAGAGCTCAGTAAAGCCTTGAGTGGCAAGCTATTATTACCGCACTCTGAGCGTGAGGTAACTATAAAAGTGCCGGCTAAGTTTTCACCGCAAAATAGTCAGTTAGAGGTGCTATTCTAATGCGCTGGTGTTTGGTTGCTTATTTATTTATGTCGCTATCTTGTTTTGCTATAGAAGTCACCCCCATGGTGCTTACTTTAGATCCAACGATGACCTCGCAACCAGCATATAGCAGGGTAAGGAATACGTTAAACCGTGATTTAGCGTTTGAAATAGAAGTGTACGAGGTTGACTTTTCAAAGCAGCAGCCTCAATTCCATTATCTTGACGAGCCACCGATCTGGGTGTTTCCACCCACGATTTACCTTAAGAAAAATGAACAGCAACGCATTCAGTTTCGCTGGAACGGTGATACCCCTAAAACAGATAAAACATATCAAGTTACTTTGGTTGAACAAGTTGTGTCTGGGCAAACAAGCGAGGTGTCGCAGTTAACAATGTTATTAAACGTGAATATGATTGTGCACGTGCATCAACAAGCGTTTGAGGCTAATTTAGTCGTTGAGAATATCGACTGTCTTGAAAAACAATGTAGTTTTGATGTTCGTAATGTTGGCGATGGGGCCTCACGTTTAAGTGAGTATGAAATCATTATTAGTTCCAAGGATAAGCCGCAACTAACTTTTGATAAACAGCAACTAAAAGCATTGGGCTACGATGTTTTCTTTGCGCCTTCTGCCATCTCTCATGTTTCTATTCCAATATTAAAAGAAGGACATGTCGATTTAACTTCTCCTACAGTCACTTTGAAAAAGTAATATGCGTGCCTATATTTGCTTTGTTTTCTTCGTTTTGGCTGCACCTATATATGGGCAGATCAACCCTACATCAGAGCCTATTGAATTAACGGTTGATACACGGATTAATAAAAACGCGATTGGCAGCATTACATTGATTGTTACACCAAAGGATAAGTTAGTTTTGAAGTGGCCTGAGATTGAGCCGCATTTTGCGCCAATGTTATTCGCGCAAAGCCTAGAAAATATTGCCAACCAAGCTAACTCACAGCAGCTTATTGATGTTGATAAGTTAGAAAAGATAGGTATTGAAGTGGCGTTCTCTATGCTCGATTTTAGTTTAGATATAACTGTGCCACTTTTAATGACAAAGCCTAAAAGCCTAAGTGTGATGTCCTATCGTCAAGGCTTAAAACCCACAAAACCAGCCTCCGTGAGCGGCTATTTAAATCTACGCTCAAGCTATTTGTATCAACTAGATAAAGAACGAGATTTAACGCAAAGGCAACTGACTGTAAGACCCGAAGGAGTTATAAACTTCCACAGTTGGGTACTAGAGAACGAAGCCGAATATGAGTCAAATGATAAAAAAAGTAACTTTAAACGTCTTGGGACACGTTTAATTCATGACTTACCTGAGCAAGGGATGCGCGTTTCTATTGGTGATAACTATAGTTCTGGAAGTTATTTTCAATCCACTACTAGAATGCTAGGGCTATCGCTTGCTCATGATTTCTCTCTTGTATCTGACAGGCCGATTCGGCCAAGTGCATCACAAAGCTTTACGCTTGAGTCTCCCTCATCAGTTGACGTGCTTGTGGATGATCGTTTAGTACAACGTTTGAATTTAGCTGCAGGTATTTACTCATTGAACGATATCCCTCTTGACGAAGGTAATAACAATATTGTGCTGCGAATAACGGATAGCGCAGGTGTGGTTCGACTGGTTAATTTTACAGTGACCACAGGTCTAGATTTGTTTGCACAAGGGCAACTGGAATATGAGGTCCATTTAGGTTTTCCAAGCTCACTACGAGATAAATTAACTTATGCTTGGGAAAAACCACTACTGTCTTCGTATTTAGATTATGGCGTGACGCCAAGTTGGACTATAGGTATGTCGGCACAAGGTAATGAAGATGCTCAGCAAATTGGTTTAAAACAAATCTATGCCACACCACTAGGTCAATTAGCTTTTGAAAATACCTTAAGTTTAAATGATGGCTATGCCTATCGCCTAGTTTATAGCACGTTTAATGACCCATCATATAATGGCGTAGACTTTACATTGGGCTATGAATACACAAATCGAGATTATCGTAGGCAAAGTTTTTCTGGATTACAAAGTGACGGGTTAAGCCAAAGAGAGCATTTTATTCAAGCTAACCTTAATATTGTGTCCGAAATGAGAATGCAAACATCCTTGTACTCCACGTTTTCACGACGTCATGATCAAGCACAGTTTGATAAATCAGCAGGTCTTGTGCTCTCTTCAGAGCTATTTAACCATCAATGGCGTTATTCACTTGGCGGGCAGTGGGAAGATATAAATGCACAGTCGCAATGGGGGTTTAGTGCCTCTATTACTTATAAGTTTTCAAATACGCGACGAGTGAAGCTTAGCCATCAATCTAAACGTGATAAGACTCGCTTTGAGTTTAATCAAGATGGTAATCAACGATATGTAGGCGCATTGAGCGTTCGCTCTGGACTTGAAAGGAATGAGCTAAACGAAGCTATTTTTGATCTAAATACCCAATACAATGCTAACCGTTTTCTAGCAAGCTTTGATCACGGAACGTATTACAAACAGTTAAACTCGCGTACAGCCTATCATCAAAGCCGCTTAAGTGGTGCAGCAAGTCTTGCATTTGCAAATACAAGTTGGACTGTTGGAAAGCCAATTGAAGATAGTTTTGCCTTAGTATCTGCCCATAGTAGTTTATCCGGCAAAAAGATCAGTTTAGGTAGAACAGAATCGCAGTACAGAGCAAGTAATGCTGACTTTAATACAATATTACTCAGTGATATCAACGCTTACGATAATTCCACAGTAACCCTAGATGTTGATGATTTAGAACCTGGCTATGATATTGGGGCGGGTGCAATCACATTTTATCCTTCATACAAGAGCGGCCATGTTGTGACCGTTGGCACCGATGCAAATATTTCTATCATTGCAACGCTGAAAACAACTGAAAACGAGCCTTTGGCATTACAAGTGGGTACTGCAAAATGTATTGATGAAGAAGCAGCAAAGCCTCTTACATTCTTTACCAGTAAAAGCGGACGTTTTGCTTTAACAGGTCTTAAACCTTGTCAGTACCAGATTTCTTTGAAAAGCGTCACTCACAAAACGCTTTTAATCGACGTGATAAAGGGTCAACAATTACAAAGAAAAGGGGTTATTTATGTTCAGTAAAATGCGTTTAGCTAAAAAATCGATACTAATTTTCTTTCTCATGCCTTTATCCAGTTGGGCAACATGTGATGCGACAATAGAAAGTATTCAGCAAGGTGTTGATAATCTCTCTGGGTATCATTCCTTACAACGAACGGACGCAGAAAAACAGCTCACACTTTATACGACAGCCACTGATGATTGCACACTTTATGTAGCTCTAAGTAGTGAAAATAACTTCCAATTTATCGGGCAACATCAACATATTCCTTATCATATTGCCTCTTCAAGTTCGCTATTGAGTGGTCAAGTAAGCAGATTAGCCGTTGAAGACGGTCAAACTAGCTTTGCGCTTACTATAGCGGCTGGTACACCCGTCAAAGCAGGTCAGTATCGTGATCGGCTAACATTACAATTAATGAATGAAAATAATGAGGTGTTGGATGATTACGAACTCAACGTTGACGTGAACATACCTGCCAATGTGTCCTTATCATTGTTAGGTTTCAGTAGTTCACATAACGTTGTTAATCTTGGAGAGTTAGTTGCGAATAAAGAATACACGATGTTACCCACACTGAAAGTGGTTACAAACGCAGATGTCGCTATAAAAGTTGATTCCGAGAATAAAGGGAAGTTAATACACACTCTCTACCAAAGTCGCTTTGCTATTGACTATTCCTTGATAATGAATGGAAGAAATATCGATCTTAAACAGCGCTCAGTAAAAACATTTTCGTTTTCGGATCAAACTGTTTTTTTATTACCTCTAAAAATAAAGTTGGCCCAATTTCAAAATCAAGCTGCAGGTCATTATTCCGATACAGTTAGGTTCCAAATTAGTCCGCTGAACTACTAAATTTACTTAAGTTCTTTTCGCACCATTGCAGGGCTTTTTGCTTATTTTTAACATTTATCTTTTGGTAGATTTTATGTAAATGAACACGCACAGTTGCTTCACTGATGAACAACGAATCTGCAATTTGTGGGGAGCTTGCACCACCCCAAAGTAAATTAAGAACTTTAATCTCTTTAAAAGTGAGGTTATTAGATTGCAAAGTCGTTTTTTCTTCAGATGCAAGTAATTCCCTCATCCACGTGTCAGACACTGTTCGTGGAAACCATAAATCCCCTTTTCCAATCGCTTCTAGGCCTTGTTTGAAAATATGTTCCTCAGTACCTTGATAAAATAAACCTTTTAATTTTGGCCACTCTTTGAGGGAGGTTACATCAGCATCGTAAGGAATATTAAAAATCACTAGATTAGTGTAACCACGTGCGTTCATAAATTGAGCTATCATTTCTTGTGTTGTAAGTATATTGAGGGAGTCAAAATTTATAAGTAATGTTTCACTTTCATCAGCAACACAATAAGATAGAGAACACACAGAGTAAGACTTGTTGTTTTTTCTATTAACGAGATTATCCATATCCACACCAGTATTATTAATTACCGTAAAAATATAGTTTTAATGAATGGTTTTCAACTATTAGATTGAGACATTGCGATAGTTAAAAAGTACTGGTGTTTAGCTGTTTTAGACATTTTTAGTAATAAAAATATAAATTTTTTTCTAAATCGAGAGGTAAAATATTCCTTTATTTCTTCAAAGACTGCCTTAAAACCTTGAACTGTTAAGCAATTACTCTATTATTAATGTTGGTGATATTTTTTCTCTACACTATTCATTAAATCTATTCATATAAGCGTTTATTTTAGTTTAGTTTTCTAATGCGTTATGTTTAGTTGCTTCATCTGAACATGAAACAAAAAGAGGTTTTTTTATACACTTTTTCATTAATTTTAAAAAAATTATACATGTTTTCACAAAACTGACATATAATATCCCTCCAAGGGAAAGATGCTTAACGCTAAGCATCTTTTTTTATGCCTAAAATTCACAGGCAAAAAACACACACGGTATCCTTTGGAGTTTAAATGAAATTACGTCATCTCTCACAAATAAGTGTCGCGATATTCGCCGCCTTATCTACATCAGCATTAGCTGAACAAGAAAAAACCACCGCTAAACAAGATGCTTTCGAAAAAATAGAAGTAACAGCGCGTAAGCGTACCGAAAGTATTTTTGAATCACCCACAGCGGTTACGTCAATAGGTGAAAACCTTATTGATAAAGCGAATATGAGTAATTTGGAAGACATTGGTAAGTATGTGCCAAATTTGAATATTACGCGTTATGGTGTCGGTAATGCAGCACATGCTTCTGTATTTATCCGTGGCATAGGTTTGCAAGATCATGTGATCACCACAGATCCTGGTGTCGGTGTTTACCTCGACGGTGTTTATTTAGGTCGTCAAATGGGCTCAAACCTGTCACTACCTAATGTTGATCGTGTTGAAGTGTTACGTGGCCCACAAGGTACGTTATATGGGCGCAACACGCTTGGTGGCGCGGTAAACATTATTACTAAGCAACCAGGTGATGAAGGTATCATTACAACAACAGCTAAAGTAGGTAGCCGTGGTCGTTTGGCAGGTGATGTTTATTTCAACAACAGCTTAACTGATACACTTAGTATGTCGGCAAGTGTGTCATATAAACAGCGTGATGGTGTTGGTGAAGCTATTAATCTTGCCAATCCAGAAAAAGAGATCGGGGAAGAGCAAGAGTTAAGTGGCCGTATGGCACTTAAGTGGCAGGCTAGCAATGACTTATCGTTAACTTTCTCTTTAGATGGGGTTGATAACGAGTCAGGCCAATCACCTTACACTATTGAGCTTACAAGCCCGCTGGATGCAAGCGATCCATTTAACGGCGATTTCCCGTTATTGACAGCAGACATGCTACCAAGCGATCCGGATGATTTGGCAACGACTGTAGCAGGTATCGAGTCAACCGCTTATTCCGGTTGGGGTACGTCACTGATTGCTGACTGGGATATCAACAATACCTATACTGCTAAGTTTATTACAAGTTATCGTACATCAGAGTACGAAGGGGGTCTTGATGATGACGCAGTCGCGCTCAACTTATCAGAGTTCCCTGAAGAGGGGGGTGCAGATCAGTATTCATTTGAAATCCAGTTGAATGGTAGCTTCGACAATATGGACTTCGTTTCAGGGTTATATTTCTTTAATGAAGACGGCTTCACCAGCTCTGGTCCATTTGTATTTAGCCCATTTAACACGCCCAACGGGCTATTGAATGACGGTGTTACCCCATCATTTGGCGACTATGGCTTTTTTGATATTAACCAAGAAACAAACTCGTATGCAGCGTACATCAATGCAAGCTATGATCTTACTAATGAGCTGACAGTAGGGGGGGGTCTTCGTTATTCAAAAGATAAAAAAGAGGCTGATGCACTTTTCCCTTCATTCCCATCACGTAAGTTCGTGAGCGCAGATTTTGATGCTGTAACATGGGATATCAACGCCTCGTATCAGCTGTCAAATGACATGAACTTGTATGGTCAAATTCAAAAAGGCTATCAAACAGGCGGTTTTCCTCCTCGTCCATTTGGCGGCCCAGATCAATTTGTATCATTTGATGAAACCAAAGCAATTAACTATGAAGTGGGTCTAAAAGGACAAGTACACGAAAATATCTCAATGATGCTAGCTGTATTTGTAACTGATTACACAGATTTAGCGCTACCATTTTCAGATCCAACAGCCGGTGGCGGATTTGTCACGATTGTTGAAAATGCCGGTGAGTCTAAAGCACAGGGTATTGAACTAGAAACAACCATAGCCATCACTGATGATTTTACTCTGCGCAGTGCCATTGGTTATCTTGATTCAGAGATCACAGAAGTGGATGATGGCGTAATGGGGATCGGTAAAGGTGACTCTCCAGCTTTGACTCCTCGATGGACCGTGATGCTTGCGCCTTCTTACTTCATGGATTTAAGCAATGGCGGTACATTGGCTATTAACGCGAATTACTCATATCGCAGCGATATGCAGGGTCAATCTGTGTTTAATCAAAGCGAACACATTGAGTCACGTGAACTTGTAGGTTTCAATATTTCTTACTTAAACCCATACGGTGACTTTGAAGTAACCTTGTATGGCGAAAACGTATTGAATGAAGTTTATGATGTAGGTCGATTGCAGCAATCGGGCTTTGTCGGTGTGATGCGTAGCAATGACCGTAGTGAGTTTGGTCTTAAATTCAAAAAAGACTTTGAACTATAGTCTAACCAGTAAAGTAAAAGGGTAAGCAGTTGCTTACCCTTTTTTATTAATTATTACTTTCTTGCTCACGTTTTTCACGTGCTTCTCTAAGCTCTTCAGCAAGTTCTCTTGCTTTTTGCTTGGTTTTTTCTGATAGCTCGCCAGCAGCTTCTTTGCTCTCAATCCATGCGTCGATGGCAATTTCTTTACCATCATCATACATGTTTAATCCCATCTTTTTACTTTCTTCCAGAAGCTCTTGTAAAGATTCATCATTAAACTCATTGGTGGTATCTTTTACTTCATCCCACGCATCGTTTAGTGCTTGTTTTACTTCTTCTTTTGCTTCGGCAGCGTCCTTTTTAGCTTCGTTGGCATCTTCGCAACCTGTTAAGGCTACACAACCTAATAAAACTAAGCTTGCTAATTTATTCATATTTTCCTCTAATGGTTCATGAACATTCAAATAAGTATAAGCAATTAAAAATGAACATAGCTAGAACAAAGCGTCTGAGTTTTAGGTTAATGGATGAAAATGATGCCCAGCTACTTTATGAGCTTGATAACGACCCTGATGTTATGAAGTACTTAACACGAGGCAAGACCTCCTCGCTGCAATCGATCAAAGACGTATTTATTCCGCGTTTGAATGCCTATCGTAATGAACAAAAAGGATGGGGGTTGTGGCAAGTGAATATCACTCAAAGTAATACGTTTATAGGGTGGGTGCTAGTGAGACCCATGGGCTTTTTTGAACAGCCTGATTATAGTGACCTAGAGATTGGTTGGCGATTTAAACAAATAAGCTGGGGCAAAGGTTACGCATCAGAAGCTGCACTTGCTGTTGCACACTCAGTAAGCCAGTTTAAAGAGGTCAAATCCCTGTCTGCAACAGCATTAAAGGATAACCTAGGTTCAATAAACGTAATGAAAAAACTGGGCCTTAGTTTTGTAAAAGAATACCAACATAGTGATGAACACGGCGAGTTACCCGCGGTGCTTTATTCATGCTCAAAAGAGCAATTAACGCCTTTGAACGCAACTCATTGATTTGCATGCTCTGGCATGTATTAATGCTTAAAATAAAATCAAAAAAGGAAGTGTCATGCCAAATTTAACTAAGTATGCGGCTGGGTTATGTGTAGCTACCGTGTTGTTTTTTCACACATCGTTGTTTGCTAAGCAAGCAGCGGTTGCCATGCCTGACAGCTACAGCAGTGATACTGCACGCGCCATTTTAGAGCAAGGGGGAAATGCCGTAGATGCCGCCATTGCTGCTCAGTTTGTACTAGCTATTACTCTACCAGAGGCAGGAAATATTGGCGGCGGCGGCTTTATGCTGATCCAAAAAGAGGGCAAAGGGGACTTTATCGACTACCGTGAAACAGCCCCTGCTGGGGCTCATCGTGATATGTATCTTGATGAAAAAGGTAATGTGATTGATAACATGTCTGTGTATGGTATTCACGCAAGTGGCGTTCCCGGTAGTGTGGCGGGTATGTGGTTAGCACACCAGAAGCATGGCACACTAGAATGGAAAACCTTAGTTGAGCCTGCACTAAAGCTCGCTGAAGACGGGTTTATTGTTCATCCAAAGCTGGCAGGGAGTATCGAGCGCTATATTGCACGCATGGCGAAAAAATCGGTTAAGGTTAATTTTGCTGATTATTTTGCTGATGCAAAAGCCGATAAGCTTTTTAAACAACCAGAATTAGCGGCAACCTTAAAGCGCATTCGTGACCAAGGTAAAGCCGGCTTTTATGAGGGGGAAACGGCTAAAATTATTGCAAGCTTTATGAAGCAACATGGCGGGATCATTACCGAGCAAGATTTAAAAGCGTATCAAGCAAAGTCTCGCACACCTATAAAAGGCAAATGGCGTGACTTTGAAGTATTAACCTCGCCGCCACCAAGTTCTGGTGGTATTGCTATTTTGCAATGGTTGAAAATGTATGACCTTGCCAAACCTAAAGAGCCGCTTGCGCATAACTCAACCACTTATGTACACATACTTTCTGAGGTAGGTAAACGTGTGTTTGCTGACCGTGCAGAGTACTTAGGTGATCCTGACTTTTATGATGTACCAAAAACAGCTTTATTAGCCGATAGTTACCTTGCAAAACGTGCAAGTACCATTCGCCCTGATGCAATTTCCACGACCGAGAATATCAAACCAGGGCTTCATGAAAGTGAGCAAACCACGCATTTTTCTATTATGGACAAGTGGGGAAATGCGGTTGCGAATACCACGACAATAAATTTAAGTTTTGGTAGCGGTGTTGTTGTCTCAGGGGCCGGGTTTATTTTGAATGACGAAATGGACGACTTTAGCGCCAAACCTGGGGTGATGAATGTGTTTGGTGCTCTAGGCGGAGAAGCAAACGAGATCCAGCCTCATAAACGTATGCTAAGCTCAATGACACCAACAATGCTATTAAAAGATAACAAAGTTAAAATGGTCACAGGCTCTCCTGGTGGTACAACTATTATTAGTTCAGTTTACGAGTCTATTTTAAATGCTGTTGAGTTTAATATGCCCGCAGAGCAAGTCGTAAATAGCCCGCGATTCCATCATCAATTATGGCCAAAAAATGTCATTAGACATCATAGCGGTTTTGAGCCAAGTGTAGTAAAAGCGCTTGAGAAAATGGGCTATACACTCAATGAACGCCGTTTTGGTGATATGCATGTCATTATTAACAAAGAAGGTAAGCTAGATGCTGCCTCTGAAGCATCTGGTCGCGGTAAGGCCATGGTGTTTTAGCTTGTTTCATGGTTTGCAGTAAACAGTAAAAAAGCACCCTCGGGTGCTTTTTTACTTGAGCTTGACTTGCTTAACCAATAGCTGGAATAAGTCCCGCCATTTGTGCGCCTTGAGCACTGATAATCAATACACCAAATAATGCAGCTAACACTAAACCTATATTTCCGCCCTTAACTTGATAACCCGTATTAGAGTGACTGCAACGTTGTTTATAAACCATAGCAACAGGTAAAAATACGGCTAAGATCACTAATGCAATGGCGGCATAGCCTAGCGCCATAATAAAACCTTGAGGATAAAATAAGGCAAACCCCAAAGGCGGTAAAAAGGTAATTAATGCGGTTTTAATTCTATCTTTACTGCCGTCACCTTTTTTGAAGGTGTCTGCAAAAAAATCAAATAGACCTAAGCTTACCCCAAGAAAAGAGGTCGCCAGTGCTAAGTCTGCAAAAATGTTAACAGCCGTTGCTACATGAGGGCTGTGTGCGATGCCTGCAACACTACTTACAAACCCAGGCAATCCCTGACTTTGCAATAAATCGCTTTGACTCATCATTCCTTGGCTTAAAAGTTGCCAGAAAATATAAATAACAAGAGGCAGAGCAGCACCTGCAATCATTACTTTACGCAGTGTTTTAATATCTAAGCCTACGTATTTCACAATGGACGGAATAGAGCCATGAAAACCGAATGAGGTAAACACCACAGGAATGGCCGATAGAATCAGTCCTTGCTCAAGCGGCATTTCGAGTAAATGCTGACCATGAACATAAGGGGTAAGCATATAAAACAAGCTCGCTAACACACATACTTTGATGGTAAAAAGCACGCGATTAAGCTTATCGACCTTACTGGTGCCAAGCGTGACAACTGTGCCAATCACAATCGCTAATACGACCGAGCCAACTTGTGGTGCTAAAGACATTGATAGACCATTGTTGAGTTTCTCTTGTAGTTGCGCACCGCCGCCTGCGATATACGCGGCACATAACGCATAGAATAAAAACATCACTGAAAAATTAGCCACCCACTGTCCTCGCTTGCCAAGCCAAGACTTTGCGAGTGTATTGAGTGTGGCGTCTCTGTCGGCATACTGATGCAACTCAAGCATAAGTAGTGCGGTGTAGGTCATTAAAGCCCATGTAATGAGTATGAGTGATAACGCTGTTGTGAAACCAAGCCCTGCGGAGGCGATGGGCAATGCCAGCATCCCTGCACCTATGGTGGTGCCAGCAACAATTAACATGCTGCCGATTGTTTTATTTTTAAGCACTTCTTGCCCCTTAAACTTCGTGAGAGGCAAGCAAGATATAACTTGTTTCATAAAACTTAAATAGTTTTGTTATAAATCAAAGAAATTAAATGTAACTTATGATTTACAAGTGCAAACCTAGTGTGAGTTAGTGGCTGAATTTTATTCGATAAAGTTTATCAACACGTATTGACAAAACCATTATTTAGTCGGATTCTTAATGTTCTTCAATTTACTTTTGATAATTATGATGCAGCCAAATAACCGACCAAATAATTGTAATACGCACATGCTAATGTCAGTCGTGTGGTCAGTTATGCTCTGCGGTTAATAAAGTAAATATTACTAACCGCGTTCAAAGCGGTTGGTTATTCTCTCTAATTTTCTTCCGCTTTTTTCGCCTCTTAAAGGAATAAGCGTGTGCCAGTAAAAGCCTCATATTTTTTCATGGTGGTTATTTGGTCTACAACTCCATTGGGTATTGTTTGGAGTAGTGAAACTGTTGCTCCTACCTTAGCGGTTCTATTACGAATGCTGGTGGGGTTAGTGTTGGCTGCTTTCGTGGTTGCCGTGGCTAATATTCGTGTGCCTTGGCACCGTCGTGCGTTATTTTTGTATGGCTATTCGAGTATCGGTATTTTTGGCGGTATGCTACTTAGCTACATGGCAGCTAAAACTGTTCCATCTGGGTTAATTTCTTTGATGTTTGGTTTGGCGCCTATTTTATCTGGGCTACTAGCCCAAAAAATCCTTAACGAACCTAAATTCAGTGGCATAAAACTCGCCTCCTTAGGGTGTGCATTAATAGGGCTGTTTTTAGTCAGTCAGCGTCACATTCAGGGGGGCGTAGAGCAGTTAAGTGGTCTGTTATATGTATTCATGGCGGTATGCTTTTTTAGCTTAAGTGGTGTAATGATCAAGCGGGTTAAAATAGCGATTCATCCGATGGCGACAACGTTTGGTGCTTTAGTTTTTGTAACCCCTTTGTTTTTTATTACATGGTTAGTTGTTGATGGGCAGTTTAATAGCCATATGTGGAGCGCAAAATCGTTGTATTCAATTATGTATTTGGGTGTCTTTGGGTCGCTCATTGGCGCATTAGCTTATTTTCATGTATTGCAAAAGTTAAACGCTAGTACGGTGGCACTAACCACCCTTATTACGCCTAGCTTTGCAATTGCCATTGGTGGAATACTCAATAACGAAACAATAGATCACGCACTTATTGTCGGTGCAACCATTATTATGTTGAGCCTTGCTTGTTTTCAGTTTGGAGATAAGTGGCTAAAACGCATTAAGCGTGTAAAGCCAGTAGGCTTGGGTTAGGAGAGTGATAGCCGAATAACGGCTATCACATTTTTGCGATTTGAATAACTAAACGACGGTTTTTATTACGGTCTAAAATGTTGTCATTACTGGCAACATGACGTTTTTCGCCATAGCCTTCGGTATCGACTTTGCTTTCATCGATACCCAAAGCAACAATGTACTCTTTAATCGCTTTGGCACGCTTTTTAGACAGCTCAAGGTTGTTCCAACGACCGCCATAACTGTCTGTGTATGATGAAATTGAAATAGAAGCAATGCCGGTATCGTGTTTTAGGTACTCGGCAATTTTCTCTAATCGTTTTTGTGAGGCTTTAGTTAGCTTACTGGTATTTGGTTCGTAGTTCATAACCGTGAACGAAATATCTTCAAAGCTGTATGGCAACATAGAATCGCGGCATTGTAAAAACGCCCAATAAGCTTGCTTAAAGTTAACACTTGATAGGCCAACGGCAATTTTGTCGGCAGTATTTTGCCAATCTTGGTAGTAAAAGGTAGGTTGGTAGCCTTTTTCAAGCTCTGTTAGCATTTCCCATGCTGTTTTATTTCCCAGCTCGCCATCAAATTTACGCAACAGCTTCATATTTGCAATATCGCGGGCAGGCAATCCTGCTCGCCAACGAGGCGGAACTGCTTTTAAACCTGCAATACTGTAATTATCTGGGCGTACCACCATATCAAGATTAAAATTTACATCTTTATTTTTACTGGCAGCTGTACTGAAAATGGCTTCGCCATAATAGGGAACTTCATGATTTAGTTGGCATTCAAGGCGCGACGTTTTAACCATTTGCCAGTTTGAGGTATCGGCAGTTGCTGCATACTCACGCATAGCACCAGTAGCATGCACACTGGCGAGCAAGGTTAAAAGGCCTAAATTTAAAGAAAGTAATGAAGGCTTCATCACAGGTATTCTCCAACTGATCATCAATGCCAACTATTTGGCATTTTGTTGCTTTAACACCCCAAAAGCTGACTTAATGGGGGAATCGGTAAGTATAAAGCAAGTACTGTGCCTAAAAACGCGGTGAGAATCTGCTATTTCATCATATTTGCTCTAGCAGAGCCCCCTTGGTTTTTGACATAATAACCAGCTTACACAGGCAAACCAAGAAGACTATGGAAAATACTGAACAAACTCTTTTCGCAAAACGCTTTCGTGGCTTTTTTCCCGTTGTTATCGATGTTGAAACGGCAGGTTTTAATAAAGACACCGATGCGCTATTAGAAATCGCCGCCTCGATTTTAAAGATGGATGACGATGGCGTATTAAGTATTGACCATACCTTACACTTTCATGTTGCGCCTTTTGAAGGAGCAAATATTGAACAGGCTGCTATCGAATTTAATGGTATTGAGCCATTTTCTGCATTACGTGGTGCTGTGCCTGAAGAAGAAGCAATAAAAGAAATTTGTAAAGCTGTTCGCAAGGCGCAAAAGGCCGCGGGTTGCCAGCGTTCAGTTGTTGTTGCGCATAATGCGGCATTTGACCATGGCTTTTTAAATGCTGCTACTGAGCGATGTAAAATTAAGCGCACCCCATTTCATCCATTTGTGAGCTTTGATACGACCTCATTGGCAGGGTTAGCACTGGGTCAAACTGTGTTAGCGAAAGCATGCCGCGCAGCGGGTATTGAGTTTGACAATAAACAAGCTCACTCAGCTCTTTACGATACAGAGCGTACCGCAGAGTTATTTTGTTTAATCGTCAACCGCTGGCAACAACTAGGTGGTTGGCCGTTACCAGAGCAAGCCGATACGGCCGAACAAGAGACTAAAACGTCTGAGTAATTTTACCTTCTAAATAGCGCATCAAACTAGGTGGGTAAATACGTGAAAACTGTTTACTCTCCTGGGCTATTTTTAGCTCGACACCTGGGTGCATAAGCTCATTGACCTTTAAACGACTTGTGGCCAGTAAGCGGGCAATTTTAAGCTTTACCAATTGTTTCTTTTTCTTTGTATTAGCCGTCTTTATTTTAATTTGTTGCTCACTTGCCGTTATTTTATTGATGTAGTGTTCGCGTTGAGCGGCATCAGGTATTTTATTGGCTTTTTTACGAGCTTGTTGAAGGGCACTGGCCTTAGTTGCCAGTAACTTTTCAAAATCACTGATTTGTTGTTGTTTTTGCCTTAAGTCATGCCAATACTGAGCGATGAAAACACGGGTTTTTGTACCCGAGGGCGCGCCCAGTTCACCTGTTTCAATACGCATAGCATCTAAAATGTTACCACCAATAATTTTACCGCGGGGGTTATTTGCCTTACCAACACGAATAAGCCTGCGAGCACTTAAATCGCAATGTAATGCTTGACGTTCGATAAACAGATCTTGAGAACTTTTTATATGACAGTATTGCGCGTAACCGATTGAAATTGTGCGTGTAGCCTCAATATTGCACGTAAAGGCTTCGTTATTTTCACGCTTGCGACCTATTGCCCCTAACATAATAGTGATTTCGCTTTTACTCTCAATGGTAGCTGACTCCACAAAGCCCAATATGGTGATATCGCCCGTCGCTTTAACACGCATACCATCTTTAACGTCACCACTTATGATGACGCTGCCATCAAAATCAACGTGACCTGTGCTAACATCAACATGATGAAAACATAAAACATCATCGACGCGCATACCACGAGGAAGCGCAACAGGCACACCTTTAGAGTCAGCAATCAACATATTACTGTTGATAGGGTCAATACGGGTGCCTTCAAAGGGCTCAAGCGGGAAGTCTTTACCCGCAGAGGCTGGTAACACATCACCACAAACAGTGAAACCATTCTCACCAGCGGTCGCTGGAATACGCTGCATAAGCGGCGTACCAGGGTTTACTGTAATAATAGCGCCTAAATCACGCATATCGACCTTTCCACCAGACTTAGCTTGTGGGCTCAATACTCTATCTTGTGCGGTAGGGCATAGCCGAACGAATTTTGCATCGTTGCCATCTTTAGGCATACGACCATGGGCAACAATTGCACTGTAATGTGCACCTGCAGGTTGCTTAAATTGCTGCCCTAAAAAGGTATCAAGAGCACGTAGGCTTACCCCCTTTTCTACACCTGCATCGGCCAAAGCGGCTTGGGCATCGTCCATGCTGATTATTTTTCCACCTTTGGCCGTTGTTAAACTGGCTTCTGCAACCATATTCTTTTCATCAACACTAATTGCTATTGACGCGTCTACCGCTTTGGCAATGACAAGTGAGTGAGTGTTATGTTGGCTACTTGGTGTGAATAACTTGCCTATATTTGCGTCTATTAGCTCAAACTCAGCATAAGAAGATTGTTCGAACAGCTCTAAAAGCTGCGAACTGGTCACCGGAAAACCAGCATCACGCGGGTGCTCAAGCAAAGAGACGTATCCACTTTGCTCATCGAACGTAAACATCGACATTTGGGGAGTCCTGAAAAAAGGCCTGTTATTATTATTGTTCGTTGCTACGGAATTATTTTTTTATATGAGGTAACAACAGGCCTATTTGAGCACAACTTTAGTATTATGTTAAGAACTTGTATGCGTCAAATGTGAAATTTTGTATAAAAACTGACTTTTCCTGTTGGATTTTTCATCATTCAAAGCTGCCTAGCAAAAATATCCTGATTAATGCCTTGAGTATAAACAGATTACTCAGTTATACTGCACCTACACTCTGAATGAGATATCAAATTCAGGGGCTGATTAGGATTCGACGGAATTCAAGACGCCCGAGGTGCATGTCGAGGTGCGGTTGGCCTCGTAAAAAAGCCGCAATCTAAAGTAATCGCAAACGACGATAACTACGCTCTAGCGGCATAATAGCCCGCTAGCACTTCTCCGGCGCATTCTTGTGGGCCCGGTTCTGAAGTGTCACCCTACACAAGATCGCGATGGAAACCCTGGCCGGGGTTGAAGCGCTAAAACTAAGCGGCCTCGCCTTTGCAGATCGTGTTCGTCCGAGCTGTAAAGGTTAACTAAAAGACGATACTAAGCATGTAGTACCAAAGGTCGAGGCTTTTCGGACGGGGGTTCAAATCCCCCCAGCTCCACCAAATATGAAAAAGGCTGCTCTCAGAGCGGCCTTTTTTATTACATAAAATCCTCTAAAATTAATGGTTTAGAGGCTCTACCTATAAACATCACACAACTAACTGCACAGCATCGATGATGGGTTTATTTTCAATATCAATGGTGTCGATTATTTGTTTGTGTAGGCGCTTTTTGTGCTCGGCAAAAATAGCGCGTTTTTTATCGAACTGGCTGGCAAATTCAAGGGCGGTATTAAATAAGCTGTCGCTGTCTGCGCAGGCTTGTTCGATTATATGATCTTTTGCAAGTTCGCCTGCGGTTACTCGGCGGCCTGTGAGCATCATTTCGTTAAAACGATAGTGTGGAATGGCTTTTTTAATAAAGGCTAGCATGCCTGGTAAAAACGGAATTGATAAATCTACTTCTGGAAAGCAGAAAAAACCACGGTTGCTTTGCATAAATCTAAAATCACACGCGCAGGCTAAAATAGCGCCGTTGCCAAACGCATGCCCATTGATGGCGGCAATTACTGGCATCGGAAATAGTAATAAACGCTTAAATACTGCGTCCATTGCATGCATAAAATCACTCACTTCGTCTAGCTTTTGCGCTTTTAAAGCGGGCATTAGCCAGTCTGTGTCTATGCCTAGGCTCCATGATTTTTCATCATTTGAAGTAATAACCAGTGCTTTGTGTGCAGGGTTGGCTTCAATGTCATTTAAGCAGTTTAAAAATGCCTTTGCAAAAGCAGGGTTGTGACGATTTTCACCTGCGGCCATGGTGAGTATGGCTACAGAGCCTTGTGTTTTGACGTTCATTAATTCCATGCAGGATGCTTTCTATTTTATCTTTGAGTGTGCTTAGTTATATACCATCAGCAGATGAAAATAAACCTCTAGTCCGACCAGTTGCATGCTTTTAAACTGATTACCTTTTAGTCTAAAGAGGTGTTTAAACAGTCGTTTAACTTTGCCGAGCATGTTAGTTTTGAATCAAATAACATGATAAAGCGACGTAATGGAATTAATGAGTTGGGAATTATTAGGTGGTGAGTTATTAAGTCCGATCAGCACAATTGTATTGATTGTTGTAGCCGGCTTTACATCGATGATCTCCGCTGCGTTTGGTGCGGGTGGTGGGTTAATGTTGCTAGTGATTATGGCGTCAATGCTACCTATGGGGGTGGTGATCCCTGTACATGGGTTAGTGCAGCTTGGTTCTAACGCCAATCGCTTTTTGTTTACCTTTAAGCATATTGATGCGGCGATGTTTATATACTTTTCATTAGGCGGTGTACTGGGCGCATTAGTGGCATCGTCTATTGTGACATCGATCCCGCTAGAGCTAATGAAGATTGTTGTGGCTGTGTTTGTGTTGTATTTACTTTGGGGCGTAACCCCAAAACTGAGAGAAACATCAAAACTATGGCGAGTGTTTGCAGGGCTTTGGACAAGCTTTACTTCGATGTTTGTGGGGGCAAGTGGCCCATTGGTTGGTAGCTGCTTATACGTGAATAATTACGATAAGCTTAAGTTTACAGCCACTTTTTCAAGCTGTATGACGGTTCAGCACACGCTAAAAGCGATTTTATACGGTGCAGTGGGCTTTGCATTTTGGCAATGGCTACCTTTGGTGATATTAATGATTTTAAGCGGTGCAATAGGCACATGGCTTGGCCTAAAATTATTGCACCGCATTTCATCCGACAAATTTAAAAAGATTTTTCGTTTAGTGTTAACTGTGCTTTCCCTGCAACTTGCTTGGCAAGGAATAAGCTACGCACTTAATTAAAAGCAGGTAATTCGCTTAATGGTTTATCGCCATTAAATAGCTCAAAAACCTGTGAGTTTTTAGACTCTTTCGTCGCGATATAGACTAACGCGTCGGCAACGTCTTCGCGATTAATAACAGCATCTTGACGCGTCGCTGGTCGGGTTGTTGTGAACACTCCTGTGGCCTTATCATCCAGTAACGTACCTGGTCTTATAATGGTGTGATTTAGCCCACTTTGTATGAGGTGTTGATCAGCCATATGCTTAGCTACTAAATAGGGCTTAATGCTGCTTTCGATGTTGTCTGGTGCATCTGCGCCAATTGAGCTCACCATAATAAAATGGTTCACTTTGGCATCTACTGCATAATTTATAGCTTTAACTGCGGCCCATAAATCAATGAGTAGTGTTTTGTCTGCACCCGTTGCGCCACCTGAGCCGGCGCTGAAAATCACTTGCTCTATTCCCTCAAAAGCACGACTAAAGTCGTTTTCAAGGTCTTGTTCAACAATGGTTAAATTATTGTGCTCAATATCGGCTAGCTTGTTTTTATCACGAACCAGTGCCACCACATCATTGCCTTCGCTCAGCATTTTTTGAGTGGTCATTTTACCGATTTGCCCACTTGCACCTATGATTAAGGTTTTCATTTCAAACTCCTTCTATCTATTGGGTAATTTTCGTCGTTAACTAAAGACCTTGGGGTATCTATTTATTTTTAAAGGGGGTAAATCAAACTTTGAATTAAAAAGTGAATTTTGGCATAGTCTAAACTAGGCACATGGATATTTTAAAAAGGACTCTAAGTGAAAACATTTTCAAAAGCCTTAGTATTACTAACGGCCATTTTTAGCTATTCAATCTCGGCAAAGCCCCTTATTTCACCTTACCCAAACAGTGAACTTGAAAGCTCAATTAATTTAGCAGGCGAGCAAACTAAATTGGTGAGCCAATTTGATATGACCCAAAAAACAGCAAATCGCTTTAGTTATACTGAGCATATTGGTGATGTTAGTCATAATTTATATGAAATTAAGAATGTGGCTACCCTTAAAGTGATTGAAAACTATAAAGCAGCGCTCGTAGCAGATGGCTTTAAAATAGCTTACTCATGTGAACTTGAATTATGTGGTACAAGCAGCGATTTTGCTGACACAGTGAGCTATTTCAACCCGTATAATTACCACCGTAAACCTTATTATATTTATGCAACGAAAGGTGAAGCCCCTGACTTTGCAGTGACGGTTTTTGCTGGTCAATATCAGAATAAAACCCGTGTTATGGTTTCTTCCGTGGCAGTAAAAGAGATTGAAACAGGGTTAATTAAAGCGGATGCAGCTGGCTTTGCAAAACAGCAAAATAACAACCTAGCTAAAGCAGCAAAAGATGATGAAAGAGGCTCTAAAGACCACCCATTATTAAGCCGTTACCCTGGTAGTTATATCGAATCATATGAACAGATTGACTATGAAGAGTTTTCGTTGACAGTTGGTGCATTCGATACAAATACTAAACAATTACCCGTTGAAAAAGTGACAGGGGATATTACCCGCATTACCTATGTAATTAGGCAAGTATCAACACTTAAAATTTACCACAATTATGTATCTGCATTGATAAAAGAAGGGTTTGAAACGGTGTTTAGTTGTGAGCACCAAACCTGTGGCAAGGGCAGAAAAGCAATACAAGCGCTCGGCGATCATATAGCAATAAAACAGGTGTACAACTATCACCGTCAGCCCCGTTATCAGCTAATGAAAAGTACAGTCGAGAATCAAACAACGTATGTCGGTTTTTTTGTTGGTAACTACCAAGGTAACACGCGTGTTCAACTTGTTGTCATTCGAACAGAGCCATTACAAGAGGGTCTAGTTAAAACCAACCCCGATCAGGTATTAAAACAACTAGAGCAAAAAGGGAAAGCGGCTATTTATGGTATTTTCTTTGATTACGACAAAGCAGATATCAAGCCTGAGTCAGCGGAATCATTAAAAGTGATTGCTGATGTTTTAGATAAAAATAAACGTTTAAACCTGTACGTGGTTGGTCACACCGATGATAAAGGCAGCCCTGAGTATAACTTAACGCTGTCATCCAAGCGTGCCAAAGCCGTTGTTAAAGCACTTGTGGCTCAATACGGTATTAAAGAATCGCGTTTAACAGGCTACGGTGTAGGGCCCTATGCACCTGCCGCAACGAACAAAAACGACTTAGGTCGTCAGCTTAATAGGCGAGTAGAGCTTGTTGAACGATTAACGAATTAAACATGGCAGGGGCTTGTAAGCCCCTTGTTAAATTTTATTGCGAATAAGGTCACGCACTATAAAGCGAGCAGGGTGAATCGCTTGGCTTACTCGCTCGCTAAATGGTCTTGGTTCATCATTCAAGCAGGCAATTAAATGCTCGGCACATAAAGGAGCGCTACAGAGTCCTCTCGCCCCAAATCCTGTGAGTATATGCAGCCCTTGCTGAGGCTTTTCTAAGGTTAGGTATTGATAGCGTTTACCTAACCTTAAATTAGCAAAAGCGCTGGTATAGTCACTTTGCTCTGCCCATTCACCAGCCATGGGCAGATGATCGATAAAGGTACATCTTACCGCGGCTTTTGCTGCGGTTATCTCACCTAAGGAGTTGGCAAACTCGCTGCTTGGGTAAAAGCTAAGTAATTGCTCGCGGTTTGTTTGGTTGTCTTGCTGTTTTACTTCGCGGCTTTTCGAGTTTTTTTCAAATGTCGCTCCCATGCAGTGATGGCCTTGATATTCAGGTGTAAAATAGCCTTTGTGACAGAGTACGGTTTTTAAGCGCTTCGATGACGTACTAGCTTGAACATGGGAAACTTGCCCTCGAACGCCTACAACGGGTAATGCTTGAGTTTGGCTAAATTGGTCGCTGTGCTCACCCGCACAATTAATCACATCACTAAATGGGCCAAATGTTTGCTCCTTGGTATGTAAAAGCCAACCTGCGGCGGTTTTTTCGAGCTGTTTAATATGGCAATTAAAATGACTGTTAATCGTGCTTAGTGAGTTGGCCGCATTAAATAGTGCTGTTACCAGTGCAGGTGGGTTGACCCAGCCGCCTTTTTCAAAAAATACACCTGAATAGCCTGTGTCAACACCAGCAATTTCATCACCTTCGCAGGCGCTAACATTACGCATTAGTTCAGTTGGCCAGAGCTCTTTATTGGCAAGGTTTTGATGCTTATCGGCAAGGCCTTGTTTTACTGCATGTTGTAACACACCACACCATTGGTGAGGGTAGTCAAAGCCAGCATCAAGTAATTGCTGATAAAGGCGCATAGCATATAAAAAGCTATGGGCAAACATTTCGCTATGCGGTGAGTTCTTGGCTTGTAGGTGCGGGTAAACAGCGCCCTGAACATTATGTGAAGCGCCCATGGCAAGTGCTTCATCTTGGCAAAATAATGAGGTACTAATCCCTCTTTTAGCCAGTGAATACAGTACGCTGCTACTGGCTATACCGCCGCCAATAACAGCCACATTGTTTAACTTGCTCGTCTGGTGAGAAAAATAAGCAGGAGCAGATTGTTGCTCATTTGGCTTTGCTAATTCGCCAATGAGCATTTCACGTTTTTTACCATAGCCCTTCGCTTTGCCTATAGTAAAGCCAGCCTCTATTAAACCTCGTCTTACAAATCCTGCTGCGGTGAAGGTGGCAAGGGTGGCTTTACTGCGCGAAATAGTGCGCATTTTATTAAATAGGCTCTGTTGCCACATATCGGGGTTTTTACTGGGGGCAAAGCCATCTAGGTACCAAGCATCAATGATGCCTTCACTTGTATAGCTCATAGCATCAATGCTGTCTTGTACATCGCCAAAGTAGAGATCAAGTACAACACGGCCATTAGCAAACTCGAGCCTGTGACATCCCGCTAAATTGATAGGGTAGTTTGCAATAAGTTGTTCACTATAAAGGGCTAGTGTAGGCCATGCCTTGAGTGCATCAGCAAGATCATCACGTTTAATTGGATATTTTTCAAACGAGATAAAATGTAAGCGTTTAACGGAGTTATTTAGATTAAGGTCGTGTTGATTTTGAACTTCTTGCTCTGCATGCTGCCTATCAAGGTGAGCAGCAAAATGCTGCCATGTGTTTAAAAAGTTAAGCCCTGTACCAAAGCCCGTTTCGGCAATCACAAAGTGGTTGCGGTCATGATTTTGTAATCGTTGCGAGATATTGTTTTGTTGATAAAACACATAATGCGATTCAGCTAAGCCATCGTCATTGGAGAAATAAACATCGCCAAATTCATCGGCGACGGGTGTACCAAGGTGATTAAAATGAATATTTGCGTTTTTGATCATGACTTAACTAAATAACAACGAATTTTTTTTCATTATTTTACGTGTTTTCTTTGAAATAGTCTGGCGTTATTTATAAGCTACACATTCAGAGTACATGTGTACGCTAGAAAGCTGACCACTTCGAGAGTAATTTCAGCGTAAAATAGAACATAATTTAGTATATAGCTAAGGTAATTACCCATGAGAAGAGCCGTTATTACGGGCATCGGTGTTGTATCAAGCATCGGTAACAACAAAGAAGAAGTATTAGAATCATTAAAACAGGGTCGCAGTGGTATTGCGTTCAACCAAGAATTTGCTGATTACAACCTACGTAGTAATGTATCTGGCAAAATCGATATTGATGTTAAAGAATTTGTTGATCGTAAAGCAATGCGTTTTATGGGCGATGCGGCTGCATATGCCTATATCTCAATGGCACAAGCAATTGCAGATGCTGGCCTTAACGAAGAGCAAGTTTCGAACGAGCGCACAGGTTTATTAGTGGGTTCAGGTGGTGGTTCATCTAAATGGCAAGTAGAAGCGGCAGACATCCTACGTGAAAAAGGTGTAAAACGTGTAGGCCCGTACATGGTTCCACGTACAATGGCGAGCACCACCTCGGCGTGTCTGGCAACACCATTTAAAATTAAAGGTGTTAACTATTCAATTAGCTCTGCATGTGCGACATCTGCACACTGTATTGGTCATGCGGTTGAGCAAATTCAACTAGGTAAGCAAGACGTTATTTTTGCAGGTGGTGGTGAAGAACTGCACTGGACACTGGCAATGGAATTCGATGCAATGGGTGCATTGTCAACGAAATACAACGAAACACCAGAAAAAGCATCGCGTACGTACGATGCAAACCGTGATGGCTTTGTTATCTCTGGCGGTGGCGGTATCGTTGTTGTTGAAGAACTTGAACATGCGCTTGCTCGTGGTGCGCACATCTATGCAGAGATCACAGGTTATGGTGCAACGTCTGATGGTTACGACATGGTAGCACCATCAGGTGAAGGTGCTGTACGTTGTATGAAGCAAGCGATGCAAGGTATCGAAGGCGGTATTGATTATTTAAATACACACGGTACTTCAACACCTGTAGGTGATGTAAAAGAGTTAGGCGCAATCCAAGAAGTATTTGGTGGTAACTCTCCAATGATCAGTGCAACCAAAGCAATGACTGGTCACGCATTAGGTGCGGCCGGTGTTCATGAAGCGATTTTCTCACTACTTATGCTTGAAAATAACTTTGTAGCACCTTCAATTAATATTGATGAGTTAGATGAACAAGCACAAGGCTTAAACATCGTGACAGAGCGTCAAGATGTAGAATTAAATACTGTTATGTCTAACAGTTTTGGTTTTGGTGGAACGAACGCCACGCTTGTTATGAGCAAATACAAAGGTTAATTTTATCTTGTTTGTATGAAAGCCGAGCTTTTGCTCGGCTTTTTTGTTTTAAGCACGTCAGTTTTTTATAGATAACGGCAAAATCCTCAGAGCTGTTAACTATCCGAAAGCTGATTATTTAGTTACAATAGCGCCACTTTTCTGCTTCTCGGACACACAGATGAAAATTCTTGCAGATCAAAATATGCCATTGGTTGAGCAGTACTTTGCTGATTTTGGTGATGTTGAGCGATTTGATGGCCGTAACCTAAAGCCTGAGCAACTTAAAGGGGTTGATATACTTTTAACGCGTTCTGTTACAAACGTAGATAAAGCCTTATTAACTCAAGCAGATAAATTAAAATTTGTGGGTACAGCAACCATAGGTGTTGATCATATTGATACTGAATTACTTGCTGAGCGAAATATTGCCTTTAGCAGTGCACCTGGTTGTAATGCCGTGGCGGTTGCAGAGTACGTAATTAGTAGCCTATATGCTTTAAGCCAAGAAAATGCCAGCTCTTTGCAAGGTAAAACGCTTGGAATTGTAGGTGTTGGCAGCATTGGTAGTTGTTTACGCGATAAGCTAAGTCAGTTAGGAATGACACTTCTATTATGTGATCCGCCAAAGCACGAAGCAGGTGAACTCCCCAACCATACTGATTTAGACACTCTATTAGCTAATGCCGATATTGTTAGTTTTCATGTTCCTTTAGTGAAACACGGCCCACATAAAACATTGCATATGCTAGATAAAGCACGCCTGAGCGCACTTAAGCCAGGTATGACCATTATTAATGCAAGCCGTGGCGATGTGATTGATAATCAAGCGTTACTTGACGTGTTTGAACAAGGTGCAAAATTAGACTGTGTACTTGATGTATGGGAAAACGAACCCACTATATTGACCCCTCTGCTTGATCACGTGCGCTTTGCCAGCGTACACATTGCAGGGCATACACAGGAAGGAAAAGCGCGCGGTACGCAAATGCTTTACCAAAAAGTCTGTGAACTAGAAGGGGTTGCTGCACTTAAATCGTTAGAAGATTTTCTACCAGAACCTATTTGTCATGCCGTCACACTAGGCGAAACATTTTGCTTGGATGATATCGGCCGACTGGTGCATTTAATTTATGATGTGCGTCGTGATGATGGTATCTTGCGCAGCAAGCTTAGTAGTGAGGGCTTTGATAGTTTACGTAAAAATTATCCGCCACGACGTGAGTTTAATACTTTGTCGGTGGCCGCAAACAGTGCGTGTGAAGCTACATTAGCTGCACTGGGATTTAGAATTAATGAATAGAGCATCTGCTTTATTCTCATGAGGAAAACACATGTCGCAAAAATTTAATGTTGCAGTTTTAGGTGCCACAGGTTTAGTGGGTCGCCAAATTATCGATACGTTAGAAGATCGTAAGTTCCCAGTTGACCAATTATTTTTACTTGCAAGCAGCCGTAGCGCAGGTGAAGAAATTCAATTTCGCGGTGAAGCGATTGAAGTACTTGATGTAGAGGGGTTTGACTTTAGCCAAGCACACATTGGTTTATTCTCAGCTGGTGGCAGTGTCTCTGAAAAGTATGCACCAATAGCTGCAGAAGCAGGGTGTGTTGTTATCGATAACACATCGCACTTTAGAAACGATTTTGATGTACCCCTTGTTATTCCTGAAGTGAACGCATCAAGCTTAGCTGATTTTAGAAACCGTAATATTATTGCCAACCCAAATTGCTCGACCATTCAAATGCTAGTGGCATTGAAACCAATTTATGATGCCTACGGTATTGATCGTATCAATGTGTCTACCTACCAAGCCGTGTCAGGTGCAGGTAAAGAAGCGGTTGATGAGCTGGCAAAACAAACAGCAAACTTAATGAATGCACGCCCTATGGATAATGCTGTTTTTCCTAAACAGATTGCGTTTAACGTTATTCCTCAAATCGATAGTTTTGAAGACAATGGCTACACGCGTGAAGAAATGAAAATGGTAAACGAAACACAGAAAATCCTTGGTGATAGCAGTGTTGTTGTTAACCCTACGTGTGTGCGTGTGCCAGTATTTTTTGGCCACAGTGAAGCAATTAACATTGAAACGCGTATGCCGGTTGATTTAGAACATGTAAAACAGTTACTACATGATGCCGAGGGGGTTGAGCTTATTGATGATTTAGCCGATTACCCAACAGCGGTCTCTGATGCAAGCGGCAACGATACTGTTTACGTAGGTCGTCTGCGTGCAGATATTTCTCATCCGCACGGACTAAATATGTGGGTTGTGAGTGATAACACTCGTAAAGGCGCAGCCACAAATAGTGTGCAAATTGCAGAAGAGCTAATTGCAAACTATCTTTAAATCTGATGATTTAGGCTGAATTAAAAACGGAGAAAGCGGCGAGTTGCCGCTTTTTTTGTGAATTCACTGCCAAATTATTGCCGCATACGCCGTAAAAGCGTATAAACTTAACCATAACAATAAAAATATATCTCAGCCGCGATTATTTAAGCTATTTACTATCAATGTGTTGCAATAGATATTGTAGCCCAACTGGTTTATAGTTTGCAGCTGGAATAGAGTTTGCAAGAAAACATAATTAAGAATTCAATTCTGCAAGAATTACTCAATGTTTAAGCAACGACAGTTGCTGCGTTAACATTTAAAACACGAAAGGATCAGCATGCGCGGTTTAGCTACACTCTTTTTATTAGCGTCTGCATTGGTGATAACACCAACTTACTCTAATGAAGGCACCACTCTTAAAGGCCCCAAAGGTGTCGATTATGGTGCGCAGGGGCGCTCAATTGGTCCAATTAAGCCGACCGATACTTTATGGCGTATTGCGGCTAAAGTTCGCCCTGATAACTCAGTGAGTATCTATCAAGTCATGCAGGCTCTGTATGAGAAAAACCCATCATCGTTTCTTGATCAAAACCTTAATCACATGCGTGATGGCGCCTATCTTAAAATCCCTACAATTGCGGAAATGCGAGCTGTTAACGCAACGCTTGCAAAAGCACGTTCTGAGCAAGACGATGAATTATGGGAAAGAAAGAAAAATGGCACGTTAACGACAGCACAAATTAATGAATCTCAAAAGAAAGTAACGCAAGCCCGTAAAGTTGATGTTGATGAAGCTAAACAAGAGTTAAAGCAAGAAATTAACACCATTAAAGCTGAGCAGGGTACGCAACTGGTTGAGTTGCAAAAGCAATTTAAGTCCTCTGTAGAAAATGTTGAAGAGATTTTAGAAGAGAACAATAAGTTAAAAAACCAACTTACGGGTATTTCTAAAGAGCTTGAAACTGTTCGTAATCAGCTGGGCCAAGATAGCGAAATTCAAAAGCAACTTAAAGAGCTGATTGATAAGCAAAACGAAATAATTGAGCAGCAAAGAGCAAAAAAGATTGAACAGGACAGTGGGATTAACTTTTCGTCTCTTTTGAGCAACCCATTTGTTCTGGGCGCATTAATGTTTATTCCTGCATTACTGGTTATTGGCGGCGTGATTATGTTTTTGAAAAAACGCAACCGCAGTGAACCAGAGTCGACAGATGACGATGAGTTTTTGCCGCAGAGCCCAAGCTTCTCTTCCGAAGAAGAGCTAGATCCTATAATTGACTCTGATCCGCTTGTACCTGAGCCTGAGCAAGATAGCGATGATCTCAGTGTTCGTCTAGATGATGACGATTTAGAGCAAGATATGCTGCCTGATGATGACATTATTTTTGATGACAGCATAGATGATGCCTTTGATGAAGACGATGACAATGTTTTAAATCAAGACGAGCTTGAAGGACTCTTGAGTGACGATATTGTCTTTAATGATGATACGCCAGAACAAGCGATTGAAGATGATGAACTTGATTCATTCTTACAGCAAGACTTTGACCAATCTGATGATGACGGCTTAGGCGATGAAATTGATCTCGATAGCGAAGCATCAGGTGCAGACACCTCTGGTGATATTTTAAGCGCCGATGATATTGATAATTTATTTGAAAACGATGACAGCCTTGATGATTCGCTTGAATCAAGCTCTTCAAATGATGAAATGGCCGCCTTAAGTGAAGAACTTGCCGAAGAAGACTTTGATATCGATAGCTTGATTGATGAGCAACAAGACGCAGCAGATGATACACAAGCAAGTATTGATAACGATGATATTGATGATCTACTCGACGAACCTTCAACTGAGCCTGATGCGGAACTGATCGATGAAGACGATTTCGATATAGATAGTTTAATCGATGAAGCACAAACAGACGACTCTGAACCAGCACCTGTTGAAGAAGGTGATCTTGTTGATGTAGATGAAGCAGAGGATGCCTTTGACCTAGATGATATTGACTCACTTATCGACGAAGCCGCAGAAGAGCAAAACGATGAACAAGCTCCAGTTGAACCAGACGCTGATGCACTCGTTGATGAAGATGAAATAGAGGACGACTTTGACCTAGATGATATTGACTCACTTATCGACGAAGCCGCAGAAGAGCAAAACGATGAACAAGCTCCAGTTGAACCAGACGCTGATGCACTCGTTGATGAAGATGAAATAGAGGACGACTTTGACCTAGATGACATTGACTCACTTATCGACGAAGCCGCAGAAGAGCAAAACGATGAACAAGCTCCAGTTGAGCCAGACGCTGCTGCACTCGTTGATGAAGATGAAATAGAGGACGACTTTGACCTAGATGATATCGACTCTCTTATCGACGAAGCCGCAGAAGAGCAAAACGATAAACAAGCTCCAGTTGAACCAGACGCGGATGCACTCGTTGATGAAGATGATATTGAGGAAGGCTTTGATTTAGATGATATTGACTCACTTATCGACGAAGCCGCAGAAGAGCAAAACGATGAACAAGCTCCAGTTGAACCAGACGCTGATTCACTCGTTGATGAAGACGAGATTGATGATGCACTCGATGTCGATGATATTGACTCACTCATCGATGAAACCGCACAAGAGCAAGCGGATGAGCCAGCACAGGTTGAGCTAGATGCGGATGCACTTGTTGATGAAGACGAGATTGATGATGCACTCGATGTCGATGATATTGACTCACTTATCGATGAAGCCGCAGAAGAACAAAGCGATGAGCCTGCATACGTTGAGCCAGACGCGGATGCACTTGTTGATGAAAATGAGATTGATGACGCACTTGATGTCGATGATATTGACTCACTCACCGATGAAGCCGCAGAAGAGCAAGCAGATGAGCCAGATGCGGATACATTTGTTGATGAAGACGAGCTTGATGTCGATGATATTGACTCACTTATCGATGAAGCTGAAGAGCAAGCGGATGAGCCAGCACACGTTGAGCCAGATGCAGATGCACTTGTTGATGAAGACGAGCTTGATGTCGATGACATTGACTCACTTATCGATGAAGCCGCAGAAGAGCAAGCGGATGAGCCAGCACACGTTGAGCCAGATGCGGATGCACTTGTTGATGAAGACGACATTGATGATGTACTCGATGTCGATGATATTGACTCGCTTACCGATGAGGATGAATTAGATGATTCACTCAATGGTGATGACGAATTAGCGCTTGATGATATTGATGAGCTAATACAAGAGGCAAATGAATTAAAGCAAGATACGCAAGCACAAATTTCAGAACTCTCTGATTCAGAGCCCTTATCTGAGCATGATGAAAATCTCACTGACTCACTCGAAGATCTTGCTGATGCAGAACAAGCAATTGATGATGCCCGCGTAGAGGAGCTTGCATCGGAGTTAAACGATGATGCAGACATTGACGAAGTTGATATTGATGAAGCTATCAATACTGACTTTAGTGAAAACAGTGATGACTTGCTAGATGATGACGACAGTTTAGATGAATATGATGATCCATCATTAAAGAGTGTTGATGAGCTTCTTAGCGAAATTGGGGAAGAGGAAGAGTATGTCGCTGCACCAGACTGGTCAATAGATGAGCCAAATGAAGATTTTGAAGAAGTAGAAATCGATCTTGGCGATGATCCGCTCGCTGAAGAAGAGCCTGTCGATGACGTTGATTTAGACGCTGACGATGAGCCATTATCACAAGATATGGTTACCCCAAGCCAAGAGTTGGAAGAGTATCCAGAGCTTGAATTTGATGAATTAGAAGCAGACGAGATTGCCGACGAAACAACCAATGAAACAGAGTTAACCCCGAGTCAAGCAGAGCAAGACTTAGCAGACTCTCTTGCCACGGCGAGTGTCGATCAGCTAGACGATGACTTTGACGATGAGATTCTCATCGACAATGAGTTTACAGAGGATGACTTACTCGACTCTGATGACGAGAACACACAAGAAGATGATAACCTACTTGACTTAGGTACTGAGCACGAACAGGAGCAGACACTAGCTGATAAAGAGCCAGCTTCAACGGATGACTTCAGTGATATTTCAGATGATGATATCGACGATGATTTCATGGCTGATCTTACGCAAACAGACTTTGATGCGTTATTGAATGAACTTGCCGAACCTGATGATAGCCATGTTGCCGATGCCAGTGAATTTGATGTTGATTTTAATGCGCTTCTAAATGAAGACCTACAAATTGACGACTTAAATAATGATGAGCTAGAAGCTACAGAACCTGACAGCACTTCAACAGAGACTACGGCCAGTGATGAGTTTGTGGATATTGATTCATTGCTAGAGCAAAGTGATGATGAAGCGCTTGATTACGAGCCTTATGACGATGTGGATATGGATGTCGGCTTAAGTGACTTTGATGACTTACTAGCAGGTGATAACCCAACAGACGTTGATGCAGAGAGCGGTGGTTATTCTGCCAAGCTTGATTTAGCAAGAGCATATATTGAAATTGACGATTTTGATTCAGCTTTACAGGCTATTGAAGATGTCATCAACAACGGCCCAGATGAAGTGCAAGCAGAGGCACAGTCGCTAAAGGCGAAGCTTAACGGGTAAAGTCATTTTTGACTAGAAAAACGAGCTATTTGAAGTGACCCCCACTCGTTGGATAATCCAATTACTGGGGGTCTTTTTATATCCAAACTCATCGTGCTTCATATGCTGAAAAAATTGACTTTTGCCTAGTTCATCACTTGCTTCTTACAGTACAGAATCTAATTGTCATTCATAAATAATGCTGCTAACTTGTTAAAATTAAAAAGTTAGTGCTATTTTTCGGCCTTAAGTAATTGGAAATTTGGCTTAGTGTTATGACGTAAGTTTGGTATTTATTTAATGACACCTACTGGCAGGTAAGCATTAATAATGACTGTGATTTAATGTGTATTCAAGGAAGCAGAATGAAAAAAGTAGGAAAAATCAGTAACAGCCGAAGAGATTTACTAAAAAAAGCGACCGCAATGGCAACCATTGCAGTCGCTGGTACTGTTGTTGGAAATGCTCAGGCGCAAACAAATGGCACACCTGTTAATGCAAGTAAAATAGAGCCTAAATATTTACCTATACCAAAACAGGTTCCTGCAACCGAAGGTGTCTTACCTCTTTCAGGAGGAGCTGGACTTTATTATTGGGACACAGGTGGCGAGGGTCCTGTTATTATTCTCTCACACCCTGGTAGGGGGAGTGCATTAACTTGGCCTTATCAACAACCTGTTTTTGCAAAAGCTGGCTTTAGAACAGTTACCTACTCTAGGAGAGGTTATTTTGGCTCACCCGCTGGCTCAAAAGATGATACAGGCAATTATGCTGATGATCTTAATGCATTAGTTGAGTTTTTAAGCATAGAGAAATTTCATATTCTGGGTTTGGCCGCAGGAGGCTTCGCCGTTTCGGATTCTGTTGTTTCTTACCCTGAAAAACTACTCAGTATGACAATCGTTTGCAGCTTATTCGGCTTATGGGATAAAAATATAGATGAACGGTTAGACTTTATTCTGCCTAAAGCTTTTTCTGACTTGCCGCCCGAATTTAAAGAGCTAGGAGCTTCTTACCGCTGGGCCCACCCTGATGGCGTTAGAGAATGGGTTGAAATGGCCAAAAAATCGAGAGGAGATGGAGTTTGGCATGGGCAAGAAGCTAAGAGTAAAATCACATGGGAAAAAATTAGAAACGCTAATATACCTACCTTTTTTATTACAGGGGGAGCTGATTTATATCAACCGCCTTCTATGATGCGAGCAGCTGCTCGAGAAGTTCCTCATAGTGAAACGCTTATCGTCCCAGAGGCTGGGCATGCTGTTCAGTGGGAACAACCTGAATTATTTAATAATGCCGTGCTCGACTTTATAAAAAAGCATAGTTAAGCATTTTTAGCATATCGTTTGCTGAGTGATATTTAACAAACCAATTCCGGCAGGTGTTAGGCGCCGCTTCAGAGTTTAGCTAGAGGCGGAGACGCCCTGAATAAAGGAAGTTGTATTAAGGAAGATGTAATGAAATATCTAATAACTCTCGTATTATTTTTGTCGATGAACCTAAGCGCTAAAGGAGACGAGCTCTACTATAAAGCCTACGATCAAAAGGGGTTTAAGATGACGATTGAAGAAATAGAAAGAGGCTCAAATTTTTCTATTTTAGAGGTTGATATTATTGATACGGATGCTCAAGGTGCGTTCTCTATAATTGCTGCGGCAACTTCAATTGGAACAGAGCTGGAAAAAAGCCATTTCACTGTGATAAAGGAATATAAAAAGGGCAAGCTTTATTATTACAAAATGTTTTTTACTTCGGATATTAGTAAGGATCCATCGTTGGTATTTCCCAATGAGATGAGCGAAGAGCGGCTAAATACCCATAAGGAAATCGGTTATTTATCGATAGAAGATTTTAAAGCGCCCCCTGCAGGTGAAAAATTAAATGAATAAGGCAAAAAATTCGAACAATCAAATTCAATTTCATTCATCGAGTCTGATTGTTCGAGTTAGCGTCATTCAGCGAATGCTTAATTATTTCCTATCTTCTAAACGGCGAGCTTTGAAGTCAGAATCAGCTTTCCACTTTGGCCAATCACCGTTATTGGCAAGCTTGGCAGCAATATCAACAATCAGTTCAATATCTTGCTCAACGCCACCCATTGACCATTGTGGCGAATAGTCATCTGCTTCTTTATGGTATTTATGAGCAATGTAGTCTGGATCAGTATCACCTAGGCTCATAAACAACAAGCTAGGCACACCTTGTTTAGCTAAAGAGAAGTGGTCTGAGCGGAAAAACAGACCGTTTTGTGGTCTTGGGTCCATTTTGACGTGGCGGCCTTGTGCTTTGGCTGCATCAGCTAGGTAGTCTTCCATTTCAGACATGCCTTTGCCGTATTGTAAAATGTAATCAACGCCATCAAGCACATTCATGCCATCAATGTTTAGTAGTGCCACCATGTGTTTTGTAGGCACAATCTCACCGGTAGCAAACTGCTCAGAGCCAATTAAGCCAGTTTCTTCTGCGGTGAAGTTGGCGAAGATAATAGAGCGTTTAAATGGCTTTTTCTTGTGCATTTCACTAAGAATGCGAGCAATTTCAATTGTCGCTGCGCTCCCAGATGCATTATCAACAGCACCATTGTAAATCTTCAGACCATCATCAGTTTGCTTGGTACCAAAATGATCCCAATGTGCACCAATAACAATGTACTCTTCAGGGGTTTGACTACCAGTGAGTGTAGCAACCACATTATGAGATTTTGCTTGTGAAATATCACTTTTAAGCGTCAGTTCGGCCTTAGCTTTTAAATCAACGGGTCGAAAGTCTGCTTTTAATGCGTTAGCTTTTTCAGTTTGATAATCAAAACCTGCTTGCGCGAATATTTCATTGGCAGCTTGTTCATCAATCCAACCCATAACAGGAACGTCTGAGGCATTTTTATCTTGGTCGATTAAGGTATATTTACTGCCGGTATTAGAGCTCTCTACAACGCCCCAAGGGTAAGCAGCAGGGGCTGTTTCGTGGACGATGAAAACAGCTTTTGCACCTTGACGTGCGCCTTCTTCGTATTTGTAAGTCCAACGACCATAATAGGTCATCGCATTACCAGTGAATAGTGTCTCATCTTGAGTAGCAAAACCTGGATCATTAACAAGTACTATGATTGTTTTGCCTTTGACATCAATATCAGCAAAGTCATTCCAGTTGTATTCTGGCGCTTTAATACCGTAGCCAACAAACACAACATCAGAACCATCGATGTTTATCTCAGGGTTAATTTGCTGCGTACGGGCGGTAAAATCACTACCCGCATTAAAGCTTAAATCACCCACTTTCAATGTCATGTTTTGATCAGGCGTGAGTTTGGCCATAGTAACAGGTTGCAAAAACTCGCCTTTGTAGCTACCTGTAAGGCCAAGCTTTTTGTATTCATTTGCTAGGTAGTTAATTGTTAGTGTTTCGCCTTCAGTGAGTGGTCCACGACCTAAAAATTCATCAGAAGCAAGTGTTTTAATATGTGAACGTACATTATCAATGCTCACAGTTTCATTGTTTATTACGCTTTCACTGGTATTTGATGCAGGCTCTGAGCAGCCCGCTAAACCAATTGCAAAGGCTAGGCTTGCGTATTTTAAGTGGGTTATCATCATTTTGTCTGGTTTATTGAACATATCCTCACTATATTAGCAGGGAGTGAGGCTGTCCACAAAGACGCTTTCAATAACTAATTATTCAGGATAAAGGGGTAGTCATGCACTTTTCATCCTTTCAATTTTACTACTATTGGGCTCTGCATCAATCTTCTTTCCAGAAATGAATCGTTTTAAGATACCTCGTGTTTTCTTAAAGCGAGGTCTTTCAACTTGAGCGCTATTGTGAAACTTGCCGCCTGTTAATTGTGCTGAGTGGCGATTGCTAGCTATGTTAGAAATTTTATATTGCCACTAAAGTTACACTGTTTAGTGTCGTTTTCATGGTTTACATCAAAAGTAAACCATATAGTGCAATTTTTTTTTTTGCGTTACACTGGCTAGGTAATCGGAGGGGTCGATGAAATTATCACAAAGAAAGCGATTAGATATTTTAAATGCTGCAGAAACTCTTTTTTTCAACAAGGGTTTGAGCATACCAGTATGGATCAGGTAGCGAGTGTAGCTGGGGTTTCGAAGCGAACGGTTTACAACCACTTTGAGAATAAGGATGTGTTGTTTCAGGCTATTTTAGTCTTTATGTTTGAAAAAGTACGTAAAGACAATGCTGTGCTCTTTAATAGCGATAAACCTGTCAATGAGCAGCTTACACAAATAGCCGAACAAGAAGTTGCTTTATTAACTTCTAAGGCGTTTTTAAAAGTAGCAAAAGTTGCCTTTATGCAGATGTTACAGCAACCTGACTTGGCCAAATCACTTGCTAACAATAGTATGGGGTGTATGCAAGATTTAGTGACGTTTTTAGAACAAGCCACGCTTGCTCAAAAACTACAAGTTGAAGATGCAGAGTTTGCAGCTAAACAGTTTGTCTACCAATTAAAGTCATTAATTTTTTATCCGTTACTTTATGGGTTTGAGCAACAAGACAGTAAAGCTAACACAGAGATCATTAGGCAAACGGTTAAAATGTTTTTAGCCCGATACCAAGTTTAAGGACTGCAAATGAAAACAGGGATTGTCGTACTCGGTGCACCTAATGACGCGGATGGCAGCTTATCGGTAATTGCAAAAAGTCGTTGTGATAAAGCATTCGAGGTGTATTTAAATAACCCAGATAGCTATATTTTATGTACTGGGGGGTACGGTAGTTTTAATCTCAGTGCTCACCCACATGGTTATTTAACGCAGCGATATTTAATGAGCTTAGGGGTTGCTGAAAAAGTTTTTTTAGATAATGCACCCAGCCGGTTTACGTTAGAAGATGCGACACTTGCAAAACCTATTTTAGGAGCAGCGGGCATTCAAAAGTTAATTTTAGTCAGTTCAGAGTTTCACATTGAGCGTGTTGGGTATGTTTTTAAGCACGTGTTTCCTTCTATGATTTTGCAGACTGTGTCGGCTATAACGCCCATCTCTGAAGCTGAACTTGTTAAGCTATACGCTCATGAGCAGTCTGCAATGCTCAGAGAAGAAGAGAATATTAAGCAACTAAAAAACCGCGAATTATAAAATATCGCGGCTTTTTTAGTTTTATATATTAGCGTATTATTTTACTTCTTTACCAGCTGCTTGTTGGTCAGCATGATAGCTGGAGCGAACAAACGGGCCGCAGGCTGCATGCGTAAAGCCAATCTCATCTGCATAGTCTTTTAAGGCATCAAACTCTGCTGGCGGCACGTAACGCTTTACTGCTAGGTGGTGTTTAGATGGTTGTAGGTATTGACCTACAGTTAGCATATCAACGTTATTTTCGCGAAGGTCGCGTAGCACTTCTTCAATTTCGCTAATTTCTTCACCTAAACCTACCATCAAGCCAGATTTCGTTTTCACATTAGGGTGTGCTTCTTTAAAACGGCGTAATAGCTCTAGTGACCATTTATAGTCAGCCCCTGGACGAGCAAGCTTGTATAAACGCGGTGCAGTCTCTAGGTTATGATTAAATACATCAGGGGGTGTTTCAATTAAGATATCAAGCGCACGGTCCATACGGCCACGGAAATCAGGCACAAGGATTTCAATTGTGATCGCAGGGTTATGCTTGCGAATCTCGCGGATACAATCAGCAAAGTGTTGTGCGCCACCATCGCGTAAATCATCACGATCAACTGATGTGATTACAACGTAGCTTAGCTTCATATCTTTGATAGTCAGTGCCAGTTTCTCTGGCTCTGCAGCATCTGGCTTTAATGGACGGCCGTGGGCAACATCACAGAATGGACAGCGACGTGTACAAATTGCACCTAGAATCATAAAGGTCGCAGTACCGTGGTTGAAACATTCAGATAGGTTAGGGCACGATGCTTCTTCACATACTGAGTGTAAACCATGCTTACGCATAGCTTGTTTAATGCCATCAATACGTTCGGTTGATTTTGGTAAGCGAATTTTTAGCCATTCTGGCTTACGCAACATCTCGTTTTTTTCAGTTGGTAAAACTTTAACTGGGATCAGTGCCATTTTCTCTGCATCACGCAGTTTTACGCCTGGTTCCATTTTGACTGGTTTATTCATTCGTTTTCAAACCCTTCAGTGTGCTTAACCACAGTAGCATTAAGCTTTTTAATCATGTGTTTTACAAGCCCTGCACCTGCTTGCTCGAGGTTTTGTGGGCCATTTAGGTCAGTTGTTTGCACCATGTTCATACCTGCATAGCCGCATGGATTGATCCGTAAAAAAGGTGCTAAATCCATGTTTACATTCAGTGCTAAACCGTGAAAAGAGCAGCCGCGACGGACACGAAGACCAAGTGAGGCTACTTTACTATCGTTTACGTAGACACCCGGTGCATCGGCTTTGGCGTAAGCATCAATATCATAATCTTTAAGCGTATCTATAATACACTCTTCTAACCAAGTGACGAGTTCACGCACACCAATATTTAAACGACGTAAATTAAACAGCACGTACATCATTTGTTGGCCTGGTCCGTGATAGGTAACTTGGCCACCACGATCCACTTGAATAACTTCAATATCACCCGTGTTTAGCAAGTGTTCTGCTTTACCAGCTTGGCCTTGTGTAAATACTGGTTCGTGTTCTACTAACCAGATTTCATCCGCGGTATGTTCATCACGAGTATCAGTAAAAGATTGCATTTTTTGCCAAATAGGCATGTAACGCTGACGACCTAACTGACGAACGATTAATTCTCTTTCGCTCACGACTTACTCCGTAATCAGCCTATAGCATATGACGTACGTCATCGATGTTGCTGATCACGTTATAGATTTCTTCAATGTGCTCTTTGCTTGTGACCGTTGCAACAAGCGTTACTGATTCGTAATTACCTTTGCTGCTTGGCTTTACTTTAGGTGCGTAATCACCTGGTGCAATAGGTTGCAGCTTTTCTAAGACTTGATCTGTCAAGTTTACATTTGCTAAGCCCATGATTTTAAATGTAAATGGGCAAGGGAAGTCTAAATACTCATCAAACTTAGTATTTTTAACAGGTTGAACCACGACGGTGACTCCTCAAACAGTGAGTGTGCTTAATAGAGATTTTCTCGGCCATTTCTTGGCGTTAAGCAAACTAGGTTATGACGCACTCGACCCAGCGCGACTGATATGGGGCGCATTCTATCATTTTTCAGGCAAAAAAAAACGCCTTGCGATGCAAGGCGTTTATAATCTTTTATTCGTTATTACATTATTTGTAAACGTAGGTAATCATAAATTTTGCTAAAGAAGCTACCTTCTGCTACTTCCTCTAGTGTAACTAGTGGATATTGCGCGATTTCTTCACCTTCAAGCTGTAAAAATAAAGTACCTACTTTTGTCCCTTTTTCAAGCGGTGCTTCTAAGGTTTTATCAAGCTCAAAGTTTGCTTTTAAATTTTTACGTTGACCACGAGGGATCGTAATCGGTGTATCTTCTAAAATGCCCAAAGATACATTTTCTTTGTTACCCATCCAAATACGTTGCTCAGCGAAGCTATCGCCAGCTTTGTACGGTGTAATTGTTTCGAAAAAGCGAAAGCCGTAGTTAAGTAGTTTTTTACTTTCAACTTTACGTGCGCGCTCACTTTCTGCGCCCATAATTACTGCAATTAAGCGCATATCGTCTTTAGTCGCAGAGCTGACTAAACTATAACCCGCTTCTGATGTGTGGCCTGTTTTGATGCCATCAACATTCATGCTCTCATCCCATAACAATGAGTTACGGTTATATTGTTTAATGCCATTATAAGTGAATGATTTTTTAGCATACACTTCGTATTCATCAGGCACGTCACGAATAAGTGCAGCGCCCAGTGTCGCCATATCGCGTGGAGTTGTGAAATGCTCAGTTGTATCTAAACCGTGGCTGTTGATAAAGTGGCTATTAGTCATACCTAATTTTTCAGCATGAGCATTCATTAAATCAGCAAATGCACTTTCACTGCCAGCAATATGCTCGGCCATTGCCACACAGGCATCGTTACCAGATTGAATGATGATGCCATGGTTAAGGTCATCAACACTGATCTGTTTACCTACTTCGATAAACATTTTTGATGATTCAGGGAAGTTCTTTGCCCACGCTTTTTCACTCACTGTAACCATATCGGTAGGTGATATGTTACCTGCTTTAATTTCAGTACCAATTACATAACTGGTCATCATTTTGGTTAAACTTGCAGGCGCCAATTTGGTATCGGCTTCGCCTTCTGCGATCACTTTACCGGTGGTGAAATCAACCAAGAAGTAACCTTTCGCATTAACTTGAGGTGGGGCAGGGATGATTTGGGCTGTTGCAGAGAAAACGCTAGCAGTGCAAACAAGGCCACAAACGCCACTTAAGATTTTATATTTTATAGATTTCATCATACTCATTAATGGTTAAAGTTAAACATGTCGCGTTAACCTATTCTAAAGGTCTTACTCACTGTAAAGCAAGAACGCGTTCTGAAATTGGTTTTGTTTTAATTTGTTCAAGACAGTGTGTGCTTCAGCAGCATCTTTGATTGGACCGAGTCGCAAACGATAAATTCCGTCTTTTTCAACAATATTTGTTGGTACATGGTATTGCTGACGCAATTGAAACGCGAGAGCTTCGACGTTAGCAAGTGTACTGCCTGCAGCAACCTGTATGTAACTTAAACGTGGGGCAGAATCGGCAAGTGTAATTGCTTCAACCTTAACACGCGCTGTACCTTTTGTGTAATAGCCTAGCTTGTAAGCGGCTGCATAAGACAGGTCAATTAGCCTGTCATCATGAAAAGGGCCGCGGTCATTTACTCGAACGATGACAGATTTACCATTATCTAGATTAGTCACACGGGCAAAACTGGGTAAAGGCAGTGTTTTATGAGCGGCAGACATAGCAAACATATCGTATATTTCGCCGTTAGAGGTGTGATAATTATGAAATTTTCGACCGTACCAAGAGGCAATGCCTTCCTCAGAATAACCGGTTTCGTCAAGCATCGGTGTGTAGCGTTTACCAAGCACTTCATAAGGACGACCCGCACTTGCACTTTTTACAACTGGTGTGACGACGGCATCTTGCATTTCAAGCTCTGTCGGTTTACGCAGCGGAGCAGCATCATGTTCCATTGCATACCTGCCTCGTTGTGAAGAGGAGCTACATGCTGTAAGTAACACACACATTAAAACAATAAATAGAAGATTTACTCGGTTTATCATTATTTTAAAAGCATCCTTTTATCGGTAGCGATGGACATAATAATGCCAAATCCGGCCATCAGGGTTACCATCGATGTGCCACCGTAACTAATTAATGGTAAGGGAACACCCACAACAGGAAGTAAGCCCGATACCATGCCAATATTTACAAATACATAAACAAAAAAGGTTAACGTGAGTGCTCCAGCTAGAAGTTTACCAAATGCATCTTGAGCATTAACAGCAATATAGAGTCCGCGACCTATGATAAATAGGTACATGCAAAGCAGTAAGCACACGCCAAAAAGACCAAACTCTTCACTGAGTACTGAAAAAATAAAGTCAGTGTGCCTTTCTGGTAAAAATTCGAGTTGTGATTGTGTACCTTGCAACCAACCTTTTCCTTCTATACCACCAGAACCAATAGCTATTTTTGACTGAATTATGTGGTAGCCAGAACCAAGAGGGTCACTTTCAGGATCTAAAAACGTGAGTACCCGCTGGCGTTGGTAGTCGTGCATTCCATAATGCCAAAATGGCCATGCTGCGAGCGCGATGGTTGCACTAAAAAAACCAATCAAGCGCCAACTTAAACCAGACAAAAACAACACAAAGATGCCAGAACTGGCGATTAAAATCGAGGTACCTAAGTCAGGTTGCTCTTTTATTAAGACGGTTGGTACCATCACGATTGCAAAGCCAATAATCAGGTGGATGACTCTCGGTGGTAAGTGGTTACGCCCGATATACCATGCAACCATCATAGGAACGGCTATTTTCATTAATTCAGACGGTTGAAATCGAGTTACGCCCAAATCAAGCCAACGTTGAGCTCCTTTTGAGCTAACGCCGAATAGCAAAACACCAACCAGCATTAAAAGCCCCACACAGTAAAGGGGTATAACCATGCTTTTTAATGTGTTAGGTGAAAATTGAGCAAGAATAAACATACCTAGCACAGCGCCAAACATGCGAGTTGCATGGCGAACCATCATTGCTGAATCTTGGCCACTGGCGCTGTACACAATAGCAAGACTCGCTACCATCATAGCCATTAGGGCAATGAGCAGTGGTAAATCGAGGTGAAGGCGCTGCCAAATAGAGCGCTTTTTATTTAATGGGATCATGGCGCATCACTTTGAGCTGTTTGAATAGGGTTAGCTGAGAAGTAGTAATCCATTAATTGACGGGCGATTGGTGCACCAACTGTACTACCACCACCAGTATTTTCTACGACCACAGAAACAACAATCTGCGGGTCATTATAAGGTGCAAAGCCAATATAAATCGCGTTGTCGCGTTGTCGCTCTTTTAATGATTTAGCATCATAACGTTCACCTTGTGCAATACTAACAACTTGTGCAGTTCCCGTTTTACCAGCAGGGTCATAGGTCGCCCCTTTAAATGCTTTATGGGCTGTCCCTGTGACTTTATGCACCGTGTTGTGCATCGCATCAAGTGCAATTTGCCAGTGATGTGGATTTTTAAGTACTACGGGAGGCTTTTCTTCATTATTGATTTGCGTTACTTCGTTTTCTTTTTTGGCTACTTGCACAAGGTGAGGAGGGTGGTCCAAACCACGGTTCACCAAAATGTTAGTTGCATTGGCTATTTGCATCGGAGTGGCGGTCCAATATCCTTGTCCGATACCCACTGAGATTGTATCGCCTCGCCACCACGATTCTCTGAAACGGGCTTCTTTCCATTCTTTGGATGGCATAATTGCCGTTGTTTCTTCATGAATATCAATACCAGAGAGCTCGCCAAAGCCAAACTGAGTCATAAAGTCACTGATTTTAGTGATGCCTAGTCGATAAGCTACATCGTAAAAGTAGGTATCACATGACTCTTCAATGGCTTTGTAAACATCGACATGACCATGGCCCCAACGCCTCCAGTCACGCCATTTGTGCTCAACATTAGGTATTTGAAAAAAGCCGGGATCCCAAATTTGTGTTTGCTCGGTAACCAGCCCTTCTTCCAATGCTAAAATAGCCATGTGCGGCTTCACTGTTGATGCAGGGGCATATCGGCCTTGTGTTGTACGATTTATAAGTGGTCGATCAGGGTTTAGTAATTCTTTGTAATCTTTGCTACTGATACCATGAACAAACAAGTTAGGGTCGTAGCTTGGATTTGAGTATAGCGCCAATACTCCGCCATCTTTGGCATCAAGCACAACAACCGCACCACGCATATCTTTTAAGGCATGCTGGGCAATTTGTTGTAAACCTATATCGAGGGTAAGCACTAAATCATGGCCAGGCTCTGGAGGGGTAAGGCTTAAAGTACGAATTACTCGACCACGGTTATTTACTTCAACACGTTGTGAGCCAACCATGCCATGCAGAAGTTCTTCATAATACTTTTCGATACCCAGCTTACCGATATCATGGGTGGCACGGTAGTTAGTCGCCTGATCCTCCGCTTCGAGTTTTGTAAGCTCTTTTTTATTAAGCTTAGCAACATAACCTAGGGCATGAGTTAATGTGTCACCATATGGGTAGTAGCGAGCTAGGCGAGCTTCAATACTAAACCCTGGGAATTTATGCTGATTTACCGAAAACTTTGCTACTTCGGTTTCATTTAATCGTGATTTGAGTACTTGGCTTTTAAAGCGACGGTTATGCTTTATATCATCTAAAAAGTCAGCTTTTTGTTGTTCACTGATATCGATAATCTGTTGAACAGCTGTGAGCGCTTTATCGAGGTCGTCGACATCTTCAGGGATCACCTCAAGATTGTAAACTGGTTTGTTTTCTGCCAGTAATACTCCATTTCGGTCATAGATAAGGCCACGGTTGGGCGCAATCGGAATGACTTTAATACGATTATCGTTCGAACGAGTTTGGTAATCTTGGTGATCAATGACCTGTATGTTATATAAATTTGATAATAAGACACCAATTAGCAGGGTAACAAACACAAAACCCACAAATGCTCGACGAGCAAATAAGTTTGCTTCAGCCGAGTGGTCTCGAATCGTGGGTCTGTGTTTTCGCATTGGTTTTACTACTCGCGATGATAAGGGTGGTTGTTATTCAAGCTCCAGCCACGGTAAAGGCTTTCGGCAACAATAATACGCACTAAAGGGTGCGGTAGTGTTAGGTTTGATAGTGACCACTTTTGTTCAGAGGCTGCGATACATTCAGGTGCTAAGCCTTCAGGGCCGCCAATTAACAAGCTAACATCACGTCCATCAAGTTGCCACTTCTCCATACTCTTAGCGAGTTGATGCGTATCCATTGGTTTACCGGTTACTTCCAAAGTAACAATACGGTTACCCTTTGGAATAGCCGCCAAGGTTTTTTCACCTTCGAGTTGTAAAATACGTTTGATATCCGCATTTTTACCACGCTTTCCTGCTGGTATCTCAACAAGTTCAAGTGGCATATCACGCGGAAAACGGCGTTGATACTCTGTAAATCCGGTTTCAACCCATGCTGGCATTTTTGTGCCAACAGCAATCAATTGTATCTTCAAAATGCGTACCTATGTTCTTGCTAAGGGTTAACCCCAAAGTTTCTCTAGATCATAGAAGTCACGTGTTTGATCTTGCATTACGTGTACAACAACATCACCTAGGTCAACAAGTACCCATTCGCCTTCGTTTTGGCCTTCATAACCAAGCGGCTCTTCACCCGCGTGACGCGCCTCTTTGGCAACGTGATCGGCAATTGATTGTACGTGACGCTTAGAGTTACCAGAGCACACTAACATATAGTCAGTAATATCAGATTTACCACGAACATCGAGTTGTACCACATCACGAGCTTTCATATCGTCGATTTTATCAAGGGCAAAGGCGAGTAGTTGTTTAGAATCCAAAGTGTTTTCTCAAAATTAAATTATCGTAATTTGTTATTTTATCACGCAACCGTTATTTATTCATCTGTTTGGTAAAGATGATGCTGCGCGATATATTGACCGACGCTGTGTGGTAAAAGTTCCGTCATGTCATCATCTAAAAGTATTTTTTTTCTGATTTTACTGGATGCGGCATCAACTTGTAAGCCATTTAAAAAGAACAGCTTACCAGCAGGATTATGCGCTAGTTGGTGAAGGTCACCCGTTTCAGCATGTGTTTTATAATCAGCCAGTTCACCCATTACTTGGCAGGATTGCCCTGGGCGTTGATACACCACAATATGACATAGCTTGACAATTTCTTGCCATTTAAACCATTTATCTAAGTTATTGAATGAATCCATGCCAATTAAAAACATAATCGGTGTAGAGGGGTTTTCTGCACGCAGCTCTTGCAAGCTCAACAGTGAATAGGACGCACCTTCTCGATTAAGTTCTCGGTAATCAATGGCAAAATGTGGATTGTTTTCAATCGCGAGTTTGAGCATATTAATGCGGTGCTCATCGCTTATACCTGGCTTAGCTTTGTGAGCAGGTATTGCGCAGGGCATAAAATAAAGCGTGTCTAAGCTGCATTGCTGAACACATTGCTCAGCCATATTAATATGACCTAAATGGATTGGGTCAAATGTGCCACCAAAAATAGCAATCATCAATCACCACGCTTAGTCGAATGCTGGATGGCAAGGTAGTGCCATTTCGACAGGCTGACAAAACACTAAACATATATGTGTTAATGCTTGATAAGGTGCAACTAGATTCCCTTGCTTATAAGCGGCATCAAACTGCGCTAGGTGTTTAGTGATTTGTTCAAGGGCTTTAATATTAAGGCGGTTTAGGGCTTGTTGAGTCGTTGCTTGTTGGTTTTTCCAAATATTAAACTGTTTGTATAAATCAGCCATATTGACACCATTTAAGCGCCCGTGTTGCATTGCCAACAAACTTGCTGCTTCTTTATTAATAGCCCAAAAGATACTCATGGCTTCCGTGTTGTCATCAGCAAGTTTACTCATAATTTTAACGACTTGTTCAGACTGACCTTGTAAAAGAGCATTGCTTAAATCGAAAATATCAAACTTAGATTGATTAAGTAGTCCTTGCATCACCGCTTGTTGATCAACTAAATCACTACCATACAGTAGCGATAGTTTTTCAAGTTCTTGATGACAAGCAAGCAGGTTACCTTCAGTGGCATCAATTAAGCTTTGTTTTGCATTGTTGTGCAGATTTAGGTTTAAACTGTCGCATTGGTCATCAAGCCAGCGACTCAAGTGATTCCCTGTTAGTGGGTAGCAAGGTACAAATACACCTTGTTTATCAAGTGCTTTAAACCACGCGCTACGTTGAATGTCTTGACTGGCTTTAGCACCTTTTAACACTAAAATAGTGTCTGGATTGACAAGCTCTACGAGCTGTTTAAATATTTGGCTACCTTGCGTACCAGGTTTTTGCTCGTTTAAGTCAAACTCGATTAAAGTACGCGCACTAAATAACGACATACTTTGATATTGGGCAATGATTTCTTGCCAATCAAAGCCTGGCATTAGTGTAAATTTAATAACTTCATCAAAGCCTTGCTGTTTAGCTGCTTGACGAATTTGCATGACGCACTGTGTAATTTGATAGGGCTCTTCACCAAACACCATGTAAAAAGGCGCAAGGCCTTTTTTTAACTGGCTAGGTAGCTGGTTTGCATAGCAACGCATTACAGTTGTGACAACTCTCGTACAATTCGACGACTTGCTTGCTTACGAATTTCGCTTAATAACAAGTCAAGCTCTTTGGCCTTTGCAAGCGCATTATCAGGGTCGTCTTGGTAATTACGATACAGCTCGAAGTTTTGGTTAATAGCTGGCTGACCAGGTCGTTTAAGTGTGTAACTAACACTGTAGGCTAATTCATATTCTGCAACTTGACCATTATCGAATAACGATAAGATCTGACGCTCTAAGCGATCTCTATGAATTGTTAGCTCCGGCAATAGTCGATCGCTATGCTGAAGTTCAACCTTACTGGCAATCAACTCTTTTTCGACTAGCTCGAATAAGGCCGATTTCTCATCATCACCCACCAGTGAAATGACGTTTAAATCGTCAGGTAAGTTTGAGGCTTTCTTTAAATGAAAGCCGCAACTTGTTAGTAATACACAGACTAGCACAAGGGCTAGTCTGTTTTTAAGTGCGTGAAGCGTTGCCATCTTAGTTGGCAACCACGTTAAGCAGCTTACCAGGTACGTAAATAACCTTACGAACTGTTACGCCATCTGTGAACTTAGTTACGTTCTCTTCAGCAAATGCTAGGGCTTCAACTTGCTCTTTGGTTGCATCGGCAGGCACTGTTAACTTAGCACGTAGTTTGCCGTTCACTTGTACAATGATGAGTTTCTCATCTTCAACAAGTGCAGATTCATCAACGGTAGGCCATGCCGCGTCTAAAATGTCGCCTTCTTTGCCAAGGTCTTGCCATAATTGGTGACACATATGCGGCGTGATAGGCGCAAGCATGATAAGCAATGCCTCAAGCGCTTCGTTAGCAATTGCCACATCTTGCTTATCAGCAAGTGGTGCTTTAAGCAACTTGTTCGAGATTTCCATGATTGCGGCGATAGCTGTGTTGAATGTTTGACGACGTTCAACGTCATCAGTGACTTTCGCAATGGCTTTATGTAGTTCACGACGAAGTACTTTTTGGTCGCTATTTAATGCAGATTTATCAAGTGCTTGATAGCCCACCGTTGCTACATCAACGGCGTATTTCCAAATACGTTTTAAGAAACGCATTGCACCTTCAACACCTGAGTCAGACCATTCTAGGGTTTGCTCTGGTGGCGCAGTGAACATCATGAATAAACGCACTGTATCTGCACCGTACTGGGCAATAACTTGTTGCGGGTCGATACCGTTATTTTTCGATTTCGACATTTTGCTCATGCCTGCAGAGAATACCGGCTCGCCATCTTCTTTGTGCCACGCTTTAACAACACGACCTTTGTCGTCTGTTTCAGTTTGTACGTCTGTTGGTGAAATCCAGATATCACCGCCTTTCTCATCTTTACGATAGAACGTATCAGCTAATACCATGCCTTGACATAGTAAGCGCTCAAATGGCTCATCTGAGTTTACTAAGCCAAAGTCACGTAATAACTTGTGGAAGAAACGTGAGTAAAGTAAGTGCAAGATCGCATGCTCAATACCTCCGATGTATTGGTTTACTGGTAACCAGTAATTTGCAGCACCAGGCTCAATCATGCCTTCGTCAAAACGTGGGCTACAGTAACGCGCGTAGTACCATGATGATTCCATAAAGGTATCGAAGGTATCTGTTTCGTGGAATGCAGGCGCGCCATTTACAGTTGTTTTAGCCCACTCAGGGTCAGCTTTGATTGGTGAAGTCACACCATTCATCACCACGTCTTCAGGTAAGCGAACTGGTAGCATGTCTTCAGCTGCAGCAAGCTCATCACCATTTTCGTCGCTAAGCATTGGGATTGGAGAACCCCAGTAACGTTGACGGCTAACACCCCAGTCACGTAGACGGAAGTTAACTTTACGCTCACCTACACCTAGCGCTTCTAGTTTATCTGCAACGGCATTAAACGCCGCTTCAAACTCAAGACCATCAAACTCACCAGAGTTAACTAACACGCCTTTTTCAGTAAATGCTTGGTTGTCTAAATCAACTGTTTCTTCAGAGCCAGCTGCTGGTGCGATAACTTGGTTGATCTCAAGGCCATAAGCTGATGCGAATTCAAAGTCACGTTGGTCGTGTGCAGGAACAGCCATTACAGCGCCTGAGCCGTAATCCATTAATACAAAGTTAGCAACCCAAATAGGTACTTGCTTACCCGTTAATGGGTGAATCGCATAAAAGCCCGTTGCAATGCCTTTTTTGTCCATGGTAGCCATGTCTGCTTCAGCGATTTTCGTGTTTTTACACTCATCAACAAACATTGCTACAGCGTCACTGTTTTTAGCTGCTTCTTGTGCAATTGGGTGACCGGCTGCAACAGCAACATATGTCACACCCATAAAGGTATCAGGGCGCGTTGTATAAACACTGAATGTATCGTCGTTATCAGCACGCTTGAATTCGATTTCTAAACCTTCAGAACGACCAATCCAGTTACGCTGCATGGTTTTAACTTGCTCAGGCCAGTGATCAAGTTTGTCTAAATCGTCTAATAGCTCTTGTGCATAATCAGTGATTTTGATGAACCATTGTGGAATTTCTTTTTGCTCAACAATGGCACCAGAACGCCAACCTCGACCATCAATTACTTGTTCGTTCGCAAGTACTGTTTGGTCAACTGGATCCCAGTTTACTGTTGACATCTTTTTGTATACTAAGCCTTTTTCGTAAAGCTTAGTGAAGAACCATTGTTCCCACTTGTAGTATTCTGGGTGGCATGTAGCGATTTCACGATCCCAATCATAACCAAAGCCCAATTGCTTTAATTGGTCACGCATGTAATCGATGTTTTCATACGTCCACTTTGCAGGTGCAGTGTTGTTTTTGATTGCTGCATTTTCAGCGGGTAGGCCAAACGCATCCCAACCCATAGGTTGCATTACGTTTTTGCCTTGCAAGCGTTGGAAGCGAGATACTACGTCACCAATGGTGTAGTTACGAACGTGACCCATGTGGAGTCGGCCGCTTGGGTATGGGAACATAGATAGGCAGTAATACTTTTCTTTGCTCTCATCTTCAGTGACTTTGAATACTTGGTTTTCTTCCCAGTAGGCTTGTACTTTTGACTCTATGTCTTGCGGGTTATATTGCTCTTGCATCTACGATTCCAGACTTCTTGCAGATTAATAAAAAATTGTCGATAAGGATAACTCAAAATACACGCTAATCACAGCGGCAAATAAGGGCTTTTATGAAATTCTCACTTTCAGGGCAGGTTAACCTATACTTGACTATAGTAAGTACTGATTTTTCATCATTTTTGAAGGAGTAAACGATGGCAGATTATAAATCATGGCTTAAAGACTTAAGCGAATGGCTGAAGGATGTTAAAGACAACGAGCTAAAAGATGCGATGGATAAGTTTGTTGAATCAGAGCAAGCACTCAAAGACTTAGGACAAGAAAAGCTTCATCAATATCGTGACTATCTAAAGCGCGATATCGATCACATCAAAGAAAATGATCAACACTATGATTCTTTAGCTTGGATGGAATTAAAAGAGTCCCTTTGGTACGAGTTATCGCATATCGAAGACAAAACACAACTTGAATGGCATGCACTAAATCAAGATTTTAAACACAATGGCGTCTATCAGCAGGGAGAATGGATAGCCATGGGCACATTAGTATGTAAAAATTGCCAGCATAGTTACGATGTTTACCACGCTACGCAAATTACCCCGTGTATTGAGTGTGGTGGTATTTACTTTAGCCGTAAGGCATTACAACCTTAATCAGTGACGCAGGCTTGGGCTGGGCGTTACCTATAATGCCCAGCTAACGCTGGGAAATAAGAAGTTAGAATGACAAAAAAACTGATCCCTCTACCTGTTAGCGCATTGGCACCTGAAATTGCCGACAATCATGTAGCCACTTGCATGAAAAACCCTTATCCAGAAACACTCACGTTTATTGGTCAACAACGAGCTCAAAGTGCGCTTGATTTTTCATTAGGTATGGAGTTACCTGGTTACAATGTGTATGTGATGGGGGAAGCCGCACTTGGCCGCTTTACTCTCGTTAAAGACAAATTAACAACTCATTCTAAAGAGCGCCCAACGCCTAATGAGTGGCTGTATGTTAATAATTATGATGATCATCGCGAACCAATAGCAATGTTTATGCAAGCAGGGCAGAGCAAGCAATTAGCTGATGATATAGATTCATTTATTGATGAAGTACTTGATACTTTTCCTGCTGCATTTGACAATCCAGGTTATCAGCGCAAGAAGAAATCAATCGACCGTGAATTTACCGATACTTACGATGCCGCAATCACTGCCGTGGAAATTGCAGCCCTTGAGCAAAGTGTGGCGTTGATTGAAGAAAACGGCGTTGTTGGTTTTGCGCCTTTAGTTAATGGCAAACAGCTCAGTGATACAGAATTTTCATCCCTTGATGAACCACTTCGAGACGAGTTTTATGAGGTCATTGAAAAGCTTGAAGATGCGTTAATAGAAGCGCTAATTGAGCTACCACGCTGGAAACGTGAATCCTCAGAAAAATTACGTAACTTAAAAAAATCAACGGCAGAGCTTGCTACTAAACCCTTGATTAAAGCACTTGAGCATAAATATGCTACACATATTGGTGTTCTGCGTTACTTAAAAGACATTCGCGAAGAAATCATCGATGCTGTACTTGAGTGGCTTGACGATGATGACAACGATGAAAACAAAGAAGACTTTGACCGTAAAGGCATGCTAACTGACTTCTTTGCGCCAAACATTCTGGTGGAGTACAAAGAAGGTGATGCTGCCCCTGTGGTGTATGAACCGAATCCAACCTTCGGCAATATTTTCGGCAAAATTGAGTATGCAACCTCACAAGGTTCGCTTATCACCAGTTACCGTTCAATCCAACCAGGAGCACTGCACCGTGCGAATGGTGGCTATTTGATTATGGATGCCGAGAAAGTCATGGCTAACCCACAAGTATGGGATGGGCTTAAACTGTCTTTAAAAACGCATCAAATCAAAAACGACTTGCCCTATCAAGACAGCTCAGTAGGAAGTAGCTTTACGTTACGCCCGCAGCTTATTCCTCTTGATGTAAAAATAGTGCTTTTAGGCTCACGAGACCTTTATTACACCATTGGTGAGTATGACGAAGAGTTTGCTGAGCTGTTTCGTGTACTGGCTGACTTTGATTATTACTTGCCAAGTAGCGATAAACTGCAATATCAGTTCATTACCAAGGTGACTGAATACTGTCAGCAAACATTACATTGCACGACAAACGAAGCCGCTATGGCGCGTTTGCTTAAGTTTAGCTACCGCCAAGCAGAGCATCATAACAAGCTCTCTGCGCGTTTTGCTGATGTACTAGAATTAGTGGCAGAAGCAAGCTTCTATGCAAAGCAGGATGGCCAAACTGTAATAGATGCTCATCATATTGATGAGGCGATTGTTGGCAAGCAATACCGCACAGGGCAAATCTCTGAGACCATGCTAAGTGACATCAAAGAGGGGCAAATTTTAATTGCCACTGAAGGTCATGCTGTGGGTAAAGTGAATGGTTTAACTGTGCTGCACATTGGTGATACTTCATTTGGTACACCAGCACGCATTACAGCCACTGTTTATGCAGGTGCTGATGGCGTGATTGACGTTGAACGCGAAGCAGAACTGGGTAAAGCAATTCACTCCAAAGGGGTGATGCTATTAACCGGTTACTTAGGTAATAAATACGCTCAGCAATTTAGTTTGACGCTCAGTGCTAATATCGCAATCGAACAAAGTTATGGCTATATCGACGGTGATAGCGCGTCACTGGCGGAGTTGTGTGCGCTTATATCAGCAATAACGAATCTACCTATTAGCCAATCAATTGCATTAACTGGCTCTATCAACCAACACGGGGACGTGCAATCAATTGGTGGTGTAAACGAGAAAATAGAGGGCTTCTTTAAGTTATGTAAAATGCGAGGCTTAACTGGCGAGCAAGGGGTGATCATCCCTAAATCAAACCAAGTGAATTTAGTGCTTGATAATGAAGTGCTCGACGCTGTCGAAAAAGGTCGTTTTAATATTTATGCCGTTGAAACAGTAGATCAAGCGTTGAGTCTATTAATGGAAAAAGAAGCTGGCGAAATGACCGAGCAAGGCTACCCTGATGGCTCTATCAATGCATTAGCACTTGCAAGACTGGCAAATATTGCAGATATCGTTAATGGCGATAATGATGATGAGAAGGACGCAGAATGATTAATTTAATACTTTTACTGATTATTGGTATTTTTTGTTTCTTAATTTTTAAAAATAGCAAAAAGGCTAAGCTGCAAGCCCTTGAAAATGAAAAACTCGCTGCTGATTTTTTAGCAACCAATAGTCAAGCTGATGATGTACACGAAACAGCTTCAGGTTTGCAATACAAAATAGAGCAAAGTGCAGGGAATGACGAAAAACCCAATGCGACTAGCAAAGTTAAAGTGCATTACCATGGCACGCTTATGGATGGCAGCGTATTTGATAGTTCAGTAGTACGTAACTCGCCAATTAGCTTTGGTTTAAACCAAGTGATTGCCGGTTGGACTGAGGGGTTACAGTTAATGAGCGAAGGGGATAAATTCACCTTTTATATTCCGCCGCAGCTTGCTTACGGGCGTAAGCGCGTTGGTAGTATTCCAGCTGGCTCATTACTGATATTTGATGTCGAGTTGATAAAGATAGAATCTTAAAACACAAAAAAAGGCTTCATCATGAAGCCTTTTTTAATGGTTACTTTTTGAATCTTACAATCACGCCAGCAGCACTGAGTAATATCACCACAACCCATACTGGCAAATTGCCGTATTGGCTATAAATACTATCGCCTTTGATGAGCGTAATTGTTGCCTCGAGTACATCGGCTTTAAATTGCGGCATAGCTAATTGTGATTTAGCGATGGGGTCGTAAACAGCGCTAATACCATTATTCGTCACTCGAATCAGCGGGCGCTGTAATTCAAGGGAACGCATACGCGCTATTTGCATATGCTGATGCGGGCCATGTGAGTCACCAAACCACGCATCGTTACTAACCGTGAATAAAATATCAGATTCACTGCGGTAATTGCCACGAACTAAACTAGCAAAAGCAATCTCATAACAGATTGCAGGTAAAATATTTAAGCCATTTGCCCGTAAATTGTTTTGCACTTCATCGCCGCGGGTAAAAGATGACATAGGCAAATCAAACAATGGCGCGATTGGGCGCAGTAACTCTTGGAATGGCACAAATTCACCAATCGGCAATAACTGATGCTTTTGATAGCGGTTTTTAGCTAAATACTGATAGTGGCCTTCGCTATCTTCCAGCTCTTTTTTACCAAGCACAATTAGCGTATTAAAAATGTTACGGGTGTCGTATTGGTAATCAACGATACCTGTAATAAGTGCCGTATTGTTAAATGTGGCAGCGCTATCAAGACCTGTTAAATACTCACTGGCCAATGCTTCGAGCTCTGGGACTGCGGCTTCAGGCCAAACTATTAAATCAGCATTCCAATGCAGGCGGGTCATGTCTTGGTATTTACTCATGGTATTCCAAAATTCTGACGGCTCAAAGCGTAAGTGCTGTTTAATATTACCTTGTACGAGAACTGTTTTGATTGTTTTATCTTGATACTTTGTAGGGCTGCTATTTGCGATAAAATATAAGCCTGTAAGTATTACGACAGAAATAATTAACGGTTTAATATCTTTGTTTATCAAGCGATAAAGCGAAAAGGCAATGAATACGCAAATAAGCGTGATACCAAACTCACCAATCACGGGTGCTAAAAAATTCAGCGGGCTGTCTGTTTGGGTGTAACCAAAGCTCAGCCAAGGAAAACCGGTAAGCAAAGTACCGCGTAAATATTCTGTAATAGCAACGGTAGCAAGTAACCAACAAATAAAGCTATAGGGGCCGTTAGCAAGACGTGTAGCGAGCCAAGCGGCTAATGCAGGATACAGGGCTAAATATGCGCACAGTAAAACCATAAGCGAAATAGAGGCAATCAGTGGCATGCCGCCAAAAGTCGCTATAGAAACATGCACCCAGCTAATACCTGCACCAAACCAGCCCAAACCAAAGATAAAGCCATATTTGGCACTTTGCTTTGCTGCGGTCTTACCACTTGCAAGGGGGTTAATGCAGTAGAGAAGGGCACCGAGTGATATAAAAGCAATATACCAAAGATTAAAGGGGGCGTAGCTAAGGGTCAAAAAGAGGCCCGCAATAAGTGCGAGCCAGGCTTTTTTATCTTTTGCAAGAAGGCTTAGGTTAGTTAGCAGTTTCTTCACTGTCGTTATCATCAGCCTTAGGAATAGTTACTTGCAATTGCAGGATGCGACGATTGTCCGCATTGGTGACTTTAAACTGTAAACCATCAATATCAATGGTTTCACCACGGCTTGGCATATGGCCAAACGCATGCAGTACAGTACCACCAATAGTATCTGCATCTGAGGTACTGTAACCTGTTTTAAAGTATTCGTTAAAGTCGTCGACCGGTGTCAGTGCTTGCACGGCATAAACATGCTTTGCAACTTGACGAATATCTTGTTGGTCTTCGCTTTCATCGTGCTCATCTTCAATTTCACCAACGATGATTTCGAGAATATCTTCAATAGTTACAAGACCAGATACACCGCCATATTCATCGATTACAATGGCCATGTGGTAACGCTGTTGACGAAACTCGTTAAGGAGCGTGTCAACACGTTTACTCTCTGGCACCACAACGGCTGGTCGTAAATAATCACGTAAAGAAGGTAGTTGCTCATCTTTGTTGATGATCAATGGTAATAGGTCTTTAGCTAATAAAATACCTTCAACATGGTCTTTATCTTCGCATACGACAGGAAAGCGTGAGTGCGTAGAATCGACCATCATAGGTAATAGCTGTTCTAGAGGTGTATCGACTTCTAGGGTGACCATTTGTGAGCGCGGTATCATTATATCGCGCACTTTTAGCTCTGATACACCCAGTACCCCTTCAATCATATCCTTTGTTTCAGGGTCGATAAGGTCGCGTTCTTGCGCATCGGCAATTACTTCTACCAGCTCTTCTCTATTCTGGGGTTCCCCTTGCAACATTTGGGCTATACGGCCCAACCAAGTTTTGCCAGAAGAACCCTGGCTAGTTTGCGAGTTGTCGTCGCTCATTGCGTCTAATTGCTCCGTTAATTTAAATATCGTCTCGATATGGGTCAGCGATGTTCAGATCGGCAAGTAACTGCTTTTCTATGCTTTCCATTTCAAGTGCATCTTCGTCCTTTATATGGTCAAATCCAAGTAAATGCAAGCATCCATGAATCACCATATGGGCAAAATGGTCGTGAAAGACCTTTTCTTGTTCAATTGACTCGGCTAAAACAATCGCCGGACAAATGATTAAGTCACCGACTAAAGGTAACTCAATGCCAGGTGGTGCTTCAAACGGAAACGATAAGACATTAGTCGGCTTGTCTTTACCACGGTAGTCATTATTAAGCTGTTGACTTTGCGCCTCATCACTTATCACAATAGTCAGTTCAGCGTCTTCACGATAATTGCTAAGGGCTTTATCAGCCCAAAGCTGGAATTGTTCAAAGCTGGGTAAGTTGTCAAACTCACAGGCTATTTGTAGGTCTAATTCGGTCACGAGTTTGCTTCTTGTTGGTTTGCTTGTGATTCTTTAATACGTTGCTTTTCAGCTCGCTTTAAACGCTCAGCTTCATCATTACGCTCGTAGGCTTCTACAATACGAGCTACGACAGGGTGACGCACAACATCATGAGATTGGAAGAAGTTAAAACTAATTGCTTCAACACCATTGAGTACCTCAATTGCATGGCGTAAGCCTGAGCGCGCTCCGCGCGGTAAATCGACCTGGGTGATATCACCAGTAATTACCGCTTTCGAATTAAAACCAATACGGGTTAAGAACATTTTCATTTGTTCTGCTGTGGTGTTTTGGCTTTCATCTAGAATGATAAAGGCATCATTCAATGTACGACCACGCATATATGCAAGTGGGGCAACCTCTATGATGTTCTTTTCAATGAGCTTTTCAACGCGCTCAAAACCAAGCATTTCAAATAATGCATCGTAAAGAGGGCGCAAATAAGGGTCGATTTTTTGACTCAAATCACCTGGTAAGAAACCGAGTTTTTCACCTGCTTCAACGGCAGGGCGCGTAAGTAGAATGCGACGAATTTCTTGGCGCTCAAGGGCATCAACAGCGGCTGCAACGGCGAGGTAAGTTTTACCTGTACCAGCAGGGCCAATACCAAAGGTAATGTCGTGATGCAAAATATTTGCAATGTACACGCCTTGGTTGTCGTTTCGCGGTTTAATTACGCCACGGCGAGTTTTAATAACCATGTCTTTGCCATAAACGCCTGGATTTTCATCTTGCTCGAGGGCATTTGATTCGCTAATTGCTAAATGAACCGCTTCAGGTTCTATCTCACCAATTTGACCACGTACAGGTTGAGTATCAACATAAAGGTTTTTTAAGATTTCTACACTCGCTGCAGCACAGTGAAGCTTACCAGTGACTCGGAAAAAATTATCGCGATGAGCAATTTCTACACCTAATCGGCGCTCAATTTGTTTGATATTTTCGTCAAACGGACCACATAAAGATGAAAGGCGTTTATTGTCGGCGGGTTCTAAATAAATCTCTAAAGTTTTTAATTGATTACTCAAAATAGCTTCCTATTGATGGGTGCAGGCCATGCCTGCACCAAATTTTCCCCTACGGGACGAAAGTAGCAACGCCAATTTCGTTAGGGGCTTGTGCAGCTTCAGCCTCGGCTGCCTTACTTAAAATAGATGATGGCGCCACGTCACGGCGTAAGTTCATCCCTGATTCTGTACGAATTAATTCACCACGTAAAGAATTTGGCAATGCTTCAGTAATACGTACATCAACGAATTGACCGATCACAGAGTGTGGGCCTTCAAAATTTACAACTCGGTTGTTTTCGGTACGGCCACGTAATTCCATTGGGTTCTTCTTAGAAGGACCTTCAACTAAAATACGTTGTTCGGTATCAAACATTTGGCGGCTGATTTGCTGCGCCATTTGCGTAATACGATTTTGTAACAGGTATAAACGTTCTTTTTTCTCTTGCTCTGATACATCATCTGGTAAATCAGCAGCAGGCGTACCAGGGCGCGCACTGTAGATAAAGCTAAAGCTCATATCAAAACCGATATCATTGATAAGGTTCATGGTTGCTTCAAAGTCAGCTTTACTTTCGCCTGGGAAACCAATGATGAAATCTGATGACATACTTAGATTAGGGCGAATTTTACGTAACTTACGAATCGTTGATTTGTACTCGAGTGCAGTATGGCCACGTTTCATAAGGTTTAAAATACGGTCTGAACCACTTTGCACTGGTAAGTGCAGGTGATCAACAAGTTCAGGTACATCAGCATAGGCGTCAATGATATCTGGCGTAAATTCTACAGGGTGTGAAGTGGTGTAACGAATACGGTCAATACCGTCAATCGCTGCCACATAACGTAATAGATCAGAGAAGTAACAAATTTCACCGTCGTGAGTTTCACCGCGATAGGCATTTACGTTTTGACCAAGTAGGTTCACTTCGCGAACACCTTGCTCTGCAAGTTGTGCAACTTCAAGTAATACGTCATCAAGTGGACGGCTTACTTCTTCACCTCGCGTATAAGGTACTACGCAGAATGTACAGTATTTAGAACAACCTTCCATAATAGATACAAACGCAGTAGGGCCTTCCGCTTTTGGTTCAGGTAGGCGGTCAAACTTCTCAATCTCAGGGAATGAAACATCAACTACCGAGCTGCTGTCGCCACTTTGTACTTGCTTAATCATTTCTGGTAAGCGGTGTAATGTTTGCGGGCCAAATATTACATCAACAAACGGCGCACGTTGACGAATTGAATCACCCTCTTGCGATGCAACACAGCCACCAACACCAATGATTAATTCAGGCTTATCATCTTTTAATAGTTTCCAACGGCCAAGCTGATGGAATACTTTTTCTTGTGCTTTTTCACGGATTGAACAGGTATTGAGTAAGATCACGTCAGCATCTTCAGCTTCTTCAGTTAACTGATAGCCGTTAGTCGCATCTAGTAGATCAGCCATCTTCTGAGAGTCGTACTCGTTCATCTGACAACCCCAGGTTTTAATATGCAGCTTTTTACTCATTGAAATATAGCCTCGTTTTCAATTCGGTAGTGACACAAAAATGTGTTAGAAACAGGATTAAGTGGCAAGTATGCCGACTTAAAGGACGCGTATTTTAGCTGGATACCCGCACAGATCCAAGTATAGTTTTTATCTTTGTGGTGTGAAATCAAACAAGTCACTGTTTTGAAATTCTTAAGCAGTAAATGCACTGACACTGATTATTGAATTACGTTACAATTTGCTGCGTATTTAAATAGCCAAATGAGCGAATATTAAATGAATAAAAATAAGGTAATTGTTGTCGGTGGTGGCATGGTCGGTGCTGCTATAGCGATAAAACTGGCTAAACAGGGGAGGGATGTCACAGTTATTGAAAAGCACCTTATCGATGCTGATCATATTCTTAGCTCAGATAGGGTTGATATTCGCATTTCGGCTATTAATCGCTTTTCAGAGAATTTACTCGATGACCTTGGTGCCATGCCGTTACTAAGACAAAATCGCATTGCGCCTTATCAACAACTAGAGGCCTACCAGCAACAAGGCGAAAATTTATTGTTTGATTGCCATGAGATTGGCGAAACGCATTTAGGTCATTTAATCGAAAATAATTTAATTCAAGCCAGTCTTTGGCAGCAATTCGCCAAGTACGACATCGAAGTGATAGAGCAATTATCAGCCATTACGAATATTACTCACACGGCTGATTCAATCACCTTACAGTATGGCGATACTCAATATACTGCCGATTTAGTTGTTGCAGCAGATGGTGGACAGTCACAATTGCGAACTAAAGCTGGCTTGGGTGTAACGGGTTGGCAATATGCTCAGCACTGCATGGGTGTGTTAATTAAATTAGATGCCCCGCAGCAAGTAAAAACGTGGCAACAATTTACGCCAACCGGACCCGTGGCGTTTTTACCGATGCAGGCGCCTTATGCTAATTTAATTTGTTATCACGATGCTGCGGTTTTAAAGCAGTGGCAAAAATTGTCGAATGAGCAACTTAAAGCAACGCTCATTGCGCATTTCCCTGAACTACCGGGCGACTTTGAGTTGCTTGAGCAGGCTGTTTTTCCACTTGCACGCCAACATGCCAATGATTATTCGCACGGCCGTTTAGTTTTAGTCGGTGACTCGGCGCACACAATTAACCCGCTCGCTGGACAAGGTGTGAACTTAGGCTTTCAAGATGTTGTAGCACTGGCAGATATTTTGGCAGATCAACCTGATGTTGGTCAGCAAGCGTTACTCAAACGCTACGAGAAAAAACGCCGTCATGCTAATTTGCTAATGATGAGTATGATGGATGTCTGTTACTTTGGTTTTTCAAACGAGATAAAACCACTGAGTTGGGTGCGCAGTAAGTTCTTAAAGCTTGCTAATAACACAGGACCTGCAAAGAACTGGGTTTTAAAGTATGCGATCAGCGGGACATTAAGTTAACCACATAGTGATAGAGACTAAACACGGGTTAATGAAAATTAGCCCGTTTTTTTTGTGCTAAATAAAAATGAATTAAATTTTGGAGAAATTAGAAATTAGAAATTAGAAATTAGAAATTAGAAATTAGAAATTAGAAATTAGAAATTAGAAATTAGAAATTAGAAATTAGAAATTAGAAATTAGAAATTAGAAAGGGAAGTAGTTGGCTGGGATACCAGGATTTGAACCTGGGAATGGCAGGATCAAAACCTGCTGCCTTACCGCTTGGCGATATCCCAACGCTAAACTTGAAGAGTTTTAGTTCTACTTAAGAACATGGTGCGGAAGGAGAGACTTGAACTCTCACAACCGAAGTTACTGGAACCTAAATCCAGCGCGTCTACCAATTCCGCCACTCCCGCATCATAGGATTTGCTATTTTTAACTCTTAGCTAGAGATATTCTTCAACACTCTCTTGGTAGAGAAAGTGGCTGGGATACCAGGATTTGAACCTGGGAATGGCAGGATCAAAACCTGCTGCCTTACCGCTTGGCGATATCCCAACAAAGAATAAGTTGATAGTTTTGGTTCTTATCAAGAACATGGTGCGGAAGGAGAGACTTGAACTCTCACAACCGAAGTTACTGGAACCTAAATCCAGCGCGTCTACCAATTCCGCCACTCCCGCATCATTCGTACATAAAGTACTGGTAGTTATTTTAGACTCTTCATTGAGTATTCTTTGTCACTTTGAGAAAGTGGCTGGGATACCAGGATTTGAACCTGGGAATGGCAGGATCAAAACCTGCTGCCTTACCGCTTGGCGATATCCCAACAAAGAATAAGTTGATAATTTTGGTTCTTATCGAGAACATGGTGCGGAAGGAGAGACTTGAACTCTCACAACCGAAGTTACTGGAACCTAAATCCAGCGCGTCTACCAATTCCGCCACTCCCGCACATCTTTCGCGTTCGTAGTAAAGGAACCTAAATCCAGCGTCTTAATCAAGACATCGGCCAATTCCACCACACCCGCATTATTCGTACATAAAGTACTGGTAGTTATTTTAAACTCTTCATTGAGTGCAGTTTAACTCCTGCAGAGCCATTCTAAAGAAAGAATGGTGGCTAAGACGGGATTTGAACCTGTGACCCCATCATTATGAGTGATGTGCTCTAACCAACTGAGCTACTTAGCCATTGTGGCTGGGATACCAGGATTTGAACCTGGGAATGGCAGGATCAAAACCTGCTGCCTTACCGCTTGGCGATATCCCAACAAAAGCTTGATAGTTTTAGTTCATATCAAGAACATGGTGCGGAAGGAGAGACTTGAACTCTCACAACCGAAGTTACTGGAACCTAAATCCAGCGCGTCTACCAATTCCGCCACTCCCGCATACCTTTTGCGTTTGCAGTAAGGGAACCAAAATCCAGCGTCTTAATCAAGACATCGGCCAATTCCACTACTGTCGCATTATTCGTACTTAAAGTACTGGTAGTTATTTTTAACTCTTCATTGAGCAACAAAAAGAATGGTGGCTAAGACGGGATTTGAACCTGTGACCCCATCATTATGAGTGATGTGCTCTAACCAACTGAGCTACTTAGCCATCTTTTTTGTTAACACTTCATCGCTGAGTGCGGGGCGTATTATGCTGATATGACCTAAATCCGTCAACACCTTTTTTGCAAAAAAACACTTAACAGGGTTTGTTTGCATTAAAATTAAGCTAACAGGTTAAATTTTACTTAAATTGCTGTTTTTTTGTCGGTCAAAGACAACTCTAAAAGTCTGTTACGTATTATTGTAAATAAAAGCTCATTTTTAATCTGTTTGATTTTCATACAAAAATTAAGTTTATAAATTTAAAAACTATTTTGTTGGTAGTTTTTCTAACTCATAAATGCATTTACAGCTATACAGAGTAGAAGAGTAGGGAGATAAAATGGCGCTATTGCAGTACTAAAAATTGCATGCGTATCGTGATGTAAACCCAGAAAATAAAAAAGGCTCGTAATTACGAGCCTTTTAAATAGAGTTGCTTAAGAACTTATACGTTAAATAAGAAGTTCATGACATCACCGTCTTTAACGATATACTCTTTACCTTCTTGACGCATTTTACCTGCTTCTTTTGCACCGCTTTCGCCTTTGAACTCAATGTAATCGTCAAAAGCGATTGTTTGAGCACGGATAAAGCCACGTTCAAAGTCTGTGTGGATTTTACCAGCAGCTTGTGGTGCCGTCGCACCTACTGGAATGGTCCATGCGCGTACTTCTTTTACACCTGCTGTAAAGTAAGTCTGTAATTTAAGTAGCTCGTAACCACCACGGATCACTAAGTTAAGGCCTGGCTCTTCTAAACCTAGGTCAGCCATAAATTCTAATTTATCTTCTTCTTCTAGTTCAGATAACTCAGATTCGATAGCAGCACAAACAGGAATAACAACCGCGTCTTCAGCTGCGGCAATTTCACGTACTTTATCTAGGTAAGGGTTATTTTCAAAACCATCTTCTGCTACATTCGCAATGTACATCGTTGGTTTGATTGTTAAAAAGTTAAGCGTTTTAATTGCCGCTTTTTCTTCTTTAGTGAGTTCTAAAGAACGTAATGTTAAACCTTCATCCAGATGCGCTTTTACTTTCTCAAGTACAGCGTTTTGCTCTTTCGCGTCTTTATCGCCGCCTTTTGCTTTCTTGGCATTACGAACAAGCGCTTTATCTGCGCTATCCATATCTGCAAGTACTAATTCGGTGTTAATAACATCAATATCGTCAGCTGGATCGATAGTACCAGCAACATGGACGATATTTTCGTCTTCAAAACAACGAACAACATGACCAATTGCATCTGTTTCACGAATATTCGCAAGGAACTGATTACCTAGACCTTCACCTTTTGAAGCGCCTTTTACAAGGCCTGCAATATCAACGAACTCCATCGTTGTTGGTAAAATGCGTTGTGGATTGACGATTTCAGCAAGCGCATTTAAGCGCGCATCAGGAACTGGCACCACACCCGTATTTGGTTCAATAGTACAGAAAGGGAAGTTAGCGGCTTCGATTCCCGCTTTAGTTAGTGCATTAAATAATGTTGATTTACCAACGTTTGGCAAGCCAACGATGCCACATTTAAAACCCATAGTAAGATACCTTGTGTAATTTCATTAAAACGGATTAAGGTTTAAATGAATGTAGTCTGTTTTGTGCTTTTAACACACCATCTTTTGCAAGAATTTCCATGCAACGAACTGCTTCGTCGATTGCGGCATCCATTTTTTCTTGATCGTCTTTCGCAGCTTTGCCTAGCACCCAACCTGTTACCATTTCTCGGTGACCAGGGTGTCCAATGCCAATACGAAGGCGCATAAAATCTTTTTGGTTTGCCATTTTCGCAATAATGTCTTTTAAACCATTGTGACCACCGTGGCCGCCACCTTTTTTTAGTTTAGCAATGCCTGGTTCTAAGTCCATTTCGTCGTGAGCAACGAGAATGTTTTCAACAGGAATTTTAAAGAAATTAGCGAGACTACTCACCGACTTACCACTTAAATTCATATAAGTTGTAGGGATCAGTAGTTTAAATTCTTGGCCTTGAATAATCACTTTGCCAGTGAGGCCGTGATATTTAGGATCATGTTTGAGAGTGCAGTTGTAACGTGCAGCGAGTTCTTCGATGAACCAAGCACCTGCATTATGGCGTGTGTTTGCGTATTCGGGGCCTGGATTAGCCAGGCCCACAAGCATTTGAATAGAATTCAAGGTGTGTACACCTTAAAAATTATTCTGCAGCGTCTTCTGAAGCTTCTTCAGCAGGAGCAGCTTTGTTAGCTTTAACAGTAACAACTGACTGATCGTGATCTGCACCTTTAGCAAGCTCAACAGATGAAACACCTGAAGGAAGTTTAAGGTCAGAAAGGTGGATTGAATCACCAGCTACTAAGTCTGCAACGTTAACTTCAACGAACTCAGGAAGTGACTTAGGAAGACACGTGATTTCGATTTCAGTTAATTGGTGAACAACAGTGTTACCTGCTTTAGTTACTTTCTCTTCACCGATGAAGTGTACTGGCACTTTAGTGTGAAGTTTGTGAGAAGCATCTACACGTTGGAAGTCTAAGTGAGTGATCTTAGGCTTGAACGGGTGACGTTGAATATCTTTAAGGATAGCTTCAACTGACTCGCCACCGATGTTTAAAGTAAGGATGTGCGTGTAGAAACCTTCGTCTTCTTGCGCTTTGATCATATCTTTGTGTGCAAGAACGATAGATGCAGCTTCTTTGTCAGCACCGTAAAGGATTGCAGGAACTTTATCTTCACGGCGTAGGCGGCGGCTCGCACCAGTACCTGTTTCTGTACGTAATTCTGCATTGTATGTATAAGTTGACATAATGTCTCCAATAATTAATAGTCGTAGGGCCTTTGCGACCAAGGTCCCTAGCCAAAAGGCGCGCTATCATACCACCCCTTTTAGGGAAAATAAATAACGGCTACAAAAAAAGCACCAAATGGTGCTTTTTTCAATATCATGTGCTGTTGATTAATGCTCAAACATCGCAGAGATTGATTCTTCGTTGCTGATACGACGAATTGTTTCAGCAAGCATATCTGCAAGCGTAAGTACTTTGATATTATCAAGTGCTTTAAGCTCGTCAGTAAGTGGTATTGAGTCAGTAACAATCACTTCGTCAATAACTGATTCACGAATGTTCTGTGCTGCATTACCTGAAAGAACTGGGTGGGTTGCATAAGCAAAAACACGTTTTGCACCATGCTCTTTAAGCGCAGCTGCTGCTTTACATAATGTACCGCCTGTATCAATCATGTCATCAACGATGATGCAGTCACGACCTTCAACGTCACCAATAATATGCATTACTTGTGATACGTTTGCTTGTGGGCGACGCTTATCGATGATAGCAAGGTCAGTGTCATTTAATAGCTTCGCGATTGCACGAGCACGAACAACACCACCGATATCAGGAGAAACAACCACGACGTCTTCGAAGTCGCGCTCTTTCATGTCTTCTAATAGCACAGGGCTACCGAACACGTTATCAACCGGTACGTCGAAGAAACCTTGGATTTGTTCTGCGTGTAGGTCAACAGTTAATACGCGGTCAACACCAACACTTGATAAGAAATCTGCAACTACTTTAGCTGTGATTGGTACACGAGCAGAGCGCACACGGCGGTCCTGACGCGAATAACCAAAATAAGGAATAACTGCGGTAATACGTCCAGCAGACGCACGACGTAGGGCATCAACCATAACGATAAGTTCCATCAGGTTATCGTTAGTGGGGTTACAGGTTGATTGAACAATGAAAACGTCAGAACCACGAACATTTTCATTAATTTGAACACTGATCTCACCGTCACTAAAACGGCCAACAACAGCATCGCCTAATTCAATATACAAACGTTTTGCAACTTTTTGAGCTAGCTCAGGTGTTGCGTTACCAGCGAAGAGCTTCATGTCAGGCACGGTAGGGTTCCTCAGGCACTGAATTTTGGGACTAACAGGCTATGGTAGGCACCAAAGCAGGTTAACATTTACTTGTACGTTACTTCATTTCAAAGTGAGCATTTAAAGCTGTATGAGCAGGAGAAATTGTAGCACTACTTGCAACAAAACCCGTCCATTTTTCTGGTAATTCGGCTAAAACTTGCTGTGCTTGTGCCTCGGTTGAAAACTCAGCAAAGCAGCAAGCGCCTGTACCAGTCATCTTTGACGGGGCGTATTTTAGCAACCACTGCAGGGCTTTTTTCAACCTCGGGGCAGAGCTTTTTAACTAAAGGCTCACAATCATTGCGTAAATTTTCTGTTTGCCAGTCTGCTTTTAGTTTCGGTGTATCGCGTTTTAAATCGGGGTGAGTAAAAATTTTTGCGGTGCTTACATGCTCCCCAGGGTGGATCACACAATACCAACGCTTTGGTAACTCGACGTTATGAAGTTGCTCACCAATGCCGTGCGCAATGGCGGTGTGGCCATTAATAAACACAGGGACATCAGCGCCTAAGGTCACGCCTAAATTTGCTAACTCGTGTAAAGATAAATGACAGTTCCATAATTTATTAAGCGCGAGCAAAGTTGTTGCGGCATCGGAAGAGCCACCCCCAACACCGCCGCCCATTGGCAAACGTTTTAATAGCTTTATTATAGCGCCTTGTTGGCAATCACAGTGTTGTTGTAATAAACGGGCTGCTTTATATATAAGGTTATCTGCAAGCTCAATACCGTCTGTATCACCGGTTACTGTAATGTTTGGCTCGTTGTTAACAGTAAATGTTAAGTCATCACCAAACTCTAAAAAGGTAAATAAGGTTTCTAACTCATGGTAGCCGTCATCACGGCGCGCATTTATATGAAGAAATAAATTAAGTTTTGCAGGCGCTATTAACGTTAGCGGGGCGGTTGATACTTGCGTCATGATTAATTTAACTGCCAATCATTAAGTTGAATTTTTATACGGATTTTTTGGTTTTTGAGGCTTAGCTTAACAGGAAGCCAATAGCCATCTTGTTTAATGTAATCTGAATAGGTTATTTGCCACTGTTGGCCATTGTGTGCTTGCCAAATCAGATTTTTTAATCGGCCTTGCTCATCATAACTGGCTTGGTCGTTTTCGACAGTGCCTTTTAGCCACTTTGCGGCGTTATCTAATGGAATCGAAAAGCCAGTTAAACGGTATAACAACATAGCCGCATCGCGATCGGTATAAACATCACCGTCATATTCAAGTTCGGCCCCTTGGGCATTTTGTTTTAAAGACAAAATACGAGTGCCAATAAAACTGGTGAGTACCATGTCACTGTATAGCTCATCATGTTGCCAGTTTAAATTAGCAGATTGGCGCTGCTCTGTGCTAATAAATGCCATTTTTCCCTGTACTTGCCACTGAGCTTGTTGTTCTAAACGGCTTTTCCAGTCAGGATAAATGTAATCAACGGTTGACATTTTTTGCGCACAACCGCTGATAAATAAAAAAAACATGAATAAAATCAAATATTGTTTAATCAAATGACGTTCCTTACTTTCCATATTCCGCTGATTTTTGGTAAAATTAACGCCTTTACAGCTGGGCTTAGCAATATTTGGTACATATGACCATCGTAGCACTTGGTATAAATCACAAAACCGCATCCGTAGAATTACGTGAAAAAGTCGCGTTTTCACCTGAGCAAATGGCTGAGGCGTTACAGCAATTAAGCGGTCATGCGCATTTTAATGAAGCGGTTATTGTTTCGACCTGCAACAGAACCGAAATCTATTGTAGCCTTGCTGAGCGTAATTCCCAAACCTTGTTACGTTGGTTAGCAGGTTTTCATGGTTTGGATGAACATGAACTGAGCAATAATACTTATTACTACGAAGGTGATAAAGCGATTAACCATTTAATGCGAGTGTCGTGTGGTCTTGATTCTTTGGTGCTCGGTGAGCCGCAAATTCTGGGGCAAATTAAACAAGCTTACCATAACGCGAAAACACACGATGCTATTGGCGTAACCTTCGATCGTTTGTTCCAAAAAACCTTTTCGGTAGCGAAACAAGTTCGAACTGAAACGGACATTGGTGCCAGTGCAGTTTCGGTTGCCTATGCCGCTGTTAATCTAGCCAAACATATTTACGGCAAACTCGATAAAACCAATGTACTGCTTATTGGTGCGGGTGAAACTATAGAGCTTGTTGCAAAGCATTTATATCAAAATGACCCGCAAAAAATAACCGTAGCGAACCGCACCATTGAACGAGCGAAGAGCTTAGCGAGCGAAGTTAATGCAGATGTGATCGCGTTGGCTCAGCTACCGGAGCGGTTACATGATGCAGATATTGTTATAAGTTCCACCGCCAGCACGTTACCAATTATTGGTAAGGGTGTCGTGGAGCAAGCCCTAAAAATGCGCCGCCACAAACCTATGCTATTTATTGATATTGCGGTTCCACGTGACATTGAAAGCCAAGTAGGTGAGCTTGATGCCGCTTATTTATATTCAGTTGATGACTTACAAGCCATAGTAAGCGAGAATATCGCGGCTCGTGAGCAAGCTGCCGAACAGGCACAAGACATTATCAGTGCACGTACGAATGAGTTCGTTATGTGGCTGCGTTCACTGGATTCAGTGGATTTAATTCGTCATTATCGTAATGACGTCCAAGATATAAAATCTGAACTTGTTGAAAAGGCGCTTAGCCAGTTGCAAACAGGTAAAGAGGCAGAAAAAGTGATACTCGAGTTGGCAAATAAACTGACCAACCGCTTGATGCACGCACCTACCCGTGCCATTCAAGATGCAGCAAAAAATGGCGAAGCTGCTGAGTTAAGTCAATTAAAGAAAATGTTAGGTATTGATCAGGAATAGTCGTTAAATGAAAGAGTCTGTTTATAGAAAATTAGAAACCTTAGTTGAGCGTTATGAGGAAGTGCAAGCGCTACTAAGCGACCCCTCTGTGATCAGCGATCAAAATCGCTTTCGTACCTTATCTAAAGAGTATTCAGAGTTAGAAGAAATTGTTAAAGCGTTTTTAGCGTATCAGCAAGCACAGGATGATGTAGCGACAGCTGAAGAAATGCTAAAAGATTCAGACCCTGATATGCGTGAAATGGCGCAAGAAGAATATAAAGAAGCAAAAGCACAAATAACGGCATTAGAAGACGAAATCCAAATTCTGATGCTGCCAAAGGACCCTAAAGACAATAATAATGTCTACCTAGAGGTTCGTGCGGGTACCGGTGGTGACGAAGCCGCTATCTTCGCTGGTGACTTATTCCGTATGTACAGCCGCTACGCTGAAACCAAAAAGTGGAAAGTAGAAGTAGTAAGTACTAACGAAGGTGAGCATGGCGGTTATAAAGAAGTAATTGCGCATATCTCGGGTGAAGGTGTATATGGTCAGCTTAAATTTGAATCAGGTGCACACCGTGTACAACGTGTACCAGAGACTGAATCGCAAGGCCGTGTTCACACATCAGCCTGTACTGTAGCAGTCATGGCCGAGATTCCTGAAGCGGAAGCAATTGAGATTAACCCCGCGGATATTAAAGTGGATACCTTTCGTGCATCGGGTGCCGGTGGTCAGCACGTCAATAAAACTGACTCAGCAATCCGTATCACACATATTCCAACAGGTGTGGTTGTAGAGTGTCAGGATGAACGTTCACAGCATAAAAACCGTGCTAAAGCGATGTCAGTACTTGGCGCTCGCTTGCAACAAGCTGAAGACGAAAAACGCCAAGCTGCAGAGGCATCTGAGCGTCGTAACTTAGTTGGTAGTGGTGACCGTTCTGAGCGCATTCGTACTTATAACTACCCGCAAGGCCGTATTACCGATCATCGTATTAACTTAACTCTCTATCGTTTGAATGAAGTGGTTGCAGGTGATTTAGGCAGTGTAATCGAACCACTTATGCAAGAACATCAAGCTGACTTACTCGCTGCGATGGGCGATGAATAATCGTGCCACAAAGCATAGAGCAAGCACTGGTTGCTGCGACGGCGTTACTAACGCCTAGCAGCGACAGTGCGAAATTAGACGCCCAAGTCCTGTTATTATCCATCCTGAATAAACCGCGTAGTTACTTATTCACTTGGCCAGAAAAACACCTTACCGAACAGCAACAGCTCGATTTTGAACAGGCATGCCAACGCCGCTTAAAGGGTGAACCTGTCGCGCATATTGTCGGTTTTCGTGAATTTTGGAGCCTTCCACTTAAGGTAAACCCAACAACCTTGATTCCACGACCTGATACCGAAACGTTAGTTGAATACGCTTTAGGTCTTGAGCTGCCCGCTGATGCAAATGTGCTTGATTTGGGCACAGGTACAGGCGCTATAGCACTTGCGCTGGCCAGCGAAATGCCAAATTGGCAGGTGACAGGGGTAGATAGAGTGGCTGATGCCGTCGCATTAGCCCAAGAAAACCAACAGCGACTCGATATTAACAATGTCACTTTTGCTTTGAGCAATTGGTTTAGTGCGGTTAAAAAAGAAAAGTTTGACCTAATTGTCAGCAACCCCCCCTATATCGAACACGATGATGAGCACTTAAGCCAAGGTGATGTGCGTTTTGAGCCATTATCAGCATTAGTAGCCGATGACGACGGCATGGCTGATATTAAACAAATTATTACTATCGCGCGTGACTATTTGACAACAAATGGCTATCTTTTAATTGAACATGGTTACCAACAAAGTGTGAAAGTCCAAGAATTTTTTGCACAAATGTCGTATAGCCATATACTTACAGTAAAAGATCTTGGCGGTAATGACCGTGTAACGTTAGCGCAGTGGGCTCATAAATAATAAGCTTTGCTGGGCACACATAGCCTTTGAGGATCCCAAACAATGGATGAATTTTTGTTTTCGGATGAAGCACTTGATGAAGTCAGTGAGGTGGTTCAAGGTAGTTGGAAAGTCATCGTTGTTGATGATGAGCCAGAAGTACATGCCGTAACAAAGCTTGCGCTCAGTGACTTTGAATTCCAAGACAAACGCCTTGAGTTTATCAGTGCCTATTCAGGAGAAGAAGCCAAGCAAGTTATTGAACAGCACCCTGATGCAGCTATAGTTTTACTTGATGTTGTTATGGAAACGGATGATGCGGGGCTTAAAGTCGCTAAATATATCCGTGAAACTGCGAAGAATAATCATATTCGTATTATCTTGAGAACGGGTCAACCAGGCCAAGCACCTGAACGACAAGTTATTGTTAATTATGATATTAATGATTACAAATCGAAAACTGAGCTGACCGCACAAAAATTGTTTACGGTGGTGATGTCAAGCTTACGCTCTTATCGCGATATTTTATCGATTGAGCAATCACGTCAGGGTCTCGAAAAAATAATTAAAGCATCACGCGATATTTTTTCTACCCATTCGCTAGAGCACTTTATTGAAGGTGTAATGCAGCAACTTACATCTTTGTTAGGCACTGTTGAGCAAGCTATGTATGCGACAAGCTTAGTTGCGAGTAACCCTCTTGATAATCAAAAAAAACTGGTGGTTTTTTCCGGTCGGGGGGAGTTTGAGCGCAGCGAAGGTAAAGCAATTGAAGAAGTGCTCAATGATGAACAGCTCAATGCCTGCCAACAAGCTCTAAGAGATAAAACGATTGTCTATCGTGATAATTATTTATTTGCCTATTGCAGCAGTGAGTTTAACCATAATTCTATGTTGTTTATCTCGGGTATCCCTAAACATTTAACTGATACACAACGCCATTTGATTGAAATTTTTTCGCAAAATGTTCAATTGGCGTATGAGAATGTACAGCTTCAAGCTGAAATTGAGGCGACACAACAAGAGCTTGTGTTTAGACTCAGTGAAGCTCTAGAGCAGCGTTCAACTGAAACGGGTAACCATGTAAAACGTGTTTCGCATATCTGTTATGAGCTGGCGATGGGATATGGATTATCTAAACGCGAAGCTGAACTTATTCGCTTAGCTGCACCGCTGCATGATGTGGGTAAAGTAGGTATTCCTGATGCCATTTTAAATAAACCTGGCCCGCTAACAGACGAAGAGTGGGCTATTATGCAGCAACATGCTGAAAAAGGTCATTTAATCCTAAAGGGCTCGAATCGTGACATCGTTAATACTGGGGCCATAATTGCGCTATCTCATCATGAACGTTGGGATGGAACAGGTTACCCTAAGGGCTTGAAAGGTGAAGAGATTCCTATTGCTGGGCGTATTGCCGCATTAGCCGATGTGTATGATGCACTACGTCATAAACGCTGCTACAAAGAGGCGTGGTCACTTGAAGATGTTGTAAAGGAAATTAATGCACAACAGGGCAAACAATTTGACCCTAAGTTAATAGAAGTGTTTAATCAACGCGTTAAAGAAATAGAAGACGTACTCGTACGTTATCCAGATTAATTAAACAAAGTAGTATTGGGGCATATGGATTATTTAGCAGTAAAACATACTCACATGTTATTTGCCGTGTTGAGTATTGTACTATTTTACGTTCGTTCTTTTTCACGTTTAAAAACGGGCGCACTTGCAAAAAATAAAGTGGTGTTCATTGGAAGTCATAGCATTGATACATTGCTGCTTGTTTCTGCAGTTGCGTTAATCGTGATGGCAGGATTTAACCCATTAGAGCAATCATGGTTATTAGAAAAAATTATACTTGTTATTGCTTATATCGTACTAGGTGTTGTGGCTGCAAAGCAAAGCGCACAGACTGCGAAAGTGGTATTGCTTGCTATAACCACCTTCATTTTATTAGCAATTGGTTATTTAGCTTCGGCTAAAACTGCACTTCTTCTCTAAGAATCTCTGAGCGGTATTTTGATGGCGAGTGCCGTCGTACCGCTTTTTTATATCTCATCGTTCAGTATTGGTAACTTAGGGCAAAAGTAGGTAAACTAGCACCTCGTTTTTGAAAGAGATGTTGCAGTATAAATGACCACCCCTTGGTTTGAAGATCAAAATGAATCCTATCAAGATGAGGCCTACGATGCATTTTCTTCTAAAGTGCTTTATCGTTGTATTGATGCTGAATTAAAGTGGGATACACAAGTAGATCTAACTGCTTGTTATGAACTACTCAATGAATTTGAGCATACGGTTTCAGTACTTTGTGTTGAACATAAAGAGCCTCATGAACGCTTAGATAAACTCTTGGATATCTTTTATCAACAATGGCTTTTCAGTGCTTCTAGCTTGAAAGTACCCGAATACACCTTAAATAGCTTTAGCTATACGGTTACGATGCGCAGTGGTACGCAAACAACATTGGCTATTTTACTGTGTCACTTATTACAACATGCTAACTTGGATGCTTCAGTGACCTTAAGTCAAGGTGAAGTGCAGGTGCATGTTGCCATAAGTGATGAAGAAGGGTATCTCATAGAGCCAAGCACAGGCCAGCAAAGTTGGTATATCATTCCTGAAAATGCCAGTGAAGAGAATGGCGATGAGCAAGAGCCGCTTGAACTGGTGTTTGATGAAGAGATATATAAGCTTTACTTAGCTCAGCAAAAATGGTCATTCATTAGCGAAAGTAAATTTGGTCATGCGCTACACTGCGTTGACATGCTGATGGAATTATTAGGCGATGATCCTTATGAGCGTCGTGACCGTGGCTATCTACTTAATCAGTTAGATTGCCCTAAAATGGCCAGAGATGATCTACAGTATTTTGTTAATGAATGCCCAGATGATCCCGCTATCGATATTATTCAGCACCAGATTGCTGAAATAGAAGACAACAATAATACACACCACTAGTTTTAAGGAACACTTATGACTGACGCCCACAGTGCGCTAATTACCAATGACGCAGTCGTACTTGGTTTACTCGCCGTTATTTTAGGGTTTGTTTTTAGAACCTCGCATAGTAACAATGCAGCATGCCAGAAATTTTATAAATACGTCCCCGCTTTACTGCTTTGCTACTTCTTACCATCATTATTAAATACCTTTGGAATTGTTGATGGTCATTCATCAAACGTTTACTACGTGGCATCCCGCTATTTACTTCCAGCCTGTTTAATTTTATTAACCATCAGTATCGACTTAAAGGCTATTTTAAACTTAGGCCCGAAAGCGTTGATCATGTTTTTAACGGGGACCATGGGTATCGTTATTGGCGGACCTCTTGCCATTTTAGTGATGAGCGCCGTTTATCCTGAAGCGGTTGGCGGACATGGTCCTGATGCCGTATGGCGTGGCATGACAACCATTGCGGGCAGCTGGATTGGTGGCGGTGCTAACCAAGCCTCTATGAAAGAGATGTTCGAAGTAGGCGGTGATATATTCTCGGCTATGGTGACTGTTGATGTCATTGTGGCGAACTTATGGATGGCTGTATTACTACTCATGGCGGCTAATCATAAAGCGATTGATGCTAAAACAGGGGCTGATACCCGTGCAATTGAAGATCTAAAAGAGCGCGTAGAAAAGTATCACGCTGAGCATGCACGTATGCCAACGCTCAATGATTATATGACGATTATTGCCATAGCCTTTGGTATTACAGGTCTTGCGCATTTTTGTGCTGACTTTTTAGGCCCGTACTTCGGTGCTAACTTCCCTTGGGCACAGGAGTATAGTTTAAATAGCAAGTTCTTTTGGTTAATCGTGATCTCGACCACTATCGGGATTAGTTTATCGTTTACTAAAGTACGCCATATTGAAGCATTTGGCGCCTCAAAGGTTGCATCAAGCTTTTTATATATTCTTGTGGCTTCGATTGGCTTACATATGAATATTACCGCTATTTTCGACTCGCCTATGTACTTTGTACTAGGTGTGATTTGGATGCTAACACATGCAAGCTTGATGTTGATTGTGGCTAAATTAATCAAAGCACCGCTGTTTTATATGGCTGTGGGTTCACAAGCTAATGTTGGTGGTGCTGCATCAGCACCTGTGGTTGCCTCTGCGTTCCATCCATCGCTGGCACCCGTTGGTGTGTTACTTGCGGTTTTGGGCTATGGTGTAGGTACTTACATGGCTTATATTTGTGGTTTAATGCTACAAGCTGTTTCACCTTAAGGAATAGAAATGAACAACCAGTTAATTAAAATTAACGAGATTGAATTAGCAAACAACAAACCATTTGTGTTGTTTGGTGGTATGAATGTACTTGAATCACGTGATTTAGCAATGCGTATTGCGGAGCATTATGTTGAAGTAACTTCAAAGCTGAACATTCCATATGTATTTAAAGCCTCTTTTGATAAAGCGAATCGCTCGTCAATTAATTCATATCGTGGTCCAGGTATGGAAGAGGGCTTAAAAATCTTTGAAGAGATTAAATCTTCTTTTAATGTGCCACTTATTACTGATGTACACGAACCACATCAAGCAGCACCAGTTGCTGAGGTGGTTGATATTATTCAGTTGCCAGCATTCCTTGCCCGCCAAACTGACCTAGTAGTTGCTATGGCAAAAACAGGTGCCATTATCAATGTGAAAAAACCACAGTTTTTAGCACCGCACGAAATGCGCCATATCATTAAGAAATTTAATGATGCAGGTAATAACAATGTTGCATTATGCGAGCGCGGCACTAGCTTTGGTTATAACAACCTAGTGGTTGATATGCTAGGTATGGATGATATGAAGCCAATGGCACCAGTTATTTTTGATGCTACGCATGCATTGCAACGCCCAGGTGGTCGTGCTGACTCGGCGGATGGGCGTCGCGCTCAGGCGGCAGAGCTTGCGCGTAGTGGCATGGCACTAGGCCTTGCGGGTCTTTTCATTGAAGCGCACCCTAATCCAAATGAAGCAAAATGTGATGGCCCTTGTGCACTTGCATTAAGTAAGCTAGAAGGCTACTTAACACAAATGAAAGCTGTGGATGAGCTTATTAAAAGCTTTGCACCATTAGATACCAGTGCCAATGACCTGTAATATTTAATTAGTTGATGAGAAGGCGACTATGGTCGCCTTTTTTTATTTGTGTCGCTATAATCGATGCATAAGAAAAACTAATTCTAAGCTTGGTGTTTATGTCTCGTCGTTTACCTCCATTAAATGCATTAAAAGCATTCGAAGCTGCTGCACGCCACTTAAGCTTCACCAAAGCTGCGGAAGAGCTTTATGTAACCCAAGCTGCCGTTAGTCATCAAATTAAAACCCTTGAAGAACATTTGGGTTTAAAACTCTTCCTGCGTAAAAATCGCTCTTTACTATTAACCGAAGAAGGCCAGGGCTATTTTTTAGATATTAAAGAGATTTTTACTCAACTAATTGATGCTACAGAAAAACTACTAGCAAGAGGAGCTAAAGGCTCTTTAACGGTAAGTTTGACACCAAGTTTTGCAATTCAATGGTTGGTACCAAGGCTTAGTTTATTTAATGAGTTACATCCTGAGATAGATGTACGGATTAAAGCACAGGATCAGGACGAGAATTCTCTGTCGGATGATGTCGATATTGCCATCTACTATGGCCGTGGCCATTGGAGTGGGGTGCAAACTTATAAGCTTCATACTGAATACCTTGTGCCTCTATGTAGCCCTTTGCTGTTAACCGGTCCTAAACCACTTGATCAACCAAGTGACTTGGCGAATCACACATTGCTTCATGATACGACTCGTAAAAATTGGAAAACGTGGATGAAAACGGCGGGTGTGCGTAATGTGCAAGTTAATCAGGGCCCGATCTTTAGTCATTCATCAATGGTTTTACAGGCAGCGGTTCATGGTCAAGGTGTGGCAATAGGTAATAGCGTGCTTGCTAAACCTGATATTGATGCAGGGCGTTTGGTTATTCCATTTAGTCACGCTATGGTCAGTAAAAATGCCTACTATTTAGTTATAAGAGAGTCTCAAACAGAGCTAGGCAAAATAGTTTCATTTAAAGATTGGATGCTGAGTCTAGTTGAACAAGAACAAGAGTATTAACATGTTGCAGTGGTTTAAAAGCACAGGTAATAGAGCCTGTGCACAATTTATATTTGCTCATGGTGCCGGTGCAGGCAGCGATAGCGAGTTTATGCAAACAATGGCGAAGCTCATTAGTCAGCAAGGTATTGATGTGGCGTTATTTGATTTCCAATACATGCAAATTGCCAAAGAGACTGGCAAACGCAGACCGCCAGATCGAGCCCCCAAGCTGCTTGCATATTTTGCAGAAGTTTTAGCTGAGCGTCAGTCTGAATTGCCGCTATTTATTGGCGGCAAATCGATGGGGGGCAGAATGGCTTCAATGTTGTGTACTGAACAGAACATTCCAAAAGTCGCTGGTGTTGTGGCTTTTGGGTATCCGTTTCACCCACCGGGTAAACCTGAAAAACGTCGCACAGACCATTTTGCAGATGTACCATGTCCGTTTTTAGTGCTGCAGGGGGAGCGAGACACGTTTGGTAACCAGCAAGAACTCGCTGAGCTTGAAGTGGTTAACCCGCCAGAAATCAAATTTCTCAAAGATGGCGACCACTCATTAAAGCCACGTAAAAAAAGTGGTATTACAGAACAAGAAAACTTACAACTAGCTGCGGATTATGCAGCACAGTTTATTATGAATTTAGTGGCAGGAGATGAGCAATGATCAAACTCTATTTAATGATTGGCAGCTTATTTTGCATGCTTTCGGTGATGCTTGGTGCCTTCGCTGCGCATGGTTTAAAAAGCCGTGTTTCAGAATACGCAACTGGGATTTTTAAAACGGCTGCTGAGTATCAAATGGTCCATGGTCTTGCTTTAATTGCCATTGCGATATTAATAAAGTGGGGCATCAACTTAAATTGGGCTGGTGGCTTTTTTATCGCGGGTACAGTGTTATTTAGCGGTAGTTTGTATTTACTCGCATTAACGGGCATGAAATGGCTGGGCCCTATCACCCCGATTGGCGGCGTTTGTTTTATTATTGGTTGGGCTATTTTGTTAGTTCAAGCCGCACGATATAAGTTTTAAGGGTTATCTATGTCGAGTGTAGTTATTTATTGTCGCAGTGGTTTTGAAAATGATGCCGCTGCTGAAATTACTTTTCAAGCTGCTGAACAAGGATTTGCAGGTTACGTAAAAACGAAACCAAATACAGGGATTGTTGTTTACGAATGTTTTGATGCGAGCCACGGCGATGAAATCATTAAAAAAGTAGATTTCAAAAATATGGTTTTCGCGCGTCAATGGTTTACTGGCATCTTAGTGGATAATATGCCACTTGAAGATCGTGTTAGTGCCATTGTTGATGCTGCCGTTGATTTTCCTGAATGTGGAGACTTACGCGTAGAAACACCCGATACCAATGAGGGGAAAGAGCTATCTAAATTTTGTAAGAAGATATCTACTCCCCTTAAAAAAACACTTGAAAAGCGCTCGAAGGTGACACGCCAGTTGGCAGATAAAAAGCCCGTTATGCATGTTGCGTTTTTAACAAATGATTCTGCTTACGTTGGTTATTCATATACATTCAATAACTCGCCCTTTTTTATGGGGATACCACGTTTACGTATGCCAAGTGATGCACCAAGCCGTTCTACACTCAAGTTAGATGAAGCGTTTAATGTATTTATTCCACCTCATGAAGCTGAGGATCGTGTGCAAGCGGGGATGCGAGGTGTTGATTTAGGTGCTTGCCCAGGTGGTTGGACTTATCAATTGGTACGTCGCGGCATGTTTGTGAGTGCTATCGATAATGGGCCAATGAATGATGAACTAATGGAAACGGGACAAGTTAAGCATTTCCGTGTTGATGGTTTTAAGTATCGTCCCGAAAAGCGGAATATTAGCTGGTTAGTTTGCGATATGGTGGAAAAGCCAGTAAAAGTTACTAATCTTATGATTGATTGGGCGGTAAATGCCTACGCAAAAGAGCTTATTTTTAATCTGAAATTACCAATGAAAAAGCGCTTTGACAGTGTCTATGAATGCTTGAAGTTGATTAAAGAAGAGCTTGAAAAATACGGCGTAAGTTATGAACTCCAAGCGAAGCATCTGTATCATGATCGTGAAGAAGTGACTGTACATTTAAATGTCATTAAGGTGCCGCAAAGCTTATACAGTTAAAGAGAGGACAGAAAATGGGTAATAAACGATTAACGCTCTGCTTGTATGCTTTATTTCCCATTTTCTTAACAGCCTGTGGCGGCGGCGGCGGTGATAGTGATACGCCAACTACCCCAGCTCCCACAACCAATCAATCTCCTCAGGTTTCAATTTCGGGAGAGCAAAACCTCCAAGAAGGGCAAATAAGTTCCCTTAGCGCAACAGCCACAGACTCAGATGGCACTATTGCAAATTACAGCTGGTCACAAACACAAGGGCCAACCAGCATTTTCACTTTTAACGCTGCTGTACTTAACTTTACTGCGCCAGATGTTGAAAGTGATACGACGATTACTTTTCAGGTGATGGTAACTGATAATGATGGGGCCTCGGCCTCGGCAAATTATACGATTAATATTCAAAATGATACCAATGCGGCACCTATAATTAGTAGTGAACCGATAGCTGATATTACTGAATTGAGTGAAGTATCAATCCAAGTAAGTGCTGTAGATAGTGATGGCAGTATTGTATCGATTGAATGGCAGCAGCTGCGTGGCCCTGTTATTAACTTTACACAAACTGGCCAGATAATCAATTTTACAGCACCAGAAGTACCAAGCACGAGTGAAGTGGAGTTTTTAGTTACAGCAACGGATGACAGGGGAGCATCGTCTGAGCTGCCGATCACTTTTATGATTGTGAATGTTAATAAAGCCCCAATCCTTAACGATACTAACTTTGTCTCAGAGTTTAACCAAAGCAGTGAGTTCACACTTAACGTTCAAGATCCAGATAATGACGAGCTGACGGTGAGTTTTGCATCAGACCTTGATGGTGCTACGATAACAGTTGTTGATGCAGCGAGTTTTACTTACCAATATACACCTGCGATTAACCGTATTTCGCAGGCACCCATTAGCGTGAGTGTGTCGGATGGCATCGCCACTAGACAAGCAACGATCAATGTAGCAATTATAGATAACACTGCTGCGACAATTATCAATGTTAATCCGCAAAATAACAGCCAAGCTGTGAGCGTAAACGCAAGTTTATCGATTGATTTTTCTGATGTGATGAAAACCAGCAGCTTATCAGTGAATGAAACGGCAGGGGGGTGTGTAGGCTCGTTGCAATTATCGGATGATGATTTTAGTTCTTGCTTGGCAATTTCCTCTTTGAATTTGTCCGGTCCAGAGTCAGATACCAATACCTATTTTAATGGCGTGACGTTTTCACCAGCACTACAGCAAAATAGAACGTATAAATTGCGAGTAACAGAAGATTTAGTCAATTTTGATGATACTGCCATCAATGCGCAAGAAATAACTGAATTTAGCACTGGCAGTGGTGACTTAGTAATTACGGAGGTGGTTGCAATTCGCTTTGGAACAGATGCTCCTTGGTTTGAAGTCTACAATGGCACTGGCAGTGACATCAATTTAGCCGATTATAAGGTTAGAACAAAGAGCCGAAATTCGAGTGATGGAAGCATAACCTCATCAACCATTTTTAACCTACCTAATCAATTAATAGAGGTTGGTGAGTATGCGATTATCCATAGTCGCTTTGGCGACGAACTTTTCTATGATGCAGCAGAGCAAAATAAATACATCGCATTTATTGGTGAAGCGGGCTCTACGATTCGCCCATATTGGTTTGTGAATGGTTTTATTGAACTTCTTTCGGGTGATGAAACAACCACCATCGATTTTGTCAGATTTGGCAATGATACCACAGAGCCTACTTCGCCAGCGCATTGGTCAACTGGCGCAGCCCCAAGTATAAATAATATAACAGGCTCAAGTATTAAGCGTGATAAAGACAGTACCGATACAGATACCCCTTCAGATTGGATTTATAGCCTCTTCACAACACCTGCTGGTGCTAATGATTTAACCTGTGAAGACGACCTTGATCAAGACGGTATACCCGATTGCGCGGAGCTGCCTGGCTCAAGCTTTGCGGGACTTCCACTATATGATTGGGGAGCGAGAGTTAATCAAAAAGATCTTTTTGTTGAAGTAGACTATATGGACAGTAGTGATGCAGGCATTATTCCGCAAAGGATAGCCCTTGAAAAAGTTATCTCGTCATTTGCTGCTGAGAATATTGTTGTTCACTTTGATGTTGGGGACTTGTATCACCAAGCAACAGGTATGTCAGTTGAAAATTATGATTTAGGTGGCGGTGAACAAGTTATATTCCGCCCCTATACGCCTTATAATTTCAATGCAGGTGTAGAAGGTTTGTTCCATTATAAAATGGCTAATTTTGATATGCGCCGCAAACCGATTTTTCATTATATGTTGATGGCAAGTAGCCTTAATGAGGATGGAAGTGTTGGTCCTGCGGGGCTGGCTGAAGTAAATGGCAACGATTTAATGATAACATTTGGTAACTGGGGCCTATCACTTGATAATGAAGCTTCACGTAATCTGACTTACAACTATCAAGCTTCAACGATAATGCATGAACTCGGACATAACCTTGGTTTAGAGCATGGTGGCAATAACAGTATTAACTACAAGCCAAACCATTTAAGTATTATGAACTACTTATACCAACTTCGGGGCTTGCCAACCATCGGCAATAACGAAGGAGATCGCTACTACTCAAGCCGATACAGAACAAACCCAAATTGTGGTGTAGAAACGTCTGAGTTGGTAAACGGTCCATTGGGTTCACCTGAGAGTTTTGTTATGTCTTTTTCGCATGGTTTAGGTGCACCTTTGGATGAAACCTCCATCGAGGAAGCAAATGGTTTGGGTTACCCAGGCTCTGTTGCTGTCGATTATAATTGTAATCTTAACCTGACAGAAACACTTAGTCAGGATACCAATGACGATGCAAGCACGAGTGTATTAAACGATGTTGATGAGTGGTCATTAATAGATCTTCGTTTTTACAGTTATTTTTCTGGTAATCGATTTGGTTTAGATTTCACAGAGTTAAACACTGTGAATAACGCAAACACATCTATTCGTCAGCGGATTATTAAAGAAGAAGCGCCGCCATTATTTATACTCGATGAAATTCAAGCTGTGCGAAAAGCGGCTGCTGAGCAATGAAGAGGCTGATTTTTGCAATTATCTTGGTGAGTTTGCAAGCGTGTGGTCCTGCAAATAATTCGCACTGGCAGATGACAACACGCTTGAATTATAACGGTTATCCAGTTAACTGGCAGGCTGAGCGTATCAAAGGTTGTGATACGTGTGAGATAAAAAAAGAGCGACTCTACGAGCCTGATGGTGTTACAGAGCTAAGTACTATCTATCAGCAAGGACAGTGGCGAGCGCAGAACAGAAAGGCCCATAAAGCGAGACTCGTTTTTGAAATGGGGGCCCAATTTTTGTTGGTTCGCAGTCGAGAAGATGGCTTAATACAGTTAGAAAATAAGCACGCCGACATTAAAATTATCACTAAGCTTGAGCAGCCTTTTGAGGTGACTATGGGGCGGAGTCGTTATGAGGCAGTAATAACAAAGTTTGAAGAGCCACGGGCTGATTTTGCGCTGTCAGAGCCTTTATCTGTAAAGTTGCATTACAGTGTTTTAAAAAGCCAGTAGGTTTCATACCCACTGGCTTTTTAATGCGGATTAATGGCGATATTTGCTGCGGTAATTTTCCACCCACAAGCGCGTGCCACCGCACACAGCGACAGGCATAACAATTAAGTTAACAAAAGGAATGGCGGTCAGAATCATGACCGCTAAGCCAAAGCCGTAAGAGAGTGTTTGCTTTTCTTTTAAATCATCCTTCATCTCTTTAAAGCTTACTTTATGATTGTCGAATGCATAATCTTCGTACTGAACCGCGTACATCCAGCAAGTAAAAAGTATCCAAAGCAATTGGCCGATAACAGGTAAAAGCCATAGTAAAATGAAAAACCCTATCGCTCTTGGTAGATAATAGCAAAGCTTTGTCCATTCTCGGCCAAGCATGCGTGGCACATCTTTCATGGTATCTAAAATGCCATCATCATTGACTTTTTGACCCGTTAAATACAGCTCGACTTTTTCACTGAGTACACCATTAAATGGCGCAGCAATAAAGTTAGTAATCACGGTAAAGAGCATGCTGTAACTAAATAAAATAACCAATACGGCAATCGGCCACATTAACCACTCTAACCAACTTAGCCATTCTGGAAGTAGTGAATTCATATAAGCGAAGCCGTCAGTTAGCCAGCCATATAAAAAAAATAATGAACTACCAAAGAGCACAATATTGATTAATAAAGGAATAAGTACAAAACGTTTTAGCCCTTTTTGGCTAATAAGTTTAAAGCCAGAAAAAAAGTATTCCATACCTTGAGTAAACTGCACGAGATAACCTCACATAATTACTTATTGTCAGCAGTATAAGATTTTCAACGTGTTTGAACAGCTCTTTTCCGTAACAAAGTGTTTTTAAGTTATGCTGTGTTGAACTAAGCGGTACGGTGCGGGGTCTGAAAGTACCTATAAAAACGAATAATGAAAACAGCACTAGAGGATCCGCTGAGGATCCTATACTATTGTTAACATAATTAACAAAAACGACATCTTGAAAATGGGAGTTTTATGCAGTTAGTCGATTTAAATCCACATGATCCTGACGTAGTAAACGTGTTTTCCGATATAGACCGACTTATAAACTCTTTATATCCAGTCGCCACAGCTCAATCGTTAAGCGTTGAAGAGCTCGCTGAGCCAAATGTATATGCGATAGGGTTAAAAAATGATGATGGTATTGTGGCGTGTGGCGCAATTGTGATGCAAGAGGGAAATCCGCCATATGGTGAGATTCGTCGTTTATACGTAAAACCAAGCTATCGAGGAAAGGGCTTATCCCGCCGTATTATGCAAATTTTATTGCATCATGCCGGTGAGCAACAAATTCCACTTATTCGACTTGAAACAGGCCCTAAACAAACAGAATCAATTAATTTGTATGAAAACTTAGGCTTTAGTCGATGTGGTCCATTTGGTAATTACAGCGAAAATCCACAAAGTTTATTTATGGAATTAGGCCTTAATCAATAATTCTTTACTGCTACTTATCATTTTAACCCACTGCTAAGGCTTACCTTAAGTGGGTTTGCCATTTAATTTACACATCAAAAATCACTCGTTACGAGTAAAAATTCTTGTTGGACTTGAATCACTATTTTTCTTTTAATGCGCGGCAACAACCCTTGCCGATTTCGGCACTACTAAAATAAAAGAGAAAGATAGATGAAAGAGACAACATCACTAGAACAAGCTCGCACGAGTTACAATGTTCGTCATTGGAGCCAAGGTTTCTTTGGTATTAATGATCAAGGTGATGTGTATGTTGCGCCAAAGGCCCATGCCCCAGAGCAAACCATTGCACTAATCGATATCGCACAGCAATTACAAGACAAAGGCTTAAGCTTGCCTGCGCTGGTTCGTTTTCCACAAATTTTACATCATCGTGTACATAGCTTATGCCAGGCATTTAACACGGCAATTGAAAATTATGGTTATCCGAAAGACTATTTGCTTGTTTACCCAATTAAAGTAAACCAACAACGTGAAGTTGTTGAAGAAATTGTTGCAAGCCAAGCTGGTATTGAAAAGAAACAATTGGGCTTAGAAGCCGGCAGTAAACCTGAGCTATTAACTGTATTAGCAATGGCTGAAAAAACCAGTGCGGTGATTGTATGTAATGGCTACAAAGACCAAGAATACATTCGCTTAGCACTGATTGGCGAAAAGCTAGGCCACAAGGTTTACATTGTTCTTGAAAAACTGTCTGAGCTTGACATGGTGCTTAGCCAAGCAAAAGAGTTAAACGTAAAACCGCGCATTGGTATTCGCGTACGTTTAGCGTCGCAAGGTAAGGGCAAGTGGCAAGCAAGTGGTGGCGAAAAATCAAAATTTGGCTTATCGGCATCGCAAGTATTGAGTGTAGTTAATCGCTTAAAAGCGTCTGATCAACTCGATTTGATCCAGCTTGTACACTTTCACCTTGGCTCGCAAATGGCCAACATCCGCGATGTCCGCTTAGGTGTCAGTGAAGCTGCGCGTTTTTACTGTGAGTTACGTAAATTAGGCGCACAAATTGATTGCTTAGATGTGGGTGGTGGTTTAGCAGTAGATTATGACGGTACACGCAGCCAGTCTCATAACTCAATGAACTACAGCCTAAGTGAATACGCTAATAACATCGTATACACCATTGGTGATACCTGTAAGTTATATGAGCAGCCAATGCCACGCATTATTTCTGAATCAGGTCGGGCGTTAACAGCGCACCATGCTGTATTGATTTCGAATGTGATTGGCACTGAAAGCTATGTACCAGAAGACATTCAAGCGCCAGCCGCTGATGCACCTCTGTTATTAAAAAATATGTGGACATCATGGCAGCAGTTAAGTGATGACAATGACGACCGTGCATTAATTGAAATTTATCACGATAGCCAAGGCGATTTAGCCGAAGCACATAATCAGTTTGCACTTGGTTTACTTGATTTAACAGAGCGAGCATGGGCGGAGCAAGTTAACTTACGTGTATGTTATGAACTTAACAAACATATGGATAACAAAAACCGTTTTCATCGCCCGATTATTGATGAATTAAATGCGCGTTTAGCAGATAAGTTTTTTGTGAACTTTTCACTGTTTCAGTCATTACCGGATGCATGGGGTATTGACCAAGTGTTTCCTGTTCTACCATTAAGTGGTTTAACGCAAGCACCACAGAAACGCGCCGTGTTACTTGATATTACTTGCGACTCAGACGGTGCGATGGAGCACTATGTAGACGGTCAAGGCATTGAAAGCACATTACCTGTGCCAGCATTTAGCGAAGAAAAACCTTATTTAATGGGCTTTTTCTTAGTCGGTGCTTACCAAGAAATTTTAGGAGATATGCACAACCTATTTGGTGACACACACAGTGCAATTATAAAAATGGATGAGCAAGGTCAGGCGCAAATCACTGAAATTAACGAAGGTGATACCGTTGCAGACATGATGCGTTACGTACATTTAGATGTAGAAAGCTTCCAGCAATCTTACGCCCAGCTGGTGGCGGCAAAATTGCCAGAAACAGAGCAGCAAAGCGTATTAGATGAGCTGCAAACTGGCTTAAATGGTTACACTTATTTAGAAGAGTTATAAGCAATGTCGACATTGTTTGACCACACAGATCATTCGTTATACTCAAACGGCATGACGTTTTTACGTCAGCCGATGGTGCAAAACATCACAGCAATCGATGCGGATGTGGTGGTGTTAGGTTTACCATTTGATTTGGCAACCTCAGGTCGTCCAGGTGCACGTTTAGGGCCAGATGCAATTCGCCGTGCTTCAGTGCACCTCGCATGGGAAGAAACCAAGTACCCGTGGACGTTCCCGTTGTTCGAGCGTTTGAAATTAGCAGATGTCGGTGATTTTACTTACCCAGTAGGCGACCCAGAGTATTTTACCGCGCAATTAGAATTAGCGGCTGAGCAAATTCTTCGCCAAGGTAAAACATTATTGGGTTTAGGTGGCGACCACTTTGTGACTTTGCCACTACTACGTGCCCATGCTAAGCAACACGGTAAAATGGCATTAGTTCATTTTGACGCGCATACAGACACTTACAGCAATGGCTCACGTTATGATCACGGCACCATGTTTTATCATGCGCCGATGGAAGGATTGATTGATGTTGATCACAGCATTCAAATCGGTATTCGTACTGATTTTGATCAGAGCAAACACGAGTTTGCGGTGATTGATGCAATGGCAGCCAATGATTTACCTGCACAAGATATCGCAGAGCAAATCAAAGCACGCGTGGGTGACTTACCTGTGTATTTAACCTTTGATATTGACTGCCTTGATCCAGCATTCGCGCCAGGGACAGGTACACCAGTGTGTGGTGGCTTAACCAGCGATAAAGTACTTAAAGTACTTCGTGCATTGAAAGGCATTAATATGGTCGGTATGGATGTAGTTGAAGTATCACCATCGTATGATCAAAGTGAACTTACAGCGATTGCTGCAGCGACCATTGCCAATGAGCTATTACACTTATGGGCTTTAAAGCATAAATACTAAATGAGAGAGACAAAGAGCGCCATTAGGCGCTCTTTTTTTATATTGGATGAAGCAATTAAGCGCTTCGTACATCAACCTTGAGTTTAAGCTTTTGCCCAGGTTGAATGTATTTTTGCCCTGCTAATGAGTTCCATTTAACAATATCTTCTACAGACACATTAAACTTGGCAGCAATGCGTGCTAACGAATCACCGCGACGCACTTTATAGGTAATGGTGCGCTCTTTGATTTGTGTAGTAGCAAGTTGTGATTTTTCCTGTTTATACACAGTGAGCTTTTGACCAACACGCAATACAGCGTCTTTTTTCAGTTTATTCCATGTTGCAAGCTCTGCAATGGTCACATCGTACTCGCGGCTGATATCCCATAAGGTATCGCCACTGGCGACTTTATGGCTAAGTTTTTTACGTGTCGCTTTATTCGCAGCCATTCGCACAGACTTAGGTAAGTGCTGACTATTGATTTCACCGTCACTGAGTGGCACAAGTAACTGCTGGCCAACACGAATAGTATTTGATGAAAGTTTATTCAGCGTTTTTATCGCGCTTGCGCTCGTTGAAAACTTTTTCGCTATCACTGATAAACTATCACCACGGGCAACCACATATTGCTGCCAACGTAGGCGATCTTTTTGCTCTGTTTTTGCTAGTTTCTCAGTAAAAGACTCAACTTTATCTGATGGCAGTAATAAAAAGTGTGGACCGTTTGGATCCGTCGCCCAGCGATTAAAGCCTGGGTTTAAGCGGTACAGCTCAGTTAAGCTAATATCAGCCATATCAGCGGCAAGTGCTAAATCAATTTGGCTACCGATATTAACGGCTTCAACTACTTGCGCGTTGATAATCGGTTGCCACTTCACACCAAATTCGTCACTACGCTTTACAAGATCAGACAGAGCCAAGAGCTTTGGTACATACGACGTGGTTTCTCGTGGCAGGTCTAATGACCAAAAATCTGTGGGTAAGTGTTTTTTGCGGTTCTTTTTAATAGCACGAAGTAAACGACCTTCACCTGAGTTATAGGCGGCAATGGCATTTAACCAATCACCTTCTAAGGTCTTGTGTAAATATGATAAGTAATCAAGCGCTGCACGCGTCGATTGCACAATGTCACGACGACCGTCGTACCACCAGTTTTGTTTTAAATCGAAACGCTCACCGGTTTGTGGCATAAATTGCCAGATACCAGAGGCACTGCGGTGTGAATAACCAAAGGGGTCAAAGGCACTTTCAACAATGGGTAAAAGCGCTATCTCAATTGGCATTTCACGCTTTTCAACTTCTTCCACAATGAAGTAAAGGTATGGCTCTGCGCGTTTTGCAATGCGGTCAAGGTATGCTTGATGACGTGCATAGTAATTACGCTCAGCAACTACAGGACGGTTTTGTGGCACATCAATAGATAGCTGATAACGAATACGTTCCCATACATCGTCAAAAACTGGTGGTGGTGCATCAATATCAGTTAACTGTTGGTATTGTGCGTTGATCATCAATGCATCATTGACATCACTTGGACTGGCACCACCCAGTTGCTGCTCAACATCATTATTAGCAATGTTAGGTTGTGCAGTATCAGAAGTTGTTAGTTGACAACCACTTAAAGCCAGCGCGAGTGTAAAAACTAGAGGAGATCTATACATATATACCCATACATCAGGTAAAAAAACTCGGCGAATATTACCTGCTCTGAGAACATATTGCCACTTTATGACCAGTTTATGTCAGCTTATTGTTGCAAGATGCTGATCTAAATCTATAAAATTGTAACTGAAGTCATGCTTGTTTTTTAAAAATTATCTTTCCAAGCCCTGAGACCTGCAAAGCGTTGCCAAGGTTCATCAAGATTCAAATTATTTTTTAGCTCATTGGGAAGCTCATCAGTGATATTAGGCAAGTGGCTACGTAAGAATGGGTTTATTTGTTTTTCTACACTTAACTTAGTTGGTAAGCTTATTTCACCGTTGGCGCGCAGCGAATCTACTTTATCACTGTAGTTGAGTAGGTATTCATTGTTTGGTTCAACGGCTTTTGCAAAGGCTAAGTTGGCTTGCGTGTATTCATGAGTGCAGTAGATTTTACATTCATCCGGCAGGGCTCTTAATTTACATAAAGAGCGCCACATTTGCTCGGCACTACCTTCAAATAACCGCCCACAACCTGCACTAAACAGCGTATCGCCAGTAAAGCTTAGCTCATCATGTAAGTAACAAATGTGATCCAGAGTGTGGCCAGGAGTTGCAAGTACGGTAAAGGTGTAATTATATACGGTGACTTTATCTGCTTCTAACACACCATGATTAATGCCCTTGAACGGACTGTGCTTAGGACCATAAACGGGAATGCTCGGGTATGCTTTTACCAGCGCAGCCACGCCGTCAGTGTGGTCATAATGGTGGTGGGTAATTAAAATCCCTGCGAGTGTTAAGTTTTGTTCACTTAGATAGTTTAAAACAGGCTCAGCTTGACCTGGGTCAACCACCCATGCTGTTTGTTCACTTTCATTTGTGATACACCAAATATAATTATCAGAAAAGGCTTTAATTGCTTTGACTTGCACCATGTTTAATTGCTCTATAAAGTGACAGTTAAGATACAGTATAACGAGCTCAGAAAATGAAACCAGCCCTTAGTTTTCAAGAAGGTCCTAAGCCTTACTCATGGCAGCAGTTCCCTCATGGTGACTATTTACGTGCTGAAATAGAGCGTAAGCTAGTTCCGTGGCTGCCACGCATGTTCGGTTATCACATGTTAAAGCTTGGTAATTTAAGTGGTGAAATAGCAACCAGTGAAAGCCCTATTAAGCATCAAGTTTGCGTCGCAGAGCAGGGCTTATTTACTGGGGTTATTGCCGATGTGGACGAGTTACCTTTTTATGAGCACAGTGTTGATGCCTGCATATTATCGCACTGCTTAGAATATCATTCTGATCCACACCATATATTACGCGAAGCACATCGTACATTGATCCCAGGTGGCTATATTGTGATCACAGGCTTTAACCCGTTTAGCTTGTGTGGGTTGGCGCAGTTATTGCCCTTTAGTCGCCAAAAGCTCCCTTGGACAGGGCGCTTTTTTACGCCGTCTCGTGTAAAAGATTGGCTGAATCTTTTAGGTTTTGAGATTATTTCTGATGAGCGTTTTATCCATTCTTCTCTTGCCAGAGGTAACCGCCTATCGCGCTTTGCTGCGTGGCGCAGTTTTGGACAACAATATTTAAAACCAATGGGCAGTGTTTATATGCTGGTGGCTCGAAAACGTGTGGCTCCGCTTACACCAATAAAACCTAAATGGCATGCAAGGCCCCAATTTTCGCCAGTAAAAGGAGCGGGGCTAAGACAAACATCAAAGCAGCACTGTGAGCGGGATAGCTAAATAGCGCTGTTTACTATCCGCTTTATTTGGGTACTGACCTGCACGAATATTTAATTGAATAGAAGGGTGCAACAGCTTTGGTACGGTCAAGGTTGCATCGCGGCCTTCACGTGTCGCAATAAAGCTTTGCTTATCTCCTTTTAAATGAATATTTTGCTCACGCTGTTCTTTCACTGTAGTTTTGTTCGCAAGGGGGCGACCCTCTGGTTGGTAGTCATGACACATCCAAAGTAGGGTATCGTCAGGTAAGGCTAAAATTCGTTGTAGTGAATCATATAGCTCAGCGGCACTGCCACCTGGGAAGTCGCAGCGGGCTGTGCCGCTGTCTGGCATAAAAAAGGTGTCTCCGACAAATACATTGCCATCAATGTGGTAACACACACTATCAGGGGTGTGGCCAGGCGTGGCAATCACATCTACCGTGTATTCACCTAACCGAAATTGTGCTTTATCAGCAAATAAGGCATCAAAAGGTTCGCCATTGCATGGCATATCTAAATTATAAAGTTGGCTAAAGTGCTTTTGAACTTGTGTGATCCCTTCGCCAGTGCCAAGTTTGCATGGATGTGTGTCTTGTAATTGCTGCTTTATATAACTTGCGGCGGTGATATGGTCTGCATGGGCATGAGTTTCAAGTAGCCACTGTAATGTGAGTTGCTCAGTCTTTATGTAGCTGGTGATCTCATTGGCTGTAGCAAAACTTAACTCACCACTTGGCATATCAAAATCAGCGGGTGCATCAATCAGCATGCAATCTTTAGTGCTTTCACAACTGACTAAGTAACACAGAGTAGCGCTTTGTAGATGAAAAAAAGAGTGAATGCGCAAAGCCATAAAAAGTCCTTAGTTATATGTTATAGCTAAATCTTATATCATATAACAAAAATATAAAACGGCCTGCGCAAAGTTTATTTTAAGGCATTTTTAATTACCGTCGTAACCTGTGTCTTCAAGTAATTCATTGCTGCCAGCAGCTTCGCGGGCAAGGTCGTCAACAATTTCATTATACTTATTGCCGCTATGGCCTTTTACCCAGCGCCATTCTACGCTGTGCTGTTGGCATGCTGTATCGAGTCGTTTCCATAAATCGACATTCTTCACAGGTTTTTTAGCTGCGGTTTTCCAGCCGCGTTTTTTCCAGTTTTCGACCCATGATTCAATACCTTGTTTTACATATTGACTATCGGTGGTCAGAATGACGTGACAAGGGCGGGTGAGAGTTTCAAGTGCGACTATGGCTGCGAGCATTTCCATCCGATTATTGGTTGTTAAGGTATAGCCTTTACTTAATTGCTTTTCGTGACCATTATATCGCATCACGATGCCATACCCCCCAGGCCCTGGATTACCTAAACATGATCCATCGGTGTAAATCTCTACGGTTTTCTGCACTGTTTTACCTTGATATTGTGTACAATAAAGTGATGATAGAACGATACCAGAGTCAGGCTTAAGACGATATGGCACATAGACAAATAGTTTTAGATACAGAAACCACGGGTATTGACCCAAAACAAGGCCACCGCATTATTGAAATTGGTTGTGTTGAGCTTGTTAATCGCCGCCTAACTGGCAACAACTTTCATGTATACATTAATCCACAACGTGAAATTGAAGAAGAAGCGATTGACGTTCACGGTATTACCAATGAATTTTTGTGTGATAAACCCTTGTACCACCAAATTGCCCATGAGTTTTTAGAGTATATTCGTGGTGCGGAACTTGTGATTCATAACGCAGCGTTCGATATCGGCCATATGGACAATGAGTTTGCATTGTTAAATCAAGGTTTTCCAAATACTGCCGATGTATGTAGTGTACTGGATACTTTGAAAATGGCGCGTGACTTGCACCCAGGTCAAAAGAATAACCTTGATGCACTTTGTCGTCGTTATGATATCGATAACTCAAAACGTACCTTACACGGCGCACTACTGGATTCTGAGATCCTAGCGGATGTTTACTTAGCAATGACAGGGGGTCAAGTTAAGTTAAATTTAAATCAGAATAAAGATGAAGGGTCTGAGCAACAAACTGGAGGGATTCGACGTTTAAGTGCTGACAGAGCCCCTTTAGTTGTATTAAAAGCTACAGAGCAAGAGCATGCCGCTCATGAACAGCGTTTAGACTTGGTCGCTAAAGGTGGTGAGTGTTTATGGCGGGCAGAATAGGGTAATAAAATGAAAAAACAATTTCTAGCGGGATTGCTATGTGTACTGCCCCTAACGGGCATAAGCGCGGAACAAGATAAAATTACGCCACTTGAACGGGATGGGATTCAAAATGAGATCCCCCTGCTAGAAAATCGTTTTCGCATTGATCATAAAGTCGAAAAGATTACTTTACTCTTCTTTCGTAAAAGAGGAACCCCTGCAGTTGTCTTAGTTAGGCCTGATGGTAGTAAGTACCACGTTAACGAATCATTGAACAATGATGATTTGGAGTGGCATGATGAGATGACCTATGACCTAATCACCATTTCAAAACCAATGCCAGGACCTTGGCAGGTTGTTGGTAGTATTTTACCTGATAGTCGTATTATTGTGTTGGGGGAAATTGAATTAAGCGTTGATCCTCTTCCTCCGATGCTGTTTCGTGGTGAAACAATAAAACTGACAGGACGTGTACTCAATGATGGCGAGCCAATAGAAGTCGGGCAATTCAGGGATGTTATTAGCCTGCACGTCGATTTTGTAAGTACAAATAATAGTGACTATGCAAACTTTGGAGCGGGGACGCAAAGTATAACCGACTTTAAAGATGATGGACGCGGCTTTGATGAGCGGCCTCTTGATGGCGTCTTTACGGGTGAATTTCAGTTATCTTTCCCGGCTGGAGAATGGCAACCAGAACTATATATAGAAACACCTATTTTTAAACGTACCGTAGTACAGAAACCTATTGTTATTCATGAACCGCCATTTAGCTACGACATGGCGCTTGCTGAGCAAGAAACGGATGACCATTTGCTCACTATAACCCTCAATCCTGAGCTAATTAAACCTGAAACGGTATTGCTTCAAGGAAAAATCTATTACCCAAATAATGAAGAGCAGATGTTCTCAATGGACGCAAAGCCGTCTCAAACTCGACAGCTCACGATTAAAAATTATGACTGGGGGCGATACAGTGTTGAGCTATCAGTATTTGGTAGCAATATAAATGATCGAGAATTTATGGCTACATTGCCCACCTATAAATTTGAGATTGATAGGCCAATTGAAGTTGTACCAGAAATTGTTCGCCCTGAAATTGATTTAGAAGCACAAGCAGAGCAACAACGAATCCTCGAAGAAGAACAAAGAGCATCAACGATGTTGATGATAACGTTAATTGTTGTTGGAAATTTAACCGTCTTGTTGTTAGGCTGGCTAGCAATTCGAGTTTTTGTACAAAAGAAACCGCTTAAATTTAAATTTTCTTTACCATTTTTAAAGAAAAAAAACCAAACGAGTAATGACGAACAGGCAGCCGGTGAAAAAGAAGTTGGCAAAAATGGCTCAAAAAATGATAAATCAGGTGAAATTTTAAACCTTTCGATGTCAGATGACTAAAAAACCTGTAAAAAAACAAAAAAGCCCTTGACGAACCAGAGGGTGATTCGTATTATTCACGCCGCTGTCAGGGGAGACTCTCTCAGCAACGAAAATGTGGAGTGGTAGTTCAGTTGGTTAGAATACCGGCCTGTCACGCCGGGGGTCGCGGGTTCGAGTCCCGTCCACTCCGCCAATTTTCGACAATTTGTAAGTATGCGCTGGAGTGGTAGTTCAGTTGGTTAGAATACCGGCCTGTCACGCCGGGGGTCGCGGGTTCGAGTCCCGTCCACTCCGCCAATTACTTACACAACTTATGGTTGTAAAACATTTTCCTTTGCGGAGTGGTAGTTCAGTTGGTTAGAATACCGGCCTGTCACGCCGGGGGTCGCGGGTTCGAGTCCCGTCCACTCCGCCAATAGGAAAAATAAATAGCATTTAGATACTGCGGAGTGGTAGTTCAGTTGGTTAGAATACCGGCCTGTCACGCCGGGGGTCGCGGGTTCGAGTCCCGTCCACTCCGCCACTATTTAAACGCTGTTTTATTACAAAATTTGTATCGCGGAGTGGTAGTTCAGTTGGTTAGAATACCGGCCTGTCACGCCGGGGGTCGCGGGTTCGAGTCCCGTCCACTCCGCCAACAAATTAAGTAATAGCAATGATATCTCTGCGGAGTGGTAGTTCAGTTGGTTAGAATACCGGCCTGTCACGCCGGGGGTCGCGGGTTCGAGTCCCGTCCACTCCGCCATTTGATATCATAAACAAATTAAGTGCATTACCCCATGCACATACCACTGCGGAGTGGTAGTTCAGTTGGTTAGAATACCGGCCTGTCACGCCGGGGGTCGCGGGTTCGAGTCCCGTCCACTCCGCCATTTGTTTTCCTCAAGCAAATGATTAAACAAGTCTATATTTCAATGTGTTCTCTTTTATACTGACGACGTATCTCGTATCTCGTATCTCGTATTGAGCTAAACAAAGGCCCTGTGTGGCTTGAGTTTCTCGGTATCTTATTGGTTGTAATTGGTGCTGGTCTCATCATGTTTGAGAGTAAACTGACAAGACAGCATTAATGTGCTGTAGAACCTGACGCCTGTTAGTTGGCGTCAGATTCTCGGGGAATCAAATGAGCAAACTGTTGCTGGTGGATTTGTTCATATAAGGTTGCAGCATAACTTTGTGCATCATGTAAGCGGCGAGTGCTAATGTGCTTTCGCAAATCGTTTAGGGCTGCTGTGGCTGGTTCATAGCCTTGACTACTTGCCAGCGTTAACCACACTGCACCGTGAAAAACGCTCTGGGGCACCCCTTGCCCTTTGATAAAAAATAGCCCCATATAAAACTGCGCTCTTTGATTCGCTGCCATCGCTGCAAGGCGCATCCATTTGGCTGCTAAAGGGGGCTGATCATTTTTTAAGTAATACAAGGCTTTATTTAGTACATTTTCAACAGAGTCTGTACTTATTGCGGGCTCCCCACCAGTGTCTGGTTGAGTAATGAAGGCAAGTACATTATCGAGTTGTTGTTCTAAATCTAAGCCAACAGGTGTTTTATCAGACATAGTTTAGTTATTTTCTTGAAATAAAAGACCTTATTAGTTTAGAACATTGCAAGGTAAAATGTCCTCTAATTAAGTTAAAATATGATAAAATTAGCCAATTAATCTTAACTTAAAGTTCAACATGTTCGACAGACTCTTCAAATTAAACGATAACGACACCACTATTCGCCGCGAGACCATTGCGGGTATTACAACTTTCATCACCATGGTCTACATCGTATTTGTAAACCCTGCGATGTTAGCTGAAGCGGGTATGGATCAAGGGGCCGCGTTTGTTGCCACTTGTATTGCTGCTGCGATTGGCTGTTTTATTATGGGATTATGGGCTAATTATCCATTAGCTCTTGCGCCAGGGATGGGTCTGAATGCATTTTTCACCTATGGTGTTGTGCTAGGGATGGGCTATAGCTGGCAAGCTGCACTCGGTGCTGTTTTTATGTCAGGCTGTATTTTCCTTTTCTTAAGTTTATTCAAAGTCCGGGAGTGGATTATTGATGCGATTCCTTTAGTTTTAAAGCGTGCAATTGCAACGGGCATTGGGGCATTTTTAGCGCTTATTGCATTGAAGAATGCGGGGATTATCGTGGCAAGTCCTGCAACACTTGTACAGTTAGGGGATATAACGGCTCCGGGACCTTTACTCGCTATTTTTAGCTTTTTTGTGATTGCTGCGCTTTTATATCGCGATATGAAAAGCGGTGTACTTATCAGTATTTTATTAGTCACTGCCATTGCGCTAGGTTTAGATTTAGTTGAATACCAAGGCGTTATGTCTTTGCCTCCGTCAATCGCACCGACCTTTATGCAACTTGATTTTGCCGCTGCGTTTGAAATTTCAATGTTAACGGTTGTTTTTGCATTTTTGTTTGTAGATTTGTTCGATACATCGGGCACACTTGTTGCCGTTACACAAAAAGCGGGCCTTGCCGATGAACAAGGTAAGATGCCACGTTTAGGCCGTGCATTAAGTGCAGATAGCACTGCGACTATCGCAGGGTCAATGCTAGGCACATCAACAACCACGTCGTATATTGAATCAGTTTCAGGTGTCTCTGTTGGTGGTCGTACGGGGTTAACTGCGGTTGTTGTGGGTATTTGCTTCTTATTAATGATGTTCTTTGCACCGCTTGCTGCGATGATCCCTGCCTATGCAACAGCAGGAGCGATTTTATATGTTGCAGTGTTGATGATGCAAAATTTAAAGCTGGTTAATTGGGATGACATGACCGATGCGATCCCTGTCAGTGTTGTACTATTGATGACCCCATTAACTTTTTCTATCGCGCACGGTATTGCACTTGGTTTTATTTCATATACTGCGGTGAAATTAGTATGTGGTAAAAAAGATGAAATCAGTGTGAGTGTATGGATTTTGACTGCATTATTTATTATTAAGTTTGCGTTTTTATCTTAAAATATGACTCAACCCAAAGGCACAAAGAAAAAGTGGCTTACCACTTTTTCTTTGGTGCAAACAAAACATCTAAATCGTCTTGCTCTTGTTCTGCTTTTTTCTTCAGTGACGTTGCATTTGACGCTTTTAATTCAGTGCTAATTGCTTCTAAATAACCTTCCACTTCATTACGCTTTGCATTTGTGTATTCGTCGCTGTAACTAATTGAAGAGAGCGTCGCAAGGGCTTTTTCGAAATATTGTCTTGCAGAGCCAATCATGTTCGCTGAACGAGCAGAAATTCCTCGTTTGATTTGACTCTCTACGTTAATTCTCAGTTGCAGCTTTTCGAGGCGTTTATCTTCGGCAACAAATATTTGGCTATCAACTTTTCCTTTTCCATGCTCAGAGCGAAGTACAGAGCGTAATTTTTTTATACCTTGAATGAGTGATATTAGCTGTTTGTCATTATCTGGTAGCACTAATGACTCTGAGTTATTTCCATCAATTGGTGCACTTAATCGTTCTTTAGATTCATTAAGGCGGTTTTTTAATTCTTTTGAGGTAGGTGATAATTGCACCATTGATGCTAGAGCATCGTAGACTCGACGTTGAATAATACGCAAAAGATTTTCAGACATAGGAATATTTGTACTATTGATAAGTACATCTTCAGCTTCTTCAATAATCTTTTTTTGTTTGGCTAATTCTTTTCGGCGTTCAGCTTCTTGTTTTTCTTTATGCTGTTGAACCGCACTGACCCAAAGAGCAATGACAATCAAAGCAACAATGAGCATAATGATGATAGAAACGATCATAGCTAAATCTCAGTTTTCACTATCTAATTTTTTTATCTTACATTAAAAATATTACATCTGGGTAGTTTTGCGCATACTAATGTGTAATAAAGTTATAATAACTAGTTATTTTTTACTAACTCAAGACTAAGTTAGCATGTTTATTGAGTATTTTCAGATGAATCATCTCTATCGAGTTAACGTTGGATGTGTTAGCCTTAGACAGAATTGCTATAAAAAGTCAGATTGAAAACAAAAAAATTATAATGTGAGTAAATATTACTTGGCATCCTGCTTAGCAGCCTTTATAAATAAAGAATAACAACATTTACAATGCAGCCATGAAACTACAACAACTCAGATACATCGTCGAAGTCCAAAATCATAAACTGAATGTCTCAGCGACAGCTGAAAGCTTATTTACATCCCAGCCAGGGATCTCTAAACAGGTTCGTATGCTAGAAGACGAGCTTGGCGTACAGATTTTCGGTCGAAGTGGTAAGCATTTAACGCATGTCACTAGTGCAGGTCATGAGATAATTAATATTTCCCGCGAAATACTATCGAAAGTTGAGGGGATTAAAGCGGTTGCCAATGAACATACTTTGCCTGATCAAGGAAAGTTAAATATTGCGACTACTCATACGCAAGCACGTTATGCATTACCTAATGTTATTCAAGGCTTCATGAAAAAGTACCCAGCAGTGTCTTTGCACATGCATCAAGGTACACCACAACAAATTTCGGACGCTGCGGCTCGTGGTGATGCTGATTTTGCAATTGCCACAGAAGCACTTCATTTATACTCTGATTTAGTCATGCTGCCGTGTTATCACTGGAATCGTAGTATCGTCGTGGCAAAAACACACCCCCTTGCGCAAAAAGCTGATAACCTTACGGTTGCTGATGTTGCTAAATACCCACTTATTACTTACGTATTTGGTTTTACTGGCCGCTCAGAGTTAGATAAGGCATTCAATGCCCATGGGCTCGAGCCACATATTGTATTTACTGCAACAGATGCTGATGTGATTAAAACCTATGTACGTTTAGGGTTGGGTGTGGGCGTTGTCGCATCGATGGCGATTGATCAAGTAACAGACACTGATTTAGTGTGCATTGACGCTAGCCACCTGTTTGAAGCCAGCACCACCAAGATTGGCTTTAGAAAAGGCAGTTTTTTACGCAGCTACATGTATGACTTTATCGAGCGTTTTGCACCACACTTAACGAAAGAACTCGTTGAGCGAGCAAGCTTATTACGTAACCAAGAAGATGTTGATAAGCTTTTCGAAAACATTGAGTTACCAGTAAAATAAACAATAAAAAAGCCGCTTTAGCGGCTTTTTTATTGTGCTGAAATTAACACTCGATGATATTAACTGCTAAGCCACCGCGCGCGGTTTCTTTGTATTTTGTTTTCATATCATTACCTGTGTCGAGCATGGTTTTTATTACTTTATCTAGGGTTACTTTTTGCTCGCCAGAACCACGCATTGCAAGGCGTGATGCATTAATCGCTTTAATTGAACCCATTGCATTACGTTCAATACACGGCACTTGCACAAGGCCACCTACAGGGTCACAGGTTAGACCTAGATTATGTTCCATACCGATTTCAGCAGCGTTTTCAACTTGAACAACGTTACCACCCATGATTTCAGTGAGTGCCCCCGCTGCCATTGAGCAAGCAACGCCCACTTCACCTTGGCAACCTACTTCAGCACCCGAAATTGACGCGTTCTTTTTATACAAAATACCAATGGCTGCTGCTGTTAATAAATAACGAGTCGCAATATCACGGTCTACTTCTTTGATGAAAGTGTGATAATACATTAATACCGCTGGCAAAATACCTGCAGCACCGTTGGTTGGTGCAGTAACAACACGGCCGCCGGCAGCGTTTTCTTCGTTTACTGCAAGGGCAAATAAATCAACCCAATCCATAGCACGTAATGGGTCGTTGTTTACCTCAATATTTAACTTAAGGTGTAAACTTGGTGCGCGACGTTTTACTTTTAAACCGCCTGGTAAAATACCTTCTGTGCGCATGCCACGTTCAATACAGGCTTTCATTACTTGCCAAATATTAAACAGCTCATCTTTGATGTCTTTTTCGCTACGCAGGGTTTTCTCGTTGTGCATCATAAGTGTTGATACACTAAAGCCTGATTCACGACATAGTTCTAACAACTCTTTAGCCGTATTAAACGGATAAGGAGCAGGGTTTTCTTCGCGTATTTCGAGTGCTTTTTGTTTTTCGTTTTCGAACTCTTCATCACTTACGATAAAACCACCACCGATTGAGTAATACACTTTACTAAATAACTTTTCGCCATTTTGGCTAGCAATGATTTCCATCGCATTTGAGTGCTTTGGTAGTGTTTTACGACGATGGAATACAATTGCACCTTGCTTAGGGAAATTGGCTTTATGACGTTGGTTTAAGTAAATAACCTGCTCTTTTTCGATTTTCGCGAGGATATCGTCGACCAAATCAGCATCAATGGTTTCTGGATCATAACCGGCAAGACCTAAGATCACGGCTTTACCTGAGCCGTGACCAATTCCTGTTTGACCTAATGAGCCAAACAGCTCAACTTTAATATCGGTAACGTTTGCAAGTAAGTTTTTTTCTTCTAATTCGTTTACAAATAAACGCGAAGCGCGCATTGGGCCAACAGTGTGAGATGACGATGGGCCAATACCAATACTAAACATATCGAATGCACTGATCATAATTTGCTACTCATTTTCCTTTTAACGGCATACTACCTGCCTTTGAACGGTGCCACATGATAACGTTTAAACGTGTCTGTGTAACCCTAAAAGCAGGATAATTAAACTGGTAGGGCGAGCTGTTTGATAAAGTTATTAATAATGCTGGCTGTTGCCCCCCACAGCAGACCGTGCGGAGTCATCAAGCCTTGCAACATAATGGTTTTACCATTTCGCTCAAAGGGGAGAGGTTGCCAGTTTTGTTGATTACTCAAATAAGACAAGGGCATTAAAAAACTGGCAGCAACTTCGTTAGGGTCCGCTTGCCATGTTGTGCCTTCGCTAAGTGTACAAACAAAGGGCTCAATCGTAAAACCGGTTAAGGTCGCATATTGGTGCAACTTACCATGGACTGTCACTTGATGTTTGGCAATGCTGAGCTCTTCATTAAGCTCTCGAAGAGCAGTGTGCAGCAGAGATTCATCTTGCTCTTCATACTTACCTCCGGGCAGGCAAATCTCCCCAGGGTGATGAAGTAAATAACTTGGTCGCTTGCACAGCAACAAATGCGCTTTGTCATTCACATCGAGCAGAGGCAGCATCACGGCACTGGCACGCTTTTCGGCATTAAAGCGAATGGTAGCAGGGCGCTCTGTGGTTTGACTTAAACTAAAACGGGCAATTAGTTGCTGACTATTCAATGTTGTTACTTCAACTTTTACTTTAATAAGGGCAGTATTTTATTTACTTTATCGTAAGTTTCTTGGTACTCCAAGTCGACCTTTGAATCAGCCACAATGCCGCCGCCAGCCCAGCAATAAACTGCACCTTTGTGACACACTAAAGTGCGAATTGTGATACTGGTATCCATGTTGCCACAGGCACTTAAATAGCCAATTGAGCCGCAGTACACACTACGGCGATGTGGTTCGAGCTCTTCAATAATTTCCATAGCACGAATTTTCGGTGCTCCGGTAATTGAACCACCCGGGAAAGCGGCATGAATTTGGTCAATAGCATCTTTGCCATCCGCTAATTCTGCGCGCACAGTACTTACTAAATGATGTACAGCTGGAAAGCTTTCAATGGCAAATAGCGAAGGTACTGTGACACTACCTGGACGAGCCACTTTGCCTAAATCGTTGCGCAGCAGATCAACAATCATGACATTTTCTGCGCGGTCTTTTTCTGATTGTTGTAAGCGAGTTGCCTGCGCTTGGTCTTGTTCAGAGTCAGCCAAACGAGGGAGTGTGCCTTTAATTGGCTTGGTTTCTATTTGGCCTTGATTAATAGAAATAAAACGCTCAGGTGAGATAGATAAAATAGCGCAATCTGGGTGATTTATATAGCTTGAAAACGGTGCTTTATTCGCTTCTCGGAGTTGTTTATATGCTTGCCATGTTGAACCTGAAAATTCAGCTTTAAAACGCTGCGCAAGGTTGATCTGATAACAGTCACCACTTTTTAAATAAGCCTGAATTTTCTCGAACTTTTCGCTGTAGCTGGCTTTACTCATATTTGACTGCCAGTTGCTTTGTAGCACGAACTCTGCACTTGCTGGCGTTTCGTTTAGGTGCTGCTGGTATAGCGCTAAGCGATTTTGATTTGGCTGACAAACGTAAAACCAGCTTTGTTGTTGCTTATCGAAAATAAGGGCATCTGGATAAAGACCGACAGCCATTTGCGGCATGTTAATGTCGTTTTCGGCAGTACTTGGCATGGTTTCAATTACACGACCTAAGTCATAACCAAAATAACCAAGCCAACCGCCCGTAAAAGGCAGATTGTTAGGGTTTGCTGTGTGATTAAATTCCTGAAGGCCTGCTTTCATCAAACTAAAACAATCACTTAATTGCGCTTTGCCGTCGACAAAGCATGTATTTTCGCGCACCTCTAATTGCCTTAATGGCGCGATGGCAATGATATCGAAGCGGCTATTTATATGCTCGCTATTGGCTGAATCGAGCAATACAGCATAGGGCAAATGAGCAAAATGACTAAATAGCGCGATGCAGTCACCGCTTAAATCTAATTTAATGCACAAATTTTCATCGTTTATCATCTACATTGCCCTGAATAACTAGCCCGAAACGGGCGAGGAGGGTATCATAAGTTAAATTTGATTGGCAGCGTTATGATTTCCTTTATAGTGATGCCATGACTAACCCGTAGAGTAAATCTTCGTCACCGGTTTACTCAGGATCACGTACAGCGCTACGTGATAAAAACTTAAGGAACCCGTAATGAGCACAATTCGTCAGCAAGACTTCATTGATAGCATTGAAGATGCATTGCAATACATTTCTTTTTATCACCCTCTCGATTTCGTACAAGCCTTAGAAAAAGCTTACAACAAAGAGCAAAGCAAAGCGGCAAAAGATGCCATTGCGCAAATTTTAATTAACTCTCGTATGTCTGCTGAAGGTAAACGTCCACTATGTCAAGATACAGGTATCATTACCTGCTTCGTAAAAGTAGGTATGGATGTTAAGTGGGATAAAACAGACATGACTGTACAGCAAATGGTTGATGAAGGTACACGTCGCGCATACTTGAACCCAGACAACCCGTTACGTGCATCAATTGTTGCAGACCCAGCTGGTACGCGTAAAAACACCAAAGACAATACTCCTTCAGTTGTTCACATCGACTTAGTGCCAGGCGCTGAAGTTGAAGTAATGGTAGCTGCGAAGGGCGGCGGCTCAGAAAATAAAACGAAAATGGTTATGCTTAACCCATCTGATGATGTGGCTGCATGGGTTGAAAAAACATTACCAACGATGGGGGCGGGCTGGTGTCCACCTGGCATGCTAGGTATAGGTATTGGTGGTACGGCTGAAAAAGCAGCGGTACTAGCGAAAGAATCATTAATGGATCCGGTTGATATTCACGAGCTTATTGAGCGCGGCGCCGAAACAACTGAAGAAAAAATGCGTATCGATATTTTCGAACGCGCTAATAAATTAGGTATTGGTGCACAAGGCCTAGGTGGTTTAACAACTGTGGTTGATGTAAAAATCAAAACGGCACCGACTCACGCAGCATCAAAACCAGTGGTAATGATCCCTAACTGTGCAGCAACACGTCACGTTCACTTCACGTTAGATGGTTCAGGCCCTGCTGAACTTAAAGCACCGAAACTAGAAGATTGGCCAGAAGTTACGTTCGAAGTAGGTGAAGGTACACGTCGTGTTGACTTAAACACACTGACTAAAGAAGACACACAAGAATGGAAGATGGGTGAAACTGTACTTCTGTCTGGTACTATTTTAACGGGTCGTGATGCCGCGCATAAGCGTTTACAAGATATGATCCAATCAGGTGAAGGTTTACCTGAAGGCGTTGATTTCGATAACAAGTTTATCTACTACGTTGGCCCTGTAGATGCAGTGGGTGATGAAGCGGTAGGTCCTGCTGGCCCAACAACAGCAACGCGTATGGATAAATTCACTGATATGATGTTAGAAAACACAGGCATCATCGGTATGATTGGTAAAGCTGAGCGTGGCCCTGCAACGGTTGAATCAATCAAAAACAATAAGTCTATTTACTTAATGGCGGTAGGTGGTGCGGCTTACCTTGTATCTAAAGCAATCAAGAAAGCACGTGTTGTTGCATTCGAAGATTTAGGTATGGAAGCAATTTACGAGTTTGAAGTAGAAGATATGCCAGTAACGGTTGCTGTGGATAGTGAAGGTGCCAATGCGCACACGCAAGGCCCTGCTATTTGGAAAGCAAAAATTGAAGAACTTGATGGCAAATTAAAATAACCATCTTGCAACGCTTTTAATAAAAACGGCGCACCTGCGCCGTTTTTTTTCAGCTCTGACCAGTCTCAGTTATTTTCTCAACATATCTTTAAAAAGCAGATTCTTCTTGGCTTTATTGCTACATTCTTCTTGTCACTTTTTCTTTACGCTATACTTTACCTTTACGTTCACGTAATAAAGTTGCTGATGTAAATAGTTTATTTTGAATTAACAATGCTTAATATTTGCTTTGGTAGGTATATTTTTCCCTTAAAGCGTTATTTTTTGAGTGATTGTTTCAACGTGGGAACTTTGCTTAGTTTTATCATCTCATTTAGTGGCAAGGGAGCATTCGAAGTGATAGAGTCTCGGCAATTTCAGCGCTCACACCCTTTGGGGTAAGAAAATTTCGGAGTATTTAACTGTGGCTGTATTTAATAAAGTCGACTTTGATAACCACGAGCAAGTGGTGTTTTGTTCAGATAAAGAATCAGGCCTTAAGGCGATTATTGCGGTTCATAATACCAAGTTAGGTCCAGCTGTTGGTGGTTGTAGAATGTGGGACTACGCAACGGATGAAGCTGCCGTAACAGATGCACTTCGTTTATCAAAAGGTATGACGTATAAAAATGCTGTGGCACGTTTACCATTTGGTGGCGGTAAGTCAGTAATTATCGGTAATGCAAAAGAAATTAAATCAGAGCAGCTTTTCCGTGCATTTGGTCGCCAATTAGAGCGTTTAAGTGGTAGCTACTATTCCGCTGAAGACGTAAACATCACCTGTGATGATGTGGCTATCATGAACAAAGAAACTAACTATGTACTAGGCCTTGAAGGCAAAAGTGGTAACCCATCACCATTCACAGCCTATGGTACGTTCTTAGGTATTAAAGCCGCTTTACAACACCAACGTGGTCATCAAGATCTTGCTGGTATCAAAGTAGCAGTGCAGGGCTTAGGTGCAGTAGCATACGGTCTTTGTAAGCATTTGCACGAAGCGGGTGCAACGTTATTTGTAACAGATATTAACGAGCAAGCTGTTGAGCGTGTTGTAAATGACTTCAATGCAACGGCTGTGGGTATTGATGAAATCTACGACTTAGATGTTGATGTGTATGCACCATGTGCACTAGGCGCAACGGTAAATGACACGACTATCCCGCGTTTAAAAGCAACAATTATTGCAGGTTGTGCGAATAACCAATTAGCAGAGTCTCGTCACGGAGAAATTATCCGTGAAAAAGGTATCTTATATGCACCAGATTACGTAATTAACGCAGGTGGTATTATCAACGTTTACTACGAAACTGCACCAGAAGGTTATAGTGCAGAAGCATCAACTAAACACGTTGAAGGCATTTTTGATACGCTAACTGAAATCTTTGCTCGCTCTGAAAAAGAGCAAAAATCGACGCATTTAATTGCCGATGAACTAGCATTAGAAATCATCGAAAACGGTTTATAATTTAGTAAATCGACTAAATTTATAGTTAAAAAAAGGTGCGCAAGTCGCACCTTTTTTGTCTCTGTTATTTATCGCATCAAGGTGACGAAGTAATGCTTGCTAGGTACACTCGGTTTTTAAATCTCGAGGACGCCTAATGAAAACTCTATCTTGTGAAGTCACCCCAATTGATCTTAATACTTGGCCTCGTAAACAGCATTTCGCTTTCTTTAAAGAATTTTCTCTGCCTTTTTTTAATGTGTGTGTGTCGCTCGACATGGCGGCTCTTTACAACAAGTGCAAAGCAGAGCCGTATTCGTTCTTTCACAGCTATGTCTACCTAACGCTTGAAGCATGTCATGACTATGCGCCAATGCGTCAACGTATAGTTGATTCTCTACCTGTGCAGTTGTCATCGGTAAGAGGAAGTGTGGTCGAGCTTGCAGAAGATGAAACATTCCGCTTTAGTTATTTTGAAAAACACGCCTCGATTGAAGACTTCTCAAAACACGCCATTGCAGTGGGTAAAACAAGTAAAGCAAAACCATTTTTCTCTGATGCATTTGCTGCAACAGAAGGGCAACCTGATCTTATCCATATATCAGTGCTACCGTGGTTAAATTTTACTGGTTTTTCTCATGCTGTGAGTGAAGGTCATGGTCTTGGCATTCCTAAATTTGTATTTGGTCAGTTTGACTTACAAACTGGCAAGATGCCGCTATCAATCGATGTGCATCACGCGTTGATGGATGGCTTACATGTCGCACGTTTTGTAAAACTACTGCAAGAAAAAATTAATGATTTTTGTAAATGATTGTTGCTAATTGTGATTAAACTGAGTAAAAATTAGCACTTAGGTAGTATTTGCTCAGTTGGTTGAATTTTCGCTTATTCTGCAAAACTATACACAGTAATAATGATAATAAATATCAAGGTTTTATTTTATGGCGCGGGTAATCTGCTGTGTGTTGTTATTTTTAAGTTTTGGGCTTATAGCCAAACCGGCACGGCTGTCATTAACAGATTACTTCACTGAAACATGGAGCACTCGCTCTGGCCTACCGCATAACAGTATCAATAGTGTTAGCCAAACAAAAGATGGTTATATTTGGGTGGCAACGTGGGAAGGCTTAGCACGTTTTAACGGACGAGAATTTAAACTTTTTACCCGCACAGAACTTCCAGGTTTACCTGACTCAGGTCTACGCAGTTTGATTGCCACAGAGAACGGAGATTTGTACATAGTCGGTGCTCGTGGAGGAATTGCGAAAAGGTCGCAAGGTCATTGGCAGGCACTCCCAGCTTCATCAACAATGGTAAATCATGCCCTTATTACAAAAAGTGGAGAGCTTTGGCTCGCTTTAGAGGGGCAAGGTATACTTTACCGCTCATCTGAACAAGCGCCTGAACAACAGCTACTAGATAAGCTAAGTGTGTATCGATTATTACAAGATAATGATGGTGTTATCTGGGCAGCAACAAGTGATGGCTTATATAAAATTATCAATAAAAAAGTCAGTAAAGTTAGCTCAAATTCAGGTTTACCTGATACATCCGTTTTTACTTTATTACTTACCCAATCAGGTGATTTAGTTGTAGGAACTGAGAGTGGAGCCTGGAAAAAGCAACACGATGTATTTGTTTCCATAAATGATATTTTAAACAATGAATCAATATCGAGTTTGCTTGAAGATGCAAAAGGGGACTTATGGTTTGGCACCATTAATAAAGGTGTTTTTAGGTTAAGTGAGCGAGGGCTCGAGAACCTAGATGCGGATGATGGATTGCCTAACAACCGGATCTTATCTCTTTGGCAAGATCGTGAAAAAAGTATCTGGGTTGGTACTAATGCAGGACTGTTTAGATTACGAGAAGCGCCATTTACCAACTGGAGTCAAAGTCGGGGGTTGGCATCTGATTATGTCAGAACAGTTCTTTCCCACTCCGATGGCAGTGTATGGGTTGGAAGCAGTAATGGGCTCAACCGCATTGAGAAGGGTGAAATTAGCACTTTAAGACAAGCTTATGAACGTGATCCTTTATCGGTGTTGAGTTTAACCGAAGATAAAAAAGGTGATGTTTGGTTAGGCACGTATACAGCCGGCTTAATGAAAGTCGTTAATAGTAAAATTTACCCTGTAAAAAATAGAAAAAACGGTTTAATCAGCAATGAAGTTCGTTCGTTACTTTTTGATTCTGAAAATAATTTATGGATAGGTACTGCCAGTGGTTTAACAAAGTTAAGCGAAGATGGGCAAGTGTATTCTTATACATCAGAAAATGGTTTAGCGGGTGACTTTATTATAGCCTTGGCGGAGGACACTCAAGGTCGATTATGGATTGGTACCGGAGTCGGTGTGTCAATTTATACACCGTCTGAGGACCGTTTTGCCACTATCACTTTTCCAGAATACTTTAGCACTGAATATGCGTTTGGCTTTTATGTAGACGATACCGATATGTGGTTAGCCACTGACAGAGGGTTGGTTCGTTATAATATGCTAAACGACACAATGGCACTATTTGGTCGTCAAGAAGGGCTACCTGTCGATAAATTATTTCAGATAGTTGAGCAAGGTGGCTCACTTTGGTTGACAAGTAATAGAGGTATTATTCAGGTAAACAAGGCGCAATTAGTCGCATTTTTAGATGAGCCTGACCGCGTTAATCCACTTACTGTGTCCATGCAACTCTATGATGAAGGTGATGGCATGCTGAGCGCTCAAGCTAATGGAGGCTCAACACCTGCAGCAACACTTCACTCTGATGGGCAAATATGGATTGCTACCGCCCGTGGTGTTGCTGTCGCGACGCCTGAGCGGCTAAAAGAAGCCAGTACACGTCAATTATCCACCGTCATTGAAAGCTTTGATGTGGATGGCAGAGCGGTTACATTGCCACCAAGTAATGAAGTGCTTAACTTGTCGCCAGGTATTTCTCGGGTGTCTTTTAATTATGCGGGGCTGAGCTTTATTATGCCTCAGCGACTTAACTATCAGACCCAACTGAGCGGTTACAATGAACAGTGGGTTGATAGAGGGCGCTTGGCTATTACTGAATACACGAATTTAGCGCCAGGTGAGTATACCTTTAAAGTGCGTGCCGGCTATCCCAACAGCGATTGGCAAGATAACGAGCAAGTTTTACGCTTTAGAATAGCCCCTTATTTTTGGCAGAAGACAAGCTTCAAACTTTTAATCGTTTTTGCCTTTATTCTAATAGCTTACAGTATTTATAAATTTCGTTTATACCACTATAAACGGATTGAAATAGAGTTAACCGAAAAAGTAGAGCAACAAATGCATGACTTGAAAAAGCAAGCGGATGCATTTGCACATTTGGCTAATCATGATCAGTTAACTCAGTTGCCTAATCGACGCGCTTTCGACGTTTGTTTGTCACAAAGTTTTGATAAATTTAGAAAAGAGAATAAATTCTTCTCTATTGCGATCATGGATATTGATCATTTCAAGTCAATTAACGACAATTTTTCTCATCTAATAGGTGATAAAGTAATTTGTGAAATAGCACGCTTACTCACTTTAAATTGTACCCATATAGGTCAAGCTGCTCGCTGGGGTGGCGAGGAATTTACGCTCTTATTCCCAGAAAAAACAGCAAAAGAGGCGGCACGAGTATGTGATGTTATTCGCCTTGAGATTGCAAACTATGATTTCTCGCATATCGCCAGTGGTTTGTCTGTTACGGTTAGCTTTGGTTTAGCTGACAGCCAAAGTGCAAGTGATTACGATCGGCTTTTAGCACAAGCTGATAAGGCATTATATTGCGCCAAATCCGCAGGACGAAATCAGGTTGTTATTTACCGCAATGAATAATTAGTTCCTCAATCAGTTATTGATTACAAAATAAAATGTTTTATTTTTGTACACGTTTTCGGCTTCAAGGTGGTGTTATTAAAGGTACATTACTTACGTTAATGTTTACATAAAAATATAAAATTAACAATTTATTCACTTTTGATCTACATTTTTGTTCCCCGTATGGGGTTTTATAAAAGGGAACAAAAAGATGAATAAAAATTTACTAACACTTGCGGTTACGACTGGACTTGGTTTTTCTTCTATAGCGTTTGCCGGTGTGCATAACCATGAAACGTTTGAATTTTCAGACCAAGCAGTAGAACAACTGAATCTTAATTCATTATTAATTATGGATGACCAAACATTTGTATTTAATAATGACCTATTAAATGAGGACTGGGATAACTACTTCGCGTCGTATGCCCCTGAACTTCAAAGTAAACAAGCTTTTATACTACACTGGGCTGGCTATTATAGTATTAACCCAAAAGTGATTTTGGCACTGATTGAACAGCAAAGTGAGGGACTCTCTGATCCTTCGGTTGAATTAGAAAGCGTGTTTAAAAATATCTCTGACAAGCAAGGATTTGAGGAGCAGGTTAAAGACGTTGTATTTAAATTAAGTCAACGTTTCTATGCCTTTAAACACTGGCAAGAGCAAGCCGTAAAGCATGATAAAAACTCAAACTCCATAAAGCATTTAATTAGGCCTTCACAAGTGAGTACTGCCGCTACAGCTGCGCTTGCCAGCATGATGAGTAAGCAGCACAATCTGCATGCTCAGGCAAATGATTCTTTAACTCGCTTCTTAGATATATTCGAGCAACTATCACCCGATCAGTCTCTTATTTTGAACACAGACCAAGTTACGTTTTCAGGGGAAGAGCAGTCGGTTCAAGCCACATTTACTATGAACTTACCTTGGTCTCAAGGGTATTATTGGTATAGTGGTGGAGCGCATTCAAACACTGGCTCAGGTTATCCTTATTCTTCATTAGACTTTAACAATGGTTCTGGTGGATGGGGAAGCAATACGCCTTGGGTTCAAGCCGCACATGGTGGGGTCATCACTCGTTTTTCGTCATGTAATATACGGGTAACGCACTCAAGTGGCTTTGCAACTAATTATTACCACATGTCTAACTTACAATATAATAATGGTGACACTGTGCAGCCAGGAACGTTGCTAGGTCGTTATGCGAATAGTTATAACCAAGCACTGTGCGAAGGCGGACAATCGTCTGGTCCACACGTACACTTCACTTTATTACAAAATGGTCAGCAAGTTTCATTACATAACCGTTATATCAGTAATTACCGTATTGATGTTGGTAATAGTAACTATGATTCAAATTGTAATAACTTTTATTTTGAGCGCAATGGACGTAGAACCTGTGCTTGGCAACCCTTATACCGTTAATGATGGTAAAAGCCGTGTTTAACACGGCTTTTAATGTTCAATTAATTTATCAAGTATTGATCTTTTCTTGTTTGCACACATTTAACTACTAAGACCGTTTTTTAGGCGATGGTAATGCTTAACCTATTTTTGTTACTTTCCTTAGTTATTTTTATTGTGTGTTATTGGCGCTGGGATGATATTAGAAATCATTTTTGGCAAAAAAAATACCATCGTTTTGCTCTTAACTCACAGCAAAAGAATTTGTTGCTAAAGTACATGCCCATCTACCAAAGAATGACCGACGCCGATCGTGAAAAGCTGGAACGACATATCGTTTGGTTTTTAAATGAAAAACGTTTTATTGGTTGTGATGGCTTAAAACTTAACGAATCTATGAAGCTGATAGTTGCTGCTGATGCGTGTTTGTTAGTGCTCAATAAACCCTGGCCTTTGTACCGTAATGTAAGAGAAGTTTTATTGTACCCTAGTGCTTATTATGCGCCCGAGACTTCGCGAGATGGTGCAGGTTTAGTAAGTTATCACAACGCTGTTCGTCAAGGAGAGTCATGGCCTGGAGGTACATTAGTGCTTAGCTGGCATGATGTACTAGAGGGGAATCGCCTGCCAAGCGATGGTCATAATTTAGTGTTTCATGAATTTGCCCATCAACTAGACCAAGAAACGGGTAAAACCACAGGTACACCGCTGCTTGCCAGTAATGAAGATTACCAAAAATGGGCAAAAGTATTTAGTCGCGCGTTTAATCAACTCAAAACCCATTTAGCTTACGGTATGCCACATGTTATTCATAGTTATGGCGCGACCAATGAAGCTGAGTTTTTTGCTGTCATCACCGAAACCTTTTTAGAAAAACCCGCTGAACTGAGACAATTTGATCCTGAAATTTATCACTTGCTAGTTGGCTATTATCAGTTTGATCCCATTGCGTGGCATTAGTCGACTATTTACGTCTGTTTAACACGAATCACTGGAATCTTGCTATGCTATTTGGTGCAATCTTAAAAGTGTGCAAAAACAATAAAAAGTGAGATTTCAATGAAGAAAATGCTTCATACAGCCCTAGCTGTATCGATTTCACTTGCTCTAACTGGGCAAGTAGTGGCGGCAGAGCAATCAAATGATGACAAATGGCAGGTGGACGCACCAAAAGGCCAATTCCTAGACGCTAAAATTAGTGTTGAGCAGGGCACGTGGATGAATGTGGATATTAGCCCTGATGGTAAAACTCTGGTGTTTGACCTACTTGGCGATATTTATACCATGCCAATGTCGGGTGGTACTGCAACGCAATTAACCAGTGATATTGCATGGCAAATGCAACCACGCTTTAGCCCTGATGGTAAGCACATTGCGTTTACTTCAGACCAAGGTGGTGGCGATAACATATGGGTTATGGATTTAAACGGTGAAAACCAGAAAGCAGTAACGAACGAAACATTTCGTTTGTTAAATAGCCCTGCTTGGAGCCCTGATGGTGACTACTTAGTTGCGCGTAAGCATTTTACTGCAAGCCGCTCTTTAGGGGCTGGTGAAGTATGGCTTTACCACAAAGCGGGTGGTAAAGGTGTACAGCTAACTGCACGCGAAAATGACCAAAAAGACTTAGGTGAACCAATGTTCTCACCGGATGGTCGTTATGTGTATTTCTCGCATGATGCAACGCCGGGTAAAACATTCCATTACTCTAAAGACTCTGTAGCGGGTATTTATAAAATTAAACGCTATGACCGTGAAACCGGTGAGATTGAAACAATTATTGATGGTATGGGTGGGGCTATTCGACCTACACCTTCACCAGATGGTAAAAAGCTTGCGTATATCAAGCGTGATGACTTCCAAACTAGCTTGTATTTATATGATCTGCACACCGGTGAGCATACAAAGCTTTATGGTGAGCTTGAGCGTGATATGCAAGAGACATGGGCTATTCATGGCGTATACCCAACAATTGCTTGGACACCAGATAACGAACAACTGGTCTTTTGGGCGGGTGGGTCAATCCATAAACTAGATGTCGATGATAAGTCTGTCTCGGCTATTCCATTTAAAGTTGAAACTAATAAGCAAATTCAAAAAGCCGTGCGCTTTACACAGAATATTGATAGCGACAATTTTGATGTGAAAATGCTGCGCAATGTACAAATCTCACCGGATGGTGAAACGGCTATTTTTGAAGCGCTAGGTCATATTTATAAACGTGATTTAGAGTCTGGCAAAGTGAAGCGCTTGACTAAGCAAGACGATCACTTTGAATTATTTCCGCAGTTCTCACGTGATGGTAAGAAGATTGTTTACACCACATGGGATGATAACGAACAGGGCTCAATCCGTGTTGTATCTGCGCGCAGTGGCCGTGGCGATACGATTACTAAAGAACCAGGTAAATATGTAGAGCCAACATTTAGCCCAGATGGTAAAACGGTTGTTTATCGTAAAGCGTCTGGCGGCAGTATCCTTAACCCGACATGGTCATTAGAGCCTGGTATTTACTCAGTAAGTGCTAAAGGCGGTGATTCAACACTTATCACTAAATCAGGTTATCAGCCGCAATTTGGTGCAGCGAACGACCGTATATATGTGATGAGTCCTTGGCCAAAGCCAACATTAAGTGTTGTTGAACTTGAATCAAAGCAAGTTCGTAAACTTTATGAATCAGAGCATGCAACAGAGTTTAGAGTATCACCGAATGGTCAATACTTAGCGTTTGCAGAGCGTTTTAAAGTATTTGTTACGCCATTTGTTGAGCGCGGCAAAACCATTAATATTGGCCCGAAAGATAGCCAATTCCCAATTGAGCAGCTTTCTGTTCGCGCGGGTGAGAACATCAGCTGGAGTGGCACAAGCGATAAACTTTATTGGAGCTTAGGCCCTGAGTTATATCATGCAAGTCTAGCGGGTTTATTTGATATTAACCAAAATGAAGAGACTGATTTTAAAGTTAAAAGCGGCGACAACATCGGTTTTACAAAAACCATGGCGGAGCCTAACTCAGTCTTTGCGTTCACTGGCGCGCGCATTATCACCATGAACGGTGAGCAGGTTATTGAAAACGGCGTTATTGTAACTGATGGTAAGCATATTAAAGCGGTTGGCAGTAAAGACAGTGTTGCTATTCCTAAAGGTGCTGAGGTAATTGATGTAACCGGCAAGACGATTATGCCAGGGATTGTTGATGCGCATGCGCATGGCTCGCAAGGTAGCGATGAGATCATTCCACAGCAAAACTGGAAGAACTTAGCAGGTTTAGCGTTAGGTGTAACAACGATTCACGATCCATCAAACGACACCACTGAGATTTTTGCTGCAAGCGAAATGCAAAAAGCAGGCATGATTGTCGGCCCTCGTATTTTCTCCACAGGTACCATTTTATATGGTGCGAATATGCCAGGTTACACGTCGCATATTGATTCGTTAGAAGATGCCAAATTCCACCTTGAGCGCTTAAAGAAAGTGGGCGCGTTTAGTGTTAAATCCTATAACCAACCACGCCGTGAACAGCGCCAGCAAGTGATTGAGGCAGGTCGTGAACTTGAAATGATGGTTGTGCCAGAGGGCGGTTCATTACTGCAGCACAACTTAACCATGGTGGTTGATGGTCATACGGGTATTGAGCACTCAATTCCTGTTGCCAATATCTATGATGATATTCGCCAGCTTTGGTCACAAAGTGATGTAGGTTACACACCGACACTGGGTGTCGCATACGGTGGTATTTGGGGTGAAAATTATTGGTACGATAAGACCGATGTGTGGAATCACCCACGCTTAAGTAAGTTTGTGCCAAAGAATCAGCTTTTACCTCGCTCAATGCGTCGTGTTAAGGCGCCCGATCATCACTATAACCACTTTAACAATGCCCGTGTTGCCAAAGAGCTGCAAGACTTAGGTGTTTTAGTGAACCTAGGTGCTCACGGCCAACGTGAAGGTTTAGCCGCACATTGGGAAATTTGGATGTTTGCGCAAGGTGGTATGACACCACTTGAAGCAATTCGTGCAGCAACCTTAGATCCTGCTAAATACATTGGCCTTGATAAAAATATCGGTTCACTTGAGGCGGGTAAGCTTGCCGATTTAATCGTTATTGACGGTAACCCGCTAACGAATATTCGTGATACAGATAAAATCGATTACACCATGATTAATGGTCGTTTATTTGATGCAGCAACCATGAACGAAGTGGGTGAAAAAAAACGCGAAAAGTTATATTTTGAAAAAATCTAACATAGCGAAAATCTAAACTGAAAGCGGCCATAGTGCCGCTTTTTTTATTGTTTATTCATTGTTTTAAATGAGGAAACTGTTTAATTCCTACCAGTTTTGCTTGGCAGATCATACCCTCAATGAGCGTCATCAAATAGTGGCTGTACGAGCCCAACTGCGAACTTTCCATGTTATTACACGCTGATAAACGCTGTTTTATTAACTGCTGCACTGCCATTTTATGCTCTTTGCAGGCTTGATTAATTGGGTTGGCAGGATCAGCAAATTCGGCTGCAGTGTTAATAAATAAACAGCCATTAAAATCACCTAATTCAGTCACCTCAGAATTAAACCACGCTTCATGGCAGCTGATCAAAGCGACTTTAAATTCTTCAATAGTTGTTTGCTTGCTGGTGGCTTGCGTTAACCAATTTAAAAACCTGTTATGTCGCTCACTAAGGCACGCTAGTAATAGTTCATCTTTACTTACGAAATGGTGGTACATGGTTTTTTTAGCGACACCCGCGACACTAATAATCTCGTTTATTCCCACACTATGAATGCCTTTTTGATAAAAAAGTGACAGGGCGGTCAAAATAATATGTGTTCGTTTATCCATAACAAGATCTCAATTGGCGACTAATGATAGCTTGACAGAAGTAGACCGACTTGTCTACCATTTGCCGAGTAGACAAATCGGTCTACTTTTAGGAGGCGTTATGGAAAATAAGGTGAGTAAAGCGGCTATCGCAGGTGTAATTGCTTGTATGGCAATTTTTGTGTTGGCCTATTTACAGCAATTAGGAAATTACGGTATTTGGTTGATGGCACCATTTGGTGCAACTGCGGTGTTGGTATTTGGTGTACCACACAGCCCGCTTGCGAAAGCGAAAAATGTCATCGGAGGGCACCTTTTGACTGCATTAATTGGCGTTGTATTTGTAAATTATGTCGGTGTAGGGCCTGTTGAAATTGCTATCGCCACAGGGCTGGCAATCAGTCTCATGATGTTGACAGACACAATACATCCCGCGGCAGGGGCAAATCCAATTTTGATTATGCAATCTTTGCAAAGTTGGGATTTCTTAGTAATGCCTGTATTGATTGGCACTATTTTTATTGTGCTATTTGGTTATTTTAGTCAATGGCTATTAAATATTCAGCTGGATGAATATAAAAAAACCACTAACGAGTAGTGGTTTTTAAAATTATTAAGTGTAAGTAAATTACACAACACCACGTGGTAAACGACAATCGTGGTCTTTTTCAGCTAGGTTAACGATCCAAAGTTCTTCAGCTTTGTAACCATCATCGTTTGCTTTAACAACAGTGAATGATGCTTTTTTTGCTGTTTTAGCTGGCGCAGCGGTTTTAGTTTTGGTTTTTTTCGCTGGGGCTTTTGGTGCTTCTTCTGCCTTAGGCTCAGCTGTTTTACCAGAAGTAAGCTCTTCAGTCAGCGCTGCAACATCGGCTAGGCGCAAGTTTTTGCCACCATCGATGCTATACCAACCAGGTTTTGTAGTAATTTCAGGTTTCTTACCATTCGCTGCTTCGTATGCTGCTTCGAAGGCATTTAACACTTCTGTTTTGTCTAGTTTGCTCATCAGAGACCCTATACGTTGTAAACACAGATTAAGAATATATATTTATACCTATTTTCAGCTTACTTTTCAATTTTTTGCGATTTTCCTTCCATTTTTCGCTCATAACCGCCAAAATTTGCACAAAATAGAGGGTTGGAGAACGGTTTTATATGCAACGCAAACAATTTACTCAATTACTAAATGACATTCTTAAGCCTGAATTAATCGCTGATTTCTGCCCCAACGGTTTACAAGTTGAAGGCGCGAGCGAGGTAAAAAAAATAGTAACGGGTGTAACAGCAAGCCAAGCATTGATTGATGCAGCGATAGCCGAAAATGCAGATACAATTTTGGTACATCACGGCTACTTTTGGAAAGGGGAGTCGCAGTCAATTACGGGTATGAAAAAACGCCGTATTGCAGCGCTTTTAAAGAATGATATTAATTTATATGGCTATCATTTGCCGCTAGATATACACCCCGACATTGGTAATAACGCGCAATTGGCAAAGTTACTCGATATTGAGTTTACTGCTGGGCTTGAATCCGGTCCTAATAGTGTGCCAGTAAAAGGGCGTTTAAAAACACCATTAACGGGTGAAGAATTTGCCGACAAAATTGCCCAAGTACTCAATCGCGCACCGTTAACAAGCTTAGTTAGAGAAGAGAAAATTGACACTATTGCTTGGTGTACTGGTGGTGGGCAAGGGTATATTGATTTAGCTGCCTCGCAGGATATTGATGCTTATTTGACAGGTGAAGCATCTGAACAAACGATTCACAGCTCACGTGAACAAGGTATCGATTTTTTTGCAGCAGGTCACCATGCGACAGAGCGCTATGGCATTAAAGCTCTGGGTGAGTTATTAGCTGAGCAGCATGGTTTTGATGTCACCTTTATTGATATCGATAACCCTGTCTGATTCTATGGAGACTACTGCGCCTTTGCATCAAAGCAGTGGCGCATATTTCACGGGCCAATGGACTGAACCAGCAAGGGAGCATAAAAGCCCATGTAACCATGTCAGTTACATGAGCTTTTATTAACGGCCGTTATTTTGTTTACAGGTATTTAAAAAGTGGCGATAAACAGGGTTATCTTTCATATTTTTTTTCATTGCTAAATACATCGGGCGTGTTAACCCTAACGCACCTAACGGAATCGATTTAATAAGCCCTTGGCTTTCATAAGGGGTCACTAACCAATCGGGCAAAGCCGCAACCCCCATACCAGCACTCACCAACTGGAAAATCAATAAGCCTTGGTCAACCGTTTTCAGCGTGCCATCGAATCGTGCATTTTGGATAAAATGTTTAAAGATATCTTGGCGTTCACGTGGAATGGGGTAAGAAATTATCGTTTCGTTTTTTAAATCCAGTGCGGTGACATAGGCTTTTTTGGCCAGTTCATGATCAGGTGAAACAATCAGTTTTAACTTAAAGTCGAATAAGTGTGCGTATTCTAATTTGTCTGGCTCACGGATATCAGAGGTGAGTACTAAGTCCAGTTCATCATTGATTAGATCAGGAATAGCGTCATAACTAAAGCCTCTTTCATAATCGACTTTAATATCTGGCCAAAAGTTGTTGAACTCTTTTATAGTCGGTAATAGCCAGTGAAAGCAAGCATGGCATTCGACACTTAAGCGCAGGTTTGAAATTGGCTGATTAAGGCTTTCTTTTAAACGGCATTTTGTCGCTTCAACACGCGGTAAAACTTCGTTTGCTAACTCCAGTAACAGCATACCTTGTGGCGTGAAGCGCACAGGCTGCGTTTTACGCTCGAAAAGTTGACAGTCTAATTTATTCTCAAGATCTTTAATTTGATGCGATAAAGCCGATTGCGTTAGAAACAACTCTCGGGCTGTATTGACCAAAGATCCTGTTTCTTTAAGGGTTGCTATGGTTTTTAAGTGTTTAATATCGATCATCTTTAAAAAATCTCATGAAAAATGTGAGTCAAACTCAGATTATGGACATAGTACGCCTACAATTATGTTTTTTCAACGTCTAGACGTCTAAAGTTTCAGAGGAATTTTACCTCATATTTACAATATACTTTTATTAATCAAATTGACAGCGTTGTCATTTATATTTTACTTAAATTATTTTTTAAATCCATGAAATTACCTCAAGTTGAAACTGAGAAAGCATCAGTTGAATTAGGTTTATCTCATCGCTAATGTTTTAGACATCTAAACAGCTAAATGGAATGGGTATGGCACAATTACATAATTTAGGCTTTCCTCGAATAGGAAAGAAACGTGAGTTAAAGTTCGCAATAGAATCTTATTGGGCAGGAAAAATAAACCAGCAAGTATTACTCGAACGAGGTAAGTCTATTCGACAAGAAAACTGGGCACTACAAGCTAATGCCGGTATTGACTTACTGCCTGTAGGTGACTTTGCTTGGTATGATCATGTTTTGAATACATCACTTTTGGTGGGAGCAATTCCAAAGCGCCACTATAGTGAGGAAGGTAACGTTGACTTAGATACACTTTTTAGAATTGCTAGAGGGCAAGCGCCTACTGGATGTCAATGTGCGGCAAGTGAGATGACAAAATGGTTTAATACAAATTATCACTATATTGTTCCTGAGTTATCGGAAGATCAAACATTCGCACTGACTTGGACTGAACTATTTGAGCATGTGCAAGAAGCTCATCAATTAGCCCACAAGGTGAAGCCTGTGTTGGTTGGCCCTGTGACTTATTTACATTTGGCTAAGCCTGCAGGAAAGCCGTTTGATACGTTATCATTACTAGAAAAGCTTTTACCTGTCTATCAACAGGTATTAGCTAAGCTTGCGAAGCTGGGTGTTGAGTGGGTTCAAATAGATGAGCCTGTTCTTGCCTTAGAATTAAACTATGGCCAGCGAAAAGCACTTAAAACAAGTTTTGCGACGCTTTCAGGACAAGGTGTGAAGTTACTACTTGCCAGTTATTTTGACTCAGTAAATGATTATGTTGCCGATATAGCTAATTACCCTGTAGACGGTGTGCATTTTGATTGTGTTGCAGGAAATAACGATATATCAAAGCTTGATACCTTAATCACACAGCAACAGGTACTTTCACTGGGTATTATTGACGGTCGTAATATATGGCGCAGTGATTTAACGCAAAAGTATTCTGTATTGCACGCGTTAGCTAAAAAAAGAGGCGATAACCTGTGGCTTGCGCCATCTTGTTCGTTGCTTCATACACCTGTCGATTTAGACCAAGAGCAGCAATTAGATAGTGAAATAAAATCGTGGCTTGCTTTTGCCAAACAAAAAGGCGAAGAGTTACAACTATTGCGTAATGCGCTTAACACAGGGCAAACACAGTTGCTGTATGATTACAGTGAGCCAGTTAAGAAACGTTTAATATCAGCAAGAGTTAATAATCAAGATGTACAAAACCGTCTGAGTACACTAACTAACAAAGATGCTAAACGGTCTAGTCCATTCTCAGTTAGAATAGCCAAACAGCAAAGCGCACTTGGGCTACCTTTACTACCGACCACCACGATAGGATCTTTCCCGCAAACTCAATCGATACGTAAAGCACGTAAAGAATTTAAAGCGGGGGTTTTGCCTGCTGCTGAGTATCGTCAGCAGATGGAAGCAGAAATTCGCTATGCTGTTGAAGAGCAAGAGGCGTTACAGCTCGATGTTTTGGTGCATGGTGAGGCAGAGCGTAACGATATGGTTGAGTACTTTGCGGAGTTTTTGCAAGGCTTTGCATTCACCCAATTTGGGTGGGTACAAAGTTATGGCACGCGTTGTGTAAAACCCCCGATTATTTGGGGCGATGTGTCGAGAGAGCAATCTATGACAGTTGAATGGGCGCGTTATGCACAATCTCTAACAACGAAGAAAATGAAAGGCATGCTAACGGGTCCAGTGACTATTCTATTTTGGTCATTTATCCGTGATGATTTAGATAAACCTACCATTGCTAAGCAGATAGCATTAGCGCTTCGTGATGAAGTTGTCGATTTAGAGCAAGCTGGTATAAAGATAATTCAAATCGATGAGCCCGCTTTTAGAGAAGGTATGCCATTAAAATCAAGTGACTGGCAATCGTACTTGGACTGGGCTGCTTATGCATTTCGTGTTTGTGCATCGAAAGTGGCAGATGAAACACAAATTCATACTCATATGTGTTATGCGGAGTTTAACGACATCATAGCGGGTATTGCAGACATGGATGCAGATGTCATCACGATAGAAACATCTCGTTCAAATATGGAGCTATTAAAAGCATTTGAGGATTTTGATTATCCGAATGATATCGGGCCAGGGGTGTATGATATTCACAGCCCAAATATCCCCGATATTGCTTGGATTAAGAACTTAATTCACAAAGCGGCTAAAAAAGTGCCAGTAGAGAGGCTCTGGGTCAACCCTGACTGCGGTCTAAAAACCCGCGGTTGGGAAGAAACACGCTTAGCATTACAAAATATGGTTACTGCCGCTAAAGAGTTACGCCGAGAGTTAGGCTAACCTCATAAACATACTAAGCCTAAGTAACTCTTAGGCTTTAAAGACCATTTAGAATTATTTTTTCAGCTTCACTGGCTGGCATAGGTTTGGCCTTTAAAAAGCCTTGGCCAAACTTACATTGTGTTTGTTTTAAAATGTTTAATTGTTGCTCTGTTTCAATTCCCTCTGCCACTACATCCAGTTTTAATGATTGGGCTAATGAAAGAATAGCGTCAACAAGTGGGTTATGCTCTTTCCTTAAATGATCAATAAAGCTTTTATCAATTTTTAAAATATGAATCGGCAGTTGATGTAAATAACCAAGTGCAGAGTAACCTGTACCAAAATCATCTAAACATAGTTTGACTTCAAGCGGAGCAAGGCCTTCTATTATTTTTGTTGCCAACTCTAGGTTACCAATTAAGCCTGACTCTGTTATTTCTAAACATAAAGAGCCCAGTGGTAATTGATACTTTTTATATAAGTCATGTATCTGACTCACAAAGTCGAGGCTTGCAAAATGCCTAGATGACACATTGACAGTGACACGTAAAAAAGGTGTTCCTTGTTTATGCCAAGCGAATATCTGCTTTGCGGCAAGTTCTAATAAGTGTAAATCAAGATTAATAATCTGCCCTGTGTCCTCAGCGATCGGAATAAAATCATTGGGGGCCACTAAACCTTTGCTAGGGTGATGCCATCTAACAAGCGCTTCAAAACCAACAACTTCATTACTTTGAATAGTAAAAATAGGCTGGTAGTAAAGTTCAAAGTCGTTATGCTCAATGCCATGTTGTAAATCATTTTCAATATCTGCATGTGACTTTAATTTTTTGCGCATTGTGTTATTGAAAAATTTGACTTGTCCGCGACCTGAAGATTTTGCTTCGTACATAGCTGCATCAGCATGTTGCAGTAACTTATAAGCCTTGTCTTTTTCACTTGTACAAAATGCAACACCGATACTCGTTGAAGCTTGCAATAGGTGACCATCGATATTGAGAGGCTCTGCAAGTGCCAGTTGGATACGTGCAAGTGCATCATCAATTTGTTGTTTGTCAGTGATGTTTTCCATAAAAATAGCAAATTCGTCACCACCCAAGCGTGCGAATGTATCTGTATTTCTAATTGTTCCTTGTATTAGCTCACAAATTTTGACTAAAAAATGATCGCCAACCTCATGACCGAGCGAATCGTTAATACTCTTAAAGCGATCGAAGTCTAAATAAAGTAGGGCATGTTGACTTTGTTCATCAGAACGAGCCAAGCGTAAGATCCCGTGTTTAACTCGTTCGATAAGTAATGAGCGGTTTGCCAAGCCTGTGAGCTCGTCGTGCAGCGCTTTATGTTCCAGTTCTTGGCGCGAAAGTTGACGGTCAATTGCCATACTTATTTGTCGGCTTACATAAGTCAGAAGAGCACGATCATGTTCACTGTAATGGTAATATTCACTATAGCTTTGAACTGCAATTACGCCACTGATACGCTCATTAACCTTAAAAGGCACACCGAGCCAAGATTCTGCTTGTCTGCCGACCATTTTAAAATGGCCTGCCTTTATATGCTTTGCAAATTCTTCTTTATTAAATAACAGAGACTGGTCTGTTGTTAAAAGGTAATACGAGGCGGTGTCCTTGAGTAATTCTTTGGAAATCTTTTTATGTGCGTTTGAACGAACACCTTCTTCAATAATATAGACTAAATCAAGTACATCTAGTTGTTTGTCATACAGGCCAATAAAGAAGTTATCAGCTCGCAGTAAAGAGGTAATAATACAGTGGAGCGATTCAAAAAAGCTGTCTAGCTCGCTTGATTGATAGGTTAAATTTGCAATTTGCAACATACTATTTTCAAGCTTTTGAGCATCATTTAGCTGTTTTACTGTTTGTTGTAAATTTTCAACGGTGCGAACTTGATTTATTTTTGCACTCAGTAAATGAGCAACAGTTGAGAGCACCTCTAAATGTGCATCTGTATAGTAATGTTTTTGTGGGTGCTCGCAATCAATCACCCCTAAGACCTTTTCTTTATAAACAAGGGGCACACATAACTCAGAAAGAGCAGGGCGGGCATCCGCTATATAACGACTATCTTGAGTGACATCGCCAACCATTAGAGGGAGTCCTGACGATGCGACATAACCGGTGATCCCTTGATCAAAATCGATTTCAGTTCTGTCTATGTGGTAGGTATCTGAAGAACTTGCTGTTCCCATTGAAGCAACTTCTTTTAATGTACGTGTTTCATCATCAGCTAAATAGATAACACACTCAATAAAGCCAAGACGTTTTACAACCTGAGATGTTACGTAATCCAGTAATTCTTCAAGTGTATCAAGCTGCATCAATGAAGATGAAAACTGATTTATTATACGTAGTTGGTCTGTTTTGACCTCAAGTGCAAAAGCGGTATCTAACCTGTTAGACATAAAAAGAAAACTGACTCAAATTAGCTGTTAATTTATTAACTTAACCTACTATTTATATATCCACAAAGTTATTTTTAAAAAAAACCTTAACTGGTGTAAACTAGTCACCTGAATATGCGCTTGAGTAAATAAGCGAGGTTATTTACTCATAGTTTACGCTATCCCTCTAACTTTAGCCGTGGAAACCAGCAATGTCAGATTTAAATTCGATGCAAACTTTAACAATCACTCGCCCAGACGATTGGCACATACACTTGCGTGATGGTGATCAACTTACCGATACCGTTCGTGATGCTAGCCGTTATATGGGGCGTGCGATTATTATGCCTAATCTTGTTCCTCCGGCAACCTGTACAGACAGTGCATTATCTTATTATGAGCGAATTAAAGCCGCTGGTCCGCAAGGTAATTTTGAGCCTTTAATGGTGCTTTACCTTACAGATAAAACAACCCCTGAAGAAATTAAAAAAGCCAAAGCGACAGGTAAAATTGTTGCGGCTAAATTATACCCTGCAGGCGCGACAACAAACTCAGATTCAGGTGTGACCTCTATTAAAAATATTTATCCGGTGCTTGAAGCTATGCAAGAAGTGGGCATGTTGCTACTTATACATGGCGAAGTAACCGATTCATCAATTGATATTTTTGACCGTGAAAAAGTATTTCTAGAAACAATCTTAGCTGATGTAGTCACTGACTTTCCAACACTTAGAATTGTTCTTGAACATATCACTACAAAAGATGCTGTCGAGTTTGTTAACAATGCCCCTGAGAATGTAGCTGCAACAATTACAGCGCATCATTTGCTTTATAACCGTAATCATATGTTAGCCGGTGGTATCCGCCCACATTACTATTGCTTACCAATTTTAAAGCGAAATATTCATCAGCAGGCGCTAATTGAAGCTGCTACAAGTGGAAGTAAAAAATTCTTTTTAGGCACAGACTCTGCACCGCACTATAAAGACAAAAAAGAAGCGGCGTGTGGCTGTGCGGGCGCATATACAGCTCATGCTGCCATTGAATTATATGCTGAAGCGTTTGAAGAGGCGGGCGCTTTGGACAAGCTTGAAGGCTTTGCGAGCCATTTTGGTCCGGATTTTTACGGGCTGGAGCGAAATAAAGACACCATTACACTAGTAAGAGAAAGTTGGACGGTGCCTGCAAGCTATAAGCTAGGTGATTCACAAGTGGTACCAATCAAAGCCGAAGCGCAAATGGATTGGCTAGTTAAGTAGCTTATAAAGCAACCTGCTTCAAAGCCCACTTTTTTTAGTGGGCTTTTTCATTATATTTTAATTGCTTATAAATACTATCGTCATATATTTTTGCTGTGGCAGTTGACCTCAAAATAATTTTCGATTAATAGAGCTAAAATAAAATTAATGTGTTAGTCTGTAGTTGCTTTGAGTTTTTGCGTATTGAATTTACGGATAATGTGCGGCTTGTACGGTTACCGGTTTGGTTATTGGTTCTTCCTGTACTTTACCCCAAGTTTATTGGGCATTCACTCAGGGAGGATAGAGCCATTACGGCTGAATTTTTAATTATTGACTTACAGGAAAATTTAGTATGTCAAACACGGTTACTGGTAAAGTTAAGTTCTTTAACGAAGCTAAAGGCTTTGGTTTCATTGAACAAGAAAATGGTCCTGATGTATTTGTACACTTCAGCGCTATTACAGGTACAGGCTTCCGCACGCTTAGCGAAGGCCAACAAGTATCTTTCGGCATCAAACAAGGTCAAAAAGGCCCTGAAGCTGAGAATGTAGAAGTAGCATAAGTAATTATGTGAACCTGAATATATTTTGGTGAGGCAGTTTCTGTTTCACCAAAATTCCTTCTCCATTTAAGACTAAAGAAACGTCCCGAATTAGATTTCCTCCTAAAGGCTTATTGAAGTAAGTTTTCCTCAGTATTTATCCTGTAACTAGCTAACTATTCCTTAAAAACCTACTTTCTATAATTAAAGTATTATATGCTGTATTGGCAGTTTTTATAAAAATACATTTACTGTTGTATTGGGAATAATAGTGCGATGCGTGAAACGTTCTACGTTTGATTGCATTTATTTCACCAATCGTAAAATAACCCGCTAAACTTAGTTAAACTTAAAACAGAAAAAATCTGAGTTTAGTGACAGTTGTTTGATGAATTATAATGAAGGTTTACTAATTGATGAGCATAGGAAATGATATTTTGCTAGTAGATGATCACCCAATGGTGGCTACTGCAATTAAAATGGTGCTAGCAAAATCAACTCTCGTAAACGAAGTTCAGGCTGTTGCAAGTCAAAAGGAAGCGTTACAGTTTCTAAAAACCAATAATATTGCACTCGCAATTTTGGATATTGAACTTGAAGACTCAGATGGATTTAGCCTCTACAAGCGTGCTGTAAGTAATGGCTTTGCCGGTAAAGTGCTCTTTTTATCCGCAAAACACGATAAGCATATTATTCGCACAGCTGCTAAATTGGGGGCTCAAGGGTTTGTAAACAAGGCTGAAAGCCTTGAGGATATATCCGCTGCAGTAGAAATGATTTTACGAGGTTATACATTTTTCCCGCAAGAGCATCTAATTGCTTCTGAGAAAGATATCGATGAACTACTGACAGAACGAGAGTTGGCTGTCATGAACTATCTATTGCAAGGATTGTCGAACAAAGATATAGGGGAAAAGCTTTTCATAAGCAACAAAACGGTAAGTACTTATAAAGCAAAAATATTTGAAAAGCTTGAAGTTGACTCAATTATTTCATTAGCAAAGCTTGTAAAAGACCGCGCAATTTTTTAGCTATCCAACCTAAATTATGAAGTTTAATCAATACACCCACCCAAGTGGATAGCCTGATATTGTTCGCAAGCTGTCCAGTTTTGCTCACTGAGTGCATAAAAATTCTTCAAAAGAGATTTTTTAGACGATTTAAAAGATTTTTTTTTTCAAGTTAAACAGCCCTTTTCTGTTTTTACAAAATGTTACATTTATGTTTAAGTAAAAATACAAACAAGACCCAATGTTTACCAGTAAAGGGCTATAGAACTTTACTACGAACACCTCTGTTATTTTTTTGTTAATTCGTTGTTTTGGCTATTTTCCCTTCAACGACGAGTAACCAATTTTTTCCGATGAAACCCGAACATCAAGTTGACAGAGCTAGATGCATTTAGCATTATTGGAGGGTTGATATCTATTAAAAGATATCAGGGTTGTCCTCTTCGGAGGATAATTAAATTATAAAAGTAACATTACTTAATTGGTTGGGAACTATGTCTGTTAAAATCAGAAAGAGTCTTGTAGCATCTGCGTTGGTTGGCGCATTTGCATTTGCAAGCAGCAATGTGATTGCAGATCCTTTGAAAGATGTGCAAGATGCAGGTCAACAAATTCAAAAGGCTGCTGTTAAGTCTCAAACTAAAATTGACAATATCTATGGTCAAACTCAAGAGCTAATCGCTGAGTACCGTAGCATTGTTGATGAAACTGAGCTTATGAAAGTGTACAACGATCACGTAGCACGTTTGGTCGCTGACCAAAACGCATCTATCGAATCGTTTGACCGTCAAATCGCGACAATCGATAACACGAAACAAAACGTTGTGCCTTTGATGTATCGCATGATCGATACGCTTGAGCAATTCATCAAAGCGGACGTTCCGTTCAATCTTGAAAACCGTCTTGCACGTGTTGAAAGACTTCGTGACATCATGGCATCAGCGTCAGTGACTACATCTGAAAAATTCCGCCAAGTGCTAGAAGCATACACAGTTGAAGCTGCATACAGCTCAGCAGTAACTGCTTCTCAAGGTACACTTGAAGTTGATGGCAAAAGCATCAACGTTGACTTTGGTCGTTTAGGTCGTATCACATACGTAGCTCAGTCTTTTGACCTTAAGCATGCGTGGGTGTGGGATAACAATACAAAACAGTGGAAAGAATTAGGTGAAGAATACCTTAAACCTGTTAAAGAAGTTATCCGTATGGCGCGTAAACAAGCGACATTAGAACTTGTTAAACTACCAATCTTTGGCGCGGAGTAATCAATAATGAAGAAACTATTTAAAGGTTTTGCTGTTGCAGCAGTACTATCTGTTTCTGCAGGTACCGCGCTTAATGCACACGCAAACACTGGTGCTTTAGACAAAATTCTTGAGCAAGTAAAGCAAGAACGTATCTCTGAAGGTAAATTAAATAAGCAACGTGAACAAGAGTTCCTTTCAGCTCGTGCTGACAAGCAAGCGTTACTTAATAAAGCGAAAAGCGAGCTAGCTGCTGAAAAAGCACGTGGCGACCGCTTATCTAAAGAATATGCGCAAAACGAAAATACTTTAGCAGAAAAAGAGCAAGAGCTTCTTAATGCACAAGGTACGTTGGGCGAAATGTTCGGTGTTGTACGCCGTTCAGCTGCAGATGCAATTGGTACTATCGAAGCATCACTTGTTTCTGCTGAAAAACCAGGACGTGCTGAAGTACTTCGTTCACTTGCAGCAGCTAAAGAGCTACCAACTGTTCGTGAATTAGAAGAGCTTTGGATTGCACTTCAAACTGAAATGACAGAATCAGCTAAAGTTTCAACTTTCGAAACTGAAGTTGCTGGTCTTGACGGTTCAGCTACAGTGAAAAAAGTAACACGTATCGGTAACTTTAACTTAGTAACTGACGACGGTTATTTAATTTACTCTCCAGAAACTAAATCAATTCAACCACTAGGTAAGCAACCTGATAGCTACATCCTTTCTGGTATTTCTGATTTAGAAAACACTTCTGCTGATAACTACACAGGCGTATTTGTTGACCCTACACGCGGCGCAATCTTACGTATCAACACGCAGAAAAAATCGCTTATGGAATACTACGAGCAAGGTGCTGAAGTAGGTTACATCATCACAGTATTATTACTTGTTGGTCTACTAATCTTCGTAGTACGTTTCATTGATCTTGCGCTTACTAGCACTAAGATTAAGAGCCAGCTTAAAAACCTTTCTACGCCGAATACAAACAACCCACTGGGTCGTATTCTTAAGGTTTATGCTGACAACAAGAATCAAGACGTTGAAAACCTTGAGCTTAAACTTGACGAAGCAATCTTACGTGAAACGCCTCGCATCGAAGCGGGTATCAACATCATCAAGATCTTGGCAGCAATCGCTCCATTACTAGGTCTACTAGGTACGGTAATCGGTATGATCCTTACGTTCCAAACAATCACATTGTTCGGTACAGGTGATCCGAAGATCATGGCTGGTAATATCTCTCTAGCACTTGTTACTACAGCGTTAGGTCTAATTGCAGCTCTACCACTTATTCTACTTCACTCAATTGTTGCGGGTCGTAGTAAGTCGGTTCTACATGTCCTTGATGAGCAAAGCGCTGGTATCATCGCAGCTCACGCGGAGAAGGAGAAAGCCTAATGCTAGTCCTGATGGAGATCTGGGAATCTATCAGGGATTTTGTTGGCACAGGCGGCCAGGTTTTATACGTGGTCGCGATAGCACTCTTTCTTATGTGGGTTTTAATGATTGAGCGCTATTGGTTCCTACTAGCTGAGTTTCCTCGTATGACGAAGAACATTGTAGCTCAGTGGGATGCCCGCCAAGACACTACGTCTTGGTACGCACACAGAATCCGTGAAGCATGGATTTCTGAAGCGTCTGAAAAATTAGATCAGCGTATGTTGTTGATTAAGACATTGGTAGCTATTTGTCCTTTAATCGGCTTATTAGGTACTGTAACGGGTATGATCGCGGTTTTCGAAACCATGGCTACCCAAGGTACTGGTAACGCACGTTTAATGGCATCAGGTATTTCAATGGCAACGATCCCAACAATGGCTGGAATGGTTGCGGCACTATCTGGAGTATTCTTCAGCTCACGCCTTGAGGCAAGAGCGAGAATGGCGAAAGCTAAACTTGTAGATAGCATGCCTCATCACTAGAGAGAGAATTAAATATGGCACGTAAACAACGTTTTCGTGAAGAAGAAGAAGCAGCGGTTGATATGACGCCAATGCTTGACATCGTATTTATCATGCTTATTTTCTTTATCGTAACTACATCGTTCGTTAAAGAGGCTGGTATCGAAGTCAATAAACCTAAAGCGGCCCAAGCTACGAAGCAGAAAAATGCTAACATTTTTGTTGCTATTCGTGCTGACGGTGCAATCTGGATTGATAAACAACAAGTTGATGTTGAACGTGTTTCAGCAAAGATTGAAAGTTTATTAGCAGAACAACCTACAGAAGTTGTAATTTTGCAAGCTGATAAAGAAGCAAAACACGGCGTAGTGGTTAAAGTTATGGACCAGATTAAAGCGACGGGTGATAACCTAAGAATTTCAATAGCTGGAGATCAGTAATGATTCGTTTTCTGTTTTCACTGATTGCAGGTGGGGCAGTTACTTTCGGCTTGTTCTACTTCATGGCGTACCTCATCTCCGGTGGAGCTGACCGTGCGACTGAACAAAAAGAGCAGATCGTAGTCGAAATTATGACGAATCCGCCTGAATCTAAGGTGCAGGAGAGGAAGCGTGTTCCGCCTCCGCCTCCACCACCGCCAAAGCAGCCGCCTAAACCGCAGCCGCCTCAGCCGGAAAACAGCAACCCTAACACTGGTGCATTGTCATTTAATATGCCAAGTATCGATGTGGGTGGCACGGCCGGTGGCCTAAGTGGTCCAGGTGCATTTGGACGTGACGGTGATGCGACACCTATCGTTCGTATTGAACCAAAATACCCAACGCAAGCAGCGCGTGATGGTAAAGAAGGTTGGGTTCAACTTTCATTCACTATCAATGAAGTGGGTGGGGTAGAAGACGTTGAGGTAATCGATGCCGATCCTAAACGTATCTTCGACCGCGAAGCTAAGCGTGCACTGCGTAAGTGGAAGTACCGTCCTAAAGTTATTGACGGAAAACCACAAAAGCAATTTGGTCTTCAAGTACAATTAGACTTTAAACTTAACCAAGGCAATTAAGGAGGCGAGTAATGAGAAATTTATCTAAAGTAACTGCACTTGCAATTCTTATGTCACTATCGGGTGCAGCTTTCACTGCACCGGCTTTAGCTGCGCCAGATTACGCGAAAATTGAAGCGCGTAAAAAAGCAAAAACTAAAGTGATGGGTGAGCGCGTTGGTAAAAAAGTTATTAAAGCGTTTGACTTGTACAATGAAGAAAAGCTTGATGAAGCGATTGCACTTCTTAAAGAAATTGATCCTTCGGATGAATTCGATAAGGCAACAGTCGACCGCTACTTAGGTCAAATGTATGCTCAGAAAGAGCAATACGACCTAGCGATCAAGCATATTTCAGCGGCAGTAAAGCCTGATGTTTTAAACTTTGCCGATCAAGAGCAAGGTCTTAAGCTACTAGGTGATATGTACGCGGGTACTGAGCAATACGCAAAAGCAAAAGATGCGTATTATGCTTGGATGGACTTCACAGGTGAGGAAGACGACAAAGTTTATACACGTATTGCGCAAGCAAATTACGAGTTAAAACAGTATAAAGACGTACTTCCTGCTGCAGACAAAGCAATCAAATTGGCAAAAGAACCTGCTAAAGCTTCTTACCAATTAAAGTTAGCGGCCTATTTTGAACTTAAACAGTACAAAAATATGGTTGGTGTAGCTGAAGAGATTGTTCGTGTTTGGCCTGAAGACAAAAAAGCTTGGGTTGGTTTAGGTAAATATTACCTACAAACCGAAGACTTCCAAAAAGGTCTAGCGACCATGGAAGTTGCCTATAAAAATGGCTATTTTGAAAATGAAGTCGAATACAAAGTACTTTCAAACTTTTATTCGTTAACAGAAATTCCTTATAAAGCAGCTGTGGTGCTTGAAAAGGCAATTAATGAAGAAAAAGTTAAACGTACTAAGCAAAATATCAGTGCTGTGGCGTCAAATTACCACCGTTCAAAAGATATTGAAAAAGCAGCTAAATACTATGAAGAAGCAGCTAAATTTGACGACGATGCAGAGCTTTACCGCAAAGCTGGTTCGTTACTTTTACAGTCGCAAAATTATAGTGCAGCCGTTATTCGTTTGAATAAGGCATTAGAGTTAGGTTCTGATAAAAAAGGAACAATCTACTCTGACTTAGCTGAAGCTTACTACTACCAAGAAAAGTACAAGCAAGCTTACAACGCTATTGTTAAAGCAATGGATGATCCGCGCACGCGTAAATTCGCGAAGAGCTGGTCAACTTTCATCAAAGATAAAGCCGCTCGTAACGGTGTAAAAATCTAATTGATGTTGTTTTAAACTAAAAAGCCCCTCTGGGGCTTTTTTTATGGAATTTTAAAATGCTAAGACAGATCGTATTGTTACTTGTTGCGAGTGTAATGTTGGTAGCTTGCTCTGAGCAATCTACAAAATTCCACACGTTTCAAGAAGGGCAACAAGAACTTCGTAATATTAATTATTTATTACTGAACACAGCAAACTCCTCAAAAGCAAGTGTTTGGCCTTTTTCTGAGCACTATTTAGAAGCGCGTCATCTTGCTTATCAAGGTTTAAAAAACACCCAATTAAACGAATCGCAGCAGGCCCAATTAAACTATTTAATCATTGCTGAGCGATATCCTGAGCGTTATTTTGTATGGCCTGTGCAACGGGATGTTGTGAGTCAAGCTAGCTCGCAAGGTGATTACTCAGCGCAGTCATTAGCTAGTTGGTTAGAGCTTGTAGAAACCCAGCTTATTACAGCAGAACAAAGTAATCTAAAGCTTAATAAAATCGAATTAAAGTTTTTACATGAAATGGTAAAATCTCATCTTGGTAATAATGATGAGAGTGTACAAACCGCGCTAAATAAGCTGGATCAATACTTAACTCAATATCAGCCGCGCAGCAAACTTGGTTTAGTTGGCTTAGCAAATGGTAAAGATTGGTATCAAAGTAAATTGAACTATTTTAGTGGTGAGACTAAAGCTCCATTAAATTGGCTTAGTGAGATACAAATGTCACTCAAACAACAGGTAAGTACTGATTTTGTGTTACCAGTGTCAGACTCGCATTCGACGCCATTAGTCATGAATTATTTTTCAGATAATCATCAACATAACGGTCTTGACTGGCAGTTAGAATTTGTCGACCCGCGACAAAGTAAACGCGAACTAACTCTCGCTGAGCAGTACTTTTGGCAGGTAATGATGGAAACAGATCTGGGCATTCATTATCACACGTGGAGTGAGCAGCAAGCGCGCGTGAATTTAATGAAGCGTTTAGGTGTCGAGCAAGCACAAGCTGAGTGGCTGATTGAGGATATTGTATTATATCCGGGTATGAGCTTTATTTTCGTAAGTAAAGAAGAAGGCACCGCGCTCTAAGGAGCGCAGCGTCTGCAGCGTTGAGTGGCAGGATCAGTAAGTAATCGCTCATCATCAATTTTTTCCTCACAATCACAGCAATAGCCATATTGACCAATGTCTATTTGACACAAGGCGGCTTCTAATTTTTCCAGTCGTGAGATGAGTATCTGATATTCAGGTCCTAAGTTATTTGCTGTAAGTTCAAGCCAATCTGAGGGAGGGGTATCCTTGAGTTGCGATAGCAGTTGCTGATGATAGCCTTGATCAGAATCTGCCAGCATATCAAGTAAACGTTGTCTTACCTGCGCAAGTTCAGCAGATAGCTTTGTTTGTATTTCAGTATTGTTCATCGCGGTATCTTCCAAGTGGGCAATACTGGCATTATCAAACAAAATGCGTTCGTTAATTATGATTTGTATCAATACTCGGCGCTTTGGCATACTTTCTTAGTACATCAGCGACTTCATCCTTGGCTTTTAAGCGTCTAATTTCATCAAAAAGGGCATTTGCTTGTGGGTACTGACGTTTCAAGTAACCTAGCCATTGCTTAGTACGTGAAGCAAAATATTTTTCACATTTGCTCTCATCTTGGTGCATGGAAGAGTGAATAATATGGTAAATAACATGCTCCCATTGCATTGGAGTATAGGTTTCACCATTCACATGGGCTTTAATTTGCTTTGCCAAGTCAGGCATAGCCAATGCGCCACGGCCTATCATTAAATCATTACACTGACTTCTGGTTTGACATAAGAGAGCATCTTCAATCTGCCAAATTTCGCCATTGGCGACAACCGAAATTGCTTTACCTTTTATTAAAGGTGGGATTTTCTCCCAATAGGCAGGCGGGTTATAGCCATCTCGTTTGGTTCTTGCGTGAATAGCTAAGCTTGAGGCGCCCGCGCTCACAACGGCATCAACAATTTCTTGGCTATTGCTATCATCATCAAAGCCTAGCCTTATTTTGGCACTCACCTGATGAGCAGGATCGACGGCCTCTCTAACCGCTTTAATAATGTTATGCATGTGCTCAGGATCTTTTAAAAGTACCGCGCCGCCTTTACTTTTATTTACCGTTTTTGCCGGACATCCAAAGTTTAAGTCTATCCCGTGCGAGCCAAGGCGGATCGCTTTGACTGCATTATCAGCTAAAGCATTCGCGACTTGCCCCAATAGTTGAATTCTGACCGGTGTGCCAGCACGTGTATAACCACCTGTTTTTAGCTCAGGGCAGTAGCGATGAAATACACGCTCTGGTAGTGTTGCGTCAACGACACGTACAAACTCTGTGACGCATAAATCGAATCCACCTAAGTTTGTTAGGAGTTGTCGCATCTTAAAATCGACAACGCCTTCCATCGGTGCTAAAACTAATTGCATGGATAAATTTTACTTAACAAAAAATGGATGCGTATTCTACCTGTTATTGCCACTATGATAAATCGTAATTTGTATTTGTAGAATGTCGATTAAATTAGAAAAGTATGAAAGTAATTTTTATTTGTCGGGTCTAATCTAATAACCGTTATGAAAAAGAGAGTCATCATATGAACACAATTAAGCAAAATTCAATCGCCTTAACACTAGGTGCCGTTGTTATTGGTGCGTCAAGCTTCGCAGCAAGTGACGCACACGCAAATCCATTTGAGTTTCAGCAAATGCAAGCAGGTTATCAGTTAGATGCTGCTGAGGGGAAGTGTGGCGAAGGGAAATGTGGCGGCGATAAAAAAGCTGGCAAAGAGGGTAAATGCGGCGAAGGCAAGTGTGGCGGCGATAAAAAAGCTGGCAAAGAAGGCAAATGCGGCGAAGGCAAATGTGGCGGCGATAAAAAAGCTGGTAAAGAAGGCAAATGCGGCGAAGGTAAATGTGGCGGCGATAAAAAAGCTGGCAAAGAAGGTAAGTGCGGCGAAGGCAAATGTGGCGGTGATAAAAAAGCTGGCAAAGAAGGTAAGTGCGGCGAAGGTAAATGTGGCGGCGATAAAAAAGCTGCAAAAGAAGGTAAGTGTGGCGAAGGTAAATGTGGTTCAAACCACTAAGCGTTCACTTAGCTTTTAAAAGGGCCATTTAGGCCCTTTTTAGTAGGAGGTAGTATGTCATTTGAAACAACATCTGTATTTGGGCAAATAGGATTAGGCCTGCGCCGAGAAATGCTTGATGAAATGTTAAAAGGTGTCCCTAAACCAATTGATTTTCTGGAGGTAGCACCTGAAAATTGGTTAAAGTTGGGTGGTCGGTTTGGAAAACAGTTTAAGCAATTAACTGAACGCAACGCGTTTGTTTGTCATGGTTTATCTTTGTCTATAGGTTCACCTGCTGAACTTGATGTAGAATTTGTGAAATCACTAAAGGCTTTTTTTAAAGAGCATAATATTCGCTTTTTTAGTGAGCATTTAAGTTATTGTTCAGGTGAAGGGCATATGTATGATTTAATGCCTATTCCATTTACAGAAGAAGCTATCAAACACGTTGTTGCGCGTATTAAACAAGTTCAGGATATCCTTGAGCAGCAGATTGCAATAGAAAATGTTTCATATTACGCTGCGCCAGGTCAAGAAATGACAGAGCTGGAGTTTACTAACGCCGTATTAGCAGAGTCTGATTGTAAGCTTTTAATTGATGTAAATAATATTTATGTTAACTCAATTAATCATGGTTATGATGCGGAGCAATTTTTAAAAGGTTTACCAAGTCAGCGAATTGCTTATGGGCACGTGGCAGGACATTACACAGAAGCTGAAGACTTGCTGGTTGATACACATGGTTCCCCTGTCATTGATCCTGTTTGGCAGCTGCTTGAAAAAGCGTATTCTTTTCACGGGGTGTTTCCAACTCTTCTTGAGCGGGATTTTAATATTCCACCGATGGCGGAGTTGCTAACAGAGCTAAGCACCATTGAAAAATTACAACTTTCAGCAAGTAAGGTGAAATACAGTGCCTAGTCATTTTATAGAAGTTCAGCAACAATTTATGGCCTATATTCGTGACCCAAAACACAATAAAAAGCCAATAAATATTGAAGGGCGTAGAATGGCGATTTATCGTGTTCTGTTTTTCAATAATGTTGAAGGTTTTGTAAGCTCTGCCTTTCCTGTTCTAAAGAGCCTGTATACACCAAGTGATTGGCAAAATATAATTCGCCTCTTTTTTAGTCAGCATAATTGTAAGTCTCCATATTTTCTTGATATTGCTGGTGAGTTTTTAGAGTTTATTGCTACAAGTTACTCAAAGCAGCCTACAGACCCTGATTTTATGTTAGAGTTGGCACATTATGAGTGGGTTGAATTGGATGTATCTGTTGCACAACCGCAGGAACACGAAACAGCTTTACAAACAAATCAGGTTACAAATGCGGGTTTGTTTTTAAGTAGTTTGGCACGTAATTTAAGTTATACGTACCCCGTTCATACAATCAGTGTAGACTACCAACCACAAAGCCCGCTTACGGAGCCATGTTATTTCGTTGTTTATCGAGATAGTGATGATGAGGTACAGTTTTTATCAACAAATGCGATGACAGCATTGTTATTAAGTATCATTGAAACGAAACCGGGTATAAATTTAAATTCGCTCTGCCAAGAAGTTGCTAAACACGCTCCTCAATTTAGTCAAGAACAGTTATACCAAGGCGCACTTAATACCTTAAGTGCAATGGCTGAACGTGGTGTGATCGTTACTAAATCATTGCTCTAAAATACCGCAAAAAGCCTTTATTGATAGGGATACATCGACTATCATGTGCGCCTTATTGTGTCGTGCTTAAATAAAGGTAGTAACTATGTCGAATGATAAAGACTTTAAAGATCCGTTCAATGCAACTTATTTTATTGCGTTTTTAGCCGTATTTGCAGGCATTGGCTGTCTAAACGCTATCCTTGGTTGGATCACTGCTTTATCTTAATTTGCGCAAGTAAATTTAAGACACTAGGCTGCATTATGCAGCCTTTTTTATTACTGTTGATACAGTTCAAGGATTAATTTTGGATCTTGCTACCGACTTTCTACGAAGGTGATGTTATACTCTCGAGCTTTGTTAGATAAAATTTTTGAGCAGTATAATTATGACTCAAGCAACTTCAACGCTCATTAAACAGAGCATTGCAACAATTGCTGATTACCCTAAACCGGGTATTATGTTTCGTGACGTAACAACCCTAATGGCAAACGCAGACGCGTTTAAAGCAACCATTGACAGCTTTATTTCAGCGTATAAAGATCAAGGTTTTACAAAAATAATTGGTACAGAATCTCGTGGTTTTATTTTTGGTGCACCACTTTCATATGCACTAGGTATTCCATTTATTCCAGTTCGTAAGCCAGGTAAACTTCCTCGTGAAGTCATTTCACAAAACTATCAATTAGAGTATGGTGAAGATACATTAGAGCTTCATACCGATGCTATAGTTGCTGGTGATAAAGTGTTATTAGTTGATGATTTACTTGCTACAGGTGGCACAATTGAAGCAACAGCAAAACTAGTTGCGAAACTGGGTGGTCATGCAACCGATGCTGCGTTTGTTGTATCTTTACCAGAGCTGGGTGGTGAGCAACGTGTTGCTGATATGGGCATCAAAATTTTAAAGTTGGTTGAATTCGAAGGCGAATAATTAATGAGTTATCAGGTTCTAGCAAGGAAATGGCGACCACAAACCTTTCACGAGTTAGTGGGGCAGTCTCATGTTAAGCAAGCATTGGTTAATGCATTAACACAAAATAGACTCCATCATGCTTATCTCTTTACTGGAACCCGTGGGGTGGGTAAAACAACCATCGCACGTATATTCGCAAAAAGCCTCAACTGCGATAAGGGTATCTCTGCAGAGCCGTGCGGGCAATGTTCAAGTTGTACTGACATTGAAGCCGGCCGTTATATTGATTTATTAGAAATCGATGCGGCTTCACGCACAAAGGTAGAAGATACCCGCGAAATTCTTGATAACGTGCAATACGCACCAACCCGAGGTCGGTATAAAGTTTACCTAATCGATGAAGTTCACATGCTGTCAAAGCATAGTTTCAATGCTTTGCTAAAAACACTGGAAGAGCCACCAGAGCATGTGAAGTTTTTATTAGCAACGACCGATCCGCAAAAATTACCAGTGACGATTTTATCGCGTTGTTTACAGTTTAATTTAAATGCGTTGTCGCAATCAGAAATTCATGAGCAGCTTGCCCATGTTTTACAACAAGAGCAACTCAGCTTTGATGATAAATCATTACAAGCACTTGCGAAAGCCGCTGATGGCAGCATGCGCGATGCGCTCAGCTTAACTGACCAAGCGGTGGCACAAACGAATGGCAATATAAGTTATCAAGCCGTACAGAGTATGCTTGGTTTAATGGATATACACTATAGCCAAACGATGTTAGCCGCAGTACTTTGCCAAGATGGGGATGCGCTGTTAGCTGAGATAAAAAACTTAGTCAGCCGTAATCCTAATTTTGTTGCTTTGCTTGATGATCTGATTGCACTTACTCATTTAATTCAGCTAGTACAGCTGGTGCCCAGCGCAGCAGCACTTGATGAGAGTAATCGTGAGTTTATAGAACAGGTTGCGCAAACAACGGATGCGCAGCAGATACAAGTTTATTACCAGCTACTTTTGAATGGTAAAAAAGATCTGCAATGGGCGCCGGATGCCAAACTAGGTTTTGAAATGATCATGCTGCGTTTGCTCGCATTCCAACCAACGCAATTTGCGCAAAGTCAAACACCAACAAATAGCCAACAGCAGGTTAAACCTAGCGGTGCAGGCGCATTGCGTGATATTTTGAAAAGATCATCGACGCAACGTGAACAAGCAGCTTCAGAGCAAGCACTTTTAGCACAAAGCTCTGCTAAGACAACGGCTGTACCTTCAGAGCCTCAGCCAACACAAGCTGAACCTGTTGAAGCAGAGCCTATTCAAGCTGCTACAGCAGAAATGGCGCAAAGCCCTAAGTCTGCTCAGAAAATTGAAGCAACAGCAGTAGAACAGCTAGATGCTAACCAGCAGCCCCAGCAATCCGCTACAACTGGATTGACCGCAGAAGTTAAAGCTGCGCCACAACAGCAAGAGCAAAGCTTCTCAGAGCAAGTACCTGCAGCTGAATACTCATCACCAGAGTATTCTTCGCAAGATTACATGATTGATCATGATGCGCAAATGGACCCATCACTTGCTGCGCAATACGATGATGTGATGAATAGCGCCTATGATCAGGGCTTTACTGCCAATGAAGTACCTGCGCCTCAGCAACAGCAAACAGCACCAGCACAATTACAACAGCAGCAAAGTCAGGCGCAGTCGGCCATTGCTCGTATTTTACAAGACCGCAATATTTCAGGTGCAGGGCGTTTAAGTGGTGCAGCAACGCAAACTAATGCTAAAGCAGAACCACAGCCTGAAGCGAAGCCCAAAGCAGAGCCGCCAGCGCAACAAAGCGCAGTTGCTACGAATCATCAACCTCAGCAGCGACAAGTGGCTGTTGAAGTAAAAAAGCCCAGCCCCCAGCTGACGGGGGAGAGCTATAATAAAGTAAAAAAAGTCGACTTTAGAGAAAAGCATCAAACAATCACCGAAAACTTAGCGCCTGAGTTGCTTGAGCAAATCAACCCACAAAAAGCGCCAGAGCCTGTGATTGAAGAAGCCAGTATTCCTGTACCTGATGATTTTGAAAGCCCGATCAGCAGTATTAAATTTGCACACGAACAAGATGAATGGGCGTATTTAATAAAACGTATGGGGCTAGGTGGTCGAATGCGACAATTTGCATTGCACTCGATTTTCACAAAGAATAATAATCAAATGCACATTGAAGTTGACTCATCACAGCGTCACTTAGACAGTGCAGTACTAAGGCAAAAGCTCAATGCTGCATTAAGTGAAATTTACGGTCATAATGTAGAACTGAGTATCGATTTTGCTGATGGTGTTATTGACTCTCCGTATTTGATCCAACAAAAGATTGATGCAGGTCGTCATCAACAAGCCATTGATGTAATAAATAGTGATGAAAACATAGTGCAATTTCAGCAGTTATTTAGCGCTATAATCGATGAAAACAGTATTCAGGCATTGTAATTAGTTACAATAGCCCTTATCTTCATGCCAATTAAAGTAGTTTTAGAAAGAGAGACAGTTATGTTTAAAGGTGGAATGGGTAACATGATGAAGCAAGCGCAGCAAATGCAAGAGCGCATGCAAAAAGCCCAAGACGAAATCGCTAACCTAGAAGTAGTAGGTGAAGCTGGTGCAGGCCTAGTGAAAGTAACTATGCTTGGTAACCACAATGTACGTCGTGTTGAATTAGATGAAAGCCTAATGGAAGACGACAAAGACATGATCGAAGATTTGCTTGCGGCAGCGTGTAATGATGCTGTACGCCGTGTTGCAGAAGAAACACAAGAGCGCATGAGCAAAGTAACTGGCGGTATGCAATTACCACCAGGTATGAAAATGCCTTTCTAAGTGACTCTATATGCAACTATCGCCTAGTTTAACACAGCTGATTGAAGCATTGAGATGCCAACCTGGCATTGGTCCTAAGTCGGCACAGCGCATTGCTTTTCATTTGCTTGAACGAGACCGTCAAGGTGGCAAGCAGCTTGGTCATGCATTGACTAAAGCTATGGATGAAGTAGGACATTGTCAGTCGTGTCGTACTTTTACAGAGCAACCCGTGTGCGATATCTGTTTAAGTGTTAAACGTCAAGATAGTGGTTTATTGTGTGTGGTAGAATCACCAACCGATGTGCTGGCTATTGAGCAAACCGGTCAATACCAAGGGCTTTACTTTGTATTAATGGGTCACTTGTCGCCAATTGATGGCATAGGACCAAAAGAGATTGGCCTTGATATTCTTGAAAGCAGGTTGCAACAAGGTGGCATTAATGAGGTGATCCTCGCAACCAACCCAAGTGTTGAAGGTGAAACCACAGCCCATTACATTGCAGAGCTTTGTCATAAGTACCAAGTAGGTGCATCTCGTATTGCTCATGGTGTCCCTGTTGGTGGTGAGCTCGACTTACTTGATGGTATGACACTGATGCATGCATTTAGCGGGCGACGCGCCGTAAACCAAAACTAAATGGTATTAAAAGCCTGCTCTATGCAGGCTTTTTTGTGTCTACATTCGATTTTACCCGTAAATTTAATTTTTTGCCTTGAAGTTCAAAAAGCCTGCCCCATATAAAGAGTCATAGTGCAGATAAGACACTTTGTTAATTGGAGATTTACACAATGACTGCAGCACAAAAAGAAACATTAGGCTTTCAAACAGAAGTCAAACAATTATTAAACCTGATGATTCACTCTCTTTACTCTAATAAAGAGATTTTCCTACGTGAGCTGGTATCAAACGCGTCAGATGCGGCAGATAAATTGCGTTTTCTAGCGCTTTCAAATGGCGATTTATACGAAAATGATGCGGATTTAAAAGTACGTATCAGTGCCGATAAAGACGCAAACACGGTAACCATTACTGATAACGGTATTGGTATGAGCCGTGAAGATGTGATCAATTCATTAGGTACGATTGCAAAATCTGGCACCGCAGAATTTTTCCAAAATCTAACAGGTGACCAAAGCAAAGATTCACAATTGATTGGTCAATTCGGCGTCGGTTTTTACTCAGCATTTATCGTGGCTGATAAAGTAACAGTGCGCACGCGTAAAGCGGGTGAAAGCCAAGGTATTGAATGGCAGTCAGCGGGCGAGGGCGAGTACACGTTACAAGAGATTGACAAGCCTGCGCGTGGTACGGAAATCATCCTTCATCTTCGTGAAGACGAAACAGAGTTTGCTGATGAATTCCGTTTACGTAGCATCGTAACTAAATACTCAGACCACATTTCTATTCCAGTTGAAATGTATAAAGCAGAAGTACCTGAATCTGAAGGGCCTGATGGTGAGAAAATTCCAGCACAGCCAGGTGAGTGGGAAGGTATTAACCGCGCGACTGCACTGTGGACTCGTGACAAGTCAGAAGTCACAGACGAAGAGTACAAAGAGTTTTATAAACACATTGGTCATGATTGGGAAGAGCCACTAAGCTGGGCACATAACAAGGTTGAAGGTAAAACAGAATACACGAGCTTGTTATACATCCCGAAAAAAGCACCTTTCGATTTGTGGAACCGTGAGCGTCAATCAGGTTTAAAACTGTATGTACAACGCGTTTTCATTATGGATGACGCTGAGCAATTCATGCCAAGCTACTTACGTTTTGTGAAAGGTTTACTTGATTCAAACGACTTACCACTAAACGTGTCGCGGGAAATCTTGCAAGACAACAAAGTAACGCAAGCAATCCGTAAAGGTTGTACATCGCGTGTACTTAAAATGCTTGAGCGAATGGCGAAAAACCGTGAAGAAGATTATCAATCTTTCTGGAACGAATTTGGTCAGGTGTTAAAAGAAGGCCCTGCAGAAGACATGGCAAACAAAGAAGCCATTGCTAAGCTACTGCGTTTCGCTTCTACACACACTGATGAAAGCACACAAAATGTATCGCTTGAACAATACATTGAGCGTATGAAGCCAGAGCAAGACAAAATCTACTATGTAGTTGCTGATTCATTCGCCGCAGCGAAGAGCTCACCGCACTTAGAGATTTTCCGTAAGAAAGGCATCGAAGTATTGCTATTAAGTGACCGTGTTGATGAGTGGATGATGAGCTACTTAACTGAGTTCAACGAAAAATCATTCCAGTCAATCACCCGTGGTGACTTAGATTTAGGCAACATGGATGATGAAGAAACCAAAAAAGCGCAAGAAGAGTCAGAAAAAGAAGTTGCTGGCCTAGTTGAGCGTATTAAAACAGCCCTAGGTGATAGCGTTAAAGACGTACGCTTTACGCACCGTCTAACTGACTCGCCAGCATGTGTTGTTGCTGATGAGCACGATATGAGCTCACAAATGCAAAAGTTAATGGAATCTGTTGGTCAGACAGTGCCTGAACAAAAGCCAATTTTTGAGCTTAACCCAGAGCATCAGCTTGTTAAACACCTTAATGTTGAACAAGATGAAGACAAGTTTGCTCAGTGGTCACACGTATTGCTTGATCAAGCGTTACTAGCAGAACGCGGTACTTTAAAAGACCCTGCTGGCTTTGTAACTCGCTTAAATAAACTTATGCTAGATATAAGCAAATAAGCGTTATAGCTGAATGAGTTGGGAAAGGGAGCAAGGCTCCCTTTTTTATTGCTGCTAATATAGGCAATTGGTATAAGTTACTTGAGGTATAGCCTCAGTTGTGGAAGAATTCAGGCTTTAAAAACAAAACTCCACTGATCGACCATTTTTAAGATTAGTATCACACAGAGGACAATGATATGCGCATTATTCTTTTGGGCGCGCCGGGTGCAGGTAAAGGTACTCAAGCTCAGTTTTTGATGGACAAATACGGTATTCCACAAATTTCTACGGGCGATATGCTGCGTGCAGCAATTAAAGAAGGTACACCACTTGGTCTTGAAGCTAAAAAAGTAATGGATGCAGGTCAATTAGTATCTGATGAAATTATCATCGGTCTAGTTAAAGAGCGCATTGCTAAGCCAGATTGCGAAAAAGGTTTTTTACTAGATGGTTTCCCTCGTACTATTCCTCAAGCAGATGCAATGAAAGAAAATGGCGTGGTAGTTGATCACGTTATCGAATTTGACGTTGCTGACGAAATCATCGTTGAGCGTATGGGCGGTCGTCGCGTACACCCAGGTTCTGGTCGTGTATACCATGTTGTTTACAACCCACCTAAAGTTGATGGTAAAGACGACATAACTGGTGAAGATCTAATCATTCGTGATGACGACACTGAAGAAACAGTGCGTAAGCGTTTAGGTATCTACCATGACCAAACTAAACCATTAGTTGATTACTACCAAGCTGAAGCAAAAGCAGGTAACACGCAGTACCATAAATTAGACGGTACACAAGCTGTTGAAACAGTAAGCCAACAACTTGGTGAGTTACTTGGTTAATCTTAGGATTAACTGAGCAATAAAAAACCGCCTTTTGGCGGTTTTTTATTGCTCAATGAGGCTTTAAAGCTTTTTTAAAGCCTCAATTGCACCACTGTAATCAGGCTCTTTCGATAAGTTATCAACAAGTTGTTTATAGACGATTTTGTGCTCGTCATTTAAAACAAATACGGCGCGGGTTAATAAACCCATATCTTTAATAATTAAACCATATTGCTCGCCGAAATTACGCCACACAGAGTCCGAAAGTGCCTTCACTTTGTCTATATTCTCCGCTTTACAAAAGCGCTTTTGCGCAAACGGTAAATCAGCACTTAAAGTCAGCATCGCGATACTAGGGTATTCGGCAGCTACTTTTTCATTAAAATGTTTAGTCTGAATACTACACACACCTGTATCTAGGCTTGGCACCACACTAATAAGTACCGCTTTGCCTTTGTAGTCATTTAGGGTGACTGGTGTAAAGCTATCATCTACTACTTTAAAATTAGGTGCTTGTTGACCAACTTCAACACCTTGACCTAGTAAAGTAACTGGTTTTGATTGAGCAGATACTTTACCCGCATCAAGGGTGTTTTCTGGTAACTCGCTTGCGTAACTAAATGTACACAGTGAGCCAATTGCAAATATCAATGGGCGTATCATAACTTCATTCCTTCAAATTAACGCATTTTACATCAGTGTATTATACTGAGTTAATAGCGCCAAGGTTTACAGTAATTTAAAATTGTAAATAAAGGGTAGTTTGATTAACATGTGTACGCAGCTCGATTTTTATTAATAATAACAATAATAAAGTTAGTTTTTTGTGTTTGTGACTAGTTAAAAAGTGCGGATTTAGAGAGAGTGTATGTCGACATCGGTATTAGTGTGTGATGATTCAAAATTAGCGCGTAGGCAATTAGCGCGCTCTTTACCAGATGATTGGGATATCAAAATTGAATTTGCAGAAAATGGAGTTCATTGCATCGAGCAAATCAAGGTACTCCAGCCAGAAATATTATTTCTGGATTTAAATATGCCTGAAATGGATGGCTATGAGGTTTTACAAGCCATTCAAGAGCAAGGGCTACATGTCCTGACTGTCGTCGTGTCTGGCGATATTCAACCTAATGCACATCAACGTGTCCTTGAGTTAGGGGCTATCGACTTTATTCAAAAGCCTTGTTCACCTGAAAAACTCGCAAGTATCATTGAGTATCATGGCATTAAAGATAAAGCCATGCGTGAGCGTCTAGCAAATAAGTTGGGTGAGCAGGTCGATCCTGATGTACGAGATATATATCAAGAACTCACAAATGTGGCGATGGGTCAGGCAGGCGACTTACTCGCGCGCTTACTCAATGTGTTTGTCAAGTTGCCTATTCCTAATGTGAATGTATTAGAAGTGAATGAGCTAGATATGGCACTTCGCTCTATTGATGCAAATGCTTCAACGTCTGGTGTTTGCCAAGGTTTTATTGGTGGGGGAGTATCAGGAGAAGCTCTGCTACTTTTGAATGATTCAAGCTTTAAAGAAATCGCCTCATTAATGAACTACGAAGGTGAGTTAAACAATAAAGTTGAGCTTGAATTGTTAATGGATGTCAGCAACATTTTAATTGGTGCTATTTTATCAGGGCTCTCTAAGCAGCTTGATATGCGCTTCAGCCAAGGCCATCCTGTTGTTCTAGGTCAGCATTGTGATGTCTCTGACTTAGTCAAAGCTAATAAATCTCGCTGGCAACGAACGCTGGCCATCGAGATCAGCTACGGCATTGAAAATCATAATATCAATTGTGATTTGATGTTGCTATTCACCGAGGACTCGTTGAAGACCTTAAAATATAAAGTAGCTTATTTACTAGAAGATTAAACTTATGCCAGCAGCCGACTTTAATATGAATGAACTCCATTGGTTAATGGATATGTTTAATACTGTTGATGTAGGCCTTGTGGTGCTCGACAGGGACTATAAAGTGTGTATTTGGAATGGCTTTATGGAGAACCATTCAGGGCTATTACCAAGTGCGGTGAAAGATAGAGATCTGTTCGATTTATTTCCATCAATTGATGAAAAGTGGTTTCGAAGTAAATCCGAGTCGGTATTTATTCTTAATAATCGCTCATTCACCATATGGGAACAGCAACCATATATTTTCCGCTTTAAGAACTACCGACCTATTACTGGCAAAGCGGATCATATGTATCAAAACGCGACTTTTATACCGCTAACCACGACGACAGGTGAAGTTTCTCATATTTGTATCATTATTTACGATGTTACCGACGAAGCTGTGAATAAAAAAGAGCTTGAAGAAGCAAACTCAAAACTTGAATTAATGAGCCGTACGGATGCATTAACACAACTGACAAACCGCGGGTTTTGGGAGCAAAAACTTCGCAAAGAATACATGCGTATTGTGCGAAGTGGTGGTTGCAGTACATTATTGATGTTCGATATTGATCATTTTAAAAACGTTAATGATGAACACGGACACAGCGGGGGCGATGAAGCGTTACGCCATGTTGCAGACTTGCTGCGTAAAACCCTACGAGAAACCGATTTAGCAGGTCGCTACGGTGGGGAAGAGTTCGCCATTACGCTACTGGATACCGACTATGATGGTGCCGTTATATTTGCAGAAAGGTTACGTGAGTTAATTGAGAACTCGTCAATCTACTACAAAGAACAGCAAATCAAATTAACGGTAAGCATTGGTTTTGCTTGTTTTGACGAAAAATTTGATCGTTATGAAAAATGGATTGAAGCGGCAGATAACGCGCTTTACCATTCAAAAGAAAATGGTCGAAACAAAGTAACAGCCTATTCAGATTTAAAAGACTAAAGGTGTTTAGCACTTTAGTCTTTTTAAGATTCAAACTATTCAGTAGCGTGTCTTGTATCACTTGCTGGGCACTCGCCTATTACAGAGATCTCACCAGTTGCTGACTCTTGTTCTAGTTTTACCTTAAAGCCCCATAATCTATAAAGATGTTTTAATACTTCATCTTTAGATTTAGCAAGGGGGATACTGTTATGAGGCACGTAACGCAATGTGAGTGAGCGATCGCCTCTTATATCAACATTATAAATTTGTATATTAGGCTCGTGATTACTTAGGTTGTATTGGGCTGAAAGCGTCTCTCTTACTTGGTGGTAACCTATTTCATCATGAATAGCTCCGACATTAAGCGTTGGTTCTTTTTCGTGATCGATAATGGTAAAGAGCTTAAAGTCACGAATAATTTTTGGTGATAAAAACTGGCTTATAAAGCTCTCGTCTTTAAAGTTTTGCATTGCAAAGTGGAGTGTTTCCAGCCAATCACTGCCAGCATATTCTGGAAACCACTTTTTATCCTCCTCGGTCGGGTTTTCACAAATGCGGCGAATATCAACCATCATGTTAAAACCAAGGGCATAAGGGTTAATCCCTGAATAATAATTACTGTTGTAGGGCGGTTGATACACTACATTGGTGTGGCTTTGTAAGAACTCGAGCATAAAGGCATCAGTGAGCTTACCTTCATCATATAGGTGGTTCAAAATGGTGTAATGCCAAAATGTTGCCCAGCCTTCATTCATCACTTGGGTTTGTTTTTGAGGGTAAAAATATTGCGAAATTTTACGCACAATACGAATGATTTCGCGCTGCCATGATTCAAGCAGCGGGGCATTTTTTTCTATAAAATACAGGATGTTTTCTTGCGGCTCTTCTGGGAAGCGGCGTTCGCGTTTTTTAGATTCTTGCTGTGAGGTTGGAATGGTACGCCACAGTTCATTAACTTGAGATTGCAAGTAATCTTCACGTTCTTGCTGGCGCTTTTGCTCTTCGTATAGCGAAATACGTTGTGGGCGTTTATAGCGGTCAACACCATAATTCATCAAGGCATGACATGAGTCGATGAGGTTTTCGACCTCGTTGATACCGTATTTCTCTTCGCACTTAGCAATATAATTTTTGGCAAATAATAAGTAATCAATAATTGAACTGGCATCAGTCCAAGTTTTAAAAAGGTAATTGCCTTTAAAAAATGAGTTGTGACCATAGCAAGCATGGGCCATCACCAAAGCTTGCATTGGTAGCGTGTTTTCTTCCATTAAATAGGCAATACACGGGTCTGAGTTAATTACAATCTCATAAGCGAGGCCCATTTGCCCACGTTTATAGTTTTGTTCGGTTTGAATGAACTTTTTACCATACGACCAGTGACTATAACCAATCGGCATACCCACACTCGAATAGGCATCCATCATCTGCTCAGCGGTTATTACCTCAATTTGATTCGGGTAAGTATCGAGCTTATAAATATTCGCTACCCGTTCAATCTCAGTTTGATATTCTGCTAATAAGTCAAATGTCCAATCAGGACCGTCGCTAATACGTTTATCGGCCATACTTTACCTCACTCGCAAGGCTATGCGGCGCCTTGTTGCTGACGATTCTTTTTAAATAATTCACGGAAAATAGGGTAAATGTCCTCAACGCCACGGATATGTTGCATTGCAAAATTGTCGTGGGTTTGCGCTATAGATTGATACTCACGCCATAAACTTTGATGAGCACGGGCGGTAATTTCAATATAGGCGTAATAGCGCACCGCCTTTAACAGTTTATTACGTAAAATTTCGCCACAGTTTGGCGAGTCATCGGCCCAGTTATCACCATCAGAGGCTTGTGCTGCGTAAATGTTCCACTCTTCAGGGTTATAACGCTCGGCGATGATCTCATTCATCAGTTTCAATGCACTTGATACTATAGTGCCACCCGTTTCCTGAGAATAGAAAAACTCCTGTTCATCCACTTCTTTGGCTTGAGTGTGGTGGCGAATATAGACAACCTCTATATTTTTGTAGCTTCGGGTTAAAAATTGATACAGCAAAATATAAAAGCGTTTTGCCATGTCTTTGGTCGCTTGATCCATCGAGCCTGACACATCCATTAAACAAAACATCACGGCTTTGCTTGTAGGGTGTGGTCGTTTTTCATAGTTACGAAAACGTAAGTCGTAATTATCAATAAAGGGCACTGCTTTAATACGACTTTGCAGCTCCTCGATTTGCCGTTCAAGTAAAGCAATGGCCGCCTTGTCTGGTTCTTCCTCTGCTTGTAGCAATGCTAGTTGACCCTCAAGCTCAGCAAGGTGGCGCTTTTTGCCTGCGGTCATTGCTACTCTACGAGCAAGTGAACCCTGCAGTGAACGAACAATATCAATATTACTGGGCATGCCATCATTACAAAAACCAGCACGATGGGTTTTCATTTGTACGAGTTTATCGAGCTGATTTTGTTGTAGATTAGGCAGTTCAAGATCTTCGAACAACAAGTCTAAGTATTCATCTTTAGAAATAGAGAACACAAAGTCATCCTGCCCCTCACCGGAATCACTCGCTTCACCTTCACCACTGCCACCCCCTTGGCCGCCTCCTTGCGGGCGCTTGATTTTGTCGCCCGTAGAAAATTGGTCATTACCTGGGTGGATCTGTTCACGATCGCCACCACGTCCTTGATGAAAAATAGGCTCACTAATATCACGTTGCGGAATAGAAATACTCTCGCCGCTGGTGGTATCGGTGACGCTGCGCTTATTAATGGCATCAGATACCGCTTCTTTAATCTGTTTTTTATAACGCCTGATGAACCGTTGACGATTCAAGGTACTTTTGTTTTTTCCATTCAGGCGTCGGTCAATAAAATGCGCCATAACAACCCCCTTAAAACAAACGTTTTTTACTGCGATTTTCTAACGCGTAAATACCATTCAGAAAGTAAACGTACTTGTTTTTGGGTATAGCCTTTCTCAACCATACGATTGACAAAGTCTTCGTGTTTTTTCTGATCTTCAGCCGAAGTTTTCGCATTGAAGGAAATAACCGGTAGGAGATCTTCAGTATTTGAGAACATTTTCTTCTCGATAACCGTGCGCAGTTTTTCGTAACTGGTCCAAAGTGGATTCTTGCCTTGGTTGTGTGCACGAGCACGCAGTACGAAATTGACTATTTCATTACGGAAATCTTTCGGATTTGAAATACCCGCAGGTTTTTCAATTTTCTCAAGCTCTGCGTTCAGTGCCGCACGGTCAAATAACTGGCCAGTATCAGGGTCACGGTATTCTTGATCTTGGATCCAGAAATCAGCATAAGTGACGTAGCGATCAAAGATGTTTTGCCCGTATTCAGAGTAAGATTCTAAATAGGCTGTTTGTAACTCTTTGCCAATAAACTCAACGTATTGTGGAATAAGGTAGCCTTTTAAGTGGCTTAAGTAACGTTCTTCAACATCGGCAGTAAATTGCTCACGCTCAATTTGCTGCTCAAGTACATAAAATAGATGTACAGGGTTTGCAGCCACTTCTGTGGTATCAAAGTTAAATACCCGCGATAGAATCTTAAATGCAAAGCGGGTAGAAAGCCCTGTCATGCCCTCGTCAACACCGGCATAGTCGCGGTACTCTTGATACGACTTAGCTTTCGGATCGGTGTCTTTTAAGCTTTCGCCATCATATACCCGCATTTTTGAATAAATACTTGAGTTTTCAGGCTCTTTCATTCGCGAAAGCGTGGTAAATTGCGCCAGTGTTTTTAATGTACCAGGTGCGCATGGTGCATCGTGTAATTCACTGTTTTCAAGCAGTTTATTATAAATTTTAACCTCTTCAGAAACACGTAAACAATAAGGTACTTTGACGATGTAAACACGGTCAAGGAATGCTTCATTGTTTTTATTGTTTTTGAATGTTTGCCACTCAGACTCATTTGAGTGAGCTAAAATCATGCCGTTAAACGGTAAGGCACTGATGCCTTCAGTCCCATTATAGTTACCTTCTTGGGTTGCAGTAAGAAGTGGGTGTAGCACCTTGATGGGTGCTTTAAACATTTCCACAAACTCCATTAAACCTTGATTTGCTAAACAAAGCGCACCCGAGTAGGCATATGCATCGGGGTCATTTTGTGCAAAGTGTTCAAGTTGGCGAATATCGACTTTACCAACGAGTGCTGAAATGTCCTGATTGTTTTCATCGCCAGGCTCTGTTTTAGCTATTGCGACTTGATTTAAAATTGATGGGTAGCGCTTAACCACTCTAAATTGGCTAATGTCACCGTTAAATTCACTTAAACGTTTTGCAGCCCATGGCGACATTACGGTTTTTAAATAACGTGGTTTAATTCCGTATTCTTTTTCTAAAAGCTCAGCGTCTTCATTTGGGTCAAATAATGCTAGAGGATGATCGTTAACAGGCGAGCCTTTAATTGAATAGATAGGTACTTGTTGCATCAAGTATTTAAGCTTTTCGGCGATTGATGATTTACCTCCACCCACCGGACCAAGTAGATAGAGAACTTGCTTGCACTCTTCTAAACCCTGAGCTGCGTGTTTTAAGTACGCAACGATTTGCTCAATTGCATCTTCCATCCCATAAAAATCGTGGAAGGCAGGGTAGCGTGCGACCACGCGATTTGAAAACAGCCTGCTTAAGCGGGCATCGGTTGATGTATCGATAATTTCAGGCTCACCGATAGCCATTAAAAGCCGCTCAGGCGCGCTGGCATAAGCTGATTTATCCTTCTTACAGATTTCGAGAAACTCCTCAATACTGTATTCTTCTTCTTGCGCTGCTTCGTATCGTGATTGGTAATGCTCAAAAATACTCATAGAGACCTCCGAAAACCCGCTAAAATGACGTGTAATTAGATTAAGAGAAAAGCAAAGGTTATTTAAAGCTTAGTCAGGATTTTGACTTTTTGCGCAAGAAAATTAAGAATTTAATTGAAAAAAGCTCATCTTGATTAGGGTTTTTGAGTGAGGGCTTGGCTGCGGCTTAGGAAGGGCGTGCACTAGCAATAAAAAAGACGCCGAAGCGCCTTTTTTGATTACTGTTTGTTACAGAAGATTAAGCGAAGTTAGCGTTCGCGAAGTCCCAGTTAACAAGTGCCCAGAAACCTTTTAAGTAATCTGGACGAACGTTACGGTAATCGATGTAATAAGCGTGTTCCCACAGATCCACAGTAAGGATTGGTGTTACACCTTCATCAGTTAACGGAGTTGCAGCATTTGATGTGTTTACGATATCAAGTGTGCCGTCAGCTAGTTTAACTAACCAAGTCCAGCTTGAACCAAAGTTGTTTACAGCTTTATCGTTTAATGCGTCTTTGAATGCTTCGAAAGAACCCCATTTAGCGTTGATCGCATCAGCGATAGCGCCAGTAGGCTCACCACCACCGTTTGGAGATAGGCTGTTCCAGTAGAAAGTGTGGTTCCAGATTTGTGCAGCATTGTTAAATACACCACCTTCTGAAGAACATACAATTTCTTCTAGAGATTTATTTTCGAATTCTGTGCCCGGGATCAGGCCATTTAGTTTCACAACATATGTGTTGTGGTGTTTACCGTGGTGAAACTCTAGCGTTTCTTTTGAAATATGTGGCTCTAATGCATCGATTGCGTATGGTAGTGACGGTAGTTCAAATGCCATTTTTTATCTCCATCTTCTTGGTTGATAGTCCACCTAGTTATAGGTAATAGCAAGCTAAACAGCGTACTCACCTATACCAAGTGGTATTATAGTGTTACTATAATTGTTGAGTATTTTACTCAAGTTTTAGCAAACAGCAATGCTATTGCTACGACTATTTAAAATTGTGGCTGTGTTTGCCATTCTAAGTAATATATCTGAGGCCACAGTGAATCTTTTTCAAGGCCAAAGTAGTAAGCCAATGTATTTTGAGGTTGTAAATGGAAACCATCGATAAAATTAAACAGCAAATTTCTGAAAATCCAATCCTTTTGTATATGAAAGGATCACCAAAATTACCTAACTGTGGTTTTTCTTCTCAAGCATCACAAGCACTAATGTCGTGTGGTGAACCATTTGCTTACGTTGACATCTTACTAAACCCTGATATCCGTGCAGAGTTACCTGCATACGCTAACTGGCCAACCTTCCCACAGCTTTGGGTTGAAGGCGAGCTTATCGGTGGTTGTGATATTATTATTGAGATGTTTCAGCGTGGTGAATTACAACCACTGATTGCAGAAACTGCTGCAAAGTACAAAGAAGAAGACGCTGAATAATCGAATTTAGTGTAGGAAAGAGCCGCATTTGCGGCTTTTTTTATAGCAATTTTATTAAGCAGGCAGCAAAACATGTACACTCAAACCACCTTGCTCACGGTTGTGTAGGCTAATTTGCCCGTGGTGTGCTTCGACTATTTCCCTGCAAAGTGCTAAACCTAGGCCACTGCCTGTCGCTTTGGTTGAGTAAAAGGGAATAAGCGCATTGGCCATTACGGCTTCACTCATGCCTTTGCCTTTATCACTCACTGTGATGTGGGTGCCGCTAGCTTCTTGTTGCACCGTTAAACTGACCTCTTCTGGGTTTGAGCCTGACTCATGGGCATTTTTTAACAGATTTATCAGCAGTTGTTCCAGGTGTGTATGATCGGCCTGAGTTGATACATCCTCATTAAGAGTCACATTGACCTGCCACTGATTTTTTAATTGCTCAATTAAGTTAGTCCAATTTATTGTGATTAATTGCGGGGTGGGCAGTTTGGCAAATTTACCATAACCTTGTACAAATTCATTTAAGTGCTTGATACGATCTTCTATTGTTGTAAACACTCGTTTTAAACGTGGCTCATCAACTTCTTTAGTGAGTAGTTGAGCACTATGTAGCATGGATGACATAGGACCAAGCGAGTTATTAAGTTCATGGCTAATAATGCGGATGACCTTTTTCCACACTTCGACTTCTTGACGACTGAGCTCTCTCGTTAATTGCTTAAAGACAAGTAATTGGTGAAATTGGTTGTTTAGTAATAATCGGCCGGTAGCCATATGCCAAGTTTGTGATTCTTGATCTACTCTATCTAAAGTGAATAATCCATCAATGCCTTTGTTGACGGCGCGTGTAAGTTGCTCAGAGCTGTGCGTAAGCAAGCTTTTGAGTGTTAATCCTTCAAGTGCTGATTTTTTTTCAAATAGGCTGCGTGCGCTGTGGTTGCTGTATACAATAAAGTCTTGATCGTTTACCAGCAATACCGCTTGCGGCGAGCTTTGTAATACTTTATCGAGCATTAATTCGCGTTGGTAAATCCATTGCTTTTCTTGGCGAAGTTGTTTGGCGGTTTGATTATAAAGGTGGCATAAATTGCCTAATTCGTCCTTGCCGTTATATGCAAGTAATGAAGCAAGTTCGCCATCTTTAAAATTCAGCAAGCCAGTTTCAAGGGCGGCCATGCCATTGACTAATGGCGCACTCAACTTATAAGCAAGAAAGCCAGATATAAAAGCACAAAGTAAAGAAGCGAGTACTATATTTGCCCAAGGTATAGCCAAAAAGTAGCTAGTGGCCAGTAGCGGCAGAACCGCTGCCATAATGCATAAAGCGATGAGTTTATAGCGGAGCATCAATATTCTATCTTAAATTTATCAAGTCTACGGTATAGAGCCTGTCTGCTAAGACCAAAATGGCGTGCTACCTTAGCAATTACACCTTGGTATTCTCGCATCGCTAGTTCAATGTCTTGTTTTGTTGGCTCCGTTTTGCTCTTCAGTGTATTTTCTTTTTCAACTTGTAAGCCAAAATCGGCAAGTTCAATGGTGCCTGTAGGTTTCAATACCGCTGCGCGCTTACAAGCATTTTCAAGTTCACGCACATTACCAGGCCAATTATGGGCGAGGAGGGCTTTTTCAGTGCTAAGTGACAGTGTGCGCTCAGGTAAAAAGTGTGCAACTAAGGCTAAAATGTCATCTGGGCGATGAGCTAAGCGTGGTAAATTTAACTCAATCACATTTAAGCGGTAGTAGAGGTCTTCACGAAATTGACCTGTTTTAATTGCGTGGCTTAAATCTTCATTGGTTGCTGAAATAACCCTAACATTCACTTTACGGGTTTGCGTTGAACCTAAACGTTCAAATTCGCCGGTTTGTAAAATGCGTAATAGTTTCATTTGCCCTGATAGCGGCAAGTTACCAATTTCGTCTAAGAATAAGGTGCCACCATCGGCCGCTTCAAAACGACCAATACGTTGTTTAGTAATGCCGGTATACGCGCCCGCTTCTGCACCAAATAGCTCAGCCTCTATAAGTTCGCTTGGTAGGGCTCCTGCATTCACAGTGATAAAAGGTTTATCAGCCAATAATGAATTTGCTTGAATTATTTGTGCAATCCGCTCTTTACCACTGCCGTTAGGGCCTGTGATCAAAACCGAAATATCCGACTTAGCAACCTGAATGGCAAGATTGACGATATGCTCCATGGCCGTACTTTTATAAACTAGGCCAACTAAATTGGCATTATGTACAGATGCTTCACGTTCTTGCTGGTGGCGGGCAAAGGTTTCGTTTTGTTGTTTTGCCTTACCCAGTTCTATCAGATTATTTACACAGGTAAGCAGCTTTGTATCGTCCCATGGTTTTGGTAAATAATCAGCAGCGCCTGCTTTGACGAGTTCAACGGCCGTGGAAAGCTCTGTCCAAGCGGTGATTAAAATGATCGGTAAATGAGGGTTAATCTCTCGTAAGGCATAAAAGAGTTCTTTGCCTTCTTCGCCTGAGGTTGTGTCGGCGGTAAAGTTCATATCTTGAATAACAAGTGCAATACGCTGGTACTGTACAGCCTGAGTTGCCTCAAAAGGGTTGCTTGCTGTAACAACCTCAAAATTATGAATTTCGAGTAATAATGACAACGCATCTAAGATAGCAGGGTTGTCATCAACGATAAGTATTTTTTCCATATTATTGTTTTAGTTATTTTCCTAATCAGGTGCAAGGTAAATGCTACACTGTTAATCCAGTGTAGCATAGGTTGGGAGAACTAAATTGTTCGGGTTGCAATGCTCGGTGAGATGTTCGCCGCACGTTTTGCTGGAGCTAGTACAGCCAATAAGCTCATAACAAACACACACAAAGCCGTACCAAGTACGTAACTAATCTCTAGTTGTGCAATAGAGAAGTGCTGCATAAGTAGCTGCCCTAAATAAACAGCAGCAATGATGCCAATGACTAAACCAACACTACAAATCATGGCGTTTTCAACTAAGAAGTAGCTGATGATGGCAGATTTTCTTGCACCTAATGCACGGCGAGTACCGATCTGTTTTGTACGTTTACTAATATTGAATAGAGTCAGGCCAAAAATACCCAGGGCAGTCACCAAGACTAAGATAGTAATAAGTACAATCAGCATACGCATCATTAATGTATCTTCTGCCATATATTGTTCTTTGTCTTCATCAAGGCCACGAATGCGAGAAATAACACGTTTGTTGTAGTTTTTTAACATGGCCTCTTCAACACGGTTCATTACAGATTGACGTTGGCCTGGTTCAGTTCTTACTACAAATCGTGCATTACTACCTGCTTTAATAAAAGGGAGCAATGCGACATTATCAGGGCGGCTATCTTTAAGCCATGGGCCTTTCATTAAATCAATCACGCCGATGATTTTCATTGGGATATCACCAAAATAAATGGTTTGCCCAAGGCCGTTGCCATCAGGGAATAATTCATCAAGCAGGGTTTTTGTCACAACAGTGACCTTTGAGAGCTCATCGTAATTGTCAGTGACAATCACCTCATCCTCTGTGTAGTTGCGCCCAGCAATGAGTTTCACACCATAAGTATTGAGACCATGCTCATCGATAAACATATAAGAAGTACGCGCTGATTTACCCTCTTCAGGCGCTGGCTTTAAACTAAAGTCTGATGATGAGCCACTGCCTGAAAGCGGTGTATTACTTGAATACGCAGCATCGACTACGCCAGGTATTTGGCGAAGCATGGCTTCATCGAGTTCATACTGTTGAGACAGTGATACGTCTTGACCAAACATCATTACATGGAATACGAAGATATCTTCTTCAGGGTAGCCGGTTTGTTGACTTAAATAACCAATTCTGTCTTGGATAATAAATGCAGCATTACTGACAATGGCTGTGGTAATGGCTATTTGTATAAGTAATAAGACTGCGCCAACCTTTGAGCGGCATAAGGCGTTAAAAATAGGTTTAATTTCAAACATGTTACTTTCCTTATTGGCTCTTCAGGTAAATAGCAGGGTTGGTTTTGCACACCAGCCAAGCAGGGTAAAGTCCAGCAATAACGCAGGTACTAATGGCTATAACAGGAGCGCTCAAAAGCATGCTTAAATCCATGGTTGCTAGGCTTTTATAATAGCTATAGCTTTGACGCACACCTAACAAGCCAACTTGAGCAAGAATGATCCCCAAAATACCGCCTAAAAATCCTAGCATGGCTACTTCGACGATGTGCTGGTAAAAAATTTGTCGTTTACTTGCGCCAAGAGCTCTTCGTACACCCACCTCTGAAGCTCTTCGTAAAAATTTCGCAAGCAGTAAACCAAGAATGTTCGCAAGGCATACAGCCAAAAACATAAAGCTAAGACCAACAAGAATCTCATTATCTTCACTGACTACATTGTTGTATTGCATCCACTCATTTACATCCCGTAGCTTGGCCTCTAGTTGCTTACGATTGAAGCGACCTAGCTTTTGCTGTTCTTGCATGTAAGCCATCAAGAAATCTTGGTAAGCCTGTTTTTCCTCAGGCGTTTTAAGTTCAACCCAAAATTGTAGCCACACTAACTCTGAATTTAACTTATCGTTGAATGTATTGGTTTTTTCGTGTTTCCATCCATTTGTGTTACCCCAGTTTTCCAGCTGGCGAGCTTTCATAAGGCTAAAAGGGAGGAATAGCTGCTCTGTTTTATTGAATGAGCCGTTATTTAAATCGTAATACTTAGTTGTAATATCCCAATCATCAATAACACCCACCACCTCGTAACTGGCATCGTCAAGGTAGATAATTTTTCCAATCGAATTTTCGCCGGCAAATAATTTGTCATTAAGTTCTTTGCTGATCACGACAACGGGTGCGGCATTTGCCTCTTGTTGCTCGCTCCAAACACCTCCATATAGAAATGACAAATTAAACATATCGAAAAAGTCAGGTGTAGTGAGGCGAGCTTGACCTATAAAGGGTTTTATTTTGTCTGAGTCTAAATAAACTGAAAAACCAGTGCGTACCATAGTTACACGTTTGCCACCTGCATCCGCTTTATTTAAATTCACAGCGTCTTGGTAGGTCAATTGTAAGGGGAGGTTGTCCTTAGTCCACCAAGTGCTGCCATCGTCCATAATTTGAAGCTGTACGCTGTAAAGTTGGCTGCTTTTTTCAGGGATCGGATCCGCCGACATCATGTGATAAACAGAGAGGCTTGTCATCGTGACACCAATACCAATAGCAATGGCTAGCACCATTAAAAAGCTCACTAATGGCGTGCGCTTAAAGCTACGCCAGCTTAAATCTAAATAATGAAGGAACATGACTATACCCCTGCCGCTTTTAAGTTTTGAGTGCCTTGATATAAGGTTAGATCTGCGAGTTGACCATCAACGACCTGAATGTTCCGAGGTGCTCTGCGAGCAAGTTCAGGATCGTGAGTAACCATCACAATAGTTGCACCATCACGATTTATTTGTTCAAGTAGTTCCATTACTTGGCGAGCCATTAAGCTATCAAGGTTACCCGTTGGCTCATCGGCAAGTAAAAAACGAGGTTCACCAGCAAGGGCTCTAGCAATAGCTACACGTTGCTGTTGTCCGCCAGAGAGCTGTTGAGGAAGGTGTTTTGCACGTGACGCTAGACCAACTTGCTCTAAACATTGCTCAATTCGGCGTTTACGCTCGGCTGCTTTAATCCCACGGTAACGAAGGGGTACTTCGATATTTTCGTATAGGTTCAAGTCAGGGATGAGGTTGAAACCTTGGAAAATAAAACCGATTTTTTGATTACGAAGGTCGGCACGTTGATTGTCATTGAGTTTACCGACATCAATTCCGTCTAATAGATATTGGCCCTCATTAAATGGCTCTAGCATTCCTGCAATGTTTAAAAACGTGGTTTTACCTGAGCCGCTTGGGCCTGTCACTGCAATAAATTCACCCTCATCTACTTGTAGGTTAAAATCACGAAGTGCATGAGTTTGTACCATTTCAGTTTGATACACTTTATTGATGTTATTCATTTTAAGCATAATTATAATTCCTTGTTGTTAACGTAAAACGAGTACCGGTGCTTGTTTATAACGGTCGTAGTTAGAGATGATTAATTGATCGCCAGCTTGAACGCCTTCTAAGAGCTCCACAGCGTTAATACTGCTAGCGCCTGTTTTTATATCGATTAAGTAAGCCATATCACCATCGATTCGATAAGCACGCGTCCCACCTTGTTGTAAAAAGGCGCCGCGCTTTACTTGTAAAACATTGTCGCGATTTTCTAAGAGAATGCGGGCTGTGAGACGTTGATTTTGGCGAATTCCAACCAGTTCATCATCAAATCGTACTCGTGTTGTCACTTCGCGGTTGTTTACTTCCGGAGATATAGCTGACAATGTTCCCGTCACATGACGAGCACCGAGCGTTAGTTCGACTTGCATCCCTAAACCTAATTCATTAGCATAACTTTCTGGCACTTGAAGTTCGGCTTCAAAGTTACTTAAGTCCACCAAAGTCATTAATGGTTGACTTTGAGTTACGGCCTCTTTTTGTTGCACAAGTAAATTCCCCACGATGCCGCTCACACTGGCTATGATAGTTAGGTCATTTACTTGGCGAAATAAATCATCAACGATAAGCTGCTGTCTTGCTAGGTCTCGCTCTGCGGCTTTTAACTCAAAGGCAAGGGTATCTTTTGCAAGCGCAACCTCTTGCTCAGCATGTTTATAAGAAAGTTTTGCTCTTGCTAAATCATCGACTGCTTTTTCTAAATCAATTTGGCTTATTAAGTTTTTCTTTATAGATAATTGGGCACGACGGTTTTCACGGTCCGCAGCATTAAGTTCAACCTGAGCAAGGTCGAGCGCTTTCGTTAAGCTTAATTTTTGTCTACGTGCTTCGAGTTGCTTGCGTTGAAGCTCACCATCAAGCCTTGCAAGTACAGATTGTTGCTGTTTTAGCTCATTTGTTAGCTCAGGGCTTTTTACAATTGCGATGACGTCATCTTTTTTTACGCTGTCACCTGCTTTTACTTTCAAATCCACAAAGCCGCGTTCAGGGCTGTATACTTTGGGCGCATTTGCAGCAACGATTTTGCCACTGGCGGCGACATCTCTAATGAGAGGTTGCTGAGTTACTTTGCTGATTTGTAGGCTTGCCTTCTCAACGGAAATACTGCCTTCGGTGTCCGCAAAAATACTGCCTATAGCAACCGAGCCAATTAATAATACACCGATAATTAGTGCAACTGGTTTTGCAAAGTTATTCTTCTTCGTCACCGAGATATCCTGAGCACTGGTATCTTTTATCATCATAGTTCCTTAATGTTCTCAACTAACATAATCATGAAACCCACTACTAGCATGGTGAGTGGCGATGCAATAAATAAACTAAAAGTGAACATGTCCTGTCCTTAAATCTGCTGATGTAATTTTATATACCAACAATATGCCAACTTTTATTTTATTGATTTATAAAGGTTTATTGATTCTATTGATGTTGTTTCAATGTCCGCGGACAGAAAAAGTGTCCGCAGCGGACACTTTTTAATAAGTGGGTTTACGTGCGCGTAAAGAGCAAGCTTTTAGGAGTGTAAGCGTAAATAGTTATCTAAAGAGTTACAGTAAGTGCCTAGCGAGTCTGGTTTATGTGAGTAGGTGATATCTAAATTCTGCATTATCATTCAAAAAGTGAATATTTATTCATTTCAGTTGTCAGTTTACGTTAACGTAAAGAGTGGTTTTTGAAATTTTTCTTTTACAAGTTGTTAAATATGACACCAGTGTCATAAAAAAATAACGGTGAAAATACGCCTAAATGTAAAAAATTAGCATAGAATTTACTAAGTGCATTTAAATGAGAAATATTCATGAATATGAATATGTATTCAAAACTCTATTGACTCAGAGATTATTTGGCGATAGTTTTGTTCGTCTGCTAGCCCTGTCACAAGAGACTAAAGGGCTGGTCGTTGTAGCAAGGGGAGGGGTCTATGTTATACGACTCAAAATTAGAAAAAGATAATTGTGGCTTTGGCTTGATAGCCCAAGTCAATGGACAAGCGAGTCACCGCTTGATCCGAACAGCAATCACAGGGCTTGATCGTATGGAGCACCGTGGCGGTATTTCTGCCGATGGTAAAACCGGTGATGGTTGTGGTTTATTAATGCAAAAACCCGATAGTTTCTTTCGTGCTATTGCTAGCGAACATGACTGGCACCTAGGAAAGAACTACGCCGTAGGCATGGTATTTTTGAATGCCGATCCTGTACTTGCGCAAACAGCTAAAGATGTGTTGAGTGAAGAACTCGAAAAAGAAACCTTGAGCATTCAAGGCTGGCGCGTTGTACCGACTGATGCGTCATGTTTAGGGCCAATTGCAAAAAAACAACTACCAGGCTTTGAACAAATTTTTGTTAGCGCCCCAGAAGGCTGGCGTCCGAAAGATTTAGAGCGCCGTTTATATGTTGCGCGTCGTCGTGCAGAAAAGCGCCTTGAAAACGATGAACATTTTTATATTGCCAGCTTATCTGGTTTGGTCACTGTCTATAAAGGCTTAATGATGCCAGTTGACTTACCTAACTTTTATTTAGATTTAGCTGACATTCGCATGACCAGTGCGATTTGTGTATTTCATCAACGTTTTTCTACCAATACACAACCTCGTTGGCCATTAGCGCAGCCATTCCGTTATTTAGCACACAATGGTGAAATTAATACCATTCAAGGTAACCGCCAGTGGGCCCGTGCCCGTGCGTATAAGTTTGCCTCACCACTTATCCCTGATTTGCAATCAGCTGCACCGTTCGTAAATGAAAGCGGTTCTGACTCTTCAAGCTTAGACAATATGCTTGAGTTGTTCTTAGCGGGTGGCATGGATTTATTCCGTGCAATGCGTATGCTTGTACCGCCTGCATGGCAAAAAAACCGTGCTATGGATGAAGACCTACGTGCATTCTACGACTTTAACTCAATGCATATGGAACCATGGGATGGCCCTGCTGGTATTGTCATGTCTGACGGTCGTTTTGCAGCCTGTAACCTTGATCGCAACGGTTTACGTCCAGCGCGTTATGTGATCACCCAAGATGGTTTTATAACACTCGCCTCAGAAGTGGGTATTTGGGACTATGCACCAGACGAAGTGGTTGAAAAAGGCCGTGTTGGCCCTGGCGAGCTGTTAGTTATTGATACTCATCAAGGTAAAATTTGGCATTCAGATGAAATTGACCAAGATCTTAAGTCACGTCATCCATACAAAGCATGGCTCGAAGCAAATGTTAAGCGTTTAATACCGTTCGAGCAGCTCTCTGAAAAAGATGCGGGTAATCGTTCATTTGATGACGAAACATTGCTTAAATATCAAAAGATGTTTGGTTTCACTAACGAAGAGCTTGATAGTGTTATTCGTGTGATGGGTGAAAACGGTCAAGAAGCGACAGGTTCAATGGGTGATGACACTCCATTTGCCGTACTGTCAGAAGGTCACCGCTCGTTATTTGATTACTTTAGACAGAAGTTTGCGCAAGTAACGAATCCACCGATTGACCCGCTTCGTGAAAATCACGTTATGTCACTGGCAACCTGTATTGGTAGTGAGCAAAACGTATTTAACGAAACCACTGGTCACGCTAAGCGTTTGCAGTTTGATACACCAATCTTGATGTATGCAGATATGCAGCAGTTACTTAATGCTGATGATAAATATTACAGCTACTGCAAAATTGATATCACTTACACAGTAGAAGAGGGGCTTGAAAGCGCTATCACACGTATTTGTGACGAAGCGCAAGAGAAAGCGGCTGCTGGTTGTGTGATGTTAGTGTTAAGCGACCGTAACTTCAGCGAAACACAGTTGCCTATTCCTGCTGCGATGGCGGTAGGCTCTATTCAGAAACGTTTAGTTGATAATAACTTGCGCTGTGAATCAAACATTATCATTGAATCAGGCAGTGTTCGCGATGCTCATCAATTCGCTGTATTACTCGGCTTTGGTGCAACAGCAATTTACCCATACCTTGCTTATGAATCACTGGTTGCTATGAGTGATAGTAAGGTGATCAATAAGACTTATTGTGAAGTAACGCTTGCGTATCGTAATGCGATAAACAAGGGTCTTTATAAAATCATGTCGAAAATGGGTATTAGCACTGTTGCATCATACCGCTGCTCGATGTTATTTGAAGCCGTTGGTTTGTCTGAGGCTATCGTCGAAACCTGTTTTAATGGTGTGGCAAGTCGTATTAAAGGGGCGTGTTTCACTGATTTTGATGACGATCAACGCAAGCTTCATAAATTGGCATTTAGTAAGCGTAAATTGTTAAGCCATGGCGGTTTATTGAAATATGTGCATGGCGGTGAGTATCACGCGTATAACCCAGATGTTATTCAAACGCTACAAAAAGCAGTGCGTTCTGGTGAATACAGTGATTATGTTGCCTATGCTGATTTAGTAAATAATCGTCCGATCACTAATTTGCGTGACATGTTGGCAGTAAAAGTGCCAGATGCAGGTATCAGTATTGATGATGTTGAACCGGCAACTGAGCTATATAAGCGTTTTGACTCGGCAGCAATGAGTATTGGTGCGTTATCGCCAGAAGCGCATGAAGCGTTAGCGATTGCAATGAACCGTTTAGGCGGTTGTTCAAACTCGGGTGAAGGTGGTGAAGATAAACTTCGTTACGGCACAGAGAAAAACTCGCGTATTAAGCAAGTTGCTTCAGGTCGTTTTGGTGTAACACCACATTATTTACGTAGCGCTGATGTAATTCAGATTAAAGTTGCGCAAGGTGCAAAACCAGGTGAGGGTGGTCAATTACCAGGTGAAAAAGTAACGCCGTATATTGCAAAGTTACGTTACTCAGTGCCTGGTGTGACCTTGATTTCGCCTCCGCCGCATCACGATATTTACTCGATTGAAGATTTAGCTCAGCTTATTTTCGATTTAAAACAAGTGAATCCAGATGCACTGATTTCTGTGAAATTAGTCTCTGAACCAGGGGTTGGTACGATTGCAACGGGCGTTGCTAAAGCGTATGCCGATTTAATCACCATTGCGGGTTATGACGGTGGCACAGGTGCAAGCCCGCTTACTTCTGTTAAGTATGCTGGTAGCCCGTGGGAGCTTGGCCTTGCTGAAACACAGCAAGCATTAGTTGAAAACGGTTTACGTCACCGTATTCGTCTGCAAACAGATGGTGGTCTCAAAACAGGCCTAGACATCATCAAAGCAGCTATTTTAGGTGCTGAGAGCTTTGGTTTTGGTACGGGTCCTATGGTGGCACTTGGTTGTAAATACTTACGTATTTGTCACTTAAACAACTGTGCGACCGGTGTTGCGACACAAGACGATACACTGCGCCAAAAGCACTATCATGGCTTGCCAGAAATGGCGATGAACTACTTTAAGTTTATTGCACAAGAAGCTCGCCAAATCATGGCAAGTTTAGGTGTAACACGCTTAACAGATTTAATTGGTCGTTTGGATTTACTTGAAGCGATTGAAGGCAAGACAGAGAAACAAAAGAAAGTGGATTTGTCGTCTGTGATTGCTGCGCCTAACAACCCAACAGGTGAAACCCTGTATTGTAGTGTGCCAAATAGCTCACACTACTTAGGTCAGCTAAATGAAACCTTGCTTGAAAAAGCCAAGCAAGCAATTGACGAAAAGTCGGGTACCTCATTAGTAAGCCGTATTTGTAATACCGACCGTTCTGTAGGCGCGATGTTATCAGGCTATATTGCCTCAAAACATGGCAACCAAGGCATGGCTGCTGACCCAGTTTCTATTGAGCTTCATGGTACAGCGGGTCAATCATTCGGTGTATGGAATGCGGGGGGGCTAGAAATGACCCTGGTTGGTGATGCCAATGACTATGTTGGTAAAGGCATGGCTGGCGGTAAGCTGGTAATTCGTCCGCCGCTCGGTTCATCGTTTGAAAGCCATAAGGCCACGATTGCAGGTAATACCTGTTTATATGGAGCAACAGGCGGTAAGTTATTTGCTGCTGGCTCTGCAGGTGAACGTTTTGCTGTTCGTAACTCAGGTGTGCAAGCTGTTGTAGAAGGCGTGGGTGATAACGGCTGTGAGTATATGACAGGCGGTGTGGTTTGCGTACTTGGCAAAGTGGGTATTAACTTTGGTGCGGGTATGACAGGGGGCTTTGCGTATATTCTTGATGAAGGCAAAGACTTTGAAAAACGCATTAACCCAGAGCTTGTTGAAATCGTTACGCTTGAGGGCTTAGCATCTCACCAAGAACATTTACGTGGTCTAATTGCTGAGCATCTAGAGCTGACTGGCTCAAACCGCGCTGAGCAGATTTTAGCTAACTTTGATTTATACATGCCGATGTTTAAATTGGTCAAGCCAAAATCTAGTGATGTAAAAAGTTTACTCGGACACCGAGCGCGCAGCAGCGCAGAGCTTCGTGTTCAGGCTCAGTAGGGGGTAGTATGAGCGAAAATGTATACCAGTTTATCGATGTACAACGTGTAGATCCGCGCAAAAAGCCAATTTCTGCACGTAAACAATCTTTCGTAGAAATATACGAGCCGTTTTCTGAAACACAAGTAAATTCACAAGCGGACCGTTGTTTAGATTGTGGTAACCCATATTGTGAATGGAAATGTCCAGTCCATAACTATATCCCACAGTGGTTAAAGTTAATTCGTACCGGTCGTATTTTAGAAGCAGCTGAGCTTTCTCATCGAACCAATAGTTTACCGGAGGTGTGTGGCCGGGTTTGTCCACAAGACCGCTTATGTGAGGGCTCATGCACACTTGATGAAGAGTTTGGTGCTGTTACTATCGGTAATATCGAAAAGTACATCACTGATACGGCCTTTAAGATGGGCTGGAAGCCAGACATGTCTTATGTCGTTTGGTCTGACAAAAAAGTGGCTATCATTGGTGCAGGCCCAGCAGGCTTAGGCTGTGCGGATATTTTAGTACGTAACGGCGTAAAACCCGTGGTGTTTGATCGTCATCCTGAAATTGGTGGTTTACTTACATTTGGTATTCCTTCATTCAAACTTGAAAAAGAAGTGATGCAAAAACGTCGTGAAATTTTCACTGAAATGGGTGTCGAGTTTAAGCTAAATACTGAAGTGGGTGTTGATATTACCCTTGATGAAATTTTGGCTGAATATGATGCCGTGTTTTTAGGCGTGGGTACTTATCAAAGTATGCGAGCAGGTTTTGAGAACGAAGACGCCGATGGTGTGTTTGATGCATTGCCTTTCTTAATCGGTAACACAAATCGTGTTATGGGTTATGCTGAGGATAAGCAAGCCTACATTGATATGGCTAACGAAAAAGTAGTCGTGCTTGGTGGCGGTGATACTGCGATGGACTGTGTAAGAACCTCAATCCGTCAAGGCGCAACGAAAGTAACCTGTGCGTATCGTCGTGATGAAGAAAATATGCCAGGTTCAAAACGCGAAGTTAAAAATGCCCGTGAAGAGGGCGTTGAGTTTACTTTTAACGTACAACCTAAAGGTATTGTTGTTGACGAACATGGTAAAGTCGCTGGCGTTAAGATGGTGAAAACACAACTTGGTGAGCCGGATGAAAATGGTCGTCGTCGTGCTGAAGAAGTTGCCGGTTCTGAACATGTTATTGAAGCCACCAAAGTGCTCATGGCGTTTGGTTTTAAACCTCATAAAATGGACTGGTTAGAACCTTATGGTGTTGAAATAAACCATTGGGGCGGCATTAACGCACCAGAAAAAGGCGAGTTTACGCATCAAACAACTAATCCGAAAATATTTGCTGGTGGTGACATCGTACGAGGCTCAGACTTAGTCGTGACTGCTATATTTGAAGGCCGTAATGCTGCTGAAGGTATTATGGATTACCTAGAGGTTTAATTAAGCTGTCTTAGTTAGTAAAAAAGCAAGCGCTTAGCTTGCTTTTTTACTTTAGGCTAGTTGTTTTATTTATTACGCTATTGGTCATTACCAACATCCAATCAAGGCATTCCTTACTTTCATTTTATGACGTTTTAGGAGTAAATAGGCTGTGCCAACTACAATAAGGTGGCTACCCATAAACAGCCAAATCATGGTCGATAATGCTTGGCTAAAGTAGCCTAAAATACCGCCCAATGCGATCATCAAAAAAGCAGACACATTTAGAACAGCTTGTAGCTGTAATTTAAATTTTAAGTGTTTCCAGCGACTAAATACCAGTAAAAGTAAAGCAACAATAGGCAAAGCAATCACCAATACTTCGACTAAATACAGCCAAACAGATATAAAAGGGCTTGCTGTATCCATAGACTGTGATGCACTTACTGGGGTTGATGTCATCGCTATTGAACCTGTCACAAATATAGCTAATTTGCGAAATATCATTATTTTAATGTCCAATTTATGAGCGCTTAAGCGCCCATTACTTCTCTTAACAAATTATGCATGTGCGCTTATTAACTCTTTCGCATTTGCTCTTGCTGTTTTGCTAATATTATCGCCACCCAGTAGACGTGCAATTTCGTCTATACGGCCATCTTTTGATAGTGTATTCATTTGCGTAAAGGTTTCGCCATGAGCAATTTCTTTGGCAACAAAAAACTGTTGATGTCCAGAGCTGGCAACTTGAGGTAAATGTGTAACGCATATAACCTGGGTTGATTTCCCAAGTTGGCGCAGCAGCTTTCCTACGGCGGATGCTGTCGGGCCTGAAATACCCACATCCACTTCATCAAAAATTAAAGTTGGCGTGGTCACGCGCTCTGCAATAATCACTTGAATAGCTAAACTAATACGCGATAATTCACCACCGGATGCAACTTTTGATAGAGCTTGTAAAGGTTGACCTGGGTTAGTCGATACCAAAAACGAGACTGTGTCAAAACCCATTGCGCTAGGTGTTTTGTCGGGTGTTTGTTGTATATCAATCGCAAACTTGCCATTTTCCATTGATAAATTAGCCATGCTATCGCTAATTAGCTGATTAAGTGTATCAGCATAACGATGGCGACTTTCACTTAATAATTGAGCCGCTTGCTTGTATTGTTCAAGCGCGTCGCTAATTTCGCTTTCAAGTGCGCCAAGGCGGTCGCTGTTATAACTAATTGATGCTAATTCTTCTGCGATTGATTGATGGAACTCAACAAGTTCTTCAGGCTTAATGTGATGCTTACGTGCCAAGTCCATGATGCCTGTTAAACGAGTTTCTACATCGTCTAAACGGGCTGGGTCTAGATCTGTCATGTCAACATAACCACGGATCTCTCGGCTAGCTTCTTCGACTTGCACTGCGGCTTCATTTAAAAGCGTGGCGATACCCGTGAGGCTCTCATCATACCCTGCAAGTTCAATAAATTGCTGTGCACTGTGCTGTAGCAGTGAGCATGCACTTTGTTCATCAGCTTCATATAAATGCTGTAATTCACGCTGGCATGATTCTAAAATAGTTTGACTGTGGCTTAATTTGTGATGCTCGGCTTCTATTTCTTCAAACTCACCAGGTAGTAAAGCAAACTCATCTAATTCGGCAACTTGATACTCAAGTAACTGCTTTTGCGCAGCTTGTTGCTGTTGTTGTTGCTCAAGCTGGTTAAACTCTTTTAATAATGCTTGATAGGCTTTGTAGCGCTCTTTAACATCAGCAAGCAATGTCGTGTGACCAGCATACGCATCGAGTAAATGCAGTTGATGATCAGATTTTAATAGATGCTGGTGGGCATGTTGACCATGAATCGATATTAAGTACTGGCCAAGCTCTTTGAGTTGTGCAGCAGTCACTGTGCTGCCATTGATGTAGCTTTTACTACGACCATTTTTGCAAATCACACGACGTAATAGACATTCGCCATCAGCATTCGATAACAAATGATGCTCTAGGAATTGCTGCGCTAAAGGAAGCGTTGAAATATCAAACTGCGCACAAATTTCTGCACGGTCAGTGCCAGGGCGAACGGCTGTTGCATCGGCTCGTTCACCTAAACACAATGAGAGTGCATCTATTGCAATTGATTTACCGGCACCTGTTTCACCGGTAATGGCTGTCATACCATGATGCCATTCCGTACTTAAACTACTCACAATGGCAAAGTTTTTAATTTCTAACCCAATTAACATACTGTTTATCCATCCAGCTAATTAACTGTTAATTTATACAGTGTTTTTGGGTTTTGCAAACTAAATTTGTATTTTAGGTTAATTCTGTGAGCTGTTCTTGTCGGTTTAAATCTTCAATCTCTTGGGGGGCAATACTTTGCTGGTGATCATCAATTGATTCTATAGAAGGGTAGAACTTGATAGTCTCAACCAATGAAGGGAATGTTTCTTGATAAAAGGTTTTATTAAACTCGATACCATTACGGGGCAGTTGCGCCATAAAATACTGTAAACGGTCTGCAAGTTGGTCGTGTTCAGCTTCACTCTGTAAACGACTTGCTTCTGCAATGACCGTATTGATAAATAGATCACTGATATATTCGAGCTGGTTCAAATTCTCTTCGTTATGTGCTTGCACGACGAAATAGTTACTTGTTATTTGATGTAAGCTGCCTATATTTTTAGGGCGAATGAGCTTGGCTTCACTAAATTCAATTAACTTGATTTTGAAGTCATTGTTGATTTCTTTTACGCGTTGATTGAAGCGCTTTTTTTCTGCTTCGATTGCTTTTTGACGATTACTTTCGATGATCCAGTAACAACCTAGCAAGGTGATCAGCAACAGTAGAGCAAGAAAAACGATATAGCCCATTTCGGATTAGATTCCTTAAATAATTACAGCTTTAAGTCTGAATATTTTGCGCTAATCACTTTGACTTGGCAATTATTTAAAGCAAAAAATGTGTTTTAAAATAACCGACTTCCCCAATTTAGTTTTTTTCTCAGAACATTGTAGTAAGAATAGTCTTTAGGGTGGATTAGCCGTAAACGTTTATCTGCTTTTTTTATCACCACTTCATCACCAGGTAATACTGCCAGCACCACATGACTGTCACAACTAACTTGTAAACTGTCTGTGTTTTCAAGGCTCAGTTTCAAACGAACTTCGTTATCGGCATCAACAACCAAAGGGCGACTTGAAAGAGTATGAGGAAACATAGGCACAAGTGATATTGCGTTCAGCTCAGGGGTTAAAATTGGCCCGCCTCCAGAAAGAGAGTATGCCGTCGATCCAGTAGGGGTTGACACGATTAAACCATCTGAACGCTGTGAAAAAACGAAATCGTTATTAATAAAGGCCTCAAACTCTATCATATGAGCGACTTTATCAGCATGAAGCACCGCTTCGTTTACGGCTGAATTTGCGCTTTTTAACTCAGCGTGGCGATACACTTCTACTTCTAACAGAAAGCGTTTTTCTTCAATATATTGCCCACTAAGAACTTGTTCTAAGCTGGCTTCAAAGCCTTCTGGGTTGAGGTCTGTTAGAAAGCCTAAATTGCCACGGTTAACGCCAATAACAGCAACATCAAAGCGTGCTAAAACTCTTGCCGCACCCAGCATATTTCCATCACCACCTACTACAATGGCTAAATCTGCCCGTTCGCCTAAATCGACTAGCTTGACTAATTGCTCACTGGGCACATCTTCAAGTTGTCTTCCTGTACGTTGTTCAACAAGCACTTCAAAACCTAATGCGAGCAAAAAAGTATGAAGGCGTTGTAGTGTGTTGGCTGCACCTGAGTGGTTTGGCTTGCCGATTAAGCCGATAGTTTTGAACGGAGAATCCATATTGTGTGCACTTAGCGATGTCATACGGATAGAGTACATTAAAAATTAAAGCTTTGAAAATACCTTGAAATAAACATGCTATGCCCAGATATTAACTGGCAAGAGATAAGATGTATGAATTTATGAAATTAAACCCTCGCGACCAACAAATTTTTTCAGCTGTGATGAGCCTCTACTGTAATGGTGAAGGCCAACCGGTAGCATCTACGCGCATTGCAAAACAAAAAGGCATGGCAGTGTGTTCTGCAACGATACGAAATGCAATGTCGAGACTCGAAAAAGAAGGGTTACTTTATTCTCCTCACACATCGGCAGGTCGGGTGCCAACGAATGCGGGCTTCGATTACTGGTTGTCGGAGTTTTTTGCATTGTCAGAAGTGGCAGCATATTGGCAGCCTGAACAATCTCAGTTAGTTGAGCTTGCACATGGTTTAAGTCAGCGTTACAAGGTGTGCTGTTGTGTTGGGTTACCTCAGGTCAGTTCGCAGTTAGTATTTCGAGTTGAAGTGTTAGATTTTGACGGCTCTAATTGGCTTATTCTATTAATAGACCGTGCAGGACAAAGTAACAATATATGCATTTCTAAGCCACAAGATGCCAGCGATACGGTTCGCTACCAATTTGCTACTTGGTTGAATACGGTGTTTAGTCAACAAACGCTTATGGAAGGTTTGTATCGTATGCAAGCGATGGCGAATACCGCTCCCCATAACTGCCATGACTCTTTAACGCAATGGACACGAGAGTTGAGTCAGAAGCTCGGTTCTGATAACAGCATAGTGGTCGGGGAAAATTATTTATATCGTCAAGTTGATTGCCAAACGAGCTTAAACATCGGGGTCTCGTTTTTGGACTATGTTGAAGATAAGCTGGCGTTCAGAAATGGCTTATCGGTATTAAATACCGAGCAATTACCTTTCACTGACTGTGATGAGTTAATGGTATTAAGTGTGCCGTACTTTAATAACCAACAATATCAAAGTAGATTTTGTGTTATTTGTCCAAAATCAGCACAAATTGAAGCAATCATCCAAGAATTTAAGTCAATCGGGTCACGTGCCTCTTGAATCTTTTGATTCTATCCCCATAATTACCGCAGTTGTAAAGAATTGGAGCATTTAAGCTATGTCAGAGCAGACAAAATCACCAGAGCAAGAAGTTGAATTAAACGAAGAATTTGAACAGATGCAAGCGGACGTTGATGCAGCTGTAGAAGCAGCAGAGCAAATGGAAGGCGAAGAAATGAGCCCTGAAGCAGAAATTGCATTACTGCATAGTGAACTTGAAGCTGCAAAACAGACTATTAATGATCAAAAAGACAGTGTTGTACGTGCTGCCGCAGACGTTGAGAACATGCGTCGTCGCGCTGCTCAAGATGTAGAAAAAGCACATAAATTTGCACTAGAGAAGTTTGCTAATGAGTTACTTCCAGTGATTGATAATTTAGAGCGTGCAATTGAATTTTCTGATAAAGAAAATGAAGAGCTTAAGCCTGTACTTGAAGGCATTGAGATGACAGTTAAGAGCTTTAATGACGCAGTTGCTAAGTTTGGTGTTGAAATTGTCAACCCACAGGGCGAGCAATTTAACCCAGAGTTCCATCAAGCGATGTCAATCCAGCCAAGTAACGATGTTGCACCTAATACGGTATTAGCTGTGATGCAAAAAGGTTACACACTAAACGGTCGTTTACTTCGCCCTGCGATGGTGATGGTATCGAAAGAAGCTGAATAAGCTTTAAAATATATAAAAAATGCCTGTTAATCACAGGCATTTTTTTTGATAAGTTACCAACCATTTAGCTCCTAGAATGATTAAATATTTAAGTCGATTGGTATCGTTTTCTGTGCCACAGCTGTACGAGTAAGATAAGTATCAGTGCACTGAACATCATCGCAGAAAATGGAATGGCACTTTGTGGATGAACAAACGCAAGGATAGGGCCGACTAAAGCACCACTGCCAAATCGAAGTGTACCAATCACCGCCGTTGCCGTACCTGACTTTTCTTCAAATTGCATCAATATTAATGAGTCTGCATTACTTGCTACAATACCTAAACTCATCATTAGTGGCGCTATTGCCGCAACGATAAAGTAAAGTGATAAATGCATCACACTGAATAACAGCAATGCCCCACCAGAAACAAAACCAATACCAAGGCCGATAAATAATAGCTTACGAGAACCTAAGCGTGGTACCAAACGGGTATTCATAAAGTTACCAAACATTAATGCTAAGACATTAAACGCAAACAGCACACCGAATAGCTGCTCATCAACGTTAAAAAAATCGAGGTAGACATAAGGTACTGATGTTAAAAAGCAGAAGAACGCAAACGAAGCAAACATCGAGCTGGCAATATCTGCTAATGCACTTTTACGTGAAAACACGGTTTTATAACTATTAAAAAATAGTGCAAAACCACGTTGTTGACTTTTAAAAATGGGGATATCTATTAAGTATATTTGTACTAAGGCTAAAATCGCAAAGCTGTATGACGCTAAAGCAATAAAAATCACTTGCCACGTTGAAATTCCCATGATCAAAGAACCCAAGGTTGGTGCGATAAGTGGTGCAACCATCATGATCATTGAAACATATGACATACCTTTGGCTGTATGCTCACGGTAGATATGGCGAATAATACCAGGAACAACCACTGTTGCAGCTGCACCTGTAAATGCTTGTATGGCTCTGAGCGTCCAAAACAACTCAATATCATCACAAAAAGCTAAGGCCAATGATGTTATTCCAAATAGCACTAACCCCACTTTTGCAAGTAGCCGCCTGCCCAGCTCATCTGCAATAGGCCCAAAAAATAACATACCTAAAGCATAGCCTGCCAAATAGATACTTAGAGATATCTGCACATTTGGCATCGTGGTCTGTAAATCGTTAGCAATAACAAGCATTGCAGGTAAATACAAATCAATCGCCAGTGGTGTAATAGCAACAATACTTGCGAGTAAAGGTAATAAAATGCGTTTATTTATCGAGTCAGGGGAAGGCATTGCATACTCATTAATCATTTAATAGGTCACTATTGTAGCAGCGTCGAACGCAGGGGTGAACTTAGTTTGCCTGCTAAGTAAAAGAATTAACTAAATAATAACAACTGAGTGGGTGATTGTTCATTTTCATATAAAATTAAGCAATGCTTTGCTATATTAATCAAAATTACACTAAGTATTTGAAGGATTAGTATGAAAAAGTTAGTTATGGCAGTGCTCGCTACGACTATTTTAGCTGGCTGTAAAACATCTCCAACGGGACGTACGCAAATTGCACTTTATTCAGACCAGCAAATGAGTCAAATGGGTCAAGCAAGCTTTGCAGAAATGAAAAAAACACAGCCGATTAACTCCGATCCTCGTGTAAATAATTACGTGAAATGTATTGCCAATGATGTCATTGCGGTACTACCTCAAGAATATGCTAACCAGTCATGGGAGGTGGTTGTATTTGAAGAGGACTCTGCAAATGCATTTGCATTACCAGGGGGTTACATAGGTGTGCATACCGGTTTATTAAAAGTCGCAACTAATCAAGATCAATTAGCGACGGTACTTGGCCACGAAGTCGCGCACGTTATCGCTGAGCACTCAAATGAACGTGTATCGCAAAACTCTCTTTTACAAACGGGCCTGCAAGTCGGTGGCGCAGCACTTGATATGGGTAATGTGCAGTATCGAGGTGAAATCATGCAAGCCTTGGGATTAGGAGCGCAATACGGTGTGGTACTACCATTTAGTCGCTCACATGAATCAGAGGCGGATATTGTTGGCTTAGATTTAATGGCAGAAGCGGGCTTTAACCCTGAGCAGTCGGTATCTTTATGGCAAAACATGAGTGCAGCAGGGGGCAGTGGTACACCAGAGTTTATGTCGACTCACCCGTCTCCTGGTAACCGTATTAAAGAGTTGCAAAAGCATATGCCAGATGCGTTAAAAGCCCAACAAACGGCTAGAGCAAAAGGCAAAACTCCTCAGTGTAAACTGTAATCGAAATAATTAAAAAAGCCTGCTGTTAATGATTACAGCAGGCTTTTGTTATTCTGTAATTGCTAGCTAATTAAAACGTCCACTCAACGTGCAGCTGTGGGACTGATTCAGTTGTATTTGTACCTAACTTGTTGTGCCAGTATTGCCACTCAAGGCCCAACAGTAGGGTGTTTTCTTTCATGCTCATTGCATGACCTAAATCCCACGTGATGATTGGCTGTGCTAATATCCACGCTTTAACGTCTTCGCCAAATTCATTTTCACGCTCAGCAATGTATTCAACATGGCCCGTTACGTTGAACTTTTGTGAGCCGATAGTAAATGGGTAGCCCCATGCAACATCAATCATCCAGCTGTTTGTTTCAGTCGGTGCACCACCACGTGCTGCGCCTTCACTGTCATCAATGTAAGCGGTAAACAAAGTAGATAAAAAACTAAACCCAGGTGCTTGCCAGCTAAGTTTTACACCAGGTAAATACTTTAGAACTTTTGAGTCACCTGCAGCGTTAAAACCTGCCGTTAAACCCACATCACTGATTGCGCCATAGGAAAAGTCACTACCTGATATTTTTGATAAACTGAAGGTTGAATACCACTCACCATAAAAATCTTTATCTTGATAGCCGTCTTGTAAGCCATCATCACTGTAGTCGATAAAAAAGAAGTTATCGCCGTAGTCATAGCCTGATGCATGCTGTAGCGATACCACAGTGGTATTTGATTCGGCTAGTGTGAACGGGTTTTTTTGATCGCCGTTATTAATGTGTAATTGTGTAGAGCTCCAGTTAGCGGCATAGCTCGAAGTACTTACTGCACAAAGCGCAGCAAAAGAAAGGATCTTTTTCAAGTTCATATCTCAATTTTGATGGTGTAAAGGGGTTATATACCCAAGCCACCTCAAGATGCAGAATTCAGCGTTTCACAGGCGCTTAATATCAAGGCGTTACTTTGCAAGAATGGCAGTCCCTTTTAAGAAGTAACAACGATGAGAGTGAGTGCCTGTGAAGCGCCCAAAGGGTTGGTTTAAAAGCGATTTATACTGCGTTATTGATTTTAACAATAGAACCACTATTACTTGCAATCAATGCCTTGCCTAAATTGCTTTTAATTCCAACTGAAACTCGCACTTTGAGGTGGTTTGGGTATATACAAGAGGATTATAGCAGATACGCCCATATTTGGGCGTATCGAGAGAAAAATTATTTAACTTATGCTTTATTTCGGCGTAAGCAAATGACTGCTATCGCAGTGAAAGCAAGAATAAAGCAGTAGTAAGATGAGGTAGATACTTGCCATGGGCTAATTTTGAAAGTAGCGCCGAGTAAAAGCGCTTGTGCGCCATACGGTAGCGAACCTTGTGTTACGCAAGCAAAAATATCAAGTAAGCTAGCTGAGCGCTTTCCTGTAATGTCGCCATCATCCGCTAATTTTTTAGCAATCGGGCCTGCTACAATGATTGATACTGTATTATTGGCAATACATAAGTTACTAGTCATAACGAGAGCAGCAATCCCTAATTGATCCGCAACTTTACGGTGCCACTTTGCAATGATTTTAGTGATTGCTTGAATTTTGTTAGCAATGTAATCAAGGCCACCATTAATGCGGATAAACTCAGAAAGACCACCAATAAACATCGATAGCAAGAAAATTTCCTGCATATCTGTGAAGCCTTTATAGATATCTTTAACAAAACTTGCACCTTCATAGCTGCCAGTAAAGCCCCATGAGTGCAGCGAAGATAATACCGCTAAACAGCACCACAAAGACATTAAAGCCCATAACTGCTAGCACTAAGATAAAGGCATAAGGTAACACTAATAAAATGTCGAAGTCTTGCGTCTCTACAGCTTCTGCAGCAGGCGTTAAGAAGAATAATAAACCGATAGTTAATGCCGCAGCGGGTAAGGCGATTTTTAAGTTCTCACGGAATTTATCTTTCATTTCACAGCCTTGCGTGCGGGTTGCAGCAATGGTTGTGTCAGAGATGATTGATAAGTTATCACCAAACATGGCACCCGATACAATCGTACCAGCCATCAGTGATGGATCAATCCCCGTTTTTTGCGCAACTGCATAAGCAATCGGGCCAATGGCACCGATAGTCCCCATTGAAGTACCCATCGCAGTCGATACAACTGCAGCAATTAAAAATAACCCGGGGAGTAATAAAGCAGGTGGAATAAGTGATAAGCCTGCATTAACAACTGCATCGACACCACCCGTTGCACCGGCAACGGCAGAAAACGCACCGGCAAGCAGATAAATCAAACACATAGTGATGATGTTGCTATGGCCAGCACCTTTAATAAATGTTTCAACACTGTGGTTGATGGTATTTTTATTTAAAATAAATGCCAGCATGATGGCAGGTAAAATAGCCACTGGAGCAGGCAATTGATAGAAGGCGTAATCGACACCTTGAGATTGTAAGTATAAGCCAGCGCCTAAAAATAAGCCGACAAACACCAAAAGCGGCAGCAAAGACAGTTTTGCTTTTGTTTTATTAAATGATGGCTGCATCATATTCCTCGTTAGATAACCAATAACACAGCCAAACACTTCTTTTAGCTGTATTTAGTTGCCCGCATTATGAAAAGACAATGCTGTGCAACAGCGCCCGCAAGCCAAAGACCAAATCGGCGCAAAGGAAGAAGTTTAAATGTATAGATGGCTAAATGCAAAGACTATCTGTTATTATTGTTGTTATTTAATAAAATCTAAAATTAGCTCTGTATTTTTTATAAGCTAACCTGACTATTACATGAGTTTTCGATAAAATCCAGCCAGCTAAGAAGAATAGATAAGGTAATTATATGAACCGCATAGGTGTATTTGGCGCAAATGGCCGCATGGGACTTGCACTTTTAGAAGCCGTCTCAAAAAAAGATGACGCAACATTAACCGGCGCGTACGTGCGTAATACTTCGCCACTTATAGATATAGCGGTTAATCAATTAAACAGCGCTGCATCAGTGGATGTATTATTTAGTAAAGAAACAGACGTAAAAGATGCTGATGTATTGATTGATTTCACTTTACCAGCAGGAATGCGCAACCACCTAAAAACAGCGGTCGAAAAAAATATCGCCATGGTCATAGGTACCACGGGACTTAATCAAGATGACATTGACGCCCTAAATGAAGCGGCGAAGCACATTCCGATTGTTTTTGCTCGCAACTATAGCGTAGGTGTGAATTTACTGCTTAACTTAGTGCAGACTGCGGCTGTGAAGTTTGGCGATGACATGGATATCGAAATATTTGAGGCTCATCATCGCCACAAAATCGATGCGCCATCAGGGACTGCATTGGCAATTGGTGAAGCGATTGCCGAGGCAAAAGGCTGGCAGCACGATGAAGTCGCGCGTTTTGATAGAAGCGATGACGAACACGCAAAATCGCAAAATGAAATCGGTTATTCGGTCATGAGGGGTGGAGATATAGTAGGTGAACACACCGCATATTTCGCAACTTCTGGCGAAAGGCTAGAATTGACTCATAAAGCAAGTTCAAGAATGACCTTCGCGTTAGGTGCAGTAAGAGCTGCGGGCTGGTTGAAAAATAAACCAGCTGGACTTTATGACATGCAAGATGTGCTTGACTTGAAGTAGTTTAGTTTCTTTTTTGGCAGTTTCAGTGAATTTTTCGTTAATAACGCTTATTTTCACTATTTTATTAATTAAGGTTAGATCTAAAAGCTAATTTACTGTAGAATAGCGCCAATTTGCCAAAAATTCATAAATGCGTGTTTCCAATCGCTTTAAACGGGCAGTAGAGCAAATGACTTTACTCCCGTTTTTTACTGTTAGGAGGTTAACTTGACTAAATCCGCTCTGTTAGTCCTAGAAGACGGCACAGTGTTTCGCGGTACTGCAATCGGCGCTGACGGCATGTCAGTCGGTGAAGTAGTATTCAATACGTCTATGACTGGTTATCAAGAAATTTTGACTGACCCTTCATACGCGGAACAAATCGTAACTTTGACGTACCCACATATCGGTAATACGGGTACTAACAGCGAAGACGAAGAAGCGGGTCAAATCTGGGCTAAAGGCCTAGTGATCCGTGATTTGCCACTGCTAGCAAGTAATTTCCGTAACGAGCAATCGTTAAGTGATTACTTAAAAGAACGCAATATCTTAGGTATTGCTGACATCGACACTCGTAAATTAACACGTATCTTACGTGATAAAGGCGCTCAAAATGGTTGTATCATTGCAGGCGACGAGTTAGATGAGAATAAAGCGCTTGAAGCTGCGCAAGCCTTCCCAGGCTTAAAAGGCATGGATTTAGCAAAAGTTGTCTCAACCAAGGAAAATTTTGAGTGGCGCGAATCAAGCTGGACGTTAGGTTCAGGCTTTAAAACGCTAGAAGCAGCAGACGAGAAGTTCCACGTTGTTGCTTATGACTTCGGTGTTAAACGTAACATCTTACGTATGTTAGTTGACCGTGGTTGTAAATTAACCGTCGTTCCTGCACAAACATCTGCAGAAGACGTACTGGCATTAAACCCAGACGGTATCTTCTTATCAAATGGCCCAGGCGATCCTGAGCCGTGTACTTACGCGATTGAAGCAATCAAAACTTTCCTAGAAACAGACACGCCAATCTTTGGTATCTGTTTAGGTCACCAATTACTTGCACTTGCCTCAGGTGCACAAACGGTGAAAATGAAGTTTGGTCACCACGGTGGTAACCACCCAGTTAAAGACCTTGACCGCAATGTTGTGATGATCACAGCGCAAAACCACGGTTTCGCAGCTGACGAAGCAACATTACCAGCGAATTTACGTGCAACTCACGTTTCATTATTCGATGGCACGCTACAAGGTATTCACCGCACAGATAAGCCTGCATTTAGCTTCCAAGGTCACCCTGAAGCAAGCCCAGGCCCACATGATGCGGCACCATTATTTGACCACTTCATCGATTTGATGCAAGCACGTTCTAACTAATTTAACCGGAGTAACAATGCCAAAACGTACCGACATAAAAAGCATTCTTATCTTAGGCGCAGGCCCGATCGTAATCGGTCAAGCTTGTGAATTTGACTACTCTGGTGCACAAGCGTGTAAAGCACTACGAGAAGAAGGCTTTCGAGTAATTCTTGTCAACTCGAATCCTGCAACTATCATGACTGACCCTGAAATGGCGGATGCGACGTACATCGAGCCAATTCACTGGGAAGTGGTAGAGAAAATCATTGAAAAAGAAAAGCCTGATGCAGTACTGCCTACTATGGGTGGTCAAACAGCATTGAACTGTGCGCTTGATTTAGATAAGCACGGCGTACTGGCAAAACACGGTGTTGAGTTAATCGGTGCAACTGCTGATGCAATCGATAAAGCTGAAAACCGTGAGCGTTTTGACGTAGCAATGAAAAACATTGGCCTTGAGTGTCCGCGTGCAGAAATCGCTCACTCAATGGAAGAAGCGCATGACGTGCTGAGCCGCATCGGTTTCCCATGTATCATTCGTCCATCATTCACTATGGGTGGTACCGGTGGTGGTGTTGCATACAACCAAGAAGAATTTGATGAAATTTGTGAGCGTGGTTTAGATTTATCACCAACAAATGAACTTTTAATCGATGAATCATTAATCGGTTGGAAAGAGTACGAAATGGAAGTTGTTCGTGACAAAAACGACAATTGTATCATCGTATGTTCTATCGAAAACTTTGACCCTATGGGTGTTCACACGGGTGACTCAATTACGGTTGCACCAGCGCAAACTCTGACTGATAAAGAATACCAAATCATGCGTAATGCATCGATGGCGGTACTTCGTGAAATCGGTGTTGAAACAGGTGGCTCAAACGTACAGTTTGGTGTGAATCCAGTTGATGGCCGAATGGTTATCATCGAGATGAACCCACGTGTATCGCGTTCATCTGCACTTGCATCAAAAGCAACCGGTTTCCCAATTGCGAAAATCGCAGCGAAACTAGCAGTAGGTTACACCCTTGACGAGTTACAAAACGATATCACTGGTGGCAAAACACCAGCGTCTTTCGAGCCATCAATCGACTACGTTGTTACTAAGATCCCACGTTTTAACTTCGAAAAATTCGCAGGTTCAAACGACCGCCTAACAACACAGATGAAGTCTGTGGGTGAAGTGATGGCAATTGGTCGTAACCAACAAGAGTCATTGCATAAAGCATTACGAGGTCTTGAAGTTGGCGCAACGGGCTTTAACCCAATTGTTGCTCTTGATGATCCCAAAGCAAAAGAAAAAATCATCCGTGAATTACGTGAGCCAGGTGCTGAGCGTATTTGGTACGTTGCTGATGCAATGCGTCACGGTATGAGCGTTGAAGACGTTTTCGAACTAACGAAGATTGATCCTTGGTATCTAGTGCAAATCGAAGACATCTTAAAAGACGAAGCAACAATCAGCGAAGTAGGTATGGCTGGTTTAAATGCTGAGTTCTTACGTAAGCTTAAGCGTAAAGGATTTGCTGATGCGCGTATCGCAGAAATTGCCGGTGTTTCTGAAGCAGAAATTCGTAAGAAGCGTCATCAGTTAGATATCGTGCCAGTATACAAGCGCGTTGATACGTGTGCTGCAGAGTTTAGTTCAGATACAGCTTACATGTACTCATCTTACGATGAAGAGTGTGAAGCGAATCCATCTGACAAAGATAAAATCATGGTAATCGGTGGTGGCCCTAACCGTATCGGTCAAGGTATCGAATTCGATTACTGTTGTGTTCACGCAGCATTAGCTTTACGTGAAGACGGCTATGAAACAATTATGGTTAACTGTAACCCTGAAACAGTTTCAACTGACTACGACACATCAGATCGTTTATTCTTCGAGCCAATCACGCTAGAAGATGTATTAGAAATCGTACGTGTTGAAAAAGCCAAAAGGTGTTATCGTCCAGTACGGTGGTCAAACACCACTGAAACTTGCTCGTGAGCTTGAAGCGAATGGCGTGCCAGTTATTGGTACTTCACCAGATGCAATCGACCGTGCAGAAGACCGTGAGCGTTTCCAACAGCTTGTTGAGCGTTTAAACCTTCTTCAACCAGAGAATGCAACGGTTACTTCTTTAGAAGAAGCGATTGTTAAGTCTGCTGAAATTGGCTTCCCACTGGTTGTACGTCCTTCGTACGTACTAGGCGGTCGTGCGATGGAAGTGGTTTACGATGAAGACGATTTACGTCGTTACATGACAGAAGCAGTATCCGCGTCAAATGAAGCGCCAGTACTACTTGATCACTTCTTAGATAACGCAATCGAAGTTGACGTTGACGCTATCTGTGACGGTGAGCAAGTAATTATCGGTGGTATCATGGAGCATATCGAACAAGCCGGTGTTCACTCAGGAGACTCAGCGTGTTCATTACCAGCTCACTCACTAACTGCTGAAGTACAAGACATAATGCGTAAGCAAGTGACTGATATGGCACTAGAGCTTGGCGTAGTCGGTCTGATGAATACGCAGTTTGCTGTGAAAGACGGTAAAGTTTACTTAATCGAAGTAAACCCGCGTGCTGCGCGTACAGTACCGTTCGTTTCAAAAGCGACAGGTATCGCACTTGCTAAAGTAGCGGCACGTTGTATGGCGGGCCAGTCGCTGGCAAGCCAAGGTATTACAAAAGAAGTAATTCCTCCTTACTACAGCGTAAAAGAAGTGGTTCTGCCATTTGCTAAGTTCCAAGGTGTTGACCCAATCCGTGGCCCAGAAATGCGCTCAACGGGTGAGGTAATGGGTGTTGGTGAAACTTTCGCCGAAGCATTCGCTAAAGCACAATTAGGTGCGAGCAACACTTTACCACGCGGTGGTCGCGCGTTACTATCGGTACGCAACAGTGACAAACCACGTATCGTTGAATTAGCTAAAACCATGACAGCTTTAGGTTTTGAGCTAGATGCAACGGGTGGCACTGCAAAAGCGCTAGAAGAAGCGGGTATTGCAGTTCGTCGCGTGAACAAAGTATACGAAGGCCGTCCTCATATTCTTGATAGAATTAAAAATGGTGAATACAGCTACATTGTAAACACTACTGAAGGTCGCCAAGCGATTGAAGATTCGAAGGTGTTACGTCGTGGTGCGTTACAGCACAAAACTAACTACACAACGACACTGAACGCGGCATTTGCTAACTGTACTGCAAACCAAGCAGACGACCGTAGCAAGGTGACGTCAGTTCAGGAACTACATCAGCGAATGAACTAAGGAAATGTGCCAAGGGCGAGGCAATCGCCCTTGGGATTAAGTGAGAATAATATGCAATCAATTCCGATGACGGTTCGTGGTGCAGCATTACTGCGCGAAGAACTTAACGAATTAAAAACAGTTACCCGTCCTAAAATCGTTGCTGATATCGCTGAAGCACGTGAGCACGGTGATTTGAAGGAAAACGCAGAATACCATGCTGCTCGTGAGCAACAAGGTTTTTGCGAAGGCCGTATTCAAGAAATTGAAGCAAAGCTTTCAAATGTACAAATCATCGATGTAACTAAGATGCCAAAAACTGGTAAAGTTATTTTTGGTACGACAGTGACTATCGTTAATGTTGACACTGACGCTGAGGTTAAATACCAAATTGTGGGTGATGATGAAGCAGATATCAAAAACAACTTGATCTCTGTTAATTCGCCAATCGCGCGTGGTTTAATTGGTAAAGAGGTCGATGATGCCGTTACCATTAAAACGCCAAATGGTGAAGTAGAGTACGAAATCATTGAAGTTGAGTATATTTAGTAGCTTAACCAAGCATTGATGAAAACCGCAGTTTTATACTGCGGTTTTTTTATGCCTGTTTACTTCTGGTATATTATTCGGTACGTTGGCTGCTAGGTTCTTTACAAGAAGAGGTAATAGTGGTGAAAATTCAATATCCTAAAGCGCTATCTTTAGGCGATAGCATCGCCATTTGTGCTTTTTCTTCTGGTGTCGATAAGGCATATCATAAAAGATTAGATGTTGTACTCGAAGGGTTAAGTGTGAAGGGTTTTAATGTTGTTGAAGGAGACTGCTTACGTCAACAACACAATAGTGCAAAGGAGCGTGCGGCCGAATTGATGCAGTTTTTAACCGATGACTCGATTGCTGCGATTATGCCGCCTTGGGGAGGGGATCTCACCATGGAGATTTTACCTTTGTTAGATTTTAGCGCTATCAGTAACGCAAAACCTAAGTGGTTAGTCGGTTTTTCCGATATCAGTACGTTTGCTTGCGCACTCACTACGCGATGTGGCTGGGCTACACTGCATGGTGCCAATTTAATGCAGATTCATCCCGATGATAAAGATCCACACCTAGCGGCTTTATTTACCGCCATGGGTCTTGAAGAAACAGCATCATTTAAGCAACTTGCTGCGCCTTTTTATCAGCAAGATCAGATTGATTACGCAACTAAACCTGATGCGAAATTCAACTACACAGCTGAAAGCCAATGGCGTTGTATTAACTATAAAGATAAGCGACAAATAGAAGTATCAGGTCGTTTGATTGGCGGCTGTATTGACACACTAGGCTTATTACTGCCTTCAAATTACTATGCATTGCATGAGTTTAAAAAGCAGTATGCACCGGAGGGATTAATTCTTTATTTAGAAAATGCAGAACTGAGTCCGATGGCGTTAGCACGGTGTTTATTATCTTTAAAACTTAATGATGTGTTTACTGATGTCAATGCCGTTATATTTGGCCGTAGCCCAGCAATTAATAACGACTGTTACTTTGATGAATATCAGGCAATTGAGTTAGCATTTCAAGGTAACTTATTCCCAGTTTTGACCGATGCTGATATTGGCCATGTTGCACCAAACCTTGCGTTGATCAATGGTGCATTCGCCACCATAACCGCAGATCTTTGTGAAGGTATGGCGACGAATGTTCAAATAGACACGGTGTTAAGTTAACTCAAAAGAGTTTAACTAAATAAACAGTACTCATACCAATGAGTAATGTCACAGAAACGCTCAATAAAGTGCCAAGCATGACATACTCAGTGAGCTGTTTTTCTTCGCTCGCTTTTAAATCACCAAAGCGAAAAATTGACTTTGCAGCGAGTAGGAATCCTACTCCTGCGTATTCCCCCATAAGTATAAAGCTTAACATCAGTCCTCGCTCTAAAAGGCCTATACTGTGGCCTGCCGCAGGGATGCTGCCAGATGTAGCAAAGCCTTGTGTTATTTTTTCAAGCATCATGCGAATAAATACTGAGCTTGGATTTAATACGAGTATGTAAGCACAGATAACAAAAAGCGTATCTATAGCAATCAGTTTTTGCCAAATAAGCGCATAAAATTCATCATAATCGGTTAACCACACAGCTAGCATCACCAGCACAATACTATGTGCAAGTTGATCAAGCAGAAAAGGAATGACCCCTTTATTGGAATAGGATTTTGCTAAATCAATGAGGAAGTGACTAAGCATAATTAGCAGTGTTGCGTAGACAACACGTGCAAGCTCACTCCAGCCATAATTAAACTCCCAAAGAGCTAAAATGATAAACGAAACAATGCCGTGCGTTAAAACATGCAAATACAGTTTTGTCGCGCGAAAGTGTCGGCTGTTTCGCTCATTAACCCAGCTCATTGGCTGTAGATAAAAGTCAGCAACTAAGTGCGCTAAAAATAGGGCGATAAGTAATAAGGTAAAGCTCATGCTATCAATCCTTTGAGTATTGTATGGCTGTACTTGATAAAACGTTCGACTAATTGGTACTGAGCAAGGTTTAGTAATTTGGTCACATTTTCTCTGCTTGTATTGAGCTCTTTTGCTAGTTCTGCGTGACTATTATTGCTTGCTGTAAGGTAATTAAATAAAGCATTCGCTTGTTTTTGGCTCATTTTTTCTAGCAATACCTCTATGAAGGCAATATTGAGTAAAAATCCTTCATCGAGATGATTATTTTCCACTTTTATTGTTAATAGCTGATGAGTCATATTATCTAAGCCTTGACCGGATAACGTATACGCACTTCCTGTGGCTGTTTTAATATCGGCGCGAGGATTATCGACTGTGCCAATGGCCATACTTTGACGTAATTCATAGTTAGCTGCTTTCATTTGTAAATATAAGAGTATTGCTACATGACAGACAGATTCAGGTGTTTGTAGCTGTAATTGCAAAGCATCACCACGATAAATACTAAAACTACTTTCAAAGCGTTGAGTAATAAAACGTAAGCTTTGATCGAGTTGGTATAGCATTGCATCGTATTCTTGTTGTGGGATTCTTTGTGATTTAATTAAATCCCCAGTGATCACTGCTATCATAGCGCATCCTCTTACTGTAACTAAAACTAGTTACTTGTCCAGATGTAACCAAATTTGGTTACTGTTGTTCATGTAACCAATTTAGGTTACTTTTGAGTGAATTACAAGTAAGTCGTGCTCCAGTAGCAAGATATAAATTATACAAGGTGTATTATGCAAACAATTGAAAAGCCGAGAATTGCTATTTTTGTCGACGTACAGAATATTTATTACACCTGTAAAGAAAGTTATGGAAAAAACTTCGATTACAACGCCTTTTGGGCAAAGATGCAGGAGCTGTATACAATTGATAGTGCTATTGCCTATGCAATTTATCGTGGCGATGAAAAGCAATCACAATTTCAAAATATTTTGCGAGCAATAGGCTTTGAGGTAAAACTTAAGCCATTTATTCAGCGCCGGGATGGCAGTGCAAAAGGGGATTGGGATGTGGGTATTACTATTGATATGCTTGAAAATGCACGTAAAGTAGACAAAATGGTGTTGCTGTCTGGCGATGGTGACTTTGCATTGTTATTAGGGCATCTAGCACACAACTATCAAATTTCTTGTGATGTGTATGGGGCAGAACACTTGACTGCTGATGTACTAAAAAATGCGGCTGAGAATTTTTACTGTATCGACGACGGATTGTTACTTAATAACCGCAGAGAATAGCAATAAATATTCCTATTTAAATAAATTGTTTAACTAAAGTATTATTTCGGCTAAGCTAATATGAACTAGACTCGTTCATAGTTACAGTAATATGCGCTTGGAATGGCTCTTTTAATTCAAATAAACAATAAGAACAAGACATACCAAGTAATTGCTAGGTCTGTTTCAAATTTCTTTTCTGTTAATAAAGCTTTTTAATTCAACAAATTAGAAATAATTATGAAAGTTATACGAATTTTTATGAAAAATGTAATGACAACGCTGTCATTTATTGTGTAACATTAAATCAACATGGGTTGAGATGATTTCGCATTCTGATAAGAAAAAATAGTGCGATTTATACAAAAACTAAACGAAGGTTAGGGGTCGTTAAATGATGGCGAAGAGTGTGAGTGAGGACCAATTGTTTATTGGTATCGATGGTGGCGGAACAAAGTGCCGAGCAACCATTTACTCTGTAAAACATGGCGTATTAGGGACAGGCTTAGGCGGTCCGGCAAATCCACTACATGGTTTGGAGCGCACACTTGAATCTATAATGGTCTCAACTCAATTAGCGTTGCGTGATGCTGGGTTACCGTTAGAGACGGTACACCAACTCTATGCAGGTTTAGGCCTTGCAGGTGTTAACTTGCCGAGCCTTTACGATAAAATTATGGAGTGGGAGCACCCGTTCAAACAAATGTTTTTAACGACTGACCTACATACGGCTTGTATAGGCGCTCATGAAGGCAGTGACGGTGCAGTCATCATCACAGGCACGGGCTCATGTGGCTTTTCTTGTGTGAATGGGCAAACCAGCAATTTTGGTGGCCATGGTTTTGCATTAGGTGACAAAGGCAGCGGTGCTTGGATGGGACTTGAAGCGATAAAAGCAACGCTGTTGGATTTAGATGGGTTAGGCTCAAAGACCTGTTTAACCAAAGTCATTACTGAACATTTCTCGGCTGATAACGCAATGGCGATTGTTGAGCAAATGTCAGGTCAACCATCTAGTAGTTATGCAAAACTTGCTCGCTATGTGTTTAATGCTGCAAATGAGCAAGATGCGGTGGCACTTGCTATTGTTAAAGACGGTGCAGAGTATGTGAGTAAACTTGCACACCGTTTATTAGAGAACAAACCACCACGTTTGTCTATGATAGGTGGTTTAGCAGAGCCGTTAAATAAATGGCTAGACCCTGATATCGCTAAGCTTGTAGAAAACCCAATTCAACCACCTGAAATGGGAGCGGTATATTTCGCACAACAGTCTGTGTTAGAACAAAGCCAAGAGGTAGCAATTTAATGACGATTTTTCATGCTCAGTCACTATTTACCGGCGAAGAATTTTTAAACGATCGTTATTTTAGTGTAGATAATGGGGTATTCACCTTAACTGAAACAAGTACCGATGCGGTTAAGCTAGATGGGCTCGTGGTGCCTGGTTTTATTGATGTGCAAGTGAATGGTGGTGGTGGTGCATTTTTTAATGCAGAGCAAACCCCACAATGTTTGCACAATATTGCGAAAGCGCATGGTCGATTTGGTTCAACTGCGATAATGCCAACTCTCATTACTGATAAAGTAGAGGTGATGGCACAAGCTGCTGATGCAACGGCAGAGGCAATTGCCCAAGCAGTGCCAGGTGTGTTAGGTATTCATTTTGAAGGCCCACATTTATCTTTACCTAAAAAAGGTACTCATAGTGAACAGTTTATAAGGCCTATTTCAGAACAAGAGTTTGCGATCTATGCACGTCAAGACTTGGGCATAAAAATGGTGACGCTGGCACCTGAAAATGTCAGATCAGAAGATATAACGCGATTAGTTGAATGTGGCGTGAAAGTAAGTATTGGCCACACTAACGCTGATTTTGCAACGACTAATAAAGCATTGGCCGCAGGCGCTGATGGTTTTACACATTTATTTAATGCAATGTCGGCATTTACCTCGCGAGAGCCTGGTGTAGTTGGCTCTGCCCTTTGGGATGATAACAGCTGGTGTGGCTTAATTGTTGATGGTCATCATGTTCACCCATCGTCAGCCAAATTAGCGATTCGTACTAAGCAACGCGGTAAAGTTATGTTAGTAACTGATGCAATGCCTCCTGTGGGCACTGACGATATGGAGTTTGATTTCTTTGACGGTCGAAAAGTTATTCGTACCGGTGACCGTTTAAATTCGACAACAGGCGAACTTGCGGGCAGTGTGCTTGATATGGCAAGTGCTGTACGCAATACCGTTAATACATTGGATGTGAGTTTAGCTGAAAGCTTGAGAATGGCGTCTTTGTATCCTGCACAATATCTTGGTTTGAACAAAAAGGGCCGTCTAGTAAATGGCTTCGATGCTGATTTTGTTGTACTTGATGAGCATCAGTATGTAAAAGCAACTTATATTGCAGGTAACGCAGTTTAGAACTTCCCTGTAAAAACCCCGCCGTTGTATCGCGGGGCTTTTTGCATTAAAGGTAATAAAATGACAACAACACAACCTACAAAAAAACGTTTAGCTTCTCTAGATGCATTACGCGGCATGGATATGTTTTGGATCTTAGGTGGTCAGTCAATATTTGCAGCACTTTTTGTGCTAACAGGCTGGACAGGCTGGAAGCTATTTGAAGCACATACAGTGCACAGTGAATGGCACGGTTTTACTTTTTACGACTTAATATTCCCGCTATTTATTTTCCTATCTGGCGTTGCGATGGGGCTTGCACCAAAACGCATTGAACACTTAAGTTGGGATGAGCGTAAAGTGTATTATCGCAAAGCTATTAAGCGCTTATTACTGCTTTGTTTTTTAGGTATTTTATATAATCACGGCTGGGGTACAGGCATGCCGATGGCGTTTGATGAGATACGCTACGCCAGTGTATTAGCTCGAATAGCCATTGCGTGGTTTTTCTGTGCCATGTTGGTTTGGCATACAAGCTTACGAACCCAAGTCATAACAGCGGTATCTATTTTACTTGGCTACTGGTTACTGCTTAGCTTTGTGCCTGTACCAGGAGGCAGTGCCGGAGACTTATCTGCTGCTGGAAGTTGGAATGCATGGTTCGATAAGTATTTACTACCAGGGATTAGTTATCAAAATCGCGTTGTAGACCCTGAAGGCGTGTTGTCTAATGTGCCAGCGATTGTTAACGCACTTATGGGGGTGTTTGCAGGGCAGCTTATTGCACGAGCACAACAAATTGGTGAATGGAAAATGTCTGGTGTGTTATTTATTTCAGGCATTGTTAGCGTAAGCTTGGGTTGGCTCTGGGATTTACAGTTTCCGGTAAATAAAGAGTTATGGACGAGCTCTTTTGTATTGGTGACCGTAGGGTGGAGCGCCATTTTATTAGCCGTGTTTTATGCTTTGGTTGATATATTACCAGGGCAGCGAGTTGCGTATCCATTTGTTATTATAGGTGCTAATTCGATCATTATCTACCTAGCCTCGAGCTTAGTGAACTGGGGTTATGTAAGCCAAAGTGTTTTTGGTGGTGTTATTCGCGCGGTTCCTGATTTATGGCAGCCATTAATAGCCGTGGTAGCATTACTTGCTGTACAAATGCTTGTGTTGCATTGGATGTACCGTAGAAAAATCTTTGTCAGTGTTTAGTTAACGCTGATTGAAAACGTTATTTTTTATTCACTTTTACTTTACAAAGTCAAATCGAAAAGTGATAATGACAGCGTTGTCATAATGGTTATAACTACTGTACCGTATCCTGGCAGTGGTTTGATCTAAAACTCGATTCGATTGCACGTGGGGTCGGGTTTTAGATCCCATTTTTTTTCAATTTATAATTAGAGCTAATCAATATGCAAATAGTCATTCTTGATGATGCCGCACAAGTGGCAGCCTACGGGGCTAACATCTTTGCTAAACAACTTATAAAAAAACCAGCATCAGTACTTGGCTTGGCAACTGGCTCAACACCTGTTGCGTTATACCAAGAGCTTATCGCAAAAAATAAAGCGGGTGATATTTCATTTAGCCAAGCGACAACATTTAATTTAGATGAATACTTAGGTCTTACAGGTGAGCATCCGCAAAGTTATCGATACTTTATGAATGAGCAATTATTTAATCACGTTGATATTAACAAAGATAACACGCATGTTCCGCCTGGAGATGCAATCAACCCGTTAGTTGCGTGCAATGAATATGAGCAAAAAATTGCAGCATCAGGAGGGGTTGATGTGCAATTACTTGGTATTGGCCGTAACGGTCATATAGGTTTTAACGAGCCGTCTTCAGGTCTTACCTCGCGCACTCGGGTAAAAACACTTACCAAAGCAACCATTGATGATAACGCACGATTCTTTGACGAAGGCGAATATCAACCGCATTTATCAATCACTATGGGGATTGGGACTATCTTAGAAGCCAAAAAAGTAGTGCTATTAGCGACGGGTGAAAGTAAAGCTGATGCGGTACAGGCAATGGTTGAAGGTCCGCTCATGGCAAAGTGCCCAGCCTCTGCATTACAAATGCATAAAGATGCTGTCATTATCATTGATAAAGCAGCTGCAAGTAAATTAGAAGATTTAGCGTTCTACCAGCACATTGAAGCTGAGAACCAAAAACTACAAGCGCACCTAGCGACCTTGTAAAATTGTGAGAGAGAGCAAAAAAGCCCATTTGGGCTTTTTTTATGCCTGTTATAAATTGGGTTTATCATCAGCTTATGGTAGTTTTAGGGGGTAAATAATTTCAAAGGAACGCCATGCTGAATTACTCTCAAATGCCACTGGACCGTGCCTCTAATCATCGAAAAGATCCTAAGTGGCTAAAGGCGAAAATTAATTCTCAGAGTCGCTGGTTACTTGTTAAAAATAATCAGAGTCTATTTGTTAAAGGGTGCCCTGAGGTGTGTTACTTGCGCCTATCTCAGGTTGATCATCTTGATTTATCGAAAGGTATTTTACTTGGCCTTGACGAGCAAGGAATTGCTCATTTTGCGTTAGATGTAAGCAATGTGCCTGATTCACTTATTGACCCTGTTCTTGATGGTACTGAGTTTGTTGATATACGCAAGTTAGGCCCTCAAGTTGAACTAAAGCAAGGCTCGATTGCTGCACTTGCTCGTGGTCTTTGTTTTTGGCATGCAACCCATCGTTTTTGTGGTCGATGTGGCCATGAAAATAATATGGTTGAAGCAGGGCACTCTCGCCTATGTGAGAACCAAACGTGTCAGCATCAAACGTTTCCTCGCACTGATCCTGCCGTCATTATGATAGTGAAAAAAACTTTTTCAGATGGGATTGAGCGCTGTTTACTCGGTCGTCAAGCAAGCTGGCCTGAGGGCGTATTTTCAACATTGGCGGGGTTTGTTGACCCAGGTGAAACACTCGAGCAAGCTGTCGCCCGAGAAGTCATGGAAGAAGCTGGTATTGCTGTCACTGATATTCAGTATATAGCTTCACAACCTTGGCCTTTTCCATCTTCAATCATGTTCGGTTTTATGGCAACAGCAGTGTCAGAAGACATTCAGGTTGATAAAGATGAATTAGATGATGCTAGGTGGTTTAGTCGTGATGATCTTAATCAATTTGGCCAATGGCATGAACAGGGCAGTCACCTAAAATTAACCCGACAAGACTCTATTTCTCGATTCTTGGTTGAGCATTGGCGCAACCTGTAAACTAGATTGGAATAACGATGACAAAGACAAATAAAAATACTCAAATAGTGAGTGCAGGGCGTAAAAAAGCATATACCCAAGGCGTGGTGAATCCGGTCGTACAGCGCGCATCAACCGTGGTTTTCGACTCGGTTTCTGAGTTAAAAGAAGCCGCTAAAAAACGGGGTGATAAAACGCTTTTTTATGGTCGCCGTGGTACCACCACACACTTCGCACTACAAGAAGCCATTGCTGAACTTGAGGGCGGTGAAGGTTGCGCACTTTATCCATCGGGTGCGGCTGCAATAAGCAATGCGTTGTTATCGTTTGTGAAAACGGGCGATCATATTTTGATGGTTGATACGGCTTACGAACCAACTCGTGATTTTTGTGACAAAATATTAGCAGGCCTTGGAATTGAAACAACCTATTACCCACCAGGTATCGGTGCAGGCATTGATGAGTTAATAAAAGAAAATACCCGTGTATTATTTTTAGAATCACCAGGCTCGATTACCATGGAAGTGCAAGATGTACCCGCTATGGTCGCTAAAGCGAATGAGCGTGGTGTCATGACGATGCTAGATAATACTTGGGGTAATGGTCTGCATTTTAGACCGCTTGAGCATGGGGTGGACATTAGTATCCAAGCTGCGACTAAATATATTGTTGGCCATTCCGATGTAATGATGGGAGTGGCGGTTGCTAACAAAAAATACTGGTCAACACTGAGAGAAAACTCATATCTATTAGGCCAATGTACGTCTGCTGATGATGCATATTTAGCATTACGTGGCTTACGCACTATGGCTGTGCGTTTAAAACAGCACGAGCAAGCCGCCATTGAAGTTGCTAAATGGCTTGAAACACACCCATTGGTTGATCATATTCGCCATCCGGCCTTTGCGAGCTGTCCCGGCCATGAGTTCTTTAAACGTGACTTTGACGGGAGTAATGGCTTATTTTCGTTTGTAATGAAGCAAGGAAATCAACAAGCGATAGATGCGTTTTTAGATAGTTTGCAGCATTTTAAAATGGGCTTTTCTTGGGGCGGATACGAAAGTTTAGTTACTGCAAATTTAACGATGAAAGGGCTCCGCTCTGAAACAGGTTGGACGCAAGGCCCAGTGATCCGCTTGCATATAGGCTTGGAAGATGTAACAGATTTGCTAGCCGATCTAGATCAAGCTCTTGGTGTTTACGAGAACCATTTGTAGTTCAAAAGTTTATACTTTGTTACATAAGAGCCGCAATGCGGCTCTTTTTTTTCTGGTAATTCAAGCTGTTTCACCTTAGTGTAATTCCAATAATAATATTCATTAAGGATTGTGAGTGACGCAGTTACACCCTAAACGTCTTGCGCAAATTGCTCAATTTGAACTTGTACGACTATTTTTGACCAAACGTGGTTTGCTAGCGGTTGCTGCATTCGCCATTTGTTGGTTACTTATTTTACGCTATCCCATAGCTGAATCTGTGAATTTGATTAGCTCCCCTGAGTTTGCTGACTTTGCTAGGCAGGCGTTTGGTGCTATCGGTATCAGCCGGTTGCTAGATTGGCCTGAATCAGAGCTAGCGATGTACTGGCTAATCGCTTTATATAGCTTCCCTTGCTTTTGCTTGTTTTTATGTAGTGACCAAACTGTTGGAGACCGACAGCGTGGTACGCTACGCTTTTTGTCACTACGGGCAACCCGTTCAGAGATTATAATTGGCCGCTTTTTAGGGCAATTATTAATCTTAGCAGCATTGTTATTTGTTACTCTGATGGCAACGCTTGCTATGTTGACGTATCGTGAGCCAAGTTTATTTCTTTCTGGTTTTTCAAGAAGCCTGACACTCTTAGTGTTTCTGCTAATTACTGTAATGCCGTTTATTGCTTTAATGAGTTTTCTAAATACGTTTGCGCGCTCATCTCGTCTTGCATTTGTGTTAGCTATTTTATTTTTTGCTGGCGGCAATATTATTATTGGTTTGCTTACTTGGCAGCTGCCTTTACTTGACGTTCTATATTATTTATTTCCTGGCTACCAAATCGATGTAGTCGCGGGACAAAGAGCAGGCATGATGTTAGGGGTCGGTTTACCTGTTTTACAAACAGTTGTGCTGCTTGCGGTGGGTGAACGAATTTTTGCAAGGAGCTCACTATGACAGTATTAATTCAGGCACAAGGTTTATCAAAAAACTATGGAGCTAAGCGAGCGCTTGATAATGTCAGCTTTGAAATAAATAAAGGAGCGCCAGTTGCACTTGTTGGCCCTAATGGTGCTGGTAAAACAACCTTATTTAGTTTGTTATGCGGTTATATTTTACCAAGTTCGGGGCAGTTATCAGTGTTGGGCCACGCCCCAGGTAGTGCGGCTTTATTTGGTAAGCTTACGGCATTACCACAAGATGCACAGCTTGATCCGCGTTTTAGTATTGCGCATCAATTAAATTTTTATGGTCAACTGCAAGGTTTAAGTGGCACGGTTCGTAAAAAAGAAACAGCACGTGTTCTGGAACTTGTGGGTTTATCTGAAGTGGCTAAACAGCGCCCAGACGATCTTTCTCACGGGATGCGTAAGCGAGTCACAATTGCGCAAGCACTTATAGGTGAACCTGAAATTGTAATGCTTGATGAGGCGACTGCAGGTCTGGACCCTATCCACGCGCGTGAGGTTCGTGAGCTTGTGAGCTCTTTAAGCAATGAAGCCACATTTATTTTAAGCTCCCATGATCTAACCGAACTTGAGCGTTTATGTTCGCAAGTATTACACCTAGATAAAGGGGTATTGAGTGAGCATCAAGCGCGTTCTAGCACACAAGATAATAAGCATTATATAACACTACAATTGAATCAACGTTATGATGATGTAGAAGCTAAGCTTGCAAGCCTTGCCCAGGTGCATCATGTTTATATGAGCCAGGCAAAAGAATATGTCATTGAATTTGAGCAGACTGTCGAACCATTTGATATCAATCTATTACAGTTTTGTTATCAACAAGGTTGGCAGTATCGTCAACTAGTGAATGGTCACACACTCGAAAACCAAATTTTTCATAAGGAGAGTTAGTTATGGGTTTACTAAGTGGATTAATGGGTAATGCTAGCGAAGTTGATAATGATGATCTAGAAGAATTACTTGCTAACACGCTTATCGCGGGTGAAACAGTGCAAAAGGCCTATAAGGTTATCCGTGATATGTTTATCTTCACCAATAAAAGATTGATTATTATTGATAAACAAGGTGTTACGGGGTCTAAAGTGGAAATGCTAAGTATTGCTTACTCAAAAATTACTAAATTTAGTAAAGAAAGCGCGGGGCATTTTGATTTAGATGCAGAGCTGAAAATCTGGGTAGGGTCAGATCCTACTCCGATCAGCAAAGACTTCAAAGCAGGTGATAACATTAATGAGGTTTATAGAATAATTAGTGAGTTTTCATTATAACACATTGAAAATAAAGTGATTTATAATATAGTTGGTGTTGAATTGAAAATTCGGGCCAACTTTTTCTTTACATTTGCCGACAATTTATTACAATTAGTTGATTAAAAACAAGGAGTTAGTTAAGTTCCCGTTCAGTTTTCTCGCGTTAGCATGTGCCCAACTTAGCCATTTGGCTAGTTTTGTAGCAATTAAAACAATGTTTATAGGGAAATCTGTTTATGAAAAAGTTAGCAGTTATTATTTCGAGTATGCTTCTTTCAACTGCCGCGACTGCTGCGGACAGTTATCAATCAATCAGCCACTTAGGGTATACGGACACCGATGGCAATGACACAGTAAGTGTTGATTCAATTTATTACTTTGCACCAAAGAACACTATGGGTCCTTACGACCAGTTTGAGTACATCAACAAAACGACTAACGTTTATGGTGCTTATTCAGACGATGATTTTGGTGATGTATTAGGCTTAGGTGGTGAGTACTTTGTAGAAGATTTTGTATTCGGCGCTGGCTACAACAACTATGACTCAGATTTTGGTTCAAGCACAGATGTATTTAACGTTTCTGCTGGTTACTTCTTCAATCCAAACTTATTATTAAAAGCGACTTTCGTTGACGTTGAAGACGGTGACAACTCAGTGATGTTTGATCTTAAGTATAACCACCAGTTAAACAGCACTGATTACATTGGTTTTACTTTAACTGCTGATGACGAGTTTGATTACCGCGCAGTAAATGCTAAATACTTCGTAGATCTGCAACAAGGTAACTACCTTACAGTTGAAGGTACAATCTCTGATACAGATGATAACGGTAGCTCATGGGAGTTAGGTTCTAACTACTATTTCTCTAAAGCAACGTCAGTATTTGTAACGTTTAACAAAGAAGATGATTACAGCTTTGGTGCTCAACACTTCTTCAATAAAAACGTTGGCTTAAAAGCGGGTTACGGTAACAACTGGGATGACTCAGATTACGATGCATACTTTGCTAACGTAAGCTTACAGTTCTAATCATTAATTTGATTGTAAAAAAGCCCGCATCATGCGGGCTTTTTAGTTTTTAGTATCTTACCATCCGCACTGACGGTCTTTATTTTGCTCATCAAGGTATTTTTGTAATGGCGCAAAGTAATCTAAGATTGCTGTTGCATCCATTTCTTCTTTCCCCGTTATTGTAGCAAGGGCTTCTTGCCATGGGCGACTTGAACCCATTGCTAACATCGCATTCAGCTTTTCACCAGCCTCTTTTGAGTTATACACTGAACAGCGATGAATCGCTTCTTTGTTACCAGCAATTTCACATAAACTTCTGTGGAAGTCGAATTGTAAAATATGCGCTAAGAAATAACGCGTGTAAGGGGTGTTACCCGGTACGTGATACTTAGCACCTGGATCGAAGTCTGCTTCGCTACGTGCGATAGGCGCTTGAACGCCTTGATATTTTTCACGTAGTTCCCACCAGGCTTTGTTGTAATTTTCGGGTGTTACTTCACCTGAGAATACTTTCCAGCGCCATTGGTCAACTAATAAGCCAAATGGGATAAAGGCGACTTTATCCAGTGCCATTTTCATTAATAGACCGATATCTTTTGATTCATCAGGCACTTCGTCTAATAAACCAATTTCTTTTAAGTAGTCAGGTGTAACAGACAGCGCAATAGTGTCACCAATGGCTTCATGGAAACCATCGTTCGCACTTTCTTGATAATAAATAGGTTGCGTGTTGTAAGCGCGCTGGTAGAAGTTATGGCCTAACTCGTGGTGAATAACAGAAAATTCCTCACCGGTACGCTGAATACACATCTTGATACGTAGGTCATCTTTGCTATCTATATTCCATGCTGAAGCGTGACACTGTACGTCACGATCTTGTGGTTTAGTGAATAGTGAGCGTTCATAGAAAGTGTCTGGTAATGGCGCAAAACCCATTGAAGTAAAGAACTTCTCGGCGCCACGCACCATTTTCAGCTCGTCGTAATCATGTTTTGCTAATAACTCTGTTACGTCGTAGCCAGGATCTGCATTTTCCGGCGCAACTACATCGTAGATATTCCCCCAAGTTTGTGCCCACATATTACCTAACAGATGCGCAGGAATTGGTTGGTCTTGAGGGACCTTATCTTCGCCATACTTTTCACCGAGCTTGGCACGAACATGGCAATGTAATGAATCATAAAGCGGTTTAACTTGACCCCAAATACGGTCAAGCTCTTTTGCAAAATCATCCGCTGGCATATCGTATTTACTACGCCACATAGCACCAGTATCTGCATAGCCAAGCTCTTTAGCACCTTCGTTAGTCAGTGCAACTTGCTGCTCATAAAGTGGGCGCATCGGTTTGGAAACTTGGCGCCAACCTTGCCATAAATCCAGTAGTTCATTGTAGTCGCGGCTTGTCGCCATTTTCGCGGTCATCTCGCCAAGGCTTAAGCAGCTACCATCTTCTTTACAGTATTTACCTTTACCATAAATACCACCTAGTTCAGCAACTAACTGTGAGAGTTTTGCTGTTTTTTCAGCATCCTGTGGGGCAGGCAAAGTTAGCGCTAGTTTTAGCTTGTCTAGCTTACGACGCGCATCGTAATCCAGTTCTAAACTATCGAATTTTGCAGCTTCATTAGCAAGACGAACAACAGCTTCGGTCATCTTACGATTAACCTCAGCTGATAACTCTGCAGTATCGTGCGTGATGAAGTTGGCATAAATCCACTCAGCGCGACTAGCCTCTAAATAAAGCGCACTTAACTCTTTTTCTGTATCGGCGATAAATTTAGCAGCATCTTGCGGCGTCACCCGACTTTTTTTGATTTCAGCCGTAGCTGTTTTGGTATTTGTAGCGTCATCATTACAGCCTGAAAGTGCAAGTGCACTGGCCACCATGAGAGCGCTCATACTGAGTTTAAATGGAGTCTTTTTCATAACATTCCCTAGAAGTTTATTGTTATTTATTGCCCCTGCATAATAGCAGCGTCTTGATAAACAACAAACTATGTAGATGAGAACAATTTACGAGATGTGGCTTACGTTGTATTTATTGCACGATCAGTCATACTTGAAGACAGTTAATTTAAATAAAAGGATTGCATAATGACGACCGTAATCATTCTGTTACTGGTTGCTGTGATTGTGATTTTTGCTGTAAAAGATATTCGCATTAATCTGATCACTCGACCAACGTTTAGTATGTTTAAAAAAGTATTGCCACCCTTATCACAAACAGAACGTGAAGCCATGGAAGCGGGCGACGTGTGGTGGGATGGTGAGCTATTTAGTGGCAACCCTGACTGGCAGAAACTACATAGTTTTCCTAAACCTGAACTCAGTGATAAAGAGCGCGCATTTATGAGTAAGCAGGTTGAGACGTTACTTGCTATGCTTGATGATTATCAAATTGTCCAAAAAGATAAAGACCTACCAAAAGAAGTCTGGGAATATTTAAAGAAAGAAGGCTTTTTTGCGTTAATCATTCCTGAAGAATTTGGTGGCCGTGAATTTTCAGCCATTGCTAATTCGACCATCGTATCAAAAATTGCCACTAAAAGTTTAACTGCTGCGGTCACCGTAATGGTACCAAACAGTTTAGGCCCTGGTGAGCTACTGCTTCATTACGGAACTAAAGAGCAACAAGAGCGTTGGTTACCAAGCTTAGCTAAAGGTGATGATGTACCTTGTTTTGCGTTAACAGGTCCAGAGGCAGGGTCGGATGCCGGTAGTATTCCCGATACTGGCGTTGTTTGCATGGGCATGCATAATGGTGAAGAAGTAATCGGTTTAAAGCTTAATTGGTCAAAACGCTACATTACCCTTGCACCAATTGCTACAGTGCTAGGTCTTGCATTTAAGATGTACGATCCTGATGGTCTGTTGGGCGATAAAAAAGAGTTAGGTATTACCTGTGCGCTTATTCCGACTGATCACGAAGGTGTGCAAAAGGGTGAGCGTCATTATCCTCTCAATATGGCATTTATGAATGGCACAACCTATGGTAAAGATGTGTTTATTCCGCTTGATTGGATCATTGGTGGCGAAAAGGGGGCTGGTCGAGGTTGGCGCATGCTGGTTGAATGCTTAAGCGCTGGTCGTGGTATTTCGCTACCGGCACTCAGCACTGCAACAGGCCACCTTGCATCACGTATGACATCGGCGTATGCGACGGTAAGGCAACAATTCGGTGTGTCAATTGGCCAATTCGAAGGCGTGCAAGAAGCGCTTGCGCGTATCGGTGGGTTAACATACACCCTTGAATCTGCAAGGTTAATGACCGCTGGCGCCATAGATTTAAAGCTGAGTCCATCAGTAGTGACAGCCATTGCTAAGTACCATATGACAGAAATGGGTCGCACTGTAATGAATGATGCCATGGATATTCATTCAGGTAAGGGTATTCAAGTAGGTCCTAATAACTATCTTGCCCATGGTTACATGGGGATCCCTGTATCGATCACCGTTGAAGGGGCAAATATTCTTACTCGTAATTTGATGATTTTTGGTCAAGGTGCGACTCGTTGCCACCCATTTGTTTTAAAAGAAATGGCAGCCGCTGCAATGGAAGATCATGACCTTGCACTGAAAGAGTTTGACTCATTACTGCTACAGCATATTTTGTTTGCAACAAGCAATGCGGGTATGGCTTTTGTACATGGTTTAACACGCAGTTACTTTGCTAAATCTCCAGTGTGTGGAGTGACAAGTCACTATTACAAACAGTTGAGCCGAATGAGTCGAGGCTTAGCATTTTGTACTGATGTTGCTATGTTGGTATTAGGTGGCGAGTTAAAACGTAAAGAGATGATTTCGGCGCGTTTAGGCGATGTGCTGAGCCACTTATATCTTGCCTCATGCGTTCTGAAACGCTACGAAGATGAAGGGCGTCAACAAGCCGATTTACCGTTTGTTCAATATGCAGTAGAACATTCGCTTTATAGTATTGGCCAAGCATTTGACGGCTTTTTCAAAAACTTTTCGAACCCGATTGTTAACTTTTTACTGAAGCGTATCGTTTTCCCATTGGGTAACCATTACCATCGCCCAAGTGATGAGCTAGCACAGACTATGTGTGAGCACATGACTAACCCTGGTGTATTTAGGGACAGATTGACCCATTTATGCTACGTAGACGATAAAGCGGGAACTGGTGTAATGGAAAATGCTTTCTTAGCCATGATAGATACGCAGGAAGACTTTAAACAATTACGAAAATGGCAAAAAGAAGGCTCGATTTCCCGTAATCTAGAGCTTGAGGATGCTATCGTTGAAGCTGCTGAGAAAAACTTAATTAATGCAACCGTCGCTGAGCGTATGAGTGAAGCGAATGCGCTACGTAAGCAAGCAATCGCTGTGGATAATTTCGCGCCTGGTGAACTCTAATCAACGCATTAAAAAGCCTTGCTTAGCAAGGCTTTTTTGTCTTCACTTATCTAGCAAAAGGGTCGGGGTTAATTTTTTCAATATACCAATCACCTTTTTTACGTATCATTTTAACGCTACGCATATCATCAATTTTTTTGCCATTGAAGTAGCCAGTAAAAATAAGATTGATATTGGCTTTATCACCGTACTGCTCTCGCAAACTCATATTCGTCATGTCGACTTCGATCACGACTTCATCGTACTGCATATTAACCAAATTACGGGCAAACTGGTTAGCGGTACCATAAGATTTCATAATTCGCGCCATCTTTGGCGTTGCATATTGGGTCGCTAAGTTTAAATCTTGTTTATTATATAAAGCGTCAAAGAAGAGCGTCGCCGTTACTCCTGGGGTATTCTTTTCACCTTTCGGGGCATCTTCAGGTCCGCATCCGAGTAGTAAAACACTGCTTAGCAGGGCACAAATAAAAAGTATTTTTTTCATTGTTCATAGTTTAGAAAATATAATTTGCGTTTAGTGTGTGACTAAATAACTTTCTTGTAAAGGTGGTTAGGTGTTTAAGGTTGGTTTATTTTTATTTTATAATAAAAAAGGATGCAATATGCATCCTTTTTTATCTTAATTAAGCTATTTATTGAACAAGCTCTTTGTCACTGAATTCTTCAGCAAATAATGGGCTTGATAAATAACGCTCTGTCGCACTTGGTAAAATTACCACAATATTCTTACCTGCATTTTCAGGTTTTTCTGCAAGTCGTTTTGCCGCAACAACTGCTGCACCAGATGAAATACCTACCAAGATACCTTCATTTTTCATTAACTCATGCGCCATTGCAATCGCATCTTCATTTGATACTTGCTCAGCAGCGTCAACAACTTCTAGGTCTAAGTTACCTGGGATAAAGCCGGCACCGATACCTTGAATTTTGTGAGGACCTGGTTTGATTTCTTCACCTGCTAGAGTTTGGCTAATAACAGGTGAGTTTGTTGGCTCAACAGCAACAGATTGAACATTTAAACCTTTTTCTAGTTTAAGGTAGCGGCTTACACCTGTAATAGTACCGCCCGTGCCTACACCAGCTACGAAAATGTCGATTTTACCATCCATTGCTTCGAAGATTTCAGGACCCGTTGTTTCAAAGTGAATTTTCGGGTTAGCTGGGTTTTCGAATTGTTGTAAAAGAATGTATTTTTCAGGCTCACTTGCTTGAATTTCTTTTGCTTTTTCAATAGCGCCATTCATGCCTTTAGCGCCATCTGTTAAGACTAAGTTGGCGCCTAAAGCTTTTAATAGTTTACGACGCTCTAAGCTCATCGTATTGGGCATAGTCAGTGTCAATTTATAACCACGAGAAGCTGCAACAAAGGCAAGAGCAATACCTGTGTTACCAGATGTTGGTTCGATTAACTCTTTTTCTTTCGTTAAAACACCTGACTTTTCTGCTTCCCAGATCATTGAAGCGCCAATGCGGCATTTAACACTGAAGCTTGGGTTACGAGATTCTACTTTAGCGAAAACATTACCTGAGGTAACGCGATTAAGCTTTACAATTGGCGTATTGCCAATCGTTAATGAATTATCTTCAAAAATGTTAGACATAGTGTTCCCTTGGAAGCAATTTATCAATCGTGATCAAATAGCTTAGGCTACCGATCTGTAATAGTCACACTTTACTTCGCCAAATAAAAAACGAAAGTAAAGTTTGGCTATAACATATAGCGAATAGGCTTATAGCTTTTAGGAATAAGCCAAAAATCATCAGAGCTGCCACATAGTCGGGGGAGTTTTTACGCTTAAAGAATTAAGTGAGTGATGTGTTCGGCTTCTTCAAAAAGGTAATCACTCGGCATGTATTTAATGCAATAATTATAACTGAGATCAATTTTCAAATTAGATTCTTGTCAGTTGTGATGGTAAATTGCGCAATCAAACGTAAATTTGGCTGTTTTATAACAAAAGTAAATCAAAACGTGGTAAAAGATTACCACCTAAAAATTGAAGTGATCGTTATGAATTTAATTCTAAAGTTAATTGCTGGCATTGTTGCTGGTATCTTAGTGGGACTATATGTGCCATTAACAGGTGTTGAACTCCTTTATACAATAAAAGAAATAATAGGTCAGTTGATTACCTTTACGATACCGTTGATCATTTTATTCTTTATTGCATCAGGTATTGCAGGCTTACCAAAGGGCTCAGGTCACTTGCTTGGTAAAACAGTAGGGTTTGCTTATGGCTCGACTATTATTGCGGGTACACTTGCTTTCTTACTGGTTAGTACGATTATCCCGTTGTTTGACGGTGGCTTAACCTACGAAGCTGAAATTGCGACTGAAGTAGGAAGCTTTATCGATTTAGAAATTCCTCCTCTTATGGGGGTTATGACAGCCTTGGCTACAGCATTTGTGTTTGGTATTGGCATGAGTCAACTGCAACTTGATACATTAAAAAAAGTGTCGGACCAAGGACGCGATGTAATTGATGGCTTGTTAGCAAAAGTTATTATCCCTGCGCTTCCTTTTTATATTGCAGGTGTTTTTGCTGAAATGACCGTTGCAGGCACAGTCGTTGATACACTACAAACGTTTGGTATTGTCTTACTTGCTGCACTGATTATGCACTGGTTATGGTTAACAGTTTTATATGTTAGTACGGGTCTTTTATTAAAACGTAATCCAATAGAACTTGTAAAAAATATGCTTCCAGCTTATTTTACTGCTTTAGGGACAATGTCGAGTGCTGCAACGATCCCAGTTTCATTACGTGCGAGCAAAGCAAATAATGTAAAAGAAGATGTTGCAAACTTTACTGTACCATTATGTGCAACCATCCATTTATCAGGCTCAACTATTACGATAGTTACTTGCGCATTAGCCGTTATGTTTTTGTCACCAAATATGGATGTGCCATCATTATTCGGCATGTTGCCATTTATTATGATGTTAGGTGTCGTCATGATTGCAGCACCGGGTGCACCTGGTGGCGCAGTTATGTCAGCATTGGGGCTTTTAACCAGTATGCTTGGCTTCAATGAAGGCGCTGTTGCATTAATGATTGCACTATATTTAGCGCAAGATAGCTTTGGCACTGCTTGTAATGTTACAGGCGATGGTATTATTGCATTGTGGGTTGATCGCTTTAGCGAGAAAGCCTCGTCATAAAATTAATTTGCGAGACGATATTTGATTTATCGTTTCGCTGTTTCTGTGCTAATGTGGCACATTAAATTGTGCGAAAGCATATATTTGGGTTATTCGAGGGTGTTCCATTGATTAATGTACTTTTAGTTGATGACCATGAACTTGTACGGACAGGGATCAGACGTATACTTGATGATGTTCGTGGTTTTAAAGTGGTTGGTGAAGCTAAAACCGGTGAAGAAGCAGTACAGTTTTGCCGTCAAAATTCACCTGATATAGTGTTAATGGACATGAATATGCCAGGTATAGGCGGGTTAGAAGCAACGAAGAAAATCTGTCGTTATTGCCCAGATGTAAAAATAATCGTGCTTACTGTGCATTGCGAAGACCCATTTCCTAGCAAAGTGATGCAGATAGGTGCTCATGGTTATCTAACCAAAGGGGCAGGCTCAGATGAAATGGTGAATGCGATTCGTGCTGTAAATGCAGGTCAACGTTATATTGCACCAGAAATAGCACAGCAAATTGCACTTGCACAGGTTAGTGGTCGAACAGATGAAAACCCGTTTCAGAGTTTATCTGAGCGTGAGTTACAGATTATGTTAATGATCACTAAAGGTGAAAAAGCGCAAGATATCGCTGACCGTCTTAACCTCAGTTCAAAAACAGTGAATAGTTATCGCTACCGCATGTTTGAAAAGCTCAATGTGGGTGGTGATGTAGAGCTAACTCATTTAGCGATCCGCCATAAAATGATCGATATTGATAGTTCGCATTAATTTGCTCAATGTCTGATTTCGATTCTGCCCGCTTTCTTAAAACATTATCAAGCGAACCTGGTGTCTACAGGATGCTTGATAATGAAGGGCAAGTAATTTATGTAGGGAAGGCTAAAAGCCTAAAAAAGCGTGTCAGTAGTTATTTCCGCAGTAATGTTACTGATAGTAAAACCCGTGTCTTAGTAAGTAATATTTGTGGTATTGAAGTCACTCTAACTAATACCGAAACCGAAGCTCTATTACTTGAAAATAATCTAATAAAAAAATACCAGCCTCGCTACAATATTTTACTGCGAGATGATAAATCATATCCATATATTTTACTGACTGATCATAAACATCCACGCTTAGCTTTTCACCGTGGTAGTCGCAAAATTAAAGGTGAGTATTTTGGGCCTTTTCCCAGTGCAGGTGCCGTATCCGAAAGCTTGCGGTTAATGCAAAAGATCTTCCCTGTTCGCCAATGTGAAGATGCTTATTATCGAGCTAGAAGTCGTCCTTGCCTTCAATACCAATTGAAGCGTTGTTCTGCACCCTGTGTCAATAAAGTTTCAGATGAAGAATACAAGCAAGAAGTTGATTTTGTTCGTAAATTCTTACTGGGTAAATCACATGAAGTTATTGCTGATTTAATTGCCAAGATGGAGCAAGCCAGTAAAGAGCTGAAATTTGAATTAGCTGCAAAAGTGCGCGATCAAATAATGCTACTTAGAAAAATGCAGGAACAACAATCTATTTCAGGTAATCATGCTGAAATGGATGTTGTGGGCTTTGCTCATCTGAATGGTTTAAATGCAGTTCACTTATTAATGATCCGCGACCATAAAGTGCTGGGCAGTAAAACCTACTTTCCGAAAGTGCCAAAGGATTCAGGGCAAGAAGAAATTTTGACTTCTTTCTTAGGCCAGTATTATTTAGCGCCCGGTGCAACAGGGCGTATCGCCAAAGAAATTATATTACCGTTTAGTATTGAAGAGGGTGAGCCTTTAAGTGAGGCACTTACGGCTATTTCAGAGCGTAAAGTCAGTTTAAAAGTTGCTAATCGAGGTGAGCGGGCACAGTATCTAAAGCTAGCTAACAAAAATGCATTAAATAGCATCAGTGTAAAACAAAGTACCCAAGACTCAATTAATAAACGCTATGCGCAATTAAAAGAAACGCTACGTCTTGATGATATTAATCGCATGGAATGTTTTGATATCAGTCATACAATGGGTGAAAACACGGTTGCGAGTTGTGTTGTGTTTGATTCGCAAGGACCTAATAATAAAGAGTATCGCCGTTTTAATGTTACGGGGATTACTGGTGGAGATGACTATGCCGCCATGGAGTTCGCATTAAATAAGCGCTACAACAAAGTAGTCGACGAAGAAAAAATACCCGATGTTATTTTCATCGATGGTGGTAAAGGTCAACTGTCTCGTGCTGAACAGTATTTTGAAACGTGGCCGCATAATAAAATGCCACTGTTAGTGGGTGTCGCAAAAGGGACTAGCCGAAAACCAGGGTTAGAAACTTTACTCATAGATGGAGGACGCAAAACAATTCCACTTGATTCAGATGCGCCAGCTCTTCATTTAATTCAACATATTCGTGATGAATCACACCGTTTTGCTATTGCAGGTCACCGTAATAAAAGACAAAAACAGCGAACTCAATCACTACTCGAAGAGATTTCTGGGGTAGGGCAAAAGCGTCGTCAATCAATTTTAAAATATTTAGGGGGCATGCAAGGGGTAAAAGCTGCTAATATAGAACAATTAAAACAAGTTCCTGGGATCAGCCCTGAAATGGCTGAGAAGATATTTAATCATTTGCATGACAAGGCGTAGCCTTCATGCGAATATAGAAAAAAAGACATCTCCAAGTAGTTATGTGGAATATTCCAAACACACTCACAACCTTTAGACTTTTTCTAATCCCTATTTTTTTGGTGATTTTTTATTTGCCATTCTCATGGGCGTTTTTCGCAGCGGCATTTGTATTCTGGCTTGCGTCAATCACTGATATTCTTGATGGCTACTTAGCTCGTCGACTTGATCAGTCAACACCCTTTGGTGCTTTCTTAGATCCTGTTGCCGATAAAGTAATGGTTTGCGCAGCACTTGTAGCGCTTTCTAGTCACTATCAGAGCTTATATATGACAATACCTGCACTTGTTATTATCAGTCGTGAAATTGTTATTTCTGCACTGCGTGAATGGATGGCCGAGCAGGGTAAACGCGACAACGTGGCCGTATCAAATATGGGCAAATTCAAGACCGCCGCACAAATGCTAGCGATTATTGGCTTAATTTGGCAATTTGACACTTGGATGATCTACTTAAGTTATGGGCTTTTATATATTGCGACACTGTTAACGCTTAGTTCTATGTTGCAATATTTGATGGCTGCGTGGTCAGAGTTGACCAAAAATTGATCCTAAACGTCTAATTACACACCGTTTTAGATAAAAAATAAGCAAACAGTTCAAAACTGGCATTTTTTATATTGACGCGTTTAATAATCTCTGTAGAATGCGTCCGTGTTGAGAGGGCATAGCCCCCAAGATAAAGAAAGCGGCACTAGCTCAGTTGGTAGAGCGCAACCTTGCCAAGGTTGAGGTCACGAGTTCGAGCCTCGTGTGCCGCTCCAATTATCTAGCTTGGCGGAATGGCAGAGTGGCCATGCAGCGGATTGCAAATCCGTCCACCTCGGTTCGACTCCGGGTTCCGCCTCCATTCAACACTCCACGCGCTCTAAGAGCAACCCGATGCCCGGGTGGTGGAATTGGTAGACACAAGGGATTTAAAATCCCTCGTTCGTAAGGACGTGCCGGTTCAAGTCCGGCCCCGGGCACCATTTGTGGTTAACTGCAACACCAAGTGTAGTTTTAAAATTTTTTAGATTTAACCTTAGAGTTAATATGATGCGGCACTAGCTCAGTTGGTAGAGCGCAACCTTGCCAAGGTTGAGGTCACGAGTTCGAGCCTCGTGTGCCGCTCCATATTAGCTTTATCCACTTGCTTTAAATAGCAAACCCGATGCCCGGGTGGTGGAATTGGTAGACACAAGGGATTTAAAATCCCTCGTTCGTAAGGACGTGCCGGTTCAAGTCCGGCCCCGGGCACCATTTAAACTTAAATAGTTTATGGATGAAGAAAAAATTTGCGGCACTAGCTCAGTTGCCAGAACGTTATTACCGCAACCTCAAGGTTGTGCACAAACGGACGAAATACTGACAGAAAAAAATTTGCGGCACTAGCTCAGTTGCCAGAACGTTATTACTGCAACCTCAAGGTTGTGCACCAACGGACGAAATACTGACAGAAAAAAATTTGCGGCACTAGCTCAGTTGGTAGAGCGCAACCTTGCCAAGGTTGAGGTCACGAGTTCGAGCCTCGTGTGCCGCTCCAATTATTTGGAAGCGATAAGGCGGAATGGCAGAGTGGCCATGCAGCGGATTGCAAATCCGTCTACCTCGGTTCGACTCCGGGTTCCGCCTCCATATAATACTCCACACGCTCATATGAGCAACCCGATGCCCGGGTGGTGGAATTGGTAGACACAAGGGATTTAAAATCCCTCGTTCGTAAGGACGTGCCGGTTCAAGTCCGGCCCCGGGCACCATTTATATAAAATACCTCTTTTCTATTTCATTTATATTTCTTTTAACAATCTCATCTAATTATTTTTTTATTGCCAAAATAGCTCTATAGTTTCCTAAGTCTTTTTTAAGTTCTACTGATTCAATAAATAGGATCAAGGAAAGATAATGGAGCAATTTAAACGGGGCTTAAATCAGTTTTGGGTTGGTGCAGTGTTTGGGGTTTGCTTAGCAATTTCATTAGTGCTTATTCCTATCGCAATTAATATGTCGAACATTAATGACGTACTTAAAATTCATGAAGTTAATGTGTTAGTTGAAAAAGTTTCGACTGTTTTCGATAAATCAGAACAGGCTATTGGTGATGCTAAAACAGCGTTGATCGACTTTGATAATGACGTAGTGATGGATATGCTGACTGCCGTACAATCTTATTAGCAACAAACACAGTCATTATTATCCTTTGAGCAAAAACAAGTATTAAAAGAGCAAATTAAAGAACAGCTTGCACATCAACTTAAAGATAAACTCAACGAGCAGCAGACGACATTCATATTGTCTGTCTTTGAAAAGTTAGCAAATACAAAAAAGGGAGCGCAAGCGCTCCCCAATTAAGTACTTATTAAACTAGATTATTTGCGCCACGCGCCTTTAGGAATTGTCTGATTCAGTTTTTTGTTTTGCGAAGGATCAAAAGTAGGTAACTTACCCGCTTTGCGTTGAGTGTTGTAATCCTTAGCTAACCAAATGACGACGCCAGACAACATGAATAGGGCTATTACATTTACAATAGCCATTAGCCCCATTGAAATATCCGCAAGAGTCCACACGATTGGCAACTCGCCAAGTGCACCAAACATGACCATACCAAGAACAAGTAATCTAAAAACTAACATACCAGCTGCATGATTATGTTCTAAGAATAATAAATTAGTTTCAGCGTAAGAATAATTTGCAACAATAGAGGTAAATGCAAAAAACAAAATTGCCACCGCAATAAAAGTTGCGCCCCAACTGCCAACATGCTCCTCTAGTGCTGCTTGTGTTAATGCAATACCAGTCACGCCTGAATCAGGTACCAATTGTTGTGATAATAAAATCAGTGCCGCAGTCGCGCTACATATGATGATGGTATCAACAAATACACCTAGCATTTGTACGTAACCTTGAGAAGCTGGGTGAGGAGGGTTGGGTGTAGCTGTCGCTGCGGCGTTTGCTGCACTACCCATACCGGCTTCATTAGAAAACAGACCACGTTTAATACCTTGGATCATGGCCTGCATTACACCATAACCAATAGCACCAGCGCCAGCTTGCTCAATGCCAAACGCACTATTTATTACATGCATAAATACATCAGGTAGTAAATTGTAGTTACTTATACAAACATAAAGAGCTACGAGGAAGTAGGCTAGAGCCATGAATGGAACAACCATTTCTGCAAATCGAGAGATTGTTCTTAACCCGCCGAAGATAATGATACCGGAGCCAAGAACAAGCGAGATACCAACTATATAATTAGGAATTCCAAATGCAACTTCAAAGGCTGCTGCAATAGAGTTTGATTGAACAGCATTAAAGACAAGACCGAAAGCTAAAATTAAGCAAAGTGAAAAAATAACGCCCATCCAGCGTTTGCCTAAACCGTATTCCATATAATAAGCAGGGCCACCTCGAAAGTTACCCTCTTCATCGACGGTTTTATAGGCTTGTGCAAGTGTACTTTCGGCAAAACTGGTCGCCATTCCTATTAGCGCAATCAACCACATCCAAAATATAGCCCCAGCGCCACCTAAATAAAGTGCAACGGCCACGCCTGCCATATTACCCGTACCAACTCGTGCTGCTAGGGAAGTACAAAATGCTTGAAATGAAGAAATACCTTCACCACATCCTTTGCGACTTTGGAACATCACTTTGACCATATGAGGAAATTGGGTGAATTGTATAAAGCCAAGTCGAAGTGTAAAAAATAGCCCCGCGGCTATTAATAGGTAAACCAGAATGTGGCCCCAGAGAAGGCCACTTATACTATTTATAATATCTGTCATTTTTTCTTGCCTTGTGAGCGAGTGGAATCTGCGGCGAAACTTACCATAACAAGAGAGGAGAGTTTAGTTATTCTGTTAAAAAACTCACGTTATCCACAGCTTGCTGTGTGTAACTTGTTTGCATTTGGTGGGTATCTGGTTAATTTAAAAATAATCAAAAAAACCTGCGAAAAGTGCTTGCGTAAAAAATCCATCTCCCTATAATGCGCATCCACTGACACGGCGGGCAGCAACGACAGGCGCTGAACAAGGTGACAGAGAGTTAAGTAAAACTTCGGTTTAAAACGGTCTAAAAAGAAAGTTTGAAATTAAGTGTTGACTCGAAAAATTAAGGATGTATTATGCGCATCCCTAGCGACAACGTCGCAACGTTCTTTAATAATATAAAGCAATCATCTGTGTGGGCACTCGTACAGATTGAGTTCTAACAGCAGAGTCTAGTTCGCTAGATGACGCAAACAAATTTAGAGTCTCAATTTCTTATGAGTGACTATATAGTCAATTTATACAGAATTCATTGAGCACGAAACTTCGGTTTCAAAAAAACTTTTAATTGAAGAGTTTGATCATGGCTCAGATTGAACGCTGGCGGCAGGCCTAACACATGCAAGTCGAGCGGAAACGAAGAGGTGCTTGCACCTCTGGCGTCGAGCGGCGGACGGGTGAGTAATGCTTGGGAATGTGCCTTATGGTGGGGGACAACAGTTGGAAACGACTGCTAATACCGCATAATGTCTTCGGACCAAAGTGGGGGACCTTCGGGCCTCACGCCATAAGATCAGCCCAAGTGGGATTAGCTAGTTGGTAAGGTAATGGCTTACCAAGGCGACGATCCTTAGCTGGTTTGAGAGGATGATCAGCCACACTGGGACTGAGACACGGCCCAGACTCCTACGGGAGGCAGCAGTGGGGAATATTGCACAATGGGCGCAAGCCTGATGCAGCCATGCCGCGTGTGTGAAGAAGGCCTTCGGGTTGTAAAGCACTTTCAGTAAGGAGGAAAGGTTAAGTGTTAATAGCACTTAGCTGTGACGTTACTTACAGAAGAAGCACCGGCTAACTCCGTGCCAGCAGCCGCGGTAATACGGAGGGTGCGAGCGTTAATCGGAATTACTGGGCGTAAAGCGTACGCAGGCGGTTTGTTAAGCGAGATGTGAAAGCCCCGGGCTCAACCTGGGAACTGCATTTCGAACTGGCAAACTAGAGTGTGATAGAGGGTGGTAGAATTTCAGGTGTAGCGGTGAAATGCGTAGAGATCTGAAGGAATACCGATGGCGAAGGCAGCCACCTGGGTCAACACTGACGCTCATGTACGAAAGCGTGGGGAGCAAACAGGATTAGATACCCTGGTAGTCCACGCCGTAAACGATGTCTACTAGAAGCTCGACTCTTCGGAGTTGTTTTTCAAAGCTAACGCATTAAGTAGACCGCCTGGGGAGTACGGCCGCAAGGTTAAAACTCAAATGAATTGACGGGGGCCCGCACAAGCGGTGGAGCATGTGGTTTAATTCGATGCAACGCGAAGAACCTTACCTACACTTGACATACAGCGAACTTACCAGAGATGGTTTGGTGCCTTCGGGAACGCTGATACAGGTGCTGCATGGCTGTCGTCAGCTCGTGTTGTGAGATGTTGGGTTAAGTCCCGCAACGAGCGCAACCCCTATCCTTAGTTGCCAGCGATTCGGTCGGGAACTCTAAGGAGACTGCCGGTGATAAACCGGAGGAAGGTGGGGACGACGTCAAGTCATCATGGCCCTTACGTGTAGGGCTACACACGTGCTACAATGGCGCATACAGAGTGCTGCGAACCTGCGAGGGTAAGCGAATCACTTAAAGTGCGTCGTAGTCCGGATTGGAGTCTGCAACTCGACTCCATGAAGTCGGAATCGCTAGTAATCGCATATCAGAATGATGCGGTGAATACGTTCCCGGGCCTTGTACACACCGCCCGTCACACCATGGGAGTGGGTTGCTCCAGAAGTGGATAGTCTAACCTTCGGGAGGACGTTCACCACGGAGTGATTCATGACTGGGGTGAAGTCGTAACAAGGTAGCCCTAGGGGAACCTGGGGCTGGATCACCTCCTTATACGATTTAGAACTTATTTGTTCGTAGTGTCCACACAGATGATTGTTAGTTAGCTAAACCGCTTGGTTTAACTAATTAATATGCTCTTTAAAAATTTGGAAAGCTGATATTAAAATTCTTATAGATATTCGTATCTATAAAGAGTTTTCAAAAGTAAAAAAATGCCATTAATCATTTATGATTAATTGGTATCTACTTTAGTATTCTCATCATTATTTGATGAATTAACTTCTGGCGAAGTTAACAGCTGTCACTAACAAAGACCCGTTTGGGTTGTATGGTTAAGTGACTAAGCGTACACGGTGGATGCCTTGGCAGTTGGAGGCGATGAAGGACGTATTAACTTGCGATAAGCCTAGTCAAGCTAGTAAAAAGCGCTTGAGACTAGGATTTCCGAATGGGGAAACCCACCTGCTTGCAGGTATCTTGCACTGAATACATAGGTGTAAGAGGCGAACGCGGAGAACTGAAACATCTAAGTACCCGTAGGAACAGAAATCAACCGAGATTCCGGAAGTAGCGGCGAGCGAAACCGGACCAGCCCTTAAGCTTATTTTGTGTTAGTGAAACATTCTGGAAAGTTTGACGATACAGGGTGATAGTCCCGTACACGAAAATGCAATCTAAGTGAAATCGAGTAGGTCGGAGCACGTGAAACTTTGACTGAATATAGGTGGACCATCATCTAAGGCTAAATACTCCCAACTGACCGATAGTGAACCAGTACCGTGAGGGAAAGGCGAAAAGAACCCCTGTGAGGGGAGTGAAATAGAACCTGAAACCGTGTACGTACAAGCAGTAGGAGCATACTTGTTATGTGACTGCGTACCTTTTGTATAATGGGTCAGCGACTTATATTTTGTAGCGAGGTTAACCGATTAGGGTAGCCGTAGTGAAAGCGAGCGTTAACTGCGCGTTGAGTTGCAAGGTATAGACCCGAAACCCGGTGATCTAGCCATGGGCAGGTTGAAGGTTGAGTAACATCAACTGGAGGACCGAACCCACTAACGTTGAAAAGTTAGGGGATGACCTGTGGCTAGGAGTGAAAGGCTAATCAAACCGGGAGATAGCTGGTTCTCCCCGAAATCTATTTAGGTAGAGCCTCGGACGAATACTTACGGGGGTAGAGCACTGTTAAGGCTAGGGGGTCATCCCGACTTACCAACCCTTTGCAAACTCCGAATACCGTAAAGTACTATCCGGGAGACACACGGCGGGTGCTAACGTCCGTCGTGAAGAGGGAAACAACCCAGACCGCCAGCTAAGGTCCCAAAGTCATAGTTAAGTGGGAAACGATGTGGAAAGGCCCAGACAGCCAGGAGGTTGGCTTAGAAGCAGCCATCCTTTAAAGAAAGCGTAATAGCTCACTGGTCGAGTCGGTCTGCGCGGAAGATGTAACGGGGCTAAACTATGCACCGAAGCTGCGGATTCAAACTTTGTTTGAGTGGTAGGGGAGCGTTCTGTAAGCCGTTGAAGGTGTACCGGGAGGTATGCTGGAGGTATCAGAAGTGCGAATGCTGACATGAGTAACGATAATGCGGGTGAAAAACCCGCACGCCGGAAGACCAAGGGTTCCTATCCCATGTTAATCAGGGTAGGGTAAGTCGACCCCTAAGGCGAGGCCGAAAGGCGTAGTCGATGGGAAACGGGTTAATATTCCCGTACTTGGTATAATTGCGATGGGGGGACGGAGCAGGCTAAACAAGCATGGCGTTGGTTGTCCATGTGAAAGTGAGTAGGTTGAGAGTTTAGGAAAATCCGGACTCTTAAGACTGAGACACGAGACGAGCACCCAAGGGTGTGAAGTTGTTGATGCCATACTTCCAGGAAAAGCCTCTAAGCTTCAGATTATACCGAATCGTACCCCAAACCGACACAGGTGGTCAGGTAGAGAATACTAAGGCGCTTGAGAGAACTCGGGTGAAGGAACTAGGCAAAATCGTACCGTAACTTCGGGAGAAGGTACGCTCCTATCTGTGATGAGACTTGCTCTCTAAGCGGACGGGAGCCGCAGTGACCAGGTGGCTGGGACTGTTTATTAAAAACACAGCACTGTGCAAAATCGCAAGATGACGTATACGGTGTGACACCTGCCCGGTGCCGGAAGGTTAATTGATGGGGTTAGTTTTCGGACGAAGCTCTTGATCGAAGCCCCGGTAAACGGCGGCCGTAACTATAACGGTCCTAAGGTAGCGAAATTCCTTGTCGGGTAAGTTCCGACCTGCACGAATGGTGTAACCATGGCCACGCTGTCTCCACCCGAGACTCAGTGAAATTGAAATCGCAGTGAAGATGCTGTGTACCCGCGGCTAGACGGAAAGACCCCGTGAACCTTTACTACAGCTTGGCACTGAACATTGAACCTACATGTGTAGGATAGGTGGGAGGCTTTGAAGCAGAGACGCTAGTCTTTGTGGAGCCGTCCTTGAAATACCACCCTTGTAGTTTTGATGTTCTAACGTTGGTCCCTGATCGGGATTACGGACAGTGCCTGGTGGGTAGTTTGACTGGGGCGGTCTCCTCCCAAAGAGTAACGGAGGAGCACGAAGGTTGGCTAAGTACGGTCGGACATCGTACGGTTAGTGTAATGGTAGAAGCCAGCTTAACTGCGAGACAGACACGTCGAGCAGGTACGAAAGTAGGTCATAGTGATCCGGTGGTTCTGAATGGAAGGGCCATCGCTCAACGGATAAAAGGTACTCCGGGGATAACAGGCTGATACCGCCCAAGAGTTCATATCGACGGCGGTGTTTGGCACCTCGATGTCGGCTCATCACATCCTGGGGCTGAAGTCGGTCCCAAGGGTATGGCTGTTCGCCATTTAAAGTGGTACGCGAGCTGGGTTTAGAACGTCGTGAGACAGTTCGGTCCCTATCTGCCGTGGGCGTTTGAGAATTGAGAGGGGTTGCTCCTAGTACGAGAGGACCGGAGTGAACGAACCGCTGGTGTTCGGGTTGTCATGCCAATGGCACTGCCCGGTAGCTACGTTCGGAACTGATAAGCGCTGAAAGCATCTAAGCGCGAAGCAGGCCTCGAGATGAGTTCTCACTAGACTTTTAAAGTCTCTGAAGGGCCGTTGAAGACTACAACGTTGATAGGCAGGGTGTGGAAGTGGTGTGAGCCATTAAGCTAACCTGTACTAATTACCCGTGAGGCTTAACCATACAACGCCAAACGCGTTTTGTGGCAGCGTAACAGACAGAAGTTAGTATACTAAAGTAGATTTACGATTATCAGATTTCCGAATTTTAGTTAATTGCTAAGGCGATTAACAAACAGAATACGCTTGGTGACAATAGCGTTTTGGACCCACCTGACCCCATGCCGAACTCAGTAGTGAAACGAAACAGCGCCGATGATAGTGTGGCATTTGCCATGTGAAAGTAGGACATCGCCAGGCTCCTAATTAGAGAAACCCGATTCGAAAGAGTCGGGTTTTTTGTTGCCTGTAGAAAATAAAACACCCAACCAAGACCCTACTACTTCTATCCTTGTAGGCATAGTGTGGCATTCGCCATGTGAAAGTAGGACATCCTACTGCGTAGCGCACCATGGCTCCTAATTAGAGAAACCCGATTCGAAAGAGTCGGGTTTTTTGTTGCCTGTAGAAAAATAAAACACCCAACCAAGACCCTACTACTTCTATCCTTGTAGGCATAGTGTGGCATTCGCCATGTGAAAGTAGGACATCCTACTGCGTAGCGCACCATGGCTCCTAATTAGAGAAACCCGATTCGAAAGAGTCGGGTTTTTTGTTGCCTGTAGAAAAATAAAACACCCAACCAAGACCCTACTACTTCTATCCTTGTAGGCATAGTGTGGCATTCGCCATGTGAAAGTAGGACATCCTACTGCGTAGCGCACCATGGCTCCTAATTAGAGAAACCCGTTGCAGTAATGCAACGGGTTTTTTCGTATGTGGTCGCGATTTTACATCGTGCGCGCTATTTTCTCTGACTCTTAAGGCACACTCGCAACAACTTCTCTAAGCGTGGCGACGAACTTGTCAGCTGGCGTTCATTAAATTAACTTTGCTTTGTTTATGGCTTTGATTTAGGATCAAAACAGTTTAAAAGCAAGAACTAATGGCCTGTGTCTAGATTACTTATTTGTTTATTATTATTTTTTTCGAGTGCTTCAACTTTTGCTGTTGAGGTGACTAATCTATATCAAGATACCCTTAAAGTTGCAGATAAATCACGTGATGCTCGCTTAGCTGCCAGTCGTGAAGCGCTGCTCAATGTGTTGGTAAAGGTCAGTGGTGATACAACTGCAGATCAAAATCCTGTTGCTAAACAGCGTACTCGTGACATATCAGATTACATGCTCAAGTTCGAATACGACGAAAAAGCAGATGGTAGTTTAAATCTGGTCGTTAAGTTTGAAGCGAACAAAATTAATGCGCTGATTAAGGAGCTTGGCTTGCCATTATGGGGCACGCGTCGTCCTTTAGTCGCTATTTGGCTTGCAATAGAAGATAACTGGCGTCGGGAGCTGGTAACACAGGAATCCTACCCGCAACTTGAACAGCTAATTTACGATAAAGCAGGTGAGCGTGGTTTAGCAGTCGTTGTCCCTTTACTTGATCTACAAGACCGCTCAATTGTTGGTATTCCTGAGGTATGGGGTAACTTTTCTGAGCCAGTAGAGCGTGCGTCGAGTCGTTATAGTGCAGAGCGAAGTATTACTGCAAGAATGTATCAACAACAAGATTCAGAAACGTGGATCCTTGATTGGCGTTTTACAAATGACGATCTTTTCGAAACTAATCGGCTGGTAGGTGATAAGCAACAGATTGTTGCTGATATGGTTGATAGTTTAGCCTCAGGCTTAGCATTAGAGTATGCGATAGACCCAACTACGATTGGCCAACTTGCATCAGCAAAATTTTATTTAAAGGGTATTAATAATTTTGTTGATATTGAACTTGCAAAACGTCGATTAGCAACTTTGAGTGTTGTTACCCGTGTAGAAATTTTGCTACGTACACCTGATATGGTGCAATTCCATGTTAATCACACAGGCAGTATGAACGATTTTAGAAAAGCATTAGAACTTGATAGTGCCTTTAAAGCCTATCAGGACCCTCGAGATTTCTATCAAATCATTAATCAAGATGAACTTGAATATCAGTGGCAGGGGCTTTAATTCTAGTGCAAGATCCTATGCAAATGGCACTGCCGGTTACGTTACCTGATGATGAAACGTTTACGTCTTATTTTGGTGGCGAAAATTCTCTTGAGGTTAGTCATCTTAAAGATGCATTTACAAAACTAAGCAGTAAATTCCAATATACTTATTTATGTGGTTTAGGTGATTCTGGAAAGTCTCACTTGTTGTACGCAACCTGTATTGACGCCCAAGAACGTGGTTTGTCAACGATGTTACTGTCTATGAGAGAGGTGATTGATTACGGGCCTATGGTTCTTGATGGCTTGGAGACTCTTGATGTTTTATGTATCGATGACGTTCATTTAGTGGCTGGTAATGATGCGTGGGAAAAAGGCTTATTTAACTTTTTCAATCGCTTTAACGAGCCAGGTAAATACTTGGTTGTCACTGCCGATCTATTACCTGATATGCTGCATATCAATCTACCTGATCTTGTATCGCGTTTGAAATGGGGCACGACATTGCAAATACGCTCAATGAGTGACGATGACAAAGCTGAAGCACTTGTACGCCGTGCTCACATGCGTGGTCTTGAACTGACCGACGAATGTGCGCGCTTTTTATTAACGCGACTAAGCCGCGATATGCGCGCACTACTCGATGTTTTAGATAAACTTGACCATGCCTCTATGGCTGCGCAAAGAAAATTAACAATTCCTTTTATAAAATCAACGTTAAAGCTTTAGTAGGGCTAGAATCTAGTCCTTGCTTTCAGTTATCATTAGCTATTACAAAATCCTTCTGTGAAAGACCAGGTACTCAATGAACTTAGAAAATATTTTAGCGCAAGCACTCGAGGCTGTAGCCAGTGCGAATGAAATCGCGCAATTAGAAGATATCAGGGTTAATTACCTTGGTAAAAAAGGTGAAATCACCAACTTACTTAAAACGCTAGGCAAGATTGCTCCTGAAGAGCGTAAAGAAGCGGGTCAAGTGATTAACCAAGCAAAACAAGAAGTACAAACAGCCATTAACGAAAAGCGTGAGTTACTAGCAAGTAAGGCTCTTGAAGAGAAACTAGCGGCAGAAACAATCGACGTAACTTTACCAGGTCGTGTTATGCCAACAGGTGGCTTACACCCAGTAACTCGTACTATTGAACGTATTGAAAGCTTTTTTGGTGAGCTAGGTTTTGCGGTTAAATCAGGTCCTGAAGTTGAAGATGATTTTCATAACTTCGATGCGCTAAATATTCCTGAGCATCACCCAGCACGTGCTGATCACGATACTTTCTATTTCAACCCTAAGCTTGTGTTACGTACACAAACCAGTGGTGTACAAATCCGTACCATGGAAACTGAGCAGCCACCACTGCGTATCATCTCTCCAGGTCGTGTTTATCGTAACGATTACGACCAAACACACACGCCAATGTTCCACCAAGTGGAAGGTTTAATGGTTGATACAGATGTAAGCTTCACTGAGTTAAAAGGTATTCTGCACGACTTCTTACGTAACTTCTTTGAAGAAGACATGGAAATTCGTTTCCGTCCTTCTTACTTCCCATTTACCGAGCCATCAGCTGAGGTTGATGTTATGGGTAAAAACGGCAAGTGGTTAGAGGTATTAGGCTGTGGCATGGTTCACCCTAACGTTCTTAAATCAGTGGGTATTGATCCAGAAAAATACACAGGCTTTGCATTCGGTATGGGTGTTGAGCGCTTGACTATGTTGCGTTACGGCGTAAACGACTTACGTGCATTTTTCGAAAACGATTTAAAATTCCTAAACCAGTTCCGTTAAGAGTGAAGATATAAAATGAAATTTAGTGAAAAGTGGTTAAGAGAGTGGGTTAACCCAGCAATCGACACACAGGCTCTTTCGGAACAGTTATCAATGGCTGGTCTTGAAGTTGACGGTGTTGAGCCTGCAGCGGCTGAGTTCACAGGCGTTGTTGTTGGTGAAGTGGTTGAATGTGGTCAACACCCTGACGCTGATAAATTACGTGTAACGAAAATAAACGTAGGTGGTGATGAGCTACTTGATATCGTGTGTGGTGCACCTAACTGTCGCCAAGGTTTAAAAGTAGCGGTTGCGACTGTTGGCGCTGTATTACCTGGCGACTTCAAAATCAAAAAAGCCAAACTTCGTGGTCAACCTTCACACGGTATGCTGTGCGCATTCGTTGAATTAGGTATCAGCGAAGAAGGCGATGGCATCATGGAATTACCAAGTGATGCGCCAATCGGCACTGACTTACGTGAATACTTAAGCCTTGATGACAACATTATTGATGTTGACTTAACACCAAACCGTGGTGATTGTCTAGGTATTAAAGGTCTAGCGCGTGAGGTGGGCGTACTTAACAGTGTTGATGTGAATACACTTGAAATCGCACCAGTTGCTGCAACGATTGATGACAAAGTATCAATTGAGCTTGTCAATGATGAAGCGTGTCCTCGTTATTTAGGCCGTGTAATCAAAGGTATTAACTTAGATGCAGAAACACCACTTTGGATGGTAGAAAAATTACGTCGCAGTGGAATTCGTTCAATTGATCCTGTTGTTGATGTAACAAACTATGTGTTATTAGAGCTAGGTCACCCAATGCACGCATTTGATTTAAATGCGATTGAAGGTGGTATTAAAGTACGTAGCGCAAACGTGGGTGAAGAGTTAGTTCTGTTAGATGGCAACACAGCTAAACTAAACGAGTCTACGCTTGTGATTGCCGATCACAACAAAGCGCTTGCTATCGCGGGTATTTTTGGTGGTGAAAAGTCTGGTGTAACTGAAGCAACATCAGACATTTTATTAGAAAGTGCATTCTTTAACCCTGTCGCTATTGCGGGTCAAGCACGTAGCTACGGTTTACACACAGATGCATCACATCGCTACGAGCGTGGTGTAGATTTTGCGCTGCAAAAAGATGCAATGGAACGTGCGACAGCATTACTTCTTGAGATTGTTGGCGGCGAAGCAGGCCCTGTTGTTGAAGCCGTCGCAACTGACAAATTACCAAAAGTAACAGAAGTGCGTTTACGTCGTGAGCGTTTAGACCGCGTAATTGGCCACCACATTGATGATGCAAAAGTCACTGACATCCTAACGCGCTTAGGTTTAGACGTAAAAATTGTTGATGGCGTATGGAGCGCTGACGTACCTAGCTATCGCTTTGATATTCGTATTGAAGAAGATTTAATTGAAGAAGTTGCGCGTGTATACGGCTATAACAGCATTCCTAACGTTGCACCAACTGCTAAGTTAAAAATGACTAACCATGATGAGTCGCATGTTGCGGTCACTAAATTCCGTAATACGCTTGTTACACGTGGTTACCAAGAAGCAATTACCTACAGCTTCGTAGATCCAAAAGCACAAGCAATTTTACACCCGCAAAGTGATGCACTTGTATTGCCACACCCAATTTCAGTTGAAATGTCAGCTATGCGTGTCAGCTTAATGCCGGGTTTATTAGCATCATTAGTGTATAATCAAAACCGTCAGCAACCCCGTGTACGTTTATTTGAGCATGGTTTAAAATTCTTACGCGACGAGAATGCTGAGAATGGTGTAAACCAAGTTGCTGTGATCGGAGGTGTTATCTCTGGTCTTGCTCACGGTGAACATTGGGTTCAAGAAAAACGTAGCGTTGATTTTTATGATTTAAAAGGTGATGTTGAAGCACTTTTAGCGATTAGCAACGATTCATCACGTTTTGAGATAAAAGCAGAGCAGTCTGATGGCTTACACCCAGGCCAATCAGCCGTTATTTATGTTAATGGTAAAAAAGTAGGCTTCTTTGGTGCAGTGCACCCACAAGTGCAAAAGTCACTAGATATCAATAACACAGCATTTGTGTTTGAAATCGAAATGTCTGCATTAGAAAAAAGAAAATTACCAGAAGCTGTGGCTGTGTCGAAATTCCCGTCAAACCGCCGTGATATCGCGATTTTAGTGGAAGATCACGTAAAATCTGGCGATATTTTAAATGTCATAGAAAAAGTTGGCGGAAATCAATTGGTTGACCTAAACTTATTCGATGTGTATAAGGGCAAAGGTATTGAGCCAAATTATAAGAGTTTGGCGATTGCTCTAACACTACAAGCGGTTGATAGAACGCTCGAAGAGAAAGATATCAATCAGGTAGTTGATAATGTGGTGGCCGCACTGGCCGAACAATTTAACGCATCGTTGAGGGACTAGATATGGCGCTTACTAAAGCCGACATAGCTGAACACCTATTTGAAAAACTCGGGATTAATAAGAAAGATGCCAAAGATTTAGTTGAAGCGTTTTTTGAAGAAATCCGCTCAGCGCTAGAAAAAGGTGAGCAGGTTAAGCTCTCTGGATTTGGTAACTTTGATCTTCGAGATAAGAAAGAACGTCCAGGCCGTAATCCGAAAACAGGCGAAGATATCCCTATTTCGGCACGCCGAGTAGTAACTTTTAGACCCGGTCAGAAGTTAAAAACTCGCGTTGAAGTTGGCACAAGCAAATCAAAATGAAAAAAGGCAGCGTTAGCTGCCTTTTTTATTTCTTTTTGCAGTTTAAAAGTCACGAGGGGACACAAACTTACCTGCTTGGATACTGTCGTAGGTTTGTTGTGCTAAATCATCTAAGCTATCTAGGCTCTTACCTGAGGCTGTTAACTTATGTTCGATTGGTAAAATATCAACATTTTCGTAGCCAGATAACTGTGCAACCCGTGCGAAAGTATATGCGTGTTTGTATTTCTCATGTTTATAAAACAAGCTGACTAAAGTTGGGTAGATCTCAGAATTTGGGGTTTCGTCTGCTTTATTGAGTTCTAGTGTTTTGTAAAGCAAGTCGATGGTTTTTTCATCATCAAACTTTACATAATAACTGGCAAGGAAAAATTGCATTTCAGCATTTTCAGTGACACTTTTATCATTTTCTAAAGCAAGCAACTTGGTTAACGCCGATTGGTCATTATTGCGTGACCAGTGATAGTAAAGAAGGCCTGGGTGTTTGGTATCTTTAGTATCCTGGAAGATACGGGTCATTTCCTTAATGCTCGTCAAGTGGCCTTCAACGCGTGAGGTTGTTTTTTCTTTAAGTTTTATATGCTCAATCTTTGCGGCTAACGACACGCATTGGTCATACTTTTCAAAGCCTTTTAAAAGCTGATACTTATTTTCATCGGTAGGCGACTTATATTCAATATAACGTTGCATGATGACGTCTTTGCGTTGCTCTTTACAGTGGCTATCTTTATTTAGATCACTACAAAAGCCAGGGGTTTCTTCACACACTTTGGCCAGTGTTAGCGGATCTTCACACCCAGTTAATGCCAATAAACCAAGCAGCAGGCTTGCTCTTAATAACATTCCTTAACCTCAAGTTAATAAATACTACTTTATTCTAGCGCAATGAATTGATCTGTAACAGTGGAGAATCATCTGAGTTTAAATTAGAATACTCCTGCCAGAAATGTGCTGCTCTCAAATCACAGTGCATTTTTATGGCTATCCGTTCAAAATTGTTTAATTAGGTAAAAAAAATGACCTCATCTCACGAGTTAGAATACACAAGCAGCTGGCAAGAACGTCAAGACTACGCAGAAAGCATGCAACCAATTATTGGTAAGCTTTACCGTAGTCGTGGTATCGAAATTGCTGTATATGGCCGTCCTCTCGTTAATGCCAGTACAATCGATATCATCAAAGCACATAAGACCGTTGCTCAGTTTGAAGGTACAAAACTACGTTTACGTGAAAGCTTCCCATTTCTTGAAGCGATTAGCAAAATGGACTTAAACTCAGCACGTATCGATATTGGTAAACTAGCGTATGGTTATTTATTTAATGATGCAGCTAAAGGTCGTTCAGTTGAAGAGTACCTAACTGACGAGTTGGCAGAAATCGCTAATGCAGAGCGTAAAGAGCCGCGTGATGTTGTGTTATATGGCTTCGGTCGTATCGGTCGTTTATTAGCGCGTCTATTAATTGAGAAATCAGGCCCTTATGCTGATTTACGTTTACGTGCGATCGTCGTACGTGGCGGTAAAGACGGCGACCTAGAAAAGCGCGCAAGCTTACTGCGTCGTGACTCTATTCACGGTCCATTCAATGGCTCTATCACCATTGATAAAGAGCGTAATGCAATTAAAGCTAACGGTAGTTACATCCAAGTTATCTACGCTAACTCACCAAGCGAAGTTGATTACACAGCTTACGGCATCGACAATGCACTTGTTGTTGATAACACAGGTATCTGGAAAGACGAAGCCGGCCTTGGTCAGCATTTAGAAGCGAAAGGCGCTGCAAAAGTATTATTAACTGCACCTGCTAAAGGCAATATTAAAAACATCGTATACGGTGTAAACAACCAAGATATCAAACCTGAAGATAAAATTGTGTGTGCAGCAAGTTGTACTACTAATGCTATTACACCGACATTAAAAGCGCTTAACGATAAGTTTGGTATCAAGAACGGTCACGTTGAAACTGTTCACTCATACACAAATGACCAAAACTTAATTGATAACTACCACAAAGCTGAGCGTCGTGGTCGTGCTGCTGCACTTAACATGGTTATCACGTCAACGGGTGCTGCAAAAGCGGTTTCTAAAGCGTTACCTGAGCTTGAAGGTAAACTAACTGGTAATGCAATCCGTGTTCCTACACCAAACGTATCAATGGCTATCTTGAACTTAAACCTTGAAAAAGGTACAACTGTTGAAGAACTCAATGCGTTCTTACGTGAAACAGCACTTTACTCTGATCTTCGTGACCAAATCGATTACACAGCCTCAACTGAAATCGTCTCTACAGACTTAGTGGGTAGCCGTTACGCAGGTGTTGTTGACTCACAAGCAACAATCGTAGATGACAACCGTGTTGTGCTTTACGTTTGGTACGATAATGAGTTTGGTTATAGCTGTCAGGTTGTACGTTGTATGCGTGACATGGCTGAAGTAACTTTCCCAAGCTTACCTCGTTAATAGCTAAATATTAAAGAATCTAGAAGCCAGCATTATGCTGGCTTTTTTAGTCGTGAAAGTGTTTGCAAATTTTCTGCATGTGATAGGCTGTGCTACGTCTACATCATATTACTAACAAAACGTTCTACACAAGAGCGTTGACTTAATTCTTAACTAACAAGCGAATAGCTAAGAATTATTTTTAACCAATAGGTTTATAGAATGAAAATCACCAGCAATTTTGACAGTGGTAATATCAAGGTTATTGAAGCCGTTGATCCACTGAATATTCAATTAGAAATTAATAAAGACAATCAGTCTGATTTTTTCCAGTGGTTTCACTTTCGTCTTGAAACAACACCGTTTCAAAACCATAAATTACACATAAATAACCTAAAAAACTCAGCGTATCCTGATGGCTGGGAAGGTTATCACGCTGTTGCATCATACGACCGTCAAACGTGGTTCCGTGTTCCTTCTGAGTATGCCGATGGCACGCTATCTTTTGAAGTTGAACCTGAATGTGGCAGCATGTACTTTGCTTACTTTGCCCCATATAGCTATGACCGTCACTTAGATTTACTTGCATGGGCACAAAAAAGCCAGCATGCATGTGAACTAGAAACGTTAGGTGAAACACTTGATGGTCGCGACATGAGTGTATTGCGTGTGGGTATCCCAAGTGATGATAAAAAGATCATTTGGGTCACTGCACGCCAACACCCAGGTGAAACAATGGCTGAGTGGTATGTTGAAGGTTTACTTCATAAACTACTTGACGATGAAGACCCACATGCTGCAGCACTTTTGTCTAAAGCAGTATTTTATATCGTGCCGAACATGAACCCTGATGGCAGTGTGCGTGGTCACCTTCGTACAAACGCGAAAGGCGTTAACTTAAACCGTGAGTGGCAAACACCGAGCATGGAAAATAGCCCAGAAGTATTCTTGGTGCTAAACAAGATGCGCGAAACGGGCCTTGATATGCACTTGGATATTCATGGTGACGAAGCGATCCCTTATAACTTTGTTGCCGGTAGTGAAGGTATCCCAGGCTACGATGATCGCTTAAAAGAGTTAGAAGATAGCTTTAAAGCCGCGCTTTTAACTGTGACGCCAGAGTTCCAAGACGAGCATGGTTATCCAAAAGATGAGCCGGGCCAGGCTAACTTAACGGTAGGTTCTTCGGCTGTTGCCCATGAATTTAATGCATTAGCGTATACGGTAGAGATGCCATTTAAAGATAACGATGATTTACCAGATCCTGATTACGGTTGGTCAGACCGCCGTTCGTATCAATTTGGTCAAGATACGTTAGCGGCCATCGTGAACGTGGTCGATAAACTAAGATAACGCACATTACGGGCATCAGCAAAACTGATGCCCGTAATTGTATCTAGTGATAAGAGTTTCAGCGATGCTTACGAATGGCACAATGAATGTTAATTAATGTCACGTACACGTCATTTTGAAAATTAACTGTTAACAAAGATGGGGTGTTTAAGTTAATATTCAATACGTTTCGCTGAGACGTTATTAAGTTTTATTAATATTTCTCACACATATATGTCGCGTATTCTCACAAGCTCACGCAGAGTATCGTAACTAACAATAAAAAATATCATCATAGAGGATATCCATGGAAGCTCTTGTAAGTGCCGTCAATGACATAATCTGGAGTAATGCACTCATTTATTTATGTCTAGGTGCAGGTCTATTTTATTCCGTTCTAACCCGTTTCGCTCAAGTTAGACATTTCAAAGAAATGTGTAAGTTATTGCTAAGCTCCAATAACTCAGATACCGGTATTTCATCATTCCAGGCGCTAGCTGTTTCATTATCTGGCCGTGTTGGTGTGGGTAATATTGCTGGGGTTGCTGCGGCAATTGGCTTTGGTGGACCTGGTGCTATTTTCTGGATGTGGGTGGTGGCATTTTTAGGAGCAAGTACAGCCTATGCAGAGTCTACCCTTGGGCAAATTTATAAATCTGAAGAAGATGGTCAATATCGAGGCGGTCCAGCGTATTATTTTGACCGTTGCTTAAAGCAAAAATGGTTAGCTGTATTATTTGCTGTATCAGCCATTGTTGCCTGTGGCGTATTTTTACCTGGCGTACAAGCAAATGCGGTAGGTAATGCATTTACGCAAGTATTTGGTGAAGGTACACTGGTTAGCACCAGCTTTGGCGAAGTGGGTAGCTTCAAATTAGTGGCGCTGGCTATCATCCTAATCGTGCTTGCGTTTATTATCTTCGGCGGTATTAAGCGTATTGCTAACTTCACACAAATTGTAGTGCCATTTATGGCATTAGGTTACATCGTACTAGCCCTAATCGTAGTATTTATAAATTTGGATAAAGTACCGGGTATTTTTTCAATGATTTTATCTGATGCATTCACAGCTCAAGCTGGCTTTGGTGCGGCAATTGGTTGGGGTGTAAAGCGTGGGATTTACTCAAACGAAGCAGGTCAAGGTACAGGCCCTCATGCAGCATCTGCCGCAGAAGTTGATCACCCAGCTCAACAGGGCTTAGTGCAAGCATTTTCTGTTTACGTGGACACAATCTTTGTGTGTACTGCAACAGCGTTAATGATCCTTATCACTAAGCAGTATAATATTGTGGGTGAGTTACCTGCAGGTCAATTCATAGTGCAAAACGTTGATGCAGCAACGGAAGTAGGTTCAGCAGCCTTTACCCAAATGGCACTATTTAGCGTATTTGGCGGCTTTGGTGAAGCATTTGTTGGTATTGCGTTGTTCTTCTTCGCGTTTACTACAATCCTTGCTTATTACTATATTGCAGAAACCAATGTAGCGTATTTAAATCGTTACTTTAAAGGTAGCATTCCGTTAGTTGTTGTTAAAGTGGTTATCATGTTCATGGTTGCTTACGGTATGGTAAATAACTCTGGCTATATTTGGGCTATTGGTGATATTGGTGTTGGCTTAATGGCTTGGATTAATATTGTTGGTATTTTAGCTATCTTCTTTGTCGCAAAACCTGCACTTAACTGTTTACGTGATTATGAAGATCAAAAGAAAGCGGGTGGTGAAATTACCTTTGATCCAGTTAAGTTAGGCATCAAAAATGCGATCTTCTGGGAAAAGCGTTTAGCACAAAAGGCTAAAGAAAAAGAATAAAATGTATTTTTAGACGAGTTTGATGATTGTAGTTTTCGAATCTTCATAATTGAATGAAATTCAAATAAGACATCGGCTCATAAAACGAGTACAATAAAGGGCGCCTAAAGGCGCCTTTTTTATGCGTAGTATGGAGAAAGATATGGCGATTATTAGTTGCCCGCAGTGTGCAAAATCAATATCTGATAAACATAAGCAATGTCCGCATTGTGAATGCCAAGTTACCGATCTTAGCAATGAACAAATGCAACAAATGCAAAAAGAAACGCGCATTCGTAAACAACAAAAGTTTATGAATCACTCTTTCCTCGCGCTGATTTTATTTTTAGGGGGCTTTTTTTGTTATTACTTTATGCACCCCGAAGCAAAGTCTTTTGAGTGGTATGCCTATGCAGCGGCAATGGCTGTAGGTTTTGTTTGGTATATCGTAAGCCGCATCTATTTAGTAGTTTTGAAAAAGAAAAAGTAACATGAATATTGATCAGATAGTTAAAAATATCACCCCAGACGTATTTGAGCGTCTCCAGTACGGCGCCTCAACAGGCAAGTGGCCTGATGGCACGCCATTAACTGAAGAGCAAAAACAACAAACCGTTCAGCTCGTGATGCTTTACCAAGCTAAAGTTTCGCAAACCAATGAGCAATTTACCATTGGTGAAAATGGTGAAATGGTGCAAAAGAGCAAAGCTCAATTGCAAAAAGAATTCGCATCAGAAAATGAAATAGCTAGGTTTAGTGAAAATGATCTTTAAACACCTGTTTACTCCAAAATGGAAGCACCCTAAAAACCAAATTCGTTTGGCAGCCGTTGAGCGCCTTGATAGAGAACGTGATGCTAATATCTTAAACAGTATTGCACTTGAAGACAGTTCTGCTGAAATCCGTAAAAAAGCCTTGAATAAAGTGAATGATATTGTTTTATGGTGGCAGGTTTATAAGCAAGATCAAGCTCTGAAAGAGCTAGCAGAGCACCATATCAATCAAGCTGTTTTAAGCACAGATGGCCAATTAGATGCCAATATTAAAAATGAATTTATCGAGCGTTATGCACCAGTTAAAACACTTGAGAAGTTAGCATTTGCAGAAAAAGAAATTCAGGTTCGGGTTAAATTATTAAAGCGTTTAGCCAATGCTAACTTGATTGATAAAGCATTTAAAGAAGGCAGCGAAGAATTACAAGCTCAGCTTGTTGAGTTGGTAATCAATCATCAATTGGCTAAACCATTATTAAAGCATGCTAAAGGACAAGCTCAGCAGCAGCTAAACACCCACCTTGAAAATGAGCGTTTAGCTATTGAAATGCCGGCTAAGGTGGAGGCAGATACACGCGTTGTGTTGGCGAAACTGAATGCATTACGTGATAAAACTGATTTTCAACTGGTATCTCAACAACATGCTGATTTGTTACAGCAATGGCAAGCGATTGAACTTAAGTGGTTGAATGAAGAACAAGTTAAAGCGCTTGATAAAAAATACATAGCGATCACTCAAAAGTTAGATGTTCACCTGGCTTCGCTTCGTAATGAATATGAAATTGCTCAACAATTATTATTGGAGCAGCAACGTCAAGTACTTGCACTGGCAACACTTGAAGCGTTATCAGAAGAAATTGAGAATGCTCTACAGCTTGGGATGGAAGAGCCTGAACAAATCCAACAAGATTGGCTAGAGGCGAAAGTTGCACAAGCAAAAGAGGCACTTACTGAGACAAAACTAACTGATAACCAAAATGTTCGAGATGTTAAAAAACGCTTAGAGAATTTGTTTGAGCAGGTAGAGCAATTACCAACACTTGTTACTTCGATAGCTGAATACAAAAAAGCGTTTGAAACCTTATCTGCGATTGAACCAAGTGGTGATGAAGCACTGTTTGATGAGCTGCAGCGAGAGTTTAAAACAGAGCAAAAAATTGCTCGTCAAAAATTGTCTAAGATCCCTACGCGATTACAAGGTAGTTTAAATGCGGCACTAACAGAACGTGTCAACATGTGGCAAGAAGCGATGGCGCCACTTGCGACTAAACTTGCTAAAAACCAGCAAGCAGCTAAGAGAAAAGCACGAGATGTTAAACGTTTGATTGAACAAGGCCGTTTTAATATTGCGTTTGGTGTTTTTAAAGGCTTTGAAGAGCTATATGACACACTCACCGAGTCATATAGGCAACCACTTGATTCACTTAAATCTGACCTTGAATCACAATTAGCGGAAGCGAAAGATTGGCAAAAATACGCATCTGCGCCAAAGCGTGAAGCACTACTTAAAGAAGTAAGTGAATTAGCGGCAACAGAATGTACTGACCCTAAACAGCGTGCAGAGCAAGTTAAACAGTTACGTCGACGTTGGAATGAGTTAGGGCGTCTTGATACAGAAGAAGAGAAACGCCAAGGTGAACAATTTGATCAGCTAGTAGAGTTACTGTTTGCGCCGTGTCGTGAATATTTCGCTGAGCAAGAGCAACAACGTGAGCAAGCCAAATCACAGCGTGTTGATATTATCACGCAAATGCAACAGCTAAATGAGCAGGATACTCAGTCTGATGAGTTTGATTGGAAGCAGTTTGAAAGTAAATTTAATCGGATTGCTAAAGCATGGCGTTCTGCTGGTAATGTTGACCCTAAAACGTATCGTGAGTTGCAAGCACAATTCAAAGCGGCGCAGTCACAAGTGCAAGCTCAGCTAGTGGCGTTTCATAAAGTAAATGCTGAGCAAAAAGCAGCGCTGGTAGAGCAAGCAACACAGTTATCTCAAAGCGATGATTTAGCATCAGCGTGCCAAGAGCTCAAAGCACTTCAACAAACTTGGCAAACGATTGGCTTTGCAGGAATGAAAGCAGAAAACACTTTATGGCAGCAATTTAGACGTGTTAATGACGAAACATTTGCCAAGCGCAGTGCTGAGTTTGAACAGCAAAAGCAAGTGCAGCAACAAAATGACGAAGTTGTCGCAGAGCTGTTAACTGAGCTTGAATCTGCACTTGAAACAGTGGTACATCTTGCTCAGCTTAAAGACTTAGCTGCTAAGCTTGCAGGGCTTGATTATTCGAAAGCGTTATCAACTCGTGTTACTCGGTTAGAGGCGGCAATTAATGCAAAAACAGCGCAAATGAGTAAACAAGCAGAGCAATCTAAGCTCGATGCTTTATTTACAGCGCTTGAGGACGATACTGATATCCCTACTCAGTTCCAAACGCCATTGACAACAGTATTAAACGCGCAGCAATTGCTAACACGTATTGAAATTTTAGCTGGTGTAGAATCTGCCGATAGTCAGCTACGCATGACAGAGCAAGTAGCAATGCTTGATGATAAGCACCGTGGAGAGCAAGCAGATATTTATTACTATTTAAAACAGCTTTTAGCGGTCAGTGGAGGTTCAGTTTCACCTGACACACTAGCAAGGCTTAAAGCAATATTTGCACAATAACGACTATTTATGAAGCCGCTTACTAGCGGCTTTTTTCGGGGAAGACTATGAGAATTTTACTATTTTTAACTTGCTTATTGTTAGGGGCATGTAAAAGCACAGAGCAAGGCATTTCGGTTTATTCATTCACGAATTCAGAAATTGAAGCGGCTTTATCAAACCAACTACCAAAATTTAAAGAACAAATAAAATTAATGGGCTTACCTGTAGAATTTGCAGTTAACGATTTAAGTGTCAATGTCGGTCCCGAAAAACGTGATGTTATTGTGTTAGGTGCCGATTCAAGCGCTGTTGTTAATGCGTTTGCACTTAAATACCCAGTACGGCTAAAGCTGCAAATAGAAGGTAGCCCTTTTTATGACAGTGAGAAAAAAGCCGTGTTTTTACGTAATGTAAAATTGTTAGATACCTATGTAGATACCGCTGGTTTTAAAGGGAACTTAAGTTTACTTGATGATCAAGCCATGCAAGTAATTAATGGGTTTTTAGCGGTCAATCCTATTTACAAGCTTAATACGAGTGACCCGAAAATAGCTTTACTTAGTAAGTTGCCACTCGATCTGCAAGTAGCACAAGGGGAAATCCGCTTAGTTCCTGCGATGTAACTTTTTAATTAGTAAGAGCATTTTTATAGTGCTCTTTTGGCTTTTTTCATAGCTTGTTTAAATGATTATTCGTTGCGATAATGTCTCGTGATATTTCGCGAATAGATATTTTGCTATGATTAAAGAATTTTTAAATGATCCAACTCTTTTATTAAATGCTGTAGGTGAAGGCATCTACGGCTTTGATTTATCGGGTAATGCAGTATTCGTCAATCCAGCTGCTGAGCGTATGACTGGCTGGAAAGCAGAAGAACTTCTAGGTAAAAAAATTCACCAATATCATCACCATACTCGTAAAGATGGCTCACCATACCCTGCAGATGAATGCCAAATATACTGTACCATGTTTGATGGTAAACACCGCCATGTAAATGATGAGGTATTCTGGCGTAAAGATGGTAGCTATTTTGCCGTTGAATATACTTCAACACCTGTTTACAAAAATGGCGCCTTGATTGGTGCTGTCGCGATTTTTCGCGATGTCTCAAAACAGCAACAAACTGAAGTTGCATTGCGCGATGCTCTAGCCCAAGTTCAGCACTTATCTGAGCAATTACAAGCTGAGAATGCCTATCTTATTTCTGAATTAAATGAAGACTGGCAGGGGTCGGGTTTAGTCGGGCAAAGTCATTCGTTTCAAAGTATGCTTGAGCAAATAACCCTAGTGAGTCAAACGAACAGTACGGTTTTGATTTTAGGTGAAAATGGCACCGGTAAAGAGCTGGTGGCAAGAAACCTACACCGTTTAAGTAGCCGCGCTGAGCAGCCATTTATTAAAGTAAATTGCGCAGCGTTTTCTGCAAATTTAATAGAATCAGAGTTATTCGGTCATGAGAAAGGGGCGTTTACAGGTGCTAATGAGCGCAGAAAAGGGCGTTTTGAACTGGCTGATAAAGGCACGCTATTTTTAGATGAAGTGGCAGAGCTGCCATTAGAAGCGCAAAGTAAGTTACTGCGCGTGCTACAAGAGCAAGAGTTTGAGCGCGTGGGTGGTAGCCAAACCTTAAAAGTCGATATCCGAGTATTAGCCGCAACTAATCGAAACTTATGGCAAATGGTTGAGCAGGGCAGCTTTCGAATGGACTTGTATTATCGCTTAAATGTGTTTCCTATTCGTGTTCCTGCGCTGCGTGAGCGCAAAGAAGACATTCCACTTCTCGCGGCAAACATAATCACTCAGCTTAACAAGCGCTTAGGTAAACAGCTAAAGGGGCTTAGCAAAGCAACGCTCACTAAGTTGGCTAATTATGATTGGCCTGGCAATATTCGTGAGCTACAAAATATCCTCGAGCGTGAAGCTATTTTATCAAAACAAGCTTTGCTACAACTCTCTGCACCTTTGAATAACGAGCAAACAAATGAGCAAGTTGTCTCGCTTGCTGCTGTACAAAAGCAGCATATTTGCGAGGTACTAAAGCGGTGTAACGGCCAAATATCAGGTGAAAATGGCGCTGCTACTTTGCTTGGTTTACCCGAAAGTACTCTTAGATCAAAAATGAAAAAGCTGGCTATAAAACGTAATTTCGCGAAATAACGCGGTTGTTCGTGATATTTCGCGGTTTTAAATGCCCTAAATGTAAAAATATTCTTTAATATCAATTATTTAATTTTATTTTTAGTTGGCCTAATAGTTGCTCTGTAAGGTTATTACCGACACAGAAGTAAGTAGCAAAATGAAATTTGATATTAAAGAGCAAGACTTAATCATCAAGCCCTACAACCAAGAAGGGCCGATTTATATCCGAGAGCAAAAAGGGCACTTCCAACGTATCCGCCGTTACTTAGGCTGGGTGCTGATGTTGACGTTTATAGCCATTCCGTGGATTCAGTATGATGGTCGTCAAGCCGTCTTACTCGACGTAGCAACACAAAAATTTAGCTTGTTTGGGTTAACACTGTTGCCTCAAGATTTTATGATTTTAGCCATGTTATTTATGACAGGTGCTTTTGCATTGTTTTTTGTGACGAACTGGTTAGGCCGAGTTTGGTGTGGCTATACCTGCCCGCAAACAATTTGGATGCTTATGTTCACTTGGGTTGAACATAAAGTCGAAGGCAACCGTAACCAACGAATCAAACTTGATAAATCCCCTTGGTCAGCAAGTAAGTGGCAAAAGAAAATAACCAAGCATGCTGTTTGGCTTGTCATCTCTTTACTCACTTCTATGTCATTTATGGCTTATTTTATACCTGCTAAGTCTTTATACATGAGTTTATTCACTCTTGATATGTCAGGGCTTGTTAGCTTTTGGGTTTTCTTATTCGCATTTTGCACCTATGGCAATGCCGGTTTTCTGCGCGAAAAAATGTGTACGGTAGCATGTCCATATTCACGTTTTCAGTCTGTGATGTTTGATAAAGACACGCTGGTAGTCACCTATGATCAAGAGCGAGGAGAATCTCGTGGTGCGCGTAAACGTAAAGCTGATCCAAGGGAATTAGGCTTAGGTGATTGTGTTGACTGTAACCTGTGTGTAGAAGTATGTCCAGCCGGTATTGATATACGCAACGGCTTGCAATATGAATGCATAAACTGCGGCTTATGTATCGATGCGTGTGACAGTACCATGGAAAAATTTAATTATCCAAAGGGGCTAATAAAGTACGCTTCAGAAAAGCAAATGGAAGGAAAAACAACAAACCCATTTAGATTAAAACTACTTGGATATGGCGGTTTAACGGCCTTATTTGTGGTTGCTATGATTGTTTGGGTCGCTATGCGCACGCCCATTGAAGCATCAGTTATTCGTGACCGTAATGCTTTGTATCGTGTTAACTTTGAAGGGCTGGTTGAAAACCCATACACTTTGTCAATCATCAATAAAACTCAGCATAGTTTGAGCTATTCAATTGGTATTACTGGTATAGAAGAAGCAAACCTACAGGTGCCAGAAGCGATAACGATTGATGCAGGTCAAATGAAGAGGGTGCCTGTTACCGTGGTTGCTGATGGGTATGAATTAAAGTCAAAGGTAACGCCGATTAGCTTTCATATTCAAGCACTAGAAGATGCAAGTATAGCGATAACCAAAGAGACAAAGTTCTATAAAAATTAATACAAATTAGACGACGAAATGGCTTGTTAACAAGCCATTTCAGCGAATTCAAGTTGTTTTAAAACATAGGCTTTGGCGCTTTGCAAATCATCAAATAAACAATCAAGAATTTGTATTGGAGCTTCAGCTTCTACAATGATACGTTTCATTTGATTAAGTACAATTGAAGAACTGAACATATATGCTGTGGCAATACAGTTTGTACCCTGTAAAGCGCGAAATAAATTGGCAAAACTTCGTTCTGCATCAGGAGTCGTTGCAAGTAGGTGTGTAGAATGACTAATGTAAGCCCACGGACGCCCAGCTAAAGCACTGACATGCTTTTTTAAACCCGTAGCGAAGTTGTTGACTAAACGTGCGTTTATATTACCAGAAAATTGTCCAATAATAATTGAACCTTCAGTGATGATACTGACACTGCCATAGTGATTCTTAAATTCCAATTTGCTTCCCTTTCGAATTAAAAAGAGCGCGAATTTTATACAATTCACAGAACCTGTCTAGCTATTTATTGTACAATTCAAAAAAAAGCATAAAAATTCTATTTTTATGCTTTTTTCTGGGTTTTTGTTTTGCTTTTTTGCTTTAAATGAATAATTTAATTGTTTAGTATTTAAAGGTTGGATAACTTTTTGTTAACAATGTAGTCAAGAGCACCTGTAATTGCCGCTACTTGAGCATCGACACAAATTTCGCTACTTGCTTGAGGGCTATCAGGGTAAACCTCAGTTGTTGTAACAAATTTTGCATCAGTTAAGCCCATACATAAGCCGAGCTTTTTTGCTTCGTAATTAATCACACCAAACTGAGTTTGCGGCACACCAATCAACTGATTATTCTCATCACTTGGGGCGATGTGGGTAACTTTTTCAACTGATTTGATAATTGCCGTTTGGAATGCATGTTCAGGACGTTCGCTGTCAGCTACAAGATAAAATCCATCTGGTATATTCCAATTGTCATGTGTTTTGGCATCGCGGGCTGCAAGCGCTGGACGAAACTCGCTATTATCAGTGTCGGTTGTTTCATGGAGATCAATATGTGCGTAAGGTGCAATTGAATTATCAGCTAGGTACTGCATGATTGCTGCTGATTCTTGCGCAGGACTATTTTGATAAAAAGAGCGGTTTGGATCAGTTGCAGTCGGATTCCAACGGTTAATAGTTTCGTAACCCCAAGGGCTAATACAAGGTGCAATCAAAATATTAAAGTGTGAAAGGTAATCGGTAGCTGCTTTTTTGGCAAATGCTAATGCGCCGTGCACGCCACTCGTTTCATAACCGTGTACGCCACCTGTTACTAACACGCATGGTTTGTTATTTAGCCAATTTTTGCTTTTTAAAATGAAAAGTGGATAGCTATTAATGTCATAGTCAAGCGTACCATAGCGTTCAACATCGAACTTTTCTGATAAAGAATCTAGCTGTGATACAACATCATCTGAGTAGCTACGCTTTACTGATTGAAGCGCAAGCCATGCTTTTTTGTCTTCATCATTCCAAGGTGTACCAGGGGTTCCGATAGGATAACTCATAAAATACCTTATTTGGATTTGCTGCAAAAAAGCGAGCTTATCGAAGCGCAGCATGTCATGCAACTAGATGAGTTCAGTCGTTATATTTCCTTGTTCATATAACTTTGCGTGATGATGTTTGTGAATGTCGAATAAGTATTGACGCATTGCATCTTGGCCTTCACATACTTTAATAATTTTAGCGGCAATGCCTTTGCTGGTTGCTCTAACTGGTTTAGCTCTAATCATCACATGTTCTTGGTTGGGTAAGTTAAAAGCAAGTGTAATTTCTTGCTCTAAGACAGCCTCTGCATGTTTTGGTTGTAATAGTAGCCCAGTACTCGATAGTGATAAAATAACATACTTTTCTGTTTGCAGGTCAAGGTCGGGTGTCCGCCAACTCCTTTCAACTCCTTTTGTATCAATTACTTCGGGAGCGCTAAGAACCGGCGTTAATTGGCCTCTTTCATCTGTCGTGAACTCTAATGGAAACCACAATTGGTATATACCTACTTCTGCCAATAGTGTTAGCTTGGCATTTTTCAGCAATCCACTCAGTTTATCTGGTAGGTTGAGATTTAATGACATTTTAGTGTTGATAGGGTCATCAATACTTTGTTCAGCCTCAAACAGGCTATTAAAAAAAGACAACTCTTGCTCTGATAAATGCGTCATCCCTAGCTCCTTTTAAGTACGACTGCTCAATGGTAACTTAAGGTCATAGTTTGTTCAAATAATGTGTACAAAGTAGGCATTAACTGTGCCAGTTCTGTAGAGATTTCTTTTAGAGTCTATTTGACTTACACTGGAGAAAATAATTCACAAGGATTTTATTTTGTCGAGTTTGACTGGTGTAAATAAAAGTTTAGTTATCTTTGCTGCCCTAGTTGTTGTTTTAGCAGGTATTAAAGCTGCAAGTGTAATTGTAATCCCTTTTGTTTTGGCAGCTTTTATTGCCATTATATGTAATCCTCTGATCCGTTTTTTTGCCAAATATGGTATTCCCAAGGTTATTGCCGTGATTTTCGTCATGATGATGATTGTAGGTGTGGGGATAAGCCTTGCCGGATTAGTCGGCCAATCTATGACAGATTTCTCAGAGAACCTACCTGAATACAAAGCTCAGTTAAAAGAAAAGTTTGTGTGGGTTGTTAATGTGGCTGCCAGCTATAACATCCTGATTGATAAAGAGCAGATTATTTCTTTATTTGACCCCGGTAAAATGATTGATGTGGCTACAAATATGCTCACTGGCCTTGGTGGGGTAATGGCAAATATGTTTCTCATTATTCTCACGGTAGTATTTATGCTGTTTGAAGGGCCCATGCTAAGCAAAAAAGTACATATGGCATTAGATGACCCTGAAATGAAAATGAAGCAAGTTGATCGTTTTTTAGATTCAATTAATTCTTATCTAGCGATAAAAACGTTAGTAAGTTTGGGTACCGGCCTGCTTGCTGGTTCTATGTTGTGGGCACTTGGTGTTGATTACTTTGTGTTATGGGGGGTTGTGGCATTCATGCTCAATTATATCCCTAATATTGGGTCGATTATTGCGGCCGTACCGGCGGTATTATTAGCTTTAATAACACAAGGCCCGCTTGTTGCTGGGGTTATTGCGGGTGGATACCTAGTAATAAATACGGTTATGGGTAACATCGTTGAGCCTAAATTTATGGGTAAAGGTTTGGGTTTATCAACGTTAGTTGTATTCTTGTCTTTAATCTTTTGGGGTTGGTTGATGGGAACAGTTGGAATGCTGTTATCCGTACCATTAACTATGATAGTTAAAATAGCCCTCGAAACAAGCCAAGAAGGGCGTTGGCTCGCAACTTTACTAGGAAACGGTGAAGAGCTTAAATTAGATGACTAAAAGGCGCTGATGCGCCTTCTTACTTTAATGGGCGCTTTAACACACTTAGGTGCTGATTAAGTATGTTGATTTCACATTGTTTGTAGGTGATAGCTGCCTTAGTTGCATTTGGCATTTTCTGTAAGTAACGCCAACGGCAACTATCCTCTTGGTAGCTGGCTTGGTTTTTTACACTGCGTAAAAATATAGGTAATAGTTGGCTATTACCTGTATCTTCTTTTATCTTTTCCAGATCTAGAGTCAGTTTATTCACCCACATTTTTTGTTCGCGTTCCAAATCCGCAATGACTTTATCTAAGCAACGAATATATTGCTTTGTTTGAGCAGGTGTATTGCCGTGTAACGTGCATTGCTCTTGAGCATCGATAGAGAATGCTTGAAATGATATAAATCCTAAAAAAACTGTCAATATCGGGTGTTTCATATTATTTTTTATCACGATAGTTAAACTCTAAAATAAACTCAGCACCACCAAGCTTTTCGGAGTCACCAATTGTTAAGTGGCCATTATAAGAGTTTACTAAGTCCGACACGATAGCCATACCAACACCATGACCACTTTCATAAGTGTCCAATCGGGTGCCTCTTGTTAATAATGATTCACGCTTGTCAACGGGCACGCCAGGTCCATCATCACTGATACTGATTGTCAAAGATTTACTTTGCAAAACTTTGATGTCGACTTGTGAGCGGCATGCTTTACAGGCATTATCAATTAGGTTTCCTAACAATTCCATTAAGTCAGTTTTGTCACCTAAGAAGTAATCTTTCTCTGTTACTTCACAAGTAAAAATAATATCTTTGTCACGATAAACCTTCGACATGGCACTCAAAATTGAATCAATAATGGGCTTCACGAGAGTCTGTTTTTTCCATGTGTCAGACGCACCAGTGGCGGCTCGCTTTAATTGATGTTCGATCATCACATTGATGCGATCTAACTGCTCTTGAGCGTCAGCATCATTAGCAAGTGGGCTGGACTTCAGTACAGCCAATGGGGTTTTTAACGCGTGTGCTAAATCGCTTAACGAGGCACGATAGCGCTCCTTTTGACGTTGTTGCGACTCAAGTAATAAATTTAAATCTGCCTTAATTGTTTGTAGCTCAACTGGGTAAAGGCCTTTAATTTGCTGATTATCGCCAGACTCAATAGATTTGATCTCTTTGTCTAAACGTTGCAAGGGTCTTGCGCTCCAAACAAAACCGATGGCCATTAATGCGGCGATTGCCACGCCCATAACATACATCCAGTTAACCAATGTTTGTTTAAATCCATCCATTAGCCTTAGTAGCGCATCATTACGTTTTAGCAAAATAAACCGTGCATGTTCGGATTGATCTATGTTTTCTAGAATAACGGTCAGGGTAAGCTGCCAATAAACCACATTATTATATTCAACACGGCGAAAATCTGCTGAACCAGCTGGGGCTTCGAATTCGTCTGGAATAAAATTAATATTCGTTGCTGATTCAGAGTACCAAACAGGTAAATCCCCACGATAAATCATGGCGTAAGTATCTGAGTTTAGTCTGTTGAGTTCTGGTGTGAGAATGGTGCTTGGCATCACTATGCCGCGCTCTGTAAAGTCGACTTCAGAAATAAGTGAGTATAAATGGGCTTCGAGCGTTTTTTCGGTCGCTTCGACCAAGGAGGCGTAATAAGCCTTACCAATTGAGAAAAACAAAATCGGTAAGGCAACTAATAAAACAAAGACAAGGATAAATCCTTGTCTTACTTTAAGCGGTATTTGCGATGCTACCACTGACTTTTAAGCCTGTAACCACGACCACGTAATGTTTCTACAGGATTTAGTGTACCGTCGGGGTCAAGCTTTTTACGTAAACGAAGTACGAATACTTCAATTACGTTTGAGTCAAGATCAAAGTCTTGGTCGTAAATATGCTCAGTTAGCTCTGACTTAGAGATCACTTTTTGTGGGTTAACCATTAAGTACTCAAGTACTTTGTATTCATATGCTGTAAGGCTAAGCTCTCTGTCATCTACCCATACTTGCTGAGAGCGAGTATGAATTTTGATTGGACCAGCGGTCATTTCTGGGTTTGCTTTACCCGCACTACGGCGAATAAGTGCGTTACAGCGTGCAATTAACTCTTCAACATGAAACGGTTTAGTAAGATAATCATCAGCGCCCGCATCTAAACCTTCTACTTTATCTTGCCAACGGTCACGCGCCGTTAAAATTAAGATAGGAATAGTAATACCTTGTGCACGTGCTTTTGTGATCAGTTCAATGCCATCTACTTTTGGTAAGCCTAAATCGACTACTGCCATATCAAGAGGGTATTCTGTAATATGAAATAAACCAGCTTCGCCATCGTGACAAAGATCTACACTGTAGCGCTCTTTCTCAAGGGCATTACGTAAATTGTCTGCCAAGTGTAAATCATCTTCAATTACTAAAATTCGCATTTTTAATCCTTTTTCACTTCGCCAGTCTTTTTGTTCACATGGATATCGACCACGTGTCCGTTCGTTTTTAATATTCTAACGGTATATACTTTTTCTTGCTCTGTGATTTTGAGGGTTCTACCGTCTTCCGCTTTTTTTGCAATCAACACTGCTTGCTTTTTACTGACCTCATCAGCTTGCTTGTTACTTGCAGCTGCTTGAAAGCTCGAAAGTGCAAATAGTAGGCTAAAACTGAAGGCTAATAATACGCGCATGACGGGAAACTCCTAAACCAGACCCATTTAGTTTAATTAACCAAGTAACTAAAACTCAAGTAAAAACGTTAAATTATGTGATTTAACGAGATGATCTTAGTTAACAAGCAGTGAACAAACACTGAATTATTGCAGCAGGAAAGTTCACTCTAGTTAAAAATTAACCAAAGACCTTTTTAAATGGCTTTACAACTGAATTATCGTAAACGCCAGCTGCAATATAAGGGTCGTTTGCTGCCCATTCCCTTGCTGCTTCTAATGAATCAAACTCAGCAACCACTAATGAACCTGTAAAACCTGCTTCAGCAGGGTCTTCGCTATCAATGGCTGGTAGTGGGCCTGCTGTAAATAAACGATTTTGATCGTCTAACTCTTGAAGGCGAGCTAAGTGAGCAGGGCGAGCAGATTTACGTGCTTCCAAACTATTTTCAACGTCTGTTGAATAAATCATATACAGCATAATGTGTTCTCAATGTTATTTTGAAAAAATAGTAGCATATTCTGCTGAGTAGACGAGAGATTATTTGCGTAATAATCTTTACACAAACCCATATAACTTTAACTTATAAAGCTTGAAATACGCGGTATAACACTGGTAGAGTCGCTTGATTGAGAAAATAATAATAAGGTTTTTAAATGAGCGAAAAACGCGAGCATTTTAGCTCCCGCCTCGGTTTTATTTTAGCGGCAGCCGGTTCTGCTGTAGGTATCGGAAACTTAGTAGGTTTTCCTGTTTCAGCTACAAAAAACGGCGGTGGTGCTTTCCTGTTAGTCTATGCACTGTTTGTCATTTTTATCTGTTTACCTGTAATGATGGCTGAAATGGCAATGGGTCGTAAAGCGCAAAAAGATCCGCTTGGTTCATATAAATTATTAGCGGGCAATGATCCTAAATGGAACTTTGCGGGCTTCTTAGCGGTATTAACGCCATTTATGATTGCTGTGTTTTATATGGTGATTACTGTGTGGATTTTTGGTTATTTATCACAAACTGCATTCGGTAATCTAGATGCCTTGGCCCAACCAGATAACTTTGGCACCTTTATTAATAGCTATACCGTATTTGGTTATATGGCCGTGGTTGCTATCATTGTTAATCTGATTTTAGTTGGTGGTGTAAAAGAAGGCATAGAGAAAGCGGCTAAGTTTATGATGCCAGCTTTATTTGTGTTACTTACAGCACTTGTCGTGTATGTGTTAACGCTTGATAACGCGATGGCGGGTGTAAAGTACTATATCGTACCCGATTTTAGCAAAATGAATGCCAGTGTACTAAATGGTGCCTTAGCCCAAGCATTTTTCTCATTGTCGTTAGGTATGGGTATTTTAATGACTTATGCATCTTATATTTCTAAGAAAGACGACATTGTTGGTAGTGCTAAAATGGTTGCGGTAACTGATTCGCTTGTTGCATTTATTGCCGGACTAATGGTGCTTCCAGCTATTTTTAGTTTCAATCCAAATACCGACCCAAGTACGTTATCAGACTCATCAGTATCAATGATTTTTGTATACCTACCAAAAATCTTATTAGCATTACAAGCTGATATTGGCTACCTGGGTGCATCAATTGTTGCGTTTATATTCTTTTTATTGGTCTTTTTTGCGGCAATTACGTCACTTGTATCGATTGTCGAAGTACCCACAGCAACCTTAAGTGATCGTAAAGGCATTAGTCGTAAAAAAGCGTTGGCTATCCTAACCCTATCAACAGGCGTATTAACTGTGCTGTGTACTATGTCATTTGGTATGGTTGAGTCATTAACCAAATTTGTTAATTATGGCGGCGCAGATAAGAGTTTATTTGATATTGTATATGATGTGTTTTACGACACAATTTTACCGCTTAATGGCTTAATGGTGTGTTTATTCGTAATGTACCGCTGGAAAAAAGCAAACCTATCAGCAGAGCTAAGCCAAGGCTGTGACGGCTATATCGGTAGCTTTACAGAGAAGTATGTGAACTTTTCGCTATCAACGTTTATCCCTGCAATTTTATTACTCATTTTTGTAAATACCGTCGCAACGAAGTTTTTTGCATTTAGTATTTTCGGATTTTAAAAGCCAGCTCAATATTTAGCCGCGCACTTTGGCGCGGCTTTTTTATATTCGCTAAATAGCCCCTGCATCTAAAACATCACCTAGCCCCAAAGTAAACATCCAAAGCCCCCATAAGCTGTGTTCAATAACGCACGCAAAGGTCGAGCGGCTTTGCGCATAAGTGTAAGAAAATAATAGCCCACCTAAAAATGCCAGCAGTACGGCCAATACATTCGCATAGACAATGTGAGCTAACGCAAACACCGATGCACTGACAATGATACGCACGGTTTTACTTGGCATAATGCGTTTGTAGCGGTGGAAAAAGTAGGTTCTGAAAATAAGCTCTTGTGGCATCACCGATAAAATTGGGTAGAGTAATAGCAACATTAGCCAATCATAAAAAGAATTTCTGGGCATCGAAAACCAGTTTTCTTGATTCATGATGCCGTAAAACATGCCTGAGAATAGTGCTCCTAAAAAGAAGAAGCTAAACAAGCGACGTTTGACTGCACTAAATTCACCTAAGCTGGTTAACCTTAAGCGTTTGAAATGAGGATCAGACAAAAGCAACATGCTGCACACGGCCATTAAAATAATAAGGGCAGGTATAAGCCAGTTAGCCAGGTAGGCGCGTAGCAAGAAGCCTAAAAGCGGCAAAGAAACAAATATGAGGGTAAATTCAAACCAGCGGTAATGGTTAGCGTTCAATGTCGTCTCAGCGTGTTTTTTGTATACGCTAACAAGCTAAGACGACAGATTTATGACATTAAGATTGCTTTGAATCTTTCTCTTCATCATCTTCAGGTAAGTATTTGAAGAGCGTGATGATAGTGGCTAGTACGCACACAAAGGTAATCCCCATTAAGCCAAATACTTTAAAATTAACCCAAAAATCGAGTGAGAAATTATAAGCAATATAAATGTTTAGAGCTGATATACCACCGGTTACTGCAACCCAAAAGAGATTAAGTTTGTTCCACAGTGCTTCCGGTACCTTGATTTCTTGTTTACTCTCAGAGACATTTTCTAAAATCGAGCTAAGTGCCTTTTTTACCAAGTTTTTACCAAGCACATAGCGGCTGACTAACAAGGTAGCACTTAAGATGGCATACACAATGGTGGCCTTCCATTTCACAAACTGTTCATCATGAAAAACTAAGGTGAGAGTACCTAATACCACTGCGATGGCAAAAAACACCCAGTGACGGGTTGGCACTTTGCCGTCTTTAAAATAACAATAAGCAACCTGAATTAAGGTAGTTAGCATCAGCAATGCTGTTGCCCAATAAATATCAACTAATTTGAAAACCGCAAAAAACAAAATCAGCGGGATGTATTCAATAATCGCATGCATAGATTTATAAATGCTCTAATTTAAAAAGATACTGGGTTGTATCAAGTTATTGCTCAAGATACAAGGTTGACTTAGTTGCCCTGAAAGCTTAGCCTCCCGAGCAAATCTGGCCTAAACCGGTGTTTAGGTTATTTTACCTTATCTTTTTCCGCTTAACCTCAGATGATTAAGCGGCGTATTTTGGAGCATTTTATGAATAAAGCCGCGTTAGTGTCACAAATGGCTGCCCATAGTGAATTAACAAAAAAAGACACACAAGCTGCACTCAGCAGCCTGTTAAATGTCATCGAAAAGTCACTCTCTGAAGGTGACCAAGTGCAAATCAATGGTTTTGGTACGTTTGCCCTAAGTTATTACCCAGCACGTAAAGGGCGCAACCCACAAACTGGGGAAGAAATCGAAATCAAAGGCGCTAACAAACCTGTGTTTAAGCCTGCAAAGGCATTAAAGGATGTGTTGTAAGCAGTATTTGCAAGGGTGTTGTATATTTTACAGAGCTAATAATCAAAACTTTTAAATTAGCTCTTTAATTTCATTAGGTTAACTCTGGCATATTGTCTGCTGTAATTAACTTAGGTTTACCTAAATAAGGAGATAACATGTCAGATTTAAACAGCCAACTTAATGGTAAAAAAATTGCCATCCTCGCAACTAATGGGTTTGAGCAAAGTGAGCTATTGTCACCGCGTAGTGCATTACTCGAAGCAGGCGCTTTGGTAGAGGTCGTGTCACTAGAACGTGGTGATATTACAGGCTGGGATGAAAACCAATGGGGTGAACGTGTCAGTGTGGACCGTGTAGTCAGCGAAGCAGACTCTGCTGAATATGACGCGTTATTATTACCCGGCGGCTTATTTAACCCAGACACACTTCGCCAGAATAGCGATGCGAAAGCGTTTGTTGATGGCTTTTTCAGTGCTGGAAAAAACAAACCCATTGCCGCGATTTGCCACGGCCCATGGTTACTAGCTGAAGTTAACAAATTACGCGACCGCACAGTAACGTCATACCCAAGTATTAAAACCGACTTAATTAATGCTGGCGCTAATTGGGTTGATCAAGAGGTGTGTGTTGATGAGGGTATAGTTACAAGCCGAAGCCCTGCTGATTTAGAGGCTTTTAACCGTAAGTTTATCGAAGAAATTAAAGAAGGCATCCACCGTCATCATTAATTACTTCTCATAATCAGTTAAACACAAAAAAGGGCCTTTAAGGCCCTTTTTTATATGATAAATTACTTAGTAGCTGCTTTCATACTGGCTACAAACTCTTTTAAACCAGTAAGCATCGCTGCTTGGTCATCCAGGTTTGCCTCGATGATTTTAACAACGGCCGAGCCTGAAATCGCACCAGCGGCCCCTGACTCGAGTGCTGATTTAACATCTTCTGGGGTTGATACACCAAAGCCTAATAAAGCCGGTGCAGCATGGTAATCTTTTAGCTTTTTAACTAATGAATCTGCTGGCATTTGCGCTTTGGTTTCTGTGCCTGTTACACCTGCGCGTGAAAGAAGGTATGTGTAACCACGACCGTATGACGCACACTCTCGTAAAGTGTCATCATCAGCATTAGGCGTTGCAATAAAAATTGGGTCGATGCCATTTTTCATTGCTGTTTGGCGAAATAGCTTTGACTCATGTAGTGGTACGTCAGCCACTAAAATTGAATCGACACCCGCTTCTTTAGCATCTTGATAAAACTTTTCGATGCCACGCTTAAACACCAGATTTGAATACAATAATAGGCCAATTGGAATATCAGCATTGTACTCACGCACTTGTTTAATGATATCAAAGCAATCTTGGGTATTGATGTTTTCATCAAGTGCACGAATGTTGGCCGCTTGGATCACTGGGCCATCAGCAATCGGATCTGAAAATGGAATACCTAGCTCAAGGGCATCGGCACCGCCATCAATTAAGCTTTTGATAATATCTACACTCAGTGCTTTATTAGGATCGCCAATAGTAACAAACGGTACAAAGGCACCTTGGTTAGTTTCGCTTAATGTGGCGAACAGTTGTCCGTAACGGTTAGTCTGGCTCATAGTGCGCCTCCTTCTGATAATACACTGTGTACGTGAGCTAAATCTTTATCGCCTCGGCCGCTTAGGTTAACCACTAAAATAGTGTCTTCGGTTTGTTGCTCGGCATATTTAAGGGCATATGCGAGGGCATGGCTTGATTCAAGCGCTGGAATAATCCCTTCGTTCTTGGCCAGTAGTTGAAATGCTTCAAGTGCCTCAGTATCAGTAATACCAACGTACTCTGCACGGCCTGTTTCATGCAAGTGAGCATGCTGTGGGCCAACAGCAGGGTAATCAAGACCAGCTGATACAGAGTAAGACTCTTCAATTTGGCCATCATCATCTTGCATAATGTAGGTATAAGTACCGTGTAAAATGCCTTTTGTGCCTTTACATAAGGTGGCACCATGCTGGTGGGTATCTAAGCCTTTACCAGCTGGCTCTACACCAATTAGTTTTACGCTTGGCTCATCAATAAAGTCTGTGAACATACCAATGGCGTTAGAGCCTCCGCCCACACAAGCAAGCACCGCATCCGGTAAGCGACCTTCAGCTTTAAGCACTTGTTGTTTTGCTTCTTCACCAATCATTTTTTGGAACTCACGCACCATGGTTGGGAATGGGTGAGGGCCTGCTGCAGTGCCTAGTAAGTAGTGAGCGTCTTTATAATTTGCTGACCAGTCACGCAGTGCTTCGTTGACTGCATCTTTTAAGGTGCCAGAGCCCGCTGTGACAGGAATAACCTCTGCGCCCATTAGTTTCATGCGAAATACGTTTGGTTGCTGACGTTCAACGTCTTTTGCACCCATGTAAACACGGCATTTTAAGCCAAGTAGGGCACAGGCTAGGGCCGTTGCAACACCATGTTGGCCGGCACCTGTTTCTGCAATCACTTCTTTTTTACCCATGCGCTTGGTTAGTAGTGCTTGACCAAGTACTTGGTTGGTTTTGTGCGCACCACCATGCAGTAAATCTTCACGCTTTAAATACAGTTTTACCTTAGGATTTTTAACTAAGTTACGTGTCAGTGTTAATGGCGTAGGGCGACCTGCGTATTCATTTAAAAGTTTTTCGAACTCAGCCTGAAAAGCTGGATCGTTTTGTGATTTATTAAACTCTGCTTCCAGTTGCTTGAGTGCTGGCACAAGCAGCTGTGGTACAAACATACCACCGAATTCACCGAAATAAGCTGGATTTTGCATTCTAACCTCAATAATTTCTGATATGCGAAAACGCATTTTGTAATTTTGTTTGACACTTTTTACCCGCTGACGCTTCAACGCCAGAATTTAGGTCAAGGCCATTGGCACCGCGATAAAGCGCTGCATGAATATTCTCTGGATTTAAACCACCGGCTAACATAAACGGCACGGTTGCCGTCTCAAGCACAGACCAATCAAATGCTTCGCCTGTGCCGCCTTTTTGGCTTTTGCTGTAAGTGTCGTATAAATGGCGATCAACCCCTTCAAGCGGCTCAGGTAACTCGCCTTTAACAGCTTGGGCTTTCCAAATTTCACAGCCAAGTGGTAATTGCTTTCTGAGACTTTGAATATACTCGCTATTCTCGTCACCATGTAATTGCACCGCAGCTAATTTTAAGCTTTGTGCATAATCAACCACTTGTTCAACAGGCGCATTGACAAAAACACCCACATACGCGAGCGGGGCACTTTGCGTTACTTGTTTAGCGCAGTCGATATCGACATAACGTGGCGACTTAGGATAAAAAATTAAGCCACCATACACAGCACCACTTGTGTAGGCTGCCATCGCGTCTTGTGAGCGGGTTAAACCACACACTTTATTTTCACCTAAAATCACTTTACGACACGCGGCTTCTAGGTCACGCTCAGCCATCAGTGAGCTACCGATTAAAAAGCCATCGCACAATGGTGCAAGGCGTTTTACATCATTATGGGTATAAATGCCCGACTCAGAAATAACCACTTTGTCATTTGGGATAAGCTGACGTAAGCGCTCTGTCGTTGCAAGATCAGTACTTAAATCACGAAGGTCGCGGTTGTTAATACCGATAAGGCTTGCATTAAGTGCAAGTGCACGACTTACTTCATGCTCATTACTGACTTCAGTAAGCACCGACATATTTAACGAATCAGCCACTTTATGAAGCGCTAAATAGTGTTCGTCATCAAGGACAGAGAGCATTAATAAAATAGCATCACCACCCGATAAACGTGCTAAGTAAACTTGGTACTCATCAATAAAGAAGTCTTTACAGATAAGCGGCTGTTCTACTTGGCTGCGCACGTACTCAAGGTACTGATAGCTACCTTGGAAGTATTTTTCGTCGGTAAGCACGCTCATACAGGTTGCGTACTTTTTATAAACCGATGTAATTTCGTCTAAATTAAATGGTTCGCGAATAAGCCCTTTTGACGGAGATGCCTTTTTACATTCTAAAATAAATTGCGTGCCTGTTGCTGCTAACGCCGCTTCAAAGTCTCGCTTGGTTGGCACAACATCTCCGATGAAAGACTCAAGCGGGCGCTGTGCTTTTCTTTGTTCTAATTCAATACGTTTGTCGGCAACAATTTTGTCTAACACGTTAGCCATGACTTACCTCAATAATTGCGTTCAATGTGTCCATCGCTTTGCCTGATGCTAATAATTCACTTACCTGATCTGCGGCTAGTTTTAAATCGCTTGCTTTACCGGTTAAATAAAGAAGTGCCGCAACGTTGGCTATAATGGCTGCGTTATGCGCCTCGTCACCGTGACCTTGTAAAATCGCTAAGCTTGCTTTTGCATTATATTCTGGGCCTTGGCCCGCTAGTTGTTCAAGTGAATAGTTTGCAAGACCAAAATCGCTTGCTGTTAGCGTGTATTCGCTCAGCTCACCGTTATTTAACTCAACCACTTTGGTTGTTCCGTGTAAGGCAATTTCGTCAGTGCCTGCACCGTGAACCACCATAGCGCGTTTTGTACCAAGGGTTTTTAAGGTTTCGGCCATTGGTAAACACAGCGAAGCATCATAAACGCCAAGCAATTGCACCTCAGGGGCAGCAGGGTTGGCTAGTGGCCCTAAAATATTAAAAATAGTGCGGGTTTTAAGAGCCGTACGCACGCCCATCGCATGGCGTACACCGCTGTGATAATGCGGTGCAAATAAAAATGCAAACCCTGTATTTTCTAAACAATAGGCAGCTTGCTCTGGGCTCATATCAATATTAATACCCAAGGCTTTTAGTAAATCCGCTGATCCCGAATTACTCGACACACTGCGATTACCATGTTTGACCATGTTAATACCCGCAGCGGCGGCAACAATAGCAGCAGTGGTACTAATGTTAATGGTGTTTGAACCATCACCACCAGTACCACAGCTGTCGGCAAGTAAGGTTTTGCTGGTTTGAAATGGCACCGCATTGGCGCGCATTGATGCCGCCGCACCGGCGATTTCATCGCTCGTTTCACCTTTTAGTTTTAGGGCGATAAGTGCAGCAGTTAATTCAATATCATTAAGCTGGCCATTCATGATGGCATCAAACAATGCAGTTGCTTGCGAAAACGATAAATCTTGCTTTGCTAATAATTGGTTTAACTGGGTTTGAGTTGTTGCTTCCATGTTATTCCTCTACTGCACGCGTGCGGTTAAAAATTCAATGCTTTGCTGTAATAGCAATGCGCCATTTGGCGTTAAAATTGACTCAGGATGAAACTGATAGCCAAGGGCATTATCTTGTTGATGGTAAATTGCCATTGGAATAGTCTCATAAGAGGCAATAACTTCCACCTCATCAGGGACTTTGGTTGCCATTAATGAATGGTAACGAGCAACCGGCATTTTATCGCCCATACCCGCGAATACTGGGTGCTCATTCAACGTAATAATTGATGACTTGCCATGCACAGTTTCGCCTGCATGACCAATAACCCCACCGTAGCTTTGTGTTAGTGCTTGCTGCCCTAAACAGATACCCAGCATCGGGAAGCGGCCTTTACACAGTTCAATGAGTTCCATTAAACAACCTGCATCAGATGGTGCGCCAGGGCCAGGTGAAAGCACTAATAATACAGGTACTGTCTCTTGGCACATTTTGTCAAAGATGCTTTGTGCACTGATGTTATTACGGTATACCACTAACTGGCACCCTAACATAGAAAGTTCATCGACTAAGTTATAACTAAATGAATCAAAGTTATCTAAAAAGTAAATTTTATAGGCTGATGTTATCGTCATTATTGTGCCTCGTAAGTCGATTGAATCGCAGTGATCACAGCTTGTGCTTTAGCGCGGGTTTCATTAGCTTCTGATTGTGGATCTGAATCAAACACCACACCTGCACCTGCTTGCACGTAGGCTGTGCCGTTTTTAACAAAGGCAGAGCGAATAACAATACAGCTATCCATGGCACCATCACCGGTTAAATAACCCACTGCACCCCCATAACTGCCGCGGCGTTTTTGTTCGGTTTGACGAACTAATTCAGCAGCGCGTACTTTAGGCGCACCCACTAAGGTGCCCATGTTCATACAAGCTTGGTAAGCATGAAGCGCATCGAGTTCAGGTTTTAAAGTACCCACAACGCGTGAAACTAAATGCATCACTTGTGAGTAGCGGTCTACTTTTAATAACTCTTTAGCGTGGCGTGTGCCTGGTACGCTAATACGGGCAACATCATTTCGCGCTAAATCAACTAACATCAGGTGCTCAGCACGCTCTTTTTGGTCGTTGCGAAGTTCAAGTTCAATACGGCTGTCTAAGTCTGGGTTAATTTGCCCATTAGCAAACTTACCACGAGGGCGAGTGCCGGCAATGGGGTATACCTCGACTTGTTTACTCTGTACACAATATTTGAGGGCTGATTCGGGTGATGCACCAAATAACACAAATTCTTCATCGCGCATGTAAAACATATATGGGCTCGGGTTTTGAAGTTTTAATTGGCTGTAAGCATGAAGTGAGTCAGGGCAGGCAAGAGAGAAAGTACGTGATGGAACAACTTGGAAAATATCGCCATCAACGATGTTCTTTTTTAATTTGATGACATGTTCGCAGTATTGCTCGTCGTTAACATCAACAGAAATTGGGTTTGAGCCTGTTTGCTTTTGCCCCTGGTAGCTTTTGGCTTTGTCACATACAGCATTTAAACGCTCTAGCTGTTGGCCGACTTCAAAGCAGTTTGCATGTACATCTGGGCCATTAAACACATTGCCAATCAGCTCAGTTGTCTTCGCTTGGTGGTCAATGACAACGAGCGTTTCAGCTAAGTAGAAAACGTAATCTGGGCAGCTGTTTTCACCGTCAGGCACATCAGAAAGGGATTCGAAATTAGCAACCATGTCGTAGGCAAATACACCGCCTAAAAACACAGAAAACGGATTGTCTGTGGTGCTTTTAATACTATTAATGCAGCTGCGTAGGGCACTAAAAGCGTTATCAGCCACTAATTTACTGGCTTCATCGGTATCACTGGCAATCTCATCGTAGGTTAACCTTAATGTGTCTTCTACAAGCTCTACCGAGCAATTTTGCACATGACTTTGTAAGTAAGGCAGTAATTGTTTGCCGTTATTTGACTGTGCTGTGAGTGTGACCTGTTTGCCTTGGCAAACAAGTCGTAGCGCTGAGTCAACCAAAATTAGACTTTTTACACTGTCTTTAGAATCAATTTCAGCAGACTCTAACAGCAGTGAATTAGGCTTATCGAGTAAACTGTATAACGCAAGTGGGCTACTTATGTAGTCACGCACTTGAGTGATACTGGTTACTTCACCCGGTGTCGTTGTTATATGACTAAAAATCAAACCTCATTCTCCCTCATTCCCAAAAACTCTTTAAAAAACAAAACCCCGCGAAGCGATGCTTGGCGGGGTTCGTATAAAGATGCCTATAAATTAGATAGACCCTTACCGTCCCGCTAAGCCAGGCGCCACCACCAGTGATGTGTAAGAGTTGCTATGTAATTCATTATAAAACCTTAAAATTTAGATATAAAAAAACCCGCTACATGAGCGGGTTTAGAAATCGTTAGACACGACAATTCGTCACCCGCTAGTTACGAGTGCCACCACCAAATTGTGATTTGAATTGTTTTGTTCATTTTTGTTGCTTATTTAATGTGTCTGAAAGTGCATACAGTAAAGCGTACCTATGCCGATACTGTCAAGTATTAATTTACCACAATTACTATAAAAATTTTGTTATACTCACATCATTGATTCAAGAACTTACGTTAAGCAGTCTTTCCCTTTGATAAAATACGATTTACATAGCCACACCACATACTCAGATGGTCAGCTATCAGTCGAGCAATTGTTACACCGCGCGGTTGAAAAAAACATTGATGTGTTTGCAATTACCGATCACGACACGTTAAGTGCGATAAAACCTGCGCGCCAAGTCATTGCAGTTGATAATTTACCGCTTACATTGATTGCTGGTGTAGAAGTATCAACAAAGTGGGAAAGCTTTGAAATTCATATAGTTGGTTTAAATGTTGACGATGACAATGAATCACTGCTGTCACTACTACACGCGCAACAAGCCAAGCGTGAAGAGCGAGCAACAGAGATAGGTCGTCGTCTTGCCAAAAATGGTTTTGATGGCATTTATGAGCAAGCTAAAACATTTGCCGAGAATGCACAAATCACACGGGCGCATTTTGCCCGTGCACTAATTGAACGTGGTGTAGCTAAAAACTTCCCGGGGGTATTTAAAAAATACTTAGGGCGAGGCAAAACAGGCTATGTACCAAGTAGTTGGTGCGATATGCAAACGGCAATTGCTGCAATTCACCAAGCCGGCGGGGTTGCCGTACTTGCACACCCTGGGCGTTATCAAATGTCGAATAAGTGGCTGCGTAAGTTAATAATTGAATTTAAAGGCGCAGGTGGCGATGCCATGGAAGTGGCACAGCCACAACAAGCACCCAGTGAGCGCCAGTTTTTAGGGGAGCTTAGTCGTGAATATGGCTTACTCGCGTCGCAAGGTTCAGATTTTCATTTTCCGACCAGCTGGTTGGAGTTAGGTAAAAACTTATACTTACCAAAAGATTGCCAAGGGGTTTGGCAAGCATGGGAAGGGCAATAGGAGCGTGTAATGAGTCAGTTTTTTCATATTCATCCAGATAATCCGCAACCACGCTTAATCAGCCAAGCGGTTGATATTATTAAGCAAGGCGGTGTTATTGTATACCCAACCGATTCGGGTTATGCACTTGGCTGCAACATTGGTAATAAACAAGCGAAAGAGCGCATCGAACGTATTCGTGGCATTGAAAAACACCATAACTTTACTTTGGTCTGCCGCGACTTATCGGAGCTATCAACTTATGCTCGTGTCGATAATCAGCTGTTTCGATTAATTAAAAATAACACCCCAGGGCCATATACGTTCATCTTTAAAGGCACTAAAGAAGTACCAAAGCGCTTATTAAACGAAAAGAAAAAAACCATTGGTATTCGTGTTATCGAACATCCAATTACCTGTGCTTTACTGGCTGAATTAGGTGAACCGTTAATGTCGTGTTCTTTAATTTTACCAGGGGAGCAATATACCGAAGCTGATCCTGATGAAATTCGCGAGCGTATTGAAAAGCAAGTTGATTTAATTATTCATGGTGGGTATCTTCCTGAGCAAGCAACCACCGTAATTGACTTGTCGGATGATGATATCGAAATTCTACGTGTCGGTTGTGGTGATACTAAACCATTTGAGTAGAGACTTCATTGACTAGCCAACCGCTTGATGCGACAGATAATTTACAAGAGCCAGTACAGCAAAAGCTGCCACTGGCTTTTTTGCATGGCAAAGCGGTGGTCGATAAGCCTGAAGACTTATACATTCCACCCGACGCGCTTGAAATCATTTTAGAGACCTTTGAAGGGCCACTTGATTTACTTCTGTATTTAATCAAAAAACATAAATTGGATGTGCTAGAGCTCTCTATTTTTAGTATTACTGAGCAATACGTTAGTTATGTTGAAATGATGAGCGAGTTTCAGCTTGAACTAGCAGGTGAATACCTCGTAATGGCGGCGCTATTAGCACAAATAAAATCACGATTATTACTACCAAAACATGAAGAGCTTGAAGAGGAAGAAGACCCACGAGCTGAGCTTGTAAGACGTTTACAAGAATACGAGCAATTTAAAAAAGCCGCCGAAAATCTTGATGAAATCCCTCGCGAAGGCCGCGATATCTTTGTTGCCGAAGCGCTGGTGCCAGAATTTGCTGAGCAGAATGCCTTGCTACCTGATGTTGATATGAAGGACTTGTTAGTTGTGTTAAGTGACGTTATGGCACGGGCGAAAACATTTGAGCATCACCATATTACCGCAGAGGCCTTGTCAACCCGTGAACGCATGAGTCTTATATTAGATAAACTTTCAGAAGCTCAATCACAATTACCTTTTCACACTCTTTTTACCATTGAAGAGGGGCGAAGCGGTGTTGTGGTAAGCTTTATCGCCATGTTAGAGCTGGTGAAAGAAAACCTGATCAGCTGCTTTCAGGTAGATGCCAGTAGCCAGATTTATGTTGGTTTGGTGGAAGAAAGCGAATAGCTGTAAGCTTTAAGTCAAACAAGTGGCTTGAAATAGAGTTCAAGGTTAGCCCCATAGGAAGCAATTCTGAATCTATCTTTAGTCTTTTACTAAGCTTTTTTAGCTAGTTCTTGTGTTTGAAATCTATAGTTCATGTGAGTCCTTAAATGATGTTAATTTAGAATTTGGTACGTACGAGATACACTACAATGAAGCTAAGAGATTTAAATGAAAGCCATTGAAAAAGTTACAGTAGTAAAAGAGATATTTCTTATGCTAGCAGCTATCTGTGTTGCTGCTTGGGCTGTTTATGGTACGTGGATTAAACGAGAAGAAAGTATTGCTGAACTTCAGGTTGTTGAGCTCCGACAAAAAACTAACCTAGCGTCTAGTGCACTAACTAATATTAATGTACAACAATTTATGACAGAGGGAGGAGTTGTTTTAGCAATAGGCATCACTCTGGAAAACATTGGCAATGAGGATGTTCGAGTTTTGCTTGATAATAATTCTATTTTAGTTGCAAAAATGGACTTTAAAGATGGACACGTTACCTACAACGAACCTGTGTATTTAGGGCATTCGAGATATCAAGGTAAAAATAAAATTGCTTTGCCTTTTATTGATATAGGACCTCGTGAAAAATATGATATCTCTTATGCTTATAAGGTAAGCAAGCCAGGAATATATTTGGTTAGATTTCTTTCTACGATGCATAGCAAGAGTATTGACGTGAAGATTGCAGAAAATTTTGGTGAAGGTGATTTCGTAAAATATAGTACAGGTATAGAGCGGATTGTAAACGTGCAAGAGTGATCTGTCTTATAGCTGAAAGTGAATTATCCGAGTATTAAAGAGTAATTCATAGTGATTGGTTTTATCGGCTTAAGTTCTAGACTATAAATTAAACTCTTTTTCGCCCAGATTATGCTGCCGCAAAGAGATTAATTAATATAAAAAATGATGAATGATTTTAAAAAAGGCGATTTTTAAAAGTATCGCCTTTTTAATTTTCGCTACAAGTAAAGTTTGATTAGATTTTTGTCATTAGCTTTACTGTTTCTTTGGTATTTCGAACTGAATTTGCAATCATCCGAAAGTTAATTAAAGAAGCTTCATAAGCATTCATGCCTGGCAGAATTGCACCTGCGGTTGCATCTGAAACAACTTGTACTTCAAAGCCTTGCTCCATAAGTTCTCTTAAGTGAGATTCTGTACATAAATTAGATGACATACCTGCAAGTATTACTTTACCGATCCCTCTTTTTCTGAGCTGTAAGACAAGATCGTTAGAGTCAGGGCCGTACATTTTATGAGGGCTGGTAACTATCGTTTCACCATCATTTATGTATTTTTTATATTTTGGTAGCCAATCAGCCCCTGAATTTTTAAATCCATCAAGTGATAATGCATCTTTACGATCAAACATGTTGATATTGTGCATAAGCACTTCTAATGAACCTTGATGTTGCCATTTATGATCATGTGGGTAGTAGTAGTGAGGAGAGATAAACAGAGGAATATCTTTCTTTTTAGCGGTCTTCATTAAAGATTCGAGGTTTTCAACAGTGTTATTTTTCGTGACACTTTCACCCACCACACCCCAAGTAACACCTTTAGGGCTTAAAAAATCCACTTGTGGATCTGTAATAACAACAGCCGTATTACCCCGAGAATACTCCATACCAGGGTTTGGTAATCCATCAGCATAAGCTGTTGAGATACTCAATACGCTCATTGTGATAGCGACGCTTAACTGTTTAATACTAAATTTCATAATTACACCTTTTTGTTTACTTGTTTTAGCGCATTTATTATCACTACTAAACGAGAAATTCTTAATGTCTTAGCGTCCACAATTAGTGCTATAGCGCTTTAAGTTGTTTCACTTGCGTATTCAAAAGCTTACTATTTGAATATCGAGTGTAATGACAGGCAAATGTTGATGGATGCACTAAGTGTAGTTTTAAGAGATATTCATTTACGCGGAAGTGTTTATTTTAAAGAGTGCTTTCAATCACCTTGGGGATTGAGCGTAGCCTCAAGTAAAAAAGCTGCTTTTCATATAATTGATAAAGGGAGTTGCTGGTTAAATATTAAAGGCCGTGATGAGCAGATAAAGTTGCTGGCAGGGGATGCTGTTATTTTACCTCATGGTACTGAACATCAGTTATTAGATAATCCTAATTCTGATTGCCTACCAGCGGTGCAGGTCGTTGAAAAAATTCACAAGGGTGAAAATCCATTCTTAGGGAGTGATGGTCAATTTAATATTGTTTGCGGTTATTTTGAGTTTGATCGTGACTCTAATCATGCATTTGTTGACTCATTGCCAGAGTTGATTCACATCACGCAGGAATATCGGCATAGCTATAGTTGGTTGAACGCCGCAATTAAAATGTTAACAAGTGAAAGTGCTAATAATAACCTCGGAAAAGAGGTGCTTATTGACCGATTGACAGATGTTTTGTTTATTCAAATTATTCGTTGTTATATAGAACATAATAAAGAACAAGAGAATTTTATCGCAGCGCTCAACAGTGGCAGTCTAAATAAAGTTTTGTGTTTACTTCATGAAAGCCCAGAACTAAATTGGACATTAGCTTCTTTAGCTGAGGTATGTAATATGTCTCGTTCAAAATTTACAGCGCGCTTTAAAGAGTCGGTAGGCGTTACACCAATGAAGTACTTGCTGGCGAGACGGATGTTCAAAGCAAAGCAGTTAATTAGTCAAACACAGTATTCTTTAACATCGATTTCAGAGATGGTGGGCTATCAATCTGAAAGCTCCTTTAAAAGTGCCTTTAAACAGTTTTTTGGAAAAACGCCCTCTAATTATCGTTCTAAGTTGTGATGATAAAAGCGGTCAGTCTTTTATAATAAATCATTAGGAATAGTTTTTGTGTTTTAAAGGTCATTTAATGAGTCTTTAAACTCACAAGAGCATATCGTGATCAAATCAATTCTATTTTTAAAGGTCGCATTTAACAAAAGAACCTTAGTTACCGGTTTTAAGACTGCCCTTATTGTGGGGATTTTCTTAAACATAATTAATCAAGGCGATCTCATTCTAAGTATGAAATTAGCCGATGTTCATTGGCTCAAACTAGGACTGACCTTTTGTGTACCATTTTTCGTGTCTGTGTATTCTGCAACAATAGCACGTTTAAGGTTTGACCCAGGAACAAGAGCATGGGTTGAAGCGCAGTTAAGCTGTGGCAAATGTAATAAAGTGTCGTTGCATGTACTCAAAAATCACTTAGTTGGTGAATGTAGTAAATGCAGAGACAAAACGCTTTGGTACAAAAACCATTAACACTTTCTATTCAAGGGAAGTTATATCGCTGTGTAAATATGTGCGTAAATGCACAGATGATGTTTGTTTAACGCTATTTTAATTGCAAATAAGCTAGGCTATTCTATCAGTAGGAATAGCGATTTTCGGAAAAGAGTATGTTAAGCAACACTAAAACCAGCTACGGATGGGTAGCAATTGCACTTCATTGGTTAATGGCTCTTGGGGTGTTTGGCCTGTTTGGCTTGGGTGTCTATATGGTTGAGCTAACTTATTATGATGCTTGGTATAAAGGCTCCCTTGATTTACATAAAAGTGTAGGGATTACCTTGGCAGCTGTTTTACTTTTTCGTTTTGGTTGGCGGTTACTCGGTACACAACCTGAGCCGATATCTAATACTAAAACCATGAACTTTATTGCTCACTCAGTACATAAAATAATTTATTTATTACTTATCGTCATTGTTATAACCGGTTATTTAATCTCGACAGCAGATGGACGTGCCATTGACGTATTTAATTTATTTGCTGTACCCGCATTGCCAGGTTCAATCGCTAATCAAGAAGATATTGCAGGTGAAATTCACTTTTATGCCACATACGGGCTAATAGGTGTTGTTGTTTTACATGCATTAGGGGCACTAAAACATCATTTTATCGACAAAGATAAAACCTTAACTAGAATGATCAAACCACTAAAGGATGATTAATATGAAAAAGTTACTTTTAAGCACGGTATTAAGTGCGGCGTTATTTTCTACTGCAAATGCGAATGCAGCAGACTATGTGATTGATACAGACGGTGCCCATGCATTCGTTACTTTTAAAATTAAACACTTAGGCTATAGCTGGCTGCATGGCCGTTTTAACACTTTTTCAGGTGATTTTAGCTACGATAATAAAAAGCCTGATGCCTCTAAAATCAATGTAACGATTGAAACAAAGAGTATTGATTCTAACCACGCTGAACGTGATAAGCACCTACGTGGTAAAGACTTTTTAAATGTAGATAAGCACCCAACAGCGACGTTTAAAAGTACTTCAATTAAATTTGACGAAGAGGGTGATGAAGCTGATGTAACGGGTGAATTCACTTTAAATGGCGTCACTAAAACGATTACCTTTGAAATTGATAAAATAGGTGAAGGTAAAGATCCATGGGGGGGTTACCGTGTTGGTTTTGAAGGTGAAACAAGCCTAAAACTTGCTGACTACGGCATTGATTACAACCTTGGACCTGCATCTACACATGTGGATATTGGTTTATTTATTGAAGGTGTTCGTAAGTAACATTGTTTTAAAAGTGCCGCTTAATGAGCGGCACTTTCATTTCTATCCTTGAGCCTTTTCTCTAAAATTGGTTTTAAATTATCAGGTAACCAGCGCACTAAAATATCGTGATATTCTTGTGTATGTGCGATTTTTTCTAATGCAACATCTAATTGGCTAATAATGTGCCGGCCTTGTTCATTATTGGTGCAACCAATAAACCCCTCACTTAACTTGGGTGCCTCCGTAAGAGTGAGTTGTGTTAGTTTGTCTTCGAAGCCCATTGAATGAGCTAGATAATAGTGCTCGCTTGGATAACCCAATAGAATATCAATGCGTTTTTTACTTAGCATGTAAGTAAGGCTCGCTAAAGTATCACTGCCTGGGCGAAATATTATATTGGCATCATGATTGGTGTTTATCACGTCATCAATACTTTTACCAAACGAGCGGCTCATAGATACCCCAAGTGCAAGGTGGTTATCATTTAGCAGAGCTTTTAAAGAAATTGCTTTACTGGGGTCTAAATCGAGCGCTTTAATTAGCTCTTTTCGTATGGCTATTGATGGGGATAATCCAATTGTTGAGGTATGAGAGCTAAAAGCAATGTGCTGTTTACGATGCTCATTTTGATACAACGACAACATACAGTAATTGTTTTGTGGATTCGAAAGTTCGTGTATCACACGACTCGACGGATAAAGGGTATGTGTGAATCGATAATCGGGTAACGCTTTTTCTATCATTTTCATGACACTTTCGTCCCGTCCAGTACCTTCATAACGGTCATTCATGATGTAATAGGGTGCGAAATCAACGACTACCCATTGAATGGTTTTTGTTTGTTTTTCGGCGAATGAAGCTGCACAAAAAAAGAATAGTAAAAGAACACAGGCACGGCGCATCTTACTACCTATTAATAGTTAAAAATATAAGTGTAGCAGGGTTTTAGCTCAATGCAGAGAAGTAAAAACTAAAACGCCAGCAGAGCTGGCGTTTTTCGGTTTAGTTGGCTTTTAGCCATTTCACAAATTGGCGGGCATCACTGGCCTTTTGGAAAATGGCGTTTTTCAAGCCTTGCGTGTCACTAAAAATTACACGCTGTTTGTTAACCGATATTGACTGCACAGGATGTGCAATTTGGATCAGGGACCCATTGTATTTATATGACATAATAAAACTCACTCTTTCTGTTTGTCAGATTCTGTAGAGCTTTAAAGGCAGTTAAAAAATACAGTCTGACATTTGTTGTCTTGCGTACAGTGTTGACTAAGTTTGTGACAGTTTGGTGATAATTTTGAAATTCATCAAATTGTCATTTGGTAACACGACGTCGCAAGTATTTATACGAATATGCGGGAATTACTGGATCAAGGTAAGGGGTTAACCGCGAGGTTTCTAAAAACCAGACAACTAGACTACTTCACAAATGTTTTTTATGCAAGCTTTATTTTTAAAAAATCTACTTTAAATAGTGGCTTTTAATGTAGTGCTATAACTGCGTTATTTTTAAGGGAAGTGCTCGTTTACTCAAGCTATACAAAGACAAGCAAATAGACGTATTTACTTGTCTTTTAAATGTTTGCTGTTAATTAAGTACTTTAATTTGCTCAACTGAGGATACGTCTACATGAGTTTGGTAATAGTATTTATTTGTAGCTCGTCCTTGTGAGATGAAGTCTATTGTCACGCGTTTTGCTTCTCCCGTGACTTCTATCTCTTTATCAATAAAAAATGTCTCCGGAGATTCACCATATTTTTTAGTGAGTTCAGGTACAATTTTATAGTTTAAGGCAACTGTAATTGACCTTCTATCACGGTAATCTTTTTCAGTGTTTAAAAAGACGTCACCGCTGTGTTTTCCGGCGGCTTTAATGTGAAATTTAAATGTGCCTTTAATACTGTCAGGCGCACTCTCTTCACTCAAGGCTATCACGTCCATGGTATTACTCGTATCTATTCGTGAGGGTGATGAGCTACATGCAGCCAATGCTAATGTAGAGAGTAAAAGTAAGTATTTCATATTTAACTTCCTTGTAAGTGTTTAAATGATGTTTATTGGGTACAAATCGGCAGTTAGAGTAATTGTTCAATATGTCAAAAGCAACAGGATTATCTTTATTTATTAATTAGTTTTATGCAGTAGTCAGCAAAGGTCTCTACAGTCTTTCAAGTTAATCCATATCAATTTGAAGGGGATAGCTTGCCCAGGTTTAATATAGCTGGATGTTTTTTTGAAACAGGCGTATTCTAATCGGGACAATAAAAATAATAGTTTTAAGAAAGAAGTAGATTCATGAATTACCTCTTGGTAACAGACATTTTTGGTAAAACTGCTCACCTAACACAGCTTGCCCTGCAGCTTAAAAATCGAGTTAGAATGTGCGACCCATATATGGGGCAAATACAATTGCCAACAAATGAATCAGCCCAATATCAGCACTTTTTGAATGAGTGTGGGCATGACACCTATTTCGAGCGTGTCCACTTTACATTAACAACGATAAAACGTCCTACAACGATTATTGCTTTTAGCGCAGGAGCATCAGCAGCGTGGCGAGCACAAGCAGAACTACATAACCCTTTTATAAAGCAGCTCATTGCTTTTTATCCTTCGCAAGTGAGACACCACCTTTCGTTGAATGCGAATATACCTTGTCGATTTATTTTTCCTCACAGCGAAGCGCATTTTGATATCAAGCCTGTGGTGGCAGCTTTAAACGAAAAGGAACGGGTAGAGTGCAGTATAAGTGAATATGCGCATGGCTTTATGAATGCTTTATCTGAAAATTTTGATTTAAATGCTTATAAGTATTTTACCTCGCACTTACTTGCAAATGAGACAAGCTCAGCGCAATCAATACCTAATTAGAAAATCTGGTCTATAGTCATTACTAAATAATAATTAAAGTAATTACTATGTCTACAAATCAAACATACAGCCACTTTTTATCTAACCCTGTAGCTAAACCTCCATGCAGGATGCTCAATGCGAACATGTATGGCTTTTTTGTTTCCGCTTCTGAGCAAAAAATGCAGCATTATGTCGATGTTACGCTTAATAAACTTGCCAATGACTCGACAACGTTTAATGTTTTAGGGGAAACCTGCTTACTCACATTCACCGATATTGAAAAAATATCGTCACTTGCAGCACCTTTTTCTGAACATGGCTGGATGCAGGAAACGGATATTATCATTTGGTTGCCTGTCGCTAAAATGTTACATGGCGATATTAGCTATCTGTATTGGTACCCTGCATTTATTAGTGTGAATAATGTTTATGCGCTGATCAATGGTCGTGAAACATGGGGATACAATAAATATCTGTGTGACTATGAAATGCCCAGTAACATTGATGATAGCGGGCGATTCTCAGTGTCCTTGCAGTGTTTTGATAAGTTTTCGCCTGACTCCATGTTAGCTCAGCATGAGTTGCTCACTATCACGCGAGTGATAAAGCAAAAGCCCGAGAGTTTGTTAGATAATGTGGGGCAATTTGCAGAGCGTGTCGCCTCGGTTTTAAGTGATGACTATACAGGGATTGATTTATCCTTGTTAAAGCAATTACTTGATGGTTTCATTCATCCTCAAATGGACCAAATTTTATATAAACAATTTCCTGATGGTGAGGGTGAAAATTCTGTTTATAAAGCTGTTATCCACTCACCCTCAGTGATAAAAAAATTCATCAGCTAACGCTTTTAAAAAATGATTACAGCCTTAATGTTAATTTTTTAGCGAGCTTTCCGCTAAACGATATGTTTGGTATTGCTCTTGGTAAGCAAGCTGTACACCTACCGTTTTATGTCAGCATGGACTTTGATCAACTTGGCGCAACTGAAATTTTATCTGCGTAAGGGAAGAGTATGCAAAAAGAAAAAATTACCATAGTGGGTGGGGGAGTAGCTGCAATGACAGCTGCAGTTTACTTAACTGAACAGGCTGATTGGCAACAAAAGCGTGAAATTACAGTTTATCAACAAGGTTGGCGATTAGGTGGCAAGGGCGCGAGTGGGCGCAATAGCCATTTTGCAGAGCGTATTGAAGAGCATGGATTGCATGTTTGGTTTGGTGCATATGTAAATAGTTTTCGTACTTTGCAAGGAGTGTATAACTCATTAAACAGGCCAGCTACACGTCCACTTGCTACATGGCAAGAAGCATTTAAACCCCATAGCTTTATTGCCCTGCAGGAGTACATTGATAACGAGTGGCAAACGTGGCCAATTGATTTTCCGACAGTTGCAGGCAACCCAGCAGATGGAAGTTTAGACATCACTGTGTGGGATTTTGTAACCATGACTTTGGCTTGGTTAAAAAAGTGGACTGAAGACATCGAAGAAATATGCGAACAACATCACGCTGAAACAAGATTGGTGACAAAAAAATCGCGGGATCAATCATTACTTAAATACATGTATCAGAAAATTAAAACTGATATTGATCATACCCTAAGTAGTACTAAGCAATTTATTAATGATATTGAGTCAGATGCTGGTGAGATTATCTCAAGTCCTCGTTCACTATTGACGCATTTACTGCAATTTTCTTCGCAACAAACAACGCACACCGACACACAAGCCGATCGTTTAGTTATCTGGTATATCGTACGAAAACTGAAACGTTGGTTTAAAGCCCAAGTGATTGACTTATTGGATGACAGCCCAGAACTACGTCGACTTTTTATTAGTGCAGATTTAGCGATTGCAATGCTAACAGGGCTTATAAAAGACAAAGTTTATCGAGATGGTTTCGCCGTTATTAATTGTTACGACTTTCGACAATGGCTTGAGAAAAATGGCGCGAATAAAGCCTATAGTGTGAACTCTGCGCCAATCAGAGGCTTTTACGATTTGGTTTTTGCTTATCCAGATGGTGATTTTAATAAACCCGATGTTGAAGCGGGTGTGGCTGCACTTGCCATGTTGCGTATAGGTCTTTGTTATAAAGGCGGGGTAATGTGGAAAATGCAAGCAGGTATGGGAGATGTGATATTTGCACCAGTTTACGAGCTTTTGAAAAAACGGGGTGTGAAATTTAAATTTTTCCATCAACTCACCAACCTTGAAGCCGGTCAGGACACACAGGGTAAGGCGGTCGTTTCAAAGGTTGAGCTATGCCAACAAGTTAAGCTGGCAGTAGGAGAGTATGAACCTTTAGTCGACGTTAAAGGTTTACCGTGCTGGCCAAGTGAACCTATTTTTTCACAGATTGAGCCAAGCCAGGCTCATTTACTTCAGGAATACCAAATAAACCTAGAGTCTTTCTGGACTTCTTGGCCTGAGGTGTATGAAGAGCAGTTTAAGAAGCCTCTCCCTAGTATTAAATTAACTCATGGGGTCGATTTCGATATACTTATTTTAGGCGTATCAGTTGCGTCACTTGAGCACCTTGCCAGTGAGTTAATTGAGTTAGATAGCAATTTAGCAAAGCAATCGCAGCAGGTAAAAAGTGTTGCTACGCAAGCTTGTCAGGTATGGCTAAATAAAACTGATCAGCAGTTAGGGTTTGATTACAGCGTACTGAGTAAAGAGAAGCCAATTCTTAGTGGTTTTGTTGAGCCATTTGATACATGGGCAGCGATGGCTAATTTAATCGATAAAGAAGACTGGCCAAAACATAATGCCCCTGTAAATATCGCTTACTTTTGTAGTGCACTGAGCTGCAATAGCTACCCAGTAGCAACAAATCATCAGTTTCCAATTAAAATGAAAGAAGCTGTTAAAGCGAATATGAAAAATTTATTTAACCTTGATATGTCAGCCTTATGGCCAAACGCTTACGACAGTAATAATCAGTTTGATTGGCAAGTTTTTTTTAATGACCCAAGCAGCATTTTACCTGTATTCGAGCAACAGTACTGGCGGGCAAATATTGACCCGAGTGAGCGTTATGTTTTGTCGGTGACAGGGTCTAGCCAATACCGCTTAGCCACGGATGGTACCATGTTTAATAATTTAAGAATTACAGGAGACTGGATTAAAACAGGTGTTAATGCGGGCTGTGTTGAAGCGGCTGTGATGGCCGGAATGCAAACCTCAAGGTCGTTATGCGGTTATCCAGAAATTATTAGTGGTGAGTATGCATTTGAAAAAACAGATAAGAGCATTAAATGAGGGCTAAATAGTTTGATATTTCACAAATTATGTGTGAATTATGCGACTTTAGTCTTTTATATGGTCTATACTTACGTTAATTACAAGAATTTAACAAGTTTCCCTCTTTTAAGGTCTGACCAATATGAAGCGTCACTATCTTATTGGCCCAACATTACTCGTATTATTGCTTGGTAATGGAGTAACTAGCGAAGTTGCTCATGGGTCTGAGACTGTAAAAGACATGGAAGTTATCAGTGTTTATGCGCAAAAGCGTCCTCAAGCAATTGAAGATGTGGGCGTTGCTGTCAGCCAAGTGAGTGGCCAAAAATTAAAGAATCAACATTTTAAAGATTCGAGTGAAATCGCCTTATTTGCGCCCAATGTAAAAATAACTCAAAACGCTGCTGAGGGGACGCCACCGGCTGTAAGTATACGTGGGGTCGGTTTGCTTGATTATAATACGGCCAACACCTCACCTGTGGGTATGTATTTAGATGGCGTTGCAGTTGGCTCTGCCAATAACCAAATCATTAATTTATATGACATAGACCAGCTCGATATACTGCGAGGTCCACAAGGCACACTATTTGGACGTAACTCCACCGGTGGAGCAATTCTGATCCGTACTAATCGCCCAGAGTTTGATAGCTATGGCGCACTAACGCTTGGCATAGCCAATAATAATGCGACCAGTATTGATGGTATTTGGAATCAGCAAGTCAGTGATACAAGTGCGCTACGCTTTGCTGTTAATTATCAAGATTATGACTATTCCACAGAAAACATTTTCAGTGATTCACCCGAAGCGGGAATGGAGCAAAAAAATGCCCGTGTGTCATTTTTAACGCAATGGGACAAGGTTGATGTGTACTTACAAGCACACATCGAAGATTGGGATGGAATTGTACAACCTGTTGGTAATATTGGCATTGTAGCTAACCCACTCACTGGTGAATTATGCTCCCCTAGCGAAGCAGGCTCAACGCGTTGTTTTGATAGTTTTGGTTTTAATGATGGCAGTGACGACTTCTTTACTGTGAGTGTAAATAACGATTCACCACACAGCTCGGATGGTTATGGCTTTATTGGGGAAGTGAATTGGCATCTTAGTGAGCAAAGTACGTTTACTTCACTGTCAAGTTTTAACGATTTAGAACGCAGCCATGCATTTAACTGTGATGGCTCCCCAGCTCGTTTATGCGAAGGGGTGTTAGGTTTAGATACTCAGCTATTTAGCCAAGAGTTTAGGCTACTAAATGAATTTGAAAACTACACGCTCACCAGTGGTGTCTATTTTGCTGATGAAAACATAAAACAGGACAACCTTAACGATATTTTACGCGATCTGCGCGGCATTTTACCTAGCAACTTAACGGCAACGTTTATCTACGACAACGAAATTAGTATGCAAAACCTTGCGCTTTTTAGCCAGATAGAAGTACCGTTTGCTACACGCTGGATAATAAGTGCAGGACTGAGGTACGATTACGAATCACTCGATTATCACTCCATAGCAACCTTAAATACTGTGATAGACCCTACCAATCTAGAGGGAGTTAATGTGCCTTTTTATGAGGTTGTAGACTCTCAATCTGATAACGGTGTAACAGGGCAACTTACCATTAACTATGCGCTCAGCGATGCAACTAATATGTATTATCGGTTTGCCAATGGGAGTAAAAGTGGTGGCTATAATGGCGGGTTTTTATCGTCAGAAGAACAAGCTATTTTAGCTAATTATGGCAAAGAGCGACTGAATGCGCATGAAGTGGGTTTAAAATCATGGTGGCCGAAGCAGAACTTGAGAATGAACTGGGCTGGTTTTTATTATGATTACAATGATCAGCAAGTATTTATGAATCAGCCGTCAGAAACACCGCAAATGCCACCCGTACAATTGCTTGAAAATGTCGGTAACTCAATTATTTATGGTCTTGAAAGCGAAGTTTATTACCAGCCATACAATGATTTAGCCTTGGTTTTAACGGTAGGCTATATTCCGCATGCTGAATTTGAAGAGTATGTTGATCCACTCGGAAACAGTATTACTGATAACCGCTTGCCTTTTACATCTAAATGGAATGTTGCCGCAAGCCTGCAATATGATACTTATATAGCCAACAACCCACTTACGGCTTCTCTAAGTTACGATTATCAGTCTGATTTTTACTTTGATCAGAATATGAATTCTTATGCGCACCAAGAAGGTTTTAGTATCGTAAATGCCAACGTGAAATATGATGTCGATAATTGGTCATTTATCTTGTGGGGGAAAAACCTATTTGATACTGAGCATAGCCAACTGAAGTTCGATTTAAGCTCGTTCTTGGGCATGTTAGAAGATTTCAAAGGTGAGGGGCGTCGTTATGGTTTCGATGTTGCCTATCATTTTTAATCGAGTTGTTCTTGCTTAAGAGATAGATGAATGAGATTTAAGTTCTATGTAGGCAGTCTGCTTTTTCTTCTTAGCATGATGTTTTCGGCCAATGCTGCGCAAACTTATGTTTATACAGATGACTCAGCTGAGCAGAATTTACATGATGTTGGGCAAGTACTCATGGCAAAGGATAATATGTTTCCTCAGTCAGCGGCTAACATTAACCAGTGGCAGTCAAGTAAAACACCTCAATCTCGCATTAGTTCGGTGGGCGGGAGTTATTGGCTGATCGTTAAGATAGATAACCAAAGTAACAGAGAAGATTTGGTGCTCTATCCTTACAATACGCTTGTATCGAAAATTGAAAGTCGTGTCTATGACCTAACGGATCCTAGTAAACCTGTTCAGCACTATCTTACAGGAGGTGTCGAGAGAAACCAGTTTGCATTCCATTATGGTAATCGGCTAACCCTAGAAAAGGGAAAGCAGTATGTATTGATTACTTACTTTGAAAGTGATTATTTTTATACGCCTGCAAAACTTGTGTTAACGCCGTACCAGAGTTATTTTGATACTATCACTGTAGAGAATATGGTGATGATGCTGTGCTTTGGAGTTGGCATTGCGCTTGGTTTATATAATTTGTTAATTTACCTTGTTTCCAGAGATGTCACTCACCTTTATTATGCGCTCTTTACTGCTTCATGGGTGTTCGCGTGGAGTCATTTTTTTCATATATCTGACCAATTATTTGGCTATTACAATCCTCATTTGCATTGGCTCGGTTTCGCACTAACGCCACTCACAAATATATTATTTTATAATAACCTACTGAAATTAAAAGAGACTTTTCCAAAGCTTGCACAGCTGTCAATGACTGTGGGTGTTATTGCGACACTCGGTATTCCTTTTTGTATTTTATGGCCAAGTTTTGGTTTCTACTGGTCTACGGTGGTCACGGGTATTGCACTGTGTTTGGGTTTATACATTGGTGTGCGCTGTATGCTTAAAGGATTTAAACCAGCACGTTACTTTGTGTTGGCTTATCTTGCGATGATGCTACCAAATATGGTTGGTAATTTAACTAACCTTGGCTTGTTGCCTGCTACAACGGTTAACTTATATTTGCTCGGTCTAATCGGCACGGCGATGGATGCTATGTTACTGGCTTTTGCTGTTGCTGATAAATTTAGGCTACTGCACGATGATAATGTTGAACTGACCAAAAACTTAGAAGAAAAAGTACATTCTCGAACATTAGAGCTTGAACAACTTGCTGATGAATTACGCGATGCTAACCAAGCGAAAAGCCGTTTTCTTGCTAATATTAGCCACGAAATTCGCACGCCCATGACCTCTATAATTGGTTATGCGGACGGTATAATGCTCGGTGATATAAAACCCCATGAACGTAACCATGGTATTGGGGTTATTTTACAAAATAGTCGGCATGTGCTTGGTTTAATTAATGATATTTTAGATATGTCAAAAATTGAGGCTAACAAGCTTGAGATTGAACTGATAGAAACGGACTTATTTGCCACAATTGCCAATATTGAATCCCTAATAGGTAAACAAATTCGTGATAAAGGCCTTAAATTTAGTGTTGATTATCAATTTCCTTTACCTGATTACATTGTCACTGATCCAAGTCGATTAAGACAGATCTTGTTGAACCTAACAACTAATGCGCTCAAATTTACGCAAGTGGGGCGCATTACACTGTCGGTAAGTTGTGATAACGATATTCTTACAATCAGTGTTAAAGACACAGGTATTGGTATGACAGATGCTGAGCAAGCATCGCTGTTTAGTGCGTTTTACCAAGCTGACTCGTCTATCTCACGTCAGTATGGTGGGACAGGGCTGGGTTTAAATATTTCGAAAAGTTTAGCAGCAAAACTCGATGGCGACATTAGTGTTAAGAGTCATGTAGGCTCAGGCAGTGAATTTATATTGTCGATGGCAGTCTACAAAACAGAAAAAACACGTTGGCTAAATAACATTAGTGAAGTCAGGCTGGTAGAAACATCGCCATTTTGTAAATTAGATGAACCAGAAAATTTAAAAGGTCATGTACTTCTCGCTGAAGATCATCCAGATAACAGGCGTTTAATTGCACGAATTCTAGAACGGATGGGCTTGACAGTAACCACGGTAGAAAATGGTAAAGATGCTGTCCAACAAACGTTAGAAAATACCTTCGATTTGATTTTATTGGATATACAAATGCCGATAATGGACGGTCAAGAAGCATTAAAAATGATGCAAGCAACAGGGGTGACAGCACCTATTATTGCGCTGACTGCAAATACTATGAAACATGAAATTGAGCGTTACATGAAGCAAGGATTTGTCGATTTAATCGCAAAGCCGATAGATCGAAATGCTTTTAGCCATCAAATTTCCAGCTATTTGGACTGCGACGAATTAAGCGATATCAAATTACCAGATAAAGAGTTTCAAGTTTTAAAAGATGATTATATAAAAGGGCTTGAGGATCAGTATCGAGAAATGCGTGAGCAGTACAAAGTTATGGATATTGATGGCTTGAGTAAAAATGTTCACATGCTAAAAGGCGCTGCTAATATGTTTGAATGTGAGCAACTATATGTGAAAGCCGTTGCGGTGGATACGGCACTTAAAAATGACACGGTGACTTTAGATGCGCAGCTCTTTACCTCTTTGTTTTGCGCCATGCAAGATGAAATCACTAAAGTGAATTATTAATGCCTTGAATAGTGACTATTCGCACACAGGCGCAGACAGTGAAGTAAATCGTTGCTATTAATAGCTTTAAATAATAATCAATAAGAAGCGAATATGTCGTATCAACACATTTCCATCCCCGAGCAGGGAGAGCAAATCACGATTGACTCATCTGGCGTATGGCATATCCCTTCACATCCTATCGTTGCTTACATAGAAGGTGATGGAGTCGGGCAGGATATTACCCCTGTGATGCGCAGTGTTGTCGATTCTGCGGTGTACCATGCTTATCACGATGAAAAGAAAATTCATTGGATGGAAGTATTTAATGGTGAAAAAGCGGCTGTACTGTATGATGGTGATTGGTTTCCCCAAGAAACCTTGCACGCCGTTAGACAATACAAAATAGCGATTAAAGGCCCTTTAACAACACCCCTTGGAGGAGGTTTTCGCTCTTTGAATGTGGCCCTTCGCCATGAAATGGATTTGTTCGTTAATATGCGGCCAATTCGCAGCTATTCACGCCTTCCTTCGCCCTTAAAAGAGCCTGAGAAAACCAACATAACAGTCATCCGTGATAGTTCTGAAGATGTGTATTCGGGAATTGAATGGCAGGCAGGAAGCGTTGATAACGAACGCATGCTTGATTTTTTGTGTCAAGAAATGGGAGTAACCCGACTGAGGTTTGACACACAGTGTGGCATTGGTATCAAGAATAGTTCAAAAGACGGGGCTGAGCGTTTGATGCGTTATGCTGTTAATTATGCACTTCAACAAAAAAGCGACTCACTGACGGTGGTGCACAAAGGTAATGTGCTTAAATTTACCGATGGTGCCTTTAAACGATGGGCGTTTGCCCTTGCAGAGCAAGAATTTAATGCGCATCCTCACGAAAATGGTCGTTGGTTAGTTATCAAACGCGACGGCTTAAGTGATTTAACTATTAAAGAAGTGATTGCTGATAATATGTTGCAACAAGCCCTACTGACCCCAGAGCAATTTGATGTGGTTGTTACAACGAATCAAAACGGCGATTACTTAGCAGATATGTTAACAGCGCAAGTAGGTGGAGTTGGCATTATGCCTGCGGCAAATTTAAACAATGACGTGGCATTTTTTGAACCTACTCATGGCACATTTAATCGTATTGCTGGCGAGAATACTGCAAACCCAACAAGTAGCATTTTAAGTGCAGTGATGATGCTACGGTTTATGAAATGGCATGAAGCGGCAGATAAAATAGAGCTGGCATTAGAGTCAACTTTGGCTGCGAATGAAATGACTTTTGATTTGGCGACTCATTCGGCCGGTGCGACGATGCTTAGTTGCAGTGACTTTGCAAAAAGCATCATCGCTCGAATAAGGAATTCAAATAAATAAACATATTAAGCTGCATTGGCGCTTTTAACTGCGTAGACACAAGGCTTTCCTGTGAGTTCAGCTGCACGTTGATAAATACGCTCAGCACCTGGCTCATTGCTTGTTATGCCTGTTAGTGTGTCCATTAAAGCAACAACTAAAATAGCAGGCACTTGGCAGCAATATTCGTCAAGAACCGCCGTCGTTGTTTGTGCATCAACGTGGCAATGTGGATGTGTACGCACTGTGCTATACGCTGTTAATAATGTGTCTGCTTGTAAAACATCATCTTCTTGATGTTTAGTTTTACGGCATTGACAACCAAACTCATCAACCATAGTGGCAAGAGTTTGATAAATATCTTCACAAGCGAGGTCACTTTTTTTACAAAGCTGCTGCTCGATGAATGCGTGTAATTGACCATTAATGTAAAGGCCGTCCTGTTGAGTGAATTGCGCTGAAGTTTCCATAATTATCTTCTCTTTGTTTATGTGCTTAACTTCACTCTAGCGCCTCAATCATTATTTATGAAATTGTTGTTTTCAATAACTGATATTGATTTTATCAATATTGCGGAGGTTTTACCGATCTGCCACTGTGCTTGCAAAAGCAATAAGTTCTCTGCGCAGCCATTGATGTGGGTTTGAATGATGCAATAACGGACTCCACAGCATTTTCACTTCAATCGGTACGATTTGAAATGGCACAGGGCTTATGACTAAATCAGTATGCTTTACTAATAACATGGCTTGTCGGCGAGGCAGGGTTGCGATGAGATTTTTTGATTGGCACAGTAAACTTGCAACCATGTAATGGCGGGTAAACACACGAATATTGCGAGTTTGTTCTAATTGCCATAACGCTTCATCAACCCAGCCTAGTTTTTGACTTCCTGATTTATTTGTTAGCGCCGTTTCTGCACCCCAGCCCGCACGGTTTACCCATATGTGCTCTTGCGTTAGGTAGCTCTCAAGTGATTGTGCTTGTAAATAAGGGTTGTCGGGATGGCTTAAGCAGCAATAATTATCACGCCAAACACTGGCCTGATGAAAAGAGCGAGGAAGGCCGTTGAAGCGGTTAATCGCCAAATCGATCGTGCCTTTTTCCATGTCTTGTAGGGTTACGTCACTGGGGCTCAAAATATCAAAATTAAGACCAGAATTTTTTTCTAGCTGCTGTGTGATAAATGGCGCAATAAGTGTTGATTCAAGGTAGTCGTTTGCCATGATCCGAAAAGTAACACTAGCCGTGCTAGGGTCGAATAGTTCACTTGGCTGAGTAATTTCTTCTGCCATTTTTAACAGCGATTCTATTTCAGGCTTAAGACTTAAGGCTTTCGCTGTAGGAGTCATTGCGCCCGCGGCTCTTACTAATAGTGGGTCATCAAATAAATCACGCAGTCGCTTCAGTGCGTTACTCATCGCCGGTTGTGTTAGGGCAAGTTTATTTGCAGCCTTAGACACACTTTGCTCGTCGATGAGCACATTTAGATACACTAAAAGGTTGAGGTCAACATGCCTAATATTCATCTGATCAATCTTATTTATTCTTGCTATTAATTATCTAAATTTAAGCGTGCTTGCTATGGTGTGTAAACAGCACCATTAAAATAATCAGTATAAGCGACATTAATAATGCCAAATGAAGTTATACAACAAAAAACGCAATCAGAGCAATTAACACAGGTTATAGCCACTAAGCTTGCACGTGCAGTCTTCGCAGGCTTTGAAGCTATGTTTGCGGAGTTTTTAAATATTACTTTAGGTGCACAAAGTCGTTTTGAGCAGTGCCAATGGCAGCAAGTTCAACAGATGATGAAGTTACGCTTACAAGTCTACGAAGGGCAAGTGAGTAAAGTTAGCAACGCTGTAAAAATCATTGCATACAGTGAAGTGGATGACCCTGCACTTTGGCTTTTAGCGAAACAGATTTATGGTGAGATGGTACAAAACCATGAAAATCAGCCTATTGCTCACACATTTTTTAATTCGACATTTGGTGCTATTTGGGACTCTCGAAAGATCCGTAATGTTCATTTATTTGTTTTAAAGGCACGTTATCGATTAGGGCCTAGACCATTTGATTCTTTAGTGAGTCGCATCTCACTCAAAGATGGTTTCGATGAGGCAGTCTCGTCATTAATTAAGCGCCATGTATTTCGGGTCGGTTATGCAAACTTTGACGATGATGTAGTGCTTTTGCAGCGCACACTGATTGCAGGTGCTAAACATCAATGCCCACAAGTATATCAATTACTTACACTTAACGATGGTTATATTGAGTATGCCAACTCCTTATTTTTTAGAAATAAAGCGTGCTATATAATAGGTCGATGCATTGCAAAAAATGGCGATAACATGCCATTTGCCATTGCATTATTAAATACAGAGCGAGGCCTCGAGATTGATGCTGTGATGATGGGAGCTGACCAACTGAGCTTACTTTTTGGTTTCGCACGCACTTACTTTATGGTGGATACGGACCAGCCAGCTCGTTACGTTGATTACTTAAGTGTGTTAATGCCTCACAAGCAACGTTTTGAACTATTCAATGCGATAGGATTTATTAAACATGCAAAAACAGAGTTCTATCGTTACAAAGTAGATACGACTCGCAGCAGTCCTAGTGATGATAAATATGTAATTGCCCCAGGTACACCGGGGATGGTGATGTTAGTGTTCACAACACCTTGCTCAGATTATGTTTACAAAGTAATAAAAGATAGGTTCAACGCACCAAAAACAGCCACTAAAAAGCAAGTCATGGCGAAATACGATTATGTAAAACAAGCAGATCGTGTGGGCCGCTTGGTTGATACACATGAATTTCGTTATCTTGCTTTTGACTTGAGCCGTTTTAGTGATGAGTTATTACAAACGATGCAGCAGCAAATCGGTGATAGTTTAGTCATATCTGGCAATGCACTCATCCTTCGTCATGTTTACGTAGAGCGCAAAATGACACCACTAAATTTGTATATTAAGCAATGCGATGAACGAAAGCTCGAACAGGTGATGAACGATTACGGAAAAGCAATTAAGGAGCTTGCCGGTGCGAATATCTTCCCAGGAGATATGTTAATGAAGAACTTTGGTGTGACGCGATGGGGGAGAGTGGTGTTTTATGATTATGACGAAATTTGCCCATTGACTGATTGCAACTTTAGAGAATTACCGCAAACAGATGATGCGTTAGACGAGCTCAATAGTGATAGTTATTTTGATATTGCTGATAACGACATTTTTCCTAGTCAATTCAATGTATTCTTTAGTGCTAATGAAGCCGCATTTGCGTTCTTTAATCATCACCACCATGATATTTTTACCGCAACCATGTGGCAAGATATTCAAAGGGCAATAAATAATGGTCAACTATTTGATGTATATCCTTATAAACAGTCTTGGCGTTTTTCACAGATGAGAAAATCTCAACCTTAAATCCTTAATTGGAACAAAGAACTAACGTAAGCCAAGGAGTTGATAAAACAAGGACAGAGATAATGAAAAAAATAACGCTTATTGCAAGTTTGCTACTTAGTATCAATGTGAATGCCAATCCATTACTTGGCAGCTGGCAGTTTATTGAAGGAAAGTATGCTGTTGAAGATGGTTATGTGACAGCGAAAGCCCCCGAATTGAGCTCGGTAAAATTAATCACTGACTCTCATTTTAGTTACATAACACAAAAAAATGGCCAGTTTCACTATGCTGGTGGTGGTGAATATATTCTTAAAGAGCAACAATTTATCGAAACATTTTCCTATGGTAATGTACCTTCATTATTAGGAAAAACGATGGCATTTGATTACAAAGTTGAAGGCGATGTTTGGCACCATACTTTGTACGAAAATGGCAAATTGATTGAAGCCGAAACATGGCGACGCATTACAAAATAGGGGCTGCTATGCGCTACATTAAGCACGAAGATTCAAACTTACACTTTGCACACATCAACCCTCCAGAGATAAAACCACACGAGGTGTTAGTTAAGGTCGCCGCTATTGGGGTTAATCGTGCTGACTGCATGCAGCGACAGGGAAAGTATCCTGCCCCTGCAGGAGATAGCCCTATATTAGGACTTGAATGTGCAGGAGTGGTTGTTGAACAAGGTAGCAAAGTGACTAAAGATTGGCTAAATCAGCGGATTTTTACTTTGTGTGCAGGGGGGCTTATAGCGAATATGTAGCGGTAGATGCGGCTCAAATAATGCCCTTAGCTGAGTCAATGACCATGGCACAAGGGGCTGCGATAAGTGAGGTCTATTTGACGGCTTATTCTGCCTTGTTTCAATTTGGTGGTCTTAAAGAAGGACACACTGCACTTATTCATGCAGGAGCCAGTGGGGTAGGCGGTGCAGCAATTCAAATGGCGAAAAGCATCGGTGCGAATGTCGTGGTGACAGCAGGAAGTGAAGAAAAGTGTCATCATGCAAAAGCAATGGGGGCTGATCATGCTATCAATTATAAAACAACCGATTTTGTCGAGTATATGAAAAACAATGAGCTCACAGCGAATACCATTGTTGATCCAGTCTCTGGTAGCTACTTGAACAAAAACGCCCATGTTGCAGCCATGGATTGCCAAATAGTTATGCTGGCATTTTTGGATAACCGCTTTGCAGAGGTTGATTTCGCTCGATTGCTTAGTAAACGAATTTCTTTTCATGCTTCTACGCTAAGGAATCGCAGCAATGAATTTAAGCGTACTTTGCGCGACCAGTTTATTTCACGTTTTTATGACACATTAGCTGCTGGTGGCTTTGATTATAATATTTATAAAACGCTCAATTGGGCACAGGCAAGTGAAGCGCATCGAATTTTGGATAACAACGAAAACGCAGGCAAAGTAGTGTTATTAGTTGAATAACACCAAAACGCCCATATAATTTCTTTACATTCAAAGTCTAAGTAAAGGTTAGTATGAACCCGATTATAGAAACTCTAAAAGAACATAATGTTAGTGACGAACAAGTGCATGCCTTATTCAGTGCTTTCTTAGAAAACCCAATGATGGCGATGGCGCAAATACAACAACTAGGTATCCCGCCAGAAAAACTGCAGCAGTTAATGGCTTTAGTAATGACACAGCCGAATCTAATTAAAGAGGCGGCTGAGTCACTCGGTATTAATGCTGAGCAAGTTGAGCAGGCTAAGCAACAGTTTAAAAATCAATAAATTAGTTTAATCTATATCAATTGCATAAGCTTCCAGTAGCTTGTGCAATTTATATTGCTCATCTTCGGCAAACTCAATACCAACATTTAATCGATCGCCTTTCATTTGATTGTTTCTAATGTATGCCCTAATAACTTGCGTAGAGCTATCTTGCGGCGAAAGGATATGTACAAAGACTTGGCGACGTTTTAGAGCTAAAAAGCCGGTTTTGACATGGATAGCAAAGCGACAACCTGTCGGCGAAATATCAATAATCAGCCCATGCAACAATGTTTTATCATCATCTGATGGGTTTTCGGTTACGCTAATTTTTGCAGGGATATGAGTTTGTAACCTGCTTGCTTCACGTAGTTGGCGACTTTCAATATTTTTTGGGTAAGCTAAATACATCAAACGTTCAGGGCGAACGGTTAATGCAATGATATTGGTTGTGAAAGCAACACACTCACCGCGTTGATCTTCAACGATGTAGCGCACAATAGCACCATTGCCTTCAACTAACACATCTTTGAAATCATTTTTACCAACTTGTGCAGGGCACTTCAAAATTAAGTACTTTCCGGTTTCATAGCCAACAAGTGTTAACTTAAATCGAATAGAAATAGGGTTACTAAACTGTAAATCAATTAGCTTGCCAGGCAAGAGGTCTAAGAAAAAGGGTGACTTGTTTGCTAACTGAGGTGCTGTTTTTTCTTTTGTAACATCCATTTACGGGTATTTTGTGATTATTATTTTCTTTAGTATCTGTTATTCGGAACATAAAATCACTACTACAAAATGGTGAAATTAATTTTTGACTTTAATACTTATTATTTTGTTACATTTTATACTGAACTTGCAGTTGGCCAGCGACGTCTTAATTGACGAATCAAATTTAAATTAACGGGTTCTAGGAGGGAAGATGAGAAGATTATATAAACTTTGGAAAAATAACCGCTCGCTCATTATCTTTATTTGTTTAATGAGCGTATTCAGAAGTGCTGTGGCTGATTGGTATGAAGTACCTACTGCTTCAATGAACCCAACAATTGTTGAAGGTGATCGGATTCTAACAAATAAAATGGCTTATGATTTGCGGCTTCCTTTTACTCATACTTCCTTAATGAGAACAGCTGAACCTGAAGTGGGAGATATCATTGTTTTTGACTCTAAAGCAGCTAATAATCGTCTAATTAAGCGAGTAATTGGTTTACCGGGTGATACCGTCAGTATGATTAATAATGAGCTGATCATTAATGACCAAGCAATCAGCTACACAAAGTTAAAAGAGAATGATATTGAGCAAACTTTAATAGAGAACTTGCCTAGCGCGGCACATGTTATTCAGGTTTCAAAAACGCCTTCTTTGGTACAGCACTTTTCTAAAGTGACTATTCCTAAGGATATGTATTTAGTAATGGGCGATAATCGTGACAACAGTGCAGATTCCAGAGTAATAGGTTTTGTGCCTCGAGATGAGCTACTTGGTAAAGCGAATAAAGTCATCGTGTCACTTGATTATGATAATAATTATTTTCCACGCAAAGAACGTGTTTTAAAGGATTTGTACTCAGCTCCTTAATTTCAGCCAAAATTTTCAGACAAAATAAAACCGTTGTGTCTAAAAACACAACGGTTCTTTTAAGAGCGATAAGATTACATTACGCGCATGCCAGGCTCTGAGCCTTCATCAGGGTTAAGAATATAAATTTCTTTACCGCCAGGGCCTGCTGCTAATACCATGCCCTCAGACATACCAAAACGCATCTTACGAGGCTTAAGGTTTGCTACCATTACCGTTAGCTTTCCTTCAATGTCTTCTGGTGCATACGCAGATTTAATACCTGCGAATACTTGGCGAGTTTCGCCACCTAAATCTAACGTCAGTTTTAATAACTTATCTGCGCCTTCAACGTGTTCTGCTTTGGCAATTTTCGCTACGCGTAAATCAACTTTCGCAAAGTCATCAAACTCAATCTCTGGGCTAATTGGCTCTTTTGCCAATAGGCTGTTTGGGTCGATTTTATCTTTTTCAGCCACAAGGCTTTCTTTAGATTCTTCAATCATTTTGTTTACTTTATCCATTTCTACACGTTGCATTAACGGTTTGAATTTATTGATTGCGTGACCTTTAAGTGCCGTTTTAGCGCCTTGCCATGCTAAATCGTCATTTAAGAAGGTTTCAACATTAGCTGCCATGCCTGGCAGAACAGGTTTTAAGTAAGTGATAAGTACACGGAACATATTTAAACCAAGTGAGCACACATCATGCGCTTCTTGTTGTTTAGTTTCGTCTTTAATTAACACCCATGGAGCTTTAGCATCAATAAACTGGTTGGCTTTATCTGCAAGCGCCATAATCTCACGAATAGCACGGCTGTATTCACGATTTTCGTAGTGATTAGCGATACTGTCTGCGGCATTTTGGAATTCACCTAGTAATGCTTCGTCCATAACTGTGTCGCTTAATTTTCCGTCAAACTTTTTAGTGATAAAGCTGGCACAACGGCTCGCGATATTAACAACTTTACCTACTAAATCTGAGTTTACACGCAGTGCGAAGTCTTCAAGGTTTAAATCAAGATCAGTAATGCCACCGTTAAGCTTTGCAGCATAGTAGTAACGTAAGTACTCTGGATCTAGGTTATCAAGGTAAGTGCGAGCTTTAACAAAAGTGCCTTTAGATTTTGACATCTTGGCGCCATTTACAGTCACAAAACCATGGGCGAAAACGTTTGTAGGTTTTCTAAATTTTGCGCCATCAAGCATTGCAGGCCAGAATAAGCTATGGAAATAAATGATGTCTTTGCCAATAAAGTGGTAAAGCTCAGCATCGGAATCTTCAGCCCAAAATGCATCAAAATCGATGCCTTTTTTATCACATAGATTTTTGAAACTCGCCATGTAACCGATTGGTGCATCTAACCAAACATAAAAGTACTTGCCAGGCGCACCCGGAATTTCAAAACCGAAGTAAGGCGCATCACGGCTAATGTCCCATTGTTGAAGGCCATCAGCAAACCATTCATCCAATTTATTGGCCATTTCTTGTTGGATAGAACCTGAATGCAACCATTCTTTTAACATGCCTTCAAATGCCGGTAGGTCAAAGAAGTAGTGTTCAGAGTCTTTTAATACAGGCTCTGCGCCCGACATCACTGAACGCGGATTAATAAGCTCAGTCGGACTATAGGTTGCGCCACATGCATCACAGCTGTCGCCATTTTGGTCTTCAGATTTACACGTAGGGCATGTGCCTGTTACGAATCGGTCAGGTAAGAAAATACCTTTCTCTTGGTCAAAAAGTTGCGAAATAGTGTGCTTTTTGATGTGACCAGCGTCATTTAAGCGGTTATAGATAAGTTCACTAAGCGCTTTATTCTCGTCACTGTGGGTACTGTGATAATTATCAAATTCGATATTAAAATCAGCAAAGTCGCGTTGACGTTCAATGCTGACATTTTTAACCATCTCTTCAGGCGTGATCCCTTGCTTCTGCGCATTAAGCATAATTGGAGTGCCGTGAGCATCGTCTGCACAAACATAGTAGGTCTCATGACCTTGTTGCTTATGAAAACGTGCCCAAATATCAGTTTGTATATATTCTAATAAATGACCTAAGTGAGTCGGGCCATTGGCATAAGGTAATGCGCTAGTTATGAGGATCTTTCGCTGTGCCATAATCATTCCGAATTGAGGATAACCGCCTTTAAAATACGCGATTATCATATTTTAACCACCTATTTGTCAGTCTATGCTTAACAAGCAGGTGATATTTATTAATTGTCTGGTTTTAATGCTTTGAATGTTACATAATTCCGTGGCACTTTTCATCAAAGAAACGCTATTTTATTGCTATGTTTGGACTGTCAAAAATATTCTCTGGAAAATCGACTGAAAAAGCACCGATGCTTGAGGCATTGGCTGCTTATCGAAGTAGTGCTTTTGCGATAGGCATAGAACAAAGCTGGGTGAAAGATATTCAGCAAACTGATGGCAAAAGTTGGCATGTTAAGCTTGTTCTGCCTTTTGCAGGGCTGGGTGAAATTCATGATATTGAAGCATTCATCAACCAAAAGTTGGCTTGTAAAGTAACGATTGAAGCCCAGGTGAAACTGTCAGAAGCTAGTAAGTTTAAGCAGATTAAACATATTATACTCGTAGCTTCCGGTAAAGGTGGAGTTGGTAAATCGACTACGGCAGTCAATTTAGCAGCGGCACTTCAACAAGAAGGCGCTAAAGTGGGGATATTGGATGCTGATATATATGGCCCATCTATTCCACTGTTGCTTGGCTTGCAGGGCGCTGAGCCAAAAACAGCAGACAATAAACATCTACTGCCTTTTGAAGCACATAACCTCAAAGCGCAATCAATAGGTTTTTTAGTTCCGAGTGATGATGCGACTGTGTGGCGTGGCCCCATGGCTTCGGGGGCGCTTAATCAGCTGTTAAATGAAACCGATTGGGGGAAGCTAGATTATTTGATTGTCGATATGCCCCCAGGCACTGGCGATATTCAATTGACTATGAGCCAAAAAGTGCCAGCCAGCGGCACTGTGATCATCACAACACCTCAAGATTTAGCATTAGCAGATGCACAAAAAGGTATCGCAATGTTTAATAAAGTAAATGTGCCTGTATTGGGTCTTATCGAAAACATGAGTTACTTTTTGTGTGGTCACTGTGGAGAGCCAAACCATGTGTTTGGTAAAGATGGTGCAGTTACTTTAGCTCATCGTCATGGTGTGCCTGTACTTGCGACAATTCCACTAGCAACAGAGATTCGTGAAAGTTCTGAACAAGGTCACTTAATTGCGCAAAATAACGCAGAAAGTATTAGTGAAACATACAAGACAGCAGCACGCGTACTTGCGAGCAGTTTATATTACCAACAAGCGCAAAGCGCTGTTGAGATTGTTATAACGGATGATTAATAAATGAGATTATCAGATACCCATATTCAACAATACATTAATGATGGCCGTATTGTTATTGAGCCCTCGCCAAGTAAGGCAATGATTTCAGGAGTCACAGTCGATTTACGCTTGGGTAATAAGTTTCGTGTTTTTCAGGATCACACCGCCGCCTATGTCGATTTGAGTGGACCAAAAGATCAGCTAAATAAAGCGATGGAATCAATAATGAGTGATGAAATCGTGTTAAATGAAGATGAGGCTTTTTTCCTACACCCAGGTGAACTAGCACTCGCAATTACTTACGAAAAAGTGACTCTACCAGCTGATATAGTGGGTTGGCTTGATGGGCGTTCATCTCTGGCGCGACTTGGCTTGATGGTGCACGTAACAGCACACCGTATTGACCCAGGTTGGTCTGGCAACATTGTACTGGAGTTTTATAACTCTGGAAAATTGCCACTTGCACTGCGTCCAATGATGAAGATAGGGGCAATGAGTTTTGAAACAATGACGAGTCCTTCTGAGAACCCATATAACACACGTAAAGATGCAAAATATAAAGATCAAAACTCCGCTGTAGCAAGTCGTATTAGTGACGATAGCAAGTAAAGTCTAATGCGGTGGTTTATTTGACCGCCGCAAATCCCTCCTTATTTATATAATTAGTTCCTATAAAATTGGCAATTTAAGCGCTTAGATCCCATACTTTTATCTATGTTTGGTGGCACGGAGCTAAGATGCATTCATATAACATGCGCGTAGTAAGGTTTTATAAACAACTCGCTTGTGCGATATGTGCTATCTTGCTGTGTGTTTTATCCTTCTCAAGTTTTTCCTCTCAACTGCCTATTTGGTTGTTTCAGTCAAATGAGCCACTGAGTGTTTTGGCAGATAAACTTGATGAAAAACTGATTACACAAAGAAAATTACCCGCGAACAATACCGATACTCTTCGTATTAAAGCCAACCAATCATATTGGATGGTTATCGATTTACATCAACTGCCACATGCGCAAACTTATGTCGCCTATCTAGCTGAACCTAATTTGATGTGGAAGAAGTTTTATATTTTAGACAGTGCCTCAACAGCGAAAAATGATGCGCGGTTAATACCCTTACCAAGTTTATCAAATGTAAGGCCTCACTGGCTTATTGAGCATAGGTCTGAAAACCGTTGGGCATTGGTTAATTTTCAGCACGACAGGGATATCAACTTGCAATTAGGGGTCGTAAATTCCGAACGGTTTGAAATTAATTTACATAAAACAATACTGAGTTACGGTGCAATTATTGGTGTATTACTTATTTGTATATTTGTTTGCCTTGTCTACTATGCTGTTTCTAAAAGAGTAAAGTATTTATTTTTAAGTACGTACTTTGCTTTGGTAGGTATGAGCTTTTTAATTGATAACGGCTTAAGTGGTTATTTAGTTTCGGGTCTTGGCTGGTCGACCAAATGGCCTTTTTATGAATTTTCCCTTGGTTTTGTAAGTTACTTTTTATACGAGTTTTTAAATATTAAAAATAGCCGAAGCGGTTTAAATCAAACATGGTTAGTGGCAATAGTCATGTTTTTTGCTATTGCCTTGATGACATCATTCTTACCTGCATTTAATTTAAGCTGGGTTTATATCGTCAGCTGTAGCTGCTTTATTGTGTTGTCGGTTACGACGGCAGTTATATTAAACAAGCAGAAAAATCATCCAAGCTTGCTGCGTCAATGTATGCTGATAATTCTCTCATGTCAGTTTGCGAGTTTGCTTATTTGGAATGGTTTTGGTTTTGGAAAGCATGTAATACAAGATATTGTGCTATTGATAGGTTCATTGGCAATTTGTACGGTTTTATTGCTCAAAGACAGGCATCGCATAGCGTCATTTAACTATAGCCTCACCCATGATGCTGATACTCAATTACCTAACAAGCAATTGTTACTCGATGAAATGGTAAAAAAAGTCTCACAGAAGCAGCATTTTGCAATTATGCTGTTTAGGCCGCATGTGTTAACCAATGCACGGGCAACATTTGGTTATGACCATGCTAATCAGTGTATAAATACGACGCTTAATGCCCTCACTCAACAGCTTCAGTCAATTAATGCCCTAAAGTTAGAAACGCGTTCGGAGCAAGGGGTGTGGATTGCACGAATTGACGACAGCATTTTCGCGTGTGTCATTTTAGGGGAGCTTGAGCTTAGTCATATTGAACAGTTTGCTTGTGTTATACATGGGGTGTTTGAAGAGGGGATTTCGCATAATAATATCAAGTTAGTGGATTCGGTTGATATTGGTGTAGCGTACTACCCAATGCATGGCAATACCGCGAAACAAATTTTGCAATGTGCTATTCAAGCTATGAGTGAAAAGCAGGTTCAAGGTGAGCGCTGGCGAATGTTTGACTTAGAAAATGCGCGCTTGTCTGAGCAGCGTTTACTTATTGCAGCCTCACTAAAGAGTGCAATTGAAGAAGACCAACTAGCACTGTATTTTCAACCACAAGTTTGCTTAAAAACAGGGAATGTTGTCGGTTGTGAAGCCTTGCTGCGTTGGCAGCATCCCGCCTTAGGAGCGATTAGTCCAGAAGTGTTTATTCCTATTGCTGAATCATCAGGCGTTATTAATCAGTTAACAGAGTGGGTGGTAACGCGGGGAATTGAGTGGCAAGCAATATTTACTAAGCACATCCCAAATCATGTTATCTCTATTAATATATCAGCTAAAGACTTACTCAATAAAGATTTACCAGTGCTATTTATCACTAAGTTGAATGAGCAAGGTGTTGAGCCAAGCAGTGTGATGCTCGAGCTGACTGAATCAGCTACGTTGGAAGAGAGTAAAAAAATTAAAGTATTACTCAATGACTACAGACTCATCGGTGTTAAATTGGCTATTGATGATTTTGGCACTGGTTATTCTTCTTTGGCTTATTTAAGCCAACTGGGCTTTGATGAAGTAAAAATAGATAAGCAGTTTGTACTTAATTTGCAGTTTTCTAACAACGATAAAAGTATCTGTAAAGCAACCTGCGATATTGCAACGACACTAGGTGCGGAGGTGGTTGCCGAAGGGATTGAGGATGAGCAGAGTTTGGCTATTTTAAAAAGCTATGGCTGCCAAGTTGGTCAGGGATACTATTTTGCAAAGCCAATGTCTGCAGATGACTATGTGAGTTGGATCCAAAATTTCAAATCAATTGATATCAGCCTCGATGTAAAAGCGCACCTAGTTGATTAAAGTACAAGTGCATCATCTCAGTACATTGTAATGCATGGGTATCACTTGGGTATATTAAACCACTATCATTTAAGCCACTGACTAAGAAGGTATTAGTAATTGTTGTGTGTGTTGAAATACATTTTTCAAAACAACGTGCTGCTAGCTCTTCAGGCATGCTCATATACAGTTGCTGCATCGCTTTATCAAATTTAATGGATTGGTTTACATAGTCATTTGGATTTTTTCCATCAATATCTAAAAAAATATGCTGGAAAAATTGATCTAAGTAGCGATTTAACTGATGAGATAAGTTGGGGGTTTGTTGCAACCATAGAGCAGAGCAAAACTGCATGCTTTGCCGTTGTGGAAACATATGCTGACAAATATGGTGGTCAAATGCATGAAACCACTCATGGGCAAGTGCTCCACCGCCTGCATTTTTAGCAAGAGCGAGAGTTTGACTATGCGCATTATAGTGAGCTTGTACGCCTTTTTGGCCACCATGACCAAATGCAAAATTTAGTTTTTTGCGCAGCCCAATCGCTTCAGGCGGTAATTGCAGAATTTGCGCAAGGTCTGCAAGTGCGTCATAGATGAGATTAGCTGCCAACAATCGCTCTTGTTTGTTAACCCAGTTACCCACAATCATGGTTCTAAAACCAAACGTATCACGAATTTCATCAAAGTCGACTTGATCATCAAATCGATAATTAGGGCCTTGACGGTTAAACCCTGCACTCAATCGTTTAGACACTCGCATTACAAGTAACGTGCCTTTACATGTTCTGGCATATGTTGAGTTTGTTTATCTATAAGTGCGTTAAGTAATTGATATAGAGGAGATACATCACAGTTTTCAATTAAGGCCAAGCTATGTGCCACGGCCTCTAAAGTCGATAAGCTATCAGCACGAGGTGCTTTACGTATTGTGTACTTGTTAGCAGGTAAGTGGTTGAAGCTGACGGCCTTAAATGACTCTAGGGTTGGGGTGAGTTTTAATATTTTAAATGCTTTTTTCCATGTCCCGTCAATCACGATTAAATGGGTCAATGAGCTTTTAAAGTCGTGCATAGCTTGACCTGAATCATCAAGCTTTAAAGAGTCATCACTTGGGTATAAAACGGCTGTTGTTGTTTTAGGGTGACTGGCTAGCACAGAGAAATCATTCTCAGACTCACCTTGAATAATTTCACAGTTCTTCAGCCCTAGTTGTAAAAGTCTTGCTGTGTTTTTAGCGACTTTTTCTTCACTTGGATGACGTAATATAATGATTTTTAGTTTATTATTAATTATGTTTATCGCATCGCATAGACATGTTCTTATCGAAAAGCCACAATGTGGGCAGAGTTCTCTAGCCATATAAACTTAGGTAAATTACTAATTTTTGCCTAGTATACATTAGTAAGAAGTAGTTTGCTTTTTTGATGTAAGCAACTAAAGTTGCGACTAGAGGGGATTATGTTTTTAATTAAGGGAAAAAGATGACGACGATCACAATAGACGAAAGTGCACTTGAAGGTATGGAATCGCTTTTAGGTGATCAATTTGCCGACACCTTGACCTTTTGCTGCAGTGAGTTTCAACGACTGAGCAATGAGGCACTCACTTGTATTGATGTTGATAATGAATCAGCGGCACGTCATGCACATAGCTTAAAATCTAATGCTGCTCAATTTGGCGCTATGAGTTTATCAGAACTTGCCCGTGAAATAGAGCAGGATCTCAATGAAGGGCAAGTGAGCAAAGCAAAAGCAAATTCACAAAACTTACAAGCGCAAGTTGAAGGCTCGCAAGAAAAATTGCAAGCATGGCTTGCTGCTCGCTAAAAACTTGAATTTATTTCAGTTATAACCTCAAAAATCCACTAGCGTGGTTGCCCTTTACTAGGTTAGTCTAAAGATTAATTAGTAGAGGTAACCATGTCACAAATAAAAAAGAGTCACAAACTAAACGGTGTCTGTTATGACATCCGTGGGCCTGTGCTTGCACAAGCTCGAAAAATGGAAGAAGAAGGGCAAAAAGTATTAAAACTTAACATTGGCAACCCTGCTGCCTTTGGCTTTGATATGCCTGAAGATATGCATAAAGATATCATCCGTAACTTGTATTCGGCCCAAGGCTACTGTGACTCTAAAGGCCTCTACTCAGCCCGTGTGGCTGTTTATCAACACTACCAGCAACGCGGTTTGTTTAATCTTGATGTCGATAATATCTATATCGGCAATGGGGTCAGCGAATTAATTCAAATGACCACACAAGCATTACTTGATAATGACGACGAAGTGCTTATTCCGGCACCGGATTATCCGCTATGGACGGCATCAGTTAAGTTAGCAGGGGGCAACCCTGTGCATTATCTTTGTGATGAAGAGCAAGATTGGTTTCCTGATATTGCGGATATAAAAAGTAAGATTACGTCAAAAACAAAGGCATTGGTGCTTATTAACCCGAATAACCCTACTGGGGCGGTGTACAGTGATGATCTTTTGATGGAGCTTATCAATATCGCCCGTGAGCATAAGCTATTATTATTAAGCGACGAAATTTACGAGAAAATTTTATACGATGGGGTTACCCATAGCTCCATTGGTGCACTGTGTGATGATGTACCCATTATTACTTTTAATGGTTTGGCTAAAACATACCGTGCTGCGGGTCTTCGTATGGGCTGGATGGTATTAAGTGGCCGCACCAGTATGATGGAAGATTTAAGTCGTGGTCTTGATATGTTGGCATCTATGCGCTTATGTGCAAACGTGCCTGCACAATATGCCATTCAACAGGCGTTAGGGGGTGTGCAGTCGATTGATAATCTGATTAACCCAGGTGGGCGATTGTATGTGCAACGTGATATAGCATGGCGTGGTTTAAATGCTATTGATGGCATTAGCTGTAAAAAACCCAAAGGGGCACTCTATGCATTTGCGAAAGTGGATACGGCGCACTTTAATATCAAAAACGATGAACGTATGATTTTAGATTTACTCAAAGCTGAGAAAATCTTGCTTGTGCACGGGCGCGCCTTTAATTGGCCAGATCCTGATCATTTCAGATTGGTATTTTTACCAAACAAAGATGATTTAACCGAAGCGATGAGTAAAATGCAGCGTTTTTTTGCTGACTACAGGCAAAGTTAAAAAAGCGAGCTTCGGCTCGCTTTTTAATTTCATTACAGATCAATAAGCTTTATCAACACGTACAGTATTGTCAGTTAGGTAGACTAAGCGGACCTTATCTCCTTGATTAAAGAGCATTTGGTTGTCTTTGTCTTGTACAACCATGTACTGTTCGCCATTTTCGACTTTGATCATTAACTCAACTAGCTGATATTGCACAACACGACTTGTTTGTTGACGGTTGTGAGCAACAGAGCCTCCAATCATTGAGCCCAAAATAGTCGCTACTGTACGGCCACTGCCGCCGCCAAATTGATTACCAATGACACCGCCAATAAGCGCACCGCCAAAGGTTTCCCAGCCGTTAGTTTTGTCTTTGACCAGTTCTTGTTCTGTTATCATTCTCACTGACTCTACAGAACCAAACAACACTTGCTGCACAGGAACAGCTTTGTTGCGTTGATAGTCGGCGTAACTTGGCGCGCTTAGTAATACACACGCAGTCAATAAACTAATCAGGTATTTCATATGTCCTCCTGACTACCAGCCAAAAGTTGATTTCTCACGTGTTTTACGAATTTCAGTTTCATCTGCCCATTCAACTAGGCCGCTTTTTAAGTCCATTAAGCGCATTGTAAATTTGTAATAGACATCAGACTTATCTGCATTTGATTTTACGATGCTCGATAGGTTGCCATATAGCATGTATTGTGCGCCCACTTGCTGCCCAAACGCGATTGCTGTATTTGGGTTGACTAGCGGGTCAACGTTCTGAAAGTTGAGTTGTTCACGAACAGCTTCAACGCGGGTCATATCAACAAAACGGAACTTACCACTGCGAAGTAATTGTGTAGAGATGGAATCGGTAATGGATTCTGTATCAATATGTTCACTGGTTTTGTTTTTAATACGTTCTACAAACACGATAGGGCGGCTATTCGCTGTAAGCGTACCAACCACAGGCGAGGCAAGCAATGAATCAGTCATTTGGCTCGCTACTTTTTGTAAGTCTGTTGAACCAAAATTGACATCAACTGTTTCAACCGCCTGAGCGTCACCATAGCTAACGACCGCTTTATTAGCACAACCAGAAAGCATCAGAGTGCTTGTTATTGCGATGGCCGCAGCCGACTTAACAGAAATTAATTTCATGGTAGTATCCTTAATCTTCAAATTCTTGTGCTTCTGTTGACACTTCACGCACAGCAAGCGAGAAGGTAACAGCATTTGCTGTCGGGGCTAAGCCCGGTAATTGAGTTTTTGCAAAACCAAATAGCTTGATAGCTTGCCAAGGGGAGTGGTTGCCTCTAATCATAAACCCATCAGCGTCGTACCAAGTGAATTGGTATTGCAGATACTGTGACTTTTTGTACTGACTAGCCAGTGTTACCACAACATCAGTTAGGCCGTTGGTTTGTCTGGTTTTAACGTCTGTTATGGCAAGTTTCTTAGCTAATTCAGGGTTATCGATAATTAATTGCTGGTTATACTGTTGACCTGTTTGCTCAACACCGATACCAGATGTGGTTGGGCGTGAGGAGCATGCCGTAACAAGCAAAATCATTAAAAGTGGCAGTATGTGTTTCATTATTGCTCCTAGAGTTGGACTACATGAGAGTCAAAATAGTTATTAATAGACGTTAGAAAGATAAAGGTTAACCCTTGCTTACTAACAGTAAAATCAAGGTCGTTATGTCCTTTGATTTTCAAAGTATGTGAACCTGAAGCTAAACGTGTTCGAGCGATACTTAGTTGGCTTGGAAGAGTTGACCAACTGCGCGTATCCGCTTGCTCGGAGGCAAGGTTGTAAATATTTGCTAAAATATTGCCCACATCTCCGCCACTTCTTGCAAGTTCAGCGCGCATTTTTTCTTTCGCAATAAGTCGCAATACCTGGCGTGATATACGACCAGCGCTTTGATCTTCAAGTGTTTTGGCTGCTAACGCTTCAAGACGAACTATCGGTTTCAGCTCCAAGCTTTTGTCTTCTAGTTGCACTGTGTTTTCAGTTACCGAGAAGGGCGTATCTGCATAAATAGGCAGTGCTAAACTATAAAATCGGGCATCACCTCGGGAGGTGTAAATAGGCAGCCTTAAATTGAAAGCATGTTTTTGGGCAATGAGGCCTTGCTCTGCAATAATAATGACCTGTCCGTGATTCTTATCCGTAACACTTAGCTCACCATATTGTTGGCTGAAACGCTCATACTCTTGGGCAAACCCTTGCTTTTTAGCGAGTCGCAAAACATCTTGTTGAAGATATTGATTATCTGGATTTATTTCTAATGCCTTTTTGTAATCAATATAAGCATCATCAAATTGTTTATTTGCCTCATAAAGCACTGCTGATAAGTAGAAAGTAAAGGCATTTTGAAAACCATTTTTTACATTACCAATTAATGCATCCATACTTGGATAACCTTGCGCTGCTTTTTTTGCTTGTTCATCAACAATGGCTTGGTTTTCTTTTAGTGCGTCCTCTTGTACTTTATTTGCTCGTCTTACTTCTACAAGTGCCGATTCCAATTGCGAATTAAACACATAGCTGAGTGCTTTATAGCTATGCAGCATAGTCATCTCATAGGCTGCGGGCTGATAGCTTATAACAGTATCATTTGTTAAAAGCGAGTTGCTTTGTTCTAACCCTGCGCTAAGTTGTAATTTAGCAGCTTGGCGCTTATCTTCTACACGTTTGTAAATTGTCTCGAATGTTTCATTCGATGCGTCGTTTTGCTGGGCTAAAAAATCCAGTCGCGCACTTTCTAACTGATTCAGTAAGTAATTGCTGTGCGATGAACTCGTACTAGGTAATAATTGCTTAGCATTGCTAATATTATTTTGCCTGACAGCTTGTCGTACAGGCTTAAGCTGCGTTGCATAATCTTGGAATAGATCAGTAATACCTATGGTGCTGCAACCTGATAAAAAGCTAACCGCTCCTATAAACAAACATCGACGCACTGAGCACTCCTTTTAAACACTTTGATTAGATTAGCATATGCGCCTTAACCTTCTATGATAAATTATGTAAAAAATCGTAAGTTATTGACGATAAAACGGGTCTCTTATACGAATAAATAGAATAAGGATAACTGAATTTTGTTTGCCACTATCTTATATACATTTTTAGCGCTCAGTGCCTTTGCTGCAAACTCACTATTATGTCGAATGGCATTGCACAGCGGGGACATTGACCCTTGGAGCTTTACAGCAATTAGGCTATTTAGTGGTGCCATCATGCTACTCTTACTTTTTAGCTGGCAAGTAAAAAGAGTGGCAAGCGACGAGCCTGTCGATAAAGGAAATAATATAAGTGCTGTAAGTTTGTTCATCTATGCCGTTTGTTTTTCAGTCGCTTACGTAGAACTTGATACTGGAACGGGGGCACTAATTTTGTTCTCGGCAGTACAGTTGACGATGATAGGCTACAGTATTTTCAATAAAGAGCGCTTATCGTTATTGCAGTGGGTTGCTTTAATTGTTGCATTCGCTGGATTCATTTACTTAATGTTACCTTCAGCAGCTGTCCCTTCTTTATTACCTGCCATCCTTATGACATTAAGTGGTGTGGCATGGGGAGTATATAGTATTCGCGGTAAACAATGTCGCGCTCCTTTACAAGCCACAACGTTTAACTTTTTAAGAAGCCTTATTTTTGTGCCCGCGCTTATTTTTGCCGCTTTTTTTCAATGGCCTTCTATCTCTTTCAGCGGTATCGCGCTTGCAGTTGCGTCTGGGGCGTTTGCATCTGGTGTGGGTTATAGTATTTGGTATTTGGCCCTACCAAAGCTAAAAAGTAGTCAAGCTGCTGTTGTGCAATTGACAGTGCCTGTACTTGCCATTGTTGCAGGAATGGTTTTTTTAAACGAACAAATTACATTGCAATTAATGGTAGCAAGCGCCCTTATTTTAGGCGCTGTATTGGTGTTTTTACTTACTAAAAAGCACGTTTAGGTTGGTTAATATTTGTTACGAAGCGCTCATACAGGCTGCTGAGGTTTTCTAGCACCGCATGTTTACCTGCAATTTCGCTGTTTGTAATTCTGTCTTTTAATGTGTTTAAGGATAAGTACTGCATCATCACTTGGGATTGTGTAATATGACTAATATGCCAAGGTTCTGGTGCAACACCTCCTTTATATTCTTGATAAGGGCGATAAAAACCATAGCGCTCGAGATTCTGCTCAAGCCAGTCGTTAAGCTCAGCAAATGGGCCATCACACGCGTATTCATCAGGTGTAAGCTGAAGCTGGTAGTCATCATTAATCGCATTTGCGTCGTAAATATCGAGATCGGTGCCAAAATGGTGTCTGCTTGCTCCTGGTAGAGCTGAATAAAGCATGATTGCATGGCACTTTTGTGTATCACTAAGACTCTGTAAGTCCAAAATTTTTTGATCAAGAGTATAAACAGGACGCAAAGCTTGAAATTTCGCATTCCAAATAGCGCTTTGACGCTGAAAATCGCGAAAGCTTGAGGCAATCGCAAGTTCAATACCTGCTTTTTTAGCTGCCTGTTGTAGCGCCAAAAAATCATCAACAATATCAACATGCAAACGATGTTTTTGTAGCTCGACTAAATGCGAACTACTTAACCCAGTTGCGCAAAGTGCTAATTCAGCCTGGTTCATGTTAGTAGTTGCTCTAAAATCGCTTCGTAGATATCTGCAAGTTGAATTAAATCATCTGTACTGACACACTCATCTACTTTATGAATCGTTTCGTTACGCGGGCCAAGCTCAATGACTTTGGCACCTGTTTGGGCGATAAAGCGGCCGTCAGATGTTCCACCTGTGGTTTCAAGCGCTGTGTCGCGCCCAGTTACCTGCTTAATAGCGCTTACTGTTGCATCAACCAGTGGACCATGATCGGTTAAAAACGGTAGTCCATTTACTATCCAATTGAGTTCGCAATTAAGGTCATGCTTTTCAACAATATCAACTACTCGTTGCTGAAGTTGCTGATGGGTAACTTCAGTGCTAAAGCGGAAGTTAAATTGAATTTCAAGCTCACCAGGGATCACATTACCAGCACCTGTGCCGCCATTAATATTTGAAACCTGAAAGCTTGTTGCAGGGAAAAACTCATTCCCCTGATCCCACTCGGTTTGACTCAACTCAGTTAAAGCAGGGGCAGCTAGGTGAATTGGGTTTTGCGCTAGGTGCGGGTAAGCAACATGGCCTTGCACACCTTTAACGGTTAAAAAGCCAGTTAAAGAACCACGACGACCATTTTTAACCACATCACCCAGCTCATCTCGTGACGATGGCTCGCCAACAAGGCACATATCAATTTTTTCTCCACGTGCTTCTAGGGTGTCGATCACACGCGTCGTGCCGTTGATAAATGGGCCTTCTTCATCAGAGGTAATTAAAAACGAAATTGAGCCTTTATGGTCTGGGTGCTTAGCCACAAAGCGTTCAGTAGCAATAACCATAGCGGCTAAAGAGCCTTTCATGTCGGCGGCACCACGACCATGTAGTATGCCGTCTTTTACCAGTGCTGAAAAAGGCGGGTGCTGCCAATTTTTTGCAGGGCCTGTGGGGACAACATCTGTGTGACCTGCAAAACAAAAGTGTGGTGATTCTTTACCTTTACGTGCCCATGTATTTAATGTGTCAGTGAAAAACAGCGACTCAATATTAAAGCCCAGCTTTTCAAGGCGCTCGTTCATTAACGCTTGGCAACCGGCATCTTCAGGCGTCACTGATTCACGCTGAATAAGTGCTTGAGCAAGTTCAATAACAGGGTGAGTCATTAGGCAAAAATCTCATCATATTGAGCTGCTTTAAAACCTAAATGGTATTGGCCGTTATGAACCAGTACAGGTCGCTTGATCATCGCAGGTTGTTCCACAAGCAATGCTAACGCAGATTCTTTATCTAAATTTTGTTTTTGTTCATCAGATAATTGACGGTATGTTGTACCACGTTTATTTACTAAATCCTGCCAATCAATATGCTGTGCAAATTCATTAATAAGCTCAGCAGTGATACCGTCTTTACGGTAGTCATGGAAAGTGAACTCCTGATTGTTATCAGATAAATATTTTTTCGCTTTTTTAATTGTATCGCAATTGCTGATACCGTACATGATAGTCATAAAATCTACTTTTTTGTCACAGTGAGTAATGTATCTACCCCAGCACTAACCTGAGATAGAGAGTAATATAAAGGGCCAAGCTGCTGGCTGTTAAGTACGCATAAGGTGGCAATCATAGGTGATGAAAGCTCACGTAAATCGAAATAAGCGAGCCGTTGACCTTGGCTTATCTTGCTGTCATTAAGCTTGGCAATTCTTGTGTGGTTGATATGTTCGCTCAACGATGAAAAATGTAAATTGATTAATATTTTCAGCCCATTTTTTGCCTGTAATATATATTCTTTTCCGGCATTTTTTACTTGCAGTAGGGTGCCATCAAAGGGAGCGACTATATTATGGCTGGTTAATTCAACGCTGATACTTGGCCCTAGAGTCGAAAATCTAAAAAAAGCCTCAGGGTGTTCGCTTATAGGTTTAACTCGGCCCGTGAATGGGCTTTTTATAGCCATCACTTGGTTTTTACGCAAGGCGCGTTGACTCTGATAGGTTACTTCTTTATTCATAAGACTATTTAGTATTTCCTAACACATGATAACCATCTTTTTTCAGTGCCGAAATTGCTTTTTCAATGCTGTGCTTTTTAACTAAAACATAATCTGTATCATAAGTTGAAAGAGCGAAAATAGAGATAGATGCTTTAGCAAGTACGCCAGAAATATTAGCCATTATACCTGTTAGAGAAAAGCCCAGCGGGCCAATGACTTCCAGTGCTTGCCAGTCGGTTTCAGCATCTAGGCTATCAATTGTAAAGCTGCTAGGGCAGACAATAGATAATTCATCAGCGGTCTTTGCAATAAAAAATATGCTTTCTTTAAGCAATGCAGGAGGGATAGTGGCATCGACATCAAGGCTATGAATGGTGAGCTCTGTACTATGAAGTTGCAGCGTTTGCTTTGACATCTGTGATCCTATCTATGAAGCCGATAATTAATAGTATACCCAAATCACTTAAAAATACGAGCTATCAACAAGAGATTAAATGTAATTAGGAAGCACGGGATTACGCCATTTAGATTTCCATTAATCTTGTCCACAGAATCTGTGGATAAATATGGGAATAGGTCAGTATAAAGAAGGTAATAGGCTAATTTATAACGATTTTATAAATCAGCCTAATTTTTGATGGGTTAGTTTTCTATGCTTTCAACTTGCTTAGCTTGAATCGCAGTAAGAGCAATGGTGTAAACGATATCGTCTACTAATGCACCACGGCTCAAGTCATTTACCGGCTTACGCATACCTTGCAGCATTGGGCCAATACTAATTAAATCGGCACTACGTTGAACGGCTTTATAAGTTGTATTACCGGTATTTAAATCAGGGAATACAAACACTGTTGCTTTACCTGCAACTGGGCTGTCAGGTGCTTTTTTGATTGCTACGTTTTCCATGATAGCGGCGTCGTATTGAAGTGGGCCGTCAATCACTAAGTCAGGGCGTTTTTGCTGGGCAAGTTTCGTGGCTTCACGCACTTTTTCCACATCCGCACCTGAGCCCGAAGTACCCGTACTATAGCTGATCATCGCTACGCGAGGCTCTATACCAAATGCGGCGGCTGAATCAGCTGATTGAATTGCAATATCGGCCAGTTGCTCTGCTGTTGGGTCTGGATTGATAGCACAGTCACCATAAACTAAAACTTGGTCAGGTAACAGCATAAAGAAGACTGACGATACTAACGACGAGCCCGGTGCCGTTTTAATTAACTGTAGCGGTGGGCGAATCGTATTTGCTGTAGTGTTAACAGCACCTGATACCAACCCATCTACTTTACCTTGTTCTAGCATCATGGTGCCGAGTACAACGTTATCAAGCAGTTGTTCTTGGGCAACCACTTCAGTTAAGCCTTTGTTTTTACGGATTTCGACCATAGGCGCGACGTAATCGTTGATGACATCACTAGGCTCAACAATGGTTACATTATCGTTAAGCTCAACACCTTGTTGTTCAGCAATACGTAAAATTTCTTCTTTGTCACCAAGTAGAATTGTTTTTGCAATACCACGTTGACCACAAATTGCCGCAGCTTTAATCGTGCGCGGCTCATTTCCTTCGGGTAATACTACAGTTTTATTCGCTTGACGGGCTTTATCGGTTAGTAAATAACGGAACGCGGGTGGTGACATTTTACGAGTACGGCCAACACTTTGTGCAAGGCTATCTAACCAGTCTGAATCAATGTGACTGGCGTTGTGATCTTTTACTTTATCGATACGTTGATCATCATCACAGGGTACTTCCATATTGAAATTATGCAGTAATAATGATGTGCGCCACGTATCTTCTTTTGTTGCAAGAATAGGCAGGCCCGTATCCATAGCTTGTTCGCATAATTTCATGATGCGATCTTCAGGCTTAAAGCCACCGGTTAATAAAATAGCCCCAATTTTTGTACCATTCATAGCAGATAAACAAGCGGCAACTAGAACATCAGAACGATCCCCTGGAGTTACTAGCAAGGCTCCTGGGGTAAAGTGACTTAAAATATTGGATACTGTACGGGCGCAGAAAGTCACGCGGCGCAAACGACGGTGAGCCATGTCGCCTTCGTTAATAACTTCGGCCTTTAAGTATTCACACAAATCACGGACACGCGGTGCAACGAGATCGAAATCCCATGGGATTGACCCTAATAACTTAAATGGGTGCTTTCTGAAAATAGGCAGTGATGCTAAACGGTTTAATTCGTTTTCAAGTTGTTCAGGCTCATGGGCTTCAACAAGGTCAGCACGGGCTCGACCTTCGTCATCGAGAGGTGCATTCACTTTATTGAAAATACAACCTAACACACGAGGGTGATTAACACCGCCATAATTACCTGCAGCAATTTCTAAACGGTCTTCAATTTGGTCATTGCTATCGTTACTTGGTGTTAGAACAAAAACAATATCAGCACCGAGTGTTTGCGCGATCTCACGGTTTACACGTCCCGCATAAGGCTGGCGACGTGTTGGCACCATACCTTCGATAATAGCAATTTCGTCTTCTTTGATGGTGTTTTCAAAGCGCTCTACGATTTCTTCTAGTAAGTCGTCGCCTTTACCGTCACCAATCATTTGTTCAGCATAGCCAAGATCGAATGGTGTAGGTGGATTAATTGGCGAGCCATGGGTGACAATTTGCGTTGATTTCTCGGGGCCTGTATCGCCAGAGCGCGGCTGCGCAATAGGTTTGAAAAAGTTTACTTTAAGTGCTTTTTGCTCAAGCGCACGCACTAAACCAACAGAAACAGATGTTAAACCAACCCCAGTTGAAATAGGGATCAACATAATTCTACGTGCCATTACTTAAGCCTCCTTCGCAATACGGGCCGCATCATTGGCAATTACCCATTCTTCGTTAGTAGGGATCACAAACGCTTTAGCATGCGCTTGTCCTTTTGAGATTAAGCCTTCTTTACCAAAGCGCGCAGCTAAGTTCGCAGTTTCATCACACTCAAGACCTAAAAAGCCTAAATGAGTGATTACTTTGTCGCGAATGATATCTGAGTTTTCACCGATGCCACCAGTAAAAATAAGCGCATCAAGGCGTTGTAGAGGCACCAAGAATGCAGCAATTTGTTTTGCTAAGCGGTAGCAGAAAATATCGAGGGCAAGATTTGCCTGTGGATGGCCTTCAACAGCGGCTTCTTCGATAGTGCGACAGTCATTTGATAATTCACTAATGCCTAACAAGCCACTTTGCTTATTAAGTAAGTCATCAATTTCTTGCACTGAATAATTAAGTTGCTGAGTTAAGAAGGTGAATAAGCCAGGGTCGATGCTACCGCTTCGGGTACCCATCACTAAGCCTTCAAGCGGTGTAAGGCCCATACTGGTATCAACGCTTTTACCATCTTTAATCGCACACACTGAACAACCATTACCTAAATGCGCACTGATCACATTGGTTTGCTCGCGTTCTTTGCCAAGTAATTTTGCTGCTTCGCCGGCAACATAATAATGGCTTGTACCATGAAAACCATAGCGCCTTACGCCATGCTCTTTATAAAGCGCGTAAGGTAGGGCGTATAAGTAAGCAATATTTGGCATGGTTTGATGAAACGCCGTATCAAATACGGCAATTTGCGGCAGCGATGAAAAGGCTTGCATTGCAGTACGAATACCTAATAAATTAGCTGGATTATGAAGTGGCGCGAGGGTCGCTGTTTTTTCAATCTCTGTTAATACGTTATCATCAATTAATACTGACTCAGTAAAATGTTCACCGCCATGCACAACCCGATGCCCCACGGCAACTAAGTTATCTTCAAGGCCCAAGCTTTTGACTAAGTTAACAAGTTTATTTATTGCAGCATCATGGGCTTGACCCTTTGCCAATTCAACATGTTGTTTTTCACCTTTATATTTATATTTGATTGAAGGCGTGTCAGAACCAAGGCGTTCAGCTAAACCTGAAATAACTTCGTCAGAAGTGGTGGCATCTAAAATGGCAAATTTTAAACTTGAACTACCACAGTTCAGTACTAAAACATGTTGTGGTGAGCAAAGGGGCGTTGGCATAGCTAGGTCCTAAAAGTACGATATCAGTCAGTGTGTATTAAGGCTTGATAATTAGAATTCTTTGCCAGTATAGTAAATAAGTATTTTGTTGCTACACTTAACAAAGCTAGGCTGTAATTATACTAAAGTCTGGTTGACTTAAGCCGATAACATTTTATCTCATTTAGACTTTAAACGTTAGTCCGATTAACATTAATTTGGTATAAAAACGAGGACAGGTTTTGCAGGGATTGTATCCGGGAGTGTGTTACACTCGGTTGTGAAACAAGATGAAAACCCTAGGAGTGATGATGCAAAAGAGTGTCATGTCACAAGTGCAAACAGGTCGTCAATACGCTAAAAAATGGCCAATGCGACAAGAGCTCGCCCCCATGTTTGCTGAATTTAGAGTGATCAAAGCCACAGATCTGGCAATTACAGTGATGCCAATTTTGGCTATGCTGACTGTTTTTATGCAAGTTAACTATTTAGGTAGTGATTATTTCCCGCAAGCAATTACTATCGCGCTATTCTTTTTGTCACTACCGTTTCAAGGTTTATTGTGGCTAGGCCGCCGTGCAGAAACCCGATTAGAGCCAGCGATGCTAAGTTGGTACACCGAGCTGCACAGTAAAATGAAAGCACATGGTTATCAGTCACAATTAACGACTGAAAAACCACGCTATTCAGATTTAGCTCAACTATTAAAAGATATGTTCGAAAAAATGGATAAAGCCTTCACAAAAGAACATTTCTAATCGCGAATATACTGGCTCACATAAAAAGATAACGTTATTTTTTGTGGGCCTTGTTGCTCTATTTGCTGCCAATGCTCTGGGCGAAATTTCCAGGCAAACGGCGTCATCATAATTAAATGTTTAATCTCTTCGACAGACAACAGCACCTGTTGCTCTAATAATGTTGTCGATTCTTTGCTGAAGCCAGCTGGTGGTTCTATCTCTGTATGTGGTTTTACATCAGCATAAATAAATGCTTTTAATTCTTTAAGGTGCCAAGGGCCAGGGCTTGCAACAATTAAGCTTGCTTGCGGTTTGGCAAGGCGGGCAAGTTCTTGTGCAAATAAAGGGGCAAACACACTAACCAGCACGTCTGCTTTGGCATCTGCAAAAGGGGCTTGGCTAATCGACGCGACACTAAAATGCGCACTTTCATACCACTTAGCGGCGTATTTTACCGCAGGTTTCGAAATATCAACACCATACACTTCGGCACTCGATTGCGCTGCAATTGCTTGGGTATAGAAGCCTTCACCACAGCCTAAATCAATCACTGAATTTGGTGTCAGTGATGCCACGAGTTCAGCTAAAGCTTGCTGTAAAAAACCATAATGCCCCGCATTTAAAAACTCGCGTCGCGCTTGCACCATTTCAAGGTTATCGCCCGGTTGTTTCGACTTTTTATTTTGTACGGGCAGTAAATTGACATAACCCTCTTTGGCGATATCAAAGCTGTGGTTATTGTTACAGCGGTAAGTTTTATCCTTGAGTGTAAGCTCAAGTTTGCAAAGCGGGCAGTGATAGTGAAGACTCATGAGTCTAAATAGTCCTTATCATAAAAGGTTTTAACCCAATGAGGGCGATAGGTAATCATTAAGGTAATAGCCATGCCATTGAGCATTGCTTCAGGAAACCAAATTATCGCACATAGAATGAGGTAGTTTTCTGAAATCTCAATAAAACTGTAATCACCAAGCAAGTAATAAAGCACACCACTGGTGAGTATTTTAATACAGGCGATAACAGCAGCGGTTAAAAACGCGCATAAAAAGATATAAATAAAAAAATGTCTTGGTAAGTAGGTATAACAAAGCACAAAACACAAATAGCTCAACGTAATTGGTAAAAAAGCAGTAAACAGTAAATGCACGGGCAATAAAGCCATAGGCAACTGAGCAACTAGTACCAACAGTAAACTTGCAAGGGCACTTGCAAAAATGGCTAATCGCCAACCTAAAATCAGGGTCACAGCAGTAACCCCTAAAATATGCAATTCAAGGCCTGGCAATATCCCCGCTTTAATGCGCCACAGTACTGCAAGTACCAAAGCACAGGCGAGCACACCAACTTGTCTTATTGGCGTTGCCAATAATTGCGATGCGCTTTGTTTATCAAAACTTAGCCAAAGTATTAAAGCCACACAGCTCCATAAAGGGAGCTGCCATTGCATAGTGTCTATCATGCGTTAAATGTTGACCATATTGGCGCATGATCAGAAGGTTTTTCGATACCACGTAATTCGTAATCGATACCAGACTCAACACAACGCTCAGCAAGGGCTGGAGTTGCTAAAATTACATCGATACGTAGGCCTCGGTTGTCATCAAAACCTTTTGAGCGGTAATCAAACCACGAGTATTGTTCAACTTTTTCAGGGTAAAGTTCACGGAAGGTATCTTTAAAGCCCCAGTTTAATAATGTACTTAACCATTCACGCTCTTCTGGTTGAAAAGAGCACTTACCAGTCTTTAACCAGCGTTTGCGGTTTGGTTCACCAATACCAATGTCGAGATCAGTAGGTGAAATATTAATGTCGCCCATCACAATAACATCTTCCTCAGGCGTGTGATTGACTTCTAAGTGGGTCATTAAATCTTTATAGAACTGACGTTTGTAAGGGAATTTAATTTCGTGAGCAATATTATCGCCCTGTGGAAAGTAACCATTCATAACAGTTAAGTCACGGCCATTCTGTTGGGTTACAGTCACGCTGATCATACGACGTTGCGACTCGTCTGTATCAGTTGCAAAGCCTTTCATTACCGATTTAGGTTCTTGTTTACATAACATTGCCACGCCGTAATGGGCTTTTTGACCGTGAAAATAAACGTGATAACCCATTTTTTGCACGTCTTCGAGTGGGAAAGCTTCATCATGAACTTTGATTTCTTGTAAGCCAATGATATCTGGTTGATGTTTATCTATCACCGCTTGTAGTTGATGTAAGCGAGCGCGAAGTCCATTTATGTTGAACGAGATAACCTTCATCATGCACCTTAGTTTATTTTTCTTTAAAGGAAGTAACGTAATTCTACCATCAAATGTGGCGCTATTCATGAGCAAAGAAAGAAAAATGCACTGTTTAAATGTTGATCAATTGAGGGTTTAGTTAAACGCATTGTTAACTCGATATTAATTAAAATATTAAATAATATATTTAATTGATTTGTTCTTTTTTGTTTATATAATGCGCGCAGATTAACCGTTCAAATTATGTACACTTAAAAGGTAAACCATGAAAAAACAATTAGTGATGCTTTCACTTGCATGTATCTCATTTGGCTCATTGGCAAGCAATCCACAATATTTCTCAGCTGATAATCGTATTGAATCTAAGTTATGTAGTCTGAGTGCAAACGAAGGGTTTACCGCTGCACGTAAAGAAGCGACAAAGCATGGTATTGCGATGTCGCGTTTTTCTAAAAGTATTGAGTGTAATGGTGTCGACATTCGTGACATTGCTAAAAAAGCAGAGTCACAAAAAGCGACTTCGAAAGTATCAGTTGAAGTTTTTGCTAAAAATGAGCAAAAAGAAACGCAACTTTGCATCACAGCACTTAAGCAAGGTTTGACACCTGTACGTGAAAAAATTGGTAACTTAAATACCTTAAAATGTAACGGTGAAGCAGTAACAGAGTTCGTTAAGCGTTACCAAAACGCGGCTATTTAATCGGTATGTTAAACTTATTTGTAAAAAGCGCTCTTTGGAGCGCTTTTTTTATGAAAAAATTACAGTAAGTATGAAAAGCTTGCTAAATCATAGTCTTAACCACAACTTAACTGCTTTCTAAGTGCTTGATTTTAGGCTGTAAGGTGTTTTGGCATTCAACTTGTATTAGTCCAAGCGAATCTAATCGACTACAAGGAAATGTCTTATGAACAAGTTAACTCTAGCATCAACAATTTTAGCGGCTCTTAGTCTTTCAGCATGCTCTGCAAGCAACTCTTTAGCAAAAATAGACAGCGATTTTGGCAGTTTAGATAATGATAACGATGGTTACATCTCTAAAACAGAAGCAGATGATGATGCAATTTGGGCACATTTTTCAAATATCGATACTAATATGGATGAACAAATCAGCCGAAGTGAGTTTAATGCTTACATGCAGCTTAATACGGGTAAAGTTGCGGAAGATAGCGAAGTCTCTGAGTCGGCGTTTAAAGCTGAAATAGCTCAATTTGATCCTATCGAAAATGATTTTAAATCCTTAGATAACGATAAAAATGGTTATATCTCGGTTGAAGAGGCTGATGATGACGATATTGCCAACCATTTTGGGTATATGGATACTAATAAGGACAAGCGCGTAAGCCGTAATGAGTTTATTAGCTACATCACTGAACATGGTAGTGATGTTGCTGAAGATGACGCATTAGACATGGTTAAAAAAAGCTCGTAATTTAGCTCAAATATAAACATTGTTTGGAGCCAGTGTATTACACTGGCTTTTTTTGTAATAATTTTTCCAACCTAGCAAGACTTCTGTCATAATAGAGCGTTAGTGATTTAAATGACCTATAGTAACCCATGGCCGCAAAACGTATTAATGATGAACAGTTAGTCGAAATCATAGAAGCCGCGATTTTTGTAGCAGGTAAACCTTTATCTAAACGTCATTTAAAAGAGACAGTATTGGCTGATTTAAGCGTTTCTATGGCACGCATTAATAATGCAATTGAAAACATTCAAACCCATTATCAAACACGCGGCATAAAATTGGTTGAAGTTGGCAGCGGTTATCGATTTCAGGCCTGCGCAAGCTTAGCACCATGGCTTGCAAATCTTTGGCAAGAGCGCGCACCTAAATACTCAAGAGCACTATTAGAAACATTATCTTTGATTGCCTACAGGCAACCCATTACGCGTGGTGAAATCGAACAAGTACGAGGGGTTACTGTCGGCTCAGGGATTATTAAAACCTTATTAGAAAGAGAGTGGATAAGGGTTGTAGGCCACAAAGAGGTACCAGGACGTCCGGCTTTGTATGCTACAACATCCGCTTTCTTAGACTATTTTTCATTAGCTGGTTTAGATGAATTACCACCCTTACCTGAATTACAGGAAAGTAAAATTAACCAGCTTTTGAGCGATCCTTCTGTGAGAGAACTATCTGAATGAGTAATGTAGAAACTGAAAAGTTACAAAAAGTATTGGCCCGTGCTGGTGTGGGCTCACGTCGTGAGATGGAAAAATACATTGATGCAAATCGAGTAAGTGTCAATGGCAAAGTGGCTCGTTTGGGCGATCGTGTTGAAGCAACTGATGTAATTCGTGTTGATGGACATGTAGTAAAAGTTGAAGATAAAGCTGACCGGATTTGTCGTGTGCTTATGTATAACAAGCCAGAAGGCGAGTTATGTACTCGCAAAGATCCTGAAGGTCGCCGTACTGTGTTCGATCGTCTCCCTAAAGTAGATGGTGAGCGTTGGATTGCTGTAGGTCGACTGGATATTAATACCGCTGGATTAATGTTGTTTACCAATGATGGTGAGCTTGCTAATCGCCTTATGCATCCCAGCTATGAAGTAGAGCGCGAATATTCTGCACGGGTATTTGGTGAAGTAACGAATGAGACCTTACGTAACTTAACCAAAGGGGTTGAACTGGATGATGGACCTGCGAAATTTTTAAATATTAAACCATTAGGTGGTGAAGGAATAAATCGTTGGTTTAATGTTACCTTAACCGAGGGACGCAACCGCGAAGTTCGTCGTTTATGGCAATCACAAGATGTGGAAGTATCTCGTCTTATTCGTATTCGTTACGGTAAGTTAGAGCTAGATAAACGCTTGCCTCAAGGTGGGTGGGCAGAGCTTGATTTGGATACAGTTAACTATTTGCGTAAAACTGTTCAATTGGGTCGTGAAACGCAAACAAAATTATCAGTTATACCTGAAAAGCGTAAAGAAAAACGGGCCAAGATAAACCAAATTCGTAAAGCTGTTAAAAAGCATAATCAACGCGTTAAGCAGCCTAAGCGTCGTTAGATACTAGAAAATAAAAAACCTTACTCGAGAGTAAGGTTTTTTATTGGTTAATCATTCGTCAACAGCACAAAAGTTATTTTTGTTGCGCATCTAAAGATTGACCATTGATATCTTTTGAGTCATCACTCATTAGATAAAGGTAAGTAGGCATAAGATCCTCAGGGGTTGCTAACTTATCTTTATCTTCTCCTGGATAGGCTGATGCACGCATAGACGTACGCGTCGCGCCTGGGTTAATGCAGTTAATGCGGATATTTGTTTTTTCTACTTCACAAGCCCATGTTTGCATCATGCCTTCTACTGCAAACTTTGAAATAGCATATGCACCCCAAAATTCGCGACCTTGGCGACCTACACCTGAAGAGGTAAAAATAACCGATGCGCTAGGTGATTTTCTTAAAATAGGGAACATGTACTTAGTGATAAGTGCCTGTGCGGTAACATTAACCTTCATGATGTTTTCAAATGTTGACACGCAGAAGTGCTCAAGCGGACCAAGCGAACCTAGAATACCTGCATTGTTTACTAAGCCATCAAGTTTGCCGAATTGCTGTTCGATTGTTGCAGCAAGGTCACGATAGTTTTGTTTTGTAGCACCTTTAAGATCCATTGGAACAATCGCTGGCTGAGGGCCGCCTGCATTAACGATTTCATCGTAAACAGCTTCTAGTTTGCTGGTTGTTTTACCAAGCAAAATGATCGTAGCACCATGTTTTGCATAGGTTAAGGCTGCTACGCGACCAATGCCATCACCAGCACCAGTAATTAAAATAACTTTGTCTTTTAGCGCGTTTTCTGCGGCTTTGTAATTGTGCATAAAAGTACCATCGGTTAAATTTTTCCATATTTTACCATAGCAAAAAGCCAAGTTATCGAATTTATTGCAAATTAAGGTGGCGAAAATTAAAACTTTACGTTAACTTTAACTGGTCTAATGTCTTATTAATAACCTAATTACATTAAATTAACTTAACTAAAGGTATCTTTTTAGCTACTTTTAAATATGAACACACAATAACAATAAGATTTTCGCGGAGCGATATTATGAAAAAAATGCTACTTTCACTGGCCGTTGCAACAGCCATTACAGGTTGCGGTGGAGGAGAAACATTAGAAGATGTAAAAAATGACAATCCCCCCATTGTGCCAACCGCGACAGTTAAGTTTGACCCTGCTAATGGTGTTATCTCTGTACCCAACGATTTACTCATGAGTGGCACACTTGATGGCACGCTTAATATTCCTGGTGAACTTGATGAGAATAATGTGAGCGTAGAGCGTGCTGCCTATGCCGATCCACAGTTAGCATTAGGTGCACTAGATGGTTGGTCTACACAAACTCCGTTTAAAATCGATCTTACTTTTCCTGCGGGTGTTAGCTTAGATGCTACATCTGCTGCCTCACCTGGCGCAGTGCGCATTTTTGAAGTCGTTATGGGAGCCAGCCAAACGGATGAAGCATGCTCACAAGTACCTGCAGGTATTGCCTGTAAATTAGTGTCAGAGCTCACATTTGGTGTCGATTTTATTACCCAAGGCTCTGGTGATGCTGTGGCTGTTATACCATTGAAACCGTTTAAAGCAGGTAGTAGCTACATCAATGTTTTAACAACCTCGCTAATGGACTCAGAAGGTCGCTCAATTGAGCCATCATCTACTTATGCGTTGGTTAGTGAAGAAACAACCCTTATTACAGACGCACAAAAATCGTTACAAGCGGTCATCAATAGTTATGAAAACGCTGTAACATCAGGTGGTGCAATTTCTAAAGATGAAATCATTTTTAGTGCGGCTATGACCATGCAGTCGGCAGGTCAAGTACTTGGTACAGTCAAACAATTACTAGCAGCAAGTTTAACGCAAGCGGCTTTACCAAGACCAACGGTACAAATTCCTGAGCAACCAGTGATTACTGTTGAACAAGTATTTGCATCACAAGGGGTAACAGGTTTATCACCTGCTTTTGCTGGGGTTCAGTATCAAAAAGGCAGTGTAATGCTACCTATGTACCTTGCAACACCAACAGGCACTGAGGTAAGTGATTTAGCTGCGACATACTGGCAAGGTATGTGTGACAGCGGTGTAGCGGTACTTGGCTACGCCTCTTCAGCAGGTGCATCGTTCCCGACAGATCCAATTAGTGAAAATGATGCATTATGTATGGCGCTCAGTGGCGGTAAGTTACGTGACCTAGGCCTTGACCAAACTAAGCACTTAACTAAATACAATACAATCCCTAAAACGCAAAGCATTGCGAATGTACCGGTGCAAATTACTAAGCCTATTTTACCCGTCATTAACTTTGTTCGAAGCCAAATTGGTCTAGATGCTTTGGTAATGCCTGAAGGTGGCTGGCCGGTAGTGATTCTTCAGCACGGTATTACGTCTAAGAAAGAAGATATGTTAGCAATCACTGCTCAGCTTTCTATCCAAGGTTTTGCAACGGCTGCTATCGACCACCCAATGCATGGTGAGCGTGGTGTTGATGTAAATGGAGATGGTGTTGACGACTTCAACGCATCAACGGGTTCCGTACTCAGTTACATGAATTTGCAGTCTTTACTTGTAGCACGTGACAGCTTACGTCAATCAGTTGCTGATTTATTGGGTTTACGCTTAGGTTTAAACTTTTCTGGTGCGACTGATTTAAACACTCAAGATGTGTCATTCGTAGGACATTCACTAGGTTCAGTTGTTGCGCCTGCTTTTGTTGCAGTGACGAATAATCCTCTTGATCCTCAGGTTGACCCACTTTTCAATGTGAAGAGTGTTGCACTTGCCAGTGGCGGTGGTGGTATTGCAAGTTTCTTAATTGATTCGGCAACGTTTGGCCCATTCGTGCAAGGTTCGGTGTTACTTGCTGCTGGCATTAGTGAGTCTGCAGAATTTAGCTCGTACTTACAAAATGAAGCTGTGTCTAACTGTGGCACGCTAGCAGCAGATCAAACCGCTTATGTCAGTTGTGGTTACAAAGAGTACATTGGCTCGTTAACAATGGCAGGGGAAACAGCAAAACTAGCAAATATTCAAGGGGTAGTAACACAGTTTGCTTTTGCGGCACAGACAGCCCTTGATAGTGGTGATCCTTCTAATTACGCAGCATCAGTTGCGGCACTTGGCACGCCAACATATATGAGTGTCGTTGTTGGTGATGGCGCTAACAATAAGCCTGACCAAGTTATTCCACCTATGGTAGCTTCTAACCCTATCGCAGGCAGTTTACCACTTGCTAACTTGATGGGCTTAGCAACAGTGGCTCAATCTCAGGGGCCAACAGCGGAGCCTATGAGCTATGTTGTGAAATTTACTAAGGGTCATCACAGTTCGGTATTAACGCCTGTGGCTACGCCTGATTCAGGCGCTACTGCACAGGAAAGTGCAGCTGCAACGTCTGAAATGCAATTGCAAATAGCCACTTTCTTAGCGAGCCGTGGTCAGTACTTGCAAGTCACTAATACCGATGTAGTCACTGACTAAAAACTAAATTAACCAATTAAGTAAAAAGCCACATCATGTGGCTTTTTTTTATGAAAAAGCATGTTAAATTGTGGCGAACTAACATTAAGTGGAGAATTTGTTTGGAATTTTTATACGAATATGGGCTGTTTTTCGCCAAAACCATCACCTTTGTTATTGCCATAGCAATCATTGTCGCAATTGCAGTTGGCGCAGCAGCAAAGCCAAAATCGAAAAAGGGCGAAATACAAATAGATGACTTGAGTGAGCAGCTTGAAGATCTAAAACAGAGCTTTATTGAGAACACTCTTTCAAAAAAGGAGCTCAAAGCGCATTTAAAACAGCAAAAAGCGAAGAGCAAAAAAACCTCAAGTGATGAGAAAAAAGCTCGGCTGTATGTCATCGACTTCAATGGCAGTGTTGATGCCCATGAGGTAGACAGCTTACGTGAAGAAATTACAGCAATTCTTACTATTGCTGACAAAGAAAAAGATAAAGTACTCGTTCGCTTAGAAAGCGGTGGTGGGGTTGTTCATGGTTATGGCTTGGCTGCGTCGCAATTACAACGCCTTCGTAATGCAGGAATTCACCTAACGATAGCCATAGATAAAGTTGCTGCCAGTGGTGGTTATATGATGGCATGTGTGGCGAATGAAATTGTTGCAGCTCCTTTTGCTATTGTTGGCTCTATTGGAGTGATAGCCCAAATACCTAACTTTAATAAAATACTGAAAAAGAATGATGTTGAGTTCGAACAAATTACTGCGGGTGAATATAAGCGCACACTAACATTATTTGGCGAAAACACAGACAAAGGGCGCGAAAAGTTTAAAGAGGAAATAGAGCAAACTCATGGCTTATTCAAAACTTTTGTTAGCGAGCAACGACCTTCACTTGACATAGATACAGTTGCAACAGGCGAACATTGGTTTGCTACTCAAGCCTTTGATAAAGGGCTTGTTGATAGAATAGATACCAGTGATGATATCCTCTTAAGTCAGGCGAGTGAGCGTCAGATTTACAAAGTGAAATACACAATCAAAAAGAACTTAAGTGATAAGCTGGCGATCGGTTTGAGTACAAGTATCAGTAAGGCTGGAGTTAATTTAGTATCGCGTTTTAAAGGAATGAACCCTTAACGAAAAACGATAAAAAACCCGCATTAATATGCGGGTTTTTCAATGGTGAATCTAGTTTATAGACTTATGATAATCTTCTAAGTCTTTAGCCGCATCAGGGTCATTAAATACATCTTCGTCTAATTGCCCTTCAGACTTTGCAACAACACATGTCACCATACAGTCACCTGTCACGTTAACCGCGGTGCGTGTCATATCAAGTAAACGGTCCACACCAATAATGATTGCAATCCCTTCAACAGGAAGTCCAACTTGGTTTAATACCATGGCTAACATAATCAAACCAACGCCTGGTACACCTGCAGTGCCCACTGACGCAAGTGTTGCCGTTAGAATAACCATTAAGTAATCAGAAATAGATAAGTCGACAGCGAAAACTTGAGAGATGAACACAGTCGCAACACCTTGCATGATAGCCGTACCATCCATGTTGATGGTTGCACCTAATGGGATTGTGAAAGATGCAACTGAGTTATGTGCGCCTAGTTTTTTATTCGCTGTCTCTAAAGTGATAGGCATTGTCGCACTTGAACTTGAGGTACTGAAAGCAAATAAACATGCATTTTTCATTTTCTTCAAGAAAGTTACAGGGCTAAGGCCCGTTAATACTTTGAGAAGGATACTGTAGTTAACTAAGCCATGGATAAATAAGGCTAACACAACAATACTAAAGTAAAGAGCGAGGCTTTTAATTAGTTTCAAATCAATAGTGGTGAATAGTTTCGCCATTAAGAAGAAAACACCATACGGTGCAATATTCATTAATAAAGTCACTAGTTTCAAGATAACGGTATTTAAGTCTTCAAATACGCTCGCGACACGTTTTCCTGCTTTCCCACTAAGAGCCATTGCAATACCAAATAATAATGCAAATACAATAACTTGGAGCATGTTGCCACTGGCCATCGCATCAATAGGGTTAGTCGGAAACATGCCAATGATCACTTGAGCCAGTGTTGGCGCTTCTTTTGCACTGTAATTAGCATCCGATGGTAGGTTAATACCTTCACCTGGGTTAAATATCAATGCCAGTGTAATTGCGACAGTAATAGCGATAGCAGTGGTAAATAAATACAGCAAGATTGATTTTCCACCTAAGCGGCCAAGCTTTTTAGGGTCACTTAAGCTACATGTACCACATACAAGTGAGACAAATACTAAAGGCACAACGAGCATCTTTAAACTAGCAATGAATATTTGCCCACCAACGTGAAAAATACCATCGACAAAAAATGCTTTAATAGGCAAAGAGAATAACCCTAATGGGATAAGGAAATCGTCTTCACCCGCTAAAATTGCCTGAAAAATAAAACCTACTACTACACCTAGCACCATACCAATCATGATGCGAGATGTGAGACTCAATGAACGGACTTTTGACATACACCTAATCTATATTTTTATAAATTTTGCCATAGCCTACCAGCATGTAAATTTTTATACAGAAAAAATCGCTAAATATTGAAATTAATTCGTCCTGAATTGAATAAAAAATTATGATATTCGTTCAGGTTTTAGGTTAATATTAGGTAAACAACAAATTAAGTATAGAAATAGCTAACTAGGGAGAGGTCGATGCCTTTAATGCGATGGCTGAGTATTATAGTTTTTAGCTCATTATTAGCCGCTTGTGGCGGTGGTGGTTCACTAGAAAAAGACGGCGGGTCTTTAGATGGTTCAGAAACGGTAGAGCCAGGGGTTGTAGAAAACGTAACCTTGAGCTTATCAATCCGTGATGTTAACGGTTTGGAATTCACAGCCGACAACCCTGTTAGTAAAGAAAACAAAGGGACTGTAACGGCAACCTTACTTGACTCAGGTACACCTCTAAATGGTCAACTAATTTCATTTACAACGAATTTTACAGGCAGAATAACGCCTGTTCTTGGTACAGCTCTAACAAACAGTAGTGGTGAAGCGTCTGTTACATTGAGCAGTGGTGATTCAAAAGGGGCTGGACAAGTGCTTGCCAGCTATATGGATGACAATGGTGAAACAATCACGCAAGTTGCTGGTTTTATATCAAATGGTGATGATGCATCAACTGAATTGGCTCAGTATTCAGTCTCGGTTTCATTGCTAACCGGCTGTAACCCTTCATGGGATGAAAATAGAAACAACGTTAGGTTAGACCCAACTTCACAAGCATCTGGTTGTACTGTCTCTAATTCTATTTCTTCTGCTGAGCTAGGTGATTTATTCGTTGCAGTCACGGACGAGCAAAGTGGTGATGGCGTTGCGAACGCACTTGTTGATGTAACGACTGATCTAGGTTCAGTTCTTCCTTCATCTGGCAGAGCATTAACAGATAACTTTGGTATTGCACTGCTTAAATTACAACCGGGTAATACTGGCGGAGCAGGAACTATTTCAGTGTCGTCTTTGGATGAATCAGCGAATATTAACTTTGCTGTTGGTATTGCTGATCTTACTTTGGATGTAGATAACGGCTTAAACTTTGATGGCAATGGTAACGTAATACCGTTAAAAGCAGGGGGGAGTACTGTTATAGAAGTAACTCTTCGTGATGAAGAAGGAAACTTATACACCACACCAACAGATGTAGAGTTTAGTTCTACGTGCGTTGCGAGCAACGACTCAACGATAGATGCTTCAGTAAAATCATCTGGGGGTATTGCTAGTTCTACTTATAGAGCAAATGGTTGTTCAATTGATGATGTGGTAAATATCACCGTTGAAACAGGCGGTAAAAACTTTACGGCCTCAACGACGATTCCTGTTGAGGTATCTGCTGTGCAATCGATTCAATTTATTGATGTATCTGAACCCGTCATTGCACTTCCTCCGGGTGAAGGCGGTTTACCAACTCAATCTGTGGTGCGTTTTCGCTTACTTGATGCCGATGGCATTGTATCACCGCAGCAGCGTATTGATTTTAAATTAACTGACTCAGTTGGCTTAGCAAAGCTTACACAGCGCAGTGCTAACACAGATAATAATGGTGTAGTACAAACTACGATTACATCGGGTATTGTGCCAGGGCCGCTTGTTGTTAAAGCATGTTTTGTATCAAAAGAGGATGTTGCCGCTTTACCAGAAGGCGATGATTTATCATGTTGGACTGATGAAGTAGAACTTTGTAGCACAGAGCCTAGTAACGAAATCTGCCCTGATGGAACGCTTCATTTAGTTCCACTGGCTGAGCAAATTAATGCTGTTTCATCACAACTCGCATTGTACTCAGGGGTGACTGATCAAAATAGCTTTGACCTTAGCCCGACTGTATTTAACCCTAACGCACTTAACTATAATGGTATAACAATTCCATTAACCGTGTATTTTGGTGACCAATTTAATCAGTTTAATAGTGACGGAGTTGAAGCAACGGTACTCACAGAGTCAGGTGTTATCGGTCCGCAAAATCGTGAAGCTGTTTGTCGCACCAATAATGCTTTGTGTGAAATTACATGGCGCTCGCAAGGTGAAAGACCTTTTTATGATTATAAATGGGGCAATCGCATTGGTGAAATCGACGGCAACTCTGCAACGAGAGAGGGTTTTAACCCGAAAACAAACGAAATTAACTGCGACCCTTACTTTGGTAATGCAGCGCCATGTATCGGTACTTTATTGCGAGCTAAAAATGATCCTGAAGGGGTTGTGCGCGGAGGCCGAACAAGTATTCTTGCTGTCGCAAAAGGGCAAGAAAACTTTGAGGACGAAGAAACGACAGCTGATGTAACTCGTCGTAATGGTTTGTTTGATATTGGTGAATATTACGCTTTATATGATTTACCAGAAGCTTTCAACGACCATAACGAAAACAACAGCTTCGATAAGGCCAATTGTAGCGATGCTAATCGTGAAGACTATGACGCTGATTCAGACCCATGTTCAGAGAAAAACTCGCGCGGTGGGCATAACGAAACATGGCGCGATCTTAACAACAATGGTGTTTACGACAATGCGGACGGTAAGTACAATGGTTTGCTATGTAGCGAAGCTGCATTTAACGCAGGGCAGTGTACGCGCGAGTTAATAGAGGTTCGCCGACAAATCGAACTTGTCATGTCAGGTGATGAACCGTATGTACGTTTTGCAGTTTTAAAATCGGATGATGTTGTGTCACCGCCTTTTGAAGTTTTAGTCCCTGCTGACTGTTCAGATTCTTTGGCTGGTCAGTTTGAAGTCTCTGATGCACCACAGTGGTGTGATGTTGCAGAGCTTGATTTATCTGTTGCTGCGCGTCCGAATCCAGACTTTGATGCGAACGACCCTAATGAAACTGACCCTGAAACGCTCGATATTGGCTTAGCTGGTATTAATATTCGTATCTATTATAGTGATGAATTTGGCAATCCGTTACCTGCAGGCACACGCGTTTCGATTTCTGCTAATAATGGTGACTTTTCTATTATTCAGCATCAAGAGTCGATTCCTAGCACTAATCGCGATACAACTATGTATTCGGATGTCAGAATTGCGCGAGAAACGGATGGTAACCAAGATCAAGATGGCGTTCTAACGATAACGTTTGAGTTTGAAAACCAGCTTGGTGGAAGCAAAACTGTCAGTAAATCAATTGCAATTTTTGATGACAGATAATCTTTCGTTTTAAGATAATTTTTAAAAAATGCCAGCCATAAGGTTGGCATTTTTGTTGCTGTTCTATATATTCCCCATAAAAATACCGCAAAATGCTAATTTGTCTAAAATAGCAACAAAAATTGTTTAATTATTCAGTCAATATCGAAAAGTTTCGATTAAAAGCTTGTAACAATTGGTGTTTGTAGATATACCTATAAATATTCGTGCTCTAATGTTAATAAATCATACTTATTTAGATAATGTGATGGATATACATTTATAGGAGCAAAAAACTTTAAAATTCTTGGTCAGAAATAGGCAGCTATGGGAAAATCACTTGTAATTGTAGAGTCTCCAGCAAAGGCTAAAACAATTAATAAATACTTAGGTAATGATTTTATCGTTAAGTCCAGTGTTGGGCATGTACGTGATCTACCGACTTCAGGTTCAGGCAAAGCAAAAACGGCAGCAACAAAAACACCTGCTGAAGTTCGCAAAATGTCACCAGAAGACAAAGCTGCCTATAAAAAGCAACGCGATTATAAGAACTTGGTTGCCCGCATGGGAATCGACCCTGAAAAGGGCTGGGAACCACACTACGAAGTGCTACCAGGCAAAGAAAAGGTCGTTCAAGAATTAAAAAAACTGGCAGAGAACGCTGATCAAATTTATCTCGCAACCGATTTGGATAGAGAGGGGGAAGCCATTGCGTGGCACCTCGAGCAAATTATTGGTGGTGAGCCAGAAAAATACAAGCGTGTTGTTTTTAACGAAATTACCAAGAATGCAATTCAACAAGCTTTCGAAACACCAGGTGAACTTAACACTGACATGGTGTATGCACAACAAGCTCGCCGTTTCTTAGACCGTGTTGTTGGTTTTATGGTTTCGCCACTACTTTGGGCGAAAGTAGCCCGAGGGTTATCAGCTGGTCGCGTGCAATCTGTTGCAGTTCGATTACTGGTTGAACGTGAACGCGAAATCAAAGCCTTCGTACCTGAAGAGTTCTGGGATATTCATGCTGATGTCAAAAATACCGAATCAGCATTACGATTAGAAGTTACAAAACACGCTGATAAAGCATTTAAGCCCGTTAATGAAGAGCAGGCGATGTCTGCTGTTAGTGAACTTGAAAAAGCTGACTACAAAGTCATTAGCGTTGAAGAAAAGCCAAGTAAGAGTAAACCGAGCGCACCGTTTATTACTTCAACCATGCAACAGGCTGCCAGTACACGCTTAGGTTATGGTGTTAAGAAGACCATGATGTTGGCACAGCGTCTGTATGAAGCGGGTCATATTACCTATATGCGTACCGATTCAACTAACTTGTCAAAAGATGCGGTTGAAATGTGTCGTGATTACGTTTCAGAGCAATTCGGTGATAAATACTTACCAAAGGCACCTATCAGCTATAGCTCAAAGGGCAATGCACAAGAAGCGCACGAAGCAATTCGTCCTTCAAGTGTAACGGTGCTGTCTGGACATTTAGATGGTGTTGAAGCAGACGCTAAAAAGCTGTACGAGTTAATCTGGCGTCAATTTGTGGCATGTCAAATGGTGCCTGCAGAGTACGATTTAACAACTCTGACAGTGGCTGCTGGTGATTATCAATTGAAAGCGAAAGGTCGTGTACTTCGCTTTGACGGTTGGACAAAAGTTCAGCCTGCTGTGCGCAAGAAAAATGAAGAAGATCAATCCTTACCTGCGGTGAAAGAGGGTGAAGTTCTTACTCTTGTTGAGCTTGATCCTAAACAGCATTTCACTAAACCACCAGCTCGCTTTAGCGAAGCAAGTTTAGTTAAAGAACTTGAAAAGCGTGGTATTGGTCGCCCATCAACATACGCATCCATTATCTCAACGATTCAAGACCGTGGTTACGTACGTGTTGAAAACCGTCGTTTCTTTGCCGAGAAAATGGGAGAGATTGTTACTGACCGCTTAGTAGAGAACTTTGAAGATCTCATGAATTTCGACTTCACCGCTAAAATGGAGGGTCGATTAGATGATATTGCTGAAGGCGAACGTGTTTGGACACAGGTGCTTGATAAATTCTACGCAGACTTTTCTAAGCAGTTAGAAATAGCCTCTGGAGATGAAGAGCAAGGCGGAATGCGCCAAAACCAGATGGTTGAAACAGATATTGATTGCCCAACATGTGGCCGTAAGATGGGTATTCGTACCGCATCAACGGGTGTGTTTTTAGGCTGTACAGGTTACAACCTACCACCGAAAGAACGTTGTACAACAACCATGAATTTGGTGCCAGGTGATGAAGCGATTGCTGCTGATGTAGAAGATGTTGAAACAGAAACATTAATGCAAATGAAGCGTTGCCCTATTTGTGAAACGGCGATGGATTCATACTTAATTGATGAAACTCGCAAGTTGCATGTGTGTGGTAACAACCCTGCATGTAAGGGTTATATTGTTGAGCAAGGCACTTTCAAAATTAAAGGTTACGACGGCCCCATTATCGAATGTGATAAATGTGGTGCAGACATGCAGTTAAAGTCAGGTCGTTTTGGTAAATACTTCGGCTGTAGTAATGAAGAGTGTAAGAATACACGTAAGTTACTTAAAAATGGCGAAGCCGCACCACCAAAAGAAGATCCGGTTCATTTACCTGAGCTTGAGTGTGAAAAGTCAGAAGCTTATTTTGTCCTAAGGGACGGAGCATCCGGTATTTTCTTAGCTGCAAATACTTTTCCGAAATCACGGGAAACACGTGCGCCAAAAGTTGAAGAGCTTAAGCGTTTTAAAGATCGTATTTCAGAGAAGTTTTATTACCTTGCTGAAGCACCGACGCAAGACCCTGATGGTAACCTTGCTGTAGTACGTTACAGTCGTAAAAACAAAGAGCAGTATGTTATGAGTGAAGTCGACGGTAAAGCCACAGGCTGGACAGCACACTACCAAAATGGCAAATGGGTAGAAGAGAGCAAAAAGAAAGCTCCCGCGAAGAAAAAAGCGGCCAGCAAAGCTAAAAAGTAACGTGTCTTTTTATATTAATTCGCTTAATTAAGTGAATTAATATTAGTAAAATAAAAAACCGGAGTGCACCTCTTTGTGTCAGCTCCGGTTTTTTTAATCTGAATTATAAACGCTAGATTTGTACGTCGTTTACTTTTTTGTAGCCTTCAGCTTCAAGCTCATCATTCACGCATTTTAAAACGTAAGGTTTAAGCTCGTCATTGCTGATGTCATCATCTTTAGCCCAGTTTAAACACATTTCAGTGTATTCTTTGATCATTTCAGCTGATGCTTCAGGTGCTTCGTTAGCGATTGCATTTGATGCAGACATAGTCAATACCGGCGCCAAAATCAGTGCTAGCAATGCTTTTTTCATTTAATTATTCCTAATCAACAAAATTAATTATTACTGGCTTATCACACAGTAATGGTGCGCAATGTGTAAACCACTTTGCTTGAATGAAGTTATAAACTAAATTTCTAAAAAAGATAACGAAATTTTTTTATCGTAAAGATAAACAAGAAACAACCAATATTTTTGGCTGCAATACTAGCTATACGCCCCTAATTCCACGTATTATCTTCCTAATTTTAAAAGGAAAGTGAATCTAGTTATGTCTGAGCAAGTGACAAATTCAAAAGTAAAGAAAGTACCGACCAAGGTAGAGCAAGTTGTTGAGAGTTTTATTTTTCGGTCGCGTTGGTTATTAGCGCCGTTCTTTATTGGCTTATTAGTCGCTGTTGTTTTGTTACTACTGAAGTTCTTTAAATATTTGTACAGCATGGCCTTAAATACGTTTACTGCCTCAAATCAAGAGTTGCTAGTTGGTATTTTAACCTTAGTAGACACTGCTTTATTAGCAGGGTTGCTACTTATTATCATCTTCAGTGGTTATGAAAACTTTGTTTCAAAGTTGAATATCGAAAACCATGAAGACCGCCCTGTGTGGATGGGAAAAGTTGGTTTCTCTGGCCTGAAAATGAAATTGATCAGTGCTATCGTGGCCATATCCGCTGTTGAGCTCTTAAAGGTGTTTATCAGCTCGAATAATCACTCCACTGATGAACTACTTTGGAAAGTATTAATTCACGTCACATTTGTGGTCTCTGGGGTGTTATTTGCTTTAACGGATTATATTAACAGTAAGACGATGAATCATTGATAGCGCTACAATCATGAAAAAGCCCTGCAATTGCAGGGCTTGGCTTTAACAACTGATGTTTAATTCAGGGTTGCATAAAAGCAACCGAACCCGGGCAGAGTGACTTTATTATTGTTTAATTCAGCTGTGTGATGAGAGAGCTCAGTATGCTGTGAAGATATAGTATCTGCGATAACAAGCTCGCTACTTTGTGCACCTAAGTTGAATGCACAAAGCATTTTAACGCCGTCCAAAGCACGATAGAAAGCAAGTACAGGTTCTTCTGTATTAATAAATTCAATATCACCTTCTAATAGTACGTTTTTATCTTTACGCCATGCCATAAATTCACGGTAAGCGTTTAAAATCGAATCTTTATCTTGGTCTTGTGTACTTACCGCTGCGACCTTATGGGCATCGCCCACTGGCAACCATGGTTTTGTTGTAGAAAAGCCTGCTTGTTCTGCATCACTTGCATCCCATGGCATAGGCGTACGACAGCCATCGCGACCTTTAAAGTTTGGCCAGAATGTAATGCCATATGGGTCTTGTAAGTCTTCAAACGCGACTTCGGCTTCACCCAAACCTAGCTCTTCACCTTGATACATACATACGCTACCACGTAACGAAGCAAGTAGGGCAGTTAACATTTTACATTGCTGTGGCTCAATTTTTTCACCTTGACTCCAGCGACTAGCGACACGCTCTACGTCATGGTTGCTAAATGCCCAACAAGGCCAGCCTTCTGTCATGCGTTGCTCTAACGTGTTGACGGTTGTGCGAATATATTCTGCGCTGTAGTCATTAGTTAGTAGCTCAAAACTATAGCCCATATGCAGCTTGTCACCGCCTGATGTGTATTCAGCCATGGTTGCTAATGAGTCTTCAGATGAAATCTCACCTAATGCAACAGTACCTGGGTATTTATTCAAAAGGGCACGAATGTCTTGCATAAAGCTCAGGTTTTCGGGTTGCGTATTGTTGTAATAGTGATACTGAAACGCATACGGGTTGTCTTCGCTAAAACCACGGCCTTGACGTTTTTCAGGTGGCTTTGCAGGGTTATCACGTAATTGAGCGTCATGATAACAGAAGTTTATGGCATCTAAACGGAAGCCATCAACGCCTTTTTTCAGCCAAAACTCAACATTGTCTAATACCGCTTTGCGTACTTCAGGATTATGGAAGTTTAGATCTGGTTGCTCAGCAAAAAAGTTATGCAAGTAATATTGGCCACGGCGAGGCTCCCACTGCCATGCAGGACCACCAAAGATTGATAACCAGTTATTTGGTTGTGTACCATCAGGCTTTGCATCCGCCCAAACATACCAATCAGATTTGTCGTTAGTCTTATCTTCACGGCTATCAAGAAACCATTGATGTTGATCTGATGTATGGCTTAATACTTGATCAATAATAATTTTAATATCACGTTGGTGTGCTTGTGCAATTAACTCATCAAAGTCATCGAGGTTACCAAAGATAGGGTCTATGTCACGGTAGTCACTGATGTCGTAACCAAAATCTTTCATTGGTGATTTAAAAAAAGGTGAGACCCAAATTGCATCCACGCCAAGGCTCTTAATGTAATCGATACGATCAATGATGCCTTTGATATCGCCAATGCCATCGCCATTAGTGTCTTGGAAGCTACGCGGATAAACTTGGTAAATAACCGCACCTTTATACCACTGCTTTTGAGTCATGTTTTTCTCCATCGTGACATTCAGTGTCTGTAAACTGAGAGGTAACCTCACAAGGATTACCAGAATGTCAAAAGCATACGTGAAGGGGGGTAGGCTGTAAAAACTCTGCATACGTATGCACGTTAAATTAACGTTTTAACTCAGCATAATTTATTAACGCTAGTCGTGTGTGTTGAATTAATTTTTAATGTGAAATTCTTTACCAATTTTTTACTGTCCTAAAAAACACAACTAAAAATCCACTGTGGTGCATAAAATAGCTGGCTTGTCACAAAGTGGTGCAACAAGTTTTTTGGTATGACCAATTAACATTCGCTGTGTTGAATTAGAAGTAATAATTTTTCTATCCTCTTTGATCACTAGTAAGTATTAGCTTTTACAGTCAGGTCCCAGTTTGGGTGCTTAAAGTAAGACAATTTTGTTTCATTCACATTTCCTTACTTGGCTTTGAAAATAAATAAATAATAATCAGTAACTTAACTATTTCACCTGTAAAATATTTGTTAAATTTAAATTGCATGAACTAGGCTGAATACGTATGCATAAATTTGTTAAGAAAATAAGCTGAGCGTTAATATTCATCTCGACAACAAAATCAGTCAGCGAATAACAGCTTTTCTGAAACAGATAACTGCATCACGTTGGCATTACAATTTGGGTAATGGGAAAACATTATGTCTATGTTCAAACCAAGTATATTAACTCTGGCTCTTACAGCCGCAGGTTTAAATAGTTTTGTAGCGTATGCTGCTGAAGAAGACCAAAAAGCAAAAAATGATAACGTTGAGGTTATCGAAGTAAAAGGTTTTCGTGGCAGTGTTGTAGAGTCTATTAATACGAAACGCTTCACACCTGAAGTCGTTGAGTCAATCTCAGCAGAAGATATCGGTAAATTACCTGATTCATCAATCGCTGAATCGATCGCGCGTCTTCCTGGTTTAACAGCCCAGCGTCTAGATGGACGTGCAAGTCGGGTTAGTGTTCGTGGTTTTAGCGAAAACGAAAGTGCCACAACTTTCAATGGTCGTGAACAGGTGTCAATTGGTGACAACCGTGGCGTTGAATTTGACCTTTACCCATCAGAAATCATGAGCGGTGTAACTGTATATAAAACACCGAGTGCAGGTATTGAAGCCGAAGGTATTGCTGGCGTAATTGACATGCAAACTGTAAAACCTTTAAGCAAAGGTGAGCAAGTTATCATGTTCAATGGTCAATATGAGCAAACAGGCTTTGATAAATTAAACCCAGACGGCGACGATAAAGGGTTTCGTGGCACAATTTCTTATATCGATCAGTTTGCTGATGACACCATCGGCGTTGCATTTGCCTACAATACGATGAGCTCTCCAAATCAAGAGAAGCGTTGGAACTCATGGGGCTACCCAGAATTTACCGGCGAAGATGGTAATACCTATTCTATCTTAGGTGGCGCTAAGCCGTTTGTACGCTCATCGACACTTGAACGTGATACAGCCATGTTCGTGTTAGAAGCAGCACCGAATGACCGTTTAAATATGACATTCGATGCTTTGTATGTGGATTTTTCAGATGAAAAAATCCTACGTGGTATCGAAGTTCCATTTGCATGGGGTCAAGGTTCAATCGACCCTAGTTCAGCCGTTGTTGATGCAGACTCAGGTTTTATAACCAGTGCTGTTACACAAGGTCAACGTGTTGTAGTGCGTAATGACTATGAAGAGCGTAATGCAGAGCTAACTCAATTTGGTTTTAACACTAAGTACGATATCAGTGATGACTGGTCAGTAGAGTTTGACGCTAGTCGCTCTGAAGTTGAACGTCAAATCTGGAGTATCGAAAGCTACTCAGGTACAGGTCGTGGCGATGCAAATGGCATTGCAGATGATATTGGTTATGTATTTGACGGTGGTAACACAGGGGCACAATTCAGCCATAACCTTGATTACAGTGATTATGATTTAATTCAACTAGGTGGTCCATTATCCTGGGGTGCAAGTGCTGCTCTGAATGATAAATATGGTTTAACTGGTACTGAATACGAGAATACCGCACAAGATGGCTTTATCAATGCGCCAGAAATCAATGATGAACTAAGCACATTGAAGCTTGCTGCAAGCAAAGTCCTTGATAACGCTTATATCAGCCGCGTGTCATTCGGTGTGTCATATCGTGACCGTGAGAAGAGTAAACTGTCTGAAGGTTACTTCATGACGTTAAAAGACTTCTCACTTTCAAACCCTGGTATGTTATCAATCCCAGAGCAATACCGCTTAGGTACGGCGAGCCTTGATTTCATTGGTATGGGCAATATGGTTGCTTATGATACCAATGCTTTAGTGAATGATGGCTACTACAGCTTACTTCAAGAAAGCTTAACTGATTCAAAGCACAAGACACAATCGTGGACAGTACAAGAAGAAGTGACAGCGTTCTTTGCTCAAGCAGACATTAATGCAGAGCTAGGTTCAATCCCAGTAACAGGTAACATTGGTGTTCGCTATGTTAAAACTGAACAGTCTTCACAAGGCTTCGCTGCTAACACAGTTGACGGTCTAGTCGTTGTATCTCCAACAGATGTAAGTCACGATTACAGCCATTTCTTACCAAGCTTAAACTTATCATTTGCAATCGATGAAGAGCAAACCGTACGTTTCGGCGCAGCGAAAACAATTTCTCGTGCCCGCTTAGACGAAATGAACTCATCAGTTAATGCATCTTATAATCAACAACCAGATGAAAACGGTAATTACTGGAGTGTATCAGGTGGTAACCCTGAGCTGGAGCCTAAAGAAGCAACTGGCTTTGACTTAAGCTACGAAAACTACTTCCATGAAGAAGGTTATTTTGCCGCTGCATTTTTCTATAAAGATATTACGCAGTGGATCTTTGATGGTACTTACGAAATTGATATGAGCGGTGTTGCTGACCCATCAACAGGTGAGATTCCAGCAACTTCAACGGGTACCGGCTCTGGTAAAGTAAATGGTGGCTCTGGTGACCTTTGGGGTTATGAGCTTTCATTAACACTGCCGTTCACCATGTTTAGTGATTCACTTGATGGCTTTGGTTTAATCGCAAGTCACACAGGTGTTGAGCAAGATATTACAGACCAAAACGGTAATGAGTATGAGCTACCTGGTTTATCTGACCAAATCGATAGCTTAACAGTGTACTTTGAGCGTAACGGTTTCCAAGCGCGTACTAGCATGCGTAAGCGCAGCGATTTTAAAGGTGATGTATACGGTTTAGGTTTTGCGACTACACAAGTTGATATTAAAGGCGAAACAATTTGGGATGCGCAAATTGGTTACGACTTTAGTGAAGGCGGCGTAGAGAGCCTTGACGGTTTATCTGTAACATTCCAAGTTCAGAACATCACTGAAGAGCCGTTTACATCACTACAAGGTGATAACTCACTACAAGTGCGTGATTACCAAGACTACGGTCGTACATTCCTGTTAGGCTTCAGCTACAAGCTGTAATAAGCTAATGTAGTGATAGAAATTGCCCTTGTGATTTGTTTTACAAGGGCTTTTTTGTATCAGTGAGCTACACTCAATAAATTGAAATTGGTGTTAGGTGTACTATGGGTTCAAAAAAGATAACGAAGGTTGTAATTGCCGGTGGTGGTACTGCAGGATGGATCACTGCCGCATTACTCAATAAAGTACTGGGTAAAGTGCTCGAAATTACACTTGTTGAGTCAGCTGAAATTGGCACCGTTGGGGTAGGTGAAGCAAGTATTCCGCCTATTTTACATCTTAATGGTGCACTTGGCATTTCAGAAAAAGAATTTATAGAGGCCACTGGCGCAACGATTAAGCTCGGTATCGAGTTTGAGAATTGGCGCAGCCAAGGTCACGGCTATATGCACGCCTTTGGTGAGATAGGTAAAGATTTTCCGTTTTGTGAGTTTTATCATTTTTGGTTAAAAGCACATCACGCTAATAATGTACCTGATTTTTGGGATTTTTCACTTAATTATCAAGCTGCCAAAGCTCATAAATTTGCCCACCTTAAACATATTCCTAACACCCAGTTAGCGGGCTTACACTATGCTTACCATTTTGATGCCACTCGATATGGCGAATTCTTAAAAGAATTAGCGCAATCACAGGGCGTTAAACGCATTGAAGGCAAAATTGAATCGGTTAATCAATGCCATGAAAGCGGACTTATTCGCTCTTTGCAGCTTAAAAATGGCGAGCAAATAGATGGCGATTTATTTATTGATTGCACAGGCCTTCGCGCTTTATTGATAGAACAGACACTAAATACTGGTTTTGAAGATTGGTCGCACTGGTTGCCTTGCGATAGTGCTGTTGCAGTACAAAGTGAATCAGCAACGGATGCAATTCCTTATACACGCTCGATTGCAAAAGACTCAGGCTGGCAATGGCAAATTCCATTACAGCATCGTGTAGGCAACGGCCTTGTATATTCTTCTCGTTTCTTATCAGACGAAGCGGCAAAACAACAGCTGTTGGACAACTTACCTGCAAAACAACTCACAGAGCCGCGATTTATTAAATTTAAAACAGGGCGGCGCTTAAAACAGTGGCATAAAAATGTGGTATCGATTGGCTTATCGAGCGGTTTTTTAGAGCCATTAGAATCGACCAGTATTCATTTAATTCAAAGTGCAGCGATTCGTTTGATTAAGTTTTTTCCTCATCAAGGTATTAAGCAATGCCTTGTGGATGAATTTAATCAACAAAGTAAAACAGAATTTGAGCGAATTCGTGACTTTATCATTCTTCATTACAAACTAACTGAGCGTGATGACACTGCATTTTGGCGTTTTTGTAAAAATATGGATATTCCAAGCAGTCTTAAAAAGAAAATTGAGCTATTTAAAACCAGCGGCAAGCTCGTAAGAGAAGACGATGAATTATTTGCCGAAGTGGCATGGCAGCAAGTGATGATAGGGCAAGGACTCATTGCAGAGGATCATCACCCATTGGCTGATGCATTATCCGATGAGCAATTAAATGAGCTATTTAGTAGTTTAAAAACCTTGATTAATAGTGCCGTTGAGCAACTGCCGAGCCACCGTCAATTTTTAGAAAAAGTACAAAATTAATTATGAAAAAAACACAGACATTTTTAGCGTTAACCACCGCATTCACGCTTTTCAACTCGACTGCAAGTTATGCAATTACCGCATCACCAGAAAATTGGTGGGTAGGGATGCAAAACAACTCACTGCAAGTCATGCTTTACGATAACAATATTGCTAACAAAACCTGGCAAATGATGCCTTATAAAGGCGTTGAGTTTAAAGGGGTGACAACAACAAATAACCCTAACTACGCTTTTTTAGATTTAAACATCAGCGATAATACAAAGCCGGGAAAACTGACTTTTAAAGCTGAAGATGGCACAACGTTTACTTACCCATTAAATGCTCGAGATAAGCAAAGTGCCAACCGCGATGGCTTTACAAACAAAGATACGCTGTATTTAATCAATCCTGATCGCTTTGTAAATGGTGACCCAAGTAACGACAGCGTTGCAGGTATGCAGGAGGCTGCAAATCCGAGCTTCAAAGGAGGTCGTCATGGCGGTGATATTCAAGGTGTTATTAATAGCCTAGATTATCTTGAGGACTTAGGTGTAACGCAACTTTGGTTAACACCTGTGCTTGAAAATGACATGCCAAGTTATTCTTATCATGGTTATGCCATTACTGACTTCTACAAGGTTGATCCGCGTATGGGCAGTAATGCACTTTACAAAACCTTATCCGCAGAAGCGAAAGAGCATGGCATCGGCTTAGTGATGGACATGGTACTTAACCACTTTGGTTCATCGCATCAGTGGATGGTTGATATGCCAACAGCAGATTGGGTTAACTTTGATGGCAAGTTTGAAAACGGTAAAAATGCCACAAGCCACGCCAGACAAACAATTCAAGACCCTCATGCCAGCCAATACGATAAACGTCAATTTAATGATGGGTGGTTTGTTGAGTCGATGCCTGATTTAAATCAGCGCCAGCCGTTACTCTCAACTTATTTGATTCAAAATGCCATTTGGTGGATTGAATACGCCAACTTAAGCGGCATTCGTGTTGATACCTATTCATACTCAGATAAAGCGTTTTTAGCCGATTGGACTAAAGCGATTATGACCGAGTATCCAAACTTTAATATTGTTGGCGAAGAGTGGACAACCAACCCAGCAATTGCTTCTTATTGGCAGCGCGGCAAAGTCAATCAAGATGGCTATACCTCTGATTTACCAAGTGTGATGGATTTTTCATTACAAGAAGCACTGATCCAAGCACTTAATGAAGAGGAAAGTTGGAATACAGGTTGGATAAAAGTGTATCAATCGCTAGCGAATGACTTTTTATATGCAGATACCGATAACATTTTAGTGTTTGCAGATAACCATGACATGAGTCGTGTTTACACTGAGCTTGGGCAAGACTTAGCAAAAACGAAATTGGCCATGACGCTACTGTTAACAACTCGCGGTATTCCACAAATTTATTACGGCACTGAGCTGTTGCTTGATAACACGCCAAGTAATGATCACGGTGATATTCGTATTGACTTCCCAGGTGGCTTTAAAGGTCAAAAAGCAAATGCTTTCACAGGCAAAGGGCTTTCAGCTGATCAGCAAGAGATGTTAGCTAGCATGAAAAAACTGCTTAAGCTGCGCCAAGAAAAGCCAGCGCTAAGCGAGGGCCGTTTAATGCATTTTTCGCCAAAGCAAGGCGTTTACAGCTATGTGAGAGAGCATAATGGCCAAACTGTATTGGTTGTTCTGAACAAAAACCAACAAGCCATTGATTGGGACTTAAGCTACATGCAAGAAGTGCTAAAAGGCACTAACAAAGGGCGCGATTTAATCAGCGAAAAGCGCGTTGATCTTGCTACGCCAATCCGCTTAAAAGCGATGCAAGCACGCTTAATCGAGCTTGAATAATTGCAACTAATAGGCTGAATACGTATGCATTTACTGTCCGTATGCAGCCCTTAACATTAGTATGAACTGATATTTACAGAAAAATGAAGTAATGATGACAACATATAAAATAACCGCGTTAGTCGTGGCATCGGTACTAGGTTTAACTGCCTGTGGTCGCGATGCACCAGCAGAGCAGAACACACAAAAAACGCAATCTGAATCTAGCCAAGCCGCTATCTCCAAGCCTGTGGTATACCAAGTATTCACTCGATTATTTGGTAATACAAACACCACCAATAAACCTTGGGGCACATTAGAAGAAAATGGGGTAGGCAAATTCGCTGATTTTAATGATGCAGCATTACAAGGCATTAAAGAGCTAGGTACAACGCATGTTTGGTATACAGGTGTGCCGCGTCATGCTTTAGTAACTGATTATACAGAATACGGTTTGTCGCAAGATGACCCTGATGTTGTAAAAGGGCGTGCAGGCTCACCGTATGCGGTGAAAGATTATTACGATGTTAATCCTGATTTAGCAATTAATCCTGAGCGCCGCTTAGAGGAGTTTGTAGAGCTAATCAATCGTACTCATGAGCACGGTATGAAAGTTGTTATTGATATTGTGCCAAACCACGTAGCGCGTAACTATGAGTCAGTCGCCAAGCCTGAAGGCGTAAAGGATTTTGGTGCTGATGATGACACGACAAAAACGTATGCGCGCGATAACAACTTTTACTATGTAACAGGGCAGTCATTTCAAGTTCCTACCAGCGATAGCTACCAAGTGTTAGGTGGCAACCCGCATCCACTTGCTGATAATCAATTTGCCGAAAGCCCAGCAAAATGGACGGGTAATGGGGCACGTGCCGCTAAACCAGACATCAATGATTGGTACGAAACCGTTAAAATCAATTACGGTGTGAAACCAGATGGCAGCTACGATTTCCCAACACTACCTGCTGATTACGCTGATAAAGATTACCGCGCCCACTACGCATTTTGGCAAGATAAAGAGCTGCCAAATAGCTGGTATAAATTCCGTGATATCGCGCTTTATTGGTTAGATAAAGGTGTCGATGGTTTCCGTTATGATATGGCCGAGATGGTGCCTGTTGAGTTTTGGAGCTTTTTAAATTCATCAATCAAGATGCAAAAAAGTGATGCCTTTATTCTAGCCGAAGTTTATAACCCAACGCTTTACCGGCCATATATCCAGCAAGGTAAGATGGATTATCTGTACGACAAAGTCGGTTTTTACGACACGGTTAAAGCTGTGATGCAAGGTAAGCAACCAGCGGATACTATTTTCGATATTCAAAGCCAAGTGGCTGATATTGAAGAGCACATGCTGCACTTTTTAGAAAACCATGATGAGCAACGTATTGCTAGCCCAGATTTCGCGGGCAGCAGTGAAAAAGGTAAGCCAGCAATGGTGGTGTCTACCTTAATGTCGCGCTCGCCAACCTTACTTTATTTTGGTCAAGCTGTCGGTGAAGATGGCTCTGAAAATGGTGGCTTTGGTGACCCAACGCGTACCAGTATCTTCGATTATATGGGTGTACCTGCGCATCAAGCGTGGATGAATAATGGTAAATTCGATGGAGGTGCACTTTCAAAAGAGCAAGCTAACCTTCGCGCTTACTACACTAAGTTAATGTCATTAAACTCACTTCCTGCCATTGTCGGCGGTGACATGCAAGCGGTTGAATTGACCGGCTCAGAACAAGTCATTGCCTTTACGCGCAAGCTAGGTCAACAGCTGGTGCTTGTGGTAAGTAACTTTTCAGAAAACCCACAAAATGTTGAGCTTACTCTTAACCAAGCGTTGTTACCTAAGCTTAACCACAGTGGTTTAACATTAACTGATAACCTAGAGAATCATGCTGACATTGTGATTTCTGAGGCAACAACAAATGCGCCAATTCAATTACAACTGAATGGCTTGAGCAGTGCAGTATTTACCTTAAAGGCTGACAATGAATAATAACAAACCAACGCTAAGCTTTTGGCAAATATGGAATATGTGCTTTGGGTTCCTTGGCATCCAATTTGGCTTTGCATTACAAAATGGTAATGTGAGCCGTATTTTTCAAACCCTAGGTGCGAATGTTGATGACATTCCAATCCTTTGGGTTGCTGCGCCACTAACAGGCCTTATTGTGCAGCCGATCATCGGTTATTGGAGCGATAAAACATGGAATAAGTTAGGTCGCCGCCGTCCATTCTTTTTCTATGGGGCTATTTTAACGACGTTATCGTTATTCATTATGCCTAACTCACCAAGCCTCTGGATTGCAGCGGGTATGTTATGGATCATGGATGCGTCAATTAACGTGACTATGGAGCCTTTCCGTGCCCTTGTGAGCGATAACCTGCCAAAAAAACAACGTGCAACAGGGTATGCGATGCAAAGCTTCTTCATTGGTGTTGGCGCGGTTGTAGCCTCTGCACTCCCTTGGATGATGACTAACTGGTTCGATATTGCCAATACAGCACCTGCAGGGCAAATTCCTGACTCTGTGAAATTTTCGTTTTACTTTGGTGCCGTTGTGTTACTCGTCGCCGTTTTTTGGACCGTATTTACCACCAAAGAATATTCACCTCAAGAGCTTGAAAGCTTTCATGAACAAGAGCAGAGCGATGACTCAAACGATCTTCAAAGTGATGTAAACTTTAACAAAGGCGCTGCAATTTTTACGGTTCTTGGCCTTGTCGTTCTGGGTATTGTTACAGGCCTATCGCTTGAAAAAGAGCTTTATTTGCTTGCTGGTGGTTTGATTAGCTTTGGTGTTATTCAATTTATTGCTGGTGCTTTAAAAGCTAAAAACGCAACCAGTGGTGGCTTTTATCAAGTTGTGAATGATGTATTCACAATGCCTGAGGCAATGAAGCAATTGGCTTGGGTGCAATTTTTTAGCTGGTTCTCATTGTTTGCAATGTGGATTTATACCACCTCAGCGGTAACCAGTTTCCACTACGGCAGCAGTGATACAAGCTCACTTGCTTACAATAACGGTGCGGACTGGGTTGGCGTATTATTTGCCGCTTACAATGGTTTTGCTGCCATTGCTGCAATTTGTATCCCGATCATCGTAAAAAAAGTGGGGCTTAAAATGGCCCATGCTATCAATCTTGTGTTAGGTGCATTAGGGCTGGTCAGCTTTATTATTATCAAAGATCCGAGTTTACTTATCTGGCCGATGATTGGTGTCGGTTTCGCTTGGGCATCAATTCTCTCTTTACCGTACGCAATGTTAAGTACCTCAGTACCGAGTAAGAAAATGGGTGTGTACATGGGTATCTTTAACTTCTTTATTGTTATCCCGCAGCTTTTGGCGGCAAGCGTATTAGGCCTAATTTTACGCCACTTTTTTGATAATCAACCGATTTATGCGTTAGTGCTAGGTGCAGTGTCATTCGTACTAGCAGCAATTGCTGTACTGCGCGTTAAGCAACAATACTAAGGACACACAATGAAAAAAATTAATCTCATTACAGCAAGTTTGTTAGCGTTAGGTTTAACAGCTTGTAGTTCAGAGCAATCAGTTAATACAGCAGTAAAGCAGGTTTCTGCGCCTGGTGCGCCAGGTGTTGAGCCTTTTTGGGCTTACTCAGGTAAAACAGGTATTGGTACATCGTATGAGCAATACCAAGACGGCCATTACAGCGACTCTGCCGCTACAGGCAAAGTATCAAAAGTTTGGTTTTCAATCGCGAAAGGCATGATCACAGAAACCATGTTTGGTTTAATTCACCAAGCACAAATCAAAGATATGCAGTTTGTTGTAGTCGGTAAAGACTTTACCGTAACAGAAAGTGATGATCTGGATGTAAGCATTGATTATTTATACAAAGACGACGCGGGTCGCCCATTATCGCTTGCTTATAAAGTAGTCAGTAAAGATAAACAAGGCCGTTTCACCCTAGAAAAACATATCTTCACTGATCCTAACGGTCAAACATTGTTTGTTCGTAGCGTATTTAATACAGATCTTGATGGTGTGAAAGCCTACGTTAATGTAAACCCTTATATTGATAACAATGGCTTAGATGACTTTGCAAAAGTGACCGACAAGGGTCTGGTTGCTTGGCAGGATGATAACTTTTTATCTTTACAAGCAGCTCAACCATTTAAGCAAGCAAGCGTTGGCTTTACGGGTGTAAGTGATGGCTTAAAAGAGTTAAAAGCATCGCAATCATTATCAACGACTTACCAAAATACGGGTGATAAGTCGGGCAATGTAAGCTTACTTGCAGAGCTTGGCGAAGTATCAAAGAACACCACTTTTGATTTAGCTTTAAGTTTTGGTAACTCTGAAGCTGCAAGTTTAAAAGAAGGTCAAGCAAGTTTAAACCAAGGCTACCAAAAAGTGCTTGCTGCCTATAACGGTGAGGGTGCTGCAATTGGTTGGGAAGACTACTTATCAAGCCTTGCGCCTTTGAGCACATTATCTAATAGCACCGCTGATAATGGTAAGTTGCTCTACACCAGTGCCATGGTGTTAAAAGCGCAAGAAGATAAAACCCATGCCGGTGCTTTAATTGCGTCACTTTCTAACCCTTGGGGTGAAACAGTATCAGCTAAAACAGGTTCTACCGGTTATAAAGCGGTTTGGGTTCGTGACTTCTATCAAGTAGCAATGGCATTTATGGCCATGGGTGATACACGTACCGCCAAGACAGCGTTTGAATATCTAGAAAAAGTACAAGTAACAGATAATACACCAGGTAATGGTGGTGACACTGGGTGGTTCTTACAAAAGACGCACGTTGATGGTGAGCTTGAGTGGGTAGGTGTACAGCTTGACCAAACAGCAATGCCAATTATGCTTGCATGGAAACTACATCAAGCAGGCGTACTTAACGATCAAGAGCTGACAGATTGGTATGGCAAAATGTTAAAGCCAGCTGCTGATTTCTTGGTTGATGGTGGCCTTGCGAAAATTCTTTGGAACGACACGCAAGTTATACCACCCGCAACACAACAAGAGCGTTGGGAAGAACAAAATGGCTTCTCACCTTCAACAACTGCTGCGGTTGTTGCAGGCTTAGTGACAGCTGCTGATATTGCTAAAAAAGCAGGCGACACCAAAAATGCAGAGCGTTACCTAGCAACGGCTAAAACCTACAACAGTGAAATTGAAAGCACGATGTTTACGACTCAAGGTAACCTTAAGTCTGAAAACAGCGATGGCGAATATTTCATTCGTATTGGTCAAGACAAAGATCCAAACTCATCAACTACACTTAACGCTAATAATGGTCGTGAAGGCTTTGATAAAAAGCAAATCCTTGATGGTGGTTTCTTAGAGCTTGTACGTTATGGTGTTCGTGATGCACTTGCGCCAAGTATTGTAAAAACATTACCAGAGTATGATGACGAAACCTTAGTTGATAACCTGCAAGTACGTTACACCTTTAACTTTGCTGATGGCTCAGGTTCATACCCAGGCTACCGTCGCTATGGTAACGATGGTTACGGTGAAGATGAAGTGACAGGTAACAACTATGCTGAAGGTGGTAACAACACCCCTGGTCAACGAGGGCGTGTATGGCCGTTTTTCACAGGTGAGCGTGGTCACTATGAAATCGCCGCGGCAAACGCAACTAATAGCCTTGATGCAATAAAACAACAAGCAATTAAAGACACCTATGTAAAAGGCATGGAAGCATTTGCTAATGAAGGGATGATGTTACCTGAACAAGTTTGGGATGGTGTAGGTAACAATAAAGCAGGCTATCAGCTAGGTGAGGGTACAAACTCAGCCACACCGCTTGCTTGGACTCATGCTGAATACATCAAGTTACTTCGCTCAGTGAGCGACAAACAAGTATGGGATCACTACCCAGTTATTGAAGATGCGTTAAAGTAGTTTTGCTAACGCAGTAACACAAAAGCCACGGCACTCGCCGTGGCTTTTGTTTTTTAACATTGTTAACCTCTAAGGGGGAGTATGAAGCATTTTATTGTTGTATGTTAAAGCTGAAATATTCCACTTGGCTCTAAAATAGGTAAAAATAATTTGGATTACATAAGGTTAAAAGGATAATGACTGTACTCGATTTACTCGTTTTTGCTTTGAGCTTTATTTTCATTGTGGGAATGTTCTTAATCATCCTGCCAATGCTTTTTTTATTAAATCTAAAAAGTTGCCTATGGTAGAGGAAATTCTCGATGACGGTAAAACTTTTTATCTAATGAATAGTTTTACTGCTGGCGTAGGAATATTACATTATGCAACCGTCTTCTTTTGGGGCTGGCATGCAAAGCGTTATGGCCTCTATGAAAAAAGAGAAAAGGTGCCTAAGAAAGTGCGGTGCTGGTTTGTCGCTTATTACATTTTTTTATGATTGTTTTTATTGCGTTTGTGCTACTTTGTTTTGTGATGCATTTTGGCTTTGGAGATAAATAAGGTTTTGGGTTGAGGCTCGTTTGGAGAAGCACCTAACTCAAAAAATATATGGAGCTACTATAAATAAATGGAATTATTAGAACTCACATTTGTCATCCTCACACTGTTTTGGGTTGGTGGGATTTTCATTATAATATTCCCTATGTTATTTTTTCTGAAAGGTAAACGAATTTCAGAAGTCGAGGCTATATTAGAAGATGGGGTTCGATTTTATTCATTAAATATCTTTATGACAGGTTGGGGAGCATTGCATTATGCAACGATATTTTTTTCTGACTGGCATGCTAAACGTTATAAAATGTTAGATAAAAGAAATTTAGTCCCTAAACACTTAAAAGTCTGGTTTATAGTTTACTATGCCATATTCATGGCCTTATTTGCTGCATTTATGTCTAGTGCATTCATCTTTTATTTTTATTTAGAAAAAGATTAAATTTAGAGTGTTTAATTTTATTATAAAACAACTAAATTTAGATATTTATGTGCTAGCTTAACTTATGGGTATTCTACTTATAACCAACTTAGCGCATTAACTCCTAAAATTAACTATGCTCGAACTTTTAAGGGATTAAATAAATGATTAGAACAGCATTGTTATTACCTACATTACTTGTATTTAACGTCAAAGCAGATGACTTTTATAGTCAACTTGTTCAAGCCGCTAAGGAGCGAACAAATCACTCCGTTATTTATGACGGAAGCTATAAAAGAATTGCTTATCCAAATGGTGATGTACCTGCCACTATTGGTGTGTGTACTGATGTCATAATTCGCAGTTATAGGGCACTCGGAACCGATTTACAAGTACTCGTTCATGAGGATATGCGTGATAACTTTACTTTATATCCATCAAACAGAATATGGGGTTTAACAAAGCCTGATTCAAATATTGATCACCGGCGTGTTCCTAACTTACAGCATTTCTTTAAACGACATGGGCATAGTTTGAATATAAGTGAAGACGCGAGCAATTATAGGGGGGAGATATTGTCACTTGGATGCTGCCTGGCAACTTACCTCATATTGGAATAGTGACTGATGAACTGTCAAGAGATAAAAAAAGGCCACTGATTGTGCACAACATAGGGGCAGGGCCTGTACTCGAAGATATGTTATTTAGTTATAAAATAACAGGGCATTATCGTTATAAACCTTAACCGTTATAAATCTTAAACCCTAACATTTACACTGGGCTTCAATTACTTACAATTTTAATATACATTTAAGGTAACTGTTTGGACCTGTAATAGGTAGGTCTAATTTTAACTTCAAAGGGATTTATATGAAAACTGTTAGTATATTCATTGCCAGCTTTTTAGTGCTCTTTACGACGACTGCTTTTGCTTCACAGGAAGTTGTGATTGAGAAGTCTGATAAATTTACTGAACTGTCAAACGGCTTTAAGGTAAGTGTTAGAACTGGCCCTACAAAAAACGCCAAAATTTATGACTTTTCGACAAATAAAATAACAATCGCTGATGAGCATGGTGCGCCTTTTCAACGTTACTATTTGCAACTTGCCACAGCCGATAGAGAGTGGGCTAAGGAAATCGTTACGTTTGATGAAAAAACGAATGTAATTGACTTAAATGCACTACTTTTTGGTCAATTGATAGATACGTCGAAACTGAAAAAATTAGACTCAGCGCATGCTTTTTCTTTTTATAATCGCCTTGAACGTATTCTGTCGCAAGAATATGGCACATTTGAACAGGTGTACAAAGGTGGCCTTGCTGACTATCTCAATTATATGTCGATAGAGGCAGGTTTTGATAATTACATAGCAAGAACAGGTATAGCGGGAGATAAACTCACACAAGCACTCAAAGAAGTAAAAATGCCGCCTTTGGTTGAACATCAACAATTAATGACTGAGTTTATTAAAGCTGTAAATCAAAAGGACAAAACCTGGTTGTTGGCTCAACAAAGACCTAATTCTTCACAGCGAGACTCGGGAATTTATGCGCGCGGTCTAAACGTGCTGTTTGAGTACTTTGATAGTATTGGTAATCCTACAAAGTTTAATATTACACGAGAAACACAAGGCCGTTCTTTTGATCTTAATTCGAATAAATACTTTATTATTGAATTGCTTGAACATAAAGGCCGACGAGAAAAAATAGAGATGGAGTTTATGTTTGTGGATACTTATGGTGGTCGCTTTATTGCTGAGTATGATATTACAGGTGTGCATTTTCGTTAAGTAACGTTTTTAAGTAAAGCAGAAAAGCCGCAGGTTACGAAAACGTGCGGCTTTGATATTTACTTACAGCCCCGCTTTTTTAGCGCGAGCAGCGTGTAGCTTTTTATAACTATCAATTAAACGCTGATGCCTATCCAAGCCTTCAAGCTTCATGCTGGTTTCTGTTAAGCCATAAAACACTACATCGCCGTTGATTGAGCCAACAACTGCATCCATCGTTTCTTGACCAAACATACGAGTGAAGCTATGAATGTAATCTTCAATCTCTAGATCATCGCTTAGTGCTACTTCTAATGTGGCGTGCATTGCTTGATAGAATAAACCACGTTCAACAATGGTGTTGTCGTTGTATTGTAAGAAGGCTTCAACTAGCTCCATCGCTGCTTCTAAATCACCAAGTGCTAGGTATATAAGTAGTTTTAGCTCAAGGATTGTTAATTGGCCCCACACTGTGTTTTCATCAAATTCAATACCGATTAAGGTGATGATATCAATGTAGTTATCAAGCTCACTTTGTTCTAGACGCTCAACGAGATCAGCAAGTTGATCTTCTGATAAGCGATGCAGATTTAAAATATCTTCGCGGAAGTTAAGCGCTTTATTAGTATTGTCCCAAATTAAGTCTTCTACAGGGTACACTTCTGAGTAATCAGGCACTAAAATGCGACACGCTGTACCAAGATCTGAGAACTCAGCAATGTAAGCTTCTTTGCCTAAGCTTTCTAAGATACCGAATAAGCTAGCTGTTTCTTCTTCATTGCTGCCAGAGAAATCCCATTCAACAAAATCATAATCGTGTTTAGCGCTGAAAAAGCGCCATGAGATAACACCTGTTGAATCAATAAAGTGCTCTACAAAGTTTTCAGGCTCAGAGACCGCCATGCTATTGAACGTTGGCTTAGGTACATCGTTTAAACCTTCAAAGCTTCTGCCTTGCAACAGTTCAGTTAGGCTGCGCTCTAAGGCAACTTCAAAACTTGGGTGCGCACCAAAAGAGGCAAATACACCGCCTGTTTTAGGGTTCATGAGTGTTACGCACATCACAGGGAACTGACCACCTAGCGAGGCATCTTTTACAACAATAGGGAAGCCTTGCTCTTCAAGCCCTCTAATACCCGCTACAATGCTTGGGTACTTGTTTAATACCGCTTCAGGTACATCTGGTAAAACAATTTCTTGCTCGATAATTTGGCGCTTAACGGCACGTTCAAAAATTTCAGATAAACATTGTACTTTTGCCTCGGCAAAGTTGTTACCTGCACTCATCCCATTACTTAAGAATAAGTTTTCGATAAGGTTTGAAGGGAAATAAACCGTTTCACCGTCTGACTGGCGTACATAAGGAATCGAACAAATACCACGCTCTTTATTACCAGAGTTGGTATCGATTAGGTGCGAGCCACAAAGCTCACCATCTGGATTGTAAATTTCACGGGTATAGTCATCTAAAATACCCTCAGGTAGTGAGTCATCGTCGGTGAGTGCAAACCATTTTTCATTTGGGTAATGAACAAACTCGCTATTAGCAATGTCTTCGCCTAAGAACTGGTCGTTATAGAAGAAGTTACAGTTTAAGCGCTCAATAAACTCGCCTAAAGCCGAACATAGCGCGCTTTCTTTCGTTGCACCTTTACCATTGGTAAAACACATTGGTGACGCTGCATCACGAATATGTAATGACCATACATTTGGTACAATATTTCGCCAAGAAGAGATCTCGATTTTCATCCCTAACTCTTCAAGGATAGCCGTCATATTAGCGATGGTTTTTTCAAGTGGTAAATCTTTACCTAAAATAAAGGTATTGTTTTCATCATCTGGTTTTGCCATCAGCATCGCTTGCGCGTCAGCTTCAATGCTTTCAACGGTATCGATCTTAAACTCAGGGCCTGTTTGAATGACGCGTTTTACTGTACAGCGTTCTACTGAGCGTAAAATACCCGTACGATCTTTCTCCGATAAGCTTTCTGGTAATTCAACCTGAATTTGAAAAATTTGGTTATAGCGGTCTTCAGGGTCAACAATGTTATTTTGTGCAACGCGAATACCATCAGTCGGGATATCACGTGAATTACAATACACTTTAATAAAGTAAGCCGCACACAACGCAGAAGACGCTAAGAAATAATCAAATGGGCTTGGCGCTGAGCCATCACCTTTGTAGCGAATAGGTTGGTCTGCAATGACAGAGAAGTCATCAAACTTGGCTTCAAGTCTGAGGTTGTCGAGAAAATTAACTTTAATTTCCATTAAAAAATTCCACCTTTGTGCGCGTTGCAGGCAAAAGCCGTAAACGGCCTTGCACTGCGTTTTCATCATAATAGGTGCAATTATCTGCTTTTTCGAAGTAATAGTCTTGGGTAAATCGAAAAAAAAGCCATTTTATTAGTTTATTGCTTTTAAAGGCTTCAATTTAGAGTGTAAATGCAGAGGAGCTATCGCTACATACTAACTTATACACTCGAGCCACGAATGATTAATCTTGGTGGGAGTAGGGTGCTCTCCACTTGTTCTCCGCGAATTAATTTAAGCAAGTTATCAACTAACATTTGCCCTGCTAAGGTCGTATCTTGCTGAATTGTGGTCAACGGAGGATTGACGAAATTAGCGATGGAAATGTTATCAAAGCCAACCACGTGAACATCATCAGGCACTTTAATTTTTGCTTCTTTTAAAGCGCGAATAGCACCAATGGCAATCAGGTCACTGGCGGCAAATAGTGAGTTAAAGCGAATGTTATTTGCTATAAGTGAACGGGTAGCATGATAGCCAGATTCTTCTGTAGAAATAGCATTCGCCATTTTTCGTTCGTTTAGCTTGATACCTTTATCCATAAAAGCATCTTTGAAACCTTGGTAGCGAGCAAAAAATTCAGGGCTGTGATCAGAGGCATCACCGATAAACGCACAATCGGTTCTGCCTGTTGCAAGCAGATGCTCTGCGGCAAGTTTACCGCCACCATAATTATCACAGCTCACAGTTAAGTCTGGGCGGTTATCAACACTGGCACCCCAGCATACGAACTTAGTATTTTGTTCAATAAGGGTTCTGAACTTAGGCTGGTAATCTAAGTAGTCACCATAGCCTAATAAGATCAGACCATCTGCACGGTGGCTATCTTCGTAGTCAGCTTGCCAATCTGAGCTACTTGATTGAAAAGACACAAGCAAATCATAGCCTTCTTTTGCACAGGCCCGGGTAATACTACCAAGCATTGCTAAAAAGAATGGGTTTATTTGTGATTCGTCTGATGTGGGGTCTTCAAATAACAAAAGCGCGAGGGTACTACTTTGCTGTGTTCTGAGGTTACTAGCGTTTTTATCTACTTTGTAATTAAGTTGTTTGGCGACTTCATGAACACGTCGGCGCGTTTCTTCATTAACCAAAGGGCTATTTCGAAGTGCTCGTGACACAGTTGACTGAGAAACACCTGCATAATGTGCGATGTCAAAAGATGTCGCTTTACCTTTCATAGGGTATTAATTCCAAAGCAATAGTGATGATTTGTAACGGCCATTTTCGGCTATTTAATATTTTTTTCAAGCTATTTATGATAAGTCGTTTTTATCTATAAATGGTAAAGTTACAGAGTCATTTTTGATGTAGCATCACAACCCTAAACGGGCTCAATAAGCAAGTGCTTCGTCGTAAAATACGTATGCAAAGGCAAATATTTAAAATTTTTATTGATTCAATGCTGACACCGGTGTCATAATGTCGATGTTTTATCATTTTGTTGTCAAAACGTATTTGGCTGCCCATTTATTTGGGCAGCACTTTTTTAATACTAAAGATAGTTGCTTTGAGTTAATAACTCAAAGGTTATCTTGAACAGTGGCTTTGCCATTGAAAACTATAAAAATAAGCGGCAAACAGCTTAGACACATAGAGAAAACATAATGAACACACAGTCTAACACCGATTTTGATCCTATCCTTGTTGCCGATATTGGCGGCACAAATGCGCGCTTTGCTTTAATCACTGATTTTAACGAACATACAAATCAATTTGTCATTGAGCATAACCTTAAATTTCCAAGTGCAGATTTTGGTTCCCTAGAAAGTGCCATTGAGCACTATTTCAGTCAAATATCATATGCAAAGCCAAACAGAGCGTGTTTAGCTGTTGCAGGCCCAATTAAAGCAGGCCAAGTTCATTTAACTAATTTAGGTTGGCATTTTAGCGTTGAAAATCTAAAAGCTAAATTTGCATTCACTCAGCTAGAAGTTATTAATGATTTTGCTGCATTTGCCTATGCAGCGCCTTATTTAGATGATTCACAAAACGTAGCTGTTAAAGCAGGGCAAGCAGACAACAATGCCAATATTGCCGTGATGGGGCCTGGCACAGGCTTTGGTGCTGCATGCTTGGTGCGTACTTCGCAAGGCAGTGCAGTGCTTAGCTGCGAAGCGGGGCATATTACCCTTGCAGCGGTTACAGAGTTAGATCGCCAGTTAATCACCGAGCTTAAAAAGCAATTAAATCATGTGTCAGTAGAAACTGTTTTTTCTGGCCCAGGTATAGCGCATTTATATAAAGCGATGGCAGCCGTTAAAGGCGTTGCAGCAAAAAACCTTGATGCAGCACAAATCAGTGAGCTTGCAACGACAGGACAATGTGATATCTGCGATGCAACCCTTAATCAATTTTGTGATTGGATTGGTAGTGTAGCTGGTGATTTATCCCTAACATTTGGTGCTCTAGGTGGTGTATTTATTGGCGGTGGTATTTTACCTCGTATGCAACAACGTTTACTATCTAGCCGATTTGTTGAACGCTTTGCAGACAAAGGCATTATGTCGCAATATACTTCACAGATACCTGTAACCTTGGTAACACAAGATAATATTCCGCTGGTAGGTGCTGCTGCGTGTTTACACGTTAGTAGTCGAGCTTAATTGGAGCGGACTGGATGATTATGGTATGAAAAAAGTAACCATTAATAGCGTCGCAAGCTACGCCGGTGTATCTAAAAAAACAGTGTCTCGCGTGCTCAACAATGAGCCTAACGTGAGTGATGCTACCCGAGAAAAAGTACTAAAAGTATTTAAAGAGCTAGATTACACACCAAACCCAATCGCCCGTGGCTTAGCGCAAAACCGCAGTTTTATTATTGGTTGTTTGTATGATAACCCAAGTAAAAGCTATATCACTCGCGTACAAACTGGTGCGCTGGCAGCATGCCATGACCATAATTACAATTTATTGATCCACCCATGTGAACTTCGTGGGCAAGACCTAATTAACAATATTGAACAACTTCTTCAAACATCGCGCTTAGATGGCATTGTATTAACGCCGCCATTTTCTGATTTTCCAGAGCTTGTCACTTTCTTAAAATCGAAAAAAATCCCATATGCGCGCGTTGCATCTGCAGTTCTTGAAGATGATTCTATTTCAGTTCGCAGTAATGATGAGCAAGGTGCGTTTGAAATAACAGAGCATTTAATTAAATTAGGTCACAAAGAAATCGCTTTCATTAAAGGTCACCCAGATCACAGTGCGACAGAGCAGCGCTTTAAAGGTTATCGCCGTGCGCTTGCTTCTAATGGTATTGAATTTAATGAACGTTTAGTAGAAGAGGGTAACTTTAGTTATCACTCAGGTGTTGATAGTGCTCGTACAATTCTTGATTTAGAGCCGCGCCCAACGGCAGTCTTTGCATCAAACGACTATATGGCGGCTGCAGTACTTAAACTAGCAACACAAATGCAACTAAAAGTGCCTGATGATATCTCAATTGCCGGTTTTGATAACGCACCCATTGCACGTCATATTTGGCCTGGACTAACAACTATTGCGCAGCCAGTTGAAGAAATGACCCACCAAGCGGTTACACAACTAATCAGTCATATTAGTGATCCACAAGAAACACCTTATCAGGTAACGCTTGAAGCAAAACTAATTACTCGCGAGTCAACAGCTGCAATTAAATAAAATTCAATTTGTTTTTTTCACAGTAGCCCGAGATTGAGTGACGCTTTCTCGGGCTTTTTTTATGTAAATTCCTTCCTCGATTTTTTTATATAACCACCTGAACTTAAAGAGTTATATTCTTGGTATTCAAAGTTAAAGTGGAACTTTAAACATAACTTGAGCATGAATTTTACTCATAGTTAGCTAAAATAGTGTTGTTCATTATTTGGTCATTTAAAAAAATTAAACTAAATTTAACAGATAAGGTTGACACCGGTGTCACAGTCATGAGTTAATACAGTGACACCGGTGTCAGGTTGGTTGTGAGAGACAGCCTGTCAGCGTACCTTTGAACGGGTAAATCAAAGATGCTCAGTGCAATTATTTTCGTGGAGTCTGTAATTGTCACTGAGCCTTTATCCTCTAACTATAGAGATGAGTCGAATTTATATGTTGCATCCTCGTATCCAAGAAGTCACCGAACGCGTTATTGAACGTAGTAAAGAGACCCGCCAAGCTTATTTAGATCGTATCGCGCACGCAAAAAAACAAACAAGAGTACGTGCCGGCTTAGGTTGCGGTAATATTGCACACGTTATGGCTGCTTGTAGCAGCGATGACAAAGCTCGTTTAAAAGCAGATGAGCAACCAAATTTAGCGATTATTAATGCTTATAACGACATGCTTTCTGCGCATGTGCCTTACAAAGAATATCCTGATTTAATAAAAACTATTGCTACCAAGTACGATGCAACAGCACAAGTTGCTGGTGGCGTGCCAGCTATGTGTGACGGTGTTACTCAAGGCCGTGACGGTATGGAGCTTTCGTTGTTCTCACGAGATGTGATTGCAATGTCTACTGCGGTTTCTTTATCACACGACGTGTTCGACGGTGTTTTTTGTTTAGGTGTGTGTGACAAGATTGTCCCTGGACTGTTAATTGGTGCCTTATCATTTGGTCATTTACCAACGTATTTCTTACCAGCAGGTCCAATGCAATCGGGTATCCCAAATAAAGAAAAAGCCCGTGTTCGTCAAAAGTTTGCACAAGGCTTAGTAAGTCGTGAAGAGTTATTAGAAGCTGAAAGCGCCTCTTACCACAGTGCTGGTACTTGTACTTTCTACGGCACGGCAAACTCGAATCAAATGTTAATGGAAATCATGGGTCTACATTTACCAGGTAGCTCTTTCATTAACCCATACACAGAACTACGTGATGGTTTAACAGGTCATGCTGTCGAAACCATGTTAAAGCAGTTAATTGATACAAAAGATGCTAATTGCCTTGCTGATGTAGTGAGTGAGAAAACAATTATTAATGGCTTAGTTGGCTTGTTATCAACAGGCGGCTCAACGAATCACGCAATCCACTTAGTCGCAATCGCGAAAGCAGCGGGTGTAATCCTTACTTGGAAAGACATGGCTGACTTATCAGAAGTTGTGCCACTTCTTACGCGTATCTACCCGAATGGCTCAGCAGATGTGAACCACTTCCAAGCTGCCGGCGGTATGGGCTTCTTAATGAAGCAACTACTTAGCAAAGGTTATTTACATAACGATGTGAAAACCATTGTGGGTGATGGCCTAGAAGCATACACCACAGAGCCAATGCTAGATAAAGATTCATCAGTGATAATGACAAACAGCACAGGCCCGAGCAAAGTCAAATGGGTGGCGTGCCCTGAAAAGTCTCACGACGAAGATGTTTTACGCCCAATTGATAACCCGTTCAGCAAGCAGGGTGGTTTACAGCTTCTAACAGGTAACCTTGGTAAAGCCGTTATTAAAGTTTCTGCAGTGGCTGAGTCACATCAAATTGTATCTGCACCGGCTAAAGTATTTAGCTCACAAGGTGAGTTACAAGAAGCGTATAGCCGCGGTGAATTAAACACAGACTTTATTGCTGTAATTAAAGAGCAAGGTCCAAAAGCGAAAGGCATGCCTGAGCTTCATAAGTTGACGCCAGTAATGGCAACACTGCAAGACCAAGGCTACAAAGTGGCGATTGTCACAGACGGTCGTATGTCGGGCGCATCAGGTAAAGTGCCTGCTGCTATCCACTTAGCACCAGAAGCGGTTGAAGGTGGTGTAATCGCAAAAATCCACGAAGGTGATTTAGTGACCCTTGATGCACCAGCGGGTGTATTAAAAGTACATGTAAGCGATGAAGAATTAGCAAAACGTGAATTACAACTTAGCCAGCCAAGCCAAACATACGGTACAGGCCGAGAGTTATTTGCAGGTTTCAGAAATATAGTAAGTAGTGCAGACCTTGGCGCGAGCGCCTTTGGTTTAGAATAATAATACGCCGTTACTGGGCTATGAGGAACATACAATGAGCATTGAGAAAATTTTATCATCGGCACCTGTGGTACCGGTTGTTGTTATCGAAAAACTTGAAGATGCAGCACCCCTTGCACGTGCGCTTTATAACGGTGGCTTAAAAGCATTAGAAATTACTTTACGTACGCCGATTGCGGCAGAAGCTGTAAAGCTGATGAAAGAAGCCGTACCAGAAGCATACGTTGGCACAGGTACCGTTGTTGATAAAGCGACATTTAATGCATCTGTTGAAGCCGGCGCTGACTTCATGGTTAGCCCAGGTGTAAACGACGAATTATTAGCACTGGCTAAAGACACTGATATTCCATTTTTACCAGGTGCAGCTACACCAAGTGAAGTAATGAAATTAGCAAGCCACGGCTTTAAGTTCTTAAAGTTCTTCCCTGCAGAAGCGGCAGGTGGCACGGCAATGCTTAAATCAATTGGTGGTCCTTTACCACAGGTGACTTTTTGCCCAACAGGTGGCATTAGCCTTGAAACCGCACCTAACTACCTCGCACTTAAAAACGTTATCTGCGTAGGTGGTACTTGGATGCTAGATAAACAACTTATTGAAAACAAAGACTGGCAAGCCATTGAAGCGCTTGCTCGCCAAGCAAGTGAAGTAAAATAATTAACGGGAGATATTAGAATGATTAATGTTGCAATTAATGGCTATGGACGTATCGGTCGTAACGTATTACGTGCTCTTTACGAGTCAGCCCAAAACAACGAAATCAAAATCGTTGCAATCAACGATTTAGCACCAGCAAATGTTAACGCGCATTTAACTCAATTTGACTCAGTACACGGTCAATTTTCTCAAAAAGTAACACTTGCTGAAAACACCATGCTAATTGGTAATGATGAAATTACGCTTACGCAAGAGCGTGATCCTGCAAACCTACCTTGGAAAGCACTAAACGTAGATATCGTTTTAGAATGTACAGGTTTATTCACTTCACGTGAAGCAGCGGCTAAACACATTGAAGCGGGTGCTAAAAAAGTAATCGTTTCTGCACCAGGTACTGATATGGATGCAACCGTTGTTCATGGTGTTAACAGCGACGTATTAAACGCTGACAGCAACATCATTTCAAACGCATCGTGTACAACAAACTGTTTAGCGCCGATTGCAAAAGCAATCAACGACACAGTGGGTATTGAGCAAGGTAGCATGACGACAATTCATGCTTACACAAACGATCAAAACTTATCTGATGTTTATCACCCAGACTTATACCGTGCACGTAGCGCAACTCAATCAATGATCCCAACGAAAACAGGTGCTGCTAAAGCAGTTGGCTTAGTGCTTCCTGAACTTGCGGGTAAACTTGACGGCATGGCAGTACGTGTACCAACAATCAACGTTTCTTTAGTAGACTTAACGTTCGTTGCTAAGCGTGAAACAACTGCAGCAGAAATCAACGAAGTAGTAAAAGCAGCATCTGAAGGTGCAATGCAAGGTATTCTTGAATACAACGAGCTACCGCTTGTTTCTATCGACTTTAACCACAACCCAGCGTCTTCAATCTTTGATTCTACACAAACTAAAGTAGATGGTAAGCTTGTTAAAGTGATGGCTTGGTACGATAACGAATGGGGTTTCTCAAACCGCATGTTAGACCAAGTTAAAGCGCTAGGTCAGTTCTTATAAGATTAGGTTCTTATATAGATCAGTAAAAGTTTAAGCTTTATCCAACAAAGCCACGTTCATCGTGGCTTTTTTGGTTTTTACTGGATAAAAGCATTTATTCACAGTATCTTGTCTCTTAAATTTTTTAGGGACAGATAATGAATAAATTTTTAATACTCGTATGCTTATTTTTAGTGGCCTGCTCATCAACAGAACAAAGTAACTTACCAAACTTTACTATTCCCAAAGACGTGATATCACAAGCAAAAGACGAATTTAGACGGTCAGATAATAAAATCTTATTCATGATGATGGTTAATCAAGCGGGTGATGTTGTGAAAGTCAGCGTGTTGGATAACAAATTACAAAACAAGCAATTCTTAAATATGTTTAAAAAGAATATGTACCAGCTTAAATATCCAAAGGCACAAAAAGGCGACCCAGAATTTAGAGAATTTATTTTACCATTCGGTGTACAAACTGAAGTGGAATTTTATGGCTAATTTCAATGGCAAAGGAAATACAATGAAGAATATCTTGTGAGTAGCTTTACTCATTACCGCGGCGATACTTTTTACTTATGTGTTCTCGGTTCTAGGTAGTCTAAACAATTGTGATTCCTTCTAGTTATGTGTAATTTAATTTTTTAAAGTCGTATTTTGATAATTTTGTGCCTGGCTTCGTACTAAGCTAATGTATAAAAAAGCTGAGGCTAACACCATCTGAGAGCTATTTTGTCTAAACATACAAGGAGAGTTTCGTGAAAAAATCTATATTGGTGTTAATTTGTTTTCTTCTGTCATTTTCTGGTAGTGCAAAAGATAAATTCACCTCAGAGCAATTAATTGAGAAAGCTAAAACATTTGTAGCAGCAAAAAATGCGCGTCAACAGCCCAACACGACAATTAAAGAAATAGACTACTTTATCTCGTTGCTAGCCGATGATTTTATTGATGAACACGTCAAATTCAAATTTGTTTATACAGATAAATTAAAACTCCGAGAGGATATGATTAGTAAGTTAAATGATGAAGTTATCTTTAGTTCAATAGAAATAAATGAGGTAATGGTTGGCGCTAATGTCGTTTTTGTAAAAATGACTGAATTAGGTAAAGTTAAGCCTGCTCATTTAGACAAAACTATCGAGTACAATAAAATCAATATTGTTTCACTTGAGTTTGATCAATTAGGCTTAATTAAACACATTCGCCGCCATCACGGCTAATGTTTACCTATCAAAATGGATGTCTAAATGTTGGGTAGATGTTCGTTACTAATCGATTCTAGCTACATTTGAGTAGATATAACAAGTTGCTGCACTTGAGAAAATTACTCGCTTTGCTTCCAATTTTTTCGGTAAGCAAGGCATTATATCTGTGTATAGTAAGTAGGTCAGATGGAAAAAATTGTTGTAGGTTTAGTCGGTGTTTTACTTGGTGTTCTATTAAACGAATATTTCCGTAGAAATGCCAGAATAGAGAAATACTCAGAAAAGGTTTTTGAAAAACGCTTAGAAATTTACGAGCGTTTTTCAAAAGAAATTAGCTCAGCTGCATCACTAATTTCAAATTTAGTCGACTCAGAAGATTTTGATACTGAGCAAAAACAAGAACTGGCTTTTCAAGCGGGTTTAAAAGTGATGGAGTTCACTGATGAGCACAACTTCTACCTTAATGAAGAGATTACGGTGCACTGTGGAATGGTTTTTGTTGAGGCTCGTAACATTTTTAGAGACGATATTGATTCTGAAAAGTTGAAAGGTTTCCGCAAAGGTATTAAAGAAGCTCAGTTAATGATTCGTAGTGAATCTGGGCTATGTGAGATGGACAATTTTTTCTCAAAATTGACTAAATCTACCCCTGGTGGCAAATTGATTGAGGGGTATAGAGTGATTAAAAAACAGTATGAAAAATCAGAGGTATAACAAAATCTTTAAGGGTTATTGTCAACGCGTGGCATTTTCATCATGCATTGGCTTTAGTGTTTAATGTGGTATGCGTCAGTATCGGTATTGCGTCGCTCAAACCTTAACAGGGCGTTAGTGTGCCAAGACAGCATTGATATTCATAAACGTAATTAAGAGGAAAAGATGAAATTTAATATGTCTGTTGATGATAACTTTGCTTCATTCTTTGATGAAGAGAGTGAGAACTATATTTTTGTTGATAGTTTTGATAATGAAAATTTTGATGTGAGGCTTGGAAATGTAAGTGAATCAGAGGAGGTTGGTTCAATTTCTGCGAAAAGTGACTCTGAATTGAACGCGAAGCTTGAAGAGCTTTATCTTAGCATTATGGAAAAGCGAACATGATTTCACAAGCTCAAATAGCTGCGCTTGAAAGCTCAGTAAATGAAATTTTACGTCTCCATAAAATGTCATTTAAGTTATCTAAGCACTTTGTTAAAGATAGAATGAATGATACACGTAATAATCCGTTGATAATGATTGCTGAGCTTAACTCTATATTTAATAGGTTAACAACATTACACGTAGGGGCGCTTAAAAAATTAAATCACAATGATACTTTTAATATCAGGTGTACAGTCTCACACATAAATATGCCTTGCGCTGTAAATAAGATTAAGGTTGATGGTGATGATCATCAAGAAAATATAGTTATCACGGTAATGAGAAAAAAGGACTGGAAATCAAAGGACTCCAAAGAGTTTCTTGTTTAGTTTAAGAGCATGTTAGCAAGCCATTCAATAATGACGCACAAAGCAAGTATTCAACACAACTCAACGTTGCCCCTTAATTAGTTAGTAGCTAAGGTTGCTACATTAAAGCCAATGTAGAGCAGTACATAAATGGTCAATCAGACACAAACCTAACTTTTTAACGCATGCACTAAAACTGATTTTAATAGATTATCTCAAGCCTGAAACCGTACTCTATGACAAAACACTGAGTGATTTGGTTTATTGATTGCAAAAGAAATCGTTCATATGGTTACTCGTAAGGCTTCTAAAGTGCCAAATGTTATCTTAAAATTAAGCTGAGGATGAAAAGCGGTAGGTTTATGCTTCTTTGTCCTTTATTGCAGTTTAATAATTTTGCTGTTTATTAAGGCGTCAGCTATACAAAAGGATTTTAATGAAATATTCAATTTTAACGTCACTATCATTCGTTTTATTTATGGGGTGTTCATCAACACCACAGCCAGAAAGGCCTCATGCAGTTCTGCAAAAAACAGCAAATCCAACTTATCCAATTCATGCTGTACGTAATAGAATTGAAGGCTATGTTCAAATGAGTTTCGATATTAGTGAACATGGTGAACCAGTTAATATTCACGTTTTAAAATCTGTGCCTGAGCACATCTTTGATAAAGCAGCGATTAAGGCCCTATCTAATTGGAAATATGCGCCTAAAGTTGAAAACGGTGTTGCAGTAATGCAAAAAAATCTTCAAGTGCAGTTAGATTTTAAATTAGGTTAATTGATTAAGCATTGTATCACTAAAAACCAATTTTTTAGGCTTTATGACATTAATATCAATGAGTTGTGTACATATAATTACGCAGGGTTAGCTGATATTTTTTTCCTAAAAGCTTCTGTGCTATGCTGCGATAAATTTTTAAATGGATTTTTGTGTTATGTCTCGTCTTTCGCAACGAGTGTTCCGCGCTGAACAATTCCAGATCGGTGAAGGCAATATTAGTGGCTATATTGCGTGCTTTTTGGCTATTTTATCCTGTTTAGGGGTATTAGCGTTTCATTTCCCCGAGTACTTAACGACGCCAGAGCTCAGACAAAATTACAGTGTTGAGTTTTTACGTCAGCTAATGTTTGTGGCATTAATTATTTCGGGCAGTTTAGGGCTCTTGAATTTTGTTCGTAATACTAATAAACGGCTAGGTGCAACGGCTTGGTTTTTTATAGTTGTGGCAATTGCGTTTGGCGGGCCGAATGTTGAAGTGGGCGACTTCAGAGATAACACGCCGTATTTAGGGCTTGATTGGTTTATTCTTGATTTACTTGGCTCTACACTCATTTTTATCTTAATAGAAAAGCTTTTACCGCATCGTAAGGAGCAAAAGATCCTCCGCGCTGAGTGGCAAGGTGATTTGAACCATTTCTTTGTAAATCATTTAATTATCGGTTTTGTACTGCTTGCTACTAACCAGTTTGTGCATCATGCATTTGGTTGGGCGGTATCAGAGACTGTGCAAGGCTTTATTGTACAAATGCCGTTTCTTTTACAACTGTTTTTGATTATTTTAGTAGCCGATTTAATGCAGTATTTTGTACATCGTGCTTATCATGAAGTACCACTGCTTTGGCGTTTTCATGCTGTACATCACAGTGCAAAAGAAATGGATTGGTTGGCAGGCTCTCGACAGCATATTTTAGAAATTTTAGTCACCCGAAGTTTAGTGCTCACACCGATTTTTGTGTTAGGTTTTCCATCTGAAGTGATTAGCCTTTATGTGATTATTGTCGGTTTTCAGGCTGTGTTTAACCATGCTAACGTAAGAGTGAAGTTTGGCTGGTTAAGGTATGTGATTGTTACACCACAATTTCATCATTGGCACCATTCTTCAGATAAAGCAGCCATCGACAGAAACTATGCCGCGCACTTTTCGTTTTTAGATTATTTGTTAGGTACCGCTGTAAAAGGCCAAGCTGAATGGCCTGATAAATACGGGGTGGTTGGTGACTACATGCCTGAAGGCATGCTTAGGCAGCAGCTATTTCCTTTTAAAAAACAAAAGTAATCGCTAGGCTATTTAACGGCTAAATTATTAGCCGTTAAATAATATGACATTAAAATTGTGCGTTGTGATAAACGTTTTGTACGTCGTCACAATCTTCTAGCATGGCTAAAAAGCGCTCCATGACTTCAACGTCTTCACCTTCAATCGGTGCTTCTACTTGCGGCACAAAAGCAATTAGATCTTCGTGGAAATCAGTTATTCCCATTTCTTCAAGTGCTGTGCGGGTGTTGTTGTATTCTGTGTGTGGCGCGAATACGGTGACTTTACCGTCTTCAACTTCTACATCTGTTACATCAACATCGGCCATCATTAGTGCTTCTAAAACAGCTTCGTCATCATCACCATCAAATACAAAGATAGCTAGGTGATCAAATAAGTGTGATACTGAGTTTTGCGCACCAATTTTTGCATTTGCTTTAGTAAAACAAACACGTACGTCAGCGAAGGTACGTTTGTTGTTGTCGGTTAAGCAGTCAACAATAATCATACAGTTGCCCGGGCCGTAACCTTCGTAGCGTGTTGCTACGTAATCTTCGCCGCCACCGCCTTTGGCTTTATCGATTGCACGCTCGATTACGTGCGTAGGTACTTGGTCTTTTTTAGCACGCTCAATTAAGCGACGAAGCGCTAAGTTGCCATCGGGATCAACACCACCATTCTTAGCGCAGATATAAATTTCTTTTCCGTACTTTGAATAAACTTTGGTTTTTGCACCCGCAGTTTTTGCCATTGAGTCTTTTTTGTTTTGATAAGCTCTGCCCATCTGCGTGTTGCCTTTTTGTTATAGATAAAAATAAAGCGGTTATTCTAATCATTTAACCTAGTAGTTAACAGTGTTTATTCATCGCTTTGCTGTAACTGCCACATTCGTGCGTATTCACCATTCGCTGCAAGTAGTTGCTGATGCTGACCTTGTTCAACAACCTGTCCTTGTTTCATCACAATAATTTTGTCTGCGTCAGTAATTGTTGATAAACGATGGGCAATGACTATGCTGGTGTGCTTTTGTGCGACTTCACGCATCGCACTTAAAATAGCTTGCTCTGAATGCGAATCTAGTGCCGACGTTGCCTCATCAAATAATAAAATCGGTGAACCTTTTAAAATGGCTCTGGCAATTGCAATGCGCTGTTTTTCACCACCCGATACTTTTAAACCGCGCTCACCAACAAGGGTTTTATCGCCTTTATCTAGACTTGCAATAAATCCATCTAAGTGGGCAAGGCTTATGGCTTTATCAATTTCCTCTTCGCTTGCTTTTGGGTTTCCGTAGGCTATGTTTTCGCGAATGCTGGTATTAAATAGCACGGTATCTTGCGGTACGATGGCAATTGCTTGGCGCAAACTTTCAAGTGTCACAGTGTTGATTGCTTGCTCATCGATATAAATTTTACCCGCATCGACATCATAAAATCGGTAGAGCAGGCGGCTAAGGGTGCTTTTACCTGCACCACTGGCACCCACAATCGCCACTTTGCTGCCTGAAGTAACCTCAAAGCTTAAGTTATTTATAACTGGCCTTTGTTTGTCGTAACTAAACGACACATTTTCAAATCGAATGGCTGCTTTTGTTGTATTTAATAGTTTTGCATCTTTGTCATCACTAATGGCGGCTTTTCGATTTAACAGCCCCAGCATATTTTCAAGATCAGTCAGTGCACGGCGTATCTCACGATAAACAAAGCCTAAAAAGTTAAGCGGCAAAAATAGCTGGATCATGTAAGCATTGATCATCACAAGCTCACCTATGGTCAGCTCTTTATTGACCACGGAACTGGCACCTAGCCACATTAGTGCTGTAATAGCCGCGGCGATAATAAGAGCTTGCCCAGAATTAAGCGCCAGTAATGATAAACGGTTTTTTAGCCTCGCTTGTTCCCACTTAGCTAAAAAGCCGTCGTAAGTGCTCGCTTCATAGTGTTCATTATTAAAGTATTTAACGGTTTCGTAATTTAGTAAGCTGTCGATAGCACGGGTGTTAGAGTTGTTATCGGCAGCATTTGCTTCACGAATAAATCGGTTACGCCACTGAGTTACAATTACAGTAAAAGCAATGTAAATAGCGACCGCGATAACGGTGACGAGTGCAAACCAAGGTGAAAACAAGGTCGCAAAAATAATAGCTACTGTGATTATTTCAAATAGCGTTGGTACGATGTTAAACATCAAAAAGCGCATTAAAAAACTAAGACCACTTGTACCACGCTCTATATCGCGACTAATTCCACCTGTTTGCCTATCAAGGTGAAAGGCAAGTTCTAAACTATGTAAGTGTTTAAATACTTTTAAGCCAATATGGCGCATCGCATGCTCTGTGACACGGCCAAATAATGCATCGCGAACTTCACCAAAAAACACACTGGCAAAGCGCAGTAAACCATACGCGATGAGCAAGGCAATAGGAACGCTTAATAGCGGGTTGATACTCGCATCAACCGCGTCAATTATTTCCTTTAATGCCCAAGGCATCAGCAATGTGGCGCCTTTTGCTGCAATAAGCGCCAGTACGGCTAAAATAACGCGGCCTTTAAAGGTCATTAAATAGGGCCAGAGTGTTTTGATGCTTTGTGATAGGTTCATTGCATCAGGCGACTTCGTCACCTGTTCTTTGCGGCTCATTCCACGCATGGGGGTCTCTTAAAATCAATTTGATAAAAATAGGCAAAAGCTTTCGTGTTTTAGGCAAGTGTAGTTTGCAGATTTACCTCTATACTGAATGCATTATACACCAATGCATTAGCAAATTAGTTAATGTATGAGTTAAACACGAAGAAAATTAAGGAGTAAGCATGAAAACTGTCGGTTATGCAGCACATGATTCTGAAAAACCATTAGAGCCGTATCATTTTGAACGCCGTGCACTTCGTGATGAAGATGTATCCATTGAAATTCTTTATTGCGGTGTGTGCCATTCAGACTTACACACAGCAGAAAACGATTGGGGCTGGACTCAATACCCAGTGGTGCCTGGCCATGAAATTGTCGGCCGCGTTCTTGAAGTCGGCAGCGGCGTTACTAAATACAAAGTGGGCGATAATGTTGCAGTAGGGTGTATGGTTGATAGCTGTTTAAGCTGTGACCAATGTCATCACGGTGAAGAACAGTTTTGTCGCGAAGGCATGGTAGGAACCTATTCAGGCCAAGACCGCATCAGTGGTGAACTCACTCAAGGTGGTTATTCAAAACACATTGTGGTGCGTGAAGAGTTTGTATTAAGCGTACCAGAAGGTTTAGACCTTGCTAAATGTGCGCCAATTCTATGTGCGGGTATCACAACCTATTCGCCATTACGGACATGGAATGTGGGGCCTGGTAGCCGTGTTGGTGTGATTGGTTTAGGTGGTTTAGGTCATATGGCGATTAAAATCGCAGCTGCAATGGGCGCACATGTTACGGCAATTAGCCGTAGTGATAAGAAAAAACAGCAGGTTTTATCTTATGGCGCAAAAGATTTATTGGTATCGAGCGATGAAGCAGCCATGCAAGCACATGCTAATCAATTTGATGTGATCATTAACACTATTCCGGTAAAACACGACTTTACGCCGTATATTCCGCTTTTAGATATTGATGGAACTCAAGTATTAGTTGGTCAAGTAGGTGAGCTTGCTGAGTCTAACTCAGTGCCGTTATTAATGGGGCGTCGCCGTGTTGCTGGCTCATTGATTGGCGGTATTGCGCAAACCCAAGAGATTCTCGATTTCTGTGCGTTACATAATATTTTGCCTGAAGTTGAAATGATCAAAATGGAAGAGATTAATGACGCTTTCGATAAATTAAAGCAAGGTGATATGGCCTCACGCTTTGTTATCGACATGTCATCATTAGAAGTTTAACTTGTTTAACAAAGTTAAATTAATCAGCGGGTCTAATTAGGCTCGCTTTATTTTAGTTACTTTTATTTAAGTAATACCTTGTGTTTTATTTTTTTACCCTCATTATAGTCATGTTATCCGCTTAATTTATTGGTCAGTTCTTGTTACGGTTTTTCTCAGTCATTATCTTGCTATTTACTGTGTTCTTTAGTGCACAGAGCATGGCTATGCCTGACACTCAGTCACACTTTGCTGCGACTAAATTGTTCCAAGTTGAGTTGACTAAACCCCCAGTTATTTCCCAAACTCATGCAGTCGAACATCCTAAGCCGGTAAAACCATCGGGGTTTGATACCCTAGTGCCGCGTTTAACTGCCAGTAATTCATCATTGTTTCTTTATCATAGTCAGGTTGATCCTGATTACGAGCTATTAATTGAATTCTTTGCTGAAGATTGGGGGAAAGAGCACTTTTTAGCGCCGCCAGGTGCTGTGCGTGAGATCCCATGGTTTGCGTTAGCCACTCAACGTAAATCCCGCATTAGTGGCTGGAAAGACGCTAATCTCTTGTACAAAGCGAATACGACCTACCATAGCTAAACGACTTCCTTCGTTACTTTTTTATATTTGGAATTAATTTTTACCGGCTGACAATGCCGGAAGGAAGTCATGTATGTCACATAAATCAAAGCCGGCGCTATGGCGTCGTCTAAAAATGAGTTATGTCGCTATGATAGCGGCGTGTATTTTATTAGCGGTTAGCGCACTACCTAACCTTTACCCTAATAAGTCTTGGTTGCACATTAGCTTGCCAGATCAAACTGTGACGCTGCAAAGTGTGACATCTTCACTCAATCAACATGGTTTTGAAGTGACTGAAGCCAAAGATAGCCAAGATCAACTGGTTATTTTATTAACTGAGTCGACTCAAAGTGCTAATGCACTGAGCTTTATCAAAACACAATACCCACAGCTGGAAGCTAAAATTGTTGAGCATGCAACAAGCCCGCAGTGGCTTCAGCAGCTTGGCCTTTCACCGATTAAGTTGGGGCTCGACTTAAATGGTGGGGTGCTATTTGTGCTTGATGTTGACCTAGATAAAGCAATGCAAGAGCACTTAAACAGTGTGTATCAACAAACTAAATTGACGCTTCGTAAAGATAAAATTCGTGGTATTCGGGCAAGTGTTGTAAAAGAAGGGGTTGAGCTACAAATATTACCAAGCGGTGAAGAGCAACTTGCAGGACTCATTTCAACGTTACAAGGTCAATTCAAAGGCCTGATGCAAACTAAATCAACGACTAATAACCTAACCACGGTATTACTGCATTTTAATGAGCAAAGCCAAAGCGAATTCAATAAACAAGTCATGGCGCAAAGCTTAACAACCCTGCGCGGTCGTATTGAAGAGCTTGGTATTACAGAAGCGGTAACGCAAAGACAAGGTAAACAGCGCATTCGCATCGAGTTACCTGGTGTGCAAGACCCATCAGAAGCTAAACGCATTATTGGTGCAACTGCGACCCTTGATTTTTATCAAGTTGTCGAAGTAGGTGGTAAAGCGTTTAATGTGCAAGGCGGTGGCGTTGTTAATTTAAACCCTGTTGCGATTTTTTCAGGTGATCACATTAATAACGCCAGTGTTGGTAAAGATGAATGGGGCAAGCCTTTAGTTCAGCTTAGTTTAGATTCGCAAGGTGGTGATGCGATGTCTGCTTTTTCGAAGCACAACATAGGTAAGCCAATGGCCACGGTGTATTCTGAATACTCACGGGATGCAAATGGCGAAGTTGTGAAAAAAAGCGAAGTGATCAATGTTGCAAACATTGCACAGCACTTAAGCTCACGTTTTAGCATTACTAATATGAAAAGCCCACAAGCAGCCTACGATTTAGCGCTTTTACTGCGCGCAGGGTCGCTCACAGCGCCAGTGACAATCGTTCAAGAACAAACCATAGGCCCAAGCTTAGGCAGTGAAAATATTGAACATGGCTTAGCTGCGTTAATGCTGGGTATCGGTATTACCCTTGCCTTTATGGCGCTTTGGTATCGTCGCTTAGGACTGATTGCCAATATTGCTTTACTGCTTAATTTAACGGCTTTAGTTGGTTTAATGTCGCTATTACCGGGTGTTGTGCTGACCTTACCGGGTATTGCAGGGTTAGTACTGACAATAGGTATGGCCGTTGATACAAATGTGATTATCTTTGAGCGAATAAAAGAAGAGAAGCGTAAAGGACGGCCTACTTATCAAGCAATTGAACAAGGTTATAACCAAGCATTTACGACCATTTTTGATGCTAATGTGACTACGATGATCACGGCAATTATTTTATACGCCATTGGTTATGGGCCGGTGAAAGGCTTTGCAATCACGTTAGCGCTTGGGCTATTAACCAGTGTCTTTACTGGCGTTTATATTTCAAAAGCGCTTAGCCAAACACTCTACATTAAACTAACCAATCTAACGGGGGCTAAAGCATGAGTTGGTCAACATTAACTGCGGCGAGTAAAGCGCGCGTTTTAGGGTTATTGCTAAGTTGTGTGTTAGTCATTGCAAGCTTAGCTGTTTTATCTGTCAAAGGGCTAAACTTTGGCCTTGATTTTACAGGTGGCTACATCACTGAAATTAACACAACGTCAGTCACGGCAATCTCTGATTTAAAAGCAAAGTTAAGCCCTGAGGTTGCAAGCAAATTAACCATCAGTAAAGCGGGCGAATATCACTTTGTTTTAAGAGAAGCGCCAGAGGTGAGCAAAGCCAGTACTTGGCAAGCAGAGCTGAATGAGCAAGGCGTAGAATATACAGTACTTTCGAGCTCATTTTTAGGCTCACAAGTGGGTGATGAGCTTTTTGAACAAGGTTGTTTAGCATTATTTTCGGCGCTGATTGCCATTATGGTTTATTTAGCTGTGCGCTTTGAATGGCGACTCGCAGTAGGTTCAGTGGTTGCACTATTACATGATTTAATTTTAGTGCTTGGCTTGTTTTCTTTATTAGGGCTTGAATTTAATTTAACCGTGCTGGCAAGTTTATTGGCGATTATTGGTTATTCATTAAATGACTCAATTATTGTTGGCGACAGAGTCAGAGAGCTTTTACGTATTCAGCCAGACAATCAACGCATTAACACCCATGTTGTGATTAACGATGCAATTGGTTCTACCTTAACGCGTACATTGATCACCTCGGGCACAACACTTGCCACCATTGCCTGTATTTGGCTACTTGCAGGGGCTGCATTAACGGGCTTTGCCATCGCGTTATTTGCTGGCATTGTGGTGGGAACCTTCTCATCGATTTGTATCGCCGCCACCTTGCCGCAGTTATTGGGGTTAAGTTCAGAAAATTACACCCAAACACTGGATGATAAAACTAAAGCTTATATGGATATGCCGTAAGCCAGTTTTATAACTTACTTTCATCAGCCGCTATTTTTCCATAGAATAGCGGCTTTTCTGTTTTAACTGCTTTGATATGAATAAAACACATGTAATTGAACATTTACGCTTTGCGCTCGAGGCACAACTGCAAAATGCCAAAGAAGCGGCAAAAGCGGCCCATGATGCGGCAACTCACGCAGAGAGTGTTGCTGAAACCCAATACGATACGTTGGGTTTAGAAGCGGCGTACTTAGCCCAAGGGCAAGCTGAGCGAGTCAATGAGTGCTACCGTGACATTCAAGCATTCAATACGGTGTTTAAAGAAAGCGAATTTAATAAGGTTCGTGAAGGTGCATTAGTGTGTCTTATCGATGAGCAAAATAATTCAAAGTGGTTTTTTATGGGCCCAAGTGCAGGTGGCTTAGTTGTGACCATAAAAGAGCAACCTATTTTTGTTGTAACCCGAGAAGCACCGTTAGGTAAACAACTGATTGGCAAGCAAATTGATGATGAAGTAACACTGACTATTGCAGGAAATACACAGTGTTACAGCATTACAGAAATAGTTTGATGTAGAAAATTTATTAATCAATAAATTTCATCTTAAGGTAAAAAATATCTCGTTGGTAACAAAGCAAAAAAACCTCTATAAATCACTTCAAGCATAATGCTTATAAGCACCCATCTAGTTAAGTGAAGTTTAGCCTCATGCGTTCACTTAATTGGTTGGGTGTTTTTCATTTTATCTATGGCTTAATTTAGGAAAAGTCGTGTTTAAAACCTTGATTGTGGTTGATAACAATGAGCAACGTATTGCTCAAAATTTCGAAAATGTCATTACCTTTGACACTTACTTACGTGATTACCCAAAACATAATGAGCCAAAAACACGCATTTTAAACTTGTGTGATACAGGGCAGTATTTAAGTAAAGGTTATTATTGCTCTTTACTTGCTGAAGCAAGAAAGCATCAGGTATTACCGAGTGTAAAAACAATTAATGCGCTGCGTAGCGATGAGCACAGCACGCGTCATAAAGAGCTTGCTGGTGGCACAGTATTTTTTGGTCACACAGATCAAGAGCAGCAAAGCAAAGCAACCAAAGCGCTATTCTCGCAATACCCTGCGCCTATTTTAGTGTGCGATGAGCAAGGGGTTGTAAAGCAAGGTACGATTGCCTCATTAAACGACACCGCCTTTACAGAGTTTGTGGAACAACTCAGTAGCTTTACAGAATCCGTGTGGCGTATAAACGATAAAAAACGTCGTTATCGTTGGGATATGGCTATTTTGGTTGATCACCAAGAAAAAGTGCCGCCAAGTGATAAAGATGCTATTGCTAAATTTATTAAAGCAGCTGCTAAACATGGTATTTATGCCCAAGCACTGACATTTGATGAAATTACCAGCATCGGACAGTTTGATGCGTTATTTATTCGCCAAACAACGGCTATCGACCATCCAACCTATCGCTTAGCAAGTAAAGCACAAAGTTTAGGCTTAGTGGTAATTGATGATGCAGAATCAATACTGCGCTGTTGTAATAAAGTGTATTTGCACGATGCCTTTAATTATCAAAAAGTGCCGAGTTTAAAAACTCACGTTGTGGCTGATACAAGTGAAGAGACAATTGAAAGTTTAGAAGCAAACTTCAGCTACCCACTGGTATTAAAAATGCCAGAAGGGTCTTTTTCGAAAGGCGTATTTAAAGTCGCTAACCGAGATGAATTAGTTGCTAAGTTAACTGAGCTGTTTGAGTTCAGTGCGCTTGTGCTTGCACAAGAGTACATGTACACCGAATACGATTGGCGAGTAGGGGTGTTGAATGGCCGTGCAATTTACGCGTGTCGTTATTTAATGGCGCGTAATCACTGGCAAATTTACAACCATGATGCAAAACGTTTCTTCTCAGGTGGCTTTGAAACCTTGCCAACATTTGAACTACCAAAAGTGGTACTTGATGCCGCGTTAAAAGCCTGTAAGACGGTGGGTAAAGGTTTGTATGGTGTTGATGTTAAAGAACACCAAGGCAAGGCATACGTGTTAGAAGTGAATGACAACCCTAGTATTGATCATAAAGTCGAAGATGCCTATTTAGGTGATGAGCTTTATATGATCATTATGGATGAGTTCAAACAACGCCTTGAAGCGCGAGGCCGTGGTTAATGAATGCATCTGTTTGTCAAATCCGTTTTGCACAGGCCACGGATTTGGCGGCCCTTGTTGCCATTGAAGAGCAAAGCTTTAGCCAAGATAGGTTAAGTAGCCGTAGTTTAAAGCGTTGGATCAGCGCAGCGCACGGCTTACTGATGGTGGCTGAGGTAGATAATCAACTAGTGGGTTATGGTTTAGTGTGGTGTCACAAAGGTACACGCCTTGCTCGGCTATATTCACTGGCAGTTTTGCAATCTCTGCAAGGCAAAGGTATTGCTTCAAAGCTACTGCTTGCGCTTGAAAATGAAACGGCGAAACGCGGCCGTTTATACATGCGATTAGAAGTTGCGGTGAATAACCAATCGGCAATTCGCTTGTATGAGAAGCAAGGTTACCAGGTGTTTGGTCATTACAGTGACTATTATGACGACCATAGTGATGCACATCGAATGCAAAAAAATATTCGTCGTAATACCGAATTTAATGCCGATAAGCACACACCTTGGTACCAGCAAACAACCGAGTTTACCTGTGGCCCCGCGGCATTATTAATGGCGATGTCGTCATTAAACGACACACCTATGAGCCAACTAAAAGAGCTGGATATTTGGCGGGAAGCGACCACTATTTTTATGACATCAGGGCATGGTGGCTGCCATCCATTAGGTCTGGCACTAGCGGCAATGAAACGTGGTTTTAAAGCTGATGTTGTTTTAAATACTCGAGATTCGTTGTTTATCGATGGCGTAAGAAGCGAAAAGAAGAAAGCAATTTTGCATACAGTACACAATCAGTTCGTGGCTGAAGCAATAGCTGCAAAACTGCCGGTGCGGTATCAAGAGTTAACCTTGGCATCTATTGAAGATTGGCTTGCTGAGGGTAAAGCGGTGGTGTTATTGATCAGCACCTATCGATTTGATGGTAAAAAGTCACCGCATTGGGTGTGTGTAACCCATATTGATGAGCATTGTTTATATGTGCACGACCCGTTTTGTGAAAATGAAAAGCAATTGGCAATTGATTGTCAGCATGTACCGATAGCGAAAGCTGATTTTACTAAAATGGCCAGCTTTGGTTCATCAAGACTCAGCACTGCGATGGCCTTTTATTTATAATTTGAATTGTTAATTTGATTTGGAAATACAGTGACACTGAGTAGTTTATTTGATATTGCCCCTTATTCTTGGTCAGCAATTGGTAGTGCCGCATTTTGCGGCGCAATTATTGGTATGGAGCGTCAATTACGCGGTAAGCCGGTGGGTATTCGAACCTCCGCATTAATTGTATTAGGGACTTATTTGTTTTTAGCAACGGCTTTTATGTTACATGGTGATGTGATTGATCATTCCCGTGTGGTTGGGCAAATAATTACCGGCATTGGCTTTCTAGGTGCCGGTGTTATGTTAGCGAAAGATGGCGCAGTGGTTGGTGTTACGTCTGCGGCGACCATTTGGGTACTGGCATCTATTGGCGTTGTGATTGCCACTGATAACTTACTCGCCGCGATAAAGCTCTCAGTGTTAGTCGTTGTTATTTTATATGGTGTTGATGTGCTTGAAGCCAAGTTTAAAAGCTTAGGGCGTGGAGTGCACGCACAGGTAAAACGCTATTCAAAGTTGTATTATCGTAAAGAAAAATGATCAAAAGTTAGCCATAAAACAACACTAAATGGGAAATAAAATTAATGGCACCTTGTTACGCAATAAAGTTTACAAGGTTTATTGCTGGTTGATTACCAAATTCCTGAGTTTGATAGCCGGAATAGCTTCGATAAATTACAAGCACAGTTAGTTAATTGTGAACACCTTAGTTAGGTGCCTACAAATAATAAGCCTGAGGCCTATAAGCTTGGTTACAGATTAGAGAATAAAATTTCTATAGCTGGCTTGGTGCAGTGGTGCCAAAATTGCTAGGGAAGGGGATTGCACAGGCATTATTGAAAGCGCAAGAAGCGTGAGGTAAAGAACATGATTATGATGCTATTAATGTGAAATTAATGAACCGTTTTCCTGCAATGCTGAGTATGCTGATAAAAAACGGCTATATCATTGCGGGTTATGAACAGAAGGGTAACCCGCACATTAGTAAAACTTTATTTAGCAAAGAGATTGCATCTAATTAAGTTATTTTGGCAAGCTAATTACAAAATGTGCACCTACATCACTTTCTTGTACACAAATATCACCTTGCAATTGTTGGCTCACTATTTTTTTCGCGATACTCAGACCAAGTCCCATACCCGATTGATTATTTTTGCCTTTATAAAACGGGGTAAAAATGGAGTGTTTTTCGCTGCTGTTAATGCCGATGCCGTTATCTATATAGTGAATTTTTAATACTTCATCAAAATCAAAAATATCAATCTCAATTGCTGGGTTATCGATTGTGCTAAATGCATGTTCAATGGAGTTTTGCAGCAATATAAACAGTATTTGTTTAAGTAAATCAGTCGCTACTTCACATTCGCTATGTGGATCCTGATATTTCACTGTAAGTTTAATATTCTGATGCTTTATTTTTTCTTCTAAATGCTCAGTGAGTGATTCAGCAAGTTCAGCTAAGGACATAATCGCTTTGTTTGATTGTGGATTAGGGTAAAGCAAGTCCTGCAAAATGCGGATTTTGTACGCACACGTTGATAAGTTTCGATTTAACAATTCACTGGTGTTTATTATTGTGCTTAATGTGTTTTGTAATGCGAGTTCACTTAATCTTTTATGCAGCAGTTTGGTTTGAGTCTCTTTTACAGCCAGCTCTGTTACGTCTACTGCAGTGATGCAATTACCAAGTGGGGTATTAACTTCATGAGCAATCCCTCTAATTAAGGTAGCAAGTTCTGCAAATTGCTGTTGTGCAAACGCTTGTTTTTGCTGATACAGCAACTTGAGCTGTGTTTCAAAACTTTGCTTTATTGTTTCAAGAAGCTTGATCACAGGCTCGTTATATTCGTGTGGTTTGCTATCGAGAATACAAATAGTGCCAAATGGAGTCGTATCTCCAGCACTAATTGGCAAGCCTAAATATGAAATCATATTAAGTTTTATGTCAGGATTTTCCTTCCAGTCATCATCAATCAGTGCATTTGGAATATTAAGCAGTGTTTGGGTCTTTATAACATGTTCGCAATAAAGGCCTGAATCTTCTAATTCTTCGCTGTCACCAATCTTATAGGGATTATCTTGATAGTCATTTTTCGAAAATACGCTAATAATGTTGTTTTCGACTTTCATTACTAACGCAACAGGAACATTGGCAAACAGGGCTAAAACTTCAAGCGTTTTATTCCAACTCTGCACTAACTCATCATAATCAGGTTGATACATTTATTGGCTCAAAATAGTGAGATACAACTATTTAAAAGCTTAGTAATAATTTCTAAATCAGCAACTTAAAAAGGCAGTATTGGTGTTAATTTTTCAATTAATTAACACAGGCACTTTAGCCAAAGAGTTTTCGTCTCACCACAGTACGGTACTCACTGGGCGTTTGTGATAACACTTTTTTAAAAACTCGGGTTAAATGACCTTGGTCATTATAGCCAACTTCCAGTGCCACTTCTTGAATCGATAAGTTTGATGAAGCAAGTAATTCTTTAGCTGCTTGTACGCGTAGCTGCTGCCAATACTCAACGGGCGTTTGGCTGGTGGCTTGGCGAAATCGCCGAGTGAAGGTGCGATAACTTAAGCTAAATTGTGCCGCAACTTCATGCAGAGTTAGCTCAGAGGTTAAATTGTTTTTTAGCCAAAACTGGATCTGCGCGATAAGTTCATCAGGGTGTTTATCAACTGCGCCTTCTAGATAACGTTGATCTTCATAGGGCTTACGAATTTCATGGGAAAAGTTGCGCTCAACATGTTGTGCCGCTTCTCGGCCATAATATTGGCTGATAATATGAACTATCACGTCTGCAAGGGCATTTAAACTAGCAACTGTATACATGCGCTCAGATTGTGTGATGAAAAAGTCAGGTTTAAGCTGCACATTTGGGTAATCCCGCTTAAATTGCTCTGCATAATGCCAATGAGTCGTCGCAGGGTGACCGTCCAATAACCCAGCCTCAGCAACTAAGCAGTTGCCGGTCCCCACACCAACAATATGGCTTCCTTGCTGCCAAGAATCACTAAGCCAGTGTATTAATCTCTGTTGTTTGCTCACTACTGGACGCGGGTTACGCCAAATACCAGGCACAATAATCAAGTCACTGGTGGGGGCTGTGACAGCTTCGCAGTCAGGCACAATAGCAAGGCCTGTACGATTGGGGATGGCATTTAAGTTACTTGCTACCAAGTTAATGTTTAACGGCCTAAATTCTTCTGATTGCGAATGGCTTTTAGCAAAAGCTTCGCCCGCTCTGAGCATTTCGATAGGCAGAGTTAAACTGGTTATTAGCAAGTGAGGATAAACCAATATACTAATTTCTATCGCTTTTGCTTGTTGAAGACTCGTCACTCAAATTGCTCCGACCAGTTGATTTTGGCTCATTATGCAGGTTATTTGGCTATTTAAGCATAAACTGTGCGGGTTAATCCATTTAAACTTGACTTAATTCTCGTAACACGTTTTCTCAAGGTTAATTATGACAGCATTACCCGTTATTGTTGGTATGGGTGGTATTAATGCCGCTGGCCGCACTTCTTTTCATCAAGGTTATCGTCGTATCGTGTTAGACAGCTTGGACGCTAAAGCCCGCCAAGAAACATTTTTAGGTTTAGCGACACTCATGAATTTAGTCACGCTGACTGACGGTGTTTTAAAAGATGCAGATGGAAACACTGTTAATGAAGCTGATATTGAAGCTCGATTTGGTGAGCTGGTTTTAGCTGGTACGCTTATTCGTAAAATTGAAAAAAATCATTTTGACGTTGACGCCACACCTTGGCAACAAAAAATGACGCTAACCGCATCAGATGAGCAACAGATTGTATTTGAAACGCGTCGTCGTGATTTACCAACGCCAGTACCTGAAAGTTGGTTAGTTGAAGACCTTAGCGACAAAAAGGTAAAAGTAACAATTAGTGCTGATATTGCAGTTAAACATGACAGCACTCGTGATAATCCTATTAAAGCAGCTGGTCAGTTACCAACAGGTTTTGAACCTGCAAATATGTACAACAGTCGTTATCAACCTAGAGGCCTTCAAGCAACTATTTTTGCCGCAACAGATGCAATTCGCTCAACAGGGCTTGATTGGCGGCATGTTATGAATAGCGTTGAACCTGATCAAATTGGCACTTATTCAGCCTCTGTTGTTGGACAAGTAGATGACGAAGGGTTAGGTGGTTTAATCCGCTCACGTCAGCAGGGCGACCGTGTAAGTACTAAGCAATTAGCACTTGGCTTAAATACTATGTCGACTGACTTCATTAACGCGTATGTGACGGGTAATGTCGGTACAACGTTTACCACATCAGGTGCGTGTGCGACATTTTTATATAACCTACGTGCTGCGGTAAATGATATTCAAGCGGGTCGTACTCGTGTCGCGATTGTGGCATCGGTTGAGTGTGCAATTACACCTGAAATTGTTGAAGGTTTTGGCAATATGAGTGCGCTTGCTAATGAAGAAGGACTCAAGCGTTTAGATAACACAGAGGTGGTTGATCACCGCCGTACAAGCCGTCCATTTGGCGAGAACTGTGGCTTCACAATTGGTGAGGGAGCACAGGTTGTTATTTTGATGGATGATGCCCTTGCTTTAGAACTCGGTGCAGACATTCAAGGTTCCGTTGCTGATGTATTTGTTAATGCAGATGGTATTAAAAAATCAATCACCGCACCAGGTCCTGGTAATTATATTACGATGGCTAAATCCGTCGCGCTGGCTAGTAGTATTGTTGGCCAAGAAGCGGTGCAAAAACGTAGCTTTATTTTGGCGCATGGCTCAAGTACGCCACAAAACCGAGTTACAGAATCACTTATCTATCATAAGGTCGCAGAGACTTTCGCAATAGATAACTGGAAGGTTGCTGCGCCTAAAGCCTATGTTGGCCATACGATTGCTCCTGCTAGTGGTGACCAGTTGGCTATGGCATTGGGCGTGTTTAGTCACAATATTATGCCAGGTATCACGACAATTGATAAAGTCGCTGATGATGTGTATAGCGATCATTTAGATATCCGCACTGAGCATTACCAGTGTGGTGCAATGGATGTCGCCTTTATTAACTCAAAAGGGTTTGGTGGTAATAATGCGACAGCGACAGTGCTTTCACCTGCGGTTACATTAAAAATGTTAGCAAAGCGTCATGGTGATGCGGCCATGGCACAATATCAAGACCGTCATACTCAGGTTGCACAAGCACAAGCTGACTATCAACAACAAGCTGATTTAGGTCATTATGAGCTAATTTACCGTTTTGGTGATGGTTTGATTGATGAAAACGAGATTGTAATGAGTGCTGACTCAATGACAATCCCAGGTTTTGATAAATCAATTGCGTTATCAAAATCGAACCCGTATCAGGATATGTTTTAAGATCAAGACATGTTTAAGCACATTCTTGACAGCAAGGCGCTTCTATAGCGCCTTTTTTCTTATTTAAAGCGTTTAACATATCGTAAGGTTACAAAATTGATCAACGCCATTAAAAAAGCTATTTCATAGCGGCTAAACGCAACGGCAATGCCAATTAAACCCATGTTCCAAATACTGGCTGCAGTAGCCGTACCATAGGTTGAATTTTTATTCTTTAGAATTGCGCCACCACCAATAAAGCCTATACCGGTGATAATTCCTTCAAGTACTTTTGATTCAGCCTCTGAGCTTGTTAAAACTGACATGCCAACTAATGCATAGCCACAGGATGCCACTGCAACCAGTGGAAAAGTTCTTAAGCCAGCTCCGTTACTGGTCTTTTCTCGATCAAAGGCCATAGGTAAGGCAAGTAAATAGGCAATACCTAGGTGAATTAAATTATCAATGACTTCTTGCCAGTCTAAATTAAAGTCCATTTATCAATTCCTTAAATATACACTCTGTTTACATAGCAAGTTTAATACCTAGTCAATATTTATAGAAAAATAAGGTAATTAGGACATCTAGCCGAGTTTTAGCGGATCTTAATTGCTATAATTTTGCGAATTTTACCCAGTAACGTGTCAAATTTTCAGACTGAGTTTATTTGCACACCGTCATGCACTTTTTAAAAGTGTTTAATATGTAGGCTATAATTTGAAACATTCAATCACCATGCTAGAAAAAACAGCACTGACTATTTGTATTTTTATCGCACTCATTGCTGCGGCACAGCCTGAGCTGATGACGTTACATATACAGCCTATGGTTCAACACGTCCTCTGCGTTCTAGGAAGTGGCTTTTTCCTGTTCGTGAACTTGTTATTATTTGCCGTTATCATTCTTTCATTTAGCCCCTTGGGGGGCCGAAAAATAGGCGGTGAGCATGCAAAAATTGAATATTCCAACTTTGGCTGGTTTGCCATGTTATTCGCAGCCGGAATGGGGTCAGGGCTGATCTTTTGGGGAGTTGCAGAGCCTGCAATGCATTTTATGAACCCTCCTTTAAAGCAAAGTCTATACCCTGACAGGTTAGCAAGTAGCCTTGCATTAACCCTTGTTAATTGGGGAGCTCATGCTTGGGCCTTGTATGCCGTTTTTGGCTTAGTGCTAGGTGGGTTGACGCAATACAGTGGTAACTCTGGCGATATATGTGCACCTGTTATGAGTGCGTTCGGAAATAAACTTAGCCTGCATAAAAAACGAGCAATGGCCTTTGCGATTAAACTAATTGCTGTTTTTGCTGTGTTCTTCGGCGTTGTTGGAACAATAGCAAACTCAACGTTACTTATTAGTAAGGGCGTTGAGGTTGAACTGGGTATTACATCACCTTTATTGATAGGCACAGTAATCGTAAGTGTATTATTTGTTATTTATACTTTATCAGCGAGGCTAGGCCTCAGAAGAGGGGTGCAATCGTTAAGTATCTTTAATGTCCTTTTAGCATTTTCATTATTGATTTGGCTGTTATTTATCGTGCCTGTCGCACCTATTGTGAAGATTGCACTAGATGGAACTGGTTATTATTTACAATTACTAGCTACAGGAACATGGCAGTTTGATAGTCAATTAAACACATCCACTTGGGCAACGCACTGGACATATAACTATTATTTTTGGTGGTTAGCTTGGGGGCCATTTGTAGGCGTATTTCTTGCCAACATTAGTCAAGGTAGAAAGGTATGGCAATTTATTTTGGCGGTTGTCGGTATTCCTACATGTGTCACGATTATATGGTTTTCTGTATTCTCTGGTGCTGCAATTGAGTGGGACAAACTAAACCAAGCCGGCATTTTATCAGCGATTAAGTATGACTACACTCAAGGGCTGTTTGTATTTTTTAATCAGTTAGGCTGGCAAGGAGGCGTTTTGATATGGAGTAGCTTGTTATTGCTTTTGGTGTTTGTTGCGACCTCGGCGGACTCCGCTATTTTAGTGATTAGGCAGCTTGTTCAAAATCAGTTTAAAAATGAGAGCACACTATATGCATGGTGTTTGGCGTTATTTATGTGCAGTTTTGCATTGCTTTTACAACAAGATGAGCCTTTAAATCGAAGTATAGCGATTTTAGGGGCTTTGCCATTTTTAGCTGTATTTATTTTGCAATTAGCAGGGTTTTTAAAAGAGTTTGTTCGTGACTTGTGTGCATAATACGAACATTTTTTACAGTAAAATATAAGCAGAGCAATATACTTAAAGCATCATTATGAGTGTGGGGAAATTGAATCCCCACACTCACCAAAGAGCAATTAAAGATATTGCTTATGGAACACTAAGTGCTCATCGATAAAGCTACTAATAAAAAAGTAACTGTGATCATAGCCTGCGTGCATATTTATCTCAGCGGGGTAATCTTTTTCATTTACTACTGCAAATAAGTTTTCTGTTTTAAGCTGCTCTGTTAAAAAGTTATCAGCTTCGCCTTGATCAACGCGTATTGGCAGGTAATTATCAGCTTCTGCCTGCTTCATTAGTTCACAGGTATCGTATTTAAGCCAACTGCTTTTGTTACTACCTAAATAGTTAGTAAACGCCTTTTCACCCCATAGGCAGTTAATAGGGTTTACAATAGGGCTAAAGGCACTGGCACTCACATATTGCTCAGGGTTTCTAAGGGCAATCATCAATGCGCCGTGACCACCCATTGAGTGACCTGCAATGGCTTTTTTATCACTGACGGGGAAGTGCGCCTCAATAAGTGCTGGTAACTCAGAAACAACATAATCGTACATATTGTAATGCACGTTATAAGGGGCCTCTGTAGCGTTCACATAAAAACCTGCGCCTTGGCCAAAGTCGTAGTTTTCATCATCAGGCACATTATCACCACGAGGGCTCGTATCTGGTGCAACGATTGCAATACCTAGCTCAGCCGCTTTTTTGAAGGCACCTGCTTTTTGCATAAAGTTTTCATCAGTACAGGTTAAACCTGATAACCAATACATGACGGGTACTTTGTTAGTTTCACTGGCACCAGGCGGTAAAAATATTGCAAAACGCATAGCACAATGGGTACTGCTTGCTTGGTGTGTGTATTGTTTATGCCAGCCACCGCTGACTTTTGTTGAGCTTATGTTTTCTAGCATAACCACATCCTTGAAACGAAGACGCTTGAGGTTAACCAAGCGTCAGGTTTATAGATTAATAATGAATGACTGAGCGGATGCTCTTACCTTCGTGCATTAAGTCAAAGGCTTCATTGATATCTTCAAGTTTCATGGTGTGAGTGATGAAGTCGTTTAACGCAAACTCACCATTCATATAACGCTCAACAATTTCAGGTAACTCAGAACGGCCTTTAACGCCCCCAAATGCGCTACCACGCCATACACGGCCTGTTACAAGTTGGAATGGACGCGTTGAGATTTCTTGGCCAGCACCAGCTACACCAATGATGACTGATTCGCCCCAGCCTTTGTGACAACATTCAAGTGCAGAACGCATAACATCAACGTTACCAATACACTCAAATGAGAAATCAACACCACCGTCAGTCATTTCAACAATGACTTCTTGAATTGGTTTGTCGAAATCTTTCGGGTTTACTAGGTCTGTTGCCCCCAGTTTTGTTGCCAAATCAAATTTGCTAGTATTGATATCGATACCAATAATACGGCTTGCGCCAGCCATTTTCGCACCAATAATCGCTGATAAACCAATACCACCTAGGCCAAAAATAGCCACAGTGTCGCCTTTTTGTACTTTAGCTGTTTTCGTGACAGCACCCATGCCTGTGGTAACACCACAGCCAAGTAAACAAATCTCTTCAAGTGGCGCTTCTTTGCTTACTTTAGCAAGTGAAATCTCAGGTAATACTGTGTACTCAGAGAAGGTAGAACAACCCATATAATGATAAATCGGTTGACCATCTTTATAGAAACGAGTGGTGCCGTCTGGCATTAAACCTTTACCTTGTGTTTCACGCACTGCAGAGCATAGGTTGGTTTTACCTGATTTACACATCTTACATTCACCACACTCGGCAGTGTAAAGAGGAATTACGTGATCGCCTACTTCTACATGTGTCACACCTTCACCCACAGCTTCAACAATACCGCCACCTTCATGGCCAAGGATTGCTGGGAAAATACCTTCAGGGTCTTCACCAGATAAAGTAAATGCATCTGTATGGCAAACACCAGTAGCAACAATCTTTACAAGCACTTCGCCTTTTTTTGGCATCATTACATCCACTTCTTCGATTGATAGTGGTTGATTTGGACCCCAAGCGATAGCCGCTTTTGATTTAATAAAATCAGTCATAACGTTCCCTTATAGTTGTTGGAAGTAAGTAATAAACCTAGTCTATTTTATTTATTTCTCAATGAATGATAATCTCAGTTTTATTAAAACACTTTTACAATATGGTAATAATGAATCGTTGGCATGGAATCGATGAGTTTTTAGCGGTAGCAGAAACGGGTAGTTTTACTAGGGCAAGTAAAATGCTCGGTATGTCGGTAGCACACGTGAGTCGGTATGTAAGTCAATTAGAGGAGCGTTTAAATACACAGCTGTTGACGAGAACGACCCGCAAAGTTGTGTTAACCAAAGAAGGTGAAATATTTGCTCACCAAACAAAACAACTTCAGCATGCAATGGATGATGCGACGGCACTGCTTGCTGAGCAGCAATTGACACCTAAAGGCACTATAAAGCTCACTGCTCCTGTAATGTATGGAGAAAGCTATATTATGCCTGCGGTGCATTCGTTTATGCAAAAGCACCCTGATATTGAAGTTATCAGCCATTTAAGTAATGAGCAAGTGAATCTACTCGAAGAGGGGTATGATCTCGCTATTCGGCTTGGTCATTTAAAAGATTCATCACTAAAAGCAAGGCGCATTAATCAGCGCAGGCTAGTTATTTGCTGTAGCCCTGAATATATAAACAACTATGGGCAACCACACAGTGTGAGTGAGTTACATCATCATCATTGTTTAATTGGTAATAACAGCTATTGGCGGGTAAAAGAACAAAACCAAGATAAACACATAAAAGTAGCAGGGCGCTTACAATGTAACAGTGGTTGGGCATTGGTCGATGCTGCAATTAAAGGGTTAGGTATTGTGCAACTGCCAGACTATTATGTAAATGAGCACTTAAATACGGGGAACCTAGTTGCTGTGTTATCGAATGTTGCGCCTGCACCTGAAGGTGTATGGGGAGTGTATCCACCAAGACAATTTATTGCAACGAATGTAAAAGCATTACTTGATCATCTTGTTGAGAGTGTTCAAGTATCGGATTTATAATTATTTTTTACAATTTCTCGCATCCCATCATGGCTAAATATATGCTAACATGAGCGCATATTTAGCCCTTGGATTACCCATAAATTATTATGTTTCAACCTGTTAGCCTTTTTATAGGGCTGAGATATAGTCGCTCTTCAAAGGGTAATGCCTTTATCTCATTTATTTCATTTTTTTCTATTGCAGGCATCGCTATTGGCCTGATGGCTCTTTTTACCGTTAGCTCGGTAATGAATGGTTTCGAGAATAATCTAAAAACCAATATGCTAGGGCTAATTCCTCATATTGAAGTCGAAGGGGATTCGCATTCAAAAGAGGCAATGGCGACCCTTAAAACTCAGCTAACAAACTCTCAAGATGTAAAACAAGTCAACCTATACCGTCATGGTGAAGCCATTTTACAAACAAATAAAGACTTACATGGTGTGTTGTTACAAGGGCTTTATGATGATGGAAACTCACTTTATCAGATTAAAGATAAAATTGTCGTGGGTGATTGGTCATTGGTTATGGATAAACAGTACCATATTGCTATAAGTCGTTATTTAAGTCGCAAGCTGGGTATCTCCATTGGTGATAAAGTACGAGTTATTATGCCAAATGCAAGCGCGTATACCCCCTTGGGCAGGGTGCCAAGTCAACGCTTATTTACGGTCGCAGCTTTATACGAAACGCAATCTGAAATAGATACCTCTTTAGCCTTCACCAGTGGTTACTCATTACAACGAGTTTTAAAAATAGCATCATCAGCAGCACCTAATTTAAGTGTATCCTTGTATGAGCCTTTTGCTGTTGAGGATGTTTTACAATCACACGGTCAGATGTTAGCTGGGTTTAAGTATTCAGATTGGCGAGACACACAAGGAACCCTTTTTGCCGCTGTTGCAATGGAAAAAAGAATCATGTCAATGCTATTGGGACTGATTGTTTTAGTTGCCGTATTTAATATTGTCTCAGCGTTGACCATGATGGTGAGCGAAAAGCAAAGTGAAGTCGCAATTTTACAAACACTCGGTTTAACGCCCAAGCAAGTACAACATGTATTTATGATACAAGGCTTGTATAACGGTTTTATCGGTACCAGTATCGGTGCTTTACTTGGGGTGTTGTTAAGTAGCAATATCAATGAGTTATTGAATATGTTAGGCATCAATTTATTAGCCGGTGTAAGCTTACCCGTTAAATTTGATGTTATGAGTTTGAGCCTAATTGCCGCAGGGAGTATTGCGATGAGCTTTTTAGCCACTTTGTATCCTGCCCGAAAAGCTGCAAAAGTGAATCCAGCAGAGGTATTACGTTATGAGTGATTTAGTCATCAATTGTCAGCAGCTGAACAAAGTTTATCAAGATGGCGATAACCAAGTCGAGGTATTAAAAGGGGTTGAGCTGGAGCTTAAACAGGGTGAAATGTTGGCCATTGTTGGCAGCTCTGGCTCTGGTAAAAGTACTTTATTGCACATTTTAGGAACCCTCGATAATGCAACAAACGGCACAGTCGAAATCAAAGGAAAGCAAGTTGGAAAGCTAAACCGTAAACAACAAGCTAACTTTCGCAACGAAAATCTTGGCTTTATTTACCAATTCCATCATTTGCTAATGGAATTCACTGCGATTGAAAATGTTGCTATGCCATTGCTTATAAAAGGCTTAAGTGCAGTTGAAGCGAACAAAAAAGCATTAATTATGCTTGATAAAGTAGGCCTTTCTCACCGCAGTGAACATAAACCTTCAGCGTTATCAGGCGGTGAGCGTCAACGTGTTGCCATTGCAAGAGCCTTAGTTACTGAGCCTGCTTTGGTACTTGCTGATGAACCAACGGGTAACTTAGACAAACAAAATGCAATTAAGATTTACGACTTAATTAAAGAGTTAAATAGCAGTCTCAAAACAAGCTTTGTCGTGGTAACTCATGATTTAGAGCTTGCAGATAAACTCGGAAAAATTGCTTATTTAGATGATGGTAAGCTTGCAATTAAAGAGTCTCATGATGTTGCTTAGTGCCTTTATTTCAAAACGTTTTCGCGCACACAGTGGTCGAAAGGATGGCCAAAATGGTTTTGTAAGTTTTATAGCAAAGGCTTCGACTATAGGTATTCTATTAGGGGTTGCTGTGCTTATTGTTGCGCTATCGGTTATTAATGGCTTTGAGCAGCAATTAGTGCACAGATTGTTGTCTGTTGTGCCACAAGTTGAATATGTCGCTCCTAATAAACCGATCAATGATTGGCAAAATAAAGTCAAATTACTTCATGAACAAAATGGCGTTGCTGGCGCAGCGCCTTTTATTAGTGTAAGTGGTATGGCACAGTTTAAAAATGAACTGAAAGCGGTTGAGGTACGCGGCGTTGAAGCCGATTTAGAGAACCAAGTTTCTGCGCTTAATCAGTTTACTCATGGCCGTTTAGTAAGCCAACTACAGCAAGAAGATGTCATCTTAGGTCAACAAATCGTCAATAAGCTTGGTCTAGAAATTGGCGACCCCGTTACGTTATTGATCCCACAAATAAATCAACAAACGAGTAAGTTACTCTCACCAAAGCGGGTGAGTTTAAAGCTTGTGGGTATTGTTAACATGGGCGGGCCTATTGATGAAACAGCTGCTTATATAAGATTAGATAAAGCACAAGCTGTGCTGGGTTTTACTAAAAACCAAGTAACAGGGCTTAGGTTAAAAGTGGATGATGTTTTTGCAGCACATCAAACGGCGATGCGGGTCGGGCAAGTTATCCCCGACTATGTGTATGTGTCTAGTTGGTTTAGAACACAAGGCAGTTTGTATCAGGATATTCAAATGGTTCGCACGATTGTTTATATCGTGGTGTTTTTAATTATTGCTGTTGCCAGCTTTAATATTGTTTCATCCTTGGTGATGGAAGTACGCGAAAAACAGGCAAACATTGCTATCTTAAAAACCATGGGGGCACAAGATAGTACAATTTTGGCCACTTTTGTTATGCAAGGCTTTACTCAAGCCTTAATTGGAGTGCTGTTAGGTACTGTTATTGGTGTTATGGTGGCCCTTAATATAAGTGAGCTGTTTACTTGGTTAAGCAACCTAGCAGATGATAACCCGTTACAAGGTGTTTATTTTGTTGAGTTTCTACCGAGTAAGTTAGTTTGGCAAGATATTGTTGTTACAGTTTTTGTTACTTTTATTTTGGCTATACTAGCAACACTTTATCCAGCATGGCAGGCAACGAGAATTGACCCTGCAAAGGTGTTAGGTAACTAAAAGTGTGAATCAAGCTTAAATGCTCGCAAACACTTGCACCCCAGTATATTAAGCCTTAAAGTGTCCTAAATGTAGTAAAAGAGTAACCAATATGGAACAAAAACAAGCTAAGCCACTGACAGAAGAAGAGCAAGCACAAGCACACAAGCAAAGTATTATGTGGCAACGAGAATGTTTCCAGAACGCGCAAAAGCATTTAGCTGAAAAAGGTGTGATCCCGCAAACAGTCATTGAAAAAGAAAGCCGCTTTATTGCGCCACTAGTTGCTGTTTGGAAATTCAAAGCTCAAAATGGTAAAAGCTACTGGGTGGTGACGGGTCGTTTACCAACGGATCACGCCGAAGCGAGCGCAGCGAAAGATGCACGTGAAGCTTTACGCTTTTTTTCGATGCAATGGCAGCTTAAAGCAGACCAACTTATGCAATCAGGCGCAGTTGATAAAACAAAAGTTGATTTTGCAAACCTGTTGATAAATCGTGCACACGGTTTGTATGAATTATTTGAAAAAGATGATATGTGGCAAAATGAGCCAGCATAAACTGAGTTTACTGTAAAAAGCTGAATATAATTATTCAGCTTTTTATTTTGTATCGTTAATGCACCAAGGTGAATGGCCGCGTATCAAATTGTTTGATAGGGCAAAGCATTCGCTGTCTTGGAATACCAGCTTCCATGAACACTAAGCCATCTGCAGCAAAACCATTTTGTTTAAACCTGTCTACTTCGTTCAAAATGCAATTGATACTGACACAGTCGCACCCTTGTTTTTCAGCCATTTTAACTAAGTAAGTTAATAGTGATTTATAGACAGAACGATTACGATGCTCAGGCAAGACAGCAATACGGCCTATGAGACCATCGTTACATAAACGCCCTGTAGCAACAGGGCATTTACCATCTTTTGTAACCAATACGTGGTGTGCTGTTTGATCAAGATGATCAAACTCTATGTGTTTCGGAATGTGTAATTCATATACAAACACACGTTCCCTGATTTGTTGTAAGAGTTCCTTGTCGATACTCCATTCAACTTCATCGATATGATAGCCCATAAACACACGCTCCTAACAAAACCAAATACCCTCATTTAAAAGTGTAGTAAAGGTTTTCAAGAAAATGTGATTATTTTTTGAACTATTTATGTCAGTAGCTGTCAGGCAAGTGTGATCGGTAAGCTTTTTGATAAGTTCAAGTTCTTCTATATCATGCATATAGTTAACACCATTGATGCTTAATAGAACTTGTTCATCAATTATTTGGTAAATTGCACGAGTGCCGCCTAAACGCTCAAAAATAACGTCGTCATCACTTAGAAGCGTAAGTACATCATCTAATGTATAAGGCTCCTCTAATGGTGCTAAATCCATTTCATGCTTTGGCTGGCTCATACTGTTGCCAAGCCAGGTCTTAAATACTGCGTCATCATTAATCGCAGCAATCATTAATTGCTTTACTTTTTCAGCTTCAGTTTGGTCAAGTTCACCTTTTGATGAGCGTAATTTAAGCTCTGCATCACCGTATCGTTGATTGCCAAGTTCAGTGTCAATCAAGTGATCAGCAAATTGTGATAATAAATCACGCTGATTAGGTGCTCTAAAACCAACAGAGTAATTAAGTGCATTATCAACTGCATAGCCTTCATGTGGGCAACCCGGCGGGATATACAGAATATCACCGGGCTCTAACACGCAATCGATAACCGCAGGAAATTGCTCAACTTGCAACAGACTTTTATTTTGCGCAAATTGTTTTAAATTCGCATCAGGCATACCAACTCGCCAGTGGCGTTTACCTTCACCCTGTATAATAAACACATCGTATTGATCTAAATGTGGGCCTACACCACCACCTGGGGTTGAGTAGCTGATCATCAAGTCATCGATACGCCAATTTGGAATAAAGCGAAATGGTTCCAGTAGCTGCGCAGCATCGTTATGCCAGTGGTCAACTGCTTGCACGAGTAATGTTGAGTGCTTTTCAGTTAGCAAGCTAAAGTCTTCGAATGGGCCATGATATGCTTGCCAATCATCTGAGTGATTGGTCACAATACGTGATTCAATGCTTTCTTCCATGGCTAGACCGGCCAATTCTTCGGGCTCTATAGGATCAGCAAAATCTTTGAAGCCTTGCTTAATAAGTAATGGTTTTTTTTGCCAATACTCAGCTAAAAATTGCTCTTGGGTTAATGAATTGATGGTTAATTGATACATAACATGACCTAAGCGAATTGATATAAAAAAAGCGAAAGGAAGGCCTTTCGCTTTTTTAACTCTTAATTTGAATTTAAGCTAAGTTGTCGATGAACTCAACAGCACGACCAATGTAATTAGCCGGTGTTAATTTTTTCATTTCTACTTTTGCTTCTTCAGGTAACTCAAGACCATCGATGAAATCAGCCATGATTTCTTGGTTTACGCGTTTACCACGAGTAAGGTCTTTAAGTTTTTCATATGGCTTTTCGATACCATATTTACGCATTACCGTTTGGATAGGCTCTGCGAGTAATTCCCAGTTTTGATCTAGCTCTTCTAGTAAACGCGCTTCGTTTACTTCAAGCTTGCTCACACCTTTTAATGTCGCTTGGTAAGCGATAAGTGTGTAGCCCATACCCACACCTAGGTTACGTAACACTGTTGAGTCAGTTAAGTCACGCTGCCAGCGAGATACCGGTAGTTTTTGCGCAAGATGAGTAAAGATAGCGTTAGCAATACCTAAGTTACCTTCAGAGTTTTCAAAATCAATCGGGTTTACTTTGTGAGGCATGGTTGATGAACCAATCTCACCTGCGATTGTTTTTTGTTTGAAGTGGTTAAGTGCAATATAGCCCCAAACGTCACGGTCAAAATCAAGTAATACAGTATTAAAACGTGCAACTGCATCGAATAACTCTGCAATGTAATCGTGTGGCTCGATTTGTGTTGTGAACGGGTTAAATGTTAAACCTAGGCTTGTTACGAATTGCTCAGCGTGGCTGTGCCAATCGTAATCTGGGTACGCGCTAAGGTGAGCGTTGTAGTTACCTACAGCACCGTTGATTTTACCTAACATTTCTACATTAGCAATTTGGTCACGTTGACGCTTTAAGCGCATGTAGACGTTTGCAAACTCTTTACCCATTGTAGAAGGAGTAGCTGGCTGACCATGTGTGCGAGTCATCATTGCAACTGACTTGTATTCAACCGCTTTTTCTTTTAGTGCATTTAGAAGTTGGTCACAGTATGGAAGTAATACTTTGTCACGCGCTTCTGTCAGCATTAAACCGTGAGACAGGTTATTGATATCTTCTGAAGTACATGCAAAGTGAATGAATTCGTTTACTGCGTTAAGCTCTGCGTTGTCTGCTACTTTTTCTTTAAGTAGGTATTCAACCGCTTTTACGTCATGGTTCGTTGTGCGCTCGATCTCTTTAACGCGTGCTGCATCAGCTTCACTAAAGTTATCAACAATGGCATTAAGTAAAGCATTAGCCTCGTCGCTAAATGCCGGTACTTCTTTGATTGCGCTAGCTGCAGATAAAGCTTGTAACCAACGAACTTCAACAGTTACACGGTATTTGATTAAACCAAATTCGCTGAAAATGCTGCGTAGTTCCGTGGTCTTGCTGCCGTAGCGACCATCTACCGGAGAGATAGCGGTTAACGCTGAAAGCTCCATAATGACTCCTAAATTGTTTAGTTTGAACGATAATTAAATATACTGTTTAGCAATAGCGAGAATTTTTCTCTTCGAAAAGAAAAAGTGACGGCGTTTACCGCCCATTTGTCGCCATAACACGGCACTACGAATTCCGGCTAAAAGTAAAGCGCGGATTTTGTTTTGCGTGAGTTGCTGCTTTAATAACTCTGGCTTGCCGTACACTTGAATACGATGCCCAAGGGGGCTTAGCACCGATGAGTAAATATCGGCAAGCGCTGCGACCACAGTATCATCTGTGATAGCAAAATGGTCGAGGCGACGCTTAACATCATCAATGCGACGACCTAATTCATTTAAACTGTTTTGTTTTGAACTTAATGCGCGCTCTAACTGCATTAAGCCACCTACATATTTTACGATTTCAACGTCTTTGTCAGAGCCAGCTGAAAGCTGGGCGATTAAAACACGGTAACCGTCACGTAAATTATGTTTACCCTGATATACATCTTCAGGGCTATTAGGTGATGTCTCAACAATACAGTTTAGTAATTTTTCTAATTCGTGATCACTGCCTTGGCCATATTGCGCAACTTTTTGTACTTGTTTGGCAACTTGGCACATGGCGGCTAAAGCCATGACTTGGTGTTCTGTCATTATTTGATCACCGAATCAATGATACCACCACCTAAACAGACCTCGTCAGCGTAAAATACGGCTGATTGACCTGGTGTAACTGCTTTTTGTGGCTCATCAAATAATACGCGTGCCATACCATCTTCACCAACGAGTAAAGTACAGTTGATGTCTTCTTGGCGATAACGGGTTTTAACAGTACAGCGTGTGGTGCCTTTAGGGCCTTCGCGGTCGACCCAGTGAAGTTGATTTGCATTTAAGCCATTGCTGTATAGGCGAGGGTGGTCTTTACCTTGACCAACCACTAATACGTTACGATCAACGTCTTTATCAACCACGTACCAAGGTTCACCCGAACCTTCTTTCATGCCGCCAATTAATAGACCTTTACGTTGACCAAGGGTGTGGTACATCAAGCCTTCGTGATCACCCACTTCATTGCCATCGGTATCTTCAATTTTACCTGGCTGTGCTGGTAAGAATTTTTGTAAGAAGTCTTTAAACTTACGCTCACCGATAAAACAAATACCGGTACTGTCTTTTTTATCGTGCGTAATTAAATCTTGTTCTTCAGCTATGCGGCGAACTTCAGGTTTGGCAATATCGCCAACAGGGAACAGTGTTTGCGCAATATGTTCATGGCTTAACGTGTATAAGAAATAACTTTGATCTTTGTTGTCATCAAGACCACGACACATGACATATTTATCGTCACGTTTTTCGCGGCGTACATAGTGACCTGTGGCAATGTAATCAGCACCCAAAGCCTCTGCTGCAAATTCTAAGAAAGCTTTGAATTTGATTTCTTTATTACACATGATGTCTGGGTTTGGCGTACGGCCTGCTTTATACTCTGCTAAAAAGTACTCAAATACATTGTCCCAGTATTCGGCTGCAAAATTTACAGTGTGAAGCTCAATATCAAGCTTGTCGCACACAGCTTGTGCGTCTTTAAGGTCTTCAGCCGCAGCGCAATATTCATCATTATCGTCTTCTTCCCAGTTTTTCATGAACAGGCCTTCAACTTGATAGCCTTGTTGCTTTAATAAATATGCTGATACAGAAGAATCCACACCGCCGGACATACCCACGATGACTTTAATGTGACTATTTTCGCTCATAATATTCGCTGTCATTTTTTAACTGCTATGGAAAGGCCGGCATTATAGCATGCTTTTAGACGCCCAAACCAGCCAAAATCACAGCCGTTATTGGTAAATCAAACTCAGTGGGTAGGCGTTGCCAGCTAAATGATCTTCTATGCATTTTAAAACAAGCGGGCTTCTAAGCGGTAGGCTTTTAATTTGTTCAATGCTAAACCAATCTGCGCTGATGATGTCATCATCTTGGGGGGAGGGTACAAATAGCTCTGGGCAAATAAAAGCAAAGCTAAAACGCATATAGTGAACGCCATTAGCGGCATGTAAATTATATATCCCAACAAGGTGGCTGGCATTAAGGTTAATGCCCGTTTCTTCAATAAGTTCACGACGAGCAGCTTCAGCTAGGGTTTCATTAGCCTCTAAATGACCAGCAGGTTGGTTATAACAAATTTGGCCGGTGTATTTATCACGTTCTTTAACAAGTAAAAATTTGTCTTGGTAAGTCACGATAGCCGCAACAGTGACATTTGGTTTATGCATCAGGGTTGTTCACTACTTTAAACTGGCCCGTATCTAAATTATCAAGGGTATATTTACCTATGCTGTAACGAATTAATCGCAAAGTGGGGAAGCCAACATGCGCAGTCATCCGGCGAACTTGGCGATTACGTCCTTCAGTGATAGAGATTTCTAACCAACTGGTTGGAATATTTTTGCGCTCGCGAACGGGTGGTGTACGCGGCCAAATTGACGGCTCGTCAATACGTTTGACCTTGGCGGGCTTGGTCATGCCATCTTTAAGTTCTACGCCTTTGTTAAGGGCAAAGAGTGCCTCATCACTCACATCACCTTCTACTTGCACCCAATATGTTTTAGCTGTTTTTTTATTGGGTTCAGTAAGTGTGTGTTGTAACTTACCGCAGTTAGTAAGAAGTAAGAGTCCTTCGCTGTCTCTGTCTAGGCGTCCTGCTGCATACACGTCTTTAATATTAATAAAGTCGGCAAGTGTTTTGCGGTTTTGGTCATCAGTAAATTGGCAAAGTACATCAAATGGTTTGTTAAACAGCACCACTTTGCGTTGCTCTGGGCTAATTGCTTTTTTTACTTCTCGTTTTTGTGTAGGTCTCGAGTATGTTCGGCCACTGCTGCGACGCGGTTTATTTTTTGGTTTATTTACCATTAAATGCACCTAGCCGGTTTAGGTAAACCTGCAATTTTAGTTGCTTGCTTTGCAGGGCCTTTTGGAAACAGTTTGTATAAATACATACTGTTACCTTTTTCTTCACCTAGCTTTTGAGCCATTGCTTTTACCAGCATACGAATAGCGGGGCTGGTGTTGTATTCCAGATAAAAATCACGCACAAAATGCACCACTTCCCAGTGCTGTTCACTTAAAGTAATGTTTTCTTGCTCGGCAATAATAGGCGCAAGTTCTTCGCTCCAATCATTTGTATCAAGCAAATAACCTTGTTTATCCGTTTCTATTTGTTTGTTATTAAATTCAAGCATGATTTACCAAGTAATCGTGTTTTGAGCTGATAATGTGAGTTCTACAAATTCAGCATAGCTAATGTGAATATCACTTTCGTTTAGTGAGATGGCGCGTGCAATGGCATCTTCTTCCAATAAGTGCAGGGTAGCAGAAAATTGTTTAAATTGGTTGATGTTATAACAAGCATCACCAACCAAAAGTACAGCGTGGTTGCTATCAATCAAATTCTCAAGTGTATTAATGCAGTAATGCGATAAAGGTTTTGAAAAAATATGTAAGGTACTCATAGAGTCACCACTTGATGCTGTTGAGCTATTAGAGCACGCTGCTGTTCAAAGTTAGCAACTTTAACGTCAATAATGAGATTTTCCTTAGTTAAATTAAAATCCATAAGCGACTTCTCGCACACATATATGTTTTCAACATCATATAATTCAAGCGTTTTTATCATTTTAAAATAATTTTTAATACCTAACAGTTCAGGTTGTTGGTTTTTTTTAAGTGCCAGCACAGCATCCGCACTCAATAGCCAACTGATATTCTGATCAATAGCGGCGAAGATAAGTGCCATGTCGAGCGATTCCCGAATGTGTTGGTCGTCAAATGGAGCATGTTGACTTATAACTAAAACATTTTTCATTTAAATTGCACCCATTTATCTGCTTCACTGGCTAGCATTGCAAACTCAGCAAGCCCCGCAACGGTAAAAACACCCGTGTTTTGTGTGTCTAAACCGCGTTTTTCGGCTGCTGTAACGCATAACAATAGAGGAATTTCTTTTGCCGATAACTCTTGCCAAAGTTGCTTTACAGGTAGTTCATCGCTGGCAAGCTCTAAATGATTGCTCGCATGGAAAATCCCTGCTTGATATAAGAAAATAGCTGAAATGGTGTGGCCGCCTGCAATACAAGCTTCAGCAAACTTAATTAAGCGCTGTGTTGTATCATGATCAGTCGGTGCGGTATGAAGAGATAGTACAAATTGTGCCAAAACGCATCCAATAAAAAAGCCCCTAGAAAGGGGCTATTTTATCAGATAAATATCTATTTAGTCATCACTTGCGCCAAGTAGGTGTAGAAGTGATGTAAATAAGTTATATACATTTAAGTAAAGGGCAACAGTTGCGCGAATGTAGTTAGTCTCGCCACCGTTAATAATGCGGCTTGTGTCAAAGAGGATTAAGCCAGACATAATTAATACCACAGCAGCATTGATAACCATAAAGGTAACAGAGCTACCGATGAATAGGTTTACTAAACTGGCAATGATAACAACGATTAGACCAACTGTTAAAAAGCCACCCATGAATGAGAAGTCTTTTTTAGTCGTCAGTGCATAGGCTGATAGACCAAAGAAAATCAACGCGGTTGAACCAAGAGCCTGCATAATAAGTAATGGGCCGTTTGGCATTGCAGCATAGTAATTTAAAATAGGACCAAGGCCTGCGCCCATAAGCCCTGTAAATACGAATACCCAAGCGACACCAGAGGCTGAGTCAGCTTTTTTGTTGACTACAAAAAGTACACCAAATGCAATAAGGCTGAATACCAGACCCATGAAGTAAGGTAAATTCATCGCCATTGAAATACCGGCTGTCACTGCACTGAATGCTAATGTCATGGCCAGTAAGAAATAAGTATTTTTAAGTACTTTGTTAGTTTCAATGGTCGACATAACCGGTTTAGCGGTATTGTACGAGTGATTAAACGCCATTGTAGAGCTCCTTTAAATGAACTATTTAGTTCGTTAGTTCCAATTATTAAACTAAAACTAAGACTACCAAGAGTTATATATTTGGGCAAACCTTTGTAGTTCAATAGACACGATAAATAATTGAAAAGTTCAATGTTGTGCATAATCTAAACGTTGCTGTACTAATGCTGAGCAAATTAATTGTTTTTTAATCACTTAAGCATTTTTTTTGAAAAAAAGCTTCACAAAGCGCATTGGCTTATCTATTATGCACGCCGTCGGAGAGATGGCAGAGTGGTCGAATGCACCGGTCTTGAAAACCGGCAGGGGTTTGTAGCCCCTCTAGGGTTCAAATCCCTATCTCTCCACCATTATTACTAAGTTACTTGCATTAGCGAGTAGCTATTTCGCATTCGGAGAGATGGCAGAGTGGTCGAATGCACCGGTCTTGAAAACCGGCAGGGGTTTGTAGCCCCTCTAGGGTTCAAATCCCTATCTCTCCACCATCATTAAAGCCGCTGAATATTTCAGCGGCTTTTTTGTGTCTAATCCTTTCTCATCTTTAGTACGACTATTGTCGATATTTCGGATTTTCTCTAGTTAGTCCATGCTTATTACTTCTCGTATTATCTTTGTTAAAGTAGGAAATTTAATGAAACATCGTATAGCAAAGAGTGTAGGACTATCTTTATTATCGCCTGTGATCATTGGTTGTATTTTAGGCCTGTATTATGCGTTTACCTTAGAAGGAAATGGCTTGAGTATTTTCCTGAACCTTTTAGTGAGCGCCATCTCCAATGCCCACATTGTTGGCTTAACAATGGCGGCTTTTGTCGTACCCGGTTACTTACTTATGTATAAGTACGCGAAAGTGAACTATTCAGGTGTTTTAACTCTGGGTTTATTGGGAGGTGCTATTTTTAGTTACTTGCTTAGTGCCACCGCTGGCACGGCATTTATTGTGAATGCTCTTATGTCTGCATTAGCTGCAGGTTTATTCTTATTTGGATTAAGACAGGGCTTAGCAGTTCAAACTCCCCATCAATAGCAGAATATTTAATCAAGCTGACTGAAATTGAGGGCAAAATGTTTTTTTTTGCCTTTAAAAGGTTTCATTTATTGCCCACAAAGAGTACCTTTAGCTACTGTATGTTTAATAAGAAGTAGTTTGGTATGTCGAAGCAAAAATTTTACCAGTCGTTAGTTAAACAAACTGAATCGCTAATTAATGGTGAGTCGAATGTTATAGCGAATATGGCAAATATTAGTGCGCTTTTATTTACCTCGTTAGAGGATATAAACTGGGCGGGTTTCTATTTAATGGATTCGCCAGATGAGTTAGTACTTGGTCCGTTTCAAGGCAATCCAGCCTGTATTCGTATTCCTGTAGGCAAAGGGGTATGTGGTACGGCTGCTAAGACACAAGAAACACAATTAGTGGAAGATGTTCATGCATTTGCCGGTCATATAGCTTGTGATGCTGCATCTAACTCTGAAATTGTGGTGCCCATTTTCAAAGATGGTAAAGTTTTTGCTGTACTTGATATTGATAGTCCAAGTGTTGGGCGTTTCGATATAGAAGACCGCACAGGCCTAGAAGCACTTGTAAAATGCTTTGAGGCAAACCTGTAATGAAAGATCTGCTAAACGTGCAAGATTACCTTTTTTCCATTCAAGATGTTGGTGATTGGGAAGGAGAAGAAGAAGTTGTAGCCGAAAGGCTCAATGAGTTGATTCATATTGCTTGGGATCGTCTCCCTGACGACCTCGACTGCGAATCGATTGATGAAATTATAAATGGTATTTGGGAACACCTTCGAGGGGAGCTTGCACTTTTAGAGGCCGAATTCGAAGAGTTGACCGACTGGGTAACACACTATGTCGATTCATCACTTGATGAAAAGATGTAATAAAAGGTTCTAACATGGAAACCACAAACAAGCTAAAAGATATTAATGAAGTACTGGATTTCTTATACCAAGAATTTCCGCAATGTTTTAAACAAAAAGACGGCATTCAGCCGCTTAAAGTCGGTATCTTTAAAGATATCGCTGAGCGCATTGAAGGTTCTGAGAAAGTAAGTAAAACTCAGGTTCGTCAAGCACTTAGAAAGTATACCTCAAATTGGCGCTATTTAGAGGCAGTGACTAAGTCTGAGTTTCGTATCGATCTTGATGGTAATCAAGATGAAAAAGTGGAACAAGAACACATTGAGCACGCCCAAAAAGCACTTGAAGAAAGCCGCGCCAAAATGGCCAAGCGTAAAAAGCAGCAACGCCCTCGTAAAGATTCTGACACAAAATCTTACAAAAAGAACGCTGCTCAAAATGCCAAATCTGCTGATAAAGGCGCTAGAGTAGGTAATAAGCCTGCAAAAGCTGCACCTGCTAAACGTTCAGGAAAAGTTGAACCTTTACCTGCCTCTGAGGTCAAGGTTAATAGCAAAGTGAAAGTTAAACTTGGCCAAGCCCTTGTAAATGCTGTTATAACAGAAGTGAACAAAGATGAAGTTCATGTTGAGTTAGTAACAGGGATGCAAGTTAAGACCAAAGCAGACAGCCTGTATATCATTTAATAGCTGTAAAAAGAAAGGAGTTGTGTATGAGTAAAAAGTTTACGCTCATTCCGTTAGTCGCTGCCCTGTTTTCAGGCTCATTATTGGCCGCTGCAGATAATTTAACTGAAGATGATTTGCCAGTACTCAAGCAAGAAAGTCAGCATAGTACAGCAAGCAAACGGGTGACAAACTTATTTACTCGTGCACACTATAAACCAATACGTTTTAACGATAGCTTATCTGAAAAAGTTTTCGAACGTTATATTGAGTCTCTTGACTATAATAAGAGTGTCTTTTTAGCCTCAGATATTGCTTCTTTTGAGCAATACAAAGATCAGTTTGATAATGCATTGTCGACAGGCAAACTTGGTTTTGCATTTGATATTTTTAACCTGAGCCTCAAACGTCGTTTTGAACGTTACGACTATTCTTTATCGCTTCTAGAAAAGGAAATGAAGTTTGATAAAGAAGATGAGTACGTGTTTGACCGTGAAGATGCTAATTGGGCTACAAGCCAAGCTGAACTTGATGAACTTTGGCGTCAACGCGTTAAATATGATGCGTTACGTTTAAAAATGACGGGTAAAGATTGGCAAGGAATTAAAGACGTTCTTACCAAGCGTTACCACAATGCGCAAAAACGCTTAGTGCAAACAAATAGTGAAGATGCTTTCCAAATCGTGATGAATTCATTTGCACGTAGCATCGAAGCACATACTTCTTACTTATCTCCACGTCGTGCTGAACAGTTTAAGATGGATATGGACCTTGAACTGGAAGGTATAGGTGCCGTTCTTAGCTATGATGAAGATTACACGGTTATTCGTAGTTTAGTGCCGGGAGGCCCTGCGGATAAATCAGAACAAATCAAAGCCGATGACCGAATTATTGGTGTAGCTCAAGATGGCGAAGAGTTTGTTGATGTGATTGGTTGGCGTCTTGATGACGTGGTTGACTTAATCAAAGGCCCTAAAGGGACTAAAGTTCGTTTGCAATATTTAAAAGGTGCAGACGCCCACGGCACACCTAAAGTTGTTGAGATTACGCGTGATAAAATTCGCCTTGAAGACCGCGCAGCTAAATCAGAAGTATTTGAAGCTAAATATTCAGATTTAACCAGTAAAATTGGTGTGATTGAAATACCAGGTTTCTACAATAACTTATCGCAAGACGTTAAAGTTGAAATAGCTAAGTTAAAAGAAGCTAAGGTTGATGGTATTATCATCGATTTGCGTCAAAACGGTGGTGGTTCTTTATACGAAGCAACTCAGTTGTCAGGTTTATTTATTGATCAAGGACCTGTGGTACAAATCCACACTTTAAATAATCGAATTGAAGAGCAAAAAGACCGCGATGGTGTCACTTTCTATGATGGTCCATTAACCGTTTTAGTTGACCGTTACAGCGCTTCAGCATCTGAAATATTCGCAGCTGCAATGCAAGACTACGGTCGTGCAATTGTCATTGGTGAGCAAACCTTTGGTAAAGGTACAGTACAACAGCACAAACCACTTGGTCGTGCTTATGACTTATATGATCACCCATTAGGTAGCGTACAGTACACAATTGCTAAATTCTATCGTATTAATGGTGGTAGTACTCAGCATAAAGGTGTGATACCCGATGTATCATTCCCATCGGCAATCGACCCAGCTGATTGGGGCGAAAGCCAGCAAGACAACGCGTTACCGTGGGATAGTATCATTCGTGCTAAATACAACTCTGTTGATAACCTAGAGCCTGCAATTGCGTATGTGAATAAGTTACATGATACACGTATTGCAAGCGAGCCAGAGTTTGGTTACGTATTTGATGACATTAAGCGTTACCAACAAGAGAAAGATCGTAAAACAATTTCACTTGTTGAAGCCGCGCGTATTAAAGAGAAAGATGAAGGTGAAGAGCGAGCACTTGAGCGTGCTAATGAACGTTTAGTTCGTCTAGGTGAAAAGCCGGTAGAAAACTTAGACGATTTACCTGACATCTTAGATGATCTTGACCCATTTTTGGAAGAAGCGGCATTAATCACGCAAGATTACATCAAGTACGGCCGTATCGCGAAAAAATAAATACTTACTTATGATTAATAAAAAGGCGCTTAGGCGCCTTTTTTGCTACCTAAAACAGGTCAGCTTGTTATAATTGGCCAATCTGGCTGTCAAAAAAACCACTGAAGTTTTGCGTCAAGCTTACAATAATAATTAAACACGCCACATAAGACGTGTAGGAGACTATCTTTTGAATTCTATTGAAGAAAAGCCGATCAAGCAGGCTAGTTTTTTAGATGCTTTGATCCCAATTACTGTGCTTGTGTGCCTTTTAGGTGCTGCTGTTTATTTGTTTGGTGATAATTCGTCATCAGGTCCTAACCAAATTGCGTTATTGTTTGCTACTTTTACAGCGGCGTTAATTGGTTTAAAAAATGGCTATACATGGAAAAAACTTGAACAAGCCATGATCGAAGGGATCACTTTGTCCCTTGGTGCAATCATTATCTTGCTTATGGTTGGTGCCTTAATTGGTACTTGGTTATTATCTGGTACTGTACCCACCCTTATTTATTATGGTCTTCAGATCATTAATCCAAGTTGGTTTTATGCTGCCAGTTGTTTAATTTGTGGCATTGTCGCGATGAGTATTGGTAGTTCATGGACCACTGCTGCGACCATTGGTGTGGCGTTATTAGGTGTTGCAACTGGTCTTGGTCTTGAACAAGTTGTCACGGCGGGTGCGGTTATCTCAGGTGCCTATTTTGGTGATAAGTTAAGCCCGCTTTCAGAAACCACAAACTTAGCACCTGCAGTAGCCGGTGCCGATTTATTCGACCATATTCACCATATGCTTTGGACAACGGTGCCAAGCTTTATTATCGCTTTAATTATTTTTATCTTTATGGGCTTCAATGCCGGTGGCTCAGCTGAGGCGGGGCGTATTGAAGAAATAGTCAACTTGCTGGAACAAAACTTCAACATAGGTTTTGAAATGTTAGTGCCCTTGGTGGTGCTATTATTTTTAGCTATTCGAAAAATGCCAGCTTTCCCTGCTATATCAATCGGTGCTGTGCTTGGTGCTGTTTGGGCCATGCTATTTCAGTCAGATTTAATTAGCAGCCAAATTGATGCATCACAAGGGCAAATTATTGGCTACTTTAAATTAGTATGGACCACTTTTTTCGATGGCTTTAGTATCGATACTGGTGATGAAAAAATGGATTCATTGCTCAGTGGTGGTGGTATGGCTGGCATGTTAACGACTACGTGGTTAATTATGACTGCGCTTATGTTTGGTGCCATTATGGAAAAAACGGGCTTACTAGATATGTTCGTAAAGAGCATTTTAAAAATTGCGAAGAGTACTGGTTCGCTTATTACCGCAACGATTGCTACGTGTATTGGTACAAATGCGGTAGCGGCTGATCAATACATTGCCATTGTTGTGCCTGGCCGTATGTTTAAAGAAGAGTATGAAAAACGTGGCTTAAAGCCGGTTAACTTATCACGCACATTAGAAGATGGCGGAACGATAACTAGTCCATTGATCCCTTGGAATACTTGTGGTGCGTATATGCAAAGTGTTTTATTAATCAATCCATTTGATTATGCTCTGTATGCTTTCTTTAATTTAATTAATCCGTTACTAGCGGTCATTTATGCTTATTTGGGAATTAAGATTTTACGCATTACCCCAAAACATGCAAAACCTAGCACTGTTGAATAATAACGTAAGGCCCTACATTAGTAGGGCCATTTGGAGCCTTTTATGTCTGTAACGAATAAACCTCAAGCTCAATATCTAAAAGATTACCAAGCCCCACAATTTTCAATTCACCATATCGATTTACGCTTCGAATTAGCACCATTAAAAACCACAGTGCAATCGACAATGACGATGAGTCGTACGGATAATACCGAGGCCGATCTAATATTAGATGGTGTGGATTTGGTGCTTATTTCATTATCTGTAAATAACGAAAAATACGATGATTATACACTTGAAGATGAAAAGCTGATTATCCATCATTTACCTGACAACTTTACGCTTGAAATAGAAAATCATATTGATCCACAAACAAATACATCACTTGAAGGGTTGTATTTATCCGGCGGTGCGTATTGCACGCAATGTGAAGCACAAGGATTCAGAAAAATCACGTATTACATGGATCGCCCTGATATTTTAGCAAGCTTCGATGTCACAATTATCGCTGACCAGAAATACACTCATTTATTATCAAATGGCAATCAGATTGACGCTGGCACATTGGATGACGGCCGTCATTTTGTAAAATGGCAAGACCCATTCAAAAAACCAAGTTACTTGTTCGCGTTAGTAGCAGGGGACTTTGATGTATTACGTGACCACTACACAACTAAGTCTGGTCGTAACGTAGAGCTGGCATTATTTGTCGATAAAGGAAATTTAGCTAAAACCCCGCATGCAATGTCTTCACTTAAAAAGTCAATGCAGTGGGATGAAGAGCGTTTTAATCTTGAGTATGACCTAGATATTTACATGATTGTTGCTGTCGACTTTTTTAATATGGGTGCGATGGAAAATAAAGGTTTAAATATCTTTAATAGCAAATGCGTACTAGCCAACCAAGAGACGGCAACAGATAAAGATTACCATACCATTGAGTCTATCGTTGGCCATGAGTATTTTCATAACTGGACCGGTAATCGTGTAACGTGTCGAGATTGGTTCCAGCTATCATTAAAAGAAGGCTTAACGGTCTTTCGTGACCAAGAATTTAGTAGTGATTTAGGCTCACGAGCACTTAACCGAATTGACGCGGTTAAGGTTATGCGTACTCATCAGTTCAGCGAAGATGCAGGGCCTATGGCGCACCCAATTCGTCCTGAAAAAGTGATTGAAATGAATAATTTCTACACTGTCACCGTTTATGACAAAGGCGCTGAAGTAATTCGCATGATGCACACCCTATTGGGCGAAGAGAAGTTCCAGCAAGGCATGTCACTTTATTTCGAGCGTCATGACGGACAAGCTGTGACCTGTGATGACTTTGTCGCTGCAATGAGTAATGCGTCAGACATTGATTTAAGCCAATTTAAACGTTGGTACAGCCAAGCTGGCACTCCAAAACTGAATGTTGAGCAACAGTACAATAGCGAAAAACAAACGTTTACTCTAACCATTGAGCAATTCGCACCAGACAATCAACCTGAGAATGAGCTGTTGCATATTCCATTTGCTATTGAATTATTGAATCCTGCGGGGGAGTCATTACCGCTGGTAGTTAATGATCAAGCTCATGATTCAGTATTGAATGTCACTAAACAGAAGCAACAATTTGTTTTTGAAGGAGTAGCTGAACAACCTGTAGCTGTTCTATTGGAAGACTTCTCGGCCCCTTGTATTGTCAATCAATCAAGCTCGGCTGAGGATTTACTGCATATAATGCGGTTTGCTCGTAGTGACTTCTCTCGCTGGGATGCGCAACAACGTCTTTTGACCAATGAAATTAAAACAGCGATTTCGTCGGGTAATAACGAGTTATCGCCGTCGGTTATTAATACATTCGATACGCTTATTACTAAGCGTGAAGGTGATTTAGCCTTGATTGCTGAATTACTTAAATTACCAAGCTACGATACCTTGGCTGCTGAATACAAAGTTATTCCGGTTGATAACATTATTAATGTATTAAATGCCTTTGAAAAACAAATTGCATCGAGTCTTTCAGAGTCTTTTAAGATTTGTTATCAATCACTTGAAGATGATGGGTCAACCTCTGCAGACGCTGTTGCGGTGCGAGCATTGAAACAAGTTTGTTTGCATTACTTAGCTAAAACACCTGATTCAGCTATCAATGAGCTAATCATTGAAGCTGCAAATAGCGCGAATATGACAAATGTGCTTACGTCACTCGGTGCTGTGGTGAAAGCAAATCATTCTCTTGGCGAGCGTTTATTGAGTGAATTTGATGCCAAGTGGCGTCATGATGTACTGGTAATGGATAAGTGGTTTGCCTTACAGGCGATGAATGATACTGATGCCTGTATCGATAAAATTAAAGGCTTATATGAGCATCTAAGTTTTGATTTTGGCAACCCTAACCGTGTTCGAGCATTAGTGGGTAGTTTTAGTCATTTTAATATTACGCAATTTCATCGTGCAGATGGCAAGGGCTATCAGTTATTGGGTGATCTATTGGTTAAGCTTAATGAAATTAATCCGCAGAATGCGTCAAGAATGTTGACTCCTTTCATGTCATGGCGTCGCTATGACGACAATCGTTCAACGGCGATGAAGGCACAACTTACTCGGCTAGCGTCATTGGATGGTTTAAGTGACGACTTATATGAAAAAGTAGAGAAGGCACTTGCTAGTTAATGAACGAATACTATTTTTCGCTCTACCTGAGTTACTCTAAATGTTTAGATTATTATCATGGTAAATATAAATCAGTCCAAGTGACGGAAGATGGTGGTAAAACAGTTCGTTTTGATGCTGAGCATTTGCGTCCTTTTATTTCTTCGATAGGAATAAGAGGGCGCTTTAGGCTGATACTCACTGAGCAAAACAGATTCCTTAAACTTGAGAAAGTCAGCTGAAAGCATGAAATCTAATTTATAACTCTTCTTTAAAGTACGGTGTTTTGTTCTAAAATTAACCGTACTTTGCTGTCCCCAATTAACTAAATTTATTATATTTTTGTTAATTCGGTTTGTTCTATTGTTAATTTACGTGTATAAATTATCTGGTATGACGTCTTACCAATACGTAAACGTCACATAATTAAATAAATATTAACCGATTGAACGCGTTCTATATTGTATTTTTACTATTTCGCTTCTATCGTTAGAAAGATACTAAAAACAACAATTTGATCACAAAACAACCCGTTACAGGGGGATGAACACAATGATAAAACGCTCGCTTTTTGTTAAAAACAAAATAGCTTTGGGGCTTGCGGCAGCAACCCTTGGGCTTTCAAGCACTGCTTTGCACGCGGCAACTTTTGAGTTAGGGGATTTTGACGTCCGTTTTGACTCTAGTTTTTCTTATGGACAGAGCATTCGTGTTGAAGATCGCGACTTTCAACATATAGGTAAAAGTAATAACCCGTCATTTGATTGGACCGGTTATCACTCAGCTTTAAATCCTATCTACTCGTCTGCAGATGTTTGGAACCAGCCAGGTGCATATTCAAATAATGGTGATGCTGGTAACTTAAACTTCGATAGTGGCGATTCGTTTTCAAAGCTATTAAAAGGCAACCATGAGTTATCAATTAGCAAAGATAACTATGGCTTCTTCACACGCTTCATGTATTTCTATGATTTTGCTTTGATGGATGGCGACTTCGCCTACAACAATCCAACTTCTGGGCAAAAAGTTGATCCATGTGATGATGACGATACTAAAGAACAAGTGTGTGCTGACCTACGACTTTTAGATGCCTACGTTTGGGCTAACTTCGATTTAAATGAAGGGCGTAACCCGCTATCTATCCGTTTAGGTCAACAAGTCGTAAACTGGGGTGAAAGTACACTGATCTCTCATGGTATTAATGTCAACCCGGTTGATATTGACCGCCTTAAAGCACCAGGTGCTGAGCTTAAAGAAGCGTTCATCCCTGTGGGTATGCTTTGGGCATCACTCGGTATTACCGATAATCTTACTTTAGAAGGGTTTTATCAGTACGAGTGGCACGAGACACGTCTTCCTGCTGCGGGTACTTACTTCTCAACCAATGATTTTGCATCAGAGAATGGTTACCAACAAAATATCCAACTCGGTTTCACCTCAAACCCTGACATTGATTTAGCATTCTTAACAGAAAGCTTGAATAGTTTGGATGACATTGTGCGCTCGCAAGGAATCGATCCTACATCAGCGCAAGGCCAAGCGATGATGGCACAGCTGTACTTAGCTTACCCAACTAAAGTGGCGTTAAAAGGTAAGGGCAACGCAGGTAAGAGTGAGCCTGATGATGGTGGTCAATATGGTTTACGTTTAGGTATGTTTTTACCTGAGCTAAATGATACTGAAGTTGCGTTATATCACATCAACTATCATAGCCGTCGTCCGGTAATATCAGGTCAAGTTTCTAATTTTACAAGCGCAGCAATCGCGTCTGATATTGGTATGTTACTTAGCACTGAAATTACTGAAGATAATGTAACAGGCTTACAAGCATTTACTAAGGGTCAATTAGAATACCCTGAAGATATTAAGCTTTACGGTTTAAGCTTTAATACTTCGTTAGGCGAAACCGCATTTGCGGGTGAGTTTGCCTTCCGTCAAGATGAGCCTTTGCAAATTGATGACGTAGAATTACTTTATGCCGGTATGCCTGAGCAATTAGCTGTTGCAGGTATCCGCCCTGATTTTGCTGGTATTTCACAAATGAGCCCAGGTGATGCGACAAGCGTTGTAGGCCCTGGCGAATTAGCACAAGGCTTTATTTTACGTAATACTGCGCAATTGCAATTCACGGCGACTCATTTATTTGGTCCATCTTTAGGTGCTGATAGCTGGGCTGTGGTCGGTGAAATTGGTGGTGTACGAATTAATAATATGCCGGAATATGATGAGCTTCGTTTAAACGTGGCAGGTACAGGGCGTAGTGGCGTTATCCAAGGTCCATTGGCTGACGATTATTCTACATTGCACTTAGGTCTTTCTAATGGCCCTGAGACAAACCCTTTCCCAACTGCATCAGCATGGGGCTACCGTTTAATCGCAAAGGGTGATTATTTCAATATCTTTAACGGTGTGAACTTTTCCCCTCGTTTTGTATTTTCACATGACGTGAATGGTATTACACCAGACCCAATGTTCTTATTTGTTGAAGACCGTAAATCACTCGGTGTAACTATGAACTTCAACTATCAAAATGCGTGGTCGTTCGACTTTAGCTACAACTCATTCTGGGGTGGTGGCGCGACGAATACATTCTCTGACCGCGATTATGTTTCTTTCAATATCAAATATTCAATTTAAGGGTAAATTATGATTATTAGAAAACCTACCCTCATTGCTGCAGCTTTTTGCAGTGTTTTCGCAAGCTCAAGTGTACTTGCAAAAATTACCGCTGATGAAGCAGCACGTTTAGGTAATGATTTAACACCAATCGGTGCAGAGAAAGCGGCAAATAAAGATGGTTCTATTCCAGCTTGGACTGGCGGAATTACAACTCCTCCTGCTAGTTATAAAGCGGGAATGCACCACCCAGACCCATACGCTGAAGATAAAGTTTTATTTACCATTGATAAGTCAAATGTAGATAAATACAAAGAATACCTAAGCCCTGGTCAAATTGAACTATTCAAAACATACCCTGATACGTTCAAAATGAATATTTATCAAACTCGCCGTAGCGCTTCTTATCCTCAGTTTGTTTATGATGCAACTAAAAAATATGCAACGACAGCTGAGTTGGTTGAAGGTGGTAATGGTATTAAAAACACGGCGGTTGGTGTTCCGTTTCCTATTCCTAAGGACGGCTTAGAGGCTATCTGGAATCATCTATTACGTTTTAGAGGTTTATCAATTGAACGTTTTGGTGGACAAGCTGCACCAACAGCATCAGGTTCATATAATTATGTTGGCTTTGATGAGCAACTATTAGTTGAGTATTCAGATCCAAAAGCGACACCTGAAAAACTTCAAGAATCAAACATCCTATTCAAGTTTAAGCAAAAAGTAACAGAACCTGCGCGTCTTGCTGGTACTGCATTACTTGTTCATGAAACCATGGACCAAATTTTAACACCTCGTCAAGCGTGGACTTATAACTCTGGTCAGCGTCGTGTTCGTCGTGCGCCAAACGTGGCATATGATGCACCAGGTACTGCAGCAGATAGTTTACGTACTACCGATGATTTTGATATGTTTAATGGTTCACCAAACCGTTATAACTGGACGTTAAAAGGTAAGCAGGAGCTTTATATTCCATATAACAGCTACAAACTGCACAGCGATAAGCTTGAATACGATGATATCTTGCAAGCAGGTCATATTAACCCTGAATATGTTCGCTATGAGAAGCACCGTGTTTGGGTTGTCGAAGCTAACTTAAAAGAGGGTACACGCCACATTTATAAAAAACGTGTGTTCTATATTGATGAAGACAGCTGGCAAGTTCACGTAGCAGATATATATGATAATCGTGACCAAATGTATCGTGTGGCAATGGCCCATGGCCTAAACTACTATGAAGTACCAACTCACTGGAGTACCTTAGAAGTTTACCATGATCTTAATTCACGTCGTTATTTGGCAATTGGTTTAGATAACCAAGAGAAGATGTATGACTTCTCACAATCATTTAACGATAACGAATTTACGTCAAGCGCACTTCGCCGCGAAGGCCGTTAATCCAAATAGGCACCTGTTTTGTCAGGTGCCTTTTGCAATTCATATTAGTCAACTAGGCACAATTGGTTTATCACGTGACTTATGGCTTACTCATTTATCTTTTCGAAGGCGATTTACCTTTATGAAGTATTTGCTTTATGCTTGTCTTGCTTATAGTGCTTCATGTTTTTCTCAGGACATGCCCCAACTAGAACATGCTATTAGTGCTGTTAATGCAGACAAAACACTCCTCACAGATATTGAACTAATTGATGATCAATTAGTGGCTGTTGGAAAGCACGGTGTGGTAATCACCAGTACCGATGCACAATCATGGCAGCAAGCCAGTGTTCCAACGCAAGTTTTACTCACCGCTGTCGACTTCTATAATAACAACCTAGGATGGGCATGTGGTCATGATGCTACTATTATTAACACCACGGATGCGGGCAAAACATGGCAACTCCAGCAAGCACTTCCGGATATGGATAAACCTTGCTTAGATATACTTTTTACCTCTGAAAAGCATGGCTATGCGGTGGGTGCATACGGCATGTTTTTTGAGACTCATGATGGTGGCCAGAAATGGCAAAAACGATTTTTAGATAGCTTACTTTTTGAAGAAGACCGTGCATATCTCAATGAACTAAAAAAGAGTGACCCAGAAGGCTACGAGTATGAGACAGCTTCGATTCTTCCACATTTTAACCGTATTGTGAAAACCAATAACCGTTTAATATTGGTTGGTGAAATGGGGTTAATGGCTGAAAGTTTTGATAACGGTGGCACCTGGCAACGCCTAGAAGAAATATATATGGGGTCTTTCTTTACGTTTGCGTCAACTGCAGATCAATCTCAAGGAGAAGACTTAGTTGCAGGTTTGAGAGGGAATATTTTTACGCGTCAAACAGGCTCTGAGCAGTGGCAACAAATCCACACAGACAACTTCGCAACAGTAAACAGCGCAATTAACTACAATAACGAATGGCTGCTGTTTGCCAATAGCGGTGTCATTTTTCATGTTAAAAATGATGAACTAACTGAAGAACAAATGGATGATGGCAAGTCTTTACTTGATGGTGTTGTATTTCAAAATAAACTCATTATGGCTTCAGAAGATGGTATTAAAGTGAAGGAGTTGAATCCGTAATGCGTGGTTTTTTAGATTTTTTAGAAAAGGCGGTATTCCGTCATCGTTTATTTGCGATTATCTCTTTTGCATTAATCACTTGTTTTTTACTTTTTAAAGCAACGCAGATTCAATTAGATGCGTCATTTAATAAAAATATTCCTCTTAATCATGACTACATGAAAGTCTACACCAAGCATGAAAAACAATTTGGTGGGGCAAACAGTATTTTAATTTCTGTTTGTGATGCGGATGGTGATATTTTTAATGAGGAATTTTTTACTCAGTTAAAAGCTGTTCATGATCAACTTTATTTTATTCCTGGCGTAAACCGCCCATTAGTCAATTCAATTTTTGCCCCCAGTGCCCGTTTTGTTGAAGTCGTTGAAGATGGTTTTGCCGGGGGGCCAATTATTCCGGCTAATTTTACTGCGGATAAACGTGGACTTGCCGTTGTAAAAGAGAACATTGAAAAAGCCAAAGTCGTTGGTCGTATGATTGCCAGCGACTATTCATGCGCGATGGTAACAGCTCAATTGTTGGAAACTGATCCACAAACACAAGAAAAGCTCGACACCTTAGCGTTTGCTAAAAAGTTAGAAACGCAAGTACGTGAACCACTGAGCACGGATAAAGTCAGTATTCATATTATTGGTTTTGCGAAAATGGCGGGAGATGTCGCAGAGGGTGCCAAAGGCGTACTGTTATTTTTCGCTATTGCAATAGTCTTTACGTTCGTAATGGTTTGGCTATTCTGCCATAGCCTAAAACTCACTATTTTACCGATTGCTTGCTCTATTATTGCGGTGATTTGGCAGCTTGGCTTATTGTCATCGCTTGGTTTTGGTTTAGATCCTATGTCTATTCTGGTGCCGTTTTTAGTGTTTGCAATTGGTGTGAGCCATGGTGTGCAAATGATTAACGATATTGGCAAGAAAGTATGCGGTGGCAGCAGCACGCGAGTTTGTTGCCAAGCAAGTTTTAGGGCTCTATTAATTCCTGGTGGTATTGCACTATTATCAGATACAGTTGGTTTCTTAACGTTACTCACTATTGATATCGGTATTATTCGTGAACTTGCGATCACAGCGAGCTTAGGTGTGGCGGTAATTATTTTCACGAACTTAATTTTGCTTCCTGTCTGGGCATCATACATGAAGTTTGAGGGTTCAGTGCGTATCCAATCTGGTACACACTCAGATAAGCCAAATATTTTAGATAATTTACGTGAGATACTGGTTAAAGCAACAGACCCTAAAACGGCACGGTTAATTATCGTACTTACAGTGATACTTTTTGCTTTTGGTTACTGGCAAGCAGATAAAATGCGTATTGGTGATTTACACGCTGGTGCGCCATCGCTTCATCAAGATGCGCGATACAACCAAGATACTTTCTTGATTTCAGATAAATACACCATTTCATCCGATATTTTAAAAGTCATTGTTGAAGCATATCCTGCTGCGTGTACAGAACATGATGTGATGGAACGTATCAGCCGTTTCCAATGGCAAATGGAAAATGTGCCTGGTGTGCAATCGGCAGTGAGTTTAAGTTCTGTCGCGCAGTCAGTGAACGCAGGTTTTAATGAAGGTAATTTAAAGTGGCAAAGCTTACCGCGTAATACAGCAAGCTTAGTACAATCAACTGCAAGAGTTGAAACAAGCTCAGGCTTACTTGATGGTAACTGCTCTGTTATGCCTGTGATTTTCTTCTTAGAAGATCACAAAGCCGAAACGATTGACCATGTGGTTGCTAAAGTAAAAGAGTTTGCGGCTAAAGAGGAAACCGATAAATTGAAGTTTAAGCTCGCCTCAGGTCCAGTGGGTGTGATGGCAGCAACTAATGAATCAGTTTCAGCGGCACAACTTCCCATGATGCTTTACGTTTACGGTGCCGTCATCTTGCTATGCTTAATTAGCTTTAGGAGTGTGAAAGCCACTGTTGCTGTGGTACTACCTTTGTATATCGTATCGACCCTAGCCCAAGCGTTGATGGTGCAGCTTGAAATTGGTTTAACAGTGTCAACATTGCCAGTTATTGCTTTAGGTGTAGGTATTGGTGTTGACTACGGCATTTATATTCTTTCATCAATGATGGGGCAGCTTAAACAAGGCGTTGCACTTGAGGTTGCTTATCGTAATGCGTTGGTAGAGCGAGGCAGTGCGGTGTTATTCACAGGTATCACCTTAGCCATTGGTGTGAGTACATGGATTTTTTCTGATCTGAAGTTCCAAGTTGATATGGGGATCCTACTTACCTTTATGTTCTTAGTGAATATGTTGGGTGCCGTATTACTTTTACCCGCGATAGGTAGTTTCCTCTGGACTGACCAGAAAAAATAATGTGAATAATTGTGCTCCAATATGGCCAGTAATGGCCATTTATATCTATATTTTGTGAATAGATGACCAAATAGCTGAAAAGCTTAAAATGATTTCATCGAAAAGGCTGTTTATTAGCTGTAAAAGAGTTAGAATTTACCTGACTCCACGCTAATAAATGGCTGTACAAATATTCTACTAATCAATAAGTAGTATAGATTAAGGAACATACAATGACACGAAATGAAGGGCAAGCCTCGGTTATCTTAGATAATGTCTGTAAGCTGATCCAGAAAAAAGTTCACGCTGATAATGTGTTACTCGTTGAGAAATTCGCCAAAGCCTTGTACAGCAATATGTCTAAAGAGGATTTGGCACATCGCAACGATAGTGACTTATATGGCGCTGCACTAAGCCTATGGAACTCGCTAGAAAAAAATAATTCTGATGACGCGGTTGTCCGTGTCTTCAATCCTGAAGTTGCAAAAGATGGCTGGCAGTCATCGCACACAATTGTCGAAATTATCGCTAAAGATATGCCTTTCTTAGTTGATTCTGTGCGTATGGCGATGACTCGCGAAAATATCGCTTCTCACCTGCTACTTCACTCTCCGCTTAAAATTCAACGTGATAAGAATGAAAAAATCACGGGTATTTCTAGTTTAAAAGCTGAGCAGGAATCAACCTCGACGAAAACGGTTTTCTTCATTGAAATAGACCGCCAAACTGATGCTAAAGTAATCGAGTCTTTCAAAAAAGAGCTTGAGTCTGTCCTTGTTGATGTATCTATTGCTGTTGAAGACTGGCAGCCAATTCGCGAAAAGCTAGTTGCTGTAACTAAGGACTTACCAAACCGTCACCATAATAATAACAAAGACGAAGTTGCTGAAACGGTTGAGTTTCTAGACTGGTTAGCAAAAGATAACTTTACATTAATGGGCTACCGTGAATATGAGCTTTCTCCTGTTCAAGGTGACTATCAGTTAAAAGGTAAAAAAGGCACAAGCCTTGGCCTAATGAAAAACACCGATGAAGAGCACAGTCGCCTTTTATCTGAATTACCTGAAGTTGCTCGCCAAGAAGCACGCAGCAGTAATTTACTTATTTTGACTAAAACAAACTCTGTTTCTCGTGTTCATCGTCCAGCATACATTGATTATGTAGGTATAAAACGTTTTGATGATGAAGGTAATGTGATTGGTGAAGACCGTTTCCTTGGTTTATTCTCATCTAGCTTTTATAACAACAGCGCGACTGATGTGCCTGTTCTTAAAAGCAAAATCAATCGCATTATGGAAATGTGTGACTTTGCAAAAGGCACCCATGCCTACAAAGCGGTATTAAATATTTTAGAGACCTACCCACGTGATGAACTTGTTCAAGCACGTGAAACAGAGCTACTCGAAGTAGCTATGGGTGTTTTACAAGTACAAGAGCGCGATATGTGTCGTATTTTTGTGCGTAAGGACGCCTATGGTCGTTTCTTCTCATGTATGGTGTATGTGCCACGTGAGCGTTATAACACCGCACTACGTCGTGAAACACAACGTATTTTAGCAAACGCATTTAATTCTGACGATAAAGTCGAATTTACCACTTTCTTCTCTGAGTCAACATTAGCCCGTACACATTACACGGTGCGTGTGACTGACAATAATATTGAATATAACGTGAAAGACATCGAAAACAACCTAATTGAAGCTGCCCGTACTTGGGAAGATAGACTACAATCTGCGTTACTTGAAAGTGCAGGTGAAGCACGCGGTAAAGAGCTTAACCGTAAATATGCACAAGCTTTTGCCAGCTCGTATAAAGATCAAGTTCTGCCAAGCGCTGCGGTTGTTGATATTGAAAAGCTTGAACTTCTTAACGACGAAAACAAATTAGAAATGTTGTTCTACCGTCCACAAGAAGAAGCGAATACAAATGTTGTTCGTTTAAGCTTATTCCACAAAGATGAGCCAATCCACTTATCTGACGTTATGCCAATGCTTGAAAATTTTGGTTTACGTGTAGTGGGTGAAACACCTTACTCAGTTAAAACGACAGATGGCAAGGTTAATTGGATCATGGATTTCACCATGCTAATTGACAACAAAGGTATTGCTGACTTTGATAAAGTGTCTGCGCGTTTCCGTGCTGCACTAACAAATGTGTGGAATAACCGCTTAGAGAACGATGGTTTTAACCGATTAGTATTAATGGGTGGTTTAACAGGTCGTGAAGCGTCTATACTGCGTGCTTATGCTAAATACATGCGTCAAATTGGTGTGACTTTCTCGCAAACTTATATTGAAAGCACATTTGCAAATTATCCACATATCGCATCGCAAATCGTTAACTTATTCACTAAAAAGTTCTCAGTTAAGAGCCCAGGTAGTGAAAAGGCGCTTGAGAAGCTTGTAAGCCAAGTTTACCTAGAGCTTGAAAACGTAGCGAACCTTGATGATGACCGTATCATCCGTTTATACGTTGATATGATCAATGCAACCTTAAGAACGAACTTCTTCCAAAAAGAAGCTGATGGCCAATTTAAGTCATATGTATCGTTTAAAGTTCAGCCTTCAATGATCCCAGAAATGCCATTACCACTGCCAGCGTTCGAGATTTTCGTATACTCGCCGCGCGTTGAAGGTGTGCATTTACGTGGTGGTAAAGTAGCACGTGGTGGCTTACGTTGGTCTGACCGTCGTGAAGACTTCCGTACTGAGGTACTGGGTCTTGTTAAAGCACAACAAGTTAAAAATACCGTGATTGTACCAGTGGGTTCAAAAGGTGGTTTCGTATGTAAACAACTACCGACTGAGCGTGAAGCGTTCTTCAAAGAAGGCCAAGAGTGTTACAAAATTTTCATCCGTGGTTTATTAGATATCACAGATAACATTGAACGCGGTGAGATTGTTCCACCAGTTGATGTTGTTCGTCACGATGAAGATGACCCATATTTAGTTGTTGCTGCCGATAAAGGGACTGCAACCTTCTCTGATATCGCAAATGGTATCGCAAATGAATATAACTTCTGGCTAGGTGATGCATTCGCATCAGGTGGTTCAGTAGGTTATGACCATAAGAAAATGGGTATCACGGCTAAAGGTGCCTGGGAATCTGTTAAACGTCACTTCCGTGAGATGGATATTGACTGTCAAACAACTGATTTCACTGTTGTTGCTATCGGTGACATGGCGGGTGACGTATTTGGTAATGGTATGTTGCTTTCTAAGCATATTCGCTTACAAGTGGCATTCAACCACATGCACATCTTCGTTGATCCGAATCCAGATGCGGCAACATCTTACCCAGAGCGTGAGCGTTTATTTAACTTACCGCGTTCTTCATGGGAAGATTACAATAAAGACCTAATTTCGCAAGGTGGTGGCGTATTCTCTCGTGCGGCTAAATCAATTAGCTTAAGCCCAGAAATGAAGAAAATGCTTGGCACTAAGAAAGCGAGCATGACACCTAACGAGTTAATCAAAGCTGCGCTAATGATGGAGTTCGATTTACTGTGGAACGGTGGTATCGGTACTTACATCAAGAACTCTAAAGAAACGGATGCAGACGTGGGTGACCGCGCAAATGATGCACTTCGTATCAATGGCGCAGAGCTTGGTGCGAAGATCTTAGGTGAGGGCGGTAACTTAGGTGCAACTCAATTAGGTCGTATCGAATTTGCGGCTAAAGGCGGTCGTGTTAACACTGACTTCATCGATAACGTAGGCGGTGTTGCGTGTTCAGATAACGAAGTAAATATTAAGATCTTACTAAACGGCTTAGTGGCTGAAGGTGACTTAACACGTAAACAACGTGATGAACTGCTTTATTCAATGACAGATGAAGTATCGCAATTGGTATTGAAAGATTGTTACCGTCAAACACATACTTTGTCGATTACACAATCTAAAGGTGCATCAACGCTTAAAGAGAAAGTACGCTTTATTCACGCTCTTGAAAAAGAAGGTAAACTAAACCGTGCAATCGAGTTTATCCCAACAGATGAAGAGCTTGCAGAGCGCGCAGCGGCGGGTAAAGATTTAACTCGTCCAGAGCTATCGGTACTTGTTTCTTATGCGAAGATGGTTCTTAAAGAGTCGCTTGTTGTTGATGAAATTACTGAGAACTCATATTACCGTCAGCTGTTGGTTAACTCGTTCCCAGTACCACTTCGTGAGAAGTTCAACGATGCGATGGATAACCACCCACTTCGTAAAGAAATTATCGCAACGAAACTTGCTAATAATATCGTTAATGATATGGGCCTTAACTTCATGGTTCGTATGCACGAAGAGACAGGGGCAAACGAAGCTGAAATCGCACTTTGTTACTCAATTGCGAAAGAAGTGTTCCAAATGCCAGAAACGTGGTCATCAATTGTCGCGTTAGATAATAAGATTCCAGCAGCTGTACAAACAGAAATGCTTTATCAGCTTCGCCGTACGGTTCGTCGTGCAACACGTTGGTTCTTACGTCATCGCAATAAAGCACAAACAATTGAGCAAGCAATTGAATTCTTTGCACCAACATTTGCTGATTTAAGTGATAACTTAAACAACTACATGGTTGACAAAGAGAGTGAGCGTCTAGTTAAAGCTGCTGATAAATTAATTGAAAGCGGTGTTCCAAAAGCGCTTGCAACTCGTGTAGTGTCACTTTCTAGCTTATTCTCCGTAATGGATTTAGCAGAAATTGCCAATAACTCAAATCGCGATATTGATATGGTATCTAATACCTACTTCAAGCTTGGTGCGCGTATGGGCTTACATTGGTTCTTGGATCAAATTACTAATCAACCGGTTGCGAACCATTGGCAAGCACTTGCCCGTGCGTCATACCGTGAAGAGCTTGATTGGCAACAACGTACATTATCAGCTGTAGTACTTAATAGCTTTGCAGCAGACAGCAAAGATATTGATGCACAAATCGATGAGTGGATGGACAACCAAGATCTACTATTACAACGTTGGAAACAAATGTTATCTGAGTTTAAAACATCACAAAGTCACGATTTTGCGAAGTTCTCAGTCGCACTTCGTGAACTAATGTTGTTAAGCCACAACTGTGACACTTCCAAATAAATGAAAAGTCGTTAAAATACATACCCCAGCTCGCTGGGGTATTTTTTTGCCCTTAATTTGCAATGGTCCGTGTTAAGCGGCTACCTTGTTTATTTTTACCTAAGGAACAACAAGCCATGTTTTATGATTTAGCTCGCCGTTTTATGTTTACCCGTGATGCGGAGTGGGCTCATGAATTTGCACTTAATAACTTACGCCGATTTGCTGATACGCCATTGAGTGCCATGTGGTCACAAACTGTCCCTAATAAACCCGTTAACTTCTTAGGGCTGGAGTTTAAAAATCCAGTAGGTTTAGCCGCGGGCTTAGATAAAAATGCAGAGTGTATTGATGCCTTTGCGCAAATGGGCTTTGGTTTTGTCGAAGTTGGTACTGTTACACCACGCCCGCAAGCAGGTAATGACAAGCCACGTATTTTCCGTTTACCTGACTCAAATGCGATTATTAATCGTATGGGTTTTAACAATAAGGGCGTTGATAATCTCGTTAACAACGTTAAAGCGGCGAAATATGACGGCATTCTAGGTATCAATATTGGTAAAAATAAAGACACACCAAACGAGCAGGGTAAAGATGATTATATTCACTGTATGCGTAAAGTATTTGAGCATGCATCGTACATCACAGTAAATATTTCATCACCGAATACCCCAGGTCTTCGTGACTTACAATATGGTGAAGCACTTGATGATTTATTGCAAAGTTTAAAAAATGAGCAGCTTGATTTAGTTGCTAAGCATAACAAGCAAGTGCCAATGCTTGTTAAGATCGCTCCAGATCTGGATGAAGTTCAAATTGCGCAAGTAAGTGAGTCTTTGATCAATAATAAGATCGATGGTGTTATTGCGACAAACACAACACTTGAGCGCGCTCTGGTACAAGGTCAACAATACGCAAATGAAGCGGGCGGCCTCTCTGGTCAGCCAGTACGAGAGCGCTCAACCCACGTGGTTAGTGAGCTTAAGCGCTTGACCGAAGGCAAGCTACCTATTATCGGTGTGGGTGGTATCGATGATGCTGACTCTGCAAAAGAAAAGTTTGCAGCAGGAGCAGACCTTGTTCAAGTTTATACTGGCTTTATTTATAAAGGCCCAGAATTGGTAAAAACGATCCTTAACGGCTTATAAGGATCGGTTATCTAAGCAATTGATCATTAATAAAATGTTCTAAAAAATCATTTTATTAATGGTCTACTTTCGTTATAATAGTGTGCTAAGTAGAGAGGAATTTTTAGTTTAAGGAGGAGTCATGTTACAAGCATCAAAGCAATGGAAGTGGCTTGCTTGTTCTAAAAATAATCGCCTTTTGGTCGACCTTGACCAAAATATGCAACTCTGCACGCCCTATAAACTTCGTCAGCTTACTGATGCTGTTCTTGAAGAGCCTAATTTCAGCCTTGAAGATGCTGCATTTTATCAGCAAGTCTATCAGTATCTTGAAACCTTCTCGTTATGGAATCCAGCAGAGCTTTGTCAAATTTCACTCAATGCGACAGCTGTTAAGTTTCATTTAAAGCCTGTGCTAGCTAAAAGTTGGTTTTTCCATGAATATATCGGGAGCGAGCCAAGTGTTGAGGCTGTAGTAAAATTGTGCTCGCAAGCACAAGAAGGCGAGTTTCTTATTGTTGATCATTCAGCAGATGCGTCTGTATGTATCAACTTAAGTGAGCACTTTCAGTTAGATGAAAACTTGTCATTGCAACAGTTTGAAGCTATTAAAGTTCTTAACAATCGTATCCATCCTGTTTATATCCAGCAAAAACACTTCAAAACAGCATAATATCCCTTTAATTGATGGCGTTTTTGTTCGCTAAGCTATGCTATAATCCTGCGCAATTAGCATTTAAGGGTTTTTACTTTGCAATTTATCGCACTTACTTCTATCGGAATTGAAAATTTACTTGTTGATGAACTTACCGAACTCGGTGCCGAAGTCTCTAAACAAACCGTGGGCTCTGTACGTTTCGAAGCAGATAGTTTATTAGCACAAAAGATCTGTTTATCGAGTCGTTTTGCGACGCGTATCATGATGCTGATAGAAGAGAAAGAAGGTGTTAAGGACAAAGAAAGCCTTTACAATTTTGCGCGCTTACAACCTTGGCAAGAATGGTTTGGTCCAAAGCAAACATTCGCAGTGGATTTTACAGGTACGAATCATGATCTGAAAAACACGCAGTTTTCTGGGCTGGTTGTTAAAGATGCTATCGTTGATTATTTTGCAGATCTTTACGAGCAACGTCCAAACGTCGATAAATTTAATGCAAACGTTAGAGTAGTCGCACGGCTAAATCGTCACGGTGTTGCCCTTTATATTGATTATTCAGGCCCACGTTTATCGGAGCGTGGCTATCGTCAAGATCAAGGTAAAGCACCAATCAAAGAACATTTGGCTGCTGCTCTAGTAAAACGAAGTGGTTGGCTTGAGAACGTACAACAACCATTATTTGACCCATGTTGCGGTTCAGGCACTATTTTGATTGAAGCGGCCAGCATGGCACGCAATGAAGCGCCAGGGCTATTCCGTGAGGGGTTTGCATTTGAGCGCTTACCGAGTTTCCGCTTACAAAAATACAAAGAATTAAAAGCGGAGTTAACGGCTCAAATTACTGATCCTAAATTATGGCTTATTGGTCATGACATTGATGGCAGTGTAATCGCAAAGGCGCAAGAAAATGCTGAGCGTGCAGACCTTGGCACTACTATTAAGTTTAAGCAAAGTGATGCGAGTAAGCTAACATCCGTGGCTAAACTACCAGGCGTGGTGATTTCTAACTTACCTTATGGTGAACGTTTAGGCTCAATGGCAGAGCTAGTTAACTTACACCGAGGTTTAGGTGTTGGTTTCAAAAAGCACTTTAATCATTGGAAGCTAGCCTTGCTAGGTACTGACGAAAGCCTATTTAAATTGTTAAAGTTGGTAAAACTTAAACGTTATAAATTTAAAAATGGTCCGTTAGATGTTGTTCTAAATCTCTATCAACTTGACGACAAACAAGTCGAGTTAAGTAAAGAAGACAAGCCAGCGCTCAATTATGAAGGCTCAACAGCATTTGCAAACCGCTTAAAGAAAAATAAACAAAATCTAAAAAACTGGCTAAAGCAAAAGGAAGTGAGTTGTTATCGTGTTTACGATGCAGACATTCCAGAATATAACGTAGCTGTTGATGTTTACGATGATTCAGCAGTTATTTTTGAATATGCTGCTCCAAAAGAGATTGATGACAATACAGCACAAAAACGTCTGCAAGATGTGATTAGCCTAACGGCTGAGCAGCTAGACATTGTACCTGAAAATATCGCTGTTAAAGTGCGTAAAAAACAAAAAGGCGAAGAGCAATATACCAAGGTATCAAAACAAAACCGTACGCAAGTGGTTGAAGAGTTTGGTGCTAAGTTCAAAGTTAACCTATTTGATTATCTAGATACAGGATTGTTTTTAGATCACCGTTTGGCACGACGTTACATTCAACAAAATGCACACGGTAAACGTTTTTTAAACTTGTTTGCGTATACTGGCAGTGCATCGGTTCACGCAGCTCTTGGCGGTGCAAAAGCGATTACTACGGTAGATATGTCTAAAACCTACTTAAAGTGGGCGCAAGAAAACTTTGACCTCAATGGTATTAGCAATACGCGTTACCGTTTTGAACAAGCCGATTGTTTAAAATGGTTAGAGCATGCACAGGGCCAATACGATCTTATCTTTTTAGACCCTCCGACGTTTTCGAATTCAAAACGTATGAAAGATGCCTTTGATGTACAGCGCGATCATATCAAGTTACTCACATGGGTTAAGAAAATTTTAAGTCCGAATGGCACGTTGATTTTTTCTAACAATAAACGAGGCTTTAACTTAGACGAGGTCGGGCTGATGGGCTTAGGTTTAAAAGCTGAAAATATTTCAGCGAAAACACTGTCGCCAGACTTTAAGCGTAATAAGCAAATTCATAATAGTTGGCTTATTACCCATGGCTAATTTTACCTTGTATCACACCGATGGTTGTCATTTGTGTGAAATGGCAGATGAGCTATTAAGTGCTGCAAATATACCGTTTGCAGCAAAAGATATTATGGATAATGAGCAGTTAATTGAGCTTTATCAAACAAGTATTCCGGTTGTTGAAAGCAGCCAAGGCAATAAATTATTTTGGCCTTTTGATACTGTCGCATTGGCGCAGTTTATTGCTGATAACAAAGAATAAGAGTAGTAATCACGATGGATTTAATCAGAATAGCCAAGGCACAACTTGCTTATGGTACACACCCACTGCTTGATGATGCTGATGCAGTCATTGAGTCGGGTGAACGTGTTTGTATTGTTGGTAGAAATGGCGCGGGCAAGTCAACCTTACTGAAAGTGCTCGATGGCCAAGTAACACTGGATGATGGTGAAATAAACCAATTAGGTGGTATCCGTATTTCGCGTCTAGAGCAAGATCCACCTAAAGGAGCCGAAGGGACGGTTTTTGATTATGTTGCTCAAGGTATGCCTGATATAGCGAACTTACTGATTGAATATCACCAAGTTAGCAATCAAATGCAGACAGATTATAACGATAAACTGCTGAATAAATTAGAGCGTTTATCAAATCAGCTAGAAACGGTTGATGGTTGGCGTTTCGATACCCGTATTCAGCTTATTTTAACACGTTTAGAGCTAGACCCAGAAGCCAAGCTTGAATCATTATCGGGTGGTTGGCTACGTAAAGTTGCTCTAGCCAGAGCCTTGGTCAGTGAACCTGATTTACTGCTTCTTGATGAGCCAACTAACCACTTGGATATGAGCAGTGTTATTTGGCTTGAGCAGTTTTTAAAAGAGTTTAAAGGCGGCATCGTTTTTATATCACACGACCGTGCATTTATTCGTGCCGTGGCGACCCGTATTCTTGATTTAGACCGCGGCAAGCTGGTTTCATACCCTGGTGACTATGCCGCTTATCTTGAACAAAAAGCGCATGATTTAAAAGTTGAAGAAACGCAAAACGCATTATTTGATAAACGCTTAGCGGAAGAAGAGGCTTGGATCCGCCAAGGTATTAAAGCACGTAGAACCCGCAACGAGGGCCGTGTTCGTGCACTTAAAGCCCTACGTAAAGAGCGCAAACAACGTGTTGATCAAGTAGGTAAAACCGATTTCAACATAGAAACGGCCGATCGTTCAGGCAAACTGGTATTCGAAGCGAAAAACATTGCTCATGCGTTTAAGGATAAGGTGATTGCGAAGGATTTCTCAACACTTGTTATGCGTGGAGACCGTATTGGCCTTGTCGGTCCAAATGGTATTGGCAAAACCACTTTATTAAAAATCTTATTTGGTGATTTAGCAGCTGATAGCGGAAGTGTGAAGCAAGGCGTAAATCTCGAGTTTGCGTATTTTGATCAATACCGTCAAAAACTAGATGAAGAAGCAACCGTGCAAGATAATGTTGCAGAAGGAAAACAAGAGGTGATGATGGGCGGTCGCTCTCGTCATGTATTAGGTTACCTTCAAGACTTTCTATTTCCACCGGCAAGAGCGCGTACGCCTGTTAAAGCCCTTTCAGGTGGTGAGAAAAATCGTTTGTTGTTAGCGAAGTTATTTCTAAAACCGTCTAATATTTTAGTCCTTGATGAACCGACCAATGATTTAGATATTGAAACCCTAGAATTACTTGAAGATATTATTAATCAATATCAGGGTACGGTATTAATTGTTAGCCATGACCGTGAGTTTATCGATAATACTTGTAGTTCTGTGTGGGCATTTGAAGGTCAAGGCAAAATTACAGATATCGTAGGCGGCTATAGTGATTACGAGGCCTACGCTGCTTATTTAGCAGAACAAGAAAAGCAGCTACAGCAGATAAAGCAGGAAAAGCCTGAGGCGAGTAGTCAGCAAGAAAAAGCACAAAAGAAAAGTAATAAACTCTCTTACAAATTAAAACTTGAATTAGAAGAATTACCCAGTAAAGTGGAGCAACTAGAAAAAGCACTCGATGCTCAGCAAATTGTCGTTAATGACCCTGACTTTTTTAAGCAAGACGCTGCAATTACAACAGACGCATTGAACCAATTAGCCCAGTTAGAGTCTGAGCTTGAAGCCGCATTTGAGCGCTGGGAAGAACTCGAAGATTTAAAGAATCAGTAGTAAGGATTAAAATGAAATATAAATTACTCGCTGCCAGTATATTAGCGACTCTTAGCACCTCAGCAATGAGCGCAACATATCAATTGACTGAGCTAGGTCGATTAGATGGTGCAAAACACAGCTATGTTACCGATGTCAGTGAAAACGGTCATATTATTGGTTTAGCAAATGGTGTTTATCGACTGCCTATTGATATCTCTTATATCGATTTTGAAGATAGCGCGATTAGAAATGCATACGATGCAACTAAAGCTAGCTATGAACTTATCGACAAAGAGATCACATTTACACTCGATGATATTGAAAATAACGATGCTGTAAATACCAATGCAGATGCACATGCGTTTATGATCTCTTTTGTAACAGATGCTCGATCTGGTCGTTTAACTAATTCCGAGTATCAAAAGATATCAAGTGCGCTTACTACGGTATACACACCTGAAGGCGCTTCTGAGCAAGTTCTTTTTGATGAACAGTCACTTGATTATGACGGTTTGACTCGCTCAACGACTAATTTATTAAACGCAGTCACCGATGATGGTGTAATGGTAGGTTGGGGCAGTGCGCCTTACGAAAAAACAGCCTTTACGCAAACGGATGAAGACGAAGAAGAAACGCACTTTTTACGTGAGTTTATCAGCCGTGGTATTGTAATCAGTCCTGACGGTGTAAAAGTGCCATTAGTACCCGAGTTTAATGAGTATGGTGGTACAAGTATTGCGACTGATATCGTGCAAACCAGTGATGGTTACGTTGTAGTTGGCAGTGTATCAACAGGCATTCCTGTTGATCGCCAAGAAGACATTGACGATAACTGTGACGGTGAAGACGAACCAGTATCGGACTGTATTGAAAGTTTAGATAGAAACATTTCAACTGGCTTATTTGATAAACGCGCAGTTAAATGGACACTTGATAATAGCCTAAATATTACCAACACTGAGGTTTTTGGTTTAGCAATCACACCAGAAGATGACGAAGACTTTGCCTTTAGAAGTAATGCATTTGCTGTAAACGAAAATGGCCTGATTGCCGGTACATCTGATGTACGTTATGACGATAGACGTTATTCGATGCCTGTTTACTTTGAAAATGGCGAAGTAAAACAATTTATTAATCAAGATGATGACTGGGTTGGCGGTAAGGCGCTCGCAATTAATGATGATAATATCATTGTTGGCTATGCCAATAAGCGTATTGAAGGCACTACCCGTACTAAGTTCTTCTATTTCGATAAAAACAGTAATAGCGTTGTTTTTCCGACAGACTTTTTCACAAGCTCTAGTTCTTTAGCAAACGACATTAACGACAACGGTGTGATTGTTGGTGAAGGTGAAACTGATATTTTCAATTCATCAAGTCGCCGTCGAGAAGGCTTTATGTATACAATTGGTGAAGACAAAATTGTTAACATAAATAGCTTACTACCTTGTTACGAAGCTGATGGCGAGACCCGTTTTAAGTATACTGTTGCTGAGGCGAAAGCAATTAACAACAACAATGAGATTTTTGGTGTTGCAACCAAAACGGTTGAGAAGACAGACACATTTGGTAATGTTGTGCTAGACGTGGACGGTAATATTGAATATGAAAGTGTTGCTGTAGCCGTTAAATTAACACCTACCAGCGGTAGTGTTGAAGAATGCCCTGCGCAAGAGATTGAAGAATATGAGCGTCAATCATCAAGCTTCCCTTGGTACACTTTACTATTACTGCCACTTGCTGCAATGCGCCGCGTGTTCAGAAAATAATAATCCGATACCAACATGCGATAATACTTAAGCATGTTGGTATAAAATGAATGACCATTAAAAACCCAGCTTTTGCTGGGTTTTTTGTCTATACATCTGTTGTTTATTTGGGTACTTTATTTATGTCGATGTAGCCAAGCTTTACGCACAGAGCGTTTCCACAGCATATCGATTCCAAAATAACCAATAATAGCTGCAGCTGTGGCGCAGATGAGTGAGCCAACAAGGAATGCTGGTCCAATTGTTGTCAGGCTGTCTAAAAACCATTGCCAGCTAGGTTCAAACTGAAAATGTTGTGGTGGTTGGGCAAGTGCAATCGTGCCAACGATATAGGAGCAATAAAAAATAGGTGGCATAGTCAGCGGGTTGGTTATCCAAACCGTCGCAACCGAGATGGGTAAATTAACGCGTAAAGGGATAGCAAGTGCGGCAGCTAAAACCATTTGAAAAGGAACGGGGATGAAGGCAAAAAACAAACCGACTGCAAATGCCCCACGGGCTGAGCGTCGATTAAGATGCCATAAATTTGCATCATGCAACAAACGACCAAAAATTCTTAAATATTTATGATCTCTTACCTTGTTATGATCGGGTAAAAACCGTTGGATCGTTTTTTTAGCCATTTAAAGCAACCATTTACATCTATTTGGTTATGCAGTGGATTTATATTCGGTTGTTTTATAACCGTTTATACTTTGCACACTGCGGCGTTTTATATACTCAGTTTTGCTATTGTTTTAGCTGGTGCTTATTTTAAGCCTTTTTCGTCAGTTTTGTTAGGATTTATTTGCGCTATTTTGGTTGTACTTCTTAACGACCACTATTTTTATAGTCTTCCTTACAAGGACTTGAAGAGAAATGAGACCGTTGATGCTAAAATTGAAATCGTATCCATTCACTCAAGCCAATCTCCGTTTTACGTAAAAGCCAAGATTATTGATTTATCAAACCTGGATAAAAACTTCAAAGCGACCCCTTTTGCTATGCTAAGTATCATTAGTGATAATGAAGTTAACGTAGGGGATGTATTAACCAGCAAATTAAAGCTAAAGCCATTTAGGAGTGTAAAGAACTTTGATGTATTTGATGCAGAGCGCTTCGCATTGTCTGAGCGTGTATTATATGAGGGCCGCTCTGTAGGTCAAAGCGTGTTAGTCTCATCACAGCAAAAATCCACTACGCGTGAGTCATACCGTGGTTTTATATTTTCTATCACAGACAAGATGAGGATGCAGTGGCTGTATTATGCATTATTAACCGGCGACAGAAGTAAAATTAAAGACACTGATAAAGTGCATTTAAAAGAACTTGGTTTAAGTCACTTACTGGCTATTTCAGGTTTACATATTGGTCTAATATTCGCGATTGGTTTTTATACCAGTAAGTTTTTGTTCGGTACTTTTTCTGTAAAGTATAGTCAACAGAATAACCTTAATAAGCTATTTGTAGTTATTGGGCTATTGCTTGCATTTTTTTATGTCTATCTCAGTGGTTTCATTGTCTCTGCAACACGAGCACTGTTGATGCTGGCCTGTTATTTAATAGTTTATAGCTTTGCAAAGCAGCCTCTACGTTGGCGAGCCATTCTATATGCGTTAACCATTTTATTATTTTTTGATCCTTTTTCTTTATTAAATCCTGGACTCTACTTTAGTTTTATTGCGGTCATAATTATTTTTTTAACACTGAACTACCGTTCTTACCCAAAATTCAAGCTAGCAAGGGGAATGGTTCAGTTAGTCATAATTCAATGTGCTTTATTCTTAGGGTTGTTACCGATCACGCTTTATTATTTTGCAGGGATTAGCGTCATTGGATTGGTCATAAACCTTATTGCTGTGCCGTTACTCGGCATCATATTAATGCCATTATTAGTCGCGTACAGCTTTTTATCAATGTTGTTCGATTTGAGCTTGTTATGGCAATTCTTTGATGCATTTTTATATCAAGGCTACCAATATCTAACGTCAATACCTTCAGATTGGCGATGGCTAAACTTTTATTTACCCAGCTTTAATTTACTCTTATTGTGCTATATCATTTTAGTAATCCTACTTTTCTCACCTTATAAGCGACTGGTTTTCGTTCCATTAGCGTTAGCACTGATTGATTGGCATTTAACAGCAAAAGGTGAATTTAAGTTAGATGTGTTTGATGTTGGTCATGGACTCATGGTTATGGTTAGTGCAAATCAAAAAGCACTAATCTACGATTTAGGGCCGCGCTACTTTGGACGGTTTGATTATATAAACTCAGTACTGCGCCCTTATATTTTACGTCATAATATTGAGGTTATAGCAACGGTTGTTAGCCACCGAGATAATGATCATGCAGGAGGGTTAGATAGTTGGCAGGCTGCTGGTTTTGGTAAAACGCTTAGTACATTCCATCCAAATGGCCTTGATCAGGCCTGTGAAAAGGTGTTTTTTCAGATTGAAAATCTAAGCGTTAGAACTATCAATCATTCCACATTGTCGATCAACAAGAATGATCAGTCCTGTGTAGTCATGGTGGAGAATAAAAACCATCAAGTATTATTAACTGGCGATATTTCTAAATTGGTAGAGCAAGCATTAGTTGAAAGTAACACGCGTATACAAAGCACTGTGTTGGTAAGTCCACATCATGGTAGTAATACGTCTTCAAGTTCTGAGTTTATAGAGCGAGTCGCACCTGATATTGTTATTCACTCTGCTGCTTATCAAGGGCAGTGGAATTTTCCTCATCCTGAGGTTGTAAAGCGTTATCAGCAGCACCATATACCTCAATTTACAACGGCCAACCTAGGTCATATACGAATCACCTTTTATCAAAATGATTACCAGCTAGAATTTGCGCGTAAGTCACAAAGTTATTGGTTCGAAGAAGATTGACGTTTTGTTTTTACCCCCATAAGGCTACAATAGTCGAAGTCTATGAATAAGAGAGTGTTATGGATCAAACTACATCCCAAATTTATAAGCGCTTAATTAGTTATGTGAGTGATTATAAGCTTATTGCATTTTTTGCTATTGTCGGCATGATTGGTTACTCAGCAATGGATGCATTGTTTATCAATTTAATGAAACCATTTATTGATGAAGGTTTGAATGCCCGTAACACGCAAGTTCTAACTTATGCACCCTTCGTGGTTATTGCATTGGTGCTAGGTCGTGGCATGTTTAATTATATGTCATCGTATTGCTTAAGCTATGTAGGCTCACAAGTTGTTAGAAGCTTACGTCAGCAATTGTTTGAGCATATCTTACATTTGCCAGTTTCTTTTCATGATAAAAATTCAAACGGTGATCTAATTTCAAAAATCACCTTTGATACTGAGCAAGTTCAACAAGCAATTACGAAAGCATTACTTATTGTTGTTAGAGAAGGGGCATTTGTGGTCTTTTTACTATTCAACATGTTTTATACCAGCTGGAAATTATCGCTAATATTCTTAGTTATTATCCCCTTGGTTGCAGTGATTGTTGCGTTCGTATCAAAACGTTTTCGTAAAATTTCAAAAAAAATTCAATCAGCCATGGGGCAAGTTACACGAAGCTCAGAACAAATGCTTTCAGGTCACAAAGTGATCCATGGTTTTGGTGGTCAAAAGCAAGAGATTTCACAATTCTCGGCAATCAATAACCATAACCGTCAGCAACGAATTAAAATGGATGCCACTAAAGCACTCAGTGTTTCTGTTATTCAGATCCTCGCTGCGAGCGCGATGGCAGTGATTTTATGGGTCGTGTCTATGCCTTCGATGATTGACACTATTAGTTCAGGTGATTTCGTATTACTAATTTCATCCATGATGATGCTACTGCGTCCATTAAAACAGTTGTCTAATGTCAACAGTGACCTGCAACGCGGTATCTCTGCGGCGCAAAGTATTTTTCTAGTACTTGATGAAGAAGTAGAAAAAGACACAGGAACGCATAAAGCCGATAAAGTAACTGGGCACATTGATGTTCAAAACGTAACCTTCCGTTATCCTACAAAAGATGAACCTGTTTTAAAAAACTTATCACTCGAAATTAAAGCAGGGGAAAGTATTGCATTAGTAGGGCGCTCAGGCTCAGGAAAGTCAACAATTTCGAACCTCTTACCCCGTTATTATGAGCTCGAAGGAGAGAGTAAAATATTATTAGATGGGGTGCCCTTATCTGATTATAAGCTAACTGATTTGCGTAAACAGTTTGCTTTAGTGTCGCAACAGGTTGTTCTGTTCAATGACACAATTGCTAATAATATTTGTTATGGTTTAGATCGTGTTTTATCAGATGATGAACTAATGGCCGTTGCTAAACAAGCGCATGTTTGGGAGTTCGTTAAGGATTTACCAGAAGGTTTAAACACCATGGTTGGTGAAAACGGTGTGATGCTATCAGGGGGGCAGCGTCAACGTATTGCCATTGCACGTGCTATTTTAAAAGATGCGCCTATTCTCATTCTTGATGAGGCTACATCTGCACTGGATACTGAATCCGAAAAACTAATTCAACAAGCACTTGATACTTTGATGAAACAGAAAACATCGATAGTGATTGCACACCGCTTATCGACTATAGAAAACAGTGATTGTATTTATGTAATTGATCATGGTCAGGTTATCGAAAAAGGCACGCATTCTGAGCTTTTAAGTAAAGACGGTACTTATTCGGCCTTATGTAAAATGCAATTTGGTGAGCAGTAGTGAGTGTCATTGAAAAAAGCTGGTATAAAAAACCAAGCCTATTAACTGTTTTACTCTTGCCGCTAAGTGTTATTTTTTGGTTGATTTCAACGCTGCGAAAATACCTGTATAAAATTAATATACTCAAAGCGTTTAAAGCCCATGTGCCAGTAATTGTTGTTGGTAACATTAGTGTGGGTGGTAATGGTAAAACGCCGTTTGTTATTTGGTTAGCGCAGTATTTGCAACAACAGGGACTGAAGGTCGCAGTGATCAGTCGCGGTTATGGTGGTAAGTCAGCAAGTTATCCGCTTTTAGTCACTGACGATACAGCCACAAGTGAAGCGGGTGATGAACCGGTTCTTATTAAACGTCGTTTAGGCTGTGTTGTGATGGTTGGCCCCGATCGCCAAGCAAGTATCGAGCAGTTACAAAGCCACGACATCGATATCATTATTTCAGATGACGGTATGCAACATTATAAAATGGCGCGTGATATAGAGTGCTGTATTGTAGATAGTGAACGTCAATTTGGTAATGGACTTTTAATGCCGGCAGGCCCACTTCGAGAAACGAAAGCACGCTTAAAGTCAGTTGATTTAGTTGTCGAGAATGGTGGCGAAACAGCCTACAGTTATGATTTGAATGCAAGTCAATTTAGATTAGTATCGTCGTCTGAACACGTCGCAGAAACGCCAACAAACGGACACGCGGTCAGCGCCATTGGCAACCCGGTACGCTTTGAGTTGAGCCTTGAAAAACAAGGTATAAATTTATTATCGACACATCATTTTCGGGATCATTATAATTATCAAGCAACTGACTTTTTAGCATTTGAGAATGAGCCCGTGTTTATGACTGAAAAAGACGCCGTAAAATGCTTTAGTTTTGCTAAGTCAAATTGGTATTATTTACCCGTAGACGCTAGGCCAACAGCCGCTGTTATTGAAAAATTAAATTCATTATTAAAACAAAAAGGGATCCTCCATGGCCTTTGATACAAAATTACTTGAAATTATTGCTTGCCCAGTGTGTAAGGGTAAGTTGCGCCTTGATAAAGAAAATCAAGAGCTTATTAGTACAGCTGCGAAATTAGCTTATCCGATTAAAGATGATATTCCCGTACTTCTTGAAAACGAAGCGCGTGAACTAAGCCAAGAAGAGGTTGATAAGTGGAATTCGTAGTAGTCATCCCTGCACGTTACGCGTCTAGCCGTTTACCCGGTAAACCTTTAGCGGATATATGTGGTAAACCTATGATTCAGCATGTTTATGAAAAAGCGGCTGCATCGGGTGCCAGTGCAGTGTATATTGCTACCGATCATCAAGCCGTGTTTGATGTTGTAAAAGACTTCACTGATAATGTGTTGATGACACGAGAAGATCATCAGTCGGGTACAGAACGTCTTGCCGAAGTAGTTGAAAAGCTCAATCTTACAAGCGACACTATTGTTGTTAATGTACAAGGTGATGAGCCATTACTTGCCAGTGAAAACGTAACTCAAGTGGCAAAATTACTGGCAGAGTCAGATGCACCCATGGCAACGTTAAGTGCAAACATGACTGATACAGATGACATTTTCAATCCCAATTGTGTCAAAGTTGTCAGTGATACAGAACAAAATGCCCTGTATTTTTCGCGTTCGCCCATTCCTTACCATCGTGACGCAATGATGAACGGTGATAATAGCAAACTAAATCTTGCTGACTATGCGCGTCATATTGGTATTTACGCTTATCGCGCAGGCTTTATTCAACAATATATTGCGCTACCTGAATCGCGTTTAGAACAACTTGAGTCACTTGAGCAATTACGTGTTTTATATCATGGTTATAAAATTAAAATTGCAGGAGCTGTGTGTGAGCCTCAAGCCGGTGTGGATACACCTGAAGATCTTACGCGTGTCATAGCCGCTTTGAGCAACTAGTAACAATGACTGAAATGAATAGGGTTCATCTTCATGCACGTGAAGATGACTTTTTTGTTTTTTACAAACCCGCAGGTGTTAGCTTTCACAGTGAAGAATGTGCCGGCTTTGTCGTGCTTGCAGAGCAACTAGTGAACGAAAAGTTATTTCCTGTTCATCGCCTAGATAAAGTGACTTCAGGGTTAATTATTTTAGCTAGAAACAAGCAGACCGCAGCGGAGTTTACAACGCTTTTCACAGCGCATCTGGTTAATAAGTTTTATATAGCCGTTAGCGATACTAAGCCTAAAAAAAAGCAAGGCTGGATTAAAGGCGATATGCAAAAAAGTCGTCGAGGTGCATTTAAGTTACTAAAAAGCCAAGAAAACCCAGCGGTTACTCGCTTTTACTCTAAAAGTATTCGTCCAGGTTTGCGTGCATATTTATTAAAACCATTTTCTGGTAAGACACATCAATTAAGAGTGGCAATGAAAAGTATTGGTGCCCCTATACTCGGTGATGCCACTTACGCTGGAAGCTTGGACGAGCGAACTAATTTGCATGCCTATGCATTGCAATTTAGTTATAAAGGGCAGCTTAAAGAATATCGATATGCGCATACAACAGGCGCACATCTCAATGAAGTTTTTAACGCAGACGAATTCAAAGAGTGGCAGACTCCTTGGACGTTGGATTGGTAAATGAAAGAAACAACACAAGACATTCGCTTTGGTGGTATTAAGCGTTTATATGGTCATCAACAATTTGATTGGCTGCAACAAGCACATTTTTGTGTCATCGGTATTGGTGGCGTAGGCAGTTGGGCTGCTGAGGCGTTAGCACGTACAGGGGTTGGTCAACTGACATTGATAGACCTAGATGATATATGCGCAACCAATGTTAATCGTCAAATTCATGCTTTGACTGGCACCGTAGGTGAAGCAAAAGTCGAAGCAATGAAAACACGTTGTGAGCTGATTAACCCAGATATTAAAATTAATGTGATTGATGACTTTATAACGCTAGATAATATTCGTGAGCATATTCAAGGTTTTGATTATGTGATTGATTGTATTGATGCAGTGAAAGAAAAAGCGGCGCTAATTGCCCATTGTAAACGTATAAAATTACCCGTTATCACAACCGGTGGAGCGGGCGGGCAAACTGACCCTAGTCAAATCAATTTTGGTGATGTTGCTAAGACAACGCATGATCCACTTCTTGCAAAAGTTCGTTATATCTTGCGAAAGCAGTACAACTTTAGTAGCAATCCCAAGCGTAAGTTTAATGTCGATTGCGTTTATTCGACCGAGCAGCTTGTCTATCCAACCTCAGAAGGTGACGTTTGCCAAGCAAAACAAGGCGCAGATGGCTCGATGAACATGGACTGTAATAATGGTTTTGGGTCTGCAACCATGGTTACAGGCAGCTTTGGCTTTTTTGTTGCAGCCAAAGCGATTAGAAAATACCTAGATAAGAAACAGCGTAGTTTAAAATAACGTTTTTTAGCGCTTTTGCTCAGCCATGGCTTGAATTTTATCGACCATGGCTTTGATGCCATTACCACGAGAAGGACTTAAATGGCTAATTAGACCAAGTCGTTCAAATTCATCATATGCATTTATTTGAGTTGCTTGCTGCGGCGTTAGACCATTGTATAAGGCTAAAATTAATGCCAGTAACCCTTTAACAATTCGAGTATCGGAATCTCCAGCCAACACGAGGCTATTCTCCGTGTGATCAAAGTCAATATATAACCAAACTTTACTTTCACAGCCTTTAACTAATGCATCGTCTACCTTCAGCGCTTCAGGCATAACGGGTAGCTGTTTACCTAATAGCATTATTTGGCGGTACTTTTGTTGCCAGCCTGCTGCATTTTCAATGTCTTTTGTTACGGCTTGAAAAGGTGAATTCATGTTTAATCCAAGTTTAATCTAATAATTCAATACTATTTTTAAGGGCGGTGATAAGTGCATCAACATCCTCTTTAGTATTGTATAAAGCGAAGCTGGCTCTAACAGTCCCCGAAATTGATAATTGGCTCATAATCGGTTGGGTACAGTGATGACCACTTCGTACAGCAACACCAAAACCATCTAACAAAGTCGCTAAATCGAAAGGGTGCTCGTTTTTGTAATTAAAGCTGATGTTACCAATGTTATTGTGATGTTGAGAGTAAATGGTAATACCATCAATTGCTGATAATTGTTTTATCGCATAACTGAAAACTGTATGCTCATGTTGACGCATCTGCTGAAAGTTTAACGAGGTTAAATATTCAATCGCCTCAGTAAAGGCTATGACACCCGCAATATTTGGGGTTCCTGCTTCAAATTTTCCTGGTGCCTCTCGAAAAGTGCTTTGTGTTAAGCTCACTGTTTCAATCATTTCGCCACCTGTTTGGTAAGCATCAAGTGAATTTAACAATTCAAAGCGGCCGTATAAGCCACCTAAGCCTGTTGGGCCAAGCATTTTATGTGCGGAAAACACATAAAAATCACAATCAATTTCTCGTAAGTTGGGGCGTAAGTGCATTGCAGCCTGTGCACCATCGATGACTGAAATAGTATTAAAATCTTTACACGCTTGGATGATAGGGGCTAAGTCTGTGATATTTCCCAGCGTGTTTGATGCATGTGTGATAGCAACGACTTTAGGCTTATGTTGTTCGATAAACTCTGCGCACTGTTGAGCGTCAATGACCAAATCACTCGTAATTGGTAAAACAATTAATTCAGCGCCAATGCGCTTCACAAGTTGTTGCCAAGGCACAATATTCGCATGATGTTCAATAGCTGAAATAGCGACTTTATCACCCGCTTTAAGTTTAGATGTTAAGCCGTTCGCAATTAAATTAATCGACTCAGTCGCCCCTTTCGTCCAGACTAGCTCATTACTTTCTACCTGAAAATAGTTGGCAAGGCTTTTACGGGCTTGTTCATACTTACGAGTTGCGTTGTCACTAAGAGTATGACGACCACGATGTACGTTGGCGTTTTCAGCACTGTAAAAGTGCGTGAGAGCGTCAATGACAGCTTGCGGCTTGTGTGATGTGGCTGCTGAATCTAAGTAGACTAATGGCTGCCCATTAATTTGTTGTTTAAGCAGAGGAAAATCAGCACGTATTTTTGCAATATCAAACATGGAAGCCCTTTTACAACGAGAATGCGACGATTTTAATTATTTTGTATAAATAGACAAGTCTAGGGCAATAAAAAAGGCCGCTGTGCGGCCTTTTTTAAGCATTTAAGCAAAAATTAACGCTTGTCCGTTGATACGTAGTCGCGCTTTGTTTCACCAGTATAAAGCTGGCGAGGGCGGCTGATCTTGTGACCAGGTTGAGAAAGCATCTCATCCCAGTGAGAGATCCAACCAACAGTACGTGACATTGCAAAGATGACAGTGAACATGCTTGTTGGAATACCGATTGCTTTTAAGATGATACCTGAGTAGAAATCTACGTTAGGGTAAAGTTTCTTCTCAACAAAGTATGGGTCTTCTAGCGCAATTTGCTCAAGCTTCATTGCGATATCAAGAAGTGGATCTTGAATGTTAAGCTCAGCAAGTACTTCGTGACATGTTTGACGCATTACTGTGGCACGTGGGTCGAAGTTTTTGTATACGCGGTGACCAAAGCCCATAAGACGGAAAGGATCTGACTTATCTTTTGCTTTAGCAACATATTCGTCGATACGGTCAACAGAGCCAATTTCTTCTAACATGTTAAGACATGCTTCGTTAGCACCACCGTGCGCAGGGCCCCATAAAGATGCGATACCGGCAGCGATACACGCGTAAGGGTTAGCACCTGAAGAACCCGCTAAACGTACCGTTGATGTCGACGCGTTTTGCTCGTGGTCAGCGTGAAGCATGAAGATTTTATCCATTGCTTTAGCAAGCACTGGATTAACTTTGTACTCTTCAGCAGGTACTGAAAACATCATGTGTAAGAAGTTTTCAGCAAAGCTTAAATCGTTACGTGGGTAAACAAATGGCTGACCTACATTGTATTTGTAAGCCATTGCTGCGATTGTTGGCAGCTTAGCAACTAGCTTGATAGCACTTGTTTTACGTTGTGTTGCATCAGTGATGTCTAAGTCTTCATGGTAGAAAGATGAAAGCGCACCTACAACACCACATAGCATCGCCATTGGGTGAGCATCAAAGCGGAAGCCTTGGAAGAAGTTAGCAATCTTAGTATCTAGCATTGTGTTGTGCGTGATTTCTTGCGCAAATGCTTCGTACTGTTCTTTCGTTGGTAACTCACCATTTAATAGTAAGTAGCATAGCTCAACGTAGTTAGACTCGTCAGCAAGTTGTTCGATTGGGTAGCCGCGATGTAGTAAAACACCTTTACCGCCATCGATGTAAGTGATTGAAGATTCACAAGAACCGGTCGACATGAAACCTGGATCGTAAGTAAAGTGACCGTGAGAACCTAACGTACGTACGTCAATTACGTCTTGGCCAGCAGTGCCTTGGTAAATTGGAAGTTCGATTGGATCAAGACCATCAATATGGACCGTGGCTTTCTTATCCGCCATCTATTTATCTCCTATTAAGATAACAACTCTGATTGTTATGTTCTGAATCTGTTTAAGCACATTCTTTTCATTTTAACGTGAAAGAGGGGGTTAAAGTCAATTTTTATAAACATTATGCACAAATGGATAATAAATATTCTGTCAGGATTAAATATTATACCATTGGCTAATTCGCAAACGACTCTTACTAAACAAGAATTGTAAAAAGACCTCTGGCTATATATACTATCCAAGGTTTTATACCGTATTGTCTGTAGGTAAACTTTATTTTTACATTTGAGTTTTGCATAAGTGTGAACTTTTTGTGTATCAACACGGTTTACTTAGATAGTTCCATCGAAATTCATTTTGATGGGTTTTAGAAAAACAAGTAGATGAGCTCCTAGTGGGCAAGATGGGCAAGTAACTGTGAAAAAGCAAAGACCTGTAAATCTAGATCTAACAACTATATCTATGCCGGCAACGGCTAAAGCATCAATTTTTCACCGCGTCACCGGTGTTGCATTATTTTTTGCTTTAACGTTTGTCATTTGGGCGTGGTCTGAGTCTCTTTCTTCTGCAGAAGGTTTTGAATTCGTCAAGGGTCTGTTCAGCGGATTCATTGCCAAATTCATAGCATGGGGCACTATTTCTGTATTGGCGTATCACTTAATCGGTGGTATCCGTCATATCATTATGGATATGGGTCACTGGGAAGAACTTGAGTCAGGAAACTTCAGCGCTAAAGTTGCATTAGCTTTAGGCGTTGTAGCTGCAATTCTAGCAGGAGTGTGGATATGGTTTTAAATCAAGCAACTCTTAAACGTGATGGTGTACAAGATTACGTATCGCTTCGTGCGACAGCCTTAATAATTAGCGCTTACGCTATTTTTATTATTGGTTACTTCTTATGCACGCCTGAAGTCACTTTCGAAGCCTGGCAAGGCCTTTTTTCAAACCTAGCAATGAAAGGGTTCACCTTAATTACCCTAGTTTGCATTATGGTTCACACCCGTATCGGCCTTTGGCAAGTTCTTACTGACTATGTTAAATGCGCTAAATTACGTGCTGTTTTAGGCTTTGTATTAAACCTTATGGCTGTTGCTTACGTAGCAATAGGTCTAATCGTTTTATGGGGTGTTTAAGTGAATTATTCTGTTCGTGAATTTGACGCTGTAGTGATTGGTGCAGGTGGTGCGGGTATGCGCGCAGCACTAGCTATCACTGAATCAGGCAAAACCTGTGCACTTATCTCAAAAGTTTTCCCTACACGTTCTCACACTGTGTCTGCACAGGGTGGTATTACGGTAGCTTTGGGTAACTCGCATGAAGATAACTGGGAATGGCACATGTACGATACGGTTAAAGGTTCCGATTTTATCGGTGACCAAGACGCTATCGAATATATGTGTAAAACAGGCCCAGAAGCTATTACTGAATTAGAAAACATGGGTTTACCATTTTCTCGTTTTGAAAATGGCCGTGTTTACCAACGTCCTTTCGGCGGTCAGTCGAAAAACTTTGGTGGTGAACAGGCTGCACGTACTGCAGCAGCAGCTGACCGTACTGGTCACGCGTTATTACACTGTCTTTACCAACAAAACGTTAAAAACAAAACTAACGTATTTTCTGAGTGGTATGCACTAGATTTAGTTAAGAACAGTGACGGTCACGTTGTTGGTTGTACTGCAATCGACATCGAGTCTGGCGAAGTTGTTTACTTTAAATCTAAAGCTGTTGTATTAGCAACAGGTGGTGCAGGCCGTATCTACGCATCGACAACGAATGCTCACATCAACACTGGTGACGGTGTTGGTATGGCTACACGCGCTGGTGTTGCAATGCAAGATATGGAAATGTGGCAGTTCCACCCAACAGGTATCGCCGGCGCTGGTGTACTTGTAACTGAAGGTTGTCGTGGTGAAGGTGGTTACCTTCTAAATAAAGACGGCGAACGCTTCATGGAACGTTACGCGCCAAATGCGAAAGACTTAGCGTCTCGTGACGTTGTTGCTCGTTCAATGATGACTGAGATCCGTGAAGGTCGTGGTTGTGATGGTCCTTACGGTCCACACATCAAGCTTAAGCTTGACCACTTAGGTGAAGAAACACTTAACTTACGTCTTCCGGGCGTATGTGACCTTGCGAAAACGTTCGCACACGTTGATCCAGCCAAAGAACCAATTCCAGTTATCCCAACATGTCACTACATGATGGGTGGTGTTCCAACTAACGTAAATGGTCAAGCATTACAAATTGATGCAAACGGCCAAGAGAAAGTAGTTGAAGGTTTATTCGCTGTAGGTGAGATTGCATGTGTATCTGTACACGGTGCTAACCGCCTAGGTGGTAACTCGCTACTTGACTTAGTTGTATTCGGCCGCGCAGCTGGTAACTTCTTAGGCACATACCTTAACGGTGTTGAAGCAGGTAAAGATGCGTCTGAATCAGACCTTGAAGCATCACTTGCACGCTTTAACCGTTGGGAAAACTCTAAAGCTGGCCAAGGTGAAGACCCAGTACAAATCAAGAAAGATCTACAAATGTGTATGCAACTTAACTTCTCGGTATTCCGTGAAGGTGAGGCAATGGCAACAGGTCTTAAAGAGCTTAAAGAAATTCGTGAACGTCTTCAGTATGCGCGTCTTGACGACAAGTCAACAGAGTTCAATACTGCACGTATCGAATGTTTAGAGCTAGATAACTTGATGGAAACAGCTTATTCAACTGCAGTAGCTGCAAACTTCCGTACAGAAAGCCGTGGTGCACACTCTCGTTTTGACTACCCAGATCGTGATGATGAAAACTGGTTATGTCACTCAATCTTTAACCCAGTTACAGATGAAATGACGAAACGTGAAGTTAACTACGCGCCGAAACTGCGTGAAGCTTTCCCACCTAAAGCACGTACATACTAGGAGCGAGACGATGGCACAAGTACAATTTTCGGTTTATCGTTACAATCCAGATGTTGATAATGCACCACGTATGCAAGACTTCTCGCTAGAAACGCAAGAAGGCCAAGATATGATGGTATTGGATGCGCTTATGCAATTAAAAGAGCAAGATCCAACATTATCATTCCGTCGTTCATGCCGTGAAGGTGTGTGTGGTTCAGACGGTATCAACATGAATGGTAAAAACGGTTTAGCGTGTATTACACCTTTATCAACGCTGCTAAAAGGTGGCAAAGGTAAAATCGTAATTCGTCCTTTACCAGGTTTACCAGTGGTACGTGACCTTGTTATTGACATGAGTCAGTTCTACACTCAATACGAAAAGGTAAAACCTTATCTAATTAATGACACGCCTGCGGCGGGTGAACGTCTTCAATCAATTGAAGAACGTGATAAGTTAGATGGCTTGTATGAGTGTATTTTATGTGCATGTTGTTCAACATCGTGTCCTTCGTTCTGGTGGAATCCAGACAAGTTCATTGGTCCTGCTGGCCTTCTTCATGCGTATCGTTTCTTGGCAGATAGCCGCGATACAGCAACTGAAGAGCGTTTAGCAGACCTTGACGATGCGTTCAGCGTGTTCCGTTGTCACAGTATCATGAACTGTGTTAGCGTGTGTCCAAAAGGTCTTAATCCGACCAAAGCGATTGGACAAATCAAATCAATGCTTTTAAACCGCTCGGTTTAAGGATATTGAATATGTAAGGTGGTTAATTTATTAACCACCTTGTTTTTATAACAATTAATTTCTGCGCTAAAGAAAAGGGCTTATAAATGCACGAAGGTGTGATGAAGGCATGGCTAGAATCTTCTCACTTAAACGGCGGTAACGTTGCTTACGTAGAAGAGCTTTATGAAGCGTACTTAGATGATGCGACTTCTGTGCCAGAAGAATGGCGAGAAGTGTTCGAACAATTACCAAAAGTTGATGGTGTGGATGTTGACGTTAAACATTCAGAAGTTCGTGCACAATTTGCACAGCTTGCTAAAAACAAGCATAGAGAGGTAGTGGTAGCAGAGGGTGGCTCTGGCGATCCTAAACAGGTCAAAGTGCTACAACTTATTAATGCTTTCCGTTTCCGTGGTCACCAAAATGCCAACCTAGATCCATTAGGTATTTGGCAACGCGAACGTGTTCGTGATCTTGAATTGGAATATCACGATTTATCAGAAGCTGATTTTGACCGTGAATTCAATGTGGGTTCGTTTGCCGTAGGTCGCGAAACCATGCCTCTTGGTGAGTTATACCAAGCACTAAAAACGACCTATTGTGGGTCAGTTGGTGCTGAGTACATGCACATCACTTCAACTGAAGAAAAACGTTGGTTACAACAGCGTTTGGAATCAGTGCAATCACGTCCTACTTTTTCAAAAGATGAAAAGCTGCGTATCCTTAAAGGTTTAACAGCTGCTGATGGTCTTGAAAAGTATTTAGGCGCAAAATTCCCTGGTGCTAAACGTTTCTCACTTGAAGGTGGTGATGCATTAGTACCTATGCTTAAAGAGCTAATTCATCGTGCAGGCGAAAGCGGGCAAAAAGAAGCCGTTATTGGTATGGCTCACCGCGGTCGTTTGAACGTACTAGTAAACGTATTAGGTAAAAACCCTTCTGATCTATTTGATGAGTTTGCTGGAAAACACAAAGACACATTAAGCTCAGGTGATGTTAAGTATCACATGGGTTACTCATCTGACTTTGCAACTAAGGGTGGCAATGTGCATATGGCACTTGCGTTTAACCCATCTCACCTTGAAATCGTAAACCCAGTAGTTATGGGCTCGGTTCGTGCGCGTTTAGACCGCCTAGGTGACAAGTCAGGGATTAAAGCATTACCAATCACTATTCACGGTGACTCTGCGATTGCAGGTCAAGGTGTTGTACAAGAAACATTTAACTTATCGCAAACTAATGCATTTAGTTGTGGTGGTAGTATCCGCATTGTTGTTAATAACCAAGTTGGTTTTACAACATCAAAACAGTCGGATGTACGTTCTACGCCATACTGTACTGATATTGCGAAAATGGTTCAGGCACCAATTTTCCACGTTAACTCTGACGATCCTGAAGCAGTTGCATTTGTTACACAAATCGCCCTTGATTTCAGAAATCAATTTAAACGTGATGTAGTGATTGATTTAGTATGTTATCGCCGCCATGGCCATAACGAAGCGGATGAGCCAAATGCGACTCAGCCTCTTATGTACCAAAAAATCAAAAAGCACCCAGTACCGCGTCTTATCTATGCAGACCAACTTGTGTCTGAAGGTTCATTCTCAGAAGAAGAAATAAAAGCACTTGCTGATGAATACCGTAATGGCCTTGACGGTGGTAACTGTGTTGTTGAAGAAATTCAACCAGAAACGTCACACTCTTCTGATTGGGCAAAATTTGTTGGTCACGATTGGAATGTAGAGTATGACGCAAAAGTCTCAGTAGAAAAGCTTAAAGAGCTTGGTAATATCGTTGCTAGCTACCCTGAAGGCCACAAAGCGCAATCACGTGTTAAGAAAATCTACGACGATCGCAAGCAAATGGCAGCCGGTGAAAAACCACTTGATTGGGGTATGGCAGAAACACTTGCTTACGCAACCCTTGTTGATGCGGGCACTGACATTCGTTTAACTGGCCAAGACTCTGGTCGTGGTACGTTCTTCCATCGTCATGCTGTTGTTCATAATCAACAAGATGCATCTACCTACTTACCACTGCAAAACATCAGTGAGAATCAAGGTGCATTTGAAGTATACGATTCTGTATTATCTGAAGAAGCAGTTCTTGCATTTGAATACGGTTATGCAACCGCTGAGCCTACATCACTTGTTATGTGGGAAGCACAGTTTGGTGACTTTGCTAACGGCGCACAAGTTGTATTTGACCAATTCTTAAGCTCAGGTGAGCAAAAATGGGGCCGTTTATGTGGCCTTACATGTTTACTTCCTCATGGTTATGAAGGGCAAGGTCCTGAGCATAGTTCAGCACGTCTTGAACGTTTCTTGCAATTGTGTGCTGATCACAATATGCAAGTGTGTGTACCTTCAACACCTGCGCAAGTATATGCAATGCTGCGTCGTCAATCGGTACGTCCACTTCGTCGTCCATTGATTGTTATGACACCTAAGTCGTTACTTCGTCACCCGCTGGCAACATCAACACTGGAAGAGTTATCTGAAGGTGTGTTCCACAATATGATCGATGAGATCGATGATATTGCAGCTGATAAAGTGGAACGCGTTGTATTTTGTAGTGGTAAAGTTTATTACGAGCTACTACAAGAGCGTCGTAAGCAAGAATTAGATAACATTGCTATTGTTCGCGTTGAGCAGCTATATCCATTCCCTCATGATGAGATGGATACAATTATGCAGCGTTACCAGCATGTTAAAGACTTTGTGTGGTGCCAAGAAGAGCCGCAAAACCAAGGTGCGTGGTATTGTTCACAACACCATTTTGTTGATGCAATCCCACAAGGCGCTAAATTGACTTACGCTGGTCGTAAAGCTTCGGCATCGCCTGCATGTGGTTACATGTCAGTGCATACAAAAGAACAACAAGCGCTCGTTGCAGATGCGCTTACTATTGAAAAGAAAGGATAAGCAATGAGCACAGAAATTAAAGTTCCTGTACTTCCTGAGTCGGTTGCTGATGCTACCGTAGCGACCTGGCACGTAAGTGTTGGCGATAAAGTAAGCCGTGACCAGAATTTGGTAGATATTGAAACAGACAAAGTTGTTTTAGAAGTTGTTGCACCAAATGATGGTGTAATTACTGAAATTTCACAAGAAGAAGGTGCAACTGTTCTTGGCGAGCAAGTAATTGCTTTACTTGGTGATGCTGATGAAGCACCAGCAAGTGATGACACTGCTAAAGAATCAGCACCAGCTAAATCAGAAGAAGACGCGCCGGCTGCGGCGCAATCAGCACCAGCATCAGAAGGTAAAGAAGTGGACATTAAAGTACCTGTACTTCCAGAATCAGTCGCAGACGCGACAATTGCTACATGGCATGTACAACCAGGCGAAGCGGTAACTCGCGACCAAAACTTAGTTGACATCGAAACTGATAAAGTTGTTCTTGAAGTTGTTGCCCAAGATGACGGTATCATGGGTGAGCACATTCACGCAGAAGGTGAAACCGTGCTAGGTGAGCAAGTAATCGGTACTGTTAAAGCCGGTGCTGCGCCAGCTAAATCTGCTGCTAAAGAAGAAGCGCCAGCCGCTTCTAGCGACTCAAATGACAGCTCTGACGTATTAACACCGTCAGTACGTCGTTTAATCGCTGAGAAAGGTCTTGATGCATCTAAAATCAAAGGCACTGGCAAAAATGGCCGTGTAACTAAAGAAGATGTTGATAAATTCTTAAAAGCACCTGCTGCTGCACCAAAAGCTGAAGCTTCTGCACCAGCTGCGCCTATGGGTGACCGTACACAAAAACGTGTGCCTATGACACGTTTACGCAAAACAATTGCTAATCGTCTACTTGAAGCTAAAAACTCAACTGCGATGTTAACTACATTTAACGAAGTGAACATGAAGCCAATCATGGACCTTCGTAAGCAGTACCAAGAAGTATTCGAAAAGCGCCACGGTATCCGTTTAGGTTTCATGTCTTTCTACGTGAAAGCAGTGACTGAAGCACTTAAGCGTTTCCCTGAAGTTAATGCATCTATCGACGGTGATGATATCGTTTATCACAACTACTTCGATATCAGCATCGCAGTTTCTACACCACGTGGTCTTGTTACGCCAGTTCTTAAAGACTGTGACAAGCTATCAGTTGCTGAAATCGAGAAGGGTATTCGCGAGTTAGCACTTAAAGGTCGTGATGGTAAATTATCTTTAGATGATATGACTGGTGGTAACTTCACTATCACTAACGGTGGTGTATTCGGTTCATTGCTATCTACACCAATCATCAACTTACCACAGTCTTCAATCTTAGGTATGCACAAAATCCAAGATCGTCCTATGGCTGTTAACGGTAAAGTTGAAATCTTACCAATGATGTATTTAGCGTTATCTTATGATCACCGCCAAATTGATGGTAAAGAATCTGTAGGCTTCTTAGTGACAATTAAAGAGTTACTAGAAGATCCAACTCGATTATTACTAGATGTTTAATCTAGTTGTATAAAAACTAAGCTGTGAACCATGTTCGCAGCTTTTTTTTTGCGCCTTTGGTCTAACTGGGGTTTTCATGTCGAGCCTTGGGATTTATACTAGGTGCGCAATTTGGGATAGCTGTTTATTTGCATAAATATTCAGCTCTTTTAGTATAAAAAATTGGATAAAGCATCATGAATTTGCATGAGTATCAGGCAAAACAACTTTTTGCCGAATATGGTTTACCAGTTTCTCACGGTTACGCTTGCGATACACCTGAAGAAGCTGCAGCAGCTGCTGAGAAAATTGGCGGTGATATGTGGGTTGTTAAAACACAGGTTCACGCAGGTGGCCGTGGTAAAGCTGGCGGTGTTAAGCTAGTTAAAACAATCGACGAAGTGAAAGAGTTCGCTGCGAACTGGTTAGGTAAAAACTTAGTTACTTACCAAACAGACGAAAATGGTCAGCCAGTAGCTAAAATCCTTGTAGAAAGCTGCACTGACATCGCTAACGAATTATACCTTGGCGCTGTAGTAGATCGTGCTTCTCGTAAAGTTGTTTTCATGGCATCTACTGAAGGTGGTGTGGAAATCGAGCAAGTTGCAGAAGAAACGCCAGAATTAATTCACAAAGCTGAGATCGATCCACTAGTTGGTCCTCAAGCTTATCAAGCTCGTGAATTAGGTTTCAAACTTGGTTTAAACCCAACTCAAATGAAACAGTTCGTTAAGATCTTCATGGGTCTTGCTAACATGTTCAACGATTTCGATTTCGCTCTTTTAGAAATCAACCCGCTAGTAATCACAGACGAAGGTAACCTTCACTGTCTAGACGGTAAAATCGGTGTAGATGGTAACGCGCTTTACCGTCAACCTAAAATCCGCGAAATGCACGATCCTTCACAAGAAGATGCACGTGAAGCTCACGCTGCAAGCTTCGAGCTTAACTACGTTGCACTAGATGGTAACGTTGGTTGTATGGTTAATGGTGCAGGCCTAGCAATGGGTACTATGGACATCGTAAACCTACACGGTGGTAAGCCAGCTAACTTCCTAGATGTTGGTGGCGGTGCGACTAAAGAGCGTGTATCTGAAGCATTCAAGATCATCCTATCTGACGACAACGTTAAAGCTGTTTTAGTTAACATCTTTGGTGGCATCGTACGTTGTGACATGATCGCAGAAGGTATCATTGGCGCAGTTAAAGAAGTAGGTGTAAATGTTCCTGTAGTAGTACGTTTAGAAGGTACTAACGCTGAACTAGGTCGTGAAGTTCTTGCAAGTTCTGACCTTAACATCATCGCTGCTGAGTCACTAACAGACGCAGCTGAAAAAGTTGTTGCTGCTGCGGAGGGCAAATAATGTCTGTATTAATCAATAAAGATACAAAAGTTATCTGTCAAGGTTTCACAGGTGGCCAAGGTACTTTCCACTCAGAGCAAGCGCTTGAGTATGGTACACAAATGGTTGGTGGTGTAAGCCCTGGTAAAGGCGGTCAAACGCACCTAGGTCTTCCAGTATTCAACACAGTACGTGACGCTGTAGAAGCAACAGGTGCAACTGCATCTGTTATTTACGTACCAGCTCCTTTCTGTAAAGATGCTATTTTAGAAGCTATCGATGCAGGCATCGAGCTTATCGTTTGTATCACTGAAGGTATCCCAACACTAGACATGGTTGACGTTAAAGTTAAGCTTGACCAAACTGGTGTTCGTATGATCGGTCCTAACTGCCCAGGTGTTATCACTCCTGGTGAAACGAAGATCGGTATCATGCCTGGTCATATCCACAAGCCTGGTAAAGTAGGTATCGTATCACGTTCTGGTACACTTACTTACGAAGCGGTTAAACAAACTACTGACGCTGGTTTCGGCCAATCAACATGTGTTGGTATCGGTGGTGACCCAATCCCAGGCACTAACTTCATCGACGTTTTAGAAATGTTCGAAAAAGACGAGCAAACTGAAGCAATCGTTATGATCGGTGAAATCGGTGGTACTGCAGAAGAAGAAGCTGCTGAGTACATCAAGCACAACGTGACTAAACCTGTTGTTTCTTACATTGCGGGTGTTACTGCACCTCCAGGTAAGCGTATGGGTCACGCTGGTGCAATCATTGCAGGCGGTAAAGGTACTGCTGATGAGAAGTTTGCTGCATTAGAAGCTGCGGGCGTAAAAACTGTACGTTCATTAGCTGATATCGGTAATGCACTTAAAGAGAAAACAGGCTGGTAATCAGTTTCAATCTCTTAAAAAGGCTCGCTTATGCGAGCCTTTTTTGTATCTGATATATTGCGGCCAATCGATGTCAAAATTTATTCATAAAACAAGAATAATAATGCTTTATTTGTGAATATAAATTCTTTAGACTGATGTCTTGTTTATTCGTTTTTATTAAAAACATCCGATTTTACAAGGTAAATATTACGTGCGTACCACTGAATTGGTCGATGGATTTCGTCAGTCAACACCCTATGTTAATGCCCACAGAGGCAAAACTTTTGTCGTAATGCTTGGTGGAGAGGCAATAGATCAGCCTGGTTGTCGCAGCATTATCAACGATGTTGCATTACTTACCAGCCTAGGTATTAAAATTGTTTTAGTGTTTGGCGCACGACCACAGTTTAATGCAGCACTTGAGCAAGTTGGCATAACTAGTCAGTTCCACAATGAGATACGCGTAACGGATAACGCCACCTTTGATGTAATTAAAAAAGTTGCGGGTGCAATGCAATTTGATATTACAGCACGGTTATCAACGTCTCTTAGTAGTACACCTATGTCAGGCTCTTTTCTGAATGTGGTAAGCGGTAACTTTGTCATCGCACAGCCACTAGGTGTGGATGAAGGGGTTGATTATCATCACTCAGGAAGAGTAAGGCGCATTGACGTAGAGGGTATTCGCCATCAGTTAAATAATAACGGTATTGTATTATTAGGGCCGATTGCGGCATCAGTTACCGGTGAAAGTTTTAATTTAACCGCAGAAGAAATTGCTACTCAAGTAGCGTTAAAACTGCGTGCCGATAAAATGCTCGGTTTCTGTCAAGAAGCCGGTATTTTAGATGAAAATGGCGAAGCAATCGCTGAGTTGATGCCAAACGAAGCGGAACGTGTTTTAGCTAATTACCGCAACCAAGCTGATTCGTGTGTAAGTGCGACTGTTTTCTTACAAGCTGCAATTGATGCTTGCCGAGGTGGTGTACATCGCTGCCACCTAGTTAGTTACAAAGAAGATGGCGCGTTATTACAAGAATTGTTCTCTTTAGATGGTATTGGTACACAAATCGCACCACAAAGCTCAGAGCAACTTCGTAGCGCAACTATCTCTGATATAACCGGTATCATTAACCTTATTAGACCGCTTGAGCAGCAAGGCTATTTAGTGCGTCGTTCACGTGAACAGCTAGAAATCGAAATTGAACAATTTACAGTTATTGAACGTGATGGACTTATCATTGCCTGTGCAGCTTTGTATCCGTTTGCTGATGAACAGGTAGGGGAGTTTGCGAGTTTGGCTGTTCACCCTCAGTACCGAGATGCCGATCGCGGCAGTTATCTACTGAGGTTTATTATTAATAAAGCCAAGCGTGCGGGTTACTCGCATTTATTTGCACTGACTACACGGAGTATTCACTGGTTTTTAGAGCAAAGCTTTGAAATAGTGACAGTTGATGAGTTGCCGGCAAAGAAAAAAGCGCTTTATAACCATGAACGCCGTTCTAAGGTATTGCGTTTGGACCTCACTAAGCTGAGTAAAAACAGGTAACCAAAAGGTGACGCATGGGCGTCACCTTCAATTTTCAATACTGTACTTATCTAATATTGATAGTTAATGTGCTGATAAAAACGTACACGTAAATCTTGCCGAGTTGGGTTGAATGCCAGTTCATCGGTCACTTCATTAATTGCGCTTTGAACTTGGTTCATAAATCGACCATAACCAATATCATGCTTATCTTTATCTGCGGCTGCAATCACGAAATGCAGCACGTCAACTAAGCTCTTGGCATCCCAGTAATGCTGTAATTGGGGTTCTTTCGTGCTGCAATCAAAGGTCAATTTTTGTAGTTCACTGTTGCTTTGCGCATTATCGATATGGCTATTGCGCACTATAGGTCGGGTACCATTAGCGATAAAAGCCCCCAGTGTTAATTGGCGTTTTTCACATGCGCGTTTAAACGCATCAAAAATATACTGATAAAATTGTGTGTAGTTTGCTTCGTTAAGCATATGCTGGAATTGCGTTTTTATCGCACGCGTCACTGGAATTGAGAATCCCGCATAGGTCATTTCACTGTGCTCACTTGGTAAGTGACATTGACGAGACTGATAACGAGGGTAGAGGCTTCTTAATTTATAACCGTAGCTTTCTTTATGGCCTTTTGCTTTTGCAAACATGTCATAAGTAAGGTGTTGGTGATCGCGAATTTTTAGCGAAGATTGGTTGCTTAACAGCTTATCTTGTAAGCTGCTAATGACACGCTGTACTTTATGATGAAACTGGGCTGCATTAGCCCTAATTTCTTCACCGGTTGCCAAGAATAAGAAGCGAATCTTTTTACATTTTTCATCATCCGAAGCAAATATAGTGTGGGCTTCATGGTATTGAGGATTATAAAAAAATAGAATTTGTTTGGCGGTTTCTAAGCTATATGCTTCATCGTGATAACGAACCACGGGTAGTTTATCATTTGCGATTAGATGAACATTGTGAAGTTCATATTCGTCGCATAGTGCAAATAATTCCCTTGCAAGACGCTTATAACTGCAGTTAACTGAGCTAAACTGCGCGAAAAACTCATCGTTTGGTTTAAATTCAACTAGCACATATTGGTTTGCACGTGCTGAGCTTGGAATATAGACTCGATGTTGATTGAGCGAAGCCATCTTTTTTCCTTATTAAAAGTAAAACTGTCGGGACTATATCGCTACTGGATGATCATTTTATTGCGTTAGAACAATTTTTTTACCGATTTTGTCGAGTCTGTGAACTATGTATTCAACAATCGACTTAATATCTTCAATAAACATGATTCAACTACTGTATGTTAAGGTTTGTTTTTGTAATAATGCATTAGTTTTGTCACCATGCAATATTCAGAGGATTATGCTCCTATGGCGGAAATTGAGAATCGCCCAAGTAACTTTATTAGAACGCGTATTGATGAAGATCTCGCAAGCGGTAAGCATGCGACTACGCACACGCGTTTTCCACCAGAACCAAACGGTTTTTTACACATTGGTCATGCAAAGTCGATTTGCTTAAACTTTGGTATTGCCAAAGATTATCAAGGTCTTTGTAATTTACGTTTCGATGATACGAATCCAGAAAAAGAAGACATCAATTACGTAAATTCGATTAAAGAAGATGTGCAGTGGTTAGGTTTTAAGTGGGATGGTGAAATCAAGTATTCATCTAACTATTTCGATGCGTTATACGGCTATGCGGTTGAGCTTATCGAAAAAGGCCTTGCGTATGTGTGTTTCTTATCGCCAGATCAAGCGCGTGAATACCGTGGTACATTAAAAGAGCCAGGTAAAAACAGCCCATACCGTGACACACCAGTTGAAGAAAACCTAGCGTTATTTGAAAAAATGCGTAATGGCGAATTCAAAGAAGGCGAGTGTGTACTTCGTGCAAAAATCGATATGGCAAGCTCATTCATGGTATTACGTGATCCGATTATATATCGTGTCCGTTTTGCTCATCACCACCAAACAGGTGACAAGTGGTGCATTTACCCAATGTACGACTTTACGCATTGTATTTCTGATGCGTTAGAGGGCATTACACACTCATTATGTACGCTTGAGTTCCAAGATAACCGTCGTTTATACGATTGGGTATTGGATAACATTAGCCTTGAGTGTCATCCGCAACAAATCGAGTTTTCACGATTAAATCTTGAGTACACCATTATGTCTAAGCGTAAATTAAACGACTTAGTGGTTAATGGTCATGTTGAAGGGTGGGACGACCCGCGTATGCCAACGATTGCTGGTTTACGTCGTCGTGGTTATACACCTGCATCAGTACGTGAGTTCTGTTCTCGTATCGGTATCACTAAACAAGAGAACATGGTTGAAATGGGTATGCTAGAAGCATGTATCCGTGAAGACCTAAATGAACATGCACCACGTGCAATGGCAGTTCTTGATCCGGTGAAGATTGTTATCGAAAACTATGACGCAGATAAAGTAGAAACGTTATCTGTTGCAAATCACCCGAATAAAGAAGAGATGGGCCGTCGTGATGTGCCTTTCACGCGTGAACTTTATATCGAGCGTGAAGACTTCCGTGAAGAAGCAAATAACAAGTTCAAGCGTTTGGTCCTTGATAAAGAAGTACGTTTACGTGGTGCTTATGTAATTAAAGCTGAGCGTGTTGAAAAAGATGAAAATGGTGAAATTACTACTATCTTCTGTTCTTACGATCCAGAAACGCTGGGTAAAAACCCAAGTGATGGTCGCAAAGTTAAAGGTGTAATTCACTGGGTATCAGCAAGTGAATCTATCACAGCTGAAGTACGTTTATACGACCGTTTATTTAACGTACCAAACCCAGCTGCTGCCGAAGACTTTAACGCAACTTTGAACCCAGAGTCACTCGTGGTGCTTGCTAACGCTAAAGTTGAACCGTCACTTGCCAACGCACAAGCAGAGCAGGGCTTCCAGTTTGAGCGTATGGGTTACTTCTGTCGTGATAGCAAAGCTGAAACATTAGTATTCAATCAAACTGTAGGTCTTCGTGATTCATGGGCGAAGATTGAACTAAAAGGCTAAACCTTTTAACTAAATTTTTAAGTTTCTAAGCTTAATAAAAAACCCTTTCACTTTTAAAGTAAAAGGGTTTTTTTATAACGATTAAAACTTAAGTCAAATTAGAAATAACCGCGAATACCTAAGCTGAAATTACGACCTGGTAGTGGTGCTTTCTCTTTAATAAATGAGCTGTGTACGAAACCTAGCTCATCGGTTAAGTTATCAATATTAATATAAAGCTGTGTATCTACAGGGCCTAAATCGAGTTGGTAGTTAGCAGATGCATCAAACAAAGTATAGCCATCAGTTTTTGTTTCATAGGCTGTGATATCTGACTGCTCAAAATAATGTGTACCTGTTAAGCTAAACTGCCAATCTGCAAATGTGTATTGTAATTCAGAGCCAAGTTTATTGGCTGGCACACGTGGTAAATAGCCTTCACCATCCTTTAATTTCGCAGTTGTTGAATCACCAAATACTTTTACTAATGCACTCGGTGTAACTTGGTAATGAACATCAAACTCAACACCGTAAAGTTTTGCATCTTTACTCGCGAATTGATAAACCGCCATTGCATCTTCATCAGCATCCGCTGCTGACTCTAAACCGTGCTCTTCATCAAATACTAAGCCTGTATTTTGTTGGTAGTAGTAGTTTTCAATATCGTTATAGAAGAAATTAACTGTGTAACCAAAATCGCCAATAAAACGGCGGAAGCTTAAATCAAAATTGGTGGCAGTTTCTTGATCAATATTTTCCGGTTCAAAATGAATTTCACCATCCTCAATGTGATAACCAAGGCCCAATTCATAGGTACTAGTAGCAATGTGCACACCATTTGATAGTAGCTCAGCACTCAGTGGTGCACGCTCTGAACGTGACACACTTAGAGCAACACTTTGACCTTCTTGATATTGCCAAATCGCACCTGCAGATAAGCTAAGGTTTGTGAAATCTTCGCTGTAGCTGATAATTTCAGCTTCTTCGTGTGCTTCTTCCTCGTGGTCATCTTCATGATCGTGATGGTGTTCACTCATGGTGATATCTGAGTCAATTTTGTAATCTTCGATTCGTGCACCTAGCTCAACCGTAACGTCACCAAATTGTCTTTCTTCGAGTAAAAATAATGCGTTTGAAGTTGTGGTGCTGGCAGGGGTAAAGGCTTCTTCACCGTCTGCATCATAATCAGACTCATAAAAGTGATAGCCTGCTATGCCATGCCACTGTCCTAATTTATGCTCAACAGTGGCACGTGCTTCTGTTGTTTCGTTATGAAAAACAGTGCCGATTTCTCCACCTTCAATTTCGGCATGTTGATAATCAGTGTAACCGACACGAAGCGTAATATTTTCGATCCAGTTATCGTGCAATGCATAGCTCATGTAACCTTGCCAACGGTCTTGTTCTAAGCGTGCAAATACTGATTCTTCATGCTCTTGTTCACCTTCATGATGCTCACCTTCTTCATGCTCGTCATGTTCATGATGATGGTGTTCATGAGCAGGAATACCATAGTCAGTTTCAATACGACCATAGGACATACCTACCGTTAAATGTTCACCTACATAGCTAGTACCAAAATTCAGCGTTTCGCTGTCGATAAATGTGTTTTCTACGCTGTTAGCTGTTTCGTGCTCTTCATGCTCTTCACCTTCATGTTCTTCGTGTTCTTCAGGAAGCTCGAAGGTAGGGGTTTCATAATCGTGGCCTTTACGCTTAGTTCCGTCAAAATGGAAATTAAATCCGTTATTACCCGTTTCTAACTTAGCGGCGTAGGTATTGGTATTCGACACTGTATCGTGAGTGTATTGTGCAGCGCCGGTTAGCGTATCGATGCTATCGGTAGGGATGCGATTATCAACGACGTTTACTACACCACCAATCGCACCTGAGCCATAAAGTAGGGTAGCAGGGCCGCGAAGTACTTCGATTTGTTCAGCAGCTAAGCTGTCGTTAGATGTGGCGTGATCTGGGCCTATACGTGAGGCATCGCTGCTATCAAGACCATTTTGGGTGATTTTTACACGTGGACCATCTAAGCCACGAATAATTGGACTTGATGAAACTGGGCCAAAATAACTGGCATTCACACCAGGTAAGCCTTTTAGTGTTTCACCTAAAGTTGGCTTGGCTTTGTTTTTTAAATTATCACCAGCAAGTACATTAACCGGTGAGATCATTTCTAAACTATTTTTATGTAGGGCTGATGCATAAACAACAACAGTTTCAACTGACGTCGGTGTTAGATTGACGACAACAGATTGGCTGTCACCAGAAATTTCTATACGTTTATCAATGTAGTTGTCTTTACTTATGTGGAGTTGGCCTTTGTTATCTACATCAATTTTAAATTGACCTGATTTGTCCGTCACCACTGTTTGTGATTTACCGTGAACATGAATTTCGGCATTTGCAATGGGTTGTTGCTTATCGTCTAGAACTTGACCTGAGATAACAGCTGCAAAGCTTGAATGTGAAAATAAAGCTGCTGCAACGGCACTTGAAAGTACTGTAAGTTTATTCATCGTTCCTACTTCTGAGTTTATTATTAATAATCTTGATATAATATAACACCTCATTTATGGCAAAACAATGACGTTATAGTATAACTTTTGTTTTGTCGCTATTTACCATACATCGGCTATACTCAAGACACCTTACTCGTGTAAAGGTTAACAGCTATGTCTGATAAAAATAGGGTATTCAAGGCACAATTTAGTATCGCTAATTTACGCCAGCACCGTAATCATTCTAAGGTATTTACTACTGCGTGCGAGCGCTCAGAAAGCTACCAGCACTTTGTTCTTAAATTATTAAGTTATTGTGTATTTGCATATAATGAGGATGCTGTGCTTAATGCAAAATCAGATCGTTCGGAGCCTGATGTTGCTATCAAAGCATTAGATGAGCACTATATAACTTGGTTAGTCGTTGATGAACCAGATTTTCCCACTCTCAGTAAAGTGGCGAAAAGGGTGGATGAATTATGGGTAGTGACAACATTGGATGGTGATTGGCTGAATGAATATCAGCATTCACTTGAACTGATCAGCAATGGACATTTGATTGCCTTTGATCATCAATTTATCGATGATTTAGCGTCACACCTAACCAAAAACCTACAGTGGGATGTCACTATTGATGAGCATGCAATCAGTGTTGCAGATAAGCTTGGTTTTTATCAGAGTAAGCAATTAGTTTGGCATTAAAGCTCAATGGTTATCTTACCATTGGGCTTACTGCAACATAGTAAAACTTCGCCTTCTCGCACAAAAGCAAGCGGCTCTTGATTATACTTGACGCTCCCTTCAACTAATTTTGCACGGCATGCACCGCAGTAACCTTCTCGGCATTGGTAGGGGACATCTATTTTTTGTTGTTCTAGGCATTCAAGGAGAGATGAACAGCCAGAATCAAACTCTACATTCTGGCTGTCTGTTCCTGCAAGGATAACCTGTGCAGTGATGTTAGTGCTCATTACAGGTCGAAGTCACCAAAGTCAGATGCATCAACTTGAGAGTCGATTTGACCAACTAGATAAGAGCTAATTTCAGCTTCTTGAGGGGCAACTTGTACATTGTCTGATACCAACCAAGAGTTGATCCAAGGAATAGGATTGCTCTTACTTTCAAACTGAGCAGGTAAGCCTACCGCAGTCATACGTGCATTAGTGATGTATTCAACGTATTGGCATAAGATATCTTTATTTAGACCAATCATAGAACCATCTTTGAATAAGTATTCTGCCCAATCTTTTTCTTGCTCGGCAGCTTCGACAAACATTTGGATCGCTTCTTCGCGGCATTGTGCAGCAACGATCGCCATTTCTGGGTCGTCCTTACCATCTTGCATAATGTTTAGAATGTGCTGTGTGCCAGACAAGTGCAGTGCTTCATCACGCGCAATTAACTTGATGATTTTCGCATTACCTTCCATTAATTCACGCTCAGCGAAAGCAAATGAACACGCAAAACTTACGTAAAAACGAATGGCTTCTAGGATGTTAACCGACATCATAGCAAGGTAAAGCTGCTTTTTAAGATCAAATAAGCTTACTTTGATTTCTTTACCATTAATAACATGTTTACCTTCACCATATAAGTTATATAGCGATACCATGTTGATTAAATCATCATAGTATTTGGTTACCGCATCAGCGCGCTCACTGATTTTTTCATTGCTTACAATATCATCGAAGATAAGCTCAGGAGATTGCGTTACGTTACGAATAATATGCGTATAAGAACGGCTGTGAATAGTCTCGCTGAATGCCCATGTTTCGATCCATGTTTCAAGCTCAGGGATTGATACAATCGGCAGTAAGGCAACATTTGGAGAGCGACCTTGCACACTATCAAGTAGTGTTTGATATTTTAGGTTACTCAAAAAAATGTGTTTTTCATGATCAGGAAGCGCTTGGAAATCTAAGCGATCTTTACTTACGTCAACCTCTTCAGGGCGCCAGAAAAACGATAATTGTTTTTCTATTAACTTTTCGAAAATAGGGTACTTTTGTTGATCGTAACGTGACACGTTTACTGTTTGGCCGAAAAACATCGGTTCTTGTAATTGGTTATTATGGTTTCGACTAAAAGTTGTATATGACATAGTGATTTCTCAAAAAACAGTCAGGACAAAGCGGGCTAATGAGCCCGCCTTTGTTATGTTATTAATTTAATTAGATTTTACAAGCGCCGCCTGCACAACTGTCATCTTCAACCTCAGGTGTTAACTCATCTTGAGAGTCAGATGCACCGTCACGGGTGTTGTGATAGTACAGGGTTTTAACACCGAGTTTATACGCAGTTAGTAAATCTTTTAATAGCACCTTCATAGGTACTTTACCGCCTTCGTACTTAGATGGATCATAGTTCGTGTTTGCAGAGATCGTTTGGTCAACGAATTTTTGCATAATACCAACAAGTTGTAAGTAACCATCGTTTGAAGGAATATCCCACAGTAGCTCGTAGTTATCTTTCAGATTTTCATACTCTGGTACTACTTGCTTTAAGATACCATCTTTACTTGCTTTAACACTGATATGACCACGTGGTGGTTCAATACCATTGGTTGCATTAGAGATTTGCGATGATGTCTCTGAAGGCATGAGTGCAGACAGCGTCGAGTTACGCATACCGTGCTCTTTAATGCTGGCACGTAATGAATCCCAGTCTAAGTGAAGTGGCTCTTCACAGAACTGATCAAGGTCACGCTTGTAAGTATCTGTTGGCATAATGCCTTGAGAATACGTAGTCTCGTTAAATTTTGGACATGCACCACGTTCTTTCGCTAACTCATTTGACGCTTTCATTAGGTAATATTGAATTGCTTCAAATGTTTTGTGAGTCAGCGCATTTGCACTGCCGTCTGAGTAACGCTTGCCATTTTTCGCTAAGTAGTAAGCAAAGTTAATTACACCAATACCTAACGTACGACGACCCATAGTCGCGTTTTTAGCTGCTGGAACAGGGTAGTCTTGGAAATCAAGTAAGTTATCAAGCGCACGAACTGCAAGTTCAGCAAGCTCTTCTAATTCATCAAGTGATTCAATTGCACCTAAGTTAAACGCAGACAAAGTACACAGTGCAATTTCACCTTCTTCATCCATTACATTGCTAAGTGGCTTAGTTGGTAATGCAATTTCTAAACATAGGTTAGATTGACGAATTGGTGCCACAGTCGAAATGAACGGGCTGTGTGTATTACAGTGGTCAACATTTTGTAAGTAGATACGACCTGTGCTTGCACGCTCTTGTGCAAACATTGAGAATAACTCAATCGCTTTAATACGTTTTTTGCGAATTGACTCGTCTTGCTCGTACTTAACATATAGCTCATCAAACTTCGCTTGATCTTCGAAGAAGGCGTCATATAGACCAGGTACATCTGATGGGCTAAATAAAGTGATGTAATCATCTTTAATTAAACGGCTGTACATTAATTTGTTGAACTGTACACCGTAGTCAAGGTGACGAACACGGTTATCGTCAACACCACGGTTGTTCTTAAGAACTAATAAGTTTTCAACTTCTAAGTGCCATAATGGGTAGAATAGGGTTGCTGCGCCGCCGCGTACACCACCTTGTGAACAGCTTTTAACTGCTGTTTGAAAATGCTTATAAAACGGGATACAACCTGTGTGGTACGCTTCACCGTTGCGAATAGGGCTGCCAAGCGCACGAATGCGACCCGCATTAATACCAATCCCTGCACGTTGCGAAACATACTTAACGATCGCAGACGATGTCGCATTAATAGAATCTAGGCTATCACCACACTCGATAAGTACACATGAGCTGAACTGGCGCGTAGGCGTACGCACACCGGCCATGATTGGTGTTGGTAATGAAATCTTGAATGTAGATACTGCATCATAAAAGCGCTTGATGTAGTCAAGACGCGTTTCTTTTGGATAATCAGAGAATAAGCTTGCAGCCACTAAGATATATAAAAACTGTGCACTTTCGTAAATTTCACCAGTAACACGGTTTTGAACCAAATATTTCCCTTCTAGCTGTTTTACAGCAGCATAGCTGAAGTTTAAGTCGCGGTTGTGATCAATATAAGAATCTAACTCATCGATTTCTTGCTCGGTATAATCAACAAGTAAGTGTTGATCATAACGTTTGTCTTCAACTAATTTCGTGATGTGATCGTATAAGCGTGGTGGCTCAAATTGGCCGTACGCTTTTTTACGTAAATGGAATACAGCTAATCGAGCAGCAAGGTATTGGTAGTCAGGCGTATCTTTAGAGATCTGATCAGCTGCCGCTTTGATGATAGTTTCATGAATGTCATCGGTACGAATTCCATCGTAAAATTGAATATGTGATTTTAATTCAACTTGCGAGACAGACACGTTATTTAGACCTTCGGCGGCCCAAGCGATCACGCGGTGGATCTTATCTAGATCAAGTGACTCTTTACGGCCGTCACGTTTGCTTACAGATAGCTGTTGGTTCATAGTCTTGCCTGTATTCCTTGGGAAATTATATTTTTAGTGAAAACTTATTCTTCAGTATAATTTTTATTATTAAACACTAGATTGTGTGAATTGAATAACATTTAGCCACAATATCTGGTGTTCTTTAAATTGCAGATCACAAGATAGTGTGGTCTGCGATCATTTGCAAGGGACAGAAATGCCCCTATTTGTGGATAACTACTGGATAAGCGCATTGTGTTAGTGAGCATTAACCTTTGACCATTCATTGATGATGAAATTTGTAAAAATCAACTCAAGATCTAGAAAATTTACCGTTTTTGAAAATAAATTTTGACTGTTTTTTTTATCGTCAAAGAATGCTCAAAACTCAAACCGATCACAATATATAGTATCTAAATTTAAATATAGCACTATATATGGTTAAATCCATCAATAGGCGAATGCCAATTGAAATCAGCTTGCCAATCCAGAGCAGCATCAACACTGGGTATATAGCCCCATAAAGCAGTAGCACTATACATATTGGCTGCTTTTGCCGCTTGGATGTCGCGCTCCGCATCCCCTATATATAAACAACGACTGGGATCAACATTGAGGATCTCAGCAGTATGCAGTAGTGGATCTGGAGATGGCTTCGCCACGTCTAGTGTATCTCCACTCACCACAGCCATAGCATTACTTAAAGAAGGGATTGCTTTGACTAACGGCTCTGTTAAAAAACCTGGTTTATTAGTCATAATGCCCCATTTAATGTCTTTTTGTTCAAGTGCAACTAAGAGCTGCTCTATACCCTTAAAGCATTTACTGTGCACAGCAATATCTGCAGCGTAGTAGTCAAGAAGCTGCTGGCGCAAGGCGAGTTGTTCAAGTTCGGGCCATTTATCACCAAAGCCTACTTCTAATAATGCATTTGCACCATTAGAAGCTGCGGGGCGATAAACATGCTCAGCAACAGGCGCCACATTGGCATCAGCTAAGACACGGTTTAATGCGCCACCTAAGTCATCTGCGGTATCGAGTAGTGTGCCATCTAAATCAAAGATAAACGCATCAAAATCGATAGGGGGTGTTTGTACACCACTCATCAGACCAGTTTCTCAAAGTGAAGAATGTAATTAACACTGACATCATCATTTAAGCTGTACTGCTTAGAGAACGGATTATAGGTAAGGCCTGTACTGGCTCTTACTTTTAAGCCTGCCTCTTCTGCCCATGCAATAAGCTGTGCAGGTTTTATAAACTTCTTGTGGTCATGAGTACCTTCGGGCACCATTTTTAAAAGCTTTTCAGCGCCAACAATGGCAAATAAGTATGCTTTCGGGGTTTTATTTAATGTTGAAAAGAACACATCGGCGCCCGGTTTGGCAAGTTCTGCTACAGCACGAATAATAGAAGCAGGATCTGGAACATGCTCCAGCATTTCCATACAAGTGATCACATCAAAGCGAGCAGGGTGCTCTTCAGCAAACTCTTCTGCGGGTACTTTAATATAATCAACGGGCACGCCGGTTTCCAAACTGTGTAGTTTGGCAACGGTTAATGGCTCTTGACCCATATCGATGCCGGTCACCTTTGCGCCCATACGTGCCATACTTTCACTTAAGATGCCGCCGCCACAGCCAACATCTAAGGTTTCTTTATCAAATAAGCCGCCCACTTTATCGGCAACAAAATCCAAGCGAAGAGGATTTATTTCATGAAGAGGTTTGAACTCTCCGTCGCGGTCCCACCAACGTTCTGCGATGGCTTCAAACTTTGCAATTTCTGCATTATCTACATTTTGATGTTCGGTCATAAAAAACTTCCTCGTCAATCTGAGGCCATTATATAGGGGTAAATTAATAAATCGCAAAGATTTAGCGCCTGTAAATCTAAATAAATTGTGATAGCATGGTCTGGAAATAATAACTAAAGCTCTGAAGACGGCGCTTTGCCTCTTTATGAGTCAATACTGAAGGAATGTGAAATCAAATGACTGATCTCGCCAATGAAATTCTGCCAGTCAATATTGAAGATGAATTAAAAAACTCCTACCTTGATTACGCGATGAGTGTAATCGTAGGGCGTGCATTGCCAGACGTACGTGACGGCTTAAAGCCTGTTCACCGCCGTGTTTTATTCGCAATGAACGAACTCAATAATGATTGGAATAAACCTTACAAGAAATCAGCACGTGTTGTTGGTGATGTAATCGGTAAGTACCACCCACATGGCGACAGCGCGGTATATGACACCATCGTTCGTATGGCGCAGCCTTTCTCATTACGCTATATGCTAGTTGACGGCCAAGGTAACTTTGGTTCTGTTGATGGTGACTCTGCGGCAGCAATGCGTTATACGGAAGTCCGTATGGCGAAAATGTCACATGAATTATTAGCTGACTTAGAAAAAGAAACGGTTGATTACGTACCTAACTACGACGGTACTGAGCAAATTCCTGACGTATTACCTACTAAAGTACCTAACTTATTAGTAAACGGTTCTTCGGGTATCGCGGTTGGTATGGCGACAAACATTCCACCTCATAACTTAACAGAAGTTATCAATGGTTGTTTAGCGCTTATTCAAAACCCTGATATGACAATTGCTGACCTTATTGAATATATCCCAGGTCCAGATTTCCCGACTGCGGCGATTATCAATGGTAAAAAAGGTATTGAGCAAGCGTACCTAACGGGCCGTGGTAAAGTTTATATTCGTGCTCGCGCTGAAATCGAAGTAGACGAAAAAACTGGCCGTGAGACGATCATCGTCCACGAAATCCCTTATCAAGTTAACAAAGCACGCCTTATCGAAAAGATCGCTGAGCTTGTTAAAGATAAGAAGATTGAAGGTATTAGCGCACTACGTGATGAATCAGATAAAGACGGTATGCGCATCGTTATCGAAATCAAACGTGGTGATGTTGGTGAAGTAATCTTAAACAACCTTTATGCACAAACTCAGTTACAAACTGTGTTTGGTATGAACATGGTTGCACTAGATAACAACCAACCTAAGTGCTTTAACCTTAAAGAAATGCTTGAAGCGTTTATCGTACACCGCCGTGAAGTGGTTACACGTCGTACGGTATTTGATTTACGTAAAGCCCGTGACCGTGCTCACACGCTTGAAGGCTTAGCGATTGCTCTTGCGAATATCGATCCGATTATTGAACTTATTCGTAAGTCACCAACACCAGCAGAAGCAAAAGCAGCATTAACAGCACGCTCATGGGAGCTGGGTACTGTTAAAGCAATGCTTGAAAAAGCAGGTGAAGATAACGTTGCACGTCCTGATTGGTTAGCTGATGATTTAGGTATCCGTGACGGTCAATACTATTTATCTGAGCAACAAGCACAAGCAATTCTAGACCTACGTTTACACAAGCTAACGGGTCTTGAGCATGAAAAGATCTTAGACGAGTACCAAACACTCCTTGATCTTATTGCTGAGCTTTTATTTATACTTTCAAGCCCAGATCGCCTAATGGAAGTTATCCGCGACGAGCTAGTAGAAATTAAAGAGCAATATGGTGACGAACGTCGTACTGAAATCAGTGCAGCGGCTCACGATATCAGCCTTGAAGACCTAATTAATGAAGAAGACGTTGTTGTAACGCTTTCTCACGAAGGTTACGTTAAGTATCAGCCATTATCTGACTACGAAGCACAGCGTCGTGGTGGTAAAGGTAAGTCAGCAACGAAGATGAAAGATGAAGATTTCATCGAACGTCTATTAGTTGCCAATACACACGATACAATCCTGTGTTTCTCAACGGCAGGTCGCTTGTATTGGCTTAAAGTATATCAGTTACCACTTGCAAGCCGTGCGGCGCGCGGTAAGCCAATTGTTAACTTATTACCACTTGAAGCTGATGAACGTATTACTGCTATCTTACCGGTACGTGAGTACGAAGAAGATAAATACATCTTCATGGCGACTGCGTTTGGTACAGTTAAGAAAACACCACTGACTGCGTATAGCCGTCAACGTGCCAGCGGTATCATCGCTGTGAACCTAAATGAAGGCGATAGCCTAATTGGTGTTGATATCACTGATGGCACGAATGAAATCATGCTATTCACTGATGCGGGTAAAGTTGTTCGCTTTAAAGAAGCGGAAGAATCAGCTGTCGTTGATGAAAACGGCAATGCAGTTCTAGACGAAAATGGTAACCCAGAAATCCGCTTCAAAGGTGTACGTCCAATGGGCCGTACAGCGACGGGTGTTCGTGGTATTAAGATGGCGGACGATCAACGCGTGGTGTCATTAATCGTACCTAAGTCAGATGGCGCAATCCTCACTGTGACTGAAAATGGTTACGGTAAGCGTACGGCACTTGAAGATTACCCATCGAAGAGCCGTGCAACGCAAGGTGTTGTATCAATCAAAGTAAGCGAGCGTAATGGCGCTGTGGTTGGTGCAGTACAAGTTGATGACAACGACGAAATCATGATTATCTCTAATCGCGGTACACTCGTACGTACTAGGGTTAATGAGGTTTCTACAGTTGGTCGTAATACACAGGGCGTTATTTTGATACGAACTATTGACGAAGAGCAAGTAGTTGGTTTACAACGTATTGAAGAAATCGAAGTTGATGAGCTTGAAGCCATCGAAGGCGAGGCCGTTGAAGTAGTCGATACAAATCCTGAAGAAACGGGTGATAACCCACCTTCAGAATAACATTGATTTAAAAAGCGGCTTCGGCCGCTTTTTTTATTAGCACTATAATTACTGGAATGAGGCAAAGTAATGACTAAATATAATTTTTGTGCAGGACCGGCAATGCTGCCGCCGGCAGTAATGCAAAAAGCACAAAAAGAATTTATAGATTGGCAAGGTTTAGGTGTATCTGTGATGGAAATCAGCCATCGCAGTAGTGATTTCATAGAGCTCACAGCTAAATGTGAAGCTAGCCTGCGTCGTTTAATGAATATTAGCGATGAATTTGAAGTGTTATTTATGCACGGTGGTGGCCGTGGTCAATTTAGCGCGGTTCCATTGAATCTTCACCTTAATGATAAAACCGCCGTTTATTGTGAAAACGGTGTGTGGTCGAAAGGCGCAACTTCAGAAGCCGCAAAATTCACTGCCGTTGAAAGCATCAATGTACGTGATGATGAGCAGCAAAATGGCCAGTTTTCTATCAAACCAGCGAGCAGCTGGGAATTACCTGCGGATGCATCGTACATTCACTATTGCCCAAATGAAACCGTAGATGGTATTGAAATTTTTGATGTGCCTTCACATCCGTCAGCTCCCATTGTGGCTGACATGTCTTCGACTATTTTATCGCGCGAAATTGATGTGAATCAGTTTGATCTTATTTACGCTGGTGCACAAAAGAATATCGGTCCGTCTGGCTTATCGATTGTTATTATCCGCAAAACGTTACTTGAGCGTGAGGGCCTTGCAAAGCCAGGTATTCTTGATTACGCATTAGAAGCAAAACAAGGCAGTATGTATAACACGCCACCTACATTTGCGTGGTACTTAGCAGCTGAAGTCTTTGAATGGCTTGAAGCAAATGGCGGCGTTAAAGCCATGGAAGAGCAAAATATCGCAAAAGCAGAGCTACTTTACAATTTTATTGATAACTCTGATTTTTATAATAATAAAGTTGCTAAGCATTGCCGTTCACGTATGAACGTACCGTTTTGGTTAAACGACGAATCGCTTAATGACAAGTTTATCATTGAGTCAAAAGAAGCAGGCTTATTAGCTCTTGAAGGCCACCGTATTGTCGGTGGTATGCGTGCAAGTATCTATAACGCGATGCCGTTAGAAGGTGTTCAAGCTTTGGTTAATTTTATGGATAAATTTGCCAAGGAGAACAGCTAATTATGGAACAGCTTCGTCTTGAACCTATTACAAAGGTAAATGGCAGTGTGACACTGCCTGGCTCAAAAAGCTTATCAAACCGTATTTTACTGCTAGCAGCGCTGGCAGAGGGCACCACAGTTGTAGAAAACCTACTTGATAGTGATGACATTCGTCATATGCTAGGTGCGCTAAAACTTCTAGGCGTAAATGTTTCGCTTAACGAAGACAAAACAGTGGCAACTGTCGAAGGTGTTGCCGGTAAATTTAAAACGCCAAGTGAGCCGCTATTTTTAGGTAATGCCGGTACTGCTTATCGTCCGCTTACAGCAGTGTTAGCGGCTGTAGAAGGTGAATACCAACTGGTGGGTGAGCCACGTATGGAAGAGCGCCCAATCGGTCACTTGGTTGATGCGCTACAAGCACTTGGCGGTGATGTTGAATACCTAAAAAATAAAGATTATCCGCCTCTGGCCATTAAAGGCGGCAAAATCAACGGTGGTAAAGTTGACATTGATGGCAGCATTTCAAGTCAATTTTTAACTGCATTATTAATGGCAGCCCCGCTATTTAATGGCGACACAGAAATCACTATTAAAGGCACCTTGGTATCAAAACCTTATATCGATATCACCCTTGATGTGATGAAGCGTTTTGGCGTTACTGTGAGCCATGACAATTACGAAACGTTTTACGTTAAAGGCTGTCAACAGTACCAAGCACTTGAGCGTATTATGGTTGAAGGGGATGCATCTAGTGCTTCTTACTTCGTTGCGGCAGCTGCAATAGCGGGCGGCGAAATTGAGATCAATGGGGTAGGTGCTGCATCTGTTCAAGGCGACATTGGCTTTGCTAAAGTCATGGAACAAGTTGGCGCTAAAATCGATTGGTACGATGAAAAGCTGGTGGTTCGTAAGGGAGAGCTTAACGCCGTAGATATTGATGCCAATGCAATCCCAGATGCCGCAATGACGCTGGCAACTGTTGCGCTTTTTGCAAAAGGTAAAACGGCCATTCGCAACATTTATAACTGGCGCGTGAAAGAAACAGATCGCTTATATGCCATGGCCACAGAGCTTCGAAAAGTAGGTGCTGAAGTTGTTGAAGGGGAAGATTTCATCGAAATTACACCACCTAAAACATTTAACGATGTAGCGATTGATACCTATAACGATCATCGTATTGCCATGTGCTTTGCGATGGTGGCAGTTGGCGGTAAGCCAATTACCATTAACGATCCTAAGTGTACATACAAAACTTTTCCAACGTTTTTCAAAGTACTAGAGTCTGTCTCAAGTCAATAAAACAGAAGAAAATATAAAAAGTTACACTCTAAATGCGGATCTATTATCAGAACTGACGTATAATATCGCGGTTTTATTTTGGTGTGCATTGCAGGAGGTTATAAATGCAGGCGTTATCAATGCCCGTTATCACCATAGATGGCCCAAGTGGTTCAGGTAAAGGAACTGTTTGCCGCTTGTTAGCCGAGAAATTAGGTTGGGATGTATTAGACAGCGGTGCGATTTATCGTGTGTTGTCACTTGCGGCACTCCATCATCAAATTGAATTAGACAATGAAGAAGGTCTTGTTCCTCTTGCTGCAAATTTAGATGTGCAATTTTTGGTTGATAGCCAAGCACACACATCGAAAATTATTTTGGAAGGCGAGGATGTCACAACCACAATTAGAAACGAAGAAGTAGGCGCTGCTGCCTCAAAAGTTGCAGCATTGCCGCGAGTTAGAGAAGCATTGTTACGCCGCCAGCGAGCATTTAGAACTGAAAATGGTTTAATTGCTGATGGTCGTGATATGGGAACGGTTGTGTTCCCTGATGCACCACTGAAGATATATTTGACTGCCTCTGCTGAGGAGCGCGCGCGTCGACGTTTTACAGAGTTGAACGAACGTGGTCTAGATGTTACACTAAGTGGTCTACTTGAGGATATAAAGGCGCGTGATCATCGCGATATGAATCGTGAAGTTGCGCCGCTTGTACCTGCAGATGACGCCATTGAAATCGACACAAGTGATTTTAATGCAATGCAAGTGTTTGATAAAGTTGTAACTTTGTTAGATGAAGCCGTGCTTGCAGGTAAGCTTCCTAAAGCTAAAAAGTAAATTTTTAAGGTGCCGGCAGGAGGCCAGTGCTATTTTAACAACCCCATGCAGCATGGTTGCTAATTGGTTATTTAATTATTTAGAGACGTATAATGTCAGAAAATTTTGCGCAGTTATTTGAAGAAAGCCTAAAGGGTTTTGAAGCAGAGCAAGGCTCTATCGTTAAAGGTACAGTTATCTCAATCGAGAACAACATCGTACTTGTTGATGCTGGTCTTAAATCTGAGAGTGCAATCCCTGCTGAGCAATTCAAAAATGCTGCTGGTGAACTAGAAGTTGCTGTTGGCGACGAAGTAGATGTTGCACTAGATGCAATCGAAGACGGTTTCGGTGAAACTATCCTTTCTCGTGAGAAAGCGAAGCGTCACGAAGCATGGATCCGTCTTGAGAAAGCGTGTGAAGAGCAAGAAACTGTTACTGGTGTTATCAACGGTAAAGTTAAAGGCGGTTTCACTGTTGAAGTTGATTCAATCCGTGCTTTCCTACCTGGTTCACTTGTTGATGTTCGTCCAGTACGTGACACAACTCACCTTGAAGGTAAAGAGCTTGAGTTCAAAGTAATCAAGCTTGACCAAAAACGTAACAACGTTGTTGTTTCTCGCCGTGCAGTTATCGAATCAGAAAACTCACAAGAGCGTGAAGAACTTCTTGCTAACCTTGTTGAAGGTCAAGAAGTTAAAGGTATCGTTAAGAACCTTACTGACTACGGTGCGTTCGTTGACCTTGGTGGTGTTGACGGTCTACTACACATCACAGACATGGCGTGGAAGCGTGTTAAGCACCCTTCAGAAATCGTTAATGTTGGCGACGAAATCGCAGTTAAAGTTCTTAAATTCGACAAAGAGAAGACTCGTGTATCTCTAGGCCTTAAACAGCTTGGCGAAGATCCATGGGCAGCTATCGCTGGTCGTTACCCAGAAGGTTCTAAGCTTTCTGGTCGTGTGACTAACCTTACTGACTACGGTTGTTTCGTTGAAATCGAAGAAGGCGTAGAAGGTCTAGTACACGTTTCTGAAATGGATTGGACTAACAAGAACATCCACCCTTCAAAAGTTGTTTCACTAGGTGACACTGTTGAAGTTATGGTTCTTGAAATCGACGAAGAGCGTCGTCGTATTTCTCTTGGTCTTAAGCAATGTATTGCTAACCCATGGCAAGAATTTGCTCGTCTACAAAACAAAGGCGACCAAGTTACTGGTAAGATCAAATCAATCACTGACTTCGGTATCTTCATCGGTCTTGAAGGCGGTATTGACGGTCTTGTTCACCTTTCAGACATTTCTTGGAACACGCCAGGCGAAGAAGCTGTACGTGAATTCAAGAAAGGCGACGAAATCACTGCTATCGTATTGCAAGTTGACCCAGAGCGTGAGCGTATCTCTCTAGGCGTTAAGCAAATCGAAGCTGACCCTTTCAATAACTACCTGGACGCAAACAAAAAAGGTGCTATTGTTAAAGGTAAAGTGACTGAAGTTGATGCGAAAGGCGCAACTGTTGAGCTAATCGAAGGCGTTGAAGGTTACATCCGTGTAGCTGATATCGCTCAAGAGCGTGTTGAAGATGCTACAACTGTAGTTTCTGAAGGCGACGAAATCGAAGCGAAATACGTTGGTGTTGATCGTAAGAACCGCACTTTAAGCTTATCAGTTAAAGCTCTTTTCGAAGCAGAAGAGAAAGAAGTACTAGAGAAGCTTAAGAAAGAAGAGCCTGCGTTCGAAAACGCAATGGCTGCAGCATTCAAAAATGCTCAAAAAGACTAATCTATAGTCTTTAATTGGAAGGGCAGTTTTGCCCTTCCTTTATCTCTTTTTAAGGAAACGTTATGACTAAGTCAGAATTGATAGAACAACTAGCTGAACAACATGCACATATCCCAGTGAAAGATGTTGAAAATGCCGTTAAAGAAATTCTTGAACAAATGGCCGGTTCATTATCTAGCTCAGATCGTATTGAGATCCGTGGCTTTGGAAGTTTCTCATTGCATTATCGTTCTCCACGCACAGGTCGTAATCCAAAGACTGGCGAAACAGTTGAGTTAGACGGTAAGCACGTACCACATTTTAAACCAGGTAAAGAATTACGTGATCGCGTAAATGAGAGTATTGCCTAGTTTTATACAGGAGTAGTTACTTGTTTAGGGTATTAAAAATTGTATTAATAGCGCTGTGTTTATTTATTGCGTTTGTACTTGGTTCACAAAATCCACAATTGGTGCAAATCAACTATTTAATTGCCAGTAATACGTTGCCCTTAGCTGTTGTAATAAGTATCTGCTTTGTTTTAGGTGTCGCCATTGGTTGTTTTATAAGCTTTACACTGTGTTCGCAGTTAAAGTGGCAAAATTATCGCTTAAAGAAAAAGTTAGCGCCTGAAAAAAACAATAAAAAGCTTGTTGCTAATAAAGACACCTAATCATGATTGAGCTTCTGTTTTTACTTTTACCCGTTGCAGCCGGTTACGGTTGGATAATGGGTAAAAACAGTGCTAAAAACCAAGCTCATCAGCTTAATAGACAAATCACCTCTGAATATTCTAAAGGCCTTAAATTTCTCTTAGACAGAGAAGAAGATCAAGGCTTAGAACACCTTATTAATCTACTTGAAGTCGCTGCTGATTCAGTTGAACACTACTCAACACTTGCAACCATGTTCCGCCGCCGTGGCGAGCTTGACCGCGCAATTAAAATTCATGAGCTATTATTAAAACACCCAAGCCTTGATGAGCAACAAGCTGCTACTAGCCGACTTGAGCTTGCAGAAGATTATATTATGGCAGGCTTATTAGATGGTGCAGAAGAACACTTAGTTTGGCTTGTAAAGGCAGGAAACAAAGACGCGTTAGAGCCAATTATTAATCTTTATTCACAAACCCGTGAATGGGAAAAAGGCATCAATATGTACGAGGCGCACAGTGATTTGTTCACTAAGCCTCAGCATATAAAAGCCATTGCCAACTTTTACTGTGAAGCGGCCTTACAAGATAATGATACGCAAATTATGCGTAAAGCCATTAGCTTAAACCACAAAGCTATTCGCCCATTGTATGAGCTTGGCCACAGTGCATTTATTAAAGAAGACTACGTAAAAGCAATCTACTATTGGCGTGAGCTAATTTGCCAATTTACCTTTTTTGCCCCTGTATTTGTTGAACAGCTAGCTATAAGTTACGAAAAGCTTAATTTAACTCATCAATTTCATGAGCTACTCAACGAGTTGCTCGATAAGGGTGGGGTACTTATAAAAATAAAACACTGCCAAGCTTTACTAGAACAAGGTCATATTGATCAAGCAATCAAATTTTTAACGGATAGTTTAAAACGTCATCCAACTATCCGTGGCTTTAGCTTTTTATTACAGCTACTTGCCAAACAAAACAACGATATTAAAGATGTACTCGATCAAATTGATAAGCTAGTAACGTCTTATATCGCAACCAAACCTGATTTTCAGTGCCAGCACTGTGGCTTTACCAGTCATACCATTTATTGGGTATGTCCATCTTGTAAGCACTGGGAAACAATTGTTCCAAGCCGTGGCATAGACGGTTTTTAATTCATATTAGTCCATTAGTTTTTAGGAAAGTTATGTCTGTCGAAGATTCAAAAAAAGTATTAATTGCCCTTGATTATGATGATCAACAAACAGCTCTTGCGTTTGTAAAGCAATTATCACCTGATGCGTGTCGCCTTAAAGTAGGTAAAGAAATGTTCACGTATTTTGGTCCTAGCTTTGTTAAGGAACTAATCGACTTAGGGTTTGATGTATTCTTAGACCTAAAATTTCACGATATTCCAAACACAGTGGCTAAAGCTGTGACAGCGGCTGCAAAAATGGGTGTATGGATGGTTAACGTGCATGCCTCTGGTGGCGTTGAAATGATGACTAAAGCAAAACACGCTTTAGAACAGTTTGGTGATGATGCGCCATTACTGATTGCAGTAACTGTACTAACCAGTATGGATGCCGCAGAGCTTACTCGTTTAGGTGTAGATAAAACCCCAGAAGAGCAAGTAATTTACCTCGCAAAGCTTGCCAAAGAATCAGGCCTTGATGGGGTAGTGTGCTCAGCACAAGAAGCGAAAAAGCTAAAAGCAGAACTAGGCGCAGACTTTAAACTGGTTACCCCTGGTATTCGTCCTGCAGGCAGCGATGCAGGTGACCAAAAGCGCATCATGACACCAAAACAAGCCGTAGAAGATGGCAGTGACTATTTAGTTGTAGGCCGCCCAATCACTCAATCGGCAGACCCAGTTGCAACATTAAAAGAAATTAACGACTCACTAAAATAACCTCGTTATTTTAAAATAGTCTCTAAAGAGCATTGTAAGCGTGATTTGTATCGCGCTATATACAGTGCTCTTTTTGTTTGTGGCAATTTCCGAAAAAAATTATCTAGGTCATCTACAAACGAGAATTAGACGGGCGAATAAGCTCGTTTATGGACATAAACAATTTAGAGCCGAATGACGGCTCTGTGCCAATAGGAGACGTTGGTCACAAGCAAGACCTGAGGCACAAACCTTTATAAGCCTCATCAAAAATAACAAGGGATACACACTGGTTCAATTTTGATAAATTATCGATATGAAGAGTCTGATTTTTCAATAAAACCATAATCTAAAACGTGTTTGAAATTCCGACTAATAAATGCTTTAAAATCGTTTGTATCTGTTAGTAAGGAGCACTTTGAGCCTAAAACAATGCCCTTTAAGCTTCGGGCGGGGAAAGTATGCTCATAGTAAGAAACAATATTCCCATTAACACATCTAAATTTACTATCTTTGGCATTGTTAGAGTTATAGATCAGTCTAACTTCTTCTTCTTCATTGAAGCTATGATGTTTAAAGAGTAGTGGTGAAGAAAAATAATCTTTACTAGCATTGATCGAGTCTAAACTATCATTACTCTGGCTAACAATCATGTGACGGATCAATCGTTGAACTAATTTTTTACTATAGCTTTCTTGCTCAACTTTATCATACATTACATCTCTAATTTCAACTGGAAAACCTAAGTCTTTATTGATGGATGCTTCTATCTCACTTCTATCAAAAGCTAGAACAATTCCTTTACCATCATCACCATATGCTCTCCACTGGCTAAGCTTGTCTCTTTGTTGTGAGAAACAGCAGATATGTGGGAGTAAAGCTGTTGAAATAAAATTTAAAGAAGATGATATTAGTTCACCTATACTTTCTTTACAAAGATCTCTTAAGGTATCAATAAATTCAGGGTTACTCTCCATATCAGGTATCTTACGCAAGTGAGGTGTTACAGGGTTTGACTTCTGATACTTCTCCATAAATTCAATTATATCTAGCGGACTAAGCGTCAAATTATCTAAAGCAGATTTAAGAAGTGTGTCATGAAGCTTTCCCTCAAGACTATCATTAACACCATTTATACTTGTAACCCATAGCGATTGAGTTTCAATTATGCCAAGAAAACCTTGTACTGAAGTGTAATGATATATCAAGCCATTTTTATCTATATTCATATAAACCTAAAGGTAATTATTTGTAGTCATAGAACGAAAGTAACCTTATAAAAACCAGCAATCTAAGACAAGATATAAAGGGAGTGAAGACTGCTCCATACTAAAAAGAGATTAGAGAGCACCTATTCCCTCTGGAGGACTTCGCTAAAGTGCCAACACCGGACGCTGGCGGCTCAATTAGAGGCAATAAAATAGCTGGTTAAAACTGGCGAGTAACGGGCAATAACCAACTGTTTTTTGTCCTGCTGAATTGACTTGCTAGCTTACGGTTGCACCAATAACAGCAGCACTTTTAACCGCCAAGTCTAAATAACGCTCTGCTTCTGATTGTGTAACAGCAAAATCAGGCAAGTGACTTGCTTTATTTCTGATTTGTCGCAATTGATTAATTAACTCCAAACTATCAGGTGAAAACTTACCTGATGCTGATAGGTGATCCAGCATCATTTTAGGATTAGTCCGTTTAATTGCTGTACCAGTTGATAGCCCGCTTTTCATTGCTGCGGTTTCAATTAATGTCCATGCTTCGACGACTGCTGCTCTAGGAGAAACATCAGCAATACGAAGTAATTGTTCTTTTTGGCTTAAGTCAGTTTCAGATTCACTTACTTGAGGCTTAGCAATATTTTTAGCACTATTTTCAGCTCTACTTAGGCTCTTTTCAAAGCTTGCTTCTACATCTTTATATTTAAAAGATGATACGCGCCCTAATAATTGGCGTACTTCAGCACGAAATATGTATGCAATCCAAATAACTGCAACTGGCCATGCTAATGCTTTAACTAGTTCGACGAAATGTTCCATACTTCCCTTAGTAAGCTTACGCCCAAATAATGGCCAAAAATAGTTGGTTAAAATAAGCGACGCAGGAGCAAGTTCCCATTTAAACGGCTTGTTATGTATTACTCACTTTCTCTAGATTTAGAAGGTAGGATATTTTTCCATGCCTTCCAGACTTTAACTCTGCTTCTTGAATTAGTTCTTTATTATTTGAAGCACTCTTACACCTAAACTGCCCCACATATGTATAATACTTATCATTTTCCGTTTCTTTAGTGAATACAGGAAAAATAGTTTGGGGCTGACTTTTTAATAGTTTTGCTTTTTCTATAACTTTTGGAAGACTACCTGCTTGTATTTGTGTAGGACAGTCGGGATTTAACTCTCGATTAAAGCAACCAGCTAAAATAATGAAACCTTTTTGTGGTAAATAAGTTTGGATTTCACCACCACGGGCTTGTTGAATATCTGTTCTCGTATATTTCTTGTTTAAATCGAACACCAAGACCTCCTTGTAATAGATAACGCTTTGCTAAGTGGAAAATAGTGATGACTATGATCGCGAAGCGATGGACAACTGTTATTTTCCGTTTAAGCAACTTGGTATGTGGTAAATATGCTTAGGCGGATAGATTTGCTGAGACAACCCCGACCCCAGTAGCCCATATACTTTCTACTACTGACCCAAAAAAGATACGAAATCGAGCTTTTAATGTTTTTACCATAGACACCTCCATAATGCTGTCGTGGTCCGAAGGAACCAATCTAATACTTGCGTAACGCAACAAAACCAACAAAAGGGCTACAGAGCCAACAATCGCCATAGGGATTGCCAATCCCTCAACTATTACCCCTATCGGCCTAAACACACTCTAAAATCACTTAACAGCTTTATTTAAGGGCACTTTCCCTACTTATGTTCCAAATATCCTACCCTATGCGCATCCATTAATAGCAAATAGCGCAAATTATTACCAGCTATAAATATTGTGATTACTATAGCTTATTTAAACATGTGGAAAAGAGGAAAGTTTTCTCTTATTGTTACTAAGTTAAAGACGACTCAACTGAAAGACAGGTTATCGCTCTTTGACGAAGTTCGGCTCTGTGCCATGAGCGGACGCTATGATGCGAAGTGTTTTAACTTGAAATACTCTTGTCTGCCAATTACCTTATGAACTACTAAATATAGTAATCAATTGAGTTGAAGCTTACTGGTACTAATAAACTTTGTTATTATGCTTAAAAAGAACAATTTAAGTACCCTGATGCCTCAGATACCATACTGGTTAACTATTAATTCAAAGCTACAAGATGATCTTTCGGGTTCGGATTGTCTTTCATTTTTCAATACTAATAGCGTAAGTGATGGCGAATCTCCATTGAATGAACATGGGAAAGTATTTGTCGATATGCTTTATTCAAGAGGTTTTCCTCCCCACGATAAAATTTGGTTATTTCCGAAAGCTCCTCTAGATAATAAACATTCTCATCAAGTAGGCCAATTGTTCGTTTTGCTCATGAGAATTAAGAGTGATAATGCACTATGTGGTCACGGTACTATTACGACCGATGATTGTGGAGCTTACGTTAACTGGCAGCCACCAAGCCCTGATTTACACGAGAACACTTATACGATACGACAGCTTTTGCTAGGAGATACTGATGCCACTTTCCTATTAGCAAAAGATATTGCTGAGCGCTCTCTATTCCATAAGTGTTTTCACCAACTGAGTTACTTGAAAGAACTTAGGTGTACAGACCCATTTCTTGGATATTTAGGTCTTTGGTCATTTATTGAAATTGAGTGGGCAAATGACCCAAAGAAAACAGATATGAGAAAATCTCTAAAGTCTCTGTTAGAAGACGTTTTTCAAGATAGAAGAGACTCTAAAAAAGCATTTAATAACAGGCTCCAAGATATATCTACCAAAGTTGGTCGGACTATGGATGAATATTCGATTCGTAATCTTTTAGCACACGGAAAATATCATAAAGTATTAAAAGATTGGGATAAGGAAAGCAACGAAGAGTTTCATGCCGTTCACGATGAGCTTTATAAAATTATGTTTGAGGGTCTTGAAGCGAAGATTAGAAATTGTGTCTAAAATATTTACACTCGTAGCGGTTAAACTAGCAACGAAAGACATACCAATCAATGACTGGTTTTCGCTCTTTGCCGAAGTTCGGCTTAGTGTTATCAGTTGTAACTCGTTTCTGCCCCAAACCTCGTTAGAGCTGTTACTCAGTCGAAATGTATTCACACCAATTAGCCAAACGGGTCAAATCTTGACTTCAGACATTTAAATTTTAACTATGCGGTTATCGCTCACAGCCGAACTTCGCAAAAGTGCCATGAGCGGACGGTCGTAACCTTATTCACTTGTTATGTGTCTATATATGGCCATATCTATAAATAAAAAAATGTTTACTTTTTACTTCAAGCACCCCAAGGTCAAGTCCATTAAGTAGCCATCTAAATTTGGTTTTTTTAGGAATTGAATAATCCGTATCTGCATAGATATTCTTTGCAAATTCCTTGCTAGAGAGTTCAACATCCACTTGCTTAATCACATGCCAATATTGCTGAGTCATCGAATGAATATGAATAGGGTGGCCAGACATTGTTATTGGATTAGACATATATGCTGTATTTGGCGCGATTTCTCGTGACACCATGTCGTCAAATATTGCCCACATTCTTTTACGTTCATGAGACATCTCATTGCTGCTATGGTCAAACACTGAATGATCGAACAACGCCACTGCTTTAAAGGTTTCCCTTGATACTTGTGCAAATAGCACAACATTACCTTTACTTCCTTTCCCTGCTTTAAGATGAAAGTGATGAAAGCCTTTGGTATTTAATAACTGGTCTTTGTCAGCCCAAGAATCGTTTTTAGCAAGAATATTCTCTTTTGGTGTATAACCTTTAGACATTACTTTATTAGATAAATGACCTGTTAAATCTTCACCTAATTTAACTTTTTTTAATAAGCTTAAGACATCTGCTTCATGATCTTCCCATCGAGTGTCCATTAATAAATAAGGTTCAACGGTTGCGCTACGAGGGCGAACAGGAATTAACCTCGATGCCCAATGAAGATAATGAAATAATACCGAGCATAGAGATTGCGCTTGAAGCTCCTCTTTTACTTCCTTTGTGTTTGGGAAGTAAGGCATAGTTTTTATTAATTCGGTTTTAAATGCCCTGATAGTACTAGACTCTTCCATATCCTCACTCTGACACATAACGTCCGCCATAAATGGCAGCTTTGTAGTTGATTATTTTGTGGTAGTCTTTTTTACCACAAAATTAAGCAACGGAGAAGCTGTCCTCTTCATAGCCTTGTTATGCCTTTTACGCTACGGCCTCAATTATACTTTGATAGCACTCTTCGAAATGACTCATTAAACCAGCATCATTGTATTTAAGTACGAATGATCTAAAGTCACCTTCACCATCATTGATGGATTCAAAAGTTTTTAAAAACTGATTATCTGATTCAAGGATAATTGCATCGTTATTATAACCATATTTATTGAACTGATCAGCTGTGATGTCAATTTGAATCCCGTTTAATTCAAGCCAAACATGAGACTGAAGCTCACTATTATTCCCACCAGAACTCCCCCTTATTACGTAGGAGTTTGGATAACCGTTATCAACCAAAAAAGCAGCTAATAATAATGAGGCATCATCACAACTCGCATCAGGAAACTTACTTACACTTAAAGATGTTCCTGCAAAATCTAAAGGATTCATATTTTCAAGTGCAGTTCTAAATTTATTAACTAGCTCAATTAATGTCAAACAATTAACTCCTTAATATATAGGCATAACGCCCAAATAATGGACAAAAAAAGTTAGTTAAAATAGCGACGCAGGAGCAAAACCAACTGTTTTTTGTCCTGTTAATTTGCTTGTTAGCTGTTTTTGTTTAAATAATTTCCAAAGATATTAATAGCTCTAATTCCATCAGCTACAGGCAATTCATTGTAATCTAATTTTTGATCTAAAACTCTTCGAATAATAGTACCTTTCCCGTCACCAAATCTAGGGTGAACGTAAGGATTACGCATTAAGCGTAATTCTGTTAACTGTTCTTCCATATCATTATCAACAACACCAAGCTCACTAGCTTTTGAAATAAGTTTAGCAAAACCTTTTGTACAAATTGATTCGTGCTCTGTTAAGAGGAACGTGTTTGCTAAGCAGTGCTCTGCTGCCAATTGGCAGAGTAGAATACATGCAACAAAGTTACCTTGTTTAAAGCTACTTTCTATTTCATGTAAGATAAATGGATCTAAACCGCCAGAAAACAACATGTCACTTTGATGCATATCGATAACGTGACTTCTAAAAAATTTAACTCGTTTCTTAGGGGAATCAAAATCCTTGTATTTTTTCAACCACTCCAAGGGAATACTCCAAAACAGCTAACGCTTGCAGCTGCGGAAAATTGCGAGCGCAGCGAGTAATTTTTCCGATAGTCTGCACTTGTTATGCTTCTACCGAACTATCTTCAGATAACCACCGTTGTAAACGAAGTGCATTGAACTCATAGTTTCTATTCCACTCCTTTATTTCGGAGCATACTTTTTTAACTAAGCGTTCAATCTCGGCTTCATTTGAGTTATAGATATCTTTAGCCTTTTCCCATGTTTCGTCATATATAGCATTTATTTGGTCTAGTTCGTTTTCTATCTTGGTATCGGTGGAAAACCTGATCCCTCTAAGGATATAACATAGTTCTCGGAGTTTACTGTGATCACTGATGCAATCAGTCTCTAGTATTTTTTCAACCGAACGTTTATCTGAGACACTTTGAAATATGACTCCAGCCCAAAGTACACTCACCCTACGTACAAGATACTCTGATATATCTTCTTTTTTGTTTAATGAAGGGTGTATATTTATATGAGCATGTGCTTCGTGTGATTCGTACTGCGCCATCTTTTTGAGATAGATTCTTATTTCACCTACATCAAAACCAAGTACTTTTGCGACGTACCAATGGCCTATTTCATGTCTAACGACATGTTCTTTATATGCATCTAATTCCATAACACTCCCTGAGAGGCATAACATTTTAATAATGCGCTCATCGCGTATATTTCTGCCGACGCTACGCTCATTTTTCCACATTATATAGTTTTAACAAATAACCTAAGGTATTACTATTACTAAGTTTTCTTAAACTTCAAAGAAAAGTTAAATAGAACAATATGCGCGCGTCGCTCATTTTCATGAATATATGCGCAAAGCGTAGTTTGACCACTCAATTGACTATTATATTAATCCAATCTCAATGACTGGTTTTCGCTCAAAACCGCCATTAGAGTATTTACGTTAACACACTTTGGGGCAGAGATGAGTTAATCCGGAAAGGCTGCTTATGGAACAATACTGACTTTCACTTCTAAATGAAAAATTCTCAAAATAGCGTTAGAAAATTTATGGCACCCGTACGTTAAAACTATAAAACTACTAAGAATAAAAAAAGAGTAAAGCTTTCACCTTACTCTTTCAAATAATTCACTATCTTGTTATCTCGCAACTTACTTCAATCTTATCGACGTCGCTTCAATATCAATCAAACCTTGCTTAAACAAACCGCCAATGGCTTTTTTGTAGTTTGCTTTACTGGTCGAAAACGTCTTTTTAATTGCTTCAGGGTCTGATTTATCACCTAAGTGAAGTACGCCTCCTTCGGCTTTTAATTTGTCTAGGATTTTTTCGCCTAGGTCGTTTACTTTGCCCATGCCTGGCTTTTCAAGTAGTACGTCGATTTTGCCATCTTCACGTACTTTTTGAATAAAGCCTTTTAAGCGCTGGCCAACAAATAGCTTTTTAAATACGGTGTTGTAATAAACCACACCAATGTGGGCTTCGTTTACAAGTACTTTGTAGCCAAGGTCTGTTTTACCGGCAACGATTAAGTCAACTTCTTCCATTACAGAGTAAGTTGGTTCATCTTTTGATAAAAACTTATTAAAGTTGCTTGATGCACAAATACGTTGGCTGGCGTTATCGAGATATAAACGTACAAGATACGAAAAGCCGTCTTTCATTTTTGGCTTTTGTTCGTTGTATGGCGCAAGTACGTCTTTTTCGAGGCCCCAATCCATAAACGCACCGGTGCTATTAATTGCTTTAACACGTAGTAGGGCAAATTCGCCCACTTCAGCCAATGGTTTCTTTGTGGTGCCGGTTGGGTGACCTGCGTGATCTAAGTAAATGAATACTTGCACGCTGTCGCCAGCTTCTAGTTCGTAATCAATTTCTTTGCTTGGTAAGAATACTTCGCCTAAATCACGGCCATCTAAATAAGCACCTTCGTTAGACATTTCGTTAACGAAAAGGGTTTGTGTGGTTCCTAAAATACTCATTGTTATTCCTGTTCTGGCTTTTTCTTACGGCGCATTGGAGCAAAACCATCTACATCAATTGGTGCTTGAATAGGGGCTTTTGGCTTTTTAGGGGCTGCTTTGCGTTTTGGCTTTGCAGGTTTTGCAGCCACTTTTTTCTCTGCTTTTTTCCAAACTGTGTTTGGTTTTTTCTCACGCAGACCTTTAAATTTACCAACAAGGCCGTCAACGGTGAAAAAGCTTAATTCATCATTTAAAAATGCTTTAATTGCTTTGTAGCTTGGCCAATCTTTCGGGCCTACTAACGAAATAGCAGTGCCTTTAAAGCCTGCGCGACCAGTACGACCAATACGGTGCACATACTCTTCAGCATGTTTTGGTAGGTCAAAGTTAATAACGTGAGTCACGCTTAATAAATCAAGACCACGTGATGCAACATCGGTGGTAATTAAGATTTTAAAGTTTTCACGGCTAAAGGCGTCCATGATTTCAAGGCGCTTAGCCTGTGTTAAGTCACCGGCGAGTGCTTGTGCTTTAAAACCTTTATCGTTTAACAGTTGGCTTAAACGCTGAGTATCTGCACGTGTTGCGGTGAAAATAATGCATTGGCCAACATTGTCTTGTTTTACAAAGTGCTCAAGTAGGGCTTCTTTGTGGTCTAAGTGATCAGCTAAATAAAGCTGCTGAGTAATGTCACTATGTTGCTCGTTAGAAGCACTTAATAAAATTTGTTTTGGTGAACGTAATAAGTTACGTGACAGGGCATCAACCTGTGCATGGTCAAGGGTTGCTGAAAACAATAACGTTTGGCGTAAACGGTGATCAGCAAGCTCGTTGATCATTTTAACTTGCTCGGTAAAGCCTAAATCTAAAATACGGTCAGCTTCATCAAAAATTAAAAGCTCTAAGCCTGAAAGCTGTAATGAGCGTTGACTTAAATGGTCAGCTAAACGCCCCGGAGTTGCCACCACAAAATGTGGGTCTTTACGAAGTGCTTTAATTTGGTCATTAAAGTTTTCACCACCCAGTACTTTTACGGCACTAAAATTTGTGCCAGCAATTAATAACCTTAATTGGCTGTATACCTGGGTTGCTAATTCGCGGGTAGGCGCAACGATTAAAACGCGAGGGTCGCGTTTACTGAGTGCTTTTTGTTTCATTACACGTTGTACAGCAGGTAATAAAAACGCCAGCGTTTTGCCCGATCCTGTTTTTGACTGTGCAAAAATATCATGGCCTGCGATAGCTGTTGGTACCGCGTGAGCTTGAATGTCAGTGGGCTGGGTGATGCCTTGATGCGCAAGTTGTTTTTCGAGGCGTGTATCAATCCCAAGTTCAGTAAAATGCAATGCGTAATCTCCGATGAGCAAAATTTGTAAATCCTGTTCATTATAACGCACTTGCCTCACTTGGAGACAGTAAAAACACAGCTATTTCGCATCAGTTTTTGCAATTATCGCTAATTCGCGTAAAATACGCGCCCTCAATGCGCCGGATTTGCGATTCGGTTAACGCCCCACATGGGCATTTAAAGCAAAAGGTAACACCATGACTGCTGTTCATAAAGACAATGTAACTAGCGAGCACTTTGTTGTTTGCGCACTTTACAAATTTGTAGCCCTTCCTAATTTTGAAGCGATTCGCCAACCACTACTTAAAGTAATGGAAGACAATGAAGTACGCGGTACTTTGTTACTTGCGGCCGAAGGTATTAACGGTACTGTTTCTGCTAAACGTGAAGGTATCGATAACCTACTTGCATGGTTAGATTCACAACCAAACCTAGACAACATTGTGACTAAAGAGTCATACGATGACGAATGCCCGTTCTACCGTACTAAGGTAAAGCTGAAAAAAGAAATCGTCACTATGGGTGTTGAAGGTATCGACCCGCGTGAAGTAGTGGGTACATACGTAAAGCCAGCGGATTGGAATGCGTTAATTTCAGACCCTGAAGTGATTCTTATCGATACGCGAAATGATTACGAAATCGAGATCGGTACTTTTCAAAATGCGGTTGATCCAAACACCAAAACATTCCGTGAATTCCCTGCGTGGGCGAAAGAAAACCTAGACCCTGAAAAGCACAAAAAAGTCGCTATGTTCTGTACCGGTGGTATCCGCTGTGAAAAATCAACTGCGTATATGAAAGAGCAAGGTTTTGACGAAGTGTTCCACCTAGAAGGCGGTATTCTTAAGTACTTAGAAGAAGTGCCAAAAGAAGAAACCATGTGGGAAGGTGAGTGTTTTGTTTTCGATAACCGTGTTGCGGTAAATCACGATTTACAAAAAGGTTCTTACGACCAATGTCACGCGTGTCGTATGCCAATCACTGAAGAAGAAAAGCAAAAGCCTGAATACATGGAAGGTGTTTCGTGCCATCACTGTCACGACAGCCTAACAGAAGAGCAACGTGCTCGTTTTGCCGAGCGCCAAAAGCAAATTGAATTAGCACAAGCGCGTGGCGAAGGTCACATCGGTAACGAAGCGCAAGAAGTACTTCGTAAGCGCAAAGAAGCGAAAAAAGCGCAAAAAGAAGCACAGCGCCAACAGTAATTTTTAGCTTTATGAATTGATAGAAACCCCAGCATTGTCTGGGGTTTTTTGCGTTTAATAATAGTGAAAACTTTAATGTTGTTCCTTAGTGGTGTACATTAGCGCCGCTTTTGAAAAATTTTATACAACCAACTAATTTTCAAATATTTTATACAGAGCTTTTAATTCGCTGAATATATCTTATTAGCTTGGCTAGTTATTTAAAAATGTTGGAACAAAAAGAGAAGGATATCTATGAAACTTAAGCTTACAACAGCGGCACTATGCCTAATGCCGTTACTGTCGCATGCCAATTCTAATAATGAATTCAGCTACTTTGGTTTGGCGCTACAAAATAATAATTACGATATTAATTTTATCCCTTCGATAGAGCAAGATTCCTTCGCACCACTAAATTACAGTGATGAGCAGTCAGGTAAAGGCTTTAGGGGTTTTTATGGTTATCAGTTTAACCAATTTTTTGCCGTTGAAGTGGGGCTCGGTTTACCTGGGGAGGCAAACTTTAATATTTATCGTGATACGGTCAATAATAAAAATGAACCGACTAAGGAAACTGTGTACGAAGGAGATTTTAAAACACTTTCCTTTGATACACGAATTATTGCCACTTACCCAATTACGGGGAGTTTTTTCCTAAGAGTACACGCTGGTGCGTACGTCTGGGACAATGATTTTAGCTACTTACAAGAATCAGCAGAATCTTATAGCGTGGTTGAAAAAAGTGATACAGGAGTATCCTTGTTAACGGGCTTTGGTGTTGGCTATGGTTTTAGTGATAACGTAGCGGTTTCAATCGACTATGAAAAAACAGACATAGCCGATATCTCAACACAAACAATCGTGGCATCGCTTATGTTTAGGTTTTAACAGTTACCAAGGTAAACATCTAGTCGCTCGATTTATTTAAAAAGTGAGTAGCCATTGCCATACTACTCACTTCTCATTATTACTCTTTACTCAGTACCAGCGCTATATCAATTAGCTAATAATATTTTGCTTGCAGCCCTTGATTAATAAGCCTAACCAGTCTTTATAATGACATTAGCCGCACTGAACTGCTATTAATCGAACATATCTTCTTATTGATCACAAAGCTGTTACACTTCGTAACAATTAAAACGATTCTTATTTAGGTGAAATTTTGAAGCTTGGCAGATTTCAATCATGGACATTTTTAGCCTGTATTAGCTTTATAACAGTAGCGCATGCAGCAAATGTTGTCGTACAACCCGTTACATTAGAACAAACAAAACAGCAAATAAAAGCGGTTGGTAACGCTGAGGCAATTCATTCAGTAACACTTTATCCTGCTGTCGGGGATAGAGTCACCCATGTACATTTCAAACCAGGAGATAATGTCGAAAAAGGTGAATTGTTACTCGAGTTAGATTCTCGCCGTCAAAAAGCAGCCCTTACAGAAGCTCGAATTACATTACAAGATACTGAGCGCACTATGAAGCGATTAGTTGAAAGTCATGCCAGAGGTGCTGTTCCACAAAGTGATCTAGATGATGCTAAAACCTTATTTGAACTGGCTAAAGTTAAGTTAACTCAGGCTGAAACTGAATTAGAAGACCGTCAAGTGCGTGCCCCATTTAGTGGCGTGATGGGCCTTACCGATGTTGAAGTAGGCGATAGGATCACCACCCAAACAGCTATTGCAACAATTGATGACACTACTGAGCTTTATATTAACTTTAATGCGCCAGAGGCCGCTGTTAATGTATTGCGTAACAAAGGCAGTGTGGAAGTGACTCCTTGGCTTAGCGAGAAAGCTTACGAGGCAAAAATTGCACAATTAGATTCGCGTATAAATGGACAAACGCGCACTTTAAGAACGAAAGCAAAACTTGATAACTCATCCAAGCAGTTTATGCCGGGGATGAGCTTTCGAGTCCATATAAATATACTTGGTGATGATTTCGCTGTAGTACCTGAAGCTGCCATGATGTGGGGCGCTGCTGGTCCTTATGTGTGGAAAAGCGCTGATAATAAAGCAACCCGTGTTGATGTCAAAATTGAACAGCGATTAGCAGGGCGTTTACTCGTGTCCGGTGGATTAAAACAAGGTGATTTACTCGTAACAGAAGGTGTTCAGCGTTTACGTCCTGGCCAAGAGTTAGTTCATATTAATGATATTAAACTAGCCAAGGAGCAATAATGAAACAGCAACCTATGATGGAAGATTTACCATCAATGGCAATACGTCGGCCAGTATTAATTGTGGTGCTGAATTTGTTGATCATCATTGCTGGTATTGCAGCGATAGCAGGTGTTGAAGTTCGTGAATTACCTGACGTGGATAGACCTCGAATTACTGTTTCAGCCTCATTTCCTGGTGGCTCACCCGAAACTGTAGATACCGAAGTAACCAGTAAGCTTGAAGGAGCTGTAGCAAGGGTAAGTGGCGTTAAGACTATTCGCGCTCAAAGTGAAGAGAATAACGCTCGTATTGTGGTTGAGTTTCGACCTGGCATAAATTTAGACGATGCAGCAAATGAAACTCGAGAATCAGTCGCGCGTGTTCAGCGTGAACTACCTGAGGAAGTTGAACGTGTATCTATAATAAAAGCCGATAACGATGCCGAAGCGGTTGTATCGTTAACGGTATCAAGCGAAAGCTTGTCACTTGAGGCGTTAACAGAGCGCGTTGATGTCGATTTAGCACCGCAGTTTTTAACTATTCCAGGGGTTGCTGATGTACGCTTAAACGGCGACCGCGAACGTGTATTACGTGTTCGAATAGACCCACTTAAACTGAGTAGCTTTAATCTAACTGTACCTGATATTGCTAACGTGCTTCGCCAAGCGCCTTTTGACGTACCAGCGGGAAGTTTAAAGTCGAGCGATCAACAAGTGATCGTGCGTGCCGATGCAACATCTATTTCTGCTGAGCAGGTAGCCGATATTATTGTTCGTGATGATACTCGAATTGGTGATGTCGCTGCGGTGTATTTTGGCCCTGCAGATCCACGTTCATTCGTAAGACTCAATGGCACGCCTGTGATTGGTATGGAAATTATTCGCCAAGCACAGTCAAATACTATCGAAATATCTGATGAAGTTCTTAGCTTAATTGAAAGAATGCGCGAACGTTTTCCTGAAATGGAGTTTACGCTTACCTCTGATGACGCACAGTTTATTAGAAGCTCCGTTGATGAAGTTATCAACTCTTTATTACTGACAGTGTTGCTGGTGGTGATTACGCTGTGGGTGTTTATTGGCTCATGGCGAGCAACCCTTGTTCCTGCCTTTGCAATACCTGTGGCATTAATTGGATCGCTCGCGCTTATTTGGGCACTTGGTTTTTCGATTAATATTTTAACTTTACTGGCGTTAGTGTTAGCAACAGGCCTAATTGTTGATGATGCGATTGTGGTGAGTGAAAACATACAGCGTCAGCGTGGTTTAGGGTTGGGCAGACGTGCAGCAGCGGTTATTGGCACCCGTGAAGTTTTTTTTGCAGTAGTGGCAACGACCGCAGTACTTGCAGCAGTATTTGTGCCTATCGCCTTTTTACCTTCAACAGCAGGGCGACTGTTTAGAGAATTTGGTGGGGTACTAGCCGGTGCAGTGATTATTTCCAGCTTTGTAGCCCTTTCATTAGTACCAGCATTGACCTCTAAGCTGAAATTAAAGCAAGGTGGTTTTCATCCTTTCGCTAAATTGGGACATGGTTTAGCAGCGATTTATAAACGCTCTATTCATGGTGTGCTTGAACATGCGTGGTTAACATTTTTTGCGTGTTTATTGGTTGCTGCAGGCTCTGGTGCACTTTATTTCAATTTAGATAATGAGTTATTACCAACAGAAGATCGCGGCAAAATTCGGATTTTTGCCCGTGGCCCAGATGGGGTTGGCCTTAATTTTATGGATAGGCAAGCCGTGCAAATGGAAGATATTTTATTACCTTATGTTGAAAGCGGAGAAATTGAGTCAATTTACACTGTGGTTGGGCAGTGGGATCCTAACATCGTATTCATTACAGTACCGTTAAAGCATTGGGATGAACGTCATTTTAGTCAGCAAGAGATTATTGATAAAATTCGCGAACCATTAGGTAATATTCCAGGAGCTGCGGGTTATCCTGGTGGCTCAAATAGCTTGAACTTACGTGGTCAAGGTGGGGGAATCGAGCTTGCACTACTTGGCCAAGACTATTTAGAGATATTTAAAGCCGCACAAGACTTCTCTGCTGAAATTGAAAAAGCGATGCCAGCTGTTGCCCCTGTGCGTATTTCGTATCAGCCATCGCAGCCACAATTGCGGGTTAATATTGATAGGCGCCGCGCTGAAGAGCTAGGGGTATCGCTCAGTGATATATCAGTGACGCTTCGAGCGGCAATCAATGGTGATGATATCGCCGATTTAAACATTGGTGATCAATCAATCCCAATTATGCTGCAAGCTCAAAACCAAACAATAACGAACCCTGGCGATTTAGCTAATCTCTATGTTGGCACGCGCGATGGGGAGCTGGTGCCACTTAGCAGCGTCGCAACTATTACGGAAGAAGGGGTTGCTGCAGAGCTTGAGCGTCATGCACAGCGAAGAGCTATTGAGCTAAGCATGGAGTTACCTGAGGATGTGACAATCGCTGAGCTGGTAACTAAAATTCGTGAAATTTCTCAGCAAAGTTTACCAAGTGGTATTAGTCTCGCGTTTAAAGGTGAAGCCCTTACCTTTGAAGAAACCGCCAATGAAGTACTGGTAACCTATGTTTTAGCATTCTTAATTGTGTTACTGGTGTTGGCAGCCCAGTTTGAGAGCGTTAATAGTGCCATAGTGGTAATGATAACCGTACCGTTCGGTATTACATCGGCAATATTAGCCCTGTATTTAACGGGTACCTCATTGAACATTTACTCACAAATAGGCCTTGTGATGTTAATTGGTTTGATTGCTAAAAATGCGATTTTATTGGTGGAGTTTGCTGACCAGTTACGGGATCAAGGCCGCTCTGTTAGAGTTGCAGTCGAAGAAGCCGCTTTGGTGCGTTTACGACCTATTGCCATGACATTGGTTTCAACTTTACTGGGTGCTTTACCGCTCATTCTTTCAACCGGGGCGGGAGCCGAAGCACGAAATGCAATAGGCTGGGTTGTATTTGGAGGTTTAGCCCTTGCAGTGTTATTTACGCTTTATTTAACTCCAGTTATTTACCTCGGTTTAGCGCGCTTTACTAAACCAAGAGGGGATGAGTCTAAACTACTTGCCGATGAGCTTGAAAAAGCTTAATTCATTAAAATCGGCTATTTTTCTTTGAAAAAATAGCCGATTACGCTCACAATCAAGAAAAAGTTTCTAACTAGGTACGCATATGCAAGCCGAACACATCGATATTGCCCAATTTTTGAAAGATCATGCTCCTTTTGATGATCTCCCTGATGAGGCCATTAATAAACTCGCATCACAAGTTGAAATTGCTTATTTTCGCGCAGGTACACAAATATTAAATTATGGCGAAGATATCGCTGATTTATACGTTATTCGTACCGGTGCGGTTGAAATGTATCGTCGTGACGGAGACTTGTATAACCGTTTAACTATTGGCGGTATTTTTGGGCAAATGGGTTTGCTAATGAATCGTAAAGTTCGGTTTCCAGCAAAAGCACTTGAAGACACACTTGTTTATTGTATCAATGTAGAGTTATTTAATCAGTATTGTGACCAGTTTGATGCCTTTGCGGATTTTTTTGAAGCCGACGGTAATGTGCGTTTACATCAAGCAATCGTTGAGCAAGCTGATAGTAACGATTTAACCACAGCTAAGGTAAAATCTTTATTGCATCGTGATGTTGTCACGGTTGCCAAAGATGCGACAGTTCAAATGGTGGCGCAGGTAATGACACAAGAGTCGGTTTCCTCTGTTCTAGTTACTGACGCAGACAAACCTATTAGTGATGACCCCGATGATGATGACGGTCAAGTAGTGGGGATCATTACCGACAGAGACTTACGCTCAAGTGTAATTGCTAAAGGGCTGAGTTATGAGTCACATGCTCAGCAAATAATGCAAACAGATTTACTACTCCTTGATAGCAATGCGTATGTATTTGAAGCTGTTCTCGCCATGCTTAGAGACAATATTCATCATCTTCCCATAGTGGTGAAGAAAAAGCCTATAGGTGTTATTTCATTATCCGATATTTTACGTTACGAGTCGCAAAGTAGCTTGTTATTAGTGCGCGGTATCTTAGCGCAGCAATCGGTGGAAGATTTAGCACATTATGCAAGGCAACTTCCTAATGTGTTTGTGCGTATGGTGAATGAAGATGCTAATTCACACATGATTGGCACGGCAATGGCCGTAATAGGGCGCACATTTAAACAGCGCTTGCTTGATTTAGCTGAAGAGCAATTTGGCCCACCGCCTGTTCCGTATTGTTTTATCGCATTAGGGTCTATGGCGCGAGATGAGCAGTTAATTGTGACCGACCAAGACAATGCCATTATTCTTGATAATAGTTTTGATGAGTCTATGCACGATGATTATTTCCAAAAGCTAGCTGATTTTGTCTGTGATGGCTTGGCTGAGTGTGGTTATAAGTACTGCGATGGTGAAATTATGGCGTCATTTAAAAAGTGGCGTTTAACACGAGAACAATGGCAAGAACAATTTGCAGGCTGGATAGCAGAGCCTAAGCCTCAAGCTTTATTACACAGTTCAATCTTTTTTGATTTGGACGGCGTTTACGGCAAAACCAAGTGGGCTGATGAATTAAAACGTTTTATTGCAAAAGAAGGGCGTAGCAATAAACGATTCTTAGCCAATATGGCAGCGAATGCGCGTAACCGAACCCCACCGCTAGGCTTTTTTAAAGATTTCGTTTTAGAGCACAATGGTCAGCACAAGCGTTCTATGAATTTGAAACGCCGTGGGACAGCACCTTTGTCTGATGTTATACGTGTACACGCACTGGCAATTGGCAGTCGAAAGCAAAATTCATTTGAGCGTCTTGAAGACATTATCGATGCAAAGCTTCTTCCCGAAGGCAAAGCGCAAGACTTACGAGATGCCCTTGAATATATCGCTATGATCCGCATTCGACATCAAGCGTGGCAAATTGAAATGCTCGATGAAGAACCTGATAACGATTTAGAGCCACATTTGCTATCGCCTTTTGAGCAGCGAAACTTAAAAGAGGCGTTCGCTATTTTAGATAAAGCGCAAAACTTCTTAAAATTTCGCTACTCTGCCAATTCAGGAATGAAATAATGGCCGTTCACCCTTCAAAAATTGATTGGCCGAAGCGTTATGAGCAGTTAGCTGAAAAAAGTACGCATCCATTAATTAAACATTTTTACCAGTCGACTATATCAAATGGCAGCTTACCGATTAGTGAAGTACCATTGGTTGCGTTAGACTTTGAGACGACCGGTCTAAATTTTGATAAAGATGATATTGTCAGTGTCGGGTTAGTGCCATTTAATGTAAGGCGTATTTTTTGTAAACATAGTCAGCATTGGGTCGTGCAACCAAGACAAAAACTCGCTGAAGAGTCTATTGTTATTCATGGCATAACTCATTCAGAGGTAAGCGAAGCTCCTGACTTTACATCGATTATGGAACCGCTGCTTGATGCTTTGCAAGGCAAGCTGATTGTTGTGCATTTTGCGCCTATTGAACGGCACTTTCTATTTCAAGCGCTTAAAGCACGATTAGGCGAAGGTCTCGAATTTGCAGTGATAGACACGCTTGAGTTGGAGAGAAGAGCACTCAAAGCAAAGCAAGGCCTATTAGGACGATTATTAAATACAAAGCTCGGTTCTGTGCGTTTAGCTGATTCACGATCTCGCTACTCTCTACCCGTTTATCAAAATCATAATGCACTCAATGATGCGATCGCGACAGCAGAGTTATTGCAAGCTCAAATCGCATATCATTATCGCCCCGATACCCCATTAAGCGAATTGATTGTTTAAACTAACGAGACTGAGATGGTGGTGGGGAAGTATACAAACATTAAGCAGCAATTCTGAAAACGTATTAATAGAACAGTTCATTCAAAAAACGCCGCAGATGCGGCGTTTTTTACATGTTTAATCGATTAGTTTCTTGGCTCAGTTTTTAAACCAAGCAGCAAGCTCACACACATAAGCAGCAATACAAATGTGAAAGGTAAGCCAGTCGATACAGCGCCAGCTTGTAATGCCTCGATAGCTTGCGTGCCGCCAATCCAAACTAGAGCAGCAGCAATTGCACCTTCAATGGTCGCCCAGAAAATGCGCTGTGGCACAGGCGCATCGACCTTACCGCCTGCGGTAATCGAATCGATAACGAGTGAACCTGAATCAGACGAAGTGATAAAGAACACGAGTACCAGCACAATTGCAATGAATGAAAGCACTTGTGACATAGGTAAAGCTTCAAACATTTGGAACATAGCCAGTGGTACATCGGTTAAGCCTTTTTCTCCTAGTACACCCACTTTATCCACCACTTGCTCAATTGCGATACCGCCATAAATTGACATCCAGAAGATAGTAACAACGGTAGGTACGAGTAATACAGCAATTAAGAACTCACGAATTGTACGTCCTTCAGATACGCGCGCAATGAACATACCTACAAACGGTGACCATGAAATCCACCAAGCCCAGTAGAATACAGTCCAACCGTGCATCCAGGTTTCATCTTCACGGCCATGCGGGTTACTCAGTGGAATAATGTTTTCGACATAACCCATTACTGTATTAGAAAGGTTGCCAAATGCTGCAGAAAAACCAACAAGTGCAACAAACACGAGTAATACAAAAGCGATAATCATGTTTACATTACTAAGTAGTTTTACACCACCGTCGATACCGCGAACGACAGAAATCACAGCAAGTAAAGTCACACCAACAATAACGCCAATTTGTAAGCCAATGCCGCCATCGGTTCCAAATACATGATTGATACCAGCAGCCGCTTGTTGTGCACCTAAACCAAGTGAGGTCGCTAGACCAAATAAGGTTGCAAGCACAGCCAGAATGTCAATAAGGTGACCAGGCCAGCCCCACGCTTTGTCACCTAAAATAGGGTAAAAAATCGAGCGAATAGATAACGGCAGGCCTTTGTTATAACAAAAGAATGCGAGTGAAAGTGAAACCACCGCGTAAATTGCCCAAGGGTGTAAACCCCAATGGAACATAGTTGCACCCATTGCTAGTTTGGCAGCTTCTGGCGTGTTAGCTTCAACGCCGAGTGGTGTTTCATACCAGCCTGTAAAATAGGCAACGGGCTCAGCTACACCCCAAAACATTAAGCCAATACCCATACCTGCAGCAAATAGCATTGCCAGCCATGAAATACGAGAGTGGGTTGGTCGCGCTTCTTTGCCACCAAGGCGGATATTACCGTAAGGAGACACAATTAACGCCAAGCAAAACAATACGAATAAGTTTGCTGACCACATAAAAAAGCCATCAAAATTATTAATAATGTCATTCTTAATGCCGTTAAGGGTTAATTTAGCGGTTTCTGCGTCAGAAATGAGTGTAGCCACTAAAAATAGCGCAATTAAGCCTGCACTAATACCAAACACGGGGTTATGCACATCAAAGCCCCATTTTTGTACATTGTCCTGACCGACAGTGTAATCTGTATTGTCGATACTGTACTTGTCATGATGTTCGCTCATGAATACCTCTTGTTGTAATTTTATTTAGCAGATAGCTAAACGGCCGGTAGGCACACAAATTAGCTATATCAGTATTTTTACGTTCGAAATTTAAAAATAGTTTGAATACTAATCATAATAGTGCCCATGATTAATCTTTAGTGTAGGAGGTCGTACACAAATGTAAATGCTTTTGTCCCTAAATATCCGAATAAATACAGTTTTTTAGCTCATTTGAATGTAATTTAAACAGTTGTGGTGTAGATAGGTAATTATTTGATGACAGTGAAATTTTCGAGATGCTAGATTGTTACATTGATTAAATAGCTGCAAGCGGAACTTGCAGCATCATATTAAAAGCTTATTTTTTATACGCGTCGTTGTGAACGCCAGCAGCACGACCAGAAGGATCTGCATTGTTTTGGAATGATTCATCCCAAGCTAGAGCTTCAGGTGTTGAACATGCAACAGACTTTCCATGAGGAACACATTTAGCGGCGGCATCACCTGGGAAGTGTTCTTCAAAAATACTACGATAGAAATAGGCTTCTTTAGAATCAGGCGTATTAATTGGGTATTTGTATTTTGCATTAGCCAGATCTTGGTCGCTTACTTGCTCGTTCACATACTCTTTTAAAGTATCAATCCAGTTATAACCCACGCCATCAGAAAATTGCTCTTTTTGACGCCACAGTACTTCATCTGGTAGGTAGCCGTCGAATGCTTCACGAATAATGTGTTTTTCGATTTTGACGTCTTTACACATTTTTGCTTCAGGGTTGATACGCATTGCGACATCAACAAACTCTTTGTCTAAGAACGGTACACGTGCTTCAACCCCCCATGCAGCCATCGATTTATTAGCACGTAAGCAGTCAAACATATGAAGCTTAGACACTTTACGGTTAAGTTCTTCATGGAACTCTTGCGCATTTGGTGCTTTATGGAAGTATAAATAACCACCAAATAATTCGTCAGCACCTTCACCCGATAATACCATTTTAATACCCATGGCTTTGATTTGGCGTGCCATTAAATACATTGGCGTTGAGGCGCGGATGGTGGTTACGTCATACGTTTCGATGTGATAAATCACTTCACGTAGTGCATCAATACCTTCTTGAATCGTAAAGTGAATAGGGTGGTGAACCGTGCCAATCATATCAGCTACTTTTTGTGCCGCAGCTAAGTCAGGTGAACCTTCAAGCCCAACCGAAAATGAATGAAGCTTTGGCCACCATGCATCAGATTCGTCGTTATCTTCAATCCGTTTTGCAGCAAAACGTTGCGTTATAGCAGAAATAACCGATGAATCTAAACCACCAGATAGTAATACACCATAAGGAACGTCACACATTAATTGGCGTTTAACAGCCGCTTCTAACCCTTGTTTTACATCACTAACTTTAGCATCGTTGTCTTTTACTGCATCATAGCTTTGCCAATCGCGGGCGTAGTATTTTCGTAATTGACCATCTTTGCTCCATAAGAAGTGCCCAGGAGGGAACTCTTCAATGTGTTTACAAATTGGCGAAAGTGCTTTTAATTCTGAGGCTACATAAAAGTTACCATGCTCATCATGACCCGTATAAAGTGGAATAATACCGATATGGTCACGGCCTATTAAGTAGGCATCTTGCTCTTCGTCGTATAAACAAAACGCAAAAATACCATTTAAGTCGTCTAAAAATTCAGGACCTTTCTGCTTGTATAAAGCCAATATGACTTCACAGTCTGATTGCGTTTGAAAAGTAAAATCGGTTTCTAGATTTGCAGCTAATTCTTTGTGGTTATAAATTTCACCATTAACAGCAAGTATATTAGTACGTTCAGGGTTATACAGTGGTTGGGCACCACTTGATACACCGACAATAGCAAGGCGTTCATGAACTAAAATCGCTTTATCAGACGAATATACGCCAGACCAATCAGGCCCGCGGTGTCTTAAAAGTTTTGACATCTCAATTGCTTGACCACGCAATTGTGTGGGATCAGATTTAATATCTAATACACCAAAAATTGAACACATAGTGACTCCTCATTCCTATTATGTGTGCAGTTAACATAAATTTAAAACTGCGAACCTTTGTTTTAACAGAAATAATTACCTAAGTCACACAGGTTTTCTAAATATTTAAGAATAAAATATGCACCACAATAGGTGGGTGTTGCACCAAAATGATCAATAACTGTTTTGCAATAAGCTCATAGACAATGGATAAATCGGAAATCGCTCTATATTTAAAAGCGAGTAGCTATTTTGCAGTTAGTCTTTGCACTAGTTTTGTGCAATAGACTACTTAAATAATTTGTACTGACGATCTTGTGTATACAAGTATCTATAAATAGAGCAGCACCGAGGTGTGCTGCTCACTATTTTACTGTTTATTTTTATATTCTAGAGCAATTTTTAATTGATTTAGGTGAGAAGTTAGTTTTTGTTGTGCTTTGGTTGCCTCATTTAGACTGACGAATTCAAAGTGTAAAAAATCCCCCGGTTTTAATTGGGCAAAGTGTCTCAAATCAGCCTCAATCACTGTACCAAGTAATGGATAACCACCCGTTGTTTGAGCATCATTTAAAAGAACAATAGGCTCGCCACTCGATGGCAACTGGATACTACCAGGCATGACTGCCATAGAAGGTAATGATAAAGCATGTTCTAATTTGCATTCATCACTACTTAACCTCGCTCCCATGCGGTTACTACTCGGCGAAATATGCCATGAATGATTAGTAAACTTGTCGATGCTTTGCTCTGACAGTAATTTATTGTGAGGGCCTTCATAAACACGTATGTGTGTACTTTTTGGTGGAAGCATCGCACCTAAACCAATTTTGGTTTTGTACTGTGGTGTAATGTCTATGCTGTCACCAGGATTTAAAGCGTTACCATGTAAACCACCAAACTTAGCGGTTAAATCGGTAGAATAAGAGCCTAATATAGGCGTTGGTAATTGCCAAATACCCCCTATAGCAAGGTAGCTTCGAAATCCGTGTCGTGCAGCATTAAGCTTTAATACATCGCCTTTTTTTATGTAATAGCTCCAGCCTGGTTGAATAGGGTTACCATTGACTGTGGCTTTCATATCCGTGCCGTGTAGGGCAATGTAGTAATCATTATCGAATTTAATTTCAGCAAGACCCAGCGTGATTTCAAGTACAGGGCAATTATCAGGGTTACCGACTAATCGGTTACAAATAATTTGTGCATATGGGTCAATGCAACCTGATTGACCAATACCTAAATGTCTCGAACCTGTGCGTCCTTGATCTTGTATAGACATTTGCATACCCGGTTTAACAACGGTGATCACGATAGCACCTCCTTGATTGTAAACTCGATGGTATCACCTGGCGCAAAAGCGCAAGGAGAGGGGGCATTAATATCAAATAATTTAAAGTCGGTGTGACCTATAATTTGCCAGCCACCTGGTGAAGTTTCTGGGTAGATACCAGTTTGTTCACCGCCAATAGCAACTGAACCCTTAGGAACAGATGTACGAGGATCGCTACGTCTTGGTGTGTATAACTTTTTATCTAAACCACTTAGATAGGCAAAGCCAGGCTGGAACCCTAAAAATAATACATGGTAGGTGCCACTACTATGTAATTGTACTACATCATCCACGCTTAGGTTGTGATAGTGTGCAACATGTTTAATATCAGAGCCATGAACTCCACCGTACCGTGTCGGTAACTTATGGTGGGTAGAGTTAAATTTTAATAATGAGACTTCAAGCCAGTGCTCATTCAAAGCTGATAACCAATACTGCAGTCTTAAAGGATCGTTTAAATATAAAGTCAGATTATTGTTCGCTGGCACCACATCAATAAAATCACCAGATTGTTGGCAGAGTTGTGCTAAAGCCCAGACCTTTTTTTGTGTTTCTAGAATTGTCTGTTCTGAATGACTTACATCAAAATAAATGCAGTGAGTGGTAAGTACAGTAATCGATGGCGAGCTGTATGTAGTCATTGCATCCCAATTTAAAAGTGATTAGTCATAGCAACATAGCATAAAAGCACGAATTTGTTGATGTAAATACAGTTTTTGTATTTTAATCGAGTGTTAATTGCCTACAATCTGCTGTTGTAGGCAATCTTTTTGTTACTGGTTGTTTAGAAGCCAGTTAGATAACAAACGCACACCGTAACCAGTGCCGCCTTCAGCAAGCTCATCTTTTGCTTTGCTGTTAAGCGCATTTCCGGCAATATCAATGTGAACCCAGCGAGTTTCACCCGCAAAGTTTTTCAGGAAGCTTGCTGCTGTTGTTGCACCTGGGCCATGTGAAGCAATATTTTTTAAGTCTGCGATATCAGACTTTAGTGCATCTTCGTAGCCTAGTGGTAAACGCCATACATTTTCGTTTACGTGTTTACCAGCGATCGTTAGTTGTTCTACTAGTTGGTCATCCTCAGAGAAAATGGCGGCATAGTCATTACCTACAGCACCAATTTTAGAGCCGGTTAATGTTGCAACATCAACCATAATACTTGGTTTAAATTTATCACGAGCGTACCACATTGCATCGCTAAGCACTAAACGACCTTCAGCATCGGTGTTTACAATTTCTACGCTTAGACCTTCGGCTGTGCGTACTACATCGCCAGGTGCAACGGCAAATTGTGACACCATATTGGCTGCCATGCCCATTACTGCAACGACATTAGTATCAGCTTTTGCAAGTGCCATTGCTTTAACCGTTCCAAGTACCGCTGCTGCACCGGCCATATCTGATTTCATGCGGGCTATTGATGCACCTGTTTTTAGACTATAACCACCAGAATCAAAAGTAATACCTTTACCCACTAAAGCAATCGGTGTATTTTTATTACCTTGATAATGCGCAACAACTAAACGTGAACCTTGTTCGCTCCCACGACCAACTGCTTCTAGTGCACCCATACCAAGCTTTTTGATTTGCTTAGGCTCTAAAATAGAAATTTTGACACCTAACTTTTTAAGTTCTTTTGCAGCTTTTGCAAAATCAGCCGGCGTCATTTCAGTTGCAACTTCACTTGTTAAGTCGCGTGCTAAAAATACGCCTTCTTCTATGTGTTGCAGTAAAGTATGGTTTTTGACCGCTTGGTCTATATTTTCAACATCGACTGTGTAGCTCACTAAGTGACTATCTTTTTCTTTTTTGTAAACTTCAAAGCGGTGATCACGTAGATTTGCGCCATGGGCAAACTCTGCAGCGTATTTAGCGTTAGTTTCTTGATCAGTGATTGTAGAGAAATCAAGGCTGACGTTTTCTTGTTTTGCTTTATGTAGCTGTGCATGTACATTGCCACCCAGCTTTGCCATTTTAGCTGCATTTAGCTTTGCTTGCTCACCTAAGCCAACTAAAAGAATACGTTGATGCTGGCTACCATTTGGAGCAATGATCTCTAATGTTTTACCATATTTAGCTTCAAAGTCTGAAAAATCAATCACTTTGTTAATATGAGTTTGTGTCTCTGAGGCTAAATGGTTAAATTTGGCGATTTGTGTTTCAGTGTCTAAAAACAATACCAAAGTGTTATCTGTAGCTTGAATAGATTGCTTAAAAGTGAACTCTGCTGCATTCACTTGCGTAGCAAGCGTTATACCCAATGCAAGAGCAGATAAGCTATGTGCAATTCTCATTTATATATCCCAATGTTAAAAAAAGCTTTTTTTACCCTATTAACACTAAAGAGTTAAATTTTAAGCGGTGAATAGCCCGTGGGATGCGTTTAAGTTGAAATATTTTATATTTCTCTTAGGTCTATTAAATACACACGCTATGACGAGGTAAATTAGTATGACAATTAAGTCTTTATTGGTGGCATGGTTCACCGTCAGTGCAGTTGCTAGTATCAGTCCCGTTTTGGCTAAAGAAGACCTGCCTAATGCAACTAAACATATTGAAACTATAGTATTAGGTTCGGGTTGTTTTTGGGGCGCAGAAAAACGCTATGAAGCCCTCAACGGTGTGCTCGATGCGGTATCGGGTTATGCTGATGGGCAGGGCTTTAAGGCGACATATAAAAACATTACACGTAGCTCTCGTCGTTTTGATGAAAACAATTACGCTGAGGTAGTCAAAGTTACTTATAACAGCAACAAATTAAGCACAGAAGATCTTTTAAAACATTACTTTGAAAGTCATGATCCGACACAGCTTAATCGGCAGGGCAATGATATTGGCACACAATATCGGTCGACTATTCTAACCAGCAACTCCAATCAACTTGTTAGTGCAAATCGCCTTAAAGAAGCGTATCAAAAAAAATTATCATCAGCGGGATTTGGCGAAATTAAAACGGTAATAAAACCGCTTGATAGGTTTTTTAAAGCAGAGGAGTATCATCAAGACTATATAAAGAAAAACCCGAATGGCTACTGTCCTGATCATTCTACAGGGGTTGTATTTAGCCCATCTGAAAAGCCTAAAATAGATAACACTGCCTTACTCGCTAACAAACATATTGTAGTAATTGATGCTAAAGGCTATTGCCCGTATTGCGAAAAATTTAAAAAAGAAGTTGCTAATGCATACAAGGGCACAATCCCTATGACTTTTCGCCATGCGGATCAACTTGCTGGCTTGGTTATTAACACACCTACTTGGGCAACACCTACACTTTTATTTATCGAAGATGGTAAAGAAGTTTATGGTCGTCAAGGGTATGTGAATAAGGAAGAGTTTTACAAAGCATTGGGCGCATTTAAATTGGGTGACAGTGAGGCCTTTAGAGTGGCATTTCATTCCAGAACAGATAGCCCGTTTTGTAAGGAATACGACATTTTTAAAAATACCCCAGATGGCATTTTTATTGACAAATTAAGTGGTGCACCATTATTTGATACCCGAGATAGATTTAATTCGGGAACAGGGTGGTTGTCTTTTACTCACCCAGTCAAAAATAGTGTAACGATGCATGAAGATAATAGCTATGGTATGCAGCGTATCGAGCTAAAATCGAAAAGTTCAGGAATTCACTTAGGGCACTTATTTCCGGGGGAAGGTCCAAGAGGGCAAGATAGATATTGTATTAATGCTACAGTACTTGAATTTGTTCCGCGTAGTTAAATGTTATTAGTAAAAATTAGTTGAAACCATAGTTATAGCCTATCCTAAAACTATGACTGGAGAAACAAGATACTTTTTCGTGTTGAAAACCAAACTAATTTATACGTTAATTTTAAAATTGTGCTTATTTTCTAATGGATTAGTGTGTAAGGAATTAAAAGCCATCGTGATAGGTGTAGAGAATATAGAGTATCTACCTTATTACGATGGCAGTGACAGTAAGAAGCCTAACTTCACTGGATTTAGTGAAAAATTGCTTAAACAATTCAGCCGAGAATTTGGTTATAGCGTTAAGTTTTATCCCGCCCCTTTAAATCGTCTTTATAGGGATCTGGTTGCCGAAAACTATATTGATTTTAAATATCCTGACAATCCGCAGTGGCAAAAATCCTTTAAAGATACATTTTCGAAACCTAACCCGATTATTTACTCAGAATCAATTTTGAATACAGTGACAGGCATTGCGAGTTTGCAACAAAATACCACGCTTTCTGATTGTAGCAGGATAGGTAAAGTTCGAGGCTTTACATCACAAAGTTATAAATCACATTTTATGAAAAAGCAGATCGACGTTGTGGAGACGGCTGATACGACTGAATTAATTTCTTTATTACTTTTAAAGCGAATAAATTGTATTTACATATCTAAAGATGTTTTGAACTATAAAATGCGAGAAGAGTTTGAAAATAGAGTGCCCGTGTACTTTCACGATAAACTTGCGGTAGATGTGCAAAGTTTCCATCTATCAACAGTTAAATACCCTGATGTTATTGAGCAATTTAACTTATATCTATCTACCCACAGTGACCAAGTTAGAGCTTTAAAGCAGCAGTTTGATATTGGCCTTTAATCAGCTCGAAAAAAAGCCCGGTCAGAACACACAAGAACCGGGCTTTCGACAACAATTTGGTTGGGGGAACCTTTACAACTACAGTGCTAAGTTTTGTTTTGCACGGCTTAAATTGTGGTTTACAAGTTCATTTTTAGAAATTTGCACTGCTTCATAAAAGTCAGAAAGCGCGGCTGTATCGTTTTCGGACATGATGCGTGCAACACCTCGGTTACTAAGTGCAAACGATGTTAACTCGCGGCGTTTGTAACCTGGTACTTTACTTGTACTTAGAAGAGAAATTGCTTGAGTACACAGGCTTTCTGCTTCTGAAAAATTCTTTTCTTTAACGCTTAATGCACAGCGGTTGAAGGCAGTTTCGTATTGGCTGGTTGCATTATCGTTGGTTTGAGGTTGCTCAATTACCATCAGTTTATAATCAGCTTGTGCGGCTACTGCCATCGCTGGGCAAGTTAATAAAGAGCTAAGTGCAATAGTGGTTACAAGTGTTTTTAACATGATAGTTTTCCTTTGAATTAGTTGGTGTTTCTTGCCAACGAGTGAACTTTAAAATATTCCTATAAGCTAAACAAACGATTAAATTAAACCTGATAGATGAAGAAATTTAATCTATAGAGTAATTGCTCAGAACTCAAAGTTTCATGGGGGATGAGAGTATGTAATGTCGACTCTAGTATTTTTTAACAACTGAAACTTTGACTGAGTGCTTATAAATTTTTGTGCCTACGCTTATTTATAGAAACGTTATTTGCATCTGTAGATTGTGATTCTTATATGGAGATAGGTTTTGATAAACGAGGTAACTTTTTAGCAGTGGCCATTGGTTAGTAACTTTGTTAAAAATAGCTTTTTAAAAATTATGGACAAAGCATTCCAAAGTGACATTTAAATTTCAACGTTACCTGTATATTTACAAGTTGAAAATGCTTCTGAACCTGAGTAGATATGCTTGTATATGAGAACCGCGGTGTTTAGCAAAACAATTAAAATTTTTGTCAAAGAATCATAAACAAGCCAATATTGAGAATCACAAGGAAAGAATTATGAAAACAGGGCTTTTATCAATTGGATTTTTATTTATATCGAATGTTGCGTTTGCTGATTGTAAAGCTGCCCTTGAAGAAAGATTAAAAGACGATTTAAACCTCACATACCAGCAATTTGATCAGACTGATGATGCTGGGTTTAGATTGTTAGAAAAATCAGGCTGTCATACTGAAGCCGCTATTCTGATTAAACGTTTTATTACCCATAATAATTCAAAAGAAAGCTCATTAACTTGGCATTTAGCGCAAATGGAAGGGCTCGCGGGTAATTATCAACACGCGATCTTTTATGCAAATAAAGTATTGGATCCGAATGAAGACTTAAGTAATTCAAAAATGTATTGGAATGACTTTGTCTTAGGGAACATCGCTTTTTGGAATAAAGACAAAGTAAAGTTAAAACAATACATAGCAAATATTGAAAAGGGGCAAAATTTTAAACCTAATCAGATAAACCTCAATTTCCTTAATCAGTTGCTCAAAAACTTTGATTTAAGTTACAAACAGGCATTATCGGAGGATTAAGGTAAGCTTCGTCAGCTTAATTTTTAAATCGCTATTGTATTTTTGCCGTAAGTAAAAAGATGGGTACATAAACGACAAAACCCAGCCAAAGCTGGGTTTTAAGACAACACAATTTTGAGAGAGCTTATAATGCTAAGTTCTTTTTCGCTCGAGTTAAGTTGTGTTCTACTAACTCGTTACCTGAAATTTGTACTGCTTCGTAGAAGTCAGAGAGTGCCGCTGTGTCGTTTTCAGACATGATGCGAGCAACACCGCGGTTGCTTAAAGCAAATGACGTTAATTCACGGCGTTTATAAGCAGGTACTTTGCTTGTATTTAGTAAACTGATTGCTTTTGAACAGAGTGTTTCAGCTTCGGTAAAATTCTTTGCTTGAACACTTAACGCACATTGGTTAAATGCTAATTCGTATTGACGGTTAACCTCAGCACTTGCCTGTGTCGATTGGTCAATTACCATTAATTTATAGTCACTTTGATCAGCCATTGCCATAGCTGAACAAGTTAATAAAGAGCTAACTACAACGCGTTTCATAAGTGTACTAAACATAATCTTTTCCTCTGTTATATCGGTATCAAGTGCCGATAGTTGAACTTTAGTTGAGTAGAAAAAATTCAACAAACGATAAAAAAACACTCAATAGATGAAGAAAATTAACTTATAGACTTTAGTCTAATATAATAATTTAAGGCTAAGCGCTGTGTGTATTAGTTTATAAGGGTTGTAAGTTAATTGTCGTAAATTAAAAGTATAGAGTTTTTAAATAGCTGAACGATAATCCGATGATTTAAAAAGTCTAACTGTCCTCACTTTAAGTTAAGGGCTTACTGATGGATTGAAAATGAACTTACTTACGCTTGTACTGATAATTACTATAGGTTTAATCGGCTTTTATATATTACTAAGAGCCCTAACCTTGATGGTGCGGTGGGCTAAAAAAGCGCCAAAGGGAGCATATTTATTTATGGCATTGTTACCACTTATTTCGCTATTTCCAATCCCACCTTCGGTATATGAAAATGTTGCCAAAGCAAAGCATGAGCAGCGTAAAAAACAAAAGCGAGACGATGATAAAGACTCAAGTTAAGTGTGTGATAAAACGAGTTAAAGCTGAGTTGATTGTTATTTAAGATATTATAAATTTAGATAACCCTCAGATTTCTCTGAGGGCAATAATGACTACTTAAGGTGCTTAAAAGTATCAAGCATCCATTTTATGAATAGTTCTAGTTGTGCATTGGTTTCACTTGGTTCGTGTTGCACTAAGTAATATTTATCCTTGGTTTTTAATGGCATATTAGTGAAATTAAATAACCATTGCTCATCAAACCAAGTCTGACTGATAGGTAAGGGGATTAGGGCAATACCCATACCCTGTTGCGCGGCACGTGCCACACCAAACATACTATCAACCTGAATAATTTGCTTTGGTGCAAAGTCATCAATACCAGCATGCTCAGCCCATTGGTGCCAAGCCCATGGACGCGCTTTATGAAGTATTAGAGGAACTTCATTTAATGCCTGAAATGGGTTTTCTTGCCATGCTTGCCAGTTTTCTTTATTGCAAGCTGGCGTATAAGAAAGCGAAAACAGCTCATGTACAACCCCTTCGTGCGGTTTAGACGAAGACAATACAATCGATAAATCGCTTTGCTTAGTCAGCTCTTTACGCGTTTTTAAGGTATTAAGCTGTAAATTTGTATTTGGATGATCGCTAGTCCATTCGCTCAGTTTTGGCATTAACAGCTCACTGGCGAAAAACTCAGGTAGCGTAATACTTATAGTCACGTTCTCTTGTAACTGACTAAACTCGTTAATGGTTTTTTCTAGCGCTTTAATAAGCGGCGATACAGAGTCATAAAAATTTTTCCCCGCAGCTGTTAAGCGGATAGAGCGGGTTTGACGTTCAAACAGTTCAATACCCAATTGTTCTTCTAATTGTTTGATCTGATGGCTTACGGCAGAAGGCGTAAGGTAGAGTTGGTTTGCCGCATCTTTAAAGCTAAGGGTGCGTGCAGCAAAACAAAATGAGCGTAAGCCACGAATAGGTGTTTGCATAGTTAATTTCAGTAAGTCTCAATAGCGCGTGTTAGTTAACTAACTGCTAAGCAATTATTATCCCAAAATGTAAAAAGTAAGAGAGTAAAGGTTGAATATAGCTAATATTTGCACAAATGCATAAAAAAGACTCTTTAATTGATTGTTTAATCTACTTTTATTGCATTTAAAAGATTTTAGCAGTTTTCTGAAACAGGTAACACCCTATACTTTAAAGACTTTCACTTCACAAAGTTAGGGCATTTTATACTATTTATGTGACAAAATGGTGCAGCTCACAGTAAATCAATAGATAAAAAAAATCCCTCTTGCGAGGGATTTTGGGTAACTCAGCGCCATTGGCACTGGGAATGAGGTCGGTACATGGGATGTGAGTGGATTAAAAAACCATCTCTGGAACATCACCTTCAACAAGCAATTTGCCTGCCGTTTTGCTAATGATTTCGTCTACCGACACGCCCGGAGCGCGTTCGATTAGATGAAATGCGCCGTCTTTAACTTCTAGTACGGCTAAATCAGTTACGATTTTCTTTACACAGTTAACCCCAGTTAGCGGTAAAGTGCAACTTTCTAATAACTTAGAGTCACCATGCTTGCTTGCATGAGTCATCGTAACAATAATATTCTTCGCGCCAGCAACGAGGTCCATCGCGCCACCCATGCCTTTAATTAGCTTCTTTGGGATCATCCACGATGCGATGTTACCGTTCTGGTCAACTTCAAATGCACCTAATACTGTTAAGTCTACATGACCACCCCGTATCATGGCAAAACTATCTGCACTATTAAATATTGCTGCACCTGTGGCTGCTGTCACGGTTTCTTTACCCGCATTGATCATATCTGCATCAACTTGGTCTTTAGTTGGGTACGCACCCATACCCAGTAAGCCATTTTCAGACTGCAGCATGACTTCGATGCCATCTGGGACATAGTTAGCAACTAGGGTAGGGATACCAATACCTAGGTTTACGTAATAGCCATCTTGTAGCTCTTGTGCAACACGCATTGCAACTTGTTCACGTGATAATGCCATTTTATTGCTCCTTAATCGCGAGTTGTTACACGTTCGATGCGTTTTTCAAAGTCGCCTTTGATCACGCGATTAACATAAATACCTGGGGTATGAATTTGGCTAGGCTCAAGTTCACCTGGTTCTACAATCTCTTCTACTTCAGCAACAGTAATTTTACCTGCTGTCGCGGCCATCGGGTTGAAGTTCATTGCAGTATGGCGAAATACAAGATTACCGTAGCGGTCGGCTTTCCATGCTTTAACAATGGCAAACTCACCAGTAATTGATTCTTCTAAGATATACGGACGGCCATCAAATTCTTTGACTTCTTTGCCCTCAGCAACCGGAGTGCCGTAACCTGTAGCAGTATAAAACGCAGGAATACCAGCGCCACCGGCACGCATCTTCTCAGCGAGTGTACCTTGTGGTGTTAAAACAACATCAATTTCACCATCAAGTAGTTGTTTTTCGAAAAGCGCATTTTCACCCACATAAGAAGCGATGATTTTTTTAATTTGCTTATCGTGAAGTAAAACCCCTAAACCAAAATCATCTACACCGCAGTTGTTTGAAACAACGGTTAGATTTTTAGTTTGTTTACGCTTAATTTCACTGATAAGCCCCTCAGGAATACCACACAAGCCAAAGCCACCAGCGATAATAGTATCGCCATCTTTTAAACCTTCCATTGCAGCTTCATAACTTGAAACTACTTTATCGAAACCGGCCATGAGCCTACTCCTTAATTATTCTGAGTGTTCTTTAGAGCAAGTGATACCTTGCTGACAGGTTGTTTATTTAATGCACTGCAAATAGCCCAACCAGCTTTCGCCAGTCTTTCTAAATCAATTCCATGCTCTATGCCAAGCCCTTGTAGTAAGTAAACTACATCTTCAGTGGCAACATTTCCTGACGCACCTTTTGCGTAAGGGCAGCCACCAAGGCCTGCAACTGCACTGTCAACCGTTGCTATACCGCGGTTTAGGGCGGTGTAAATATTTGTGAGCGCTTGTCCGTAGGTGTCGTGAAAATGTACAGCGAGTTTTGATTTATCAATATGTTGCAAGAGTAAACCTAATAACTCATCGACTTTTTTCGCCGTACCCACACCAATGGTGTCACCTAGGCTAATTTCGTAACAACCAAGCTCGAGTAATCGCTCTGATACGTTTAATACATCATTGTAGTCGACATCACCTTGATATGGGCAACCCATAACGCAGCTAACGTAACCTCTAACACGAATGTTATTCGCTTTGGCAAAATCCATGACATCTTTAAAGCGATCAATACTTTCATCAATAGAGCAGTTGATGTTCTTTTGACAGAACGCTTCACTTGCTGCTGTAAAGATAGCAAATTCTTGTATGCCGACTAGTTTTGCTGCCTCTGCACCCCGTAAATTCGGGGTGAGGGCACTTAAATTAACGTCTTGTAAATTTAACGCACTAATTACATCGCTAGAGTCAGCCATTTGTGGCACCCATTTAGGTGACACAAATGCGCCTGCTTCAATATCTTTAAGACCAGCTTCAGCTAGGGCGTTGATAAGATCGACTTTATCTTGCGTGCTAACGGCGGCTTCATTTTGCAAACCGTCTCTGGCGCCAACTTCTACAATGCGAACAAAATCAGGAAACTGTGCCATTACGCCTCCGGCTCTTCAACAATCGCGAGCATATCACCGTGACTCACCAGTTCACCTTCAGCAAAGCAATAGCTCGTTAATACACCATCATGCGGGGCATTAAGGGTGTATTCCATTTTCATAGCTTCAATGATAACGACCGCGTCCCCCTTAGAAACAGTACTACCTACCTCAACTAAATGCTTAACAACAGTACCGTTGAGTGGCGCGGCAAGTGGTAGTGCATCACTTTCGTGCTCACTAATATAGTGTTTATCAATCAGCTCAAGCACCTTTTGTTGTGCTTTGTACATCACTGTGATGTGAGAGTCTGTTTGATTAATATGAGCAACAACTTTTTCGCCATTAACGACTAGGTTTGCAAGGCCATCTTCAACGTTGCCCGAAGTTGTATAGTCAACCCCGTCAAGGCTTATTCTAAAACCATCTGAAGTCTTAATGGCATGAATAGATAAATCAACAAACGGGATGGTTGTTTTAGCGTCACTGTTAAGCATAAAGCCTGTTAATTGTTGCCATGGGCTGCTGCTTTCACCTTTTAGTTGATGAGCATACGCATAAGCTGCGACAACGGTCGCAATAACAGACTGTTGCTCGCTTTTAGCAACAAGTTGCTCACCTTGGTCTTCAATAAAGTGCGTATCGGGTGCACCTGCTTGAAAAGTAGGGTGGTTAGCAAGATTATGTAAGAAATTAACGTTACAGCTAAAACCCGCTAAGTGAAATTGCTCAAGTGCTTTTGATAAACGCCCAAGCGCTGCCTCACGGTTATCGTCATGAACAATTAACTTAGCGATCATAGGGTCGTAGAACGGGCTAATTTCATCACCTGCTGCAATGCCTGTATCGATACGAACAAACTCAGATTCATCCGGTGTAAATAGGGCATCAATATGACCCGAACACGGAATAAAGTCATTGCTAGGATCTTCCGCATAAATACGCGCTTCAAAACTGTGGCCTTGTAGCTGAATATCAGCTTGGTTAAGAGGTAATGCTTCACCTGCCGCAATGTTGATTTGCCAATTCACCAAATCAACACCGGTTACCATTTCTGTTACTGGGTGCTCAACCTGTAAACGGGTGTTCATTTCCATGAAGAAGAATTCATCACCGCATAATAAAAACTCAACCGTACCTGCACCGCGATAGTTAATCGCTTGGGCACAACGTACCGCTGCTTCACCCATTTCTTTGCGAAGTGCATCAGATAAACCAGGTGCTGGGGCCTCTTCAATTACTTTTTGGTGACGTCGTTGTAAAGAACAGTCACGATCGCCTAAGTACACACAGTTACCATGGCTATCGGCAAAAACTTGCACTTCAACATGGCGAGGTTTAGTGACATAGCGCTCTAACAGTACTAAATCGTTGCCAAAGCCTGCTTTTGCTTCACGTTTTGCGCCTTCAAGAGCACTGATAAAGTCTTTTGCGTGTTCAACTACTCGCATACCTTTACCACCGCCACCAAAGGCCGCTTTAATAAGAACGGGATAACCAATTTTTTCAGCTTCGGCTTGTAAGAACTCAGTATCTTGATTATCACCATAATACCCAGGTACTAAAGGTACATTCGCTTGGTGCATTATTTCTTTAGCGCGGGTTTTTGAACCCATGGCTTCAATGCTTGATGCTGGTGGGCCAATAAAGGCGATATCATTTTTCTCACACGCGAGAGCAAAGTCAGAGTTCTCAGATAAAAAGCCATAACCCGGGTGAATACAATCAACACCTGCTTGTTTTGCAACATCGATGATTTTATCTGCCACTAAGTACGAGTCTTTACTCGGTGCAGGACCAATATGGTACGCCTCATCAGCAAGCTTTACGTGCTGAGCATGTTTATCAGCATCTGAATACACTGCAACCGTTGTTAAGCCCATTTGTTTTGCTGTACGCATAACTCGGCAGGCAATTTCACCACGGTTGGCAACGAGAATTTTTTCCAATGATTTTGTTGTCATAATGGTTCCTATTTCTGCCAGTTAGGGGCGCGTTTTTCAAAAAATGCAGTCAGACCTTCTTGGCCTTCTTCAGATACACGAATGCGTGCAATGCGCTCTGCGGTTAACTCAATAAGTGCATCATCAATTACATTACCAGCCACATCATTTATAAGCTGCTTTGCTGCTTTAACGGCAATAGGGCCGTTGTTGACAAGGTTTTGTAAATGTTTGTCGAGCGCTGTTTGCAAATCGCCAGTGATTTGGTGAATTAAACCCAGTTGCTTGGCTGTATGCGCGTCAAAAATCTCTGCCGTTAAAAAATAACGACGTGCAGCGCGTTCACCAATAGCTTTAATGACATAAGGGCTGATAACCGCAGGAATAAGACCCAGCTTTACTTCACTTAAGCAAAATTGTGCATCGTCTTGGCAAATCGCGATATCACAACACGCAATCAAGCCTAATGCACCGCCAAAGGCTGCACCTTGTACGGCACAAATTGTTGGGTGTGGGCTTCTAGCAAGGACTTTCATAAGCTTTGCTAGCTGCATTGAATCCGCTAAGTTTTCTGCAAAGTCATTGCCAGCCATCGACTTCATCCAATTTAAATCAGCGCCAGCAGAAAAGTGTTTACCTTCGGTTTTTAAAACCAGTGCGCGCACATCACAGCTATTTGCGTGTTCAATTAAACGGATCAGCTCACTAATGACTTCTTCGTTAAATGCATTGTGTTTTTCAGGGCGACTTAGTACCAGTACAGCCACATTTGATTTTGTTATTTCGAGTGTTACTGACATAAGGCCTCCATTACATTCTAAATACGCCGAACTGAGAATCGCGCTCAGGTGCATTTTTAGCTGCACTTAAGGCCAGCCCTAATACATTGCGAGTATCAGCAGGATCGATAATGCCATCATCCCAAAGGCGGGCACTGGCGTAATATGGATGACCTTGTTTTTCGTATTGCTCGATAATTGGCTTTTTAAACTGACTGACTTGCTCATCAGTCATGCTTTCGCCTTTACGGGCTAAACCGTCTTGTTTAACTTGTGCAAGAACGCCTGCTGCTTGTTCTCCACCCATCACAGAGATACGGGCATTTGGCCACATCCACATCATGGTTGGTTCAAACGCGCGGCCACACATACCGTAGTTACCAGCTCCATACGAGCCACCGATTAACACTGTGAATTTTGGTACATCAGCACATGACACAGCGGTTACCATTTTCGCACCATGTTTGGCGATGCCTTCTGCTTCGTATTTCTTACCAACCATAAAGCCAGTAATGTTTTGTAAAAACACCAAAGGGATTTTACGTTGTGCACATAACTGTATAAAGTGCGCGCCTTTTTGCGCTGACTCACTAAATAAAATGCCGTTGTTGGCAACAATACCCACAGGGTGACCAAAGATTTTTGCAAAGCCGGTTACTAAGGTTTCACCAAAGTAGCGTTTAAATTCATCAAATGATGAATCATCAACAACACGGGCAATTACTTCACGTACATCAAATGGTTTTTTTAGGTCGGTACCAACAATGCCGTATATTTCGTTAATGTCGTAACGCGGCGGTTTAACATCATCAAGTAAGGGTGCAGTAGGGCGCTGATAATTAATTCGTTCGATACATTGGCGTGCAATTGAAAGTGCATGAGCATCGTTTTCAGCGTAGTGGTCGGCAACTCCTGATGTTTTACAGTGAACATCGGCACCACCGAGCTCTTCAGCGCTCACTTCTTCACCCGTAGCCGCCTTAACCAGCGGTGGGCCTGCTAAGAAAATTGTGCCTTGTTCTTTTACGATAATACTTTCATCAGCCATAGCAGGTACATATGCACCACCTGCGGTACATAAACCCATTACGACCGCAATTTGTGGAATGCCTTTACCAGACATACGTGCTTGGTTGTAGAAAATACGGCCAAAGTGTAATTTATCTGGAAACACATCATCTTGTTCAGGCAGGTTTGCACCGCCTGAATCAACTAAATAAATACACGGCAAATGACAACGCTCTGCGATATCTTGGGCACGTAGGTGTTTTTTTACTGTAAGCGGAAAGTAAGTCCCGCCTTTTACGGTGGCATCATTGGCGATGATCATACATTCAACGCCTTTAACACGACCAATACCAGCCACCACTCCAGCACAAGGAATGGCTTGTTCATAGACGCCAAAGGCAGCAAATTGAGAAATCTCTAAAAATGGTGAGCCTTCGTCAAGTAGCGTTACAATACGGTCTCGAACAAACAATTTACCACGGCCTTGATGACGCTCAATCAGGGCTGGGCCACCACCTAAACGGATATCAGCTACCTTTTCACGTAAGTCACTTACGAGTGCTGCCATGTTGTCGTGATTTTGCAAAAATTGCGGATCGTGTGGGTTTACACTCGATTTTAAAATCGTCATAACAAGGTCCTATCGGCTTTCAGTGAATAATTCGCGGCCAATTAGCATGCGGCGGATTTCAGACGTACCAGCGCCAATTTCATACAGTTTTGCATCACGTAATAAACGACCTGTCGCGTATTCGTTAATATAACCATTACCCCCTAAGATTTGGATAGCATCAAGGGCCATCTTAGTAGCAAGCTCTGCGGCATATAAAATCGCACCAGCGGCATCTTTACGCGTTGTTTCTCCGCGGTCACAGGCACGCGCTACCGTGTAAACGTATGAACGAGCTGCATTCATTTGCGTGTACATGTCAGCGATTTTGCCTTGAATAAGCTGGAATTGACCAATTGGGCTATCAAATTGCTTACGTTCATGAATATAAGGAACAACAATGTCCATACATGCTTGCATAATGCCAAGCGGGCCAGCTGCTAGTACAACACGCTCATAATCAAGACCACTCATAAGTACTTTTACGCCTTCGTTTAAGTTACCTAGAATGTTTTCTGCGGGCACTTCGCAGTTCTCGAACACTAATTCACAGGTGTTAGAGCCACGCATACCTAGTTTGTCGAGCTTTTGCGCAGTAGAGAATCCTGGCGTGTTACGTTCAACGATGAAAGCGGTGATCCCTTTAGGACCAGCATTTAAATCTGTTTTTGCATAAATAACAAAGGTATCGGCATCTGGACCATTAGTGATCCACATCTTGTTACCGTTAAGCACAAACACATCGCCTTTCTTCTCAGCTTTTAATTTCATCGATACAACATCAGAACCCGCATTTGGCTCACTCATCGCAAGGGCACCAATGTGCTCACCACTGATTAGCTTAGGCAGGTATTTTTCTTTTTGAGCCTGTGACCCATTACGGTTAATTTGGTTAACACATAGGTTTGAATGAGCACCATAACTTAAACCAATCGATGCACTTGCACGGCTAATTTCTTCCATTGCGATTACATGCTCGAGGTAACCAAGGCCCGCACCGCCAAATTCTTCTGGCACTGTCATACCCAATAAACCCATTTCGCCAAGCTGTGGCCAAAGTTGATTAGGGAAGGCGTTGTCGACATCAGTTTGTTCTGCAAGTGGGGCAATTTCTTGGCTAGCAAAGCTATTAACATGATCGCGGATCATGTCTGCTGTTTCGCCAAGTCCGAAGTTCATTTCTTTGTATAGTGAAATAGTGCTCATAATGTGTGTTCCTGTGAGAGTCTGTTGACGAGATTGTTGTCAGGTTATTCGTCTAAATTATTAAGGGTTTCACGACAGCGACGTTCTGCTGTAACCAATTCCATCAGTACAACTTTAATGTCGTCCATCTGTTGGCTTAGGTCTGCTTTTTTCTCTGCGATAAGGTCAAGCATAGTCACTAGCTGTTTAGCGCTTGATTTATCTGCATCGTAAAGTTCAAACAAACGGCCCGTTTCAGCTAAGGTAAAACCTAAGCGTTTACCACGTAGAATAAGCTTTAGTCTTACTTTGTCGCGTTTTGAATAAATACGGGTTTGACCATTGCGATCAGGTGAGATCAGCCCTTGGTCTTCATAAAAGCGGATAGAGCGAGTTGTAATATCAAATTCTTTTGCTAGTTCACTGATACTAAACGTTTGCTCATTGCTAGCAGGTTCAACTGCTGCGCTTTCGAAGTTTGTTTGATTGTCTTGTTTCATGATTTATTTACCTCATTCGAATAACACCAATATAAGTGAAGTTTACGTAAAGGTAAAGGGTGATTTGGGTGTTATACTTTAGACTTATAAAGATAACTGGTTGGATTTGTTGAAAAGCTTTATTTACCTAGCCTTGTAAGCAGATGTTCGATTTTTAATACAACAAAATACAGATAAGTTTACAGTTTTAACGACCGCAAAAAAGTTGATTTTAGATTTACGTTGGCGTAAACGTAAATATTATGTATGCTGAATTAAATCGAAATTAAACTATAACAAATTAACTGTTTGGTTACACATGATTTGAACACATGATGATAACCACTTACATGGAGCCAATTATGACTACTGAAGCCGTTGTTATTGTTGCCGCAAAACGTACCCCAATGGGGGGGTTTATGGGCGCACTAAGTGGTGCACACGCAACTGATTTAGGTGCTACAGCTATTAAAAGTAGCTTAGAGCAAGCCGGTTTATCAGCCGATAAGATTGATGAAGTGATCATGGGCTGTGTATTACCAGCGGGTCTTGGTCAAGCACCTGCGCGCCAAGCAATGTTAAAAGCGGGCCTTAATCAAGGTACTGGCGCAACAACAATCAACAAGGTATGTGGCTCTGGCTTAAAAGCTGCAATGTTTGCCCATGACTTAATTAAATCAGGCTCTATCAATACCGCAGTTGCTGGTGGCATGGAAAGCATGAGTAATGCGCCTTATATGTTACCGAATGCACGTTCAGGAATGCGTATGGGTCATGGCGAAGTAAAAGATCACATGATGTGTGATGGCCTTGAAGATGCTTACGACAATAAAGCAATGGGTTGTTTTGCTCAAGACACTGCCGATCAGTATTCAATTGGTCGTGAACAAATGGATAATTTTGCACTTAGCTCACTGACTAAAGCAAACAGCGCGATTGAAACAGGCGCATTTGCAAACGAGATTGCCGCGCACACTATTTCTACACGCAAAGGTGATGTGACCGTTGCGATTGATGAGCAACCAAGCAATGCACGCCCTGATAAAATCCCAGGTTTACGTCCTGCATTTAAAAAAGACGGCACGATCACAGCTGCAAACTCGTCATCAATTTCTGATGGTGCAGCAGCGCTTGTGTTGATGCGTGAGTCAGATGCTAAAGCACAAGGCTTAACACCACTTTGCCGTATCGTTGCTCACAGCACACATTCACAAGCGCCAAGCGAGTTTACTTTAGCACCGGTTGGCGCGATGCAATCGCTTTTAGAAAAAGCCGGTTGGTCTGTTAATGATGTTGATTTATGGGAAATCAACGAAGCGTTTGCCATGGTGACTATGCTTGCAATTAACGAGTTAAAACTTGATGAAAGCAAAGTAAATGTTAACGGCGGTGCCTGTGCACTTGGTCACCCAATTGGTGCCAGCGGCGCGCGTATCTTAGTAACGTTAATTCATGCATTAAAGAATCGTGGTCTTAGCAAAGGTGTTGCCTCACTGTGTATCGGTGGTGGTGAAGCTGTTGCTATGGCAGTCGAAGTAATTTAATTACGTTTTTGAACTTAATCTCTCACAGCCGCAACGTATTTTAAAAACTATCATGTTGCGGCCTCTTTATACCCACTGGGGAGGAGTGCCTCATGCACCAAGTACCTTTATTTATCAACGGCGAATTTACCCAATCAAGTTCAACGCAGTTGATTGATGTTATCAACCCTGCAAACCAAGAAGTGTTAGCGCAAGTGCCGTGTGCAACGGATGCAGAAATGGATGCAGCTATTGCCTCTGCAAAAGAAACGTTTAAAACATGGAAAGAAGTGCCAATTTCTGAGCGTGCGCGCATTATGATGAAATACGCAGCACTGTTAAAAGAAAACCATGACGAGCTTGCGACGATTATTTGTCATGAGCTGGGTAAAACATTTGAAGATGCCAAAGGCGATGTTTGGCGTGGTATTGAAGTGGTTGAGCAAGCAGCCAATGCACCATCACTGATGATGGGCGAAACAATGGAAAACGTAGCGCGTAAAATCGATACTTACTCTTACATGCAGCCACTGGGTGTATGTGCAGGTATTACGCCATTTAACTTCCCTGCAATGATCCCATTATGGATGTTCCCACTGGCTATTGTGTGTGGTAACACCTTTATTCTTAAGCCCTCAGAGCAAGATCCACTAACACCGATGCGTTTAGCTGAACTATTTGTTGAAGCGGGCGCGCCAAAAGGGGTGTTACAAGTTGTTCACGGTACAAAACCACAAGTTGACCGTTTATTAGAAGATCCAGCAGTACGCGCTATTTCATTTGTTGGCTCGTGTGGTGTAGGTGAGTATATCTACTCAAAAGGCACAGCAAACCTTAAACGCGTGCAAGCGTGTGTAGGTGCAAAAAACCACATGGTTATTATGCCTGATGCAAGTAAATCGCATGTTGTAAACAACCTAGTAGGTGCGTCTGTAGGTGCTGCGGGTCAGCGCTGTATGGGTATTTCGGTTGCTGTATTTGTTGGTCAAGCAAAAGACTGGGTTGATGAAATTAAAGCAGGCTTTGAAAACGTACGCCCAGGTGTATGGGATGATGCTAACGCGGCTTACGGCCCACAAACATCAAAAGCAGCTAAAGACCGTATTTTATCACTTATCGCAAGTGGTAAAGAACAAGGTGCAAGGTGTTTAATTGATGGCTCTGACTTTACTGTTGAAGGTTACGAGCAAGGTAACTGGGTGGGTCCAACGCTATTTACTGATGTAACAACCGAGATGGATTTATACAAAGAAGAGATCTTTGGTCCAGTATTAGCTTGTATGTTTGTAGATACATTAGAAGAGGCTATTGCGCTTATCAATAACTCGCCGTACGGTAACGGTACTTCTTTATTTACATCAAGCGGCGCTGCTGCGCGTAAATTCCAACATGAAATCGAAGTAGGTCAAGTTGGTATCAACGTGCCAATTCCTGTGCCACTCCCGTTTTTCTCTTTCACAGGTTGGAAAGGCTCATTCTACGGCGACCAACACACCTATGGTAAGCAAGGTATTCGTTTTTACACAGAAACGAAAACGATTACTTCACGTTGGTTTGAGGATGATATCGCCTCAGGTCCTAACATGAGTATCAACCTTAAATAAGCTGTAATTAATTTACTGCTGAGCGAGCACACGCTCGCTCGAAGAACACACATTTAAACGACAATAAGAGTTATACCAACTCACTTAATTAAGTGAGATTTTTGAGGCAAATAAATCTAGTTGATAACAAGGCAAAAATTTCGTTATTTAGTTGTTCTAAATGAGAAATTTTTAACGCAGGTAGCGACAGATTTAATCCCTCAAAATACTTAAGTATTTAAGTATTATTGTGGGTTGGTATTCACACAAGAATAAGACAACAAAATAGAGGTCTACTATGGACTTTAATTTAACCGAAGATCAGCAAGCATTTGCACAAACAGCCCGTCAGTTTGCAGAGTCTGAACTTGCTCCACATGCAGCTAAGTGGGACCAAGAACACATTTTCCCTAAAGACACGATAAAAGCAGCCGGTGAGCTTGGCTTTTGTGGTTTATATACCCCTGAGGAAGCTGGCGGTTTAGGTTTATCTCGCCTAGATTCAAGCATTATTTTTGAACAGCTTGCCATGGGTTGTACCGCAACGACAGCTATGTTGACCATTCATAATATGGCGACGTGGATGATTGCAAGTTTTGGTACTGATGATGTTAAAGCCCAGTACTGTGAGCAATTAGTAATGGGTGAGTTACTTGCTTCTTACTGTTTAACAGAGCCTGGCTCTGGCTCTGATGCGGCATCGCTAAAAACCAAAGCAGTAAAAGAGGGCGATGAGTATGTGATTTCAGGCTCTAAGATGTTTATCTCGGGTGCTGGTGAAACTGACTTACTCGTTGTTATGGCGCGCACTGGTGGCGAAGGCGCAGCCGGTATTTCGGCATTCGTAGTACCTGCTGACGCAGCGGGTATTGAATACGGTAAAGCTGAAGAAAAAATGGGCTGGAATGCCCAGCCAACACGCTTAATTAGTTTTGAAGGTGTCAGAATTCCTGCGGCTAACTTATTAGGCCAAGAAGGCGAAGGCTTTAAGTTTGCAATGCAAGGCTTAGACGGGGGTCGTATTAATATTGCTACTTGTTCGTTAGGTACAGCGCAAGCAGCCCTTAACACCGCACGCGAATACTTAAAAGAACGTGAGCAATTTGGCAAGCCATTAGCTGCTTTTCAAGCATTGCAATTTAAGATTGCCGATATGAACACAGAGCTTGTTGCGGCTCGTCAAATGGTGCGCTTAGCGGCATTTAAACTTGATACCGGTGACAGTGAAAAAACTACGTACTGTGCAATGGCAAAACGTTTTGCAACAGATGTTGGTTTTAAAGTATGTGATGATGCACTGCAAATTCACGGTGGTTACGGTTACATCAAAGAATACCCATTAGAGCGTCATTTCAGAGACGTCCGTGTGCATCAAATTCTTGAAGGCACAAACGAAATCATGCGTGTGATTATCGCACGTCGTATCTTAGCCGAGTCAGCTGGCGACATTCTATAAGGAGCAACCTATGTCTAATCCATCGATTGATTTAAATATTGAAGGTAACGTAGCGGTTTTAACCATGAACAACCCGCCAGCGAATACCTGGACACAAGATACATTAACCGCACTTAAAGAGACTGTGACTGAGCTAAATGCCAACAAAAATGTGTATGCATTAGTGATCACAGGTCAAGGTGAAAAGTTCTTTAGCGCTGGTGCCGATTTAAACGTGTTTGCCAGTGGTGACAAAGGCGTAGCTGCCACTATGTCAAAAGTGTTTGGTGATGCATTTGAAGCACTAACCAATTTCCGTGGCGTATCAATCGCAGCAATTAATGGTTATGCCATGGGCGGCGGCCTTGAAGTTGCACTTGCTTGTGACATTCGTATTGCCGAAGAGCAAGCACAAATGGCATTACCAGAAGCAAAAGTTGGCTTACTGCCATGTGCTGGTGGTACGCAAAATCTTGCATGGCTTGTAGGTGAAGGCTGGGCAAAACGTATGATCTTATGTGGCGAGCGCCTAAAAGCAGATAAAGCACGCGAGATAGGCCTTGTTGAAGAAGTGGTTGGCGTTGGAGAAAGTTTAGCGGCGGCAATGAAACTTGCTAACCAAGTTGGCGAGCAAAGCCCAGTTGCTGTGACTGCATGTAAAGAACTTATTCAAAAAGGTCGTACACAACCGATGCTTCATGCATTGCCATTAGAGCGTGAGTTATTTGTACAATTATTTGATACGCAAGACCAAAAAGAAGGTGTGAATGCGTTCTTAGAAAAGCGTAAAGCTAATTGGGTAAATGGCTAATGACTAACGTAACACTACTAAATCACCAAGATGCGCCTGTGGTGTTTGAAACTGCAGAGGCCGCAAGTGGCCTCATTGCAATTGCGACACTCAATGCGCCAAAATCGTTAAACGCCTTAAATTACGACATGATCCAACTGCTTGAGCCTCAGCTTAGAAAATGGGCTGAAGATGACACTGTTGCCATGGTTATTTTAAAAGGGGCTGGCGAAAAAGCCTTTTGCGCCGGTGGCGATGTAGTAAGCCTTCACAAGGCAATGAGCACGGGTGAGCCAGCTAATTACATCGAAGACTTTTTCTCACTTGAGTATAAATTAGACTATCTAATTCATTGCTATGAAAAGCCAATATTACTTTGGGGTAATGGCATTGTTATGGGGGGCGGCTTAGGTTTAATGGCAGGGGCAAGTCATCGTGTGGTAACAGAAACCTCTCGTATTGCAATGCCTGAGCTTACCATTGGTTTATACCCTGATGTTGGTGGCAGTTATTTCTTACATAAAATGCCTGAGCAAGTGGGTCTCTTTTTAGGATTAACTGCAGCGTCTATCAATGCTGAAGATGCATTGTTTGTTAATCTTGCTGATCACTATGCAACTGCCGATAAATATGATGCTATGTTAACGGCTATCACAGCTGAAAAGTGGGGCAAAACGGCTTCATTAAATCACGAAAAGCTGACTAAAATTTTAATCTCAATCGATAATATTTCAGGCCGTGTACCTAAAGGAAACGTAAAGGATAATCTTGAGCTTATTCAAAAGTTGGCTGAATTTGACTCATTGCAGGGCAAAATCGACTACATCCAAGGTTTAGATACCGAAGACAAATGGCTCACACGTGCGCAAAAGTCATTAGCGCATGGTTGTCCGCTTAGTTGTGCGCTGGTTGAACGTCAATTAGCAAACTCAAAAGAGATGACGTTAGCACAGTGCTTCAAAATGGAACTAGGCATGTCGGTACGCTGTGGCGAAGTAGGCGAGTTCCAAGAAGGAGTACGTGCGCTACTAATCGACAAAGACGGTGCACCTAACTGGCAGTTTAAATCGCTTAGCGATATTGACGCAGCAGTTGTAGATAGTTTCTTTACACCACGCTGGGATGAGCAATCTCACCCACTTAACTCATTAACGTCATCTTAAGTCCAAGGGGTAAACAAATGGCTAAATTAACAATAGGATTTATTGGTTTAGGCAACATGGGTGGCCCGATGGCGGCAAACCTTGTTAATGCGGGTCACACAGTTCGTGTGTTTGACTTAAATAAAACAGCAGTCAGTGAACTTGCCGATAAAGGTGCCATTGCAGCAAACGATGCAGCTGAGTGTGCTATTGGCGCTGATATTTTTATCAGTATGCTACCAGCAAGTAAGCATGTTAAGTCGCTTTACTTAGGTGAAACGGGACTTATCAACTTACTTGATAGCAAAACCTTAGTGATTGACTGCTCAACCATTGATGCAGAGTCAGCGCGTCAAGTGGGTAGGGAACTTGCTCAAAAAGGCATTGATTTTGTTGATGCACCGGTATCAGGTGGTGTTGCAGGTGCAACAGCGGGTACTTTAACATTTATCGTGGGTGGTGAGCAAAGCCATTTTGAAAAAGCTAAGCTTGCTTTAGTTGATATGGGTAAAAACATCTTCCATGCTGGTGATATTGGCGCTGGCCAAGTGGCAAAAATCTGTAACAACATGCTTCTGAGCATTTTAATGGCAGGTACTAGTGAAGCCCTGCAAATGGGGATTAACAATGGGCTTGATCCAAAAGTGTTAAGCGACATTATGACTGCCAGCTCTGGTCGTAACTGGACACTTGAGCTTTACAACCCATGCCCTGGTGTAATGGAAACGGCGCCAGCAAGTAATGATTATAAACCTGGCTTCATGGTTGATTTAATGGCTAAAGATTTAGGCCTTGCTATGGAAGCGGCTCAACAAAGTAATTCATCTACCCCAATGGGGTCAATGGCGAAGAATCTATACACTATGCTTCAGCATCAAGGTGCAGGTAGTGATGATTTTAGCGCTATTTTTAAATTATTCTCGAAGTAGGAGTTTGTTGTGGAAATTAAAAACAACAACATTGTAATTACTGGTGGTGCGCAAGGTTTAGGCTTTGCGATGGCTGAAAAATTTGCATCGCTTGGCGCGAACATCGCCCTTATCGATATGCAACAAGACGTACTTGATACTGCAGTATCAGCGCTTGCTAAGCATGGCACAAAAGTGATGGCGTATGCTGCTAATGTGACCGATGAAGACGCTGTGGTAGCAACGTTTAACACGATTAACAAAGACTTTGGTCATATTGGTGTGTTAATTAATAACGCAGGTATCTTACGCGATGGTATGTTTATCAAAGCAAAAGAAGGCAAAGTGGTTGATAAAATGTCGTTGGCTCAGTTTCAATCTGTAATTGATGTTAACCTAACCGGTGTATTCTTAGCCGGTCGTGAAGCTGCAAGCCACATGATTGAGTCTGGCAAAGGCGGCGTTATCGTTAATATGTCGAGTGTTGCCCGTGCTGGTAACATTGGCCAAACTAACTATGCAGCGTCTAAAGCCGGTGTTGTTGCGATGACAACGGGTTGGGCGAAAGAATTAGGTCGCTTTGGTATCCGTGTTGGTGCAATCGCACCAGGTGTTATCCGCACTGCGATGACAGATGCAATGAAACCAGAAGCAAAACAACGCATGATGGCGGTAACGCCAGTGGGTCGTTTTGGTGAAGCACAAGAAATTGCCCAAACAGCACAGTACATTGTAGAAAACGACTTCTTTACCGGTCGTGTTGTAGAAATTGACGGTGGTATAAGACTTTAATTTCAACTACCCATTGAGTCCCAAAACGGTAAGCTTTGCTTGCCGTTTTTTTGCTTTAAGTCGCAACAAACCTTAATTTAACTCAGCCCTTGTAATTAACTTTCCTACATTCAATAATTAAAGTCGTTTTCTACCTTGAGAGATGCAGTGAATTCCAAACAAATCCGCAATTTTTATATCAATGAAGAACAGTCTGTTTATTTGCTGTCTCACCATGATGCTAAAAAGCACCGCCAATGGCTTAACATTTGTATTAAACAGCTAACCTTGCTTGGTTACAGCGATGTTGAATTGATTGGTTCTGGTGCATTTGGCTTTGTATTTGCGGGTATTGATGACGAAGGTATGCCTTGGGTCTTTAAGTTTTCACGCATAACCCTTGCGCAGAGTGTACGTGACCGTTTAGAAGACGAAGCCTACATGCTCTCGCAAGTGCATAACCCGCTCGTGCCAAAATTTTATGCTTTTGAGCGCATTAAAAAGCAAGGCATTTTAATGATGGAGCGCGCCCTAGGTGAAGACTTAGAAAAAATCTCCATCAAACAGGGGCGTTTTAGCGCAGCGAAAATCATGGCGCTGGCGCTTAAGCTTCGCAATGTTCTTATTGACTTACGCGAACACAAAAACGGCATCAGCCCGCAACCGATTGTACATGGTGATATTAAACCTTCTAACATTGTTTATGATGAACAAACTAATAAATTGTCGTTGGTAGACTGGGGCAGCTCTGTTTATGCGCAAATAGACGCTGAAGGGAATCCGGTTGCCAGCAATTTTATGGATCTTATGTCTGCTGATATAAGCACCACGAATGCACGCATGGGTGATGTGTATTTTATTGGTGATGAGCAAATGTCAGGTGGACAGTCCTCGCCACGATTTGATGAGCAAGGTGTCGCCTCAACTCTTTATGCACTGGCCTCTGCCCAATCTTGCCGATTTGGTGCTGCGGTTATTCCGGCTACAAGCCTAAATTTACCTATGGAGCTTGCACGAGTTATTGACGGTATGCTTTCAAAAAATAAGGCCACTCGCGATAGTGCGGGTGATTATTTTATGCGTAACATGCCTACAATGGCCAAAGCTTACTTACCTGAGCTGCCCCGTAAACTAATTCGACCTTATATTCCTTATTGGTTTAGTGAGTTTGATGAGCACCCAGATACGGTTGTTTATAGCTCGCGTAAGCAATTTTTAAGACAAGCCGACCATAATCAACAACTACTTGATGTAAACGATGCCCAGCTCGATAGGTACTACAAAGAATTTTTATTTGATACCGGCGACACCGAAAAAGCATTTTTAGCCTCGATTAGCCGGCTAGCAAAGTACCCAGTAGTAGGGGGTCTGAGTTTTCACTGGAAAGAAAACTCACTGTTTGTTGAATCATCGCTGATTCTGCATGATGAAACACTCGGCACTGCCTTTACAGATGCGATTAACAACACCGTCATGCTTGCCCAAGGGATTGAACAAAAAGGTCTATTTAAATGTTGCTTATTTGATGCCCGTAAGACCATTCAGCTAGAACGGGATGGCACTGGCGCATTTAAATTTGAACATTTACCTGAACTTGATTATGAAGTGATGGATGTACAAGCCTCAGATGTAACCAGACCACACTCTTACTTTGAAGATGGTAAAGATCCTGATGAGCAATTGCAGCTCCCAAAAAAGGTTATAAAGTGCGTATTTGAGCTAAACCAAATACACCATACGGGGTGTATCATTTTTGAGGCGTTGCCAGATAGGATGAAGATACACCACTATTATCGACTATTAGATGCCAGTAAAGAGCCTGAATTTAAACGTTTGCTAAGTAAGTTGATGCAATATGCGGTAAGTATAACTGATGTAGGTGTAGCTGGCTTTATGAAACTACCTTACAAAAATACCCGTGAATTTGATTTATGTGCTAAACAAGCCGATGAGTTTTATCCACGAGATCCAAAAAGAATTTTGATGGAATGAGTTCTTTAATTAAGACTCATTGTAAACGGTTAGAAAATATAACTTTCCAAAATAAAAATATAGAACAAGCATTTATTTTTAGAGATAGATTGTTTTTTAGTAAGTAAAATATTGTCACTTTTTGTACACGCGCGATAATCGTGGTTTAATGCAAGCAGCTAATTTCAAAAAAATTTTGAAATTAGCTAAATCAAAAAGCTAAGCATTACTCACTTCAACCTGCCATTTTAGGTGTAAACCAGCTTAAGGAAGAGTTGTGGAAATAATCGAAGAAAATAAACTTGAAGAACTATTAAGGCTTGCAGCAGATGAACCTGCTCATCGGCCAGAATTTTGCGAAACTTTACTTAATTCAAACGTGTTTTTACTGGGTGCTACAGAACAAGTAGAAGCTTATGGGCATAACAACCTTGAAGCTGGTAGCCACATTCAAATACAACATTGGCAAAGAGGCGATGGCTTATCTGTCATCCCGTTTTTTTCGTCTTTAGAAGTGCTTCAGAAATCCATTGATACTGAACAGTCGTATTTGATGCTGCCAGCCCGCTCTTTATTTGAAATGACACAAGGAGCTACATTACTCCTCAATCCTAAGTCAAAGTATGGTAAAGAGTTTTTACCACAGGAAGTGGCTCAGCTATTAACCACAGGTATTAGTCAATCTCCTGTACAAAGAGTTGTTGAGGAAGAAACAAAAGTCCTACTGGGAGAGCCCGCTAATTATCCTCATAAAATGATTGACTCTTTAACTCAGTTATTCGCAAAGCATAGAAATGTGAATAGCGCCTACCTTGCTTTAATGCACGATAAATCCGTTGATGAAAAGCCGCATTTAATTATTGGCATTGAAACAGATGGTGACGCTAAAAAAGTGATAACAGAAGCAGGCTCTGTCGCCATAGATACATTACCTAAAGGTGAATCAATAGATTTTTATCAAATCAAAGAAAATGACTCTGGTTTGAGTGAGTTTTTGCTTACTCAAATTAAGCCCTTTTATGAGAAAAGATGGGGAACGAAACTTTGTTCTACGCTTGGCTCAGGCAAGGCATAAAACTCTTTGGTATTTAATTACTTAGTTATTGCACAATGTGATGTTTAGTTAATCGTGAGGGATTATGAAAAAGTTTATTTTACTGGTTTTAGCTGTGCTTACTCTGACTTCTTGTAGCAAGCCTTTGCCAGCGGATAAGTTATCTTACGTAGGTGAGTGGGAAAGCAAAGAAATGTATTTGCTTATCCTCCAAGATGGAACAGTGGTATATGAGAGGGTTCAGGATGGAGGGTCAACATCCATAAACGCGCCGTTAAAAGAGTTTAGAGGAGATGACTTTGTAGTAGGAGTCGCTTTTTTAACCACTAATTTCGATGTAACAGAAGTACCACACTTGGTTGATGACCAATGGGTAATGGTTGTTGATGGCGTGAGGCTAACAAAAAACCAAGGTTATTAGAAATTGCTGTAAATATTAATAGGAATTTACTTAAATAATTAATAGTCGGGTGTTTTTTATTAAAGAGATTCTTACTTTAGAAGCGTGTACTTACGATATTTAGCTTTTTAAAGGGATGTTATGAATAAATTATTATTTTTTATTGTTTTTTTCGTTATTAGTAATGCTCAAGCAGCTGACGCGACTTATTTCTCAGAATTAAAAGCCGAGCTTGATCAGGCTGTACCAAAGATTTTAGATAAGCATAAAGCCCCAGGTGTGGCCATTGCCTTTGTTCAAGGCGAAGAGGTTACCGGATTTCTTTCTTATGGCTTTGCTGATATTGAAAGTCAAAAAGCGATTACAGAAAATACCATGTTTAATGTGGGCTCAATATCAAAAGTAGTAACTTCGTGGGGGGTTATGCAGTTGGTTGAGCAAGGTAAAGTTGAACTTGATAAACCAATAAATAATTATTTAAAACGCTGGAAGATACCTAAGTCTGAATTTGGAACAGAAAATGTAACGTTAAGAAATGTTCTGTCGCATACATCTGGCTTGTCTCTCGGTCCTTATTTTGGCTGGGGCTCACCGACTGATGTTCCTTCGATCGTTGATTCATTAAATGGCAAGAATAATTGTGCAGGCGATGTAAAATTAATACATACACCAAATACAAAATGGTCATACTCAGGGGGTGCGTACTCTATTGTTCAGTTACTCATAGAAGATGTATCGGGTTTAAGTTTTGAAGACTATATGCAGAAAAATGTACTTGAGCCGCTCGGAATGAATAACTCAACATTTAATGTAACACCTGCTGTTATGAGTAAGTCAGCAACACCGTATGATGAAAATGCCAAGAAAACATCCATGATCTACTTTGCTGAGCAAGCCGCTGCGGGTTTACAAACAACTGCTATTGATTTAGCACGATTTAATTTAGCCGTGCTTAAAAATAAGGAAAATAAATACAATGGCTACCGTCTTATATCACAAGTTCTAATTACAGAAATGATTACACCTGTAGCAAACACGGGGGGCGCTGGAGTATGAGTTATGTTGTCGATTCAGAAAATAAAAGTTTAGGGTTCGCTGGATTTAATCAAGGTTGGATAGCCTTAACACGGTCGATTACAGACCAAAATAGAGGCTACGTCATACTTACCAATAGCAGCATAGGAGGCGTTAGTAATGATATTGATAGTCTTATTTTATCTAAACTGCGCAAGTCTTAAAAGTGAGTAGTTTATGGCAACTAAGCTTACTTAATAGGTATTTTTGATATTTAATAAGGTGGTTATGTTGAAAAGCATAGAGGTAAGAACAATCTACTTAGTATAGAACTCAATTTTAGGGAGTCGTACTGATGAATCAATTAACTGAAAAAACGATTGCATGTCCATATTGTGGAGAACATATAGATGTTTTACTTGACCCCGCAGACTTAAATCAACAATACATCGAAGATTGCCAAGTTTGTTGTAAGCCAATAAATTTTTTAGTTTTTGAAAACAGTGATGAAGAACTTTCCGTTACTGTATCAAGCGATGATGAAAGTTGTGGCTTTTCTAACTATTAAAAAATGAAATACTAAGATTTCTAATTCATTAAATATTAAAACCTGCGAGATGGCAGGTTTTAATATAAGGTTTTCTTATTTGTGATCTTCAATTATCTCAGTGATCCCTTCAGCTGAGAGTATTTCTATCCAATAACCATCTGGGTCTTTAATAAAGGCTAGGCCTTTCATAGAGCCATCGTCAGGCTTTTTTTACAAACTCAACATCGTATTTTGCAAAGCGCTCGCATGCTGCGTAAACGTCTGGCACGCTAATACCGATATGACCAAAGCCTTTTGGTTCATCATTACCACTATGGTACCCAGCAAAGCTCTCGTCGTTTTCTGTGCCCCAATTATGTGTAAGCTCGATAAGAGCAGGGCGACGAAACACCCACTGTGCTTTTTCCTTATCGGTGCCTGTTGGCATGTCTTGCTCATAGCCTAAAAAGTACAGCGTAAACTCCATTTTAGGGAAGTCATATTTACCCAATAACTTCATGCCTAAAACGTTTTGGTAGAAGTCTAATGAAGGCTTTGGATCTTTTATGCGCAACATTGTCTGTTGCATTACATAACCTTGCGTTGCATTTGCGATTTGTTCTGGTGACTCGTTGTAGTTAGACATACACATCCTTTTTAACTCAAATTATTGATGATGTAATCAGTCTAACATAATCAGGTTGCCCTTAAATTAATAACAAATATTATTGACGTGTTTAGATAGCACTTCAATTTTTAACTTACTAACTCACATAAAAAAACCGCCCAACAGGCGGCCCATTTCTACTTATAGCTTAAAACTTACAGCTTTTGTCGATCAATTACCCCAAGGGTTACTCGCATTTGATCGCTGCTTACGCGCACGGGCTTTTTGCTTCGCTTCTTTTTTCTCATGAATGCGTTTTGCATCAGTAAAGCTAAGCTCACACGGTTCACCTGGTTTTTGATCAGCAGGGATCACACGGTCGCGCGGCGGTAATTCGTAGTTTACATCGTCAGGGCGTGGTAAGTTTTTAAGACGATACAAATAAAAATTCTCGACTTTTTCTTGTGCCCATTGGGTTTTACGTAAAAACTTAACCGCTGATTTAACATCTGGGTTATTCTTAAAGCAGTTCAAACGCATATAGGCGTGGAGTAATTCCCAGCCATATTGTTCGACAAGCTCTATCACAACTTGCTCGATACCAACACCTTGCAGTGGGTTATTGCTGAAAATTTCTTTATTACTCATTAGGCTGTCCGGTATTACAAAACTAGGGTAAGTATAATTGCCTTTACCCTAGTTTTATAGCTAACTTGCAAAGAATGTTTATATTCGCGCCTATTCTTTACAATTAACCACTACACGGCCGCGAATTTCACCTTTTAATAGGGCTTCGGCATTGGCAACGGCATCAGAAAGTGGAATTTCTTGCGAAATAGCATTGAGGTACTCAGCTTCTACTAACTCACTTAAACGTTGCCATGCTTCAATTCGGTCGGCTTTAGGGCGCATTACACTGTCTATTCCCATTAGACTAATGCCACGAAGGATAAAGGGCGCTACCGTTGCCGGAAAGTCCATACCTTGTGCTAATCCACAGGCTGTTACAACACCACCGTATTTAATCGATGCACACACATTGGCAAGGGTGTGGCTACCTACAGAATCAATCGCGCCAGCAAATTGCTCTTTTGCGAGCGGTTTACCAGGTTTGGAGAATTCATCGCGAGATAGAACGCGTTTTGCGCCTAGTTTTTTTAGGTGCTCTGCTTCATTCATTCGACCCGTTGTTGCAACTACATCAAAGCCAAGTTTATTTAATAAGTAGATAGCAAAACTACCTACACCACCATTAGCACCGGTGACAAGTATTTCGCCGCTTTGTGGTTTGATACCTTGTTTTTCTAAGGCGATAATACTGAGCATTGCGGTATAACCTGCTGTACCAATTTGCATTGCCTGTTTTGGTGTTAAATTAGCGGGTAGGGGGATAAGCCAGTCACTGTTCATAGACGCTTTTGAACTTAGACCACCTAAGTATTTTTCCCCAACACCAAAGCCATTTAACAGGACTTTATCACCAATTTTAAATTCATCGCTCTTAGACTCTGTCACTGTGCCTGCAAGGTCAATGCCTGGGATCATAGGAAATGTTCTTACCACAGGACCTTTACCTGTAATCGCTAAAGCATCTTTGTAATTTAACGTACTGTAGTCAACATCAATATTTACATCGTGCTGGTGGATGCTCTCTACAGGGAAATCTGTGTACTGGGCACGGTAGCCTTGATCATCTTTGTTGATAACTACCGATTTTACTGATGTTGTCATGTTGACTCCTTTTAGACCGATCGTCTTTTAATGGTTGAAATAAAACCGTATTAAAACGGCTTTATAAAATTAAGCGTAAAAATTGTGCTGTATAAAGGGTAAGTGGTTCACTTGATTTATCAAGTTTAGAGCGCATTACAGCGCCTTCCCAGCCGATCCAGAAGAACTCAGCTAGCATTTTACAATCTGATGATTGAGGTATTTGCTTTTGCTGCTTTGCGTCAACTAAGCACTGCTCAATTAAAGCTTGCCAGCTGGTGTAAGCCTGTTTAATACGGTCAATCATTGGCTCATCAAGGTAACTGAGTTCTTGATTTAAATTGCCAATTAAGCAGCCACGATTAAACTCAAATTTTGCCATGCCTTGTTTGGCGTCGTTAGCAAACAGTACAACTCTTTCAAGCGGGTTTATTTTTTCATCAGTTAGATGGCGTTTTAACTTTGCTTGAAAATAGCTGTCGTAAGCATCTATAAGTGCTAAGCCAAAATCATTTTTACTTTTGAAGTAATGATAAAAAGAGCCTTTAGGTACTTGGGCTGATTTTAAAATTAAATCAATGCCGGTTGCGCTAAAGCCTTTTTCGGTTAATACAGCTAAACCCGTATTAATTAATAAGGCGCGAGTATCTGCATTTGAACGCGCTATTTTAGGTGGCCTGCCGCGACGGCTTGGCACAGAGTTATTTGTTTGCATGAATACTATATTAGACCGATTGGTCTTTAATGTGCAAGTAATTAATTGCATAAATTGTAATCATCATAAATTTGTCATGATTACAATTTAAATGGGAACTTTGCCGAAACGGCTTAGGTCACAATTATGAAGCTAAAAAAGATAAAAATTTTTAGCCTAATTTAAGTGTATTTATAGGTGGTTTTAGATGAGAGGTACGACCACTTAGTCATTTAAAATGTTAATTCAGTTGAGCATCAGCATGTTAGTTATTGTCAATTTATTTAATTGCTTTTTGCTATTTGAATTTAACAGTTTTATTAACTATTCATTAAATGTAGATGTCAATTTCGCTACATATCTATAAATATAAAAGGTGAGGATGTTACCTATGAAGAGACAGAAAAGAGATCGTTTAGAAAGAGCTCATTCTCAAGGTTATAAAGCAGGCTTGGCAGGCCGTTCCAAAGATCAATGCCCTTATCAACAAATCGACCCTAAATCTGAATGGTTAGGCGGCTGGCGCGAAGCAATTGAAAACCGCAATATGTTTAAAACTTAATATAGGCACCTGTTAATTTACGCAAAAAAGCCCCATGCAGGGGCTTTTTTGTATCTGCAAACAAGTAAAAATTAGAATGCAGTTGTATCTTGGAAAAGACCTACCTTAAGATCTTTCGCTTCATAGATTACGCGGCCATCTACTTTTACAGTACCATCAGCCATACCCATGAATAATTTACGTTTGATAACACGTTTCATGTCTAAACGATAAGTAACTTTTTTTGCTGTTGGCAGGATCTGACCTGTGAATTTAACTTCACCTACACCGAGTGCACGGCCAAGTCCAGGACCACCAGACCAACCAAGGAAGAAACCAACTAATTGCCACATTGCATCAAGGCCTAGACAACCAGGCATAACAGGGTCACCTTTAAAGTGGCAGTCAAAGAACCAAAGATCAGGGTTAATATCTAACTCGGCAACGATCTGGCCTTTACCGTGCTCGCCGCCATCTTCAGTAATTGAAACGATGCGATCCATCATTAGCATGTTGTCGCTAGGTAGGCGGCAGTTGCCTTCACCAAACATTTCACCTTGACCGCAAAGGATTAGTTCTTCTTTTGTATAGCTGTTTTTAGGTTCCATAACTCTTATTCGTCGCTTAGAAATTGCCCTGTACTTTAGCGTACACTTGTACGCTAAACAACTCGGAGCAGTTAAATAATTTATATTTTCAGCTTGTTTTATGACCACTTAATTAAACTGTTACAGATAAAGGGAGATAAAACCGCGCATTGTGAAGTAAAAATCATTATAATTGCTGTGATTCTTTAACCAGTCTAAAGGAAATTTATGATCCTTTTTGTAAACTCACTAACAGTGATTGATTTTTCTTACTTGTGTAATAAACGCGGCGCAGTTGGCGAGAGCTGGATTGTGGATTTAACTCTACATGGTCAGTTGAATGATGAGTCGATGGTGCTGGATTTTGGTTTAGTTAAAAAGCAAATTAAAGGCATTATTGATGAATGTATTGACCATAAACTTGCTGTACCAGCAAAATTAAATGGTTCACTAACACAGCATGCAGAGCACAGCGTGCTAGATTGTCACTTCGGTGATAATTATCACTTAGCAATGAGTGCACCAAATCAAGCCTTTTGTCCTATAGATGCAGATATTATTGATGAAAACTCAGTGACTGAGTTTTTAATTAAAACGATAATGCCCAAGCTTCCTAATAATATCGAAAAAATCGAAATTAGTTTAAAGCCAGAACATAGCCAAAGCTTTTACTATCATTACAGCCACGGTCTCAAAAAGCACGATGGTAATTGCCAGCGTATTATTCATGGTCATCGCTCACAAATTGGAATTAGCCTTGATGGTATGGCGATGCCTCGCTTACAAAAAGAATGGGCAGATAAATGGCAAGATATTTACTTAGCGACAGCAGAAGATGAAATCAATAAATCTGACCTTAAGCATGTAACTGCACTAGATAACGATGTGTGTTTTGCCTATACATCACAACAAGGCTATTTTGAAATGGCGATTGATAAATCACGTTGTGACATTTTACCTTGCGATACCACGGTTGAATGCATTGCCGATTATCTAAGCTCACAAGTGAAAAGCCAGTACCCTGACTCTGAAGTAAAAATTACCGCTTATGAAGGAGTGGGCAAGGGGTCTATAAGTTATGCGTAAAGGATTACTAATAGCAGCGTTTGCAGGATTGTTTTCTTTAACTGCCAGTGCTGTTGAATTAAAAGGACATTTAACTCAAGGCGGTTTAGTAACTGGCCAAATTGAAGGCGCTAAAAGTGTTAGTTTCAATGGCGAGCAACTTAAGCTTTCAACAAGTGGTGAATTTGTTTTTGGTTTTGGCCGTGATGCTAAGACAAACCATACTCTTTCTTGGGTTGATAGTGCTGGTGTGAACCACGAGAAAGCAATTGTAATCACCAAGCGTGATTATAAAATCGATAAAATCACCGGTGTTGCAAAAAAATATGTTTCGCCACCTAAAGAAGTGTCTGAACGTATTAGCCGTGAAGCCGTTGCTGTTCGTAAAGCTAGGCAAGTAAATTCTGACTTACGTTACTTTTTAGATCCTGTTTATAAGCCAGCCACAGGGCGTATTTCAGGTGTTTATGGTAGCCAGCGTTACTTTAACGGTGAGCCTCGCCGCCCACATTTTGGGTTAGACATTGCCAATAAAACAGGCAGCCCAGTGTATGCACCAGTAAGCGGCACCGTGGTGTTTGCTGATGCAGATTTATATTACTCTGGCGGCACGTTAATTCTTGACCATGGCCATGGTGTTACCTCTACCTACATTCATTTAAGCAAATTAGATGTAAAAGTAGGGGATGAAATTACGCGTGGTGACAAAATTGCTGAGATCGGCGCAACAGGCCGAGTTACCGGCCCTCATTTAGACTGGCGTTTTAATTGGAAAAACGAACGCCTTGACCCTGCGCTAATGATGCAAGACACATTAGCTAATGAAAAGTAGAGACTATGACACAACAAATCGATCGTGATGCTATTATTGCACAGCGTATTATTGACTCAACAACATCAGTAACAAAAACAGTTTTCCCAGGCCGTACAAATCACCATAACACACTATTTGGTGGGGACGCGTTAGCTTGGATGGATGAAGTCGCCTTTATTGCAGCAACCCGTTTTTGTCGTAAGCCACTTGTAACGATTTCGTCTGACCGTGTTGATTTTAAAGAGGCTATTCCGGCAGGTACATTCGCCGAGCTAATTTCAAAAGTTGTTCACGTTGGCAATACCAGCCTTAAAGTAGACGTAGAAATCTTTTTAGAAAGAATGCATAAAGATGACAAGCATTTAGCTATTTCAGGTAGCTTCACGTTTGTAGCTGTTGATGATAACCACAGACCAACACCGGTAGTTTGCGATAAGATGATCAACGGTTTCGAATAATACTTACTATAAGTTTTAAATAAATTAAGTACCTTCGGGTGCTTAATTTATTAGATATAAAGAACACATCATACTTTATTTTTTAAAGTTAACTTTGGCAACTGTAAAAATAATTTAAGAAAGTGTGTACAAGGGATAGATATATGAGGGAGTTCTTTCTTTTTATTATTGAGAATAGTTTAGTGTAGCCCCATAAAAAGAAGCTACACTGTTTATCTATTTACAAAACCATTGCCGCAACCCAGCCAGCAATAAGTAGCGGAATATTAAAGTGGATAAAAGTAGGTACCACTGAATCCCAAATATGGTCATGTTGACCATCTGCATTTAGGCCAGATGTTGGCCCAAGTGTTGAGTCAGAAGCAGGGGAGCCAGCATCACCTAAAGCGCCCGCTGTACCAACCAGTGCAGCCGTTGCCATTACCGAAAAATTAAGTTCCATGCAAAGTGGTACAAATAGGGTGGCTATAATTGGCACTGTTGAAAACGAGCTACCAATACCCATGGTTATTAAGAGTCCAACCAATAAAATCAATGCGGCTGCAAGGGGTTTGTTACCTTCAATCATAGCCGCTGCTGAGCTGACTAACGAAGTTACATCACCCGTTGCTTTCATCACAGAAGCAAAGCCTTGTGCTGAGATCATAATAAAGCCAATCATCGCCATCATCGCGATGCCTTTACTAAATACATCGCCGTTTTGCTCAAGCTTTACAACACCAAGCAAGGTAAATATGGCCACTCCAACGAGGCCGCCTAAGATCATTGAGCCACTGATATTTTGCGCCACTAAAGAGCAAAGTACAGCGGTAATGCCAACTACCAGTACCTTTTTAGGCTGTTCTATGAGCACCTCTTGTTGTGGCTCTGTTAAGCTATGAGACTCATAACTGCGGCGCTTTCGATAGCTAATAAATACCGCAACCAATAAACCAAATAACATCCCGATGGCTGGAATTATCATTGCCATGGGGACTTGAGTATTAACGATATCTAAGCCATTTTCAGTGAGGTTTTTGTGCAAAATGGAATATAAGTAAATCCCACCAAAACCATAAGGTAACACCATATAAGAAGTGGCTAATCCGAAGGTTAAAATACATGCTATAGCACGTCTATCAAGGCGCAACTTGTTAAACACAATCAGTAATGGCGGAATAAGTATTGGGATAAAGGCTATATGGACAGGTATTAAATTTTGCGATGAAATCGCACAGAGTAAAATAATACTTAAAATAAGGTAACTAAGCGTAGTTTCGCCTTTATGACTATTCTCGTTTACTTGCTTAAGTAACTTAGACGCTAAAATACGTGTTAAACCCGACTTAGAAATAGCAACCGCAAACGCACCTAACATCGCATAGCTAAGCGCTATTTCAGCACCGCCCGATAAGCCATCATTGAATGCATTAACAGTTTCAGTTAAACCAAGACCAGCGGTCAGACCCGCAACAATAGCACTCACTGTCATCGCGACAATGACATTAATTCGACAAAGCGTTAAAACCAGCATCAACATAACGCCGACAATTACTGCATTCATATTGTTCTCTATTTGGCTGTTTTGAGAGAGTTTAACAGAACTCGCACACGGTTTTTGCGATTTTGAGTATATGATTGTTGTTGATAGCGTACTTCGATGATTATTTGCTCAAATTCGTTTAAAAAAGGCTTCACTGCGGGCTTTTGCTGTTTGATCAAAGCAATATTTTGTAGTGGTGTGTTGGTAGAAACAGGCGAGACACCTTGCTTTTTAGCCCACTGATAAAGCCAAGTAATGTCATCAACCAATGGTTCACTACTTTGTACTGGGCGCTTGCTATATAAAAAATAGCCTGTAAAGCTCAGTAATAAAGTACCTAACACAACTAATGGCGTTAGCCATGCTGAATTATTACCAAACAGTGAATCAAATAAACTTTGCTGCGATGCTTGGTCAAACGTAAGCACCCAGTTAGTCCATTTATAGTCGAGCTCTTCAAGCTGAATACGCAGCCAGTTTATTGCTTTAAAATGGCTCCAGCGCTTTAAACCAAAATTAAGATTGTTGTTAAAACTTTCATTTAAATCACCAAGCTGTGATAACGAACCATTTAAACGCTCCGGGGCAACAACAGCGGTAGCATCAAATATGTGCCACTTTTCATCGAAGAACACTTCAACCCACGCATGCGCATCATATTGATAAATGTTGAGCGTAGTGGCTTTAGTTTGTTCGCCCCCTAAATAACCCGACACAACTCGGGCAGGGTAACCGGCAACACGAAACATAAATGCGGCCGTGCTTGCATAATGACCACAAAAACCACGTTTGGTATCAAATACAAACTGGTCTAACGTATTATCACCATACATTGGCGTTGGTGTTAATGTGTAAGCAAACTGCTGCTGATTAAAGTAATTAAGTAATGCGTTAAAGTAACTTTGTGCATTATCATGCTCAGCAGCCAGCTGATTTGCCAGCACCGTCGTTTGTGGGTTAGTCATTTTAGGTAAGCGGGTGTATAAACGTTTTTCAAAGGCATTCAGGCTCAGCGAAGCTTGGCTACTCGTTACCGCATATTTAATGTTTTTGTTTAAGTTACCTTTGCGTTTTAACAAACCATTGTAAGTAGAGTGCACATCTGAATTAGCACTTTGTGCAAAGCCAAGGGCAAATAACCAATTTGAAGATGAGGGCTCTGCAATAACATGATAATCAATGCTATTACTACGGCTAATGGTGTGGCGAATAGGGTTAAATTGTTTAGATTTTAAAATGTCCGATATTAACCATTCACTGCCATTAAACTCATCATGAATGAGGCTTCGCCAATAATAGGGGGCGTGTAAAGTTTGCCCTGGCTGTTGTTCTACCCGAAAAACCAAATCATCAGACTCAGCTAATTTAGCAATCGAAAAGGGGTTCACTTGTTCTGATAAGCCAGTTTTCGCAAGCTTTGGCCCAGGTAGCTGCCAAAATGCTGGTATTTTAGGTAAAAACAAAATCAAAAATGCTGCTATGGGTAAGGCTAGTAATATTGTTTTAAAACTCTGCTTGTTAGCGGCCTTAAAGCTTTGCGGACTGGTTAAGTAGCCAAGTACTGCGAAGTTAACAATATAGAGTACACTCACAATCAAGGTTTCGAACAGCCCTTGATGAAATAAATACACAGTTGAAAGGTTAAAAAACACTAGTAAACAAACGGTTTGATACTGTTTAATTGTTTTTGCTTGTAGCAATTTAAAGCTGCTAGCAAGTAGCATCATGGATACAAACAACTTTACCGTATCGCTCACACCAACAAGAACAAATAAGGCTATTAAGCTAACTGCAGCCAAAATATTCGCGACCAATCCATTTAGTTTTTTATAAAACTTACTTAAAAACAGGTTTAAAAAGCTTAAGCCAGCCAATATGGCTAAAAATAGAGTAGGGACTTCGGTAAACAAAAAACCACTGATAACAATAAAAAGCAGTGATAAAACAGTATTTATAAGCGGGGTATTCATAATTAAAACTCCGCCAAAGCTTGTAAGCAGGCTCTTTGATGGTGAACTCCTAAGCCTTTTGCAATGTGTTTATTAGGCAAGGTTAACGAAAACGCCATGTGTTGATCGGTTAATTGGTTTACCAAAAAGCATAATTGGCTTAAACGATGTTCGTTATTGCCAGTTAACATATTGAAATTAAGCGCTAATTCCTGTGATGCATCACTGGTAAACTCTTTCGTTAATAGCTGCTGAGTTTTAGCGTAGTGTTTCCACGATACTTTATTCAGTGCTGTACCTTGCACAAACGGTGTAAGCTGATAAAAGTCATCATTACCGGCTTTAACTTGTGCGTTATCGCCATCATGTTCGTCATTTTCATGGAGTTGAGTATCAAGCTTTTCTGATGTAATTGGTTGTGGGTAAACAAAAACGGTACTTATTGGCTCTATATAACTCCAAACAGATACTAAACCAAATGGAAAATGACTAATAATTTTAATTCTATCAAAGTCATAAGCACCACGATCGCTACATTTAAGTGCTATTTCAACTGTTTTTGTCTCTTTGCTTTGCAGTGACACAGTTTCAGATTCAACGTTTTTATTAACGAGTTTTACTAGTTCACAGTGTGATTTAGCTTGAACTTGAAAACGCGCGAAAGGGGCTTTTGGCGCATAACTTTCATTAACAAATAGGTAGTTAACTGACAAACCTCTAACGTTTTTATAGCCGGTCAGTATCGTAAACACCAAAACAACCACCATTAAATACGCCATGGCTAAAATTAGGTTGTTTTGATAGTTAATACCCATCACAAAATTAAGCAGCGCAATCAGTAAAAACTGCCCGCCAAGTTTAGAGGGTAATACATAAATTGTTTTATGCTTAAGTTCAATTTCGTTGGTTCTATGTTTGCTTTTTAATAACTTATTAAAAATTGACTGACGAAATTGCTCAATAAAAGCAGGGCACTTAAACATGTTTTATAAGCTTACTGGCACATGTTTAAGTGCAAACCCGCTATCACCAGCGTTTAAACCAAGCCTGTGATCGGTCACGCTAGGGAAAACCGCTTGCACATCTTCAGGTAGCACAAAATCACGGCCTTCAATATACGCCCATGACTTTGCAGCACGGGCAAGCGCAATACTGGCTCTTGGTGATAATGGGTTTACAAAGTGGTTATCTTGGCGAGTAAACGCAACTAGCTCAAGTATATAGTCAACAACCGCATTACTTATCGTTACCGTATTAATTTCTTTTTGGATAACAGCAAGTTGACCAGGATTAATACGAACGGGCAAGTCATCGTAGTTACGGTTGTTTAACCCTAAAATGAGATTTTTTTCAGCGTGTTTGTCAGGAAAACCTAAACTAATACGCATAAAAAAGCGATCTAATTGCGACTCAGGTAAAGGATAAGTGCCTGATTGATGCACTGGATTTTGAGTAGCAATCACAAAAAATGGTGATGGTAGGGCGTGCTTAACAGAATCTACCGTCACTTGTTTTTCTTCCATTGCTTCTAACAGTGCACTTTGCGTTTTAGGACCAGCACGATTAATTTCATCGCCTAAAACAACTTGGCTAAATACAGGGCCTTGATGAAATGAAAAGCTATGCTCTTTGGCATCAAAGATGTTTGTACCAAGTATGTCAGAGGGTAATAAATCGCTGGTGAATTGAATTCGCTGATACGATAAGCCAAGAACAGCCGCAAGTGCATGAGATAACGTGGTTTTTCCCATACCTGGTAAATCTTCAATTAACAGGTGGCCTTCACTAAATAAACACGTTAGGGCGAGTTTTATTTGTTGTTGCTTACCGAAAATAACCGTTGATAGGTCATCTATAACGAGTTGGATTGTCGAATTCATAAACTACTTAATTTGTTATGGTTTCCATCAATTCTAGACGTTTCATAACAGAGTCGACTTTTTTTGCGTTGAATGGTTTGGCGATAAAACCTTTAGCACCGAGTTCCCAGGTGTTTTGAACATTCTCAAGACTGTTATGGCCAGAGCACATAACAACATGTGTATGTGGGTGGTGGTCGTTTAAGTATTCAAGAATTTCCGTACCATCAGTATTAGGTAGCTCAATATCAAGAAAGATAACGTTCGGTGACTTTTCTTCGATAACAGTTTTAGCTGATTCAAAATCTCGACTTTCTAAAATATCTTCAAAGCCAAGACCAGTCAAAATTTGGTTTAGATAATCTCTGATGTCTTGCATATCATCAATTATCAAAATAGGTTCCAACGGCTTCACAAATTCCATATTGTTACATCTTATCGTTACATCTCAAGTTGATAGTTTTAATATAAGTCATGAGATAAGTAAGCTCAAGAAACAGACACTAATAAAATGAATAATACGATAAAACAATAGTAAAATGTCCGATACCGTCTAGTATTGGACTTAGTGTACGCAGAGGATGGGTTGAGCTATGCTTAAATAGTTAACTTCCTATAATTTATATTACATAGATAATAAGAAAGGGCAAAAAGCCCTTTTTTCAATGGTTTACATCAGAAAGTAGTTGACAAAATGACCTGAATTTCAAGTAAGATCATTTATTTTCTGAAATATAAAGCTCTAACTTATTCAAAGCCAAATGAAATTCATATAAATGGATATGTAAGATATATAAACTATCATTGGGCATCAGCATATCCTTGAAGTTATAACCATCAATAGCTTGCATTAGCTCTGAAGATTTAATCTTATAGAGTATACTTATATGCTCACTATCTAAATGTGATGAAATAAGCATTAAGCTATTTATGTCACGCTCTATTTCATTACAAGTAAAAGTTATAAATTCAACCCAATTCATATACCTACCTTGACCAAAAATCATATAAGGTGAATTTGAATTTACTTTGATTTTCGAAAGCGTTTTGGATAAATATTCTTCGGTTATATTTGATAAAGTCTCATCTGTGTGAAACTGTATCGTGCGTTCATATTGAAGCTTGCTATCATTCTGGTGAAATGCGTCGAAAAGATTTCGATACTTATTAGATATACCATTACTACAACCTATTACCAATGGCCGTAAGTTTTTTTTATCCTTATTTGACTTTAAATGAACGACAATAAAGTAAAATAAGTAACTGGGGATTATAGAGAAGGATAAGCGAAAGAGTAGATCTTCAAAATTTTGCCCCCAAGAAAAATACAAAGGTATTTTATGCGACATAAAAGTGATAAAAAATACAATAATAACAGCACAAAAAAATATAATATTTAATAAGTAACTTTTCGGTAAATATGTAGGTTTCATTTAACTTCCTGTTTTTTCTGATATGTCTCCAATAATATCTAGTAATTGATTCTGTAGGTCAATCAAATACTTATCATTGTTAGAAGTCTGTTTTTTAAGGTTCTGATACATTTGCTCTGATTTTTTAGCAGACCATTTGTAACGATGGACTAATTGTACATCAGATGGTTTAACCTTTCCCCAAGGCGTAAGCAATAGATTATCCTCTCTTGAAATTCTACATTCTGACCACGGGCCAGTTAGGGGCATATAGCCTCGATACATAATTTCGACTAGCTTTTCTATTGGCTTGGTTGCTTTGTTAGCCTTTAAATATCTCCTTACTTGTCGTTCACTTACTCCGAGTTCTTTAGCTCCTTTTGCGTAGTCATATCCGAATAGCGTAACGAACTGCAATTTAAAGTTGCTCATTGTGATTTACTCCTTTTGTTAAAAATCACAATGCACACTCGGTATCGGTGTAAGTGGTTTCGCTCCCCCCCTATTAGTATATGGGGGGAGGGTGTTTCCCTCGGCTGCTGTGCCGTCCTTAACTCAGCATGGTTTATCAGAAGGCAATCAACTTTTTTCAAAGACAGACTAGGGCAGTGAGTGCGATTGGCTTTCTCACTGGATTGATACCTGACCCTAATAAACAGCCTATAAAATGGAAATGGATTCTCGATGAAATGGTGATTTTCTGGAATGTATAACATGGCTACGCCATCCTCAGAGAAACGAAGAAGCAGGGGACGTGGGTTGTTTTAACGTGAATGAAATAACGCATTGTTTTAAGCACACAAGGCAGAGGCTCGAAGCTCGCCTTTCTGCCTTTGTGTTGCTTGTTAAAACTGTCTTAGGAAAATGTTCCTGTCAGAAAACTTTAGGATTGGTAAATCTTCTGTTAGGTAGATTGAGTAACCAATTTTCTCTAAGTAGTTTGAGCTAAGTGTTATGACTTCTGGCTCTGCGATAATTTCTGATTTTTCGGTTTGATTCTCATCATTACCGATAATGGATGTGCTTTGCCGTTCAACGTTTTTACCAGTGACGCAGTTAATGTAATGTTCGACAGTGACGACACCGTGATTTTTCTTGAGCACATAACCACCATATTCATAGTCATCACATATTTCATTTAAGGGGTGCTCAAACTTTTGCGGCTTATACGTTAAATCTAATTTTGGTTTAGCAATGGGTTGTTCTGGTTGCTGTTTTACATCAGCGTTTGTTGATTCTGGTGTACTGTCTGTGACAGGTTCGTCTGAGCCAACAATCCCTAAGTTAACAAAAAGGGTATAAACAACATAGATTAATAAAGGGATAGCAAGCAGAAACAAAAAAGCTTTTGGTGGTAATTTAAATTTAGCGGTATGTTCATCAGCAGACCAATAAACACCATAAAAGCTTGAATCCCTGCGCATCATTTTAGATGAGCACTTATCTAAGTCTCCCTTATAGTCAGTATTAAACTGCTTATCACGTTGAAAGCGCGTAATAGCTGAGCCGCCCATCGGTCTAAAATAGTGAATATGGGAGTTGGTACACTTTTGGATAACGTTATCTAAAAAGGTGTAGTGTTGTGTAACAAGGTGAATATCGACACCTGAATGCCTATGTTTTTGGAACTGGGTATAGTGTTTAGGTCGTTTGGCGCTGTTGGCCATAGGTGGAAAATAGTCTTGGCATTCATCAAACACGCTAATTGAACCATTAGGTAGTTCATACCACTGTGTAGGGTCATCCGTTTTAGTCCAGTGGTAATTAAGCAACTTGATGGATTCAATTGTTGGCTCTTCGGATTCATCAATGTAAGTATCCAAAGCCACTAAATTTTGCTTTGGGTAGCAGTTCCGACACCACGTTACGAATAAATTTATAACTGCCCGTTCATCATAAAGCTTAAATTGTGGTGCCAACCAAGGCACATCAACTAGTTCAACCAATTTATCTTGCTCATGGGCGTGTTTAATAATTTTAGAGTACCGGTGCCCTTTTTTTGTCTGCTGAACAGTAGGGTAAAACACACCATAAAACCAACCAGAAAAACTATTACAAAAATCCAAATCAAGCAAAAAGCACTTGATATTGTTATAAAACTTTTCCTTTTGTGTGACAGATGAATCTTCACAAATTTCTTTCAGTGTATTTAATGTTTTGCCCGCACCAGGCACGCCTGTTCGTAAATAAATCATGCGTTAGGTGCTCCCATTTTCATCTTAGTAACCGAGCCAGCCGACGTTAACCCGCGAATAGTTAAAGCAGCTGCGTAAGCACCCATCATAAAACCGAGGGCTTCATCTAATTTTGCATAGTTGAATACAGCGAGCACCTCAACTGGTAATGTCGAGGAGTTAGCAACTATCAAGTTAAATAGATAATCGATACCAAATGAACCAAGTTCATAGGTCACGTAACCAAAACCAAGGCCAACAAGAACTTTAGAAACTAAACTAGGGAGTAACGTCGCAAGCGCTGCAAAAAATGCTTGAATTAAAAATGGCATTAGACTGACCTCACAATAATAGCGGCACTATGGATTAATGAACTAAGCACAATCAAACCAGATAGAGCCTGTAAAAAATAAATGATGTAATGGAAGCTAAAACAAGCGGTGTAACCAGTGGTTAGGGTGATACATTTTTCTTGTGGTAACTCTGCATCAGGTAGCCAGTTTTGATATTTTTGGGCGTACTGCTCTAGGTTCTTGGTTTCATGGGGTAGTTCAACACCATCACCAGAGCCAATACCCGCACATTCTTCAATTGTGCCTTCACAATCTTGACCGCCAATATTACCGTTACCTGTGCCATTGCCACCGCCTCCACCGCCACCCGTTTCAATGCCGTTAACCGCGTCGATTAGCTCATTGAATTTACCCACAGTCACTGCGTGTAATTTTTCGTCTTTGTTGGTTTGAAGCAGAATGGCCGTATCGATACTTTCCATGACATTGAGAAAAGCTTTAGCGTTTTTAGTATCAGCATCAATTTTCTTATTGTGTAATTCGTTGTCGTTATCGATTTGACGATTAATACTGTTTTCAATCTCTGTTTCGACATTTTTTAAGTTACAACTCGTATCACCTTCGGCGCAGGTTTCTTTTGGTTTTTCCGGTGTATCATCCTCATTCACTTTAGAGTCATCATTATTGTGTGGGTCTGGTTCTGGCGTGGTTGGATTGGCGTCAGGACAAGATAATAACGTGACGTCACCGTTTGTGGCCGTGGTGCAATTTCCTGTGTCACCTTCATCAGCAAGCTTTTTGTTATCGTAAGGTTTGTCACCACAAGCAGCACCTTGACTGGTACCGACCGCATATTTAGATGAGGATATTTGAGAAGCGTTAACGGTAAAAGCACACCCATCATTGCAATACATGCCGCCGCCATTAAACGGAACACCGCCCGTCATCGGTGTTGATGATAGGTTTTCACCTGAACCCGCAGGAGGGCATTGTTTTGGTACGCACTCAGTTGAACCAAGTTGTTGAGATACTTTTTTAGAGTGATAACCCGCAGGGCAATCTTTGGCAACAAGCTCTTTTGCGCATTGATTATCAACTCTAATTGTGTGCTCTGGATAGTTATCAGGAGGGCAAAAATAAGTTTCTTCGCCACCAATATTTGCAGCATAGAGATTGAGTTTGGATTCAGATTCAGAGTCAGGCGTAGAGGGGTCATCAAAAACAGTTAGTCTATTTTGATAACCCTCAACTCTACCGTTTTCTAACCTACAAAAAGTATCCTTATAATATGTAGTGTAATAACCCCCGCGAACCTCTCTTTGTGGTACTTGGGAAACGGCTAATTCACATGACGCTAAATCATTTTCTGATTTTGTTGGACCACAAACCTTTGTTGTACCATCGTAAGATGTACCCGCGCGATAATAACCAGAGCAAGGAACAGTATCTAGTTTTGCAGGGACTAGCGTGTCTAAATCTGGCTCACTGGCAGAAACAAAAAAGGCGCTCATTAGCGCCAATATAAATATTAGTATTCGCATCATTGCGCCTTAGTTTTAATCATCGAAAAGGATATAAAGTGCTAAAAGTCCTGAGACGATTAGCACCGTGTCTAATGTGATGAACATTAGCTAAATGACATACCTTTAATCCACTTCCAACCAATAGCAACAAAGGCACAAAGCAGCATAACGCCACCAATTAAATTGGCGTTATCGGTAAAGAACGTTTGAAAGCTGGTTGTTGCAGCAGTTACTTCGGCAGCCGCTTCAGCATGAGCAGCACCAGCGGCAAATGCAGAGGTTACGACTAATCCAGCTTTAGCGAGTTTACTTTTTAAAATGTTTTTCATGGTTAAGTTCCTTATCTATTCCAAACCATTTTGTTTAATTTCTTCCAACCATAAGCAGTAAGAAGAACGACGATGATTGACGGAGCAACTTCACTTTTGAAGGTGTCCCAATCAAGCGGAACGGGAAGGGGTGTTGCCACAACTTCCAATTCCACTGGAAACTGTTTCTCTACAGGCGCGACGGGACAAATAGCGATGTATTTGTTGTCACTCATGGTTAGCCTGCATATTTCACATCAGATACCACGTTACGCGACATATTCTCAGGGTCAGGTTGTAGCGTTAAATCAACCTCACAAATACCGTGTTGGTCTAAGATGTTTTTAAACTTTTGATACAAAGATTGTTCATCAAGGATATTTAATGACTTAGGTTCAAAGCCGCATTTCTGGATTTGGTGGTCACCTTGGATAAAGTCCTTTTCAGGTACTAAGTAGCTGATAGACGAGAACGCATAGTGCTTTGGTGCACCTGTTTTTTGTGAAATGCCTTTACCATTTGCGGCAGATAATAAGGTTACTTTCATTGGGCTAACTCCATTTGATTGGGTGGTGATATACAGGCCTGATTAATAGAGTCGGGGATATCCCACGGATTAAGGCCTTTTGTTAATTGATTAATGATTTCGTTGTCAGGTAGTTGTTTTACATGACGTAAGAAATTGAGGTACTTGCCGTAAGACTGGGCACAATAACGCTCTAATCTTTCAGCAACAAAAATTCCGCCTACTTTGGGTTTACGTGTTGTTGTTTTTATTTCAAAACGCTTGCCAGTAACAAATTCAAAAGCAGGATAGGCGGCAGCAAAAACAGCGTCAGTATTAAGTAAAGCGTCCAGTGATATGACTCGGTCAATACTCCTAAGCTCAAGCTCAGCGCGAACCCAATTAGGTTGAGTTTCACTTTGCATTTGCTTGCCTTTTTCATAAATACGCGCCATTTTTCCATTTTTGCGACTTCCTACATACAGGGTATTACCGCCATTGGCCACGCAGTCATAACGCTTTTGCCAACCGTGTTTTTTCTTAAACTCAGCTTGTTGCTCATTAGATAATTTTTGCAATTCGCCCGTTTGTATCCATGAGAAAGAGGGCGCTTGATTGGTTTTACAAAAGCCGCCTTCTTCTAAGTTTTGGAAGTAATTTAGAACAGATTTTTCGCCGTCATAGTCATCATAGGCAATATCTAAACGGGTGATTTTGACGTTTGGCATTTTCTTTAACATGGCGTGAAGTTTCGGTATATCCAAACCCGCACAACCGGCACCCGAAAATGACACCATCACGCCGCCATTGTTCGCACCCCAAGCAACCACGCCTGAGTTCACATCATGACGGTAAAGGGTGGCTGATTTTTCATAGGTATACATACCGCCTGAGTTATGGCGATAAGACCAGCTTAAATCATCTGATGTTAGGCGGTCAGCAGCGGTCGCAACTTCGGTGTTTAGAAGGTGCATAAACTTAGTTATGTCACCTTCAATCAATGAGTTAAGTGTTTTATAACGTTTTGTTTTACGTACCACATTCTTAAAAAAGTGCGCCCGTTCTTCACTTGGGATAGCATCAACAGAGCCGTAGATTTTGTAACGCGGGTTGTTCTCAAACAGCTGGTCATAGTAGTAATCAGAGTCATAAACAACGGCTTCGTTAACATCAACTTCTAAATCGTCAGTGGCGTGTTGGTCGAATAATTCAGCACAAAGCATGGCGTTATAGGCTTCTTTGTAGGAGCCAAAGTCACCTTTACCAAATGCAATTTTGGCGTCAAAGCGAAGACGGGCGATTTCGTCAGGGCAAAAAACAACGGTTAAGTAGTCGATTTTGGTTAACTGGTTAGAAGTCTGGGTCATAGTCAAATGCTCCAGAGTCGAACAGTTCTTGCCAGTTTGAATCATCAACGTCGATGATTTCGAAAGGTTCTCCACTTGCATAATCAATGCAAAAAGCCATTGCTTCAGCGCGTGACGAATACATAAGCGGGTGCTCGATTTTGTTAAAACCGAGTGCGTATTCATCCATGCCAGCAATGTATTGGAGATAGAATTTCAAAACCATATTCCTTGTTAAAGTCCGATACTATTCAGTATTGGACATTGTATTGATATTGCAGTTCACATAAAGGTGAACTTTCGTGAACTCTAGTTCATAATATTGCGAACTGTCAAGTTATTAATTCACAAAGAAGTGGACTAAAATGTTTTAAGGCTATGGAGGAAATATGAATTTCAGCTACGAACTAATAGAAAAATACAAAGAATACAAAGGCTACACGCAAGATAAGCAAGTTGTATCAGATCTAGAATCTATGACTAAAGGAAGTCTTAGTGATATTAAAAAATCAAAAAGACACCTAACAGCTAATCAATGTATTTTTATGTGTAAAGAAATGGGAATCGACTTTAAACCAGCTTTGATAGAACTGGCTAAAGAGAAGTCCAAAACTAAGGAAGAAGCAGAAGCATGGACAGAAGTTGCAAAAAAGATTAGCGCTGCATGTGTAGCAGGGTTATTGCTAATTACGGCATCTATCACCCAAGTTCAAGGGCCGCTTAAGCGGATACGTCATAGCCTATAATTTATATTATGTTAAATACTCTATTTTGTGTCATATTGTCGGTGTTTCCTCGTTCGTTTTAAATCTGTATCCTACACTCCGTTTTTATAAGTTTTCTGTTTTTGGCTATCAATCTATAAAACTAATTGAAAATACAATTATCAATCTAAAAAAATCATCAAACATTCCTCCGCGCAGACGCAACAACATAACAACGTCAATGGATTTAAATGGAAATGACTGATTTTAAACAACTGCTATTTAGAGCTGGATTTATGAATTTCGGCAAACTTGATCGCCGCGCAGCTATGGATTTTTTGTTAATTAAGTCTGAACGCACACTTGAACGCTGGATTTCAACAAACAACCCTTTTCCACGTGCGATTGCAATGCTTGAATCACGTATTAACGGGAGTTTTACGTTTCATAGGTCTTGGGATGGTTTTTTCATATGTCGGGATGGATATTTGTGGACGCCTCCTCAAAACAATTGGTAATGACTTAATTAAAATGGGCGATCAACTAGCCCTCAAGGATATTGTTTTAAAATACGGTAACAAAAAAACTGCTTAGGCCTTGCCGCGCTTTTGATAGCGCGGTTTTTCTATTGTGCTATTTTGGACGTTTGGCTTTAACTCTTCTTTGCCCCTTACCTTGTTAGATCAAATATTCAATCATAGTATTCTGGTTTGATTTCGCTATATCTGAGCTTTTGCATGAGAAAAAAGCAAGACCTGAATTTAACAACGAAAAGAAAGGAGCTTGTTAGTCCCTTTCTTTTATTTAATGGTATCCCATTTGTTCATATTCATTTGTTCTTTAAAGTTTGTACTTCTCCAAAAATCAGTCCATTGATTAACTTGGTGAGCTTCATATGCAGTATTAACAATATATCGGAGTTCATCAGCTGTTTGACCTCCTGTAATTTCACTTAACCGTGTGAAATATTTGTGCTGCTCAGCTCTAAGGAATAGTTCATAACCAGCTCTATAGCCTGAGTACAAGAGCGTTCTGGGATACCATCTGGTACTTTGTATGAAAGACATCAGCAAAATCAGGAGGTCTGCTTGTTTGATATCATCAAAAGGTAAATCTTGTCTATCTGCTTGCCTGTTCACTAACTCGGCTTCTGGGGAAATTAAGTTTTTCTGTTCAGGAGCAAGGGCTGATTGAAGAACATCACAACTTCCATAAAAAGTATCGAATGGTTCGAAAGAGACATCGCCGTATCGGTCAACCTCAGGAATGATATAGTTGCTGGTCAATACTTCATGAAGAACTTTGTAAGCACCAATCTTTATGAGGGCCGCGACAGCATATAAAAAAGTTTCGTAAGCAAAAAATTTGTGAGCCTGAAACCATGCAACATTCCATACGTTCAACTCCCTTGGTCGGGATGCTAACCCTCGCACACTCTCTAGTGTGGTGATAACAAAATCAGTCATCTCTTCTGGCTGAGTTATTTTGCCTTCAAGAAGAATCCAATCACATAGGTAATTCCTTACAGGCTTGAGTTTTCCGCAATCATCTAGAATTTTCTGAGGTAGGTCTTTTAGCTCAGGTTGTTCCCGAACTCTTAGTGCATCAGCATACACCATACAAGAATCAATGAAGTCTTGCCTGAACATTGATAATCCCTTCTTGTCCTGAACCAAGGCTTGCTTGAAGGACTCGAATTTAGCAGCAATTGGGCTGGTAGGAAGTGACTTGTCGCTGGTGATGTATGTAGGAGCTTTACCTTTTTTAGGTTTTACGTGTGCAGGCTTCCCATAAAGAAGTCGTACCAATTGTTCCCAGTTCTCATTAACTAGCTCCGGAGTGGAAAAGTTAATCCCTATTCTAGAGTCCATGAATACAGGGACTATCGGCTCTCCGTCATCATCGAACTCACACAGAATAGGTATAAATTTACTTTGCTGTACTTTTTTATAGACTTCGCTAGAAATAATCTGTGACTCTGTACCAACGCCAGCAACTTTAGCATTTGCCTTCTCAGTATATTTAGAGTCGCATACAACTAGCACATGAGTTACGCTGTTGTCCGTTACCATGCTTTCCATGAACGCGTATTTGTTATCACCTTCATTCAAGTCATAGATATCTAAGATTACGTCTATACCATCAGCAATCAATCTATCAGCCCAATACTTGACCATTTCTTGATGATGACTACTAGACCAACTATATGAGATAAAAATCTTAGGTTCTTGCATAAACTCACCTTATTAACCAGACAACATATATGTAGCATATTACATTGAAACCAACCTCGTAACTAACAAAAACTATGGACTTGATCTACACCATCAAAACTAGACATTGAGTTTGAAGGCTTTGCTATACCTGTTGTTGTTCATAAATTGCTAATTTAGCAAATACACTGACAAACTTTTGTCCAAAAAAGTGTTTGACCGGGCTCCCCTGCTCGCTCACAACCGACTGTTAGATGAAATTTAAATCTATTTATTGATTACACCCAACTCTTAAAATTTCCCAAAAAAGGCCGCGATTAAGCGGCCTTTTTTATTGTTGTTCCATCTGGGGTAACGATGTCTCCACCTTTGATATACCGAAAGCCTTTTTTTAGTTTTCCATTTTCAAAAGCGTTTTTATATTCATCCTGCATGACAGGCTTTTTAACGATAGTTCTTCGCTTGTGGTACATAATGAGCCTTGTTTATTTTAGTGAGTTAACTGTTGGAGCATCGACTAAGCCATTTAAAAGCGGGTAATACTTAGGTTTAAGCCGTAAATATGGGTCGAAAATTTCCTCTATTAAATCGCCGTTATCATCGTGTTTTAGGTATATGGCTTTTAACCAAACCTTATCAATGACCTTGTAATTACTGTCTAGCTTATCAGAGTTTAAATAAAACTCACTGTTTGGGCTTTTAATGTAATGACTGCCATTAACGATAAATTGCACTTCTGCAAGTGCTTTGGCAACTGGCCGAGTAAGTGTTGTAACTTCAAGTTTGATCCACACACTTTCGTGGAAAGACCGCAGCACGAAAAAAATTACCACTGCTGAAAATGGTGTAATGGAAGATGTTTTGCCACGGCTAATCCTGTTGATTGGGGCTGAGTCGTTATTCGATGAATAACGATGGGAATTTTACACATCGAGCTTATAACACAATTTGCCTACTGCAGCCGATGCTTTCTACAAAGTATTTATCATGGCTTACGAGTATAAAACCACCTTTAAAACCTTGTAATGACTGAGCCAAGAGCCGTTTAGATTCAAGGTCGAGATGATTATCCGGTTCATCTAATAACAAAAATGCAGTGCTTTCAATATTACTGACGATACACATGGCGAGCTTCATTTTTTCGCCGCCACTTAAAAATGCGGCGTGTTTGAAAACCGCGTCTTTTCTAAAGCCCATACTGGCAAGTAAAGTACGTACTGTGCTCTCATCTAGGTTTTTACAGTGAGCCATGATGTTTTCAAGCAGGGTTAGTTGGTTGTTTATTAATGTGAAATATTGGTCTAAATAATAGAGTGCTTGATTGCAATGTAACTGCCCTGCTTTTACTGGTATGTCGTATGTCAGAGTTTTAAGTAAGGTTGATTTACCAGTGCCATTTGCGCCCGCTAAATGAATTTTATCATCACAGAACACCTGAAAATTCAGCGGCTTTTGTGTGCCGTGTGATAATACAACGTCCTCCAGGCTAAGTACTTTATGATGCTTAGCTTTATTTGATTGTGCTAAATAAAATTGCTGCGCTTTAGCTTGTTCAAGCTGGCTAGAAAGCTCTTGTTTATTACTAGTCAGCATGCCTTCTCGTTTAGAGGTGTTTTTACTTTGTGATGATAAATGAGCGCTGGCTTTATCTTTTTTAGTATCTATCAACACTTTGGGCTGGCTGCCAGACTTTCTAAGTTTTGCACCTTGGTTTGCTCGCTTTTGTGCTTTTTGCTTTTGTAATTGCTCTGCTGCTTTAAGTTTAGTTTGCTGTTTAACAATGTGGTTTAACTTGTTTTCAAGGGCAGCAACTTGCTGCTGCTTTTGACTATGGTATTCTGAAAAACACGTGCCATATTGTGTTAAACCAAGGGATGTTAGCTCCCAAACTTCATGCGCTTCTTCTAACAGTTCTCGGTCATGACTTATCAGTAATATCTGCCCTTTAAAGTTATTTATTTGCTTTATAAGCCCGCTTTTGCCTTTTGCATCTAAGTGGTTTGATGGCTCATCCAGTATTAAAATATCGGGCTTAATGCAGGTAAATAGTGCCCAAAGCTTTAATTGGCTAAGCTGGCCACCGCTTAAATGTTTACTTAATGAGTTGTGGCCTTTGTTTTTAACATCGAGCCTTAAAAGCTCTGCGTTAAAGCGCTCTGCTAAGTCCCAATTCCTCTCGAGCAAAGTTAGATTTTGCTCTGTAACTTGCCCCTGGCTTATCGCATCATGAGCATTAAAGATGTGCTCTAGCCCAATAGCCTCTGCGATTGTTTGGTCATCCGCTTGCTTTACATCGTCCATTTGCCAGTAAAAACCGAGGGTTGAATTACAAACAACCGTGCCAGAGTTAGGTTCTCTTTGCTTAGCAAGTATCGACGCTAATATTGATTTACCACAGCCATTTCTACCGACTAACGCGGTGACTTTAGCAGTGAGTGAAAATGAGAGTTTGTTAAAAACAACATCGCCATTGCCATGTTGATAACATAAATTAAAAGCTTGAAGGTGTGGCATAGTGCCTCCTGTATTACAGGGGCAGTGATACCAATTCACAATAATATATTTAATTAAGCGAATTGGTATAAGCGGTTGATCACGCAAGAAGTAACATAATGTAAAGTGATAGTGAGCAACGCCTACTAACCCTGCTGGTCCAAAAAGATAGAATGAAATTAATTGGATAACAGGTTTAGTTGTTCATGTTGGCATCTACTCCTAAAGGTGAGGTTAAATGATAACCAGCCAGTGATTAAATAGCAACGAGTTATGTTACCCTTAACTCATTGACTAATTAAAGGAGTCTATTTTGAATTTAGTGAATTGTGACGCTCACTTACAAAACCCAATACAAGTTAAAGTTCATTTTGATGCTAATAAGCGTGTATTTGTCATTGGCGATTTAGACGCTGACTTGGCTAAATTTGAGCAAGCGCTTGAATCTGTTAATTTTGATAAAAATCACGATGTGCTGTTTTCGCTTGGTGACGTTATAGATAGAGGTGCTGATAGTGTAAAACTCATCAAACGTTTTATAGAGTTGGGGGTTTACATGTCGCTGGGTAATCACGAACATATGTTGCTAGAATCTTTGCTTACACACGATAAAGATTACTTTTCGTTATGGGTTAAAAATGGTGGTCGCTGGCATATAGATACGAGTGATGAAGAACTTGAATTTGTTTGCAATTACTTACGCAATCGCCCTCTTTCATATTTATTGGATTATCGAGGGGCTAAAATTGGTTTATCGCACACAGTATCGCATAATTGGAATTGGTTAGTTCCTGCTAATGATAAACAACTTGCGGTCTCCGCTCTTTTGTGGGAACGAACAATAGTAAAGCAGAGGATAGTCGAAGATAATCCCAGTATTAGTTTTTCAATTCATGGCCATAACACGACTCAAACCCCCTATTGGCTTGGCAACACTTACCATATAGATACCAACTATCTAGGCGGAAAGCCAACTATTGTGGAACTTGAACGTTTAATTAATCAGTACAGTTCCATTTAGTTTAAAGTGGCAAGTCTGGTGGCTGTATTTTCTTCAAGGTATTGTTTGTATTGTTGACGAGCATGCCAAAGTTGCTCATTTGTTTCTTGTAAATAGATAACTGGCCCACTGATTTCTTTTGCTAGATTTGTCAGTTTTGCATATTCTCGTGTATCGATTTTACCGTCACTAAAACAGCTTTTAGCGACTTGCAAAAACTCTTCATTATTGTAGATACCACTATGCCACATAAGTGAGCGATACATACTAGGCGTTATTTCGCGAGGCGTATCATTTGAACGAAAGTGCTCAACCTCGAAGTAAATTGTGTTACCAGCAACTACTATTCCTATTAATGATAGCGTGGTGAAAGTCATCATCCATTTCATGCTTCTGTCCTTAAAGTTAGTTCCTTTTAACTATAGGACAGAAAGATGAATACTAACTGTTTATTTCATTAATTTGTCTTGATTTGAGCATTCTCTAAACACTTAATTGTTGTTTTTAAAAGTTGTTTAACGTATCAAGGGTTACCGAATGATACGTTATGAATTTTTAATGAAGTGCAGCTGTAAACGGAATCTTCTTACATATTTCAGCTTCGGCAACGAGGATCTCTTCTAATCTTGTATCCACTTCTGTTTTGTCAAAGTATTCATATGCAAGTTCAACAAATAAGTTTTTATGTTTTTCTTCAGACTTGGCGATAGCTACATAAAAATCTTTTTCTTTACCAGCAGGAAGTGCCTCGGCAACTAAAGAGAAACGTTCATGACCTCGCGCTTCAATAACACCAGCGACTAATAATCGGTCCATTAAAAACTCATCACGGCCATTTCTGAATAATGCACGAATATTCTTAATATAAGGATCTTTTTGATCATTACCTAATGAAACATCACGTTCCATTAAAAGCTTGAGTACTTGTTTAAAATGAATCATCTCTTCTAAAGCCAAATCAGTCATAGCTTTAACCAGCTTACGACGATCTGGATAATGAGATAGCATTGACATAGCCATACCCGAAGCTTTTTTTTCAGCTGCGGCATGGTCTTGCAAGAAGGTATCAAAGTCTGCAAGAACACCTTCAGTCCATTCAAATGGCGTGTGATATTTTAATTCAAACATAATAGCGAACAACTTAACTAATAATGGCGGCGATTTTAGCGCATTTACGTTATAAAATCTTGTGATTGTAACCCAGTGACTTATCTATTTTTCCATTTCGTGTAGAGGCCACTTTGTTAGGGTGTTTTATGTCATTCCAAGCTGTTACTTTGCCCGCTATATTCAGTGGTTTAAAGGTGATAGTTTGCTCTGTTTGAAGAAAGTTTTGAAGTAGTTTAGGACTTTTCTTATCAGCAACACTCAATGACAAGAGCTGGTGCTCTCGCCCTCTAAAATACTCAGAAACTTGATTTTGGTGGCGGTTATAACACTGGGTTAGGTATTCGTCAGATTCAATATCGGATAAATTAAAACAGCCAAAAGTATCTAAGTAACAACGTTTAAGGTGAGTATTAAAGCCACCATCTTCTCGCATTAAGTTGGTGTGCATGCGTGTAAGCAGTTGCCTTATAGATGGTAGCCATTTAGTTAGCTCGCGCTCTAAATTAATAAATCTACAATTATCGAAGTGCTTGTCGAGTAGTTTATATTCATTGAACACTGGGGTATCGGCAATAACTTCTGCGTTGTGGATTGATTGTTGAGTATAAGCCGTGTGTGCTGTTTTATATCCTAGCTCTAAAAAGCTATGGCATATGCTGGTTGTGCCTGTGCGCGGCAAACCGATTATAAATATCTTATTTTTCATTCACAGTCTGTATGGTTAACCACAAAGAAGCATCGCTTACAGGGGTTAATGGAGGTAAATCTTTATTTTCTAATTCTATAATAGTCTTAGTGTGTATGCTGGCATTATTGATTGCTGCGCCATTATATTTATAAAAAAGGCGATCAAATTCGCCATTTTCACGCATGATATTAATACCCTTAGTGACTGCATCAGCAATTTTAGTGTTGTTCTTATTAAAAAAGAAATATATTGGGCTTGGGTATTTCAGCATGAGTTGTGGTAACACTTCAAGTTCCATGTCATTTTCAAATATTGCTTTTTCTATATCAACTTCCAGAATTGAACGAGGAAACAACTGCCCTCGCCCTTTATTTAGCATGTTAAAAAGTGACGTATAATCTAAAGAGGTAAATACAACGAGTCCGTTGTCTCGAAGTATTTTTGTATCGGGCCAGTCTTGCCCTTGAACGAAGTAAACCGTCTTTAAATCATCTAACGTGTGCAGTTGCTCTAGCTGCTTTAATTGCGATTGGGTTGTTAAAAGTAAACGCCATCCATATAAACCTTTGAACAAAGGCACTCTTAATGGGAATAATCGTTGCTCTCGCTCAATCGTTGTCATGGTCCAGTTGACGTTGATCTCTCCACCAACTTCTATTTGTCTTAGTACACGGCTTTGGCCTAGAAGGTGTTTAGAAGGAGTTAGTATGAACTTTACACCACTATGTTCTAAAGCAGAGCGAAGTAAAATGAGCGGATAAAGCACCTCTTCATCTAAATTTGGCATGGTCTTAGGGTACACCACACGGAGCGTTTGATTATCTGAAGTTATGCTTGATGTTGAGTTGTCCATTTCTACACTTGCAAGCGCGCTTTGACAACATAAAAGAAAGGCAAGTGTAAAAACAGAGGTTTGCATAAGCTAAATAACTCGCGTGATTAATAATAAAACTGCGCTTAGTATCATAGTTAAAAAGGTAAGCCCCATTCCAATAACACGGAATTTCAATTGATTTTCTGCTAGTGCGTAACTGTGGCAAATGCGTCCGACGACTAACATTAAACCTAAAACATAGCAGTAATGGCTTGAAAGACCTTGATACTCTACTAAAAATAGCAGAATCAACGAAAAAGGCACGTATTCGATAAAATTTCCATGGGTGCGAATTGCAGCATTTAATGTGCTGTCTCCGCCGTCTCCCAACGAGATTTTCTTTTTTTTGCGTAGGTTAATTACCCTAAAACTTAACTGGATGTACATTATTGCCAAAACGGCTGCAAATATTGAAACAATCACATTTTTTCCAAATTTTTATTTAACATTAGACGCTTAGCCAAGTTTATTGCTAGGCTGTTTGTATATTCTCAACTATTATGACTTGATCATATCGAAAGTCTAACTGTTCTTAAGGAAGTGCATGTTTACGCCAAGAAAATTAGCTGATAACTACCGAGAAATGATAAGCAGTATAGGGTTTTACCCATCTATGCTCTCGGTGATGTTTTTAGTTTTTGCTTTAGTGACAACGGCAATTGAGTATTCGTCTTTATCGATGGAATTTAAAGAGCTCATTGGTGTGTTACTGGTCGACAGTGAAGAAAACGCCAGAACCATCTTAAGCACACTAGCAGGCAGTATTATTTCACTCACTGTGTTTAGCTTTTCGATGGTAATGGTTGTATTAAATAGTGCCAGTGCCAGCCTGTCTCCCAGAGTACTTCCTGGCCTCATTACTCGTAAATCACATCAACTTGTACTGGGTTTTTATTTAGGTAGCATTATTTACACCATTATTATGCTTATTAATATCCGTACTATTGGGGATGGAGATACGGGGATCCCTTCTCTGGGCATCTTGTTTTCATTAATTTTTGGCCTTATTTCATTGGGCTTTTTTGTTTACTTTATTCACTCAATTTCTAAAGCAATTCAAGTGGATAATGTTCTCAACGATTTATTCAAGAATACCAAAGCGGAGCTAAAGAGTATTATTTCAATGCAGGAGGAGAACCCTGTTAACGACTTTCCTCGCTTTGATGATTGGCATAGCATTAAAAGTAAAACAGAAGGTTACTTTAAAGGTGCACACAGTGATAAATTATGTGCTTTGTGTAAGAAACATAACATCAGAATTTATATCTCGGTTAAACAAGGTTTTTTTACGGTTAAAGGTTATCCCTTTTTAAAGTGTGATACGGATTTATCAGATAAACCTGAACTTGTAGAAGAGCTGCTTGCTTGTTTTATTTTTTATATCGAAGAATACATTCGTGACCATTACCGCTATGGTATGACGCAAATTTCTGAAATCGCAGTAAAAGCAATGAGCCCAGGCATTAATGATCCTGGTACGGCAGTAAAAGCGATCGATATGTTGAGTATTCTACTCATTAAAAGGCTCAATATTAGCGATGTGAACTACTCGCTGAAGCATGCTGAGGGTGATAAGCCGTATTTATATCTGCACGAAACATCTTTTGACGAGCTATTGCACGATAACTTTACCCCTATACGCAATTACGCCAAGGGTGATGCTTATGTAATGGTTAATGTACTCGAAGCGTTTAAAAATATTCTATTCAGATCCTCTGAAAACAGTGAAGCCACAGAGAGCCTGTTCATTTATTTAGAAGCGATAGTAGAGGATATAGACCGTAATACAAGTAATGATTACGACAGAAAGCAAATTACCAACATGTTAAAAGCAATTGCGAGAATATCTGAAGACAAAGGGGAAAAATTGGTGGCAAAATTTACCACCAATTCAGAAGATTAATTTTCGATAAGGTAAACAGCGTAACTACTGGCCGTGATGGTGATTTCACCACTTTGATAGGCATCAGGCACGTAGTTACCTGATGCATCTGCGGCAACCATCATTTTTTCAGCACGCATATACGGTTGTACATCGGTCTTTAGAGGACTATTCGAAGCCGTATATAAACCTTTTAGCTCTACACCATAATCACTTGCAAGCTCTTTTGCTGCTGCTTTGGCATCTTTTATCGCGAGCTTTTGTGCTTGTTTGTGCAGCTCATCATAGCGGCTAGAAACAAATTGAGTTTGATTTATTTCATTAATACCTGAATCAACAAGTTGCTGTAATAATATTGGGTATTTTTTTAAGTCTTCTAGGGTCAGAGATAAGCTTCGCGTTACACGGTAACCTACAAAATTTTGTTTGCCTGTTTCTCTGTTGTATTCGGTTTGTCTATCAATCGAGATATTAGAAGCATAAATACCTTTTTCATCTACACCTTGGCTTTTGGCTAACTTTATCGCTTTAGCCATAGTGGTGTCAGCTTTATTTTTTGCTGCTATTAGGTCTTTATCAACTTCGACGATAGCCACTGTCAGCTTGACGTTATCAGGAATAGCGGTAACGGTTGCTTGGCCTTGAATGTAGATATGAGGTGAATCAGGTGCTGATTGAGCAAATACATTTAAACTGATTGCACTGGCAATTGTGGCAAAAACGAACTTACGCATAATTCATGTTCCTTAACTTAAACTCCGTTCATTATCACCTTAAAGGGTTAATTCAATATGAACAAGGCGATTGCGCAAATTTTTTAATAACGATAAAAAAACAGGCTAAAAAGCCTGTTTTTTCTAAATAGAAATAAAGAATTAAATACTACGACGTTTGTAGTTACGGTATTCAGGTAACCAGTAATTCTTTTCGATTGCAGCCCATAGAGCTTCATCACTTAATTCTAATGCAACGCCCTCTTCCATCGCTTTTTTAGCGACAGCAAACGCAATACGTTTACTTAAAGCCTGAATCTCAGTTAAGGCAGGTAACAAACTTCCCTTACCGGTATTAGCGCGAGGCGAAGACTCTGCTAACGTTTCACTCGAGACAATTAACATTGCATCTGTAATACGGGTTGCTTTAGCTGCAATAACGCCTAAGCCAATACCTGGGAAGATGTAGCTGTTGTTACATTGAGGAATTGGAAATACTTGGCCATTGTAATTAACAGGATCAAATGGGCTACCTGAAGCAACAATTGCTTGGCCGTCTGTCCACTCGATTACATCTGCAGGAAGTGCTTCAACTTGCTTCGAAGGATTACTCAATGGGAAAATAATTGGCTGTGCACAAGATGCATGCATTGCGCGGATAACTTGCTCTGTAAATAGTCCAGGTTGACCAGATACACCGATTAAGATGTCTGGTTGTGCACAGTGCATTACATCAAGGAGTGATGCGTACTCACCACTGTAAGTCCACTCGCTTAAATGTGCTTTTGGTTGAGCTAGTGCATCTTGGAAATCACGTAAACCTTCCATACCTTCAGTAAGAAGACCAAAACGGTCAACCATGAAGATTTGAGAACGAGCTTGCTCATCGCTAATGCCTTCAGCAACCATAGTACTGATAATTTGCTCAGCGATACCACAACCCGCAGAACCTGCGCCAACAAACACTACTTTTTGCTCAGAAAGCTTTGCACCTTTTACACGACATGCAGCAAGTAATGAACCTACAGTCACAGCTGCTGTTCCTTGGATATCATCATTAAAGCTACAAATGTCGTTACGGTAACGTTTCAGTAAAGGCATTGCGTTCGGTTGTGCAAAATCTTCAAACTGCAACAGCACACTAGGCCAGCGACGTTTAACAGCTTTAATAAATAATTCTAAGAATTCATCATACTCGTCTTGTGAGATACGCTTATGACGTGCGCCCATGTACATTGGGTCATTTAGCAGTTTTTCGTTATTCGTACCAACATCAAGCATTACAGGTAATGTATAAGCAGGGCTGATACCACCACACGCTGTGTAAAGTGATAATTTACCGATTGGAATACCCATGCCACCAATACCTTGGTCACCTAAACCAAGAATACGCTCACCGTCCGTTACAACGATAACTTTAACTTTACCTTTTGTAGCATTACGTAAGATATCATCAATTTGAAAACGATCTTCATACGAAATAAATAAACCACGGGCACTGCGGTAAATATCCGAGAATTTTTCGCACGCATCACCTACTGTTGGTGTGTAAATGATAGGCATCATTTCTTCAAGATGATCACGCACTAAGCGGTAGTATAAGGTTTCGTTGTTATCTTGAATTGCGCGTAAGTAAATGTGCTTATTTAGGTTGTCGCTAAAGCTTGAATATTGCTGATAACAACGCTCAACCTGCTCTTCGATAGTCTCGTAACGAGGAGGTAATAAGCCAGCTAGGTTGAAACTTTCTCTTTCTTTTTGTGAAAAAGCGCTGCCTTTGTTTAATAGCGGCGTTTCAATAAGGCCAGGGCCTGAATAAGGAATATATAGATAATTTGGATCGGTATTTGTAGTCATATTTCCAAGCTTTGATGCGTCATAATTATGACCTGACATTATTACTGTTGAAGGTGAAATTGCAATGACAATCCACCTTGTCAGACCATTGAAGAAAATGAATTTTATGCTCTAAACTGCATACTCTTTAGTATACATGAAAACTCAGCAGCTTTAAGGCTGCTGAGCACGTTTTTAATGGCTTTTATCACTTAAAGCAATACCTTCACGACGCGGATCAGCAGCGCCGTAAAGCTTACCCTCTTTTAGTTCAACAGCATGTAAACCAGAGTTTAAATCTAAGATGCGAACATTGTGTCCACGGTTAACAAATTCAGCTTTATGATTTGCAAGCTCGGTGCCTTTTTCAAGGCTGGTATAATTATTTCGGTTTGTAATGCGTGGTAAGTTGATCGCCTCTTGCGCGTCTAAATTCCAATCGAGAACACCAATAACCACTTGCGCTACATAATCAATGATACGACTACCACCGGGTGAACCAACCACTAAGCGCAAGCTACCGTCTTTGTTAAACACCATGACTGGCGACATTGAGCTACGCGGGCGTTTACCTGCTTCAACACGATTTGCTAAAGGTTTACCATCTTTTGTTGGCGATAAAGCAAAATCAGTCAGTTGATTATTTAAAATATACCCATTTACCATAACTGTTGAACCAAACGCCATCTCAATTGAACTGGTCATCGAAACTGCATTGCCTTCACTGTCAACAATAGATACATGACTCGTTGATGGCAATTCATACGCATCATCTTGTGCATAAGCAAGTGAGTTAGGTGGCGTGCCTGCTTCGGCATGAACATCTTTCTCTGAAATAAGTTTAGCGCGACTGGTAATGTACTCTTTGTTTAACAAGCCTTCGGTAGGGATTGCCATAAAATCAGGGTCACCCATGTATACATTTCTGTCGGCAAAAGCTAAACGCGATGCTTGAGTAAAATAATGAAGCGCTTGTACTGAGTTAGGTTCAAGCTTTGCCATTTCTTTGTGCTCAAGCAAGGCTAGAATTTGTAACACAGCAACTCCCCCACTGCTTGGTGGAGCCATTGAACACACTTCATATTGATGATAATCAACACACACAGGTGCACGTTCTTTGCTTTGATAGCTTGCTAAATCCTCTACGCGAAGTGTGCCTGGCGCTACAATTGAATTTTGCACTGCATGAACAAGTTGTTGTGCATTTTCGCCTTTGTAAAAAGCATCAATACCGCGTTTTGCTATTTCTTTATAAAGTGCTGCAAGCTCAGGGTTTTTCTTAACAGTGCCAATAGCGAGCGGCTTTCCGTCTGGAAAAAAGTAATCACGAATAACGGGCAACTTTGTAACACCAGGGTTTAGTTCTTTAGCTAGTAACTTGTGCAGGCGAGGTGACACAACAAATCCTTGTTCTGCAAGCGCAATTGCAGGTTGAAATAGCGTTTGCCAAGAAAGCTTGCCGTAGCGCTTATGAGCTGATGCAAAGGCATGTAAAATACCCGGAACACCCACTGAGCGACCACCAACCACCGCTTCAATCCATTTTACCGCTTTACCGTGCTCATCTAAAAACAGCGTTTCATCCGCATTACTAGGCGCAGTTTCACGGCCATCAAAACTTGTTAAACTCTTTGACTTATTATCAAAGTACATCATAAAGGTGCCACCACCTATGCCTGATGATTGTGGTTCAACTAATGTAAGAACGAGTTGAGTGGCGATTGCCGCATCAACTGCTGTACCGCCTAGCTCAAGCATTTTTTGCCCTGCTTTTACAGCATAAGGATTGGCTGCTGCGACCATATATTTATCGCCTTCAACGACCTGCTTATCAGCAAATCCCGTTGCCGCTTCTGGTTCTCTTGTTTCAATTTTTGCCGGTGCAGCTAAAAGTGTTGAACAATACAGTAATGAAGAAGAGAGCACGATAAGTGCTTTGGTTTTAAAAAACATAAAAACTAAATCCCGGTTGTTTAATTGGCATCTTGGTGTGAAACGTGCACAATATGCAAAAAATCTCTAAGCCATAAAAATAACATGATCAACCTGCCCCTGAAACCACTATATGTACTTCCTCCTTTATGTTTAATCTTACTAAGCACTTTTTTTGCGGCATTTAATCTTAATGATTATTTAGAATTTAACCGGTTGTTAGTTACAAATGGTGAATATTGGCGGATTTTCACGAGTCAATTCGTTCATGCAAATTGGCCTCATCTTTTCTTAAATTGCGCTGGTATTTTTTTAATATGGGCATTACATGCTGAGCATACATCACCATTTAGATACGCTTTTAACATCGCTGTTCTTGCACTTTGGTGTGGATTAGGGGTGTGGTTATTTTGCCCTGATATTTATATTTATACGGGACTTAGTGCATTACTGCATGGTGTAATAATTTGGGGCTCGATAAAAGACGTACAAGCAGGCCTCTTTTCAGGCTGGTTGTTGTTCGTAGGCACATGGGCGAAAGTTATTTGGGAGCAAATTGCAGGCCCTAGTGATTCAGTAAGCCAATTAATTGCATCAAATGTGGCTATAGATGCCCATCTTATTGGTGCACTTGGTGGCACAGTACTGGCTTTGCCAGTATTTATAAATGTTTTAAAGTCTACATATAAAAACAGCCACTAATAAGTGGCTGTTTTGTATAAGTCCAAAAACTAAAGCGTTTCTTTGAACAACTTATAAATACGACGGTATTCATCTAACCAGCTTGATGGCTGTACAAAGCCATGCGGTTCAACTGGGAAAATAGCTGTTTCAAAGTTTTCTTTTTCAAGCTCAATTAAACGTTGTACTAGGCGCACAGAGTCTTGGAAGAATACGTTGTCATCAACCATAGGTGCGTTGATTAATAAGCGATTTTTCAAACCTTCCGCAAAATAAATTGGTGAACTCTTCTCATACGCAATTGGGTCAACATCTGGGTGATTTAAGATGTTCGACGTGTAAGGACCATTGTAGTGAGCCCAATCAGTTACCGGACGAAGCGCTGCACCTGCTTGAAATAAATCAGGTTGTGTAAATAGCGCCATGAATGTCATGAAACCACCGTATGAACCACCGTAGGTGCCTACCGCTTTTGTATCTACGTTAGCGTTGTCTGCCATCCAGCTTACGCCGTCTGCTAAATCTTGAATTTCTGGCGTACCCATTTGTCGATAAATTGCTGTACGCCAATCACGGCCATAACCTTTAGAGGCACGGTAGTCCATATCCATGACTACGTAGCCTTCTGAAGCCAATAGTGAGTGGAACATAAACTCGCGGAAGTAACCAGACCAACCCATGTGTGAGTTTTGTAAGTAACCTGCACCATGGTTAAAGATAACCGCTTTACGGTTTTTGCCTGTCTCGCCTTCTTTATAATCAGCTGGGTAATATACTTTTGCGTAAATTGGCTGATCAGTGTGGCTTGAAGGCACAGCAACAATCTTAGGTGCAATTAACTTCTTCGCTAAAAACTCATCAGATACCGTGTGCGTTAACTGAGTTGCTTGGGTATTTGCTTTTGCATCAGCAACGTAAAGCTCAGGTGGCGACATAATCTTAGAGTGGGTTAGCAATAGTTTGCTTTCATCTGGACTTAACTGGTAGTCGGTCATGCCATCAAGGTTAGTGATTTGCTCAGACTCACCGTTTGCAGGGTTTACACGATAGATTTCGTAAAGACCTGGGTGCTCAACGTTAGCTTTGTAGTAAATTGCTGAGTTATCAGCCGTTAACGTTAAGTTAGAAACAACAAATTGGCCTTTAGTAAGCTGCGTTGCTTTACCGTTAAGTGGCTTTTTGTAAATATGGCTGTAACCAGACTCTTCAGATAGATAGTAAAGCGTATCAGAGTTGTTCAACCAACCAAAATCGTTGTATGCATAGTTAACCCACGCATCGTCATGTAAACGGTGCTGTGAAACAAGTTTGTTGTTTTGTGTATCAACAGTCGCTAACCAACGGTCTTTGTTGTCCCATGCTTCAAGCATAAGAGCCACGTGTGAACCATCTGTGTTCCATTGGATTGCACTTTGATCCCAACCCCAATCCATCATTAGGTTGATAGCACGCGGCGCTTTTTCAGACTTGTAAGTTTTGCCATCACGAGCGAAGTTTTCTTTCTTAACAGCTGCAAGAACGTCTTCATCAAAACCAGGTAAGGTATCGAATGCAAGGGTTGTTTGCTCGCCTGATTTAAGGTCGATGTAAATAACATCTGAGCTGATTGGTTTTTCATCCGCAACGCGACGACGTACTTTTTCAGCTTTTACGCGCGCATCATCGGCAATGTAATTAGGCATGATATCGCCTTCATCGCGCCATGAGCGGTTTTCAGTGGTAACTGCAACGAGAGCTTGACCATTTGGTGAAAGCTGCACGTCTGCCAAACGTTTATCTTTACCTAAATAGAACTGTGAATTAGCAATACTGTCGTTTTGCTCATTAATTTGCTCTTTACGCGCTTCACGATCTTTTTTGTTTTTGTGAGTCAGCGCAATGTAATCAATTAGTTTGTGCTGCTCTTTTGCAATATACGTGTCTGGCTCTTGCACACCTTTAGGTGCATCGTCTAGGTGTAAGTTAACTAACTCAACTTGACGACCTGTTGCCAAATCAACTTTATAAAATGCATTACCTTGGCGATACGCAAGGCTGCCATCCGTTAAAAACTGCGGCTTTGATTGCTGTGCGCTGTCGTGTGTAATTTGTGTAATTTGACCAGTGCTTAGGTTTTTAACAAAGATATTACCTTCAAATGCATAAGCCTGTTGCTTTTTATCAGCCGAGTAAACTGCGTTTTTTGCACCTACGGTGTGTAATTTGTTTAACGTTAATTGTGATGCAGATTGGCTATTAACCGCTTGCACATATAAATCACGTAACTCACTACCCTGTTGCTTTTGTGCATAAACAATGCTGTTAGAATCACCATTCCAGAAAGCACGCTCTGGCTGACGGCCTAACCAATCAGGGTGAGCCATTGCTTGCTCTAACGTGATTTCAGCTGAGCCTGTGTCAGCAGGGGTAACAACAACAGGGGCTACATTGTTTACTTGTTCTTCAGAAGGTGTTGAGGCGGTTGATTGACAACCAGCTAGCATAAAGCTAGATGCGACTGCGAGAGCCACTAACGTTTTATTAGCAGTGGTTTTGAATTTCATAGTGCTTCTTACGGGGTTATTATAATTCGCCTTATTTAAGCAGAAGCACTGATGAAATAGCAATTTTTATAGGATAAACAGCCAAACTTTTCCGTTTAATAACAGCTTATTTCAAGCTAATATCAAGCCATACCATACGATGATCAGATGAGGCATTACGATCTTTAATCAAACGGTATAATTCTGAGCTTTTTACTGGCCAAAATACCCCGCCGTCATTGATCTCAATACCGTAATTAGAAGGGAGTACGTAATCAGCACGGGCTTGCCAATAGGCCGTGTAATTTTTTGCATATTCTTCTTTATAGGACTGTTTAGCCCCTTTGCTAGAAGGGGTAAATGAAGTATTCACTAGAGGGTTTTTCAAAATTTGGTCAGTTGTTTCAGGACGAGCTTTACCACCTTCAGGTGCCGCATTTAAATCCCCAACAATCACAAAGCGGCTTTTCGCTTTTAAGCCCCCTTTTTGGCCTTTGTCATCATAAATGTAGTTCGCATTATTGATGTAATCAGCAATTAGGCGCACTTCATCGTGATTACGCTTACCGTTACGGTCTTCATCACCATCAAAAACTGGCGGTGTTGGATGTGAAGCTAGTAGATGAACCGTTTTTCCTTTTACATCAATCGGTAAATCCCAAAATGATTTAGAGCTTAGGTGGATTGCTTGCCATTCCTCAGCAGAATACCAGTTTTTACCTGTTTTAGGGTCGATGGGCATTTGCGCATTTGGCATGTCTTTATATTTGAATGTTTGTAAAGTACGTGCTTTATCTAAATCAATTGGGTAACGTGACAGTACTGCCATCGCATAATGCCCTTCAAAGAAGCCAAAGCCCTGCGCGTCGCCTTTGTAATGCCCCTTTACACCATCGTTATCTAGATCAAATTCAGTAGCTAAACCCGTATTGACTGGTGCAATAAAATAATATGGATAGTCAATTGCAACCTGCTTATTTTGCGGTACTTGCAGATAGTTTTTGCGAAAAACGTTAATGCCTTTTTCAGCATCAATATAATCAAACTCGTTCAGTAGAATTACATCTGGTCTTACACGTTGAATAATTTCTGCTATGTTGCGAATTTGCTGGTGGTTACTCGCTAATGCTTTGCTTAAAGCATCTTTATCGACCGCCTCACCTTTTTTAGCATAATTTGTGGCGTCCATGCTCACGTTGAAAGTGGCAACACGCAGATCTGCAGCCGCTAAATTATTAGCAAACAAGCCTGTAGCAAGTGCTATTGAAGAACTTAATAAGGAATTTTTCATGAAATAAATCCGTCTACTATTAGTAGTAAAATAATACTGCTGACAATGATCCATAAGATCATCGCCATGATAAAAGGTTTAATGCCCGCTTGTTTTAAAACTGAAATTGATAAGCCACTGCCGATTAAAAATAAGGTCATTACCAAAACTTGCTTAGCACCTATGTTAAGGGCGTGCCACAGTGTTTGAAACTCTGGAAAACTTGAATTAATCAGCGCAGCAGCCAAGAAGCCTATAATAAACAAGGGGATACTGGCTTTTTCATCAGACTTCCAAAATACACCTGCGATACTCGTATACGGTATGATCCACATCGCTCTGGTCAGCTTAATGGTTGTTGCAATGGCAAGCGCAGATGCGCCATAAGCCGCGGAAGCCCCCACTACACTGCTCGTGTCATGAATAGCCAGTGCCGCCCAAACCCCAAACTGATGCTCAGTCAGGCCAAAATAATGACCAATCATCGGAAATAACACTAAACCAAGGGCATTTAATAAAAACACCACGGCTAATGATATCGCCACTTCATGATCTTTGGCCTTAATTACAGGCGCCATTGCAGCAATGGCGCTACCACCACAAATAGCAGTACCAAATGAGATGAGTACGCCAGTATTTTTATTTAACTTAAATAACTGCGATAAAATTTCGCCAAGGCCAATAATCGCGGTAATACTAACGATTGTAAGCACAATAGAGCTACGCCCTACTTCTATTACTTGGCTAAAATCAACAGCAAAGCCTAAGCCAATTACCGCCAACTTTAGCATCCATTTACTCATTTTTTGTGACTGCGCTGCAAATGGATTACCTAATAGCATGGCAAACAAAGCACCGACTACAAGTGCCGTAGCTGAGCCAACAAATGGCAAAGCAGATGCTAAAAATAACGTAATAAATAGTACTTGTTTTGGGCGTTCGGCTATCACAACGGTGCTCTGATCAATCTATTGGTTAACTTATGCACTACAGGTGCGACAAAAATAACGGTAGGAAATGCCACACAAAAAGCAAAAGCCCATGCTTTAAGCCAAATGGTTGCAATGTTATCAATTAAACCAACGTTAAAAATGCTGATCACTAAAGACATAAATCCAGACATAAACAGCGCCATAAAAAACGCAAATACGACTGTTCTAAATCGAGGATGTAACATAACAAGCTAATATTAATATAAAAATATTAGTCTATAGCAAGAAAAACCTGACGCAAGTGCTTTGAGACAAGAGGTATTATTCTATTAGGATATTAAAAAGCCGAGATGAACTCGGCTCCTTAGAATTTAAACTGATCAGTTTAAAATAAGTTGGGTGCTGGTAGCAGCGACACCTGGATAATCGTGTTCTGGCAGCACTTCAGCAAGTGCCGCTAAACGCTCACCCAGTTGATGAAGATTATCGGCTGAGACATTAATATGCCCCATCTTACGACCAGGTTTAGCCGTTTTACCATACCAGTGACTTGTAACGTCAGGCGTTGCAAGTACTGAGTGTGGAACAGAAGGCTGGCCTAGTACATTGATCATAGCGGTAGGACGAAGTAGTTCTGTACTACCTAATGGTAAACCAGCAACTGCACGCATATGATTTTCGAACTGTGAGCAATGCGTACCCTGCTGTGTCCAGTGACCAGAATTATGCACGCGTGGCGCAATTTCGTTAACTAATAACGTGCCTTGCACATCAAAAAATTCGATTGCTAATACACCCACATAATCAAGCTCTTGCGCAAGCTTGTTAAACGCAACCTCAGCTTGTTCTTGAATTGCTGCTTTTTCTTTACCCGCTACTGAAAGTGTTAGTACACCGTTAGTGTGTTGGTTTTCAGTGAGTGGATAGATTACTGTGTTACCTGCTTTGTCGCGTGCCCCAATAATAGATACTTCACGGTCAAACGGAATCATCTTTTCAGCGATAATAGAGTGCGGCGCAGTTACGGTGCCTGATGCGATGAAATCTGCCATTTCTGACCAGATCTGGTCAATTTCATCAGCAGACTTTAAGCGCCATTGGCCTTTACCGTCGTAACCCGCTTGGCAAGTTTTGATCACAAGCGGCTTACCTAAGCGCTCTACAGCAGCAATAAGGTGCGCTTTTTCTGTAATTAGCTGATAAGGCGCACACTCAACATTTGTTTTATCAAGTAATGCTTTTTCAAGAGCGCGATCGCCACCAGTTTTAATCGCTGCTTTACCTGGGTAAAACTTATTGCTTTGACAGCATAGCGTTAGTACATCATCAGGAATGTGTTCAAATTCTGCTGTGATGGCGTCTGCATTATCAATTGCTTGTTGTAATGTGCTGTTGTGAACTTCACCGGTTAACGGGTGAATGATTTTTTCACTGCCCACATCGTAAGCAACAACATTTAAATCAAGCGGTGCACCCGCTAAGCTCATCATACGAGCTAACTGACCTGCACCTAAAATTAAAATATTCATATTACTCTGCAGGATTAGGGTTAGCTAAGATGGTGTCTGTTTGTTCTTTACGGAAAGCTTCAACTTTTGCGAAGATTTCAGGCTGTTGACAACCTAAAATTTGTGCTGCTAAAAGTCCAGCATTTGCAGCGCCTGCTTCGCCGATAGCCAGTGTACCTACCGCAACACCTTTAGGCATTTGGCAGATAGATAATAATGAATCTACACCATTAAGTGTTTTTGATTTAACGGGTACACCTAAAACTGGTAGTGATGTAAATGCCGCAGCCATACCAGGTAAGTGCGCAGCACCACCGGCACCCGCAATAATAATTTTAATGCCGCGCTCAGCAGCCGAGCTTGCATAGTCAGCAAGTAATTGAGGGGTACGGTGAGCAGAAACAACTTTAGTTTCGTATTCAATGCCAAATTTTTCTAGCATTAATGCCGCATGTTCCATCGTTGGCCAGTCTGATTTGGAACCCATAATAATGCCAACTGTCATAAATACACCTCAGTTAAAATTGTTTTCTAAAAAGCGGACTTTTGTCCTTATTTTGTGGCGGGTATTATATACCCAAACCACCTCAAGATGCGACTCTAGAAGCACAAAAAAGCCATGACATGCATGGCTTTTAATCACTCATAAGCACATTATGCTTCTTTGCTTGCTAGGTACTCGGTGTATGTACCTTTAAAGTCGATAATGTTGCCGTCTTTGATTTCCCAAATACGGTTAGCAAGTGATGATACAAATTGTCTATCGTGTGATACGAACAACAAAGTCCCTTCGTATGCTTCAAGTGCTAAGTTAAGCGCTTCGATAGATTCCATATCCATGTGGTTGGTTGGTTCATCCATTAATAAGATGTTTGGTTTATGCATCATAATTTTGCCAAACAACATACGGCCTTGCTCACCACCTGAAATAACTTTTACTGACTTTTTAATGTCGTTTTGTGAAAACAACATACGACCTAAGAAACTACGAACAACTTGCTCGTCGTCACCTTCTTGTTGCCATTGTTCCATCCACTGGAATAAGTTCATATCTTGTTCGAACTCGTCAGCATGGTCTTGTGCGTAATACCCAATATTAGCGTTATCTGACCATTTAAATTCACCTTGTTTTGGTGCTAAACGACCAGCAAGGGTATTTAACAGTGTTGTTTTACCAACACCGTTCTCACCGATAATCGCAATACGCTCACCTACTTCAACTAAGCCTTCAAGGCCACTGAAAAGCATGTTATCAAAACCTTGCGCTAAGTTTGTTAGCTCTAAGGCATTACGGAATAGTTGCTTTTCTTGCTCAAAGCGAATAAATGGGCTTTGACGCGAAGATGCTTTAACTTCTTCAAGCTGAATTTTATCAATTTGTTTAGCACGTGATGTCGCTTGCTTTGCTTTTGAAGCGTTTGCAGAAAAGCGCGATACGAACTGTTGAAGCTCAGCAATTTGGCTTTTCTTCTTCGCGTTTTCGCTAAGTAGACGCTCACGAGCCTGTGTTGCGGCAAACATGTACTCATCATAGTTACCAGGGTAAATACGAAGCTCGCCGTAATCGATGTCAGCCATGTGTGTACAGACTGAGTTTAAGAAGTGACGGTCGTGCGAAATGATGATCATGGTGCAGTCGCGCTGGTTTAACACGTCTTCTAACCACTTAATAGTGTAGATGTCCAAGTTATTGGTAGGCTCATCGAGTAGCATGATGTCTGGATCAGAAAACAGCACTTGTGCAAGTAACACACGCAGTTTAAAACCCGGTGCGATTTCAGACATAGGGCCGTAGTGTTGCTCAGTGCCAATACCTACACCAATCAGTAACTCACCTGCTTTTGCTTCTGCTGAGTAACCATCCATTTCGGCAAACTCAGTTTCAAGGTCTGCTACACGCATGCCGTCTTCTTCGCTCATTTCAGGTAAGCTGTAAATACGGTCACGTTCTTTTTTTACTTCCCACAGCTCTTTATGACCCATGATTACCGTGTCGATTACAGAAAACTCTTCGTAAGCAAACTGGTCTTGGTTTAGTTTTGCAACACGCTCGTTTGGATCTGTACTGACGTTACCTGAAGATGGCTCAAGTTCGCCACTTAGGATTTTCATGAAGGTTGATTTACCACAGCCATTCGCACCGATTAAACCGTAACGGTTACCATCGCCAAATTTTGCTGAGATATTTTCGAATAAAGGTTTAGCACCAAATTGCATGGTGATATTAGCTGTACTAATGATAGCGGTACCCTCCAGCGGGTAAAAAAGTAAAACGAAACTGTGTGCAATTTTAAACTAAAGCCGCTTAGCACGCTATGAAAGATTGTTTAAAACAACCTAGTCATTTTACAACTTAATTAACTAGGTCTATCTTTAGTGAACATGCTCACTTTTATAAGTGAACGCGCTCACTTTACAATTACTTTAAATAAAACAATATAATAGCTATGGGCAATCATAATAAGACACATCAACATATTCTAAATACTGCATGGCAGCTTTTCGCAGAGCATGGATTTAATGATACGTCTACACGTCAAATATCTTCTGCTTGTGGTATTGCTGTCGGTACTTTGTTTAAACATTTTGAGAGTAAGATCGCGATTTTAGAGGCATGCCTTGAATTGAGGTTTAATGATGTATTAGAGCGCGCTAAAGAAACCGATATTCATCGTCCTCCCCGATTGAAGATCAATCATTACGCACAATACTTTTACCAATTTTATTGTTTACATCATCAATTTTATAAAGTGCTATTTAGTGAACGTTTATTTTCTAAAACATTTCAACAACGACATATGGAGTTAATTCAAACTTTAGTGTTTTCTGAACAACCACAGTTTAATAAAGTAAAAGCCGCTATCTTGTTGGACTGTTACTTTATGACCCTTATTTATGGGTTAAGTGCTGAAATCCCTAATACCAAACTAATGCTCAGAACGTTGAGTCAGAAAGTGTCTATTTTTTAACTAGAGTAAGCCATTGATAATTCAACATAGTGAACCTAAAATGAATAAATTTTCCTCACAAAGCGGGAGTTTCATGATTTTTTTTCACTTTTTCATATATTTTAGCTTTGATATTCTCATTCTTTTAGTTAATTTAGACCTATTAGGGACAACAATTAAACAAGGTACTTTATGAAAAGAACACACGCTGCCATTTTTCTCGCTGGCTTAACGATAATCCCAACAGCAAATGCCATTGAGATTTATAAAGATGAAACAAACAGTGTCACTTTTGGCGGCTTTATTGATGCAAGAGTAATTAACACTCAAGGTGAAACCGAAATTGTAAACGGTGCATCGCGCATTAACTTTGATTTTAAACGACAATTAAAAAATGGCTGGCAAGCTTTTGCACTACTTGAATGGGGTGTAAACCCTGTTGGTAGCACAGACATAATTTATAATAACCGCTTTGAATCAATTCAAGATGAGTTTTTATATAATCGATTAGGTTATGTAGGACTAAAACACGATGACTATGGCCAAGTAACAATAGGAAAGCAATGGGGTGCATGGTATGACGTGGTCTACAATACAAATTATAGTTTAGTGTGGGACGGTAACGCTGCAGGTGTCTATACATACAATAAAGATGATGGTGCGGTAAATGGAACAGGCCGTGGTGATAAAGTACTGCAATACCGTAACACTTGGGGGAAATTTCATGTCGCATTGCAAGCCCAGCTGAAATCGGATGACTTTTATACCTGCGACATCGCGGATATATCTCGCAGTTCATGCGAATTATTATTTGAGCAAGGTAATCCTGCAGCGCAAAATGTTGAGTTTAACTCGACTTATGGCGCAGCTGTTACCTATAGAGCAACGGATAATCTAAAACTTACTGCCGGTATTAACAGAGGTGAATTCGATATTGTTTATGCAGATGGCCGTGATCAGCTTGTTACCGATTTAATTTACGGTGTAGGTATAACATATGGTGACTTTTACAAACCTGGCTGGTATGCCTCTGCAAATATCAATAAAAATGAAAACCACGATACAGATAATTTAGGTCGTTTGATAAAAGATGCTGTCGGTTTAGAGTCTATCCTAAGCTATCGCTTTGATAACGACATTCGTACTTTTATTGCTTATAACGTATTTGACGCAGGTGATGATTACGTAATTCAACCTAACTTTAACGCCGACCCACAAGATGTATTTAAACGTCAATTTGCCGTGATAGGCGCGCACTACTTTATGGCTAAAGATACTATTTTGTATATAGAAGCTCGTAAAGATTTTAGTGACTTTTCGAGTAATAACGCTGAGCAAGAAGCTCAAATGTCACAAACAGAAGATGACGGTATAGCTATCGGATTTAATTACACTCTGTAAATAGTAATTAACGCTTAAGCCCATCTAGGTGGGCTTTTACCTACCCTATTTTATGTACTACTAAAATATTTTGCTTTTTGGCAAGATCAATCAATAAAAGCTGTTACTCAGCAACTATTAACCATGTGTGAAAAATAAAGCCTTGTGCATATCCGCACCTTGTTTAATTGCTTGTTATGCTCTTTTCTCTGGAGCGAACTGGAGCAAAGGTAAATATAATGTTTTTCACTACTTTTTTGTCTTCTTCATTTAAGTATGAAATATCAAACGGTTCAGAAGTCTTTATAGCTTTTAATGCTTCTTTTTCTAACTCTTTTTGACCTGTAGAGCGCACGATTTTAGAAACTTTTAAATAACCATTATCATCAAGATTTATATGTACCTGTACCTTATGGCCGAAACATGCTTCGCAAACAAATAAGTTTGATTCAATTAGACTTTTATTCTTACTAGCCCAATTTGGAACAGCAGTTTTTTCATTAAAGTCTGAAACCTTTCTTGTTGAAATCTTTTCCCCTAGTAATTCATGCTGAGTAGTTGAAGTACAACCTATCAAGGAAAAAGCAAAATAAAATTTGATTAGAAGTTTCATAGTATCCATGTTATATCAAACGCAGCTCAATGGGACGCACTGTTTTTGGCTAAAATTAGGGAAAAATAATCACAAGTCATGTGTTTTGAACTATGGTGAGTTACTTGTTAGTATTATTTCCATATATTGTGAAAGTTGTTCTCATGTGCCCAATGATCAAATTCACCTATTAACATAGCAAATCCAGACTCTTCTATTTCTTGAAAAGATTCTGGTGCGTCTTTTGTCATTCCATACTCCATTGCTCGGCGATAGATTTTACGAATTTTAATTAGTATTGACTTCAACTCGTTAAAGTTACTTAACGTTAAATTTTCAGCATTGATACCGATAGATTTAGCAAATCTAGGAAAATAAATATTAACTTCTTGTTTAGTGAAATTTGGTGCTGAGAATTTCATTTTCGACCAAAACTCGCTTTCAAACCTTTCAGAAAAGAAATCAAGTATACCCTCTGACAACTTTACACTTGCATTGTATGGTGTAGAAGTACTAAAAATATTATCCCATATATTTTAAAGGGGTCCACATCTAAACTTAAATGTTCAGATATTGGGGTAAGATATTTTTGGAAATGATCTCGATGGTTTAAGTAATTAGAAAAGTTGTTCTGATTTATACTCTGCTTAATAGTAATCGCTCTCTGTTCTGAGCTATGCAATCTACTGACAGTTACGCCGAGTATCAAACTCCCAGATGCAATCCATAAAGGTAACTTAAAAATTGAAATAAAATTAGAATATGCTTCAACTGTACCAGTAAATTCAAGCCCTTTAGTTAAAGGATATGCAAAGCAAAAAGCTAAAATCAATGGGAATAATGTAGCGAACCAAAACAAGAAATTCTTGTATAATGCCTTTTAACCATTAATACAAAAGTATTCAATGAATTTGATAATTTCACCAACCTCCATTAGTAGTGTTAACTCATCAATAGCGATTGAACGACCGCATGATTGTTCACTTTTCTGAATAGGTTATTTCTACCAGAGTCATTAACTAATTGCTAGGCAAAAGAAAAGTTAATAATAGAAAACTCTAACCTCTACCAAAAACGAGATTTTACATTTTCTAATAAGCAAATATTGTGACTATTCGACGAGTATATTACCTGAGTCTTTGTGTTCACTTAGCTTGTCTACCAATATACTTAAATTTAAAGTTATGCTGAGAAAAACCCTAACTTAGATATAGTATGATGTGTTCCTTTTATAGCTAGTGACTATTACAATGAATAATCACGTTCTACCTTCGCAATACGCGTTGTAAACGCGCTGTACCATTTATCTTTGCCAAGCTGCTGCGCATTTAAGTGCTCCACGTTTTGTTTCCAGGCTTTGATGGCATCTAAGCTTTGCCAATACGATACCGTAATACCCAAACCATCACGAACAGACTCCATGCCTAAATACCCTGGTTGTTGCTCTGCGAGCTCCACCATTCTATTCGCCATTTCTTCATAGCCAGTGGTATCGTCAGATAAGGTATTAGTGAAAATCACGGCGTAATAAGGCGGTTTTGGCGTATTCACTATCATAATGATTACTTCCCTCTACTTGGTTCAAAACCATCATAACATGGAATTTCTGCGTCATACGTATCCCAGTTTGCTTTAGAACTTACAAAGTTATGGCTAATGGGACGCTCGTTTAAATCGCTATCTAACAAACCTAAGCGAATACGTAAACGGCTTGGGTCATCTTTATTCTCGCTATATACCGGTGAGCCACAGCAGCTACAAAAATAGCGAATTCTGCCGGGTTTAAATTCAAAGGCACTTAGATGTTGCTTACCTTCTGTGAGGTTAAAACCATCTCGTTGAATAAAGCCATTGGTTGCGTAGGCTGTGCCTGAATTTTTACGACATAACGAGCAATGGCAATGAATAATTGAGTCTATGCCACCAGCAATCGTTACTTTTACTTTTCCGCACAAACAACTTCCTTGATACATAGCCCCTCTCAGGTTTGAAGATTAATAGCCGCGATGCTTCCAAAAATCAGTGGCAGTGCCTTCGGCTTCCTTTAATAAGTTAAAGGATTTATCAGCAATTATATGGCGATTTAACTCAATAGTCATGCGCCAAATACCTACTTTATTACAAACAGGTGCCCATATCGTATCACCTAAGTAAAACTGCCAATCGTTTGTTTTAATGTACTGCTCGCCTTCAAATGGTGGCATGATCTCGCCATCTTCATCGGGGATATCTGGGTGGTAAACGCAAAATTTAATTTTTTGTCCTTTGGCTTTTTTAATATTAACAATAAAACCAAATTCAATATCTAACTGTGCAGGAACGTCTGTTGTAAATTCGGTGATTTGAGGCAGGTCTTTCTCTTTTGCATCCCAATGACTGTAAATGCCGTAACTTTCAATACTGGTAATTGCTTTGGCCTTTGCCATAGTTGCTAGCGCTCCTTTTTAAAATGAGGCGCTATTTTATAGTAGCAATTCTAGCAGAACAAGATTGTACTATTATAGTAATTAGCTAACGTATTTTATCCAGTGAGCGTCATGTTGTACAAAGCCGCATTTATTTAAAAGCTTAATACTTGCGCTGTTATTTGAGTCAACTAAAGCGACCACACTGTTTAGTGGTGTCGTTACAAAGGAAGTTAGTTTTTCAAACAGCATATCTAGTACCTTTTGCATTATTCCTTTGCCAAAGTATTGCGATGACAATTCAAATCCCAACATGCCCTGCCCGTTTATTATGTTAAATATGCCTACACTGCCAATAACTTGCCCACTACTTCGTAAAACAATAACTAAACGAATGCCTTGTTGATTATAAAAACGTTCTATGTCGCCTTGAATAAAGTCATACACGTCACCTTTCGTTATGTCAGCACCGTAATCATTAAACGATTGTACTCGGGGATCTCTTAAAATATTCCATATCGCTTGGCAATCTTTATGACGAATGGGGCGTAAGTCAAAGGCTAAGTCATCGTGGCTTGACACGTTAATTTCTTCTTTTTGCTTTATGAGCTAGCATTATTGTCTTACTATAAACGCAATTTCAAGCAATTAGATTAAGTTCGATGAGTGAAGAATTTAAAGTAATTCAACCTACCACCACAGTTTACTGTAAAGAGCGTGGCGAAGGCTGGACCTTAACAGGGATCACTAGTATTGATGAACACACTTCTGTGATGTTCGATGGCGTTAGGTATACCTTACCGGCCCGTGAAATTGTTGAGGTATTATTACCACAACAACTCGAGCGCGAGAAAAACCAACAATAAAAAAAGCCAGCATCAAGCTGGCTTTTTCGTGTTTAAGATTAACGTAATGCGTTAATACGCTCATCAAGAGGTGGGTGCGATGAGAATAACTCGGCAACACCTTTACCGCTTGCAATACCAAACGCCATCATTGAACCTTCTAGTTGTGATGGGTGGTTTTGTTTTAAACGCTCAAGGGCGCTACGCATTTTATCTGCACCTACTAATTTAGCTGCACCGGCATCCGCAGAGAATTCGCGTTTACGGCTATAGTAAGCAACAATCACACTCGCTAGCACACCAAATAGCACTTGGAAAATCATATCGAACAAGAAGTAAGTCCAGCTACTACCGCCCTCTTCTTCATCACTATTTAGGAAATTATCAACAATACCTGCCAATACTTTCGCCATAAAGATAACAAAGGTATTCACTACACCTTGGATAAGGGTAAGCGTTACCATGTCACCATTTGCAATGTGTGACACCTCATGAGCCAATACCGCCTCCGCTTGATCTTGGTTCATATTGTGTAATAAACCTGTGCTCACAGCTACCAGCGAGTTGTTCTTACTTGGGCCTGTCGCAAACGCGTTCATTTCAGGGCTATCGTAAATAGCCACTTCAGGCATCGCGATACCTGCTTTTTTCGCTTGCGCTGCTACCGTCGAAACTAACCATTGTTCTGTTTCAGAACGAGGTTGTTCAATCACATGTGCACCGGTTGATTTTTTTGCCATCCATTTCGACATAAATAACGAAATAAACGAGCCACCAAAACCAAATACGGTTGAAATAACTAAAATGCCGCCTAAACTGCGATGGCTAATACCCAGTACGCTCATCACAATAGACAACACAATACCTAACACTAGCATTACCGCTAAGTTAGTCAGTAGAAACAAAAATACACGCTTCATAAAAACCTCAGAATAAACATACCAATTGTATTAACTAACGACATGGTTAAAAATCGTTAGTTAATAAAATTATCTGGGTGTTCTACCAACTCAGTTTAGGGCTTATGCAATTGGTTGCAAGGAACTAATTGCAACCAATTGTGACAGAGTATGTCAAAAGTAACAACTCAATTATTATGGGTTAATAGATAAAGTTTCAAGTAAGGTTTTGTAAATTTTTAATTTAGGGGTGCCGTCTGTATATGGACTAATCGCTAAAAGCGGGAAAGGTAATGCTGATTTTAATGTTTCTAAATTGGCGTCTTGCTCACGCATGTTAGGGTCTACATGATTTGCAATCCAACCCACACAATTAACACCTAGCGCTTTAAAATGAGCAGCTGTCAGTAATGCATGATTAAGGCAACCTAGTTTCATACCCACTACTAAAATCACATCAAGCTGCTGTGATTTAACCCAATCACTGAGCAAATCGGTTTCGTTGATAGGTAAACACCAACCACCTGCACCTTCTGTAAGAATATAATCGGTATTGAGTGCTCTTACATTCGCATAAGCAGCATCGAGCTTGTCAAATGTCAGTCTGTCGCCTATCTGGGCAGCTGCAATATGCGGTGCAATGGGTGGCTCATAGGTGAAGGGGTTAACAATGTTGTATTTTACCCCAATTGATGAGCTTTCCATTAAGGTTAACGCATCATCATTAACTAGCTGCCCAAATGCTTCTTCTGCACCTGCTGCAATGGGTTTAAAACCAACCGCACGCTGCTTATGTTGCGCCAGTAAGTTTAATAATAAACTGGTGACATGGGTTTTTCCTGCATCGGTGTCTGTACCCGTGATAAAAAATTCTTTCATTTTTGAGTTAATTCTATTTTTCTAGTTCTAAAAGGACAACTTGATAGCTCACTCTAGCATGCCCATCAACCAGAGGGTATGCCTTACAAACACGATTAAGTGCCTGCCTCGTTAATAACCCTTGGCGTTTTTGCTTAGTTTGCAATGATGTAGCGCCAATAGCTTTAATAGAACGCAGCGCTTCTATGGGTGAGTTATAGGTATCTATATAACACCTATCGGCTGCAAAATTGAGTTTAAACCCCGCCAATTTTGCATACTCGATAATGTGACTAGCACTATGAAACTGATTAATATGGTTTTGCTCGTCTAAACAAGCGAATGCCTGTTTGATCTCTTTGAGCGACCCATCCACAACACAGCTTAAATAAACCTTACCGCCAACTTTTAGAGAATAAAAAAGACTTTTTAATAGCGCTTTTAAATCCCCAGACCATTGCATTGCAAAATTACTAAATACGCAATCAAAGGAATTTTGCTGTAAAGGTAAGTTATCCATATCAGCACACACTTTTAAACAACGCGAGTCTTGATCTGTGCTTAGCATAGAATGACTTAAGTCCATTGCCAGTACAGTATCAAAATGTGTTTTAAGCATTGCCGTGTTAACTAAAGGCCCTGCACCTAAGTCAAGGCAAGTACCTTGCTGATGCTTGTTTGCCATCATTTTGAATAAGTGTGCAGCCGCTTGTTTTTGAACACTGGCATGACGCGCATAATTTGCAGCCGCTTTAGAGAACTTAGTTTGTGTTGTTAGCTTATTACTGTGTTGAACACTTATAGGCGCTTGTAGTTGAACACTCATAAACACTCCACTAGCGAATCAACCAACTGTTTTATATCGTCAGGTTGATGCGCGCTACTTAAGGTGATCCTCAGTCGTGCCGTATTAAAAGGCACCGTGGGCGGTCGAATAGCGGTTAACCATACGCCTTTATCTTTAAGCTTATTAGCAACGGCAAGCGTGTGTTCTGCATCGCCCAATACCAAAGGCTGAATAGCCGTTGTTGATTCCATTAATGCTAAGTTATGCTCTTTGGCAAGCGCTTTAAAGTAAGCAATATTTTCTGAAAGCTGAGAGCGTCTCTTATCCGCTTTTAATAACTTTTCGAGTCGCTCAAGAGTACAACTTGCCATCAGTGGTGACATCGCCGTTGAATAAATGTATTCACGATTAAACTGCAGCATATAATCAACCATCTGCTCTGATGCAAGCAGGCACGCACCACTACTTGCAAGTGCCTTTCCAAAGGTGATAATCAATAAATCGGGCTTGATTGCCTCACAACTTCCTAAACCTTGCTCACCTAAGACACCAAAACCATGGGCATCATCAATCATCAGCCAAGCATTGTATTGTTTAGCAAGTTTACACAGGGCTTCAATGGGAGCTTTATCACCATCCATCGAAAACACCCCTTCACTCACAATAAGCTTATGCTTAGCTTTTGACTTTTGTAACCGAGATTCTAAATGCTTAAGATCGTTATGATTAAACCGCACCATAGCAGCGGCAGAATGAAGGCCACCATCAATTAAGCTGGCATGATTGAGTTTATCTTGAAAAATTGCAGCTGATTGCGCCACGCTTTTATCTTGAAACAATGCTTTTAATACGCTGCTATTAGCACTAAAGCCGCTGTTAAATAACATAGCGCTTTCATAGCCTAATAATTCACACAAACGCTGCTCAAGCTGTTGCTGTGGTTTATTATAACCATTCACTAACGCTGAGCTATGGCTACCTAGTTGCTGCGCTTGTATTTCGATAAAATCATCCGCAAAGCCAAGGTAGTCATTACTGGCAAAATTTAAATATTGTTTACCAGCAACTTCAATAAAGCGCCCGCTTGATTGCTCTACAAGTTGGCGCTGTCTCAGTAATGCATCGGCTTGGCGCTCGATAAGATGCTCGGCAATAAATTCAAAAGCCATTTAAATGTTACGCTTCGTAAAATAGTTCTGATGTTGCTTTATCGGCAACTTTTGAAGAAAGCGATGCTGCAACCGCTTCATCAGAATAATCTTCACGGGTTTCTGGGTTCATGCCTAATTTTTTAATCAGCATCATGTCAGCGTCTGCTTCTGGGTTTTCTGTAGTCAGTAGTTTATCACCGTAGAAAATTGAATTTGCACCAGCAAAGAAACACATAGATTGCATTTGCTCATTCATCGCCGTACGACCCGCTGATAAACGAACATAGCTTTTCGGCATCATAATACGTGCAACTGCGATAGTACGAATAAACTCAAAATGATCTAAATCTTCGACATCTTCAAGTGGCGTACCTTTCACTTTAACCAACATATTAATTGGCACACTTTCTGGCTGTTGCGGCAAATTAGCTAATTGCATTAATAAACCAAAACGGTCAGCTGCCTGCTCGCCCATACCAACTATACCGCCAGAGCACACTTTCATACCGGCATCACGCACGTTATGGATAGTGTTTAAACGGTCTTGATAAGTACGTGTTGTAATGATCTGTTGGTAATACTCAGGTGATGTATCTAGGTTATGGTTGTAGTAATCAAGGCCCGCGTCTTTTAAAGCATGGGCTTTTTCGTTATCTAGCATGCCAAGTGTCATACAGGTTTCAAGGCCAAGTTCTTTAACCTCTTTTACCATTTTTGAAATATAAGGCATGTCACGTTCTTTCGGATCAGACCACGCAGCGCCCATACAAAAACGGGTTGCGCCTTTTTCTTTGGCAACACGCGCTTGCTCAACCACTTTTTCAACTTCCATTAAGCGTTCACGGTCTAAGTCTGTTTTATAATGACCAGATTGAGGGCAATATTTGCAATCTTCTGGGCAAGCACCGGTTTTAATCGATAATAAAGTAGAAATTTGTACTTCATTTGGGTTGAAGTTTTCACGATGCACACTGGCCGCTTTAAATAACAAATCATTGAACGGCATTTCGAATAATGCTTTTACTTCTTGGTGAGTCCAATCGTGACGGACAACTGCGAGCTCCATAATAGTCTCTTTTTTTAAATTATTGGGACGGTTAGATTGGCTTAGTCTACGAGTTGACGTAACATTGTCAACGAATCGAAGTGATATAAAGTTTACATATGATTAATAAACAACCAATAGATTTAGATTTTGATCGGGAGCATATTTGGCATCCTTATACTTCTATGACTGAGCCCCTTCCCGTGTACCCTGTCAGCCATGCCAATGCAAATCGTATTTTCTTAGAAACAGGCGAAAGCCTAATAGATGGTATGGCTTCTTGGTGGAGTGCCATCCATGGTTACTGCCATCCTGTTTTAAATGAGGCAATCACCACGCAAGTTAGCAAAATGAGTCATGTTATGTTTGGTGGCTTAACTCATGAGCCTGCTGTTGAGTTATGTAAAAAGCTAGTCAGTATCACACCTAAATCACTCGATAAGGTGTTCTTAGCCGACAGCGGCTCAGTGAGTGTTGAAGTCGCCATAAAAATGGCTTTGCAATACTGGTTAAGCCAAGGATACACCAGCAAGCAAAAGTTAATGACGCCGCTAAAGGGCTACCACGGCGATACCTTTGCAGCCATGAGCGTTTGCGATCCGGTCAATTCAATGCACAGCATGTACTCAGGTTTTTTACCTGAACATATTTTTGTACCTGCGCCGAGTGCTAAATTTAATGGCGAGTTTAGCCCTGCTGAAGCGGATACGCTTGAAAGCTATTTTGCTGCTCATCATCAAGATGTTGCGGCATTTATCATTGAACCCATAGTGCAAAATGCCGGGGGCATGAATTTTTATCATCCTGATTACTTAAAACACCTGCACATTCTTTGCGATAAGTATGATGTTTTACTTATTTGTGACGAAATCGCCACAGGTTTTGGCCGCACCGGCACCTTGTTTGCTGTTGAGCATGCCAATATAGAGCCGGATATCTTATGTGTTGGCAAAGCATTAACGGGCGGCATGATGACGTTATCAGCGACATTAACCACCAGCAAAGTCGCTGTTGGGATTAGCGAAGGTGAAGCCGGTGTATTAATGCACGGCCCAACGTTTATGGGTAACCCGCTTGCGTGTGCCACGGCCTGCGCAAGTATTGATTTACTGTTAGAGCAGCCTTGGCAAGAGCAAATTAAATATATAAATGATGTACTAACAACACAACTTGCTAAATGTAAGCAACTCGATGCAGTAGTAGATGTGCGTACATTAGGTGCTATTGGTGTTGTAGAGCTTAAACAAAGTGTTGATGTAGCAAAAATTCAACGCTTTTTTATAGAGCAAGGTGTGTGGATCCGCCCGTTTGGCAAACTAATTTACTTGATGCCGCCTTACATAAGCGATGAACAAAGCTTAACTAAGTTGTGCGATGCTATTTTTGCAGCCATTGAACAACAGGCGTATTAGGGCGTGTTGACCCTTTGTGATTAATTTTGCAGCAGTGTGTTTGGTATTTAGGCAAGGCAGAGCCTATGTAGTGTGATTGTTCCACATAAATAGGCGATAACGCAGCATCAATGCCAAACACGCGCTGCCCTTCGGGTTCTTTCTAGGGGCGATTAACTCTTTGTTGCTCGATTTTTACTTAGCCCACTAGGTTACAAATCTCGCGCCGCGATTAAATCGCCCCTAGAGTGAACAAATTTTAATCCACAAAGGTCAACAAGCCCTCTAGACATTAAAAAAGGAAGCTGATGCTTCCTTTTCCTTTAAACTTTACCATTCAAACATATAAGCCATTTTACTTATCATTCGAAGTGGAACTTTATGTTCACAACGCTTCGCGTAAAGATGTTGTAAAGACTTATCTTTGATTTCACCGACGATCACTTCTTTTACTTGATAACCCAATGCAGTGGCTGCTTGTACATAAGCAATAAATTCCCACTTTTTGATATTGGTGTTATCAACAATCACTAACGGGATTTCTTCTGCTAAGGCATTAATAAAACGCGCTAGGTTTAGGTTGTGGTATTCAGATAACTTGTACTTATCAAATTGATACTCACCTTCGCTATTGTAAAAATAATCATCTGTTGCGCACACGACATAATCACTTTCATTACCTGCTACCAGCTCATCAGCAAGGCTTTGTGCGTAATATGATTTACCTGAGCCGGGTAAGCCGCGAAGAATAAAAACTTGTTTCATAGCACCTGTTATACAAATTAATTAAAGACTAAAGGACCTATATCCTATTGAGAACTGTTAATAATGCCACAAAATAACCAATTAGCGCAGCGAGAATTTAAATAAACGCAAAATTTACGCAAATATTGCTGCTATTTTATCCAAATCAAGAAAAACTACTAAAGAGTATGCCTGAAATGTTTTTTTATTTGATTTACGAGGGTAAGATAGTCGATTCAAGTGCAATGCACAGCATATTAAATATTAGGCAACTTATATCATTGGAGTGAAGATGAGCCATTTAGCGATTTCAGAGCTATTAAAAGGCAAGGTTGCGGTAGACAGCCAAGTAACAGTAAAAGGCTGGATCCGTACACGCCGCGATTCAAAAGCAGGAATTTCATTTTTAGCCGTTCATGACGGTTCGTGTTTTGATCCTATTCAAGCGGTAGTACCTAATTCACTTAATAATTATGATGAAGTTACACGTTTAACTGCCGGTTGTTCTGTATCAATTACGGGTGTGCTGGTTAAATCAGAAGGCCAAGGTCAGTCTTTCGAAATTCAAGCCAACACTGTAGAAGTATTAGGGTGGGTAGAAAACCCTGATAGCTACCCTATGTCAGCTAAGCGTCACAGCATTGAATATTTACGCGAACACGCCCATCTTCGCCCTCGCACTAATATCATCGGCGCGGTAACACGTGTGCGTAACTGCTTAGCTCAAGCGATTCACCGTTTTTATCACGAGCAAGGTTTCTACTGGATCAGCACACCAATCATCACAGCAAGTGACTGTGAAGGTGCAGGTGAAATGTTCCGCGTATCTACATTAGATATGCAAAACTTGCCGCGCACAGACAAAGGTGATATCGACTACAGTGAAGATTTCTTCGGTAAAGAAGCATTTTTAACGGTATCAGGTCAGTTAAATGGTGAGACATACGCATCAGCAATGTCAAAAATCTATACCTTTGGCCCTACTTTCCGTGCTGAGAACTCAAATACGTCACGTCACTTAGCAGAGTTTTGGATGGTTGAACCTGAAGTTGCATTCGCAGATTTAGAAGATATCGCAAAACTTGCTGAAAACATGCTGAAATATGTTTTCAATGCGGTATTAACAGAGCGTCGTGATGATATGGAATTCTTTGCACAGCGTGTTGAGAAAACAGCGATCTCTCGTTTAGAAGAGTTCGTTACAAAAGATTTCGCTCAAGTTGATTACACTGATGCTATCGAAATCTTAAAAGCATGCGGCAAGAAGTTCGAATTCCCTGTTGAATGGGGTGTGGATTTACAATCTGAGCACGAGCGTTACCTTGCTGAAGAACACTTTAATGCGCCAGTCGTTATCAAAAACTACCCGCGTGATATTAAAGCGTTCTACATGCGTCAAAACGAAGACGGCAAAACAGTGGCTGCAATGGACGTTGTTGCACCAGGTATTGGTGAAATCATCGGTGGTTCTCAACGTGAAGAGCGCTTAGATGTATTAGATAAGCGCCTAGAAGAAATGGGCTTAGATAAAGAAGACTACAGCTGGTACCGTGATCTACGTAAATACGGAACTGTGCCACATTCTGGTTTTGGTCTAGGCTTTGAGCGTTTAGTGGCTTATGTAACGGGTATGGGCAACGTTCGTGACGTTATCGCCTTCCCACGTACTAAAGGTAGTGCAACATACTAATTTTAGTATTTATAGAAAACCAGCCTATTGGCTGGTTTTTTTATGCCTAAAAATCATTATAAAACAATTCACTCTAGAAATTTTTAGTTAATGTTCTATAGTCATAAGACTTGCCAAAAAAGGATCTATTATTGGTTATGTTCGTTCGTTCACTAAAAGTACTCACACTGACTTTCATTTTTCTAGGTAAGTCTAGCTTCGCACTTGATGAAGATATTAATACAAAACCTATTTTAATTGCGGGTTCAACGTCTGTGACCGAGTTACTAACCCCACTCAAAGATGATATAAGTCTCGCTTTAGGCAACACATTGCAGATAAGACCGATGGGCAGTGACAAAGGTGTCAAAGCGATTGCTGAAGGTCTTATCGACATAGGTACAACATCACGGTACCTAACGAAGCAAGAGCAAGAACAATGGCCTCATTTAAGGCAGATAGTCATAGCGCAAGATGCGTTAACATTTATAGTTAACAGCGAACTAAATATTAAAAATTTGAGTATCACGACTCTCAAAAATATTTATCAAGGAAAAATAACTAAATGGTCAGACGCCTCTCAGTTAACGCCAGAATTAAGCAATAAAAACGATGAAATACTGCTTTTTAGTAAAGCGACTCATCATGGCAGCTTCGATGTATTTTTAGAATTTTTAGAATTGGACTATATCAAAGACCCTGAAAGTAACTTTATACGACTCAAAAATGCAGGTAATAGGGGTTTATTTTCAAATCAAAAAGTCGAACTGTACAACCAATTCAATCAAGCACTTGGTATAGTTCAGCGTATTCCAAATGCGATTGCCTATGACTCGTATGGCGCCATTAGTAATCTTGAAAATGATCGTCGCATCAATAAAGTAACGACTCTATCAATAAATGGCGTTAAACCTAATTTGCAAAGCATAAGTGATGGTGAATATGCCTTTGTACGACCGCTCATTTTAATTGTAAACACACAATCCCCTCGTTCTAAGGAGATAGGTGTGAAACTCGCAGCCTTATTTAAATCGCAAAAAGTAAAAGATAAAATACGAGAACATGGTTACCTCTCGGTTCAGTTTTAACCTCGAGAAATAAAAAAAGCTGCGCACCTAAGTGCAACAGCTTTTAACAACCAGAATCGTTATGAATTACAGAGCGCTTTCTAGCTCTGGTAACACATCAAATAAATCAGCAACTAAACCGTAGTCAGCGACTTGGAAAATTGGCGCATCAGGGTCTTTATTAATGGCAACAATCACTTTTGAGTCTTTCATACCCGCTAAGTGTTGAATTGCACCACTGATACCCACAGCAATATACAAATCTGGGGCAACAATTTTACCCGTTTGACCGACTTGCATATCATTTGGTACAAAGCCCGCATCAACAGCAGCACGTGAAGCACCAATGGCTGCGCCAAGTTTGTCGGCAATGCCATTTAATAGTGCAAAATTTTCACCATTTTGCATACCGCGACCACCTGAAATAACTACAGGTGCAGCTGTCAGCTCTGGACGCTCTGATTCAGTTTGTTCTTCTGATACAAACTCACTCAAACCAACTGAACCTTTACCCGTAACACTTGTTACAGACACTGGTGCTTGCTCTGATGCAACATCAAAGCTACTGGCACGCACGGTAATCACCTTTTTGCTATCAAGTGATTTAACTGTCGCAATCGCATTACCCGCATAAATAGGACGCTTAAAGGTATCTGCATCAATTACGTCAATGATTTCTGAGATTTGTGCAACATCTAAAAGTGCTGCAACACGTGGCATAAAGTTTTTACCCGTTGTTGTTGCGCTTGCGACAATGTGTGAATAGTTATCTGCTAAAGATAAAACCAGATCCGCTAAGTTTTCAGCTAGCTGATGAGCATAAGAGGCATCATCGGCAATCAGTACATTACTTACCCCTGCAATTGATGCTGCTTGCTCACTTATAGCAGATAAGTTTTCCCCTGCTAGTAATAAATCTACATCAAAGCCTAATTTAACAGCAGCAGTAATCGTTTTATTGGTTTCAGGCTTTAGAACACCTTTGTCGTGTTCGGCTATCACTAATGTTTTCATTTAGATCACCTTCGCTTCTGTTTTTAACTTTTCAACCAATGTCGCAACATCTTCTACGATAATGCCGCCGCTGCGTTTTTCTGGCTCGTTTACTTCAACCAGCTGCACGCGAGGTGCAAGGTCTACACCAAGGCTGTCAGCAGCAATTACATCAAGTTGTTTACGCTTTGCTTTCATGATGTTTGGTAATGAAGCATAACGGGGTTCATTTAAACGTAAGTCTGTCGTTACAATAGCAGGTAGTTTAAGAGCAACAGTTTGTAAGCCGCCATCTACTTCACGCGTTACATTGACTGTACCTGCTTGTATATCGACTTTAGATGCAAAGGTGCCTTGGCCACGACCTGTTAGAGCAGCAAGCATTTGACCGGTTTGATTGTTGTCAGAGTCAATCGATTGCTTACCTAAAATTACCAATTCAGGTGATTCTTGCTCTACAATCTTGCTCAGTAATTTAGCAACATGTAAAGACTCAAGCTTTTCTTCTGTTTCAATATGAATGGCTTTATCGGCACCCAGTGCTAAGGCCGTACGTAATTGCTCTTGAGATGATTTATTACCAATAGTCACAGCAACAACCTCTGTGGCCGTCCCTGCTTCTTTTAAACGAATAGCTTCTTCAATTGCAATTTCACAAAACGGGTTCATCGCCATTTTTACATTAGCTAGATCAACATCCGTTTTGTCAGCTTTAACGCGTGCTTTGACGTTGTAGTCAATTACTCTTTTAATTGGAACAAGGACTTTCATCGTGACTCCATCAATTGTGTGTTCTCAAAGTTGACCTAGACGTCAACTTATTTATTTTATGAATTCAGACTACTTCCTGTTGACGTAAACGTCAACCTAAAATAACCTTAAAGTATTCACAGCCTGTAACGTTTCATTTGCAAGTATGAAATAAGGTTCTTTACAGCAGGTCCGTCACCGAGAAGAGGTTTATATGGTCGAACGCGAAGTCATGGAATTTGATGTAGTCATCGTAGGCGCAGGCCCAGCAGGTTTATCAACTGCGATTAGATTGGCTCAACAAGCACAAGAAAAACAACAAGAATTAATGATCTGTGTGGTAGAAAAAGGCTCTGAGGTGGGCGCGCACATTTTATCCGGTGCGGTTTTTGAAACCAAAGCATTGGATGAATTACTACCCGATTGGCAGTCATTAGGTGCTCCAATTACCACTAAAGTAACGCAAGATGATATTTACTGGTTCAATAATAGTGAAAAAGCCACCAGCATCCCCCACTTTGCTAGCCCTAAAACATTCCATAACGAAGGCAATTACATTGTTTCTATGGGTAATGTGTGCCGCTTTTTAGCTGAGCAAGCGGAAAACTTAGGGGTAGAAATCTTCCCTGGCTTTAGTGCGCACTCTTTAATTATAGAAGACGAGACCGTAAAAGGTATTATCACCGGCGATATGGGTCTCGATAAAGACGGCAATGAAAAAGATGGATACATGCCAGGTATGGAACTTAGAGCCAAATACACCGTATTTGCTGAAGGCTGCCGAGGTCATTTAGGTAAACAGCTAATTAAACACTTTGCCCTTGATAAAGATGCGTCACCCCAGCATTACGGTTTAGGTTTCAAAGAAATTTGGCAAATCGACCCGAGTAAACATAAAGAAGGCACAGTAGTACATGGTACAGGCTGGCCGTTAACCGGTGATACCAGTGGCGGTGCGTTTATGTATCACAGTGAAAACAATCAAGTAGTTGTAGGTTTAATAGTGGATCTTAATTACTCAAACCCACATTTAAGCCCGTTTGATGAATTCCAGCGTATGAAGCATCACCCTGTCTTTAAAGATGTTTTAGAAGGCGGTGAACGTATAGCCTATGGTGCAAGAGCCATCGCTAAAGGCGGCCTACGCTCTTTACCAAAAATGCATTTCCCAGGTGGTTTACTTGTTGGTTGTGATGCTGGCACATTGAACTTTGCTAAGATCAAAGGTAACCATACTGCAATGAAATCAGGCATGGTTGCTGCTGATGTAATCGTAGCAGCTCTTAGCGACGGTAAAGAAAATGCCGATTTAGCTGAATATAAAACGGCCTTTGAACAAAGCTGGGCGTATAAAGAGCTTTACCAATCGCGTAACTTTGGCCCTGTAATGCATAAACTGGGTAAGTTCTTAGGGGGCGCTTATAACACACTCGATCAAAATCTATTTGGTGGCAGCTTACCGTTTAACTTTGAAGACAACATACCAGATCATGCCACCTTAGTTGCTGCTGATCAGGCCGAAAAGATCGACTACCCGAAAGCAGACGGCAAGCTTAGCTTCGATAAACTTTCATCGGTGTTTTTATCAAATACCAACCATGAAGAATCGCAGCCTTGTCACTTAAAACTTAAAAATAATAGCATTCCCATTAAAGTGAATTTAGTTAAGTTTGATGAGCCAGCACAACGCTACTGCCCTGCTGGCGTTTACGAAGTACAAGATGTCGAAGGTGAGAAAGAGTTTGTGATCAACTCACAAAACTGTGTGCACTGTAAAACATGTGACATAAAAGACCCAAGCCAAAACATTACATGGGTAACACCTGAAGGGGCTGGCGGACCAAACTACCCTAATATGTAATAACGCACGTTACTCATTTAATTAAAATTTATCCTAAATTGCAGGGGCTTCGGCCCCTTTTTTAGGCTATGCTGAAATTGTCGTGTTTAAAATAGTGAGTAAAGTATGCCGTCTTCAAGTGTAACCTTTCGTTTTTTAGCTGAACCTACCGATGTAAATTTTGGCGGTAAGGTTCATGGTGGTGTGGTCATGAAGTGGATTGACCAAGCTGGTTATGCCTGTGCTGCAGGTTGGAGCGGTCATTACTGTGTTACCGTCTCTGTTGCGGGTGTAAAGTTTCAGCGCCCTATTTTGGTTGGCCAAATTGTCGAAGTGAAAGCCAGTATCGCCCATACGGGTAAAACCAGTATGCAAATCTTTATTCAAGTACGCTGCGGCGACCCAAAAACACAAAACCTCGTTGAAACCAATCATTGTGTAATTAGTTTTATTGCCATGGATGAAGCTGGTTATCCTATTGAAGTCCCCTCTTACACAGCAGTTACTGATGAGGAAAAGAAAATAGAAAACTATGCGATAAAAATGAAAGAAATAGCCATAGAAACAGAAACATTACTACAAAAAGCATAACATGGCTTTGCTTTGCATTATTATACTGCACCTAGTAACTTCTACAGGGCACCCTGAAATTGTTACGAGCGCCAAACTGAATGCTTGATTATAGTTTCGACAAACTGCACAAAATTTCATTTATTCGGGCCTAAAAACAGTGATTTAGGCCTCATTTACAGTATGGCACGGTCACTGCAATACTCCTTGGGAATGAAGCGAAACATTCGTTTATTTATTTTATAAAGGAGCTATTAAATGATTAAAGCAATCTCAATTTCTGCAATTTCTCTAGCACTACTTGGTTTCAACAATGCTGCACATGCAGATATTACCGAGATGGATTCACCACGTATTTATACAGGTATTGGTTACGGCCAATATTCATTTGAGTTTGAAGACAGTGAAAATGACACTGACTTTGATGATGATGCACAAATGTTAAAAGGTTACGTTGGTACTCAATTTAATAAATACTTAAGCCTTGAGCTTGCATACCAAAACTTCGATGAAGCGAGTGATATCGATTCTAAAGTTGAGCTTGACGGTATCTCACTAGCTGCGCGTTTAGCAGCACCAATCACTGACAGCTTTTCTGTTTACGCAAAAGGCGGCTGGCTTGAATGGGATGCAGAAGTAGAACAAGACTTAGGTGAGCTTGGTAGCATTAGCGCTGACACTGATGGTGGCGATGTATTCTATGGTGCAGGTATTGAGTATGCTTTCACAACAAACATGCAAGTACGTTTAGAGTATGAACGTTACGAATTAGAAGATGATATTGACCCTGATATGGATGTGGCTTCGGTATCATTCCAATACATGTTCTAATTTAGACTGACATGTCTAATTTTAAAAAAGGCAGTCTCGACTGCCTTTTTTTGTGTTTGCATGTAAAATGTCGGCAGATTTCCTTAAGTTTAATACACAATGAGCGAATACCAACTAACTGCCGTCGGCCACATTCAATCTCCATACAAACAAAAGTTTGCAATACCTCGCCAACCTCGCTTGGTTCCTGAGGCTAAGGCAAAGCTGGTATTCAGTAGCGATTTCAATCGCGAAGAGTTTGTCCGTGGTCTCGATGAATTTAGCCATATTTGGTTATTATTTAGATTTCATGAAACCGCTGATAAAGGCTATTCAGCAATGGTGAGACCCCCTCGCCTTGGCGGAAATGAACGTAAAGGTGTATTTGCTACACGTGCGACTTTTCGCCCTAATGCCATTGGCATGAGTGCAGTAAAACTTGAGGGCATTGAATATAAAAATGGTCAGTTATGCTTATTGCTCTCAGGTATTGATTTACTTGATGGCACACCGATTTTAGATATTAAGCCTTATTTGCCCTATTCAGATGCAATGACTGATGCGACCGCAGGTTTTGCCGATACCCGACCAGAAACAGATATGAGTGTTGAGTTTACTGATGAAGCACTGGCGTTTATCGAAAAACAAACTGAGCAACCAGAATTAAAAGCCTTTATTAGCAATGTATTAAAGCAAGACCCTCGCCCTGCTTATAAAAAGCAACGTGAGTCTGAACAAAGCTACGGCATGACCTTATATGATTTCAATATTAGGTGGCATGTTCGGGATAATCATAATACAGTGACCCGCATTGAAAAATGCTAATTTTTTAACACTTTTTTTAAAACATATCGCTTTAGTGTCAGTGCGTCCACTGGTAAACTTAGCGACTTGTTATTACTCAAACGTCTTGAGTAAACGATAATAATTTTAACACTACTTGGAATAGAGATGCGTACCAGTCAATATATACTCGCAACACTTAAAGAAACTCCGTCTGATGCAGAAATTGTTTCTCATCAATTAATGCTACGAGCAGGCATGATCCGCCGCGTTGCGTCGGGTTTGTATACATGGTTGCCCTCTGGTTTACGCGTACTTAAAAAAGTAGAAAACATTGTACGTGAAGAAATGGATAAAGCAGGCGCTATCGAAATGTTAATGCCTATTATCCAACCTGCTGATCTTTGGGAAGAGTCAGGCCGTTGGGAGCAATTTGGTCCTGAATTATTACGCATTAACGACCGTCATAACCGCCCTTTTGCACTGGGTCCAACGCACGAAGAAGTGATCACTGATTTTGTACGTAAAGAAGTAAGCTCTTATAAGCAATTGCCATTGACTCTTTATCAAGTACAAACAAAAGTACGTGACGAGGTTCGCCCTCGTTTTGGTGTCATGCGTGCTCGTGAGTTTACGATGAAAGATGCTTACTCTTTTCATTTAAGCGATGAGTGTTTAGAGAAAACATACCAAGTAATGCACAAGGCATATTGCAATATCTTCGAGCGTCTAGGCCTTGATTACCGCCCTGTTATCGCGGATACCGGCTCTATCGGTGGTAGCGTATCGCATGAGTTCCATGTACTTGCAGAATCAGGTGAAGACGCCATCGCATTTAGTGATGCAAGTGATTACGCTGCAAATATCGAAAAAGCAGAAGCATTGGCACCGACTGAAGAGCGCCCAGCAGCAACTAAAGAGTTAAAAGCATTTCCAACGCCAGATGCAAAAACCATTGCAGAGCTTAAACAGCACTACGGTGTTAAACCTCATCGCGGCGTTAAAACACTTATCGTGTATGGTGCTCCAGATGAAAACGAACAACGTGGTTTAGTGGCGCTTGTATTACGTGGCGACCATGAGTTGAACGAGTTGAAAGCTGAAAAGCACCCGCTTGTAGACTCACCGCTTGAAATGGCAAAAGAAGAAGATATCGTTGCAGCGATTGGTGCAAAACCTGGCTCATTAGGCCCTGTCGGTCTTAAAATGCCAATTATTGTTGACCGTTCAGCTAATGTAATGGCTGATTTTGTTGCGGGTGCGAATAAAGACGACGAACACTACAGCGGCATTAACTGGGATCGTGATGTAGAAAGCTATGAAGTGGCAGATATTCGTAACATCGTTGAAGGCGACCCAAGCCCTTGTGGTCAAGGGTCACTGCAAATTAAACGTGGTATTGAAGTAGGTCATATTTTCCAACTGGGTACTAAGTACTCAGAGGCAATGAAAGCAGGCGTTCTGAGTGAATCAGGTAAAAACCAAGTCATGACGATGGGTTGTTACGGTATTGGTGTTTCACGAATCGTGGCTGCTGCCATTGAGCAAAACAACGACCAATACGGTATTAAATGGCCACAACCTATCGCACCATTTGATTTAGCAATCGTGCCTATGAACATGCATAAGTCTCATCGTATTCCTGATATTGCAGATAACCTTTACAAAGGTTTGAAAGAAGCTGGTTTAGATGTGTTATTTGATGACCGTAAAGAGCGCCCTGGTGTGATGTTCAACGATATGGAACTATTAGGCGTGCCTTTCACATTGGTTATTGGTGAACGTAATCTTGACGAAAATAAGGTTGAGCTTAAAAACCGTCATACCGGTGAAAAGCTAATGCTTGATTTAGATAGTGCCGCTTCCGAAATTGCCGCACTCGTTAAAGGCTAATTGAACCAACCTATACAAAATAGAAAAACCGCTTCGGCGGTTTTTTTGTTATTAGTATTTGTCATAGATGTTTCGCTAAAGCGTCTTTTAACTGTCATTGATTCTGCCTAGCATTTACTTTATTACACCATGAGTAAATGCCATGAATAACACCACTTGCAGTAGTAAAACCCACTATCCTGCCGTTTGGATTTCCGACGTTCACTTAGGTTATAAAGACTGCCAAGCGCAGTATTTATTGGATTTTTTGAATGCTATTGAATGCGACGTATTATACTTGGTCGGTGATATCGTCGATTTATGGTCCATGAAACGGCAATTTTTCTGGCATCCTAGCCATTATGATGTGTTAGCGCTTATTCAACAAAAAGCGAAAGATGGCACACGCGTTATCTATATACCGGGTAACCATGACGAAACGTTTCGCCAATATGCCGATGAGTCTTTATTTGGTATTGAAGTACATCAGCAATATATCCACACAACAAAAGCCAATAAACGTTTTTTACTTTTGCACGGCGATGATTTCGACTCAGCAACCCGTTACAACAAATTAATTAGTATTGCAGGTGATGCAGGATACGACTTACTGTTATTTTTAAATCGCTGGACTAATCGCATTCGTCGATTATTCGGTGGGCATTACTGGTCGTTGGCGTCATGGATCAAAGCACGAGTACACAAAGCCCGCGAAGCAATTGATGCATTTGAAAAAGCGGCTATTCATGAAGCAAAAAAGCAAGGCGTGGACGGTATTATATGTGGCCATATTCACCACCCAGCCGTTAAAGTAGTAGATGGGATTTTATATTGCAATGATGGCGACTGGATAGAAAACTGTACGGCTCTTGTAGAGAATGACTGTGGAAGAATTGAATTACTTCACTGGAGTGAAACACAAAAAGTAATTCACTCAGCAGACATCAGCAAGCTAATGCCAACCCCAGCCCATAATAAAGATGCCGCTTAGCCAAACTGATATTTATACCGATTCGCTTAATTAAGTGGTCTATTTTGAGGCAATAAATCATCGTTGATAACAAGGCAAAAATTTCGTTATTAGTTGTTCTAAATAAGAAATTTTTAACGCAGGTAGCGACAAGCTTTATCCCTCAAAATGATGAAGTATTATTGCAGATTGGTATTATCAGCATTAAGCCACATAACGAGTTTATTTCGAAGTGTGGCTTGTTTTATCGGCTTGGTAATATAGTCGTTCATGCCAACACTCAGGCACTTCTCTCTATCCCCTGCCATCGCACTTGCAGTCATAGCTATAATAACAATATCTTGAAAGCGCTCTGTTGCATTACCATATCTTATTTGTTTAGTACAATCATAGCCATTCATATTTGGCATTTGGCAATCCATTAAAATAAGGTCAAACTGCGTATCAGTATTTTTAAGTATCTCCAATGCTTCGATACCATCACCTGCAGATTCGATATTAATATTTGTATCGCGCAAAATAGCTTTACTCACTTCAATGTTGATCAGGTTATCATCGACAATAAGAATAGAGCGGTTACAGAAATCGACATCGACAATTTCTTTTTCCACTCTATCTTTATGATTCAATATTTGCCCTTCATATTTAAATAACGTTGCTAACCGATAAATAAGCTCATCCTGTGTTATCGGCTTTGACATGGCCACTGCATTGGCAGGTAACGAGTATTTTTTTTCTAATGCTGACACCAAACCAATCACTAATAACTTAATATCACTATTTTGACTAGCGAGATCTATGAAACCACTAATTTGTGGGTGCTTTTGATCAACGACGATAAGATCAAACTTACTCTTACTTTCTTTTTCCAATGAAAACAGTGACGTTATATTTTCCTCTTCTAATTGAGTAAAAGATTTTAATTGGCTTATCAAGTTTTGCTTTAAAGGTTCGTACAACAAGGAAAACGCAACTTTTTTATGCGCTAATATAGCTGTTTGGCTATTCGATTTACTTGGTTGACTGAGTGTCATCAAAACCGTGGCAGTAAAACAACTACCCTGACCTTTTTCACTCTCAACAGCAATATCGCCTCCCATTAACTGTGATAACTTGCGACTAATAGAAAGACCTAATCCACTCCCACCATAGTGCCGAGTTGTGCTTGAATCCTCTTGTGTAAAAACATCAAACAGTTTTTTTTGGCTATCTTTTGATATACCAATACCCGTATCTGTGACTTTGAAGGTTAATAAAACATTGTCATCCAGCATTTTTCGTTCACTGAGATGTAAACTAACAAATCCTTGATGAGTAAATTTAAATGCGTTACTCAGTAAATTATTGAGTATTTGCTTCAAGCGATGGCTGTCTCCAACAACGCCTCTGTGACTAACTAAACTTGAATCAAAGAGCACTTCTAAACCTTTTTTTTGACCTTGCACCGCCATTGATGTCATTAGATCATTACACACAGAGACAACATCAAACTCATGGTAATCTAAGTCAAGTTTGCCGGCTTCAATTTTAGAAAAGTCCAGAATATCGTTAATAAGCGTCATTAAGGACTGTGCACTACTATTGGCATAATGTAAGTACTGCTTTTGTTGAATTGTGAGCGGCTCAACTTCCAGCATTTCGAGCATACCCAGTACACCGTTCATTGGTGTACGTATTTCGTGCGAAATATTTGCAACAAATTGGCTTTTCGCCTTGCTAGCCGCCAAAGCTTGCTTTGTTGCCTCTTCTAGCTCTGCCGTACGATTTTGGACTTTTTCTTCAAGCGTTTCGTTTAGTTGCTCAAGTTGATGTTGTGCCCTTTTTAATGAGTTAATATTACGAATTATTGCAGCGACTTGGACTTGTTTTTTAAGCGCATCAAAAATCGGGGCAAGAGTAATTGAGAAATAATGACACTGTGTTTCATCTATATAAATGGCTTCAAACGAGCAGCGTTCATTATTTTTTATAGCTTGCGCAACTCCTTGAAAATCTTCATCATTGTAATTGAACAAGTTATCAAAATTTGTTTCCTTTTCTTTTATACTAAAAAACTCTTTCGCAGTTTGATTGGCATTGCAAATAGTGCCATCAGGGGTAACCATAATAATTGCATCAGAGGAGCTTTCTATAATTTTGCTGTTTTTTTCTTTGAAAAAGCTCAATTCGAGTTTTCGGCTTATGTCACGCTGATAAATTATAAATAGCACGATAACAGCAATAATAATCAAACATAGCATGGCTATGAATTTATAGCGTTTACTTTTAATCTCATGCAACATAGTCTGGGTATCAACAGACACTGCCAGTGTAAGTGGCTTCATATCAATACCATTAGAGAACTGAATAACTTTCTTTAAATAAAGTTTCTCTGGCAAGCTCATAAAATCGAAAATATCAATTTGATCCATCGCCTGATTAGTTGAAAACTCTTGCTTCCAAAATCGCGCATCCCCTGACTCAAAGCTAAAACGGTATGCTTCATTTGGATGATAAATAAATTGCTGATCAGCATTAAGTAGGTATACATCAAAAATATCTGCTGTGTTTTCAACTAATCCGTTTAAAAGATCATCAGCATAATAGTTGACGATCAAGACAGCAAAGGGCTCTCCGTACAGGTCACGTACTAATTTTGATACACGATACGTACTCACATAGGGGATTTGTATATGACCATTCTCTCTGTTGTAATTAATTGGCGAAACATAAATGTGGCCATTAGGTAGTCCCTTTGTTATTTGCATGTAGTCTCGATGACCTTTTAACTGCAAATCAGTTTCAGCTATGCGTTTTACTTCACCATTAATATTATCAACTCTGACGACTTCTTTGCCTTCCTGTCCAACGTAAATATAGCGAGCTTGTGCTAAGTCGTTATCGGTAGCCATAAAGCCACTGAAGATCTTGGCTAACCTATCCTTCCATGCTGATATTGGTGTGCCAAGAACAGGATCGATATTCTTATCGTTTGTGGCGCGCATAATCGCCATAATCGGGGGAGTTGCGTCTAAGAAATTAAGCGCAGAAATATTTTCTCTAAGTGTAGAGGTAAACCTATCCTCTTTTGTAGTTAGCTCTCGTTTCATTTGCTCTAATGTACGAGCATACACATCTTCACGGGTATCAAATTCAAATTTTATTATCGCAACGCACGCAAGAGAGATCAAAACCAACAGAGCAACAAAAGGAAGCTTGTGCCGATAAAAGAAATTAGTTGCTTGAAGCAAATCCATTGAATTAAAAAGCCTTATTTACCATTCTTCACAGAGTATAGGAGAATTTCATAATAAAGATGGGGTATAAGTAAAAAATATTAATCAATAAGGAGGTAATACAAGGTAACGTATTGAAAATATAAAAAAAGCACCAAATGGTGCTTTTTATTAGGTTGAAACAATACGTCTTTTATCTGAATAAGACATCTTCTTTATTAAACCATTTAACACAAAACGTGAGTAAAGCCCCTGCCACTATCACTGTCGCTAAGAAGATTAAACCCACTAATGTGTAATCTACTGTGCCTTTAATGATTTCTTTGATTGCCAACGCAACGTTTGTCACTGGAATAAAAGCGGTTTTGCTCGTGAGTTCAACATTTGGCATTAAGGCAACCATAATTGGAAAAATAACACCCATGCTAAGTGGCGCCATGTAGTTTTGCGCTTCTTTAAAGGTTCGCGCATAAATAGAAATGGCCAACGCTAATGAAGAGAAGATTGCAGCAATAGGCAATAACAACACAAAAATCAATCCTAAATCTAACACGGTTAAAGAACTAAATGCGTTTTTAACAACCGCTAAATCAACAAAAGCAATGGCTATTGATATCCACACCCCCATACTGAGTACCGTTATGGTGGTTGTTGCAATTGAAGAAGCAAGTAAGGTTACAAACTTACCTAACACAAGCTGTGTACGCGTGATTGGTGTAAGTAAAAGCGTTTCGAGGGTTCCGCGCTCTTTTTCTCCGGCACCTAAATCAATCGCGGGATACGTTGCGCCCATTAATACCAGAGGTATTAGTAGATAAGGAATAAATCCACCAATTTTCTCACCGAGATTTTCACGTTTATCTGCGGTGTCGACCTTCACCACTTTAATAGGTTCGATAATTGCCGCTTGTTGCTGCTCTGATACGCCAAAACTTAAAAGCTTAGTCGTGCGCAGTTTATCGCCATATTCTTTTGCAAGTTCCTTAACGCGGTCAAATAAAAAGTTAATTGCTTTCGCGTCGTTATACACAACTTGCCATTCGCTTTGCTTAGCGTTATCTAAAGTTTGCTTAGCGTCTGATGGTAAATAGATACCCATATCTATGGTGCCCGCTTTAACTGCTTCGGTAAGGTCCTCTACTGTATTAAAAGTTTCATCACCTTTATATAAAGCAAAGCTCTTATGGTAAAACACCTTATCGGTAAACTCTTGCGCGTAATTACCATTAATAATGGCATAAGTATGGACCTCTTGTTCTGCCTCTAGCGCTGCTTGTGAGCTAATAAATGCCATTACAGCAAATAATAATGGGAAAACAGCAACCGGCAATGCGACCACGAATATCAATGTTTTACGGTCGCGTAACAGCTCTTTTAATTCCTTTTTAAATACTTCAAACATCACGACTCTCCGTTAAAATATTCATAAACGCTTGGTTTAGCTCTACGCTTTGCCCAGTTTGTTTAAACTCATCCAAGGTGCCATCAAAACAACTTATGCCTTGGTTTATCACCGCAACACGGTCACAAAGTAACGCAACCTCATCTAAATGGTGTGTTGAGAAAATGACTGGTGTACCTTGTTCTTTAAGGCCACGAATAAAGTTAATGACGGTTTGCGTAGTCATGATATCTAAACCAGTGGTAGGCTCATCAAGAATAACCACATCGGGGTGATGAACAACTGCACGGGCAATATTGGCTTTTTGCTTCATGCCTGTAGATAAATTCTCTGCACGTTTATCAATAAAGTTGTGCATATCAAGTAAGGTAAAAAGCTCATCACAACGTGCTGCTACCGCCTTTTTACTCATGCCATGCAAACGAGCAAAGTACTCAACGTTTTCTTTAACCGTTAAACGTCCGTATAAGCCAGTACTCCCTGATAAAAAGCCGATTGATTTACGGCCAACTAAAGGTTTCTTAACAATATCGTGACCAGAGATGGTTATTGTTCCTTCATCAGGCTTAAGCGCTGTTGAGATCATTCTAAGTGTTGTTGTTTTACCAGCACCGTTCGGGCCTAACAAGCCCAATACTTCACCTTTATTACAGTGAAAGCTGACGTCTCTCACGGAATGAAAAAACTGCTTGTCTTCTCGGGGATCAATATTATCCGTGTTATTTTTTTTATGATCTTTTGTTAGCTTAAACTTCTTTTTAAGCCCTGCTACTTCAATCATTGCGTTTCCTTCGTTTCGGCCTAAAGTAGTCCGTGTTATTATAAAATTCTGGGTTATTATTCTCAGCCCACCAGCTAGGTACACCTAACAATGGTAAGGGTGACAAATTTTTATTGTCTCGCAAACAATCGTCAACTTTAATCATCTCATAGAGACGTTGATCTATATATGCATACTGCTCGGCTAAATCTTTACAAAATATGTCATCAGGCACAACAATAAATAATGCTTTACCCGTTAAACCTATATAAGGTTGTGTAAGCATTTCGTAGTTAGCATGACCAAACATGTAAGGACGTATAGTTTCACCCCATAATTCGCGCTGTACTACAAATGCTTGCTGCCATTGATGGTCGCGTAATAGCTGTTGCCAGCTTTGTTCGGTAATGGCTAATACAACGCCGCATTCATCAAACAAGGTAAGTGCATTTCTGTGTTTACTGCGCTCTTTTAGACCGTGCAGTTTAATTTCTTCAATGTGCTGATGATTAATCAGCGCTTTAGTTTTTGGGAATAAACACCAAATAAAACCACCAAATAGATCATGCCAATTCTGCTGGCGTGTGGGTACTTGCCCTGTTTCAAAAATTATTTGTTCATAATACCGAGTTTCATCTGCAAACTTTTCATCCTCAGAAAAACGAATGGGGATCCCTTGCGAAGTCGTGGCGGTTAAAAATTGATTAAACCATTCACATGATGGCCAATCAGACAACTTATCTATATTAAACAGTTTGACTAAGTCAGCGAACGCACCGGTTGTAAGGTACTGCGTTGACCACTGTTCGGGGGCGGTAAATCGTTTCATTTCTTATAACATTTAACTTCTTGATGTATTGTGGCTAGTTTACCGCAAAAACTGGTTCTCATTAATAGAACCTCATATACTAATGCTACCTTAAAACAAAAAAGATTGATTATGGAACGTTATTTTTCAATGACAGTGATAGCAAGCGCGATGCTTGTAGGCTGTGCTTCAACAAGTAACACGTCAAATGATGTAGCTAACGCTTATCAGAGTATAAATTCACAGCAGTTAGCTGAACACATTAAAGTGCTTGCCTCTGATGAGTTTGGTGGTAGAGCACCTTCATCAAAGGGTGAAGAACTCACTCTAGCTTATTTAACTGATCAATTTAAAGCGCTCGGTTTTCAGCCAGGTAATGGTGATAGCTTTTTACAAGAAGTTCCGCTTGTTTCACTTGAAGCAGACTCAAACATGGTACTTACCATTGGTGGCAAAGATTACCAATACAAGAAAGATATGGTGATGGGTAGTAGCCGTATAAGTGCAAAACAAAGCATTAAAGACTCTGAGCTTGTCTTCGTTGGTTATGGTGTAAACGCGCCTGAATATAACTGGAACGATTACGAAGGCCTTGATGTTGAAGGTAAAACAGTTGTAATGCTGGTAAACGATCCGGGGTTTGCGACAAAAAACCCTGATTTATTCACCGGTGATGCAATGACCTATTACGGCCGTTGGACATACAAGTATGAAGAAGCGAGCCGTCAAGGTGCAGCAGGTGCGATTATCATTCACGAAACAGCGCCAGCATCTTATCCATGGTCTGTAGTTGAAAACTCATGGAGTGGTGAGCAATTTGGTTTCCAAAAAGAAAATAACAACATGGACCGTGTTGCTGTTGAGGGCTGGGTAACAACTGATGTTGCTAAAGAGCTTTTCACAAAAGCAGGCTTAGATTTCGATACGATGAAAGCCAATGCTGCTAAAGGCGCTTACCATGTTGATATGGGCGACCTAACAGCGAGTGTTGAAGTAAACAACACAATCAAAAAGTCAATTTCGTATAACTTCATTGCGACTTTACCGGGTAGCGAAAAGCCAGACGAGCACATCATTTATTCAGCTCACTGGGATCACCTTGGTACAGATAAAACGCGTAAAGGCGACCAAATCTACAATGGTGCCCACGATAATGCGACAGGTACTGCAGGCTTAATTGAAGTTGCTGAAGCGTTCGCTACTTTACCACAGCACCCTAGCCGCTCGATGACTTTCTTAGCAGTTACTGCTGAAGAACAAGGTTTACTCGGCTCGAAATATTATGCTGCAAACCCGGTTATCCCAGCATCACAAACGGTTGCTAACATCAATATGGATAGCTTAAACCTGTTAGGTAAAGTAAAAGATATCAGTGTTGTTGGTATTGGTAAATCAGAAATGGATAGCCTTTTAGAAACAGCTGCAAAAGCACAAGGCCGCACTGTATCTGGCGATCCTAAACCGTCTTCAGGTGGTTACTACCGCTCTGATCACTTTGCATTTGCAAACATGGGTGTGCCAGCAATGTACGCTGGTGGCGGCAGTGAAGCGCTTAATGAAGAAACCGCTAATTACCGTAAACGAATGAGCTTAGTGCTTCGAGGTTGTTACCATCAACCATGTGATCGTTACCGTGATGAGTGGGATTTATCAGGTGCGATTCAGGACCTTCAGCTATTCTATCAAGTAGGCTTTGATATTTCTGAGCGTGAAGAATGGCCTAAATGGAATGCAAACTCTGAATTCCAACGCAAATAAATGCAAATGAGATTGATTTTCATTTAAAATGATACTACAGTGTAATCTGATTAATTTTTTAGGTTGCACTGTATGTATTTTTTTTCCCAAACGAGGTTAGTTCCTCAAAAAGCGAGGTGTTACATTACGGATAATAAGCGCTTGTTCTTACCCTTTCTATTGCTTACTGCATTAGCAATACCTGCAACCCGTGAATTTACATTACAAGCATTGAGCGATGCTTTTTTTCAAGTATCGGTCTTTGTTGCTGCCACTTTATTAATTTATTATTATTTAATCGATCGCCTTCCACAATTACAGCTAAGCTATTTACGCGCAAAATCAGGCATCCTTGAAGTCAGTTTTGCTTCTATCTTAGGTGCTTTACCTGGCTGTGGTGGCGCCATTATAGTTGTTACTCAATTTACCAAAAAGCAAGCTAGCTTTGGCTCCGTTGTTGCGGTACTGACAGCGACAATGGGAGATGCTGCATTCTTATTACTCGCCACTCGTCCTCTTGATGGACTATTAATGATGTTGATAGGAGTGAGCGTGGGTATTATTAGTGGTCAAATTGTTAATTTATTTCATTCCAGTTCAAGTTTTCAACCAAGTAATGCGACTGAGTATAATGAAGAGCATCAGTGCCAACCAAAGATACTCGAATATAGCCGCCCTGTTTGGAAGTTAGCTTTAATACCTAGTTTGATAATCGCTTTTGTTATTGCAACAAACACAGATACTCGTTTCTTCAGTGAAGGCCTTGCAAACACAATCAGTATTTTTGGCGCCTTGATGGCTCTTTTTACCGTGATTGTATGGGCTTTATCTTCAAAAGGTGTAAGTTATAAGCAAGTAACTAGCGAAGAAGCCCCTTGCACGCCTCCATCAAAGCTTACTAAAGTGTTAATGGACACTCATTTTGTTACAGCATGGGTCGTTGCTTCATTTATGGTGTTTGAAATTTTGGTGAATGTGGCTGGCGTAGATTTAGCAGCATGGTTTTCTGAGTATGCCTACTTAGCGCCCTTAGTTGCTGTGGCAATCGGCTTATTACCTGGTTGCGGGCCACAAATTGTTGTAATGACACTATATATTCAAGGGATTATTCCGTTTAGTGCGATGGCAGCCAATGCAATATCGAATGATGGCGATGCCTTATTCCCAGCTATCGCATTAGCACCAAAAGCGGCCTTAGTGGCGACAGTATATTCAACAATACCAGCATTGTTACTCGGTTATGGTTTGTATTTTTACGGCATATAGCAAATAGAATATTTAGAATTTAAAAAACCAGCCGAGGCTGGTTTTTTAATGTAATGTTAGCTCATCGCCATCATCATTTTTGCAGGATCTTCTAAGTAAGACTTCCACAAGTTGTTGAAGCGAGCAATAGTGCCACCATCAATCACTCTGTGGTCGCCAGACCAGCTTACTTGCATTATAGCTGCTGAAATCACATTCCCTTTTTCATCAAAACGAGGTAAGTGCTGCAGTTTACCTAAAGCTACAATCGCCACTTCTGGCTTATTGATGATCGGGGTTGCAATTGTGCCGCCAATCGCACCGATGTTCGAAATACTAATCGTGCCGCCTTTCAAATCATCGGGTGATACACGCCCATCACGTGCCGCCTCTGTCAAACGCGTAACCTCATTAGCAACATCAACAATGCTCTTCGACTGACATGATTTAATATTTGGCACTAATAGGCCAATCTTAGAATCAACCGCCATACCGATGTTGTGATCATCAAAGTAAGTCAGCTCACTACAATCATCATTAACTTGTGAGTTAAGCACTGGGAATTGCTTAATAGCTAATGACAGCGCTTTGATAAAGAACGGCATCATAGTGAGCTTAACGCCCTGTTGCTTATACTGCTCTTTTAGCTCGCTGCGCATTGCGATCAGTTTTGTTAAGTCAATTTCGTCACAGAAAGTAAAGTGAGGAATAGTCGATACTGACGCAACCATTTGCTTCGCCATTGCCGCTTTAATACCTTTAATAGGCTCAACACGGCTACTACCAACTGAAGTTGTTGATGCGGTTTTTGGCGTAGCATCTTGTGATACAGTTTGGCTTGGTGTTTCATTCAAGAAGTCTTCGATGTCTTGCTTATAAATCCGGCCATTTTTACCCGAGCCTGGCACTTGCGTTAAATCTACATCAAGTTCACGCGCCTTACGACGAACAGCAGGTGAAGCAACTGCTTTCTTATTAAGCTGTTTAGTTTCATTTGCTGAAGCCGCAGGTTTCTGTGCTGGTTTAGTTGCTGCATTTGTTTGTGCTTTAACCACTGCAGAACTTACATCTGGCTCTGCACTTTGGCCTGCAATACTCATTTGGAATAATGGGCTGTGAACCGCTGCAATATCACCTTTTTTGTAGTAAAGCTTTTCGACTTTACCTGTGTATTTAGCCGGAATTTGCACTAGTGCTTTGTCTGTCATTACATCACAAACCGCTTGATCTTCAACGATTTCATCGCCTTCACTCACTAACCACTCAACGATTTCACACTCAACGATACCTTCACCGATATCTGGTAAAATGAAATCTTCTAAGTGCTCATCAGCCTCAGATGATGCTTCAGTTGTAGCAGGAGCTCGCGCTTCTTCGCTTTGTGTTGGTGCTTCGCCATCAACATCCATTGCAAATAAGGGTGCATGTACTTTCGCAATGTCACCTTTTGCATAATATAGCTTACTGATCACACCATCATGAACAGCTGGAATTTGCACAAGCGCTTTGTCGGTCATCACATCACAAATTGGCTGATCTTCTTTTACAGAATCGCCCTCTGCAACTAACCATTCAACAATTTCACACTCTACGATGCCTTCGCCGATATCTGGCAAGATAAAATCTTTAGACATACTGACTCCTAAAACTCTACTGATTGCTTAATCGCAGCAAGCACTTTAAGTGCATCTGGCACATATTCTTTTTCAAGTGCTAATGGGTATGGCGTATCTAAACCACACACGCGAGCAATTGGCGATTCAAGGTGTAAGAAACACTCTTGTTGAATTGTTGCAACGATTTCAGCACCAAAACCATTGGTAATTGGTGCTTCGTGGCTAACCACTAAACGGCCTGTTTTGATTACTGATTTAGCAATCGTTTCTACATCCCACGGTAAAATGGTACGTAAGTCGATTACTTCACAGCTAATACCTTGCTCTGCTGCTTTTTTAGCGGCGTCTTCGATGATTTCCATCTGCGCCCCCCAAGCAAGTACAGTGACATCAGTACCCTCTTGTACGATTTCAGCTTTACCAAGCTCGATGCTGTAATCTTCTTCAGGTACTTCACCTGTTGATGCACGGTATAAACGTTTTGGCTCAAAGAAAATAACAGGGTTATCATCTTTAATTGATGCACGAAGTAAACCTTTAGCTTGGTATGGGTTACGTGGCACAACTAACTTCAAACCAGGTGTGTGAGCAAAATAAGCTTCTGGTGATTGTGAGTGATATAAACCACCGGCAATACCACCACCGTATGGAGTACGGATTGTTAGATTGCCAACATTAAATTCATTACCACTACGGTAACGGAATTTGGCTGATTCATTCACGATTTGGTCAAATGCAGGGAAAATATAATCAGCAAATTGAATTTCAGCTAAAGCTGGTGCACCAAATGCCGCTAAACCATTGGCAAAACCTAAAATACCTTGCTCAGTTAAGGGAGTATTAAACACACGGTGCTTACCATATTTTTCTTGTAAGCCTGATGTAGCACGGAATACACCACCAAAATAACCAACGTCTTCACCAAAAATACAGGCATTTGGATGCTCTGCCATGGTGATATCAAGAGCAGAGTTAATTGCATGAAGCATGTTCATTTTAGCCATTACTTTAATCTCCCTGCAGTGGTTGGATAAGCATCAGGATGCTGCAAAATATGCTCTTTTAATTGTTCGTATTGTTTTTGCAGTGATGGAATTGGGGTATCGTAAACGTCAGAAATAAGCTCTTCTAATGCCGGTTTTGCCACTTTTTCAGCACGCTTAAGAGCCGCTAAAATCTCTTCACGAATTGTTTCTTTATCTTTAGCGTCTTGTGCTTCGTCTAACCAACCTTGTTTTAATAACCACTTACGGAAACGCTCAATAGGACACCCCTTATGTTTCGCTTCTTCGTCTTTTGTGCGGTAGCCGCTTGGGTCGTCACTGGTTGAGTGAGCACCTAAACGGTAGGCAATTGACTCGATTAAAACGGGTTCGCCTTTAGTCGTTACTATTTCACGGGCTTTTTTCGTTGCTGCGTAAACAGCAAGCGCATCAGCACCATCAACACGGATTGTTTTAATACCGTAGCCAACACCACGTGATGCAATACCATCACCTTTAAATTGTTCATCAGCAGGTGTAGAAATCGCATAACCATTATTACGAGCAAAGAAGATCACCGGCGCTTCATGAACAGCAGCCATGTTTAAACCAGCATGGAAGTCACCTTCAGAGGCAGCACCTTCACCAAAGTAACAAATAGTAATGTTATCAATAGTGCTATTTAACTCACCGGTTTTGGCATCAATATGGCGCACTTTCTGACCGTATGCATAACCCGTTGCTTGGGGGATTTGTGTACCAAGCGGTGATGAAATAGTCATGTAGTTAAGTTCACGTGAGCCATAGTGAATCGGCATTTGGCGACCTTTACCTAAATCTTTTTCATTTGAAAACATTTGGTTCATGAATTGGTCAAGGCTAAAGCCGCGATAACGCAAAGCGGCTTGTTCACGGTATTGGGCCATGATCATGTCGTTTTGATCAAGGGCTGCTGCTGATGCAGTTACAGCTGCTTCTTCACCTAAGCATTGCATATAAAAGCTAACGCGGCCTTGGCGCTGCGCAGCTTGCATACGCTCATCAAGAGCACGGATAAAACGCATTGTCTCGTATAGATGGATTGCTGTTGCTTTGTCGATATCAGGTGCAGTTGCACCCTCGTAGATGTCGCCATCCTCATTAAGAATGCTTAATGTAGGAATTGTTAATGCGTGACCATCAATAAATGACAGTTCATGATTAATGTTTAGCGATACGTTATTTGGATTACTCATAACCTACCTTCTTTCGTTGTCAGAAACCTACGCCACTGCCCTTATTTGTGTTTTTATCAGCTTGAGCTGCAAGGATAAAGTTTGCGCAATATTCAATCAAATTAAATTAAACTGCCGTCACTTTACGTTAACGTAAGTTGTTATTCAACTAATCATAGACGAATAGTCGATAAATGGCTAAATACGCATGGAAAGTTAACTATACAACAAAATAAAACCACTAAAGTCATATAGTTAACTACATTCAGATGGGTGTTAATGCAAAAAATTTAAATAAAGTTGCTATCAACTTGCATAGGGATAACGGTAAGCAAAGCACGCTGACCTAAGGCTACATCTGCATTTGGGAAGATTATAGCTTCACCGTCTACTTCCGCTTCATACCTGGTCTGACCATCAATCGCTAATAATTCCCCTTTGGCAAAACCGGTGAAATTTTCTACATCATCAGCAAATGGGAAACTAAAGTCTTCGCAAGTTCGGTTTATTGTTCTATAAACTGAAAACAACTCAAAATCCTCTGCATTGAATTCTTTGTATTCAACAGTTTCTTGACTAATTAATGCAATTAACGTTTTTTTAGTTTTCTCAAAGCGAGACATGTCATTTTCGCCAAATGGCTTTACTTGACCAAGCTCAACTGTAAATGAGTCAGCACCGTGGACATAAGACGAGTAGTAGCTAAACGTTGTTGCCGCAGATTTCATCATTAATACTGTGTTTACGCCACAGCTAAGCAAAAATTGTAACTGCGACTTTTTCCAAGGCTTGCCATGTAAGAATGGATACACTGCAAATTTTTCATTTTTAGAGCCACGAATTGCAGTATGAAGGTCATAATGAAAACGCTCACTGGCCTGGTTGCCTCGTTCAAAGAAATCCGAAACCACATCTTCAAGTAGCTTTGCGCGCACGCGCTCAGGGTTTGAGGCAATACCTTCAACAGTATGGTGGCCATTAAATAAACGGTTTAGGTTTTCATCAACAAAACGCTGACCGATATTAATTGATTTAGGGTTACCAAAAATAAACAATACGCGCTGTTTCAGCGTAAGTTCTTCTGCAATGATTGCTTTGATTAATTGATCGCAGATTTCAATTGGCGCTGTTTCGTTACCATGTACCGCACTTGAAAGCACAATATCTTTATTTGTTTGTTCTTTTGGTTGAAACTCTATGATCCCCGTATCATGAACTGTTACATCAGTGCCATTTTTAAGGGTGAATGACGATGGTTCAAGTTGAAATTCATTACTGCGAGTGAGTGTTAAAAAGTCGCCTGTACGTTTTAATTCATCTAGGTATGCAGAGGTTGAATAGCTCATTGTTCTATCCTAATAATGCGTGAGAGTAGAATACAAAAACGGCTGAGAATATCAGCCGTTTTAAAAGATAAAAAAGAGATTAGCTAATTACTGAATCAACTAATTTTTTCGCTTCTTTTTCAAGTAATGCTAAATGTTCTTCACCTTTGAATGATTCAAGGTAAATTTTATAAATATCTTCAGTGCCCGATGGGCGTGCAGCAAACCAACCGTTTTCAGTAACAACCTTTAAACCACCAATTGCAGCATTGTTACCTGGTGCATGGGTTAGCTTTTGCGTAATGACATCGCCAGCGAGTGTGCTTGCAGTAACATCGTTAGCAGAAAGTGCTTTTAGACGTTCTTTTTGCTGTGAGGTTGCTGGCGCATCGATACGCTTATAGATAGGCGCACCAAACTCTTGTTCTAGCTCTTTATAAAGTTGTGAAGGTGTTTTACCCGTCACTGCCAAGATTTCAGCTGCGAGTAAACCTAAGATAAAGCCATCTTTATCTGTGTTCCAAACTGTACCATCAAAGCGTAAGAACGACGCCCCTGCACTTTCTTCACCACCGAAAGCAAGCGTACCTTTACCCAGGCCTTCAACAAACCATTTAAAACCAACGGGTACTTCTTTTACTTTACGATTGTTACGCTCTACAACTTTATCAATCATGCCGCTTGATACAAGCGTTTTACCAATCGCCACATCTTTTGACCAATCACGGTTATTTAATAAGTAATCTATCGCCACGGCTAAGAAGTGATTTGGATTCATTAAACCATCAGGCGTCACAATACCATGGCGGTCATAATCAGGGTCATTACCAATACCAATATCATAATCATCTTTCAGTGCGATTAAATTGGTCATGGCGTAAGGCGATGAACAATCCATACGAATTTTGCCATCTTTGTCCAGTGGCATAAAAGCAAAGCGTGGATCAACGTCTTTATTTACAACTGTTAGGTCTAAATTGTATTTTTCTGCGATTACAGGCCAAAAATTAATGCCTGAACCACCAAGCGGGTCAATACCTACTTTTATATTCGCTTCACTAATGGCTTTTAGATTAATGATATTTTCTAAATCGTTAACATAAGGATTAATAAGGTCTTGATATTTTATAAAACCTGAGCGGGATGCTTTAGCAAATGGAAATAGCTCTACTTCAACGAGATCTTCAAGCAGTAACTGATTTGCTCTGTCTTCAATCCATTTAGTTACATCAGTATCAGCAGGCCCACCGTTTGGCGGATTATATTTAAAACCACCGTCTTCTGGTGGATTATGAGATGGCGTAACGACAATACCATCTGCTAATTCATTTGGATTTTGTTTATTGTGTGACACAACCGCATGACTGATGACAGGTGTAGGGGTGTATTCATCGTTTTCTTGCGTAATAACTTGTACTTCGTTAGCAACCAGCACTTCAATGGCTGAATTAAATGCAGCTTCACTTAAAGCATGAGTATCTTTACCAAGAAAAAGAGGACCAAAAATATCATTTTCTTTGCGGTAATCACAAATAGCTTGAGTAATAGCTAATATATGCGATTCGTTAAACTTTACATCGTACGAGCAGCCGCGATGTCCTGACGTACCGAAAGCAACACAATGCTCTGGATTTTGTTCAAGATCGGGCTCATTTAAATAGTAAGCAGAAACCAGTTTAGGTACATTAACTAAGCTTTCTTGTGGTGCGGTTTTTCCTGCATCCGGGTGAATCGCCATAATATTTCCTTATCGGTTATAAATAGTCACGGATTTTTTCAGCGTCATCACTGCTGTAGCCTAAACACAGCGCGACTTCGTGAAGCATCATTTTCTTACGTGTTGTATTTGAGTTCGTCATCACCCAGTATTCTGTATCAGTGATGTTTTTCGGATTCATACTACTACCACTTTCGAGTAATGCTTCTTTGCTGGTAGCAAAATAAACGCGGTCACGGCCTTTTATATCTAATACGTTCACAAATTCGTTTTTGTGAGAACGGTACAAGGCAGCTAGAATGAATAAAAAGCGCCCTACCACTCCCTTTTGCATTGCAAGCTCTTCTTTATTCAACACATTAAAAACATTCCCTTTAGCTTGTGCGCTGGCTTTAGGTGGAGTCGCTTTTTCTGCTTCTGGCTCAGGTTGTTGCGTTTTATCGGTCGTGTTGTCTTTTACAGGTTCAACGGTTGAGGTTTCTTGTTCACTATGTTCACTCGTTGTTTCTGCTACCGTGTTACCATCAGATAGGTTTAATAAACGACGCAAAATAGTTGATGCACTTTCACCAATACTTTGAGTGTTACTTGCTATGTATTGATATAACTCGTCGTCTATGTCGATTTTTTTCATGTTATTCCTGTCTTTACGGGTCACATTTTAAAAGTTCTCAATGATTATACCTAAGCTCGCAGCAATTCTCTATGTTTTGCAATTTGTAATTTCGCTAGGCAAAATACAGCGATTAAAAATAGGAGTTTAAAATGCTATTAAACTACCAACAATCGGGCCAAGGTCCTGACGTTGTATTGATCCATGGTTTGTTTGGCTCATTAGAGAATTTGAATGTTATAGCCAAAGCATTAGCAGAAAATTACACCGTTACTAATGTTGACTTACGAAATCATGGTAAGTCATTTCATAGTGAAACGATGAACTATGAAGTAATGGCAGACGATATTTACAACTTGCTAAAGCACTTAAACATATCAAATGCACATATTATTGGCCATTCAATGGGCGGCAAAGCAGCAATGCAATTAGCACTCAAGCACAAGGATGTGGTCAATAAGTTAGTTGTATTAGATATTTCCCCTGTAGCAAATAAACCACGGCACAGTGCTATTTTTGCAGGTTTAAACGAAGTGGCTGAATCGAGTGTTGCAGATAGAAAAGCAGCGGATCAACTACTAGCAAAACATATCGACGAGATGGGTGTTCGACAATTTTTGTTAAAAAGTTTTGCAAAAAACGACCAAGGACAGTACCAATGGCGATTCAATTTAGACGTTTTATATCAGCAATACGAAAATATTTTATCGCAACTTGATGAAAATGATTCTTGTTTATGTGATACTTTATTCGTGAAAGGTAATGATTCCGACTATATTTTGGCTGAGCATCGTCCAATGATTATAAGTTTATTTCCAAATGCGAAGGCAAAAGTAATTCACGGTGCGGGTCATTGGTTACATGCGCAAAAACCACTTGCTGTAAATAAAGCAATTAGCGACTTTTTAGAGCAATAAAAAGGGCAAGATAAAATTCACGTTTTTGATCTAGCCCACTAAATTATTATGATTTTGTGTGCTATAGTACGCGCCGTTTAATTTGAAGGTTTATACGTTGATGGTCAGTCAGTTAATTAACGAATTTGATACCTTAGGGTTGTATTTTGGCTTAGCCGGCATTTTCTTTTTTATTGGAATGGCAATTCAAGATGTCCTTAAAAAAGGTGATGTACCAAAATTTGGCCGATACATCGTTTGGTTAGTGCTGTTTTTAGGTTGCTCTGGGTTTATAGCTAAAGGACTTATTCAAGTTTTTTGGCAAGGCGCAGGTGTTGGCTAGACATGGCAAAGTCAGAACTAGATAGAACAACACCCGATTTATTTGAATACGAAAAACGCCCAGGTAGGCCAAAAACAAACCCCCTACCTCGCGATATGCAATTAAAAGTGAATAAACGTAATCAAATAAAACGAGATAAAGCACGTGGTTTAAAGCGTGTAGAATTTAAGGTTTCATCACAGTTATATCAAGCATTAAGCGATATGGCAGATGCGCAGAATATTAGCCGTAGCGCGTTGATTGAAACAATTTTACAAGAAAGATTGGCTATTGATAGATAGAAGGTTTTAAATCCATGTCAAGCGTAGGTATTTTTTTCGGAAGCGATACAGGCAATACTGAACACGTAGCTAAAATGATCCAAAAAGAGCTAGGTAAGAAACTTGTTGCCGTTCATGACATTGCGAAAAGCTCTAAAGAAGAGATTGCTGAATTCGATTTGCTATTATTTGGTATCCCTACATGGTACTACGGTGAAGCGCAGTGCGATTGGGATGATTTTTTCCCTGAATTAGAAGAAATCGACTTCGAAGGGAAATTAGTCGCGATATTTGGTTGCGGTGACCAAGAAGATTATGCAGAGTATTTCTTAGATGCTATGGGTATGGTCAATGATATCGTAACAGAACGTGGTGCTATCGTTGTTGGCCATTGGTCAACGGAAGGTTACGACTTCGAAGCCTCAAAAGCGGTCATCGATGATAACCACTTTGTTGGCCTAGGTATTGATGAAGACCGTCAACCTGAACTCACAGAAAAGCGAGTTAAAGAATGGTGTGCTCAAGTTTATGAAGAAATGTGTTTAAGTGAACTTGCTGATTAATAACAAGTAACACTCGCATTTACTAGCTGCTGTAAAGATGCACAACCAGTTTGTTTTTGTCTAAATATTCGGCAATTAAGCGAATTGTTCTTTGCACTTGTTTGCCATGCGCGTTATTCTAATGGTTGCTAATGTGTCGTGTGCATCTTTTAAGGTGCCTAGTATAACTAAATAAATTGAGACAGATTGAATGACTGATCACAACTTGGAACTAAAAAAAGCAGGGTTAAAAGTAACGCTGCCACGTATTAAAATTTTAGAGATTCTGCAATCTCCAGACAATCAACACATCAGCGCTGAAGATGTCTATAAAATTTTATTAGACAAAGGCGAAGAGATTGGTCTTGCAACTGTCTATCGTGTTCTTAACCAATTTGATGATGCTGGTATCGTATCTCGCCACCACTTTGAAGGTGGTAAGTCGGTATTTGAACTATCAGGAAGTACGCACCATGACCACCTTGTATGCTTAAAGTGTGGCAAGGTTGTGGAGTTTGAGGATGATCTTATTGAACGTCGTCAAGTTGAAATTGCTGAAGAAAATGGCATTAAGCTAACTAACCACTCACTCTACTTATATGGTGAATGCGTTGACACTGAAAAGTGTAAAGAATACGCTGAATCAAATAGTTAATATTTTTATCAGACATAAAAAAACCTGCATCTAGCAGGTTTTTTTACGTCTATTCAAAATCTATTAAATGATTTCTAATAGCTCAACGTCAAAAATTAACGTCGAGAAAGGTGCGATTGCTGCACCAGCACCACGCTCACCGTAAGCAAGCTCATGTGGTACATATAGGCGCCATTTCGAACCTGTCCCCATCATTTGAACTGCTTCTGTCCAGCCTTTGATAACGCCACTTACTGGGAATTCAGCAGGTTGACCACGCTCATATGAGCTATCGAATACTGTGCCGTTGATTAGTGTACCGTGGTAATGCGCACGAATAGTAGATTCAGCTGTTGGTTTTTCACCCTCGCCTGCCGTAAGAATCTCATACTGCAAACCTGACTCGGTTACAGTGATCTCTGGGCGCTTTGCATTTTCTTCTAAGAAAGCAACACCTTCAGCAGCTAGTACCTTAGCTTCTTCTTCACGACGCGCTTGAATTTCAGCATTGATTTTTTCAAAAGCAGCTTGAATTGCAGGAATTTCAACTTGGAAATCACTACCAGCATACGCGTCTTTCATACCTTCAAATACAGAGTTAAGGTTTAAACCTTCAAATGGATTCGCTTTTAATTGTTCACCCATTTGTAAACCAATACCATAACTTGCTTTTTCAGCATCTGTTGTAAAAATATCTGACATGTTTAAATTCACGTTTATTAGTTAAAAGACAAAACCATACTAACATAAAAAAACACTGAATATCGCCTAGTTTTACTGCGTTTGGTTAGTGTTTAAACTAATTCGTTGCTTTATTTTATCAACGATAAAGGTAGCGATTGGTAAAGTTATAACCATTACTGAAATGAAGTATACATTCATCAAGCCCACAATGCCTGTAAGAACCAAAGGCACAACAAGTAAACCCACAAGTGCTATATATGACGCAGCAATAATTGGCCAATGTTTATCATATTTACCAATCAAATGAGCAACAAGCGCATTAAAACCAATGCCATATGCAATCGCAGTTAACAGGCCGTGCTCAGGCTTAGCATCATGCGCCATTGCAACAAGTACAGTTACACCGCTATGATAAAAATAGGAAAAGACTGACCACAGCAACAGGTGTTTAATAATACGTTGTAATTTTGAAGGTTCGCTTATCGGCATTATTTATCTCCAGAAACCAAAAAACCGCCAATAAGGCGGTTTTTTTAAATAATGGTGGAGAGATAGGGATTTGAACCCTAGAGGGGCTACAAACCCCTGCCGGTTTTCAAGACCGGTGCATTCGACCACTCTGCCATCTCTCCGTACGGCGCGCATAATAGTGTTTACTGAGTTTTTTGTAAAGGTTTATTTTTAATAAAGTTCAATAAAGTTAATAATATTGCTTAGGACGTCTTGCAATCCATGAGCATATCAAACAAATAAACACGCTTATAAGGGCAAAAGCCGTTGCCTGAACAACAACGTCGATGCGATTAAAGTTGTCGCTAGGAACAATAACAAGTAAAAATGCAGGCAAGCTTGTAAATGTCAGAACATAACAACATATTTTAAATGCACGCCCAAAATCAAAGCGTTTTGTACTTTGCATCCACCATGTGAGTAGAAATAACACTCCCACAGCCGATAACCCTAGAAACTGAGGAGCTTTAGTCGACATAGCCACAAAAAATGTAATAATTGCGCCGAATAATCCCCATACTGACCAAGCGAACCAATTTTCTTTTTCACGTAAAAATAAGTTTCCCATTTTTCTCGTCTTCTTTATCGTTATTTTTCTGAGACTTCCATTACATTATCAAAAAACAACCGATTAAAAAACATACCGAAGAAGATTATTTAGTTTTGCGTCCAAGCGCTTCTTACAGCAAAGATAAACTTGAAAAAAGTAGCATAAGCAAGCTTAATCAGATCTGACTATTAAAATACAAAAAAGTTCAAAAATTATTATAAATTTTCAAAAAATCGTGATGGTTCATGCCTTACAGGCTTTTTGCAGTCCACTTCTGGTGTTCCCAGATATAAAAATCCTACAATTTCATCCTCTTCTTTGCACCCTAAAGCAGACTTAACAAAAGGACTTTGCGCAAAGTAACCGGTTCGCCAAATACCACCTAGTCCTTGTGCAAAAGCAGCTTGTTGCATTGCTAGGACGCTGCATCCTGCACTTTGTACTTGCTCAATACGCGGTACTTTTGGATTGTCGATTACATTAGCGATTGCAATTATCACCATTGGCGCACGCAAAGGTAATGATTTTGCACGTTCAATGATTCTTGCATCTTGTTGCTCAGCAACTGCCGCTTGGTGATAAATCTCACCTAGCTTATTTAATGCTTCGCCTTGTGCAACAATAAATCGCCACGGTGCTATGCAACCATGATCTGGCACTTTCAGTGCCGCACGTTTGATAATTGATAATTGTTCTTGTGAAGGGCCAGGTGCGACAAGCCTTGGATCAGACTGTCGAGTTTGTAAAAGCGTTAAAGCATCCATTTCAAATCCGTAAATACATAATACGAAGCCCCTAATTAATAGGGGCTATAAAATTTAAGCTTAACACTTATTCTAGTTATCAATAAAGTCATTAGTTTGCTTTACAGCCAACCAGTAATCGATACTCAAGTATCTTCCCCCACCCATAAAGAACAGGCTCAAAAGCATGACAAAGTAAATTACTGAAAACTCCATACCATTATTTAAAATCATAGGACGGCCAGTTTCATATAAATAGCCAGTATGACCGTGTGTTTCTAATAAATCGCGCATTTTAGATAATCTTTCTGAGGCTTGTGCTGAATTGTCTAAGCTTTCTTGTGCTCCCGGGATATTTATCCAACTTAAAACACGCGCAGGACTTGTGCTTGCATCTGTTGGCGTAACAGCAAACCAACCATGTTCGCTATGAACAGTCGTTGCCGCTACTAACATGGTAATCATAAGTGGTATAGCCACAAGTCGAGTTAAAAAGCCAAAAAATAAAAGTATCCCACCTAAAAATTCAGTCCATGCAGCTAGAAAAGCTAATAATGCAGGAAAAGGTAAACCGAGACCCCACTCTTCATTTCCAAACCAGGCGATGATATCTTCGGATGCTAAAAAGTATTGATAAAAATGAGTAACATCACCACTCAGAGCAAGCTTATTAAAGCCAGCAATTATCATAACCGGGGCTAAGATAAATCTGATAAGAAGTGCAGGAACGCCGTCAAAAATACGGAGTTTATTTAAGGATTGATCATATGATTTTATTAAAGTATTCAACATTGTGGCCTCAGTTATAAGACTAGTAATTAGTATAGACTAAGACCACATATAGCTTGTGTTTATTTCAATTAGATTTTTCTAGCTACCTGTAATGCTTCAAAAATTGCACGCTTAGCATCAATGGCAGCCGCTAACTTGGCTCCACCAATAACGTGAACTTTCGCATTTTCTTTTTCATTTGCAAATGTTTCGCTGTTAGACACTTGACCGATGCATGCGATGACCGTATCGACATCTAACAGTTTTTCTTCGCCTTTGACTGTGATCTTCAACCCCTGTTTATCGAAGCTTAAGTACTGACATTCTGCTATTTGTGTTACACCATGTTGTTTAGCAACCTGGCGATGTATCCAACCTGTCGTTTTACCTAAGTCGCTACCAAAGCGTCCTTCACTTCGCTTAAGCATATAAAGCTTACGTGTATCTTTGTCTGGCTTGGCTTCACACTCTATTCCCCACTGAGTTTTAAACTGCTCAATAGTTTGACCTTTGTGTTCACTTAAAAATGCCACCATATCAAAACCAATGCCGCCAGCCCCCAATATAGCAATTTTTTCACCAAGCTCTACTTCACCTCGAATCACTTCATCATAAGCGAATACACGTTTACCATCGCCACATTCGATTTTCGCTTCACGTGGACGTACGCCTGTTGCAAACACAACGTCATCGTATTGATTAAGCATATCGTCTTTAAATTCAGTACCTAGTTTTAGATCAACATCAAGACGCTTTAATTCGTTAGTGAAGTAGTTAAGTGTATGGTTAAAGTCTTCTTTACCTGGGATTTGCATTGCCAGATTAAATTGACCACCCATTTTCTCTTTGCGCTCGATGAGTGTTACCTTGTGCCCTTTCTGTGCGAGATAGCAACTTGCAGCAAGACCAGCCGGCCCTGCTCCCACAACAAGTACTAAACGTGAAGACGATGCTTTTTCTAAACTATAGTCTAATTCAAACGCCGCTTGTGGATTGACCAAGCATGTCGCTCGTTTATTTTTAAAGACATGATCTAAACAACCTTGGTTACAACCAATGCAAATATTAATTTGTTCAGACTGCTTATTAATATATTTGTTAAAGAATTCAGGATCAGCCAGAAGTGGACGAGCCATAGAAATAAGATCTGACTCACCTGCCTCTAAAATGCTATTGGCGATTTCAGGAGTATTAATACGGTTTACAGCCACAACCGGCACTGACACAGTGTCTTTTAACCTTTTCGAAGCTTCTTTAAATGCACCAGGCGGAACCATGCTGGCAATAGTTGGAACACGCGCTTCATGCCAGCCAATACCAGTATTAAATATGTCTACTCCAGCCTCTTCAAGTGCTATAGCTTGTTGCTTTACTTCATCTGGCGTTGAGCCATCTGGAATAAGATCCATAACTGATAGACGAAAAATAATAATAAATTTTTTACTTACTTTTGCTCTAACAGCTTTAACAATCTCAACAGCTAAACGCATGCGATTTTCTAAACTACCGCCATAGCTATCGGTGCGTTTATTTGTGTGATTAGCCATAAACTCATTGATTAAATACCCTTCTGAGCCCATGATTTCAACACCATCATAACCCGCTTTTTCAGCAAGCTTTGCAGAGTTCGCAAAGTCTTTGATGGTCTTTTTTATTGAACCTAATGACATTGCTTTAGGTTTATAAGGATTGATAGGCGCTTTAATTGCACTTGGCGCTTGATTAAATGGATGATAGGCATATCGTCCAGCATGCAGTAACTGCAAGCAGATTTTTCCACCTTGCTCATGCACAGCCTCTGTATAAGCACGGTGTTTAATCACATCATAATAAGAGCTAAACGTTGAAGCAAAGGGAGTTAATTTACCACGTATATTTGGGCTATAGCCGCCAGTAATAATTAACCCAGTGCCCCCCTTCGCCCTTGCTTGGTAAAATGCTCGTAAGCGTTTTCGGTTATGCCAGCCTTCTTCAAGCCCTGTATGCATTGATCCCATAACCAAACGATTACGAAGTTCAGTATGCGGTAATTGTAATTTTTGTTCTAACATGTGTGCCCCGTTAACTGGTCTAACCTCTGTAATAGTTAGATTCTGCTGTAATAACTGTAAATAATCAACTTTTAGCATCTAATTAATCTGTGGCAATTTGTTGATTTAAACACTCTGTTACTATTTAACAGTTAATTTTAAGGTTATTCTGAGCTAAGATGAGTTAACTACTAAGTTGTACTGAATTAAGGATTTATTTTGCTAGCAAAGATATTTAAAGGCATTTGGGCAGGGATTAACTTCTCACGCCGATTGGTTCTCAACATTATATTTTTACTACTAGTAATACTATTTATTGTTGCTATCTCCAGTGAAGAAGACAAAGTAAAAGTGGCCGACGGCACTGTATTACGCCTAAACCTAAATGGACCAATTGTTGAGGAAAAAACCTATGTTGACCCTGTTGAAGCAGCTATCAACGATGCAACTATGGGCCAAGAAGCACCATCAGAAATTTTGCTTGATGATGTAATTGAAGTTATTAATCAGGCAACTGAAGATGATCGTATTTCAGTTATGCTGCTTGACTTACAAAAAATGCCAAGTGCCCATATCAACAAATTAAAGCAAATAACAAAGGCGATTGATGCATTTAAAGAAGCGGGTAAACAAGTTGTCGCAACGGGCTATTATTACACGCAAGCACAATATTATATTGCAGCTCATGCTAATGAGGTGTCAATGCACCCTTATGGCGGTGTAAGCATTGAAGGCTACGGCATGTTTCCGCTTTATTTCAAAGATGCACTTGAGAAACTTAAAGTAACACAACACATTTTCCGCGTGGGTACTTATAAGTCAGCCGTTGAACCTTTCATCCGCAACGACATGTCTGAGGCTGCAAAAGAGGCAAATAATGTCTGGCTAACCGCACTTTGGAACGAGTACAAAACAGACGTCGCTGCAAGTCGTCCATTCGATGAAAGCAATTTCGATGAAGATATGGATGTATACCTTGCTAAAATGCAAGCCGTTAATGGTAATTCAGGTCAATACGCACTAAACAACCAATGGGTTGACTCACTGAAAACGTCACAACAAATTCGTCAACAATTAATTGATGTAGTGGGTACTGAAGAAACAGGCAAAACCTTTAAACAGGTTAGCTTCCGTGAGTATTTATCGCTTGTAAAATCACCTATTGAATTTGATAATCCAATTACTGAAAAAGTAGCTGTTGTTGTTGCTAAAGGAACCATTGTAGACGGTGAACGTAAGGCAGGTGAGATTGGTGGTGACTCTACCGCTGCCCTACTTCGTAAAGCGCGTCTTGACGACAAAGTAAAAGCTGTTGTGCTTCGTATTGATTCAGGTGGCGGTAGTATGTTCGCATCTGAAGTAATTCGTGCCGAAGTATTAGCACTTAAAGCTGCTGGCAAACCCGTTATTGCATCAATGAGCTCAGTTGCCGCTTCTGGTGGTTATTGGATTGCATCTGCCGCTAACGAAATTTGGGCTGCTCCTAGTACTATTACGGGCTCAATTGGTGTATTCGGTACCTTCATGACATTTGAAAATACCATGGCTGAATTAGGTATTTATTCAGATGGTGTGGCAACGACCGATCTTGCTGGTTTTTCGATTGCTCGCCCACTTGATGAGAAAATGGCAGATATCATTCAATTGAGTGTAGAAGATGCTTATCAGCGCTTCTTAAATGTAGTGGCAGAAGCACGTAACATGACACCAGAACAAGTGAATGAAATAGCTCAAGGCCGTGTGTGGATTGCGACCCAAGCAAAAGAGCTAGGTTTAGTCGATAAACTAGGTGATAAGCAAGATGCTATTAAAGCTGCGGCTGAACTTGCTAAGCTAACTCACTATGATGTTAAAACCATCAAACAGTCGCTTACCCCTCAAGAGCAAATGCTACAAGATATCTTTGGTACAGCCGCTGTTAAAAGCTTTTTTGCTAAATCTGATTCATCGCGATCAGTGCTTGCAACACAAGCTAATTTACAGAGCCTAATTAATCAGGTTAGTAGTGAAATTGATAACCTAAAAGATTATAACGATCCACAAGGTGTTTATGCACGTTGTTTAGTATGTAACGTAATTCAATAAGTTACTTAGCTAAGCAATTTTAGGTATACTAAGCCCAGTTATTTTACTGGGCTTTTTTTATGAAACGTAAACGTATATATATCGCCTACACGGGCGGTACTATCGGGATGAAAAAATCGAGCCGCGGCTATGTTCCGGCAGAAGGTTTTTTGACCGAAACAGTGGTTAATAATGCAGAGTTTAATCGCGATGAAATGCCTTTGTTTGATATACACGAATATTGCCCACTCATTGATTCTTCAGACATGTCGCCTGCCCATTGGCAACTCATTGCTGACGATATTAAAAGTAAATACCAAGACTATGATGGCTTTGTAGTTTTACATGGTACCGATACCATGGCCTATACCGCCTCGGCTTTGTCTTTCATGTTCGAAAACCTAACAAAACCTGTGATTGTAACCGGCTCGCAAATTCCACTGTCGCAGCTGCGCTCAGATGGGCAAGTGAACTTACTAAATGCGATGTATTTAGCCGCTAATTATCCGATTGCTGAAGTAAGCCTATTTTTTAATAACCAGCTGTTCCGTGGTAACCGTGCTACCAAAGCGCATGCCGATGGCTTTGATGCGTTTGCTTCACCTAACCTTGAACCTTTAGCATTATCTGGAATTAATATTCAACTGATCAAAGGGCAGCTCAGCCCTTACGTTGATAACGAATTACAGGTATCGAATATCACACCACAACCCATAGGTGTGCTTTATCTATACCCAGGTATAAGCCCTAAAGTGGTAAAAAGTTTAGTTAACGATGATATCAAAGCACTTGTTTTACTTAGCTTTGGTGTCGGTAATGCGCCACAAGATCCTGCGTTTTTAAATATTCTTAATGACGCTAGTAAACGCGGTATGGTGATTGTTAACTTAACACAGTGTTTAAAAGGCCAAGTGAATATGGGTGGATATGCAACGGGTAATGCCTTATTAAATTGTGGTGTGATCAGTGGCTACGATATGACATTAGAGGCGTGTTTAACCAAATTACACTACTTATTCAGTCAAAAACTTGAAGTAGAAACAATTCGTCACTTGATGCAAGACAATTTGCGCGGTGAATTGAGCCGATAATCAATACAATTGAATACAAAAAAGGCACCAACTGGTGCCTTTTTTTATACTTTTGATAATTAACGAACTTTTTCGTCAATCTCAACTAAGTCTGTTAAATGGCAAATCTCACCACTGTGAGTTTTAATACCATGCTCACCGAAGTAGTCACGTTGTGCTTGAACAAGGTGACCATTACTTGGTGTTGTTAACGTCGCAATGTAAGTTTGTGTGGCTGTTAACACAGGGAACGCAAGACCCGAAGCAACTGCTGCGCCTGTTACTTTGCGTAATGCAGCTGATTCACGCTGCATCGAATCGATAAATTCTACACCTTCAGCCACATTGTCTAAGTAATCAGCACGAATGATACAACCAGCGCGCCATGTTTGTAGCGTTTTCGAAAGGTCAACTTTCCATTGATGAGCGCGAGATGCACCTTTGATAAGTGCTAAGCCTTGACGATAAGCAAGTAAACTTGCCAGTGTGAATGCATCTTTTAACTCATCCAAATCTAAATCAACTGAGTCAGTTGCTTTAGCAGCGTAAGTCATTTCTTTCGCTGCATGTGTATCACAAGTATTTGTTAAGTGACGAGCTTGTACAGCCGCCACTAATGATGGTACTGCAATGCCAAGTTCTAGCGCATTTTGTGCAGTCCATAGGCCAGTGCCTTTAGCGCCAACCTTATTATCGATTAAATCGACTAGCGGCTCACCTTCTGTTGTTTCAAGGCTTAAGATATGGCTTGAAATTGACAGTAAGTAGCTATTTAAAGTCCCTTCTGACCAGTCATTGAAAATATCAGCCACTTCTTTCGGTGAACGATTGGTGCCTAAACGTAGCAATTGGTACATTTCGGCAATTAATTGCATCAACGCATATTCGATACCGTTGTGAACCATTTTTACAAAGTGACCACTTGCAGATTGACCTACACGCGCAAAACATGATTCACCTTTGTAGCTTGCCGCTACTTTTTCGAACCACGGCTCTACACGCTCCCAGCCGCCTTCTGAGCCACTCGCCATCATAGCAGGACCATGACGTGCGCCTTCTGCACCGCCAGAAATACCCATAGTGGCAAATTCAAATTTGTTTTGATATTTAAGTTTACGGCTAATACCATCTTTGTAGTTACTGTTGCCGCAATCTACAATAATGTCATCACAGTCAACGCCTGCTTCTGCAAGCTCTGTACACACTTTGTCAACCAATTCACCAGCAGGAACTAATAGTAAGATTGAACGAGGCGGCTCTAAGCGTCTAACCATATCATTTAAATCAGACACTATGTGTAAACGGTCTGCCAAACCAAGCGTTTTCGCACAGCTTAGTAACTCAGCACCCGCATCAGGGTTTTTATCATAAGCTACTAATGTCAGCCCTTTTTCAATCAGGTTGAGGGCAAGATTTTTACCCATAACGCCTAACCCTACTAATGCAACTTGCATTTAGTGTCCTCCTCGGTAACAACTATTGGTTAGTTAATCAAAATAATTACGCGCGCATTATACCCAAGCAGCCCAAAAATGCGAGCTTGTAAGCTAAGTTGATATAAATCATCAAAATCATGAAGCGACGTTATGGTCAGTATATCAAAATAACGAAGGCATCGGACCAGATTTTTATAATACCCTTTAAAAAGGTATGTGTATTGACGCTACCTGACACCGGTGTCATAATAACGTCATTGTTACTTTGTATATTACAATTTTATGCAAATAGTCTGATTCTCATAAGTAAGAACACTATTCTTACTTATGAGTTCTACATCGTGCCGATGTATAAGCCAATATAAATGGTTTAATTGCACGACTTTTTAATAGATAACCATCAATTTGCTTAATTTAATTAAGCGCACAGGAGAATTTGATGCTAAGACGCACAAAAATTGTTGCGACCCTTGGACCGGCAACCGATCGCGATAACAACCTAGAAAAAATTATTCGTGCAGGTGCAAATGTTGTTCGTTTGAACTTCTCACATGGTGTAGCACAAGATCATAAAGACCGCGCAGAAGCGGTACGCAGCATTGCTAAGCGTTTAAGCAAACACGTTGCTATTCTCGCTGACTTACAAGGCCCTAAGATTCGTGTATCAACTTTCAAAGATGGTAAAGTTAACCTAGAAGTAGGCGCAAAATTTACCCTTGATGCGAAAATGGAAAAAGGCCAAGGCGACGTAAACTCGGTAGGTATCGACTATAAAGAGTTACCAAACGACGTTAAACCTGGTGACTTACTACTATTAAATGACGGTTTGATTCAATTAACTGTCGATAGCGTTGATGGTGCCCTAGTTCACACGACTGTTACTGTCGGCGGTATACTGTCAAATAATAAAGGGATTAACCGATTAGGTGGTGGCTTAACAGCCCCAGCTTTCACTGAAAAAGACAAAGAAGATTTAATCACAGCTACTGAAATTGGTGTTGATTATATTGCTGTTTCATTCCCACGTAGTGGCGATGACATGCGCTATGTTCGCTCTTTAGCAGAAGCGGCTGGTTCAAACGCGCAACTTCTAGCAAAAATAGAGCGTGCAGAAGCGGTTGAGACTGTTGAAGCAATTGATGATATCGTACTTGCATCTGACGCTGTTATGGTTGCACGTGGTGACCTTGGTGTTGAAATTGGTGATGCCGCCCTAGTTGGTAAACAAAAGCTTATTATTAGCCGCGCACGTTCACTAAACCGTACTGTTGTTACTGCAACACAAATGATGGAATCAATGATTGATAACCCAATGCCAACCCGTGCAGAGGTTATGGACGTTGCTAACGCCGTATTAGATGGTACAGATGCAGTTATGTTATCTGCTGAAACAGCGGCAGGTGACTACCCTGAAGAAACCGTAGCTACTATGGCTCGCGTTTGTTTAGGTGCAGAATCTCAAAAAGAAACACATGTCTCTAAACACCGTTTAGACAGCCGTTTTTCATCAAATGCTGAATCAATTGCCTTATCTGCGATGTATGCAGCTAATCATTTAGATTCTGTAAAAGCGATTGTGACACTAACGGAATCAGGCAGCACAGCTAAGTTAATGTCGCGTATTAGCTCTGGTCTGCCAATTTACTCACTATCACGCCATGCAAGCACACTGGGGCAAACAGCTCTTTATCGTGGTGTTTATCCTGTATTCTTCGATTCAACAAAATGTGAAGATGACAGCATGGTTCGTGACGCATTAAACACGCTGGTTGAACTTGGTTCTCTTGTGGCTGGCGACACCGTGATTTTAACGCACGGCGATGCGATGGAAACGATTGGTGCGACAAACACAATGAAGATTGTAACAGTTTAAACTATTACAATTACTCGTTAAAAAGGCGCATTAAATGCGCCTTTTTGACTTAATTAGTGTCTATTGTTAACTAGCTGGCCAGTGCTGCTTTCACTTTATCACGGTAACTACGGCTCACTTTTAGTTCTTGACCGTTATCAAGCACTAATAAGTACTCACCGCTTACTTGGGTAACAAGTTTGCTAATTTGTTTAGTATTTACAATAGCACTACGATGAACACGTACAAACAATTGCGGGTCGAGCTCTTGTTCAAGCTCTTTCATCGTTTTTCGTAAGATATGCGTTTGTCCGTCTTGGCAATGTAGACACATATAATCACCTGCCGCATCAACCCATTGAATTGTAACCACAGGCACACGAACAATTTCACCCTGCTCTTTTACAGCGAGTGATTCTGGATAACGCCTATCTGCTAGGCTATCTCCTGTTGCTAATTTCTTTAAAATTTCTTCGCAGTTGTTACCTGTAATACCCGCAACAAAGCTCGCTAGTTTCTTCTTATGGGCGTTATCTTGTTGTGTCTTTAAATAGGTATGCACTTTCTCTACCGCCTGTTTTAGTCTGTTGTCGTCGACTGGTTTAAGAATATAATCCAATGCATGAATTTCGAATGCTTTAACAGCAAACTGGTCAAATGCCGTTACAAAAACAATAGCTGGTAATGGATTGACACTCTCGCTCAATGCTCGCGCTACTTCAAACCCATTCATGTTTGGCATTTGGATATCCAAAAATACTAATTGAATGTTGCCAGATACACACTCATCAATTGCTTCTTGTCCATTGCTACATAAACGAATAACTTCCAAATCGTCAAACTCAGAAAGTCTTACAGCTAAGCCTTTTCTGGCTAATGGTTCGTCATCAACAATCAGCGTTCTAATTTTGCTCATTTATTTAACAGCCTTTTCAAACGGAACACGCAGATTTACCTTTAATCCACTTGGCGTATTGTCAGAGAGTACAAACGAATAATTGTTCTCATAAAGTGTTTTTAGTCGGTCTTTGGTATTTGCTATGCCAACGCCTTGAGAATTAACCAGTTGGCCATTTATCAGCTCGGTACCAGGACCATTATCGCCTACTTCCAATAATAGTTCATTTGCGAAAACTTGTGCTTTTATATCAATCACACCACCTTCATTTAGTTGTGCAATAGCATACTTAATGGCATTTTCGATAATCGGTTGCAGTATTAAACTTGGCACTAGTGCTTCTTTTGCTTGCTCACTCACTTCAACATTTACCTGCAAACGTTCATCAAAACGCACTCTTTCAATTTCTAAGTACAACATTAAAGCATGTAACTCCTGCTCTAATGGGACTTTTTTGATTGGATCTGTGTTTAACGTATAACGTAAAAAGTCACTTAATTTAGAGACCATTAGATTTGCATCTTTGTTCTCTTTAACTAATATCAATGTAGAAATAGCATTAAGCGTATTAAATAAAAAATGCGGGTTTAACTGATAACGAAGCATTTTTAGTTGCGCTTCATGGGCCATTGTTGTTGCTTTTAATGCTTTTTGTCGCTCACTTTGTAAAAGCTGGTAATACTTAATTCCAAAGTACAAACCACTCCAACACAAAATGATATAGACAGAATCTAAACCTTGTTGAAGGTAATAAAACCACTCATTTGGCCTATAACCATGTCGGTATATTTCCCATAAGTTAAATTTTTGTACTACTGCCCAAAGCGTTCCCGTCAGATAAGACGCGCCAAAAACAACGAGCATTAATACCCAAGGTGACGCGTTCCACACTTTCCTATACATATAGCGTAAAGGTATCGTCATTAAGCATCCTGCATAAGCATTCAAAACGATAACAAACACGTATATGTCACGCATTTCAAATACTTTTGAGCCTATATAATTTACTAATGCATAGCCAATCCAGCCAGCGATCTGCAGGACCCAGAAAAAACGTTGTCGATTATCAACTAAAGATTGCCAATTCAAAATAACGAGTTACCTTATATACTTATTTTTATTATACCGATAGTCACGAGAATAAAGCACTGCCGCCTATCTTGATTTTTTATAGCCTTACCGCATTCTTCAGGCATTAAAAAAGCGAAGACTACGACAGCCTTCGCTTTATCATTACTTTATTTTTAAGCTAATTTATCTGAAGCCACTTTATAATTTGGATCTTCAATCACATTTACTTCAACAATATCACGTGCCTTATGAAGGAGTTGAATGCAATCAGGACTCAAGTGGCGTAAGTGTAATTGCTTGCCTGCTTTTTTATATTTGTCCGCTAGGCTATCTATGGCTTCAATTGCACTGTGATCAGCAACACGGCTGTGCTTGAATTCGATGATCACATCTTGAGGATCATTTTTAACATCAAATAGTTCAGCAAAATTTTTCACTGAGCCAAAGAACAACGGGCCATGTAGTTCATATACTTTTGAGCCTTGCTCATCTATATAATTACTTGTGTAAATGTGCTTCGCATGCTGCCAAGCAAATACCAGTGCAGATACAATGACCCCCACACAAACCGCTATTGCCAAGTCGGTTGCAACGGTTACACCTGACACTAATACAATCACAAACGCATCTGACTTAGGTACTCGCTTCATCATTTTGAAACTTGCCCACTCAAATGTGCCTAAAACCACCATAAACATAACACCTACTAGCGCTGCTAATGGGATCATCTCGATTAAACTTGCTGCAAACACGATAAAAACAAGAAGTAATAAAGCTGCACTAATGCCAGATAAACGTGAACGACCACCCGAGTTTATATTGATCATTGATTGACCAATCATGGCACAACCACCCATTGCACCAAAGAAGCCACACGTCACATTGGCAGCGCCCTGACCTATACACTCTTTATTACTATGGCCGCGAGTTTCTGTGATCTCATCAATTAAAGTAAGTGTTAATAATGACTCAATTAAGCCAATTGCCGCTAAAACTAATGCGTAAGGGAAAATAATTTTAAGCGTTTCTAAATTGAAAGGCACCATAGGAATATGAAATTCAGGTAAGCCACCTGCAATAGTCGCTTGCTCGTTACCTGTCATGCCCTTTAGAAAATCAAGTACCGTACGCGCTTCTAAATCTAGACCAATAACTAAACCTGTTACGGTCACAATCGCAACAAGCGAAGATGGTACTGCTGTCGTGAGCTTTGGCAAAAAGTGAATAATAGCCATAGTTAATGCAACTAAACCAAGCATGATATAAAGCGCTTGTCCTTCCATCCACTGCTGACCGCCCATGCCATCTGGTACTTTAAACTGCCCTAACTGCGCTAAGAAAATAACGATTGCCAAGCCGTTTACAAATCCCAACATCACAGGATGTGGCACCATGCGGATAAATTTACCCAGCTTAAACACCCCCGCTAAGATCTGCAATATCCCCATTAATAGTACAGTGGCAAATAAATACTCTACACCATGATCTAATACTAAACTTACCATCACAACAGCCAGTGCGCCTGTAGCACCAGAAATCATACCTGGACGACCCCCAAAAATAGCCGTTATTAAGCCAACAATAAATGCAGCATATAAACCGACTAATGGTTCTACGTTAGCAACGAAAGCAAATGCAACTGCTTCTGGTACTAATGCTAACGCTACAGTCAGGCCTGATAATATATCGTTTTTAGCAGAGCTAGGTGCTTTGCTGAGTAAGTTAAACATTAAGATCCTCTTTCTTGTGAATACGTTTTGGCAAGGCGCGGAATTCTAGCAAAAACTTGTTACGTTAACAATTATTAACAACAAAACGGCTAGCATTGTAAAATGCTAGCCGTTCATTGAAAAAGACTCAGTGTAGTAAATGGAAGAACTAGAGTGGTAATGATGTACTACGTTTAACACATGTCATTGTAACATTCGAATGTACTTCTTGAACGAATTCTAAGTTCAAAAGGTTATCACGAACAAACTGCTCATAGCCCTCTATCCCTTTTGATATGATACGTAACATAAAGTCCATTGTCCCTGCCATACTGTAGCATTCGGTAACTTCATCATAACTCATGATCAAACGTTCAAATTCAGCCAAGTTTGTTCTACCGTGGTTAGATAAGCGAACATGGGCGTAAACCAACATATCGAAGCCAAGCTTTTTCTCGTCAAGCAAAGCAACTTTACCTTTGATATAGCCATCCTGTTCAAGCTTCGCAATACGACGCCAACATGGAGATTGAGATAAACCAACTTTATCGGCAATTTCTGCCGTTGATAAGCTAGCATCTTGCTGTAACAATGCCAAAATTTGGCGATCTACTTGGTTTAGAGACATTTTATTTCTTTTTCTTTAAAGTTATTGGTTAAATTATACTACTGATTTAAAAATCAGTCTGCTCATTTTCAATTATTTATGCAAAAAAAATGCAATTCTAGCCATAACGCCCGCTAATGAATGGGTTCGTTTTTCGTTCATGACCTACCGTTGTATTTGGGCCATGCCCAGAGAGAATTCTAACCTCATCTGCTAGAGTCAATATTTCAGATTTAATAGATTCAATAAGTTGCGCACTGTCGCCTTTAGGAAAGTCAGTACGCCCTACCGAACCTTGAAAAATTACATCACCAACAAATATTTGCTCAGACACATCATGGTAAAAAACAACATGTCCTGGGGTGTGACCAGGGCAGTGGCGCACTGATAGACAAGTATTACCTATACGAATTGTGTCTCCATGAGCTAACCATGCATCTGGATAAAATGGCGCTATGGGCGTAAAACCAAACATTTGCGCTTGCATTGGTAATGAATCAAACCAAAACTTATCGCCAATGTGTGGGCCTATGATTTTTACAGCAAATTTTTCAGCAAGTTGTTTCGCTGCACCAACATGGTCAAGGTGACCATGAGTCAAAAAAATAGACTCAAGTTCGCATCCTAATTCACAAAGCGTTGCACTTAGTTTATCGGCATCTCCGCCAGGATCAATTAATGCCGCTTTGTTGGTCTCACTACAAATAACAACACGACAATTTTGTGCAAAGCCTGTTACTGGAATTGTAATAACGTTCATTTCATTGCTCCATGGAAGGTTTTTCAAACGCCATTAAAATTGGGTACTGCAAATAAGCTTGATCATAAAAAGGTGAGCGCTTGTATAACCAGTTCAGGCGTGCTTCTGGGTCTTTAGCAAAGACTTTATCTTCACGAACTTTTTTATCAAACTCAAGCGCTAGCTCTGGTTGCGCTTGTAACATTTGCTTTGCGTAAGGTATCAAAGCATAGTTTTCCATATACTCAGTGCGCTGAAAAATAGTATTGAACTCGCCCCATGCAAAGAATGAATCAGGTGCTTCAGGATGCAGCAAATGAGTTGCTAGCTCTGAGTATGGCTGATTTGTTGATACCTTATACCAGCCAGTTACATCAAAATCAGTGATGTTCTTGTAATCGAAGCTTGCTTCAACTCGAAAACGCCCTTCAAAAGGCACTTTAGCAAAAGTATAGTCTTTCACCGTAGCCTGGGTTAAAGATTTAGGCCCAGTGTCTTTAACACGCAATACTTCAACACCATGTAGTTTTAATTTACTAATAATTGCACTATAAGCTGGCGGAATATAAAAGGCGCTAGGCACATTAACTGTTTTTTTAACGATTTTTTGCCAGTAAATAGGCAATGCATCATAACTTTCTTCTTCACCAAGATAAGCTACTTCCGCTTGCCCTGATAACTCACTTTTACTACGCGTATATTTTATTCCTTTAAATACCAGTGTATCAGGTTCTGTTGCATAGCTGCGCTCAACTACCAGTTGCGTAGGTTTAAATTCACGTTCTTTTTTAACCGCCGCTTGTAACGCTTGATTATTTTTAGCAAGCGCATCAATTGCACCATCTAAAAACACGTAAGTGCCAAGTACACGCTGTTTATAAGGTTTTAAAGAGTGGTTTTCAACTAAGATGCTCGGTAAAGAACGTAAATCGCCCCACCCATTCGAATAGCGTGGTGTTGCAACCCATCCAGCCAATCCTTTTTTAAAATCACGTTTATCCATTACAAAAACTAACGGACCGGGAATATGACCCATCTTAGCCAATTTAGTGTCGATAACTGGCTTGAACATTGTGTCGAGTGCTTCTGAAACACTGGGTGATTCACTTGAAAAAACCGGATTATAGCCATACGTCACATCATATTGATAATCAGCGCCGTCGGTAACATGTACATCCACATAAAGATCGGGTTTGAACGTATTAATAACCTTCAACACACCTCGCACTTCTGGGGTATCTAACTTAGTGTAATCACGATTAAGGTTTAAATTTAAACCATTGGTTCTAAAACCCATTTCAACGGGGCCACGCTGATTTATACGATTAAATTGGCTACTTCTTTCATGTCCATCAACATTTAAAATAGGAATGAAAAGTATATTTACTTTACTCAAGATATCACGGCGCTTGCCTGTTGCAATGTCACGCAGCAGCATAAACATGGCATCTTTGCCATCAATCTCACCGCTATGAATACCAGCTTGAATAAAAATTGTTGGTTTTGCATCAGACGTTAACTGCGCTGCATCGAACAAACCTTGTTCATTCGCAACTAACATTTTTATCTTACGCCCTGCACTGCTTGTTGCGATTGTTTGTACTTTAAACTGTGTTGGGTTGGCTGCAACAAGCCTATCAACAAACGCCATGGTATCTTCATAGTTTGGCGAACGCATACCGCCACTTAATTCAAAATCTGTAGTTAATGGACCTTTTTCTTGCATCAACGTCACACTTTCACCTTGCCAAGGTTTTAAGGGTGGTAAGTGACTGTCCATGGTCACAGCAGCAGATAAAAACATTAAGCCAGCAAACATATTACTCTCAGGTGCGATACTTATTTAATTAGAAGAAATTATAACAACTAATCTGAGTTGATTGCGTAAACTGCGGTGATTCAACAAAAAAATGGAGCTAATGACATGCGTATATAATTATTTAGCAAAGAAATGTTTTGAGTTTGAGATCAAAAAAAGGAGCACAAGGCTCCTTTTTAAAACTTTTATGAAAAGCGAATTAAGCCGCTAGGCCTTCTTTTGCTTTTTCAACAAGTGCTGCAAATGCAACTTGGTCATAAACTGCGATATCTGCAAGGATCTTACGATCGATTTCTACAGAAGTCTTTTTAAGACCATTGATAAAACGGCTGTATGAAAGACCGTTTTGACGAGCTGCTGCATTGATACGTGCAATCCAAAGTTGACGGAAAGTACGTTTCTTAGCACGACGGTCACGGTAAGCGTATTGACCCGCTTTAGTAACTGCCTGGAAAGCTACGCGGTAAACACGTGAACGTGCTCCGTAGTAACCTTTAGCTTGCTTTAAAACTTTTTTGTGACGTGCACGTGCGATAACACCGCGTTTAACTCTTGCCATTTCTGAAGACTCCTATTAAGCGAATGGTAACATACGTGAAACTAGACCATGGTCATTCTTATGAACCATCATCTTAGGACGTAAGTGTAATTTACGCTTAGAAGTTTTCTTAGTCAGAATGTGACGAAGATGCGCTTGTTTACGCTTGAAACCGCCAGAAGCAGTCTTTTTGAAACGCTTAGCAGCGCCTCTGTGAGTTTTTAGCTTATAAGCCATTGCAATAACTCCAAATGTATTGCTTTACGATTAGGCAAGCAGGCGAGAGGTAAATAAATAACTCTACTTTTAAGGCCAAACTTACCGCCAATATCCGGTGAAAATCCAGTCAATATAACTGCAATTTTACTTTAAACCGGTTATTTCAGGTGAACAGCATGCTGCTACTTGGAGACCTGAAATAAATTCGGTGCGTATTATCGCTTGTTTATTACTTTTTAGCAATAGGGGCCATCATCATTACCATTTGACGACCTTCAACACGATTAGGGAAAGATTCAACTTGTGAAACATCTTCCAAATCAGCTTTAACACGATTTAATAATTCAATACCAATTTCTTGGTGAGCCATTTCACGGCCACGGAAGCGAATAGTAATTTTAGCTTTATCACCCGCTTCTAAGAACTTACGCAAGTTGCGAAGCTTAACCTGGTAATCACCTTCATCCGTACCTGGACGGAATTTGATTTCTTTAACCTGGATCTGCTTTTGCTTTTTCTTTTGTTCTTTTAGTTCTTTGCTTTTTTCAAAGATGAACTTACCGTAGTCCATAACCTTACATACAGGTGGCTCTGCATTAGGACTGATTTCTACAAGATCTACACCCGCATCATCAGCCATAGCTTGCGCTTCTTTTAATGACACGATGCCAGCTTGCTCGCCGTCAATGTCAATTAAACGAACTTCTTTAGCTGTAATATCTTCGTTGATACGATTTTTTTGAGCTGTTTGTTGCCCTTTCTTGCCGCCTCTAATGGTACGATCCTCCAAGAATATAAAATAAAAAGCGTGTAGTTGGCTGTTTGTTATGCCCTACACGCTCATGATTTACTGTCGATTTTTTATTTCATCACTAATTTTAGCTACAAAATCATCAACATTAAATTTGCCTAGGTCTTCACCTGTGCGAGTGCGTACTGCCACTTCTTGTTGTTCAACTTCTTTGTCGCCAACAACAAGTAAATATGGAATACGTTTTAACGTATGTTCACGGATTTTAAAGCCAATCTTCTCATTTCTCAAGTCAGCAGCGGCTCTAATTCCAAGTTTATTTAATTTTTGTACAATTTCTTGCACATAATCAGCTTGTTTATCGGTGATATTCATAATCACAACTTGCTTAGGCGCAAGCCATGTTGGAAACAAGCCAGCGTATTCTTCGGTTAAAATACCAATGAAACGCTCGATTGAACCTAATATAGCACGATGAATCATCACTGGTGTACGACGTTCATTATTTTCTGCAACGTATGTCGCACCTAAACGACCCGGTAATGCAAAATCTAGCTGTACAGTACCACATTGCCATGCACGATCTAAACAGTCATAGAGTGTAAACTCAATTTTAGGACCATAAAATGCACCTTCACCTGGTAGGTAATCAAACTCAATGTCATTTGCTTTCAGCGCTTCAGCCAGTGCAAGCTCAGCTTTATCCCACATTTCGTCTTCGCCGATACGCTTTTCTGGACGAGTAGATAGTTTTACAACAATCTTTTCAAAGCCAAACGTTTCGTATGTATCGTAAACCATTTTGATACATGACGATACTTCATCCATGATTTGCTCTTCTGTACAGAAGATATGCGCATCATCTTGAGTAAAGCCACGTACACGCATTAAGCCGTGCAATGCACCTGATGGTTCGTTTCGGTGACAACACCCAAACTCAGCCATACGCAATGGAAGATCACGGTATGATTTTAAACCTTGATTAAAGATTTGCACGTGACCTGGGCAGTTCATTGGTTTAATTGCATATTCGCGCTTTTCTGATTCAGTTGTGAACATGGCATCTGAATATTTATCCCAGTGACCTGATTTTTCCCATAAACCACGGTCCATCATTAGTGGGCCTTTCACTTCTTCGTAATCATACTCACGTAGTTTTTCACGAACAAAGTCTTCTAGTTCACGGTAAATGCTCCAGCCGTCATTATGCCAAAACACCATGCCTGGTGCTTCTTCTTGCCAATGCCATAAATCAAGTGCTTTACCAATACGGCGATGGTCACGTTTTTCAGCTTCTTCTAAACGTTTTAAATACGCTTTAAGTTGCTTTTTATCTGCCCATGCTGTGCCGTAAATACGTTGCAGCATTTTGTTTTCAGAATCACCGCGCCAATATGCACCCGCCACTTTCATTATTTTAAAATGTTGGCAGAATTTCATATTTGGTACATGTGGGCCACGACACATGTCAACATATTCTTCGTGATGGTATAAGCCTGGACGGTCATCTTTTGCGATATTCTCGTCTAAGATTTCCATTTTATATGTTTCACCGCGTGCTTCAAAAGTATCACGCGCTTCTTGCCAGCTGACGGTCTTTTTAACCACATCGTAGTTTGTTTTAGCAAGCTCAAGCATACGCTTTTCAATTGCATCTAAATCGTCTTGGCTTAAAGAATGCTCCATATCGATATCGTAATAGAAACCGTTATCAATGGTCGGACCGATTGCCATTTTCGCTTCAGGGAAAAGTTGCTTAACTGCATGACCAATAAGGTGCGCACATGAGTGACGGATGATCTCTAAACCATCGTCGTCTTTTGCTGTGATAATTTCTAAACGTGCGTCATCGGTAATTAAATCACATGCATCAACACGCGAGCCATTCACACGGCCTGCAATAGTTGCCTTGCCAAGGCCAGGACCGATATCACTTGCTACATCATAGGTACTTACTGGGTTTTCAAAACTACGCTGACTGCCGTCAGGGAGGGTAATAACTGGCATTATAAATCCTTACTACAGTGGTGATGCCTACAATGCATCACATGTATTTTTTAAAAAATTAATTTGTAAACTCTGCAACGCTTTTACGAATAAGCATTGCCATTTTAGTGCCTATTTAGGCTCATATTCACTGAGTCTTCGCAAACATGAACGACCATTGTCGCCGCTACTGAATTCAAATACAAGTAGTTAGAAGACTAAATTGACAATTACTTATCCCATTTCATACTTAGTGAAGATAACTTTTTGGGTAAATATGATGTCAAAACCTCACACAGTTAAATTTGCAACATTTAATTTGCTAAATTATACAGCACCACCCTATTCTTTTTATCAGCAACATGAACATTATAATAAAACCCAGTGGCGCCAAAAGCAGCAATTTATCGCCCAGTTTCTAAACCAAACCCAAGCCGATATAGTCGCTTTTCAAGAAGTGTTTAGCTATCAAGCATTGGAAGTACAATGTAAAGAAGCAGGTTACGACTACTTTGAAATAGTTGACACGCCAAGTCACGATGCGCTATATCCACAGGTACTTTTCAATCCCATTGTCGCTTTAGCCAGTAAGTACCCTTTAAAAAGCTGTGAACCACTGACACCCTGCCCAGAACTGCTTGAATACCTGAATAACCAAAATGAGTTCAAGTTCAATAGAACCCCTATTAAATGCTTAATCTCAATCCCTTTCTTTGGGGATATCTGCTGTTATGTGGTTCACTTTAAATCACAACGCGTGCAATCAATGGCGCATATTTTAAATATTCATAACCTTGAAGATCCATTACTTCAATTGCTACATCAAACTGTGGGGACTATGCAATCGCAAATATCACGTTCCCTTGAGGCCTCAATTGTTTATTACGATGCTTTAAAGACACAGCGTGAAAAACAGTGTGCAACTATTGTGATGGGTGATTTTAACGATGTACTTACTAGCCCGACATTATCATTTATGACACAAGGTTTTCATCCGACACGCTGTGAACCATGCATCGAGCAAAATGAACCTGTGGTCGGATTAACAGATGCATATCTATTTAGTGATGAAAATAAAGCAGGCTATACTAAGCCCTTCAGTCATTATTACCATCGCCGTGGCAGCGTACTTGATTATATCCTTGTTTCTGCACATTTTAATCCTGAATGTGCAATGTCAAAAGTGAGTTCAGTCTCCTATTTGAGCTTTGAAGAACATTTAAATCCTGCCGAAACACTTGAAGACATAAGCGTCAGTGATCATAGTGCGATTGCTATTAAAATTCATTTTTAAAGCAACTGTTTTTCAGGTCGTTACTTGCTATAATTGCGAAAATTAAGTTATTTAGAGAATGACCATGAGAACATGCGGTGTAGAAATTACCGGTAGCGACGTGCTGCTGTGTATTTTAACGAAAGATAACGATGTGTTTGATATCCGTGATATAAGACAAACTCGCTTTACCTTAGCTAACGGCAACGACACGGAAGTGATGCGTAAATTTCAATTTGATTTCAGAAAATTAATGCAAGACTATCAAATTGATTCTGTAGCAATTAAAGAACGTCAGCCGAAAGGTAAGTTTGCTGGTAGTGCAAAAGGTTTTAAGATGGAAACGGCTATCCAACTGATTGAAGAACTAGACGTAGAAGTATTAAGCGCAACGACAATAAAAGAACAGTTAAAACGTAACCCTCTACCTATCGCGTTTGAAGATACAGGTCTTAAAAAGTTTCAAGAAAATGCCTTTATTAATGCCTACGTTTATTTGATGCGTAAAACCTACAAGCGAGATGAAGCCTAACCATTTATCAATACTTGAAAAACGTGCTTATGCACGTTTTTTGTGCCTGTAAAAAGACCATCCTTTCCTCCCAACTTAGAGCTACACTCTGTACATTAGTCTTATACCGCTTTCATTTGTCGACAATCTATGCTTAGTTAAACATGTAAGCTAATGCTATGCGAATATTCAATAAATTGATTTAGCTATTTTCGCATCAAGTCCACGACAACATTCAATAGGACACGGAGAACACAATGCAAGCAAACAATATACATGGTAACAGTCTTCCATTAACACAAAGCTATTTCCAAGGCGCTACTGACGTTCCCTTAATTGATAAAACAATAGGTCAGTATCTTGACGATATTGTCGACAATAACCCAGAACATCCTGCTATTGTTGTTAATCATCAAAACATTCGTCTGACATACAAAGAATACCAACATCGAATTAATCAACTCGCTATGGGGCTACTCTCGCTTGGCGTTAAACCAGGAGACCGTGTTGGTATCTGGTCCCCTAATAATATTGAATGGTGTTTAACGCAATTCGCTACCGCAAAAATTGGTGCCATTATGGTATGTATTAACCCAGCATATCGCCCCAGTGAATTAAAATATGCCCTTAACAGCGTTGAGTGCTCAACACTTATTACCGCGAGTGAATTTAAAGCGAGTAATTATATAAGCATGCTTAATGAACTTGCCCCTGAGTTAAAAAACTCATATGCAGGTGAGTTAAACCTAAACGCCCTTACACATTTAAAAAACATCATCCGTATTGGTGATAAGCCAGCTCCAGGAATGTTCAGTTTTGATGATATAATGCAACGCGCTACAGATGCTCATAAACTCGAACTCGATGCGATTGCAGCTACGTTGAATTGCGAGCAAGATATCAATATTCAATTTACATCAGGTACCACAGGCAACCCAAAAGGCGCGACCTTATCGCATAAAAACATTCTCAATAATGGCTTTTTGATGGCTGAGGCTATGAAACTGACATATCAGGATAAACTCTGTATTCCTGTGCCTCTGTACCATTGTTTTGGTATGGTGTTAGGTAATTTAGTGTGTATTAGTAAAGGTGCAACAGCGGTCTTCCCAAGTGATTCATTTGATCCTAAAACAACCCTTGAAGTGGTAGAAAAAGAACATTGTACCGCTCTTCATGGCGTACCGACTATGTTTATAGCAGAATTGGAACACAAAGAGTTCGCTCAGTATGATTTATCTAGCCTACGAACGGGCATCATGGCCGGTTCGACATGCCCTGAGCAAGTTATGCGCAAAGTTCATTCACTAATGCATATGACAGAAGTCGTGATTGGTTATGGGCAAACTGAATGTAGCCCGATTAACAATGTGACTGAAACTGACTCACCAATTGAAAAGCAAGTGAGTACTGTCGGCCGCGCTCTAGCCCATACCGAGGTGAAAATTATTGATGAACTGGGTGATATTCAACAGATTGGTATCCCTGGCGAAGTATGTAGCCGCGGTGCGGGTATCATGCGCTGCTATTGGAACGATAAAGAGAAAACGGATGCCACCATTGATAAGGACGGCTGGTTACACTCTGGAGATTTAGGGGTAATGGACGAAGAAGGGTTTGTTTCTATCGTTGGTCGCATTAAAGATATGATTATTCGTGGCGGTGAGAACATATATCCACGAGAAATCGAGGAGGTACTTTACACCTACCCAGGTATCCAAGATGCCGCAATTTTTGGAATTAGCGATGAAAAATATGGCGAAGAAGTGTGTGCGTGGATACAACCACAGGATGATGCAGTACTAGATGAACAGGCCATTCGCACATTTTTAAAAGACAAGCTTGCCTATTTTAAAGTACCAAAGCACATTCACTTTGTCGATGAATACCCAATGACAGTCACAGGTAAACTACAAAAATTCAAAATGCGTGAGCAAATGCAGGAGTTGCTCAGAGAAAAAACATTCTCGTAATTAAGAGATAGCTAAAGCTCTGCATTATCGAGCTTTAGCTAAAAATGCACTTTTATTTATCTAAAATAGTCTCAAAGCCACCATATATCATGCGTTTTCTGTAAATAGCATGGGGTTGTTTTCAGATCTCAGCTATACAACGCCTTGTTTCATCATTGCTTCTGCTACACGCTCGAAACCTGCTATGTTAGCGCCAAGGCTTAGATCATCTTCATGAGAGTACTGTTTCGCTGTAGTGGAAACAGTATCGAAGATAGTCCTCATAACTTGTTGGAGTTTTTCATCGACTTGCTCTGGTCGCCATGTTTGCATACTAGCATTTTGTGCCATTTCAAACTGACTAGTTGCCACACCACCCGCATTCGCGGCTTTGCTAGGTCCAAGATAAACTTTATGCTTTTTAAAAACAGTCAGCGCTTCTGCAGTGCTTGGCATATTTGCACCTTCACATACGATTAAACAGCCATTATCTACAAGTGAAGTCGCATCATTTTTAGTAATTTCATTTTGAGTTGCACAGGGTAAAGCGATATCAGCTTCATATTGCCATACTTTATGACCATTGTTTGGGTACTGATTAACGGGTGTGAACTCAGCTTCAGAGTGTGTGTTTAGGTAGTCTCGAAGCTCAGCTCCTTGTTCTGTTTTTAGGTGTTTAACAAGCTCAACATCTAAACCATCTTTGCAGTATAAAGTCCCTTTTGAATCGCTACAGGTTAAAACGATAGCGTCACATTGGCTAAGCTTATCCATCAAATGGAGTGCGACATTACCTGCGCCTGATACGAGACAACGCTTTCCTTGCAAAGAGTCATTTTTAGCATCAAGCATAGCACTTAGAAAATAAGCTATGCCATAGCCTGTGGCCTCAGCTCTTAATGCAGAGCCCCCCATCAGCAAGGGCTTACCCGTTAGCACCCCTTGAAACTGATTAGTTATGCGCTTGTATTGGCCGAATAAATAGCCTATTTCTCTTGAACCTACGCCAATATCACCCGCTGGTACATCCGTTGTAGCACCAATGTGCCTATATAGCTCTGTCATGAAAGATTGGCAAAAACGCATAATCTCGTTATCACTTTTCCCTTTCGGGTCAAAGTCTGCACCTCCTTTTGCGCCACCTAAGGGTAAACCCGTTAACGCATTCTTAAGGATCTGTTCAAAGCCTAAGAACTTAATAACTCCAAGGTTTACACTTGGATGAAAACGTAGACCTCCTTTAAAAGGCCCAAGAGTAGAGCTAAACTCAATACGATACCCCCTGTTAACGTGCACATTCCCGTTATCATCAAGCCATGGAACTCTGAACATGATTTGTCTTTCCGGTTCAACTAATCGCTCAATAATGCCCATTTTTTTATAATCATTATGTCCATCAACGACACGCTTTAGAGATGATAGTACTTCTTCAACAGCTTGATAGAACTCAGGTTCGTTAGGGTTAGATTCCTTTACTGTTTGCAGAATTCCTTGTAGATATTGCATGCCAACTCCTCTATTAAGCTATTGAAATTACTCGTTACTAATTAAACTCTATTTAGTAAAAAATCGATCACTTTGAATGATAAGTGAAGACTACTCTATAAAAATGGTTTAAAAGGTCAAGTAATCATGTGCTAAAGCCACTCGCTAAGTTAACTTTATGCTAGCGCATATTTTTTGTTGTGGATATGAATGAAAAGCGAAGACATTTTAACGCTGCTAAAAGAGAGTTAATTTTACAAAATAGCTTTGTCGAAATGCGAATTAGGATCATTCATAGCGCACATTAATGTACGCTATGACGCCTAATAACTTACTTATTAGGCCACTCAAATGCGCCAACGTCCCCTGGGAATACAACTGGGGATTCAATTCCGTCTTTGTTCACGGCTGCGACACCAAAATAGTAGTTATCGATCACGACATTTTTAAGGGTGGCTTCGGTTACCTTGCCAACGTCCCGACTAAACTGCCACTGTGGTTCACTGGTATAACGCCAATAAATTTTATAGCTAACCACTGTTGGATCATCACTTTTATGCCAAGCTAGTGTTGTACTTGGCTTTACAGCACCTGAAATACTGACACCTGTTGGCGGTGCGGGTGCCCACGCCATTGATGCCATTGTCACAGCATTTAACGAGGTTAATTTAGCCGCATAGGCAAAATCAACATGATCGATGGTGTCGCCGTAAGTAATGCCATTTTCAGTACGTAAGTCTTGATGCTGTTGATTGTAGTTTTCATTGGTTTCCATAATGCGCACAGCCGCAAAACCAACATCGTTGAATGGACGATGATGCCCTCCTCGACCAAATCGATCGAGTCGATAGACCAACATGGTATCGAGATTTTCAATATATCTATCCGCAATTGTATCGATGTAGCGCGCGAGGTTACGACTTGCAGAGTCGACTTCACCACCGTTAAAGCGGCGTTTATTAGCTTGTTCTTTTGTTTCTATAACACGAGTGCCTTCTGAGAAGATACGTGCTGTTGTGTTATCTGTAACACCATTAATGCCGGTTGAATTACCAATCATGTCGTTATTTAAAACGCCATGAACACGCCAGTGATGCTCTTGTGCATATTTAGCTAAAATTTTACCACCAAACAAGCCTTGTTCTTCACCAGACAGCGCAGCATACACAATTGAGCCATTAAATTTATACTTTGACAAAATACGTGCAGATTCAAGCACACCAGCCACACCGGAAGCATTATCGTTAGCCCCTGGTGCATCAGAGGTATAGTCCATTACATCAGAGACCCTCGAATCAATATCTCCCGACATCATGATCATGCGGTTTTCATCAACTTGGCCGCGCTGAATCGCCACGATATTGACAACTTCTACCGGGTTTGGAATACGCTTTTCACCAGAGATAGTGTCTTTTACTTCAATGATTTCTAGACAATTACCACAGGCTTTTGAAATGGCCTCAAACTCAGATTTTATCCAGCGCCTAGCCGCACCAATACCGCGCGTATTCGATTTCGTTTCTGATAAGGTGTGACGAGTACCAAAATCAACCAAGGTTTGAATATCTTGCTCTATACGCGTTTTTGAAACTGCATTTGCAATATCATGCAAAGCTTGTTGACCTTTGTATTGAGGTGTCGTGGCATGCACTGCCGCTGCCAATAACAGTGATGAGCTAAACAAAGCACCACTTGTTGTTATTATTTTACGCTTAAACATAGTTTCACTCCTTCAATGAATCATTCAAGGCTAACTACTATTTTTTTTCGCACAATAGTTATGAGTCAGAAAACAGATTATCAGGTTAAAACAATCATTAAACAGAACTTAAGTGTGAGTCCGATACGATTACTTATCAGCCTAAATAGTCGTTTTCTCTTAAAACTACTCTGGCTTTACATTGGGAAGCTTTATTCCACTGTGATAAAAAACGGCTTGGTTTCCCCCTGCTTTTTTCGCATCATACATTGCCTTATCAGCGCATTGGATTAAATATTCAGCATCACCATAATGCTCAGGGAATAAAACCACACCAATACTTGGCGAGTAGCTTAGTAACTCATTATTATATTCAAGAGGTTTACAAATCTCTTCACGCAATAAATCAACGACTTCGACAACATCTTGCTTATTACTAATACTATTTAAAATAACAACAAATTCATCTCCCCCTAAGCGCCCTACACTATCTTCTTTTCTAAGTTGGTGACGAAGACGCATCGCAACTGTTTTTAATAGCTTGTCGCCCGCTGCATGACCATGAAAATCATTTACTTGTTTAAAACCATCTATGTCAATAAAGAGGACAGCAATAATTGTCGATATCGTATTAGCAACAGACAATGACTCTTCTAGCTCAGAAATCAAAAAGCTGCGATTAGGTAAATCTGTTAATGAATCATGTCCTGCCATATAAATCAGTTTTTGTTCGAGGTTCTTTTGCTCGGTAATATCATAAGCTATTGCCACCCTGACTTGTTTTTCTTCAGACCAGTAAACTGACCATAAAACATGTACAATACGGCCATCTTTTCTAACCCATCGATTTTCAAAACGAGGAGGATGATTATTTATAACAATTTGATTAACGGCATTGATAGTTTTAGTCCTGTCTTCTGGGTAGACAAAATCTAACATATATCTACCGATGGCTTCTTCAGGGGGATAGCCAAAAATAGTTTCAAAGGCAGGGTTAGTAAAAAGCAAGCAGCCCTTTGCATCTACTACACAAACAGCATCTAATAAAAGCTCAATAATATCAGACAAGTATTCAGGCGTTTCTTTCTTCATAAGCGACTTTCAAGCTGACTATAAACTGAGTATAGCCTAAACCGAGCAAGTAACTGAGCAATTAAGTAGTAATTGGGTACAACTTTTTTGATAAAAAAGTAGATAAAATACAAAAAAATACAATGCCACTTAAATCAGCCAGTAAATCAACAAGATCAAAAGTACGCGTGGCGATAAAGTATTGACTGAACTCCTCCAACACAACAAAAGTAAACACAATTAAAGCAGCCCAATATATTTTAAAGCCCCCAATAACACTGGCTTTGAACTTAAACGCTAAGTTTATAAATAGTGTGAGCAATCCAAATAATAAAAAATGCCCAAGCTTATCGCCATACGGTATCGCAGCAACTAAATCAAAAAACACCGATTTCTGACCTGTATTAGCAAGGTAAATAACCCAACCGATAAACCCAAAAAAACCAATTGCTAATAGAATAAGAAAACGTTGAAACATCTATTTACCGTGCCATATGAGAAGTTAAAAACAAAAACTGATAAGGAATGACTTTACTCCAATAATGCCAATCATGAGTGCCTGGGCGTTCGATATAATCATGCCGAATACGCAGATTTAGCATCGCTTGATGCAAGGCTCGGTTTTGTTCAATAAAAAAATCATCAACGCCAATATCAAGCATGATGGGAAGATCGTCAGCGCTCTTTTTCCATGCTGTATTACCTGCTGCAATTTTATGAAGGTTATTAACGATAGCGATGCTATCCCACCTTGCTTCATTTTCAGCATAATTGCCAAGCACCTTGGTAAGATCAAACTCTGCACTAAAAGGTCTTACATCGACCCCCGCAGACATCGCTGATACAGCTGCAAACCGATGAGGGTGATTTATCGCGATATGCAGTGCACCAAACCCTCCCATCGATAACCCTGTGATTGCTCGGCCAGTTTTAGACCGGTTAGTCGAATAATTAGAATCGATATAGTCTACAACGTCTTCAGCAATGTATGTTTCATATTGCGATGTTTTGTCGACCTCAGAATCTAAATACCAAGAGCCAAAGTTACCATCTGGGTTAACAACGATAACATTATATTGGTCAGCAAGTTGTTCAATGTTAGTGAGCTTTGTCCAATCAGTGTGATTACCACTAAAGCCATGTAATACGTAAACAACATTATAGTTTTTAGATTCTTCGTAGTTATCAGGTAAAGTAATTGTCAGCGGTTTTTCTATCGCGGTCTTCTTACCTTTAAAGGTGAAAGTGTCTGTTTGATAAGCACTTATAGGTAAGCTGATCATGAGTGCAAATAAGCTAAGCCGTTTTTTCATGGTAAGTTCCTTTTTCTTATTATAGTTCCATGGTAATTAAGATATGTAAACACTTGAATCATGATGTATTTTAATAGTTTTTTAGGTAAATCAACTGCTAAAAATTCTGCTCAGTGATATAGTTAGGCAATCTTACTTTGAAAAGTGTCGTGTATGTATCGTTTATTTGAACGGATGATAAATCCATTTCCAAAAGAGCAGCCTTCCCAGCCACCCAATACATTATTTGCATTTTGCCGTCATTATACTCGAGGCATGGAGTTATCACTGATACTGATGTCTCTAAGTGCTGCAGCTTTGGCTATTTTAGAGGTGTCGCTCTTTAGCTACATGGGGCAACTAGTTGACTGGTTAGGCCAATACACTCCAGAGACATTATTTGACCAACAAAAGTCAGAGTTAATAAAAATGGCTGTCGTATTATTGATTGTTTTGCCAATCGTCGTTTTTTTTCACTCTGCAATTTTACACCAAGCCTTGCTTGGTAATTACCCTATGTCGATCCGTTGGTTAGCACACCGTTATTTGCTGCGACAAAGTATCGGTTTTTACCAAAATGAGTTTGCCGGACGAATAGCAACGAAAGTGATGCAAACATCACTGGCAGTGCGTGAATCTGTCATGAAGCTACTCGATGTGTTGATGTACATTGTTGTTTACTTTGGCGCTATGGTGTTTCTCGTTGCAGACTCAGATTGGCGCCTAATGATCCCGTTATTAGTGTGGTTACTCGTCTACGCCGCTATACAAATGTACTTTGTACCACGATTAAAAAAGATCGCGAGTTCACAAGCTGATGCTCGCTCGGAAATGACCGGCCGAGTGGTAGATAGCTATACGAATATCTCCACCATCAAATTGTTCTCATACACACAACGCGAAGAACAATATGCCAAAGATAGTATGGATGTTTTTTTACAGCCTGTTTATCAACAAATGCGCTTAGTAACGAGCCTAAATTTTTCTATCAATACATTAAACTACCTTCTTGTGTTTAGTATTGCTGCTTTGTCTTTGTACTTATGGTCGATTAGTGCAATATCAGTGGGGGCAATTGCTATTGCCGTAAGCTTATCACTTCGCTTAAATGGCATGGCTCAATGGATTATGTGGGAGATCAGTAGTCTATTTGAGAATATTGGTACAGTGGCTGATGGTATGAAAACCCTATCAACACCCATTGATGTCGATGATAAACCAAACGCAGACACTTTAGCTGTAACGCAAGGTGAGATTACGTTTGATTCCGTACAGTTTAACTATGGAAAAGCAGCAAATGAAACCCACAGAGGCCCTGTTATCAATGGATTGGACCTTACTATCAAGCCTGGCGAAAAAATAGGTTTAGTTGGCCGCTCTGGTGCGGGGAAATCCACACTCGTTAATCTGTTACTGCGCTTTTATGATGTTGATTCCGGCTCCATTAGTATAGATGGCAAAAACATTGCCAACGTAACTCAAGAAAGCTTACGCAAACATATTGCAATGGTCACACAAGATACGTCCTTATTACATCGTTCAGTCAAAGATAATATCCTCTATGGACGACCTGATGCCTCTGAACAAGAAATGCTAGCAGCAGCAAAACAAGCAAAAGCAATTGAGTTTATTGAGGACTTAGAAGACAGTAAAGGCAATAAAGGTTTTGCTGCACAAGTCGGTGAACGCGGTGTGAAACTGTCAGGAGGGCAGCGTCAACGTATCGCCATAGCGCGTGTATTATTAAAAGATGCCCCTATTCTTATTTTAGATGAAGCAACCAGTGCTTTAGATTCAGAAGTAGAAGCTGCTATTCAAACAAGTCTAGATGACTTAATGACAGGCAAAACGGTTATTGCCATAGCCCATCGTTTATCAACAATTGCACAAATGGATAGGCTCATAGTACTTGATGAAGGAGGCGTCGTTGAACAAGGCTCTCATGAAGAACTAATCCAAAAAGGGGGTATTTACGCTGCACTTTGGTCACATCAAACCGGTGGTTTTATTGGTGTAGAGTAGCTCTATCAGCGTTTTTTATATGAACATCTAAATTTTCTCGCTCCGCAGCTAAGTCCGCAGCCAAAGTTTAGATGTTCGTTATACCAATTCGCTTAATCATACATCAACGAGTCTACATATATAAAGTAAAGCTCGCTTGCTTGAGTCACTACAAAGCGTTACCATTGCGCCTAAAATAAACACAAAATAATGGATTATGAAACATTTATTCTCGCTTTTAATTCTCACAGCCTCTTTCTCTGCGCAGGCTGACACGCCCTACTTCGGTGTTGATTACATGCTCAGTGATATTGAGATCAGCAGCGAAAGTGCCAAACCAACAGCCACTTTTTTAAGAGCTGGGGTAAGTAACAAAAATATGGCATTTGAAGCTCAATACCTCGTTTCAAGTAATGATGATGATATCTACAATATAAATTTCGATATTGATAAAAGTGTTGGTCTTTATTTTGTAATGCAATCAAATATCGTCAATGGTTTTGGCCTAGATGTTTCATTGGGCTATGCGAAAACTCAAATGAAAGTAACTTCAACTTCCCAAGAGCTTCCTAGCGACTATGACTACGATGGTTTTGCATGGGGCGTCGCAATACATCAAGAAGTGCCTTACATTAAAAATACACATGTAAGACTTGCTTACCAGTCTTTGTTTGAAGGCGATGATGTTGACATCAGTGGTGTAACGCTAGGTTTCACCTATCAATTTTAAGTAGTCAGTTAAAAGGAATTCCATGAAAAAAATATCGAACATTACAAAGCTGTCAACTGTTGCTCTTATTGTTACTTCAATTCTAGGTTGCGGCTCAGAGACTGACTCATCAAAACTAGCAAAAGAAGTTGAGCTAGAAAAGCTTCGCGAAAATGGCACTATTATTGAGACAGTCAGCATCGAAAATAGTCAGGTTCGACTCAAAGCGGGTGAAACGCATCAGTTAATCGCAACCGGCATTGATAGCAACGGCGATTCGAGAGATATTACTGACGAGTTAACTTGGCAAACAAGTGATGAAACCATCGCGAAAATTAGTAGTAGCGGACTCCTAACAGCACTAAAAAATGCTGACTCTAGTCAAGGGCTGTTAACCATAACGGCAACCACTATTAACGATATTTTTGATGAAGAGGAAATTTCTATCAGTGATGTGGCAGCCTCGTCAATTTCGTTAAAACAAATAGCTCCCGCATCAGGGAGCATTAACACCTGTATGCCAGCTAGAATATCGGCTGATATTACCTATGCTGATGGGTATATCGCCCAAAATAGTATTAGAGGTGTTACTTTTAGTATTGATGAAGACTCCACAGCTAGAATAAATAACCAAGGCATCATTTATACCTCTGCTGCAAACATAGAAAACACAACCGTTACTGGAACAATCAATAATGTTTCAGGAGAGTTGGTTGTTACTGCAGATCCTGTCAATTTAGAAAGTTTAAATCTAATTGTTGCGGAAGAAACAGTGGACGAGATCACACTGAATGTTGGCGAACAAATCCAACTCGCTGCGCAAGCAACTTATGATGAAAGTGTTTCTAAGCAAGCTGTTAATATCAACCCGAGTGTCAATTGGTCTGTGATCAATGCAGGCTTAGTTGGGCTTTCAGAAAATGTCAGTACTGATGAAGGTGACAATGCAACTATTTTAGCTTTAAAACCAGGCGTAACGCAGTTAATTGGTTCGTGTGGTCCAAAACAAAAAATAGCGACATTGGTGATAGAAGGTAATGACGATCTCAATTCTATTCAGATAAACGAAGGCAATAGCGAATATACAATCTCATCATCAGAGTCATTAGATTTGCAATTAACAGCAAATTATAATTCAAGCCCACAGTCTTTAAATGTCACTGAGTTTGCTACTTGGAGCACGAATGATAGCAACTTAATAACAGCCAAACTAATCAACCCTGGTACTCAGCAGGCGGCTTTTAGAGTAACGAGTAAGGCTAATAATTTAGGTACCGCAGTTATCACTGTGACATATGACTCGCTGGTAAGCAGTACCCTCATTAACATCGAGTGACCATAAATAGGGCTCTTTTACTAAAAGAGCCCTTCTCTATTAATACAGCAGACGTATTCCTACCAGTACAAGCATTGTAATATTAGATACCAAACCAATTAAGAAGAAATAGCTGCGTGGGCTTGGGTTTTTCTCAGTGGCTATCGCGTAATAAAGCACCATATGTATTACTCTTGCTACAACATATACCCAAACACAAACAGCAAAGACGCCACTAGTCAGGTTTAGTGTAAAAGCCAGTAAAATAGTCCCTACAAATAAGGGGCTATTTTCCAATGTATTCATAAAAGTGCGATGGGCACGAAATGTGAAACTCTCATGGCTCAATTCAGGTTCAAGCTTGCCAGGGATTGCCCCCGCTCGTTTTGCCTTTGAAACAGTTGCCACCAACCATTGAATCAGCAGCATTATGAGGTACGCGTAGAACGCAAAATATACAGTTAACGATAATTCGGTCATTTATTGCTCCTTCAAAGTAGTCTAAACAATAGAAGCAAAAAGCGAACCAAAATAACACATTGAATAATATACCTTTTTAATAAATAAAATATATTTAAATCTACAATTTACTTGGTTATGTATAAACTTTTCATAGTCGTTAAATAACCTTTTAGTAGTGATTGTCTATCCTTGATGCACTATTTGATTAATCGTTAATGCATCAAGTTGCTCAAATAATTGTTGTTGATAGTCATCACAATTATTAGTGGCAACAAAAGTAAATACGTTTTTATCAGGTAGCTGCTTGAATAGCTCATAGCTGTAACTGTTTGATCCATTATAGGAAATTAGTTTGTTACTGAGTATATCTTTCTCTAGCAATAAGATGAGCTGTGATCGGTAGTATTGTGTCGTAAAAAACCCTTGCCAGCACTATTTTTAAATTGAACCTATATCAAAGTCGGTATTCTCAGCAAGCGTGGTTTGCTGTTTTCTATTTTGCTAAACCACTGATAAAAAATACAACACTCAACTACATTAAAATCACTATGGATCTACCTACGTTATGTGATATTTCCATAAAAGAAAGTTGTAACTGTTCACCTATTTTACTTTACCCTGCTCTTTAGTCCCTATACCCTTTGGTTCAATCTGTTGAACATGTGTTTTTTGGTATTTTTCACCTTAATAAAACAACATTCTAATAATAAAAGGTTTTTTATGCGCTTAGGACCAGGACTTCTTGTCACTGCCGCCTTTATCGGCCCAGGCACCATCACCACAGCAAGTGTAGCCGGTGCTAATTTTGGTTTTGCTTTGATATGGACGTTACTTTTCTCTGTTATTGCCACCATTCTACTTCAATCTATGGCTGCTCGCTTAGGTGTGGCAACTGGGCATGATTTAGCATCAGCTTTAAGAACAACGATTCAAACACCCGTTTTTAAAGCTTTAGCAGCTATTTTAGTAATCAGTGCCATAGGTATTGGTAGTGCGGCTTATGAAGCGGGTAATTTGACTGGTGCAAGTTTGGGTCTGCAAGAAATTGTTCCTTCTGTTAGCCCATTATTATGGACTCCACTGATAGCAATTCTAAGTGCTGTACTTTTATATACAGGTAAACATAAGGTAATAGAAGGCGCATTAATTGTTCTCGTTGTACTAATGAGTATAGTGTTTATATCAACTTTAGTAATGGCTGCACCGTCTTTAACGGCGATTTTAAAAGGCTTCATTCCAAGCCTACCTGAAGAATCAATCACAACTGTACTGGCATTAATTGGCACGACAATTGTGCCCTATAATTTATTTTTGCACTCAGGTGTCCTTGCCGAAAAACATGATAAAAATAATGACATGCAAAAAGTAATAAAAGAAACAAACCTTGATACTGGTATATCGATCACGCTTGGTGGTGTGATCACCTTAGCAATTTTATCGACTGCTTCCGTGGCTTTTTATGGTACTGAAGCTGGCAAAATATCTGCAGCTAACATGGCCGTACAACTCGAACCTTTATTAGGTTCAATGGCTCACTACTTCTTTGCACTTGGTTTGTGCGCAGCAGGCCTAACAAGTGCTATAACCGCCCCTCTAGCAGGCGCTTATGCTGTGTGCGGTATGCTTGGCTGGTCAACACAAATGAGTAACACGCGTTTTAAACTTGTTGCAATTACTATTTTACTGTTTGGTGCATTTGTTGCTTCACTCGGTCTTGACCCTGTCGCTGTTATTATTTTTGCACAAGCAGCTAATGGCCTCCTGCTACCTATTGTAACGACGTATTTGGTATGGCTAGTCAATCAAAAAACTGTAATGGGAGATTACACCAACTCTATGCTAGTAAACCTAGTGACATTACCCGTACTTGTACTTATTTTTGGATTGAGTAGCATCAAGTTGTTTAGCTTGATTTTTTAAATACTTATCTAATTGCAACTTTTGAAAGTAGCCTTTAATAATAATCCCAATTATTGAGGGTTACTTAGTGCAAGCATTAAAAAAATCATCAGTAGAAATTATAATTTGTTGTTTGTGCTCGCTAACATTCTTTTCAATCTCTTCTCGGTCTAACATAATAGTACACCCTTTTGCATTGGTTGCCTCAACCATAGATAAATCCTCATCTATTTTTGTAATAACCAATGATGACTGCCTATATTCCCAAGCACTACTATCATTAGACTCTATAGGCATAAGTTCCAAAACCTGTGTTCCATACTCATTTATAAACGTTAGCTTTACTTGAATAGCTTCGTCAGTGCTATTCTTAATAATACCCCAATAAATATTTGTACAAGCATTTAACAAGCTTCCAAAAAGTAATATCAAAATATATATTTAAGGTATTTTCTCAAGCTATCCATTTTATCTGTGAGCTCCAAATTTATCTTTTGATATCTATCCATTGCTATAGGGTCTAGACTATTGATTATTGATTATTGATTTGTCGATTGTTTTATGGAGGTGCTCTTCGAAGATATCGAACGTAAGTGAGTTTGTTTGCGAGTATGTTGCTGCTAAATCCATATTATATTCCATTATCACTATACAATTTTTGCTAGTAGTGTTTTATCTAGCAATCTTAGTTAATTCCTTTAACTTCCTTAATATACCTCTACGACTATTTTTTGTAAAAAAAGCAAAAAGATTACAGGTACTTGTAAGCTTTAAAACAAATTTATTTACTTTTATAAAAAAAGCCGCTATTCATAAAAACAACGGCTTTCTTATTTTTAAGGCTTAAAGCTAATAAGCTTAGGCTTTACCAATCACTTCTAAGCCACCCATATATGGGCGTAACACTTCTGGTACAACAATAGAACCATCAGCTTGTTGATTATTCTCTAAAATAGCAACAAGCGTACGACCAACCGCTAAACCTGAACCATTTAGTGTATGAAGTAGTTCTGGCTTTTTCTCGCCTTGACGACGGAAACGCGCTTGCATACGACGCGCTTGGAAATCAACCATGTTTGAACATGATGAGATTTCACGATAGGTGTTTTGTGCAGGTAACCAAACTTCTAAATCGTAAGTTTTTGCTGCGCCAAAGCCCATATCACCGGTACATAGAATCACTTTACGGTAAGGAAGTTCTAATGCTTGTAAGATTTGCTCAGCGTGACCTGTAAGCTCTTCTAACGCTTGCATTGAATCTTCTGGTTTTACTAGTTGTACTAATTCAACTTTGTCGAATTGGTGTTGACGAATAAGACCACGTGTATCACGGCCATAGCTACCTGCTTCACTACGGAAACAAGGCGTATGCGCTGTTAAACGAATTGGTAAGTCGCTTTCGTCGTAAATTTCGTCGCGAGCACTGTTTGTAAGTGGTACTTCCGCAGTTGGAATTAAGCTAAAACCAGGTTGTTGCTGACCGTCATCATCCACTAAACCTAGAGTGTGGAATAAGTCACCAGCAAACTTAGGTAATTGGCTTGTGCCGTATAAACTTGCGCTATTAACCAGGTAAGGCACATACATTTCTGTGTAGCCGTTTTGCTCTGTGTGCGTATCCAGCATGAACTGCGTAAGAGCACGGTGCATACGGGCAACTTGACCACGCATAACAGTAAAGCGTGCGCCACTGATTTTAACGCCCATTTCAAAATCTAGGCCGTTTACGTCTTGACCAACATCAACGTGATCTTTTACTTCAAAGTCGTATGACTTAGGCGTACCCCAGGTTGAAATTTCAACGTTTTGGTCTTCGTCTTCACCAACGGGTACAGACTCATCAGGTAGGTTTGGAATAGCAAGTGCAATTTGCTTAAGCTCTTCGAGTACTGCGTCTTGCTCTGCTTTAACGCTGTCTAGTTGGTCACCAAGAGTACTTACTGAATCAAGAAGCTGTTGTGCTTTTTCGTGCTCGCCTTTCGCTTTTGCTTGGCCGATAGCTTTGGAACTTGCGTTACGCTCACTTTGAAGTTCTTGCGTTTTTACTTGTAATGTTTTGCGCTTTTCTTCAAGTGCAGTTACCGCTGCAATATCAAGGTCGAATCCACGAGTTGCTAAGCGTGCAGCCGCTTGTTCGATATCTTGACGTAAATATTTAGAATCTAACATGTTTGATTTTTAACCTTTTTGCATTACCAGCTGAAGGCCCAGCCAAGCCATAAATATACACACCACCACGTTTAAGGTGATATTGAGGGCCATTTTAAAAAAGTGACCTTGTTGCAATAGCAACAACGAATCCATTGAGAATGTTGAAAAGGTGGTCAATGCACCTAAAAAGCCAATACCAATTAAGGTTTTAGCGGGGCTAACAGCGATTATTTCTCTTTCAATCAAGCCGTATAAAATGCCCATTAACAATGAACCAAGAATATTAACTGTCAACGTGCCAAAAGGGAATCCCCTACCGAGCAGTTTTAGCATGGTTTCGCTAAGAAAATAGCGTAAACATGCCCCAGAAGCACCGCCCATTGCAATCATCATGTAAAGTTTCAAACTATTCATAACGTTTAATATCACTTTGCTCGTTGCGCTGAGTTAAATAGTCCAGCTTTTGTTTGATTTTTTGTTCAAGCCCGCGATCGGTTGGGAAGTAATACTGACGATCATGAATAGCTTCTGGGAAGTACTTTTCGCCCGCTGCAAAGGCACCTTCTTCATTGTGTGCATACCGATATTCAGCGCCATAACCTAAGTCTTTCATTAAGCTAGTTGGTGCATTACGTAAATGCTCTGGCACCGGATGACTCGGCTCATTTTTAGCATCTTGCAGCGCTTGGTTAAACGCCATATACACAGCGTTACTTTTCGGCGCACTGGCTAAATAAATGGTGGCTTGTGCTATAGCGCGCTCACCTTCACTTGGGCCAACACGTTGAAAAATATCCCACGCATTGAGTGCGACCTCCATTGCTCGCGGGTCGGCATTGCCAATATCTTCTGTGGCAATCGCTAATAACCGCCTAGCTACATAAAGCGGGTCGCCGCCACCTGCTAAAATACGGCAATACCAATATAAGGCACCATCAGGTGAACTACCACGCACTGACTTATGAAACGCGGAAATTAAGTCGTAAAACTCATCGCCGCCTTTATCATACTTGGCTAAATGAGTTGGCAGTACTTGGCTTAAAACATGTTGATCAACAAGGTATTTGCTCTGCTGCTCAGTGGTTAAATCAACCGCTTGTTCTAACAAGTTAAGTACTTTACGCGCATCGCCATCACTTGCTTGGCAAAGCGCTTGTTTGGCGTTATCAGCAATTTCTATGTGTTTTTGGCTAAGCTCCACATCTTCACGTAAAGCGCGCTCGATTACGGTAAATAAATCAGCTTGCTCAAGTGCTTTTAATACATATACACGGGCACGAGACAGTATCGCGTTGTTAAGTGCAAATGATGGGTTTTCGGTGGTTGCGCCTACAAAAATAAAAGTACCGTCTTCGATATGGGGTAAGAATGCATCTTGCTGAGATTTATTAAAGCGATGCACTTCGTCTACAAACAATAACGTCCGTTGCCCTCGCCCTGCAAGATTTGCTTTCGCTTCGCTTACTGCCTCACGAATATCTTTTACACCTGCTGTGACCGCCGACATTTGAATAAGGCTTGCATCGGCATGATTCGCAATAATTTGCGCTAAGGTGGTTTTACCAACGCCAGGTGGTCCCCACAAAATGAGGCTGTGGCATCGACCTGCAAGAATGGCTTGGTAAAGGGGTTTATCGGGACTTAAAAGGTGCTGCTGACCTATGTAGTCATTCAGTGTTTCGGGTCGCATGCGCGCCGCAAGAGGGCGCACATCAGGACCAAAATTAAATCCGAGGTTACTCAAGCCTTAATCACCTTGGCTTTGGTCGTCAACTTCAACGCCTTCAGGAATGGTAAATTCAAAGGTCTGAGTTGCAAGTGCTTCGTTTACTTTAGCGTCTTTAAAGGTAAATAAAGACTGCTGACCTGAGGTATCTAGTACTGTAAGTGATGCAAGGCCCTGCTCTTGAGCATTAAAGCGAATGTCTAACTTTTCAACTTGGCTCTCAACGCCTTTGTTTGGCGTGACGCTAAAGCCTACATCCGTTGCCACAACTTGGTATTTAGCCCATTGCTCTGGATCTTTTGAGGTCAACAATACAAACGGTGTTGAATCAATCAAACTGTGAGTATTCATAATAGTGACTTGTTCAGCAAAGCTGTCGAAGTAATACGTTTTATCACCATTTGATACAAACAAGGTATCGTCTGGGCTTTGTTGTTGCCAGCGGATCATCATAGGCTGCTGAAGGGCAATATTCCCCTCACCTTGCATGATAGCTTCACCTTGTGAATCGGTCACTTGCTGTGAAAACTCTGCTTTAAAACTTTTAATCGCAGCCAGTTGTTGTTGCAATGCTTCGCTGTCGTCTGCAAAACTTTGGCCGCTTAATAAACAGCCCATAATTAAGGCTAGGTATTTAAATTTTTTCATTAATTTGCTCCACCATTTGGCACTAAGACTTCGCGTGCACCGTTGTGTCCCGGTGCGCTAACAATGCCTGATGTTTCCATTTGTTCAACTAAGCGTGCTGCGCGGTTATAACCTACGCGAAGTTTACGCTGTACACTCGATACCGACACTTTGCCGGTTTCAATTACAAATGATACTGCTTCATCGTAAAGCGGATCTGACTCTTCATCACCGTCTTCACTGGTTTCTCCTGGTAGTAAAATTTCCTCTGCGGCATCACCACTTAAAATTTCATCTATATAATTTGGTTTGCCACGTTTTTTCCAATCATCTACAACCGCGTGAACTTCGTGGTCGTCTACAAATGCACCATGCACACGCACTGGGACGCTAGTCCCCGGCGGTAAGTAAAGCATATCACCCATACCTAGTAAGTTTTCAGCGCCTTGCTGATCTAAAATAGTACGCGAGTCAATTTTACTTGAAACCTGGAACGCCATACGGGTTGGAATATTCGCTTTAATTAAACCTGTAATAACGTCAACCGATGGTCGCTGTGTTGCTAGTACTAAGTGAATACCTGCAGCACGGGCTTTTTGCGCGATACGTGCAATCAGCTCTTCCACTTTTTTACCTACGATCATCATCATGTCGGCAAATTCGTCAATCACCACCACAATACTTGGGAGTTTATCTAGCTCTTCAGGGCCATCGGCCATGCCATCGGTGTCTTTAAAAAGAGGATCGAGTATTGGATGACCCGCTTCTTTGGCATCACGTACCTTCTGGTTGTAACCTTTTAAGTTACGCACCCCAAGTGCCGACATCAGCTTATAACGGCGTTCCATTTCGCCTACACACCAACGCAATGCATTGGCTGCTTCTTTCATGTCGGTCACAACTTCACATAATAAATGTGGGATGCCTTCGTACACAGAAAGTTCAAGCATTTTCGGGTCGATCATGATCATACGTACATCATCAGGGCCCGATTTGTACAGTAAGCTTAATATCATTACATTAACGCCCACTGACTTACCTGAACCTGTCGTACCAGCAACAAGTAAATGTGGCATTTTGCCAAGATCAGCACAGACTGGCTCGCCAGCAATGTCTTTACCTAACACCATAGTCAGTGGTGATGGGTTTGATTCAAACTTAGGCGCGTTAATAACTTCGCTTAGACGCACTATTTCACGATGTTTGTTCGGCAGCTCTAAACCAACATAGGTTTTACCTGGAATAACCTCTACTACACGCACACTGACAGCAGACAATGAACGCGCTAAATCTTTTGCTAAGCCAGTGATTTTAGCCACTTTAATACCCGGCGCTAAATCAAGCTCAAAACGTGTAACAACAGGGCCTGGGTATACACCTACAACTGCTGCTTGAATATTGAAATCAAGGAGTTTGGTTTCAACTAAACGCGAAATACCGTCAAGCTCTTCTTGTGATAACGGATTCTTCGCTTTATCTGGGCGGTCTAATAAATCAAGTGACGGTAAAGGATTAGTCGGCGGCTCTTCATCTAATAACGCTTCAAATTTTTCTTTTGCCGTTGGTGGTGGCTGATACGCGGGCTTTGGCTTAGGCATTGGTCGCGCAGGTGATACGACTGTGGTAGTCGGTTTTTCTGGTTCAGCATCTACCACAGGACTTTGGTCAAGCGCATTCAGTGCCGAGACGGTGTCGAAGGACTCATCATTAAGTGCACTAAAACCTATTTCTTGATCCAAAATATCATCAAGCTCATCGAACCCCTCAAACTCGCTATCTGGCTTTTTAGTCTCGCTCGATGGTTTTTGCTTAGCTTCACTCTCTTTATTAAAACTGATTGACGGCTCGTTATCTGGCTCAACAAAGTTAGCATCTGACTCAGTCTCTGTTACAGGCTTGATAGCTTCTTTCTCGCGATGTAACCACGCAGATAATTGTTCACGCAAGAAATAGAAAGCTTGCATGACCCACTTACCCACAAAATCAACAAATTGAACCCATGACACACCGGTTAAAAGTGTTAAACCGGCAAAGAAGAAGCAGAGTAAAAGAATCGAAGTACCAGTAAAATTAAACGTTGGCATCATCGCTGAGGCAATGATATCCCCCACTACCCCGCCAGATGAGAAGTTATAAATATCATCAAAATTTATACTACTGATTGCTGTCGCTGACGTTATAAATAAAGCGAACCCGATAACTCTTAACGACAATGTGGTGTAGTCAAGCTGGAAAATACGATGTGGTTGTTTAAACAGTAAATAGCCGAACAATTGGATAGCGGCAGGCACTAGATAAGCTAACCAGCCAAATGTAAGCAGCAATATATCTGCTACCCAAGCACCTGCAGTACCTGTTATATTTTTTACATTGACGAACTCACCAGTTTGCGACCATGATGGGTCGGCCGGATCAAAACTAATTAATGCACATAAAATAAATACTGCCGCAAAGGTACTAATAATTAGCCCTGTTTCTAGCAGTCTTTGAACACCATTTAGGCGCATAGCTCCCTATTCCTTATTATTCTTTACAACTGATCGGTTAGCAGTGAAATACCTTAGCAGGAAATGCCGTTTTATGCACTTTATCTTAACCTTGATGGACTGATAATGAACAAGTTTTTATTACTCTACCTGCATTTTAACAGCTTAAGCAATATATGGGCGAATAATCACGCCTTGCTCACCTTTCACTTCTTCCATAACTACATAAGTACGACTTTCACTGACATTAGGGAGCTTTAACAAGATATCCCCTAAAACATTGCGATACTCTGACATATCGTTAACACGTGTTTTTAATAAAAAGTCAAAGTTACCTGACACTAAGTGGCATTCAATGATTTCATCGTGTTTTTTTACAGCAGCATTAAATTCTTCAAATACATCGGGTGAGGTTTTAGTAATAGTCACTTCAACATAAACAGACAAACCTTGCCCAAGCTTAGCAGGGTCAACAACAGCTTTATAACCTACTATATAACCTTCCCTTTCGAGCTTCTTTACACGCTCTAAACAAGGAGTGGCACTTAGCCCTACACGCCTTGCTAACTCTACGTTAGAGATCCGACCATCAAGCTGCAATTCCATCAAAATTTTACGGTCAATTCTGTCAAGTAATTGATGCATAGTGCTAACCAGAGTTTTAAACCATTAAAAAATATATTTTAGATTATATCACTAGATAATACACAAAAAAAGGTGAGACACACTGCCTTGTCATGAATATAATAGTCGAAAATTTCATCCCGTTCTATTAAGGCGAAAAATTATGATTATTGGTGTACCTAAAGAAATTAAAAACCATGAATACCGTGTAGGTATGGTTCCTGCGAGTGTTCGTGAATTAGTAAACCATGGCCACCAAGTGTTTGTTGAAACTGATGCAGGTATGGGCATTGGCTTCACTAATGAAGACTATGTTATTGCAGGTGCTGAAATTCTTCCTACAGCAGCAGACGTTTTTGCTAAAGCTGAGATGATCGTTAAAGTAAAAGAGCCACAAGCTGTTGAGCGTGCAATGTTACGTGAAGACCAAATTCTATTTACTTATCTTCACCTAGCACCAGATCTTCCACAAACTGAAGACCTAGTTAAAAGTGGTGCAGTGTGTATCGCTTACGAAACAGTAACTGATGCACGTGGTGGTTTACCTCTTCTTGCTCCTATGAGTGAAGTTGCGGGTCGTATGTCTATTCAAGCGGGTGCACAGGCATTAGAGAAATCTAACCACGGTCGTGGTATGTTACTTGGTGGTGTACCAGGTGTTGAGCCAGCTAAAGTTGTTGTTATCGGCGGTGGCATGGTTGGTCGTAGTGCAGCGCAGATGGCTGTTGGCCTAGGTGCTAACGTGGTCGTTCTTGATCGTAATATCGATGTACTCCGTGCCCTAGACGCGCAATTTGGTAATAAAGTACAAGCGATCTACTCTACTGCTGACGCATTGGAAAAACACGTACTAGAAGCTGACCTTGTAATCGGTGGCGTATTGATCCCAGGTGCAGCTGCGCCTAAACTTGTAACTGCTGAGCACATTAAAGCAATGAAACCTGGTTCTGCAATCGTTGACGTTGCAATCGACCAAGGTGGTTGTATTGCAACATCTAAAGCAACAACTCACGCAGATCCTACATACATCGTTGATGACGTTGTTCACTACTGTGTTGCTAACATGCCAGGTGCTGTTCCACGTACTTCTACGTTCGCACTTAATAACGCGACATTACCATTTATCATCAACCTTGCTAACAAAGGCTACAAGAAAGCGCTTCTTGACGATGCACACTTCTTAAAAGGCTTAAACGTGATCAAAGGCCAAGTTACTTATAAAGAAGTAGCTGAAGCATTCAACATGGAATATGTTGACCCACGTACAGCGGTTGAAAATGCTTAATTAGCATTTTGACACAAAAAAAGCAGCGAATTCGCTGCTTTTTTTATACCTGTTTATTATTGAGATTAAATAAACCGCTTGATTATAAAGTCGACCTTTACACGCTTAGCTTGCCCAAGTAACTTTTTAACTGGCGAAGGATAATCGTCCATTGTTTCTAAATCCTGCGGCCCTGTCAGTCGACGACAGTGGGTTAAAATGGCTTTTTTCTCTTGCTCAATCTGTGGCAATATGCGTTGCTCAGGATCATCAATTAAAATACCATTCTCGATATCTAATCCCCACGCACGAGGGTTTAGATTATGACCACTCAATAAATGAGTACGATTATCTCTGCAAATTCCCTTCAAATGAAAAGAGTTGCTTTCATGCTTCCACAGATAGACATTTAAGTTGCCATTGACAATATGACGCTTTTGAGATTTTAAAAACTTATATAAAATCGTTTCATATAAATACGGTAATGCCCCAATTTTACTAAACGGCTCGCTGGGTGGAAGGTAAAAATCATTCGCCGTTTTATCGCCTACCACAATAGTCACTTGTTTACCTTGTTTTAATAATCGACGTAACGAACGCAGTAACGGCGCAGGAAAATTAAAATAGGGTGTGTACAGAACTAACTCTTGCTCTGTGGTATCAAACAAAGACTTTATTAAACGGTTTAGCTTATTACTACGGCGACCGAGGCCCAAAAATAGCCGAACCCCCAGTTGTGCAGAACTTGCTTCACTGGCACTGTTATAGCTGGCAGATTTAAGCTCTCGCATGAGCTGCTTTTGCGCTACTTTTATATCATTAAATTTTGTTAAGGGACGGCGATCGAGACGCGGGACAGCTTCAGAGCTCAGTAGGTACGTATGTATAAAATCAATAACCGAATTACATAAGCCAGCTTGATTAACAAGAAAATAACGGTCAAGGCGATATTTATCATCTTGTTGTAAGTAGACGTTGTTTAGGCTTGCTCCGCTGTAAAGCAAAGTGTCATCAATAACAAAACCTTTTAAATGTAGCACGCCAAATAGCTCTTTCGCCTTAACCGGCACACCATAAACTTGCACATTAGATTGAAACTCTTCAAGAAAGTCGCAATACATGCTGGCGTTACCCTCTGATTTTGCAGCGCCTATTAAACCTCGTTGCGCGCGATGAAAATCTACCAACACCTTTATATCTAATGCGGGATTAGCCAAAGATGCTTCATGTAAAGCGCTGAGTATTTCACGTCCTGCTTCATCATCTTGCAAGTACAACGCAGTAATATAAATTCTTTTTGTCGCTGTGCGAATTAGTCGTAATAACTCACTGCGATATTCTTTTGCATTGGTTAAGACTTTTATATCTTCTGTAGTCAGCCCAAATGCGGGCTTTTCCTGCCAAAATACCATAGTTGCCTGTTCGGTTGTTTAGCTCTTGTGTGTAAGCTAATATCAAAATTAGCTAAAACATACCAAAAAAAAATTGCTTGGTCATGAATAAACGTACTTTGTTGGTGCAATACATTGCTTTGTGATTATTTAATAACCAAAACCAAGCTTTAAACTCTACTAATAGAGTATTTACTTAATAAGTACGTACTGCTGTTTTGACTCGTATATTTACTTATACATACTTTTTAAGTAAGGATTATTTGACAGCTTTGCGATTTCTGCAAAAAAATAATCGGCCCTTTTGTTTACATCCGCCTTGTTTTTCTTAGAATCGGGCGCATTAACAATCGTATTAAAACGTATTTAGGAAAAACCATGACGAACGCAAAACATTGTAAACTTCTCATTCTAGGCTCTGGCCCTGCTGGTTACACCGCAGCTGTTTACGCTGCCCGTGCCAACCTTAATCCGGTTCTTATTACCGGCATTCAACAAGGTGGACAATTAACAACCACTACAGAAGTTGAAAACTGGCCGGGTGATGCTCATGGTCTAACGGGTCCTGCGTTAATGGATCGAATGAAAGAACATGCTGAGCGCTTTGAAACAGAAATTGTTTTTGATCATATTAACAAAGTAGATGTATCTAAACGCCCTTTCACATTAACTGGTGACTCTGGTACGTATACGTGCGACGCTCTTATTATTGCAACAGGTGCTTCGGCAAAATACTTAGGCTTAGAATCTGAAACGAACTTTCAAGGCCGTGGTGTTTCAGCGTGTGCAACCTGTGATGGTTTCTTTTATCGCGGTCAAAAGGTAGCGGTTGTTGGTGGTGGTAATACGGCTGTTGAAGAGGCGTTATACTTATCTAATATCGCAGAAGAAGTTCATGTAATTCATCGTCGTGACAGCTTCCGTAGTGAAAAAATCTTATCCGATCGCTTAAAAGAGAAAGCGCAGAACGGTAATGTAGTTTTACATTATAACCGTACTTTAGACGAAGTATTAGGCGATGAAATGGGTGTGACAGGTATCCGCATCAAAGCTACAGATTCGCAAGAAACAGAGAACCTTGACCTTGTTGGTGTGTTTATCGCAATCGGTCACAAACCAAATACCGACATGTTTGAAGGTCAGCTTGAAATGAAGGACGGCTATTTAGTTGTTGAATCTGGCTTAAACGGTAACGCAACACAAACAAGCGTACCAGGGGTGTTTGCTGCAGGGGATGTGTCTGATCACATTTACCGTCAAGCTATCACTTCGGCAGGTACAGGTTGTATGGCAGCACTTGATGCAGAGCGTTTCTTAGATAACCTATAATTTTTTTAATCTAACACAATAAATTTAGGGGCTGTTATCAACAGCCCCTTTTTTATAACTAAGATTTTGTTAAAATTAAGCTAAATAACAATGATAACGCAATATGATCAAGCAACTATACCAACTCTCAGCCGAGAGTGTTGATTTTCCAAACCCTGAATTTGCGCTTGACGAGCCAGATGGCTTATTAGCTATTGGTGGCGATTTATCCGTTGAACGCATCAAAAATGCTTACAAAAATGGCGTTTTTCCATGGTTTAGTGATTATGAGCCGATTATGTGGTGGTCGCCTAGTATGCGTGGTGTTATCGAGTTGGACGAATTTCACGTGAGTCGAAGTTTGAAAAAACATTTGAAGCGCACTCCTGTTCGCGTCACGGTCAACCAGGCGTTTGCACATGTTATCAATGCCTGTCGAGAGCAGCGCTTAGATGCTGAAGGTACGTGGATCACTGAACAAATGATGCATGCCTACATCGAAGCACATCATCAAGGTATCGCACATAGCCTTGAAATTTGGCAAGATAACCATTTGGTCGCTGGCCTTTATGGCATTATGCAAAACGGTATATTTTGTGGCGAATCAATGTTTCATCATACATCCAATGGTTCGAAGTTAGCTATGTGGGCGCTTGTGAATTGGTTAAAAAAACATAATGCACATTTTATTGATTGCCAACTTGAAAACCCTTATTTGATAACGCTAGGTGCAAAAGTTATCCCGCGGACTGAATTTTTAACTAGACTTAAACTAGCCCAACACTATGGACCAACATCGCACATGTGGCAACCGCAAGAGTTGATAAATATTTATGACTGAGCATTTACCCACTAGGCTAGGTTTGAGCCAGCAATTTGATTGCAGTTATTTACCAAACCGCCAAGAACAACTGTTAGTTATTCTTGATCCAAGCTGTTACTGCGCTGAGAAGTTTGAGCAACTACTCGCGCTAGGATTTAGGCGCAGTGGCGATCAAATTTATCGACCGCACTGTCCAGTATGTAATGCATGTAATTCTATTCGGGTGCTAGCACAATCATTTCAACCCTCAAAATCACAAAAGCGTAAACTAAACAGAGCGAAAAAAATCTTTACTGTGAGTTATAGTGAGTATGAACGAGCAGACTATTACCCTCTTTACTGCAAGTACATAACGCAGCGCCATCAAGATGGCTCAATGTACCCACCAGAACAAAATCAGTACGAAAGTTTTTTATTCTGTCAGTGGTTACCTATCACATTTATTGAGCTACGTGATGGCGACAAACTTGTCGCGGTAGCTGTTACTGATAATATGGATAATGCCGTCTCTGCTATTTATACGTTTTTTGACCCTGACTACGAATCGTACAGCCTCGGCAGTGTAATGATCATGCACCAAATAGAATTTGCAAAGCAACAACAAAAACAATTTGTCTACTTAGGTTATCAAATAGACGAATGTAATAAAATGAAATATAAAACCCAATTTTTGCCAGCACAAAAGCACATTGGCGATCAGTGGTTGGCGATTTAATTTACAAAATTAAGCCCTGTAGCTTTACTTATTGCTGTATTTTCGGCAAAATCTGCAGCGTTTAACTATTAAAGAGGTGTTACGCTAAACATGGCGAAAGAAGACGTAATCGAAATGCAAGGGACAGTCCTTGATACTTTACCAAATACAATGTTCCGAGTTGAGCTAGAAAATGGTCACGTTGTTGTGGCTCATATCTCTGGTAAAATGCGCAAAAACTATATCCGCATCTTAACTGGCGACAAAGTAACCGTAGAAATGACTCCTTACGATTTATCGAAAGGTCGCATCGTATTCCGTGCTCGCTAGTGCGTTAACGAGAGATTTAGCTTTTTGCTGCTTTGAATGAGCAGATGTGTTTATTACAAAGAGCTAAAAGCGTTTGTTAAATGGTGTTAAAACTAGTCTTAGTTTTAATTCCATTTAATAAACAAAAAGCCCAGCATTTGCTGGGCTTTTTTGTTGCCTGTTTTAGGCTGTTTCTAAGCTTGTTTCATATTCAAAGTGAATTTTCTTATCCTTAACAGAGACTTTGACAGAGCCCCCATCTGATAACTCACCAAATAATATTTCATTAGCAAGTGGCTTTTTAAGCTCCTCTTGGATAACGCGAGCCATCGGACGCGCCCCCATAGCTTTGTCGTAGCCTTTATCAGCTAACAGCTCTCGTGCCTTAGAAGTCAGCTCCAAATTAACTGATTTCTTATCAAGTTGTGCTTGTAATTCAACAATAAACTTATCAACCACTTGAAGGATCACCTCTTTCTCAAGATGGTTGAACCAAATAATATTATCTAAACGGTTTCTAAATTCTGGTGAGAATACCTTGTTAATTTCACTCATTGCATCGTGTGAGTGATCTTGCTCAGTAAAGCCTATTGATTTACGCACTGTCTCTTGCACACCTGCATTTGTGGTCATCACCAATACAACATTTCTAAAATCAGCTTTGCGGCCGTTATTATCAGTTAATGTACCGTGGTCCATAACTTGTAATAAGATGTTGTAAATATCAGGGTGTGCTTTTTCGATTTCATCAAGCAGCACCACTGCATGGGGGTTTTTGATAACCGCTTCAGTCAATAGACCACCCTGCTCAAAACCGACATAACCTGGAGGCGCACCAATTAAACGGCTAACTGCATGACGCTCAACATACTCAGACATATCAAAGCGAATAAACTCAACGCCCATACACTTAGCTAGTTGTTTAGTCACCTCTGTTTTACCAACCCCCGTAGGACCAGCAAATAAGAACGAGCCCACCGGCTTATCTTCATTCGCAAGACCTGAACGAGATAAACGGATAGCAGAGGTGAGCGCGTCAATTGACTGGTCTTGTCCAAACACTAACATTTTTAAGTTACGGTCAAGGTTTTTCAACGTCTCTTTATCACTTGAAGACACGCTTTGCTGTGGAATACGTGCCATTTTCGATACGATCAGTTCAATATCGGATACGCCAATCGTTTTCTTACGTTTTGATATAGGCTGTAAACGCTGATTGGCTCCTGCCTCATCAATAACATCAATCGCTTTATCTGGTAAGTGACGTTCATTAATATATTTAGCACTTAGCTCTGCAGCTGCTTTGAGCGCTTTTTGTGTATAACGAATGCCATGATGTTCTTCATAACGCTCTTTCAAACCATTAAGAATCTTAGTGGTGTCTGAAACACTTGGCTCAAGAACATCAATTTTTTGAAAACGACGTACTAGTGCACGATCTTTTTCAAAGATATTTTTAAACTCGTTATAAGTGGTAGAGCCCATGCATCGCAGTTTACCACTTGAAAGTAGCGGTTTAATTAGGTTAGAAGCATCCATTACGCCACCTGATGCCGCTCCAGCACCGATGATGGTGTGAATCTCATCGATAAATAGAATAGACCCAGGTTTTGCTTGCAGCTCTTTGAGCAGTGATTTAAAGCGTTTCTCAAAATCACCGCGGTATTTTGTACCGGCCAGTAATGCACCCATATCAAGTGAATAAACAACCGCATCAGCAATTACTTCAGGCACTTCTTTGTTGACAATACGATAAGCAAGACCTTCAGCAATGGCCGTTTTACCTACCCCAGCTTCACCAACAAGCAGCGGATTATTTTTCTTACGACGACATAAAACTTGAACAGTACGCTCAACTTCACTGTCTCGCCCAACCAGTGGATCAATATTGCCATCAATCGCTTGTTGGTTGAGGTTTGTTGTGAAGTTCTCGAGCTTAGTCGGCTCTTCACCTTGAACTTCTTGTACCTCTTCATGGATATCATCATGGTCTTCACCGCCAATTTCATCATCAGCTTTGGAAATACCATGAGAGATAAAGTTGACTATATCAAGACGATTTACATCCGCTTTTTTCAGTAAATAGACGGCTTGGCTTTCTTGCTCAGAAAAGATAGCCACCAGCACGTTAACGCCAGTAACTTCATTTTTACCTGATGATTGTACATGGAATACAGCACGTTGCAGAACGCGCTGAAAACCTAACGTTGGTTGTGTTTCACGGTCTTCTTCTAAATCAGGAATAACAGGCGTCGTTTCATCGATAAATTCAGATAACTCGACTTTTAAAGTGCCCATATCTACGCCACACGCATTGAGCGCTTCTCCAGCAGAAGGGTTATCGAGCAGTGCAAGTAAAAGGTGCTCGACGGTCATAAATTCATGGCGGCGTGTTCTCGCTTCGCGAAACGCCGCATTTAAGGTTAGTTCTAAGTCTTTGTTTAGCATTGGCAACCCCTTACTGAGATAATATTTATATACCGTTGTGATGGGCTAAATGTTCACCCTACCTTGGTATTTATTCCTGCTCACAACTACATAGCAGTGGATGCTCGTTATCGCGTGCGTAACGATTAACCTGCTCAGCTTTGGTATGTGCAACATCGGCGCTATAAACACCGCAAATTGCTTTACCGTTATGATGAACCTGAAGCATCACATCTGTTGCTCTTTCGCTATCCATATTAAAAAACGTCATTAGTACTTCTATCACAAAGTCCATAGGCGTGTAATCATCATTATTCAAAATGACTTTATATTTTCGCGGTGGTTGCAGTTTTTGCTTCTCACTATCGCGAACCGTTTCAATAACACCAGAATCTTTCATGCCACTCATAATTAAATATAGTCTTGTCTTTAGAACTCAAGCAAACTTGAATAAAAAAATAAATAAATTGTTAAAAAATAGTTCAAAACACTTGACTGATTGACTAAATAAACTACAGTCAAAGATAGATTGATTAAACCTTAGTCAGTCTAGCAAATTACACGGTTTAGAATAACTAAATTAGTCAACTTATAGAAGGATGTAGAAGTATGGCTTGTGGAAAAGTCAAATGGTTCAACAATGCCAAAGGTTTTGGCTTCATCGTAGAAGACGGCAGCGAGACTGATATATTCGCTCATTACTCAACGATTGTAATGGACGGTTATAAAACACTTAAAGCTGGTCAAGATGTAACATTCGAATTGCAACAAGGTCCAAAAGGGTTACACGCAACGAATATTGCCCCTAACGATGAGCTATCTTAGGTAAAACCTGTTCGAGTACCAAGCGAGCGACCTTGTTAAGATCCTCGCTTACTTCTCTCCCCTAATGTTTCTGATATGACCTTGAAAATCTATTTTTCAACCCCACTTCTACTTTCATTAATAGCTATTTGACGACAAAATTGTTGAATTGTTATTAGCCCTTTAGAGTCAAGCTTGTTACACTCTTGTTGCTTAAATTTAGCGATTTAGTCAATTTTGACTAAGGCTAATGGCTAATTTTATTTTGTCAGCTATTAAGCTAAAAAATCTTACAGTCTGTCAGTTGTGACTATTTTGATAGCCAATATTAAGTAGTAACACCTAACAGACTGATTGCTATTTCATAGCAGTAAATTTGCATTGTTGAATATGGCTAATTAAGGGGGGCTGTCCACAGCTTAACCAACCATTACGCCAACTATCTAGGAATGATGATGACATCAAAAATTATCTATACTAAAACAGATGAAGCGCCAGCATTGGCAACATATTCATTGTTACCCATTATCCAAGCTTACACTAACGCAGCTGGTGTTGAAGTTGAGACGCGTGATATTTCATTAGCGGGCCGTGTAATTGCTAGCTTCCCAGAATACCTAACGGAAGAGCAACGCATTAATGATGCCCTAGCTGAATTAGGTGAAATGGCTAAAACACCTGAAGCCAACATTATCAAGCTGCCAAATATCAGCGCGTCAATTCCACAACTACGTGCCGTAATCAAAGAGCTACAAGAAAAAGGCTATGCCCTGCCTGACTATCCTTCTGAGCCAAAAACAGACGAAGAGAAAAAAGTTAAAGCAACTTACGACAAAATTAAAGGCAGTGCTGTAAACCCTGTACTTCGTGAAGGTAACTCTGATCGCCGCGCACCAAGCTCAGTGAAAGAGTATGCTCGCAATAATCCACACTCAATGGGTGCATGGAGCAAAGACTCTCAATCTTACGTTGCAAGCATGGAAGACGGTGACTTCTTTGGTTCTGAGCAATCAGTAACGGTAGCAGAAGCAACTGATGTACGTATTGAGCATGTTGCTGAAAATGGTGATATCACCGTTCTTAAAGCAAGCACACCATTACTCGCGGGTGAAGTAATTGACGCTTCTCGCATGAGTGCTGCTAAGCTTCAAGCTTTCCTTGCAAAAGAAATTCAAGCAGCAAAAGACAAAGGCGTGTTGTTCTCATTACACATGAAAGCAACGATGATGAAAGTGTCTGATCCAATCATCTTCGGTCACGCTGTTAAAGTATTCTTTAAAGACGTATTTACAAAACACGCTGATCTTTTCAAAGAGCTAGATGTTGACGTAAACAACGGTTTTGGCGATGTTTTCTCTAAAATTGAAAGTTTAGATGCTGCTAAAAAAGCAGAAATCGAAGCTGATATCCAAGCAGTTTATGACAACAACCCAGCTATTGCGATGGTTGACTCTGACCGTGGTATCACTAACCTTCATGTTCCAAGTGATGTGATCATCGATGCGTCAATGCCTGCTGCAATTCGTTCAAGCGGTCAAATGTGGAACAGCGAAGGCAAATTACAAGACACGAGCTTTGTCATTCCAGATCGTTGTTACTCAGGTGTTTACCAAGCAACTATCGACTTCTGTAAAGAACACGGTGCATTCGATCCAACAACAATGGGTAGCGTGCCTAATGTTGGCTTAATGGCTCAAAAAGCAGAAGAGTACGGTTCACATGATAAAACGTTTGAAGTAGCTGATGCCGGTACTATTCGTGTTGTTGACACAAATGGCAACACGTTACTTGAACACGCTGTTGAGCAAGGCGATATCTGGCGTATGTGTCAGGTGAAAGATGCACCAATTCAAGATTGGGTTAAGCTTGCAGTTAACCGTGCTCGTGCAACAGGCACGCCAGCAGTTTTCTGGTTAGACGAAAACCGCGCACACGATGCACAGTTAATCAAAAAAGTGAATGCATATTTACCAAACCATGATACTGATGGTCTAGACATTCGTATTCTTGCGCCACTAGAAGCAACTCAATTCTCATTAGAGCGCATCAAAGAAGGTAAAGACACAATTTCTGTTACAGGTAACGTTTTACGTGATTACCTAACTGACTTGTTCCCAATTCTTGAGCTTGGTACCAGTGCGAAAATGCTGTCTATCGTACCTCTTATGAATGGTGGTGGTTTATTCGAAACGGGTGCAGGTGGTTCAGCGCCTAAGCACGTTCAACAATTCGAAAAAGAAAACCACTTACGTTGGGATTCATTAGGTGAATTCTTAGCACTTGCTGCTTCTTTAGAGCACCTAGCGGTTAATACTGGTAACAAGAAAGCACAAGTTCTTGCTGATACGCTAGACAAAGCAACAGGTACTTTCCTTGCTGAAAACAAATCACCTTCGCGTAAAGTGAAAGAGATTGATAACCGTGGTTCACACTTCTTCCTATCATTATTCTGGGCACAAGAACTTGCTGCACAAGATGATGACGCAGAATTAAAATCACAGTTCACACAAATCGCTGCTGATCTTGAGTCTCAAAAAGACCAAATCGTTAAAGAATTAAACGATGCGCAAGGCCCTGCGATGAATGTGGGTGGTTATTATCAGCCAAATGACGATGCGGCATTCAAAGCAATGCGTCCAAGCACGACATTTAATGATATTTTAGCTAAGTTAGTTTAGTTTTAATCTGTTATAAGGCGCTTGATAAGCGCCTTTAACTGATATGAAAAAGGCCGCATTGCGGCCTTTTTAGTTTGTTAGCTAATGCGCTTATTTTGTATAAGCTCGAGGCATAGCTGAATCTGTTGTGTAACGCTCACGTAGTTTATCTTGACGCGCTTCGGTAGAAACCTCTTCACCATTGATCCACATTTTGCTCACGTGTGAGTTAAGCTCAAAAGGATCGGCAGACCACATAACGAGGTTGGCACGTTTACCTGTTGCAATAACACCGGAATTCAGCCCAAATACATCGGCAATATTACTCGTTACTGCACTCAAAGCACCCTGTTGAGTCATACCGTAAGATACAGCGTTACCTGCATCAAAACGTAATTGGTATACATTGTGGCTTGAGTCACCGGCAACACCAATAATCACTTTGACACCGGCTTTTTCAAGCTTACCTGCATTAGCAAGGTTTGCATGTAATGAGTCAAAGCTCCCTGGTAAGTTAGCCATTGAACTGATGATCACGGGCACATTAGCTTTTGCTAGCGTATCCGCAACCACAACAGCATCATCACCGCCATGAATCACTAAATTAATACCATAGGTTTCTTTTAGCTTAACAAGTGAATAAATATCTGACGCGCGTTGAACACTGGCAATCAGCGGCATGTCACCAGCAAGCACTGCTGCTAGCACTTTTTGCTCTGTTGAAGGCTCTTTTTTGTCATCTTTTTTAGCTGACTTTTCACCTTCAAGCTTATCGATAAGTGTTTTCATTGACATTGCACGAGAGCCCTTGCTCTTTTCACCTAGGTGAACAACAAGTGCAACTTGCTTTTTATTAACACTTTCAAAACTACCCGATAAATCAACCACAGATGCAAGGCCAGCAAAGATACTTTCACCGCCATTAGGGACAATTACATCTTGAGTAATGCCACCTTTGCGGGCATAAGGAATTAAGCTGCTACGTGGGTTAAACGCAAGACTTGGGTCAAAATCGATAGTTGCTTTATCATCGCTTCCGTCACGTGAGCCTGCAACAGCACCCACCTCAACTAAGCCAAGTTGGTTCATTGTGCCGATAAACCCAGCAGTTACGATTTGGCCTTTTGCGTCAATAGTTGTATCTGCGTTGATAGATGTCGGGTTAATTGCAACAATTTTGTCACCATCAATAACAACGCTTGCGCCTTCTAGCACACCTTGCTCTGTTGAAGTGTGTAATGTTGCATTTACAATTGCCACAGATGCAGCACTTGCTGTCGCAGAAAATAAGCCAGCAGCAACAAGTGACAGCTTTAATGATTTAGTTAATTTTGTCATCAATGTTACTCCTATTTTTGACCTAGCATGAAATCACTTTGTGCTTGGTATTTATCATCGTTACGATCATAAACTTTGGCACCATCGATAAATACTTGCTCAGCTTTTGCATACACACTAAATGGGTTTTGATTCCAGATAACAACATCAGCTTGTTTACCAGATTCAAGTGATCCTGTTTTGTCATCGATACCCAGCGATTTAGCCGCATTTGAGGTGATCCACTTAATTGCATGTTGTTCAGAGATGTCATAACCAACATCGTTTGCGCGATACATAACTTTACCAGCTTCTTGGTTTAGACGTTGAATGGTAGTATCCGAGTCTGAATGAACAACAGCACATGAGTTTTTAACTGCATCGACAATTGCCACGTTCTCCTGAACCATGTCATAGGCTTCCATCTTAAAACCCCACCAATCTGGCCAAAGTGCTGCACAGTTACCGTTTTCAGCGAGTAAATCAGCTATTTTGTATGCTTCGACACCGTGATGGAAAGTACCTGAGTGATAGCCAAATTCTTTGCCAAGGTCAATCATCATGGCCATTTCTTCTGCTTTATAGCAATGGTTATGAATGAGTATGTCGCCCTCAAGTACACCTGCTAGGGTATCTAGCTTAATGTCACGATGTGGTACTTCTGGGTTCTTACCCGCGTCATAATCACTGTCGTATTTATCCCATTGACGTTTATATTCAGCGGCTTCAATCCATGCTGTACGATACCCTGCCATATTCCCCATACGCGTAGATGGCAAAACACCTTTGCTACCATAAACACGTTTCGGGTTTTCGCCACACGCCATTTTTAAACCATAGGGTGCATCAGGAAATTTCATACCTTGCATTGTATGCGAAGGAACATTTTTAAGGGTTACACCACGACCACCAATCAAGTTTGCTGAGCCTGGTAGAATTTGTAATGACGTAATACCGCCCTCACGAGCACGATTAAAACCAGGGTCTTGTGGCCAAACAGAGTGCTCAACCCACACCTCTGCAGTCACAGGGCTGGTCATTTCATTACCATCTTGGTGAGATGCCACCGATGGGGTTGGGTATGCACCTAAATGTGAGTGAACATCTATAATCCCAGGTGTTACCCATTTACCTTGTGCATCAATTGTTATATCAGCTTGAACACTTAACCCCTTACCAACTTGTTGTACTTTACCGTCAACAAAATAGACATCAGCCTCGTCTAAACGCTCACCGGTTCCTGTTAATACAGTCGCATTGGTGATAAGGGTACTCGTTGAAGCAAGTGGCTTATAAGTGCTTGGATATGGATTTTTATTAATTGAGACTCTTGGGTCTTGTGGGCCATTATCTTGACAGCCGGCTAACACGACACCAAGCGCAATGACCAACACTGATGGAGCAAATTTTTGCATTATGTTGTTTCTCCTTTTTATTATTCATTTACTTTAACTAAATGTTAATTTTAATGCGAACAAAAGAGGCTAATCACCATTTATTAAGATGAATAACGAACCTGAGCTAGACTACTTTTTTATATAGTTAATATAAAGCTGCTCCAATGCCCCTTCAGTTGTTAACGTTGGATCTTTATTGATGAAATGTTTCACTGTTCGGGTAACAAAATCAGAGTTTTGTTTGTGTTGCTTAGCAAAACTTTTTATTAAGGTGTCTGCGTCACTGGCAGCGGTTACTCTATCATGGCGATGCCTGTATTGGCTTAAAGCACGGTTAAAATCACCGTTATAATCTTCTACCACCAGCTTATAAAATTCACTTCGATCGACACCTAGATCATTAATGCAATAATTGAGTGCGTCTTTAAAGTCATAAAATGTCTTACCTTGGACATCAAATTCTGCACGTTTTTCGCGTACAGTAACGCTGGCATCTTCAGTCGCGTAACTATAACCTTGAAAAGCTAAACGCTCAGCCGCCTCTGCACCTAGCTTCATACCGGCCCGAATACTATGAACAAACTCATCACTCATATCATCAAGTTCACTTTCATGCCACATATGGAAAATGCGTAGTGCCTTAGCGTACTTGGTTGTTATTTTCTTTTTCACTTTTACAAAACGTGCATCAATAGTGAGTACACGTTCATTATGCAGTAACGCAAAGCATTCATAGCAGGCTGGAATAGAGATAAACTCAGCGTCCTCTCCTAGATCAACAATACTTTGCAGCATATGCAGTGGCGGACAATAATCACGCTCAGTTGCTTCACAGCCGCAGTAGAAACACTGATTAAAGTGTTTTGAGTTTACTGCATAAGCTTGTTGATAATAGCCAGATAGTTTTTTAGTCACTTATTCTCCTCACGTTTTAATCGGCGTTGTAAAACTGATTTAGCGCTAGTGTAAATACTCAAATGTAAGTATGAAGTAAAAACCATACATTAAACCCATCGCCATTTCGCTTTTTCAATTCAAAGGCAGAAATACTTTTCGTTAATTGTGTCAAAAGTAATACTTAATATACTAATTTTTCAGTGGGTTAGTTTAATTTATACATATCTTCATACTTACTTACATCTTATCGATTTTCATTAACAGCAACCAGATAGAGATACGTTAATAATTAAGGTGTTCTAACCAAATGGGATAAACATTCAACCCCTTTAATCGCTAAGACTTCAACCGGAGAGAAATATGAATACGTTAACAACACTTGGAACAGCGCTTATTATTGGCTCATCAGTGATTACTTTTGATACAAGTGCAGCGCAATTTGTAGCTGCAGATGATTCACCTGGCACGCAAACGTGTATGGCAATTGCGTCAAACAATCGTTTAGATCTTGTGCATAAAATGCGAGACTTAGGCATCAATAGGCGTGTAATTTCAGACAAGCTTCTATGTAATAATATGTCTACTGCAAAATTTGCGAGTATCTATGGCTTCAATAAGACAGCAAAGTAATCTAAAATTAGAATCGACCCAAACAAGCATTCATGACTTGGCAAAAACAACTGATGACACTGTTATTGTTATTGCCGGCTCTAAATAAAAGCCACTGAGCAACAGCTTTTATATACCTGTTGCTCACCTTTAAATAAGTGCTGCTAGTAAGCCAAATAGGCCTCCAAAAACGCCACCCCAAATCACTAACCAACCTAAATGCTCTTTAATCATTGTTTGAATAATATTTTTTACCATTGTGGGTGTAAGCTCATTTAAACGATCATCCACTAGCGCTTCAACTGTCGTATGTAGTGAGCTACCAATATGCGAACTAGCAAACAGTTTTTCATCTAAAATCGCTTTAAACTCATCACTATGTGAAATGTCAATCACCGCCTCTTTCATTTTCACGATGAACGGCTCACGCATTGGCTCTAAAGCCTCTCGGCCACCGAACATTCCTAACATACTGCCAAATTGAGAAGCTTCAATCACTTCGATTAATGAGTCATAAGCGGGGCTCAGGTTCACATGTGCTATCACAGGCTCAAGGTCAATATTGGGCTTTGCCATTGCCATTACTTGGTCAATTTTTTGCTCAGTAAAGAACTCTGTCATAACCAAGTTTTTAATCGCCACTTTAAACGATTCAAATTTAATTGTTATAACACCGGAACCATATAAAAACGGGACCTTTTCAAACAACATATGAATTGCAACCCAGTTTGTTACAGCGCCCGACAAGGCAAATAAACCCACTGATAAAACAATTTCATTGTCTAGCAAGAAGCCCAACAATACTAAAATCGCAGCGACAAGATTAGTCACAAGACTTTTGTTCATTCAATTCCCCAGAAAATCTTATTAATCTTGATAATATTAACGCTATGGGTTTGTTAATTCATTGTCTTTTTGCCATAGTTTAATTAGATGGTCAAAAGGTGAGCAAAACCTATGTGGAATTCAGTGAATGAGCAAATCAGCCAAGCAATGCACTTTGACTTTAAACATACTTTCAAACGCCAATTGCAATCACCTAATAACGATAAATACTTTGAACTTGCCAATGATTCACATCGTTACTTTGTCAAAGTTGCACATGTCAGTGAATTAGATCGCCTCGAATGTGAAGCATTTAATCTTAAACTTCTAACCCAAGAAAGCCTGTTCATGATTCCCGACTGCATCACAGTTGGCAGTAATATTGAGTTTTCATTTATAGTGCTTGAGTGGCTTGAACACGACAAACAACCTCATGATTGTTGGCACATTATGGGGGAACACTTAGCAAACTTACATAAAAAACACACACAAGCCATGTTTGGCTATGATAATGACAACTTTTTAGGTCCGACAGTGCAACCGAATAGATGGCATAAAAAGTGGGATGTATTTTTTGCTGAGGAGCGCATTGGTTGGCAACTTCAATTGCTTCAAGAAAAAGGTATAGAGCTCGTTAATCAAGATATGTTTATTGCTTTTATAAAAGACATGCTACACGGCCATCTAGTAGAGCCATCTTTGCTACACGGTGATTTTTGGCGCAGGAACATGGGATTTATTCATGCTGTTCCAAGCATTTACAATCCTGCCTGTTATTATGGTGATCGGGAATGCGATATTGCCATGAGTGAGTTATTCGCCCCGCTCCCAGACGCATTCTACAGTGCATACGATAGCCAGTACCCGCTACAAAATGGTTATCAGCAACGCAAACAAATTTATCAACTTTACCCTATTTTAAATAATGCGAATATTTTTGCTGGTCACTATCTGACTGAAGCTAAACAACAAATTAATTTACTCCTTAAATAATCTCCTTGCCGCTGTAAAGCAAATGTCATAAATGCAAAATCAGAACTATAATTTGCCTTAGAACATGTTCAAATACAGGTGCTAGCCACTTGTTTATTAGCTGGCTAGTAAGTTATATCAATCGTATTAAATATAAATTCATTTTTGATGGGTTAGAGTTTAATAAAGATTGCAATTTAACTAATTCAGGCATGCCTGATTAAGGTAAAAGCTGATGAAAAATCATTTCACACAACGTATTTCATGCCCTCATTGCGGTCACCATATTCATGTTGCACTAGATGCCAGTGATGGTGACCAAGATTACTATGAGGATTGCAGTGCATGCTGCAACCCTATTCATTTAAACATGCATATAGATTACGCACAGAACAAACTAGAGTTGCATGTTGATAGTGATGATGAACAAATTTTTTAATTTGCTTGCCGAGCCAAGTAGTTCTCAACAGTGTTGATGATAGTGTAGGTTTGCTGATCAACTTCGATATTGAGCCTATCACCAACACTATATCTATCTAAATTTGTAATAGCGAGAGTCTCTGGGATAAGGTGCAACCAAAAGCCCTTCTCATCGACCTCTCCTACTGTAAGACTTGCGCCATTTACACTTACAAAGCCCTTATATAAAACATACTTTTGCCAAGTGCTTTGTATTGCCAATTGGATTTTGCAGTTATCTTGTGTATGTTCAATAGCTAAAATTTCCGCCATGGTATGAATGTGACCAGACACTATATGACCACCAAGTTCTGTGCCAAAGGTCATAGAACGTTCAAAGTTGACCATATCATTTACTTTTAAAAGGCCTAAATTGGTTAACTTAAGGGTTTCATCTATTACATCGAAACTAATTATGGTGTTTTCTTGTGATACCTTTTCAAACTTTACAACCGTTAAACAACACCCATTGATAGCAATACTTGCACCAATTGCTAGGTTATTAGCATAAGCGTCCTTAACTTTTAAAGTAAGCCTTAAAACACCTTCTTGGTTTGCTATATGTTCAACTAACGCTTGGGTCTGTACAATTCCGGTAAACATAGATGTACCTTCTTTTCTTCACTAAATAAGTAACAGCGATTTTTATTGATCTATGAATAGATTACAATGGCTGCCTGTTTATTTAGTCGTGTATTTTATGTCTTTTTGTAGTTGGGAAGCCAAACGGTTAATTTCTCTAGCCATCCCTGTATTTTTGGCACAAGTTACCCTTATTTTGATGACGGTGGTAGACACTATTATGGCAGGGCAAGTTAGTGCGACTGATCTCGCTGCATTGTCTATCGCTACAGGTATTTGGAATCCACTAATGCTGGCATTACAAGGCATTCTATTAGCCCTTACGGGGATTATTGCTCAATTTGCTGGCTCCAACGACAAACAAGGGATTAGTCATTATTTTCAACAAGGCTTATACCTAGCGCTGGTATTGAGTGTTATTGGACTGGGGCTTGCCAGCCTTACCGACATAGTGCTGGTTCAGTTAAATACATCACCTGCAATTTTAACCCTATCAGAGCAATACATTTATTTTGTTAAGTGGGGGATTTTTGGCTTTTTACTATTTAGCGTATACCGGAATATAACCGAAGGTATGGGCATGACTAAGCCAGCTTTTTATATCAGTTTAATTGGCTTAGCAGTGAATATTCCGGCTAATTATATATTCATTCATGGAAAATTAGGCTTTGAGGCCTATGGCGGTGCTGGTTGTGGCATCGCGACCGCCCTAGTATTCAGCGCAATGGCGTTAACACAAGTTATATACTGCCACTTCAGTAAAAAAATTAATGCCAAATCATTGTTAGCAAACTTTGCCTTACCTAAAGTAACGACTATGTGGACAATTACAAAAGTGGGTATTCCAATTTCATTGGCAACTTTTTTTGAAGTGACTCTATTTGCGTGTATTCCTTTATTCATAGCGCATCTAGGGGCTGTTGCTGTAGCGGGTCACCAAATTGCTGCCAGTGTCACAACGTTGTTATTCATGATGCCGCTGAGCTTATCTATTGCGATTAGTATTCGCATTGGAAACCTATTTGGCCAAAAGCATTACGATCAACTTAAAAATGCTGTTAAAACCAGCTATATTTTAGCCGCAATAATTGCCTTTATATTAGCCACTGTGACTTTTTTTGCACGTGATGTGATAAGTCAATTATATTCTGATAACCCTGAAGTGCTCGCGCTTGCTTCATCAATCATGGTGCTTGCTTGTATCTATCAATTACCTGATGCACTACAGGTATCGGCTAATGGTATTTTGCGAGGATTAAAATACACTGCCCCCATTGGCTATATCACCTTTATATCTTACTGGTTGATCGGCTTTGCTCTTGGCTACGTATTTGCTCGTACAGATTTAATAGTGTCAGCAATGGGCCCACACGGCTTTTGGATTGGAATTATTGTAGGTTTAAGTGCTGCAGCTATTATGTTGATGTTTACAGTACATTGGCGATTTAACCATGCACCTTTTAAAAATGCCTAAAATTTTTTTGAAGCTCACTGTGATTACGGTGAGCTTCCTCGTCGTTGCTTGCTCTGAGTCTTCGGGAGAACTAAATCAAACCTATGCACAGAGGCTACACAATGTTCTTAAATTTAACGATTTTGAGCTAAAAAAGCCGACGACTTTCCCTGTTCAACATGACAAAGTCGATGCACATAATAGTACCACCATTGGCATGCTTGAGCTTGCTCAGCTTCAACAGTGTAAACTTGCAACCCTCATCGCTGAACACAACAATCAACTTGGCAAAACCGCTTCAGCTGCAAATATATTGAAATACCAAATAGATTTTATACAAAGTGCAAATACTTGCTTAGCAACCCTTGAGCAAAATGATGAGCTTTATAAAAAAATAGCATTCACAGCAGAGCAAAAAACAATCGCCCTGCCTACTTTTTTTAAAGCTATGCTCAACAACGAACCAGAATTTAAACAAACTTGGCAGCTAACATCTGTACACCTTGCAGAAGATACCGCGGGTTTTACTGAGACAGAACAGGCGATGAAAGAATTTGCCAAACTTGCTAAGCAGATAAATTCAGGTAATGTAAAAAATGTAGATACTGAGTCAATTGTTAAAAACTTACAGGTTTTGAACCAGTTCAATTACAATAAACTTTTAATATCAGCAGCAAGGACACAGATTAGTTATAATAACCAACTAACAAAACTTTTAACTCAGTTTTCAAGTAACGAGTTATGCCCTCTCAATAAAAATAAACAAAAAGCACGCACATTAAGTAATATCTTTAAAAAGTTTTATTTGCAGCAACTACAGCCCTATCAGTCATTTTTGACAGGTAAGCTAGAAGCTCTACAACCACTTTACCTGCAAGTGTGGGATGATACCTCAATGCATCATTATGTATCTGTTTCTGGCGAACATGCTATTTTAGAGCAGCTAAAGCAATCAGCAAAGAGCCACGTACAATGGTGGCAAAACTTTTATAAAGAGTGTGAAATTAGTCCGTTATGAATAAAAAAACAGCACTTAACACAAAAATAGCTAAACCTGCTTGATTCACACAACTAGTCGCTATATATTAGCCTCCGTTGTTTAGCCAAACAGACAACAATTTTATATCAAAATACAACCGTAGCTCAGTTGGTTAGAGCACTACCTTGACATGGTAGGGGTCGGTGGTTCGAATCCACTCGGTTGTACCAAGATATAGGTATAACCAAAGGAAAAAGCACTACCACTCTTAACGGCCCAGTCCAAAGGTCGGTGGTTCGAATCCACTCGGTTGTACCATGACATAGGTATAACCAAAGGAAAAAGCACTACCACTCTTAACGGCCCAGTCCAAAGGTCGGTGGTTCGAATCCACTCGGTTGTACCAAAACATTTAATCTCTTCAGAATTAAATGCCTGTACGACCGTAGCTCAGTTGGTTAGAGCGCTACCTTGACATGGTAGAGGTCGGTGGTTCGAATCCACTCGGTCGTACCAATTCTCTATTTCAGCGGTTTCTCCTAAAAATAAATAATTAGCTCAGTTGGTTAGAGCGCTACCACTCTCTATGACCCGTGCCAAAGTCGGTGGTTCGAATCCACTCGGTCGTACCAATTCTCTATTTCAGCGGTTTCTTCTAAAAATAAATAATTAGCTCAGTTGGTTAGAGCGCTACCACTCTCTATGACCCGTGCCAAAGTCGGTGGTTCGAATCCACTCGGTTGTACCAAGATATAGGTATAACCAAAGGAAAAAGCACTACCACTCTTAACGGCCCAGTCCAAAGGTCGGTGGTTCGAATTCACTCGGTTGTACCAAAACATTTAATCTCTTCAGAATTAAATGCCTGTACGACCGTAGCTCAGTTGTTTAGAGCGCTACCTTGACATGGTAGAGATCGGTGGTTCGAATCCACTCGGTCGTACCAATCCTCTATTTCAGCGTTTTCATCTAAAAATAAATAACTAAGAGCACTGAATTTACAGTACTTAAAAACACCTAATTGAGCTTATACTCGCTGGCAACTTTAACCCATACCAATTGCAATAAATAAGAGGCTAAGCACGTTTAGTAAGCTTACCCCCTAACCTAGCAATATCATTATTGCTATGCGAGCCCAATTACGCCAATACCCACCCAAACAGCATAGGCTAAACTTAATGGCAAATATTTGAGTGCCAAACTCAAGCAATAAAGGCTTGCAAACATAGTGAGGAGAGTTAAAAAAGAAACAAGTGATTTGCTAAAGCCATTTGATTGCTTAAAGGCATATGCCCAAGCAACTTGCAATAAGCCTGCAATAATAAGTAAGAACCAATTCATGGTCGAACTCTTTAGTATAGGGTCGTCCCCGAAATAAAATTAACATCATAAGGTCGTTCTCATGACGCGTCATCGAAAAATCGGATAACCGTTTCAAATTACTATATGGAAATATCTAAGACAAATAATTCGAATGTAATGCCTCTAACCATTACGGGTGATCTAACGTAGCTCGGGCTTCGTTAAATTTTATTACAAATACAGTGTTGAAGACTAATCAAAAAGGGCTAAGCTTAACTTAAAAAAAGAAGCTTAAAAAACTATGAAAGTACTTGCTGTAATTATATTTATCTTTTCGTATCAAGCATTCGCTGGACTTACTCCTGTTACTTACCAACTCGATGGCAAAGAAGTTACTCAAAATGCTGTACGCTATAAAGATGGTTATGGTTATAACTTGGGTGCTAAAAAAACGCTTCGATTAGTAACTCTTGATTGGCCTCCTTATATTGATGAAAACCTATGTAACAAAGGCTGGCTTTACCAATTTACGGTCCAATCTCTACTAAAAAAAGGCTATGGCGTCTATATTGGCTTTTATCCATGGGCTCGCGCAGTTAGAGAAGCGGAATTAGGAAAAGCCGATATCTTATTCCCCGAATATTTCGTTGAGGACGATGTAATATCTGACAACTTTCTCAACCAAACTCGCAATAATCTATTAGCTTTAAGTCAACCAATACCAGGTGGCGACTTATCTTTTGTTACTTTAAAAGGTAACTCGATTACATTCAATGGTGACCTTGAATCAATCAAGGAGCATGTTATAGGTGTAGTCCGTGCTTACAAAAACACCAAGAAACTTGATAGCATGATCGAAAGCAAAGAGCTTGATACCATCGTCGCTAATAATGAATACCAACTTATTCATTTATTGCTGAGCAATCGTGTCAGCCTTATTGTTGCAGACCTAGAGGTTTTAAAAGCAAGTGTCTATAAATCTCAGCTATCTAACAGCGATAAGCAAAGAATTATAGAATCTCTAGTTGCTGTAGAACCAACTCTAGAACACAAACCACTTTATTATTCTGTCAGCAAAACAAGCCCAAACTGGAAAAATACCTTAAAAGATCTCAATGACGAAATAGACACCATGCAAAAAAGCGGTAAGTTTGATGAGTTTATTGAAGATATGAAAAAACAATGCTACAAATTCGATAAAGCGGCGTAACCGCCGCTTCATTTAGATTACACAGGGTATTACTCGGGCACTCTAACCCAGCCTTCCATTAACACGCGCGCACTTCGGCTCATACTTGCTTTTGTGACTTGCCATTTACCATCAACAAGTGTTGCAGCAGCGCCCACTTTTAATGTGCCAGAAGGATGACCAAAGTTAACTTCCTGACGCTCTCCCCCGCCTGCGGCGAGATTTACAAGCGTACCGGGTATAGCTGCAGCGGTGCCTATTGCAACCGCTGCTGTGCCCATCATGGCGTGATGCAATTTACCCATTGACATAGCACGTACCACTAAATCAATATCAGTATCATTTACAACTTTGCCGCTTGATGCATGGTAGGTTGTTGCTGGAGCTACCCAGGCTACTTTTGGCGTATGTTGACGTGCTTTTGCTTCATCAAGATGAGAAATTAACCCCATTTTTAACGCCCCATAGGCACGAATTGTTTCTAATTTTTCAAGTGCAGATGCATCACCGTTAATCGCTTCTTGAAGCTCTGTACCATCATAGCCAACTTCACTGGCGTTTATGAAAACCGTTGGAATACCCGCATTGATCATCGTCGCAGACAGCATACCAATCCCCGGAACTTCAAGTTCATCCACTAAATTACCTGTTGGGAATAATGCACCTTCACCATCTGCCGGATCCATAAATTCAAGTTTCACTTCAGCGGCTGGAAAGGTCACGCCATCAAGCTCAAAATCACCGGTTTCTTGCACTTCACCGTTAGTAATTGGCACATGCACTATGATGGTTTTACTAATATTGACTTGCCATACTTTAACTTCAACAACGCCGTTATCAGGAATTTTACTCGCATCAACAAGACCATTCGATATCGCAAAAGCCCCAACTGCTGAGGTTAGATTGCCGCAGTTACCACTCCAATCAACATACGCTTTATCGATAGCCACTTGACCAAATAAATAATCAGCATCGTGATCTGGTTTAGCGCTTTTCGATAAAATCACCGTTTTACTCGTACTTGAGGTTGCACCGCCCATACCATCAGTTTGTTTTTGGTAAGGATCGGGGCTACCAATCACACGTAATAATAGGTTATCGCGGGCCTCACCTGCCACTTGGGCAGGCTCAGGTAAATCAATTAAGTTAAAGAACACCCCTTTACTGGTGCCCCCACGCATATAGGTTGCTGGCACCTTCATTTGTGGTTTAAACGCCATAGTTTAGTGCTCCTCAGATTCTAAGAAATCTTGCGCGAAACGTTGTAGCACACCACCAGCTGAATAAATTGACACTTCTTCAGCGGTATCTAAACGACATGTCATTGGTACTTCAACGGTTTCACCATTGGCACGGGTAATCACCAATGTCAGTGTTGCACCAGGTGTTGGCTCACCTTTGACACTAAAGCTCTCACTACCATCAATGCCTAAAGTCATTCGTGTCGTGCCAGCTTTAAATTCAAGTGGTAATACGCCCATACCAATTAAGTTAGTGCGGTGAATACGCTCAAAGCCTTCGGCTGCAATCACTTGAACACCTGCAAGGCGTACACCTTTTGCAGCCCAGTCACGTGATGAGCCTTGGCCATAATCAGCACCAGCCACAATGATAAGTGGTTGTTTACGCTGCATGTAGGTTTCAATGGCTTCCCACATACGTGTTACTTTGCCTTCAGGTTCAATGCGAGCATATGAACCTTGCTTCACTTCACCATTTTCTTTAACCATTTCATTCAATAATTTAGGGTTTGCGAATGTTGCACGCTGCGCTGTTAAATGGTCACCTCGGTGAGTAGCATATGAGTTAAAATCTTCTTCAGGGAGACCCATTTTAGCTAGGTATTCACCAGCAGCACTTGACGCTAAAATCGCGTTTGAAGGCGACAAATGATCAGTGGTGATATTGTCGCCTAGTACGGCTAGTGCACGCATATCACTCAAAGAACGTTCACCCGCTAATGCCCCTTCCCAATAAGGTGGGCGGCGAATATAAGTACTTTGTGGGCGCCATTGGTAAAGCGGATCGTTGTCTTCACCGTAATCTACACTTAAATCAAACATTGGCTCGTAAACCTTTTTAAACTGCTCAGGTTTAACACTTTGTTTGACCACTGCATCAATTTCTTCATCTGTTGGCCATAAATCCATTAGGCGAATTTCGTTGCCTTGTTGATCATGCCCTAATACATCTTTTTCGATATCAAAACGAATTGTACCCGCAATAGCATAAGCAACAACCAGTGGCGGTGATGCTAAGAATGCTTGTTTGGCATATGGGTGAATACGGCCATCGAAATTACGGTTACCCGAAAGTACAGCAGTTGCGTATAAATCACGATCAATCACTTCTTGCTGAATTTTAGGATCAAGCGCACCACTCATGCCATTACAGGTCGTACATGCAAACCCCACAATACCAAAGCCAAGTTGCTCAAGCTCAGGTAATAAGTTAGCTTCTTCTAGGTAAGATTTCACCGCTTTAGAACCCGGTGCCAGTGATGTTTTAACCCATGGCTTACGGGTTAACCCTTTAGCGTTAGCATTACGCGCAAGTAAACCTGCGGCAATGACATTGCGTGGGTTACTGGTATTAGTACAACTTGTGATTGCAGCGATGATACACGCGCCATCTGGCATTAAGCCTTCTTCATTTTCTAAGGCGCCAGTGATACCCGCTTTATCAAGTTCGTTGGTTGCAACACGGCGATGTGGATTAGATGGACCCGCAATATTTCGACCTACAGATGACAAATCAAAGGTTAATACACGCTCATACTCGGCCGTTTTAAGGCTATCACTCCAAAGACCAGTTTCTTTTGCGTAAGTTTCGACTAGTTTAACTTGCTCTTCTTCACGGCCAGTCAAACGTAAGTAATCAAGTGTGTTGTCATCGATGTAGAACATCGCAGCTGTTGCGCCAAACTCTGGCGTCATATTAGAAATAGTTGCTCTGTCACCGAGAGTCAGTGCATCAGCACCTTCACCATAAAATTCAAGGTAGGTCGAAACGACTTTTTCATTGCGTAAAAATTCGGTGATCGCTAATACGATATCCGTTGCAGTAATACCCGGCTGTGGTTTACCAGTCAGCTCAACACCGACAATATCAGGTAAACGCATGTAAGAAGCACGCCCCAGCATCACGCTTTCAGCTTCAAGGCCACCCACACCGACAGCAATAACACCTAACGCATCGACCATAGGTGTGTGGCTATCTGTACCCACTAATGTATCTGGGAATGCCACGCCATCACGTTTTTGGATCACTGGCGACATTTTCTCTAAATTGATTTGATGCATAATGCCATTACCCGGCGGGATCACATCAATATTTTTAAATGCTGTTTTCGTCCAATTGATAAAGTGAAAACGGTCATCGTTACGACGGTCTTCAATCGCACGGTTTTTTTCAAATGCGTCTGGTTCAAAACCTGCGTGTTCAACCGCTAATGAATGGTCAACAATTAACTGTGTTGGTACCACAGGGTTTACTTTTGCAGGATCGCCGCCTTTTGCAGCAATGGCATCTCGAAGGCCTGCTAAATCAACTAACGCTGTTTGACCTAAGATATCGTGACATACAACGCGAGCAGGAAACCAAGGGAAATCTAAATCACGCTTGCGGTCAATCAATTGCGACAGTGCATCATTGAGCATTTCAGGTTCACAGCGACGAACTAAGTTTTCAGCAAGGACACGTGATGTGTAAGGAAGTGTGGCATAGCTGCCCGGTTTAATTGCATCAACAGCAGCACGAGTATCAAAATAATCGACTCCGGTGCCTGCTAATGGTTTTCTAAAATTTGTATTCATGATGATTCTACTTGTACTTGGTGACGGTGAACAAAGGTGGGCTGATTGTTTTTGTATTTATTTCGCCCCTTCATAAAGGGGCAGCTAAGCCACCCCTATCACTATTTAATTAACGATTAACGCTCAGAAATTGGCGTATAGCTACGCGCTTCTGGGCCCGTATAATCTGCACTTGGGCGTATAATACGGTTATTGGCACGTTGCTCTTTCACGTGTGCTGTCCAACCTGTAACACGGCTCATCACGAAAATTGGCGTGAATAACTTAGTTGGGATACCCATGAAGTGATACGCAGATGCATGGAAGAAATCAGCATTACAGAACAATTTCTTTTCACGCCACATAACTTCTTCACAGCGAACAGATACAGGATATAGAACATCGTCACCCACTTCATCAGCCAGTTTTTCTGACCATTTTTTGATGATCACGTTACGTGGATCTGATTCACGGTAAATAGCGTGACCAAAGCCCATAATCTTGTCTTTACGTTCAAGCATACCCATTAGCGCCTCTTCAGCTTGGTCTGCACTTGTGAAGCCTTCAATCATATCCATTGCCGCTTCGTTAGCACCACCATGTAATGGACCACGTAAACTACCGATAGCACCCGTAACACAAGAGTGAATATCAGACAATGTTGACGCACATACACGCGCAGTGAATGTTGATGCATTAAACTCATGCTCTGCATAGAGAATTAAAGACACATTCATTACTTGCTCAAATAATGCTGATGGTGCTTTATCGTGTAATAAATTTAAGAAATGTGCGCCTACCGAATCATCATCTGTTTCAGTGTCGATGCGAACGCCGTCATGGCTAAAACGATACCAATAACAAATAATACTTGGGAATACGGCAACTAGGCGGTCAATCGCATCATTCGCCTCTGAGAAATCTTGCTCCATTTCAAGGTTACCTAGCATAGAACAACCGGTACGCATTACATCCATTGGGTGCGCGTCTTTGGGAATGTTCTCAAGCACTGTTTTTAGTGCATCTGGTAAACCACGTAGTGATTTTAGCTTTGCTTTATATTCAGTAAGCTCAGACTCTGTGGGTAATTCACCACGCGACAGTAAAAAAGATACTTCTTCAAACTGCGCTTTATCTGCTAATTCACTAATATCATAACCACAATAAGTTAAACCTGAACCTGATTTACCTACTGTACACAGTGCTGTTTCACCTGCTACTTGACCACGTAAACCTGCGCCGCCTAATGCTTTATCTACCATGAGTGTTCTCCTTATATGTTGTCGTTATGATTTTTTAGCTGAGAAAAGGTTATCGAGTGTGTTTTCATATGAGTGATAGTCTAAAAACTCATAGAGTTCAGCACGTGTTTGCATGTTGTCTAATTGGCTTTGTTGCGAGCCCTCGCTAAGAATAGACGAATACACATTAAGTGCTGCTTTGTTCATCGCTCTAAATGCACTAAGTGGGTAAAGTACAATTTCAACACCCACTTCGCTTAATTGCTCAGCTGTATATAGCGGTGTCTGGCCAAACTCAGTGATGTTCGCAAGAATTGGCACATTTAACGCTTTAGCAAATGCTTGATAATCTGCTAAATCATGCACAGCTTCTGCAAAGATAGCGTCGGCACCTGCTTCAACACATGCGGCAGCGCGGTCAATGGCTGCATTTAAGCCTTCTTTTTGGAATGCATCAGTACGCGCCATAATGTAAAAATCGCTATCTGTTTTCGCATCAACTGCGGCTTTAACACGGTCAACCATTTCATCTTTAGACACGATTTCTTTATTAGGACGATGACCACAACGTTTTTGTGCAACTTGGTCTTCAATATGGAAGCCCGCAGCGCCCGCTTTAGTCATTTCTTTAACAGTACGAGCAATATTAAATGCACCGCCCCAACCTGTGTCAGCATCAACAAGAAGCGGTAAGTCGGTAGCGCTGGTAATCCGACGAATATCTTCAAGTACGTTATCTAAGCTTGTCATACCTAAATCTGGCATACCGTATGATGCGTTAGCAACACCCGCACCTGAGAGATAAAGTGCTTGGTGACCTGTTTTTTCTGCCATCATTGCGCAGTACGCATTGACGGTGCCAACCACTTGCAGTGGCTTATTGTTGGCGATTGCCTGTTTGAACTTTAATCCTGCTGACATTGGATAACTCCTATCTTTGAACGGTTTCAGCTCTTTGGCTGACTCTATTTTTTAAAGCTAAATTGTGACTGTTTAACTAAGGCGCTACTGATTTTTTGCTGCGAGTAAGTCAAACTTAGTCTGAATATTTGCCTGAGACGCACTAATATGGCGTTTCATAAGCATTTCGGCCAATTCACCATCATGGTTTTCAATGGCATTGATAATTGCCAAGTGTTCGTCAAATGCTTTTGATACACGCGGCCCAACCATCCCCATTTGTACACGGTACATACGAATTAACTGGTACAACTCATTACATAAAAGATGAATTAGATGCGCGTTTTTAGACCCTTTAATAATGCGATAATGAAAATCAAGGTCGCCCGCTTCTTGGTAGTATGATTCACCTTCTTTTACACGCTGTGTTTGTAAGTGCTGATTCAATAACTGTTTTAAACCTTGCACTTCTTCAGGTTCCATATTGTCAGCAGCTAACCGACAAGCAAGTCCCTCTAAGGCACTACGTACCTGATAAACTTCGATTAAACGCTCAGCGGTCAGTGCTACAACACGACAACCGACATTCGCTTTACGCTCTACCAAATAACAGCTCTCTAAACGATTTAGCGCCTCACGTAAGGTGGCACGGCTTACACCATAGCGTTTAGCAAGTTCTGGCTCAGAAATTTTGCTGCCCTGCTCAATGGTGCCTTGTACAATTTCACGACGCATGTCGACAAACACTTGGTCTGATGCCGTTGTTATCGTGATATCGTTGTAGTTATCGTTGGCTTTTTGCTCTGTCATAAATAGGTCTATTTAAGTACTAAATTAAGATTGTCGACAATTTGTAAGTTCACTATGCGCCCTATGATTGAATGTGTCAACCTTGAGATCGGAAAAATAGACTAAAAAACCAGCAAAATGTCGACATAAAATGATATTTATCAAAAATAATGACTATAAAAGACATTTATATCGGTAATATGTCGACACTTTAATCTCACTCTGAAAAAGCTAAAAATATCCCCTGACAGCGCTATAAATGGTATGATCAGCCTATTATTACGTGACGTGAGAGCCATTTAGTGGACGCTAATACATATATTCCAGACTCATTTATTGATGATGTAAAAAGCTACCTTCCTGAACATTTATCATTAGACGACTTTATTGCAGCCTGTCGCCGCCCACTTAGACGATCTGTTCGCGTAAATACATTAAAAATGTCAGTCTCAGAATTTCAGCGTCAATGCGCCAACAAAGGATGGGAGTTAACAGCAATCCCATGGTGCAAGGAAGGGTTCTGGTTAACACGTCCAAGTGAGGAAGAAGAAGCCCTTGCAATCGGTAATACCGATTTACACTTAAGTGGTGCTATGTATGTGCAAGAAGCCAGTTCAATGCTACCGCCGGTTGCTCTTCGAGCCGAAGTTAAGCAAAGCGATGCGGTACTTGATATGGCATCGGCACCGGGTTCAAAAACATCACAAATCGCCGCCATGATGGATAATACTGGCGTGTTAGTTGCCAATGAGTTGTCATCATCTCGCTTAAAAGTCTTGGCAGCAACACTCAAGCGTATGGGTGTAGGTAATTGTGCATTATCACATTTTGACGGTGTGATCTTTGGGGATTACATGTATGAGTGCTTCGACAGTATTTTGCTAGACGCCCCGTGTTCAGGTGAAGGCACGGTTCGTAAAGATGCAGACGCCCTAAAGAATTGGTCAATTGAGTCTAATATAGATATTGCTGCTGTACAAAAAGCCCTTATCAAAAGTGCCTTTTATGCCCTAAAACCTGGCGGCACATTAGTTTATTCGACCTGTACTTTAACACCACTTGAAAACCAACAAGTGTGCGAGTATCTATTAGCAGAGTTCCCTGCTTGCGTCGAAGTTCAATCGCTCGATAACCTGTTTGATGGCGCTGATAAAGCGACAACCAGCGAAGGTTATTTGCATGTTTGGCCACAAACTTACGACAGTGAAGGTTTCTTCATCGCTAAATTTAAAAAAATAGCCTCAATTGACAACCCACATCAAAAAGTTAAAAAAGGCGCATTTCCGTTTGCTGAGTTTGATAAAAAGCAAAGCCAAGCGTTTATGCAAACAATTAAAAAACAGTTCGGTCTAAAATCACTCAAAGGCACCTTAATGCAGCGTGATAAAGAGCTTTGGTTGTTTCCTGATGGCTTTGATGAACTGCAAGATAAAATTAAATACTCACGTTTAGGCATTCAACTTGGTGTGATCCATAAAGGCGGAGTTCGCTTAGCACATGAATTCGCCACCGTCTTTGGTCAAGATTGCGAAAAAAATACCTTTGAGATGTCTGCTTGCCAAGCAAACGATTACTTTAACGGTAAAGATATTCGGCTCGAAAAACCAACTCAAGATAATGGTGAAGTAGTGTTAATGTTATGTGGCTGTCCGGTAGGCCTCGGTAAGTGGCAAAAGAATAAAATCAAGAACTCACTACCACGTGATTTAGTACAAAATTCCCAGTTAATAACTTGGGTATAAGTTGCGTATAAACCCTGAACAAACACATACCTTTAATAGGTAAAATGGTGTAACAAGTTGATTTAAAACCAATATAAAAATTGTACATTTATCGTGCAATTTCCCACTATTTAACTACACTTAAAAGTACTTTCTACTTCTCCCTACTGAATTTAGAAGGTGTTTTTTTATAGTTAGCGCAGGCTCGCAAGAGCCACCCCCTAAGCCCAGAACAATGCGGATTCGTTCTGGGCGTTTTTTATGCAAAAGTCGCATTGCACTATTCATTGCTTTTTGATTCTATTACAGAAAATAGATGAAAAGGGATTGAACATGTTAAAATCATCACGCTTTTTAATTACGGCATTTATTAGTTTAAACACAAGCGCTCAGAATACCTCATACCAAGGCTTTTCCTACCCAGATAACGCCAGTAACGCAATAAGTATTACCTTTGACGATGCAAGACATAGCCAAGTCGATAATGGATTGTCGTTATTAAATAAATACAAAGTTAAAGCCACCTTTTATGTTTCCCCCTTTAATGTTGAGGAACGAGTAAGTAAGTGGCAAAAAGTTGTAAAAGACGGTCACGAAATAGCCAACCACACTAATAAGCATTTATGTACTGGGAATTTTGAATGGTTGCGTCAACAAGGTTTATCCTTAGAACAAGCTTCACTTAAGGATATTGAAAAAGATATCATAGACAGCCAACAGTATATTAAGCAAACGTTAGGTGTTGATGCAAAGGCATTCGCATACCCGTGCGGCAACACTTTTGTAGGCCGAGGGGCTAACACTAAAAGCTATGTTCCATTAATAGCCAAACATTTTGACACAGGCCGAACTTGGTTAGACGAAACAGCAAACAACCCCAACTTTACTGACTTTTCACAGTTAACAAGTATACGGATCGATGGACTCACATTTGCAGAGATTAAGGCCATGATAGAACAACATCGAACCAATAATAGCTGGATCATTCTAGCAGGGCATGAAATAGGCGAACGTGGCCAATACTCTACCGATATAAACGCATTAGAAGAGCTGATTAATTACTTACAAAAACCAGAAACTGGCTACTGGTTAGCAACTGTTAGTGAAGTGTCGAACTATATCAAGCAACATAGAAAAGACATACAGTGAATCTAACGTGCTTTAAAACAAAGTGAGTAGCTTTTTAGTTCTTTAACATCGTATTAGTATTAAAATTTTTGCAGCTGCGTTTATAAGCCGGTGTTTGTCTAACACGGCTAAATTCATTGCCAAATTGAAGTGATAAACACACTATACCTAAGCGCTCCATTCGCTCTGCCATATTAAAAATACTATTAAATTTATAACCATGTTTAGAAGCTAGCTTAAGCTCATTTACATATAGTGCTTTATAGGTAGGCGGTAGATTAGTCCAGTGCATTAAAGCGATTTGAATAATACCTAGATGAGTATTAAATTCATAAGGCCCCATTTTTTTCGCTTCTTGGAGATAGCCATATACTCGCTCAGAAGGCCCTTCTTGAAAGCTGACAACCTGAGCTAAGGCAACCCAAGTTTGCGCCCAAGTGCTCCTTAGCTCAACCGACTTTAATAGTGCTTGTTCAACTTGTTGGTATGTATCTTCAACCTGCTTAATTTGCTCATTCGATGATATATTCATTTTTGATAAACCTAACATTTTAATATGAGCCAAAAAATGCCAGTAATGCGGATGTTCAGGGTCCAAATCAGTTGCCAGCGTCATTGCATTTTCTGCGCTGAGCAACGATGTGTTAGAAGAATCAAGAGCAGTGGCCTGCACAATATTTAGCGCATTAAAATACCACGCATTCGCACGCATACTTTGTAGGCTTGAATAAGTAATAAAAAGCACTAAGACGGCTAAAATAGAGCTAGTTACAGTTTTACCTATGTTAAATTTAGTCATTAAATAAGCATTCTGTTAATCGTTGCGGATTAGTAATGAAGATTGAGTTAGCTTGTTCTACACCGATTAATTGCGAGACAGTTTCTTTAGCCTGGCTAAGAACGGGAGGACGACGTTTAACGGAATGAGTATCAGAGGCAATATAACTAACTAGGCCATCGTTAAGCATTTGCAATGATATGGCTTTTGCGTTTTCCCCCCACTCACCTTGAATACTTGATGCTGTTAACTGAAAATCACAGCCTAATTGTTTTAAGTGCTGAATATAATATAGATTAGACTGAATATCTCGGTTACGCTCCGGATGCGGAATAATTACCCGAATATTTTGTTTATCAAGCCATTGGATAAATTTATCGTAACCTTGTGGCATATGCGAATGTGGTAACTCTAATAACAGTACATTTTTATTAGCTATTTCCCCAATAAAAGGTAACTGATTAGACATAACCAATGCCATAAGTTCTACATCGAGACGCACTTCTGCTGCGGCAGCTAACTTTACACCAATACCGGCATTTTTTGCATGTAGACGCAAGTTAACCAAGCTCTCGTAAATATGAGAGCTTCGGTTATTAAATCTACCTATATGTATATGTGGTGTAGCAACCATATGGGTTATACCATCATCTTCAGCCATTTTAAGAAGCGCTAAAGATTCATCTAGATCTTTAGCGCCGTCATCAATACTTGGCAAAATATGACTATGAATATCAAACATAAACTAACTTAGTTACGCTTGAGGTTTTTCAGGTTGCTGTGAGTAATCGTAATAATCATAATACCCTTGACTGTGTTCATCTTTAGACTTACTCATATCCACTTGGTTTAGTAAAACACCCGCAACATGAGCTTTTACTTCAAATAGACGCTCAAGCCCCTGCGGTGATAGGTTTAATACGTGTTATATCTGATTTAACAACATATACAACCGAGTCAACACTTTGTGCTATTACTAGTGCATCACTAACCGCTTGAGTCGGTGGCGTATCAACAATAATATGATCATACTTACCTTTTAATTCACTAAGCAAATCAGAAAAGCGGCTGCTCGAGAGGAGCTCAAGTGGGTTAGAGGGTATCTGACCACTGGGCATTATAGTTACACCAGATTGCGAATCCTCATGTACACAATCAGTTAATTGATCTGTGCCAATAATTAAATTACTCAAACCAGGGTGAAACACTGGTATATCAAATCGTTTTGCTAGAGTTGGCTTACGTAAATCAGCATCAATTAACAACACCTTCCCCATTTGCGCTAACGACATGGCTAAATTAGCAGAAGTAGTGGTTTTACCTTCTCCTGGCGAAGTCGATGTAACAGCAATAACCTGATGTGCGCGGTCAAGATGAGTTAATAATAGACTAGTACGGAAAGTTCGTACCGATTCAGCAAAGCGACGATACGTATCATCTAAGTAAGCATGGATCGGAAAGAAACTCTTTTTAGGAATTGCAACATGAGGTAGCAAACCTAACATTCGCTGCGCTAGTTTATTTTCAACATCATTTTTATTTTTAACAGTATCGTTTAGCGCGTCAAAAACGAATGTCATCACCATTGCAAAACCTAAGCTTGCAACAAAGGCTAAAATAATAATTAACTTTTTATTTGGTTTACTTGGATTTCTTGGTGCATATGCACGGTCTGTAAAACGAGCTGCTGCTGAACTAAAGTCGCTGGTTACTTCAGTCTCTTTAGAGCGAGATAAAAAGGTATTAAAAATATTACGGTTTGTTTCAACTTCACGCTTTAACTGGTTATATTGCGTCTCTTTACGCGTTACATCTTGATACTCAGCACGGATTTTTGCTAAATCTCCTTCAAGAGCACTGACAGTACGCGCAATCCTATTCAACTCTTTCTCAATACCAGTAATCAAACCTTTAATTTGCTTATTAAGGTTCGTTTTTACTGTCGCTAACTCAGCTTTAGCTGAAATCATTTTAGGATGCTTAGGGCCATATACCTCAGCTAATTCGCTCACCTTTCGCTCAGCTAACACCACTTCACGTTTAACATCTTGTACTACACGGTGCGAAGTAATTTCAGGCATACTTCCCAGTAACTCAATGTTATCATTGCCATATTCATTGATAACACGGTTTATACTTTCCAAATTGTTTTTTGTAGCGCGAGCGTCAACAAGCTGTTTAGACGTTTGCTCTAACTCTTGAGTTATAAGCCCCGCAATACCTTCAATGTCGACAAGTTTTTGCTCTTCTCGGTAGTTTTGTAAGCGAACTTCAGAGCTGTCAAGTTGAACTCGTAGCTCTGATAAGCGGGTATTCAACCAACTTGAAGCCTGTTGGGTGATGCCCATTTTAGCGCGCATTTGGCTTTCAATATAAACCTCACCTACGGTATTAGCGACTAAGGCAGCAAGTTTAGGATCGCTCGATTCAAAACTAACTTTTACAAGTTGGGTCTTACGAATAGGTGATACGCTCAGGTTAGCTCTAAACGTAGCAAGTAAATCCAGCATTTTTAACTCAGCAATCTCCTGCTCGGTGAGCACTGAACGTTCAGACTTGTTAAGAAATGGCAAAAGTTGCTTCGCCATACTTTTTAACTCATCACTGAATGAAGGTTTATTAATAAAGTCCGGATGCTCTGCCAAATTTAGCTTTGTGATGACCTCTCGGGCTATACTATCCGACTTTATTACTTCAAACTGAGTTTGATAATATTCTTTTTTCGTTGAATCTAAGCCATAAACTTCATCAAAGCTAACAGCTTTTGTTTGTTCTGACTCAATCAGTAAGGTTGCAGAAGCTATATACTTAGGTACCAAGGTTAGAGTAACCATCATGGTAAATAAAGTTACAACAACCGAAAAACCTAAGATTTTCCATTTATTCTGTTTGATAACATTAAGGTAAGCGCCTAAATCAATGAGTTCTTCATTGCTATTAGGCTTTTCTGATAGTGAATTCATTTTTAATTACTGCCTTTAACTGCCTAAAACAAGCGCTGTTCTATTTTTATAGTGTCACCAGCAGCAATTTGGCTATTTAAGTTACCTTTTTGTTGCTGCGCTTTGGTTTTCTCTTTAAAAATAAAAATTTTGTCAACAGAGGCTCGCTCAGTTAATCCGCCAGCTAATGCAATTGCTTGGTTTACTGTCATTGCAGGTTGATACGGATACGCACCAGGCTCCTTAACTTCACCGTGGATATAAAAAGGACGGTATTCCACGACTTGAGCATATACGTTAGGGTTAACCAAATAATCAGGCTGTAAACCCTCGCTAATCGTTTGCTCAACTTGCGAAATATTTAATCCGACAAGCTTGACCTTACCTAAAAAAGGGTAATTAATCTCACCGCTATTACCTAGCAGTGAGGTTACATCTAAATCTGGCTGGCCAAATACTTTAATTTCTATTTTATCACCAGCCCCTAAGATATAGTTTTTTGAATCATCAGCAAAACTATAAACACTTAGGAGCAAGGTTAAAGCTATTAAAATTTTGACCTTCATTCATTACCCTTTAACGCAAAAGTAAAATTAAGGCCCACGATTACACGATCAAATTCGATGTTAGCTTGGTTTGAGTTACGGTCTATGAAATCAACATAACCCGATACCATACCAAAGTTGTTTGCTAGATAGTTCAACCCAAGACGTGCGTTTTTAACTTTATCTTTGCGATTAAAATTGCCCACGTACTCTTGATCCACATAATTTGCGCTGACTACTGAGCTTAAAGATTCACTCCAATCATGTTGCCATGTAGCACCATATACACTCTCACGAATATAATCGCCTTGAACCAAAGGATCCTTTGCTGCACGGCTAGTTACCAATTGTAATGACGTATAAGAAAGTGGTTTCCAAACAACCGCAGCTTCCCAGCTTAAACCGCTGAAATTATCCCGAAGATTCGACTCGAAATCTTTATTCTGATAACCAACTTTAAACGATCCCGTTGTAATGGCTGTCGCTTCCCATTCCATACCCAACAATACTTTAACATCATCTGAATCACGAGAAATACCATTAGAATCAATAACATCGTAGCGATAGTTTTCCTGCTTTATCTCTACAAAGGCACGGCTACCGGCATGTGTATTATAATAACCAGTAATACCTAGCATAGGTTTGTCATAATCACGGAAACGAGATATCTCAGAAAAATTTTGATAATTTTTATTATAGTAGCCAGCCATAAAAGCGACCTGCGCCTTAGAGCTTAGGGCGCCATATTCATACCTAGCAGAGAAATTCTGTTGTTGGTATGTAATTAAGTCATCAATAGTATTACCCTGACCTTCTGTCAAACCTGCACCACGTGCTTCTGACAGCCAATCAGCATCACCTTTAATATCTACACGGTGTTTACTGGTAAATTCTTTATGCAAACCAGCGCCTAGATTTATTTGCGTAAAGTTATCAGTTGAATCTTTATTATGCAGTGCAGAACGTGTAGCAATATCAAATTCATAATTGTCTGGACCGTCTTCAATCAATGCATTTAAACTAGGTGCTATTTCCCATATTAGACGAGACTGGGTATCTGATGGTGTCATAAAAAAGTTGTCGTTGCTACTAACACCTAATTGGAGCGTAGGCGTGAGCTCTGCTCCATCCTCAGTCATAAAACTGCCTGGTTTTAATTCAACTGCGATCGCAGGTGCAGATAAACCCAGTGCAATAGGTAAAAATAAAATTGTATTAGTACGCATTTTCACTTTTAAATCCCTTAAAAATTGTCATAAAAATTATTTTCACATCAAGCCACAAGGACCAGTGCTTAATGTAATGTAAGTCGTATTCAACTCGTTTAGCCATCTTATCAAGTGTATCTGTTTCACCGCGCCAGCCATTAATTTGAGCCCAACCGGTGATACCAGGTTTTGCTTTGTGTCTAATCATGTAGAAATCGACCTTAGATCTGTATTCTTCGTTATGAGCTACAGCATGAGGTCTTGGGCCGACTATTGACATTTCACCTCTTAATACATTGATGAATTGAGGTAACTCATCAAGGCTTGTTCTTCTCAAGAAGCCACCAAGCTTAGTAATACGCGCATCATTTTTTGTCGCTTGTGTAACTACGTCACTATTTTCGGTGACTGTCATAGACCTAAACTTCCACACTTTAATTTTTCGGCCATCTAAACCATATCGATCTTGTTTGAAGATTATATTTCCAGGGGAAGTAAGCTTAACTGCAGCAGCGATCACTAACAGTAAAGGGGAAATTAATAGCAGAATTAATGAAGAAACAATAATATCTTCAGTACGCTTAATAAACTCCTGCGCACCTATTAAAGGTGACTCAAACACGCTTAATGTATCTAAATTACCAACATGTTCTATCCTAGCGTGAATCAAGTTAGAAAGTAGAAAATCAGGAATAACATGCACATCAACCGTCGTATTGCCAAGCTGTAATAAAATATCAGCAATACGCTTTTCAGCTTTTAGTGGTAATGCAATGTATAATATGTCTATTTCACCATCTCGAGCCCGATCAATTGCGGTTTGAATGTTGCCTTCCACGTCATAATTGGCGGCTTTTTCAAACAAACGTTCAGGTTTACGGTCATCAAAGAAACCCATAAACTTAAAGCCTAACTCGCTATTATTTTCAATTTCTTTATGTAAATACGCTGCCCCTTCAGTTGCACCAACAATTGCAACATTACGAAGATTCAAGCCTAATCGACGTCGATTACGTTTGTATAAATGAACAGCCAAACGCCAGCTAAATAAAAGCAGCAAGCTCACAAAAAACCAAATGGTTAACCCTAAACGAGACAATACTTCTGTGAATTTAAAAACAAATGAAATACAAAACATCGTTGAAAACGCAACGACTAAAGAAACCCAAGAGCATAAAACCATGCTTCTGAATTTACCTGCACGCCACGATCGGTATGTAGATAATATTTCTGCACAATACATATAGGTAATTGTGATAGATAATGCAGCTGCAAGATAAGCTGAGGTAAAGTGAATAGTATAAATACTATTTGCTATTTGAAATGCAATAAAAAGTGTTAACAAGTCAAATAAGCGATAAAAATTTGCATCTGAAGAACTAGATGGTTTAAATGTTCTGCTTCTGTTCACTATATCTTCCTTGAACGGCAAGTAACTAAAAAATCAGCTGCAATAATATAGTGACAACAGGAACAGATCAACCAAAAAATAAGTATAAAGTGCCAAACAAAAATTGCATTAAATTGAAGTATAAAAAAGAAACATTTATAAAAATGAACGCAAGATAAACAAAAATAAACACAACATTATTAAATTAAACTATTCAGGGCAGATTCATATTTATTTATTATTTGAATAAACAAAGGGATAGGAGCAGTTTATTGACAATCGATTTCCCAAAAAGGTAAAAAAACACAAGACTGTGTAAATTATAATCAAAATAAAATTGAAAAATTGGGGTTAATTTAAAAAAAATAAATTGCAAGAAGCTAGACCATTTACAAAAAATAAACATATTTAAGCAGTAAACATGAATATTACTCATATTAAGTTAATGTGACAGTAGTGAGATTGCATTACTTAATATGAGCGAAACCATATCAAATTACCAATTAAAAAGGACCGGTAAAACCTAACCCTCTCAGCCACTTTAGCTATTCTAATTTAACAGGGAGTTAAACCAGTCCCACAGGCCAAAGGAAAAGCTAGAAAATATATCAATTCCCAATGCAGATTTCGCCAAATATAAAATTAGCAATATAGTTAATAGGACAAATGAGACTGCCATGCTTAAAATTACCGCTTGCCCAAACTTAGCAACTTTTTGTTCTTGAGGAGTTAATTGTCGCCTATTTCGTCCAGCCAAAAGCACGTAGTAATAACGGTATTTAAATAATTTAACAACCCCTCTAAGGTCAACTGCGTGATTCCCCCATTGTCTTGCACCGATTGCAATTTTCAAATGTACTAACTGTTCATCGGTAAATGTATTTTGAATACCCTCTGGCATTCTTTCCAACAAACTTCTAATTGCAGGGTCATCGTGTAAATCAGCCAAAATAAACCTTTTTAAATCCGTTTTAAAACGAGCGCAATTCTAACAAAATGAGCCAATTAAAAAAGTTAATTGGCTCATTTAGAATGAATTAATTCAAATTACCAGAACGGAAGGTATTTGTTTGTTCCCAGCTGTTTTCTTGTTGTAAAGGCAACGAGCCATTTTGGTTTATATTCGAACCAGAAAAGGAATGCTGATTCCAAATACGTGTAGCTGGCGACCATTTACAGCTTTTTGACGTTTTGACAGAAATACCATTAGTACCCGTGGCACCGCTTGGCAAAAGCAATGTATTGGAAACAGAGATAATTTCTCCAGAGCCATCACCATCTAAATCAACAACAATTGGGTACTCCCAAATTGTCCCTGAGGACTGCTTAGACGTATAAACTAATCTATTTTCTGATGCGCTAAATATATTTAACCCCGTTTCATCTATATTAATGATTTCATCTTTTCCATCGCCATTAAAGTCATATGTTATGACACCAGCGCGTTTACTAGAGGGATCATTAATTGCAAAGGAGTTAATTAAAACGCCCTCTTTATTCAGTACTTTAATTAATTTACCGCCTGAGACAACAATATCTGGTTCACCATCGCCATCAACATCACCAATTGAAGGAACCCCACCGCCTGAATCATCTGATTGATACTCCCAAATTACTGAGCCATCCTGTTCTAGAAGCTTAATACTTCCATCTAAGTCAGTTAGCACAATCTCAGGGTATGCATCATTATCAAAATTACCAATTGCAGCAAAGCCTTGTTGTGTATTTTTGTTCCAAAGAATTTGTCCGTCCATAGTATATAAAACACCATTTACTAAGACTTCCTGCTGTCCATCAAGATCTGCATCAAAAGCAATTGAATCAATCATTACGAAGTCGCCCTTATTATAATCCACAGGCTTTTTAAGCTTAACGATTGAATCATCATCAAGATTCACAATGTTATTGCCAATAATGAATTCAGCGGAACCATCACCATTAAGATCAGATATAGCGGAATTTCCAAATGCAAACCCTTTAGGAATAGCCTTAATCAAGTCGCCAGTATTACTATAAATCTTATAACTGTGATCAGTAGAATCTCTTACTATAACTTCAACCAAACCATCGTTATTAACATCTGCGGCAGCGATAGAGTAAGTTGAACTCGCTTTAATTGTTTTATAATTAAAAGATCCATCAAAGTTTTCAGTTTTCCACAACTCTTGACCATCGATACCGCTAAACGCTCGAACAATGCCCTGCGCACGATAATTAGCAATATTAAAAGTTACAGCCAAGATATCTGTCACATCTTTTTCGTCAATTATACCATCGCCATTATCATCATTTAGATTTACAGCTATCGGAGTTGAAATAACTTGGTCAAACTCCGGCATAAACTCACTGCCAGTCCAACTCCATTTATCAGTAACATCAATATCATTACAAACTGGCGCACCGATTTCAGGTAAGTCACCGCTGAATTCACCGCCTAACAATGTCATTGAACCATAAAAACTCTGGCCAATAATTGGCATCTTAGCAACACCATGAACACCTCTAATATCAGCAAACGGAGCTAAAACAACGCCTTGCCAACGATTCCCTTTGATATCAAGTTTTTTGGCATTCGCAAAGTTGAATACTGTTTTAGTTGCATGGTTATGTAAACTCGCAAAGCTTTTACCTTTTACAACAATATTATCATCGCCGGTTATATTAAAAACGACTGTTGCGCCATGCGGGATCCCTGACACAGCGAAGGTATGTGCCTTAGCAAACTCCCGTGCGTCTAAGTTGAATACTTGTCTATCAGAGCCCCCATCACCTTCTAAGTAAAGGCCGCCCCACATACTCTTTACAGTACCCGTTGTTGAAAGCTCACTTAATCCAGCACTTAAATCTTTATAGTACTGTTCTTGCTCATCAAAGTTGAAAGGCATAGCAGATTCACTTTGATTCGATAGGATTTTAGAGCCCCATTGCATGCCCCACCGAACACTCCAGTTGACATCAGTAGCACCGCTGGCAATCATACTGCCCACATATTGACGACCTGACTTGAAAGCGATACTAGATTCACTAATTAAATAATATTCGCCAGCATTGTAGGGTCTTGTATAACCAACACTGTATCCTTTCAGACTTATCTCACCGGCTGCAATTGCGCCCTCAGCACGACCTGAATTAGATTTAAAATCTTCAAAAACAAACGCAGAAAAATTATTGGCAACGCCTAAGTCTGCGGCCAAAGTTGTTGAGCTAGCTAAACTAATAGCAATCACTGCGCTTAGCTTTGTTAATTTTAGTAATGAGTTAGTCATTATTTCCCTCGTAATGAAAGTGCGTCAATAGCAGCAAAAACTGTGTGTTCAGCTTATAGTCATGTCCTTGAATTAATTGCAGCACATTATATATACAAATTAAATGCAAATAAACAAAAGACACTACAAAAGTACCATTTTAATGTTCCATAAAAAAGTACAAAACGCAAAAATCAGTAACTTAAGTAATAAAGCAGGATAAAAGACCTTTAAAACCAACCCTAAAACACTATATAAAAGTTAATTTAATGTTAACGATGTAAAGGAGGAGATAGTCCAAATTTTTAGCAGATCTTAGTAAAACTATCTGTTAGGTAACAATCACAAGATATATTTTCATCTAAAAAACCTGTTAGCAATTCAATCACCAACAGGTTTTCAAGCTTTTATTGTTATTTCAGATAATACTTACCAGGTAGTTTTTTAGAATCAGTTTCAAGCTAATGAAACTGTATTTTCAATAACCAATGAGGTATTTACTCTTATCATTGAGTAATTTTTTCGCGCACAAGGCAAGAAGCATACTAAGTAACACAAACATAATAGATAAAGCAATGAAGTAGAGCCACTGGAATAACGCCGTATCTGGGGTCGGTAATTTTAAGTTTCTAAATATAAAGATTAGATAGGGATGTATAAAAAACACTGCAAAACTTGTACTCGCGAGAGTGTCAAAAAACAAATTACTTTTTGAATACTTTTCTAATAGCAAGAAGAAAAAGAAAGCAAGGAGTAGCTTTTGTAGAAACATCAAGTCGATGCCTCTGAACTCAAAAAATGGCTTATGGTAGCTTCCCACATCACCTAAATAGGTCTGGATCAGCGTGAAACTGATCGATAATAAAAATAATAGCCAAAACCGATTACCCTGAAATGCCTTTAACAAGGATTCTCTACATTGAGATACCACAGCACCGGTGAGGTAAACAGGGAAAAAAAACACAACAGAATGCAAGTGATTCATATTATCGACAGGTCTATGAATCAAAATTGACACGCATGAAAGAATCAGAATCAGTGACAGCTTAAACTTAAAACCTTTTTTTAGTATATGAACGACTAATGGCGAGAGTAAAAATAACAGTAACGCAAAAGGAATATACCAATAAGCGGTCATAAAGCGACCTGTTACTTCATATTTTAGAAAAGGTACCATAAACTGTGATATTGCACCTTCAGATTTAGGCAGAAAATAGCCATCTGAAATTGGGTTAGCTACATAGATATATAAACAGATTGGTATGATTGACAATAATAAATATGGCCATATCAGCTTTGAAGCTCTGGAGAAATAAAACTTAGAAAAAGTAAACTTTCTCAAAAATACAACTTCAAAAAGAAAGCCTGAAATGAAAACAAAAAGAATGGTACCACCAGATAGCAGGTTTCTTAAAAAAACTTCCCAAAGACTATCTAAAGCGACACCAGAAACATCGAAAGAATGACCGAAAACGATAAACATAATGGCTATCGCACGGAAATTATTAATTGAGTTATAAAACAAACTATGACCTTTTAAATTGGTTCAATTTCAATATTACTAATTTTCCCTGAAAAGCCTGATTTACCTGAAGAAAATCTTAAACGGCCAAACTCAGGCTTACAAATAGGTACCCTACTATAAAATACTCCCGTATCATTGATGCTCTTATGAAAATCGCCAATATTGATATATGCTGACCCCTCATTCACTTGGACTTCATATTCAAGTAAATATATCGGGTACTGTAACTTCGTTTTGATAAAATAGTCTCCAGTGACTACAAAATCATCTGCTTCATAATTCTCAACGGTCACATTATTAGGCCAAATATTATCACCGAGCTCTTCAACGTCATATTGGTCAAAGTTAGTTTCGGATAATATCGGTTTTAAAGAAATGGATTGCATCGCTCCGGTAAACATAGTTTGTGTGCTTACCACAGAAACCATATCTTCTGTAGGTTCACAAACGATTGCTACAAAAGAGTTTTCCCCCTCTTTTGTAATTGGAATGCTTGAATCTCCGATATAAAAAATTGGCGTACCCGATTCAATTTCAGCATCAAAACTGACACGATATAAAGCATAGTTCAAATCCCTATTATTATAGCTTCCGCCGATAATAGAGTAGGGTTCTGACATATCAGCGACGATATCGCCATCATGCCATATACTGTTGCCACTTGGATTTACAGAAGAAGACATGCCGGGAGTTTGAGGGGTAATCTCTATCGAAAATTGCACTAGCCAATTATGCAGTGGTTGCTGATCAACAGAAGAAATTAACGTCGACGTATCTCTGATATTAGTCACAGGGGTTTTCTGATTTGCAGTGTTATACCTGTCATCTAGGGTAAAGCCACTGTCTATTTCCCCCCACCTCGAGTGTAGTATTAAACTCGAGTATTAACGTATCACCTTGTATGGAAACTTGCGGAATGTATTCTATGTTATTTGGCGATATATACTTTAGACCGTAACCAGGTGCTTCAGGTAAAGTTTGAGTATCAATAGTCAAACTTCCTTCTGGAACATGTAATTTCACAAAAGCTTTATTATTTGCTATTTCTAAAGACTCTGGTTGCAGTGGTTTCCATTTCTTATTAGATTCAAATGTAGAAAAGATAGCTTTCGCAAAATACTCGCCTTGTAAAATATACCCCTTCGTATTTAAGTGAGTTCTTTCATCAGGCCTATTAAAGTAATTTCTATTTAGAAAGTACTTTGGCATGACTAAAGAGGCAGCTTCATGGTCATTCGCAAACTCCCATAATGAGATAGCAATATCATGCCCATAACTAACGCCGGTTTGGTCCATGAATAATATTGGATTACGGGTTTTAGAAGTGGTAGTTTGTATTTTATTTTTATAAGCGTTATAGAGCTTACTAAGCTTTTGCTTATAGTCCTGTAAATTAGAATTTGCGTTAGATTCACCATGTATCCAAGTAATAAAAGGGACATTAAAACTTTCGCCACTTTGCGCAGCCAACCGCTCTGCAGCCCTTAGCATCGTAAGTCCATTTTCAAATGGTTCTGTGCCATATTCAAGTTTACTTATCTTTTGCCCTCCACGACCATGTGGAGCATAAACAAACTTAGGGAAAGGTTTGTTCTCAAGAGCATATAAATATTCCAACATTTTGAACATTGAGTATGCATGTGTTTGTCTAGTCACATCTTTCAAAGGTTCCAAAAATCTTACGTCATTTTCTACTAACCTTTGATAATATCGAGGTGCAGTGGTCCTGACACCATTAAACAGAAAGACGTTGTTAGGATTAACTTCATTAGGAAAAATTATCGGATTCAAGTCTTGATCAGTGTGCCCTATACTTAATGACTGACCTGATGCTAAGACTAAATTATAATCATCAATAGCGCTCAGGCTATTAGATGAGCTAAAAAGAAGTAAAAATAAAATTAAATAACGTCTCATTTTTCTTTACTTAAAACCATATAGATTACAGGAATAATAGAATAGCCAGCTACACCGGATAAAAACGAGGCCTCAAATAAAGAGGTAATAACAATATAAACCGCCATCGAGTTACCCAATCTATTTTTGCATTTTACAACCAGATTATAGCCAAGAATTGCAGTTATACATAACATGCCACCAAGCCCAAGACTGAAAAAAGCTTGTAAGATTAAGTTATGAGCGTGAGCGGGTGTATAACCTATAATATCTTCTAACGTTGGCAAAGCCAAAGACGTCACACCTATACCATAGCCGGTAAAAGGCCGCTCAAGCGCCATATCAAAGACAGCAGGCCAGATATATGTTCTGCCCGTGAAAGTGAGAACTTCTTCAGGATCACCGTGGCGAGATACATGTTCAAGGAAGCCATAAAAGTCAAATGTAGCGTATATTATTAATAATGAGGTTAAAATTACACCTGATAGAATTGCAAACAGAATAAACTTATTTCTTCTGTATAAAAATAAAGAAGAAAAAACAAATGATATAAAAGCAGTCTTACTATCACTCAATAGTAACGCTATCAAAGACAACCCAAATGCAATAATAAAGAAAGATTTTGAGATAATTTTCTTATTAAACGCATGTAACAAGAACAGGCAATATACGGCACAGAATCCCCCCATTGCATTCGAGGTAGAGAAAACGCCACTCATTCGAGGGCTTACAAATAAAACATCATTCAACCAATAGATGTGTCTCCCCAAATCGGGCAAAGCCAAATAATAAAAGTAAGAAAAACAAACAACTATAAAAAATGACAGGGAAATTGAATAAAGTAAAAAGTCATCTCCAAACCTACTTTTTACATACTTAAAATAAAAATAAAAAGCTGCATATGAAAGTACTACAACAAAGCTACGAAAAGGAAGCATTGAAAAAGGGAGCATCAAAATAGCTAAGAGAATAAAAGCAACAAATAACAACTCATGATTGTTAGACACCCTAAAACCGAATTTATAAAAATATATAAATGCGATTAAAATACCTCCTCCCCATGCCATTAGTCTTAAAACGATTTGAAAATCGACACTATCACTTCCGTATTCGCGTATTCTAAAAACAAATAAAGAAAAGATAATAAACATTGAAAAAAGAAATAAGTTAAAGAGTCTTACCCTATTCATTATCGACTCCTTTCATAACAATCAAATAATAAGTAATCGCCAAAAACAACCACCCCATAAAAATATGAAGTGATGGTGAAACTTGTAAATGAAGAAACAAATTCAATAGTAAAAGAGATAAGACACCCAAACCTGATAACAGGTATAGTGAGTTCATTTTTTTGTACATATTTTTCTTCACGAGCAGCATTTCAACACTTCTTGAGCATGATAAACAAACTAAAATACCTGCCCAGAACAATAAATCACCTAGCTTAGGAACAGCTTGCTCACCATACACCACAGGAAATAGATAAACAGCTATTAATAAACAAATTAAAGAGGCGGCTAAAGAAATAAGCATATACTTTTTGAACAAACTCTTTACAAATGTGTGTGCATTATCTTTTATACTAGCGAGTTTTCTTTGATCAATTGCCTCAACTGATTTGATCAATATTTGTACTGGCTGAAATACTGATCGAGCTATAAATAGAACAGAAGAAACTGTTGCTGGATACAAAGCCGATACTAATAGAAATGGAGAATGTACGAGTAGTAATTGAGAAATGGATTGAACATTTCGATTTAGTAAATTTCTTGTATCACGAAACCAAAAAAAAATGTCTAACTCATGCTCATCGGTATTAGCTTTTATAAAAGTAATAAAAAGAGCGATTACTATTAACTCTAGCGCAAATAAACATAAATAAGTGTTTATCAAGAGCTTTATAGATAAACCATCAAATAATAAAGAAGCTGCAAAAGTAGATACTAAAACAACAGATACCAACGCAGGCAAAAAGTACAGCTTACTCACCATAAGTAGATATCTAAATGATTCATGTATAAACAAAAAGGCGAATAAAACAGGCGCTAACAACCACTGCTCTTGATATGGAAAAACAAAATAGGTACTAATGAAAATTAACACTAAAAATAGCACTAAGAGGAAAAATGAACAACTTAGAAACTCTATTATCCTTACTTTACTGCACTTATCTTCTTTTAAATTAAAAGGAATGAGCACGATTGTTCTTTGAAAAGATAAGAAAATTAATGACAGAGTCATAGCAACACCAAACATGACTACTGACTCATTTCCCTCATACTTAAGTAAAAGAAACGTGATTAAAAAATTAGCACCCGACGATAACAGCGAGTCAATTAACAAAGATAATTTATACTTCATCATCTATCATTTTTTTAATATATACACCTAGGTTCTCAGTATCTTTCTCTTTTTCAGTCGTGAAGAAATCATTTTTCTCGCTTAGCTTCTCGATTTCCTCTAGGGTCTGTTGCAAGTCTTTTACATCACGGCACACCCTCATTAAGCTTATTGATGAGGTTAACGGTTCAAATCTTGCGATAGTATCGAGCTGATGATCATTTCTGTGCTCACCAAATTTAGCCAACCTCGGTACAACTATAAGCTTTTTATTCAATTCTAAACATTGAATGATGGTTCCCATACCAGCGTGAGCAATAACAATATCACACCAATCAAGTTTCGCTTTGTACTCATTAGAGCTCAAAAAATCAACCACTTGAATACCATCATAAGCATTTGAGTCTTCACCAACTTGAGCAAAAACATCCAAGTTTAGTGATTTATTTATATCGTTAATGGCCTCTACCAATCGTTTAAATGGTAATTGCGCACCCACAGTTACAAGCACTTTCATTATATAACTCGACCTTTATATTCAACATTATCACCAGCTAAATCTGGCCATTGGGTTAATGTTTTATGAGCAAATTTCTTTGCTATTCTTCCCGAGGCGGATAATTGTTTTGTATTAGCAATACTATCAACCCACATGGTTTTTCTTAGTAATAGTCGGCCAATTACAATAGAAATTAACCCAGGCATCGCGCCTGTGGTTATTATCCACTTAGGTTTATGCTTTAAGACGAGTTTTAACATTTGAAACGCAATTATGGGAGATCGGATTAATGTGTCTCTTGACACATCCTCAATTAAGCTTTCATTCTCAAAAGAAGGTGTATCGTGCGCGTTAACTTTCGTGCGCACAAATAAAATGTCATTAGAGTTAAAGTTAGCTTGTTTCATTATTCTACTCAATTGCACATAATGACCACCCGTTGATGCAATTGCTATGAGCTTCTTACTCATTAATTAATATCCCTAAAGCTTTTGTTTTAATATTTGTACGAATGGCAACAGCAGGATTTCCTGCTACAATTGTCCCTGAACTTACATCCTTTGTCACAACAGCGCCTGCCGCAACAATACATGAATCGCCCAAAGTAACGCCTGGCATGATGATTGAGTTACCACCAATGAAACAATTTTCACCTATTCTCACGTCTTTATGTATGTCTCGGCACATATCATGAGTTAGAATTACCGACCCAAATGCAATATAAGTCCCCGCTCCTATATGAACACCTTTCGGGTTTGTCTTATCTAGCTTTGCTTTCAATGAAATTCTAACGCTTTTATGTATATTCATTTTATAAAAATGGATATACCAGAGCGTAATAATAGATAGTATAAAATGTCGTACATAGACGTGTATGAATCTTTTCATATTCTTGTGCTCTCGTCCCTTTCCCATTTAATTGTCTTTAATTTTTTAATTTGCAACTTAGCACGAAATGTCGCTATTGAAATGACCGTCGCATAAATCAAAAACTGAAATAACGCTTTCTCTTTGATAGCTATTTTAAACAAAGAAGAAAAGCTATTACCGCCTGTAGTAGGCGAAGTAAACTTCTTCTTTAGTTCCATATTGCCTAATTTACTTCTCGTTTTTATTTTAATAAGAGACCAAATTGTTCTTGGACTCATTACGACTGAATAACAAGAAGGAATCGTAGTTAAATTAGCTGAACCTAAGGTACCTTTAACATAGCCATCATCAGCAATAACTTGTGGAAACTTTCCTAAAATATCGCGTGCCTGTGGAGAAATAAGGTATGCACCGGAATTAACCATTCCAACTCGGTAAGCAGGAGTAAGTTTCAAAAAACTGTAGTACATATTAGTTAAGAAACTGCCATCTTGAACTATTTTAGTGGTCGGTGAGGCAAACAAATACTGTTCACTCTCAATAAATTTTAAAATACTTCTGATACTTTCTGTGCTGATAATCACGTCAGCATCTTGAACAAGCACATGTTCAAACTGAGCAATTTCAAGCCCCTTATTTATAGCTAAGATTTTTGAGCCAGTATCAAGCTCGACCACTTTAAATGAAGGAAATTTTGCTCTAACGAATTCGGCTGTATTATCAATACAGCCATTTGGCAAGACAATTACCTCAACCTCCAAACTCGAAAAATTCGTTAATTCGGATAACGTCCTTTCAATACATTTTTCTTCATTATATGCAGGTATTATAACTGTCAGCATTTTAAGACCCTTATACTATAAAATATTTCGACCAATAGAATAATAACTAAAGCCTTTATTTTTTAGCCTCTTAGGTTCGAACAAATTACGTCCGTCGAAGATAACTGGAGTTGTTAGTAATGACTTTATCAACGAAAAATCAGGAGCTTTAAAATTTTGCCACTCAGTACAAATAACGAGAGCATCTGCATTATTTAATGCTGATTCTTTGGTTCCCATAAAGCTTAAATCATTTCGTGCGCCGTATATGCGCTGCGTTTCTTCCATCGCTTCAGGGTCATATGCTTGCACTTTTGCACCGGCAGCCCATAATTGCTCCATAAGTACTCGACTTGGTGCTTCTCGCATGTCATCCGTGTTTGGTTTAAAGCTCAAGCCCCACAAAGCAAACACCTTACCTCCTTTATAGCATCAGGATTATTTAATAAACCGAAATGCTTCGTAATGTATTCGAATAATTTATGCTTTTGCGCATAATTAACGGCTTCAACAGCTTTTAAAATTTGTGAGTCATAGCCTAAGCTGTCAGTTGTTCGCACCAATGCCTGAACATCTTTTGGGAAGCAAGAACCTCCATAACCACAGCCAGGATAAATAAACTGATAACCAATACGAGGGTCTGAGCCGATACCATGGCGCACGTGTTCAATATCAGCACCTACACGCTCAGCGATATTTGCCATTTCATTCATAAAGCTAATTTTGGTAGCAAGCATACAGTTAGCTGCATATTTAGTTAGTTCAGCACTTTTAATATCCATGACGATAATTTTTTCGTGATTTCGATTAAATGGTGCATAAAGTTCACGCATCTGTTCTTCTGTATCAGTGCAGTCTGTACCAATAATAATACGGTCTGGGCGCTTACAGTCATTGACAGCAGCACCTTCTTTTAAGAATTCAGGATTTGATACTACTGAAAAAGTTAAATTGCTTTCACGATGATCAAGTATCGACTGTACAGTCTCTTTTACTTTATCAGCTGTGCCGACAGGAACCGTCGATTTATCAATAATGATTTTGGGCTGTTCCATATAAGTAGCGATTGTCTCCGCTACTTTTAGTACGTACTTTAAATCTGCAGAACCATCTTCGTCAGGAGGAGTTCCAACAGCAATAAACTGTAAGTCACCAAACTCAACCCCAAATTTAGGATCGGTAGTGAAAGTTAAACGGCCTTCTTCGAAGTTCTTTTGGACTAAAGGCGTCAACCCAGGTTCGTATATTGGAATTATGCCGTTCTTGAGATTTTCTATGCGTGTTTCATCAATATCCACACAACACACATCATGACCAGCGTCAGCAAAAACTGCGGCTTGAACCAAGCCAACATACCCAACTCCGTAAAAAGTTACTTTCATTTTATCCCTCTTGTGATGTGATGAGCTCTTATACACATTCTATAAACTCTTCGCCTAATAAGGCCGGATTGCATACTCTACGTTAGCAAGCATGTAACCAAAATTGTGAATCACACTGATGCGACTTACCTGTTAAATAATATGCTTCAATTCTTTCAACATGACGTAATTGCAACAACCCTTTTGTTGATTGAATTTCATCTCCCAGATCTCTAGGAGTAGTTTCTAATAGATTCCAAATGGCGGGTGATACAGCGTATCGACCTTTTTTACTAGGGATATCGCCGTAGATTGGCTTTTCCAGTATGTGAGTGATAGTTGCATTTTCAGCTGCTTTGATTGTTTTATCGTCAAAGTCCACTTCACCATAATTATTGACCTCAAGGTTTGGCTTATATTCACCAACAATCACATCAGGTAATAAAATAGCGAATGGGTTACGGCCAATAATCGCATGAGTTTCAAGTATTGCATGCCAAAGTCCTAATCGTGCCGGTTGACGTATGGAAATAATACTCACCCCTTTAGAGGTAATTAAACGGACCTTCTCAAGCACAGTACGCTTTAAGCGCGCCTCTAGCTTGGCTTCAAATTCAATACCAGAAATATTTTCTATGCTATTTTTTGAAGCGTGTGAGAGGAGTACAATTTCTTTAATATCGGCTTGAACAGCTTCGTTTACAATATGTTGGATGAGAGGTCTGTCAACTAGTGCTAGCACTTCTTTAGGCGTTGATTTTGTTGCAGACAACATTCGTGCTCGCAATCCAGCGAGAGGCAAGACGGCTTTTAAAACTTTCACTTGAAATCCTTTTAATTACTTCTTACCACATAGCCAGCCGCTGATGAACTTATGAGGCTCAGCTGAGCTTTGAAGCGCTACTATCCATATGGACCGTTATTATACACAACAGGTGCAACGGCTCAATATAAAAAAGAAGCCTTTTAGATTGTTTTTTGTTACCAAAAGGTTAACATTCGTACTTTTGCTTTTTTTATAACCTATCATTTTATTTTTAATAAGAATATAATCCCTCTGTTTATTTATTCGAGATGGCATTGTGCGTATAGGATTTTGCATAATTATATTCGTGTCTTTTTTTGTTTGTGCACAAGACATGCTATTGCATTTGCGTAACAGCGATATAATTGCCCGTGCCAAACAGTTATATGGAGATACTGGCCATCACAGAATAAAAGCATGGCTAAATTTTATCGATGACTCTACGAATAAAAGCGAATGGCAAAAAATTCATTTAGTAAATGACTTTTTTAACAAACATATAAATTACAAAACAGATGAAGAGCTTTGGCAGAAAAAAGATTATTGGGCGACACCTCTCGAAAGCCTAGGTGTAGGCATGGGCGATTGCGAAGACTATGTTATTGCTAAATACTTCACATTAATAGCACTCGGCGTCCCAGAAGAAAAAATAAGACTGATGTACGTGCGCCAGCGTACAGTTAATCAACCACACATGGTGCTTATATACTTCGAAGAACTTAACCAAATTCCACTCGTACTCGACAACTTTGATACAAAATTAGTACCGGCAAACAAACGTAACGACTTAAAACCGATATACAGTTTTAACGGTCAAGGCCTATGGTTGGCCAAATCCAAGGGCTTAGGAAACAAGGTTAAGAATAGTACTGGCGTTTCAGCTTGGAATACCATGCTAGAAAGAATTGAACAAGGTGAGCTTGCACCTTCCAATAGTAACAATAAAGGAACTAGTAGTTATGTCTCGAATCTTTAAAGATGGATTGAGCTTAAAAACCCAAGTATATAGCTTGATCATTTTAATTTCAGTTATTTCTTTTTTTGTACGTGTTTTTACTGACGTAGATACGACCCGTCATTATCTGCAAACACAAATGGCCAGCCATGCGCAAGATACAGCGACCAGTTTGGGGCTTTCCATATCACCTTATTTAGAAGATGATAACCTAATGATTGCAGAAACTATGGCGACTGCTATTTTTGATTCTGGCTATTACAGCGAAATAAAATTTACTGATGTGCAGAATAATGTTGTATTTCAGTTACAAAACCCGAAACGCGTTGAGTCGGTACCTAACTGGTTCATTAATCTCTTTGAATTAAATGCGCCGACAATGCAATCTGAAATAAATAGTGGTTGGGTAATTGCAGGTACACTCGAGGTTTCTAGCCATACTGGCCAATCATACTTGACGTTATGGCAACACATGCTGCGTAGCCTATATAGCTCATTCCTACTACTTGCTGCATCCTTAGCTGTTGCATTTTTAATTTTACGGGCTGTATTCAAGCCTTTAAAAGCAGTTGAAAATCAAGCTAAGTTAGTCACTCGAAAACGTTTTACTCTTAATGAAGAGATACCCGTCGCACGTGAGTTACGCACCGTCACTCAAGCCATTAACAATATGGTTAAAAATTTACAGAGTACCTTTGATTCATTGACGAAACAAACTCAAACACTCACAGAAGAAGTATACATCGACTCAATAACAGGACTCGGTAACCGCAAGTCATTTGAGAATTACTTTCATTCTGTAGTAAATAATATCTCGGATGATTCGCCCATAACGGCAATGATGCTCACCCTTCCTTCATTGAATAACATAAACCAAGTAGTAAGCTATCATGACGGCGACCAACACGTCATTGACGCTGCTGAATTGCTCAAGCAGTCTGCCAGCGAACTACCAAATTCATCAATATTTAGACTGAACGGCAGTACTTTCATACTATTAGCCCCATACGATTCTGTATTTCTTAATAAGGTGCGTTTAGACCTTAATGATAACTTAAGCCAAAAAGAAAACAGCCTGCATATCAACGGTTATGCTAACTTGTCTCTCGTTGCAATTAATAAAGGCGCAAGCATTCGTGAAGTACTTTCTTTACTTGATACTGGTTGTACAACAGGCGAAGATAATAATTTAACTTGCAGTGATAAAAAGTCATTATTTAGCGTTAATCAGTGGCGAACACTGATCAAGACTATCATAACTACAGGTGACGTTAGCTTTTCTATTCAACCAGTAAAACAAGCCAACAAGACTAATTCTCTATGTTATTTTGAAGTTTTTGCACATTTCATTCACGAAGGCGAAAAGGTAAATAATGCGCACTTATTTGCTATGGCTGAAAAGTTAAATCTAACTGAAGAACTCGATAAAAAAATTATACTGAACTTTGTCAATATTAAAGAACGATACTCAGATGAAGTCTTTGCATTAAATATCAGTAAGGCTTCGTTGTATTCAACAAGCTTTATAGAGTGGTTAACTTTATTCTCCGAAACTAAGCCGGTTATTAAAACTAATTTGCTATTTGAGCTTCACGAAATAAGCTTACTTTATAATGTACATGTAGCATCTTTACATATAGATGCTATTAAAGAGCTGGGTATTGGGGTATGTATTGAGCACTTTGGCACAAGTTTGACCTCATTCAAGTATTTACAAGGTCTTGATATAGAATATGTTAAAATCGATGGTAGCTATATTCAAGATTTAATTACTAACCCACAAAGCCAGTTTTATATCCAAACCGTTAATAATATTTGCCACGGTTTTGGTATTAAAGTTTTAGCCTGTTTAGTTGAAAAAGCTGATACTTTAGAAATACTTGAGAACTTAGGATGCGATGGTGTACAAGGTAATTTGATACTGCCTCCATCAAAAATTATTAAATCTAATACTAATGGCGTGAATAAAGAGTTTACTTTTTGCGCCGATGCGCTAAAATTTTGCAATTAGTACTCAACCAAGGGACGAGAAATGAAAAAATTAATTCTAGCTGGCTTAGTCGCTAGCGCAACTGCTATTACAGCTCTTCCAACCTACGCACAAACGGACAATGATGCTGTAGTTCAAGAAGTGAGCGTAAATAACATTATTGACATTCTTAATAACGCAACAACAGATACGTCTGCAGAGCAATTACGTGAAGATTTAGTTGAAGCGGTTAGACAGATTTGTAAGAACAAAGAAGAAGTTAAATTAGACGAAGAGCTACTCAATGGTGCGTGTGGTTCTGCAGATATGGATGCAATGGTTGCGGCCGTTGTTGCAAACTTTGGTGCTGATAGCCCGTTGGTTCCTGACTTCTTAGCGGCACTTTCAGATGCAGGTTTTGATAGTGATGCAATCACACTCTCTGCAATCACAGCAGGTATTGATCCAACTGTCGCTTCAGAAGCAACAGCAGCAGGCCCTGGTGCTGGCACGACTGCTGCACCGGTAGTTAGCTTACCGACTCTGCCTACACCTCCTGGTGCAGGTGGTACAGGTGGGGACGCTGGTATTTCTGAAGTCGCTAATTAATCTGTACTATTAGTATATGCAAACGCAGCCAATCGGCTGCGTTTTTACTTTGTTCGAGTATATTTTGAATCGTTTTATTTTCTTCTTCATTTGTCTAATCCTATTTTTACTTCCTCTACCCTTAGGTAGTTACCGGCCATGGGCAGTTTTAGCTATTGGCATTTTAATCTGCTTTAATTTTGTTACACACCTTGCTAACAGTGCTTTAAATAGTGACCAAATGCTATTACCTCCCCGTTATGGTTGGCCTATACTTTTAAGCTTAAGTGTGGTCATTTTAGTATGCTTGCTTCAGCTGTTAAGTATTAGTATTGATCCATTTCAAACTAAACAAATGTTATTAAAAAGCACATTTTTGCTTATGTTAAGCTGGTTAATATTTATTTATTGCAATAGCGCAGAAAGGATTAAAAAGTTAATTTACATTGTCATTTTCGCAGGTGTTTTTCAGGCTTTATATGCTACCTACTTAAATTTATCACCAAACATAGCAAGCCCCTTCTTTGGTTATAAACACACAGATCGCGCCATCGGCACGTTTACTTATTCTAATTTTTTAGCTAATTATTTAGCTCTGTGTTTATGCCTAGGAATTGGTCTATTGATTAGTGAATTAAACCGTACAAAAAACAGCTATAAGCTCTCTTTTAAACAAAGATTACGTGCGCTGGCTGAAATACTACTAAGCTCTAAAATAATCTTGCGTATATCTTTAATTATCATTATTGTGGCGCTGATTTTGACTCGAAGCCGTATGGGTAATTCGGCATTTTTTATTGCGCTTATCATAGTTAGCTTATTAGCATTATTTACTTATAAGCAAAAGCCCAAAGCATTTAAGCCACTTATCATTAGTTTTTTTATAATTGATTTAATTGTAGTTGGGGCAATCTTTGATGTCGAAAAAGTCAAGCAACGCATAAGTGAAACCAGCTTACAATCTGAAACACGTGATGAAGTAGTTCGCGATTCAGTGCCACTTATTTTAGATAAACCATTGCTTGGCTCTGGTGGTGGTACATTCTATACGGCGTTCCCTGCATACCAATCTCAGCCTTACTCTGGATACTACGACAACGCCCATAACGATTACGTACAGTTTGCAGTTGAGCTAGGCATACCTACAACGTTATTGTTAGGAGGTCTTGTTTTGTATTGCTTGTGGTTATGCATCAATACAATGCGAACTCGCAAAACAGCATTGTATCAAGGTGTTGCTTTTGGCTGCGCTACAGCTATTGTCGCAATGATGCTACATTCATCAGTCGACTACTCACTGCAAGCTGGTGCAAACTCAATCATGTTTATAGTTATTTTATGTTTAGCTATATTAACTAATCAATTGCCTGCACCGAAGCGAGAAAGAAAAAAGTAGAAAGGTTATAATCGATATCAATTCGATAAATTTGCTGAGTCGATAGAACTCGCTCACTCAAATTACTGCTCTTCTAAATCAAACTCTGTGATGCGATTATCAGCATGAATGAGCTCGTAGCGTTTTAATAAACCACTGTCGAGCTCAATTAAGCTGATTGCCGCATCACTCACCAAGTACTTTTGACCTTCTCCTTTCGTTTTGTGTTTATCAACTTCCATTTGCCAACGTTTAGTAAAAAAGTTAAGTGGGCTTTTTGGCGCATAGAGAATTGAATCTAGTTTATCTAACACATTGATAAGCTTTCGAGGAAACTCATTTTTAATGCCACTTGCAGTGAGCTGCCAAATACGGTTTTTATGCTTACCAAAGCGTTTTTGCACAGAGAAACAAAAGGAGTAATGTACATCACCAGAAAGAATCAAGGTTTCTTTTGGCGTATCTTCACGACGGAATGTATCCAACAACTTTTTGGCCGAGCCCTCATGGGCCATCCAATTTTCTACATCGACAAGTAAAGGCTGACCACAAAAATTAAAAATCGCTTGAATTGCTTCAATTGATTTAACACCAAACACAGGGGCTGGGGAAACAATAATCACTTTATCATGAGATAATAAGCTTTCTTCTAATTCAGTAAGCCTCTCCCAATCAAGTAATCCTGAAGGTTCATTAAAGTTTTGCTCATTGCGCCAACGGTGAGTTCGGGTATCCAGTACCACCACTTTGGGTATGGTATTTAGTTCATAGTGCCAATGATTAAAATCTAAAATGTGCTTATCGAACCCCTTAAAATTCCATTGATTAGTTGAAAAGCTGCGCTTAAATGCAGATAAAAGATCAAATGTTTTGTCACCGGCATCATTACCAATCCCTTGCATTAACCAGTAACTAATTAAGCCATTATTTACAATACGCCTACTGGCTGGGTGCTGATAAATGGCTTGCTCCCACCCTGCTGTTAAGTTCCAATCATCCGTAACATCATGATCATCGAACATCATTAATGTAGACACATTAGCCAACAGCCTTTCCACTTGGCTAAGACCCTCTGCGAACCCAACAAGTGCTTGCTTCTCAAGTTTAAATAAATTAGCGCATTTAGGGGGCAATGCAGGACATTCGATTGATTCAAAGTTAATTAATTGCCAAGTAACCGCGCTGAAGTTCAGTAAATAAAGTGCTATAAATTCTTGAAAATGAATTAAGTGGTTTTCGGCTTTTAAACTTGAAAAATGTGGTTCATCCTTTTTAAGCCAATAACCAACACCAAATTTACTGCGTTTCTGCCAAGGCACTTTAGGCAAGTATAAATGACGTTTGTAAAGTTGCTGCTCAAAACCTTCAGGTAGCGCTAAATCAAGCTTTGGCTCTTCAAATACACCAAATAAGCTAATCACTTTCTCAATCGCGAGTAGCATGGGCCCTGCAACATCATCCGCGTATATTTGATCGCCAGATAAAAGTAATAGGTCAGCACCCGCATTAAGTGAATCACGCTGTTCACTTTGCCAATTATCTGCGGCAACGAGACTGTCTTTTGCGGGGTGATGAGGGTTACGGCACGAACCATGAAGAATTCTATCGAGCCTATTAGGGATCACAAATGCAGGAGATTCCGCACGTTCATAGCAATATGCTGACAAATCAAGGCTTTTTTCTTTATCATGTAACGAGTAATAAATCAGTGAGTCTACCGCAAATTCGCCACTGGCAGGCATTACATTGATGAAGTTTAAATAGATATTTTGCCCAAGTTGGATAGACTCAAAGTTAGAAAAAGTTTCAACAGCTGTAAACTCAATTCGGTATTGGCAAGGCGTGGTGGTAACAAACTGAAAGCACACTCGCCCTGCATCTGCTCGGCGTACCATTGGCCCCATTATTAACTGAGGTAAATTCGATACACCGCTCACTATCAAGCCCTCTTAGCTTGCTTAAACAACGAATAAAAGTTGTTGGTTGTTGCTTCGGCTAACTCGTTAAAACTAAGACCTTTCAGCTGTGCAATATAATAAGCAACATCTTCAACGTAAGCAGGTTGATTTGTTTTACCACGATATGGGACTGGCGCCAAATAAGGAGAATCTGTTTCTATTAATAAACGGTCAAGCGGAATTTGCTTAACAACGTCTTTTAACTCAACAGCATTTTTAAAGGTTACAATACCCGAAATTGAAATATAAAAGCCCATATCAATGGCTTTTTTGGCCATATCCCAATTTTCTGTAAAGCAGTGTAATACGCCACTACATTTTTCTGCGTTGTGTGCTCGCATTAGATTGATGGTGTCTTCTCGAGCATCTCGGGTATGAATAATAAGTGGTTTATTAAGCTCATTTGCAACCTCAATGTGGCCAACAAAACTTTCTTGTTGAACAAGATGAGTATCTTTTGAGTAATAATAATCAAGCCCTGTTTCCCCAATCGCAACAACTTTTTCATGACTGGCAAGATTGATCAGTTTTTGCTTATCAAGCGCATCTTTTTGATCAAGGGGATGAACACCACATGATGCAGAAACATCAGGATAGTTCTTAATTTTATCCAGCATACTTGGAAACTGGTCTAAAGTTACACTTACACATAAAAAGTGTTCAACTTTCTTAGCGCGAGCACTATCTAATACTTGCTCTAAGTTTAGGTCGAGTTTATCGAAATCAAGGCGGTCTAAATGACAATGTGAATCTACAATCATGGTACAACTTTTATTACATGGTATAGGTCGGATTGCCTGAGTTTAACATAGTCCCCAGTAGTTTTTCGATTTTAGCATTCAAATTGGTTTTATCATCAATGAAACTTACACCAATTCCGGGAGGATTAGAGCTCTGAGCCCCTTGAGGTGTAATCCATGTTACCTTACCTGTAATTACATCATCTTCAAGGGCATCAGGCAATGTGACTTTCAATGCTAACGAATGCCCCATTTCAAAACGCATATTCGTGCGAACAAATAAACCGCCGTTTTTTAAGTAAGGCATGTAACAGCGATATAGCTCGTCTAAGTCTTCAATATCTACTAGTAATTCTTGCACACTATGTCCTATTTTTGGCTCTCACGTAAAGTCAACGCTAATTGTGAAATGGCAAGTGACATATTTAAGCCAAGCACATGAGAACTATTATAAAGAAACTCAGAAAGTGCAGTTTGTGCTTTTTGATAGCTAAAAAAGTCCATACCTAATACTAATTGCGTTTTAAGGTGTTCAGTTAAAAACAGAGCAAATACATTAACAAGACTATGCTCTTTATTTAATATATCGACTAACGTGCTGAAATTATGGCTGTCTTTTATCTCAGTTGCAAATTTATAAAGTAAGTCAACAGACTCTAACTGATGCTCTTTATACCACTGTTCCACTAAAAGCGGTTGACTAGCAAATAATACTAACCAAGAGTAATTAGGAATACTCAAAGAGGCTAACCATTGTGTCGTAATTGAACTATCTACTTTGACTTCCTGCACTGCACAGCGACTTAGAATAGTCGCGGGCAATAAAGCTGTTTGCTCACAGGTTAAAAGTAAATAACGGTTCAAGCTTGGCTCTTCAAGTGTTTTTAATAAGGCATTTGCTGCCGCGGTGGTCATTTTATGACATTGTTCAAGAACAACTACTTTGTTGCCATTTTGTGCCGCGGAATGATTGATAAAATGAGTAATATCGCGAATTTCATCAACACCAATTGTTTGTCCATCAACTCTCACAATTCGCTTATCTGGATGCGTTCCTGCTTGATTAAGCTGACAACTTTTACAATGACCACACGCTCTTAATTGCACAGGTGAAGCACATAATAAACCATCAGCGAGTGAATCGACTAAATGGTGTTTGCCAACCCCTTTATCACCATTAAACAGCTGTGCATGATGAAAACGCTGCTGCGAAAAGCTTTGAGCTAATTGCTGGTACAGACCTTCAAGCCATGGCAAAGGCATATTAATTTAAACCTGCAAAAAAGTTGTCTAGCACCGTGATTATTGCCGCATGCACCTCGGGCATTGTTTGGTTGGCATCCACTGTTTTGATACTAGTGTCAGTTTTAGCAATTTCAAGGTAACGTTCACGAGTACGCTCAAAAAAGCCTAGCGCCTCTTGCTCGATACGATCAAGCTCACCACGGCCTTTGGCACGAGCAAGACCAATAGCAGGGTCAATATCTAAATAAAGGGTTAAATCTGGTTTTAACCCTTTTAATACCATATCAGCTAGAAATGATAACTTAGCCTGCTCAATGCCGCGACCACCACCTTGATAGGCTTGTGATGAAAGATCATGGCGATCGCCTAAAACCCAAATGCCTTTCTCAAGGGCTGGATTAATCACATTTGCAACTAACTGAGAACGTGCAGCGTACATAATCAATAACTCAGTTTCACCCGTTACTTGTTCTGTGTGGTCTTGCTTAACAATATTGCGAAGTTCTTCAGCCATTGGTGTGCCACCAGGCTCACGCACATTCATAAAATCGACTTGTTTGTTCTCTAAATAAGCTTGGCATACGGCTATTGCCGTTGATTTTCCAGCACCTTCTAGGCCTTCAATCACTATAAATTTCGCTGTCATATGACTCTATTCTGGTTATTTGTTCAACTGGTACTGCTGCACAGCACGGTTATGCTCTTGTAATGTCTTCGAAAATTGATGGCTACCATCCCCTTTCGATACAAAATATATATACTCAGACTCAGGCGGGTTAACCGCTGCAAGCAAAGCAGCTCGAGATGGCATTGCAATCGGAGTTGGCGGTAGTCCTTTAATTTTGTATGTATTATACGGCGTGTAAGTGGTTAAATCTTTACGCTTAATATCCCCGTCGAAATCAGCACCAATACCATAAATTACAGTTGGATCAGTTTGCAGTCGCATATTGCTTTTCAAGCGATTAGTAAACACCGCTGAAATCATGGGTCGCTCGCTTGCAAGGCCTGTTTCTTTTTCAATAATAGAAGCTAGGATCAACGCTTCATAGGGCGAATTTAATACTAAATCTTGCGCTCGATTTTGCCACGCAGCATCTAATTCTTGCTGCATTTTACTGTATGCACGTTTAAGAATACTGCTTGCGTTATCTTCACTATGATAGTGATAAGTATCTGGGAATAACCAGCCTTCTAAATTTTCTTGTGTGCTACTTATCTGCGTCGCTAAATTTTCTGTATCTAAATCTTGGGTTAAATACGCTTGCTTTTGAATATTGGCAACGACGTCACGAAGTGGCTGACCTTCAATAATTGTAAAAGAAAAGCTAACTTCTGCTCCCCGATTTATAAGGCGAATATTATCGACCACTGAGCGAGAGTTAAGCTCATAAAGACCCGCTTTTAAATCAGTAAGCGTAGGATCTAATTTAGCGAGTACCTGAAACTTAAAGCAGCTATCAACCCAGTGATTTGTTTGCCATGCTTGGCAAAGCTGATTAAAGCCAGTGCCACGCTCTACTTTGAATAAAGTATTGTTTTCAACTTTTAACGGCATTTTCAATGCTGATTGAAGTTGTTGATAACCAATACCACAACATAGCAATGCTAATAATAGCACGCTAACAATGACTTTAATCACTGACTCTCCTTGGCAAATTGCGCCTTTAATAATGCTTTACTGCGCGTAATATCAAATTGTGTATCAGCAATGTTTGCTACAGGAACCACGCCCATTAAACTGTTACACATAAACACTGCATCCATCGCTAAAAACTCATCAACTTGGATTGCTTTAAACTTAATGGCTAACTTATCACATAAAGCGCTTAGATAAACCCCTGTGATGCCACAGCAGTCTAACTTGGGGGAAACGATTTGACCGTCTTTAATCGCAAATAGATTTGCTGCAGAGCACTCAATCACATTGTCATCATAATCAAGCACTATAACGTCATCACACTCGATGGAGTGCATGTGATGTTTGATAAGCACCTGCTCTAAGCGATTCAAGGTTTTTAGTCCAGCAAGTAAAGGTTGATGTGAAAGCCTGACGTCACTAATTGCTAGGCTTACGCCCTGCTCTTGCCAATTTTTATAATGTGAAACCTGAGGTAATACGCTGATCAGCACTTGGATAGTTGGCTCGTCTGGTAAACCATAGCCACGACCACCTGCGCCACGGGTGATGACAACTTTTAATATCCCAGTTTGTGTATCGCAAATTGCTTTGTTAACTACTCGCTCTATTTCGTTTAAATCTAATTCAGGGAAAAATAATCGCTCAGCGCACTCAACTAAACGCGCTTTATGTAAGTCCCAATGCTCAATACAAGCATCAACAATAGAAGCTGTTGTAAAAAAGCCATCACCATAATTTAAGCCACGATCTTGGGTGCTTATTGTGGAGTCTGAATTGGTTATTTTTATTGTTTGTTTTAATTTGCTCATACAAAAAAGCCCAGTTAAACAACTGGGCTCTTCTTTTTAGTCCGTTGTTAAAAAGAATTATACCTTTTTAAACAGCAACGAGCCATTAGTACCGCCAAAACCAAATGAATTACATAGTGCGTAATCCAATTTAGCGTCACGTGCAGTGTGCGGTACATAATCTAAATCACAGCCTTCATCAGGGTTATCAAGGTTGATCGTAGGGCTTACTTTTTGATCAACCAGTGACAAGATAGTAATGATCGACTCTACCGAGCCTGCCGCACCTAACAAGTGACCCATCATTGATTTAGATGAACTTACCATCACATCTTTCGCCGCATCACCAAAGATAGTTTTAACTGCGGATGTTTCGGCTTTATCGCCTGCATTAGTCGATGTACCATGAGCATTAATGTAACCCACTTGGTCTGCACTAACTTGTGCATCATTTAGAGCATTTTCCATCGCAAGGGCTGCGCCTGCACCGTCTTCCGGTGGAGACGTCATGTGATAGGCATCACCACTCATACCAAAACCTACCAGTTCAGCGTAGATTTTCGCGCCACGTGCTTTTGCATGCTCATACTCTTCCAGTACGATTACACCTGCACCATCAGCAAGTACAAAACCGTCACGGTCTTTATCCCAAGGCCGTGATGCTGCTTGTGGATCGTCGTTACGAGTTGATAATGCACGTGCAGCATTAAAGCCACCCATACCAATTGGTGTAGACGCTTTTTCAGCACCACCGGCTACCATTGCATCTGCATCGCCGTATGCAATCATACGTGCAGCATGACCAATGTTATGTAGGCCTGTGGTACAGGCTGTAACGATTGAAATATTAGGACCACGTAAACCGTGCATAATCGATAAATGACCAGAGATCATATTGATAATGGTCGAAGGCACGTAAAACGGAGAAAGCTTACGCGGACCGCTGTTTAATAGTTTAATGTGGTTTTCTTCAATTAAAGTTAAACCACCGATGCCAGACCCCACTGCTACACCAACACGCGTGGCGTTTTCTTCAGTGATCTCTAGACCTGAATCTTGTAGTGCTTGTACACCCGCTGCAATGCCATATTGGATAAACAAATCCATTTTCTTTGCATCTTTCGGTGACATGTAAGCTGATGCATCAAAGTCATTCAGCAAACCTGCGAATTTGGTGCCGAAACTTGAGGTATCGAAATGCGTGATAGTTTGAATACCACTTTTACCGTTTAACAAACCTTGCCAAGTAGATTCAACATCATTACCTAGCGGTGTCAACATTCCTAAGCCAGTTACGACGACTCGACGTTTAGCCACGGGTTGCCTCCAATAAGGAAATTATTTTAGGTGGGGTGTATACCAAATTTATTAGTATCATTCTTCAGATAGACTAAGGGCAGCGTAATGCTGCCCTTAAAATCAAAATGCGTAAAATTACTCAGCGTGAGCTGTAACGTAATCGATTGCAGCTTGAACTGTAGTGATCTTTTCAGCTTCTTCGTCTGGGATCTCAGTGTCGAACTCTTCTTCAAGAGCCATTACTAGTTCTACAGTATCAAGTGAATCAGCACCTAAGTCATCTACGAAAGAAGCTTCATGTTTTACTTCTTCTTCTTTAACACCTAGTTGCTCAATGATAATTTTCTTTACGCGTTCTTGGATGTCGCTCATTCTTCTTTCCTTTATTAAAAACGCCAATGCGTTATTTTCAGATTGCGGCGTAGTTTACGCCGCATAATTCTGTGATTCAAGGATTTGCTGATAATAACTTATCTGGTCAAACCTCTTGATTGGTATTTGTTCATTTATCGCTTATTTTCACAGCGAATTCAAGTATGTTTAAAGCAAGATCACAAAAAATTCAATATTTTTCGATAAACTTTCGTTAGCTTTTTCAAGCTAACATTCATTAAACCATATACATCGCACCATTTACATGCAATGTTTCACCTGATACATATGCCGCTGCATCGGATGCTAAATAACACACAGCTGCTGCGATTTCGTCAGGTTGACCAAGGCGACCTGCAGGTACATTTGCAAGCGTAGCTGCTTTTTGCTCTTCAGTCAGCTCGTCGGTCATATCGGTTTGAATAAAACCCGGTGCAACAACGTTTACTGTAATGCCACGTGATGCCACTTCTCGCGCTAATGACTTAGTAAAACCAATTACGCCAGCTTTCGCTGCAGCATAGTTAGCTTGACCCGCATTACCCATCGTGCCCACAACAGAACCGATATTAATGATACGGCCATTTTTCTTTTTCATCATAGGGCGTAAAACAGCCTTAGATAAACGGAAAATTGAGCTTAGATTAGTATCGATGATGTCATCCCACTCACCGTCTTTCATACGCATTAATAAGTTATCACGAGTGATACCGGCATTGTTAACTAATACATCGATATCACCTAAATCAGCCTTTATAGCAGCAAGTGTTGCCTCAATTGACTCAGGATCTGTTACGTTAAGTGCATAACCTTTACCATTGTCGCCTAGGTATTCGCTGATTTTAGCAGCACCTGATTCGCTTGTTGCAGTACCCGCTACTTTTGCACCTTGTGCAACTAACGTCTCTGCAATCGCTTTACCAATACCACGGCTTGCACCAGTGATTAGGACAACTTTGCCCTCAAGAGAAAATAAATTTGTCATTCTATTCCTACTTATTTCGCTTCATCAATCGTAGCCTGCGTATTAACCGCAGCGCATACCATTGCTTTATCAATTCGTTTCGCAAGGCCCGTTAATACTTTACCTGGGCCAAACTCATAACTTTGTGTAATACCTTGTGCAACCAATGCTTGTACTGTCTCAGTCCAGCGTACTGGGCTGTAAAGTTGACGTACTAATGCATCTTTAATTGCTTCACTTGACTGCTCTGCTTTCACATCAACGTTGTTGATTACATCACACTTAGGTGTATTAAATGTTAAAGCAGCTAAATCAGCAGCTAATTTTTCAGCGGCTGGTTTCATTAGTTCACAGTGAGAAGGCACGCTTACTGCCAGTGGTAAAGCGCGTTTAGCACCTGCTTCTTTACATGCTTCTGATGCACGTTCAACCGCGGCTTTATGACCTGCAATAACAACCTGACCGGGTGAGTTGTAGTTGACTGGTGAAACAACTTCACCATTGGCTGATGCTTCACACGCTGCTTTAATTTCATCATCACCTAAACCGATGATTGCAGCCATAGAACCAACACCCGTAGGTACTGCTTCTTGCATGTATAAACCACGATTTTCAACGAGTTTAACGGCTTCGCTTAAGCTTACGACGCCAGCACACACTAGCGCTGAATACTCGCCTAAGCTGTGACCAGCCATAACAACCTCAGCATCAGGGTTTGCATCTAACCATTGACGGTAAATAGCAACACTGGCAGTTAAAAGTGCCGGTTGTGTACGATGGGTTTGATTTAATTCTTCTTCTGGACCATTTAGTACAAGCGCAGCGAGATCATAGCCAAGAGCCTCAGATGCTTCAGCAAATGTTGCTTTAGCAATTTGTGAATCAGCTAATAGTTCAGATAACATACCCACAGTTTGTGAGCCTTGACCTGGGAATACGAGTGCAATTTTATGTGCCATACTTAGCTCTTATAATTAAACAAAAAAATATTCTCTAGCAGGCAGCATAACAAGTTTTAACTATGCTGCACTACTTTGTTGTTGGATGTGTTTGCTCAAAAATCGCAGCGATTTTTTCAGGGAGTTGGCGTTCGACTTCCCGCGCGGCTTCATCAATAGCAGCATGAAACGCCTTCGCAGAGGCATTACCATGGCTTTTAACAACAATACCGCGCAATCCTACCAGACTTGCGCCGTTATACTGGTCGGGGTTCACCCGTTTGTAGAGCTTTTTTATTACTGGACGCAGTAAAAAAGCCAAACTTTTGTATAAGAAATGCTTGTGTAAGGCTTTGGTGAGTTTATGCATAATAAGCTTGGCAATACCTTCACAGGTTTTAAGTGCCACATTACCTACAAATCCTTCGCACACAATTACATCGGCTTTGCCACTGAAAATATCACTACCTTCACTATACCCTGTATAGTTGAGATATTTACACTGCTGCATTAACTGTGCAGCTTGTTTTATTCCTTCATGCCCTTTGATGTCTTCAGAGCCAATATTCAATAAACTGACTCTTGGGTTTTCGCAACCAAGAGCTTGCCCTGCTACCACAGAACCCATAATGCCAAATTGATAAAGCGTTTGCGCATCGCAATGCACATTCGCCCCTAAATCAAGTAAGTAAACAGGTGTTTTCCGTTCAGTTGGAACAGCAGAAATAAGGGCAGGACGCTTTACGCCTGGTAGCATTTTCAATACATAATGCGCCATAAAAAACAACGCGCCCGTATTACCGGAGCTTACACAGGCCTGCGCTTCACCCGATTTAACTAAATCGAGGGCAACTCGCATTGATGAATCTTTTTTAGAACGAACCGCTGAAGCAGGCTCACACGCATTTGTGACAACTTCGCTACAATGGCGAATAATTAAACGAGGATGAGATAACGAATCGAGTGCTTCGAGTTCTTTTAGAATAACTTGCTGATTACCACATAAGATGAGTCTTAAGTTGGTATTAGCATTTACCGCGTTGACGGCAGCGGGGATAGATGAACGGGGGCCATAATCGCCCCCCATCATATCTAACGCTATGGTTAGATTGGTCAGCATATAGCAATCTCTTAGTTAGAAATTACTTTAACGCCTTTGTAGTAACCGTCAGCAGTTACATGGTGACGACGATGAGTCTCACCAGAAACTTGATCTACAGTTAAAGTTGGACCATTGATCGCATCGTGTGAACGGCGCATGCCGCGTCTTGCACGAGACTTTTTGCTTTTTTGTACAGCCATTAGTCTTCTCCTAAGAATCTTTCTTAAGTTGTTTCAAAATATCAAATGGATTTGGTTTGTCATCTTCTGCTGCTAATTTACCAAAGCTTGAAGGCTCTGATGAATAGCTGCACGAGGCTTCGTTGTGTGTAGGCACTATTGGAATAGCTAAAATCAATTCGTCTTCGATTAACTCAAACACGTTGATTTCACCGTTTTCGTCCAGTTCTACTTCATCGTAACCTGCAGGAAGATGATCTGACTCTGCATCCAAACCGACTGGCGAATACACAAAGTCTTGATCCAAATCCAACCCTAAATCACCATTGCATCGTTGACAAGTTACGGTTACGTGTACTGATAAATTACCACTTATCACTACTAAACCTTGATCATCAATTTTGCAATGAATCTTTACCGCTATTTCACCTGCTTCTTCCTGCACAACTTGCTCTAAACGAGAAAGTTTTTCAAGCGGAACAATACCGTCATAAGATAAACGATGTTGTGCTGCTTTGCTGGGATGAAGAGTGATGGGAATTTTCACCTTTTGCATAGGGGCTGCATCATATAGATAGTTAGTAAGTTAGTCAAAGTAAAAAACCATTTTTAGTCGGTTTTTAACGATCTTCCGCTTTGTTTTCGGGTTCATTGTGACTTATCCTTGGCAAAATACAATTTTCATCCAGAATTTTTTATGAAACCAACACTTATATTAGCGTCAAGCTCACCATTTAGACAGCAATTATTAACTAAGTTCAACTTACCTTTTCAAAGTTTCTCTCCAGAAATTGATGAATCCCCTATCGCGGGTGAAACACCTGAGCAACTGGTAAAGCGTTTAAGCGAACAAAAAGCCCGTGTAGCAACACAGCATTTTGATGAAGGTTTAGTAATAGGCTCTGATCAGGTTGCAGTATTTGACAATGCGATTTTAGGAAAGCCCCACACTAAAGACAATGCAGTTGCACAGTTATCCTCATTCAGTGGTCATACGGTGACATTCTTAACAGGTTTGAGTGTTTTTGATATCAAAAGTAATAAAGCGATTACCACTGTGGTGCCTTTTAAGGTGACATTCAAAACACTGACACTTGCGCAAATAAATGCTTATTGCGATGCTGAGCAGCCTTATAACTGCGCAGGCAGCTTTAAAAGCGAAGGGTTAGGTATTTGCTTATTTGAAAAGCTCAGTGGCGATGACCCAAATACACTGATAGGTCTGCCACTGATCTCTCTAACTAAACTACTGGCTGAATTTGATGTTGATGTGCTGATGCTTCAAGAGGCGTAGTTAAAACGTGTAGCAATTGTTGGTATGAATCAACAACACATAACGGCGTATGTTGCTCTAACTGCGCCTTACTATGTGCACCGAAACTGACACCAATACAGGCAATACCCGCAGCATTAGCCATTGCCATATCCAATTGACTGTCACCAATCATCACAGCGTCGTGCTTAGCTATGTCTTGCTCGCGTAAAATTTGCTCAAGCATATCTGGTGATGGCTTCGACTTAGCATCATCAGAGCACTTTACATTAACAAAGTACTTACCAAGGCCTGATTCTTTAAGTAACCTATCGATACCTTCACGCCCTTTACCGGTAGCCACTGCCAATTGCATACCTGCGTCGCTTAGCTGATTTAATACCGTTTCTACATCAGCGAATAACGGTGTAGGTGTGACATCTAGCTCACGGTACTGCGCTTTATAGCCTGCGACTAGTTCATCATTTAAGTGTAAATGGGCAGGGAAAAGTGCTTCAGTCGCTTTGACTAGCGATAAGCCAATCACATCTTTTGCTTGCTGCTCTGTTGGTATATCGATACCCAACTGTTTGGCAGTATTTTGCAAACACGTAACAATTTTCGGCACAGAGTCCATTACTGTGCCATCCCAATCAAAAATAACCAGCTTAAATTTGTTCATTATCAGCACGTAGTTTTTTAATACAGTTACTTAACGCTTTGTCTAATGGCGCTTCAACATGCATGGTTGTTTCGTTTTTAGGATGCATAAAGCGTAAATCATGGGCATGTAAAAACAAACGATTTAAACCAGTCAGCTTATTCACGTATTGATCAAACTCTGCGACACCGTATTTATCATCACAGGCAATAGGATGCCCCTTACATTGTGTATGCACACGAATTTGGTGAGTACGACCCGTAACTGGAGACGCTTGCACTAATGAACACTCTGCGTAACGCTCAAGCACACGAAAACGAGTATGCGATGGTTTACCTTCCGTGTTATCAACACGCACAACGCGCTCACCAGACTTCAACGTGTTTTTACGAAGACCCTCGGTGACATTTTTGGTTTTTGCATCCCACTGACCATCCACTAATGCCCAATAGTTCTTTTCCATGGTTTTTTCACGTAGCTGCCTGTGTAAATCAGTCAACACTGAACGCCTTTTAGAAATCAACAAACAGCCTGAAGTGTCACGGTCCAAGCGATGAACAAGTTCTAAGCTACGCTCTTCAGGGCGAAGTACACGCAGTGCCTCAATTAAGCCATAACTTAGGCCACTACCGCCATGCACGGCCATACCTGAAGGCTTATTAATCACCATCAAATACTTATCTTCAAATAAAATAGCGTCTTCAAGCTGTTTAACTTTGTCGAGCTTTTTAGGTACAAATTCTTCTTTTTCAGCCACTTTAATTGGCGGGATTCTGACAACATCATTAAGTTGTAACTTATAAACTGGTTTTATACGTTTTTTATTTACTCGCACTTCGCCTTTACGAAGAATTTTATACACTGCACTTTTAGGCACACCTTTTAGGTGAGTTATAAGAAAGTTATCAATGCGTTGACCAAAATGGTCTTCACTGATGGTAACGAATGATACTTGTAAGCCGGTTTTTTCTGACATTGCCTAATCACTGATTTAAGTAAATAATTTAGTTGCTAACGCGGTTGTAATAGTGGGATAATCACTAACGCAACGTAAGTTTGCAATTAACAACGGTGCTTTTTATCACATTAATACATTCGTGATGCATATTCTGGGTTGCCGATCATACAGATCCGCGCTAAGTTTTCCAAAGCTTTTATAACCACCCAGCCAACACGAGCGTTCAATTATCGGCGATGCGCGTAATATATTGCCTGCATAATTTGAGCACGAATGTTGATTAATGATTAAAAAAGCAATTGAACAGATAAATTGTCTGATAGTGACGACGTAAAAACGTCGTTCAGAATTTACAGTTGTAGCAAGACATTGAATTACAATTTGAACATGGTCGACTTCTGGACAGAACTCGTAATAAAGAGCCGTAGATAAGAACGGCAGTTTTGGCACCGAAAAGAATTTAATAACGTGACAGCATGTTATTGTCAGCCACACCATAGACACGCTCAATGTATGCATACAATAAAGGTTTTTGACCTTAACCAGTCGTGAGATTGCACAAAAATAACCGTCAAAAGCTACTGAACAGACGAGATAAATCGTCATGTCAGCGACAGAATTAGTAGAGTAACAATATGAAACGTATGCTAATCAATGCGACGCAGCAAGAAGAAATGCGTGTTGCACTGGTTGATGGCCAGCGCCTATATGATTTAGATATCGAAAGCCCAGGTCACGAACAAAAAAAAGCCAACATTTACAAGGGTAAAATCACCCGTATCGAACCATCTCTTGAAGCAGCCTTCGTTGATTATGGCGCTGAAAGACATGGTTTTCTACCATTAAAAGAGATCGCACGTACTTACTTCCCGCAAGGTTATACTTTCCAAGGTCGTCCGAATATTCGTGACGTAATTAAAGAAGGTCAGGAAGTTATCGTCCAAGTTGATAAAGAAGAACGTGGCCAAAAAGGTGCTGCGTTAACAACTTTTATCAGCGTTGCTGGTAGCTACTTGGTACTGATGCCAAACAACCCGCGTGCTGGTGGTATTTCACGCCGTATCGAGGGTGATGAGCGTACTGAATTAAAAGAAGCACTAAGCCGTTTAGAATTACCGAAAGGCATGGGCTTAATTGTTCGTACAGCCGGTGTTGGTAAATCATTTGAAGAACTTGAGTACGATTTAAAAGCACTGTTAGTTCATTGGGAAGCAATTCAGCAAGCTGCCGATAGCGGCCCTGCTCCATTTTTAATCCACCAAGAAAGCAACGTTATTTTCCGCGCTATTCGTGACTATCTACGTCGTGATATTGGTGAGATTTTAATTGATAAAGCACGCGTATTTGAAGAAGCAAAAGCGCACATTGAACGCTTCCGCCCTGACTTCATGAGCCGTGTGAAACTGTATCAAGGTGATGTGCCTTTATTCACGCATTACCAAATCGAAAGCCAAATTGAATCAGCCTTCCAACGCGAAGTTCGCTTACCGTCAGGTGGCTCAATTGTTATTGACCCAACAGAAGCATTAACATCTATCGATATTAACTCATCAAAAGCCACAAAAGGCGGCGATATCGAAGAAACTGCGCTTAATACAAACTTAGAAGCGGCTGACGAGATTGCCCGTCAATTACGTTTACGTGATTTAGGTGGTCTTATTGTTATTGATTTCATCGATATGACTCCACCTCGTCACCAACGTGAAGTTGAAAACCGTTTAAAAGATGCGGCGCGTCCAGACCGTGCTCGCGTACAAATTGGTAAGATCTCTCGCTTTGGTCTACTTGAAATGTCACGTCAACGCTTACGTCCATCATTAGGTGAAGCAAGCCAAGGTCCTTGTCCTCGTTGTAGCGGCCAAGGTACTATTCGCTCAAATGAGTCTATTGCCCTTTCAATTCTTCGTTTACTTGAAGAAGAAGCGATTAAAGACAACACATCGCAAGTGAATGCGCAAGTACCTGTTGCTGTTGCCGCTTATTTGTTAAATGAAAAGCGCCGTAGCGTTCACCGTATTGAAAAGCGCCATAATGTTGATGTCGTAATTATTCCAAATCAGCATTTAGAAACACCTCATTATGAAGTGGTTCGCTTACGTAAAGATGAAACGATTGAAACCGTAAGCTACGAACAAGTCGTTGCGCCTGAACCAGAATCATTCGAGATGGCTAAGTCACCTTCTGCACCTGTTCGTGAAGAGCCTGTGTTGAAAGGTGTGGTTATGCCTACAACACCAGCTCCTCAAGCGGCACCAAAAGCTGAGCAACCGGCTCCTGTAGTTAAGAAACCTGAAGGTGGTTTATTTGCTGCGATTGGTAAGTTCTTCAAGTCGTTATTCAACAATGCCGAAGATGAAGCAGAAAAAGAGCAAGAAGAGAAAAAAGCAGCGCAAAGACGTAGCAATAATCGTCGCAACAACGACAACCGTCGTCGTAGTAACAATCAACGTCGTCGCAATTCTCGTAATAAACGTCCTGATGATGCGCAAGCTAAAGAAGAAAGCACAAACACTTCGAATAAGCCTGAGCAAAAAGAAGGAAACGAGAATCGCAACAAGCGTCGTCGTAATTCTAACAACAGAAAACGTAATGAAAAACGTAATGACGATGTAGAACAAACGACAAAAGACACTGCCCAAGAAAAGCCATCTGAGCAACCAAAAGAGACAAAGCCTAAGGTTCGTCGTCAACGTCGTAACTTACGCAAAAAAGTTCGCGTAACAGACGAAAGCGCAGATGAAGCAAATACAGTACACACTACGACTGAAACAGTTGAGCAAGCAGCTAAAGCTGAGAAACCAGCTAAGCCTGTAAAAGAAGCTGTAGCTGTTGAGACTGAACAGGCAGAACAACCTGTTGCTGAAAAGCAAGCACCTACAGAACCTGTAAAAGCTGACACTGAGCCTAAACAAGCTGAGCAAGCTGAATCAGTGGTTGAAACATCAACTGAAGAAGAGCAAGCCCAACCACGTACTCGCTCTCGTCGTTCGCCGCGTCACCTTCGTGCCGCTGGTCAACGTCGTCGTCGCCCAGAGCACGATGAAAAATCGAGTGATGAGAAAACTGATGCACCAGCATTCATCCCAGTTGCAGATCAAGCTGCTGCTGAATACGAAGCTGAACTAAAGGCAAAGCAAGCTCAAACTGAAGAACCAGTAAAAGCTGAAGAGCCAGTGAAAGCTGAAGAGCCAGTGAAAGCTGAAGAGTCAGTGAAAGCTGAAAAGCCAGTGAAAACTGAAGAACCAGTTAAAACTGAAGAACCAGTGAATGCTGAAGAGCCAGTAAAAGCTGAAGAACCAGTGAAAACTGAAGAACCAGTAAAAGCTGAAGAGCCAGTACAAGCTGAAGAGCCAGTGAAAACTGAAGAACCAGTAAAAGCTGAAGAGCCAGTACAAGCTGAAGAGCCAGTACAAGCTGAAGAGCCAGTACAAGCTGAAGAACCAGTACAAGCTGAAGAGCCAGTACAAGCTGAAGAACCAGTACAAGCTGAAGAACCAGTACAAGCTGAAGAGCCAGTACAAGCTGAAGAACCAGTGAAAGCTGAAGAACCAGTAAAAACGGAAGAGTCAGCACAAGCTGAACAGCCTGCTAAAAATGAGAAAACAATTTTAGTGAAAGGTTCAGCAAGCGCTGTAATGGCTAAACCTGCACCAGTTGCAGATAGTGAGCCAGAGCCTACTCCAGCGGCAATGGCACATGATAAACGTGTTACTATTCCAGACAGCGGCCTGCGTGCTGGTTCAATCAAGCCTGCAGGAAAAGCGAGTGCTGAAATGGCGAAAACAATGCTAGTAGACTAATTAAGCTCAGCAAACAAATGAAGCCGCGTTATCAACATAACGCGGCTTTTTTATTTTTACTGAGTTACATAAATATCAACGCACTTAATAAGCGTAGTAACGGTCTAACTTAAATTTCAACCTTATTGATCTGAACTTGTGGTTGTACGTTTGTAAAATTCGGTAAATCTGCAAGGATCTCCTCTGCATGAGGGCTAAACGAATCCTCAAATGCTTTTAAAGAATCAAACATCAAATGTCCAATCGCGATAAAGGCAGGTTTTTCATTAATAGTCCCGCCCGATAAACCAGAATCAACACTGACTCCAATCAGCGCATCCCCCAATAATCCTGAGACGAGTGGAAAATGAGTATTTACATAATAATTTATGTCAAAGAATGCCTTGTCACTATTAGGATACATAACACTTACTTTTATCATTGTTTTCACCTTTAGTTGTAAAGTTAACCCTAGAGTCGAACACACACAAAACCTAAATAAGGTACATAAACCTACTGTATGTTAGGAAAAGTTACAATGGTCTTTTAAGATGGGATTTAAAAACTAAGTTAGTTGATAACGCTGACCACAGAGCAATAGTAAATTAACGAAGAAACATAAAGGCAATACAAATACTGTGTTAAATTGAAGGCCTTGTGAAAGAATTAGCTCACAGATATACGCCTTGTGCCTATTTCATTAGCTGTACCACCAACAATAACCTTCTTAATTTGCCTATTATTAGATTCAACTGACGCAGTAATTAATGAAGAACAGCCCATTGCTCGCCCTTGCTCAAATATAAAGTGATTATTCGAATTTCTAAAAACATGCTTTGTTAAATAACAGGCAAGCGCCCCACTCGCACTACCTGTTGCAGATTCCTCCGAAATACCAAATAAAGGCGCAAAATTGCGGCAACTTGCGGTTATAGTGCTTTGCGTGTTTTCAAGCTCAAAGGCGTGAATGCCTACCACATTATGTATTTTACTAAAATCAGCAATTAAAGAATCATCGCAACTTATCTTATCGAGTGTTCCATAAGGTACAGGCACAATTATATCTGCCAGGCCTGTTGATATAACCTCAATAGGCATCTTGGTTGATGATAATACACTAACATCAAGCCCGATTAGTTTTGCTATTTCATCGTATCTGAACGTGCCTAAAAACTGCGGTAAGGCTTGCTCCATGGTAACTAGGCCACTTTCATCAATGCTAACGCCAAGTAAACCTGCTTTGGTTCTCTGTGTATAGCTTCCTGCTTTAACAAGGCCATGTCGAAACATAGTTGAAAACACAGCGAGTGTTGCATGACCACAAAAATCGACTTCAGTAGTGGTGGTAAAAAATGATACCGCAAAATCAGCTTCAGGATCGCGTGAAACAAACGCCGTTTCTGAAAAGCCGATTTCCTGAGCTATTGCTAATTTCTTATTATCAGAAAGCGCATCGGCATTTAGAACAACACCAGCAGGATTCCCACCGCTCTCCTGTGCAGTAAACGAGTTAACTAAAAATGCAGTTACTACCATTAGCTGGTTCTCTTAATAAAATGAGTTAGTATCGCCACGGTACTTACTTCATGCTAACGTAATGTGATGTTAGCTCCTTGTAGTTTAGTATCCATAGTGACTGTTTTTGATAAAGTATGTAAATAAAAAATGTCTAATAATCAAATACAATACTACCTATCGGGAGGTCCAATTATTGCTCATTTGAATCTGACATCAACAAGTTTGTTAACTACACCCAAATATCATTAACAGCCGTTAGTTCACCACCTGTATCACCGGTATTTACAACGCCTTTCGGCTCAACAAGCATTATTTTGCATTCCGTTATAGCTCTAGGTTTATGCTCAACACCCTTTGGAATGACAAACAGTTCTCCCGATGTTAGGCTTACCGAACCATCTCTGAACTCAATGTCTAACTCACCTTCAATGACAATAAATACTTCGTCAGTATCAGGGTGATCATGCCAAACAAACTCTCCTTCAACTTTAGCGAGTTTAAACTGATAGTCGTTCATTTCAGCTATGACACGTGGCGACCAATGATCACTAAATTTAGAAAATTTATCTTTAAAATTTATTGCCTTATAAGTCATAGTATCCCTTTAATAATTATTCAAACGGTTCGTTGGCATGGTAGTAAATTCGTCCACGCCAACCATAAGCTCACACCACTGAATTGCTGTGCTAGTGCATTAAATAAAGCTTGTAGTTTCAGCTTCTTAAATGTGCAAGATCGATAAAGCACTCAAACCCGCCATTCTTAGCTCGCTTTTAAGCTAATAACTTAAAGCTCGCTCATCCCTTTTCTTGCTCCATAAAGCGCTGCAATTGGTCTTTCAGATTAGGCGGAATGCCTTTTATCACTAGCGTATCAGTTGCTTCATTGTACGTTACACGTTCACCTAAATGTTTACGCTCAAAGCTAACACTGACGCCACCACCCATACCTGAAAATTTCACCATGCTGGTGACGGTCTTTTTATCTACAGGGAACGACTCTTCTAAGTCGTAGCTCTGCTCTTGGCAAAAGCTCTCAAATGGACTATCGTCACTTTTTGATAATGTAGCCGACAGCTCTTTAACATTGGCATCTTCCCCTGTCGTTACGCAGTCATTACAGTAATCAAAAACTTGTTTGCGTAGCTCGTCTTTTTCTGACTTGTCGTATTGCTGTTCTGATAAATAATCTTCTACGGCATTTAGCATCACTTGACTTTGTTGCTTAGGATCAATTCCCTCTTCGCAGCCTAAAAAGTCTAAAAAGAAATCTGCGACTTTGCGACCCGCACGACCTTTAATGAAAGAAATATAACGATTATCCTCTGGTTGCGTATCCCATGCGGTTAAGTCAACCCGTGCAGCCAATTGCATACGAGAAATATCTAAGTGACGCGACGATGCTAAATCAAGCTCAGACGTAATTGAGTAATGCTCTTTGATGTTGATCATAGCAATCAACAGAAAGTCACTTGCCACATACTGATAATGACAAAAAACTAAATAACCTGTTTCATTAAAGGCATACTTATTGAGCTCTTCTTTTAATACGTTAGTTGCTTGCTCGGTCATATGCCAAAAGCCGAGCTCATCATTGCGGTAGCTTTGCATCGCTGATGCAACCACACTGTTTTTATCGCCGCTAAACGCGCAATAACCTTTACCCGGTTTTCCATTGTATGCATGGTGTAACTGTTCAATAAATACAGCAACTTTGTCGTTAACAACCATCTCATCATTGCGTAAATGAATTTCTGTATCGTCGTCCTTTTTGTCTACATAATGAACGACTAATTTTTTAACATCTATTGTCATCTTTGTTTTTCACGCCTCTGGTGTTAAAATACGGGAATATAACTCTTTTTATCGAACCAACTGATGCCTATCATATCAAAATATTCCAATGACCAAGTAGAACAAATCGTAGATCAGCTGATTGATGTACTGACAGAGCATAAAGCGCCTGTTGATTTAAGTCTTATGTGTTTAGGAAATTCTATCACGCATATTTTAAAAGAGCATGTCCCGTCAGAGAAAAGACAAGCTGTTGCCGACAACTTTGCAAAAGCATTAGCACAGTCGGTTAAATAATATTTATGAATTTATCGCAACAAAGTCAATTCTCATCAAAAGTAAGTCAGCTTTTAAGCTGGGGGCACTGGTTTACCTTCGCAAATATCGGCTTAGTGTTATTTATTAGTCTGAGTTATTTATTTGCAGACAGTGCACCGACCACCTTTATGGGGGTTGTGTATATGTTGGTAACCTGGTTAAGTCATACAAGCTTTATTACTTTTATTGCCTTTGTTTTAACGATATTTCCATTAAGTTTAGTCTTTCCATACCCGCGACACATACGCGGTATGGCCGCTCTAATAGCCACCGTTGGGGCATCACTTTTAACGCTTGATGCCTATGTCTATTTTAATTTAGGGTATCACTTAAACTCGTCTGCATTACCTGAAATTGTCTCATTGTTATGGCATCGTTTAACCAGCTCTCCTGCACTTACAACCTTACTTGCAGGCGGTATTGTGCTGCTTATTCTCGCGTTTCAGTTACTTGTGAGTAATTATACTTGGCATCACCTTGCCCGTTTAAAGCAATACAAATTCGCACGTTATGCAACTAGCACTATTTTAGTGTGTTTTGCACTCAGCCATAGTATTCATATCTGGGCTGATGCTAACTTAAAGTTTGATATTACCAAACAAGATAATGTACTCCCGCTGTCATACCCAACAACAGCCAAAAGCTTATTAGCTAAAAACGACTTACTCGATATAGAAAGCTATAAAGAAGCGCACGATGTAAGGCTCGACCCTCATAACGTCGGCTATTTACCACCTTCGCCTATTGAACAATGTAGTGTAGAGACTGCCGCTAAAGTAGATATTTTAGTCTTTTCAGATAATCAAGCATTAGAGCAGTTTGTAGCCGGTGAGCCGACTTTACGCAAAACGGACTTATTTCTTCAACCTATTGAAACAGAAGACACACTATTTAGTTTGTTATACGGCTTACCTGCTTTTTATAAAGCCCCTATTATTACTAATCAGCAATTGCCGCTATGGGTTAATGAAAAACGTTCATTGCATGTAGAAGGCTTTAATCAATTCGATTATGTGAATATTACTCAGTCAGATGCCGCCGTTAGACTTATTAATGCGTCGAACACAACCAACGTTCGTGAAGATGCAACCACCATTTTTGCATTTAGCCTAGCACAGCAAAACAACGGTATAGTAACAACCTCAAGACTTTATAGCTCAGATAAAAAAGTTGTCCAAACTGACGGACTTATTCAGCCAAGTGATATTATCGCAACAAGCATTGGGCAATATCTTGGCTGCCAAAGCTTAGCTAAACAAACAATGCTGGGTAGTAATTTGTATAAACGCCATGACGACACAGGTGTAAACTATTCTCAAAATGTCTTTATTGCATTTAAAAAGGATCGGATCACACTAATAGATTCAGATGGCAACTTTAAAAATATATCGGCCGCACAGGGTTTTGCTATTGAGCAAGGACTCGACATTCCATTTTTAGTACAGAGCATAAAAAAACTAAAACGCTTTACCCCTTAATATGCTAAAAATGACGGCTTAATTATAGTTACTCAACACTATTAATTTAGAGGACATGGATGTCATGAAAGCCGTAATCCTTTTTTTATTTAGTTTTCTGTTTTTTATCTACCCTACAAAACAGTTTGCAGCTCAATACTATAAGTGTACGACAGATAAAGGCACTATTTTTAGCCAACAACCTTGCGGTAGCCGCGCAACTAAACACACCATCAATGTAACTGACCCTAATATTGAAGCACCGAAAGACTTTGTTAAGCAGTTAAACGAATTAGAGCGCCAGCAAATTGTTCGTAACCTTGAGGCTGAAATACGCAGTAATAAACACAAGCTTGCCATTTTAGACCGTGAGCGTGATCGCGCCCAATTTCAGCAAGAGCAACGCCTTAACAGAATATTATCTGATCAAGACAAAAAGCGAATCGAAAAAGACATCAAGCAACAGCTAAAATCAATTAATAAGCAATACAAACAAGATGTTGACGTGTTAACTAAAAAACTCGCTGGATTAGAAAAAAAGTTAAAGCGATATAATTAGTTATGTTTAACTATTGGGTTTCATGATTAAATAACATATTCTTAACACGCTAGAGTTAAAGCTCTAATATAAGTGTATTGAGTTTTTAAGAAGGGGTTTATATGCAACCACAACATATTGCAGAGCTAATTTTATCTGGCTTTCGCAATCACTATAAACTTTTTCAAGCAATAACAGCTAAAGCCCCCTATGCCTTTGCTCAGCAAAATTGGCAAAAGATTAATGAAATTAGCAAACTCAGGATCAGCCATTACGATGATCGGGTAAACGAAACAATTACAAAACTAAAATCGTTAAACGAGCAGCAAATCATCGAGCTTGATCAAACATGCTGGTTAGAAACCAAGCAAATCTATCAACATTTTTTAAGTTTCCACCCACAAGCAGAGCTTGCCGAAACATTTTATAACTCCGTTTTTTGTCGACTATTTCATCGTCGCTACTTTAACAATGATTTTATTTTCGTCGAAGCAACACTCGCTGATGCACCTGCGCTTCCTGTTGAGGCTGAGTATAGAAGCTATTTTCCTGTTGTTGATGGCTTAAGACCGACTATTCGCAAAATCATCACCCAATTTGATTTTAAAGCGCCATTTGTGGATTTAGAACGCGACATCCGCCTATTGGTAAAGGCCTTTTATAAACAAGCACCCGATACACATCATCAAGCGTGGCAAATGCGTTTTGATATCCTGCAAGCACCTTTTTACCGTAATAAAGCTGCCTACATTGTTGGTCGTGTGGTGTCACAAAGTGGTGTGCAGCCTTTCATTATTGCTGTTTTACACCATGAAGACAAAGGCTTGTATCTAGATGCGCTACTGACCAAGTCATCACAAATGCGAGTTATTTTTGGCTTCGCACGTGCTTATTTCATGGTTGAAACCCATGCGCCATCGGCACTCGTTCGCTTTCTAAACCAACTTATGCCAAATAAGACCTTAGCGGAGCTATACAATGCTATTGGCTTTCACAAACAAGGCAAGACAGAATTCTATCGTGAATTTTTAAGTCACTTAAACCATTCTAAAGACAACCTCGTTATAGCCCCAGGTACACCGGGGATGGTGATGATGGTATTCACCCTCCCCTCGTTTGGTTACGTATTCAAAGTGATTAAAGACACCTTTGGCGAAAGCAAACCGTTTGGCCGTGATACCGTATTGAAACGCTACCAACTCGTTAAAAGCCATGACCGCGTTGGTCGAATGGCAGATACAATAGAGTATTCGAACGTCGTATTTCCTCTTGCTCGCTTTGATAGTAAATTACTTGAAGAGTTACATAAAACAATTGGCTCTTCGATGATTATTGAGGGCGAGTGGCTGATTATCAAACATTTATATATTGAAAGGCGAATGACGCCCCTTAATATGTACCTTGAGAATGCCACTGAGCAACAAGCGTTTGAAGCCATTGAAGAGTACGGCCAAGCTCTAAAAGAAATGATTGCCGTCAACATTTTTCCAGGTGACATGCTCTTAAAAAACTTTGGGGTGAGTAAACACAATCGCGTTATTTTTTACGATTACGATGAAGTTCAGTATTTAACTGATATGAACTTTAGAGCATTGCCAAAAGCAAAATCATATGATGATTATCTAACGAATGAGCAAAGCTACTCAGTTGCGCCACAAGATGTTTTCCCTGAACAATTATGCACCTTTGTCACGGCAAACCCTGTATATAAGCAATACTTGCTGAGTACTCATCCAGAGCTTGAAGACCCAGAGTTTTGGCAACAAGCGCAAAAGAATATAAAACAAGGCAAGGTGAGTCATATTTACCCGTACCCTGCCGGACAACGGTTTATCCATTATTGGTAAACACTAAGGACATGCAATGAATATAAGTAAAATAGATTTAAACTTACTTGTTTACCTCGATACGCTGCTTAGGGAGTGTAATGTAACAAAAGCAGCCAACCAGCTGAGTATAACTCAGCCAGCAATGAGTAACGGCCTCAAGCGTCTTCGCAATTTATTTAACGATCCTATCTTAGTTCGCACCAGTGAAGGTATGGTTCCAACTGAACGTGCTAAAGAACTGCAACCTGTGATCCGCGGCATTTTAATGACGTTAGAAGAAACGCTTGCCCCTAACCGCGAATTTGAAGCATCGCAAAGTAAGCGAGTCTTTCGTATCATGGCCAGTGACTACGCTGCAAGCACCCTCGCACCACGCTTACTGAGTAAATTACACGAAGAAGCACCGGATACAACATTAGATATCTTAACACCAAGCGATGTGACCTTTCATGATGTTGAAAACGGTAAAGTTGATATGGCTATAAATCGCTTTGAAAACTTACCACAATCATTTCATTATAAGCAGATTTGGAAAGATAGCTTTTGTTGCTTAGTAAAAGCCGATAATCCTATTATTGAAGACTTTAGCCTTGATAGCTATTTAAAAGCCCGCCATATCTGGGTAAGTAAAACAGGATTTGGTGTTGGCGTGGGTATGGATCCTAAAGATGTACAAAAGCTTGGCTGGGTAGATGAAGCACTTGCTCATTTTGGTAAGCACCGGAATATTGCAACCTTCACACGTAATTATCATGTAGCCATTCACTTAGCAAAAGAACAAAACCTGGTTGCAACTCTGCCTTCAAAAGCTGCCAATATATACCTAGATGACCCTGGTTTAACGATTCTTGAGCCACCCTTCCCAATTCCTCCATTTGAGCTCGATATGATCTGGAGCCCTTTATTACACCGTGATGCCAGTCACATATGGTTACGTCAAAAAGTGGCTGAAGTCGCAGATGAGCTTAAGTAACATTTTACCTATTAATTTGTAATTATTGCTGATGTTTGCTTTAACGAGGACACATCAGCCCCTTTCTTATCTCTTTATAATTTTACAAACCATTGAAAGTAAAAGCCTTATAAATAATTAACGACTATGGAACGTGTCTTGCTCTAATTTATATGCATTGTTTTTAAGTTATTAAATTTAAATTTTAAAGAGGTCATTATGCAAACACATCAAGGACATGACGTTCATCATATTGCAGATATCATTCAAGTTATGAACAGTGGTATCGATTTTTATGAAAAAGCACAGGAAAAGGTTGAAGATCCAGCCATAATTGCACTATTTCAACGCATGATAGATGCTCGTAAAGTAAGCATAGAGCGCTTACAACCTTACGCCATCAATGAAACAGGTGAACGCGAAAATGGCTCTGCATTTGCTGTAGAAGCACGTAAAGCCTATACCGCGTTAATTACTAAACTTGGCGCTGATAAAGATAAAACCTACGTTGATGAGCTTGAAGAAGTTGAAGACAAAACACTTGCTGAAATTAAGCACGCACTCGACAAGCCTCAGCCACACGACTGTGAAGCAGCGTTATCAAAAACACTGCTAACTATTCAAAGCTGTCACGCTGAAATGAGTAAGCTTAAAAAACACTAACTTGCTAACTAATCAAAGCCCAGTTCAGCTGGGCTTTTATCTATTTAGATGGAGTGGTTCGTATTTTATCTGAAAATTTAACCATTAGATTTGGGTATCATTTGAAAGACAACTAAGAACTAATTCACCATCTCTAGTTCACTATTTCCCGAAGTTCAACTAAGTCCAAATAACGGACCATTTAGCATGACTCGTTTATGCCCCTAAACGAGTTAATGTAAATGCTCTAAAGGGCTGTTTTGAAAAATAACCAGATATTGAGTTTGGCTTAAAATAATAGTTAATTGATTTCCATCCTGTGTAGTATGCGCACATATTCAAGAAAATGAGCGACGAGCGCATTTTTTCTGAATATCTTTAGTACCAATAAAAAATTAGAATTGGCAATGCATTACGTTATTTGTTACTAATAGATTTATTAATACATGAGCGTGACATTGGCAGAAAGATGCGCGACGCACGCACTATAAAATTGTTAGTTGCTTAGGGAGTACGAGTTGAATTTTGATGATTTAAAATCGTTCATCAAAACTGAAAATGATCAAGAGTTAAAGGTCATTTCGGATTCTTGGATAGTTAATAAGGGCATCAATTCCGAATTGAAGCCTTGGTTATCTAAAGAACAATTTAATCAAATTTTCTCAGATACGCATGAATATCAAAGTAATGATACAGTGTTTGTATTTGAGTCCTTTGAACGTATATATAAAGGTTCAGGTTTAACTAAAAGACTAAATGAAAGTATCGCTTTGAGCTGGGCTAACTTTGATGCCTTTCAAACTACTACTGATATTCTTTATTTCTATATGGTTCCAAAAAGTTTAAATTGGGTTTTATACGCAAACAGAGATTTTTGGCAATTTGCGAAAGGTAACTAATAAGCCATTGTAGTGCGGGACTTTTTAACCGTTAGCTTTCCTCACTGCGTTCGTTATTTTAGCCAACAATTAAAAGCCCCTGAATGGGGCGTTAGACGACAAGGGAAACACTGATGATTGATGAACCAGATTGGTCATTACATGCAATAAGTTCTGCGATATCTTCAAGGTTTCTAGAGCTTTACGCTTCGATAATGGTGCAGCAAAGTGTCATTGAATATGAACTACAAATATGTGTTGGGCAGCTTTTAAAACTTGACAATGAACGTCTTCAGATTCTCACCGCTGAATTATCTTATCGTCAGTTAGTTGCTCTTGTTTCTTCTTCCATGCTTAAATTTAGTGATCGAGATAGCGAAACATTTCGTGAGTTCAAATTCGCACTAGGCAAAATCGACGATTTCGAAAAAATAAGAAATGATTTGGCACATTCCATTTGGATGCATTCCCCAAATGGAATAAATCAACCTGGTGCCCAGAGGAAAAAAATTACAGCAAAAAGAAAATCCGGCGTTAGAGTAATAGAAGAAGTATATTCAGAAGAACAGTTAGAGACTGCGTGTAAACGAGGTAATTTTTACATTAAGGAGCTTCGTAAGCGGGTCAATGCTGTAGTCGTCTAACAATCACATTAAGTTGCTCGCTGGGACTCTGACACATTTCTGTCCAAAAACGAGTTTATCCGACAGCCTGCTTCTCGCTCATATACGCCTTTCAGGTTTGATTAATTCCTTTTAATCAAACCTGACAGGTAGAATTAAAATGTATTTTCTTTAATATGTTAACTCCAAGCGATTTAGTTTTATTTATTGCCCCGTTAAACGCTTAGCAAATGAAATAGCGTAGGCTGTTGAGCGTAACTTAAGTACTTTGTCATCACTTGGCATAAAGCCTTCAGACAATAGGTTTGGGTCATAATTAGTGAGGTCACAACCTGATTCGCCCGTAGATTCTATCGTAAGCTTTCCTAAATTAATTGTTGTGCGTTCAGCGGGCCAACGAACTGAGGGATCCGTTAATACATCACCTGGCTCGGCTAACTCTGCTTGAAAACGATAATGAACCTTCCCTTTCGCTAAATCCTTTTCAAGCCGCTTAGCCAGAAATGACTTGGGTAATGTTTTCATTTGCTCCTCTGTTAGCACTTGTTCTGGCTCTTCTGGCACCATAGTCCATCTAAAGGCATGCTTAGCGCCCTTTTCATCAACCATGTAAAAGGTATGCACACCAAAATAACGCGAAGATACATACGATTCAGGCGGATTATGGCTTTGTAGCCAATTAAATTGCCCTAAGGTACTCGGGTGTTGTTGCCTGTATGCTTTCACTTTTGCAAAATCGATTTGACCCGTTTTTTCGTCAGGTAATAAAGTGCTTAGCAAACCAAAAAATGCTTCAGGGCTGTTACCTGCAAAAACAGGCGTGGTAAGCCCTGCAATATTGTGCACATCGCCATTTTCTAAAACAAACTGCACCCCCATACCACGTGGTGAACGTGATGTTTCATCAGCGTGAGGGTTTCCACCGCCCATAGAAAAACGGATATTGGCTTGAGACGGCGCATTAAATAAAGGGCTGATTGAATACTGTTTTGCTGCTTGATTAGGTGTAAATGTGCCGACAGCGCACACACCTTTGGCGTGACCTTTTCTGATACCTGGCTGCTTACCCGAGAGCTTCTCAAATAAATTTATGAAATCTTGCCCATTTACTGATTGCTCAGCAAAACTTGCTGCGGGTAAAACAAGACATACAGCACAAACCAAAGACTTAATTTTTAGCATTTATCCATCCTTTTAACTTAGTTACATCGAGATGACCTAACAAAGCTTATTATGATTTCATTAAAGTGAATAAAAAAAACTCCACCAACAAAAACGCTACAAACATTTAATAAACTTAGAATAATTATTTAACTACCGTATTTTTAAAAGCTGCTAACTTTAAATTTAGGATCCGAAAACTGCTGTGGCGCCCAGCAATTTAAAAATAATCCGTGTTCATAACACGACTGTGGCTAGTGCACTTAATCATAAATTTTGTGTCTTGGCCAAAAACAACAAGGACCTAATTATGGTGAAACAACATAAAAAAACCACTGCAAACGCTGATGTAGATATGACCCCCATGCTCGATATTGTGTTTATCTTGCTTATATTTTTTATCGTAACAACCTCGTTTGTTAAAGAGCGCGCTATTGAAATTAATCGCCCTTTGGCAAAACCAACTCTTGATAACCCGAAAAAACAAGCGCAATTCACTATCACTGAGAATGATAGTATTTACTTTGCAAACCGGCTTATAACACCAGAGCAGATAATAGCTAACCTCGCGTTATTTACCGCACAATTTGAAATGACAAATGTGCAAGTAACAGCAAGTGAGCAAAGTAGTCACAAAACTTTGGTCACCTTGCTTGATAAAATAAAACAATATCAAGATGTTCCAATCTCTATAGGCACGTCTTTATAACTAAAAAAGGGCCTAACGGCCCTTTGCAAGTTTATAATAATAAAGGAATTTAAAGAGAGTTTAGAACTTGTACTCTGCACCTACGTAGTAGTATGCACCGTTAAAACCAAATGGTGCTGAGCGACGAGAGTAAGTGAATACACCAGGGCTTGACACTATTGTGTTGCCGTTTGCATCAACTATCGTACCCGAGCGCGAATTACCAATGGTGTTCTTATCTGGATAAACATCAAATAGGTTATTAGCACCAATGTTAAACGATAAGTTTTCATCAAAGAAGTAACTCACTTTCACATCCGTTAAGATTTCAGCACCGTATGTTTGACGTCCACCGTCTTCCACAGTGTACTCACCATAGCGATTCAGTGATAAGTTTACTGTCCAGTCTTCAAGTCGGTAAAGTGCACTTAAGTTAATGCGATCTTCTGGCTGCCACTCTTCGATGATTGACGTTTCTTGAGCAGAAAACACGTCTTCAACAGGAATCGTTTCAAGACCACTGCCTGATGGCGTAAATAAATCAACCACATCTGTTTTGGTGAAGTTAGCAGCAAAAGTGAAATCGAGCGTGCCGCCAAGGCCTTCAGTGTTCCATGTGGCAACTAAATCAACACCTTCTGTTTCTGTGTCCGCACCATTTAAGAAAAACTGACCAGCCCCTGCGCCAGAGCTGACAAGTGCAGCATCAAGTGTATCTGATAAACCTTTGCCTAAACGGTTAGAAATAACGATACGGTCATCAATATCAATCGAATAGTAGTCAATGGTTACGTTGATATTGTCAGTCACGTTATACACAATACCTAAACTACGGTTTTGCGATTTTTCTTCTTTTAACTTAGGAATACCAATAGATTGCGCGAGTGTACTGTCGTTTCTAAAAGTACCCACTTGTTCAGCCACTAAGCTGCCATCATCGCCAACAACAAACTGTGTACTTATGTTATTAAAGTAAAGCTGTTGCATAGACGGTGCTCTAAAACCTGTACTCAATGCACCGCGTAAAGAGACGTCTTCAGTAATCGACCAATTAGCCGCTAGCTTAAAGTTAACAGTGTCGCCAAAGCCTTTGTAGTTATCGTAACGAAGCGCGCCTGAGATAATAACATCATCGATCACGTAAGTTTCAGCATCCGCATAAAATGAGATCACATCACGTGATTCATCCACAGATGACGCAGGATCAGAACCACCAAAGCCTTGTGTACCACTGGCTGCATCTTCACTACCTACACCGCCGCTGAGGCCTGAATAAATGCTTACACCATCAACGGTGTCGTAATCACGATAAGCATATTCACTGCCCTCTAAGATGCGGAATTCATCTGTGCGGATTTCAGCACCCAATGCTAATGAAAAATTATCGTAATCTTTTGTGTAATCGAGATTAAGTGTTTGTAGAGATAATTCTAGGCCATATGCAAACGCTGAACGCGGGATGGTGGCACGAATTTCATCTGCTGATAAACCTTGCTCATAACGAAGTAAGTTTGCGTACGAACCATTAATTGTGTCACTTGTGGTGTAATCAATGCTGTTTTCACCATAGGTGTAAGATAAGTCAATGCTTGAGCCATTATCGAACGACTTTTTAAAACCTACGTTATAAGACACGTCATCAATAACAGTATTAATTTTCGGCAAGAAACCCATCGGGATTGTTGCATCACCGTCTTGCAATACAGGGTTACCAGTCGCATTGGCGTTGTGGCGGAAAAATGCCGCTGATTCATTTTCACGGTTTGAATAAGTGATAAAACCATACAGCTCACCACCAGCAAGTTCATAACCAGTATTAACGGTTAGCGCAAATTGCTGAGAATCAGCATCACCAATTCTAAATGTGTCACGCGGTGCTGTGAGTTCGCGTGGGTCACCAGCAAGTAAAGTGCCGTCATCAAGCTCCGTACAACCATAAAATTGACATGAGCCATGAAGGCCAGCACGGTTCGTTGGGGCGCGATCACGGTAGTTAATTGTGGTATTTAAATAACCATCATCACCCAAGGCAAAACCTTTGTTAAAATCAATATTAACAGTTTCGCCATCACCCTCTGAGTATTCGCCATAATTAATGGCTGCTTTACCGCCTTCTTCAGCATCTTTTAACACGATATTGATAACACCGGCAATCGCATCTGAACCATATTGTGCAGCCGCACCATCACGTAAAACTTCAATGCGCTTAATTGATGCCGCAGGAATAGCATTCATGTCAGTACCCGCCGTACCACGACCTACTGACGTATTAATGTGGATGATACTCGCTTGGTGACGACGCTTACCATTGATAAGCACTAAAGTTTGGTCGGGCCCTAAACCACGTAGTGTTGCCGGACGCAGCGCATCAGTACCATCACTGATAGACGAGCTGGAAAAGTTAAAAGAAGGGGCGATAGCTTGAAGCATACGGCCCACTTCTGTTTGTCCTGTATTTTCAAGTGCCTCCGCACTTAAAATATCAACGGGTACCGGTAAATCCTCAACTGAGCGCCCTGCTACACGACTACCAACAACAGCGATTTTCTCGATATTTTCTTCTGCAGCTTGTTCTGCTGCAAATGCCTGATTATTGCTTGCAAGTAGTAACGGCACGACTGCAGCACTGACCCCTGAAAGGTTTTTCATGTTGTTATCTTTCCTATTGATTTGTTTGAGTTTTATACTCAGTAAACCAGTTTGATCAACAACCGCATCGAGCTTTGTACCTTGAAGCATGGTCTCAAGTGCATCTAGCTTGGTATAAAAACCAAACACCGACTGTGCTTGATATTGCTTAGCAAGCTCAAAAGAGAAAATAACCGTTTGGTCTGTTTGCTTAGCGAATTCAATCAAGGCTAAATCTGCTCGTTGCGCTTTAATATCAAATTGCAGCATTTGCTTTTCAGCAGCAATGGCTGGCTGCCCCATACATAAGCCGTAGACAGCCATCGACGCTGGAAATAAATGCAATTGTTTACTGCGCAACTTAATCAAACAGTTCAGAAAGAAAAATCCACTATGTAAATTTAACTTTTTTTATTTAATTTTTTGTGATTAACATTAACAACGTGAAAATCATTTTTTTTCATGAGGGAAATTAGCTTTTACTTTCAAAACTTAAACTAACACGATGCTCGCCTAAGCGTTGATGTTTAACCGCTAAATTAGCGTGCAACGACTCAAGTAATCCTTTTATATCGCCAGCCTTGAAAACGCCCGCAACTTTTAAAGAAGTTAAATCAGGATCAGTCAATTCAAAACGGGTAGCTGTGTAGCGACTAACCTCTTGTAGCGCTTCACCTAAAGGCTCACCATTAAAAATAATCATACCATGCTGCCATGCTAAATCTCGTTGTACATCATCCATCGACAGTTGTTTAACAGGCTCGGTTTTACTGTGTTTTATAAGCGCTTTTTCACCCGAGACAACCACGTTCGCATGGAGTTTTTTTATCGACAGACTCTCGTTTGAAGCATCTTTTAAATGCTCAAAGTCATTTGCATCAACAAGCGTGTGTGGCTCAGCTATCATTACTTTGCCCTCTGTGACTACCAACTCAAGATCTGATGAGGTATTGCGTTGAACATTAAACACGGTGCCAAGGGCTGTAAAAGACTTATCCCCGGCAATGACTGTAAAAGGTCTGCTCGCATCCTTGGCAACATTGAAACGCCCCTCGCCTCGATTCAATATAAGTTGACGACGGTCGCCCGTGTACACCACTTCTAACTTTGTATTGGTGTTAAGCTGAACAATCGTGCTGTCTGGCAAGACATAGGTTGCCTGCTCACCGACTTTGGTTCGATAAATCTTTGTAAATTTCGCATGGTCGTCTTCAGCTGATTGCCAATAACTTGAGTAAATCAGTAAAACACAACCCAGTAACATCACAACTAGAAAACTTGCCGCGGTTGCCAAGCCAAAAACCACAGGTTGTTTATGTTGAGTTTTTTCAGGAAAAAGGCTACTTAGCTCATTGAGCACACTCATTTCATCCCAAAGTTGAGCGAGTTCAAATAACGCATCTTGATGGGCACTGCTTTGTTTTGCCCATTGCTGTAACTCATGCACCTCTTTATCAGATAAGCCTCTGTCAATTGCGCTTACCCAACGACTCGCCTGAGCTTGAATCATATCTTTCGACGAAAAAGGATGAACATTACTCATTTATTCACCTCTTTGGCGGTTACATCAGTGGTATTTAATTGATTTAGTTGCTGAGTGTCATGTGCTTTCATAGCATGCAATGCATGCAAGAGCCCTTTGGCGATGTGCTTTTCAACTGTACTTTCGCTCAACTTCATTTTAATTGCGATTTCCTTTTGGCTTAGACCATAGACCTTTTTTAAAATAAAACACTTTTTAACTTGAGGGCTCAATTCGTTAGTCACGCGACAAAAAAATAAAAACCGCTCTTTTGAGGTGACTTCATCTTCAAGTGCCATTGAGCGCATCTGATTGGTGACTTGTTGATGCTCATCAAGGGACTCTTTGTATTTATTATCCCATTTCGCAACGTGATTTAATGCTAAGTGCTTAGCAGTTTTAAGCATATAACTGTGGGTATATTCAATATTTTGCTTAAGATCAGCCTCGTAACTTTTAATAAACGTTTCTTGAATTATATCTTCAACGTCATCAGGGCTGACAATACGTGCAACAAATCGTCTGAGTTTGCTTGATATATCAGTAAATGCGGTAATAATTCCTGTCTGTTCCGTCATCCGTAACTCGCACTTGTTATTTTAGAACTAAGGGTACGAGATTTCATTTTAATTACAAGACAATTTGTTAATTTTCTGTTCTCTAAGTAAATAAACTTTTCATGAAATTATAAAATATCTCTGTTTTTCGAGTGACTAAACTGTTTTGAGGTTTTAAAAACCAGACTGGCGCATCTGCATCAGCTAAGCAATTGGGTAATATTTCAATTAACTCTCCTTTGCTGAGTTCATCCTGAATAGCAATGTGTGATTTGATGGTGATACCATGCCCTGCAATCGCTGCTTGAGTCATGTTATCTGAGTTTGAAATAGTAAATCGAGTACGCGCATTGTGATGAGTGACTTGATTATTCTCGATGAGCTTAAGTTGGCGTTGCCACGGTAAACACACCCAGTAATGATCAACCAAATCAGCCACTGACTTTGGCATACCATATTTTTCAATGTAGCTTGGTGCAGCACATAGAATACGCGAGTTAACAGCAAGTTTTCGAGATAATAAATTAGAGTCAACTAACTGTCCTACCCTAATCGCCACATCTTGTGCGTCATCCACTACATTCACAAAATGATCTGTAATCATAAAATCCAGTTTTAAATCAGGGTATTGTTGCTCAAACTGATTAAGCTCAGGCATAACAAATTTAGAAAAGACCCATGGCGGCATGGTGACACGTAATAACCCTGATATTGCCGACCCTCTTGCACCTATTTGATGCTCAGCATCATACAACGCTTCCAAAATTGCGCTTGCGCGTTGGTAAAAGACGTCTCCTGCTGGTGATAACCTAATCCGTCGGCTATCCCGAAAAATAAGCACGGTTGAAAGTGCCTTTTCAAGCTTACTTAAACGGTGGCTCACTGTTGCTGGCGATAAACCTTGTGCTTTTGCAGCCGCCACGACCCCTTGGTTCTCAACAATCGCTATAAATGTTTCTAAATCGGATAGGCTATACATATTTTCAGTTCAACATTTTCGAATTTAGCTTTCACTTTTGCCTAGTATATATAAAAAAATAAAACACTATACTGCATTTTTTACCCTAATGGTCTGGAGCCACACTATGTCTTTAAAAAGCCAAATTGACGCATTCGAAGTACAGAAAAAAGCAAATGTCCCAAGCGATATCTTAAACTTAATGGACATTACCACCGACAAACTGATCGCTGAGCAGTTAAATCAACATGCATTACCAGTAGGCGCAGTATTTCCTGACTTTAGCTTGCCAAATAGTCATGGTGAAACCGTGACACTCTCGCAGTTATTAGACAAAGGACCTCTGGTGCTTAGCTTTTACCGTGGCGGTTGGTGCCCATACTGTAACTTAGAATTACGTGCGCTAAATGCACTTAAGGACGAGTTTGCTAAACACCATGTTCAACTAGTAGCAGTTTCACCACAGTTACCTGATCACTCGTTATCCACTGAACAACAGAATGAATTAGCCTTTACGGTCTTATCAGATGTTGAAAATACACTAGCAAAAGCATGTGGATTAGTGTTCACATTAGATGAACGCTTAATTCCAGTCTATCAAGAGCTGGGCTTGGATATTCCTAGTGCAAATGGGGATAACAGTTACGAGCTTCCTCTTCCTGCAACCTACGTTATTGATAAAGACCGTACTGTTCAATATGTATTTGCTAAAGAAGACTATACGCTACGTGCAGAGCCAAGTGAGGTATTAAATGCGGCAAAAGGGTTGCAGGATGCGTAATGTCAGTCTATCAACTAAATTATTAGGTGCTTGTATATTAATATTTAGCACCTTAATTGGGAGTGAAGCTATGGCAAATAGTCAACACCTTGAAACCCCAAAAGTAATTGTATTTGATGTTAACGAAACCTTGCTTGACCTTGAACAAATGAGGGACTCTGTCGGGGAAGCACTTAACGGACAAACACAACTATTGCCTCTTTGGTTTTCGACCATGTTACATCACTCATTAGTTAGCACCGTGACGAATGACTACCATGATTTTGGTGAAATTGGTGTCGCAGCATTGATGATGGTGGCAAGTAACCATCAAATTAATATTACTAAAGAGCAGGCAAAACAAGCGATTGTACCACCGCTTTTATCTCTTCCAGCACACCCAGATGTAAAGCACGGACTTGCTCAACTTAATGATAAAGGCTTTAAGTTAGTAAGCTTTACTAATTCATCAAATAAAGGGGTAGCAGCGCAATTTAAACACGCTGATTTGACGAAATTTTTTAGTGACCGATACAGTGTTGAAGATATCAAGGTATATAAGCCCGATCTTCGCTCATATCAGTGGCTACTTAAACAACTTAATGTAGCACCCCATGAGGCACTGATGGTAGCCGCTCACGGTTGGGATGTTGCCGGTGCAAAGGCCGCAGGTATGCAAACAGCCTTTGTTGCAAGACCCGGTAAAGCGCTGTATCCACTAGCGACAAAACCTGACTACATTGTTAATGATATAAAAGAGCTCGCTTTACTACTTAATCGTTAATTAAACCCTTAGAAGACTACAAACGGTAGTCTTCATACTTTTTATTGTTCACTTCGCACAAAACTCAGTAATTTTTATGTACAGAGCATTCATTATTTAGTCTAAAAAACAAACCAAAAAGTAAACTAAATGGTGTACCTTTAAAAGTTTTAGGTATACACTGATTGCGCTTAATCCTAGCATGGTTCGCCTTTTCATGACTTGTGGGCTATCGACTATGCTTACTATACTTAACAATTGGACTGTGGAGTAAACATGCGTCTGTCTTTCGCACCTGCCAAATTATCATTATCTTTACTATTTTTGATCGCTGCACCACTTGTATTGCAAGGCTGTTCCGAGGCCCCTAAACCACAAGAGCAAATGCATCCTGCTGCTGTTGCTACAATGACCATAAAAACAGAAGATGCACCATTCACGATTGAATTACCAGCAACCCTATCTGGCTCTAAAGAAGTTGAAGTTCGAGCGCGTGTAGCGGGTATTCTAGAATCACGTAATTTTGAAGAAGGTCAGCGTGTCGAACAAGGTCAATCACTATTTACTATTGATCTTGAACCATACCAGCTAGCTGTTGATCGTGCCCAGGCGGCTCTTGATGGTGCCAAGGCATCGCTGGTACAAACTGAACGAGACGTTAAACGTTTAGGAAAACTTCGTGCAGAGAAGTCAGTTTCACAACGCGATTATGATAACGCGAGCTCAGCTAATGATATTGCCAAAACAAACCTCGCAGCGGCCAAGGTTGCGCTAAAAGAAGCACAATTAAATCTTGAATATGCCCAAGTAAAAGCCCCTGTTGCGGGTGTAATGGGACGTGAATTTGTTTCTGAAGGTACGTTTGTTTCAGGCCCTGACGTTTTACTCACGCAAATGACCCAGTTTGACCCTATACGTATTCGGTTTGGTTTGTCAGAGCGCGAACAACTACAAATGCGTCAAGATGTTAAAAATGGCTCACTAACGTTACCAGAGCAAGGCCACTGGAGAACGCAAATAAAACTTCAAGATGGTTCTTTGTACGCTAAAACTGGCGAAGTGAACTTCTCTGATGTGCGTATCAATCCGAACACCGGCACCAGCGAGTTTCAAGCTGTGATCCCAAATCCTGATTTTCAGTTACGACCTGGCCAATTTGTCCGAATTGAGCTAACTGGCGCGGTACGCAAAAATGCCATCATCGTACCACAGCGCGCCGTACTCGATAACGGCACAGGCAAGTTTGTTTATGTTGTGAGTAAAAATGAACAAGGTATGGATGTAGCACTACCTGCGCCTGTTGAAGTGGGTGAATGGATAAAAAAACCAAACAATGAACAATTCCAAAACTTTTGGTTAATTCGCAGTGGTTTAAAAGAAGGCAACCAAGTGATTGTTGATGGCATGGCGCGTATTTTCTTCCCAGGTATGCCAGTCAATGTTGGCAAACCAGCCGCTAACTCAAGCCACGCAGAATAAGCACAGGGAGTCTTATGTTTTCTCGTTATTTTATAGACAGACCGATTTTCGCGTTTGTTATATCGATTGTTATTGTGCTTGCGGGCCTTGCTGCGATGCGCAGTTTACCTATTGCTCAGTACCCTGAAATAGCGCCTCCTGTAGTGCAAGTGACAGCTTCCTATCCAGGTGCATCTGCCGAGGTACTCGAACAAACAGTGGCAGCGCCGATCGAAAATGCAATAACTGGTGTTGAGGGCATGATGTATATGTCGTCTACTTCAACTAGCTCGGGTTCGACCACAATCGAAGTAACATTTGAAATTGGCACTGATGTCGATCAGGCCGCAGTCAATGTTAATAACCGTGTTAAGCAGGTCGAAGCACGCTTACCAGAAGAAACACGCCGCCAAGGTGTGGTGGTACAAAAAGGCTCTTCTAGCTTTTTACAGGTGCACGCTTTTTATTCACCTGATGGTTCTCGCTCAAGTTTGTGGACATCAAACTATGTCACTATGAATGTGCTGGATCGTATTAAACGTATTCCAGGCACTACGAGTGTGCAAATATTTGGTGCCAAAGATTACGCCATGCGTATTTGGTTACGTCCAGATGTTATGAGCCAGCTCGGTGTCACTGTTGAAGAAATCTCAGCCGCCATTCGTGTGCAAAACTCACAATATGCTGCCGGTAAAATTGGTGCGACACCAACGTCTAAATCTCCTCAAGAACTGGTTTACAGTGTGACCGCACAAGGCCGTTTGTCAGAGCCTGAGCAATTTGAAAATATTATTATTCGCTCAAATCTTGATGGCAGTAGCTTAAGATTAAAAGACGTAGCACGCATTGAGCTGGGTTCAAAAGACTATAACTTTAAAGGCACAATAAACGGTAAAGAAGCGGTACTATTAGGTATCTTCTTACAACCAGGCGCCAATGCCCTAGATGTTGCTGAAGAAGTAAACAGTGTTATTGAAGAAATGAAAAGTCAGTTCCCTATCGGACTTGCTCATTTAACCTCATATGACACAACCCGCTTTGTTGAAGTATCGATTCGTGAAGTAGTAAAAACACTGCTTGAAGCCATGGTATTGGTATTCTTAGTAGTGTATTTATTCTTACAAAACTGGCGCGCAACACTTATTCCAACTCTCGCAGTCCCCGTATCACTACTGGGCACGTTTGCGGGTATGTACATGCTGGGTTACTCAATTAACTCGTTAACCTTATTCGGCATGGTGCTGTCAATCGGTATCGTTGTTGATGATGCTATCGTTGTACTTGAAAACGTTGAGCGTATCATGCACGAAGAAGGACTAGGTGCACGAGACGCCGCAGTTAAGGCCATGGGTGAAGTTAGCGGCCCTGTTGTGGCGATTGTTCTAGTACTGTGTTCAGTGTTTGTGCCTATCGCATTTTTAGGTGGCTTAACTGGTGAATTATTCCGCCAGTTCGCTATTACCATTTCGATTGCTGTAAGTTTATCGGGTGTGGTCGCCTTAACAATGACACCTGCTCTTTGTGTGCTTATTTTGAAGCAAGAGCATAAGCAAACAGCCCGCTTCTTCTTATGGTTTAATGCTACTTTTACAAAAATCACAGGGCGATATGTAGGTGCCGTTGGCTTTATGATTCGACGCGGTTTACTCGGTTTAATTCTTATGACTGGGATGATTGTTGCAACTATAGGCCTTTGGCAAAATACGCCTGGTTCATTAGTGCCTGATGAAGACCAAGGTTATTACATCTCTGCGATTTTCTTACCTGACGGTTCATCACTTGAGCGCACCGAACAAGTAACGCAACAAGTTGTAAAAGCCGTGCAGTCAAACCCTGCTAACGAGAACGTGGTGGCGTTTACCGGTTTTGACTTTATTGGTGGTGGCTACAAAAATAGTGCTGCGACCTTATTCGTGACCCAAAAGCATTGGGATGAACGCGAAGTTGATACCAAAGCATTGGTGCAAGAGCTCTTCATGAAAACAGCAGGTATTAAGGAGGCGCTGGTGCTTGCCTTTAATCCTCCGGCTATTTTTGGTTTAGGTAATACCGGTGGTTTTGAGTTTTACATTCAAAACAAAGGTGATAGTGACCCTGATAAGCTACAGCAAGCCATGCAGTTAATGACAGCCGAAGCGCAAAAGAGCCCTATCATCAGTGGTCTGCAAACACTCTGGCGACCAGATGCCCCACAATTAAAAGTGGATATTGATCGTGAACAAGCGCGTGCCATGGGTGTTGAGATAGATGCTGCATTTAATGCCCTTGCGGGTAACTTAGGGACTTATTACGTTAACGACTTCAATAAATTTGGTAGAGCATGGCAAGTGCTAATGTCTGCTGAACCCGAATTTAGAATGAAGCCTGATGACATTGGCCGTATCTATGTTAAAAACAACCAAGGTACTATGGTACCGCTTTCAGCATTCACCACCATTGAGTATAGCCGTGGCCCAGAAAATCTTAACCGCTACAACAACTTACCAGCTGTTAAACTGATGGGTAATGCAGCGCCAGGTTACAGCTCAGGCCAAGCCATTGCTGAAGTTGAACGAATTGCACAAGCCGTGTTACCCCCTAATATGACCTACGAATGGACAGGCTCTGCATTCCAAGAAAAACGCAGTTCTGGTACCACAGGAATTGCCTTAGGCCTTGCTGTGATCATGGTATTTTTGATTTTAGCAGCGCTATATGAACGTTGGTCATTACCATTTTCAGTTATGCTTGCCCTGCCATTTGGTACCTTTGGTGCGCTTATAGCGGTTTGGGTTGTTGGCATGACAAACGATGTGTACTTCCAAATTGGTCTGGTAACACTACTTGGTCTTGCCAGTAAAAACGCGATTCTTATCGTTGAATACGCCTTGATGAAACATCAACAAGGCTGGAGCGCAAGTACTGCTGCACTTGAGGCTGCTCGTTTACGTTTTAGACCAATCATTATGACTTCGCTTGCTTTCATTTTAGGCGTAGTGCCTTTAGTACTGAGCACTGGTGCAGGCGCGGGGGCACGTCACAGTGTTGGTACGGGTGTTATGGGCGGAATGATGGCCGCCACATTCCTTGCGGTATTCTTTGTGCCTTTATTCTTTTATTGGTTAACGGCGCGTAAGTTAACTGAAAAACGCTCAAGACATGAACTTGCTGATGAGATAGCAGAACATCATCAACAAGAACATGTCAAAACCCAAGAGGGTAATCTGTAAAAAATGAAGGGCAAACAATGAGTTTGCCCTTTTTTTGATTATTGGATTACTAGCAATTTACAGCTTCCAACGCTAGTATTAAGGAAAGATGTGTGGAGTACAGCATGAATAATCAAAAATTAGCCGAATTTGAACAGTTTTTTCAAATCAACGAGAGCAACCGTGTCAATTTATATGCGGTTGAATCAAGTGCTGTGCCAAAAACCAATGCTGAACTCGAAGCGGATATCCCTGCTCTATTTAAACTTGCCAACGAAGTAAACGAACTTGAACAAACAAGCTTACGACCACTGCGTAATCTAGGTGATGTTGCACAGGAATTGGCAGCGTTTTTACAGGCGCAGTCTCGTAAAATCGATTTAATCATGAGTCATATCTTAGCTTCAGAGCAGCCTGACGATAACGCAAACTATTGCGATAGTTATGGCGGCGGTGGCGTAAAATTGACCTCAACTGATGTATATGAATTAGGGCAAACATTTCGCACTAAGTTATTCTTACAACACGAAGCATCGGCTATTTATTGCTATACCGAATTAGTGGCCATTGAAAAATGCGATGATGATAAATATCAATATACCTTATTGTTTACTGCCATTCGTGATGCTGACCAAGATTTAGTCGTAAGGGCTGCCTTACACGCACAAACACGTCAACTAAAAAAACGTCAGCAAGAAAACAATCAGCAAGACAATTAAAAATCGCGCTTAATCGCGCACAAAAAGCTGACATCTATGGCTAAAATGCTAAACTAGCCCCACCTTAGTTTGTTTATTACCTTCATGAAATTTAGACTTTTACCTGAATGGGCTGAGCAAGATGCCGTAATGCTCACTTGGCCTCATCAAGACACGGATTGGGCAGCAAATTTAACAGCTGTTGAGCCTGTGTATGTAGCGCTTTGCCAAGCAATTAGCCAACAACAAGATGTTGTTATCGTGGCCCATGATAATGCCCTAAAAACACATATTGCAGCTTTACTTGCAAATACAGAGGTTGATGCTAATCGCATTCACTTTGTGGTGACACCGTGTAACGATACCTGGGCACGTGACCATGGCCCATTGACCTGCGCGAATATTGATGACGCAACGCAATTAAAAGTGATGGATTTTATTTTTAATGGCTGGGGCAATAAATTTGCAAGTGATCTCGATAACCAAATTAATCAAGTGCTTGTAAAGCAAATCGCTAATCCTAAAAATGCTTATCAGCAAAGTGAGCTGGTTCTTGAAGGCGGCGGCGTTGAAATTAATGAACACGGCGTGCTACTCACAACCAGCGAATGTTTATTAAACCCAAATCGTAACCCAGAACTTACAAAAGCGGATATAGAAAAGACGCTGATTGAGCAACTGGGTGCTACGTCTTTCCTTTGGGTTGATCACGGCTATCTTGCAGGTGATGATACCGACAGCCATATTGATACGCTGGTACGTTTTGCACCAAACAACACCCTTGTTTATGTTCAGTGCGACGATAAAAATGATGAGCACTTTGCTGCCCTTGATGCAATGGAAAAACAACTGCAATCATTTAAAACAGCAGAAGGTGAAAACTACACGCTGATTGCCTTACCTTGGCCAAAAGCAGTGTTCAATGAAGATGGTGACAGACTCCCTGCCACATATGCTAATTATTTAATTATCAATAAAACCGTTTTAGTGCCAATTTATGGTGACGAAAACGACCAACTGGCGCTTGGTCAGGTTGCCAAAGCATACCCAGATCACACTGTGGTGGGTATTAATTGTGTGCCAATTATTCACCAATTTGGCAGCTTACACTGTATTACAATGCAATTACCGCGCGGCTTTTTAGCAGGAACAAACAATGACTAAACCAACGCATTTAAAGGTTGCTCTTGTTCAGCAATCAAACACCGATAATGCTCAAGACAATATGGCAAAATCAATTGCTGGTATTCGTGATGCAGCAAGCCAAGGCGCTAAGCTTATTGTTCTACAAGAGCTACACCGCAGTTTATATTTTTGCCAAACCGAAGATGTAGATGTTTTTGATTTAGCAGAAACCATTCCGGGCCCAAGCACAGACATCTTAGGTGCACTTGCCAAAGAACTCAATGTGGTGATCGTGTCATCATTATTCGAAAAGCGTGCTACAGGTCTTTATCACAATACTGCTGTGGTACTTGAAACTGACGGCAGCATTGCCGGTAAATACCGTAAAATGCATATTCCTGATGACCCAGGTTTTTACGAGAAGTTTTACTTCACACCGGGTGATTTAGGTTTCGAGCCTATTCAAACCTCTGTTGGTAAACTAGGCGTATTAGTGTGTTGGGATCAGTGGTTCCCAGAGGCTGCACGCTTAATGGCCATGGCCGGTGCTGAAATTTTAATTTACCCTACAGCCATTGGTTGGGACCCGCGTGATGAAAAAGACGAGCAAACACGTCAAAAAGACGCCTGGGTTATTTCACAACGCGCTCATGCAGTTGCCAATGGCGTACCGTTGATCAGCTGTAACCGTGTTGGCCACGAAAGTGATCCAAGCACTCAAAGTGAAGGTATTCAGTTCTGGGGTAACTCGTTTATTGCGGGTCCTCAAGGTGAAATTTTAGCTGAAGCGAACAACAGCGATGAGCAATTACTCGTTGTTGAATTAGACCAAGCACGTAGTGAAAACATACGTCGAATTTGGCCATACCTTCGTGATCGTCGTATCGATCACTATCAGGACTTAACCAAGATTTATCGAGACTAAGCAGTAAAAACAGTTTAAAGGAGTAGTAAATGGCGTTTGCGCAATGGGCAGCATTGCCTTGGGTAAAATCTGAAAAAGATAAAATTCAATGGGGGCAACTTACCGGTAGCGGTCTTAGCATCGCCATCGCAGAAGGTGTAAAACAACACAACGAGCTGGTTGTGATTGTCACCCCTGATACGCCAAGTGCCCTACGCCTTGAAACTGAACTCGAATTTCTGTTGCCTGAAAACCCAGTCATGGTCTTCCCTGACTGGGAAACACTGCCTTATGATCATTTTTCGCCGCATCAAGATATTATTTCGGCGCGCTTAGCCACGTTAAATACCTTAAAAAAAGAACAACAAAGTGTATTAATCGTGCCAGTGTCAACCTTAATGCTGCGTACCGCCCCTGCTTCGTTTATTTATGGTTCAACCCTTAACTTTAAAGTGGGCGATACCCTAGATACTCATACACTGCGTGAAAACTTAGAACAAGCGGGCTATTTACATGTACAACAAGTGATGGAGCATGGTGAATACGCGATTCGCGGCTCTATCGTTGACCTATACCCTATGGGTAGCCCGCACCCATTTCGTTTAGACTTTTTTGATGATGAGCTAGACAGCATTCGTTTATTTGATGTTGAAAGCCAACGTTCAGATGAAAAGGTCGACAAAATTGAGTTACTGCCAGCTCACGAATTCCCAACCAACGATGCTGACATTGAGCGTTTTCGTATTAATTATCGTGAACATTTTGGCGCAAGCTCTGAGCAAGACTCAATTTATATGCAGGTTACCAAAGGAACCTGGCCTGCGGGTATCGAATATTACATGCCACTGTTTTTTGATGGACTGGCAACTATTTTCGATTACTTACCAAGCAATACGACGTTTATGCATTTTGGCGATATAGAACATGCAGCTGATCAATTTTGGCATGATGTGAATGTACGCTATGAAAACCGCCGTGTTGATCCGCTCAGGCCTTTACTTGAACCTGTAAAGCTCTATCAAAGCGTTAATGAACTATTTGGTGAATTTGCTAAATACGCACGTATTCGTTTATCGCAAGCAAAGTTAGGCACCAAAGCAGGGCATACAAACCTTGCCAGTAAAGAGCTGCCGAATGTGCGTATTGATCATAAGTTACATGAACCGTATCAAGGTTTAATTGACTATGTTGCCAGCGAGAAAAAACAAAAAGGCCGCGTGCTGCTCTCAGTTGAATCGGATGGCCGCCGCGAATCATTACTCACCTTATTAAAACCAAGTGGTTTAAAGCTTAAAGAATTTGAATCGTTTAGCGATTTTACCAATAGTACCAGTGATGTTGGCCTTATCGTTTCACCACTTGAGCAAAGTGTGGTGTTAGACGGTAAACCGCGTTTAACCATCATCACAGAGCAAGAGTTATTAGGCATCAAGGTTTCGCAGCGACGACGCCGTAAACACAAATACGAAGCCAGCCAAGATGCGCTTATTCGTAACCTTGCTGAATTACGTGAAGGCCAACCAATTGTTCACCTTGACCATGGTGTCGGCCGCTATCAAGGCCTTGAAACTATCGATGCTGCGGGTGTGATCACCGAGTTTGTTACGATCATCTACGCCAACGAGGCAAAACTATACGTGCCCGTTTCTGCGTTACATATGCTGAGCCGCTATTCAGGTGGCGAAGAAGCCTCTGCCCCGCTCCATAAATTAGGCTCCGATGCGTGGGAAAAAGCCAAGAAACGTGCCGCCGAGAAAGTCCGTGATGTGGCTGCTGAGCTATTAGATATTTACGCTAAACGACAAGCAAAGCCTGGCAATAAATTTAAGCTTGATGGCAGTGCATATCGTCAGTTTAGCGATAGCTTCCCATTTGAAGAAACTGACGATCAACGCAACGCCATAGAGTCTGTGCTGGGTGATATGCAAAGTAAACAAGCAATGGACCGTTTAGTGTGTGGTGACGTTGGCTTTGGTAAAACAGAAGTGGCAATGCGCGCAGCCTTTGTTGCAGTAAATGATAATAAGCAAGTCGCTGTACTTGTCCCGACCACACTGCTTGCTCAACAACACTATGAAAACTTTAAAGACCGTTTTGCCGATTTACCCATTGAGGTGGGTGTTTTATCACGTTTTAACTCAACCAAAGAGCAGAAAGATACCCTAGATAGAATGGCCGAAGGTAAATTAGATATCGTAATTGGTACGCACAAGCTTATTCAACAAGATATTCAATTTAAAGACTTGGGATTATTGATTGTTGATGAAGAACATCGCTTTGGTGTGCGCCAAAAAGAAAAAATTAAAGCATTACGTGCCGATGTCGATATTTTAACGCTCACTGCAACCCCTATCCCACGTACATTAAACATGGCAATGAGTGGCATGCGTGACTTATCCATTATTGCCACACCGCCTGCGAAACGTTTAGCCGTTAAAACCTTTGTTAGACAAAGAGATGCTGAACTTATCCGCGAAGCAATTCTGCGTGAGATTAAACGTGGTGGTCAGGTGTATTTCTTACATAATAATGTTGAAACGATCGACCGAGTTGCGGAAGAAATCACTGAATGGGTACCTGAAGCCAGCGTAACAACGGCACATGGTCAAATGCGAGAGCGCGAGCTTGAGCAAATTATGAGTGATTTTTATCACCAAAAATATAACGTGATTGTGTGTACCACCATTATCGAAACCGGTATCGATGTACCCACTGCCAACACTATTATTATGGATAGAGCAGACAAGCTCGGTCTAGCACAGCTTCACCAATTGCGTGGTCGTGTTGGCCGTAGCCACCACCAAGCGTATGCCTACCTACTGACTGGCAACCCCAAATCGTTAACTAAAGATGCCGTTAAGCGCCTAGAAGCAATTGAATCACTGGAAGATCTAGGTGCAGGTTTTGCGCTCGCAACGCATGATTTAGAAATTCGTGGTGCTGGTGAACTGCTCGGTGATGATCAATCAGGTCAAATGCAAACCATTGGTTTTAGTTTGTATATGGAGATGCTTGAACAGGCGGTCAACTCGCTCAAAGAAGGCAAAGAGCCAACCCTTGAAAACTTGCTCGGCCAGCAAACTGAGGTTGACTTAAAGCTACCAGCGTTATTACCCGATGATTATATTCATGATGTAAATGCACGTTTAGGTATCTATAAACGCATTGCAAGCTGTGCTAACCTCAATGATATGGACGAGTTACAAGTCGAGCTGATTGACCGTTTTGGTCTGCTGCCTGACGCGACGAAAAACTTATTCAGTCTGCAGCAATTAAAACTACAAGCAAGTCATATTGGTATTAAGAAGATTGAAGCAAACCCGAAAGGCGGCTATTTTGAGTTTAGCCAGCATACAAAGGTTAACCCTAGCTTCATTATAGGTTTGATACAAAGTGCACCGCAGGTGTATAAAATGGATGGCGCAAACAAACTGCGCTTTGCTATTAGCGAGGCAAATCCTCGTGAACGCTTAAAAATGGTCACTGCAATGATTGCAGATTTCGAAAAAAAGGTTAGCCATTAATGTTGTTTAGAAATAGTTTTATTTTGCTTTGCTGCTTATTTACGAGCTCAGCCTTTGCAACTCGCTGGTTCGAAATTGAAGTTCTTATTTATAAACAGCGCCCTGCCCCTTACTTACAAGAAGATTTCAGTTTAAAACACGATGAAATCAATGCAAAGAACAAACTGGACTTGCTCACGCCAGCCCTTGAAGAACAAGCAAGGCAAGCCTGTATAGAAGGTGACACTCGTTTTAAATCAAACTCTTTTACAGACAGTCTAGTCAGCAACTCACCGCACTCTAATGTGTGTGATGATAGTGTGGACTTTTTATCTAGCTATACGCAATTACCTGTTACACCTTCAGTTAAGTCTCGTGAAGATACTGATGAAATATATCTTATCGCTTCATCAGATTTACAATTCACTGAACAAAAAAACCAGCTGGATAGAAAAGGCTTAACCCCTATTTTGCATACCGGTTGGCGTTTCCCTGAAATGAGCCAATCAAGAGCGCCCAGTATACGCCTATTTGCTGGGGAGCATTTACAATCTGAACAATCAACGACTACAAATATTGATACCGATTTTATAAGCTTGGTCTCGCCTACACAGCAATATATACCTGACACAATACAAAGTGCTCCCAAGTGGGAGTTAGATGGCTTAATGAAAATATATGTACGCCATTACCTTTTCATTAATGCCGACTTTGATATTAGCAAACGTTTAGAGACTGGTGACTACGAGAAAGCTCGCTTTTCACAATTTAAACGTGTGATTAGTAATGAAATACACTATTTCGACCATCCTAGAATGGGGATGATTGTACAAATACGACGCTACAACCATTAATGGAAATGACTATGAAAAAATATATGGTAATTGCTGCAACAGCGCTTGCATTAGCCGGCTGTTCAAAAGTAAGTTTAGAAAATTACGAAAAGATCAAAATCGGTATGGATAAAACAGAAGTAGAAGCCATTTTAGGCTCTGCTGATTCATGTGAGGAGAAAACCCTACACACGAACTGCATTTGGGGTAATAAAGATAAAAATATCGAAATAACGCTCGTTTCTGACAAAGTTTCGCTATACAGCAAAACAGGTTTGGGCGCTAAATAACTTCCTCGTAGGGCGGCTCAAGCTACCCTACTCCTTTTCTTCAGCTTGGCTGTAAATTTGTTCTATATTCACTATTTTGCTGCGGTTTAACGTAATTTTATAGCGTTGATACAAGGTTTCTTGCCCACTTTCACTGAACACAAGCACTAAATTTAATTGATATCGCCGCTCAACCGACTGTTTTGATATTTTATTGCTTTCTAAATGATAAAGCTTACCTTCACCCCGTTTTAAGTAACGAGCAAACGGCGCTAAACTAAAGTTAATTGTTTGCTGCAAGCTATCATAACCAGGTAAGAACTTTTTCGCATTAACTTGCGTTTCACTGGCAAAATGTAACCACTGTGCAGCCTGCTTATTTTGGTGGCGACGTTTTGAAAAGATTTTCCTTACCTTCAAAGGAATACGTTTGAAAGAGGTATACTCAAGCCAAATATATTGACTGGCTATTTTATCCTTTGTAATACTATTCCTAAACTGAAAACGCCACTTTGGACGCCCTCTAACAATAGCACGCCAAATAACCCGCGTGATATCTTCTTTAAATATCTCACGTAGGCCATAAATAACTCCTAATATCAAAATCAGCGTGGCCGTCACTTCAGTAAAGTTAGAACGCGCATTAAGCACAACAAGCATCACAAAAGCCATGATAACTGCTGTGACTGTGCCTTTAACCATACGCTTTAGGTAACTATTCAAGTAACGCGTATGTCGGCTTAAAATGACGCCATGCTCAATTAAGCGCTGCAGTAAACGCATCTTGTTCGTGATGCGATTGGCATCTTCTAAAGTGGATTGTGAGTTATATTCTTGCTCTTCTCTGTAGTTATTTTCCGCTTTACAAAATTGCAGTAGATCGCCCCGCTCTTTTGCATAGTCACTGCTACGTGGCCCCTCGTCTAGTAACTTCAAAAATGACTGTTCTACGTGCCAACTTAAATAATTATCTGCATTCTTATAAAATGGTAACAGCTTTTCATCATCTGGGGTGTAGCGTCTTAACTTTTTCAGAAGACCTTGCGTTTGTTCACAAAGCTCTTGTGCTGCGGGGTAAAATAATTCTGCATCTTTATATTGCAAGGTATCTTTAACATCGGCATTCAGTGCAAGCCTTACTTGGTAGCAATAGAGGTTTAAGTTTTGCCGATAATCTTGTTGTTCACCTTTATTTTTACTAACAAAGCGACTGCGTACTAAAGGTAAGTGAATGTTATTAGCGTTATAAGCTAAGTGCGATTTAAAATGGTTATTAAAATAGGATTCTTCACTGAGTGTTTGCGGGTTCACACTCATTTCATTGGGAATAGAGAAATACAGGTCGAGACGCTGCTCTGAACGTGGGTTAAGCTCAGGCTCAATAATAAAAGATAAGTTTTCGTCTTGTTTAAGCAATATTACCTCGTTTGTTAAAAATACCTCTATAGTTTACGCGTTGATAGACTTTCAGACAATAAAAAAGGCCCAGTAAAAACTGGGCCTTAGTATTCATTTCAAGCTAGATTAGAACTTAACGTTAATACCAGCGTGGAAACGACGACCTAGTACATCGTATGTGTACGGGTCAGTGTTTGAGTCATTGTTACCTGAGTAGTAAGGTGGCTCTTTATCAAACAAGTTGTTAACACCTGCAGATAACGTCACACGGTCAGATAGTAAGTATGAACCGCTGATGTCATGATAAACAACAGATGGTGTTGTAGGTGCTAAACAGCTTGATGGATCTGCTTGACAAGAGTAGCTATCCATACCAGCAATGTAACGTGCTTTATACGTTGCATCCCAGCTTTCGCCGCGAGCTGATAATGTAAAGTTAGACTTAAGGTCAGCATAACCACCTAGGCCAGAAGTGATAAGGCCAGCGTAATCAACAGTGTCATCAAGAACCGTTACAACGTACTCGTCTAGGTATGTTGTATCAAGCGTTGCTCTCCAGTTAAGGCCTGCAGCTTCGAAGCTGTATGTTAAGTTAAGGTCAAAACCAGATGTTTCTTCAGAACCAATGTTTTGTAATTGGTTATTGAATTTAACACGGCCAGTGCTGTCCATGCTGATGTTAGCAGATTGGCAAAGTGTCGTACTTGCGTTGCTTGAAGTAGCTAAACATTGATCAACAATATATTGCTCATTCACAGATGCAATCGCATTCTCGATTTCAATCTTGTAGTAATCAAGTGTCATGCTGAAACCGTCTAGCCACTCTGGGTCATATACGATACCAGCAGTTAGCGTGTCAGCTTCTTCTGGAGTAAGTAGTGAGTTACCACCAACAGTTACTTCAGCTTGCTGTTGGGCACCAGGGAAGTTAATTTGTTCAAATGATGGTGAATTACCTGAGTAAAGCTCATCAACAGTCGGCGCACGGAATGCTGTTGAAACAACGCTACGTAGCATTAATTCATCGTTTGCTTTCCATGTTAAACCTAGTTTCCACGTTTCGTCAGAACCAAATGTGCTGTAGTCAAACGCACGGATAGCAGCGCTTAGTTCAACATTTTGTGCAAATGGTGCATCAGCTAATAGTGGTAATGCAAACTCAACATATGCTTCATTTACGTCAAAGCCACCTGCTGTTGGTTCAACTGGAGGATCATTTGCCAAACCTTGTGCTGTTAGAGAGTCAGGTGTGTACCATGCTTTCTCTTGACGACGTTCAACACCTGCAGCGAATGCAGCGTAACCAGCTGGCATTTCGAACATTTCACCTGAAACTGATGCAGCTAGAATAAATAACTGGCTACCACCATTGTTTACTTCCGTGTAAACATTCTTACGGAAGTCATCAGAAACCCATGCAGCTTGATCTAGCGGGTTGAAAGTACCTTCCAGGATTTGGTCTTGGATAGCACCCATGTTGTGAAGGTTGCTTAGCTTATCTACTGAGTCGTTACGACCGAAGTTAGCTGAAACGTCCCAAGAGTAATCACCGATGAAACCTTGTGCACCAACAACAGCACGTACAGTATCAACAGATTGTTCGAAGTAACGAGCACCTGTGTCAGACATACGACGACCGTAAGAAATCTTATCACCATATTGGTAGTTTCTTTCTTGAGTCACGTAGCTGCCATCAGCATTTTTATCTAGGTAGCCGTCACCATCAAGGTCAACACGCTCATCATAGCTTTGGCTAAGAAGTGCGTTACCCATGTTTTCAGTGTATTCGAAATCGAACCATACTGGTTGTGGAGCCATTTGTTGCTCTGACCAACGCTTAGTGTATGTGAATTCAGTGAATAACGACGTATCGTCAGATAATTCGTATGTCGCGATACCAGTAAGGTTTAAACGCTCCATTGGCGTGTAAAGGTAGCTAGCTGGTGAGTAGTTGTATGCATCAGCATTGCCATAGCGGTGATAATCACCACCACGACCTGTTACACCGCTGTCGTTGATAAGAGATACTGGCGTATCTTCACCTTTAGCGTTAACAGTTAGGCCTTTCTCGCCATTACCATTCCAAATGTGACCGCCTTCATTGTATGAAGAACCAGTACAGTATAGGCCATTGCTACCTTCAGCCAGAGGACACTCAGAGAAGTCGCGGTCTGCTTGAGAAGCTTTACCACGGTCAGTGTACTGCATACCGATTACGATATTACCTTTGTCAAAAGATGTACCTACAGTGAAGTCAATTGAGTTTTCTGTAGCATCGCCTTCGCCAGTGATCGCAGTATTTGCGTTCATGTCTAGGCCTTCGAAATCATCTTTAAGGATAATATTTACAACACCTGCTACTGCGTCAGTACCGTATACAGCTGATGCGCCATCTTTAAGTACTTCAACAGAACGGATCATTGAAACTGGGATAGTATTTAAGTCAACAGTCGATGCTGCGCCTGTACCAGAAGCGATCATACGACGACCGTTTACAAGTACTAATGTACGACTAGAACCTAAACCACGTAAATCGATACGTGCGTTACCGCCTGAACCATTATTGATACCAGGGTTAGTCATCGCGCCGCCAGTGGCAGTCATTTTTTGTAATACGCTATCGATGCTTGTTGCACCCATTGCTTTAATGTCATCAGCGCCAATAATTGTTACTGGGCTAGCGTTTTCCATATCAGAACGCTTGATGCGTGAACCAGTAACTTGAATCTTTTCGATTGACTCAGCTGCGTCATCAGCAGCTAAAGCTTGCATGCTTGAGAACATTGGGATAGCTGAAACAACAGCTAAACCAAGAATTGATTTTTTCATGTGAAAACCCTACTTGTTGGAAATTTACCTTTAGTTAGGTAGCGCTCGTTATTATTAGAATCACGAGTCAGCGGGAGGCAACTTAGGCGGGTTTAACTGAATGAAAACTGAATGATGGATTAAATAAAATACAACCCAAATTTTCAGTACCCCTTACAGGTAATAAAGTTTCACGATGTGTCAATGTTAATAATAAAAAACACTTGTATTACATGTAGATAAAAAAGGTGAGACACAAAAAAAATACCAATGAAACTAATTGTATTCACTTTGTAATCAAATGTAATTGCTCAGCAAATATTCCTATCTATGAAATTTTTACAAGTTGATCACACATCATTATAAAAACCGTAATAGGTCAATAAATCTGCTAACCATAGTTATTCACAAAAACTAACTAAATAGATAAAGTTAGCTTACTAATGCATTATTAGGGGATGAATATTGTAATAAGTTCCAACTTTTAACGTTTTTTGTTGAAAAAACTGATGAAACTTTTAAGTGCGGCTATAGATAGTGGAAATAAACTTCTAAGCACTTGCTTTTAAAGGAGTTCTTATTAATAACGAGAGTCAAAGTAATAAAATAGACTGTGTGTTTGATCATCCGTATCTATATAAGATACAGTCATTTTCCAAGTCATTACTTTTTCTGAGCATAAACCAACCATGGTATCTGCATGCCAGTAATTGGTGCCCTTTTTAAATTGCAAAGGTATGTAACCCATATACATAGTCACCCCTTCAAGTTTCGATGAACTGATGCTTGCCCCATCAGGAAGCTTTAAATTAATTGTAAATGGGGTTTCAGGAGTAATGTTGGGTGCTGAAAGCCAAACTTCAGTTTTATTAGCAAATAAGCAATGCTCATTATTTTTACAGGTTGCAGATACACTTGGCTCTTCTATACTTCTCCTATCACAAGCAGTGACTAAAAGGCACAAGGTTAGAAGAAGTGGGATGTTTTTCATTTTTATTTGCCTGTAAAAATAAAACGGATACTAGTCAGCCGCGCTATAAAAAACAACTATGTTAAATTGAATGACTTAAAAAAACACAATGGCTGACAAAAAATAACCAACAAAACGTTAAAATTTGATTGATGTCATAATTTTATGCAATTGACCTATCTTTTTAAGGTCAAAAATTTTATCATTTCCATCGCAAAAATAAGGGTTTCTCGAGTTTGTTTTCTGAAGTTAACGTCTTTGGCTAGCTTTAGGTAACACGCTTGTGAAGTAATAGTAGGGCCCGCTTATTTTACAGTAGGTGGGTAATTCATTTCTAAACGCATTAATTGCAGCGGAAGCCAGAAAATGAGCCAAACAGTAGCATCACAAACTGAGTACAACTATAAGGTTGTACGCCAATTCGCTATTATGACAGTGATTTGGGGCATCGTTGGCATGAGTGTTGGGGTTCTGATTGCTGCCCAATTAGCTTGGCCAGCACTTAACTTTGATACACCATGGTTAACATACTCTCGACTACGTCCGTTACATACGAACGCAGTAATTTTCGCATTTGGTACGAGTGCACTTTTTGCGACGTCTTATTACGTCGTACAACGTACGTGTCAAACGCGACTTTTCTCAGATAAACTAGCAGCCTTTACCTTCTGGGGATGGCAACTTGTTATCGTACTAGCAGCGATTACCTTACCTCTAGGTATCACAAGCTCAAAAGAATACGCAGAACTAGAATGGCCAATCGATATTCTTATCGCGGTTGTTTGGGTTACCTATGCGGTTGTATTCTTTGGTACGCTAATCAAACGCAAAGTGTCGCACATTTATGTTGCGAACTGGTTCTACGCTGGTTTCATAATTACTGTCGCTGTATTACACATTGTAAACAGCATGGCAATTCCAGTTTCACTCACTAAATCTTACTCTATCTACGCAGGTGCTGTAGATGCGATGGTTCAGTGGTGGTACGGTCATAACGCTGTTGGTTTCTTATTAACTGCAGGTTTCCTAGGTATGATGTACTACTTCGTACCAAAACAAGCAGGTCGCCCTGTTTATTCATACCGCCTATCGGTCGTTCACTTCTGGGCACTTATCTCTTTATATATTTGGGCTGGTCCTCACCACCTTCATTACACGGCTCTACCTGACTGGACACAAAGCTTAGGTATGGTTATGTCAGTGATCCTATTCGTTCCATCTTGGGGTGGTATGATCAACGGTATCATGACGTTATCAGGTGCTTGGCATAAGCTACGTACTGACCCAGTATTACGTTTCTTAGTTGTTTCTCTCTCTTTCTACGGTATGTCTACGTTTGAAGGCCCGATGATGGCTATCAAGTCAGTTAACGCGCTTTCTCACTACACTGACTGGACTGTAGGTCACGTACACTCAGGTGCACTAGGTTGGGTTGCAATGATTTCTATCGGTGCTATCTATCACCTAATCCCTGCACTATTCTCACAAGGCCGTATGTACAGTGTTAAATTAGTTAACACGCACTTCTGGTTACACACTGTGGGTGTTGTCCTATACATCGTAGCAATGTGGATCTCAGGTGTTATGCAAGGTCTAATGTGGCGTGCAGTAAACTCAGACGGTACGTTAATGTACAGCTTCGTACAGTCTTTAGAAGCTTCATACCCGTTCTATATCATGCGTTTCCTAGGCGGTGTATTCATCGTAACAGGTATGCTAATTATGGCTTACAACGTTTATCGTACTGTTGCTGCGAAAAAAGACTCGCTGCAATTAGACGCTGACGCACAATTGGCATAACGGAGTAGAACGATGAGCAATAATAATTCACAAAACAAACACGAAATAGTCGAAAAAAATGTTGGCCTAATGGCTATCTTGACTGTCTTCGCAATCAGCTTTGGTGCACTTGTTGAAATTACTCCACTAATGTTCCAAAACGATACAACTAAACCTGTTGATGGCCTACGCCCTCTTACAGCTTTAGAAATGGAAGGTCGCGACATTTATGTACGTGAGGGTTGTTACAACTGTCACTCACAAATGATTCGTCCATTCCGTGACGAAGTTGAGCGTTACGGTCACTACTCTGTAGCTGGTGAATCAGTATGGGATCACCCATTCCAATGGGGTTCTAAGCGTACTGGTCCGGACCTAGCTCGTGTTGGTGAACGCTATTCAGACGATTGGCATCATGCTCACTTAATGGACCCACGTGCTGTGGTTCCAGAGTCAAATATGCCAGCGTTTCCTTGGTTAGACGAAAACAGAGTCGATACGACCCATACTCTTAAAAAGCTTCAAATATTCCGTGATAGTTTCGGGATCGACAAAGCGAGTAGCCGTTACGACGGTAAAGGTTATGGAAGCGACGAAGAGCTACAAGCTGACATTGCGAAAATTGAAGCCATGAACAATGGTGAAGGCGCAACTGAAATGCAAGCTCTAATCGCTTACTTACAACAGCTTGGCACACACTTGAAGTAATTATTATGGATTACGGAACATACAGAGGCATTTTGACTCTGGTAATTTTAGTACTGTTTATTGTGATTGTTGTATGGGCATACAGCAAGCGTAGCAAAAGTCGTTTTGATGACGCTGCCAATGCCATATTTGAAGATGAAAAAAAACACAACAACACAATCTCTAACGAGGAAAAGGAGTCTGAGAAATGACTAGCTTTTGGAGTATATGGGTTATCGTTTTAACCCTTGCGTGTCTTGCTATCATCTTCGGCCTACTTCTGTGGAACTTAAAAAACTACACAGGTGTTAAAGAAGGTGAGAGCTGTGGTCACGAGTTTGATGGCATTGAAGAGCTAAACAATCCACTACCAAAGTGGTGGACTTACATGTTCTTCGCGACATTTATTTGGTCTGTATACTACCTTGCAGCTTACCCAGGTTTAGGTAACTGGGAAGGTTTAGGTAAGTGGACAAGTTCTAACCAAGGTATCACCTCTTTAGAAGAGTCTAAAAAGGCAACTGAGCAAGCATTAGCTAATGGTGAAAACGTTCAATTAGACCAAGAGTTTATCGCAGCTGATGAGCGTTTCGGCCCTATCTTTGAAGCATTTGCTAAACAAGATATTGAGACACTGGTTAAAGATGAAAAAGCGCTTGAAATTGGTCAACGTTTATTCTCTCAAAACTGTGCGCAATGTCATGGTTCAGATGCACGTGGTGGTCAAGGCTTCCCTAACCTAACGGATAACGATTGGTTGTATGGCGGCACACCAGATAAAATCAAAGAAACACTTCTTCATGGTCGTGTTGCTGCGATGCCACCTTGGGGTGATGCATTAGGTGAGCAAGGCATTAAAGAAATGACAGCTCACGTACTAAGCCTATCTGGCCGTACTGTTAACCAAAAAGACGCTGAAGCAGGTGCAGCTAAGTTTGCAATGTGTGCTGCGTGTCACGGTGCTGACGGTAAAGGTTCAGTAGCTCATAACTTACCATTTGGTGCACCTAACCTCACAGATAACATCTGGTTATATGGTGGTTCTAAACGTGCCGTTGAAGAAACACTTATCAATGGCCGTGCAGGTGTTATGCCAGCATGGAAAGACATTTTAGGTGAAGATAAAGTACACCTGTTAACAGCGTACGTTTACAGCTTGTCACAAGAAAAATAACCACGCGGTTAATAAAATGTATATTCAATTAATCTTTTAATTCAATAGATTAATTAAGATCAAAAAAGCCTCCATCTGGAGGCTTTTTTTTAGTCTTTTGCTTTTAGATCCGATAAAATGCGTACAACGTTTTTAAAGGTAGTAAGTACTATGAACCCCACTCCTTGGTATAAAAATTTTTGGCCTTGGTTTTTAATCTCTTTTCCACTTGCCGCTATCATTGGTTGTGCTGGTCTTATTTACATGGCTATTGGCAACGGGCCCGACATGGTTGTCGATGACTATTATAAAAAAGGCAAAGCTATCAACCTTGAACTCAGTAAATTTAACAAAGCAAAGGCGCTCTATTTGCATGGTGACTTAAATGTGACCGACGACAAAGTCACGTTTGTTTTCACTAAAGGTGATGCGAGTAATGTACATTCTTTAAAAATGTCATTTTACCACCGCACCATTAAAGCAAACGATTTTGATGTTAGCCTGATGAAAAACGCCCATGGCGATTTCACCGCCCTATTAGATGCGCATGTAAATGGTGCTTACACAGTGTTTATTGAACCTATTGATGGTAGTTGGAAACTAAAAGAAGATATTATTCTACCAACTGAAAAAACAATTTCGATTAGCCCTGAATATAAGTAGTAAACTCTGATGTCTGATAATTGCTTTCATTGTCTTGAAAGTGTGCCAAAAGGCTTTAATGCGACTGTCGAAATAGATGGTAAGGCACAACCTATGTGTTGTATTGGCTGCCAAACGGTTGCTGAGAATATCGTCGCCCAAGGCATGACCGATTACTATAAATTCAGAACAGTGCGCTCTGGCAAGGTAGAACAACTTGTACCAGAGCAACTGGAATTAATTAAAAGCTACGATAACGAAGATATTCAAGACGAATTTATTTCAGCCTCCAACGACTTATCTGAGGTGCTTCTCACCGTTGAAGGTATAACGTGTGCGGCATGTGCTTGGTTAATTGAAAAACAGTTACTTAATTTAAAAGCAATTAAGCGCGTGGATGTAAATACATCAACTAATCGTGCCATGATCCAGTGGGATAAATCGGCCACACCGCTTAGCCAAATTATCACCTCGTTACACGAAATCGGCTATAAAGCATATCCGTTTCAGGCTGACTTGGAAGCCAGTCAAAAACAACAAGCCGCAAAAGCGTACATCCGCCGTTTAGGTGTGGCGGGCCTAATGACCATGCAGGTTATGATGTTCGCTTTTGCCATGTATTTTGGCATGTTCTCGGGCATGGAAGAAGACTTTGAACAATACTTTCGATGGATAAGCTTAGTACTTGCATCACCCGTTATCCTATACAGTGCCCTACCATTTTTAACCAATGCCATTAATGGGTTAAAAGCCAAGCAGTTGAACATGGACTTACCCGTATCTTTAGCTATTTTTGGTGCTTACGGGGCAAGCTGTTATGCCACTTTAATGTCTGTTGGCGAAGTTTATTTTGAATCTATCTGTATGTTTACCTTCTTATTATTATTAGGTAAATATTTAGAATTTAGAGCCCGTTTAAAAGCCAGTGAGTTCACTGCTAATCTACAAAAATTACTGCCTCTTACCGCCCGTATTATCGATAGAAACAATCAAGAATCGATTATTGCCGCTAAAAAGCTAAAACTAGGTGATATTGTTTTAATTAAAGCCGGTGAAACCATCCCTGCCGATGGTGTCGTAATCAAAGGTAAAACAACTGTTGATGAAGCCATGATGACAGGCGAGCATCAACCTGTTAATAAATTTGTAAGCCATCAAGTTTTCGCTGGCACCATTAACCATGATGGTGTAATCAGTATTGAAATTAACAAAATTGGTCAAAACACACTGCTTAATCAAATTATTAGACTGCAACACACAGCACTAACCAAGCGCCCAAGATTAGTTGAAATCACTGATAAAGTGGCACAGTGGTTTGTTGCTTGTTTATTACTGTTTGCCTCAATAACAGCAATTGGTTGGTATCAAATAGACCCTGAACATGCCTTTTGGATTACTATTTCTGTGCTTGTCGCAACCTGCCCTTGTGCGCTGAGTTTAGCGATTCCAACTGCGCTAACTTGTGCGGTTGCCAGTCTCACTAAACGCGGTATCTTAATTAAACAAGCCCATGTGTTAGAAACGCTACCACAATTAACAGATATCGCCTTTGATAAAACAGGCACCTTAACGCAAGGTCGGTTTACCATAGAGCGAGTTGAAATGGTAAACAGTAGTTATAGTGAAGCAGATGTATTACGCTTAGCCGCTCAACTTGAGAGCTTCTCTGAGCACCCGATTGCCAATGCATTCGCTGGTTATAACGACACTGTGAATCAAATAGAAAATGTTACCATCGAGCCTGGTAAAGGCATTACAGCTGAGCTTAATGATCAACATCTTGCGATAGGTAAAAGTGGTTGGTTTGATACTGACAAAGCGGATGCACAAGCAACGTTATATATCAACAAACAAGTTATTGCTCGTTTTTATTTGGCTGACAGCTTACGTGATAACGCAGAAAAATTGATTACTAAACTTCATTCACAGCAGCTCAAGTGCCATATGTTAACGGGCGATGCGTCAAACAGTGGTGAGCGACTCGCAAAGCAGCTAAATCTAGATACCGTGCATGCAGCATGTAGCCCTCGTGATAAACAAACTCATGTTGAAGCACTTGCAGGTAAAGGTGCCATTGTTGCTATGGTGGGTGATGGTGTCAATGACAGCCCTGTATTTGCCAGCGCGCATTTATCTATTGCCATGGAAACAGGGGCTGATATTTCCAAAAATAGTGCAGATGTGGTATTACTCAACAGTGACTTAAATGCAATTGAACACTTGCTCACTGTATCGAAAAAAACGCGTCGAATTGTGAAGCAAAACTTGGCGTTGTCACTCATTTATAATGGTTCGATTTTACCACTGGCTGCTCTTGGCCTCGTTGCACCTTGGATGGCTGTAATTGGTATGTCTGCAAGCTCCATTCTGGTTATTACTAACTCATTAAGGTTATTAAAACTATGAGTATTATCTATATGCTAATCCCTATTGCTATATTATTTGTAATTATTGCAATTGGCGTTTTCTTTTGGGCTGTAAAAAGCGAACAATTTTCTGATTTAAATAAGCAAGGCCACAGCATCTTATTTGAAGACGACAAAGAGCAACATAATAAAAGTAATGATTGACCCCCTATTTATCAGCGCCTTTGTTATGGGTTTGCTCGGGAGTGGGCATTGTCTTGCTATGTGCGGTGGTATAGCAAGCAGTTTACAGCTTGCTGCAAAAAAACAACAAGCTGTCAGTTATTCTGTTGCTTACAATCTTGGCAGAGCGCTAAGTTATATGCTTGCTGGCGCACTAGTCGCTGGGATCAGTAGCAAATTTGCCGCACAAAATTCTCAGTTAGCCATTGTATTATCCTTCCTCAGCGGCCTATTCATGCTACTCGTTGGAATTTACATTATGCGTTTAGCTGCCACTTTACAATGGCTTGAGAAACTTGGAAAAACTCTAATATGGCAGCATTTAGTCAAACTTAATCGCCACCTTTTGCCGGTTAACTCCCTACCAAAAGCATTATTATATGGTGCATTATGGGGCTGGCTTCCTTGTGGCTTGGTTTATTCGGCGTTAACATGGGCATTAACAAGCCCATCAGCAGCACATGGCGCCGGTGTTATGCTCTTTTTTGCACTAGGTACCTTCCCTGCAATGGTCAGTGTTGGGCTTGTTAGCCATAAAATAAACACTTTTTTAAACCATGTTTGGACTAGGGTTATTCTAGGAAGTGTAATAATATGGTACGGTATATACTTATTAATTATAGCAACCGATAAACTCGTTCATTAGTATTCGTGTTGTTAACTTATTTGAATGGATTGGATGTATGGACTTTTCTCAAAACAAGTCAAAAAGCTTATGTACGATTAGCTGCAACAATTGCAGTATCAGTCAGCTATGTTTGCCATTTTCACTCAATGGTCAGGAAATGGATCGACTTGATGAAATTATTGAACGTAAAAAGCCACTCCACAAAGGCGATTACCTTTTCGAGTCTGGAGCAAGCCTTAATGCAATCTATGCAGTACGCTCAGGGTCATTCAAATCTTATACACTTTCTGAGCAGGGTGATGAACAAATAACGGGTTTCCACTTAGCGGGCGATCTTGTTGGCTTTGATGCTATAAATAAAATGGCACATCAAAGCTTCTCACAAGCACTTGAAACCTCTATGGTATGTGAAATTCCATTTGATACCCTTGACGAGTTAGCAGGTAAGCTCCCTAAGCTACGTCAGCAAATTATGCGTTTGATGAGTAACGAAATTAACTATGACCAAGAAATGCTGCTACTACTCAATAAAAAATCTGCTGAAGAACGTTTAGCCAGCTTTATTTTTAATCTCGCTGAGCGTTTTGGCGAACGCGGCTTTTCACGCAAAGAGTTTCGTTTAACCATGACACGCGGAGAAATCGGCAACTATCTGGGTTTAACCGTTGAAACGATTAGTCGTCTACTAAGTCGCTTCCAAAAAGCGGGGCTTATCAAGGTTGAAGGTAAGTTTATTACGATTTTAGATCAACAAGCGCTGGCAACAACTGCTGCTATCAAATGTAAATAGAGTTTGATTTAGCGCAACTTTATCTGGCTTGCCCCTTTAACTGTTCTGAATATAGGTTACACTCAACCTATACTTTTTGCGGAACAGTTAAGGAGCAGCACATGGACGCAATTAAACGAATCCTAGCAGTTATAGACCCAACTAAAGAACACCAACATGGCTTAAGCCGTTCAATTGATTTGGCGAAAAAATCTGGCGCCACCATCACCGCATTCCTCAGTATCTATGATTTTTCTTATGAAATGACCACTATGCTTTCCAGTGATGAGCGAGAAGCCATGCGCGAAGCTGTTATCAAAGATAGGCAAGTCTGGTTAGATGAGCAAATTGCACTCTACCCTGAACTTAGCATAGAGTCGTGTGTTGTTTGGCATAATCGCCCTTACGAAGCGATTATTAATACTGTTATTAATGATGGATTTGATCTTGTCGTCAAAGGCACACATCAGCATGACACTCTAAAATCGGTTATTTTCACTCCCACTGATTGGCACCTTATTCGTAAGTGCCCTGCCCCTGTATTACTCGTTAAAGAAAAAGAGTGGCCGGCTCAGGGCAATATTTTAGCTGCCGTTAATGCCGTAACTGAAAATGAACAACATCTAGAGCTAAATAAACGTATCATCAATGACGCCCGCTTTATTTGTGAACTCGCAAATGCGCAGCTTAATCTTGTTAATGCTTACCCAGCAACGCCGGTAAACATTGCGATTGAAATCCCCGAGTTCAACCCAGGCGTTTATAACGAATCAGTAAAGAAACATCATTTTGAATCAACCTTAGCGCTTGCAAAGAGCTTTTCAATTAGTGAAGAACACTGTCATATTGAAGAAGGTTTACCTGAAGATGTTATTCCTGATGTTGCCGCTAAGCTCAACAGCGAATTAGTGGTTATTGGTACGGTAGGACGCACAGGTTTGAGCGCCGCACTGGTTGGTAACACAGCCGAGCATGTAATTGATAGTCTTGATTGCGATGTATTAGCATTGAAACCTGATGGCTACATCAGTCCCCTTGCAAAATAATTAACCGTGCAAAGGGTAACTAACAATTGTTGTTTCCCCGCGCTTCCAATATAATACGCCCCTTTATTTTACCCATGTATTTTTAAGGGGGCGTAGTGTCTCACTCAGTAGAAGCTAAAGCGCAATATAACTTTAATAAGTTACAAAAACGCTTACGTCGATTAACCGGCCAAGCCGTGATGGACTTTAATATGATCGAAGAAGGCGATCGTATCATGGTGTGTTTATCAGGTGGTAAAGACAGCTACACCCTATTGGATACTCTGCAACATTTGCAACGCGTTGCGCCAATTAAGTTTGACTTATTTGCAGTCAATCTTGATCAGAAGCAACCAAGTTTTCCTGAGCATGTGTTACCCGAATACCTAGACAAGCTTGGTATTGAATACAAAATAGTAGAAGAAGACACCTACAGTATTGTCACCGATATTATTCCTGAAGGTAAAACAACCTGCTCGCTTTGCTCGCGCCTTCGTCGTGGTATTTTATATCGCACAGCAAAAGAAATGGGGGCAACCAAAATAGCCTTAGGTCATCATCGTGATGACATGATTGAAACACTTTTCTTAAACATGTTCTATGGCGGTAAATTAAAGAGCATGCCTGCTAAATTAATGAGTGATAATGGCGAGCACATGGTTATTCGCCCACTTGCTTATTGTAAAGAAACTGATATTGAAAAATATGCAGACCGTATGGCGTTTCCTATCATTCCTTGTAACCTGTGTGGTTCACAAGAAAATTTACAGCGTAAGCACACTAAAGCAATGCTTGCTGAGTGGAATAAACAACACCCAGGCCGCATTGAAAGTATTTTTACAGCAATGCAAAACGTTGTACCGTCACACTTAGCTGACAATGCCTTATTTAACTTTAAAGACCTTCAAACCGGTGGTGACGTAATTGATGGCGGTGATATCGCTCTAGATAAGCCTGATATCCCGAAACAACCTGCGCTTGAACAAGAGCAGGAAAATAACGTAGTAACAATTAATTTAAGCTAACCAGCTCTATTCAATATGCTAAAAAGGAGAGTCACTCGCTCTCCTTTTTAATTTTAGAACACAAATAGTCTAAGTAACTTTCGCTCCTAATTGAGCTGCTTTGTTAAGCCACGCTTTTCTTTTATCACTACTAGAGTTTATAACGGGCCCAAAGTATGTGGTGGCTTTATTTTTAATCCCTGAAAAGTCTAAAATACAATGTTTAAAGTTCTTATAGATAACATTGCCTTGAATGTATTTATACCAAAAGACAGGGGTATCTAACGTTACTAGCAACTCGGATGTACGCCCTTTTAATAACTTTTGCGGTATAGATTTACCCTCAACATATTTAAACGAAAACCCTGGTAAAAAAACTCTATCAATCGCCCCTTTAAACTTAGCAGGCATTGTTCCCCACCAAACAGGGCTAACTATCACAATATGTTCGGCCCAAAGGATTTTCTTTTGCAGATCGGCTAAACAAGGCTCTAACTCAATTACTTCATCGTAGCCTTCTGCTAAATTTATTGCGAAATTCAAGTCACCAATATGAACTTGTTTCACATCGTGTTTTTTTATCGCAACAGCGGCATACTGCTCTGCTAAAGATTTACACAAGCTCATTGATTTTGGGTTCGCATTAATTACTAATATTCTTTTCATACACTTACATATCCATTTACAGTAAGGATACAGTGTAAACTCTCACCTAAGGGTGAGAGTCAAGTTCTTGAATACACTTATCAATTGAAATTCGATAATTTTTAATACGCTGTCTTTGGAGTTCAAGCTGCTTTATATTTTCTTCGACTAGAGCTTGCTTTTGAATGAGGTAATGGCTGACTGCCTGCCAATCAAAATCCTCATTTTCTCCCTTTAAAGCAACCATATCTGACAAGGCAACACCTAGAGTTTGAGCCTCTTTTATTAATTTGATTAGATGAATATTCTCTTGGCTATAAACTCGATACTTGCCTCGGCGAGAAACAGTCAGTAGCCCAACTGATTCATAAAGTCTTATCGCTCTTTGTGTTGCCCCTGTCAGTTTTGATGCCTCATTGATATACATTCGAACTTCCTTATTCATCAAATCAATTTATATAACACGCTTTATTGTATTTATGTGAGCGTGTTAACTATCAACATCTGTCATATTAAATACTTAAGGAGTAATTTGAAATCAATAAAAAAGGACCTGTTAAGATCCTTTTTTTGAAAAGCTAACTATGCTGGCAAATATTATTTCGCAATCCAAGGAGTTGCACTTAATAACGCTCCATTATTACTAAGACGAGTTTCATCCTCCTCCCAGTCGTCAGTAACATTAATAAAACAGCGATTTTCTTTACAGCTAACTCCTGCTGCTGACATTGCATCTGTGCTATCAAACTTCAACACAACGCCTTTTTGTTCAGGTAACAGGAACCACATTAGTTTGCTCACAAAAAACCCTGAAAGGTCGGAGAGTAGTTCATCAAATTCTTGGTCAAGAGCAAATAGATTCGCTTTTGTTAATGCGAACTCATCCAGTTGTGTTGCCTCAATCTGTAACTTAAGCTGACAATCATGTTTAGGATTCATAGGCTGTACCACAATCACAGCTTTGTCAGTATCTAACTGTTTATCAAAAGGCAGTAAAAGCTGCGCTTGATCAGTATAAGTTAGATCAAACTCTTGTTGTTCTGTAATGATTTTTCCTGATTTAATGGTACATACTTCGTTAGTCGCAATATCAGTTAAATAGAAATTCACTTGTGCATATTGAAACTCACCTTTATTAACCACTTTTAAGCGGTCATAAAAACCATCGTAGGCTACAACAAACTCACTCGCCGCGACCTTAAAACTTGAAAAGCTCAAAGCCGCAACAGCACCAATTACTTTCAACCATGAAACCGTTTTATTCATCAAAGTATGCTCTGTTTTGATTAATCATTGTGTTTAATTCTTCTATGTACGCTTCACCACGCTCAGAGTATGACATCAACCCGTGTGTTAGCTTCGTCGCTTCAATAGGTTTTTGCTGACGTCGTAAGTCTTCACGAATTGAGCGCAAATCTGAATATGCTGCGTGGGTATTAATATTTTTAAAATAAGAACTGACTGCTGCACGCACAGACTTAAATGCAGTAACTTCGTGTGCGGCTTCATTTGCACGGCGTCGAGGAACCATGCCACAGCCCTTTTTGTAGCACCACTGGCCAAAAAAGTTTAAGCCAATTCTTGCAAAGCGAGATGTTCCCCAAGCTGACTCATTTGCAGCCTGCATAAGTGCAAGTTCTTTGGGTATGATATCAACACGCCGTAATGCTTGCGTAAGTGATAAAACATCCAGTGAGCTAGGTAACTTGTAGCTGGCTAAGATTTTTTTAATATCTTGTTTTTGCTTGTTAGATAAAGGCTCATTAAACTCAAGCATCATGCGGGCAATTTCTAACGTTGCACGTTGCTGTAAAATCTTTTTATTTTCAGCTTCAATGTGCGGACGAATAAAATCAAAAAAAGCATGCTTTTTTTCTTTTACATCTGTAAAGCTCGAAAAGTCAGGCAGCTTTACATTATGTAAAGGTTTCTCTTTTTTTGTACACGTTGTGTTCCTTTTTTTGTGCTGTCTGATTGTTCTACGCCTTCAACAACATGGTCTGTATTTATAAATGGATAAAGTAATGCCCAAGTAAAGAAAGCAGTAAGTAAGCCTCGAAAAAGGTATTTAAACATGTATTCTCTCAAGTAAACAACAACTCTGTGCGGCAACGTCACACACATATAAAAGCGAATTATATCAAAGGGTATTTTTTTTGGCGAATTTCACTAAAAAGGTTATTTAATAGCCTTACATTTTATGTCGAGCTTCAAGTAATTAGCTCGCATTTTTCAAGTGCTTGCGTATACTAAAAGGCATCTGAGCGAGTAATTATAAGGTTATTTTATGTGCCAATATTGGCAAGCCCGTATCATTGATCAACAAAAATATCGCCCAAATGATAACCGTTCTGCGTGGCAAGTAGACAGATCACGTATTATACACGCAGCCGCATTTAGGCGTTTACAAGCAAAAACGCAAATAATGGGCATTGGCCTTAATGATTTTTACCGAACTCGCCTGACACACTCTCTAGAAGTTGCGCAAATTGGCAGTGGCCTACTTAGACATTTAAAAACGCAACACGCTAATTTTAAACATTTTCCCAGTGCAAGTTTACTTGAAACTCTATGTTTAGCTCATGATATAGGCCATCCCCCTTTTGGACATGGTGGGGAAATAGCACTTAACTACATGATGCGTGAAAATGGTGGATTTGAAGGCAATGCGCAAACATTACGGATTGTCTCAAAACTGGAACCATATAGTAATGGTTACGGCATGAACTTAACACGCCGCACTTTACTTGGGTTTATCAAATACCCAGCGTTTATTGATGATTTATGGCATACCATTCCACCTTTAAGTGAAAAAAGAAGCTTTATAAAAGCAGATCATTGGCGCCCTGCTAAAGGGTTATATAAAGATGATCAAGATGTATTTAACTGGATAATCGCCCCGCTTTCAGGCGATGATAAAAAGCTTTTGTCTAGTCATTACCAAGCCGATGAATTTAGAGCTAGAACCCATTATAAATCACTCGACGCTGCAATCATGGAGTTGGCTGATGACATTGCCTATGCCGTGCATGATCTCGAAGATGCCATAGCAACAGAAGTGCTTACCCTGTCAGATTGGCTCAACCACGCTCAACAACAATTAGACGCTCTTAATTCACCTTGGTTAAATGGGCATTTAAACTCGATAACCAAACGGCTATTTTCAGAATATGAGTACGAGCGAAAAGACGCCATTGGAGAGTTGGTTAACACCTTTATTATTAATGCTCAGTTGGTGGTTCAAAACGCTGATTTTGAGTCTGAAATATTGCAGTACACGGTCAGCTTACCTGATGAATTCGCAGCCATTCTTAATGTTTTAAAGCATTTTGTGTTTAAGCGTTTAATTCGTGAACCCAAAATGCAGCAAGTTGAATTTAAAGGACAAAATTTATTGATTGAGCTATTCAGTGCGTTTGCCAGTGATCCTATGCGTCTACTGCCCGAAACAACCCAAGAAATGTGGTTGAGTGCCCATGACAAACAAGAAAACTCAATGCGCATTATTTGCGATTATTTATCGGGAATGAGTGACGAGTACGCATATAAAACCTATCAGCGATTATTTCTTCCTGTTAGTTAATCATTGTGTGTGTTTAGAAGTTGGTCTAACCTTGAGTAATTAGAACTGAATAACAAATTTTTCACGCATTAAATGAACATGGATTGCAATAAAGCTTCAACGATACTTAGTGCCATATTAGCTCACTCCCCAGTGAGCTACGGCGCTGACACTCTTCCCGATCCATTACATAAAGAGCGCGACGTTAGTATTAAAGCTGCCTGAAAACAACAACGCCGAGCAATTGCTCGGCGTTGTATTTAGTCTCGTTATCTTTTTACTAAAGACTCTTTACGCCCATATTATAAAGTGTGAAACCATAAATATCAGCGTACATATCAATAACCTTACTAGTAGGAGTACCCGCTCCATGCCCTGCATTTGTCTCTATACGAATCAGGTACGGGTTTTGTTTTGCACCTTTTTCTTGTAACTCAGCAGCAAACTTAAATGAATGCGCAGGCACAACACGGTCATCATGATCCCCTGTTGTCACTAAAGTCGCAGGATAACTTACACCCGCTTTAACATTATGAACAGGCGAGTAGCCTTTTAAGTAATCAAACATTTCCTTACTTTGCTCACTCGTACCATAGTCGTAGGCCCAACCAGCACCGGCTGTAAAGGTGTGGTAACGCAGCATATCTAATACGCCCACGGCAGGAAGCGCAACTTTAAATAGCTCAGGACGCTGAGTCATAACCGCACCGACTAATAAGCCACCGTTAGAACCACCACGTACCGCTAAGTAATCAGGTGAGCTGTATTGCTTTTCGTTTAAGTACTCTGCAGCAGCAATAAAGTCATCAAATACATTTTGCTTCTTAAGTTGTGTACCATTCACATGCCACGCTTTACCGTATTCACCACCACCACGAATATTCGCTACCGCATACACACCACCGTGCTCAAGCCATGCCGCAACCGTAGGACTGTAGCTTGGTGTTAGGCTTACGTTAAAGCCACCATAACCATATAAAATAGTTGGGTTTTTACCGTTAAGCTCGGTGCCTTTTTTGTATGAGATAATCATCGGCACTTTAGTGCCATCTTTTGATGTATAGAATACTTGTTCAGAAATATAGTCTTCGCTATTAAATTTAGCGCCCGACTTGCGATACACATCAGACTTGCCTGATTCAACATCAAACGAATAGGTATTACCTGGCGTGGTGTAATTTGTGAATGAGTAATACAATGTTTGTGCATCGTGCTTACCGCTAAAGCCGTATGCAGTGCCCACACCTGGTAAGCTGATATCGCGCACCAGTTTACCTGATTTATCGTATTGTTTTACTTGCGAAATCGCATCAACCATATACTTAGCAAAGAAGTAGTCACCGCCTTTTGAAATACTAAGCACATTGTCAGTTTCTGGGATTAAATCTTGCCAATTTTCAGGGCGTGGATCAGCGGCATCAACAGTCACTACACGCATATTTGGTGCGTTTAAGTTAGTCACTAAATAGAGTTTCGAGCCGTCATTATCAATAATAGAAGTATCTGATTCTGTGTTATCCAAAATCGTCACTAATTCGCTATCAGACTTAGTTAAATCTTTTATAAACAGTTTATTACCTGATGTTGAAGTACTTGCAGCGATAATTAAATAACGATTATCACGGGTTACCTCTGCGCCAATATAACGGTGCTTTTGTGCTTCAGTTCCACCATAAATTAATTGGTCATCAGCTTGCGCTGTGCCTAATTTGTGATAATAAACTTTATGTTGATCTGTTTTGGCAGACAGCTCACTTCCTTTTGGCTTATCGTAGCTCGAATAATAGAAACCTTCATTACCAAGCCAAGCAATACCACTAAATTTCACATCGACTAACGCTTCTTCAATTGGCTGTTTTGTCGCTGTATCAATAATGATAATTTTACGCCAGTCACTGCCGCCTTCAGAGATTTGATAAGCTGCTAACGTACCGTCTTCTGTGAAGGTTAAGCCCGACATTGAGGTTGTGCCGTCGCTACTAAAAGTATTTGGGTCTAAGAACACCTCAGCTTCTGAGTCGCCTTTTTTGCGATACACCACATATTGATTTTGCAGACCATCGTTTTTATAAAAGTAGGTATACTCACCCTCTTCAAATGGTGCTGTGACTTTTTCATAGTTCATCAGCTTTTCAAGCGTGGTTTTAAGCTCATCACGATAAGGAATATTTTTTAAATAAGAAAACGTGACGTCATTTTCAGCTTTGACCCATTGTGCTGTTTCGTCGCTCATATCGTCTTCTAACCAACGATACGGATCGGCCACTTTTTCACCGAAGTACTCATCGACAACAGTGCCTTTTTTAGTTTCTGGATAATTCACAGCAGCTTTTACCTCTGCAGTTTTTACAGTTTGTTCTGTATTTTTTGGGGTTGATTCACCACACCCCGCCAGTGCAACAACAATCGCACATGCAAGCGTTTTCTTGATCATAATAGGTTTACTTGTTAGTCATTATTAACAAAATGAAAATAAAGTTAATACCCATTAATGTCTAGTAATTTGCGCCTAAACACGGGTAGAGCTGTAAACCAATGTAAAAACAAAAAAGCCACGCAATTTACGTGGCTTTCCATATTTACTGCGCAATTATACTTTTGTTAACCAGCCGTGTTTATCCGCTGATTTACCCCATTGAATATCATTCAATGCTTGGCGTAATTTTGCGACTTTTTCGCCAGGTTCGCCCGAACCCACTTTAAACTCTTGGTCATTATGAATAAGCGTGCCAACCGACGTCAGTACCGCAGCGGTACCCGATAATGCAGCTTCAGTGCCTGGTTTAGCGGCTCTTTCAAGCAACTCAGACACAGTAAAATTACGCTCAGATACTGTCATACCTAAATCTTTAGCAATCGTTAAAATACTATTACGCGTTACACCGTGTAAGAATGTGCTATCAAGTGCTTTTGTGATGATTTCATCCCCATCAATTAGAATAAAGTTTGCAGCACCGGTTTCTTGCACATCGCCACCTGGGCAGAATAAAATTTGGTCTGCTTGGTGCTCAGAGCGAGCCTGTAAGATTGGACCTAATGCACTTGCATAGTTACCACCACTTTTCACCATACCCATATGTGGTGCACAGCGCATGCCGTCTTCTTCTAGTAATACGCGGAGTGCCGTTGCCCCACCAGCAAAGTAGTCACCCACTGGCGAAAGTAATACATAAAGCAAGGAACTCATTGACGGCGCAGCCGCTTTACCAATCGCCGCTTCTGTACCAATGTGCGTAGGGCGAATATACATAGACCCCGGAGGTGTAGGCGTTTCGTCTGCATACTCTTTTACAATGTCTTTAATCATTTGCTCAAGCATGCTTTCGTCAAAGTCAGGTAAGTTTAGTAACTTAGAGCTTTGTTTCATACGCGCGATGTTAGCATCCATACGAAAGATATAGACCGTGCCATCTTCATGACGAAATGCTTTTAATCCTTCAAAACAGGTGCTTGAGTAATGTAATACGTGAGCACCCGCATGTAATTCGATTTTATCAGATGGGACCAGCGCGCTTTCACTCCATGAGTTATCAGCAAAACGTGCTTGGATCATTTGTGGCATAAATACAGTACCAAATGCGGCCATTGTTGTTCTCTCTTGTTTGGACTACTTTTACCTCATTGTAAGCTAATCCATCCCCGTTTAACCATAGCAAACTAGTGCCTTTTATCGATTAAAGTGTTAAAAATTCGACCGTTTGGTACAAAAAATGCGCAATCTAAGCTGCGCATTGTTTACTAAGAATCATTCACTAACTTATGACTATAAATTATCGATAATTCATTTTTGCTGTGAGGCGATTAAAAAAGCTTGGAAAAAAACGCTTAATGGTCGGTGCTAAACCACTTATTCCCTCGCCAATCACAACCTCATCTTTCTCGGCTTCAATGGCTTTGATCATTTTTGCAGCGGCTTTTGCGACATCCATGCCATTCTCGATTGATTGCTCTGGCTTATTTTGCGGTTTACCTTGGCCATCTAACGAATTATGTGCAATAGCTGTTTTGATTGAACCTGGGCAAATTGTCAGGCAATTCACATTTTTGTCGGCTAGTTCTGCTCTTAAGCAATCCATAAAACCCACAACCGCATATTTAGAGCCCGAATAACCTGTTCTGAACTTTGAACCGACTTTACCTGCCACACTGCTAATTGAGACCACCATACCCATACCTTGCTTCACCATCTGTGGTACTACGGCCTTGGTTAAAGCAATTAAACCAAAGTAATTCACTTCCATCAGTTGGCGATAAACCGTAAATTCGTTTTCTAAAAATAAGCTACGCTGCGACACCCCACCGTTATTGATAAGTACATCAATTCTGCCCAGTCGTTCAATCACCGCTGGCATATCTTCAAGTAGGGCTTCGGGCTTTGCCAAATCAAGGGCGACCACATGATGATTGCCGCCGAGCCTTGCATTAAGAGCGTTGAGTTTTTCCTCATTACGGGCAGACAGTATTAGCGTTGCCCCTTTTGCCGCCAGTTGCTCACAAAGTGCCTCACCAATCCCAGAAGATGCCCCTGTGACCCAAACTGTTTTACCATTTAATTGCATGTGTGTTCCTTATTATTGTTGTTATGCTTTGTTAGGCCCTGCATGTTGTTCGATATGATCAGCAATATCTTTATAAAAACCAAGCATAATCAAGAACTCTGCTAATACAAATAAAGGCCCTATTACCAAACCAATTAAATCGTCAACAAAAGCTGGCTTTTTACCTTCAAAATAATGACCAATAAACTGAAATACCCAACCAACAACGAAACTACCAATACTCACAGCTAGCCATAATTCGGTCGAAAGCGATACCACAGGCTTAGCGGCAATACTTAACACACTTAAGCATACAGCCATAATTAACCCCATAGATAAGCTGAGCATTAAATAATAAAGACAAGTGAGCGCAATCACCACAGTTGCCAAGGGGATAACAACAGGCTCTGAGATAAGCGTGACACGTTGCAATAAACAAACAATCGCAAACACAATTAATGGGATACCAATAAAGTGAGTATAAATGTTGCGTTTAGAGCGGTGATAGAGGGCGTAATTTGTTAGTTGTTGTTTTAATGTTTTCATTATTTTTCCTGCCAAAACTGTGTTCAAAATTCAGATTAGCAGAAAATTCACTACCAAGAATGTCAACTAGCCGACATTTAACGAACCAGCATTAACTTACATATCAAATCAGTGCATCGATAACCCTGCCCTTTTCAGCGTCTGGTTGCATGTCCATGCGGTCGCGCCCTTTTTGATATTCCTCTTCTAGCATAGATTGTAACTCTTCCATTTTTTCTTGCAGGGCTTTCATATCCGCGCCTTGTTGTTGCATTTGTTCAGCAAGCTTTTCTATTTGCGCTTTAATTTCATCAATTTTCTCTTTGTCCACGCCTAAACGCTGATAAACAAGCGCTTCCTTTGCTGTGTCTAAAAATGAGCTTGGCTCTGTATGTTTTCTTAACAACTGTTGTGCATCTGAAGAAGATTGAGCCATGGGTTTTGCTTGTGATGGAGTAAGCGACGTCTCACTATTTTTAGTGCCAGAATAATGATAAGGGTTGTACTGATTATGAAATGTAATTGCCACACGCTGTCTTCCGTTTAAGCTTGATTGCTGCTTTGTAGCAATTTTAGTTCCAAATCAGCACTGTGATTGCAATTTATCTATATTAATTATTTCAATCGATTGATATTTAAGATTAATAATTGAGTCAGTTTGCAGGGTTTGTAATATTTGATTAATAGTTTGCCGTGTTAAATAGGTCATATCGGCAAGTTGTTGCTGGGTAAGCGGCAAAGGGTTTTGGCTTGACGACTGATAAAGCATGCATAACCGCTTACTCACCTTTTGCTTTGCTGTAAGGAGTGCGTGATCTTCTAATGAGTCAAACAGGTTTCGCACTTTATTGGTAAGCAGCAGCCCAAAATCATGCCAATAGGCAGGATGCTCTTGTAATAGCTGAGTTAATGCCCGCTCAGGTACGTGTAAAAGCCGTACCGCAGTTTGTGCATACACATCGTGGGTGCGTTTACCCCCATCAAACAAAGCAACTTCACCAAACCACATCGCACTGGTTACAAAACTGAGCACCGCTTCTTTGCCTTGACTATTAACCCCAGAAACTCTAAGCACGCCATCAATAACACAATACAGACCGGTATTTTCATCGCCACGCAAAAACAATGCATCACCTGCATTTAAGGTGATTAATTTAGCATTTTTAAGTAGGCTATCTTTAAAGTTCTGTGTGCGCTGCCCAAACCAATTATCTTGATTTATTAGCGCCTGTTCCTGTTCATTCAAAGCTTTATACTTTACATTGGTTTAATAAATTAATAATAAAAGGATACGGGATGTTAAACAAATTACTTTCGACCAGCCTACTACTCAGTGCGATTTCGACCCCTGCATTAGCTAGTGATATTAATACTGAGCTTAAATCTGCAAATAAAAGCGTCAGTGAAAAAGTCATTAAATGGCGCCGTCATTTACACCAATATCCAGAGCTGAGTAACCGTGAGTTTGAAACAGCCAAATACGTAGCGAAGCATTTACGTTCTTTAGGCCTTGAAGTGCAAACAGGTGTGGCTCATACCGGTGTGGTTGCCAAACTTAAAGGGGGCAAAAAAGGTCCGCTTATTGCGCTGCGCGCTGATATGGATGCACTACCTGTTAAAGAGCAAGTAGACTTACCCTTCGCGTCAACTCAAACAACAGAGTACAAAGGCAATACCGTTGGCGTAATGCATGCCTGTGGTCATGATAACCATGTGGCTATTTTAATGGCGGCCGCTGAGTCTTTAGTCAAAATAAAAGAAGAGCTCGCGGGAGATATTCTGTTTATCTTCCAACCAGCTGAAGAAGGTGCACCAGATGGTGAAGAAGGCGGTGCGGAGCTTATGCTTAAAGAGGGCTTATTTAAAGAAAAGCCAGAAGCCGTATTTGGTTTACACGTAACCAGCTCGCTAAATACCGGACAAATTGGTTTTCGTGAAGGACCGTTGATGGCCAGCGCCGACAAATTTACAATCACAGTAAAAGGTCGTCAAACCCACGGTTCACGCCCTTGGAATGGGGTTGATCCAATTGTGGCGTCATCACAAATTATTATGGCAACACAAACCATTGCTTCGCGCCAAGTTGATGTAACCAAAGCGCCTTCGGTAGTTTCATTTGGTGCTATTAATGGCGGTGTACGTAACAACATCATCCCAGATCAAGTTGAAATGGTGGGCACTATTCGTACCTTTGACCAAGAAATGCGCGCTGACATTAAAAAACGTTTAGCTAAAACCGCCGAGATGGTGGCTGAATCAGGTGGCGCACAAGCGCATGTTCACATTGACCATGGTTACCCAGTAACCGTGAACGATATTGAATTAACTAAGAAAATGGCGCCAACACTTGCTGGTGTGGTTGGCAAAGAGAACCTGATCACAACGCCACTTATCACAGGTGCCGAAGACTTTAGTTACTACGCTTTAGAAACACCAGGCATGTTCTTTTTCTTAGGTGTCACACCAAAAGGTCAAGATGCAGTTACAGCGCCTAGTAACCATTCACCACACTTTTTTGCAGACGAGAAAGCATTACAGCTTGGTGTAAATGCGATGACCCAATTAGTGGTTGATTACCTTAAATAATCAATAATTCCACACTGGCGGGTAAGGTCATTACCCGCCCTACTTTCTTATCTGTTCAGCGCCAATAAAGTTCATTTTGCTAGGGTTAACTTACTAACAGGTAAGGAGGCCGCATGACATCAGAATACTTTCACTTTTTAAGCATTATTGGGGTGGCATTTTTTGCTATTTCTGGCACCTTGCTAGGTCATGAAAAAAGTGTCGGTGGTTTTGGTGTAGTGGTGGTTGCCACGGTAACAGCCATAGGTGGTGGTACTTTACGAGATATCCTACTCAACAAGCCGGTATTTTGGATAGCCCAACCAGATTATTTATACGCAACTTACATAGCCATATTCGCGTCTATCTTATCAATTCGTCACCTCCCCGATTTAAGTAACACCACCATGCTATTAATGGATGCTGTAGGGATGGCAATTTTCAATATTATCGGTATTGAAAAAGCACTTATTGAAGGGGCTGATATGGTTGTTGCCATTACTATGGGTATGACAACAGGTATTTTTGGTGGCTTGATGCGCGATGTAATCTGTCGAGAAGTTCCACTGGTAATGGGCGAAGAGCTTTATTCAACCGCTTGCCTATCTGGCGGACTTACTTATGCTGCATTATTTACTTTAGAGGTGGACTATATCTGGTGTATTGTTGGTGGTTTAGTTGTCACCGTTTTTTTAAGATTAGGCGCTCTTCATTTTGGCTGGCAACCTAATCTATTTCGTAAAAGCAGCTTTAAACGCTCTTAGCAGGTCATATAAATACAGCCATCGAGGGGCATGTCAGCTGGGTACTGAGTTTGAATAAACCCCAGTTTCTCATAGGCCGTTTTAGCGAGGATATTGTGGGTGTATACAAACAACGACAAGCTATCGCAGTTCAATTGCTGTTTGCCCTGCTCTCCTAATAGATTTATCAACAGCTTTGCAAAACCTTTACCACGCTCGCTTGGCGCGATAACTAGCCGCCCTAAATGGCAACGACCTTCACGTAAATAGTATTGACCAAACCCTAACATCTGGCCTTCGTCATTAATCAACGCGAATGAATTCAACTCATCTAGGTTTAAATCTTTTTTAAAGCTTTGCGTATCAAATGGGTAATTAAAAAATGGCCCTGACCAAATACGCAGTTCTGCCTCTGTGTTAAACCAACCCATTAACTCGTTGAGTTGGTTACTCGTTACTTTAACTAGCTTCATGTTTTAACCTATCGTATAAACCCGATGCACGAGTAACAGATTTATTCATTGCCATTAGCAATACATTTTTATCGGCCACCAGCTCAAATGTGGTTTTCGCGCGGGTGATCCCCGTGTAAACCAATTGCCTGTTAATGCCCTGATTAGCCTGTTTTATTGGCGGTAAAATCATCGCTGTGTAAGCAAATTCTGAGCCTTGCGACTTATGAATTGTCATCGCATACACTTTATCGTGAGCAGGTAAACGTGCGGGCGAAAAGGCGCGAATATTTTCTTGTTCATCAACAAACATGGCTTTTAACTGACCTTGCTCATCGTGCATTAAAATACCTATGTCGCCATTAAACAGTTTTAACTGGTAGTCGTTTTGGTTGATCATAATTGGCATACCCACATAATGCCTTTGATATGGCGAAATTAAACCTTGTTGAGCCAGTGCTTTTTCAATACGCTGATTAAGGCTATTTACACCATAATCTCCCTCTCTAACGGCAGCCAGTAACTGATAATACGCAAATGCTTTATGCACACTGGCAACACTTGCCCCTTGCTGGATAAGCTGCAAATAATCGTGGTATTGCAGAGCCGCTTGTTGCACAAATTGCTCAATAGGTTTACTGATCACGCTGTAATTAAGTTTAAGGTCTTTAAAGCCACCTTGATTAATCGTTTGCTCAACGAAGCCCAGTAAGCCACTGTTATTGGTATTTACAGCTTGTGCTAATTGACCAATGCCGCTGCTGCCATCAAAACGATAACTTTGCTGTAAAAACGCAATACAATCGTTAAGTACAAAATGACTGCTCGCCGCGGGTATAAAGCTCTGATTATTAAAACAAACGCGATTAAGCTGCGCTGCTCTTTCACTGCTGTAATCAGGCATTTTGCCAAGCTCTAGCCCTTGGCATAGGTCGCTGAGAATACTGCCCGTATCAACCGAAGCTAATTGGTCTTTATCACCCAGTAAAATAAGCCTTGCATGGCTCGGTAATGCCTCGATTAGTTTTGCCATAAGCGACAAATCTACCATCGATGCCTCATCAATGATCAATACATCTAAATGCAGTGGGTTACGCTTGTTATGGCGAAACTTATTAGTATGCGGAATGACGCCCAATAAACGGTGAATCGTTTGTGCACTGTCTGGAATAAGTGGCACGATATTATCAGGGATCATATTAAGCTTTTGCTTTGCCCCTAAAATGGACTCAGTTAAACGAGCTGCCGCTTTACCTGTCGGTGCAACCAGCTTAATTGTTAGCGGCGCACTGGCATACAAAGATTGTAAAATGGCTAGTAGTTTAGTTACTGTGGTGGTTTTACCGGTACCTGGGCCGCCGGTTATCACACTAAAGCCTTTTGTTGCGGCAATCGCACAGGCTACTTTTTGCCAGTTTAATGTTTTAATAGCATAGCTTGGGTTTGTTGTATGTTCACTGTGAGGAAAATACACCTCAAGTAATGCCGTTAATTCACCTTCATCAAGGGTCAGCTCTTTCGTTGCTAAATGATGTAAACGTGATGCCAGTGTGGTTTCGTATTCAGCCAATCGGGCAAAGTAGAGTTTATTCGCAAACAACAGCAGTGGCTTATCATCCCCTACGCAATCAGCATTCATTAATTTATTAACGGCCTCAGTAAGGCCAAATTCTGTCGCAAACGGGGTTAAAACCTCGGGGGATGCAATGCTGGCATCAGCTAAACTTTGCTCTTTAATTTCAAACGGGTTTTGCCAGTTTATATTCACGAGCTCTAAACAACTGTGCTGACTTTGCTGCGCAGCCGCAAGTAATAAAATCAGGTAAAATACTTCACTGTTCGCTGCATCGTTATTCTCTATCAACGATTGCGAACCGGCTACTGTTTCTGTTCCAGTAAGTAGCTCTGCAAGTTTAACATCAACTAAGCGAATACGTTTTGCCTCAAGTAAATAACTCAGTAACGGCTGTGTTTTAAGTTCTGTGGCAGGCAACACTAAATCGCTTTGGGCATGTTGTTCTGGCTGCTTATTCATTGGCTCGTTTGGCTCATGGTCATCAAAGCCGAATGTCATTTGACTCATAGCATGGCTCCTTGTGCGAATAAGCTATCAAGCTCAGTTATTTGCTGTTTCGTAAGCTGATTAAAATACACCCCTTGCCCTTCGCTCATACCTCGTAAGAAGGTGTAGTAAACACCACCTAAATGCGTGTCGCTATCGTAATCTTGAATACGTTGTTTTAATAAGCGGTGCAATGCCACGGTATATATCAAATACTGCAAATGATACTGGTGACTGGTCATGGCTTGCTCTAATTGCTCATGTTGGTAGTCTGCCGCACTGTTACCTAAAAAATTCGATTTATAATCAAGAATATAATACTTACCCTGCCAGCAAAATATTAAATCTATAAAGCCTTTTAGTAAGCCTTGCACCTCACTAAAATCAAGCTGACTGGGTAAGTTAAAATGTTTTACCAACACTTGATTCAGCTTATCGCTTGAGAGCGATAACAGCGGTAAGTTAAATTCCATTTCGACCAAACAGGTATCAGGCTCAAGTACTGATAAACTAAGCCCTTTATCGTTTAATGGGCAATTCAGTGTAGCAAGGATCCACTGCTCGGTCATTTCCTGCCAGCTATCATCAATATGGTATTTTTCGAATAACGTTTTGATCACTTTATCAAGTGCATGGTCTTCTTGTTCGCTAGCTGGACGCTTTAACGCATAAGGGTCGGTAAAGTCTAATTGCTCAAAAATTTCATGCAAACAACTACCAGGCTTAGCCCCTTTAGGGAAGCTGCAAGGAGTTAAAGCATTGGCATTTTGGGCTAAAAATTCATCTTTTTCGTGGTCTTCATCACTGCGACCAAGCTCAATATGGTCAGTATGCTTTTTCAGCGTTAAGCTACTAAAGCTGGTTGAGCGCCAATCACGCTGAATGTCTGCTTTTACAGTATTAACTTGATAGGTTTGCTCACTGTCAGCTCCAGCAAATGTTAACTTTTCAAGCTCATCTGCTTGGCGAAACGCCTCATAGTGCATGTGCGCTGAGCCTTCACAAAATTGTTGTAACACTGCGCGCCATTCATCGCCCGATTTGATCTCTACCCCTGCAAATAATACGTGGCCAATGCTGGTACTTTGAATACCAGGGCGAGCACTACGACCTTGCGAAATGTTATACATACCCACAGAACAAAAATGCACGGCACGAGTCAGCGCCACATAAAGTAAGCGTAAATCTTCAGCCAAGCGCTCTTGCTCTGCTTTTTGTATTGCCTCGTCACTTTTAGCAAGGTCATAAATCAGCTTACCGTCTTTATGATAAAGGGCTTCTTTGCTTTCCCGATAGCCACAGGCAAACGGCATGAATACTATCGGGTACTCTAAGCCTTTTGAGGCGTGCATAGTGACAATTTTCACTAAATTAGCATCGCTTTCTAGGCGTACTTGCACCGCTTCGCCATCTTGTTGACTGACTTTTTGCGCAAACCAACGCAGCAATCTATGGGTTCCCTCAAGCTCAATTTGCTTTTGCTGTAAGATTTCCCCTAAATGGCGGAAATCGGTGAGCCAGCGCTCAACGTTGTAGCCTAAGCCTTGCCAACGCGCTGCAAGTTGATTATGACTCAATAAACGCTCGAGCATCGCCATAGCGCCCTGTTTATGCCAAATATGGGCTAGCTGAGCAAAAAAGTTTAAATGCTCTTGCCATGCGCTTTCATTTTCGTGAAGCTCATAAATGCGGTTGTAGCTTAAGCAAAACAATGGCCCAGCAAGTACACCGCGCAATAATGACTCATCATACTGACCATGCAATGCCGTTAAAAAGTTAAGTAAATGATGACTAAGCTCTTGGTTAAACACACTATCACGCGACAAATACACGCTGGCAATGGCGGCTTCTGCCAGTGCGGTTTTCATCAACTGTGCTTCGTTTCGGTCACGCACTAACACACAGATATCGGCAGCGGTGAGTGGTTTTCCTGCGATAGTCGCATAGCCGGCATCAGCTTGCTTGAGTAGCTCGGTGATTTTTTTCGTATACTGCAAAGCCAATGCTTGTTGAGCCACCCCTTTGCTGGTTGGCTTATTGTTCGCTTCGGCGTATTCATCAACAAAAACCGAAAACTCAAACGCACTGGGCATTTCACCGTTTATTAAAAACGCTTTGTCTTGCTGTTTTCCCTTAGCATTGACCTTTTGAAATGGGATTGCGTCGTTATAAATAAAGCTATTGTCATTTTTAGCAAATAAGCGGTTTACGCTATCAACAACCCCTTCACTTGAGCGGTAGTTGGTATCTAGGGTGTATTGTTTATCTTTCGCAACAGCTTCTTTTGCGCCAATATAAGTAAAAATATCTGCACCACGGAAACCATAAATAGCCTGTTTTGGGTCACCTATCATGGCAAGCGTGGTGTTTTTAATGCCATAAATGCGGCTAAAAATGCCGTATTGAATTGGATCGGTATCTTGGAATTCGTCAATCATGGCAACCGGAAACAAGGCGGCAATTTTTTCACTTAATGCTTGCCCTTGCTCGCTTAAAAGCGCCTGATGCAGGTTACTTAATAAATCATCAGGGGTGATCACGCCTTGCTCTTGCTTGCGTTTAACTAATGCATTTGCGACCCATTTAGCTGCGTATTGCACTATCGCAATATTCAATCCGTTATTGATAAGGCTACTAAGTTGCGCCATTTCATCAAACCGAGCCAGCATTTCGTGACTGAGTAAGCTACCGTTTTTCTTGTAATTTGCAGGGTCGCTTAAATTCTCTGTGCTCCACACTTCAAACGAGTATTTATTAGTACCAAATACAAAAAACAACTCGTCATTGTTTAAGTATTCTTCAAGCGCTGCAAGGCTGTTTTTTCGCCCTGGGGTTTTTGAGCCACTTAAATCAGACGCTTTTACAGCATTAATAAACTCACTCTCACGACACGCCTTTTTAAATGCTGGAACTTTTGCCACAAAGCTGTCGCGTGCTTGCCATATATCGTCAAGGTCATACTCGGGGGTGATTGTTGCCCCTTGTTTATTGAGTAAACTCACCACCTGTGAATACAGTGATGCAGGCACTGGGAAAATATTGGTAATTGCTTGCGTGCGCTCTTTTGATTGTGGGTAAACAAAAGCACGCCAAAAGTCATTAAGGGTTTCTTGAATAAGCTCACGCTCATCTAAAATAAACTCTAAGTTAAACGCCACCCCTGACTCAAAAGCATGTTGTTTCAGCATTCGCTGACAAAAGCCATGAATGGTGAATATAGCGGCTTCATCCATCGACTTTGCCGCAGCGTCTAGCAAATCAAATGCGGCGTGTTTGTCAGTTACCTCGTCAATTACTTGCTCAATCAGCTCATCACCGGGCTCTTTGCCAAGCAGTGCATCTCTGGCATTGATTATACGCGCTCGCACACGGTCTTTAATTTCTTGGGTGGCGGCCTCAGTGAAGGTCACCACTAGGATTTGCTCAACACTAAGCGGCGTATTTAATTGTTCATCTTCCCCGGTCGCTTTTTGTAAGCCCAACAAATACCGTAAATACAAACCTGTGATTGTATAGGTTTTACCTGTACCGGCACTGGCTTCAATAAGGCTTTGCCCACACAGCGCCATACTCATTGGATTAAGCGTTTGCATGATCGGCCTCCTGTGCTAATTCAACGAGTGGCGATAACAGCAGCTCGCTCCATTTTATAAACTCTTCTTCACAGTCTTTAAGGCTCTTTATGGTTAAACGAATATACGGATTTTCACCCTCACCCATGCCTATGTATTGCGGCGCGAATTTATTGTTTGCTTTGACCATATCTTTATCTGTTTTTATGTACTCGTAACCACTGACCGGAAAAAACGCCACTGGGCGAGTTAAAAGCGTTTCATAAAGCGAAAACCAATCGTTTAAATACTTACGAGCATCATCTTCTGACATAGGTGAAAAACTAATTTGCTTGTCTAAACCAAGAATGAGGGTTTCAACAGGTTGCCCCATTATTTGCGCTGCTAAATGATGCACAAAGCCGCGAATAACATCTTTTGCTTTAATACTGGCAGTGCGATAAAACACCTGTTTTTGACCATAAATATGATTTAACCAACCTTCTAAAGTGGTGTTGGCTATTTTAATATTTACTTCAACGGGTAATGCTTCATCACCTTGAATATGCGCTTTCACTTGCCCTGCAAGCGCATCTACTCGGTGCTGCATACTTTCAAATACAAGGTCGCCAACATGGGCTTGTGGCAATTCACCACGCTGCATAATTTGCGCTTGGTTTAGGGGCATTTCTTGAATACTGGCTTCGAGAATTTCGTCTAGATAAAAGTAGCGACGTAACGCGTCTAAGCTAAACGGCTCTTCATCTTTAGCAATATCGTTAAATTGCGGTAAGCGTAAACCCAAGCTTTGCTGATAAAAGCTCTCGTGCGGCTGGCAAATACTGCGAATAAACTGAGTTAACTCAACGCTACTTTCTGGCTGAACATTAAGCGCTTGCTGAGGCTCAGGATTGACACTTTGAGTTGGCATCCAAACAGGATTATAGCTATGCAATTGTGTGGCTAGCGGTTTGTCTGCTTTTTGCTCGTCACCAGCTTTCTCTGTTAGATAATAAGCCGGATTAAATGGTTGTAAGTGCTGATAATTAATCAGCGCCTCTGGTAGCTTTAAGTGAGTTTCTTGGTCAGCAAATTCAAAACTACGGGCTATGTATTCCAGCAGCTCGCTCACTAAGGTTGAGGGCATTCTTGGTTGGTTATCAAAGCAAGAGCGACCGATATAACTGATGTATAGATTCTCACGGGCACTTAAAATCGCTTCTAAAAACAGGTAACGGTCGTCGAGTTTGCGAGAACGATCGCCTTTTTGGCGTTTTGAGTAAGGAACTAAGTCAAAGCCAATTGGCTGAACTGTACGCGGGTAATCCGCATCATTTAAACCTAGCATGCACACCACTTTAAATGGCACAGCCCGCATTGGCATCAAGGTACAAAAGTTAACTTGCCCCACTAAAAAGCGCTGCCCTACGCCTTTTTCTTGTATACCTTGTTTAACTAGGTAACTAATAATGCGCTGCGAAACGTTTTGTTGGTAATCGCCATTATCATAATGCTTAATCAGTGTATCGAGCACTTTTTGCAACACTAATAAATCCCAGCTTTGTTCGCCTTCCTCGCTGTACACAGCGCTTAATAATTCTTTTAGAGTTTCTGCCTTTTCGTTAAGCGGTGCATCAGTTTGCAGCTTAGCTTTAAAACGGGCCAGTACATCAATAAATTCAATAAGTTTATTTAAAGTATTTAGTGCCATGCCTTCAACTTCATCGGCACTGTAAATACCCGAGAAAGGCAGTTGTTCATCACGTTGTGCAACACCTAATAACAAGCGGTTTAGGCCATGTTGCCAAGTATTTAAATCTATTGCGGGTAAGCCAAAACTATCTTTGTGGGCGGCATCTAAGCCCCATTTAACGCCAACGCGTTCAAGCCAAAAGCCAATTTGCTCATACTCATGGGATTCGAGGTTAAATTTTTCGGCAATTTGCGTAACTTGCAATAAATCAAGAATGTCAGACACACCAAAGCGTGAGTAGGGTAAATCAGCTAAACTGGCAAACGAGCTAAGCACAGGTTTTTCTTGCTCTATGGCTAAATCGGCTAACGCATAAGGGATAAAGCGTCGCCCTTCGGCACCACCAAACACCGCCTCAATATACGGGCTGTATGTGCCAACATCTGGCATCATTACAATAATATCTTTAGGTGTTAGCGCTTTATTTTCATTGAATAAGTTAAGCAAGTAATCATGTAGTCGCTCTACTTCACGAAGTGGCGTGTGACAATCGCTCAGCACTATACTGGTGTCATCAGCCTGAATCGGCAATTTGCCTTCGTCATTAATAAACCATTCTTTATCAGGCGTTAATGACTCACCCTTGAAGGCTAATTGGTAAATTTCAGACTGAATTTGCGATAGCAAGCTTTGATCAAACTCGTTATCGAATCCGTCTAGCCACTGCGCATCTAGTTGTAGTAACTGCTCAAAATAGTCTCGGCCTAATTTACCCCACGACGAGAGTAACGGGTTACCAATAAAAAAGTACTCGTGATCAGGGTTTTTAGCGCTGTCTTCAAGCGCTTGTAACTGCGGGCGTTTGGCATATTTAGCGGCAATTTTGGCGGCTGTTTTTTCATCGAGTGTGTCGCCCCAGTAATGTTCACTGGGGTTAAAGAAAAACAAAAATACCTGCGTTTTTTTCGCAATGGCCTGAAACACTTCAAGCTGGCTGCTCGCAATTGCAGAAATACCAAATAAGCTAATACGCTCAGGTAATTGGCTTGCGTCCATTTTTTCAAGGGCTGCAAGGAGTTTGTCTTGCATATTGGCGCGGTGATATTGGCTTTGCCCAAGCTCTTTACTGTGCGCCACCAGCTTACGCCAAAGATCTGGTTGCCATGGCGCAATGCCTACATCAACATCATCAAGCTCATCGATGCCCTGCTCCCAAGTGGCAATCCAATTGGGACGATACATTAAGTATTGGTCATAAACGTCGGCAATTTTCTCGCACAAGGCAAACGTTTTTTGCCCTTCACTGTCACCATCTAAATAGGTTTTGAGTGGTAAATACAGCGGCTCATCAATGCAGTTTGGTAAAATCGCAAACAGCTTCCAAGCAAGGTTAGCTTTGTTATACGGAGATTCACTGGGTACATCAGGCAATAATTGTTGGTAAAGCTGCCAAATAAAACTCGAAGGCAGCGGAAAATCGACCTGAGCGGCAATCCCTAAGTGTTCACTTAAACCTATTTTTAGCCACTGCGACATACCCGGTGACTGCACAAGCACAATTTCTTTTTTAAAGGGACTTGTTAACGGATTAACTTTAAGCAGCGCGTGAAACCGCGCTTGCAGTGCTTCCATGCGATTTGATTGAATTATATTCAGCACTTTACACTGTCCTTGCCTGAAACTAACTAATTGACACAGTGTAAGATATTTTAATTAGATGGGATAGGTATAAGCGTCACCTAAGCGAATACTTAGGTGACAATTTAAGCTGCCTATGAAATTAAATTAGTTCTGCCAGCATTTCGTCGCTGTATGGTGTTAACGCTTCACCATTTTTAACTTTACTAATGTAATCTGGGTTCGCAATGAATGGGCGACCAATCGCAATTAAATCAAATTGATCATTCTCAATTGACTCTTTTGCTGATTCAAACGTGTAACTACCCACTCCCACTAAGGTGCCTTTGTACGCACTACGTAAGTATTCAGACGTCGTTTTGTCTTCTAAGCTTGCAAAACGCATGCTGTCGTCAAAAATACCGCCATGAAGATAAGCTAGATGGCGACTTTCAAGAGCCGCTAATAAATAATCGAACACAGCTTTATCGCGGTTGTCTTCATCCATATTAAAGTATGCACCAGGTGATAAGCGTAACGCTGTTTTATCTGCACCAATTGCAGCAATGACAGCATCGACGACTTCAAGAGCAAAACGTGACATGTTTTCTGGTGTTTGACCGTATTGGTCTTCACGTTGGTTGGCAGCAAAATGTAAAAATTGATCAATCAAGTAACCATTTGCACCATGAATCTCCACCCCATCAAAACCTGCTTCAATAGCGTTTTCGGCCGCTTTTGCGTAATCAGTAATTAAACCTTGGATATCTTCAATGGTTGCAGCCTTTGGCGTAACATAAGTAAGTTCGCGCATACGAGGAACAGTCCCTTCAACACCGATTGCTGATGGTGCCAGTACATCCCCACCAAAAAAGTGTGGATGAGCAACACGGCCTACATGCCAAAGCTGAGCAAACATCTTGCCGCCTTTCGCGTGCACCGCATCGGTGACTTTTTTCCAGCCCTGAATCTGTTCACTGGTAAACAGACCTGGTGTATTTGGGTAACCTTGCGCATCTGGGCGAATAATGGTTGCTTCGCTAATAATTAAGCCCGCATCGGCACGGCGGGCATAATAATCAACCATCGCTTGGGTAGGTACTAGATTATCGTCGCTCATACAACGTGTAAGTGGTGCCATTAGTACACGGTTTTGCAGCTCAATGCTGTCATTTAGTTTAAATGGAGAAAATAAATCGGTTGTCATGGTTTTATCCTTATCTTGAACATACATTCAAGATAAGGGCGAAGCAAACATACTTCAAGGTTTATTTTGAATAATCGTTCAAGATTACGTAAACTTCACCAATAAGCACCGAGGAACCCAAATGAGAACTGCTGAATTTGATACTGAATTTGTACTACGCCAAGCCATGCATGCCTTTATGCAACATGGTTATGCCAAGACAAGTATGCAAAAGTTAAAGGAAGTGACTCATCTTCATCCGGGTTCTATTTACGCGGCTTATGGCAATAAAAAAGGCCTATTTTTAGCAGCCACCGAGCAATATCAAAAAGACAGAAACCAACAATTTACAGCGCTTTTCAATGACCAACAACCTATTTTATCGACCCTCAAACACTACTTAACTGTGATTGTCGATGAATGTATTGAAGGTGAAGTTGCTAAAGTGTGTTTGCTTACCAAGAGTATTTCTGAAGTTGAAGGCAACGATCCACAAATTTGCAGTGTACTGCGTGGTAACTTAAACGCTTACGAAAATACTCTCGCCGAGCAACTGCTAAAGGCGCTGGATAATAACGAATTTACAACGAGTAAAACGCCACAGCAACTAGCGCGCTTTTTAGTAATGGGCATATACGGCATTCGTACCTATGCGCTAACAAATCAAGATTCTAAGGCTCTGCAGCAACTAGCTGATGATCTATTCGTTGCATTAATAAATTAATTTACCTAATAACTTTACTTGTCATATTTATTTATCACCTTATGATTAAGGTGTAGCTGTGTATAACTAAAAGAGTGAGCCTGTCATGAATAATGCAACTGCTAAACGTGTTGAAACTGAGTTTGATACTATTCTTGCTTTAGGCGCTAAGAAACGACTCGCTTATATGTTTGAAACGGTTCAAGAGTTCAAACAAGTGTGGATCCTCAATGATGAACATGGCTGCGTCATGCTCTCCAATGAAGACGACGACTGTGTACCTGTATGGCCTAGCCGTGAATTTGCACAAAGCTGGGCTACGGGCGAATGGCAAGATTGCACGCCAAAAGCCATACCAATAAAAGATTGGTTAAGCCGCTGGACACCAGGCCTTGAACAAGATGACTTACTCATTGCCGTGTTTCCAACTGATGAAGATGACGGCACAATTTTATTCCCCGATGAGTTTGACTCACAACTGAGAATGCCGAAAAGACGATTTTAAATTATGGGAGCTTTAAGCTCCCTTATTTATGCCGTTTGCTGTAGACGTAATGCTGAAATATCTTTTATGGGTGGTTTGCCAAAAAAGCGTGTGTACTCGCGACTAAATTGCGATGCGCTTTCGTATCCAACTTTAAGCGCCGCAGAGCCTACATCAATGCGTTCATTGAGCATAATTTGCCTTGCTGCCTGCAGTCGTAAGTTTTTTACATACTGTAACGGGCTCATTTTAACAACATCTCGAAAGTGCAGCCTAAATGTTGAAGGACTCATGTGTGCATTTCGTGCTAACTCGTCAATCGAAAATTGACTACTGAAGTTTTCTTTCAACCAACATAGGGTCTTGGCAATTTTTTGATGAGCTGAACCAGACATCACAATTTGCCTTAAATAAGGGCTATGCGGGCTATTTAATAACCGCAATATGATCTCTTTTTTAATCAGTGGCGCTAAATTAGCTTTTAGCAATGGCTCATTGTCGAGTTTGATAAGTCTCAGCAAAGCATCAAGCAAACCGTTATCAGTATCAACCACCGACATGGCTTGGTGTTTAGGGAACTTGTCTTGCCCTGCGAATTCCATTTCAGCAACAATGTGACTTATTTCATGGGCATCTAAGCGTAGGTACAAGCCATAAAATGGCTGCTCTTTACTGGCACGCGTAATGTGTGATGTAACAGGCACATCAACCGATGTCACCAATGATTGGCCATCCGTATAATCATAATTGTGCTCGCTAAGCACAACACGTTTTGAGCCTTGTAAACTAATGCCCAAACCTAATTGATATACGCAGGCCATGGGTAACGACACTTCACTACGTCTGTAAACGAGTAACTCAGGAATCGTTGTTTCAAAATTACCATCTTCAATTGCAATCGCTTTTACTGCTTCAATTAATGCCTGACGCATCTAGCTTACCTCTTTTAATTACTCATTTAAGTGTATCACCGTAATTTAAGCTTAGGAGTATTTATGATGATGGTTCGTTATTTTAGGCAAAAATTAAATCATTTATAGCAAGCATAAACATCTGTTATCGACCATAATATATTTTCACATTTTCGATTGCTTAGTCTTTGCAATCAACCACTGCTACAAAACCTCAATACATTCAATATCTAAAATAAAAAGAGAAATTATGAGCCTAAACAACACGGATTTATTTGTGTTTGTCGCGATCTCTGCTTTGGTCACCGTTCATGACAAGCCTTTGTTAAAACGAGCATGTCAGCACGCATTGAATGATGGTGTATCAATGCAAGCGTTATGTGACATTTTACCGCATATTAGTGTGTATTCTGGGGTGCCAAAATCACTGATGGCGCTAGAGATTTTAAAGTCGCTTGATGATATTCAAGGTTCAAATACGTTACTTATCAAGCGCACAGAGCAGCAACTAAAAACCGCACTCACATTTGGTCAGCTACCTTTTGGCATCGAGCAACAAAACAACACCGTATTTGAGCTTGCTTCTTTAGGCGCACTATTTGCGCTAGAGGATGCCAGCAGTTTAGTAAACGAGCAACTTAAGCGCTGTGTATTACTTGGTTATAGCCGTGAACAACTTGAATTATTAGTGATAGAACTTGCTAGAAAAGTCAGTAGCAATATTGCCATGCGTGCTAAATGTAATCTCGAAAAGCACTTTGCTATGGTGGGGTAAATTTAAGAAATGGCGGTGGAGGCAGCCGACAAAAAGACTCAACCTTTTGATAAACATACATATAACAACAAAACAAATTATGAAGTAGCACAAACACTGGTACATAATTTTTTTGTCACGTTATCTATTTACCTCTTGGTACACCTCTTCACTGCAATTATAAAAAAACTATGGAGAAACCACTTTTGGCAGAGGGGTTACTTTGTGGATACGGTAGGGGTAAATGTAGAAATAATAAGACGTTATGTTCGCCATCAAGAGAAAATAGAACAGCAGGAACAGGCTCAGTTAGCGTTGGAGTAAACAACGCCCCCTTTTAGGGGGCTAATTCAAAGCCACCTTCTTCAGAAGGTGGTTCTTTACTAGTAGCTTTCTTTACACCCAAATGTAATTCTTTCAAAGAACGTGATGTTGACCTTCAGTTAAGATAGCTACATGTAAGTTCCATACTTCAACGCGATGTGAGAACACCAAAAACTCAACTAGCCAAATGCAATTAATTAATAAATAAATCATAAACTGATTACCAAACATCACTGAAGTCAGACCTACTTGTTGCAATTTGCTGGGGTGGAACAATAGCGCCGTTCTTTAAGTGTTCATCTAATGGTAATGGCATGCTCGCCTTAACTTCATTAATGTTATTGTAAAGGCTCATACCATCGCGAATGAAACTGCTAGAACAAGCTTCATGGCACCAATCCTCATAGTTACCTACAACAAAAAAGTGGTGTTTAGCACGCGTGACCGCTACGTTGATGAGATTGGGCTTACTATTTACCCATTTTATACCACCAGTTGTTCCTCTTACCCTTGAAGCTGCCAAGCAAAAAATAACAACAGATGCCTCTTTACCCTGAAATGTATGAACTGTGCCAATATTATCTTTAGCAAAGTCATCAATTTCTGCATCGTTTTTGCCATCTAGTTGAGCTGCTTGTTCCATCCATTGTCTATTTGATTGTTGCTTGTATAGGGCCTTCCAGCTACTTAATAGCTCATTTTTCATATGGGTAAACGGTGTAATTAGATAAATACCGCCCTGTGTCATTTCCTGGTGTTGCTCCACGAGGTAACGAACCAGCTCAAACGCAGAAGTGGCCTCAGTATTGTTGTGATATCGCTGACGTATAATCGAAGCCTTACTTTCAACCACGTTAAGCCATCCAGAAGAAATTGATTTCCATTTATATGGCTCAGTTGCAAGAACCATTTTATTGTCGTAGGCGATATTATTCGCGATTGAAAACATAGGGTCTGTACAACGACGATGTACTAAAAGTGGCAAGCCAACTTCTCGCCGTCCAATTAACGCCTTAATTGGCCCAGCTTTATCTGCTATAAGTTGTGCTGAAGATTTACTAACAAGAAAGCGGTCTCCCCAAGCTACTTCATTATCTTCAGTTGAAATCGCGATAAAATCTGATGCTATTCCTCTATCTATTTCACCTTGTATAGGTACAACGGGTTCCAATTGTATTGGGTCACCTACAATCATAGCCTGCTGACTTCGTTGAAGTAATCCAACAACATGATAGTTCACAGATTGTCCTGCTTCGTCAAACATAGCTAATCCAATGGTGGCTTTTTTTTGCATTAGGCGGAATTGACTTTCTACAGATGATAACGATGTTGAAATAACAGGGAAGAGAAGGAATAGTAGCCCCCAGAGTTTTTCATGGTTAGGTTTATTTTCAAGGCTTTCATAGTTGCCGTTGATTAGCTGGGGTAAAAGTTTTAAATCTTCCTGAAGCTCAGTTGCATTAAACTTGATCATGGCTTCATTTAGGTGCAGTGAAGCGATAAAAATCTCACTTCTAAGTTGATTTAGATTAGGGCTTCCTAATGGTGACAGTTTTTGAATTCGAGCCTCACCGTCTAACGGGTCTTCTCCGCTTAGCAACATATACCCCTGCTTGGATATTAAGTGGTCAGTAGGGTTTATTCCCCAGTTATCAAAGCGCCGAGAATTTATGTCAGCCAGAGCTTTTTCGTGACGTTCAATTAGTTTATTAAACTTTTCCTTTGTATTTTGGTACTCTGATTTTAATTCATTTTTCCATATATTTGACTTCCACCAAACTTGCGAAAGCTTTAATAGAGAGTCGAGCGACTTTTGCCAACGTTCTTCGTCCAGTTGACACCATTTTTCTACAAACTCGTTTATTAACATTTCGCTCGAAGCAACTTTTTGTAGATTTTCACTAAATGGTGCCAGAAAGCCCATGTGTGGCTTTAAAAAATTTGCTGAAGATTCTATTGCTTCGATAAAGCTAGGTATTTTATTGGTAGTAAGAAGCCCATCGAAGTAACTAATAAGTAAGGGTTGGGCTTCTGTCTGTTTTTTCCCCTTTAATTGATAAACAAGAGGCGACAAACCAAGGTAATTACTTAAACCTTTTAGATAGCTGAGTAATTTAGTTAGCCTATGGTCACAAAACGCTTTACGGTTACTACTGTTACCTAATACAGCGCAGAATAACCCCCATTCATCACTATGTGCCTGTTGGCGAAAGTAGCCAATGTCATCGTGAAAGGATTCATGTATCTTTGCTAATGCTGGTAGCTCTTTCGAAATGTTTTCAACAGCCTTGTTGTTACTTGATGCGACGACAATAGAGGCATCAAGTACAGCCTTAATAGATTCTTTTGAACTGAGCCAACCATCATCAGATGATTCATGCTGGAGCAGTTGAATGGTACGATTAACGAAACGCTCAGCTATTACATCCTTCAATAGTGTTGTTTTACCCGTTCCTGGGGGGCCATTTACAGCCACAATAGGATTGTCTTTTCTCTTAGCCGCTAGGTTTACAGCGCAAGATTGCAATAGACTTAGACCATACTTTACATTTTCAGGCCAGCGTCCTTTAAAAAAGCCTCTTGTCATACTGTGATAAATATTGCTGTTTTCTCTAACGGAGCCCAAGTAGTGATTGTTTTTCATTCCCCTGAAAGTATTGGTATAAAGCTGGAGATAGATTATTTTTAGCAGAATCTTTGCTAATTACTTCAGCGATATTGTTCAAATCATTGGCGAAAAAAGGGCCTAGCTGGTTCTGTTCATTGCCATCTGGGTAATAGCAAAAGCGCCAGCGAAATGTCGTTGTATCTTCAAAGTCACTCCTGATCTTACTCGGATTAATTGCTTCATCTGATTTATCCTGTTTCGTTACTTCAACCGCCTTTGCATAATTTTCCATAAATTCTCTTGAAGCATGAGTGGGCCAAAACTCTCTCGCAATACTTCGATTTATTTCAATTATCTCTTTTTTTAACTGCTCGGTTGTAAAAGCCTCTTGAACACCTGTAATTGGATCTTCTTTACCCGAAAGATGCTTATTTATCAGGTGTTCTATCGATTTGAAGCTGGATTCAACCCACTCTGTCAAAGACATATTCTTAGGTATCGAAGAGCGACATTTTCGATAAATTGTCCGAATGGTGGCAAGATTTATTACTAAATCCTGATCTTCTTCGGATAATTGCCAAGTAATGTATTTATTACCAGTTTTAGCATCTGTATTTAAAGTTGGAATAAGGGCCACACCTAAAAGGTAGGTTCTGGGCGTAACGGTATTCGGGTGTAATGGTTTACTATTACTCTCTTCATTATTAACGAATAAGTATCCCGCACGGTGACACTGAAACATTATAAATAACTTACTGTCATTTTTTATGATCGGTAATGATTGTTCAGAATTTAACCATTGGTTGTCAAAATTTTCAGCGGCTTCACTGACAATACCTTTTTTAAAATCATAAGGGCACTCAGGAATATCAAATAATTCAAAGTCCAACCAGTAGTCTAGAATTGACAAAATTTGGGTATCTGTAAGTGGTGATGTGCTGACAGGAAGTTTTTGCACAATAGCAGCATCATTATTAGCTATTTTTATTGATGTTGGCGCATGATTTGATTGGCGAGAAAACAATGTATTTATTAATTCTTTAAGAGAAAAGCGCATGAATACTCCTTCATTTATGGTGCGCACGGTGCGTTCTATCGCGATATTGTAAGGTTTTGTTTTACATATATTTAGTTTGTGTGGCACATGTTGGCTTTTTTGGCAGCCGTTAAAGCTGGCGCAGGTCTTTATAATTGCCTAATAGTATATTGAACAAATCACAGAGTATAAACAGAAAATCTATCATAATGCGAGCCAAGGATATTTGTTCAAGGTTTCTGGCCTACTAAGCACTGTTTCCTAATGATGGAAATATATGTAATTCCATTGAGCGCCAAATATCTTTGGCATAATTTAGAGATATTGATGATTCTTTTATGCCAAACCAGTTTCGAGAAACAACTTGCAATGTATTGCTATGAATTTCTTGCTGTATTAATTGTTGTTCATCTTTATATGCTTTAGGGTCAACATCCTGTGCAAGTAACTCTCTCGCCTGTTTTCTTTTGTCCCTTGCTTGAGCCAATGATACTTCTGGATATACACCAAACCCAATATTAGAACGTTTCTTTGTGAAAGGTTTTGAATATTTAGACACCCATGTTTTAGAACCTGAAGGCTTGATTTTCAGTTGCAGTCCATCACCATCTGAAAGTATATATTCTTTCTCCTGAGCCTTAGCCTGCTTGACTTGCGTATTAGTTAACGGGATTACTTTTTTAGCCATAATGTACCACTGGAAATTTTTAATTCGGCATAAGCCGATGTACCACTGTTAATTCAATGGTACATTAATTGAACATAGTGGTACATCAATTAGTACTTAAAACTGTGGATGGTACAAAACCTATTTGGATGTTGTTGGACTACAAAACAACACTTAGTCATTGTTTTTACTGGATTATAGGATGTTTTAAGATTATATCGGAAGAGAAGATGGCGGTGACGGAGAGATTCGAACTCTCGATACGTTGCCGTATACACACTTTCCAGGCGTGCTCCTTCAGCCACTCGGACACGTCACCTAAGGCGCTTTGAGTTTAGCGCGGCGTTATAGTATGAAAACAACCCTACATACGCAAGGGGTTTTTAAAATACTGTGGTTAAGCGATTAGTAATTAAACAAAAAAGGCAAGGTAAATACCTTGCCTTTCATATTCACTACACGTGTTATTAACGTTGTAATGATGCAGAGAAGTCCAACATACGGTTAAGCGACTTTAATGCGCCTTCGCGTAAATCCATATCAACAAATACTTCTTTACCCTCTGGGTCTGTTAGTGCTTCTTCAATTGCTTTTAAACCATTCATTGCCATCCACGGGCAATGTGCACAGCTTTTACATGTTGCGCCTTCACCTGCTGTAGGTGCTTCAAAGAATTCTTTCTCTGGGCATAACTGCTGCATTTTATAGAAGATGCCACGGTCAGTCGCTACGATGAACTTTTTATTGTCCATAGTTTGCGCAGCTTTAATAAGCTGACTTGTTGAACCAACTGCATCAGCTAAAGCTACAATCTCCGCAGGAGACTCTGGGTGAACCAATACAGCCGCATCTGGGTGTAAGGCTTTCATATCCTTAAGCGCTTTGGTTTTAAACTCATCATGAACGATACAAGCGCCATTCCACATAATCATATCGGCACCTGTGTTCTTTTGAATGTAAGAACCTAGGTGTTTATCAGGGCCCCAAATGATCTTTTCGCCTTGCTCATCTAAATGCTCAACAATTTCAAGAGCACATGATGAGGTAACAATCCAATCTGCACGCGCTTTAACAGCTGTTGAGGTATTCGCGTATACAACAACTTTGCGATCGGGATGCTGATCACAAAACGCTGAGAACTCTTCAATTGGGCAGCCTACGTCTAACGAACAGGTTGCTGCCAATGTAGGCATTACAACTGTTTTATTAGGCGTTAGGATTTTAGCTGTTTCACCCATGAAACGAACACCTGCCACCACGATTACATCAGCATCATGCTTTGCACCAAAACGTGCCATCTCTAGTGAATCAGCAACACAACCACCGGTTTCTTCAGCAAGCGCTTGAATTTCAGGATCAGTGTAATAATGGGCAACAAGAACGGCGTTCTTATCTTTTAATAATTGTTTGATACGTGCCTTATACTCAGCTTGCTCGTCTTTTGATAACGGCGCAGGCTTTGGAGGGAAGATATAATCTTCAGGCATAATTTGTTCAGCTAGACTCATTTCTCGACCACTTAGTCCACAGTGCATTCATGGCGCGAATTATACGAGAATCTTACGCTAAAGAACAGTATTGCTGTAAGCTGTTAAGATAAATAAAGGATAACTTAGATAGAAAAGATAAATAAAGAATGGTGGGTCATGATGGACTTGAACCATCGACCAATGGATTAAAAGTCCACTGCTCTACCAACTGAGCTAATGACCCGCTCTGGATATTAAGATGCGTAAATCCGCCGATATAACCATTCAAAGAATGGTGGGTCATGATGGACTTGAACCATCGACCAATGGATTAAAAGTCCACTGCTCTACCAACTGAGCTAATGACCCGCTCTGGATATTAAGATGCGTAAATCCGCCGATATAGCCATTCAAAAGAATGGTGGGTCATGATGGACTTGAACCATCGACCAATGGATTAAAAGTCCACTGCTCTACCAACTGAGCTAATGACCCGCTCTGATGCTTGTTAAGCTGCGTAAATCCGCCGATATAGCCATTCAAAAAGAATGGTGGGTCATGATGGACTTGAACCATCGACCAATGGATTAAAAGTCCACTGCTCTACCAACTGAGCTAATGACCCGCTCTGATGCTTGTTAAGCTGCGTAAATCCGCCGATATAGCCATTCAAAAAGAATGGTGGGTCATGATGGACTTGAACCATCGACCAATGGATTAAAAGTCCACTGCTCTACCAACTGAGCTAATGACCCGCTCTGCTGCTTTATAAAAGCAATACGTAAATCCGCCGATTAAAGATTACCATTCAAAAAAGAATGGTGGGTCATGATGGACTTGAACCATCGACCAATGGATTAAAAGTCCACTGCTCTACCAACTGAGCTAATGACCCGCTCTGCTGCTTTATAAAAGCAATACGTAAATCCGCCGATTAAAGATTACCATTCAAAAAAGAATGGTGGGTCATGATGGACTTGAACCATCGACCAATGGATTAAAAGTCCACTGCTCTACCAACTGAGCTAATGACCCGCTCTTTTTGCCGCACTTTGGCTGTTGTTACCAATCGCCTGCTGCGGGCGCTTATAATACTTATTTAAATGCTGAGTGCAACAGAAAATATCTCTTTTTTTAAGTTTTTATGTCTAGTTGCCTAATTTTAGACCGCTTATATCAAAAAGCAGTCTAATCAGGTCAAATCTACATTTGCGACAAACGTTCTGTGGCTAATTTTGCAGCAGTCGTACTTGGGTACTGGTTAATTAAATCATTAAAGGTTTTTAGTGCTTGTTCAGCTAAACCTTGATCCGCTAACAGATTTCCTAATTTTAACATGGCATCAGGACGCTTGTTAGAATTTGGGTATTCATTTACAACCACTTTAAAGTGCTCAGTTGCACCTGTCGGATTATTTTGAATAGTTAAAAGCTGACCTAACCAGTAGTGTGCGTTTGAAGCGTAGACTGAATTAGGGTACGTCGTTAAGAAGTTTTGAAATTCAGGGATCGCTTGTTCATAACGCTTATCTTTCATTATTAGCGCTACAGCACGCTCATAAGCTTCGTTTTCAGATAAATCTGAACTGATTGCTTGAGAAGCATTAACATCAGTAGATGGAGCTTGAGTCACGGCCGGTTGAGAGTAAGCCTGACTGACACGGTTTTCAATTTCTTGATACAACTCACGCTGACGCTGTAAAACTTTCTCGAGCTTATAGCTTTGCTCTTCTGTAATACCACGTACCTGACTTACTTCGTCTTGCAAAATATTAAGCTGTTGTTGAAGTTCAGCTTGTAATAAATTGCGAGACTTCATCATATTCTCTAATGCAGATAAACGTTTCTCGATACTCGATTGCGAGCTTGCAGCTTCTGAAACAGGAGCGGGAGCAGCCCATAACTGAGTGCTCCCGCTTAAGATCATTGCTGCCAAAATAATTTTCGGCTTCATAATGTCTCTTTCTTAGTAAACTAACACTGCACGACGGTTCTTAGCGAACGCTTCTTCAGTGCGAGATTTAACCATAGGCTTCTCTTCACCGTAGCTCACTACTGACATTTGGCTAGCAGATACACCTAGGCTTTGTAGGTATTTTTCAACTGCTTGGCCACGGTGCTCACCTAGAGCAATATTGTATTCTGGTGTACCACGCTCATCCGCGTGACCTTCGATTAATACTTTAACAGAAGGATTTTGTACTAAGAATTCAGCGTGTGCTTGTAAAAGCTCAGCGTATTTGCTTTGGATTTTTGCGTTATCAAAACCAAAGTAAATGATTTGCTCTTGACGTAAAGCTTCATACTTCTCACGAAGTGCTTCTTCAGCTTGTTGCTCAGGAGTAAGCGTTGCAACTTCAACTGTATCATTGTTGGTTGTTTGCTCAACCGCACCTTGGTTAGATTGGTTTGCAGCACCTTCGTCAAGATCAGAAGAAGAGCTACACGCTGCTAATGTCATCACTGGCACAGCAATTAGCAGGCCTTTTAGTGTTTTATTAAGTTGCATTGAATTGATTCCTATATTGAGTAAACCAGTAAAATTACTGTAAGTAAGGCGACCAAGCTGGTGCCTTCACTTGTCCGTCAAGCACAGGTAAACGTGCCTTAAAGCGACCATCCATAGAGACTAAAGCCAGAACCTGCTTATTGTTATGTAGCGTACTATAGATAATCATCGAGCCGTTTGGTGCGATACTCGGTGATTCATCCAGACGTGTTCTTGTTAGTACCTGGAACGCACCTGTCGCTAGCTCTTTCTTAGCAAGATGGTATTGTCCATTAGTACGATTTACCATCACCAGTTCTTTTCCGTCAGGTGAAATCGAACCTGCTAAATTCATATCACCATCAAACGTCATTCGTTTAGCCCTGCCTGTTTTTAAATTTAACTTATAAATCTGAGCATTACCACCCCTTTCAGACGTAAAGACAATATCTTGTCCATTTGGGAACCAAGATGGCTCAGTATCTATACTACGATGGTTTGTTAAACGTCTTTCTTGGCGAGTTGCTAAGTCAAGTAAATAGACTTCTGTGGCACCTGTGCGGTCTTTAGAAAGCACTAATAATAGCTGTTTACCATCAGGCGAAAACTGAGGTGCACCGTTAATACCTTGGTGGCTTGTAATTAACTCTCGCTTACCTGAGTATAAGTCTTGAATATAAATTTGGCTTTGGCGGTTTTCAAAAGTTACATAAGCAAGCTTAGTTCCATCTGGCGACCATGCTGGCGACATTAATGGTTCTTTTGAACGCAGTAATACTTGTTCATTAAAACCGTCGTAATCTGCAACAACTAACTGATATGGTTTTGCATCATCTTCACGAACGATAACATAGGCAATTTTAGTTAAAAACGCCCCTTTTTCGCCTGTAAGTGCTTCATAAACGACATCACTGATACGATGTGCATAACGGCGAAAACCACTTTCAGAAATAACACTCTCACGGGCATCTAAAACATGATCTTGGCTTTGCATTAACTTGCCGTTAGCCATCATTTTTGTTTGGCCGCCAGTAATTTGGCCGCGAATTACATCAATTAATTCATACTTTACTAAGTAACGTCCACCCGGTTGCTGCTCTACTTGACCAACCAGTACGGCTTCAACGCCTTTATTTACCCATGCGCCATAATCTACATCGGCATCTTTACCTGGTAACTGTGGCATGGTTGATACATCAATAGGTTTAAATTTACCGCTGCGCATTAAATCCGCAGAAATAACAGCGCTTAATTTTTCAGGGATAGGACCTACACCTTGATATTTGAATGGTACGACTGCAATTGGACGCGCGCCGTCAATACCTTCAGTAATCACTATTTCAAGTGCAGCACTGGCAATGCCATGAAAGCCCAGTAATACAATAAAACATACAGTTTTTATCTGGTTAAACATATCATTCCTTTAGAATTCAGGCTTAATTGTTAAGTTAATATTTTTCAGTTGCTCAAACACATCTTTATCTGGTGAAACTGGTAATGTATCAGCCATACGTACAGCACGTAACGCGGCCTCACATACCAATTTATCGCCACCAAGAGACGTAACTTGTGTTACAAGCCCATTAAAGCCAAGTCGAATATTAACGCGACATTGCTTATTCTTCATCTTTTCATCGATAAGTAAAGTTTGCTGAATACGCGCCATAATTAACGCTTTGTATTTATCAACTTCACTAACAACTTGTTGCTGACGAATTTTATTTCGTGCAGCTTGCTCTGCTGCTAACTGCTCTTGAAGCATTTGCTCTTGCAGCGCTTGCTGACGTTTACGCTCGGCTTCAGCTTCTTTACGTTTGCGCTCAGCTTCTGCTTCTGCCGCTTTACGCTTACGCTCTTCTTCCGCTTTTTTCAGCGCTTCTTCTTCAGCTTTACGCTTATCTGCAGCTGCTTTTGCTGCGGCTTCCGCTTCTTGCTTTTGCTTTTCAGCTTGCTTAGCTTTCGCTCGCTCTTTTTCTTGAATTTCGCGCGCTTTTTTAGCTTGTGCTTCTGCCTCTGCTTTTTCTTTTTCTTTAGCACGGCGTTGCTGTTCTAGCTTTTTAAGACGACGGTCTTCAGCCTCTCGTTGTTTTCGAGCATCATTAGCACGACGCTCAAGGTCGCGAAGTCGTTTTGCTTCCGCTTGCTTTTTGGCTTCTTCTTGCTTTTTAAGCTCGGCAATCTTTTGTTCAACCTTTTGTTGATCAACAGTCACCGCCGATACTGCTTTTTCTGGTTCAGGCAAAGCAGTGTTCAGTGTCACTTCCATCACCTTAGGTGCAGGCATGTGGAAATTAGCTGACGCAACTAAAAAAACGATAATAGCAAGGTGCAAAAGAAGCGATTTAATTACTGATGCACGCATACTAACCCTCAAACGATTCAGTCATTAAACCCACTGACGGCACACCGGCGTTTTTCAAAAAGTCCATAAGCAGCAGTACTTCTTGATAAGAAACTTTGCCCGAACCTTTGATCATCACTGGCGTATCTGGATTTTTTTGCAGTTGTAATTTAATTACCGCTGCAACGTCCAACGCTTCCATAGGAGCTTCTGGATCTGTGCCGATACTTACATAATACTTACCTTCAGCGTCAATTGACGCAATAATAGGCGGCGTATCTTTTGTATCAACAAGATCAGACTCTTCCATTTTCGGCAAATCAACTTTTACGCCATGAGTAATAAGCGGCGCAGTTGCCATGAATATAATAAGCAGTACTAACATCACGTCAATGTAAGGTACTACGTTTATCTCACCTACTGGGCGACGTTTTTTACGCTGATACATTCGCTTTAGCCTCTATTTGCGCAGCTGCTTGGCGGTGTAAAATATTGGCAAACTCTTCCATGAAGTTAATGTAATTACCCTCAAGCTTTTCAACTTTATTTGCAAAACGGTTGTAAGCGATAACCGCTGGGATTGCCGCAAATAAACCCATTGCCGTTGCAATCAGTGCTTCTGCGATACCAGGTGCAACCATTTGTAATGTAGCTTGCTTAACTTCGCCTAATGCAATAAATGCATTCATAATACCCCACACAGTACCAAACAGACCTATGTATGGACTAATAGAACCTACCGTTGCTAAAAACGATAAGCTTGATTCTAATTTTTCTATTTCACGAGATAAGGCGACGCGCATAGAACGATGCGTACCTTCCATAACGATGCCAGCACTTTGGAATGTTGTTTTTTTATGGCGTGCAAATTCTTTGAAGCCAGCAACAAATAATGATTCAACACCAGTTGTGCCGCCAGGTCTTGCTGAAACTTCGTTATATAGTTTACTTAAGTCAACGCCAGACCAAAATTTTTGCTCAAAACGCTTAGCGCCATTTTGTGCATCAGAAATCGCTTTTTTACGTTGAAAAATAATTGCCCATGACATGACCGACATACCGACTAATGCCAACATAACTAATTGGACAAGTACACTGGCTTCTAGAATAAGATCTAAAAAATTAAGCCCTGATCCCACGTTAAACTCCTAAAATAGATTTCTATATAATTTGTTATACTTATTACACTTGTGTTAGTTGACCATCATAATGGTCAAAAGTTACATCTAGTGTATCTAGTCAGTTATGAACTGACAACGCCCTTGCTGTGAAATAGCTACAAATAACGGTGAAAAGCAAATGCTTTAGTTATTTTTTAACCATTTTGTTCACGACTCCAAAAGCAGGACTTCCCTTTTAAAACTAAAATGCATCTACACTGTGCTTAAAAATATAACTAAACTTGGTAAAATACGGCGTTTATTCACATTATGCGCATAAACACCCAAAACACTATTCACCAACCTAGCACAGAATACTTAAACTAATCCTGAACAAAATGAGCATTAATTATAAAAATCTTTTTATTCATCAACTTATAAAACTAACAACGAATAAGCGAACAAAAAGAAAACAATAGAAAATAACGCTGCTATTAGTTTTTTTTATCTGAAAATAAAATTTTTCTAGTTTGAAGAAAAACTCACAGTTACGTATTATACCCACATACCGAGCTAACAACCTTTGAAAGCTTCTTTCATTAAGCTCCGTTTTTTGCGATATGATTATTTCGTATTGCCTAGTTAGCTTAACTTGGATAAAACCTTTTTAAGCTGGCTGTAGTTCCCTGAATTACTTCCTTCAACTTGTTGTTTGCCCGCATCATTATGCGGGCTTTTTTTTGCCTACACAAAACGAAAAGACATTACCGAAAATTAGCTTAACTGTATGTGAATTAAATAGCAGGAAGGTATGATGCTTGTTAGATTCTGCATCTAAAATAATTTGCGTTAGCAATATAGAGGGATAATACCAATTCGCTTAATTAAGTGGTCTATTTTGAGGCAATAAAACCTCGTTGATAGCAAGGCAAAAATTTCGTTATTTAGTTGTTCTAAATCAGAAATTTTTAACGCCGGTAGCGACAGGTTTAATCCCTCAAAATGATTAAGTATTATTGCGGATTGGTATAATGTTCACTGCCCCTTTTAGGCTCCTCTTTAGATTTGTTTCAAGATTAAAAAACCCCGCATATGCGAGGCTGAGTTTTTATTTGTCTGGAGTCAGTCCAAAATGAAGGTAGGCTATATCGGACACTAACCTTCCACGGGGAGTACGTTGTATAAAACCTTGCTGAATTAGAAAGGGCTCAATCACATCTTCTATGGTTTCTTTTTCTTCGCCAATGGCCGCCGCTAAATTATCAAGCCCAACTGGGCCACCCATAAATTTTTCGATGATAGCAAGCAAGTATTTACGGTCCATGTAATCAAACCCGCTTTTATCTACATCAATCATATCAAGCGCTTGTTCTGCCACATTGGCGTTAACCTTGCCGTCAGATTTCACTTGAGTGTAATCACGTACACGACGTAACAACCTATTAGCAATACGTGGTGTACCACGTGAACGTTTAGCGATTTCTGCTGCGCCTTCATCGCACATGGTTAAATCTAAAAAGTGTGCTGAACGCGCTACAATTTTTGATAAATCTTCAACTGAATAAAACTCTAAACGCTGCACAATACCGAAACGGTCTCTAAGTGGTGATGTTAAAGAGCCTGCGCGTGTTGTTGCGCCAATTAAAGTAAATGGCGGCAAGTCGAGTTTGATTGAACGCGCGGCAGGGCCTTCCCCAATCATAATATCGAGTTGATAATCTTCCATCGCAGGATAAAGGATTTCTTCGACTTGTGGGCTTAGACGATGTATTTCGTCAATAAAGAGTACGTCACCTTCTTCAAGGTTCGTTAACAACGCAGCTAAATCACCTGCTTTTTCAAGCACAGGACCAGATGTCGTTTTAATATTAACGTTCAATTCGTTGGCAACAATATTTGCAAGTGTGGTTTTACCAAGACCTGGCGGACCAAAAATCAACAAATGATCGAGCGCTTCACCACGATGACGAGCAGCTTCGATAAAAATTTCCATTTGTTGCTTAACATGTGGCTGACCTGTGTAATCGTTTAATAGTTTTGGTCGTATAGCTCGATCAACACTGTCTTCATTACTTTGCTCACTGGCATCTATTAAGCGATCTGCTTCAATCATGGTTTACTCACAACATCGATTTTAGAGCTTCTTTTATAAGAACCTCAGTCGTCATATCTGGTTTATTTACCGCTTTTACTGCTTTTTGCGCTTGCGGCAGTTTATAACCAAGGGCAATAAGTGCTGACACAGCATCATCTGCTGCGTTGTTGGCTACAAGCGTATCATTACATGCAGGCTCAATAATGGCATTATCGCTAAATGGCGTGAATAAGTCATTACCCCAATCTTTTAGCCTATCTTTCATTTCAAGTACTAAACGCTCTGCTGTTTTTTTACCCACACCAGGGAGTTTAACAAGCGTTGTTGCATCTTCGTTATTTACACATGTCACAAACTGCTGTGCAGACATACCCGACAAAATAGCAAGGCCAAGCTTTGGACCCACACCATTGGCTTTTAGAAGCTCTCGAAATAACGCACGCTCTGTTTTGTTATTGAAACCAAATAACAACTGCGCATCTTCACGCACCACAAAGTGAGTGTATATAATAGCTTGCTCACCAACCGCAGGGAGGTCATAAAAGCAGGTCATCGGCATTTGTACTTCGTAACCTACGCCGCTTACTTCAATTAAAATTTCAGGCGGTTGCTTTTCAACTAGCAAACCATTCAATCGGCCTATCATATTACTTCCTTAATCGTCCTCTTACGGTCTTGCTCGCACTGCCCGCAAGTTTTATTAAATTTTGTTCTGAGTGAGCATGACAAATAGCAATAGCCAATGCATCAGCCGCATCGGCTTGTGGTGTGCCTGGTAATTTTAAAATATTTTTAACCATGTGCTGTACTTGTGATTTGTCGGCACCGCCATTGCCTACCACCGCTTGCTTTATTTGTCGTGCCGAATATTCAAATACCGGAAGTTCAGCCATAGATGCACCAACAATCGCCGCACCACGAGCTTGACCTAATTTAAGAGCTGAATCTGGATTGTGAGCCATAAATACTTTTTCGATAGCAAAACTATCGGGCGAAAATTGCTCAACTAACTGACTGATCCCTTGGTAAATCATTTTTAATCGCACAGGAAAATCATGCTCAGCTAGCTTAATACAACCACTCCCTAAATAAGTAAATTTAGCGCCTTGGTGTGCTATTACGCCATAACCTGTTAAACGTGAACCAGGATCAATTCCTAAAATAATTGCCAACTAACTGACCCATTTTTTTTCTTTATTCAATAGCCTTAATAATGCCAGAGCACTGTATAAATTACCAGTAACCAATTGCAAAACATAAAAAAGCCCGTATACACGGGCATTTTATAAACATTATTGAGCTTTATATCACCCTAGTGCACGCAGTAACCCTTGTGTATTTTTACGCATTGTTCGCGCTATCATCAAATAGCCTAAACTAGCTACAAAGACACCACCAACAATAGGGCCAATTAACCAAATATGAGGGTGTAATTTACCGGCAAGGTCAAACATTTGCTGTTGTACTATTAATAAAGCAATATCACTCACAATGGCAGCTACCCCACCCGCGGTTAAGCCTAATAATAAAAACTCATACAAGGTGGCATTTTTAATAAGCCGCCCTTTTGCACCGAGAGTTCTTAATATAACAATCTCTTGCATCCGTTCGCCCAAGCTCGCTTGCACCTGAGATATAAGTACTAAAGCACCACACACCACTACAATAGACAATACAAAACCAATCGCAAGAGATACCTGCTCTATGGTTGAACGGATCTGTTTAATAAAGCTTTCAACATCAATCACATTAACCGTTGGATATTGGCGCATCAGCTCATTAAATTCCCGCTTTTGATGTTCTTTAACACTCACCGACGAAATATACGTTGCTGGGAAGCTCTCAAGTACATCTGGGCTTAAAATAATAAAGAAGTTTGGTTTTAATGTGGTCCAGTTAACTTTACGTACACTGGTAATTTTTGCATCGAACGATTGCGCACCAATCAAAAACGTTAATGTATCACCTAGTTTTACATCAAGGCGTTCAAGCATAGACTCCTCAACCGAGGCCTCTGCCACTGAGTTTTGTGTAAACCACTGACCCTCTATTAACTCATTTTGAGCAGGTAAGTCTTCTCGCCAAGTAAGGTTTAATTCACGGCCGATACCTGAGCGTGCCTCTTCATCTTTTTTCTCGTTATCTTGCTGTGATACTTCACGCGCAACTAGCTCACCGTTCACTGCATTAACACGGCCTCGTACTATCGGGTAAAAATCAGAGGTGGGCATGTCGCGCTCTGCTAAAAAAGAGGTAATGGGTTCAAGCTCTTGCTCTGTAATATTCACTAAAAACGAGTTTGGCGCATCGACTGGAAGCTGCGACTGCCAATCTGAAATCATGTCATTTTTAAGCACAATTAAAAACAACAATAACTTAATAGCAAGGGCAAAACTTATCAGCTGTACTGCATTAGCATTAGCACGTTTTTGAATTGAAGCAATCGCAAGCGACCAACTATTACCAGGGCTTAGTCCTAGTTTACGACCACCACCAAAAATGAGTTTGGATAAACCAAATAAAAGCGCAATCAGTACCGTTGTCGAGATAAATAAGATAGCTGTGATCTTAATATTATTACTAAATAGCCACATTAATAAAAACACAGTTAGTGCCGACATTGCCAAGTGAACCTTGCTGACAAGTAAACGATCTCCCAAATTACGGCGTAGTACGCGAAGTGGCGGAATATCAAACAAATCTAGCAAGGGCTTAATTGAGAACATTACCGCGCAAATAACCCCTGTACCAATAGCAATCAACCAAGGTTTCATACTTGAAGCAGGTAGTGCTGTGCCCATCGACTGTGCTAAATAATCACTAGCAATACTTTGCAGCGCAAAACCAACAACCAGCCCAACAACCACAGACATAAAGCAGACTAAGCTCAAATGCAGCAAGTAAATTTTACGGATTGTGGCACGACTGCCCCCCAACGTTTTCATCATCGCAACAGGGTCATATTGACGCTCGCAATAGCGTTTTGCAGATACAGCAATAGCCACCGCCGCTAATATAATTCCTAGTAAACCAGCTAATAATAAAAAGCTCTCAGCACGATTTAGGCTATTCGCAATGGGCGATTGTCTATCTTTAACACCATACCATTGCTGGTTTTCTTTCATTTGGGGCTTTAACCAAGCATAGAACGTGTTTATGCTCTCTTCATCACCGGCATAAAGCTGGCGATAAAAAACACGACTCCCAGGTTGAATAACTTGAGTGCTGGCAATATCTTGCTGATTAATTAAAATACGCTGACTACTAGAAAAGACATTAAATGGCGCATCTGGCTCTTCAGCTACTACATGACTTGCCACAAAAGTAGCCGCACCTAACTCGACCTTGTCACCAACCTGTATGTTCAATGCATAAAATACCGACTCACTAAGCCAAACCTCACCACGGTTTGGTACTTTATCGGTAATAAATGCCTCTCCTAACAAGCTAGTTTTTACTTTGAGTTGCCCTTTAAGGGGATAGGTGTTTGATACAGCCTTAACTGAGCCTAATTGCATTTCATCATTGGCAAACAGCATGGTATCAAAATAAGTGATTTTCGCGGTGCGTAGGTTTTCTGCTTGCGCTTTCTCTAAAAACTCAACAGGTAACTCATGATTACTGGCAAGGACGCGATCCGCCGCGATAAAAGCACTGCTTTTTTGTGCAATACTCTGTCCTATTCGGTCGGTAACCATAGACAGCGTTAAAACGGTCAGTACGGCCAAGGCAATAGCTGCACTAATGACCGTTAATTCACCGCGCTTAAATTCACGTGAAAACAGTTTAAGTGCTAGTTTAGCCCACATTCGCTTGCACTCCCTCTGACTCTTTTACTGTTACCAGCTTTCCCGCTTCAATGTGTAAAATTTGTTGGCACTTTTCAGCTAACTGCTCATCATGTGTGACCAGAATTAACGTTGTTCCATGTTCTTTATTTAACTCAAATAAAAGTGATTCGATTAACTTACCATTTTTACTATCGAGATTGGCTGATGGCTCATCAGCAAACAAAATTTTAGGCGTTCCAATAAACGCACGCGCGATAGCCACACGTTGTTGCTCACCACCAGATAATTGTGATGGGTAATGCCCCACTCGATGACTCAGCCCCACTTTTTCAAGTAGCGCAAGCGCTTGATCTTTTGCATTTGAACTACCCGCAAGCTCGGCGGGTAGCATAACATTTTCAAGTGCAGTTAAGCTTTGTACTAACATGAATGACTGAAATACAAAACCCACTTTTTCTGCCCGTAATGCCGCACGGGCTTCTTCATCTAATTCATGCAGCGCTAAGCCATCAAGGTGGATACTCCCCTGCGTTGACTGATCAAGCCCTGCAAGTAAGCTGAGTAATGTTGACTTACCCGAACCTGAAGTACCCACCACTGCGACTGAGTTACCTGACTTGACATTAAAGCTGATGTCACTGAGGATGGTCAGGTCGCCTTCAACTGTGGTGACCGTTTTAGAAAGTCCTTTAACTTGAATAATGTTTAATTGAGAAAGCGCTGACATATGATGTATCCAATCCTACGTTTTATATTCGTTTTACTGTTAGTAATCAAACCACTTACGGCAGCAGCTGACAACACAATTTTAATTTTAGGTGACAGTTTAAGCGCCGCATATGGCCTTAAACAAGAGCAAGGCTGGGTTAAATTGTTACAAGATAAATACGATGAAAAAGATCAATCTGTGTATCTTGTTAACGCCAGTATTAGCGGTGAAACCACAGGTGGCGCTCTTAGACGACTCGATGCCCTACTTGACGAGTTCGAACCCACCCATGTACTTATTGAGCTTGGCGGAAATGACGGACTACGTGGCTTTCCAATCAAGCGCTTACAAGCTAACTTACGCGATTTAGTCAGCAAAAGCCAACAAGCGGGGGCTAATACAGCCATTATGGAAGTGCATATTCCACCCAATTATGGGCCACGTTATACCAAACTATTTACTGGCAGCTTTGAAACCATCGCAGATGAAACAAACTCTGAGTTGTTACCATTTTTCATGCTTGAAATAGCTGCTCGCCCTGAGCTCATGCAAAATGACAATCTGCACCCTAACGCTGAAGCCCAACCCCTTATACGCGATATAATGTATAAAGAGATCAACCAATGGCTAGATTAACCTCTAGCCAATGCCCCTCATAATAAACCTCGTGCAATCGTGCAATCGTGCAATAATGAACAATAAACAGGCAAACAAACCTAAGGTGTATTGATTTTTATAAAAAAAGCCGTACTATAGCTCGCAACGTCGGCATATAGCGCAGCTTGGTAGCGCACTGTCATGGGGTGTCAGGGGTCGCAGGTTCAAATCCTGCTATGCCGACCATTTTTCTACACTCTATTCAACAAGTTAGTTAACTTACCTATTTACTTTATCGCACCTTAACCCTGTGTTCTTTTATTTATATCGCACATTTATCGCACCATGCTTAACTAAGTTTATTTTCTCATTATTTGGTTAAATTAGGTGTTGATTGGGTGATATATAGGAAGATAGCTAATGACACCTTTCCTACCTTCCTCACAATAGAATTTCATAAAAGCTTCTCGGATAAATAATTTGCAAGAGACAGGCAATGGATTGTGGCAGGTCATATACAACCTTATGCTTTTAACAATGAGGTTGGAATTTTGCCCAACAGATAAGTTTGAGCGAGGAGCAGACGGCCACTTCAGTGCGTTTTTCGACAAATAAAGTATTTATTCGGTAACGCCTGCAACAGCCAGGAGCGAAGCGAGTCGGCTGCTTGCGTTTGTTATGCATTTTTCCCTAACAACTGTGAGACCGTAACAAATTTGTAGCCCTTTGCTCTCAGCCCCTTAATTATTGGCCCTATAGCGTCTCGCGATTCTTTGTTTTTAGATCCCAAAACGTGTAAAAGAATAATTGAACCTGGAGTAGAAGATTTAACAACATACTCTGCGATAGACGCAGAACTTCCCACAATTTCAGGATAGATTTCAGGCTCAACGTTCCATGTGATTGTTTTTACTCCTTCCGACTTCAAATAATAAGGCAGAACAAAAAGCTTTTTACCATATGGAGGCCTAAAGTATATCTCACCCTTAAATCCAACCTGGCGGATTAAAGCTGTGGTGGAGTCGATTTCTTCCCTCACTTCATCAAGCCCCATTAACATCATTCTTTTATGGCTGTACGAATGATTGCCTATCTGATGACCTGCGTTAACCAAATCTATAGCCGACTGCTTGTTTTGTTGAATTCCCAAGCCATTGAGGAAGAACGTACCCTTCACATCATGTTCTTCAAGGATATTCAACACTTGAGTGGTATATTTCGCCCCCCAAGGACCATCATCAAATGTTAATGCAATAACCTTTTCATTGGTTTCAACCTTTGCGACTATCTCTCCAAACACCTGAAAAGTTCTTGATTTACTTATATTCCAGGCTCCAAAGATGATTACTACAGAAAGAATCAATATCGGCAGGTATACTTTTTTCAATGGTTTTTATCCTTATTTACATAACGCCTATAGCTAGCGTATTTTTGGAATGTAGTCGAAGGCGAAATGGAAAAAATATTGCAAGACTATACTTGTTAAATGCCTTCAATTTACTTGACTTCGCTACCATTAGATAACTTTACTCTGTATTGCATACCGACCTCATTTTCTATTTTGATAATACCTGTAGTAGACTCCACTTCTAACTTAACAATAAAGACATCTTGAACATCTCTTTCCAAACCTCTTTTATATTTAGTCTTGTAGATCTGCTTGGCCCAAATTACCTCACCGCTTTCCACCTCAACCGCCCGAACAAAACCACCATTCTGCGTTGTTCCATTTTCAAGAGCCCAAGGCACAGCCTCATACTTAACTCCCTCATACTCTACAGGGAATACACGTTCCGACCCTGGACGCTTTGCCCAGCATAAACTTGAGCTGGCCAATAAGATTAGAATGAGATATTTCATAGCATTTAACGCCCCATAAAATGCAGATAATGCTTGGCCAAAATTAGCGAGGAACGAGCGTCAGCCAAGCTTTAGACATCCATTCATGCGCTTGTTAGGTGTTTGGATACACCACAAGTGAACTTCCTGATTCTATTGCTTCGTGATAAAAGCCAGCAAAACCTTTGAATGAATCAGTATTCAACACTTCTAATTTAAGAGGATTCCCTCTTAAATTGGATGGCTCTTCGAAGCCAAATCTAACTGTTTCTAGCGAAGCCGCTTCGAAGTCTAATTCGTTATCATCTTGCAGTAGGAACAACATACAGCGATGCTTTTGGCCAATTTCAGGAAAAAAATAATCGTGTTCTGCTTTTCCTGTGAATATCCCCTCAAATCCATAGATAACGACAATACTCATGAAACACCTAACGCCGTTGTAACCGACTAAAAACAGTTGGCTAAAATTTTGTGAGCCACGAACAAAGCCAACTGTTTTTTTGTCCGAGTTTACAACTTTGTTATGTTCACTTTTAACTTTTAAAGTAAGTGTTTGTTTAGTCATATTTCAATATGATAAATGTTTTAAACTTAACTAAAGAAAAAACCAATTAGCATTAAAGCGACTACAGAGTAGACCAACATCAGTTGCCATTTATTAAACCGAAAGAAAAACTCGTAACCACAAACAGGGCAAAGCCTTTTTGTATATTGAGGTGCAACTCGCTCTTCTCTAGGAATAACATCGGAATTGCATTTAGGGCATTTCAACTGATTTCACCTGTGAACATAACTTCCAAATATGGGGCGCAGACATGTGTGCAAAAATGGCGAAGCCGCGCACATGTTTACGTCCCAGCGAGCGACAGCGAGTGCCATAATTTGTTTGTTATGTGCGATTACAAAACTGCCTTGTTCCAACTGTCTTTACCCCTTAAAGCGAGTTTTAAATATAGAATAAAAAGTTGATGCTAATAACACGATTAGAGCAAGCAGGCCTAACCATAGAGATGCTAGGTAATAAAAGACGGTTGCTGTGCCAGATGAAACAGAAAATAGTCCACAATTATAACCGCATGTTTCCATTCTATATGCCGCAAACGTGAACATAGCTAGTAAACATATAAGAGCGATTAGACTAATAACCTTTATTTTTATTAGCTTTCAAAACTCCATTTTCACAGCTAAGCACATAACAATTTAATAGTGCGCAAATCGCGCATATTTCTACCACACAACTGCTCACTTTTCTTATTGCTACGTTTTTACCAAATTTGCTAACCTTTTGCTAGTTAACAAGGTATTTTAAAATTGGTAAAGTGGTCATGCGCAAATTGCTCATTTTTCTGAATATAGGGGAAAGTTGTAAATTCTGAATATAAAAACTATATCAAAAGAAAATATTCGCCATTTCCTCAAAGCAGACCTTTAGAGCATTTAAATTAACTTGTTTTTGGCAGAACGAGTTACACCTCAAGTTCAGTTAATAGAAGACAACCAAGAATACTGACAACTTCGCACTTCACCTATAAAATCACCAAATTATAAAACAACCCCTCTTCACAACTTGACTAATTATTATACTCCTATAAGTTGTAAATATAATAATTAAGTAGAAGGGTTTACTCATGCCTGGTGCATTCGCACATATTACGGCGGCTAATTTAGCAACTGATAACAATGCTCTTTCAAGGATGAACATTCCAAATCAAGCCAAGTTAATTTTAAGTATGAATCAAAAATATATTGAGCTTGGTTGCGTGTCTCCTGATTATCCTTATCTTGCCTTAGGTAATGCAGCACAAAACAAGTGGGCTGATTTAATGCATTATCAAAACACAGGTGATGTTATTAAAGAAGCCATAAAGTATTGTAAAAACCTTGAGGGACGGGCGAAAGAAAAATGCTTTGCATGGCTGTGTGGCTACATGTCGCATGTTGCTGCAGATATAACAATACACCCTGTAGTCGAACTTAAAGTAGGACCGTACGAGCATAACCAGGCCGAACACAGACAATGTGAGATGAATCAAGATTCGTTTATTTGGTCGCGATTAAATCTAGGCGAAATTGGCCTTGCCGACCGCGTTGAGTTAAATATTGGCTCATGCACCAATCAAGAGAATTGTCTTGATGATGATATAAAGCAAATTTGGCAGTACATATTAACTAGCATACACACTGATTATGCCCAAGTAACAGAACCCAACTTTGATGCATGGCATAGTGGCTTTCAATTAGTAGTAAATAACGCAGAGGAAGGATACAGACTGTTTCCTTGGGCTAGGCATGTTGCCGCTGACAATGGCCTTCTTTACCCTCGTGCCGATGAAGTTGACAGTAGCTTTATAGAAGACCTCACAACCCCTAACGGTCCAATGCACTATAATGACGTTTTTGATTTAGCCGTTAAAAATATTAAATACTTTATATCCATCATCGCCAACGATGTTTTTAATGATGAAGAATGCACTCAACTTTGCAACTGGAATTTGGATACGGGTAAAGATGAACACGGACACTTAACAGCGTGGAATATTTAAAATGCGATATATAACTCTCATCACAGCAATTGTTTTATCTGCAGGTTGCGCGAGTTCAGCAAATACTTACAACCCTGAAGAAATGGCAGATCTTGCATCGCAATTAAAAGATATTTCTGCCGCAGTGGATGGAACACTAAAATTTAGCTCAGAGCCATATACTGACCCACAAAAATTATTATTAACGGCGATTAGAGGCGATAAAAGCAGGCTTACGCCATTTAAAAATTATCAGTTAAAAGTTGTTATTCAAGAGCAAGATGCCGCTTTACTGCTTTGCCAAGATAAGCGGCTACTTATCGAAGATGTCGGTTGCACAGCCAAATCAGACATACAACATTGGCAGTCGAGTACGCCTCTTGCTTGTGAAGCGACAGTTACTTTTAGTCAACTGTGCGCGAGTCATTAATTTTCCAAATGCTGATTTGATATTCCTTTAATGTTTTAACCACAATTAATTATTGGAATATCAGACCACCTAGTTGTGTAGTGCGGTGATAAAAATGCGCGGCGCATATTCCATTTCTGCGTTAAACACTCACTGCCTGATTGTAAAGCACCTGTTCCGTATCGACTATTAATTGAGTCAACACAGTCCATGAGTGCTTGCTTAGACTGCTTTTCAGTAAATAAGTCTAGCTGCTTATTTGCTGAGCATTCCAACTCAATTGCCCCGACTCCACAGCGATAAAAATGCACATTCTCTTTGTATATTTTTTCTAATATTAATGAGGCTGCTTTTGTGATTTCGAGTGTATCTGCTGTAGCAGTAGGAAAATCAAATATTATAGACTTTTTATAATACTCATTATCATGTGGTGAGCTGGCAGCAAATACCACAATACGCTTTGTTATAGAGCCCTGCCTTCTTAGTTTTCGACCAACAATTGCTGCGTGTGCACTTAATGCGGCTCTTAATGTGTTGATATCTGTAACTCGCTCACCAAAACTACGTGTAGAAAACACCTCTTTTTTACCTTGCTTCACTTCATCCCAATTTAAACAAGCCACACCATTTAATTCACTCACCGTTCGCTCAACAACAACACTAAATAACCTACGCATTTTTTTAGGGCTTTGATCTGCAAGTTGCTGTGCTGTTTCTATTCCCATCAGTTTAAATTTTTTTGCTAAACGAGAGCCGACTCCCCATACATGCCTTACATCCATTTGGCTGAGTATGTGTTTACGTGAAATCTCGTCATTAATAACAGCCACACCTTTAAAACCAGGTAGTTTTTTAGCCGCATAATTTGCAGCTTTAGCTAATGTTGGCGTTGTGCCAAACCCGACCCCAACAGGCAAGCTTGTTTCTCGCCATACTGTGCGCCTTATTTGCTGACCATAAGCATGCCAATCAGTAATCAGGCTGCTAAACCCTGTAAACTTTAAAAATGACTCGTCTATCGAATAAACATGGTGCGTATCGCTAAACCGGCTTATCACAGTCATCATACGCTCACTTAGATCGGCATATAATTCATAGTTTGAGGAACGCACCACTACATTATTTTCAGCTAAAAAGTTTTTCACTTTAAAATAAGGTGCAAAGTTTGGAATATTTAGCTTTCTAGCGATTGGGCAAACGGCGCAAATACAGCCATCGTTGTTCGTTAGGACAACAACCGGTTTATAGCGAATGGAGGGATCAAACACTTTCTCTGCGCTTGCGTAAAAAGCGGCGGCATCAACTAGCGCATACATAAGGAGTTTACGCTTTTGTTATTTTTAAATGTTCGTATGCAAGCAGTTACAACTCCCTCAACTTTAAACTGGTCGTCTTCATAAATTGATACGGGCTTATATAAGTCTGAGGCTGATAATAATTGCCGTTTATTGGTATCAATAATTTTGCACACAAAGCTGCCATTGTAAGTGGCAACAATAATGTCGCCATTTTGGATAGCCACGCTTCTATCAACAATTAATAAGTCTTTATCAAAGATTTTTGCATCTACCATTGAGTGACCTGATGCTAAACCTATAAAGGTTGCATGGGGATGCTTAATAAGCAGCTCATCAAGCGACAAGCCAAGTTCTTTGTACTCTGCCGCAGGCGATTCAAAACCCGTAATACCTGCTTCAATATAGATAGGAATAACAAACATACATAACCACAAATACTGTACATAAACACTGTATAGGTTAGATAAAATAATTAGGAAAGTGGAATTTTATAAGCCTAAAAGCAAGATTCCGTAACTTACTTATAAATCAAACTTTTCTTTAGCAGCAAGTATTGCTTGCTCAATGAATATGTTTTTAACGGGTTTAGAAATAAACATGTCCATACCCGCTTGTTTACATGATGCTTTATCATCAGCAGAGGTATTTGCCGTTAAGGCTACAATATAGGTTTTATCCGTAGGACATATAGCAAGTTCTCTTAATTGGCGCGTTGCTTCAAGGCCATCCAACAATGGCATAACACAGTCCATAAAAATTAAGTTATAGTGTTTTTGCTTACATTTATTAATTGCATCGACGCCGTCACAGGCAAAATCAGCGGATAACCCCATTTTTTCTAGAAAGGCCGAAAGCACGAAACGGTTGATTTGGTTATCATCAACAACCAGTATCGATAAAGCTAATGACGATAAATCAACGTCACTGCCACTATGGTTACTTTGATTTTGTGGCGTGCCTTTTTGCAAAGGTAATTGAATATCAAAACAGCTCCCTTTTTGATATTCACTTGACACATTAATTGTGCCACCCATGTAATCAATTAACTCTTTTATAATAGCAAGCCCGAGTCCTGTGCCCCCTTTTTTACGCTCTTTATTTACTTCTTGCGTGAACGGGGAAAACAGTGATTTCATAAAGGTTTCTGTCATACCAACCCCTGTATCACTTACTTGTAAGTGAAGTACAACAGTATCTTGCTCTGAGGTTGTGGTAGCTTTAATGCTAATATGACCGTCATCGGTAAACTTAAGTGCATTACTCAATAGATTTGAAACTATTTGAGTTATTCGCGTGTTGTCGCAAAACGTCCAGCATTCATCATCAATATTAATGTCTGTATCAAACCGAAGCTGTTTTTGTTCAAACAACGGGGTATATAACGACACTAAATCAATAAAAATGGTTTTCAGTAAGAAGTGACTTGGCTCTAACTGTAACTCGCCATGATTTATTTTTGTGAAATCCAGTACTTCATTAATAATATTCAATAAAATATCAGCACTGCGCAATGCTACTTTTAACTTTTCTTCACGCTTTTGTTCTGACTTTTCATAGAGTAAGGTTGTCAGCATCCCTGTAATACCATTAAGGGGGGTTCTTAATTCATGACTTATTTTTGCAAGCAGGATACTGCGGTCTTTTAATGTGCGTTCAGCGTCGGCCTTTTGCTGTTTTAGCTCTTCGCGTAGTAGCACTTCCTTAGTGATATCTTGGAATGTACCAATTAGGCGAATGCATTGCCCATTATTAAACTCAGCCTCACCAAAGGTCGACACCCAAATTGTTTTACCTTTCGCTGTTACAAGCTCAACTTCGTTTTGCCAATCAATGCCATGCTCTATCGCATCTGACACGGCTTTTTCAATCGCGCGTCGGCTTTCACCTTGCTTATAAAAATTAATCGCTGTCTCTATGTTTGGCGTATAATCTTCTGCTACTTCATGAATTATGCGTGTTTGTTTACTCCAATAAATACGATTGGTTGTTAAATCAAATTCCCAAGAGCCGATTTTGGCAACATCTTCAACTTGAGCCAGCATGTAATTCTTTTTGATAAGCTTTTGAGCATTATTATTTCGCGCAAATTCACTGCCCAGCCATTGAGCAAAAAGTTCAACATAGTCATGCGCTTCATTTGTAAAAGGTGTTGATGGCTGGGGAGCAGAAAAATTAAGCGTACCCACAACCTGATTTCCCACATAAATAGGCGCACCAATATAAGACTCTAATTGAAAATTAATATAACAAGGGTGTGCTGCGATATGTGTTTTTGACGCATGATAAAATGATAACGCTTTATTAGCCTTGAGTGTATGTAAGCAGTATGTATTTTCTAAATCAAATTGAGCACCTACTGCAATTTCATTATTGGGAGACACCACATGCAATACAGTATAAACCTGTTCACGGACTTCACTCACAATAGCAAAATCGAGGGCAAAAACATCTAAACCAAACCGTAAGATGTGCTGAACTTTATCTTCAAAACAAAGAGTCTGATCAGAAACAATATCATGAAATCGACGTAAAAAGTTCAACCTAACTCCCTAGGTAATAATTCTGGATTTATTTTGATAACAGCATACCAATAAATAGAAAAACACACATCAAATCAATCAAAAATACTTAGTTTTTATAATTAAAAGTCACTAAATCTGTTTTTGTTCATCACCTAGGTGCCTTTTTATCCTTCAGCTAAACTTTTATTGGCGTTATTCTCTAACATCATCAATACTTTATCATTAACAAAGCTCATTTCATTTTATTATGGCTTATTGATGTCACTAAAATTAAAGCTAACTCTGTTACTCTCATCACTGTTTTTAGTGTTATTACTAAATACTTCCATCGTGTTTTATCTCGATCAAGAAGGCCGCTCAAAACTTGACGCTGTTACTCGTACCCACTTAATTATTGATGAGTCAGAGCTACTTTATAATGATGTAATTAGTGCTGAAACAGGCCAGCGTGGCTATTTACTCACCCATGATGCAAGTTATCTTGCCCCCTATTATTCTGGAATAAAAGAAAGCCAATTTCGACTATCTGAACTTAATAGCCTCACTGTTGATAATAAAAAACAACAACAGCAACTAAGTGACATTCGCTTACTTGTTGAGCAAAAATTTGCTGAACTTGCACTAACAATAGAGCTTGCGCAACAAAATACCGATGCCTCAATCAAAAAAGCAATGTCCGTCGTTCGAAGTGACCAGGGAAAAATAATAATGGATCAACTAAGTGAAAAAATAAGCACTTTTCAAGATGACGAAAGACAGCGCCTCGATATCGAACGAAAAGAGTTTAGGCATAACAGAAAAGTAATCACCTCTATTGTTTCTATCCAGATCCCGCTATTTATTTTGCTTTCCGTTTTGTGTGCTGTGTATATAAGAAATAAGTTATTTAAACCGCTTAACCTATTAATTACCAATACTGAGAAGCTCGAGCGAGGAGAGAAACCAGATACTACACATTACACTGCCCATGATGAAATTAGCTACTTACTTAAACGGTTTTACCGAATGAGCCAGATCATTCATAAAAAAACGACAAAGCTCACCTTCCAAGCTAATCACGATCATTTAACAGGATTACTTAATCGTACAGAACTAGAGTCACAACTCATTGATGCTATCAATTTGTGTACTGAAGATAGTAAGGTCGCTGTTATTTTTATTGATATAAATAAGTTTAAAGAATTAAACGATCATTACGGTCATGCAGTGGGTGATGATATTTTAAAAGAAACGGCAAAGCGGATCAGTTCATCAACCCGTGCAGACGATGATATATACCGCTACGGCGGAGATGAATTTATCGTTATTATGCATAACACAGCCAAGACATCCTATGTTGAAGCGATGATCGCTCATTTAATTGCGCAATTTAAATTACCATTTGAAGTCGCAAATCAGCGTATTGAAGTTTCTTTAAGTATTGGGGTATCAATCGCTCCAGATCATAGTTGTGATGCACTACAATTAATAAAAAATGCTGACACAGCAATGTACAAAGCGAAAACAACAGCTAATAAAACCTATTTTTTCTACCAATCTAACGATGAAAACTGAACGTAAATATGTCATTTTACGTATAAATTTGCAAAAAGCAGACGTGCTATGTATAAAAAACATACACGCATATTTATAAAAAGGGTATCGCTATGCATATTTTGTTAACCGGTGGAACGGGATTAATTGGTAAACACTTGTGCCCTTTTTTACTTAATCATCATAAAGTAACTGTACTTAGTCGTAATCCAATTCAGGCAAATGTGCGGCTTACACATCAAGTACATGCTGTACAGACACTCGATGAAGTCGACTTTGAAGACATCGATGCGGTGATAAATTTAGCGGGTGAGCCTATTGTAAATAAACGCTGGAGTGAATCACAAAAGCGCACACTTTTTGAGAGTCGAGTCAATCTAACACAGCAAATTAGCAAAGCTATTAATCGCTGTGAGTCACCTCCTCATACTTTTATATCTGGTAGTGCAATTGGTTTTTACGGCCGTCAAAATGATAATCATATTGATGAAGAATTTAATGATATCTACCCTGAGTTTAGTCATGTGCTGTGCCGTGATTGGGAGCATGCAGCTACAAAAGCAGAATCAGAAAAAACACGAGTATGCCTGTTAAGAACCGGCATCGTGCTTGCAAAACAAGGCGGCGCCTTGTCAAAAATGCTACCCGCATTCAAGTTTGGCTTAGGTGGGCCACTCGGTCATGGGCAGCAAGGTATGTCGTGGATACACATTGATGACATGATCCAGCTTATTTTATTTATACTCACACACGAAGACATTCATGGCCCTGTTAACGCAACCGCTCCCGACCCCGTAAGTAATAACGTGTTTAGCCAAACCTTAGGCAGTGTACTGTCGCGACCAGCAATGCTTAGAATGCCTGGTTGGGTATTAAAGTTGATGATGGGTGAAATGTCAGACCTACTACTACATGGGCAATTCGTACTTCCCAAAAAAGTGCTCGCACATAATTACCGTTTTCATTATCCAACCCTTAAACCAGCACTGGAAAGTCTAAAATTGTAAGAACTAAATGCGTATTGCCATAACTCAACTAATACATAATAATTAATGTGAAAACAAAAATGTGTGAGTTTAGGATTATATATGGTGCACCTACCCACCATTATTAGTATCTCAATTTTATTGAACCTAATAATTGGTGCTTTTTTACTGTCTTTGTACTTTTTAAGAAAGCAGTCTAGCTATTTGTACTGGGGAAGCTCATGCCTAATTTTTGTGTTAGCGCAAATTACAGCCTCTTTAAGGCTCTTTGTAGATCTGCCATTTATCACCCATTACATAGCAGACTTACTCATAATTTCAGCTCCGTTAGCAGCTATTTTGGGTATACATGCGTATACGCAATCCGAAAAACAAAAGTTAAAGTTGTGCGCTTATTTATTGGGCGCTAGTGCAATCGTATTATTACCTTTGTATAGCAACTCAGTTAATCAACTTATAACAACAGCAGTGATTGCTGCATGTTTTAGTTATGCGGCTTATGCACTAAGAAAACTCAATGTCGAGCATATTATTCACTTGGTCCTGTTACAGCTATGTTTTGTTTTGCATGCTTGCATTATGCTCTTACAGCTAGGGTTATTAGTGATAGATGGGCTTAATATATTTACTTTCGATTTCTCACAAATACTCGCCATTATCTTACTGAGTCATATTGTGATAACCACACTAACGGCGATGATTTGGCCCTTACTTATGTTTTTAGAGTCTGAGCAAATTTTAAGTGACTTGGCCAATAGAGACCCGCTAACAGGCTTACTAAACAGACGCGCGTTTTTAACTATTAGCAATAACTATTTAGAACAAGCCAACAATAACTTAACCGAACTCTGTGCACTGATGATCGATATCGACTTTTTTAAAAAAGTGAACGATCAATATGGTCATGATACTGGCGATGAAGCATTAAAATGGGTTGCCAATAAAATTAAATCGCAACTTAGGGAAGGCGATCTTATCGCACGAATAGGAGGCGAAGAATTTGCCGTACTGCTCACCAACACCAGTTTACAAAAAGGCCAAGCATTGTCTGAGCGCATACGTGTAGCGATTAATAGTGAAACGTTTATACATCAGCAGCACGAAATAAAGCTATCGATTAGCGTTGGCATAATTACACACAAATCTGGCAGCAATAACATTAACGAATTACTCGCCCAAGCAGACAAAGGGCTTTATAAAGCCAAAAGTAATGGCCGCAACCAAGTGGTCATGATGGCCTTTTAGCTTTATTAATAACCAAGGCTGTCGTTAAGCGTACTTAATTCATTTGTTATCCAAGCTTTATCTAAGCATTGCTCTAGATTTAACTCAGCAAACTTTAAAAAGCTCCTTGCAGCGTGCGATAAATGCCGGTCAGTTCTAACAACAAAATACCAATGACTTGCAATCTGAACATCGGCCACATTAAGGATGCAAAACGAAGTGTCATGCGCAGGTAAAACATGCCAAGAAACAACCCCCAAGCCCATACCCGAACCAACCGATACACGAATAGCTTCATTGCTTGCCATCTGCACAGTGTTACTTAATACAAAGCCCCTACTTTGTAGTTCACTTTCAAATAACATACGCGTAGCAGAGCCTGGTTCTCGTAATAAAAAACGCTCCGTTACTAACGCTTTTAGATTTACATTTTTTTGCAAAGCAAGGTGATGGTTTTTTGGCGCAATAAAGACCAGTGGATTTTGTAAAAAACGCGCAGCTTTTGCGTGCTCCAACGAAGGCGGATGACTGAAAACATAAATATCATCTTCCCCTCTTTCAAAACGAGCTAACACCTCAGCACGATTACCAATTTCAAGCGGTAATTCAACGTGCGGATGTAAATTACTATAAGGGCCCAATAGCTTAGGTAGAATATATTGCGCAGTATTCACGATGGCAATCTTGCATTGACCACGCTCCCCCCTCTGAGCTCGGCTAAGTAGTCTCGGTAATCATCAAAGTGCCCAAACACTTGCTGGCATGTCTGAAAAAGTGCAAAGCCCGCTTCTGTCACATGTATACGCTGTTGGTTAACAACAATTAATGGCTCATTGACTGTTTCTTGTAAGCGTTTTATTTGCTGCGATACCGTAGGTTGCGTTAAGTATAATTGCCTTGCCGTTTCACTAATCGAGCGTGTTTTAACAACACACATAAACACTTCTAATAAACGAAAAGAGATATGCCTTAGATCCATACACCACCTATAGATAATCACCTATATGATGATATCAACTATTTAATTATTTTCTATATTAATTTTTATCTAGAATAGCGGCGCTTTAACTAAGAGGAGAACAAAGTGCCTGATATTGTTGTAATGTTTTTTGTTTTAGGTGTCATCGCTGGCTTATTAAGGTCGGATTTAAAAATTCCCCAAGCAACCTACGAAACATTGAGTTTATTACTCATGCTGACTATAGGCCTAAAAGGTGGAATGGTATTACATGGCAATTTACATTGGCAATTGCTACCTGAAATGGGCTCTGTATTACTACTTGGCGCTTGTATTCCGTTACTGCTTTTTCCTTTTTTAAAATATGTACTTAATTTATCAATCGCAAATAGCGCAAGTATTGCTGCGCATTACGGCTCAGTAAGTGCCGGTACATTCGCTGTTGCATTGGCCTATGCCGAGTCTAACTCGTTAAATGTAGGTGCAGAAGTAACACTCTATTTAGTGATGCTTGAGTTACCCGCCATCATTGTTGGTTTATTACTTTATCGCCGCTTAGGTAATGGCTCTGGGCAAAACTTATCACTTAAAGCCCTATGGCATGAAACTCTCACCAACAAAAGCGTGATATTGCTCGTCGGCGGCGTGATCATTGGTATGATGTACGGCACCCAAGAAGGAAGCCAAGTTACAAGCTTATTAACTAACAGCTTCAAAGTAGTACTGGCGCTATTCTTACTTGAAATGGGTTTAATGGCAGCGCAAACTTTACGCCCAATCCCTTGGCATCAGTGGCGATTAGCGCTATTCGCTATCATAACCCCTAACCTACTAGGTGCAATAGGTGTTTTTGTCGGCACCGCTTTACAGCTCGAGCTAGGATCCATTGTTATATTAGGTAGCCTAGTTGCGAGTGCTTCTTACATAGCAGCGCCGGCAGCAATAAAAGCAGCGATTCCAGATGCTGATATCGGCTTAGCAATGCTTAGTTCTTTAGGGGTTACGTTCCCGTTTAATGTACTAGTAGGAATAGGGTTATATCATCAAATAGCATTGTTTGTTTCGTAAAAAAGTAAGTTCAATCATCGCTTTATCAATGCGATTTAGTTAAAAGTCGTTTAAGATAGGCAAAAACAAGCAAGGAGCTGCCATGTTCAATTATAAACTCAACACTGAGCAGCAGCGCATAAGCGAGATTTTTCAACGCTTATGTAAGCTATGTGAAGTGAAAAATAATACTGAATTGGAACACTACTTATCATTAAAATCTGGGTTTTGCGATCACTGCATTGACAGTGCAACTCCACCCTACGAAGTCATTGATACCGCATGTAAAATGACAGACACAAGTTTTGATTTTGTATTAAATGGTCATAACCAAAATACGATGACGCTGGATGGTGATTTATTACAAGCGGTTAATAATGGCATTATTAAAAGCATTAAAAAGTTATCAACAGCAGGATTGATAAAAGGTGATAATCAAACACAAGAAGCGCTTAACCAATTAGCAAAAATTCAAGTTAAGCAAATAGAAAACGAAATCAAAATACAAAGCCAGATCAAATAATCTGGCTTTTAATTTCTACCTTTGTATAACTCGTTATAGATATTAGCGATGTTATTTTGCTGATCATAATATCGCTGTAACTCGCCTAACGACATGTCTTTCAGCTCTTTATCTGCCAAATTGCAGCAGCTATCCGCCAATGACAATTGCTCTAAGTCTGGCGACTGACCAATCAGCCCCGCAATTTCGCCTTTGAGTTGCTCAGCTTTATTAAAAAGTTTAATAGCACGGTTTAGGTCTGTTTCATTCTCAGCTTGAATGGTACACCAAACAGCTTCAACAGACTTTGTTCTTATCTGATCTTCAAAAATGCCCTTACGCGAAATTAACCAAATACTGGCAACCAGCATGATGGCTAAAACGGCAATGGCTATGTATATAAGTTCAAGCATTACGGTCCCTCGGTAAACTGAATGTTACTATACACCCAAAGTTAGCTTTCAACATATCAGTAAAAAGCATTATAAATGAAAGTAGAAAGCTGATATATAACAAAGTTATCATTTATACATATTTATCTATCAGGGCCAGCTCGGACTTACTAAAACCTTTAGCTTAGTTTTAAGCAAGCGAGGAAAAAGCATCACAATTGCAAGTGCGATACTTACATATAAGACGATAAAGCTGTAAATGTAGTGAACATAGGCATGCTCTTCTTGTATATTTAAAACAACCAATTTAAACCATAAAATAAGATGAGCAAAGGATAGAAGAGTTGTTAGCTTAATGACACAAAAGAACAAGTTTCCAAACTTGTAACTGAATTTTGTATGCAAGTAATACAAAAAATAAATACTAAGCACATTAATTAAAGATGCTACGAGGTAAATATGTTGCGTATTTCCTATACTTTTATTTTCTGCTATAAAAATTAGAACGTACTCCATCAAAAGTGAAGTTAGTGCATATTTTACAACTACAGATGCTATTGATAAAAAGTCACTAAAGTGTTCTCTATTTTTAAGTGCTCGATACAATGAAGAGGCCAGTGCTAAAACATACATAGTCGCTATAATAGCTTGGAGCGAAATAACTCGATGATCCTCGGTTGCAACTAACAAGTTATTGTACAAATTTTGAATAGATTCAAGCATTTTTCACCCTCTAAACGAATTCAAAGGGTAAAATGAAATGAAGAAAAAAACCAGCAAATTGCTGGTTTATTTATTTTAATTTTCTTTCTTATTTTTTCTAATGATAACAATACCACCTGTACCATTTAATTGGTATTCTTGCTTTTTCTTTCTAATTATTACGATCCCACCAGTACCTTGAAGTTTAGTTGTATCAAAAGACTGTGCAGGTAAAGCAGTTGAAGATAAAGTAGATAGTAATAAAGTAGATAAAGTCATTTTTTTGTTCCTTCATATTTAGGTATAAATAAAGATGCGATTTACAAGCAAATTTTGAGCCATTACATAGTTTTGAATAAAAACTATTCGCTCAGCTACCTATATAAGCATAAAAAACAACCTACTGGTTATTTTACAAGCTTATTGAGAACAAAAAACACTCACTCCACCTACCCTTTTAACCGAAGGTCAGCCTTTTATCTATTAGCCCTTAGAGCTCAGCGCCATAATTCTGACAATTAAGGTAGGTGTAGTGTGAATATAGTCGAACTTAGCTTTTGTTTTGCGGCCAAGTCTAAAAAGAGCAAGGTGATATAAAATTGGATTGGTGATGCATAATCAACTTCCTTGTGATTTTGCTTAATGAAAATAAATTAACAAGAGTCCTAGATGTCTAGTTGTTCAGGGGAAGTCCGCCGCGACAAAACCTTTATGGATGAAATCATTATTCTTTTTAAGTTTATTCATCTGTCACTTCATACCAGATGCAACCGTATATGCAAAAAGGTTGGCAAGCAATGGGCTATAAAGGTGCGCCTTAGTACTTTGAGTTTGTGATTGTGGGGATTGCCGTTTCAACGCTTGGGTTAATGAGATTGTTTAGGGCGTTTTGGGGTGGTCGCAGTAATAGTAAGAAAATCGCTAGTTAGGAGCTAGCGCCTCAAGCTTTAATTATAGTAGCTCATATCTGTTCTTACAGTTTTAATGAATAGGTTTAAATTTCATCTGACAGGCGGTTGTGAGCGATCAGCGGAAGTTCGTTCTAACACGTTTTTGGACATTTATGAGTTAGAATCGACAGACGGATCTGTACAATGGCTAGACATTGGTAACGCATTAAGCGGAGAGTAAAAGTGGGCTAAATTTGTGAAGCAAAGCGGAATCGAACCAACTGTTACGAATCCGCCTTAAACCCCTTATTACATGCCTTTCTCTTTTTCTATCACCGAAATTGTTCTTTCTACAAATCTTTTGAATGCTTCTTGGGGAAGGAATGGTGACCTACCGCCTAAATTGAATTTTTCCACAATACTCTTAGCTTGAGCATCATTCATTATTCGGTCTTCATCCCACCCTTTTTGGTGTAGCTCTCGGACTCTCATTATCCATTCTGAAGTATTTTTTCTGAATTCTAGTAAAGACAACTTTCTTGCTGGTGCGCCATGGCCGGGCACTATGAGAGACTCTTCGTCACCTAGCTTCATAATTGCATCAATCGCATCATTAAAACCTTGAAATCCACCTGCATAAAATGTTGGGTGCCAACTGGTATCGAAAACATCACCAACAAAGATAGTATTGCTAATTTTGTGGTAATAAATATTGTCATTCGATGAGTGTGACTTCACTTTAATATGAACAAGATCATCTGAAGTAGTAATACTCTCGACAAGCTTTGCGCCTTGCTCTATGAAAAACTCATTACCACCCGTATGATCTGAATGTGTGTGAGTATTCAAGATATAAATTATGGACTTATTGGAAATTGACTTAACTATGTTATCTAACTCTAGTAAATGCCCACCCCCTGGCATGGGATCGATTAAGGTCAAACCATTCTCTGTAGTTATTAATCCAATATTAGTTCCGTACTCCTTTCCACTCAAAATATGAACTTGATCAGATACTTTCTCTACATGGATATTGCTAGAAAAGACAGTAGAACTGAAAAATAGCAATGAAATTAATTGTATGCATTTAAATTTTGTCATAGCTCATCCTAGTTAAGCGATACTAAATAGTACATTGTCATTTAACGCCTTACTCACCGGAAAATGACGAGCGCCAGCGAGTTATTTTTCCGGTGCAGTAATTTGTTAAGTTTCGATGCCCCAGATCTCAAATTTATTCCCATTTACGATAATTGCTTGTGTGTTGCTAATTGGGCAAAGATCCATCTTCCCTTCATAACTAGAAATGATGCTCTCAACTGACTCTTTGAATGGAAAGTTTGTATGATGAGGAACCGGATAAATATCAATCATACCTAATGATGAAAACGTACCTATGTTCGGCGCGGCAGTGAAATCATCCATGTCTTTTACATACTCAATATTGCATGAAAGCACAATGGAACCGGCAGACTCTCCAATATACATTTTTCCTGAATTTATGTGTTCTGATATTAATTTATCCGCACCCGTTCTTTTCAGCTCTTGAAGTAAAAAGAAAGTGTTGCCGCCAGTAATATAGATGTAATCATTTTTTTGAATCGTGCATTCTATTTTTTCTTTTGTTGCCGTTGAAATTTCAAGCTCATCAACAATTAGCCCACATTTTTCAAGGGCCTCTTTTCCAGCGTCTACATAAAATTTCACTTCTTCGACAAGGCTCGCAGTAGGTATAAATGTAACTGTTTTGCCTGCACATTTTTCCTCGGCGAATTTCACGAATAAATCGGCCACATCCACGAAAGATGAAGCTAAAAACATCTTTTTCATTAAACCTCCTTCCTGCCCACGTACTTCTCTAGAAACTTAACGCCACAATAAACGGCACAAAATAGCAGGCTAAAATTGGGAGCGTAGCGGACACAGCCTGCTGTTTTGTGTCCGATTTTTAATTGCTTTGTTAGCATTACTCGCGTATATAGGCGAATAAATTATTTACTCTGAACATTTCTAACTGAACTGGAATTTTAGGTATTGTATCTATTATTGAAAAAGTAAAACCATGACTGAGCTTTTTGTCTTTAACAAATTCCAGGTAAATATTAACAAGATATAGAGCTGCTAATGACTCTAAAACGTTTTTCAAATTAGCTTTATTATAAAATTCATTTCGCTGATGCTTGACCTTGTTGTGGTTACTCCACCAGTCAGGGGAGATATTTTCTTCCCATGATTTCCACGGAATAAAACTTAGCCCATATTTATAACAAATAGCTGCTTGGCCGTTAAAATCCTTTAATTCATCTGAAATAATCTGCCTATAATTATTAATATTTTTAGCACTTAATTCTGGTGATATTTCCTTACACAACTCTTTTAATACAACATCAATTTCTGAGCAAATAGAAAGATATAATCGTACCATCTCTATTGAATATGTAGAGAAGTTACTCTCCGTAAACTCTACATAACGAGATAACTTTTCTACATCCGCCTCAAGAGAAAAATAATAAGGCCAATAGGAATGCACTGTGATGACAAATTCTCCTGTAATGCTAACAATTTAATAGTGCGCAAATCGCGCATATTTCTGCCACGTAACTGCTCACTTTTCTGATTACTACGTTTTTATCAAATTAGCTAACCTTTTGCTAGTTAACAAAATAATTTAAATTGGTAAAGTGGTCTTATGACAAGAATGCGCAAATTGCTCATTTTCCTGAATATAGGGGAAAGTTGTAAATTTTAAATATAAAAACTGTATCAAAAGAAAATTTTCAATGTCCACTATTTGTTCAAAGAAGACCGTTTGAGCAATTAGGCTAACTCTTTTTAAGGGCAAAAAAGAGTTAAAGCCGAACGTCCTAAAATAGCACAAGTGCAACTGTCAGATTTGATTGTGTTCTAACAATCAAACCTGACAGATCAAGTTAAGACTTATTCACTTTAATTTTGCGATTTTTCAATTTTAGAAATTAATGTATCAAGCACCATTAAGTCATTAGCCTTTTCCATATATTCATCACTATCTTCATCAAGCTGTTTAAGCTCCACTGTTTCTTTTTCAACTCTATCTTTAAGTGTGCTTTTTATTAATCTAAGCTCTAATTGTGAAAACATAATTATCCACTTCAATATTTTCAACATGTGCTTTTTTTAAACGAAAATATCTACTTCTTCAATTTTATCAGCTAACAACAAAGTCGCTTTTTCTTGATACAAATCAAAAGAATCATCTGATATAAATTTATCAAATGTATTAATAATTTCTTTCATAAAAGAGGCTCTAACTTGATAATTCGGGTTGTCAGGAAATTCCTTCGTAAGACTGTCTAACTTCTCTGAACTACTAGAAAGATACTCCATAACATTAATTTTTTTATCTGGATCTACGTTTCCTTTACCATAGGAAAGTATGCTTAGCTTAGCCTCCAAGCTATTCATATCCTCTGTATGCCTAGATATTATGGGGTTTCCTGATTTAGCAAGTCTAACAGGTTCGTCATCACCATATGTTCTTGCATATTTTTTTTCGACCTCATTTACATTTTTAACGATGTTATAAAGCTCTTTTATACTCATATTAGAAAAGTCTAACTCTTTTAATTTAAAGATTTCTTCATATGCACTGCTCTTATTCAACGATGAGTCAAAAGGCTTAGTTTCTTTTTCATCTTTAACTTTAGGATCTTGCAGACTTATCTCTTTGCCATCTAAGCTATTTTGTTTTAATTCAGAGGAAAGCGCTTCTTGTTTTTCGCCATTAATATTTTCAAAAAGAGTTACTTTTCTTTCCAATTGTACAGGAGGTGAGTTGGTGTTAATTTTCATAAAAAGTCCGTTTAAAATTGAGCACTCCCCTTTATCGGCTTAATTTTTAAAAAGCTTGAGGTTTATTTTTGAACATTTTTAGATTAACAGGACAAGTTTGAATAGCTGCAATAAGGCATCTAAAACGCATCAACTTCAGTAAACTTTAGTCCTATTCCCTTATCACTGTAGATAGACGTAACATTAGGAGAATAGCGATGTTATATCCAGTCGCAATTGAGAAAGGCACAAGTACAGAAGCATTTGGCGTAGTGTTTCCAGACGTTCAAGGCTGTTATAGTGCGGGTGACTCTTTTGAGCAAGCATTACTAAATGCCAAAGAAGCGCTCGACACTCATTTAGAGCTTCTAGCCGGAGACGGTATTTTACCACCACAAGCCAGTAACATTGATGATCACATCAATAATCCTGAGTTTGCTGGCTGGGTGTGGGCATTGGTTGATATTGACCTTGAACCTTACTTAGGCAAGGCTGGTAAAATTAATGTCACACTACCGAATCTACTTACTAAACAAATTGATGATTTAGTAAAAGCACATCCACACTATAAGAGTCGCTCAAACTTTTTACAGTTAGCGGCTATGCACGAAATACAAAATATTTCTGCACCATAAGTTAAGGACGCTTAACTTATGGCTTCAAACTAATATTAAAAGTTAATCTAAGCGCTAAACAGAGCGCCTTCTTTTTACTTAGCCAGTTCTGAAATAAAGGTATGTATTGTTTATAGGTAAACTTCAATGTCTTTCTACAAATGATGATTACTTACCCATTGTTCTAAAACGGTATTACCAAGTATTTGTTCCTTTGGTTGATATCCTTACACTTAGGCTATCTCTGTGCGATAATACTCACGGCTCTTGATTCTTGCCTAGCATATTTCAACGTTTGGTATCGCTTAACTGCATTTAATTTTTTATACACAATTTGCAAAAAATTTATACACGATACTTTACACACTATGTAACCATTGCAAGAAACATGAAGAAAAAACAAGCAATACAAAAAAGACAAAAAGCGCGTAATTAAAGGGTTAAGAGACTACATGGCGAACCAGCAATACTACGAAAACCAACCAACAATCTACTGGCACGACTAATGTAAAAAACACTCTAACTATTGTTTATAAAGTATATTTTATTTCCAATAACATTCTTTATACACACTTTTATACACACTGATATTTTTCATAAGTGAGGCTAACTTGGAAGATCTTTGGTTTAAAATTATTTTTTCCATCATACCGATAGCGATTTCTGGATACGCCGTATGGCTATCTACTAAGCAAGCAAAAACAATGCGAATTCATAATGAATTATCCGTAAGGCCTGCTATGTGTAGTAACCTTGATACTCATAAAAATGTTTTAACCTTTACAATTACAAACAAAGGTTTAGGGCCTGCTAAAGTTGACGAGTTTAAATTTTATTATCGGAATGAACTTATAACATATGATGATTTCAGCGCACTTATAGATGATAAATACAGAGATTTTTGTGAATATAATTCCCCCCCTATTACCTCAACACAAGATGAAGATAGCTTTATTGCTAAAGATAAAGATGTAACTATTCTAAAGCTAGTACTAGATGAGGAAAAAAAGAACCGCCCATCAAACGAAGATATTTTTAGAGAAGTAAAAGAGTCTTTTAATTTGGAATTTAGCTATACATCTCTTTACGAGCAAACAGTTGGGAAAAAGTATAACTTTACTACGAGAAAAAATAAGCCTACGCAACAATAGGCTTTAACTTAATCCATTAGCCCCAGCCTTAAAACCACCTATAGACACTTAACAGGCGCATAATAGCTTACTAAAATTAGGAGCGAAATGACGAAGAAAGCCAAGTTTTTTTCGTCCTTTATAGAGTGATTGTTAGCTGTCAGTTGGTCAGTAATTGCCGTTAAATATTGCAATTAATTCCTTTTCATTAAATATACGAGAATTAAACTGTCGTATACTTGAAGGCTTAGCATCTTGGTTACTGGTAAAATCGATTTCAACAAACAAAAACGTATACATACTGGTTTCATGTTTTATCCCAATTGTGTGAGATGCCAACAGTCTCTTCAACTTTTCGATACTATTTTTATTTTTTTCAAAAACAACTTTTATGTCTGATAGCTTTTTGAAAGGATGCTGTGCATGCAGCACTTTTCCACAAAATTGGTATAACTCTTTAAACTCTGTTTGCGACAGCGCGTCTGCATAACCAATTGGAAACAATATAGGCTGACTATTTGATGAATCGGGAAGTACAACATTACTTGGAAATGGATAAAATACTGTAGTTTTTTCACTAAGGTTTTCGATTATTTCCTTAGCATGCCATTCTGACCTTTGCTTTGAATTTAATTTATCTGTATTGACCAACATAGATAAATACGCAATTAGTTCTAAAATTTTTCTTATTTGTAATGTAGTAGATTCAATAAATACAATATTTTTTTTGTCTGCAAAGGCTTCAGCAGACATAAGCCGCTCTCTAATCTCAGTGATCATATCGCAGTATTTTTCAGTGGAAAAACTCAGCAAAGTACTATCCTTAATCGATGGTAGCTAACGCCCGCATAAGGAACAGCAAAACGTAGCAGCGATTGGTTCAATATTAGGCAGAGCACCAAAACTAATCGTCGCGTTATTTTGATACCTCAGCCCCGCATTTCAGGGCTCAAATCAATGCGTTTGTTATATGCCGTTATATGAATACCTTAAATAAAATGAGATCATTAAACACATAAATCCAATTGCCGCAATTGGCCCTTTGGGCGAACCGACTAAGAATGTAGTAAGAAATCTAAAAGGTGCCGCGATCCCAAAACTGGTTAGCAAATCAAAGACAGTGGTAAAAGCAAAGTTAAAACCCGCAATAATGAAAAAAAATGCTGCAATTAAGGCTCCAACAAACAACAATATTGAATCTTCACCTATGTAGTGACTAATTAGAAATAGTCCAACACCAATTGCAATTTGGACAAATGAAATTAAGACACCAAAGAGCTTGCTTTTAAATTTGCTAAGAGCCTGCTTAACATCATCATCAACTCTTCCCTGCATAGCTTGGAAGTAATTTTTGACGTATAAATTAGCTTTCTCCCTGAAGCCATCGGATATGAAATAATCCAACCCCATTAAAATAGTTGCTGCAAACTGCCATTTCATAATTAATAAGCTTTGTTCAGGTGCCATCAAAGTCTCCAAAGGCATTAAAATTACAATTTAATAGTGCGCAAATCACGCACTTTTCTGAGTAATTTATTTTTAACAAACTTGATCACTCATTGCCAACATTATTAAAAATACGAGTTATAGCTTTTTGAGAAAGATAAAAGAACGCAACTTGCACATTTTCTTGGATATGGGTGAACACTATTAGTTCAGGAGCCAAAAAATAAGGATTTTACAGAACAGTAATGTCCGCTCATACTTACCTATCAGGTCAGGAGTGATCTTGTACTTGAGTTCATTTCACTCTCCTTGATCTAAACTTAACAGCCCTATCAGAGGCAGTGAAATAGTTGGTTAAAAATTGACGACGTAGGAGAGAAAAACCAACTTTTTCATTACTTCTGATTGGCTTGTTAGGTCTGCACCATTTGGTTTCTTTCTTCTCTAGACCTCGCCCTGTATAAACGGCAAAACTAACTACTATAAGCATAAACCCACAAAGAACTTCATAAACTGAAAGAAGTTGAGGGAAGACACATTTAGGAGATATATCACCATAGCCAAGAGTAGTTATAGTAACTCCACTAAAATACAAAGCATCAAAATAGTCGGTAATGGCACCATCAAAATTTGATGGCGGTAATAAAATATAAATGCTGGCAAAGTTTAAGATAAGCTCTATGTAGCTCCTCATCGCTAACTGTATGCGCTCACCAAACTTTAATGTACTTTTGCTTGGCTCACCATTCAACTTCTCTATTGCATCTCTATAAAAGGCATAAATTATTTCATTTGCCCTTGAAAGCGGAAATATCCATATGATTGTATAAGCTACCCAAACAAAGGCCTCACCAAGTCCTGCATTATAAAATGGCACAGGCGAGAACAAATAAAGACCTAATGCCAAAAGAGATGCTACACACAAATATATCCAATTAAACTTCTTAATAAGTTTTCCAACTGACTTATCTTTAATTCTATATTTGGATTTTTTATAATCAGCAAAGAAATATGTGGGAGAAAATATAAATTCTAAAATTAGTTTTAAATACTTCATACTATCCTTGCAGCTCTAACAATTTAACATTGCGTAAATCGCGCATATTTCTGATTTGCAATCACGCACTTTTCTGAGTAATTTATTTTTAACAAAATTGAACACTCATTGCCAACATTATTAAAAATTCAAGTTATGGATTTTTGAGAAAGATAAAAGTATGCAACTTGCGCATTTTCTTAAATATGGATGAAAACTATTAATTCAGAAGCTAAAAATAAGGATTTTACAGAACACCAACGTCCGCTCATAGTTACCTGCCTGATCAGGTATAAGCTACTACAGTTAAATTCATTTTTACTCAAGCGATACCTCTTATCTATTCAACTATAGGTTCTAGTTTACTGTTCAAGCCTTCAGCCTTACTTTTATAACTCACAAAGTCAGCTTTCTCTGTTGGTGTTGGTAGTGGTGAGTTATGTGTGTGAGTTGATAAGGTTTGGTTCATTTGTTCAACCAAACCGATTAAATCAAGCAGCACTTGAGCCACGTTGATTGAGCTATCCCCTAACCACACGGTTTTACCCTCGACCTTTGCAAGCTCACTTGCTTTGGCGTGTAGGGTTTTTAGTGTTTTTAAGTTCATGTTTTCAGTGGCTTCAATATCCACTTGTTTCTTACTGCCAAGCAATAAGCCTTCAAGTGCAACGATGAGGGCCTTTTCCCCAACAAGTGTTTTTAAGGCGCCCATGATCTCATTGACTTGGTTGCCATCAACTTTGTTTATGTCGTGGGTGTCTATGCTGCAGGTGCGTTGGTGATATTGCTCTGTGCGGTTACGCGATTTTATTTTGCTGATATCACTCTGCTGTGTTATTTCCCCATCCGTTAAAAAGTGCCAGTGACCATCGCGGCCTTGTAACTTACTGCGCCTACTTTGTTGTAACGTGACATCGGTGCGTTTGTGTTCTGGTACCAAGCTTTGCCAAGGTAATAAGTTGGTGATCACTGGGTGGCTGTTCAAACCATCAATATATTGAATTAAGCAATGCATGCCTGGTGCAGGTTCGTTTAACACACCATGATCAGCGGCTTGGCCTGTACCTAATGTGACTTGCTGAAATACAGGCACAGCTAATGGCTCGCCTGTTTTAGGGTTAAGTAATTGCACATCAGCGCCTTTGAGTGGCTTAAAGGCACTGCTGATCATCGCTTTGTTTGGCAAGTCATAAATACGTTCAATGCGGGCGAGCTGTGGTAAATGCTTGCGTTGCCCAAGTTCTGGAAAGTATCGAAGCACTAAGCGCTTTATAGCGTTTTTGACCATCTGATCACCTGTCTATCATCTTGTAATATCACCTCAGTAATAAACCGCCCATTTAACTTTATACCTGGGCGTAACTTAGGGATTGCCATAAGCATGCCTGTGTTTGAAGCTGTTACTTTAATGGGGTGTTCTTCAAAGTCGTTGATTTCAGTGTTTGCCCAGCGTGAGTCGTGCCAGCTACCTGCATACACTTTCCCATCAGGGCGCTGCTGAAATATAAACTGAGGAATACTGAACACATCAGCGCATTGCCTGAGTGCTTCAATGCCTGTGCCATGGTGGTAAAAAGCAGGCACGGCGGTTTGTGTGTAATCTGCATCAGGATAAACAAACGCTAAACCTGTTTTACTTAGCTCGTTACACACGTTCGTAAAGGTGGCATGACGAATAGCAAAGTTATGGGCAAACGATAAGGCACCGATTAATTCTCGGCACGTTAAAAACCAACGGCCATTGCTTTGGTGCTTTGCCTCAATCACACCTAAAAAATACGGCTGCATAGCATCAATGCTGTAGCCTATGTGCAACTCAACAATCCCTTGTGGTTCATTCTCTGTGACAACAATAAAGCTTGCACGGCCAGTGCTGAACAGATCAAGCTGCGTATTATCACTAACGATATTAGTCACCTGTTCACCACCAATGGTGAGCACTTTAATTAGCCGGTTACTACTCATGGCCCTTCACTTTGTTCAAATGCAGCTTGTACTGTGGTGTGTCCATCAACAGCTTGGGTTTGGCTATTCTCTTTAGCCTTACCATCAATTTGCTGCTGATTACGCTCAGCGGTTGAAAGGACTTCAAGCAACTTAAACGTGACTTGCCACGCTTTAACCTCTTCCAGCTCAACCGCTTTTACTTCATCATTGAACTTCGCTTTACGTATTTTGTATGCTTCTGTGATTTCACTGTTAATGGTGTACTGTAGACGGGCGCCATTTTCATCGGTTGCTTTGGCCTGCGTGATTAGCTCGGCAAGTTCAGCATGATCCTTAAAAGGAATTTTTGTATTGATAGTTACCACACCAGGCTTAACCCCTTTGTCACCCGACAAGGTAAACGAACCTAACCCGCTTAAGTCATCACTTGGCAACTTAATGCCACAATTAATACGTATTTCATAACCTGGTACTTGCCAGCCATTTAACGTGATCATGCAAAAAGCTCTTTAATTGTTTGAATGTTATCGCCACTGCCAACAAACACGCAGTAAGCCCAGTGCATGTCGTTATTACCTAATGTTTCAATTTGCTGTGCAAGTGCTCGCGCACTTTGTGCATTGCTGTGCGTTACCGTTAAGTTTGCACCCGCTTGAAAGGTTGTTTCAGTTAGCCGATTATCACGGGCAGCTTTTAACTGCTCGGTGTCAGTAAGTGCCGCATTAATATCTGTAATGAGTTGCACACCTTCGTCGTTCACCAGCTGCTTGCTTTTATCAACAAAGGCATTAGCAAGCGCAGGCAATGCACAGCAATCATTTACATGCTGCCACTCGATTGATTGCTCTGTTGTAGGCAGACGCATTTTATCGGTATCAAGGGTTGCTAAGCTGCTCGCATGTTGCTGCGCATGTGTAAAGGCTGGCAGCGCACACAGGGCATTAAAGGCCGTAAGCTTGCTAGATAAACCAGCTGCACTTGGGGCGCTGCAACTAAGTATGACTGCATTAAACGCGTTAGGTCGTTGCTGCCTTGTTGCATCATTGATTGCTTTTGCAAGTAACTGACTCCCCGCCGCTGCCGTAATAAGGCTAGGCGTTTGGTAACTGTTTAGCGCAATGATGTAAATGTCTGTGCACGCAGCATTCAATGCTGCCCTGCTTTGTGTATTAAACGAAGCTGGTAGTTGCATCGCGTTACCTAAAAACCGTTAGCAATGACTTTAACGAACCGTAAGCCCACACAAAAAACCACATAGGGTATGCTTTCCAACGTGGTACACCGTAGAACGTAAGCAAAATAAAGAACTCGTAATGTGCATTCTCACGACCCGTTTTTAATGCGTAGTCATGCCAAATAGCCGCGGGTAAGCCTTTACCAAAGGGATTATGAAACCAGCGCACATACCAAGGTAAGGTAAACCCATCTGTAACAAAGAACCGGTGCACTTCACCAAACTTAGTTTTGAGTGGCTCAAGTAACTGTGCTTTGCCTGCACTGATAAAGTTAAGTTTTACTTGCATAGCTACACCCTAAATAACAGAGAACTTTCGTTCTGTAAGCTCAAAAATATCTTGCTCATAGTCGGTATTGATAAGCGCTTGGTTAACAATCCACACGCCATTGGTTTCAAATTTAAGTGGCAAGGTGAATACACCATCTACCACTTCGGCAGGCATTAATTGAACACGGCCCGTATCAACGCGCTTAAACGGCACTTTGAATTTACGATCAGGGATAGCTAATTTTCCTGTCGCAATCACCGCATCACTTGATTGCGGCACCGTGTATTCGTTTTCGTTGTTTACATACCCCTCAAGCTGCCCTGCAACATTATCGATAATGACGGGGATTAACTGTGTTTCAACAGGGTTCAGACTGGCGAGGTAATCATCAACATTGTGATCACTGACAAGCGCTTTAGAGCCAACGTAATCAGCAAAGAAATAGGCCTTTCCATCAATATCTACGATGCTCTGTTGCTTAAATAACGTAATATTATCAGGGAGCTGTGGTGCGATAGTACCTGATTGAATTAATAATAAAACTTGCATGTCATGTTCCTTCGCTTGCACTTAGCGGAATACGAAAACCTGTTGTTTCATAAAGACAATTCGACGCCCATTCTTCTAATGCTTGTCGGGTGAAGTATTTATTAGATGTATTGTTTAATTGCCAGTAGCCTGCTTGTGGCATCATTCTAGAAACAAATAAATCTTTTGATATTTGTGTTAACTCACCATCAAACATATTTTCAGCAAAAGGATGTTTTGTACGCAAAGCGAGCTTTCCTCCTTTTGATGTTGTCATATCCAAATCTGGGTTGATACCAAAAAGCACTGCGCATATATCATTTGTATAACCGCCGACTGTCGATGTCCCGACATCGCCGCTTATTAGCGCTATCGAACCATTAAAGAGTGCAATACCCGTGTAATCATAGTCAGATGCAGAAGAGCTCCACCCGCTTTTTAAACGCCTAACAATACCGAGTTCTGGAATTGCTTCGCCTATTGTAAGAGTGTCAGCATCAATAAGTTTCGACCCGCGATATGTTGTTGAATAGGTGTAGTTGCAGTAAAGCGTTCCATCTTCCAATATCCCGAATCGATTGATATTTTGACTGTTGTCATATGCCGACGGGCTTATTGTCGCAGTCATATCAATCAGGTTTATCTTTACTAACCAGTAATAACTTGAGTTGTTGTTATCGCTTAGCTTTCCGATGTAATGGGGTACATCATTAATTAAATGAATAATAGAAGCGTGCCCCCCTGAGCCACCAAATGATACGTTATTTCGCGGCAAGTCCTCTTTCAATAAAGTCCAACGTATTGAGCCATCTTTATTGTAATATTTCAGCGAACTTGCATGAATATCAATAAAGCCGCCTCCTTCAGTATCATACGGGTTAGGGAATGCAGATGCGTTTTGTGAAGAAACACCCACTTTACTTGATAAATCACATACGTAACCGAAACGAACATTTTCAGGCCATGGCAATAACTGCGTGGCTCTATGTAAGAACTCCCCAGCTTTAAACCCATCGTTGCGCTGCTTTACAATGCTATCCATTTAAAACTCCCACATATCTGATTCAGCGTTATACACAAACACCCGCTCGTTTTTATCATCAGCCACGATGTTCACTTGCACATCGACCGCACCATCTTCAAGACGCTTAAACTTTGTTGCTTTGCCCTCTGCGATTTTTAGTATTGGTACACCGCTGCTAGCCCTTACTGAAAACCAATCCCCATCTTGTAATTGGGTTTCGTCTTTACGAGTAATCGGCGCCACGAACTCAGTGGCTTTTAACGAATAACGATTAAAAACAGTGATTGGCCCCTCTGCTTTAAACGGTAAATTGGTGATGTAATCTGTTTTTTCTAGGTATTGCACATGTGTGTGATCATCAAACTCGGAACGACTAACAAACTCCCCCACTTGCACTTGCCAGGGCAGCGCGCTTAACGTGATATTTAAGTCATCGGCAATGTTTTGGCTTCGCCATACAATGCTTTTTGCGCTGTAGTTTCCATAAACCTCAGCACTCGTTTTTGTTTTACTTTGTTGTGCAGTCGTGACCACCGCGATAAGGATTTGCTCATTATTCGCCTTGGTAGCAACGGCGCCATACCAGTTATAGTCAAAGTCGCCGACGTCATAGCCCATCACGGCACTGATCACCACGGCATTACCATCGATGCGCGATACCGCTTTGACGGGTTCACTGTGCACAATGTTTGCTGGGATCACCGTGTTGGGGTCTATTGGCGCGGTTTCGTCTTGGCCGTCAATATTCGCAAACACAAAATGCGTAATGTTTTGTACTTCATCACCGGCAAATACGGCGTTGCGATAATCTAAGCCCGCATTGGTTATTTGTAATTGACTCACCCTGTTACCTCTTGATCATATTCCACAAGGCCAATGGCATCGGTTGTATTGACCGTTGCCATCGCGCTTAAAAAGTAGCGGCGGCATGTTCTGCCATACTGCTCGATGACTTCATTAACAAGTTGCTCTTTGCCACTAAACTCATCTTCTAACATGGCAATTTCCACCATATCCCAATCAAAGCCTGATACGCGCTCATTCACTTGGATATAACCAAAACCAAGACGCTTAAAGATCCGCTCCATGCCAACATTTGAGCCAGCATCAGTGGCATTGGCAAACGCATGTTTTACACGCAAGCCATAAAGTGCGGCTGATTCACCAGGTAGGCGATTGATAGAGCGCTCCCATGCAAGCAAGTCTAAAATAGCGGTTTGTGCTGTTTCGCTGTGTTGCTGCTCAAGCCACCAAAATAAATAGCTCTCCACTTCCTGCCAGTAACTTTGCGCAACCTTTGCCAGTGCTTCTGCATCTTTGCCGCTCAACCAACTAGGTAATTGCGGTACTAATTCATCATGCATTCGTTAGCACCACACTGTTGATTGCCGGCAACCATAGCTCGCAGTTAATATCTGCATTGTCGAAACGGATTGTTTTAAGCTCTCGAAACTCTGCGTGTAATTCGCTGGCAAGCTGGCTAAAACTAAATAATGTGTTAGGCCGACATCGAGTGACATGCTTGTAAGCCGCGTTTTGTCTGAATGCTGCACGAATAAACTGCTCAATGTCGGCACGACGATCAGCGGTATTAGGGTGTTGTTGATAATTCGCGACAATATCAAAGGGCTGATAGTTAATTGCATAAACCTGCAAATCATCGCCACTGCCGTGATTACCTTCAGCAATGTGATTGTTAATTTGGTTCAATAAAGCCGTGCTGATTGCACCTACATCTAAATACACATAGGCATTTGCACTACCTGGTCCCCGTGGTGCATTCTTTTCAAATACGATGTTATCAACTGAAATACCCGTAAAGGTTGAAATAATAGAGCGATACACCGCATCAACGTGATAGCTGCCCAAAGACGAAAACGCATCACGTATACGCAATCGATAGTTATCATCTGTTTCAACATCTTGCCCTGCTCTGGTTAGCCAATCAGCCTTATTCGTAGCTGTGAGGTTTTCAATATCTGAGATAACACGTACATAGTAACCCGCGGCTAAGTTGTAGCTTTGCCCTGTCTGCTCAGCCTCGACTGACACAGTGTGTGTTGCCTCTCCCACAGCAAAGATTTGGTCAAATAATGTCACGACACGATATACGTGCCCGTTGATCGGTAAGCTCTCTATTACTGTGCCTTGGGGGATCACTAGTTCCGTGCCGGTATCTGTGCGTGTAAATTCAATCAGCCCTTTTGCTTTTACTGCAGGCAACTTAAATGTTTTGCGCGATTCGCCATGTTGTTCTAACCATTCATCACTGGCAAGCATGACAAAGGAATTAGGCATTACCTTTGTGATCAAGCTATCGATAAGTTGTCGTGCAGGCTCGACCATGATGGATTTTTGCAAACGAAAGAACGGGCTAAACGTACTTGTGTTGTTAACCGAAAACTCACCTTGCTCAACATGCTTTTGCCACAGTGCGTGCAGTTCTTCATCCGTGACAGGAATGCCCGCGGCTTGAAGCTCTTGCTTAAATAACGTGGTGTAGTCCATTAAATGGCCCCCTCAATCGTGTGAGCGGTGACACTAATTTCACCTGTCAGCTGCTTTATTACTTTGATGGTGCCTGGCTTCAAACGCTGATCTTGCTCCACTATCAACTCTATCTCCGTTAAAATTTTGGCAACGATGTTGTTATTACGAAGGCCAATGAGCTCAACCAGTTTGCCGCTTTCAATAATGCGGTGCTTAATATCCTGTGCAATCACATCGCTATTCGTTAGCTGGCTAGGCACGGCAAAGCTATCAAGGGCCAAGTCCTGATCAACAATGTTTAAATCAATATTGATAGTTGTCATTAGCCTGTAAGCTCCATCATTGTTTCAATACTGTTTAATGGGTCTTCAGACTTAACCGTTAAATTATCGATGTAGACACGTTTACTGTTATCTGTTTGACGCGAATTGTCTGTGTTGTTACTTGTTGTCAGGCTTTGCAAATATGCTGACTTTTTCACACTTGGCTTATAGCTTTTGCTGTGTTGTTGGGTACTCAGTTGCTCAACGCTGTTAGCATTGGTGTGTACTGCGTTAGTAACTGCCTGATCTGTTTTTGCTACTGTTTGGCTAATATGACTGTTCAGGCCAGATAATTCGGCTTGTTTTGCATTAAATACAGGCGAATTAGCAGCGTTAGTAAAATGGTTAGCTGAAGCATAGTTATTCGTAACAGTACGACTAGGTAAAGCAGCGGCATTATCAATAATGCGTTTGCCATAGTCGCGGCTATAGGCCTGATCCGCATGCTGCATCACTAAGTTTTTTGGTTGGCTGCGGTCAATGCTTTCATAGGCTGATACCGCTTCTGTTCTTATTTTTGCTTCGGTATCGTCAATAAGACCAAGCTTTTCAAGTAACCACTTAACACTGTCAATCACGTAATCAAACGATGCTTTCACATTCGCAAATGCTTGCATGAGTGCTTGACCCCATGCCGTGTTTTGGAATGCGGCAACAAGATCATCCCAGTAATAAATCAGCGCAGCCACGGCGGCAACCAATGCGATAATACCCGCAACAACCCATGTAACAGGGTTTGCCCACAGTGCAGCATTAAATAACCATGTGGCGGCTTTACCTGCCAACATCACAGTTTTAAACGCACCAAACGCAATCGATGCAGCGGCGACTGTCGCAATAAGTGATAAGAACCCCAGTACACGTAAAGCAATCAACGCCCCTTGCCAAAGCTTAGTCAGTAAGGTTAAACCACTGGTGAGTGCAGCGGTTGATACGAGCGCCATGCGATAAAGGCCCATTGTGAAAATAACCAATCCATAGACGGTGATCAGCGCAATAATGCCCACCACAGCCGTAGCTATTACACTGGATAAGACAGGAAAGCGCTCAGTCAGGGAAACGATATACGCAAAGCCAGCGGCGAGTTGTTCAATAAACGGTTCAACCACAGGTAGTAAACGATTTCCTACCGCGGTGGCTGCGGCATTAAACGAACCGACTAAACGATCCCACGGGCTGGCAATAATGTTTGCCATTTCCGCGGCTTTTGATGCGTCTTGTACATTTTCAAAGGTGTTAATGCCTGCTTTTAGCTTATCAACTTTGGTACTCAGTACATCGATTGCTTTCGCGCCTTGCTTACCAAAGATTTGTGTCAGCACATCACCGCGTTGTACAGAACCCAATGAGGATAAGCGTTCATTGATGCGCCCTAACACCACATCAATCGCCAACATATCACCATTATCAGCGGTCAGTTTAATACCCAGTGCGTCTTGTGCTTTGCCAATGCCTTGTAGTAACGAGGCAGCTTGTGTGCCTGCCACCGAGCCTGATTTAGCAACCAGCTGTAATTCACCCACTAAGGCAAATTGCTGCGCTGAGCTTAAGCCAATATTGGTTGCCGTTGCCCCAAGGTTGGCAAATGCGGCTTGCATTTCAGCACCGGTGGTTTTGTATAGTTGTACCGCTGTTGCTGTTTGGCCTGCAATTTGGTTTACCCAATTGGCCTTGCCCATTTTATTGGCGGTTTGCTCAAAAATACCGTACATGGTGCCCATGTAGCTGGTGATTGTTGACGCGTCCGCTTTGGTCGCCACAGCAAGCATATTTGACGTTTTCGTAAACTCAGATAATTCATCACCATTTAAGCCCGCAATCGCAGACTGAATATCATAAGCGCTTCGCACAAACTCAGCGGAGTTACCGCCAAATTGAAAGCCAAACTCATATGAAGTTTTAGTCAGTTTTTGTAGCGCATCATCGGCAACGCCCAATGATTGCACTTCACCCAATGCGGCCACATGATCAATGGCGGGATTTAAAGAACGAGCCAGCGCAAAACCGCCTGCGACAGCCGTTGTTGCACCGCGCATCATTTGGTCTTGCGCTGTTCGTGCTTGGCTGCTCAGCTGGTTAATTTTAGCCATGACTTTATTAACCGGCCCAGTGACTTTATCAATGATGCCGATTGAATAAGTGAGCTTATCTAACTTGCTGAGGGTTGCCATTAATCGCCGCCTATTGCTGTACAAATACCGTTGTTTACGGCTATTGCTAAGTTCTCTTGTTCACTGGTGTATAAGTAAAGAGCCTGTGCCAAGCTTTCATCCGTTGGGGGGATCACGCCAAAGTATTTAGCGTGATACGCCAACAACTGATCAAGTCTGTTTTTGCCTATTTGCTTGGCTCGGCTTTCGATTTTTTTACTTTGAAATTAAACTCTGGTTGATACACTTCAACCACCGCCCCCACTAAGAACAATGGTGCACCAGGCTCTTGCACTAACTCTTTTAGCTTCGCTTCATGACTTTCAATGACGGTGTCTAACAAAAAGTTGGTTGCCGGTTGCACTTTGTTATTAGGCTGCGTTGCATTTAAATACTTGTTGTAGTCGTTAGCGTTAACGTTAAAGGTGATTTCACCTTTCGAAGTCTCAACGGTAATTTTCTTTTCAAACGCCATGATCAATACTCTCTTTAATATCTGCTTGGTCTAGCAGCGTGTAGGTAAAATAAGGGCCATACTTGGCAGCGGATTGCTCACACAAGGCAATGAACTCGTCAAAGTCATTTGGATTTGCAAACACCTGGCAACCGGCAGACCACTTATCAACTTGGGTTGATGTGGTTTTACTGTTTGCGCGGTGGCAGTTAATGCCAAAATAACCTTGTTGTAGTTGCGCCTCTGGTGTGACGTCCGTGTCTAACTCGGTGTCTTTGTTATTGTCACGCAAGACAACAACGGGTTTATGTTGTACAAGGGCGCGGTATTTGCCCTGGTGATAACCCAACGTCCATAAGCTTTTATGCTGTCCTGCAATTAGCACGGCAGTACCGTCTACGTTCATCGGGTGTTTACGCCAGTAAAGCCCTGCGTCTGTGGTGGCCTTAAACTGGTTTAATTGCCACTCACCACCTTGTTGATACAGCACACAAATCGCATCATTAAACGTATTGGCACGGGTGTTTGCATGGCGAATACCAATAATGTTTAGGTTTAATTCACCCTCAAACACACGGTAGCCACATGCTTGTAATGTATTAAGTAACGCTGTAACAGATAGATTGCGAATGGCTTTAGTCATTACAGATCTCTCACTTCATCAGCGGTTAAATACGGCACACCATTGATTTTGATAAAATCAGGGCTGGTAACAGGGCACTTAATAGAAGTAACGTCTTCATCCCCTCCTTCCGCTTTCAGATCAAGTAAGTCTTCTAGTTGCGGTAAACAACCAAATGCCTCAATGTTCTTTTTCCCTGCTGATACCTCAGCATTGAACGCCACATCAAACGGCTCAATCCCCTTCCAGCTTCCCGCTTTTTCTGCTTGTGATTGCAAAATCAGCCAGTTTTCATGATCAAGCTTTAGGGTTACTTCCGCTGACACTGGGCCATCAATGTAGCCTTTAGGCACACCACGCACGGTTTTAGGTTTTCGGCCATCGGTGATTTTTACCTGTGCTTCAATTACGTGCACCATTGACGAACCAATGAACACATCAAAATCTTTACCACCTAATACTTTTTGCATGTGCCTTACTCCTGATCTTGGCGGTCTAACATGATGCCGACGAGGATTTCACTGGGTGAATCATACGGCGTGATTTTCATCATCACTTGGATTTGCTTAGCGCTTAGCCATGTAATGCTAATGCTGTCTTCTTTTGGCGGTTCAATGAGACCTGGGAACTTGTCTGCACCAATGTTCACTGACTTACTCATTTCGCGTAATGGTTTACTCATCACGCGCTTACCAAATTCGGTGCCAGTAGGGCTGTTGTTTAAGCGGCGGTTCTTGATGTTTTGAATCGCAATGATGCGAACAGCTCGCGCGGCCTTATCAACAATGCGACCATTTTCAATTTGTTGAAAATCGCCACCTTCCGCATCAAGGGTGTTCACATCACCAAAGTACACACCATCAAAATCAGCATAAAACTGTGTGCAACTAAAGCGCTGTGCATCCAGTGCTGCCGTGGTTGTATTGGTGAGTGGTTTGCCTTCTGCATCTTCAGGTAGTGGCATCAAAGACATGGCGCCCGTCAGTACACGCATTGGGCTATCTGCAATCGTCACTGAGCGTTTACACAAGCGCCCTGTTACCGCGCCGAGTTCATCACCAAATAGCAATGGCACCACCGCCACACGTGGGGCAACCACCCCATCTGTCAACGGTTGAAGCGCGGTTACTAAATCAGACCATGTTTGCTCTGCGGCAAGACCTGGCGCAGCAACAAGAATATGAACCCGTCTTGCAAGACTTGATAAGATTTCGAGGGCTTTAGCCTGGTAACTTTCAATGTCGGCTTTGCCTGTAACAGGCGTACAAATCACGATGATTTCAGGACTGACGTCTTGGTCCATCGCTTTATCAATGAGCGTCATAATGCTCGCACCAACAGCATGAGGAATGGCATAGCCACTGACCAAATCATCACCGTTACGCTGCCATGCTTTTACTTGTGTTTTTAATGGCGAATCGGCTTCACCAAATTCACTGTCAAAATCACTTTGTGCATTAATAGGTAGAATTTTGCCGTTACTCTCTGGCCCTTCACCAATGAATAACACGCTGCGCTCCACTTCTTTCGTAGCGCCACTGCCTGTTTGTCTGGCTGCAACGGATACTTTACCTTGTGCCATGGTCGTTCCTTATTTGCTGCGCTACGCCACTTGCATAGCTTTGTTTAAAATAAAACTCTGTTGCTCTTTTTGCTCAGAGGCGGTCTGCCCTAAAAATGAGCGGGCAGGCAAATCAATCTGCCAACTGCTCTTACTTGAGCTGCCCTTTAATTCGCGCAGTAAAAACCCTGCTTGGTTTTTACTTAAATGCTCGGTTATCCAGATTATCGTAGGCCGTTTCGTGCCTTTACCTTTCCCCCGTGGGATTGTGTAACCCGCCGCAATTAATGCACGGGCGAGGTTTTTTGTTGCTGGCCCATCTTTAGTTTGATTGCCAGCACTTGATTGTTTTTCTACATCAAGGCTGACCCCTTCTTGATGGGCGCGGGCTATCTTTGCAGTGCGTGTGTGATTAAAGTACACACGGCCGCTATCAGGTCCGTACCGCACTTTCATGCGACGCTTAAGCTTGGTGAGCATTTTCTTTTTTCTGCCGTTTGCCCTGCCTTGCCAGCGCTTCCCCATCAAGTCTTGTTGTTCAGTGATCCGCGTTTTACTGCTTCGGTTTGCCGCGCGAATTGCACCGCGTATTAAATTGCGGCGCTTGTTCGGGCTAAGGCGTAAAAACGCGAGCTGTTCTTTACTTTGCCCCTCGTCAAATTTGACGTTAAGCACGGCTTATTTGACCAAGCAATGTAAACTCTTCAGCAATCCACACGCTTTGTTCACCAAAGTCATAACGTGTGCCGTCTAATTCAAACGGGCCGTTGTCTGTTTGAACAAGCTCAATCTCTTCACTTAGCTGTTCAATCATCAATTCAACTTCATTGCTGTTGTCATCATTCACATCAGCACTGAATTCAATGTCGCGGCTGTCGTATTTGCCGCCATTGTTTTGCAGCCAAAACGAGGCAAAGGCACAAATCAATGCTGCTGGCGCTGAGCACGGGTTTATACTGATCACCCCTGAGTAATAAAAACGTGCGGCTAATAACCCGTTTCCATTTATGGTTTTGCTACAGGGCTCAATGCGTCCGCCTTCAATCCAACTATCAAACTGGGTATCAAGGGCTAATTTGTGACCCTGATACACAGCGCTAACTAAATGCTGTTTAAGCATTGCTATTTTGCTTTGGCTCATAGCAATTCAACCGATAAGTTAACGCTAAGCGACTGCAATAAACGCAAAGCGTTAATACTCTCGCGTTGCCAATGTTCATGATTATCAACAGCTGATTGGCTCTGTGCTGTCGCGTTATCACGATGTGTACTGCCAAGCTTTGATACCAGCAAATTTGCTTTGGCTTTGCTGTACACAGCATCACAGTAAAAAATCACTTGTTGGGCGTTAAGTGGTTCGCCATTGGTCAGCTGAATATCGTCTAGCTCTTGGTTTATTTCTGCTTGAGCACGGGTGAGTTTTTCAACGAGCAGATCGGTTTTATTCGCGTATCCGCTGGCAACCGCGTAATGCTCAATAAAGTGAGCCGTGCCGAGTGCTGGGTAATAGCCATTGCCTGGCACTTCAACATTGACGCTTTGTAAATCTGCCTGTGGCATACCGCTTAAATTCATCACACACCTTTCACTAAACCATTCACATGACAATTAAATTGGATGTGGGCGCCACTTAGTCACATGCGTTAAGCAAGCAATGCGAACGCTGTGCTAAGTTGCCCACCGGCGATGGAGCTAGTCAGCGTCTGCCGCTTTTTCTGGCTCGCTTTGTTTTAGTAACTTTTGTAAGTCTTTTAATAGCCCCTTTACACCTGCACCATCGTTAATGGCGAGGGCCTGCTCAGCAAAAATCGCAGCAAAGCCGTAATTGTGTAATGACGCATCGACCTTAGCGGTGATGGCGTAGAGCTTGCCGCCCACGACCTCTAAACCTGTCCAGTTTTGGTTTTTCACGATCTTGATTAAGCGATGCAGTACAAAACTGATTTCAAATAACCCATCATGTTTTGATTCTGATAAGTAAAAGTTGGCATCGTCGTACAACTGATCGATAACGAACGCAGGCCAATGCTTGGTATTAAACACCGTGGGTAATGGCTGCTTTTGTTCAATCATCAATGGCAATAGCTCTAACACTGCATCCCAGCGTTTTAAATCTACTAGCCAAATAAATACCCATGCCAACACGGTGTTGGGGTGGTTTTGGCCGCTTAGACGATAGCGGTTGATATAACCTAGGTAGTCATTACGCTTAAGGGCTTCAGACTTGTAACTGGCTTTATCAGCAATATCGCTAAATGTTTTTAGTTGAGCTAAGTCAGACTCGATGGCCGCTACAAAAAACGGGTACTCTTTTTGCTCATTATCGGTTACTGGCGTATTAGCTTGAACGGCTTCAACCGCTGCTGTTGGCGCCTTTGTGTCAGTGCTATTTGGTACGCTGTTTGCTGTTTTGGCTAATGATTTTTTAACTAAGCTCATTTAAAAACACTCTACTAGTTGGTTAAAAAGAGCCGCCCTGAAACTTGGAAAAAAGGGCGGCAATTGCGGCTGTTAGTAAATTAAACCCAGCCGTCACCTGCTTGATTTGGTAACTTCACATTGGCTGATTCAAAGTAAATCGCTTTTTCTAAGTCTTCGACGTAGTAGCAATCGTTACGTGACAGGTAGTCTTCAACACGTTTTTTCTTCGCGTTATTTTCAACACTGGTACGGGTTGAACCTGTTTGCACGTAGTGACTTAGGTTGTCAAAGCTGGTGACTAAGATGCCGCGTGCGGGGAAAAAAGGAATTTTGTAACTCGCCAAGCCCCCATAGGTTTCAATGACCTGTTGAAGCTCAATCTTGGTCTTTTCGCTTGGTGTGTGTGCTTGCTTGGCGTACAGTTTATTTTTATCGTGTGCGAGTAGTTCATCACCGATAATCGCCACCATGTTGGCACGTTTATGCTCTGGAATACCTTGCAATGCGTCATGCACTGCTTGATCTAGGTTTTCATAGTCGCCGCCTGCACCAATACGGATTTCATTCACTGTGACACCTTCAGTCACAACACGCTCTGGTGCATCACGACGAAGTAATTGCAACCAACCAATGTTGACGTCATTCATCATTGGGTATGCCACAATATCCGTGGTATCAGCGGCATGCGTACCATTCCAACCGATTTTGATGATATCCAGCGCAATCGCCTGGCGAACGTGGTTGCGGTAGCGTTCATGGAAATCAGGGAACTTCGACCACTGATCCATTTTCACCCATGTGATATGAATGTCACATTCAGTTGGGTAACAGCGGTATTCGCGTTTATCGAGCTTCGATACATCGCGAGTTTTACGCTCTTTGGTGTCGTCGGTTTCAACACCTGCACGGCCCGTCACGCCACCGTCAACACTCATGATCACCGATTGACCGACTAGGTCATCAACCGGTGCGGTATTAATCATCTGTAAGAATTCAGACGATTCATACACCGCGTCGTATAGGCGTTGCTCTACAGTTGGCTCAACGTTAAATTGCTCTGACATTGATGCCACGCCATAGTTAACGGCCATGCCTGCCATAATGGCAACAAATAATTCTCTGGTTCTTGTCTTCATGTTCTTTCCTGCGTTTAACTTGGTTACGTTCAATCCGTGTGGTTACAGCAACTGACTGTATTTACCCTCGTCGCCTTCGGGTTCATCGTCGGCGTCGGTGGTATTACCCGCAGGTGCATTTACTGCTTTTTCAAACTTGTCTGTCAGTTCTGTAAGCAGTTTTTTCGTTGAGGATAGCTCTTCTTTTAGGTCAGCTACTTCAGTGCTTTCGTCATCTTCTGGTGGTGTTTCTTTGTCTTCCACTTTGGTGGTTGAAAGTGAATCAAGCTTTGTTGAAAAGCCGTCTAGCTTTTGGCTGAATTCGGCAAGCGGTGTGCCCAGTGCATCTTTTAATGCGGTGGCTAAGTCTTCTGGTTTCATATCGGGTTCTTCCTGATTGAATGAAAATAGTCGTTTAAAAAAGGGTTTTTTAGTGGGTTCATCATCGACGGGTTCGCATGCCCCTAACTCGACTTTTAATAAGGCGACGTCCTTGTCATCTGACTTACTCTTACTGCTAAAGTTAATACGGTCTGTGTAGCAACTTGCTGGGTAATCGGTGACAGCAAGGCCTGTTAGGTAGGTTTTACCCGAGCCCATAAAGTCACGGTTTATTTCAATGCTGAAGTACACCGCTTGATCGGCTTTGTTTAGCTCAACAAAGCTTTGATTTGGTGCAAGCACAGCGTATAAGCACACCACACCTTCTTCATTTTCGTATGCTTCAACGCTCAACACATCGCCCAACATGCCTGCTATATCAACGTTGTGTAGGTTTTTAGCTGCCCAGCCCGACCAATTGAACTCATGATCAAGGTTGATACGTGCGCCATATTTGCGCGGGTTGTAGGTTTCGACAATGTCGGCTACGTCTTGCTCTGTGATTTCACGACCATCCACTGTCATGCCTACCGCAGCAATGGAAAGTGGTTTTGTACGTAGTTGACCTGGCATAAATAAAACCTTTGTTGGTTGAGCGTTTTGCTTTAAAGTTGCTTGCAGTTTGCACCCTCTTTTTACACCTTTCCAACGGTTTAACTTTTTGAAATTCCTATATTTAGCTTTTAGGAATTGATAGGTTTTTAACTGACAGATCACACGCTTTATAACGAATACACTGCCGCTATGGATTATTAAACGCGGTGCATTATGAAGGCGAACTACGGACCAGAAATACGCAAAAAAGCACAAGACTTGTATGTGGTTGAAGGTTACACGGTGGATGAAATTGCCGACCTGGATGACATGCCAAGTGCGCGTAGTGTTCGCCGCTGGGCTGAGGCGGGCAAATGGGAGGACATGTGTCCAAGCTATAACGCTGAAATGGCCTTTAGCAAACGCATAAACCTGCTGGCTGATAAAGACAACAAAACCGAAGCGGACTATAAAGAGCTCGACTTTTGTACGCGCCAGTTATGCGCCCTGAATAAAAGTAAACTTGCCCCTGCCCCTAAGCAACGTGCCATTAATGATGATGCGCCAAACCAACAAAGTAATGGCAGCAATAAAAAGTCGAAGAAGAAAAAGAAAAACGATTGCTCTGGCATTACCGTTAATATGCTCAACGAGCTTAAAGACAAACTACTTTACCCACACCAAAAACATTGGTTTGACAACCAAGACTACCGCAGCCGCTTTATATTAAAGCCGCGCCAAATTGGGGCTACTTTTTATTTTGCGTTTGAAGCGTTTTATGATGCCGTGGTAAACGGCCGTAACAAGATATTTATATCCGCAAGCCGCGACCAAGCCGAAGTATTTAAAGCCAATATTGTCGCGCTGGTGCGTGAGCATTTTAATATTGAATTAACCGGCTCACCGATGGTGCTAAACCTAAAAGGTGGCAAAACGGTTAAGCTGATTTTTAAGTCAACTAACGCCAGAACAGCACAATCGGAAAGCGGCGACTTATACATCGATGAAGTATTTTGGATACCAAAATACAAAACATTACGCGGCCTTGCACAAGCCATGGCCACGCACAAGCATTTACGTATTACCTATTTTAGTACACCTTCAGTTACCAGCCATGAAGCGTACGACCATTGGAATGGTAAGTGGTACCGCAAAACAAAAGCCTGTAATGATCCTGAATTTGAAATTGATGTAAGTCACAAAGCGCTGAAAGATGGCATGTTGTGTGATGACGGTATATGGCGCCAAATGCTCACTGTGCATGATGTGGTTAATTCAGGCTTTGACCGCATTGATATTGGCGTACTTGAAAACGAATACAGCACAGACGAGTTCAATAACTTGTTTATGTGTAAGTTTATTGATGATGCACACAGCGCCTTTAATCTTAATCAAATCATGGCGTGTGTGGTTGATTCAACTAAATGGGATGACTTCAATTTAGAATGGGAGCGCCCTTTTGCGTTAAAACCGGTGGTGATTGGTTTTGACCCCGCCCGCTTTGGTGATAAAGCCAGTGTGGCAGTATTAAGCTGCCCAATGAAACCAGGTGAAAAGTTCCGCCTACTTGAAGCAATTGATTTAAGCGGTAATGACTTTGAAGCCATGGCCGCTGAAATAAAGCTACTCACAGAAAAATACAACGTACAACATATTGGTGTTGATACCACTGGGATTGGTTATGGTGTGTGGGAAATGATCACTAAGTTTTTCCCGAACGCTGAGCCTATTCATTACAACCCAATAATCAAGAACCAGCTGGTTATTAAAGCCATCAACGTGATTAAAAACCGCCGCTTTGAGTTTGACCAAGACGCGGTAAACATTGCCAGCTCATTTATTAATATTCGCCGTAAAGTGTCTGGCGACCAGATCACGTATGCCACCAACCGCACAGCCACCACAGGCCATGCCGATATTGCTTGGGCAATTATGCATGCTATGAAATTTGAACCATTGGACGGCAATGCCCACAGCCGCCAAACCTCTGTAGGAATTGCAGCTTAATGAGTAAACCACGATTACAAGTGAGTAACGGCCAATTGCCGAACTACAACCAACGAACAGCCGTAACCGATACCTTTAGTTTTGGCGACCCTGAGCCGTGCTTAGATAATCGGCTCACTGATTACATTGGTGTTTTTAGTGACAGCAACGGTATTTATGCACCGCCTATTAGTTTGCAAGGTTTGGTGAAACTGCTCAGAGTGAATGCTCAGCATGGGCCCATACTCTACTTTAAGCGCAACATGATCTTAAAGTGGTATAAACCAAACCCATTGTTGAGCCACCAAGCACTAAGCAAATTTGCGTTTGATTTACTTTGGAGTGGTAACGCCTATTTGCAGATTATTCGCAATGCGTTTGGTCAAGTGATTAGGCTGCGCCATTTACCAACACTCACCATGCGTTATACCAAGACGCGGGGTGTGTATGCACAACTGAGCAACCGCACTCACCAACCTATTTATTTTAAGGCTGGCGAAGTCATTCACGTAAAAGAGTACGACCCAGCCCAAGGTATTTACGGTATACCGCAATATTATGGCGGCATTCAGTCAGCACTACTCAATGAAGATGCCACTTTATTTAGGCGCCGTTATTACAAGAACGGTGCGCATATGGGGTTTATCTTCTCCATGGCAGATCCAAACTTAAGTGAAAAAGACGAAGCTGCACTAAAAGAAGCGATTCGAAATTCAAAAGGCGTGGGTAACTTTCAGAGCCTGTATTTTAATTTCCGCAGCAACAAAGCCGATGCTGAAAAGGCGATAAAGATAACGCCTGTCGGTGATATATCCACCAAAGACGAATTTGAACGCATCAAAAAAATAACCCTCAACGACATGCTCAGCATGCACCGCGCACAAGAAGCACTCAGCGGGCAATCATCTGGTGATAGCCCAGGCTTTGGTGATTTAGACAAAATCACCCGCGCTTATTACAACAATGAAGTGGTACCGCTTCAGCAAGACGTACTGGGTATTAATAACTACTTACCCGCTGCACAGCATATTGAATTTAAAGAGCCTGAGTATTCAGACTTAAACCCAACAACAAAGGAAAGCGCATGAGCTGGTTAGACATCATTGAATTTATTAAACAATGGGGGCGATTATTTATGTTGAGTTTCTTAGCAGCCACTATCCAAATGTATTTAAGCAAACGACAGTTCACGTTTTTTCATTACCTAATGAGCGTACTGATTGCGATATTTGCAGCCTACTTAGCCGCTATGTTTTGTGAGTGGCGTGGTTTTGATGAAAGTTTAAAAACGGGTGTCATTGGTGTAACGGCCTATGCTGCACCGCACTTATTGGAAGGGCTCGACAAAGTGATCAAGTCATTCAGTAAAGACCCAAAAGCCTTTATTAAATTAATTAGGGGGATCAAATAATGGGCTGGTTTAAAACACTCATTTCATTTATTACGGACCCAATTGCCGATTTAACCGGCGGCTATGTTGAGCGTAAACGTATTGCGGCTGAAATGGCCGCAGATGTGGCACGTGCTGAAAACAATTTTAAAATTGCCCAGTTTGAAGCAAAGGCAAAGCGTTGTATGCAAGCGGAGCAAAATGACGCGGATTATGACTTACTTGTGCTGAAGAACCGCGACAAAACCATAATGGATGAAATCATTATTTTATTCTTTTTAGGTTTGTTCATCTGTCACTTCATACCCGTGATGCAGCCATACATGGCCGAGGGCTGGCAAGCGATGGGCTATCAAGGTGCGCCCTGGTACTTTGAGTTTGTTATTGTGGGGATTGCCGTTTCGACACTTGGGTTAATGAGATTGTTTAGGGCGTTTTGGGGTGGTCGTAGTAATAAAAAAATCTAAGTTATAATTTGGTCGGCACATTAGGAAACAATCTCGCTGCCGACCACATTGTCATTAACAATCAAGCTGAGATACTTCCTTGATAGCTTTTTCTAACGCTGCAACAGCCTGTGTTTTTTCTGTCGTTGAAATCCAAGAATATATTTTATTTCCCATGATCCCTGCTTTTGCTTCTATAGCTATTTTTTCAATATCCAATTTAGCTATTCTTGCTTCAGCTATAAAAGCTTCCAATGCCTGTTCAACTACTTCTTTACTCACTATTGACTCCTTATATTTAGTATTTTAGGTTATCACTATATGATTGACTGATTCTCGTTAGTCAATCTATAAAGCTAGTAATTAATATGAAACTTCCTCATCAAAAACATCACCTTCTAGATCAGCTCGAAATTGTTTTAGCTTTTTAATTGCTTGTCTTGCATCTTTGTCTGATTTAAAAAAAGCTAAAGGAACGTACTGATTAGGTTTGCAGCGCTTGAATGAACTAATGTTAGACTCTAACATTTTTTCAACTGTTTCATAATGAAAACACTGCTGCTGCTCACTCCAAAGTACAACCCAATTAGAGTTTATATTTTCAACCATTTACTCACCCCTTAAAATTTTTTTCATTAAGCCATGTACTAACATAATCCATATTACTAAGCTTTAAATCCCATGATGTAAGCAACACATCTGCGATATCTTTTGCTGCAGTATTTTTTTGTTCAACTGTTAAGTCATATTTTTTCAAAATTACCTTAACTTGATCTTGCACTAATTGTGACTGCTTTTGTTTTTCTTTGTTTAAGCTTTCTTTCATACTCTTCAAACTCTTAATAGAAACCTTAATATATTATAGCCAGTATTAATTACAGCTTCTCATAAACTATAAGATTAAGGTCCATTTTATGACTTTTAATTAATTATCTAAACGTACTCCCTTTAAATTTATTAACCTGTTTTAACTTACCTTGTCACAATCTGTCAAATAGTGTCATTTTTTGACATTCAGATCTTTTTGAAGCAACTTTCAGATCCTTTTACTGCAAGGGCTAGCTAAAAACAGCATGTCACAGAGGTTGTCAATTTGACGCATTTTTTGCACGAAAGCGGAAGGCGAGGAGGAGTGAATTTTTCGGCTTTTAGACTTTCACCAACAGTTAAAATGCTTATTTGGCAGACACCAAACAACTGTATATAATTACAGTTAATGTTTTGTGGATTTATAGTGTTGTGACTATGCGGGTAACGTGTCCGAACTGTGGAAGTAAAGCGACTATTTCATCAAGAGAAAATCAATCAACCCATGTAGCTGATCTATACATTTCATGTACTGACGTTAAAAACTGTGGGGCAACGTTTGTCAGTACATTAGCATTTAAGCATTACCTAAACCCGCCTCTTCAAACAACTCAACAATTGGCCGCATCATTAATTAAAAGCTTGCCACGTGAAGAACAATTAGAACTGGTTGGTTTATAGATATTGAAAACCCGCTTAGTGAGCAGGTTTTAATTTCTATATCACCTATGCAAGGTTAAAGTTGCACCAGTTGGATTCAACTTTAGTAGCAACATATCGTAGAATTCCATTAGCATAAATAAAGCAAATCCAACCAAGGCTAGCGGAATAATTTGGCTCCACTCAATGTTTGAGAACTGATCTGTCATTTTAAGTATTCCCATCAAAGCAGATGATGTCACACAGATGAAACTTAATATCTTACCAATAGCTAGAAAAAGGCCTCTCATCCAAAGCAAAGGATAAAAAAGTAAAAATCTTATTATTTTCATAGGCTTCTAGTTTAACTCCGTTTAATTATTATCGTATCTCTTCAAAGAATTTTTAGAAAAACAACCTTTCCAAATTTCTTTTACTAGTAAGAGTATATTAAACAACCAAAAAAAAGTAGTTATTTAGGGTTAATCAAAAAGACAATATAGAAATTTTAAATCAGCTGTATGGATTTAATTTTTGATACTCATAGCTCTAACTGTACTAATGGATTACTTAATCCGTTAGTACAGTTACGCCATCAAATCCACTTCCCACCAATCGTTTTCACTGACAGCTGACGCTTGACCATCATTAACTAACAAAGCTAGATCCCAGTCCCCTATTTCAATAAGCCCTTTATTGCGCCTTGTTGCAATCAATGAGTCACGGCCATCGTGCTCAGCATATGTGTATGCAAGCTCTATTAACTCTTTTGCTTGTTGTCTATGTGCATCTGTTACATGCCAACTACCCGATTTTTGGGCGAGTGTTTTCGCTCGATATTCAATAGCGAGTCGTTTTTCATGTTTTTGTTGGTCGGCTTCGTCCAGAACTTGTAATTGACCATTTCGTATTTGGTAAATTTGGTCGTTTCGCCTGATCCTTTTACCCGAAATTAGATCCTTTTTAACCTGCTCGATCTCTTTTTTGTCATAACCCACCATATCAAGTAACAACTCGTCCCTAGAGCCCGTGGCTATGGGCGTACAGTTATTACCACTAGTCCAAGATAGGTCGGCTGCGCCGACGTTGGTAGTGTCTTTAGCTGCGGTTTTCTCTGCTGTACCTTTGAGTTGCCTGGTCCACTCGACTAATCGGGTTATTAACTGGTTATTGGTCAAGGTTCGGTAAACGCCTTTAATGCGCTTCACCAGTTCAGCGTAGTCATTACCTTGCGGGGTTTCTTCGTAATGGGTTTTAAAGTTTGCATCGCGGCCTATACACATACCGCCTTGTAATTTTACGTAGTCTTTCCAGTTTGCAGCATCCGCAGCTTGGCGGATTGGCTCAAACTCGTCGTCATCAAGTGCTGTACGCATGCGGCGTAATTCACGGTAAACGGTGACGCTTGGCGAACCTTGGAACTGAAACTGGCGGATATTCCACGTACTTGCCCAGGCTAAAACAGGACTAACCTGGCTCGTTAAGCTTTCACCAGTTTCTGCATCTTCATGATCATTAACACCATAACCATCAATATTTTTGCTTATGTATTTAGCAATATAGCTAGCTGCACTACCCTTATTTTTATCCATGATCACAGCATCAAAGCGCGGGGAAAAAGTACGGTAAAACTTGCTTGGTTCTTTCGCCTTTTTGCCTTGCTTTTTTTTAAAGCCCCACTCTTGGCGTTTTTGCTTATAGATTTTAAATAAACGAGCTTTTTCTGTGTTGGCTCGATAAGCAACACAAGCCTCTACTAGCTTAAGGTGAGTCCCCTCTTTATCTACATTTACCCATTTGTTGAATACTTTGGCGCGGGTAAGTTCAGGACCATAACGATCGTAAAGCTCGGTTTTATCTTCTTGGATAAAGTACCAACGTAAAATTGCATTGATTTCCTGCACCTTATGTTTAGGCATGAATAACATCATGTGCCAGTGCGGGCATCCGTCGGCGTGTGGCTCAACTACGCGCACACCAAAATATTTAAGGTCACGACGGTTTAATTTAGAACGGGCTCGCGCCCACGTACGGGTAAGATAATTTTGTGCATCTTTAGGGGTTGAGCCGCTCCACGTACTTGCATTGGCATGAAAACGCGCAGGGCATGTAATGGTGTAAAATACACCTGTGTAACCCATTTCGTCGGCTAGTTCCTCGGTTTCGCGTATGCGTAGCATTAGCTCATTACGACGGTTAGCAGGGTTTGCCATACCACTTTTAACAGCATCTATCAGGTTTATTACTTCACCATCGCTGCTTTGTAGCTCCATCATTTCAAGGAACTGGCGACCACTGGCCTGCGCAAAGCTAAATTCACGCTGCGCTTGTTTTGATGAATAGGGGCTAATACCACGGCGTTTGGACTTTTCGCTTTTTTTATCGTAATAAAGGTCTTTACCCACCTGCCCTGTGGCTATTTCTAATAGCTCTATAAATTGTCGGCGTAGGGTTTTTAGTTGGCGAGTCCACCATTTATCACACTGCATTTTAAGAAGTGCAATTTCAAAGCATTCACTCGGTAAGTCATCATCACGCATGGCGTAAAATGGTACGTTTACACCAATGACTTTTGCATGCTCGGCTACTGCTTCATATGTAAACCTGAGTATTTGCTCATACTCTAACGTTTGATGCTCTTCGCTCACATCAAGCGCTATTTGCACACATTCAATTGCCAAGTCACCGGCATGTTTTTTTGTTTTCTCAACACTACTTAAAATATGCCACGGTAATGGCATATTTTGAGTAATACTGAACAACACGCCAAAGCGTGGTTTTAATCGGTTTATAGTACGGCGCAACCATGTATTAGCACGGTACTCACTCCCCGCCTTCTTTTGGTTATATCGGTCAATGTATTTACGTGCTATTCGGCTTTGTAGTGGCACAGGCACACTTTGTAAGCCACGCGCCAGATAGTTGTGGTTGTCGATATCGCTAATAGAAGAAATTAAACCCTTAGCTATGCTCGATAGTCTAAGGGTTTCTAAATTAAGAGGTTGATTCGTTAACATCGCTATGCAAACTCAATCAGGCTTAGATCGTCATGAACTTGAACCGCCTCTAGTACGCTCGCCATTTTGTCGTAAACATGCGCATACTCAGGGTAGTCATCTACAATAAGCTTAATCACTGGCATAAAGTCAGTAAGGCAGTTTTCGCATTCCATCAACATGGCAAACGTTGGACGCTTACCTAAGTTCCTTACCGTAAAATTAACTTGGTCAATGGCATGTAACACGATGTTGTCTACTAAACGCTGATTTTTAGATAGATCTTGGTCTTTGATAGTGGTCATTTTTAGTCGTCCTTTGGGGTTTTGATCGTTGTTATTTCACAACGCCAAGTGTGGAAAAGATTGTTTTGAATTCTTTGGTTCGGTGGCCTAGGTAGGTAATGAAACAGCCTTTTGTTGCGCCTTTTTTCACATTGCCTTTAGGGTCTTTAAAGTGGGTTCGGCCATCAATAAAGCAGCTAATACCTGCATTTAATAACTTTTGGCACCATGCCTCAGAGCTATTAACAAAAGTGATATTCATTGCTTCTTTGAAGTTACCGAGAGCAAACTGATTTAGGTAGTAATCAACCCAATCACCATTGCTAGCAATATCTTCGGTAATACAATGGCCGCGGTATTTATAATAAGTCGGGTCATTGCATATTTTTTTAATGCACTTAGGCTTACAAGCTAGTTCGCCTTTATTGAATGGGTGATTAAGCCAAACAGTGTCAGCAATCCACTCTTGCGTTAAAGCGTCATCTTCTTTAGTAAAGTAACGCTTTGCCTTAACTGATTGATTGGCAATTTCATTACTCGCGGGGTCTAAATCAATGACTGGAAACATCAAGTGAACACACGCTAAAACTTCATCAGGTGTATAATATTCAACATTACCGCTGTCTTGATTTATAAGTTGGTCGGGAGTCATACTTAGCCCCTAGTGTGCTTGTGAATCAGTCTTTGTTTGCTCAACTAAGTGCGGAACAGCATCAAATTTAGGTGGTGTTCTTTCAAAGTTTTCTCGCCCTAGTACATTGGCATCAGTAAAAGCAGTAACAATCGCTTGTAAGGCTAAAATCCCGTTACGTACTGCATCACGCTCTTGTAAGTTGAAATGATAAAAGCTCATATTTATGTGTCGTTGCTTAAGCCCTGCTATTGAGCAAAGAGCTTTGCGTTGCGGCTCAGTTAGCAACACATTAAACACATATCCTGGCGTGCGTGTTCTATCGCTCATTAGCGCTTTAATTTCAGCAAGGCCTTTTGGTAACTTGCGCCCTTCAACGGCTTTGAGGGGGGCGGTTTTTTCAGTGTCAGTTGATTCAACAAGTGCATTTGCCATGATTATTGCTCCTAGTTATTTATTTTCTGTTGGTGTCTTGTTCTAAATGCAATTAGTTCATTGATGCGATAATAATTACTTTTGCCAAACTGCACTGGTTTAGGGAAGCCTTCTAGCTTATTAAGCTTCCAAAACTTAGCGTGGGCACAGCCCATTACCTGCATCGCCTCACGAGTGTTTACTAGGCGGTCTTTTTGCTCTTCTAGCTCAGCACGTAGTTGATTGTTTTCTTGCAGTAACGCAAACAACACCGCTTTTGCTTCTGGATGAATATCTAATAAGATGATTTTTTGTTCTGTGCTCATGCTGCATCTCCCTTGTTGGTTTTTTGATGATCGGCCAGTAAATCGTTTACCGATACTTCGCCGCTTGTTAATTCAGAAATTCGTGGAATGTATTTAGCTGGGGCTTGGCCATGACGGTGCACCCAGTGAAATACCACAGTTTGCTTTGTACCTAGAATGCTAGCTAACTTAGTTTGCCCACCAATTAGGTTTACTGCTTTTTCAATAGCTGACATAAAAACCTCATCAAGATAACTTTTAGTTATCCTATGATCACTTTATTTTATTGTCAACGTAAAATATAACTTTAAGTTATCTCAATTAAAACCTTTTTGTTATTTGACTGAAATCACTTAAAGTTGTGATAATCACTTAAGGTTATTATGAATATTACAAAAGGGAATTATATGGACATTGGAAGTAGGGTAAAAAGACTACGAAAAGAACTAGGATTAACGCAGTATCAACTAGCAGACTTAGTAGGTACTGCCCAAACCTCAATACAGAAAATTGAAAAGGGTGATACAAAAAACCCAAGAAATATTGAAGCTCTAGCCCGTGCCTTAAAATGTACTCCTGAGTTTTTACGCTTTGGTATTGGTGAAATAGATAACGCTACTTCTACATCTGTAGCTAAGCACCAATTACCACTAATTAGTTGGGTTCAAGCTGGCGCTTGGTCGGATATTTCAGAGGTGAACCCACTCGATGCAGAAAGGTTTTTATGTCCGGTAAATTGTAGTGAACGTTCGTTTGTACTTCGAGTGCAAGGCATCAGCATGGAGCCGAAATTTAATGATGGTGATTTAATCTTTGTGGACCCTGAAGCAGAATGCATTCACGGTTCGTATGTTGTTGCCCGCTTAGATGATAACAACCAAGCCACTTTCAAACAGTTAATCATCGAAGGCGACCAAAAGTTTCTAAAAGCCGCGAACCCCAACTGGCCTGAGCAATTAATACCGATCAATGGTAACTGCACATTGGTGGGGAAAGTGGTGTTTTCTGGTAAGTCGTTTTAAAAAATAAAGGAATGATATGAATATTACAGACATGGAATTAAATGATTTTCTATCAAGAAACAACATCTCTGAAGAAGAATTCACTGAGTGCCCTCTTGACTGGGAACTAATACAATCAATTGGCGCAGATCATCAATCTAAAATCGATGACCTTGAAGATTTAGCTGAATCATACGCAAAAACAATCCAACGTTTTGCTAAAGTCCATTCTGTGCGCTGGAGAATTAAAGAACCCGAACATTTGATGGAAAAAATTGTAAGAAAAACCATCAAAGGCTCAGGCTCTTATAATAAAAAATATATAAACATATCTGTAAGTAACTACTCAACAAAAATTACGGACTTAATTGGTATACGCGCCCTACACTTGTTTAAACAAGATTGCGTTGAAATAATCCATTTACTTGAAGAAAGGTGGAAAAAATCTGAAAAAATAACTGCATATATCCGCGAAGGCGATAGTAAAGAAGATTACAAAGACCGAGCTGCTTGGGTAGTCAAAGAACATAAGGCTGGCTATCGCTCAATACACTTCGTTTTTTCTACATTACCTCATAAATCAAAAGTATTTACTGAAGTACAAGTACGAACTATTTTTGAGGAGGGTTGGAGTGAGATTGACCATAAAATTAGATATCCAAATTTTTCTGATAATGAAGACATAGGTGCATTTTTAGATATTTTTAATCGACTAGCTGGTAGTGCTGATGAAATGGGCTCATTTGTAAAAGCTTTAAGTACAATGATCGAAAAGAATGAGGCTGAATTAAAGAGTCTTGAAGTAGAAAATGCTGAGTACCAAGAGAAAGTAAAAAGTTTACTAGAAAAACTAAAACAGCAATCTCAATCAGTTGAAGTAAGTGAGCTCGTAGACGATTTAGAATCTGAAATGCAAAATCACCTTTATCAAGTTCTTGGTAAAGCTGGGGCTGAAATGTACTCAAAACAAGATAATCTCTCTTACTCGAACATGTTAATGAAAAGAGTACTTATGGGCTCAAAGATTGATAATTTTTAGGCTGGCTATATAAGTGAACTAATCCGTTCATATTGTGATAATGAGTGGGGAAATATATTTCCACTCTTTCATTCTCTGTTGGATAACAAAAATGTTGAAGCTCTAATAATAGTTTTCTAAACGTCAAAATATGTTTTTCTATATCTTCAGGAATACCTTTAAATAGATCAGGTGATAAATGTCCAGACCAGTCACTATGAATTTGAACAGAAGTGTCAAAAAAGAAACCAAGTCGCATACTTAAAAGTAAGTATTCTGCAATCCATCGAGAAAAATATTGATTTGGAGTCATGTTCCTATTGATATATGCATTTCCAAACTCATTATACTTATCTGTTAGCTTATTAAATTCTTCGACCATTGAAAGTATAAAAACAACTTCTTCACTATCAGCATGTGATATAAAATCAACATATTGAGTACTGTTTTTGGGAAAAAGCTTTCTATAGAGCGTATGCTTTCCTTTTATTTCTACTACATGTTCTTCTGATGTATATTCCTCCTCAAAAGCAATGAGAACTTCAACCAACTCTGCTTTATGATCGATATAGTTCTTAAATGCATTTTGCTTTAATGAAATCTCAATTTGTTGATGAGTCTGTTCACTTCTATGCATCACAGCAATGAAGCCAGCTATAAAGAGGGCTGCTGACAGCACCTTTAAAGGAAAATCAAAAAGCTCTAAAAACGATGCGAAACAAGCCGAGTTTTCACACAATAAAAGGTTGTCAGTAGAGTTAATTATTGCTAATGAGCTCCAAACTGCTATAGCTACTCCAATAATTATAGCACTCCATAACGACTTACTTTCCCATAAAGTTTTGTTTTCCACTTTTTCTTTTTACTCCTAGTTATATGAAAACAGTGACAAGCCCAATTGGTAAAGCAAGCAAAGTACTGAAAAGAGCGACACTAACAACAAGGCATCCTGTCGCATTGTTTTTTACAGGTTCATTTATGCTTATTGTTTTTGATGTAGAACTAAAATTTGATTGCAACTTTTTAATGAGATCATTTTTTGTTATTACCTGTTCATCATCACCATTTATATATGTGATCAACCCGCTCACACGAGATAGATTAAATGTTCTTTCATCACCAGCTTTATGACAAAAGCCCGTGATTGATAAGTCATCATTTTCAAATTCATAGATATCTACTTGTCTTGTTGATTTTTCTGCCATTGCATTTTCATAGCTAAACTTTATTGTTACTTGAGGCTCTCTATTTTGGCTAACGCTTTCAGAAATAGTGGAAGGTTTGGGCTTTGTTGGCTCTTGTTGATTTAGTGGTTTCTCTTCAACAATCGTTCGTGTTTTGGGAGGTACTAAGGTATCTAACTTTTGCTGTAACAGAGCTTGTAACTCTCCTTCAGCATTATCGGTTGCTTCTTCCCAAACAGCAATTTTAAATGGCTTTGGGTAGTCAAATTCATTTAGTGCGGATTCAATTTCTTTTAAATAAAGAGCATATAAAGATTTTATTTTCTCTTCAAAAATAGGTAGCGCCTTAATAAGCTTGGGTTGCTCTAATGTATTAGGATGCTCTTCTTCATATTTAATTAATTCATGTATAAGCGCACCTTTATTTTTCTTGGTGAGCTTTATGCCTATAGCTTTACAGCGCTCCTTGATTTCTGGCAGCTTTTCATGATTTAAAGCTATCTCCCAATTCTCGTACTCTGTAAGAGGAATTTGTTCAACAACACCTGCTTTTATCAATGCATTTGCAAAACCTTCTTCTAAAACTGATGGTTCATCGACTAATTTAGGCTCTCCAATATCAAAGTCACCAATGAATAAATATAGATCATGCCAATACTTTTTTATCCATGTATCTGTGCCAAGTAGTTTTTTGCGGTTGGCACACATTGTCTGTTCAAAACTTTCAACGTCAACATCAAAACAATAGCTTTCATTAAAAACGTGCTCGTATATAACTTTGAAGCTTTGCTCTGAGGCTGGCCTTTCTTCTAGCAACTCCTCTTGCAACTCACTTAAATCACTTACATCTTTTATTTTTATTCTGGCATTTCTTGGCGGTGGTAAACGCTTGGCAGTATAAGAACCATCATCTTTTTTGAAGTAGCTGTAATCCATGGTAATTCCCTTTGAGCTAATTCTATAGGTTAAGTTCTTGTTCAGGTTACAGCAAGCTGGGAATTTATACAGCATTAAAAACTGCAACTCGCAGGCTTCTTTATATTAAAAGGACTTTATGACCCTTTTATCATCCTTATCACAGCAAACCTCACCACCAAGCACTTCATCACATAAGAACAAGCTTCCCTTTCATAAAAGTACAATCAATTCATCCTCTTTTATACAAGTGCTATCTTCACGAAACTTTTTAATCAGATAAATATAGAAATTATGAATGTTATCGAGAAAAATCAGCATCAAGGCTTTACTATTTTAGTGTCACTATTAGCCAAATTTGCTAAAGATGAATTCCCTAAAACAATAAAGTTAAACTACGATGATTTTGTTGAGAACTTAGAACTCATAGAACTAGAATCATTTTGGTATAAAGTATGGCAAGTAAGAATAGATACTATTAACTGGCTAGAAAATGAAGGCTATATAAAGATTTGGAAAATAAACTTTGGTATTGAACAAGATGCTGATTTTGAAATTTCTTTCTCACCAACCAAGAAATGGCTTAATTTACTTGGTCTTTCTTTCACATATAAACCTTACGTAAGAGAGAATGTGATCTCTTGTAAAAATGGTAACTTAATTATAAAACCCTTTAGTATTTACTGTACTGATTCAGTATTACCGATTGAAGAGCCAGCAAGCTCATTTATTAGCTATTATTATTATTACGAAAAGATATAACCAACACAACTGTTTGCTTCGTGTACCATATTCTGAAAGAATATAGGTACACGTTATTTAAAAGGATTTATAATGCGCCAACCATACGAGGAAGTAACGATTCAAGAACTTGAACAAGATATTCTGACCGTTACTGGTGACCCAGTTCATGCCAAAGCCAAGGCTCAAGCCTTTTCTATTTACTACCGCAATATTGTTATTGATTCAGTACGATTTCGCCAAGGGCGCATTACTGAAGATGATTTAAAATACTCTCGCTCTATACAATGGGAGCACATGAAGTCCCATTCAAAGAAACTTGCTGAAAACATGAAAAAAGCAGGCAGAGGTAAACGACCAGGTAATACTGCTGCTCATCATATTGTTTCTTGGAACGATCAACGAGCTGGTAGAGCAAGATTGCGCTTAGCTGCATTCGGGATTGATATTGATAACGAAGCAAACGGGGTGTACTTACCGCTTCATAAAGCACATGTGCCGATGAAGTCTCTACCTAATGCCTATGCCCACAGTACGATACACACTGAAAAATATTATTTAAATGTCGAATTTTTAATTGAAGAATCCGTCATGGAAGGTTTGGGGCACAGAGGTATTATAGATACACTAAGGGACATAGCCGATGACCTTGAAGATGGTCAGTTTCCTTTAAAGTCTTTAATTGAATAATCAATAGCAGAGTATATAAATGCCAAATATAGATAAAGTTTATCGTTTCGTTATCGACCCAGATAAATACCTTTACTTAAATGAAACAGGCTTTGAACAAACCATGCAGCTTACCGAGGGCCAGCTTCTCAACTTTGATGGCTCTTCAAGGCGTGATAACTGGCGCACTTTAGGTATTAACTGGCTAATTCATGAATCAAATAAAGATTTAGACCTAGAAATTCCAGACATTGCAGGTTTGGGAGCAACCTCTTTTGTTCTATCACAAAAAGCTAAAACAATTTTAGAGCCCTATTTAGGCGACAACGTTGAATATTTAGAATGCGATTTAAATGGTGAGCTTTGGTTTGCTATGAATGTATTAGGGTTTGAGGATGCAATAGAGCACGAACTTACTGAATTTAACTATAATAAACGCGGCCAAATTAGTAGAACTAGGCGCTTTAAGCGCTTAGTGATGGACAAAAAGAAAATCAATAACTCAGCTATCTTTAGAACCAAAGAGACAACGCTTAGGTACTTTACTACTGACGCTGAAAATAGCTTCTATCGATTAGTGAAAGAAAATAACTTAACAGGGTTAGAGTTTACAGAGGTTGAGGCAAAGTAGTGATTACCAAACTTTACATATTTTTTATTTTACTTAAAAACTAGAAAGTTGATTGGCTTATAACGTAATCACTCACACACAAGCCTCGACAATTTTTTGTACATCAAATTAATTAAATCTGATTTATTAATTCCGTAGTGAATTTCTCTATGGCAATTTGGGCACAAAGCTACAGCATTTGTTACAGTGTCTGAACCTCCATCAGCTAAGCGTCTTAGGTGATGAACTTCTAGGAAAGGCTCGCCTTCTGCTGTTTTAAATGGTGCGTCAGAGCCGCAGCAGTCACACTTTCCAGACGCCTCTTTGAGAACCCATGCTTTTACCTTTGGGTCTCTATTGAAATTAGTCACTTGTGTATATGTTTTTTCAGGGTTTTTGCTACCTGTTGGCTTAGGAAGGTTTATTTTTGATTTATATGTAATAACTTGAGTTTCAAACTCTGCAATTTTAGGAAAACTTTGCCCTTCGACTTCAGATATTAGCCTTTCGATTACAGCTGCATTCTTTGAACCCACATTTTTCGCAGGTTTAAGACCTGTGACCCATCCCCGTCCCATTAACGAATAGACATAAGAAATATTCTGCATTCGATATTCAAATGATTTCTCTGAACGTCCAAAGCGACTAGCAAGTTTAGAATAGATTTCCCTTTTAACAAATGGCGCTTTATTCGCCTCATTAGAGTGCATCTGGACATACGCTTCTACTGCCGCTTTTAACTCTTCTTCAGTCCAATTATTACTCAAAATTAATTCCTATGGCTTGTATCGTCTCGTTAAAGATCAAATGGCTGACTCGAACAGCGCTTTAAAAATAAAAGATTTCTAGTGTTTCAGGGGTAGATCACAGCTTTACTTTTAGCAAGTTGCAATATAGTTCATACCCTTCCCTTTGTTCTTTCATCCAGTCATGCTTGTTATATACTGCCATAACTCCACGCATTGTATGCCCGAGCATCTTTTCTGTCACGTGCGGCGCAACTCCATGTTCACTTAATAATGTGGATAATGATCTACGAGCATCATGGGGGATAAACTTAGGCATGTTGTGTTTTTCAAATAACTGCTCCCAAACACGGCAACAATAACGATTAATACTATGAGTAGTCATCGGTTTACGTGGATTGCTACCAGGTATTATGTACTCAAAGTTTCCGTAAACAGTTGCAAGCTTATTCAGGATTTCTTTCATCAAACCAGAAATTGGGCGTCTTATTGCTTTATTAGTTTTTGAATTTTCGGGTGGTACAGTCCAAACATCATTTTCAAAATCAAAATGCTCCCATTTAGCTAAACGAACCTCAGACTGGCGAGCACCAGTTATAAATATGAGCTGCAAACAAGACTTAGTTGCAAGCGTTGCTCTGGTTGATTCAATATGTAACCAAAGTTTAGCTATTTCATCTAGCTGTAAAACACGTTGACCTACACTTGCCTGTTCACCGACATCATTTACATTTAAATTTAACACCGGATTAAAAGGCTTTACTAAGCCGCGCTTTTCAGCCCAACCTAAAATAGATTTTATGCGTGTTAGCATTGTTCCCGCTGTTTTGGCAGTCCCTTTAAGTTTTACCATATCAAAATATTTGACCCAATCATGAATTGTCATATTATCAACTGGCAAAGCTTTGTCATTTAAATAAGGGATAATCCACTTTTTAACGTGATTTTTATAAAGTGTTTGCGTTTTCTCTTTAAGATCTGGAACTCGTATTTCAACCCATTCAGATGCAATATTTGCTAAAGTCGGTAAGCCCTTTGCATTATTTTGCATTAACTTAAGCTCTATACGAGGATCTTTCTTTTGAATGAGCCAGTTTTGAAATAAAGGTATGTATTTTTGCGCTTCTTTAATACTCAGCCCAGGATATCGACCTAACGATATAATTACTTGTTTTCCATCAACTCGGCAACGATACTGCCAAGTAAGTACACCTTTAGCTGATACCCTTACACTCAAACTATCTCTATGCGATAATACTTGTGGTGTTTGGTTTTTATCTAGCAGCTTTCTTAATTTAGTGTCGCTGATTGCCATTTAATATTTTATACACACTTAGCAAAAAATTTATACACAATTTTATACACACCATGCAGATATTGCAACGTATTCGAATAGATAACAAAAAAGAATAAAACAGCCAAAACCCATGATTTAAAAGGGCTAAGAGACAGAATGAGTGAACCAAAATACTACGAAAACCAACCAACAATCTACTGGCACGACTACGAGACTTTTGGGGCTAGCCCGCAAAAAGATCGCCCAAGTCAGTTTGCAGGTATCCGCACTGATCTAGATTTAAATATTATTGGTGAACCGTTAATTGAATATTGCAGACCCGCGGCAGATTACTTACCGCATCCAGAAGCCTGTTTGATCACAGGTATCACGCCACAAATTGCAATGCAAAAAGGGCTGCCTGAAGCTGAGTTTATGGCAAAAATTCATACCGAGTTTAGCCAGCCTAATACCTGTGTAGCGGGTTATAACAGTATTCGCTTTGATGATGAAGTAACACGTTATAGTCTATACCGTAACTTTTATGACCCATACGAGCGTGAGTACAAAAATAATAACAGCCGCTGGGATATTATTGATTTAGTACGTGCATGTTACGCACTGCGCCCTGAAGGTATTGAATGGCCACTTAAGGAAGACGGCACGCCTAGTTTTAAACTAGAGCACTTAACCGTTGCCAATGGCATAGAACATGCCGCAGCTCACGATGCATTGAGTGATGTAACAGCAACGATTGCGCTTGCGAAACTTATAAAAGAAAAACAGCCTAAGCTTTATCAGTTTTTCTTCGGCTTACGTTCTAAAAAAGCGCTGGCTGATTTAGTCGACGTATTTAACATGACACCACTGGTGCATACCTCATCACGCATCCCTGCAAGCCAAGGTTGCACTAGCTGGATTGCACCTATGAGCTTTCATCCGGTGAACAAAAACGCCATTATTTGCTTTAACTTAACTGACGATCCACAGGTGTTATTAGATTTGTCGGTCGATGAGTTACGCACTCGGCTTTATACCAAACACAGTGACCTTGGTGAAGACGAAGCACCGGTGGGCTTAAAGCTCGTACACCTAAATAAGTGCCCTATTCTTGCGCCAGCAAAAACCTTGTTACCTGAAAACGCAGCGCGTTTAGGCATTGACCGTGAAAAGTGCCTACAAAACTTGGCTATCTTAAAAGCGAATACTGAACTTCGCGACAAAGTAACCGAAGTCTTTAATGAGCAGCGTGATTTTAGTGAAAACCAAAACCCTGACTACCAACTTTATGATGGCTTTACAAGCAATGCAGATAAAGCCAAGTTTGCCATTATTCGTGATGCAAGCCCTGAGCAACTAGCCTCGATGCAGCTTGATTTCGATGACAAAAAGTTTACCACCTTGCTATTTAGATACCGTGCTCGAAACTGGCCACAAACTCTTAGCCAAGATGAGCTGGCTAGATGGCGTCAATACTGTCAAAACAAGCTCATGCACGGTGAAGATAGCCCATCAATTAGTGCGCAAGATTTTATGATCACCCTTGAAAACCTTGCTCATGAAAATGATGATAACGAAAAAAACCTGCATATTTTAAAAGCGTTGTACAATTACGCACAAAGTATGTAATAAAAAACGCGACATAATGTCGCGTTTTTTATAAATAATATCACGTTACTTTTTATGTAACGCTTCAATACGTGCCAACAAGCTTGAGGTGTCGTAGCGGCCACCACCTAACGCTTGTACATCAGCATAGTATTGATCAACCGTGGCTGTCATCGGCAAGGTTGCGCCGTTTGCCTTTGCCTCATCAAGCGCAATGCCTAAATCTTTACGCATCCAATCAACAGCAAACCCAAATTCGTACTCACCCGCCCACATAGTTTTGTAGCGGTTTTCCATCTGCCATGAGCCTGCAGCACCTTTTGAAATAGTTTCGATCACTTTTTCACCATCAAGACCTGCTTGTTTAGCAAAGTGCAAACCTTCCGCTAAACCTTGTACCACACCTGCAATGCAAATTTGATTAACCATTTTACAAAGCTGGCCAGAGCCTACTTCGCCTAATAATTGGCTAAAGCGGCTAAAGGCAGCCATAACAGGCTGAACAACATTAAAATCAGTCTCGTCGCCACCGACCATCACAGTTAATACACCATTCTCTGCTCCCGCTTGGCCGCCAGAAACTGGCGCATCTAAAAATGCAACACCTTGTAGTTTCGCTTGAGTCGCCACTTCGCGGGCTACCTCGGCCGAAGTCGTTGTATGGTCAACTAAATAGCTCCCAGACTCCATGCCCGCAAGCACACCCTTGTCGCCATAAACAACTGACCGTAGGTCATCATCATTACCCACACACATAAATACAATTTCAGCGCCTTTTGCAGCTTCACTAGGCGTTTGAGCATATTGCCCTTGATACTCTGAAGCCCACTTTTGCGCTTTTACTGTAGTGCGGTTGTAAACGGTCACGTTGTGACCTGCGTTGGCAAGGTGACCTGCCATAGGGTAACCCATTACACCTAATCCGATGAAGGCGACTTTCATTGACATAAAACTGACCTATTTGAGTGATAAATTAGTAACAATTTCATTATCTCAATCGAATAACTAAAAAGCGAATGAAAAAAAGTTCATTTAAACCGTTTAAAAACACACAGGTAAAACATGGATAGTATATATCGTTTCAATGCCCAGCTTACATCCGGTGAAAATTTCAGCCTTGAATCGTTAAAAGGAAGAACAGCACTTATCGTAAATACCGCCAGTAAATGTAACTTTTCAATGCAAATGGCCAGCCTTGAAAAACTCTATAATGAGTATCAAGAGCGCGGATTTACAGTGCTTGCTTTCGCCTGTAATCAGTTTGGTCATAACGAGCCGTTAGATGGGCAGGAGCTACAGACTTTCTACCAACAGCATTTTGATGTTAGCTTTCCTATTTTTAATAAAGTATTAGTCAATGGGCCTGAGGCGCATCCGTTATTTAATTATTTAAAATGCCATACCCGCGGAATTGCGCAAAACCGCGCAATTAAATGGAATTTCACCAAATTTCTTATAAACTCAGAGGGGCAACTTGTTGCGCGATATGCCCCGCGCACTAAACCTGAAGCCCTCAAAATGGTGATAGAGAGTAATTTAAATGATGAAACTGGCCTTATTCAGTGCGCAAAAGTATGAACAACCGTTTTTTGAAAGGAATCTAACTGAATACGCTGAGTCGGTTTCGCTCAGTTATTTTGAGCAATCTCTCAACAGTACCACAACACCTTTATGCCATGGTTTTGATGCAGTGTGCGTATTTGTAAACGACACTGTCGATAAGGATGTCATAGCCAATATGGCCACTTTAGGTATTAGAGCCATACTATTACGTTGTGCGGGTTTTAATAATGTTGATTTAGCAGCCGCCAAAGAGCACAACATCAAGGTTTGTCGGGTGCCAGCTTATAGCCCTGAGGCCGTTGCTGAGCATTGTGTTGCACTCATGCTAACACTCAACCGAAAAACCCATAAAGCCTTTAACCGAGTACGCGAAGGAAATTTTGACTTAAATGGCCTGTTGGGTTTTAACCTGTTTAAAAAAACCATTGGTATTATAGGTTGCGGTAAAATCGGCCTAGCATTAGTGAATATTTTAAATGGTTTCGGTGCAAAAGTGTTAGTGTGCGATCCTGTCGCTAAAAAAGGCGATTACACACTTTGCGACTTAGACACACTGCTCAGGCAAAGTGATGTCATCTCCTTGCATTGCCCACTAAACGAACATACTCATCACTTAATTGATGCCAAAGCATTTGAAAAAATGAAAGACGGTGTCATGCTGATTAATACCTCGCGAGGTGCACTGCTCGATACACAAGCATGTATTCAAGCACTTAAGTCCAAAAAACTCGGTCACCTAGGACTTGATGTTTATGAGCAAGAGTCAGAGCTTTTCTTTAAAGATCATCGCGAAGAAATCATGCAGGATGACATTTTTTCTCGCTTGGTTAGTTTTCCAAACGTGCTTGTTACTGGGCACCAAGGTTTTTTCACTCAAGAAGCGCTTAGCGAAATTGCTTGCACTACGCTACAAAACGCCAACGAACTTAGCCAAGGTTTACCATTAACTAACGAAGTTATATAAGGCAAATGCACCTTAAATTAAAAAAGGCGTGAGGTTTCAACCCCACGCCTTTTTACTTACTAACTTGCAACTCGATACTTTATTTCAACAATGCCACGTTCACAAATACCGCCGTCATCAATAACGGGCACACAAAGCGAATGTACTGAGCAAACCAATAATGTGGGCCACTCGATACTTGATGCAATTTATTACCACGCTGCCATAACCAGCCAACGGTAATAAAATAAAATAGTCCCATCAAGGGTAATTGGTACTGCGTTAGTACCATAATCACTAAGCCAAATAACCAATCAAAGTTAAGGATGATCAGCGATGAAGCAATAAACACCACTAAGGTAACAAATAAGGTTGCTTGTTTACGCTCAATACTATGGTTTTCAACTAAAAATGCGACTGGAATTTCGGTTGATGAAATGGTTGAAGTCACCGATGCAATCGACATCAACACAAAAAATAATAAACCAACCACTAAGCCTACTTGTCCCATGGTGCTAAATAGCTCAGGTAAAATAGCAAAAATCAACTGTCCTTCGCCTACCAACTTACCACCGCTAAACACTTCTACGCCGTTATGCTGGGCAACAAAAATAGCCGGAATAATCAATAAACCCGCTAAAAATGCCACACCCGTATCAAGTAATGCAACGGTGCCTGTTAGTTTTGGTAAGTTCGCATCAGGCTTTAAATATGAGCCGTATACCATCATACAGCCGACGCCTAGCGACAATGAAAAGAACGCCTGCCCCATTGCAGCAATAATTAGGTTCGCATCAAGAATTTGGCTAAAGTCAGGCACTAAATAAGCAGCAAAACCATCCATTGCACCGTCAAGAGTGCCTATGTAGCCAATTAACGCCACTAATAACACTAGCAATAATGGCATTAAGCGGCGTGACCAAGTTTCGATACCTGATTTAACCCCTTTTAAAATAATGCTTGCGGTTAGAATAAGCATCAATGGCGTAAACACAAAGTTGCGTGCCATTGAATCACTGTGTAAAAAGTGACTTAACTCAGTCAGACCAAAAAAGTTGGCAATTGGCTCGAGTGCGTACGCGAGCATCCAACCTGCAACGATTGAATAAAAGCTCAGCATCACAACAGCGCCAAACAAGCCTATATAACCAGCTGCAGCTCCAACTTTGGCTGCGGTGTCTTGCCATGCACTTGATAGCGCTTTAACTGGGTTTGCCTGCGCTTGGTGGCCTAAATACAACTCAGTATACAAAGCAGGAAGTGCTAATAAGAAAATAACGATAAAATAAACAAGTAAAAATGCACCGCCGCCATGGTTTGCCGCCTGCGTTGGGAACCCCCAAATATTACCTAAACCTACTGCCGCACCAGAAGCGGCAAGTACAAAACCAATACGACTTTGGAAGCCATCACGAACTTGTGCCATACATCTACATTTCTGTTATTATTTTTCCTCATTAAACCATAATTACAGTCAACTGCGTAAACAATTTGCGTTTGTTCGTGCCCATACAAGAGCATTTGCTGTAAAAATAAACAAATCTAATTGTAGGGTTTCGTAAAAGCCACAAACCATGAGCAGTCACTATTTTTCTAACACCTTAAAAATTGATTCAGGGCTAAGTTCAACTGATAAACAAGTTGTACTTATGGATGCTTCACGTATCAATATCAGCTCCCTGCCCATTGAAAGGTTACTCAGTGAATTCGAGCTTAGTGTACTTACAAAGCGCAAAATGCCAGCCGCTAAGCAAGAGTATATTGCCACGCGCTTAGTGCTTAAGTATTTATTAAAACGCAGCAATCCTTTACTTAAAAACACACCACTTTGCGCAATTTCGAGCCAATTTGATGACGTAGACAACAAATTGAAGCTTCACTCGCCTTTAAGTGAACCAATTTGGGCTTGCTTATCACATTCCCGTGGTTTTATTGGTGCAGCGCTTAACCCCGAGCAAGATCAATTTGGTTTTGATATCGAACACTGTTCGAAAACACGCCCCTTTTGTGAAGCTCGCCAAACATTTTTACGATCGCAATGAAGTTAATTTAATAAGTGGCTTTAGCGATATAAATGAGCAAGCTGGATGTTTTTTTAGAATTTGGACACTAAAAGAAGCGCTTGCCAAAGCAACATCGCAACCTATCGCTAAACTTTTGAGCCCGAATGTGTTTACTGAAATCGAAAAACATAACCTCACGGCCTCAAGTAACACACTGAATGATTTTGACATAAGCGTGGTGGCACAAAAAAGCACTGACTGGCAGTGCTCTTTTATTAACTTTAACGACCTATGCCGCGACTTGGCTTTCTAATAATCGACTATGAATAGCTTGAACAACAAGGTCAGACTCGCTCTGCTCCACCAAAAAGCACAGGTTATGTTTACTTGCACCATGACAAATTAAACGAATATTAAAATCACTCAATACTTGCATTAAGTTGGTCTCTTGTTGTCGCAGTTGAATCTCAGAGCCAATTAGAGCCACCAGCGTTAAGTTATTCTCAACCGACACATGACAAAACTCAGAAAGCTTATCTAAACAAGCTTGATCCAGCTCAGGACGTGATGCATTCGGTGCGTTATCTAACGTGATTGCAACACTGATCTCTGAGGTAGTAACCAAATCAACCGAAATATTAAATTCACTTAAGATAGTAAATACACGCGCTAAGAAACCACTCGCAAGAAGCATTTCTGGGCTTTTAACCGTTAAAAGAATTTGGTTTTTACGCTGCGTGACTGCTCGGATACCTGGCTGCTCTGACTTTTCTTTTTCAATCCATGTGCCGCCTAATTGTGGCTCACGGCTTGAACCTACAAACACACTAATATGGCTGCGGCTTGCCGGTAAAATAGTAGCTGGATGCAGCACTTTTGCCCCAAAGGTAGCCATTTCAGCGGCTTCATCAAAGCTAAGCCTTGCAATAGGTGTAGCTTTTACACATAAACGCGGATCAGTACTGAAAATACCCACCACATCCGTCCAAATATGCACACTCTTTGCGTTGATTGCTTCAGCCAGTAATGCCGCACTGTAATCTGAGCCGCCACGGCCTAAAGTCGTTGTTTGGTTATATTCATCACTGCCAATAAACCCTTGTGTTACTACAACTTGCTCAGCTAACAATGGCACTAAATGTTTTTTTGCAGCAGCAGCTGTTGCAGCAATGTTTGGAGTGGCTTTAGCGAATTGGCTATCTGTTTTTAATACTTTACGCACATCAAATCGCACCGCATCTAAACCCTGGCCACGCAACACTTGCGTAAATAAATACGATGATAAGCGCTCACCAAAACTTAGCAGCTCGTCTTGCTCTGCCGCTGATTTAATCCCTTCAGTAGCAAGTACCTGAAATGCTCTTAAAGTCTCATTAAAGCCATGAGCTAAATCGGCATCAAGCGATAGCTCAGCTAAAATATTCTCTTGAATAGCAATAACACCCGTGATGTGTTCATCGCGCTCAGCCGCGCTCAAATCACGTTTACACAATGCAACTAAATGGTTAGTAACGCCCGCACTGGCACTAACAGCAACAATACGTACTTGATTATCCGCGCATACAATTTCTGCACAGCGGCTCATAGCATCAAAATTAGCTACACTGGTGCCACCAAATTTTGCAACAACGTAATCTGATTTTGTGTTGGCGGCTAATTGGGTATTCATGTCGTCTCCTTTTGTGGAAAACTATCCACAGTAATTCAAGAAGAACTCGGCAAGGGGGTGCTTTGAAAATAAAGAGTAGTCCATGCCAGAAGCTCTCCACCTAGTTTGGTGACAGTTTTGAGGATTCAGCCCCATAAACCGAAAAATAACCGTGACGTCCAGCTATTTTTCTCGGCGAGTACTTCCCTCATTAATGGTCATTGGCGTTCGTCACCTCACATTAACTACCTAAGTATCGCACCTCTTCTGAATGTTAAGTTAACACTTGGTTAAAATAACAAAGCCTGCTGTTAAAAGCAGGCTTTGAAAGTTATCGTTTAGACGTCTAGCTGTCAAGTGTTAAATAAAACTTCCCGCTAGGTGTGAGCCATAATAACCCGCTGTATAGGCTATTAATAAATACAGCGACATTTTTAAATAACTCATAAACGTTAATGCTTTGACTTTACTCATCGCAATAATACCCGCGGCAGACCCAATAATAAGCATTGAACCACCAACCCCTGTTGCATAAGTAAATGACAGCCATTGCTGAGGGCTCATAACAATGTCGGCTTTGAGTAATGCAGCTGTTAGTGGCACGTTATCAACCGCAGCCGACAACAAGCCCATTAAGTAATTCGCATACTCAGGAGCCATAAGCTCATATAAATGTGTAAATTGAGATAACACACCCACTTCTTTCAGTGCACCAACTAACAGTAATACCCCAACGAAGAACAACAGTGTGTCGTATTCAATCTCACGAATATAGTCGATGATTTTTTTGTTTACGTCTTTTTTGCGCATCAAAAATTGCGCAACCAAAAACATTAATGATAAACCAAATAAAAAGGTTAATAACGGTGGCACACTATAAAGAACGCTCAAAGTTAAGGTGGCAATAATGGTCGAGAAAAAGATAACCGCAATGGTAATGTCGGTTTTTTCAATACGACGAGCCATTTGCTTTTCAAATACCACATTACCTGACATTCCTGCTGATAACATCACAGCCAGTAATGCGACGCTTGCAAGCGAAGGCACAATAAGTAATAACAAGTTACCAATAGTGACTTTTTCATCGAGGAATATCATTAAGGTCGTTACATCACCTGTAATAAGCGATACCCCACCCGAGTTCACACTAAATACAATTAAGGTGGCATATTTTATTAATTTTTTAGGGTCTAATTTCAGTGACATCACCACCGCAAGCGAGATTAAAGTCGCGGTTATGTTGTCTGAAATCGATGAAAATAAAAACGCAAAACCACCAATCAAAAACATCAGCTTCCGTTCACTGATTTGATTTGGCATAATTTTATGCACAATATTTTGAATAAACCCTTTCGAGTTTAAATAAGCGACAAAGGTCATTGCAGCCATAAGAAATAACCACAACGTCGCTATTTCTAAAATATTATGATCAAGTTGATGTTGGATAGTTTCTGGGGTTTGCCCATGAATTGGAGAGATAAACAAGATAATCCAGCATAAAGTGCCAAAAAAAAGCGTCGTTTTGGCCTTGTTTACATGGATAATATCCTCTATAACGATAAGCAAAAATGCCACCGCTATCAGGGTTAGGATAAGTGGGGTTACCATGGTGTTTGAACAACCTTTATAATAATGTAAAAATTGTAATTCGAGTGTTTCGGCGCGGATTCTAGCAGTATCTAAGTCATAAAACTATTCTCAATTAGATAAATTACTACTAAACGCTAACACCAAAATTTTGATTTACTGGAGCCATATGATCCCAGCTAAAAAGTTATTAAATACCCTTACAGAGCATTGGGGGGTGTTAGAACTATTATTTAAACGTTTTAAGATGGCTGATTTCAGCTTAAAAGACGTACAAAATGCGATAAAACAAAAACAGCCAAGCTGGTCAAATGAACGTATTTATAAAGAAACAAATCGTTTATTAAATCAAGATATCATTATTCCTCTTGCGAAGTCGTCACAATTAGAAATCAACCGTGCTATCGCTGATTTTGCGACCTTTTTATTGCAAGAAGAACATTTGGGTCTTGCCCAAGAAATCAGCGTATTAGTTGATGACTTAGCGCGCCTAGGCAACCGCCTTGCCAAAGCGGGTGAAATAGAAGATTACGACGAGCTTCGCCGTTTCAGCCGGATTATGGATGATCGGGTACGCAAAATAATGAAGCTGTTTGCCCATAATGAAAATGCGATTTTAAACATTGTTGAGCAAGCGAAAGCTGACAACGCCGTGCAATCTTTGCAAAAACGCTATCAAGCAGTAATCGAAGCGTTTGATGAATACATTGAACCTATGCTTGAAATGGTTGATATTCGTGGTGACTTCCACGCGTGCTTTAACACCATCGAAGCGCAAATTAGCGCGCAAATCGAGCAAATTGACCGTCTTGGTAAGTCATATCAAGACAAACGGATGCTTGAGCAATTACGTACCCGTATTCTAGAAATGCATTTAGTTGGCCGTGAAAGTTTACGCAAAAGCGCCGATATGTTGATGCCACTGCGTGAAGAGTTACGACGCAACAACCTAATTACTCGCCAAGCGGCCAAAGTGCTTGGTTTAGTGCGTAAAAATGGCGTCGATAACATGTTAAGTGCAGTACAGCCTAACTTTGTCTCAGACGCACAGCGTTTTTCACTTGGGCAACAACGTCATATCGTGGCCTATATGGCAGGCTTAGTTGACTTTGAACACGATGAATATCAGCTTCCTGAACATGATGACGTGCCTGCCTATCAAAGCCCGCATATCCCTGATTACAACGACGTTAAAACACAATTTAAAAAACGCTTCAAAAAAGCCAGCAAAAAAGCTCAGCCGCTGCTTAATTTCTTAGATGAAAGCTACCCAGATTTAGAAGCAGACGAAATGCTGTTCTTGTATCAAAAATTAATTAGCGATGGCGACCTTGAAATCAGCCAAAGCCAAGAGAAAGTAAAAATAAAAATTGCCCAGCAACACTTCTCTCTTTACCCATTTAACTCATCGATTGCTGACGATAAAAAAGCAACAGAGCAATAACCATGACAGATATTAATTTAGATGATTTAACACATCTGCAAGCTATTAATAAAAAGCTCACATCAGGCTACCAAATTAGCGAACAAGACACGCTGATGTGGCAAGAGCTTGATCAACACATTGACGCTTACCGTGCGTTATTTAATGCCCTTGGCCATGACCTACAACATGATAGCCGTGGCTTTTACTATTTTGGCAGCGACGAAAGCACCCCAAACATGGGGAAAATTTCGCGTGCCATCGCACTGACTATCTACATCTTGATTGAGCACTATGCCAATACCGGTAAAGATCCAATGCGTGCCTTGTTTGACGAGGTAAACGACCTTGAACTAATGCAAACCTTAGTGCAAATCAACAAACACTTGTTTGATCAATTAGAAATCTTCTCAGGCTCAGATTTACGTAAAGACGTGTACCTTCGCATGGTGCGTTTAGGCCTTGCTCGCGAAGTAGAAAACGGCTTTATGTTGCAAGCACCTATTTATCGTTATATCGATGCATTAATGGAAGTAAACGAAGAAACCTACCTAGGAGAGGACGAATAATGCAAAGCCAAAGCCTTTACGGACTCAGCAAACTTGCGCTTTTAAATACCGCTGGCTATGCAAAATGCGTGATCCCTCTGGATAAAAGCAGCTCAATTTGTGCACCCAATAATACTGGTAAAAGCTCGGTGATTAATGCCCTGCAATTTCCACTGATTAATGATTTACGCCTAACAGAATGGGATGGCCACGATTTAGACGAAACCCGAAAATTCTACTTTTCGTCAGATCAATCCTATATTTTACTCGAAGCCGATTTACCTAATGGCCCTGTAGTGATTGGTGTTGCTGGCCTTGGTAAAATTGCCGGTTACGCGCATCAGTTTTTTTGCTATCAAGGTAAATTAGACCTTGAGCACTACACCCAAGGCAAAACCATTGTAAAATTCACCAAGCTTTTTAATCACTTAAAAGAGCAAGGTTTCAATCCAATTGAATTAAAAGCGCAAGAGCTAAACGCCCTACTCACTGGTGGCGCAACCCCGTTTGATGGCGATATCAATTTAAAGATGATCCCGCTTAATAACGTACAAGACTCAGCGATTTACAAAGAGATTTTCCGCCGTATCCTTAACTTGCATAAATTAGGTGCCAGTGATGTTAAGCGCTTTATGCTACGTGTTTTTGAACGTCATATGTCAAACTCACGGGTTGATTTTTATGAAGTATGGCGACGTTCATTCGATAAAGTGAATCGCGCTAAACGTGAATTAAAAGCCCTTGAGTCAATGCAAGAGCCAATCGCCGCCCTTGAATCTATGCTTGAAAACCAAACGGTTTTAAAAGGCAAACTTGCAGCCTATGCGCCAAAAATTGACCAAGCACTGATTGACTTTGAAACCTATCAACAAGAGCAACTCACTGAGCTGAATATAGCCCTTGAAGATATCGAGCACGAAAAGCATGAGTTTGACCAAAAGCAGCAGCTGTATATTCAGCAATCCCGTGATATTGAGCGTAAACAAACTCAAATTGAACAGTGGTTTTTAGACTATCGAGCGCTTAAATCTGAATTTGAACTAGTTAACAAGGCCACTTTAAAAGTAAGCCTTACGCAGCTTAAGCAAGATTATGAATCGCTATCGCATTCATTGAGCAGTGCCCAAGGTCAAAGCTTGCACACGCTAGATTACCGTATTAGCGAAACACAAAAGCAAATTAAGAGCTTAAAACTACAACTGAAGAACCTCGAGTTCAATTTATTCACCCGTATGCGTGAAGATTTATCTTTGAAAGAAGTTGAAGAGATTTCGCGTATTCTAAACCCTGATATCTTATCATTTGCCACCACCAGCAATGGTGATGTTGAGATCACAGACGAAGATGCCTTTGGTGAATTTTTAGAGCAGTTATCGGCAAATGTGAAAGGCGGTGTACTGACTCTTCCTGGCGCAAGCATTAAACTTAAAAAGCTAAGTCCTGTGCAAATGCAAACAGGTGAAAATAAAGAGCAACTAACCGCGCAACTCGCCGCCCTTGAAAACTCACTAAAAGAGTTTAAACAACAGCGCGAAGTGGCTGCTAATGTCGCCGAAAAACAAAAAGAAAAAGATGCCTTATATGATGAACTAATGGCCTCTGAAGAAGCCTTAAAACGCTTTGAACAATTTGAAGTGATGCAGCAATCAGTCGATGCGCAAACTTTGCTAAAAGAGCAATTAAATGCAGAGCGCGAACAAGTTGACGACTACCTGCAAGACATTCAAAAGAACAGTGGCTCAATTAGCGACCGTCGTTCAATTATCAAGTCGAAAAAAGATTTGCTTGCGCGCCAAGCTGACCGGCTACGCCAAGTTAAATCTGAGCGTATCGATCACACGCTTGATTTTTACTCTGGCAAAGTGACTCCATACATGATTGAAATCAGTATTGATTTTGATAACTTAAGCGATCTCATCCATCACTTTAACAAAGACTGCCAAGAGCTACGTAACTTTGATATCAACGTACGTAACACCTACATGCATATTTACAATGCGGGTATTACTAAATTTGATAACGAAAACGATGAGTTTACTAAATACGAAAAGCTTATTAGCGCGTTTCATAACATTGATAACGAGCGTGATGCCGTTGAGCGTCAAGGTCGTGTTGCGTTAACCGAAGTCGCCGCCACCATTAAAGGCTTGCGCGAAGACTTAGACCGCCTACGCCGCGAAATGAATAGCTTTAATAAAGGGATTAGCCAACACCGAATCTCTAACCTTCAAGCATTCAAAATTAATGTTATTCCGCGCAAGATGCTGGTTGATAGCATTGATACCATTATCAGTACCTCAAATCAGTTTGAGCAAGGCGATACCCTCGATTTATTAAGCCAAGAGCCTTATAGCGAATCTGCGGTAAACGAAGCAAAAGATCATTTAATTAAGCTTGCTTCAGAAAAAGCCGGTTTAACACTGACCGACTTATTCGATATTCGTTTTGAAGTGGTGAATCGTGCGGGTGACACTGAGCACTTCGAAAAAATCGATTCAGCAGGTTCTAACGGTACACGTATCACTATTAAACTATTATGCGGCATGCTATTCATTCGCTATCTATTAAGTGATCAAGAACAAAACCTGTATCGTATTCCTATTTATATTGATGAAGCGGCAGATATCGACCCACAAAACCAAAAAGCAATTATCGAAACGGCTCTGAGCTTTGGTTTTGTGCCGATTTTTGCTTCTGTTAAACCACAAGTAAGTTGCGACTACATTGTACCTATTCGTACAGTAAAAGATGGCGCGCAAAACTGGGTAGACGAAAAAGACTGGATCGAAGTAGAACACAGTACTTAATACAACATGTCATGGATGACAGCATTTACAATCAATTACAGTACTTTTTTTGAAATGTGCCATAGTAAATAAATAATCATTCAGTTGAATTATTTTTGTGTTATGTTATCAAATAAGTAGTGGAAATTTTGCCAAGGAGCAAACAGTATGAAAAACTTATTAATCGCCACGGCTGTATTACTTTTAGCGGCTTGCGCCAAAACCCCTGATTGGGATTACGACAAATCAGCAGACTTTAGCAACTATCAAACTTTCTCTTGGGTTCCTAACGCGAGCCTAACTAAGAATGTTGCAAACTACCAAATTAGCCCGTTAATGGAAAAACGTGTACGTGAAGCCGTTAATGCTGAGCTTGAAAAAAGCGGTATGAAACTTGTTGATATGGCACAAGCAGATGTACTTATTAACTACCATGCATCGGTTGATAAAAAAATCGACGTTGATACCTTTAATGTCGGTTACGGCGCACGCTGGAACTATTGGGGCATGGGTTACAACACGCAAACAACTACTCGCGAGTATGAAGTAGGCACACTGATTTTAGACGTGGTAGACCGCGCTTCTAACCAACTAGTTTGGCGTGGTGCAAAAGAAGGTCGTTTGCAAAAGAACCAAACACCTGAAAAACGCACTGAGATAATTAAAGAGACAGTTGCTAATATTCTAAGTAACTTCCCACCTAAACCGCAGCAGTAAAGTGTTAACACATCGTTTAAAAGCTCACGAATTGTGAGCTTTTTTGTTTGTGATGATTAAAGTTTGCTATGATGCTGAAAGTAACTCTAAATGGAATTAGAGGTCTTAGAGAAAAAGACCCAAAAAGGAATAAAATGAAATTAACTTGCCCAAACTGTAAAACTAAAATAGCGACTAAAGATATAAAAAAGGTTAACAAAAACAGCCTCTTTATTGAAAATCAATGTCCCTCTTGTCACGCATGGTTTTGCTTAAATAAAACACAGACGATTTTAAAAATCGTTGGTATATCTCTATTGTTAATAACGAGCTTACTTAATATTTTTAATATTAAAACTGAATATAGCCTAGCTTTTTCAGTCATTGGTTTTATAGGCATTTTTATTGCGCTCATCATCACTTTTTTTGGCAAATATGATGCGGTTAAACAATAAACACTGCTCTAAATTACACAACCGCGCCTTAGCGGTTTTTTTATTACCTATTGAAATCTGGTTGGAGTGGTATAACTGAGTGATTCAGATACAATAGCCGCAATTTTGCAGTGAGCGCCTATAGTATTCACTGCCCTAGGTAAATCAAATACATTCAAGAGAGTTTTAGATGGTACGCGCAGTACAGCTTACACTTCCCGCTTTATTCGTCACTTGCTCAGTGCTAGCAGAAGACGCAAACAATATTGAACAAATCACCGTTGAAGTCTCAGCAACCGCAAATAAGGAGCCTGTCGGCACTTTTGATGCGCCTGTCTCAAATTTAGAATATGACCCCCGTGTAGATTTGCAATCGCGCAATATGGCTGAAGCACAAGCCGATGTAACCATCCGTGGTGGTATTTTTGAAAATACCGGCTTTCGTGTTGGCAGTAGTACCTTATTCGACCCACAATCGGGTCACTACTTCGCTGAAATTCCTGTTGCGCCACAAATGCTTACCGGCCCTGCCATTTTAACAGGTGCTGATAACGCACTGTATGGCATGAACAGCTCTGTTGGTACAGTTTCATTTGGCTGGCGCCCTATTACAAGCACTGGGAGTGTTTCACTTGGCACTGGCACAAATGACTTTAACTTATTAAGCATTCATGCTGCCCACAGCCAAAAGCTTGAAACTATGCCGGATTGGCGGTTAGGGTTTGAAGGTGAGTATTCAAACTCACAAAGTGATGGCTCAATTGATAATGGCGATCACGACTTTGAGCGTGCCTCAGCGCGCATTCAACTTGCCAGTGACTCATCACAAACTGATTTAATGTTCGGACGCCAAGAGAAATTTTTTGGTTGGCCGAACCTTTACACGCCATTTAATTTTAACGAAACCGAAGATCTTGAAACCAAGCTATTGGTGCTAAACCATAAACAAATGTATGGTGAGAACAATAGTTTTGAAGTAACAGGTTATTATCGTAAACATAACGACCATTACGTGTTGTCTCGTGAAAACCCAGCTATGTTTGAAGCATTTCATGAAACCACGGTTAAATCATTGGCACTCTCTGGACGCCACCGCTTAAATAGTAGCTATGCAATTAATTATGCTGGGCAATTTATTGCTGATGAGATTGAATCAACGTCTCTTGAAAACAACTTTACATCACGCAATTACACCAAGCTAAGTATCTTGCCTGAGTACAAGACAGCTCTTACAGCGAACAAAGAGCTTACTTTACGTGTTGGTGCTGCATTTGATGATACGAACCGTGATAGCTCAGATACCTCATTTATTGCCGATGCCAGCCTTAAAGTAGCTAATCAAAATGGCAGTGAACATACTTGGTACGCATCATACGCCGAAGCAACACAAGTACCTGGTTACACCGCAATTGGTGGCAGTGAAACGGGCGGATTATTTAGAAGTAACTACAATCTTGAGCGCGAAACGACCGATAACCTTGAGCTAGGTTTATTGATTGAACAGTCATCTTGGCGTTTAGATTCAGCTATCTTCTATCGTAAAGATAAAAACCTTACCGATTGGACATATCGCTTTGATGCAACCTCAGCCCGTTTTGCAAACCCAGTTGATATAGACACCTTAGGCGTTGAGTTTTTGGCGAATAAATCGTTTGAAAACACAAAGCTAATTGCCAGCTACACCTATTTAGAAAAGTCCGAAGACTATGGCACGGCTGATATTGATGCCAGCTTTTATGCACTTAACTACCCTGACCACCGTGTAACACTTGGCGCTGTATGGCAGCCTATGGATGTACTTGAGCTGCGTATCGATAACGAATGGCGTAAGCAACATAGTAACCGCTTACGTAACTCTGACGATGAAGCCTTCTTTACTCAATTAACGCTAAAGTTTACTCCTGCTCAGTTTGAAAATGTATTTGTTACTTTTGCTGCTGACAACATTTGGGATGAATCATTTGAAGAAGTCCCAGGTACCCCAGGGCGCGGCGAGCAATATACTCTTAGTGCTACCTATACTTGGTAATCAAAAACAACAATGCCAGTCAATTTGATTGGCATTGTTGTTTAATCAGCATTCCTTGGCAACTCTCTCCTTGCAAAGTAAGCAACTAGCCCTGAATACACATCCATCAATATATGAATCAAAATAACGAAGAAAATACTTTCAAAATAAAGATATAAACCACAAAGCACTAAACCTATTAATGCAGTTTTAATTACATGCTTCCAGCCTAGGTAAAAATGCCATAATCCAAAAACCATGCTGCTGCCAATAACTGCTATAACCCAATTGCTGTGTAATTCAATAACGCTTAGTAAATACCAACGGAAAATAAGTTCTTCACATACGCCCGCTGTCACTGAAACAATAAAGGTGAACATAAAAAGCTCTGAACGAGACTCCGGCATTAAATCATTAAGAGAGTCGCCGCTATGCTCTAAAGAAGTTGCAATGTCGTTCCTTATCTTTTCACTTTGCACAATTGTGTACATCACATAAATCATATAGATAATAAATAAAAGAATAAGAGTGCCAGCAAATACAGTCTTCCATAGAGTGTTCGGCAAGATAAATGGATGGGTTACTGATAGTTCACCTTGATAATAAAAGAAAATTACCAACCCTGTCAGGCACCACAGTACTGCTGATGTTTTACAATATTCAAACTTTTTATTATTCGATTTATATTTTTCTAATACTAAATCTATAACGGGGAATATAAGAAAGATAACTAATAGTATAATTTCTAACGCTGGCATCTAGAGGTTCTTTCATGCAAATAGAATTGTTATCTATTAAAGCACAACTTTTTAATTAGACAGCGATTTTATAAAATTTTAAGCAAAACTAAGTCATCTGCTCAAGTTCAGTAATTAAATACAATGCTTGTTCGTTAGTCGTGCCACACACATCAATGGTGGCAGAAAAGTCACTACATACCTTTGGCCTTGAGGCATCACCAAATAATTTACATAGGTTGTTATCATCAAGCTGAATACAGCGCTCTCCCGCTTCTTTCCCGTTAGGCATTCCTGGGATCGGTGAGCTAATACTGGGTGCAACACAACAGGCGCCACAGCCTAATCTACACGTCATTTTATCTGTCATTGAGTACCCCTTATAGAACCTTTGTAGCGTCTTTGTAATATGTGCAATGCTTTGTTACATCTTCAAACGCCTTGTAAACACTTTATTGCGTATGCTTAGCCTATCAAGTTTATTTTAATTACCGTCAACCGTGAGGGACTATCCCGTGGCTAGTAAAAAACAAATCATTCTTCCTATCGCCGTATTAGTCGGTGGCCTAGGAATGGCTTTTGCGTTTGCTTCGATGAAGCAAGCGCCGGTCGAAAAACCAGAACAAGACAACCGTCCGCTTGTATCAATAAAACCATTGAACTTTGATGCTATTACGCTCGATGTAAAATCACATGGAATCGTGAAGCCAAAAAACCACACGGAGTTAGTCGCACAAGTCAGTGGCCAAGTTGTGTCACTGTCTGAGCAATTTGTACAAGGTGGATTTGTTAAGCAAGGCGACATTCTAGCACGTATTGATCCAAATGATTACGAAGCAGCACTAATCGAAGCAGAAGCCGGCCTTGCTCAAGCAAGTTCGGCCCTTGAAATTGAACGTGCGCAGGTATCTGTAGCGCAAGCTGAATGGGATCGCATCAAAGGTGACTCAAACCAAGTTATTCCGTCAAAGTTATATTTACGCAAACCTCAGCTTGCTGAAAAATTAGCAAGCTACCGCGCTGCACAAGCGAGTGTAAAACGTGCAAAACGTAATTTAGAGCGCACTTACATTAAAGCACCTTATGATGCCATTATCGACGAGCGATTAATTAGCTTAGGCAGTGTGGTAAACCCTGGCAGTAGCTTTGGTAGCTTAAGCTCAACCTCTATAGCAGAGGTTCGTCTTCCAGTTGCTGATAAAGACTTACAATATCTAAACAACCAAGGCATTGGTGCAAATGTGTCAATCAGTGCTGAATTTGCAGGTAAACAAACAACATGGCAAGCAACTATTGTTCGCAGCGAAGGTGTTGTTGACCAACGTAGCCGTATGAACTACTTAGTTGCTCAAGTCGCAACGCCTTATGAGCAAAAGCAACCTTTACGCTTTGGCTCTTATATTAATGCGACGATTGAAGGCCGTGCCCTCGATAACGCGATTGTCGTACCGCACCACTTAGTTAAAGATAAAAAAGTCGCTGTACTACAAGATGGCGAAACACTGACATTCAAAACGCTGAATATCGTGCGTGAGCAAAATGGCATGGTGATCGCCGATAATGGCTTGGCTAATGGTGAAAAGTTAATTACCTCTGCACTTGAGTACCCCACAGAAGGCATGGCTGTAAAACTCGATAACGCTGAATTGAGTGTACCGACAACACAATTAGCACTTAAAGAGGAATAAGGCCATGACCACACACAGAGAAAAAGGCCTGATAGCGTGGTTTGCTCGTAACCCTGTTGCGGCAAACCTGCTGATGATTTTCATCTTAGTGGGCGGCTTGCTTACTGCGATGTCAGTTCGAAAACAAATGTTTCCACAATTCGAAAGTAATTGGATCAGCATTCAAGCAATTTACCCAGGTGCTGCGCCACAAGAGGTTGAAGAAGGTATTACCATTAAGGTCGAGGAGTCTTTAGAAGGGCTCGAAGGCATAAAGCGTTTAATCACTTATTCAAATCGTGGCTTTTCACAAGCATGGGTCGAAATAGAAGAAAAATACGACCCGCAAGAAGTGCTTGATGAAATCAAGATGCAGGTGGATTCAATAAACACCTTCCCTGCCGAGATGGAACGCCCAATTGTTCGCCGCGACAAGTTTGAGCAAGAGGTTATGATCCTTGCGCTGTATGGCGATATGAGCAACTACCAACTCAAAGAGCTAGGCAATGATATAAAAGACGAGCTACAAGCTTTACCGCAAATCAACTTAGTCAACTTTTATAGTGGTTTAAACTACGAAATTGGCATTGAAATTAGCCCTGATAAACTACGCGAATATGGTTTAACTTTCCGTGATATCGCAACCGCAGTGCGTAGTTTTTCAGCGAATATGTCCGCAGGTCAAATTCGCTCTGAAAATGGTTATATTTCGATGCGAGTTGAAAACCAAGCGTATCGTGGTAAAGAGTTCGAAAACCTGCCTTTATTACACCTACCAGATGGCGCGCAAGTATTACTAGGCGACGTGGCAACGATTAATGATGGCTTTGAAGAAGGCTTACAATATTCTAAGTACAATGGCAAAAACTCACTAGCATTCGAAATAAATGCTTCCAAAGATCAAGATATAACTAAAGTTGCCGCTGTTCTTAAAAAATACCTTGCAGATAAAGCCCCACAATTACCTGCTGGTGTAAAACTATCGCCTATTGTTGATTTAACTTACTACCTTGAAGGTCGTCTTAACATGATGATCGACAACATGGTTTGGGGTGGTATTTTAGTTATGGTAGTACTTGCCCTATTCTTACCATTACGCTTAGCATTTTGGGTCATGATGGGTCTGCCTGTTTCATTCCTTGGTGCATTTTTAATGATGCCTTTGGGCTTTTTAGATATCACCATCAACTTAGCCTCTTTATTTGCATTCATACTGGTGCTGGGAATTGTGGTTGATGATGCCATTGTAGTCGGTGAATCGGCCAGTGCTGAAATTGAAAAACACGGCCACAGCCTTGATAACGTAGTACGTGGCGTTAAACGCGTTGCCATTCCTGCCACCTTTGGTGTGCTAACCACAATTGCAGCCTTCTTACCACAAACACTCGCATCTGGCCCAGGGTCTGCTTTCTCTAAAGCCATTGGTGGTGTGATTATCCTGTGCTTAATCTTCTCTTTGATTGAGTCAAAACTGATTTTACCTGCTCACTTAGCAGCAATGAAAAATAAACCAGCGAATCCTAAAAATCCGTTACATCGATTACGTTTAGGTATGGATAATGGCTTAAAAAGTTTTATTGATAATTACTACACACCATTTATTGGTCACTGCATACACTACCGTTATACCGTGATCGTAGGCTTTATATGTGTATTGATTGTCAGCGGCGGTATGTTTGCAGGTGGATTAGTAAAATTTGTGGCGAACCCTAAGATCCCACATGATTTTCCACGAATTTCTATAGAAATGAACTTGTCATCTTCTGAACAAGCAACTCTTGAGACAGCTCAAACTATTGAAAAACTAATTTTAGATGTCGATAAGCAACTTGAAGAGCAATATGGTCAAGCGATGATCCGCGACTTATCGGTTAGTTTGCGCGGTCGTACAAGTGCACGCATTATGGCTATTTTAGTTGAACCGGACTTACGCCCTATTGATACCTTCCAATTAAGTGCAATGTGGCGTGAGCAAATGCCGCCTCTGCCTGGCGTGAAAACATTAAACATTGAAGACAGTATCATGAATGGCGGTCGTGATGATGGCGATGTTAGCTTCCGCTTAGAAGGTAAAGATATCAACAAGTTAAAAGAAGTGGCCGCTAAACTAAAAGAAAAGCTTAATGGTATGCAAGGTGTCGGTGATGTTAATGACTCACTGCAATCAGCAACCGATGAAGTACAACTTGAGCTTAAACCGCTTGCTTACAGTCTTGGTTTAACATTATCAGACGTTGCATCACAAGTCAGCTTTAGCTACTACGGTCTTGAAGCACAACGTATTTTACGTGACGGTGAAGAGATTAAAGTGATGATCCGCTACCCTCGTGAGTCTCGTAACGCGGTAAGTGACATCACAGATGCACGGATCATTACACCAACCGGTGTAGAAGTTCCTCTTGCAGAAGTCGCAAAAGTAAATATTGTTGATGGTGTAAACCGTATTCGTCGTGAAAACGCCAAACGTACTGTAAACGTTTGGGCCGCAGTTAACACAGACCAAGCAGAACCATTTGCCATTGCGAAAGAAATCCGCGATGAATACTTACCTAGCCTACTGAAAAGCTACCCTGGAGTTGAAAGTAACGTAGCCGGTCGCATTCAAGAAGAAATGGACAGCGTTGCAGAGCAAATACGTGATTTTGCTTTATCAATGCTGATTATCTTTGCATTGTTAGCCATTCCACTGCGTTCATATTCACAGCCGTTCATTATTATGTCGGTGATCCCTTTTGGTGTGATAGGTGCCATGTTCGGTCACATGATTTTAGGCATGACCATGAGTAGCCTATCGGTATTCGGTATCATCGCTGTTGCTGGTGTGGTGGTGAATGACTCGCTGGTTATGGTTGATTTTGTTAATAAAGCGCGCGCCGAAGGAGTTGCGATAAAAGAAGCTGTCATGCAAGCAGGTGCTCGTCGTTTTAGAGCAATACTACTTACTTCAATTACCACATTTATCGGTGTCTTACCGATTATAATGGAAACAAGCTTACAAGCGAAAATTGTCATCCCTATGGCGGTTTCACTCGCTTTTGGTGTGTTGTTCGCCACGGTGATCACACTTATCTTAATTCCATGTCAGTACGTGGCGCTGGAAGACTTTAAGCGCTTAATTAGCAAGTTAAAAGGTAAAAAGGCTGCACCTGAAGCTGAGTTACATACAAGCAGTCACTAACCTTTCTCATCCCAACCTAAAACGCTTGGTAAGTTTCTTGCCAAGCGTTTTGTCATATAAAGAGAAATAAATGCGACATAACACCAAAACTCAGGTACGGTATAAAAGTTAATCAATCGTATAGTAAAAAACACTTTCAATAGATGAAAAACAAGGAGTTAAACCTAAAAAATAAAATAGAACAATAATCACAACAAGGGAAAAAAATGAAAACATTAGAGAACTATTTAAAGCCATTAATGCTGGTATCTGCATTACTCTTTGCAAACCTTGCTTTTAGTAAAGAAAAAGCACAGCAAATGGCTGACTTTATTCAAGAGTTTCATAATTATAAACAGTTTAATGGTAACGTCTTAGTTGCTAAAGAAGGCAAAATACTTTTTGAAAAAAGTTATGGTTATGCCAACTTCGAATGGGATATAAAACATAGCAAAAACAGTAAGTTTAGGATTGGCTCAATTACAAAACAATTCACAGCGATGCTAATTCTACAACTAGCTCAACAAGGCAAACTCAAGCTTGACGAACCATTAGCAACCTACCTACCCGATTATAGGCAAGATTCCGCTAAGAAAATAACTATCCGTCAAATACTTAACCATACATCAGGTCTTGGTAATTACACACAAACAAAAGACTTTGGCGAAAAATACAGCAGAAACCCATATAGTGTCGATCAGTTTATCCGTCTGTTATGTAGTGATGATTTAGTGTTTGAGCCTGGCACCCAATTTCGCTATAGCAACTCAGGCTATTTTATTTTAGGGGCAGTCATCGAAAAAATAACAGGGAAACGCTACCAAGATGTCTTGCAGGAAAATATTCTAACACCACTCAATATGGCTAATACAGGCTACGATTCACACAGTAAAATTATAAAATATCGTGCATCGGGTTATGCTAATGACTTAGCAGGTTATAGCAACACTGACTATCTAGATATGTCCATTCCTTATGCTGCAGGTGCAATGTACTCAACCGCACGTGATTTAGTAAAATGGGATCAAGCTCTTTACTCTAACCAACTGTTGAATGCTGAATATAAAAAGCAAATGTACCAAGTATCTAACCAACGAGATTATGCACTCGGCTGGGAGGTTAAAAAGTTAGATAAAGATCAATATGGTAAAGCGTTGACTCAAATACAGCATGGCGGTGGTATTAATGGCTTTAATGCGTTTATTAGCCGAGTTATTGAAGATAAACTCCTAATCGTTATTTTAAATAACACAGGTGGTGCACCATTAACCCCCATGACTAATGGGCTTCTCAATATTTATTACGAAAAGCCTTATGAAGCGGCTACTGAGCATGCTGATAGCATACTATACAAAGCACTTAAGGATGGCGGTATTGCTGCACTAAAAGAAAAATATGCAGAGCTCGTCACTCATCATAAAACGCCTCGTGAGCGAACGATTAATTACTTTGGCTATGAATTAATGCAAATGAATAAATTAAATGCAGCGGTTGCAGTATTTGAACTCAATAGTCAGCATTATCCCGACTCTGCCAATACCCATGACAGCCTAGGTGAAGCCTATTTAGCTGTTGGGGAAAAGCAAAAAGCGCTCATCAGTTATAAAAGAGCCCTTGAGTTAGATCCTGAAAGTGAAAGTGCAAAAAACGCTATTAAGCAACTTCAATAGAGACGAAGCCACCGTAAGTGGCTTCTTTTAATTTTAGCACGCCTGTTTTTGATTAAGCTCGATATAGGCTACCAAGTCTTCAATCGAGACGACAGGCATAGCGTGCTCAATGGCAAACGTGCTTACCTCTGGTAAGCGAGCCATTGAGCCATCTGGGTTTGTTAACTCACAAATAACTCCAAAAGGCGCTAAACCCGCTAGCTGCATTAAATCGACTGACGCCTCGGTATGACCTCTACGAACAAGCACCCCGCCTGTTTGCGCACGTAAACCAAACACATGGCCTGGACGAGATAAATCTTCTGGTTTTGCTTTTTCTGCTGTGGCTGCTTTAATTGTGGTGACACGATCAGCCGCTGACACGCCTGTTGTCACGCCCGTTTTGGCTTCAATAGTGACAGTATACGCAGTTTTGTTCTGACTGGTGTTATGCTCAACCATTTGCGGTAAGTCGAGCTGTTTAACACGCTCATCGCCCATGCAAAGACACACAATACCGCTGCCTTCACGGATCATCATAGCCATTTGCTCGGTTGTTAGGTGCTGTGCTGAATACACAAAATCACCTTCATTTTCACGGTTTTCGTCATCTACCACAAGCACGCCCTCACCTTGCTGCAATGCAGCAATAGCACGTTCAACGCGTTCAAGTGGTTCGCCGAACTGGCTTAGTAAAGAAGACTGAATCATCATTTTTAATACCTATTAAATTAAATATGAAAAGATTCAGGACATTGAAAGGCACAGCAAAAAAGACCACCCGAGGGCAGCCAATTACTGTTTTATAGATTAACTATATTCTCTTTCATCCGGACTATCACCGTCGGCTCTGGCCTCTCACCAGATCTGCTGACCTTCAACCAAAGGTTAAAGCGCTCGCGGGCTCACTTAACATCGTTAAGTATACCGCCGGTGGGGAATTTCACCCCGCCCTGAGAATGTTGCTTAATCATAAAGACGAATAAGCCCAGTTATTCTATACTTAAAATAATTAGTTATCGAGTACCTGCTTATCTAAAATGCCTTTTTCAATCAGTTGATTGAGAATCGCCTTCGTTTTTTCTCGACATATATCTCTCACTAAACGAACAGCAGGTGTGATTGATTGCCTGCTTGGGCAAATTAACCAAAGCTCTGCACAAAGGTGCGGGTAATTTTGCATAATAGGTACGACCCGCCCTGTTAATAAATCATCACTGATATCTATGCATGATTTCACAGCAAGGCCTTTACCGGCCACACACCAACGCCTTACTAGGTCACCATCATTAGACGCACGGCGGCCTTGCATTTTCACCTTAAAACGCTCGGTTCCGTTGGTAAATTCCCAGACATTATTGATGATATCTTGCAGTTGATAAAATAAGCCTTGATGCTGATTTAATTCATCGGGATGTATCGGCGCGCCATATTCAGCAATATACTCTGGTGTTGCACATAACAGCCTTGGCACATTACATATTTTAAACCCATATAGATTTGAGTCTGATGGTGAGCCATACCTAAGCGCAAAATCAACGGAGTCACGATAAAAATCGACATTACTATCACTGATGTGCGGTCGCATGCTGAGTTTGGGATACTCATCCAAAAGTTCATCTAACCAAGGGATAATAATATTGCGTCCCAAATCAGAAGAAAGTGCAACCCTTAGTTCTCCTTCTATTTCATCATGCTCGCCTTTTAGCGCAAGTGTTGCCTGCTCAAGTGTCGCCAATGCTTGTTGGCATTGCGGTAAAAAACGCTCTCCCGCGGCTGATAATCTTAAGTGACGAGTGGTACGAACAAAAAGCTCTGCGCCAAGGGCTGCCTCTACTCGCTTTATTGCAGCACTCGCCGTCGCAGCGCGCATATCTAACTTAGCCGAAGCTTGGGTTATACTACGAAACTCCGCCACCTTGAGGACTAATTTGAGATCTTCAACCTGCATATTAACTAAAATTTTTTGATAATGTTTATTTGATTATGCGCTTTATCGTAAAGTATGCAAAGCGTACACTGCACCTAATGTTATACATGCGGGAGCAATTACATGACACACCCTATTATTTCTGACTTACAACGCCGTTATACAAGTAAACGCTACGATGCATCAAAACACGTTAGCCAAGAAGATTTAAACATTATTTTAGAAGCGTTACGTTTATCGCCTTCATCAATAAATTCTCAACCTTGGAAATTTGTTGTCATTGAGTCTGAGCAAGCAAAGCAACGCCTTCACGATAGTTTTGCTAATAAGTTTCAATTTAATCAGGTGCATGCTAAAGCGGCATCACACACCATTTTATTTGCCTATAATCCAAGCTATAAACGTGAAGATTATGAAAAAGTAATTGATGCTGATATCGCTAACGGCCGTACTAAAGCAGACAATAAAGAGCAAGCCTTTGGGGCGTTTGCCTTTGTCGATTTAAACACCGATGAACAAGGTAATAATGCTGCGTGGACAAAGTCACAAACTTACATTGCTTTGGGTAATACTATGCACACTGTGGCCCGTTTAGGTATTGATTCAACGCCGATGGAAGGTGTTGATAAAGAGCTATTGAGTGAGTTATTCGCTGATGAGTTAGACGGGTATGTTTGTGAAGTAGCCCTTGCTATCGGCTACCATGAACCCGAACAAGATTACAACGCGGCATTACCAAAATCACGATTAGATAAAAATGCAGTGATTAAAGTAATTTAATAACCCTTTTAATACCTTGAATTAATACCTTGAAGTGAGTTGAAGTTCACTTCAAGGTTCATCGTCATATTATTCGCCAGTCGACTTTTTACGAGAATGTGCAGTGCCTGACACGTGTGTTCGCTTGTTAAAAGGTTTTTTACTTTGAGTTTTAGCCGCAGATGACTTTCCACCTGCTGGTTTATTTGTGCCTTGTTGCCCTTTATTTTGCTGTGGCCGCTTTGCCGTTTTAGGTTTTGGCTTTTGTGTTTGCTCTTGATCTGGGCTTTTCGGCTTTTTTGGTTTCTTTGGCTTTTTAGGCTTTATTGGTCGTGTATCAAGTGGTCTTTCTGCAACAGGCTTAGTTGGCTCAAAACCCGACTCTGTAGCACGCGGAATTAATTGCCCAATAAAACGTTCAATACTATAAAGGTCATCTGCATCATCAGCGGTTACAAATGAAATTGCATGTCCCGACGCGCCAGCTCTACCCGTTCGACCAATACGATGAACATAATCTTCATATACATTTGGTAAGTCGTAGTTAACTACATGAGGTAGCTCAACAATATCTAAGCCTCGTGCCACGATATCAGTGGCAACTAATACTCTTACATCACCACTTTTGAAACCTTCAAGTGCTTTAACACGCGCCCCTTGCGACTTATTACCATGTATAGCTGCACCACTGATATCATCGCGCTCAAGTTGCTTAACCAAACGATTAGCGCCGTGTTTCGTACGACTAAACACCAACACCTGTTGCCAATCATTGGCGCGAATTAAGTGGCTTAGCAAAGCTGTTTTTCTTGATTTATCAACAGCATAAACTGATTGCGTCACTGTTTTTGCAGTGGTATTTTTTGCTGCAACTGAAATTTCTACCGGATCGTTAATTAAACCCTTTGCCAGCGCACGGATTTCATCTGAGAAGGTCGCAGAAAACATCAGGTTTTGACGCTCTACAGGTAATTTAGCAATGATGCGCTTAATATCATGAATAAACCCCATATCGAGCATACGGTCTGCTTCGTCGAGGATAAGCACTTCTAAATCATCAAATTTAATCGCATTTTGGTTATGTAAATCCAACAAGCGACCTGGTGTGGCGACAAGAATATCAACGCCTTTGCGTAAACGCATCATTTGCGGATTAATTTTAACACCGCCGTAAACAACAAATGAGCTTACATTTGAATGCTTAGCGTACTGCTCGACGTTTTCGCTCACTTGTAAAGCAAGCTCTCGTGTTGGAGCCAGAACAAGTGCACGCGCACGGTTTGCACCTGCTTTTTTACCCTTTGTTAATAACTCAATGAGTGGCAATGTAAAACCTGCTGTTTTACCCGTTCCTGTTTGCGCTGCCGCCATAACATCACGGCCAGCAATAATTGCAGGAATTGCCTGTGTTTGAATAGGCGTAGGTGTTTCATAACCTTTTTCTAAAACCGCATCAACTAAAGACTGTGATAATCCTAAGCCATCAAAACTCATAGTGTCTCTCAAATTCAAAAAATCAGCTGAATTGCCGAAGTGCGCGCATTATACCTAGGATAGTCAATAATGCATGGAATTATTTTATTAAAGGGAATTTGGGCACGAAAGTAGCTCTAGCATCTGAGGCACAAATTTAGGGCTGCACTCCTTGTGTATTTTTCCAAAGGTAATGTGAAACAAATGCTACATGTGCAGTGCTACACCTGCTGCAAGGTGTATCTTTGTGAATCGGTGAAGTCCTCACTAGGCTATTATAAAAAACCCTAAAAATCATATAGTTAAAGTTACTAACACAAAATAATTAAACATGGTGCGCAGATTGCTGAATGCCCTTTGCACGACACAACCGTTTTAGCTAAATCCATGTGTCAGAAGCTTTTTTATCTAATTTAAGAGAATCACCTATGTCTAATATTCCAGTATATCAAAATTATATCAATGGCCAGTTTGTGCAGCATTCAGCCAACTATATTGAAGTAATGAACCCTGCTAACGGAGACGTATTATCTAAAGTTCCCAGCGCAGACAAGGTTGAAGTAGAACAAGCCATCCATGCAGCAAAACAAGCACAACCAGCGTGGGCAAGTAGACCCGCAATTGAGCGTGCGCAATACCTTCATAAAATTGCTGAAAAAATACGGCAAAACATTGATCGGCTCGCGCTTGTGATAACCCAAGAACAGGGTAAAGTATTGAGCCTAGCGAGGGTAGAAGTCAACTTCACTGCCGACTACCTCGATTATATGGCTAGTTGGGCTAGACATATCGAAGGCGAGATAATTACCAGTGATAGAAAAGGAGAAAATATTTTTCTATTCAGAAAGCCGCTAGGTGTTGTTGCCGGTATCTTACCTTGGAATTTCCCCTTTTTTCTCATTGTAAGGAAGATGGCACCCGCTTTAATTACTGGGAATACCATTGTCATCAAACCGAGTGAAGAAACCCCCAATAACTGCTTTGAATTCACCCAGCTCCTCGATGAAGTTGGTTTACCTCAAGGTGTGTTTAATGTGGTATGCGGATCAGGGCGAAATGTTGGCCAAGCTCTTTCCTCTAGTGAAGATATAAACATGATTAGCTTTACAGGGAGTGTAGAAACGGGCTCTGTTATTATGTCTGCCGCAGCAAAAAATATCACTAAAGTAAACTTAGAGCTTGGGGGGAAAGCCCCCGCAATTGTTCTTGATGATGCCAATATAGATCTTGCTGTAAGTGCCATCAAAGCATCACGTATAACTAACACAGGACAAGTATGTAATTGCGCCGAGCTTGTTTATGTACACGCGAAGGTTGCTGATGAGTTTATTAGAAAAATATCCGATGCAATGGCATCAACACGTTATGGCGACCCACAACTAGACCCTGATATCGAAATGGGCCCGCTGGTTAATAAATCTTGCTTAAATAAAGTAGCCAGTATGGTTGAACAAGCTATTGCAGAGGGTGCAAAAGTGGCAACTGGCGCAAAGGTAGCCGACACCGACAGTGGCTACCATTACCAACCCACTGTGTTGGTTAACTGCCATGCCGATATGGAAATTATGCGCAAAGAGATTTTTGGTCCTGTACTGCCCATTCAAATCGTTAGCAGTTTAGAAGAAGCCATTGAACTTGCAAACTCACTAGAATACGGACTCACTTCTTCTGTCTATACTCAAAGCCTTAACCAAGCTATGCGTGCCATAGAATTACTTAATTATGGTGAAACCTATATAAATAGAGAAAACTTTGAAGCTATACAAGGCTTCCATGCAGGCACCAGAAAATCAGGAATTGGTGGCGCTGATGGCAAACACGGTTTGTATGAATTTACGCAAACACACGTCGTGTATATGCAGAACTAATCTAAGTTAATTTATCAAAAAATAAAGCCGCAACACATGTTGCGGCTAATACGGAATCATTAAAGCCATTCACTTAAGCTTAAAAGCTAACTGATGCTTCGACAATAACACCATCCCATTCTGTACCGTCGCCAACCCCAAATAACGCCGTTCCTCCCCCTGAAAATTGTTCTTCTTCCTGTCTAACATACTCTAATTTGAATAAGGTGGAATCATTCATCCACCAGCCTCCTCCAACTTGGAGTCGAGTCGCGGTATTATTATTGTTGATATTGCCACTTTCGTTGTCAGACTCAGCATAGCGAGCGGCTAGATAAAAATGCTTGTTAAAAGTATATCGACCCTCAATAGACCAAAATTGCATTTCTGACTCTTGCTCAATGTAACTAGTCTGAAAACTACCCTGCCCATTAGCCCAACTAACATCGTCCTCGGCTCGACCATACAAAGCATGCAGTAAAATAGAGTCAGTCATGTATTGAATGTCAGCTTGCCATATAAACGCATCTACCCCAGGCACAATGAGAGGATGTGTAGCTCGTGCATTAGGGGCTGTGCTGGCAAACTGATAATTATCACCGTCGCCAACCGCAATTAACGACCCCGCAGATTTGCCTGTAACCGCACTTATTTCATGATTGGTAGAAAAAACACCTGCGCCAAACGATAGGCCATTAGCTAAATTATAAGTACCACGTAAGCCAAGGTTGTACCCCCGATTATCTGAAAAATCTGCAAAAAAATCAGGTACTGAAATAGTTCCATCCCAAGTTACTGTACTGCCATTATTTAATTCATGTACACCATAAAACCAGATACCTTCTTCGGCAGTGATCATATCAACAAGACTATTTCCCACAAACGGATTAGTTTGCACTGATGCGCCATCGGAATAACGCAAAAAGTTTTGTGTGGTCGAAACAACATTACCAAGCCTCACACCTACATTTTGATTAATCTGGTATTGGATCCACGCTAAATCTTGACTGATACTCGCGCTGCCATCATTCCAATCATTTGGCTCTTCAGCAAGCTCAGCAAAAATAGAAAGTTGCTCCGTGACTTGTGCATTGATATTGAGGCCAAATCGTAAGCGATGAAACCCTGAGTCAGTTTTAGCATTGCCTGGATCTGCGGCCGCCCCTTCAACTTCCATCCCAGTTTGCCAACTTTGCATAATGCCACCAGACAATTCAATTCGGTCTAGCCACTTTTCTGCACTCATAGCGCTAAAACAAGCTAAACTCAACGACGTTGCTACTGCTATTTTATTTAATTTCATTATTATGTTTCCCTTATGAAGTGTACTTCGAACATAAGGGATGGCAAAGACTATGCCATTGAAATAAAAACAAACAACAAATTGATTTTAAAGTATTTTTTACTTTAAACACATTGAAGCGTATTCAGTTTAATTCCTTAAAATCAAACTAATGTCGCAGGTCAATTGTCACATTTTGCTACATACATCGACAGCAAACAAAAACCACTTTTAGCAAGCATTATTAGGCTGAACAATCTTATACTTTTCCATTTTTCTATACACTGTAGAACGGCACACATTAAGCTCTTCAGAAACAGACGTTATATTCCAACGATGTTTTTTAAGCGTTTCAATTAGTAACTGCTCTTCATGGCAGGCAGTAAATTTAGCTAAGGCTTTTTCCTTTTTAAAAGAGCCCGCCGTTTTATGATCTGTAAGTGAAGAAAAGTGTTCGATTAAATCATCTGGAAAGCAATTAATGGTTATTTCAGCTCCTTCACACACAGCTACCGCATACTTAATTACGCTGATCAGTTGTCTTATATTGCCAGGCCAAAAATAAGATTCGAGCGCTCTTTTTGCATCATCGGCTATGCTTAAACCATGCACCGCCATGCACTCTCGTTCGAGTATGTTATCAATAATAAACGATTTATCAGACCGTTCTCGAAGTGCTGGTAACTTTAAAACCATACCGTTAAGACGATAATAAAAATCCTCTCTAAACTCTTTTAATTCAATAAGTGTTTTTAGATCTTGGTGTGTTGCAGAAATCACTTGTAAATCTAATGCGATAGGCTCAATCCCCCCAAGAGGCATAGTTTCGCGCTCAGCTAAAACTCGTAATAGCCGAGTTTGAAGTTGTACCGGCATATCACCTATTTCATCTAAGAAAAGTGTGCCGCCATTTGCCTGCTCAAGCTTACCTTTCATACCTTTTTTGTGTGCCCCCGTAAAGCTACCGCCGAGATAACCAAACAGCTCACTTTCTATTAATGTTTCAGGTATCGCGGCACAGTTTAGCGCCACAAATGCTTTATCAGCACGAGGACTCGATTCATGAATAGCGCGCGCAAACGCCTCTTTGCCTGTTCCTGTCTCACCGGTAATCATAATAGGTATGTCTTTATCAGCGACCAAAAGTGCTCGACGAACAAGCTGCTGCATAGAGGCATCTTCACCATTCAATTCATTAATCGGCGGATGTTTAGTGAATGTTTTACTCTGCACTTTTGGCTCTGCTTGTGCCAATGGCAATGCCTTACTTTTTGGCACCTTTAAGGTTATTTCGACGTTTTCTGACAGCAATGGAAGTTGCACATTAACCGCATTATTTCCTCCATTTGTTTTACTTAATAAACTATCAAGAGACAAACCAATAAATTGCTCAACATTAATACCTAGCAACGATTGATGCGATTGAAAATGAGACATAAAACAAAAAAATGCCGCGTGATTTGCACCAATAATTGTACCTTTCTCATTAATCGCGATGAGTTGCTCTTGGGTGATATCAAAAAAACTTTCAGCCGACTTTATACTTAATATAAGTTGGTTTTTATAGCTTGTATGCAAATAGCTATTTTCAATCATGCGCCCATATAACATCACCATTTTGAGTGTCATGAGCTGATGGTGCTTATTTTGGTCAGCGCCAATACACGACGCGTTTAAGCAACCCAGCAAGTCTCCCATGGGATCAAAAATAGGTGTAACGGAGCAACTTAACTCTTTATGACTTGCATAAAAATGTTCAGCCTTATGAATGATCAAAGGGGCTTTTTCAATAAGACATGTGCCAATACCATTTGTACCTACTTGGTTTTCAGCCCACCTTGCACCAATAAGTAGGCCTGATTGCTTACTCAAACTTTCCTCTTGGCTAGATAAACTCGTTGCTAAGGTTAAGCCTGTGGCATCAGTTAAAATTGCAGAGTAGCCGGCATCAGCAATACGATTAGCTAAACCAACAAGGCCGCATTTCCCCGTATTTAAAAAGGTCTCTCTAAGCTGGAGTTGCGATCGCATTTCGCTGGAAGAAAGTACCTCAACTTCATTAGACGCATAGGGATCTAAGCCATAATTGAGCAAACTTCGCTTCCATGATCGCGCGATATATTTAGATGGTTGAATGTTACGTAGTTGAAATTCTGTGGACATAAACGACTGAGCACTACTAACGTCCATAGGTTGTGGAGTGTGTTTCATCACCTTGCTACTCCGTTCTATTGTTGTCGGGCAATTTAAGTAGCAGCATTAGGCTGGAACTATAAAAGCCTCAGTCTTTGTTTCTAAAACTATCACAGAAATTTAATCTAACAATACGCCTTTTACCCTATTTTAATTTTGATTCATGATAATTTTGCAATACAAAAACATGTCTCTCGGTTAAAAAAGCCGCTCACATTGATTTATTTTTGAGACAAGTGTCAAACTCTTAGCATCCTCTCTTCAGGTTATAAATTTTTCTTTATTTAGGTGTCTCATTGTTGCACGCATGTTGCGACACCTGTTTCTCTTTTCATACGGAAACATACACTCAAGAACAAACAAAATAAAAATATCGATTAAATATCAATTGGTTACCAACATTATAATTACTAAAAACTGTTGGCATATAATTTGGTACTAAGGTCATTCAAACTAAAACACCTTCAGAGGTTACAATGAAAAAAATGACAAATTTGAATCTGACTTACCTAAATTGCTGTTTAATATTCACTGGGATGTTGATCAACACACACGCATCAGCGGCCAGTTTAACTAAGCTCACAAAAGAAATTAAAAACTATAAACCAGTTACGCAAAAAAGGCTGAATGAAGCAGACCCAAAAGACTGGCTACTACCCAAAGGCAATTATGAAGGATGGATGTATAGCAAGCTGACGCAAATAAACAAAAAGAATGTTAAGTCTTTAAAGCCAGTATGGACGTACTCAACAAACTTAGATTCTGGTCACGAAGCCCCTGCCCAAGTAAACAATGGCGTTATGTTTGTTTCTACGCCTTACAATCATGTAATTGCGTTAGACGCTAAAACAGGGCAAGTTTTTTGGCGCTATACGCACGACAACCCTTATGACTTATCTGTTATGCACAATACTAGCCGCGGCATCGCTCTGTGGGATGATAAGGTTTACGTAGCAGGACTTGATGGCACGTTAAATGCCCTTGATGCAAAAACCGGTGAGCGAGTATGCCAAGCACAAATCGGCGACTGGAGCACAGGTGCGTATATCACCTCTGCACCCACACCTGTAAAGGGCAAGATTCTTGTGGGTCCCTCTGGCGGTGAATATGGTGTCCGTGGTTTTTTGGAAGCTATGGACGCTAAAACATGTAAACAAGCATGGCGCACATACAGTGTACCAGGCCCTGGAGAGGCAGGACACGAAACGTGGAAAAAAGAAGGTAAACGCCCAGATGCATGGAAGTATGGTGGTGGCAGCATGTGGATGCCAGGTAACTATGATCCAGAAGCGGACGTACTTTATTGGGGAGTAGGTAACGGTTCACCTTGGTTAGGTGATCAACGCCCAGGGGACAATTTATACGTTGCCTCCTCCATTGCTATGAACCCTGACAGTGGCAAAATTGTTGGTCATTTCCAATATCATCACAATGATTCATGGGATTGGGCAGCGATGAATGCGCCTATGCTCGTTAATTTCAAAAAAGGTAATAAGACGGTTAAAGGCTTAGTCTCTCCCCAGCGTAATGGTTATTTATATTGGCTAGAACGTAGCAATAAGGGGAAAATTAGCTATGTCGAAGGACAACCGTTTGTAAAAAATAACGCATTTAAATCATTAGATAAAGAAACTGGACGTCCTACTTATGATTACAAACATGTGCCTGTAACAGGCAAACGCGTTGATTATTGCCCAAGTCTATGGGGCGGGAAAAACTGGCCATATGAAGCCTATAACCCCGAAACAGGCATCATCTACGTTCCTGCCAACAACAATCTTTGTAATTCTTTTATTGGTAAATTTCAAGATGATGTTGAACCTGCTTCAGGACAGTTCTGGGCTGGTATCGACATACCCGATCTAGATGTTTACCTAGACAATCCTAAAAAAGGAGTTGGTCAACTACAAGCGTGGAATATCAATACACGTAAAAAAGTTTGGCAACATGACTTTGGCAAAACCATGAATTGGGGCTCTGTACTATCCACTGCTGGTGGCATTGTATTTAATGCAGGCACGAACGATCGTATTTTACGCGCGTTTGATTCACAAACTGGCGATGTGCTGTGGGAGTTCCCTCTTAACTCGACAGCTATTGCACCACCAGTGAGCTATGAAGTCGATGGGAAGCAATACATTGCCATTACCGCAGGTTACGGTGTGGATGCACATTGGACAAACAGCGTGCTGGCAGAGAAAGATAAATCAGGCGAGTGGATTGCTGATGTACCTGAAGGTGGCGTGATTTGGGTATTCGCTTTACCCAATTAATTTACCAACTAAGCGAAAAGCCCGCATGCTTTTCGCTTTCACGTATTACTAGCTAAGGCGCTAATTTTATAAAATAAAGGTACCTCATGACACAAAATGCATCTTCAAAGAAAATCATCGATTTGCCATGCACACAGAAAACTAACGATGACGATTTAGCTCAAAACCACCCCGACAATTATTTTCGTCGTGATTTTGTAAAATATCTCGCTATCGCCATCCCAATAGTTAATCTGCCTTTAAGCACTGGGGTAAATGCAACCACTAAACCTGAAAGACGTCCTCCCCAAGCAGGAGATCGACTCACTTACTTTCAAAAATCAAAACGTGGGCAGATTATTAAGCTGTCGGATTTAAAAGAATTAGACAAACCTCTGCTGGTTGTTCCTTTCGATGTTGAAAATAATGTGGTTAAAGATGGCTCTCGCTACAACCAAATACTGCTTCAAAAGTTACCCAGTGAATTACTCTCAGCAGCAACAAAAAAACTTTCAGACCAAGGTGTTATCGCTTATTCAGCAATTTGCACACATGCCGGTTGCCCTGTCACCGGGTGGATGGCTGATGAAAAAAACTACATGTGCCCTTGTCACCAATCTGTTTTTAATCCTAAAGATAGCGGCGTGGTTGTGTCAGGTCCTGCTACACGAGGATTACCTGCAATTGGGCTAAAAATTGAAGCCGATGAAATTATCCTAACCAATACATTTAATAGCTGGATTGGTTTTGGCAAAAGACCCAAATAATGGAGAAGCGTCATGAATATTCAAAAAAATTTACTCAATTTAACAACCCTAATTATCATTATTTTAATGCCGATGAAAGTGCTTGGTGCGGCTAAACCTATAACCGGTGTGAGCTGCCAAGAAGGCTTTTATATTCTTACACCAGATAAACATATCCATTGGATAAGGGATCAACAAAAAGAGCGCACGCTTGTTTATTCTGAAGGTGACGATATTTATGCCATGGCTGAATGTGGCACAGGCGTAATAACAGTATTTGAAAACAAACAGTTGCAAACACCCCACTATAGCGCTTATTACAGTCCTAACTGTAGAAATATCGGCGTAGAAGTAGGTGAAACAAAAAGCATTTATCAAGGCGAAGTTAAAATAAATCACATACAAGCAACACCTAAAAGCCTAAAAATACGCCTTGCTAACAATGCACTTTTTAGTAGTAATAGCTGTACTGATCTTGTGATGCAAAGCGAGTAAGCAATGAAAGACACACATTATTACCTTGCTTTCACGCTAAGCGCTTTAGCAGCAGCCTGTTTGTTTAATTACTCAGCGGCAAGTAACAAAGAAAATGAAGAAGAACAATCACTTAAGCAACTGCTAAACACCCTAAATGAGAGCTATACGTTAACAGTTGATGTAACCGCTCCTCGTTTGAATACACCCATGTTTACACTAGGAATGGAGTTATTTTTTAGCAAAGCGTTAAGTGGCAATCAAGATGTAGCCTGTGCAAGCTGTCACCACCCATATCTAGCAGGCGGTGACAGCCTTAGCCTACCCATAGGTGAAGCCCCCTATGATGAGGATATAATTGGCCCAGGCCGCTGGCATGACTGGCAACGCTCAGCAGATCCAAAAGCAGATGGTGCTCCGAATGTAGCACGGCATTCACAAACAATTATTAATGCTTCTTTGTACAAAGAAGCCATGTTTTATGATGGCCGTATTTTTGTACTTGAAAATGATATTCGCATAGCGGATACCCCTCTACCTCACCGCACCCCTGACAGTAATTTATGGCAAGGAGATCAGTTAGCAGGAAAAAACTTACTCGCAACACAAGCTCGTTTTCCTGTTGTTTCAAGTGATGAAATGCGAGGCTATACATTCGCAGCTGCCAGCACCAATGAAGACACCCGACACAAACTAACAAAACGCTTACAGCAACACGATAAAAACCAACAATGGCTTAAGCTATTTCGCAATGCCTTTAATGATTTACATGCCGCACCAGAGCAGCTTTTTACCTTTGCGAATATTGCAACCGCAATTTCTTACTACCAATCAACCCAACTATTAATTAACACTCCGTGGTTTAATTACCTTAACGGAGAGAGTGATGCAATGACTCCCAGCCAAAAACGGGGGGCACAGTTATTCTTGAAGTCAGCTAAACAAGGTGGTGCTGGCTGTATAGAATGTCACACGCCCCCTATTTTTTCTGACGAGAAATTTCACAATATTGCTGCGGTACAGGTAGGTCGCGGCAAACAGCCTAATGGGGAAGACTACGGTCGACGAGGAGTTACACAAAAAGACGACGATCGCTATAAATTTAGAACGCCATCTCTGTTAAATGTTGCAGCAACAGCACCCTACACTCACTCTGGTGCGTTTATAAATTTAGAGTCGATTATTAAGCACCACCTTGATCCTGCCAAGTCGTTGCAGAACTTTGATTACAGCTTTGCTGACAACCCACAACTAAGTTATGTCGCGAGCTTGTTACCAAATAGCAAACTCAATTCTCAACGTGCACTAGAGCAATTACAAAATGAACAACAAAAAGGGGTCAGCTTACTGGCATCATGCATTACCTTATCTGACGCTCAGCTATCTGATTTAATTGCCTTTTTAAATAGCCTCACCGACCCTTGCATCAATAGTCGAGAGTGTATGTCTCAATGGGTGCCCACGGAAACGGATAAAGCACCAGATATACACCGTTTAAACGCACGCTTTAAACGCTTTACAGCGCCGCCTAAGCCAATAAGCAGAATATCTCACACAGAAAGTAATTTGCCGCAAATGTCATTCGACAAAGCGAATATTAAGCCGGCGTTATTATTAAGTGATATGGAATTTGGCTGTAAGTCCCGTGCTTCAATCCCACCTCAAAACACGAATGCTGCAAAACGTTTTGATGAAGTATCACTGGATGTTGGCATAAGTCATCAACACCACATAACTTGGCAAAACTACACCCTATCATCAGCGCAACGGCTACTTTTTAGTGGCGGCGTTGCTATGGGTGACATAGATGGTGACTGCTGGCCTGACATCTTTTTTCCTACAGGTGACGGCGCCCCTGATAAACTATATCAAAATCAGCGTAATGGGCATTTTTCAGATATTAGTCGCTCTTGGGGTATTACCCAAAAGGAGCTATCCAATGGTGCAGCGATGGTGGACATTGATGGCGATGGTGATTTAGATATTTTCACCTCAAACTTACTTCATCCTCACCTACCTTCCGTTAACAGTCAAGTGAACAAACACCCCCACCATCAAAGCCCTACTCTCTATCTTAATGAGCAGCAACAAAGCTTTATAGTGAGTCATGATATTGGTTTGAATACCCAGCTTACTAGCTGGTCTTTCGCTTTTGCCGACTATGATAAAGATGGGGATATCGATATGCTAACCAACCATTGGCGTGGGCCAGGCCTTGGTGGACAGCTTCCTAATCACTTATGGGAAAACACAAGCCAAGCAAATACGCTGACATTTCAAGCGCAAGATGAGACAGCTGGTTTGCTTGATTTGATAGGAAGTACCGACTTTACTTTTACCTCTAATTTTTCGGATTTTAATAATGACGGTTGGCTAGATTTATTATTTACTGCGGACTTTGAAACCAGCCAAGTCTATAAAAACCTGCAAAATGGGCGGTTTGAAAAAGTGACGCATGAACACACGATTCATGATCAAAATGGAATGGGCGCAGCCATAGCTGATTTTGATAACAATGGCTCATTAGACTGGTTTGTAAGCAGTATTTGGGATCCAAATGGTCACCCTGAAGGTAGCTGGGGAGTGATAGGTAATCGTCTATACAGTAACCAAAATAATCAGTTTATAGATATCACTGAACAAGCGGGTGTAGACAAAGGGTTATGGGCTTGGGGAGCATGCTTTGCCGATTTTAACAACGATGGCTGGCTAGACCTATTTCATGTTAATGGTTTTGATCTGCCCAAACAGTTAAGCAAACGCTTTGCTAACCCTCGCGCTTATCAAAAACTAAAACTCGCTATGGCTGAGTTTGAAAAAACACACAGCCGCTTATTCATTTCAAATCAAGATGGCACCTTTACAGAACAAAGTAAACTTTGGGGCATTAGCGATCAACTCTCTGGCCGAGGCGTTGCGTGTGTCGACTATGATCGGGATGGCGATATCGATATTGTAATTAGTAATCATCAACAGGCTCCTTTGCTCTATAAAAATCGACATAATGATGAAAGTAAAGACAGTTACCTTTCTATTAGCTTGCGCGATACAACAAAAAATACGCGCGCACTAGGCGCTAAAGTGTACGTTACTGTTGGCGAAACAACTCAATTACAGGAAGTTCAAGCAGGCGGAAGCTTTCTAAGTGGCACCCCTTCCACCCTGCACTTTGGTTTAGGACAGGCCTCACAAGCTGACACGATCAAAATTGTATGGCCTGATAAAACAAACACAGTAAGTACTTTTACCAATGTACCTGCCAATCAATTTATTTATATCACTACCGACTTAACAGCTAACCTTAAAAAGTATCGAAAATAAAAAGGAATTGATAAATATGAATTTAAACCAATGTGTTAACTATCATGATTTTGAAAAACTAGCTAAACAACGCCTACCTAGCCCTATTTATAACTATATTGCGGGGGGTGCCGATGATGAAGTAACCATGCGACGCAACACTGAAGCATTTAATCAATGTGATTTAGTGCCCAATGTACTCAGAGGCGTTCAGCACGTTGACCTTAGCACCGAAGTTATGGGGCAAAAACTTAAACTACCTATTTATTGTTCTCCAACAGCATTGCAACGCTTATATCATCACCAAGGCGAACATGCTGTAGCGGGTGCTGCCGAAAAATTTGGCACCCTATTTGGCGTGTCATCCCTAGGCACCGTATCAATGGAGAAAATAGCAAAAAATTTTGATATTCCTCAAGTTTATCAGTTTTATTTTCATAAAAATCGCGATTTAAACAAAGCAATGATGGACCGTGCAAAAGCCTGTGGTGTTGAAGTCATGATGTTGACTGTTGACTCAATTACAGGTGGAAATAGAGAGCGGGATTTACGCACAGGGTTTTCAATTCCTTTCAGGTTAACTATGTCTGGTATGTGGGAGTTTATTCGTAAGCCGAACTGGGCCATAAACTATTTACTGCATGAAAAGTTTTCGCTCCCGCAACTACAAGAGCACATAGATATGAAAGGAAATAGCTCTTCAATCGGTGACTACTTTACCAATATGCTAGACCCTTCAATGAACTGGCAAGATGTCGCAGATATGGTCAAGTATTGGAATGGTCAATTTTGCCTTAAAGGTATTATCAGCGTCGAAGATGCTAAGCGCGCTGTTGAAATAGGCTGCACGGGTATTGTGGTATCAAATCATGGCGGGCGGCAATTAGACGGCTCACGCAGCTCGTTTGATCAACTGGCTGAGATTGTAGATGCGGTTGGCGATGACATTGATGTGTTATTTGACAGCGGCGTGCAACGGGGCTCACACGTACTCAAAGCGTTGTCGATTGGCGCGAAAGCGGTTGGGATTGGTCGAATGTATCTTTATGCACTTGCGGCTGCAGGCCAACCAGGCGTTGAGCGAGTACTTGGTTTGATGCAAAGTGAAATTGAGCGAGATATGAAACTCATGGGCTGTACCAGCATCAGTCAATTACAACGACATCACGTTAAATTTCGACGCTAATCAAACCCCTAAATACAACAAGATTTACACAAAGGAGGTCAACCATGGCCCTTAATTATAAAAAAACATCTTTGTATTTATCAGCGATGATGTGCGCTTGGTCAATACCCGTCGACGCTTTTGCAGCTGAACAATCACATACCCTGCCATTGGAAATTATTGATGTCACCGCGTCTCGATTACCAAGGGAGCTTTACAACACTCCCGCAGCTGTCACTCTCGTTGATGGGCAACGTGAATTTCAACTTCAAGAAGCTTTGCAGTTGGATGAAGCTCTGCAATTTGTGCCTGGCGTGTACTTTCAAAACCGCTATAATTTTGCGCAAAATCTACGTATTTCTATTCGTGGCTTTGGTTCTCGCGCCCCGTTCGGTGTAAGAGGAATGCAATTACACGTAGATAATATCCCCTACACTTTACCCGACGGGCAAACTCAAGTAGATGATATTGAACTGAACGGTATAGACCAATTACATGTGACTCGCGGCGCAGCAACCGTCCAATACGGTAACGGCGCAGGAGGTGCAATTAATATCAGTACAAAAAATGGCGAAGCATTCAAAGGCATTACTCTAAACCTTGATGTCGGTAGTGATGACTTATATAAGTTAAACGCTCAAGCAGGAACCAGCAACAACACTGGCAGTGTCTATATCAGTGCAAGCCATCTCAACTTTAATGGCTATCGAGAGCAAAGTCAGGTTGAAAAAACCACTTTGCGCGGTAAGTTTATTTGGAATATTAACGACAGTAAAACACTCACCGTAATGACATCACTTATGGATATGCCAACATCCGAAGACCCAGGTGGGCTAACAAGAACCCAAGTTAATGAAAATCGACGTCAAGCCACTTTCATGGCCAAACGATTAGACAGTGGACAGCAGGTCGAGCAACAAACCCTAGGTTTAACTTTACGAGATAGTTCGTTCGATAATACCCAGTGGATGGTTAATCTATTTGCAACCCATCGCGATTTTAAACAACAACTGCCATTTCCTGGCAGTAGTTTAATTGCCTACGATCGCTGGTTTTATGGAAGTAGTTTTGAAATAACCCAAGACTTACGAGCAAATAAACGACCGATTCGCCACACATCGGGTATTGAAATACGTAAGCAAGAGGATGACCGGCAACGCTTTAGCGTCTCCCCTAACGCTGAAATAACAGGGCAAACGGTTGATGAACTACAAGAAGCAAGGTCAATGAGTGCCTTTAGTATTGTAGATTGGTACCTTAATGACGCCGTAATTTTAACCACTGGGGTACGCTACGATGATTTAAAAATGTCAATTGATGCTCACTTAGCGCAAAGTGGTGTTGGTTCAGGCCAACGTAAATATCGTGAGTGGAATGGCAATTTAGGGCTTAGCTACCGGCTGGGTCTAAGGCATCAATGGTATGCTAATTTAGCCACCTCTTATGAATCACCAACCTTTACAGAGTTTGCCAACCCACAAGGTGCAGGCTTTAACCCATTTTTAAAACCTCAAGATTCTTTAAGCCGTGAGTTAGGTGTTCGAGGCGAGTTGAGTGACATTCAATACGACATCACTTTGTTTGCAACTAAAGTGACCGATGAAATAATTCCCTACGAAATTGACGGCCTCAGGTTTTTCGAAAACGCAGGAAAAACTGACCGAAAAGGCCTCGAGTTAGCTTTAGAGTGGCAACTCAATGAACAATGGCAGTGGCGAAATGCGCTGACATTGGCTCGCTATCAATTCGATAACTTCACTCCACTAAGCGGTGATAATGTAAACGGAAATCGTATGCCTGGCTTACCAAGGCAACAGTGGGTCAGTCAAATTAACTGGCAGTTTAATAAATGGCGAATTGAATTTGAGTCGAGTTATACCGGTCGGTTTTATGCCGAAAATAGTAACGACACACAAATAAAACAAAATTGGCTATTTAACACACGCGCTTCCTACTCGCTATCGCCTTCTGTATCTATAAAAGCGGGGATACGTAACTTATTCTCAAAAGATTATTTTGCAAATGTACGTATTAACGCAAATGCTAATAGAGATGTGAGCCAACGCGGTTACTTTGAGCCAGCACCTGAACGTAATCTATATTTTGGTCTGAGCGCAAAATTCTAAAAGGGTCTCATTTAATAAAAAGGTGGATTATTTAATCCACCTTTTTAAATTTAAACAATTACTTTACGCCTAACTCACGTAAACGCTCTTGTAAGTAGCTGTCGGCTGTGTAGCGCTCAGAGAGAACAACATCAGGGCGCGGGTGTAAGAACAATGGTAACGAAATACGTGATTTCGTAGACGCTTTACCCGTAGGGTTGATCACGCGATGAATCGTCGATGGGAAGTAGCCACCTGACGCTTCTTGTAACATGTCACCAATATTGATGATCAGGTTACCAAAATCACATGGTACGTCTAACCAACCGCCATCTGTTTTTTGGACTTGTAAACCTGGCTCATTCGCCGCAGGTAAAACAGTTAATAAGTTGATGTCACCGTGTGCAGCAGCACGAATTGCGCCTGGCTCTTCATCACCTGTCATTGGTGGGTAGTGAAGAATACGCAGAAGTGTTTGCTCAGAGTTAGCAATCATATCTTTAAGGTCGATAGAGAACTTAGCGCGCACATCTTCTGGTGCTTCAGCTTGAACCCAGCTTAATAATGTCGCTGCAAACTCATTCGCTAAACGGTAGTACTCACGGATTTCTTCTTCTAACTGTGCTGGAACACGGCCTTTTGGATAAACGTGGTAATACTCTTTAATATCTTTAACGGTAAAGCCTTTTGCAACTTCTGACACTGATGGTGGGAAATAACCATCTTGTGTTTCTTTTGAAAATAAAAACTCATGCTTTTGCTCAGAATTAAAGAATTCTTGCCAATTTTTGTAAATAGACTCAACTAATGACTGAGGGATTGGGTGATTTTTTAATACACCGAAACCTGTGTTTCTTAGTGACTCAACAAATTGAGCGGCCGCATCGCTCGCTTTATAATCAACGGTAGGTAAATGTTGCATTGTCTTTTCCAGTGAATAAGGTTCTAGAAGTCTGTGCTAAGCTTAGCATTTCTTCATTATAGCGCTTCGCGAGGATAGAGAAACACAGGTAAAAACATAAGGACTTATGTCCGCTCCTGTTTTGTTAACGCCTTAGTTTTGATACAGATCAACCACTGCAAAAATTTTGGAAAAGTTCAAAAGTAAAAACAAGTTCAACGGGTCTATTCTTAAATATTAAATAAAGGTAGGGTTTATATCATGCGCAAAAAAATAACATTTCATAGCGGTGAGTTAACACTTGCAGGACAACTTGAGTACCCTGCAAACGATGTAAAGTTTTACGCTCTATTTGCTCACTGCTTTACATGTGGAAAAGATATAGCAGCTGCAACCAGAATAAGCCGCGCACTAGTTCAACAAGGAATTGCCGTGTTACGTTTTGACTTTACTGGTTTAGGTAATAGCGATGGTGATTTTGCTAACAGCAATTTCTCCTCCAACATCCAAGACTTGATCGCCGCAGCAGAGCATTTACGTGAAAACTTTAAAGCACCACAGTTACTCATTGGCCATAGCTTGGGAGGTGCTGCAGTGCTTGCAGCCGCTGATAAAATTAATGAAGTACAAGCCATTGTGACTATTGGTGCGCCATCGGATGCTCAGCATGTAAGTCATAACTTTGCAGCCCAAATAGATGAAATTAACAACCAAGGAAAAGCAAAAGTAAACTTGGCAGGTCGTGAATTTACCATTAAAAAGCAATTTTTGGATGACATAGCACAGTATGATCGAAGCCATATAAGTAAATTAAAACGTGCTTTACTAGTGATGCACTCCCCTATCGATACAACCGTTAATATTAGCGAGGCAGAAAAAATTTACGCCTCAGCGAAACATCCTAAAAGCTTTATAAGTTTAGATGACGCCGACCATCTACTCAGCAACAAAGTGGATGCTGATTATGCTGCTGGGGTAATCGCATCATGGGCAACGCGTTATATTGATTATGAAAAAGAAAGTTACACGGCTCAATTATTAAATGGCAGTGTACTTGTTGAAGAAAAAGATCACGTTTTTACCCAATATGTCAGTACAAAAGATCATACTTGGCTTGCTGATGAACCATTAAAGGTAGGGGGTAGTAACCTAGGACCCGACCCTTACCACCACTTACTTGCAGGCCTTGGCGCTTGCACATCAATGACTCTTAGAATGTACGCAAGCCGCAAAAAATTACCGTTAGAACATGTTAAAGTTGAGCTTAATCATACACGTGACTATCACCAGGATTGCGATGATTGTGAACACAACAATAAGCTAGAAGCAATCACGCGTAGGATTACACTAGTAGGTGACCTTACGGATGAACAACGACAGCGTTTGCTCGAAATAGCAGATAAGTGCCCCGTGCATAAAACACTTCATAACAATCCATTAGTGATTAGTGAACTCGTGAATAAATAACCTATTAGCGCGTTAAAAAATAACGCGCTAACTCTACTTAACTGTTTATTCTAAGAAAAGCGTCAGTTGCTTTGTCATCGCTTCAACTAACCATTTCGGCCCGCCATCAAACATGTCGTTATGGCGAGAATTAGGAATTACAGCTTGCGTTACAGGATACACAGCTAGCTCCTCACCCGTTAATAACACCCTATCATCTGCTGGGTAATCGCTACCACGTAGCGTAAGCACAGCAATATGTTTGTTTCGGGGTATCAGCATACGTCGATGATCAAGGGTGATAAGCTTAGAAACCTTCGCAGGATAAATAGCGGCATATAATGCTGCAATATCCCCCCCATTTGAGTGACCAAATAAAGTAAGCTGATTAAAGTCATACGCAGGATATCGCTTTGCAAGTTCTGTGGCTAAAAATTCAAGGGTTTGTACACCACGGTGCCAGTTTTCCATGCGTGTAGTCATGTATGGCGGCTCTAGGTTTAAACTCGGATCGCCCTTTAATTCATGTGCAACTTCAACCGTTAAATAACCATGTTGATGAAAAACTTGCTGGGCAAATTGATAGTCTGTATGTGCCATACCATACCCTGCACCAATAAACGCCACTGGGCACTTTTTCTTTACCGTGCATGTGCTATCGGCTGCTGTGATAGTCACCGGAATATGGCGCGCTCGCTCTGTATCGAACAGCGTCTTTGTTTGATTAGCAAACGCTGTTTGCCCGCTAAGAGTTAAAGCGAGCATTAGCGCCGCCTTTTTAATATTTAACATGCGCTAATTTGAATTCTAAGCTGCGTTTAACCATAGGCCACTCACCATCAATAATTGAAAACACCACGGTATCACGAACGCACCCATCGGCCATAATTTGGTGATTACGTAGAACCCCATCTTGTTTCGCTCCCAAGCGAGCAATGGCATTGCGCGAAGCCTGATTATGCCAGTGAGTACGAAACTCAACGGCAATCACATTAAGTGTTTCAAATGCATAAGTCAGCAGCAGTTTTTTACATTCAGTATTAACCCCAGTACGCTGAAAACGCTTGGCATACCAAGTATAGCCAATTTCTAAGCGTCGGTTTTTACTATCAATATTGCAAAAACGGGTTGAGCCTATCACGGTGCCTGTGTGTTTATCGATGACAGCAAATGGTAATGCGCGACCAAGTGACTGTTGTTCAAACGCCATACTTAAGTAATCGTCAACACGTTCTTCATTGGGCACCGAGGTAAACCAAAGCTCCCAAAGCTTTCCATCCGTAGCAGCGCTTACTAAAGCATCGCGATGCTCACTTGTTAACGGCACTAATTTAACAAATTGCCCTTCCAAGGTGATAGGACTTAAATTCATCATCTTACTTAACCCTCTTAGTAATAAAGCTTAATCCACCAGCTCTATATCGAGCCCAGCGAGTAAGTCCAGAGCTGCATAGCGCTCAAATTTAGCTTTGCTGATGTTGTTAGCAGTTATATCAATGGCAAAATGGCTGGCACCAATAAAATTAGCGTTATTGAGATTAGTTTGTTGAAACAAGCTGTCACGAAAATCAGTGTCAGTAAAGTCAGCAGATGATAAATCTGCATGTCTAAAATCAACATCTTTGGCAAAACAGCTGCGCATTTTTAATGCCTTTAAACTCAGTTCAAAAAAGCTGCTGTAGCTAAGTTCACAACTAATAAAACTCGCTGGAGCACGGCTGGCAAGTAGCGGCCAATCAACATCAGTAAAACGCACACTGGTTAATTTACACTCTTTAAAACTGACCTCTTCGAGTGAAGTGTATCTCAGCCCAAGCGCAGCTAAATTGCAGTTTTTGAACTCACACTCTATAAATCGGCAATTTTCAAACTGGCTACTGCTAAAGTCACAGTCAATAAATTCACATTGCTCAAACTCGCAATGTGAAAACGTTTGGCCCGCTAAATTAACCTCAAAGGTGTGTTCAAAATAAAGTGAATGACTTTTGATCACGCGCTCGACTCAATATCTTTTTTAAGCGCCAGTACAGCAATAAAAATTAGGCCAAATAATGGCATAAAACATAAAAGCCCACCGATTATGGCGACGATTACAGGTGTTGTCGTTTTACGTTTACCTAAGTAATAGCTAATAACGGCAAAAAACGGGATTAAAATCAAAATGAAAAAACCGATGAAGCTTCCACTTACACTCATGCCCACTCCTTGAAGAACATATTTATAAACATTTAAGCACAAAAAAACCCTAAGGCATACACCTTAGGGTTTTCATTAAACCTTATAATTCAGTTTATTATGAATTATTCAGTGTCTTTCGCTACAACATCAATGGCAAGCTCAGTTAATGCATCTGCATTTGCTTTGCTTGGTGCATCTGTTAATAAACATGATGCTTGAGTAGTTTTAGGGAAAGCAATAACGTCACGAATGTTATCAGTACCGCATAACAGCATAACTAAACGGTCAAGACCAAACGCAAGACCTGCATGCGGTGGTGTACCGTATTTAAGTGCGTCCAATAAGAAACCAAACTTGTCTTGTTGCTCTTGCGCTTCGATACCTAAGATTCTGAATGCTGTTTCTTGCATATCTGCATTGTGAATACGTACCGAACCACCACCAACTTCGTAGCCGTTTAAGACCATGTCATATGCATCTGATAATGCACCTGCTGGGTTTGCTTCAAGCTCTTGGGCAGAAATACCTTTTGGTGCAGTGAATGGGTGGTGAACCGCATGCAATGTACCTTCGTCGTCTTCTTCGAACATTGGGAAATCAACAACCCATAAAGGTTTCCAGCTATCTAGATCAGTGATGCCTAAATCAACACCAATCTTAAGACGTAGTGCACCCATTGCTTCGTTTACAACATTACGCTTGTCAGCACCGAATAAAATGATATCGCCAGATTGTGCGTTCGTACGCTCAAGTAACTGGTTAATCACCTCTTCGTTTAAGAACTTAGCGATTGGTGATTGCACGCCTTCAACGCCCGCAGCACGATCGTTAACTTTCATCCATGCTAGGCCTTTCGCGCCATAGATACCGATGAATTTAGTGTAGTCGTCGATTTGTTTACGAGAAAGCTCAGCACCGCCTGGTACAGTTAATACAGCAACACGGCCTTTCTCGTCATTAGCAGGGCCAGAGAATACTTTGAACTCAACGTCTTTTACTAAATCAGCAACGTCTACAAGTTGCATTGGGTTACGTAGGTCCGGTTTATCAGAACCATATAAACGCATTGCTTCGCTGTAAGGCATAACTGGGAAGTCGCCTAAATCAACGTCTAATAATGACTGCCACATTTCGCGGATCATTTTCTCAGTCATTGCACGTACTTCGTCAGAGCTCATGAATGACGTCTCTAAATCGATTTGCGTGAATTCTGGCTGACGGTCAGCACGTAAGTCTTCATCACGGAAACATTTAACAATTTGATAGTAACGGTCAAAGCCCGACATCATTAATAATTGTTTAAATAATTGTGGCGACTGAGGTAAAGCGTAGAAGCTACCTTTGTGAACACGGCTAGGTACTAAGTAGTCACGCGCACCTTCCGGTGTTGCTTTTGTCAGTACCGGTGTTTCAATGTCTAAGAAACCGTTGTCATCTAAGAAACGACGCACAAAGCTGCTCGCTTTTGCACGAAGTTTAATACGGTCGCTCATTTCAAGACGACGTAAATCTAGGTAACGGTATTTTAAACGGCGCTCTTCAGAGTTTTGCTGATTAAAATCAAGTGGTAATGGCTCTGAGCGGTTGATGATAGTTAAGCTTGTGCCTAAAATTTCAACTTCACCTGTTGCCATGTCTTTATTTACTTGGCTATCAGGGCGTGCGCGAACAACACCTTTTAACTGCACACAAAACTCTTGACGTAGTTTATTCGCAGTATCCATTAATCCTTCTACTTCAGGATCAAATACCACTTGTACTAAACCTTCTCTGTCACGTAAATCGACGAAAATAAGGCCACCAAGGTCACGGCGTTTGTTGATCCAACCACATAGTTCAACTTCTTGATCTACGTGAGATTTATTTAGCTGTCCGCAATATATAGAGCGCATAGTATTCCTGTCAGTTAAAGACTTATAGCCGCCTGCTCTTAAGAGTTCGCTATTTTGAGAGCAAAAGCCACTATACAAAGTAATCATTTAAGGCAGAGCATTATACCCAAACCATCGCAAAATGCGAGTGCCAGCAGTGCCTGTCAGGGGCTAAATATACGTCCCGACTTCTGAGCAAACATTTCTTTTGTTACACTAAGCAAAGTTTAAATTTATTGGTTGATTTAATGCTGTACTTAGGTTGTCCGCAGTGGTCTAGCACCGCATGGAAAGGAAATTTACTCTCTAGTCACTGTAAAAGCGCCGACATGCTCAGTGAGTATGCGCAATGCTTTAATTCAGTTGAGGGCAACACCAGTTTTTATGCTAACCCAAGTCATGAGTCATTATTGCGCTGGCATGATGCGGTACCCGAAAACTTTAAATTTACTTTTAAGTTTCATCGGCGTTTTAGTCACGAATTACAACTGACTAATATAAATAGTGAGCTGAATGCATGGCTAAACTTATTTGAGCCAATTTTTGCCAAAACAGGGCAAATTATGTTGCAGTTACCCAGTGCTTTTGGCCCGAATGCCCTGCCACTACTAACTAACTTTATTGCCCAATTACCAAAACAGCTTAATTACGGCGTAGAAGTTCGTCACCCTGCCTTTTTCCAAAAAGGAGATGCTGAAATTCGTTTAAATCAGCTATTAATTGAAAATAATATAGACCGCATAAGCATGGATACTCGCGCTTTATTTGCTGTACCCGCCGATACCGATGCACTCATTGATGCGCAAAAGAAAAAGCCTCATTTACCTGTGCATGCAATCGCTACAAACAATAACCCACTGGTGCGTTTTGTTATTGCAAGCTTAGAGCACGAATACAAATCCTATTACCAACCTTGGCTAAAAAAAATAAACCAGTGGCTCGAAGAAGGTAAATCACCTTATGTATTTTTTCATACCGCAGATAATCGCCAGTCGCCACTTTTAGCAAGACAGTTTTGCCAAGATTTAGGTTACAATCACCCCGTGCTTGCGCCTTTTATAGGTGAACGCGAAGCAAGCCAAAGCAGTTTATTTTAATCTCAGAGTGCATATGAAAGATTACAGCCGTTATTTTCAAGGTTACCCACCCCATATTATTGAGCAAGTGTTACAACTATTTAATGGCAACAAAGCTGCAAACTACCTCAAGGGCAAATACCCTGATGCACATAGTATTACCAGCGACAAAGCCTTATACAGTTACGCCACTGAGCTAAAAAAGCGTTATCTTAAAAACGCCCTACCTTTTGGCCGTGCCGCGTTCAAAAAACAAGGCGATATGGTCACTAATGCGTTAGGTACCCATACTTTTCGTATGCAAGGTAAAACCCGTAAACACGACCTTGCCATTAATAGCGATTTACTTCGCGCACCTGAGCCACTTCTCAAGGCACTCGTCGTACATGAACTGGCTCATTTTAAAGAAAAAGACCACAACAAAGCGTTTTATCAACTTTGTTGCCACATGGAGCCGCAATACCATCAACTAGAACTGGATTTAAGAATATTCAGCGTATTAGTAGGTGAAGGAAAAAATCCTTACTAGAGTGTTAAGCTTAAGTAAAATCGGCAGCACTTTATTCAACTTCAAACCTTATTTGACCAATTAGCTGCCCTGATTCTGTAACCACCTTAACTATCCATTTGCCAGATGAATCTGCTGGGAAATTCGTTTTATGACTCCATGCCCTATAACCCTTTTCTCGTCCACCCGATATTTCTAATGGAATACGCTCAACTTCTTTACGATTATGCACCCATACATGGTAAATTTTTTCATTCAAGCCTCGCGGGGCTTTAACAGCGCTAAAGCTATATAGACCTTTTTGGTGTAAAGCATGCTCGGTTAATTTTTGAATCGGCTCTATTGGTTTACGGGCTTGTTCGTCAAGCTGATACGACATGCTCATATCGGTTAAGCGCAGTGCAGCGGGCGGCACAAAGCTACGTAACTGCCACAAACCTGCACTAAGCGCTCCTAATAGCAAGACAAGTAATGGGAAACGCCACCATTTTGCATTAGGCATTAAGTTACCTAAGCTTGGTATGGTAAAGATAACAGCTGTGATGAGCGCAATTTCAAAGCTCTGGCTGGTGGTAAGTTGAAATAAAATAGGTAAAGTAACTGAGATTACAACAAACAGCGAAAAGTTGTGAAAAACAGTAAATAACACACTGTGTTTAGCGAGTTTTTTATAATAAAGCGGATCAACAACAGAGATAAATGCGCACAGTGCAATTAAACCAGTAAATGCAGCCTGTGGGTGATCCCACGTTGTTACCGCTAAAAAAAACGGCAATGCAAAAAATAAACTTTCTTGCTGCACAACCTGTAATGCAAAACGCATAAAATTGGGAGACACAGCCAAACCAAATTGCTGTTCAACTTTATCCCGTAACCAGTTATCTAGAATTAACCAAACCCAGCTTACAAGTAAAAGTATAGAAATAACTTGCGAGAATGACTCTTTTCGCTCAACGAATATAAAGCTTGCAACCCCACTGCAAAAAGCCAACACTGCCATAAGACCAGGGCGCTTTTGCATTGCTATGACAAATTTTGTTATAAAGTCTTTTAAGTAATTCATGCAATCATAAAATCCGTTTAAGAGTATGTGATTAAAGCATAAATTGGATGAATGTAGGCTTTAAAAACGAGCTTTTAGTTCAATGCAGTTAGACATTTAGATGAAGCTAACAAGCATTAAGTATTATTTTCAAAAAGGAACAAATGGAATGTTATATAGGATCTTGATAATGCTTTTATTACTCTCTAAGTGTATAACTGCAAATGCATTTGAAGATTATAGTTTTTTTAATGGTGAATGGAATTGCAAAATGAAATCAGTATTACCAGACGATGCAATACTAGAAGTTGATAGCCACATAACCACTTCAATCGAAGATTTAAACTCATACGCAAGAAGCTTTTTTAAAATTTACTTCAAACAAAACCCTAATTTGGCCTCTATTATTTCTGTAGAATCCTCAGAAAAAATGGATTTTGAGGGTGATATCATGATCAGCTTTGATTCTCATACCCATAAAACAAAACTAATCAAAGATGATCTAAATTTATTTTCACCAGAGTCTGTGAAAAGCTTTACTCGAGGGCCTTCAGTGACAGTTAAATCAAAAATCAAAAAAATAGACGATGAGACTATTACGTTAATTGGGATCCCAGACAAAGATGTTATCAATTGCTCTAAAACACAAAAAAGCGCGGTCTAGACCGCGCCTCTATTTTATCTGATGGCTGACAGTTCAAGTCGTTGGGTTTCGCTGTGCTCTACGCGACCCACACGCCAAGGTAGCATACAAGACCTTTAACCTAATGAATCAAAGCAAATTTCCGTATAACTCTCATGTGAAATACCTAGGGTAAATTTGCCATACTCAGTTTGATTAGATTCGCTATATTCGAGCCAAAGTTGTTTTGCTTCTAACAAATCAGAAATATTCTCAATCTCTCGGACTCCATTAAGAACAGCATATAAAGTCTCTGATTGAGCTTGGAATGTCACAAACACCTGAAACTCACTCCCGGTGCGTTTTAACTTAACTTCATCGACAATGACATCTTGGTATATGTGATTAAATTTCAATTAAATTGCCTATTGAGTTATTACAGTAAACTACTTTATGTATTTCACACCAAGACATTAACTTAATGAAAGCTGCAAAACCATATTTAAAATTCAGAGTTTAGTGCCCTCAATTGAAACTCCCCCTTGAATGAGCTTGATATAAAGCACTGAATGTTAAAGCCCTTTAAGCATAAAAAGCGCGGTTTAAACCGCGCCTCTATTTTACCTGACAGCTGAAAGCTAAAGTCGTTAAGTTACAAACCTAGCTCTGCCATAAAATCATCATCTGCGTCATCAACTTGTGATGATGCTTTTTGCTTTTCAGCTTTTTGTTTGGCTTCGTTTTCGATGATGTCGTCAGGGTCAACGGCTTCTGAAATATCAAAGTCATGTAGTTTGATGAATTCTGTTTTATCCATCGCTAGTTCTAGATAGAAAATATTTTGCTTCGCTGTGGTGAATGTTACACGGCGAGCTTGTGGTCTATCCATGGTGGTATCCACAGAGATTTGCACCTGCTTGTTAATCGCCATCATTTTAGGTTGGTTTTGAGTGATTGATGTATGCAGCTGCTCTCTTACCTTAGAGGTAAAGTCGCCCACAATTTGGTTCATCAGCTCACCTAATACATTAGCAACATCATCTGATAAATGGCTTTGCGCAATTTCATCTTCTGGCATCCCCATATTACGCATATAGTCATGGTAGATTTCCATGGCTGCTTGCGCTGTGAAATTAGTAACAACTAGGCCTGTAAAGCCACCATCGAACAATACAAAACAGCCAATATCTGGGCGCATACAGGTACGGGTAATTTTTTGCACCATCGCAGAATAACTAATATTGTTACCACTTGCTGATGACAATACGCCGGTTACTGAATGACACAGAGTTGATAAGATATCTTCGGTACTGATCACTTTGCTTTTAGTCATTAAACTTCTCTTTTTTGTACTTGTTATTGATAATTCTAGCCAAGCTACTGAATTTATCACTGACTATCCAGTTAAAAATGCTAAAATAGCGGTATTATTTTTTAAAGAGACTGTTCACGTGACGCAAAAAGACAGTATTTATGCCACTGAGCAAGCGGTTAAAGACTTTAGCTTTGACCAACATGTAGTAGAAGTTTTCCCTGATATGATCCAGCGCTCGGTGCCAGGCTATGCCACCATAGTAAGCACCATGGGTAAGCTGGCTGGCGAGTACGCGCAAAGCAATTCAAACCTATACGACTTAGGCTGTTCACTTGGTGCAGTAACGTTAAGTATGCGCCGTAATATTCGCACCGATAACTGTAACATCATTGCGGTCGATAACTCACAAGCGATGGTTGAACGCTGTAAATTACATTTACAAGGTTTTCGCTCTGACGTGCCGGTCACCGTTACGCTGGGTGATATAAACGATTTAGCAATCGAGAATGCCTCTGTTGTCGCGATGAACTTTACTCTACAGTTTATTCCACCTGAAAAGCGCTTAGCGGTGCTAGAAAAGATTTATGCAAATTTAAAACCTGGCGGCGTTTTGTTGCTTAGCGAAAAAATTAAAGGTGAAGATGAGCAATGCGATAATTTGCTCATTGATTTACACCATGATTTTAAGCGTCATAACGGCTATTCGGAGCTTGAGATCAGCCAAAAGCGTACGGCTATCGAAAATGTCATGCGCCCTGATCATTTATCTACCCACTTAAACCGATTAAGCGAAATTGGTTTTAGCCAAACGCAAGTGTGGTATCAATGTTTTAACTTCTGCTCGATGATTGCAATCAAGTAATCATCACAACGATATAAAAGAGTATTTCATGTCTCAATGGTTTAACCAATTTTACGCTGCGATTGCACAAAGCCCGCTTAGCCACTGGCTCGAAACTTTGCCAGGTCAATTAAAGCACTGGGAACTAGAAGCCAGCCACGGCGATTTACCTAAGTGGCAAAAAGTGCTGAAAAACTTACCTGAAGTAAGCACCAACCATGTAAACCTTCAGAATAAAGTACAAATTGGCACCGGTGACGAGCTATCTGAAGGTCAGCAAAAACAGTTAACGCATTTATTAAAGCGCATGATGCCATGGCGTAAAGGCCCCTTTAGCTTGCACGGTATTGAGATTGATACTGAGTGGCGCAGTGATTGGAAATGGGATCGTTTACTGCCTCATATTGAACCGTTAAAAGGCCGCACTGTGCTTGATATTGGCTGTGGCTCGGGTTATCACCTATGGCGTATGCGTGGTGAAGGCGCTAATTTTGTGGTGGGTATTGATCCATCCGATTTATTCTTATGCCAATTCCAAGCAATTAAACACTATCACCAAGATGAAAACGTGCATTTATTGCCGCTAGGTGTAGAGGCTCTGCCTGAACTAAAAGCATTCGATACCGTGTTTTCGATGGGTGTTTTATATCACCGCCGCTCACCTATCGACTTTTTAGCGCAGTTAAAAGCGCAGCTTCGCCCAGGCGGTGAGCTAGTACTTGAAACCCTGGTTGTTGAAGGTGATGAGCATACAGTCTTAGTACCAACCGACCGTTATGCAAAAATGCGTAATGTGTGGTTTATTCCAAGCACCGCAGCATTAAAACTATGGATGGAGCGTGTTGGCTTTAAAGATGTACAAGTTAAAGACTGCGCAATCACAACGCTTGAAGAACAACGTAAAACCGAGTGGATGGAAAACGAATCACTCATCGACTTTTTAGATCCAAATGACACCAGCAAAACCATCGAAGGTTACCCTGCCCCTCTTCGCGCTATTTTAACCGCGAAAGCTTAAGCCAAATTTGGCTCTCGGTTTTAGGCTCTGAACAAACCAAGAGCCTAAAACCCAGTAGCTAATTCCTTTTTTAGCGGACAACTGTCCTTGTCAAGTCGGTTAAAGTGATTTTTCAACTAGCCGCGCCAGTGCAATTGTTGTAAAATACGCGCGTTTCTAAGCAACCCACATGCAACTTTTTTGAGGAAAACCTGTGAGCGAACAAAAACAGTCTCTTAGCTATAAAGACGCGGGCGTAGATATCGATGCCGGTAATGCACTTGTTGAGCGTATTAAAGGCGTAGTTAAAAAAACCAGACGTCCTGAAGTAATGGGCGGTATCGGTGGTTTTGGCGCACTTTGCGAACTACCAACTGGCTATAAAGAGCCTGTACTGGTTGCTGGCACAGACGGCGTTGGTACAAAACTACGTTTAGCTATTGATCTTAAAAAGCACGACACAGTGGGTATTGACCTTGTTGCTATGTGTGTAAACGACCTTATCGTACAAGGTGCAGAGCCACTATTTTTCCTTGACTACTATGCAACGGGTAAATTAGACGTAGATACTGCGGCTGATGTTGTAACAGGTATTGGTAAAGGCTGTGAGCTATCTGGCTGCGCATTAATCGGCGGTGAAACTGCTGAAATGCCTGGTATGTACGACGGCGAAGACTACGACATGGCTGGTTTCTGTACGGGCGTTGTAGAAAAATCAAAAATTATCGACGGTACTAAAGTAGCTGCAGGCGACCAATTAATCGCACTTGCATCAAGCGGTCCTCATTCAAACGGCTTCTCATTAATTCGTAAAGTACTTGAAGTATCTGGTGCAAACACAAGCGCAGAGCTTGAAGGCAAAACACTTGGCGATCACCTTTTAGAGCCAACTCGCATTTACGTTAAACAACTACTTGAGTTATTCAAGCATGTTGACGTTCACGCGTTATCGCACATCACGGGTGGTGGTTTCTGGGAAAACATCCCGCGCGTACTTCCTGAGTCTGCAAAAGCAGTAATTAAAGGCGACAGCTGGGAATGGCCTGTTGTTTTTAACTGGTTACAAGAAAACGGCAACATCACAACTCACGAAATGTACCGTACATTCAACTGTGGTGTAGGTATGGTTTTAGTTGTTCCTGCCGACAAACTTGAGCAAAGCTTAACAATTCTTAAAGATCTTGGCGAAAATGCATGGCATATCGGTGAGATCCAAGATGCGAAAGCAGGCGAAGAGCAAGTAGAAATTTTAGGTGGTCGTGACTAATGACCCCTTGTCGTCTTGTTGTATTAATTTCTGGTAGCGGTTCAAACCTTCAAGCCATCATCGACGCCTGTGCGCGCGGTGAAATCAAGGCCGACATCGCCGCTGTAATTAGTAATAAAGCCGACGCTTATGGCCTTGAGCGAGCTAAAAATGCAGGTATACAAACACGTGTACTTAGCCATAAAGATTTTGACTCGCGTGAGGCCTATGATGCTGAGTTAATGGACATTATTGACAGTTTTGAACCAAATCTGGTTGTATTAGCTGGTTTTATGCGTATTCTAACACCTAGCTTAGTGCAAAAATTTAAAGGAAAAATGTTGAACATTCATCCTTCTTTGTTGCCTAAGTACCAAGGGCTGAATACCCATCAAAGAGCAATAGATGCAAAAGATGAGGTTCACGGCGTAAGTGTTCACTTTGTAACTGAAGAGCTAGACGGCGGTCCCGTTGTGCTTCAGGCCAAAGTACCGGTACTCGAAAACGATACCGCAGACACACTTGCGCAACGTGTTCATCAACAAGAACATATAATCTATCCTTTGGTGGTCAAGTGGTTCAGTGAACAACGACTCAAGATGGAAGCAGATTATGCAGTTTTTGACAAAAAGAAACTTCCTGCACACGGCGCACATTACCCAGAATAAAAAACGAAGTGCCCTATTCGCATGTGTGGGCACTTTATTACTTCCTACCAGTGTTTTAGCTGGCGACCTCACTCAATACCAAGCCAAATACGATGTACTTCGTAAAGGTGAAACCCATGGTAAAGCGGTACGTGAGCTAAAAAAAATCAACGATGGCAACTATGTACTTACCTATCATAGTGAAATTGAATGGATGATTTTTTCTGACTCCCGAAAAGAAACCTCCGAATTTAGTTATCAAGATCATAAAATATCACCTCTTAGCTACGCTATGGAGCGAACAGGAACAGGGCCAGATAAAGAATACACGCTCAAATTCGATCCTGTTCACAAGCAGGTCAACAGTAACCAAAGTAAATACCCGCTGAAATTCGATTGGTCAGACGATTTCCAAGACTCGTTATCGTATCAAGTACAGGTTCGCGAAGAATTAAAGCAAGGTAAAACGCAGCTTTCTTATCCTTTAGTAGATAAAAAAGGCAACCTGCGTAGTTATGACTTTGAAGTCATTGGCACAGAAATGATTTCATTGCCAATCGGTAATATAGATGCAATTAAAGTAAAACGCTTATACGACAACAATAAACGTCAAGCCCTTGCTTGGTTTGCCCCAGAAATGGACTACATGCTAGTTCGTATGTGGAAAGGTGAAAAAGGTGTCGAACAGTTTGAAGTACAACTTAACTCATTCACTGTCACTACACCTGTTACCGTAGCTAATGATAAGTAGTCGCGATTTTACATCGCGAAAAGCGTTTACATCACGAGAAGGTGTCTGCGTTTAGGTAAATTATCTTTTAAAAGTCGCGGGGTGAACCCGCTGCTACCTTAAATTAATTCGCCCATTTTAAACAACGCAAACTCACCTGGCTCCATTTTTTGCCAGCGTTCGTCGTTCGTGAGCGGCCTTGTTGCAATGACAGTAACCACATCGTTCGGTGTGGTTTCTTTTTGAAAATCAACCACCATATCAGCATCAATTAATGTCGCTTTGCCAAACGGCGCACGGCGTGTGATCCAGTGCAGATTATTAGTGCAATATGCCAACACATACACACCGTCAGTGAGCAACATATTAAACACGCCCTTTTCACGTAAAGTATGCGCAAGTTTAGCCACATAGCGAAACACGGATGCCATATTTGAAGGACGTTTAGGGTATTTTTCTCGCACTTTATCAAGTAACCAGCAAAATGCTAATTCACTGTCGGTATTTCCAACCGGTCTATAATGCTCAGGTTTTAAATCATGATAATTAGAAAGTTGACCATTATGAGCATACGTAATTTCACGCCCCCATAGCTCGCGAGTAAATGGGTGGGTATTTTCAAGACACACACGACCACGATTCCCCTGACGAATATGGCTTATCACCGAAATACTCTTTATCGGGTAAGCTTTAACAAGCTTGGCAATCTCAGACTGGCAACTTGGCTCTGGATCTTTAAACGTACGACAGCCTTTTCCTTCGTAAAAAGTAATACCCCAACCATCTTTATGCGGCCCCGTATTACCCCCACGTTCTAATAACCCTGAAAAACTAAAACAAATATCCGTTGGTACATTGGCCGACATGCCAAGCAACTCACACATAAAATAAATTAACCTTTAAAATCATAAGTATAATATAAAAATTGAAATGCTGAATCGCTTTTGGTCACAGTTTGGGTCACACATTGCTTTTTGTAACGCTAAATTTCAATTAGTTTTAATTCAATATGGACATTGTTAAACAACCTTGTAGTAAAGGCAAACGGTTATACGCTTGGGCTTATTCTAAGCACCCTTTACCAGATACTTTTTTACCGTTTTTAAATTTCAGTTTTGCTTTTGGTTAAGGAACTGCTTTATTGGCACGACTATAATCAAATATAATTAATACACTGTTTTAAATAGCATTATTAAAGTTTTGCAAGTTAATTTATAAAACCAAGATTCATTATGGCTTTTTATACACAGCGGAAGGTAAGCAATGAAGGATAAATCAAATAGCTTATACATTTGTATTTGCATTTTATTGTTAGTGTTAGGGTTTCATCTTGGAGCCAACATTGAAGACGAAATAGTCGCGTACTTTAGGGCTGCAAATATAGATGCCAATAATGTAATAACTGCTTGCGGAATTATCATTACCTCCATGTTTGCATTTTTTGGTTTAAAAGAAGCTCGACGAACGACCAAGCTTCAGGCAGAACCATTCCTTCACTGTCAGCGAGAGACCGACTACGGTAGCAACACTTATCAGTTTCACCTGCTTAACTCAGGAACTGGTACAGTAATTAATATAAAATATAAACTATTATATAATAGTGACCTAATTAGTTTTGCCAAACTTCGCTCACTGTTAGGCAATGTGACTGACAAAGACAAGTCATTAGAACATTCTTTTTGTACTATGGAAGCAATCAGACCAGGTAGTAAATTTGCTTTTATTGATTTAAATTTAACTGAGCTCAACGACCTAAAGTTTCACTGCATTCTTCATCTTCTCTCTGATATAGAGCTTTCTATCGACTATGAAACAGTTCTTGGAGAGTTTAGGCATGATACGTTCAAGCTTTATTATTAAATATTATCTAAAGCATTTATTCAACTATCGCCCCCAGCTGACTATTTAGTCCTATAGCTTCAGCTTTATAACTCACAAAATCAGCTTTCTCTATTGGTATTGGTAGTGGTAGTGGTAGTGGTAGTGGTGAATTATGAGTATGCGTTGATAAAGTCTGGTTCATTTTTTCAATTAAACCAAGTAGCATTTGAGCCACGTTGACTGAGCTATTACTTAGCCACACTGTTTTGCCCTTGTTGACCTTTTCAAGTTCTATGGCTCTACCGTGCAGGGTTTTGAGCGTGCTTAGGCTCAGGCTTATATTTGATTCTTGGCTTTAACTTTCGTTCTTCTGATTTGAACTCATGCTCATGCGTAAAATCATGAAGATGAGCATATTGAATCTCTCTCAAAGGCAGGGCTATAAGAAATTTATCCCACTGGTCGTAATACTCTAACGTACTTTCCGCGTACATAGCAGCATCCAATACTGTTAATCCTTTGGTAATTAGCTGCTCCCTAACTTCATCTTTTTTTGTTCATTTAGAGAGTTAATGACTTTTTTATATTGGGTTACTTTCTTAAGGAATAGCGTCCTTCCGTCACGATAACCGCTTACCACTGGAAGAATATAAACATCAGATGTATGAACTTTTGCTTGAACTTCATATATGTAGCCTATATAAACCTTCCTATCTGACATAGTAAAAAGAATTGGTAACCCCTGTGTAATTGAATGCCCAAATAGTCTCGAAAAATCAGGGCTATCTGCATCTGTTAGAAATTCTTCTGCGTATAGGCTTTCTTTATCATTAAACAAATAATAGATAATTGGGATCACAACGCCTAAACATAGTGATATGAAACTGATATCGAATAATGCGACCGTTGAGTCATCAATATTTTTAAGCATGAGTACATTTTTCAAAACCAATGTCCGAGGTCATATTGCAAATTGAAGTGATTACCTGATAATACTGCTAAATAATAAAGACATGATGCGATGGCGAAAATTATCAAACCCACAGACGTTGATTTAAAAAAAGTATGGTATCAGTTGCTACGATGCAAAGAAAAGTGTGTTTTGTGCCAGCTAGTTAAAATACTATAGCCAGAAATCCCCAATACAAATAAGAGTAATACAGTAGGTTTTATCATTTTTATTATACAAAAAAAGCATCTCTCGATGCTTTAATTTAGTTAAGATGTTACTTGAGTCGAATTTGTAGCTGCTTTTAATTGGGCCTGAACAACTTCACTCTTTCTAAGAGAGTTCATGTTTATCCTGAAGATTTCAGTACCAATCATATCGACCTTAAGCTCATTTTTATTCATTTCAGATAACACTTTATCTACTGCTTTTTCAGTCTCAGTACGAGACTTGAATAGATTTAAAAAACTCATATTAAGCCCCCTTATAGTTGTAGTACTTAATGTATTTAATTATTTTAAATAATAAGCTCATTAACAAGTATGTCAATAATTTTGGTGTCATATGCGTCTCATATAATCATATCTGTCGTAGTGAACGCTCGATACATCATACTTGTTGTCATGCTGTAAAAGATCATGGATTACTTTATTCAATACTCATGAGGGTTTTGAATGTTCTACGTAAATCCCATGGCTTACATAGCTCTATATTACGCGTTTCGCACCACCTCAATATTGCCATGCGAAAGTCGAAACGTGTGCAACGCCCTGCTGACCATATCGATAATGAATCAATCAGGTATCAATATGATGGGTGTTATAAAGGGATTGATGTTTCTTTTATTAATTTTTCTGTTCGCTTGATTGTCGATTCAATCTAAAGTCCTCTAATTATTAAGTATATGATGGTAATTTCAAAAATAACCGATTAAATCAGCTTACTTTGATCTAATGTACAAACTCGTTCAAACAAACACAGCAGTAATTACTGTTTTATCCTTGTTCCCCTCTTGATAATTGCTTGTTCTAGCGCTACTCTAAAAGAGGTGGTCTGACCTCTATTAAGGAATAATCAATGACTCTCATATTTTTACTAGGTTTACTCGTGCTGCTTAGCGTTGCGAGTTACCACAGATCAAGCTGGAATACCTGTTTAGGTATTGCCATTGCGACTTTACTTGTTGGCACATTTGCTGGCGCGTTTGGCGCAATTAGTTGGCTACTATTCTTACTTATTGCTGTGCCACTTTCTGTGACTAGCATTCGTCAACAATACATCATTAAACCAATCTTTGCTGCGTTTAAAAAAGTAACACCGACTATGTCGGATACTGAAAAAATCAGCCATTGATGCTGGTACTACATGGTGGGAAGCGGATCTATTTTGTGGCCGTCCTGACTGGAACAAATTACATCAGTACCCTGCTCCGAAATTAACAATCGAAGAGCAAGCGTTTATTGATGGTCCAGTTGAAGAAGTATGTAGCATGCTAGATGACTGGCACGCAACACACGAACTAACTGATTTACCGCAAGATGTTTGGCAATACCTAAAAGATAACAAATTCTTTGCCATGATCATCAAAAAAGAATACGGCGGTTTAGAGTTTTCTGCTTATGCACAATCATGTGTACTGCAAAAGCTAACCAGTAAATCAACGTTACTATCTTCTATCGTAGGTGTACCTAACTCGTTAGGCCCAGGTGAGCTACTTCAGCACTATGGTACTAAAGAGCAAAAAGATCATTACTTACCTCGCCTTGCAAGTGGTCAAGAAATTCCATGCTTTGCTTTAACATCACCAGAAGCAGGTTCTGACGCAAGTGCAATTCCTGATTACGGTGTTGTATGTAAAGGTCAATGGAACGGTGAAGAAGTTGTCGGTATTAGCCTAACGTGGAACAAGCGTTACATCACTCTTGCCCCTGTTGCGACTGTACTTGGCCTTGCATTTAAACTACAAGATCCAGACGGTTTACTTGGTGAAGACAAAGAACCTGGTATTACCTGTGCGCTTATCCCAACAGATACTCCAGGAGTAGAAATTGGCCGTCGTCACTTCCCGCTAAATGTTCCATTCCAGAATGGTCCTACTCGCGGTAAAGACATCTTCGTACCACTTGATTACATCATTGGTGGCCCGAAAATGGCGGGTCAAGGCTGGCGTATGCTTGTTGAATGTTTATCTGTTGGTCGTGCAATCACATTGCCGTCTAACTCAACAGGTGGCATTAAAACAATTGCGCTTGCAACAGGTTCTTACAGCCGTATTCGTCGTCAATTCCGTTTACCTATTGGTCAAATGGAAGGTGTTGAAGAGTCATTAGCAAAACTGGCAGGTTACGCGTACAGCTCTGATGCAGCTGTAAGCATGTCTACAGGTGCTGTTGACCTTGGTGAAAAGCCATCGGTTGTATCTGCGATTATCAAATATCACTTAACTGAGCAAATGCGTGAAGCAACGATTCACGGCATGGATGTTCACGGTGGTAAAGGCATTATGCTTGGTCCAAACAACTACCTAGGCCGTGGTTACCAAGGTGCGCCAATTGCAATTACCGTAGAAGGTGCAAACATCTTAACGCGTAATATGATCATCTATGGTCAAGGTGCGATTCGCTGTCATCCATTCGTGTTAACTGAGCTAGGTGCTTGTGCGATTGAAGACCGTGAAGAAGCACTGTCAGTATTCGATAAAGCGTTAATGGGCCACATTGGCTTTACTATTTCGAACCTAGTTCGTACTAAGTGGTTAGCCTTTACTAATGCTCGCTTCACAAGCACACCATACAAAGACGAAACAGCGGAATTCTACCGTATTGCATCTCGTTTCAGTGCGTCATTAGCATTAATGTCAGATATTAGCATGGCGGTATTTGGTGGTTCATTGAAGCGTAAAGAGCGTATCTCGGCACGTTTAGGTGACTTACTAAGTTACTTATACCTTGTATCTGCAACACTTAAACGCTACAACGATGAAGGCCGTAAAAAAGAAGATTTTGCGCTTGTTCAATGGAGCTGCCAAGATCACCTTTACCACTGCCAACGCGCGCTGGCTGACTTAATCAATAACATGCCATCTGCACCACTTCGTGCGATGCTAAAAATCATGTTATTCCCATTCGGTCGTCCTGTTCGTAAGCCTACTGATAAGCTTGAGCACAAACTTGCTCACTTATTACAAGTACCAAGCGAAACTCGTAACCGTTTAGCTAACTACATTTACCTTAAAAACGAGCCGCTTAATCTTGTTGGTCGTCAAGAGCAAACGCTTAAAGACGTACTCGAAGTTGAACCGCTGTTTAATAAGGTATGCCGTGAAAAAGGCGTAAAACTGCCTTTCTTCCAACTTGATAAAGTAGCGCAAATGGGCTTAGAAGCAGGCATTTTAAGCCAAGCCGAAGCCGACAAACTAGCCGCAGTTGAAAAAGCCCGTCTTGACGTTATTAACGTTGACGACTTTGACCCTGCTGACTTAGTTGCTGGTAAAGTTGCTCGTGGTGAAGGCAATAAAAAAGCGGATGCCGCTTAAGCAATAAACATTATTCCAATTGTTATAACAAACCAAACCAGCGCATAATGCGCTGGTTTTTTTTGCGCTAAATATTGCTGTAATACACACCATACTGCCCCAATGGGGATGTAACTCAAGTTAGTGCCAAGCATGCTTATAAGTACCACTAGAGCCACAGCAAAAAATATAAGGCTGGGTAAAAACTGGCTTATGTAAAACTGCTTGCCTAGGTTGGCACTTTGAAAAAATAACCGGTATTTATTAAAAACGGCCAAGCAATCGAACTGCAGCGAGCTTGTTAGCAACACGCATACTGAAAAACCCACAGCTTGTATCAAGTCACTAAAGTCACTACGAACTGCAATTAGCTGTAATAAAGCGAGCAAGCATGCTAGCAATACTGAGCCACGCCATATTAAGCTCCAGCTGTTCTGTAAAAAGTAACTAAGCCAAAATAAGGCAAGCGAGTGTACTTTTAACTTATGACTTATTCTCACAGGGGGAATTAAAGTCGAACAGCAGAAAATAGCTACAAAACCCAAAAAGTATTGCAGCGAAGTTAAACTAACAGGCAGTAATACCAATACAGAACTGAGTAATAAACTATAAAAAAGTGCACAAGGCCTATAAAGAACAAATACCCCGCAAAACCATTGCAACAACATGAACAAAAGGAAATGAGGCACTTGTAGCCATTGCTTTAGCGATAGATCCATTGCTATTAATAAACTCGCAATAAGCCAAGCATTACTTAAAAATAGTAATTTGCAGTCAACACACACTCGCCAAGAAGATTTAAATAAACTGCGCTGAAATGCCCTGTTTTGCGCATTTTTAATAGCTGGGGTCATGGCCCATAACATCGCCGATTCAAGTAAAAGATAAACCACTGCTAATTTTGCACCGTAAGCGGGAGCTGCATAGCTATCAACTATTTTTCCAAGCCCTAAAAACAACAGTAAAACCAAACCAAGAAATGCAGGACCTAGTACGAGTGCGAACAGCAAGCTAAAACTCTTTAGCTGAGACAGCATACTTTTAAGGGTAGTCGTATATGCTAGATATCGAAAAGAGAGAAATGAGATGTATCTGGCAAAGTAGTCAATCATAATGATGAACACTCAAAACCGTGCTGTAAAAATACCTCCGGTTCATGGCTTGTTATGATGATCTGCCCATTAGGTTTATCATTGAGGTAGTCATCAAGTAAAGTCAGTAAAAATCGAATGCTTTCTTGGTCTAATGCTGCACTCGGTTCATCTAACAACAAAAATGGGGCTTGCTTTAAAAAAGCAATAATAAGCTGGCACTTCTTTTGATTACCACTCGACAAAGCCCTGAAACGGGTGTTCAGATGCTCATCAAACCTAAATCCAGTAATAAGTTGCTCTGGCATTTCTTTCTTTAACGCCTTGCAACTAAGTTCAATAATTTGTCGCGCGGTTAAAAAATCGGGCAGCGCAATACGGTCACTGGCAATCGAAACATAATTTTGAACAGATTCTATTGTTTCACTATTGAATAAAACATACCCTGATTGTGAACTTTCGAGGCCTGCAATGATCATCAGTAATGTTGTTTTGCCCTTGCCATTAGCTGCTTGTAAACAAGTTTTTTTGCCGTTGAACTGCTTATTATAATTTTTAAAAACTTGAGCCGAAGCGAAACGCTTATTGAGGTCTTTAATTTCTATCATGATTATTCCTTTAATTCTGGAAAAATACTAACACACTAGTGTCCACATTTAGTTACACGATTTGTAACAAATATCGACGCTCGAAGGCTTGCGTTTATAAATTGAACAAGTAAGACTCTATTGCGGAAAAATAAAAAGGAATAATTACAATGAAACCGAGTTTCCAATTAGCAGCCATTGCTTGTGCGCTCAGCCTTGCATTAGCAGGATGTTCACAGTCAAACCAATCAACAACCAGTACTAACAACCAACAGCAAGTGCAAACAGTTAAACAATATGATGCTGAGACCTTTTTTGATACAACCTCAATTATGGGCAGTAGCTTTTCGCCGAAGGGCGACAAAGTACTAATAAGCAGCGACGAAAGCGGTATTTATAGCTTGTACGAAGTCGATATTAAAACCGCCAAGAAAACCCGTTTAACAGATTTTGAAGACAGTACTTATGCAGTCGCTTATTTCCCTAACGATGAGCGCGTGCTATTTACTAAAGACTCAGGGGGTAACGAGCGTTATCACATCTATGTTCGCGAAACCGATGGCACAGTTAAAGACCTCACCCCTGGTGAAGAAACCCGTGCAGGATTTGCTGGCTTTACTGAAGATGGTAAACACTTCTTTATAACCAGCAACCAACGCGACGCTAAATTTATGGATCTGTACCGCGTTGATACTAGCAGCTATGAAGTGACCCCTGTTTATCAAAATACTATGGGGCTTGATGTCGGTGCAATCAGCCCTGATGGCCGTTTTATTGCTTTATCGAAAAACAATTCTAACAAAGACAGCGATGTATTCATTCTTGATACTCGCAAAAAAACGCTTAAACCTGAACTCATCACTCATCATGACGACGATGCCAAGTTCGGTCCTGAAACCTTCTCAAGGGACAGTAAATCACTGTATTACTCAACCGATGCCAAAGGTGAGTTTGCAGAAATTTGGCGCTATGATTTAACCACTGGCGAGCATAGCCCTGCCCTCAAAGATGAATGGGATGTGAGCTTTATTTATTTCTCTAAATCTGGCCGTTATCAAGTAAGTGGTGTTAATGCGGACGCAAGCACTAAGGTGTCGATAATCGATACCACCACAGGTAAAGGCATTGCTATGCCATCGCTGCCTGCTGGTAATTTACGAGGTGTAAACTTCTCTGCTGATGAAAAAACCATGGCGTTTTACTTGAATTCAGATACCTCACCAAGCAACTTATTTGTGTGGCAACTCGGTGAGTCGAAAGCTAAACAGTTAACTAACACACTAAGTGATGCAATTGATCAAAGTGACTTAGTTGAAAGCACAATTGTGCGCTTTAAAAGCTTTGATGGTTTAGAAATCCCAGGGGTTTTATACAAGCCTAAGCAAGCAAACAGCAACAACAAAGTACCAGCTTTAGTTTGGGTGCATGGCGGTCCTGGCGGACAAAGCCGCACAGGTTATAGTGCGATGCAGCAGCATCTAGTCAATCATGGTTATGCCATTTTTGCAGTCAATAACCGTGGCAGTTCAGGTTACGGTAAAACCTTCTTCCATTTAGATGACAAAAAACATGGCACTGACGATTTACAAGATATCGTTTATGGTAAAAAGCACCTGCAAAGCCTAGATTGGGTTGATGCAGACAAAATTGGCATCATGGGAGGGAGTTACGGTGGCTTTATGACCGCTGCAGCACTTGCCTTCGAACCTGAAGAATTCAAAGTAGGCATCAATATCTTTGGTGTGACAAACTGGGTTAGAACCTTAAACTCGATTCCACCATGGTGGGAAAGTTTTAAAAAGGCGCTGTATGATGAAATGGGCGATCCAGCTACAGACGGCGAACGTCACCGTGCAATTTCGCCACTCTTTCACGCTAAAAACATCACTAAACCATTAATGGTGATCCAAGGTGCTAACGACCCACGGGTTTTACAAGTTGAAAGCGATGAACTTGTTGCCGCTGTAAAGGCAAATGGTGTGCCTGTCGACTATGTGTTATTTGATGATGAAGGCCATGGTTTTACTAAAAAGGAAAACCGCATAAAGGCCTCAAACGCATACCTTGAGTTTTTAAATACCTACTTAGATAAGTAGTAAAATAGTAAAGATTAAAGGCCGGTTTTATACCGGCTTTTTTATGCAAAATACCTGTATATAAGCAAAATTTAGTAGTTCATACAGTACTGTGCAAAACACTGTATAGCTTTAGTGGTAAATTTCTCACCTTTTTCAACCTTCAAAACAAAACCATAACCATAACCAACTGTTTAATAACAACTAAATATTTTTAATTAAAATAAAACTGAACTATTGGTTAAAAAATAGCAAAAAAGTACTTGCGCAAAAACACTGTATAAACTACTGTATACACATACTGTATAAACAACCAGTGAGTGAAAGTTATGTTACAGCCAATTACATTAAGAACAGTTAAAAGCTACCAACAAGATAACGACAAAGCGTCTGTTAATTTAATTCAAATTGAAGACGAAATATCAGCAACCTTTGAGCTATTAAAAGTATTGCATCATTACAATAGCCAAAATGCATGGACACTATTAATTGCCCCTGATCATGTTCCTAGCAAAGCATTATTAGATTCATGTTCGATTGATACCAGCAAACTACTTGTGATCAGACAAAAGCATTTAGTTAACCTTGAGTACGTACTTAGCTCAGCATTACATAACGGTAACTTTGCTGCTGTGATCACATGGACAGATATTGTAAACAACCACCAACTAGATGCTATGAATTTAAACCTTGAGCAGGCATCTGCTAAGTTTTATTGTTTTACAAAAAGCGCCCAATTAAACAATTTAGTACCCCAGCCACAATAGGCTTGTTAAAATAACAATTTATAGTTTTAGGTAAGTTGTTATGACATCACTCACACACTCCCTTTGTCCTTGTGGCAGCGAATTGACTTACGAGCTTTGCTGCCAGCCATTTCATACAGGCGCAAGCCAAGCTGATACTCCACAGCAACTTATGCGTTCTCGTTTTAGTGCTTACGCGCTAAAAGATGCAAAATATGTATTTAGTACCTATGCACAAAGCCAACAAGCCGCTAACTCGGTTCGCGAAATCAAAGATTTTGCTAATAGCTGTCGTTTTACCAAACTAAGCGTTTTAGATACTGAATATAACGAGCAAGAAGGTTTTGTAGAATTTAAAGCAAATTACTTTTACCAAAACTTGTATTGTGAGTTACACGAGAAATCGCGTTTTATTATAGAAAATGGACTATGGCGTTACCTAGATGGTGATATAACGCCCGTTGCAGATATTAAAATTGGCCGTAATGATGAATGCCCTTGCGGTAGCGGCAAAAAATATAAAAAATGTCACGCAATTTAAATCATGGCTAATCACTTTTTATATAGCCAATCTAAACCTTGACTGGCCGTTGTAGGGAAAGCCGTTGCGTGGTGGGCATGTGGAATAACAAATAAATTTGTCATCACGTGTTCGCCACTTTGCTTATTAATTTTATCTACTAATTGTTTAGTACCAGAAACCATTTTTTCACCTTCACTCTCTTCAAGCTCACCCACTGCGATGTAAACTTTTGTAGTGTTGGTAGCTGGTTTTACAGCCATAGCTAATATTGAGTTTTCTTTAAACCACACTGATGGGCTGCCCAGTATATAGCTTGAAAAAAGCGTCGGCTCGGTAAATAAGGTATAAGCAGCAAACAGGCCCCCTAACGAATTACCGACAAGCGTCTTTTGCGTGCCAGTTCGATAATGTGCGTTAATATAAGGGATAACAGTCTGTTTTAAGTAATTTAAATGTTGCTTTGCGCCCCCTGTAGCACGTTTCCACGTCTTATCAACAAACGGTGTGTAATCATGAATTCGGCTATCGAGCCCAGATATGCCCTTTTGATAACCAACAGCAACAAGAATTACCTCTTCAATAGAGCCTGAATTCATCATAAAGCGGCTGGCACCAGAGGCTATGGGTAAATTGTAATTGGCATCTAACAGATAAACCACTGGGTAACGTTTCTGGTTTTGCTTTTGATAGCTACGAGGCAGTTTGATAGTAATGGGGTATTCGTTTTCTGTATGTTTATCTTTTAGCAAAACTGTATTAGTGCGCGGCAAAGTATAGGGTTCAGCCCAAGTGGTAAAGCTTGTCCCAAAAATACAGAACATCAAAATAAAAAGTATATTAGGCATCGTTAATCCTTTAGCCATTTCTTAACGGGTAACACCCACTCATCTTTTGGCTTATAAAATGCGCCATGAGAGAGTCCTGTATTAATGCTTATTTCTTCGAACTTAGTGGCTTCACTCCTATCAATTAAAAATTGGCAAGAGCCAACCTGATCTGAACGTTCAAAGATTGAGTAAACCTTACCGTATGCCCTAACTGATGGATGCTTTTTAATTAAACTGGCACACCCTGCTAATATAATTAAGTTGATATTTGTGCGTTTAAGTTCATTGGCTGCCAGTATCGATAATGCCCCACCCCGTGAAAAACCAACTAGACTAATATGCGACTCAGGAACACCTGCATTTAATAAGATGTCGACATCAGCAGCTAGCTTTTTAGCAAATAAAAATGGGGCCGTGCCTTTTTTTCGGTGGTATGCAATTAAGTTATAGGCTGGATCTGCTAGTGCTTTTTTAATTGCAGGAAAATCATAAGTGCCATATTTTGGATGGCGTGGACGAATGTGCTCACCTTCGACGATGTAACCATGAGAATAAAAAACATAATGCTCATTGCTATTGAAGCTACTAGGAAGCTCATCATAAATCGTATTTGCTTGGACTTGGCATCCGCAAATAACGAGCAGTAATAAAAAACAGCGCATACTAATCCATAGCTAGGCAATAAAAATGGGCCATAAGGCCCACTCTTAGATTCGCTCGTTTGACGTTTACTCTTCGTCAAACTCTTGTAATTGTCGCTGTGCAGGACGCGCTAAGATTTCAACATAAAACGTCATAAGTCCTTTGGCTTCAATATCGCTAATGCATTTGTTGATCTCTGCCACATGCACAACCTGAGCATCTTCTGCAGATTCGCCAAACTTACAGTCAAACGCCCAATAATCAGCCCCTTCAGGAAGTGTTTTGTTGCGTTCACGTTTTAAGTATTTTTTTACTTCGTGTTTGGCTGCATCAACCATACGAGGATATTTGATTTTCTCATGGTTAAGCGTGAATGTTTTTTTCATTATGGTCCTAATAACTTGATTCAATAGTCATGGCATAAAGCCACTAGGTCGCATTATAACAAGCACATTTAAAATTAGCTGTAGTTTTTAATAATACGCTTAAATTTATCTATATTACCTATTGTAGCGTACAAGAAAGTTATGACAATTGAATTAATTGTTTAAGCTGTCGCTAAGTACAAAGGCTGATGAATTGATTCGTCTTTTAAGCCATCATAAAAAGCCGCTGCATCCATTTGTGGTCGCTCTGTAACACTATTATTAGTGTAATGACGCTTTCTAACCGCAGGTTCGCAATTATCAATGACATTTAACGGCACATGGCATTTATCATCACGAATTGTCAGTGGTTCTGGGTTTAAACATTGACGTAAACGTATGTCTGTAAGCCCACCACTTAGAAGACGGAAAGCATTTTGCTCGCCAATTAGCATATCAAATTGCTCTGGTGCTAATGCTTGCTTTGGTCCCGCTCCTAATTCATTACGTAGCGCTTGCTCGGATATTTGGGTGTTAGCTAACTCTGATTTTGGGAGATGAAACTGACTAAAGTCGAGCACATCATGAGAGAGCATTGCCAATAGTAGAGCAAATTCTCCACTGCGTTGCTCATGAACACTTTTATTAAGACGATTATCAAGTTGACTCTCATTGAGTAACAAACCATCAATTTGCATAGACTTTAGCCGAATAGTTTCAAGATTAATCAGTTATCGGCATTAATCCATTTTTCTTTAGTTTTTTTCTTTACTTAAATAATCAGTTTGCTATTATCAGCGCCGTTGCATTGGAGGGGTTCCCGAGCGGCCAAAGGGATCAGACTGTAAATCTGACGGCTCAGCCTTCGCTGGTTCGAATCCAGCTCCCTCCACCACTTTTCTACGCTCAGTTAAGTGGGGCCAAATGCAATAACAATTAGTGTGGAGGGGTTCCCGAGCGGCCAAAGGGATCAGACTGTAAATCTGACGGCTCAGCCTTCGCTGGTTCGAATCCAGCTCCCTCCACCACTTTTCTAAACGACTTCTCTTTATATCTATTTTTTATTATCTCATTGCCATCGTAACTGACTACCGTTTACTTTTAACCACTGACTTGCTTTTTTATAATCAGGGTAAAAGCGACTCACACGCTGCCAAAATACAGAACTGTGATTCATATATTTTAAATGCGCAAGTTCATGAACAATTACATAGTCGATTACCCACGTTGGCGCACAGGCTAAGTGTAGGTTGAAAGTTAACTCTCGACGTTGATTACAGCTCCCCCAGCGACGTTTATAATGTTGCACTTTTAACTGTTCTGGTAAGGCCTCCTGCATTTTTAAGCAGTAGTCGTGAATACGCATTTCAAGGTAGCTCTCTAGCTTGTGATGTAAAAAGTCTTCCAGTAATGACAAATATTTACTCTCTGTATTCTTTACACGTGATGACACTGATAAGCTCAACTCACTTGAGCGTTCATTTTGTTGCCAGTGACTACTTTTGCCTTTATTAAGTTTAATTGCTAACGGTTGATTAAATAAGTTTATTACGCCCGTTTCCAATGGCAACTGCCGCATTTGTGCTTGTGACGCTTGCTTAGCAATTTGTGCTTGTACCCAGTCTTTTTTAGATACGAGCCAGGACTCTATATCACCTAGTGGTACAAAGTGCGGCGCGTAGACTGTTAGCTGCTGCTGAGCTACTTTAATCGCTACTGTTTTCCTACGTTTACTGCGTTTTAATGTGTAATCCAACAAAAAATAAACCAATTCAATGCATAAAATCTTGGTATTACATTTTACCCTGTAAAATACCTGCTAATCTATAAATATGACTAACAAATAAGTTTTCATTCTTATGCCTGATAAACCCTGTTGTAGTTATACCTCTCCCACAGGAAAAAAGTGCCAAGAAACTGATATGGGATCTGGCTTTTGTTTTTGGCACGACAATAAATTTGATAAGTCTGGGCTTGAACTAACGCAGAAATTGGAGCGTTACGCTAAAAAAGGTGGGTTATTACAAGGCTTACAATTACAAAGAGCTAACTTATCTGGGCTTAACTTAATTAAGCAAGATGATGAAGAAGGTTATGATCTCTCCTACTGCAATTTTTACCGAGCAAACCTATCTGGTGCACATTTATTCAATAATAGAATTGCCAATGCCTCACTCATGAAAGCAAATTTACATAATGCGAGCCTGCATTACTGTGATTTGAAGGACACAAACTTGCTTGGCGTTAAACTCAACGATAGCCGCATCGATAATATTGATTTGGGAGAAAAGTTATTACAAGAATCGCAAGCAATTAAAGCGCGAAAAAATAAACAACATAGTCAAGCACATGATCTATTTGAACAATCCGAAGAGATTTATCGAAATCTTCGTAAAGCATCGGAACATCAGGGCCTTTTTGAACTCGCAGGTAACTTTACTTATAAAGAACTTCGCATGAGACATGCACAGTACCCCAAAGGTTCTACAAAGCAAATTACCTCCAGCTTTATTGATATGTTATGTGGGTATGGCGAGAAGCCTGAAAATGTAATTCGCTTTAGCTTATCACTGATAGTCTGTTGTGCTATTTGTTATTTTTTATTTGGCGTGAGCTATGACAATACTGTTTTGCAATTAAACTTTGATAATTCCTTTTCACAAAATTTATCAGCACTTTTAAATAGTATTTATTTTAGTGTCGTTACCTTTACCACCTTAGGCTATGGAGACATCACGCCTATTGGCCTTTCAAGACTTATAGCGGCTATTGAAGCATTTTGTGGTAGCTTTTCTCTTGCATTGTTTGTGGTGGTATTTGTAAAACGTATGACGCGCTAGTGAACGATAAACGAGCCTTGATGTTTTTTTGCTTCATACATTTTTTTGTCTGCACGATTAATTAGCTCCTCGGCATCAACCGTGCTATCGAGAGGGGCAGCAACCAAACCAAAACTTAAATGAAGTTCTGGATAACGGGCTTCGAATGATGCTATTAGCTTATCGCAAATGATAATTGCATTTTGTATTTCACAGTCAGGTAAAATCATACAAAACTCATCTCCGCCATAGCGGCATGGAATATCGATTTCCCTAATATTTTCATGAAGATATTGTCCTATATATTTCAGCACTTCGTCCCCTTTTAGATGGCCTTGAGTATCATTTACTGCCTTAAAGTTATCTAAATCAAAATACACAATGGTTAAAGGTAGTTTATGTCGTCTGGCTCTTGCGAGGTCTCGCTGTAACAGCTCTTGCATTACTCTACGATTATATAAATTGGTTAAAGGATCTAATTTCGCTAATTTTTCAAGCTCTTGTGTGCGCTGTGCCACCTTTTCTTCTAGCCCTTTAGCATAAACCTCGGTACGACGTTTTGCATTTTCTATTTCACCGACAAGGCTATCAATGTAAGTATCGAAAACCAGCGTGGTATCAAAGTAAATCAATTTATCAACTGTTTGCAATGTTAGACTAAGCTCAGCTTGATCAATTATTGTTGTTCGCAAAACCTCAAAAATTATTTCTTTGAGCGTACACACTGCCGAAAGGTATAGCTTAGGTTCAACACCAATCCGTTTATGCACCATACCAATACGCAGTCGGTTATTTACATACTCGTGTTCATAGCGTCCACAAAATAAATCAATAATGTATTGTCGCTGTGCATCTCTTAGCCTAGTCAGTGTATCCGCATCACCAATCAGTAAAGATATTTCGTCGACTTCGGTTTGTTTTTGGTAAAACTCATTAACCATATTCTCAATTGATGACTCAATCACCGCTTTATAATTACTCAAAGACTTTAGGCTCTGCGGGGTGAGGCCAAGAAGGCTCATTCGATGCTGAATTTCAACATCGTTTATGTGCATTTGTTCTACTAATGTCTGCTCAGTTCTACGCATAAAGGACCTATAACTACACAACTGTTAATTAAATATAGCTAATGAAATCAAACCTACGTACTCACATAGTAGGTTTTTCTCTAAATTCATGTAGATTTGTATTAGACTATAATGATATGCAGCGATATTGAGTTATTATGCTAGCGAAATTTTTTATTACTGACCAAAATCCAAACTTAATTATTAGTGGTGTGTATGACCCGAGTTTAGTCATCCTCTCAATCGCAACGGCTATATTTGCCGCTTATTTTTCACTTCACTTAATTGATCTAGCAGACAGAACCCGCTTTGACTCCTATAAAAAGCTAAGTAATGCAACCAGCGCATTAATACTCTCGGGTGGTATCTGGAGTATGCATTTCATTGGTATGCTGGCTTTTTCGCTGTGTACTAAAATAAGCTACTCCCCTGGGCTCACCTTCTTCTCATTTGTACCTGCCTTTTTAACCTGTTACACGGGTATGTCTTTTTTACGTAACAAAGCTGCCAGTCATATTCCTCATACCGTAAAGCTACTGATAAGTTCTGTACTGTTAGGTGCTGGCATCGGCACGATGCATTACACTGGTATGGCAGCAATGGAATTAAGCCCTTTACTTCGTTACGATCCACTATGGTTTGCTGCCTCTATCGTTGTTGCTGTGCTACTCTCTTTTATTGGTTTGTATGCTCGTTTTCATTTAAGAGATCATGTTAAGCGTCTCAGTCAATTACAAAACCGTGTCATCTGCGCCATCATTTTAGGCTTAGCCGTTGCGGGAATGCATTATATGGGAATGGCTGCCACACGGTTTGTCGCAACCTCGCCCTTCCTTTCTGAAAACCAAGATAACTCGCATCTGATTTTCATTGCCGTGAGTGTTTCATTTGCAACCGTGTTACTCACCGCTATCGTCGGAATTATTAACGGTATGATCCGTTATCGTATGCTGTTAGCTGAAAAATCAGCAGAGGAGTCTCGCTTAGATGCCATATTGAGTACCGCTATAGATGGTATTGTCACCATAGATATTAAAGGCACTATCTTGAGCTTTAATAAGTCGGCAGAGAGCATTTTCGGTTGGAACCAAGAAGAGGTACTAGGCAAAAATGTTAAAATGCTCATGAATGACGACATTGCCAATCAACATGATGGCTTTTTATCTAACAGCGCAAATCATGAATTGAAAAAAGTTATCGGCGTAAATCGAGAGGTATGCGCAAAACATAAAGATGGCCACCAATTTCCAATTCGCTTGGGCCTTGGCGAAGCTAAGCAACCTGATGCAGAAACATTATTCGTAGGCTTCATAACCGACTTAACAGAGCAGCGCGCGCTACAAAAGAGTTTAGAGGAAAAAGAACAGCAATATCGCACATTAATGAATAACACACCTGGCGCTGTTTTTCGCTGTTTATTAGACGATCATTGGAGTATGTTGTTTATAAGTCCAAGAGTTATGGACTTAACAGGTTATAGCCACCAAGAGTTTGTATCTCAAGCCATCACTTTTTCAGACATCATCAATAAAGACGACGAAGCTCATATTTCAGAAGTAATGGCCGAGGCTATTGCTAAGAATAATCAATACGCTGTTGAATATCGTATTCGTCACCGCAGTGGTAAAACAGTGTGGGTTCTAGATCAAGGCTCTATCAACGAAACCGCCGATGCTGATGAAAAGTGGATTGATGGTGTACTGGTAGACATTACAGATCGCCATGAGTATGAAGAATCCCTTATGCAAGCGAAACATGAAGCAGAAGCCGCTGCCCAAGCCAAGCAATCTTTCATGGCAAATATGAGCCATGAGATCCGCACACCGATGAACGCAATTATCGGTTTTAGCGATATATTAATGGACAGTCCACTTAATAAAGAGCAGCAAAAACATATTGTGACCGTAAATAGCTCAGCACGTTCGTTGTTACATTTACTCAATGATGTACTCGATTCAGCCAAGCTAGAAAAAGGCAAACTTGACATACACTACGAACATTTCAATCTGCAAGCCCTACTCGACAATATTGTTTCAACTTTTTGGCTTGAGGCAAAAAGGAAAAACCTGCTACTTGATTTAAGAATTGCGGATAATATTGCGCCGGTCTACTTAGGTGATGAAGCTCGTTTACGCCAAGTTTTAAATAACCTTATAGGCAATGCTATCAAATTTACAGAATCAGGTTCTGTTACTATTAGTGTTAGTAAAACTCAAAATGAGCACCTGTTTTTTGAGGTTCAAGATACCGGTATCGGCATCGCAAAAAGCCGACTAAAGGCAATATTTCAGCCATTTGAACAAGCAGATGGCACTATGACCCGTCGTTTTGGTGGGACAGGCCTTGGCACAACAATCAGTAAGCAGCTCGTCGAGCTTATGGGCGGAACGATAAATGCTGTTAGCACAGAAGGAAAAGGAAGTTGTTTCTTCTTTACCCTTGCACTGAGCGAAGGTGACATTGATAAAGTAGATAACCTGAGTAACAACCCGTTTACGCTACCGCCACTACGTATAATGGTGGTTGATGATATAGAACAAAATGTTGAGTTACTTAATATTTTGCTCTCTCAGTCAGGACATACCGTCACCACTGCCAGTGATGGTTTAGCAGCTATTGAGCTATTTTTGCAGCAGGATTTTGATGTCATTTTAATGGATATTCATATGCCTGAATGTGACGGCATCACTGCCACTAAAAGAATTCGCGACATTGAACAACAAAAACAGCATAAAAAGACACCGATAATCGCCCTCACAGCCAGCGTTTTACAGCAAGATAAGCTAACGGCTAAACAGGCAGGCATGAACGGTTTTGCAAATAAACCTGTCGATATTCAACAAGTAAATCACGAAATAGCCAAGGTACTTGGCCTTGAGATCAAGGCAATTTCAAATCAAAGTACACAACTAGAAAAACAGCATATTAATTACGCGAAAGGCATTCAAATGTGGGGCAGCAAGGAAAAACTCAATACTGAAATAAGTGCATTCCTTGCTAACCATAAAAACAGTGTTCTACGTTTAAAAGAAGGCACACTGGATAAAAAAGAGCGGCAAATGATTTTGCACACTTTAAAAGGTGTTGCAGGGAACTTAACATTAACGAACCTAGTATATTTACTGTCTCAAGTAGAAAAAACAATAGATCATAGCCAAGCTCAATCACAATTAGCTGCATGCGAAACAGAATGGCATACCCTGTTGGCAATGGTTGAACAAACGAAGGATGATAACACTGATAATCAATTAGATGATGAAGTAGCTATCGATGATTTTTTACCTTTGATTGACACATTACAAACGCAAGCACAGCATGCTGAAATAGATGATGAGCTACTTAGTCAAGTGTACGCTCTTGCACCGCACAGGTATAAAGAAACCGTTGCTGACATTTGCAAACACTTCGATAATTTCGACTTTGATGCAGCCAACACTGTATTAGCGAATTTAAAACAGAGTATCACTGAACATAAGGAGTTATCATGAGCCACATTTCCGAACGTGAAAGAATTCTCGTCGTGGACGATGAACCTGCAAATTTAAAAGTGATGCGTGAAGTTCTTGGCAATGATTACAGGTTGTCATTTGCTAAATCGGGTGAATTAGCCTTACAACTCATTGAAAATGAACCACCCAAACTTATTTTACTCGATATCATGATGCCTGATATGAATGGTTTTGAAGTATGTAAGGTTTTAAAGTCTAATCAACACACTGCACATATTCCTGTTATTTTTGTGACTGCACTTGCACACGAGCAAGACGAGTCTGAAGGGTTTGCGTTAGGTGCAGTTGATTACATCACCAAGCCAATTAGCCCTGCAATTGTGCGTGCACGCGTTAAAACACACTTATCACTTATTCAAGCTGAACAACTTCAATTAGCGCATATTGATCTTATTAATCGTCTGGGTCGTGCTGCCGAATATAAAGATACCGACACGGGTGAGCACATTGCTCGTATGAGTCGTTATAGTAAAGTCCTCGCATTAGCATATGGCATGAGCGAATACCAAGCAGAGCAGTTAAGGCAAGCAGCTCCCATGCATGATGTAGGGAAAATTGGTATCCCTGATTCGATACTGTTAAAGCCAGGTCGTTTAGATGCCACAGAGTTTGAGCATATGAAACAACATGCGATCATTGGTGCAAAAATACTTGAAGACTCACCCTCTCCCCTGTTACAACTCGCGCACAAGCTTGCTCTTGAGCACCACGAAAAATGGGACGGAACAGGTTATCCGTATGGTTTAAAAGGCGAAGAGATCAGTATTGAAGGTCGAATAGTGAGTATTGCTGATGTATTTGATGCACTTACCTCTGTGCGCCCTTATAAAGACGCTTGGCCAGTTGAAAAAGCGGTAGAGCTACTAAAAGCTGAATCAGGCAAACACTTTGACCCACAACTCATCGATTTATTTATTGGTCAAATTGATTCTATCATCGAAATTAAAAGTACTTATTCTCGCTAAAAAGCGGTTTAAAGGTCTTATTCAAGACCTTTTTTAATCCCCTCGTAATCATGAGAGGTGATTTCATGGCTGTTGCCAGCACAGTCTTTAAAGTACATAGAGTAAGTCACGTCATGATCAGCAATCACCGTTTTAATATCGAACTTTGATAAATGCGAAAGCCATGCTAGAAATTGCGCCGCGTTTACACTAAAAGCAATGCCTTTACTGTTTCCTGATGCTTCAAATAACGCCAGACGAATCGTTTTTGCTTGATCTTCAAGCGTTAATGGGCCTTTTCCCTCATCCCAAAACGCAAGCTCTGGTACCACAGAAAAACCCAACACATCTCGATACCATGTCACAGCTTGCGCCAAATCATCAACATTTAAGTGGCAATGATCCACCCCGTTTAGCAAAGGAACTGCCATTGTCATTCTCCAATCTCTGATTTAAGCTGCTCTAAAAAGGCCTGCATATACTCTGTACGTCTATTCGCTTCATCTTTCGCGGAGGGGGTATTCATGCTCTCACTGATGTGTAATAGCTTTATAAAAAAGTGATCTAGGGTATATTTGCCATCGTCTGGCTCGCGATTTAAACAAAATGGATCATCTTTATGGTAAAGATAGCGGCCAATAGAGCCGCCCACTTTCATACAGCGGCTAACGCCAATAGCACCGAGTGCGTCCATTCGATCTGCATCTTGTACTATTTGTGCCTCAACACTTTGAACAGCAATATTTGCGCTAAAACTATGTGCCGCTATAGCATGGTGAATCGCATTGAAATATTGCTCTGGGTAATTTATCGAGCTGAGAAAGCTTAACGCTTTATCCGCCGCCATGGTCGATGCTTTTGAGCGATCAGGGTGATTTTTTGCCACCGCTACACAATCATGTAACCATGCAGCCGGTAGAACAATCTCCATACAGGCCTTTTCAGCAATGCATAACTGTTTTGCAACTCGCACCACTCGCTCAATGTGGCTAATATCGTGTGCCACATCGGCATGGAGTAAAGATAGAATAAAATCTCGACATTGAGTTTCCAGTTCTGCAAAGTCTATTTTTGGCTGCATAAAGCGGCTGTTACCATTAACTGATTGAAATTATGCTTACTTTACCGTGGTTACTGGATTTGTTCAAAACATTCATTGTATGTTTGCCGGTGCTTCATTAAACTATGCCCCCTTTTATTTGACGCGAGAATCCCTATGTCATCTGCTATTTACCTACAAGCTGGACGAGAAAAATCATTAAAAAGAAAGCACCCTTGGGTGTTCTCTAAAGCCATCAAAAAAGTAAAAGGTAAACCAGGGCTAGGCGATACGGTTACTATTTATGATAATGACGGTAAATTTCTCGCAATAGCAGCATATAGCCCACAATCACAAATACGCGCACGTGTGTGGAGCTTTGACCAACACGAAGTTATAGACCAAGCCTTCTTCGAAAAACGTCTTCGCCGTGCTTATGATGCACGCCAGCAAGTGATCAGCGAAGGTGGCCTAACAGGCTTTCGTTTATGTGCTGCTGAGTCTGATTATCTACCTGGTATCACCATCGACAAATTTGATAACGTACTAGTATGCCAATTACTGAGTGCAGGTGCTGAGCGTCATAAAGGCGAGATTGTAGCAGCGTTAATGACTATTTTTCCAGGTTCTGATATCTACGAGCGTTCTGATGTAGACGTGCGCACTAAAGAAGGGTTAGATCCAATAAAAGGCGTGCTTTGGGGTAACCCCCCGACTGAGCCTGTGCTCATCGAAGAGAATGGACTAAAGCTTGAAGTAGATATTTTAGAAGGTCATAAAACAGGCTTTTACCTAGATCAACGTGATAGCCGTGCAGCCCTTGAACGCTTTTCTAAAGATAAAACCGTTCTCAACTGCTTTAGCTACACGGGCACATTTTCGCTCTATGCCTTACGAGGCGGCTGTAAACATGTGACCAATGTTGATGTATCACAACCTGCACTTGATACAGCTAAGCGTAATGTAGAGCATAACAACCTTGATCTAAATAAGGTCGACTTTGTTAAGCAAGATGTCTTTAAGTTACTACGCCAATACCGTGATGAAGGTAAACTATTTGATACCATTGTAATGGATCCACCTAAATTCGCCGATAATAAAGCACAGCTAACCGGTGCATGTCGTGGTTATAAAGATATCAATATGATTGCGATGCAAATTCTAAAACCAGGTGGAACATTACTCACTTTCTCGTGCTCTGGTTTAATGGAACAGAATTTATTTCAAAAAGTCGTGGCTGATGCAGCCCTCGATGCAGGAAAAGAGCTGCTCATCATGGAGCGATTAAACCAAGCAGCTGACCACCCTATTGCTGGCAGCTACCCAGAAGGTTTTTATCTAAAAGGCTTGATATGTAAAGTTTACTAGGCACTAGTTAAAACTGATAATTTCAAGCCCTGCACTCAAGGAGCCATCTGGCTCCTTGGTTGCTCTAATAACTTTGGCTGTTGCATCAAATGATGTGATTGACGTGCTCGTTGAAGCAATAAGTACGCGGAACATGCAACCTACTTCCACTACGTCATCAAGGTTGACTGCAAGTCCTGTGGCACTTAAATCTGTACATGTTGCCTCTATTTCACTCCCACTTTCTAAAGGGATGAGTTTTGCGGGTGTGTGGATTTGCATACGTCTAAAATCGCGTTTTTCATCATGAAACATAAATAATCCTTCCTAAACCACTGTTTTTATTTTCTCAATGAGTGTTTTCACAGAGAAAGGTTTTACCACATAAGCGTCGCAACCAGCCTCAAAGCCTGCTTTTTGCTCAAGCTCTGACTCTAAACCTGACACCATAACCACTGGAATTTGCTCCGTTTCTGGTGTGTTTTTTAATAGCCGACATGTATCATAGCCATCCAGCCCTGGCATACAGACATCTAATAGAATTGCATCGGGCGGATCAGCAATAGCAGATGATAAACAGGTCGTGCCTGAGTTTGCATAGCTTAAAGAAAACTCGAGGCCCAGTGATGCTTTGAGCATTTCGAAATTAAAATACTCATCATCCACAACTAAAATTTCAAGCTGTTGCTTTCTTTGTGAGCGCTCGGGAACAGCAATCGGTTTTTCCTTTTCAATGCCCACATGACCTCCTTAGTTAATGTCTGTGGTTTATACGTGCAATAAAGCAAACTTTATTGCACATACACGCCTATAATGAATTATAACTCAGATTCTTTAATTGCGTTTAAAACTCGCTTTGCAGATACAGGATAAGGCGTCCCTAATGTTTGTGCAAATAAAGAAACGCGTAATTCTTGTTGCATCCAAAAAAGCGTTACAATCTCTTGTGGTATTGGCATCCCCTTTGGAATTTTATTAGCGAGTTTTTGATATTGCTCAGCCACTTTTTCAAGCTCAAGAACACACAAACGATCACGATTAGGATCAACGGGCAATTTCTCTAAACGTCGCTCTATTGCTTTCAAATATCGAATTAAGTCCGTCATTTTAGCTGCGCCATGTTGACTAACGAATCCCTTGAAAACGAGGCTTTGTAGCTGTGCTTTAATATCACCATGCGCTGTGATCATGGTTAAATCAACACGCCCTTTCATGCGCTTATTAAGTCCATGAGCAATACTTAACACTTGTTCAACCTGCGTGGCAATTTCTACAACCGTGTCGCCAAGCTCACCACGAATTTTCTCCTTGGCTTGTTCAAACGCCTGCTCAGTACGAATATTGCCGTACTTAATTAGTAAGCTATCAACAGCGGCCGCAATACAGTCATCAATTAAATCATTGACCTTACCAAACGGATTAAAGTACAAACCAAGTTTCGACTTATTTGGTAGGTTTTGTTGTAAGTATTTAATCGGAGATGGCACATTTAAAAGCACTAAACGACGCAAGCCTTGTTGATGGGCTTGTTGTGCTTTTTGTTCGTTATCGAACAACTCAACGGCTGCGGAGTCTTTTTTATCAACCAAAGCAGGAAACGCCTTGATTTCATATTGACCTTGCTTTTTAACATAGGAAGAAGGTAATTCACCAAAGCTCCACTGTGTTAAGTCCGTCTTCTCTATGCCTTTATCAGCTACTTTCGATAAGGTATCGGTTACTTTACCTTGAAGCTGCGCTTTCAGCTTTTCTAAATTTAGTCCACGAGCAAGTAACTTATCGTGTTCATCACGTACTTCAAACTGTAAACGTAAATGTGGCGCGAGCGTTGTTAAGTCCCAGGCATCAGGGTCAACGCGCACCCCTGTCATACGCAATAAACGCGTACTTATGGCATCCAGTAAATTGCCCTGCATTGGCTCAATTGCCGCAAGTACAGCATCGGCGTAGTTTGGGGCTGGTACAAAATTACGGCGTAGTGTTTTTGGCAATGACTTAATTAATGCGCAAATAAGTTCATGTCTAAACGCAGGGATATGCCAATCAAAGCCGATTTCTTGAACTTGATTAAGTAACGCAACAGGAATTTGAACCGCTACACCATCAACCGCTTGCCCTGGATCAAAATGATAAGTCAGCGGCAATAATAAATTATCTTGTTGCCATGTATCAGGGTAATCAAACTCGGTGACATGATCAGCGCCATGCTGCATTAGCTCATCACGTGACATATGCAAAAAGCGTATATCTTTTTGCTTTTGTCCCTTCCACCATTTATTAAACGCTGCACGATTATTTACATCCGCAGGAATCTTTTTGTCGTAAAACTCATACAGGGTTTGCTCATCAACGAGAATATCGCGACGGCGAGACTTATTCTCTAGTACCTGAATATCGTCAATAAGCTCTTGGTTGTACTGTAAAAAGCCTTCATTTTGACCGAGTTCTTGTTCAACTAAAGCGCTGCGAATAAACAGCTCTCTGCTGACTTTAGGATCAATGTTGCTGTATACGCAGCGGCGTTTATTAACAATGAGCAGACCATATAATGTTTGCTGCTCAAAGGCGATAACAGCCCCTGGTTTTTTCTCCCAATGTGGCTCACTGTAGCTGCGCTTGACTAAATGCTGCGCAAAGCCCTCAACCCATTTCAGGTCGATACGGGCATTGATACGGGCGTAGAGCTTACTTGTTTCCACCAGCTCTGCAGCCATAATCCACTTAGGACTCTTTTTAAATAACGCTGAACCCGGAAAAATATGGAACTGACTATTACGTGCACCTTTGTACACTTGTTTTTCGTCTTTAAAGCCAATATGACTTAGCATACCGCTTAATAGCGACTGATGAATACGATCGCTGTCAGCTACGTTCGTCGTGGCTTTCATGCCCATTTCATTACACACAGTAGAAAGCTGATAAACAATATCTTGCCACTCACGAATACGCATATAAGCTAAAAAGTCTTTTTGGCACAGCTTTCTGAATTGACTATTGCTTAACTCACTTTGCTGCTCTTCAAGGTAATTCCACAGATTTAAAAATGCAATAAAGTCTGAGTCAGGATCATCAAAACGGCCATGTTTTTCATCGGCTGCGCCACGCTTTTCTTGCGGTCGCTCACGTGGGTCTTGGATTGACAGTGCCGCAACAATAATAATTACTTCGCGAAGAGCGCCAAGCCCATCCGCTGTAAGCACCATTTTTGCTAAACGGGGGTCGACAGGTAACCGAGTTAAACTACGTCCTGATTTAGTTAATTCTGTTTGTTTATGGCGCTTAGCGGGTTTAACTGCTTCAAGTTCTTCGAGTAAGGTTAAACCATCATTGATGTTACGACTGTCTGGCGCTTGTACAAACGGAAACTGCTGCATGTCCCCGAGGCCAAGACCAAGCATTTGCAAAATAACCGAGGCTAGATTAGTACGTAAAATTTCTGGGTCAGTGAATTCTGGTCGTGAATTAAAATCATCTTCGCTGTATAAGCGAATACAAATGCCCGCTTCAATACGACCACAACGGCCCTTACGCTGGTTGGCACTGGCTTGTGAGATTGCCTCTATTGGTAAGCGTTGTACTTTAGTACGGTAGCTGTAACGGCTAATTCGTGCAGTACCTGGGTCAATAACATAACGAATACCAGGTACAGTCAGTGATGTTTCGGCCACATTTGTCGCTAAAATAATGTGGCGGCGAGAGTGAGGAGCAAATATACGGTTTTGCTCGGCGTTCGAGAGCCGCGAATATAAAGGTAATACGTCGGTGCCCTTTAAGTTACGCTTTGATAACGCATCAGCTGTATCGCGAATTTCACGCTCACCATTCATAAAAATTAGGATATCACCGGGGCCTTCTTCACACAGCTCATCAACGGCATCAAAAATACCTTGCAACTGGTCGCCATCGGCTTCCATCTCATCTTTATTAATATCTGTGGTTGGGCGATAACGCACTTCCACAGGGAAAGTACGTCCCGATACTTCAATTATCGGCGCGTCATCAAAATGTTTCGAGAATCGTTCCGGATCGATAGTGGCAGAGGTAATAATGACTTTGAGGTCGGGGCGTTTTGGTAATAAGTTCTTTAAATAACCCAAAATAAAATCAATATTAAGGCTACGCTCGTGCGCCTCATCAATAATAATCGTGTCATATTGGTTTAAATAACGATCTTGTTGGATTTCAGCCAATAAAATACCATCGGTCATCAACTTGATATAACTGTTGTCTGAAACCTGATCACTAAAACGAATTTTAAAACCGACTTGCTGACCAAGCTCGCATTGCATCTCTTCTGCGATACGGTTAGCAACGCTACGAGCTGCCAAACGCCGCGGCTGTGTATGGCCAATATAACCCTCAACCCCACGGCCTAGCTCTAAGCACATTTTCGGTATTTGTGTCGTTTTACCTGAGCCGGTTTCACCTGCAATGATCACCACTTGGTTATTGGCAATCGCCTGTTTAATATCCTCTTTCTTTTGGCTAACAGGCAGCTGTTCAGGGTAAGTTACTGTTGGTATGGCTGCTAACCGCTGAACACGCAGTTGTTGCGAACGGGCAATATCTTCTGCGATTTTTTGCGCTATGTTCGCTTGCTTTGTTTCATCGTTGATTTTTTTGATGCCATGCAGGCGTTTTTTGAGGATGAATTGATCTTTGCGTAAGCATGTTTTTAATTCGCCGAACAGCGGACCTAGGTTAACCACCCGATACCCTTATATTTATCTACTTGTAGACTGCGTATTGTAACAAACAATTTATAGCCAAACTACTTGAGCGCGCGAGAATTAAACGCACTCAAAAGAATTTGCATAGCGGGTTATTTAACTCGCTCTGTAGGAATAGGCATGGCACATACATCAATATAATTTGCACTTTGCACAAACCATTCGCCCATCCGGTTTTTACGCGCTTCAATCAATTCCACAAATGACGATGAGTCAGTTCTCATTACTCTAAACTGGCTTGTATCTTCCTCACTAATATCAGCTAACACTTGCATGTCAGTGATCGGATTAAATACTTCACCTTTTGTGGGCGTTCGACTCAACAAGTTAAAATGCTCCATCCCTTCCAGAACACGACCAAACACCGTTGTGTTTCGGTCTAAATAACGCTGCGCGTTACCTATCGTTACATAAAATTCGGTTCCGCCGCTATTGATATCATTATCGCGTGCCATCGCAAAAATACCAGGACAATGAGTCTGCCAAGTTTGTGTTTGCGCTTCATTCTGAGCAACGGCAAAACCATTTAAAAAGCCTGTTTTTGTGGCATAGCCGTCAGGGTCTTGAAGCTGAGTAATGGATAACGGTTTTTTTGTTTGGTAATAAAATTCGGCGGGAAGAGCTGTTTTTGCTGTTTTGGGTGTTTTTGTTTCGCTTGAATCTCCCCCTTGCGCGACAAAACCTTCAACAAAGCGGTAGACATTCAAGCCTTTATAAAAACCTTCTCTGGCGAGCAGTTTCATATTTTCTGCGTGCTTTGGGGCGAGCATTTCGTTTAACTCTATATACGCCGCCCCAGTTGGTAAGGTGAGTTTAAGAATGTTGTTTGCTGATACTGTTCGCCACTGTGACTTATCAGCCGTTTTAATAATATCCGCTGCCGAGCGCTTTTCAACTTGCTCAGCAGCGTGTAAAGAGACAGGTAAAAGTGTGCTAAAACACACCGTTAATAGAGTTAGTTTCATTGTTATTATCTTTTAAGTTGTTGACAACTCAGCCTATTAACTTCTGCTTTATTACGCAAGTAAAAGTGTACGGAAATTCTAACTTGTATTAGTCCCAATCAAACTTATAGAGAATATCAACATTTTGATAGAGCCCACTGGTTACTTCAATGTACAGTTGTGACAACAGTTGGTAACGCACAGCCACTTCACTTAACGAATCAAAAATTCCCACACTGTATTTAACTTGTATACCTGGGGTCAGGTAACCTGAAATTTCTACTTTCGTATCATCGCCACTCCCCTTTGAACTCAAGCTGACGTCAGATAAACCAAAGCTTTCTCCTATTTTAGAAACAACCCCTTCACTACGGTTAACCCCTTGGGCTAGTAAAAGTTGTGTAAGCATCGCATCCGTTGAGCTGTCGCCTTCATCTAACGGTTGACCATTCAATAGGTACGCCAGTGCTTGTGCTTGGTCCATGGCAGGTTCTGAATAAACTTTCAAAGAGGGCTGCTCAACATTCCCCGTTAAAGTGATCCCCGCAATAACCCCATTTGAGGTGTTTTCTGGATTTCTAATTGCTTTAATATTGAGATAAGGTTTATCAATCGAACCACTGAAGCCAACCTGCCCTGTACGAATTTGTAAATCTTGACCAAATGCACGATAAGTACCTTCGATTAGATTTAACTCACCCGTTGCAATCATAGGAGTGGTTTGATCCATACTAATATTTATATCGCCTGCTACTTTTGATTTGAGGCCAAATGAATCGATACGTACATCATTCTCCACTAAAAGCTTCAAATTAATAGCGTAATCAAACGGGGCTTTTTCCGTTTTTTGCTGCTCTATATCTACAATGACTTCATCATCACTCACTTGCACGGCACCTTCGGGAAGCTCTTCTATTTCAATTCTGCCCCATGGCACGACAACCTGCCCCTCTAAATTAAATGCACGATTTTTTAATGACATCGTAATGTCTGGCGAGACCTTAAATGTGACATCTTGCTGCGCACGAACGAAAAACTCACTCCCCTCCAGCTTCACATTCACATCCGGCAACTCAGCTTGCCAATCAATATCACCCGACAAATTGAGTGAACCACCCTCTGCGTCTTTCAGCTTGCCTGTGATCTCTGCGCTTTGATTATTAAATGCAATGTTAACGTGCGAATCTTGCAGTGAAACAGGTAAAGTCGCACCATCTAAGTTAACTCGCTCGACATTTAACTCACCATTTAGCAAGGGTTCTTTCAATGTGCCTGCAACGTTCAGCTTGCCTCTAATTTCTCCGCTTAGTTGCTCAAGCGAACCAATAAATGGCTGAATATTTGTCAGCAAGATCTTGTCAATTTCTAGCTCGCCGGATAAATTTTGATTAGCTTGTATATCGTCGATATTAATGTGTGACGTCACTTTACCAAGTACAGAAGAATCAAGTGTTGCCTCTAATTTGCCAATACTGGCATCACTCATCGCCGACAAGTTAAGCTCTTCAATAGGCAGTTTATACACATTTGCATCATCTATCAGTGTAGCTACAAGTTCGCTGGTGCTAATATTGGCACGCATTGTTTTAAGCGCACCATCAGCCCAATTAGCCACAAATTCGCCGTTTGCTGAACCGTTGACCTTAATATTTTCAGGTATAAATCGGTTAAACTCTGGGAGTGATAACGCAGCTAACTGCGCATTTAGCTGACCAAACTGCTTAGTCTGCTGAAGTGTATTAACACAAAGCTTTGAGCTTGCACTTTGCCAACAATGATCAGCAATATTAAAGTCGAGCGTATTTATATCAACATGTGCTTTAATCGCTTTATCTGTGGTTAAACGTATATGATTATCGGTAATTAAAATATTACTTAAACTACCTTGCCATTTGTCTTTTTTAAGTTGCCCATTAATATCCAGAGATGCTTTTCCTTGGTCCGCATCTAAAAGCAGCCGCAGGTGATGATCAACCTTGTCACCTGCTATATTTAACTCAGCCTGATTAATCTTATGCTCTGCCATGGTTGCAGAATCCAGAACAAGCGATATATCTGTTTGCCAGTCGGCAGCATAGTCGAACTGACCTTTAAGTGTTAATCCATCAATTTGAAGATCTTGATAGCTCAAGGTATTAAGAGCTAAATTTAAATCAACCACAGGGGCTAAACGCTCGCCACGAATAACTAAGTCTGCATTCCCTTTGCCCTGCATAGGTAAAATTTCTTGGTCGGCGGCATCTAAGCGTAGCTTGCCATCAACACGCCAGCTGTCATCAACTTGGCCTGATAGAGCAAGCTCATTACGGCCACTTTTTAATTGCAGTTTTTCAAAACTTGCATGCAGGCTGCTATCAAGTTTAAAGTCTGATTCTAGACTTACAGGTACATCGTTTACGGTACCATTAATTGTGGTATTCTCGACTGCCAACTGCCAGTCAGTACCAGTTAAACCAAATGATCCTTTGAAACCACCTGATAAATCACTACTCATAGCATCAGTTAAATACTGTGCTTTTAAGTGTTCAAGTTTGCCGTTAAATTCAGTATTTACACCTTTTGACCAATCAACCGATGCGTGAATAATTGCTTGGCTTTCATTAGCATTTAACTTTAGCTGATCGAGGTTTGCCTTTGTTAAACTTCCTTGCAATTGGCTACTAACTGACACCTGAGGATATGCGCCAAGTTGGCTAATTAAATCAACTTTAACTTTATAGTCGTTTGCATGCCCTTGCCCATGTAAATCTAGCTTTGAAATATTGAGTTGTTCAGCGCCTGCATCAAGCGACCACGTATCAACACGGCCGGTTAAACTAAATGGAAAGTTATCTTTTTGTAGATTGACTTGCGCATCCACTTTTAAAGGGTACTGTCCTTGTGTTAACAACGTCATTTTTAAATCAGCTAACGACCCTGTTAGCTCAAGCGTTAACTGATGACTAGGGTGAGTGAGAGCAACATGGCCTTGCACTGAGTTATCCGCATTGAGTTCAGCAAATAAATCAGTATTTAACTGCCAATCATTGTATTGTGCGTCAAGCTTTTCAACTCTCACTTCATGACCTTTCGCAGTCGCTGAGAGGGCGATATTGTTAATGACTTCAGCACTTTCGGATGCGACCGGTGTCACCGCTACTTTACTGATATTTAAAGTATTAAGTTGTATATCAAGGGGTAAAGTTAAGTCCAGAGTGGGTAATGCAGGCAGTACCGTTAATGGTTGGCTTTTGGGCTGCTCTTTGACTTCATGAAGTTGCACTGTAACAGTATTAATTTTCAGCGCATCAACGAGAATATCAGATAGCTCGGCAACAGCAGAAAGGTTTAGCTTTTCAATAGTCACATCAGCACTTGGGTGCGCTAAAGTTAATTGGTTAATTGCAATACGCTTAACGGTTACTTTCAGCGGTAATGTGATTTGCTCTGCGACGAGTGAAGCATCTTCTTGTAATTGCTCTTGAGCAGATTGTGGTTGTTGCCCCGCTACTGCTTGTTTGCTTTTAACATTTACATCAATGTTCAGTGCACTAATATTATCAAGGCAGATGCCATCGCACCCCCACCAAAAAAGATCAACTTTGAGCTGTTTAGCATAGAGCTTGATAGCTTGGTTTTCATAACGCACATCAAACGGATCATTATATAAAAAACGGCCTGAAGGTAACTTAATCTCTAAGCCATCCACCAACTTATTAGCTGAGTATGCAATAAAGTGATTACCAGGTGCGGTGAATAACAAACAAAAAAGTAAAACGCCAATGCTTAAAAGTGTTACCGTGAGTACTGAGATTATTTTTTTAAACTTCATATTAAATTTCAGGCCCTATGGTAATACTTAAACGCGTACTTTTACTCTCTTTTGTTACTCCCCAAGCATGGTCTATACGAATTGGTCCAACAGGCGTTAAATAACGCAAACCAAAACCAGCACCGACCTCGACTCGATCACTAAAATCATTGGTTGCTGTACCGCTGTCAACAAACAAAGCTGCGCGCCAGTTTTTAGCAAACTGATAGTTATACTCCATGGTCCCTGACATTAAATATTTACCACCAATCAAGCGCCCATTTTCATCCTCAGGTGAAATCGACTGATACGCAAAGCCACGCACGCTTTGATCACCACCAGCATAAAACCGAAGTGAAAAAGGCACATTGTCTATATCATCCACTAACATGGCCCCTAAATTAGCACGCAAGAAAAATAAATGGCGATCAGCCACTGTCGTTAACCATGCATTTTGCAATTGTAAACGTATAATATTGGTGGTCGAGAACATATCCTTTAAGCCAAACTCGGCAGAGATCAACCATTGGTAGCCTTCGTAAGGAGTTGTGCCACCTTCAGTCTCTTTTTTTGCGTAACTTATGCCAGGCATCAACATTTTTGAGCTTTGCTCTTCATCACCGATACGATAAGTTTCACGATCACGTCGAATAAAGGCGGTGCGTACCCAATCATCGTCGGTTAACCATTGCCGTTGTATTTGGCCTGTTAAAATTTTACTATAAACATCGTTTGTCAGCTCATCTTCTAACTTATAACCCACAGAAAAGCGCCATAAGTCATCATTGGGATCATCAACTGGCACGGTGTAACCGAGCGATATATCTTGTTGTCTTTGTGACACATTCAGATTACTTTCTAAATAGTGACCATCACTTGTGATCCAAGGCTTTGTCCATTTAAAGCGCACTTTTGGGCCAAGGTCAGTGCTATAGCCACCACCAACTTCATAACTATTTGCTGGTTTATGAAGGACATCTACTTTTACGGGAACACGTTGTTCTTTACGGTTTGCAATATCGGCATAAACCCTGACACTGGAAAAATAAGGCGTGCTTGACAACGCTAGGTTATAATCAGAAACCTCCGTTGCTTTATAAGGCTGGCCATTGTTAAAGCTCGTAAGTGAGCGAATATATTTTTCAGCGGGTGTTTCATTGCCAATAATAATTTCTCCAAACTGATAACGAGGACCGGTGTCTATGTTAAACGTGATATCGGCACTGTTTTTTTTCAAAGACACAGCTAATGTGCGTTGGTGCCACTTAGTATCAAAGTAACCAAGTTCAAGAAGCTGGCCTTCAATTCGCTTTCTAGCCGCTTCGTAGTTAGCATGATTTAGAAAATCACCTTGTTTTAGTTTAATGCCGTTAACTGCCGCCATAAATTCGGGGTCGCTTTTTCCCGCACCGGTAATGGTTATATTTATGTTCGCAATACGAGTGACAGGTCCTCGCTCCACATTAACAACAATAAGCTGCTTTTCTTGGTCGAAATTAATTTTAATAACGGGTTTATAGTAGCCGAGTGCTTTTAGGCTTGTTTCAACTTGACTTTTTGCATGGCGTTTAAGTGCTTTTGACGCTTTTTCATCGATTAACTGGTTAACGTAAAGTTCAACGTTTTTTTCAAGTTCACCACTGAGTCCCTGAATTTTATATTCTTTTATGATTGTTGCTGCACTAAAAGCTGGATGGCTAAAAGAGGTGCACAAAAGTAAAAAGACAAAAAAGAAATGCCGAGAGAACAAAAAATATCCTTACCTTTTTGAAATGCCTGAAGCGAAAATGAGTACAAACTAATTTTAACACAGTGAGATAATGACTGACATAATGGAAATAGTAAAATTAGTACACGTAACGCTATTAATTTCGCTACAATAGCGGACAATAACTAGATTTAAAATGAATGAGCGATTAAATGCATTTCCCAGACGATGAAAATGGTCAATTATTAGCTGAAATTGCGGCTGCCGGTGTCGATTTAAACTGTTTACAAGAAGTCGACTTTTATATTTTGTTTGAGCAAAAGCCAGATGCAGAAAAGTTTGCAACAGCCATTGAAAGTGACGAGTTAGCGCCGAGTACAGAACTCAATAAATGCCCTGATACTGGCGTATGGGAAGTGATTACACGCGTTAAAATGGTGCCAGATCACACCTTACTTTCTCAAACAGAACAATACCTTGAAAGTATTGCCAACGGTCATAATGGCTATGGTGATGGTTGGGGCTTGATGGCTGAAGATTAATTAATATAGTTTGTTGCGCGATGCAATATCGCGCAAAGCCCTAATGTGACAATTGATTTGCTTTTCTGAAGCTGCCTTCATAATCAAACAATTTCTCAGCTACCTTCCAACCATACTTCTTATTTTTACGCGCTATAACAAAATCGGGGGCAACTAATAAATGCTGTGCTGATTCAACTTGTTCAGCAGTTTGCCACTTTTTGCTAGCTGCTCCCTCTTTATGTCGCTGAAACTGTTTATTAAAAATAAATCGCCCAGTATCATTCGCTAGATTAAAAATCTCATCGCAACTGGCGCCATCTTCATCAAAGTAACTTATTTTTAAAAGTCCATTAGGTAATGCCTTCGCTGACAACCCGCTACAACGAAGCACTAAGGCATCTTTTAAATTAAGGGCTTCTCGTAGTTTATCATCAGGGTCAGCCATCATTGCGCCACATGACTGACATTGTCTAGCAGCAATATCATTTTGCTCACCACATTGCTCACACTCTTTGAAGCGAAAGCGATAATCACATTGTTCTTGTGTGTCTCCATCGTCAAGTAATCCTTGGCAGCGTCGCCCAAAATGTTCAATCACTTTACCGCTATCGTCTGTTTTGCCCCAAAAAATATTAGCAAAACCGCAACCAGGACACAGTACCTGTACTGGTTCATTATCACTTTGCCCCTTTTTACTGCCTACTTCTGGGTAAAAGAGATCAAAACCATTCCCTGCATAGTCAATGACTAAGCAATCTTTTTTCCCTTCACTTAAACGCAGTCCACGACCTACTATTTGCTGGTATAGACTCACTGATTCTGTAGGACGTAAAATAGCAATATAGTCGACATGAGGAGCATCAAACCCTGTTGTTAACACCGAAACATTGACCAAAAACTTTAACTGTTTTTGTTTAAATAGAGTAATAATTTGGTCGCGTTCGTTGTTATCGGTCTCCCCTGTAATCAACGCAGTTTGCTCAGCAGGTAAATAGCCAACAATTTCTTTTGCATGCATAACAGTGGCTGCAAAAATCATCACTCCATGGCGATTTTCGCTGTAATCAATCACTTGTTTAATAATGGCTTTGGTTGCCCGGGTACTGTCCTTAAGCAGTGCATTCATGTTTTCAACACTGTAGCGACCAAAAGAGTCACTGGGTAATGAAGCAAAGTCATAATGACTAATTGCAGCATCAATTTCATGAGGAGGTGTTAAATAGCCATGTTTAATCATGTAGCGTAGTGGTAATTCAAAAATACACTTTTTGAATGGTGCTGATTGCTCCCCTCGAACAAATCCATGGTAATGATGATGATAAACCCAGCCCATACCCATTCTAAATGGTGTCGCAGTCAACCCTAACACTTTGAGTTGTGAGTTTTGCTTTTTCAGGGCACTGATCACCTGTCCATATTGGCTTTTATCATCGCCACTTACACGGTGGCACTCATCAATAATTAGCAATGAGTAGGCTTCGTCAAGCTGTGCGGTATTTCTAGCAAGTGACTGGACGCTGGCAAAGGTCACTTGTTCACTCAGTGATTTTTGCTTTAAACCTGCCGAGAAGATACTCGCCTTAAAACCAAAGCTGGCATATTTTTGTGCATTTTGCTCCACCAGCTCTTTAACATGGGCGAGCACTAAAATTTTTTGCCTAGCTATTCTTGCAAGTTCCGCAATGACTAAGCTTTTACCCGCTCCTGTGGGCAACACAATCAACGCGGCATCATTTGTCTTTCGAAAGTGCGCAACGGTTCTATCTACGGCTTCTTGCTGATAAGGTCTTAATGTGTATTTCATACTAGTATGATGGGCGACAAAAAAGGGAAGCATACGCTTCCCTTTTCAATCTTTAAAGTGAAATTATGCTAGGTGTTTAGTTAAATCAACGCCTTGGAATGCTTTAGGTCGTTTACCACGGCCAGTCCACTCAACGATTTCACCATTATACTCAATGCGGTATTTAGGTTTTACTTTTGTGCGCTTATCAGTGCCTACCACATCTTGTAGATCTTCTAATGTAAGTCCTTTTTCTTTTAAAAGATCGAGTACTTCTTTTTTAGCTTCTTGCTGTTGAGTATTTTTCTCGATAGCTGTATCAATAAGTTGCTTTGCTTTTTCTAGCTCACTTAAAGATGCAGTTTTTACAAAAGATCGAATTTCTTTCATTGAAAGCTCTCTTTATTATAAAAGTTAAGTTACATATAGAACCTCAACCAGTATATGAGGAAAATATAAAATAATCTATTATATACCCTAACTTTATTTATTTTATTCAGACCAACCTTTTATTTTATCCACGATATCATTCAACTGTACAATAAGCATTCGAACAATTTCTGGGTCTTGGTTTTTGCTAAATTCTTGCTCTGTATTCACTATAAGCTCAGAGAGTGCTGGATACTGAAGCATCACGATAGCTCCTTTAAGCTTATGAATAGTTGAAGAAATCTTACTATATTCACTATTTTCGAGTTGTTCGTTTAACGTACTTAAATCGATTTGCAGGCTATTTACAAATACATCTGCCAACATTTTTGCATCTGCCTCATTTCCAAAAACATTTAACCAATGCTGTTTGCTTTTTATTCCTGTTAACGATGACTCTATATTCGTTTCTTGTACCTGGTTTTTGTCTTTTTGTAGATCAATAAACTCTACTAGCCTGTTATATAACTCGTTAAGTTTGTATGGCTTAAATAACACACAATTCATCCCTACTTTCATTGCTTTATCAAGACACTCTTGGGAGTCATCAGCAGTAAACCCTATAATTGGTAAGGATTTAAACTCAGGCATGCCACGAAGCTGCTGAGTTAGTTTAAAGCCATCTAGGTGTGGCATATGACAATCGGTCAATAACAAATCAAAATGACCATTACGCAGAGTATTTAATGCTGCAATACCATCTTCAACCATCACAGCTTTAATACCTAACTTCTGGCACTGTTTTTCTAATAGTAATTGATTAGTTTTATTATCCTCAGCTATCAGAATCTTGCCATGCAAACTATCCGTGCCTTTTGAGGAAATAAATTGAGTGTTGGCATGAACATTATTGAACAGTTCACGTAATAGATCTGGGTATATGGGGTTAACCCCTAAGGTATGACAACAGCATTTTAGGTGTGGTTTTCCCTCACCAGATAGAGCGACAATAATATAACGATTACTTGAGTGAGGTATAGCCTGCTGCCAATCATCCCCCCATAACTGCTGCATATATTGTTCATCAATGAGGATGTTCTCTATATTGGTGAATGTATTTTTATCTATCGGCCAAGATAATTGATTATAGTTAATGCCCATAGTCGATAAGTTATCAAGTAATTGACGGTTATTACTATATACTGACCAATATAGAGATGGTAATGGGCTTTTATCTTTGAATACATTCGTTAATGGAACCGAAATATAAACATTTGTCCCTTTCGAGAAGGTGCTGGAAATCGTAATTTCCCCTTTCATTGCTTCAATTAATTGTTTAGCCAATGTAAGTCCAAGCCCTGCCCCGCCATAACGCCTCTGTGTGGAGCCATCAGCTTGCTCGAAAGGGGTATAAATATCTGCAAGTTGCTGTGCAGTCATTCCTGTGCCCGTATCCGACACCTCAATTTTTAATTTATGTTTATCGAACAATACGTCACAATTAATGCTACCTGATTCAGTAAATTTAACCGCATTATTAAGAACATTTGAAAGCACTTGCATCAAGTGAGTTACATCAACCTGTGCAGATGTATACGCCGCTGTTCGCCAAGAAAGCGTAAAGTCTAAACCTTTTTCTTTTGCTAAGTATTCATGAGCACGAAAAACACGACACAGGTGCGACTCAAGATCTACATCTTGATAATTTAATTCGATGTTGCCTGAATTAGTGTTAGCAAAATACAAGATATCATTCACTAAGCTTAGTAGCTTAGAAATAGAGCTATCGATGTGCTCTAATAAATAGAATTGTTCATCTGTTAAAGTAGATGACTTTAGTAGTTCAATAAAGCCATTAACCCCTGATATTGGCGTACGTAATTCATGACTCATTGTGGCTATAAAGCGGCTTTTTGCGAGCTCAGCCTGATGCGCTAATTGATTTGCTTTACTTAAATCGGCTTGCTGTCTTTTTAATAAGCTAATATCGAGTAAAATTCCATTCCAACGAATCCCTTCATTTGTCGAAGTAGTCATACTCTCAGCGTTGGCAATATAACGACACCAGATTTGTTGACCTAAATTATTTACCCGAAATTCTATGTCGATTATTTTATTTAACTTACTGGCTGACTTAAATGCTTTGGCTATTTTGATACGATCAACATCATCAATATACGGTGAAATACAACCGGTCATACCACGCTGGTTGACTGTACGGGAGGTAACCCCGAGTAAACTTTGTGCGCCTTTACTTATATAGGTATAGCAGCCCTCTCCATTATCATAATACTCATACTGAAATACACCACCTGGAATCGTATCTGTTATCGTTTGCAACAAACGCTGCACAGATTGTGTCTCTCGTTGTAAATTGTGGTGCTGTGTTACATCCGTTATCACTGTCAAAATTCCAGCTAATTGCTCATCAGTTCCGAAATAAGGTTTCTTTGTATACAGCAAATCAAGTTGCTTTCCTTGTCGGTTGGTATATTTAATTTGCTGATTGATGGCTTTTCCTGAGTCTAAACTATATTTGTTTTGTGCAATCAAGTCTTTAACAACAGGTAAATCATCGCGCAAGAATTGCTTTTGCTCATCCCATAAATGCGCAAAGTTCTCGCGGTAAGCCTTATTCCACATTAGGCGTTTTTGATCTTTATCTTGTATCACCACCATTGTAGGTAAATCATCAATTAACTTTTGGGTGAAATTTAACTTCTCCAACGCGACTTGCTCTGCTTTTTGTCGCTTGACTATTTCGCGATTGATGGTGTAGCGCCAACCAATGAAGTACACAATAGAGACAAAAATCAATATTAAAACTAAAATAGCTGTCGTATTAACCGTTTGCCTGTCATAACCTCTCTCAATACTAAAAATCCCATGCCGATTTACAATATGAGTGAAATCATTACTTGTTAATGTTTTAAATAAGCTATCAAGCAATGTAGCAAAATCAGGCAGATTTTGATTGATTAAAAAATAAATAGGCTGTGTGTATTGATATCGGGGGTTTATATAAAACTCACCAATATAAAATTGGTTAAGCTGATAGGCCGCTATACTTTGCGGTAACATCACCCCATCAATGGTATCGTTTCTTAGGGCATAGAAAAGTGTTTTGACTGAGTTAAACGAGACAGTTTCGATAGGTTTATTTGTGATTAATTTCTGTTTAGGATCTGCAAATACATCAAGATAACCAATGCGAGAACCATTGTTTCTTTGTTTAGAAATCAAGATCATCTCGAAACTATAATGTGAAGGAAGCGCAATTAGAGTACCATGATCAAGCTTATCAGGTGTCATGGTCGGAATAAGATCAATTTTATTAGCAAGAAACAACTTTGCCAATTCATCACTATTGGCTGCAGGAATATATTTAAATTGAATACCACTTCGCTGCGCCAGTAACATCATAGTATCGTTTAGATAACCCGTTGCCTCACCATTATTATTCGTCGAATTGACTGGAAATAAATCATCTACAAACGAAAATGTCAGTAATAGGTTTGTTTCTTCATCCCCCCCTATTCGATTAAAGTCTCGCTTAAACTGGCTATAGGCTTTTGATGCTAAATATTCTTCACTTGCCGAGTTTTCCCAGAGCTGTTTGGTTGTCGGTGAGATAGAAGCAAGTAAAGAATTAACTTGGTTTCTCAATACGACCTTCTGCTGGTTAAACATGACATGTAGTGTTTCACTGGCAAGCCAAATTGGGCTGACTATTTTTAAGTTCTTTTGTGGGCGCTTTTTTAAATAATGGGAGAGCACCGAGTAATCACCTAAAAAAGCATCAAAAGTACCGTCTGATACTTTATCAAAGGCATCCTCGGGTTTTATAAAACGATTGATAAATAACGCACCATTTTGTGCCAAATATTCACAATGAGAGCTTCCCGTTATACAAACCCAGCGTAAGCTTGCCAAGTTTTTTAACGCATCATTGGCAATAGATTGGTTGGCTACAATACCCTGAGGTGCTTCCATAAACGGAGCTGAAAATAAGAAATGCTTCTTACGCTGTGCAGTTTTATTTAAACCAACCGTAAAGTCTATTTCCCCAGCTTGTAGAGCATCGAGGAGAAGATCTAAACTATCGAACACTTGATACTCTAGCTTTGAATCGGTTAGGCGAGCAATTTCATCACTGTAACCAACGATGACTCCTGAGAATTGCCCCTCCTCTGTACGCGTGTGGTAAGGGAAGAAGTTGTAATTGACGATACCCGCTTTGAGCTTTGGTTTATCCTCTTGTGTGGCTTGCGTAAAAAAAGTACAAAAAAATAAAAGCGCTAGTGATATAGTTAATTTATAGCTTTTCAACAAAAAACCTTCTGAGTCAACACTCAACATATTAAAGTATAAGAGAATAAGTTATCCCCTACAATAAAACGACCTATTGTGTATTAACTTCTTGCATTTAACGATGAGGCCAAAAAGCAATACGGTAACAATAACTTTACGCAAAACTGGCTAGATGTTGTATAAAAATTGATTTAACCAAGCAGTTACACAAGTAGACCTGTCAAATAGCTCGAAACAAACAATTAATGCAACAAAGAAAAAGGCCAAAACATAATGTCTTGGCCTTAGTAGGGAAAAATATTAACAGTTCATTAAAACTTAAGGTTAACACTCATATGTACAAAACGACCTAAAGTGTCATAGTAGCCGGCTACTGTATTCGCGTTTGACGAAATAGTGTTACCAACCATAGGTGGCTCTTTATCAAAGATGTTATTAATACCACCTGTCAGCGTTACGTGCTCATTTACAGAGTAATTACCTGAAAGGTCGATGAAATTGTAAGAATCAATACCACCATTTTCAATTAGTGATGTATCTGCATCACCTTCGTAATCTACGCCGCCGTAGTAACGCCATTTAAGGCCTACTCGCCAATCATCTGCAATATAATTTACATTCGCAGTGTGACGCCATTTTGGTGATGCAAAACAGTCCGTACTTACATTACCAGAACAATCATAAGCCAGTGACTCATCACCTAAGATTGGCTCCACTTCTTTTTTGATGCTGTAGTAACCATTAATATCAAATTTCAATGTTGCTTCGTTAAGCTCCATTGTATAAGCAGCTGTTAAATCAACACCTTCCCACGTACGACCACCAATGTTGTCACTTAAGTTTACAACATAACCATCTTGGCCTAACCATAGGCTACCTGATGCACTTCGTTGAATATTATCACAGAAGAAAGCATCACCGGTTGTAGCACAGTTATTTAAGATGCGCTCAGCACCCACAACACCCACTACCTTTTCCATTTCAATTTGGAAATAATCAACAGAGAAGTTGAAGTTATCAAATGGGTTTGCAACTAAACCAATCGTAATGGTTTCAGCTTCTTCCGGTTTTAGGTTTGGATTACCACCAGCAAATTGATTGTATTGACCCGCAGGTGATGCAGTAACGGCACCATACTGTGAACCAGTTACACCCGTGTTAGCACACTGCGTTGAATCATATGCAGGGCTGTCACTTGCACAACCGTCACTACCACTCCAAAGGCTGATGCTTTGTGCTGAGAATAGCTCACCAACATTAGGAGCACGAACCGCTTTTGCAAAGCTTGCACGGAACTTATACGCATCGGCTAGTGTATAATCACCACCAATTGAGTAAGTTGTATCTGAACCTGTTGTTGAGTAATCAGACCAACGTGCAGCTGTTGAAATATTAAACTCATCTAGCACTGGGATTTGTAGCTCACCGTACACTTCATTTACATCAATCGAGCCATATAAGCTTGGTGATGGACCACCTTGACCTAATAACTGACCTTCTTCATAAACCGTATCTGATGTACGCTCATATTCTTGCTCACGGCGTTCCACACCAAATACAGCTGCAATAGGTAAAGATGCACTTGGCAGAGTCAAATCAAGCTCACCTGATACATAACCACTATAAATTGTTTGTGTCACTAAACCAGTTTGCGTACCAACACCTGCCAGCTGCGCTGCTTGCTCAGGTGTTACGCCATCTAGTTCAAATACATTATAGTAAAGACAACCATCTGCTTCTTCACATGATGTACCAACAGCGCCAACACGTGGACCAATTTTTGGTGCTAATAAATCATTTTTATACACTGAGCTCGATGTTGTTGCAGAATAGTTATAGCTAACATCATATGTCCAGTTATCATTAATCTCACCTTCCATACCCGTTAGGATACGATATGAAGTATGCTCTAGGTTATCTGCACGCGGGCCACCTTCAACATTACGTTTACCGATGTAAGCAACAAATTGGTCACTTCCTGTTTGACCAAAAAGCTCTTGCAACTGCTGTTTTTGTAAGTCCGACAATAATGGGTTGTTATAATCCATTAAAAACTCTTCGTTGAAGAACGTACCTGACTCAGCGATTTGACCAGCTGTTCTATTGTGCATAAATGAGAACTCTAGGTATGGTCTAAAGTGCTCATTGATTTCATAATCAATGAAGCTACCTAATGTAAAGCGCTCATTTGGGCGTAAGAAGTGATTCACCGGCGCATAGTTATAACGATAACCATCGTCTTCAATAAAACCCTGACCATTTGGGTTTAGATAGCCCCAAAATTCTTGTTTATAGTCTACTTCGCCATCAACAACAGGGAAGATATCAAAGTGTGGGTTTGGTGTATTTGCTGAACCACCACACACGTTACCCGCACCATTTAAAGCACATGACGAATAGTCGCGGCTGCCCTGCAACAACTCTGTTTGACGGTTGTAAGTTACGTAACCAACTGCATGGCCTTTACCAGAGTCAAAGCCACTACCTACCGTTAAATCTAAGCTATATGACTTACCATCGATCCCCGTATTGCCCGTTTCATAATCATAGCCTTGATCATCCATCAGGCCTTGAATATACCCATTATCATTATTATGTTGATAGCCTGATGCTCCCATATTGAATGAAATACCATCAAACTCATCGTTCATCACAAAGTTAACAACACCCGCAACAGCATCAGCACCATAAACTGCCGCCGCACCACCTGTGAGTACGTCAACACGCTTAACTAATGATGCTGGAATTTGGTTAATATCTGGAACCTGAGATGTAATACTACCAGCCTGCATACGGCGGCCATTGATCAATACCAATGTTCTGTTTGAGCCAAGGCCACGAAGGTCAACGGTCGCGGTACCCGTTGCGCCATTCGCAAGAAATGAACTTTGCGCAGCTTCAATTTGTGGTAATTGGTTTAATACATCCTCAACACGAGAGAAACCGCTCAACTTAATCTCTTCAGCAGTCATTACAGTAACAGGACTAACCGTTTCAAGATCTGTACGTTTGATACGTGAACCTGTTACTTGGATGCGCTCAACTTTTTCAACACCGTCATCGGCTGCATTTGCAGCCATAGAAAAACCTGTCGAAGTAGAAGCAACGCCAAAAGCAAGCGCAAGGCGCACCGCTTTTGAAACTTGATTATTTAACATTTGATTCTCCCTGGACCACCAATAGTGGTTATAATTAGTATAATTATGTTTATTTTTTGTTACCAAAAATAGGTTTGGCCGGAGAATAATAAACAAATGAAAATAAATTTCCAGCACTTTATTTACATTTATTTAATAAAAATAAATTTAAGCTGTAACAACCCCATCTTTTCGCTCAAAAAACAAACAACCAATACAAGCCACTAAAATAGAGGAGTTTGCAGCTAGAGATTCATCAAAAAGAACTAGAGAAGCTGTATTTGCCTATCTTCAATTGACGCAAATTTTGCAACTAAATTACCAACAATCATTTCAGCTATTGGCAACAATTGCTTATTTACATAAATGGAATAATCATATTGATGGGTGCCGATATAAAATTCAGCTCCCTGTGCGGTGTACACATATTCAATAGTTTGTCCGCGCTTAATTTCACGGTGAGGGTTGTCAGCTAGGTATTGCTTTGCAGCTTTAACATGAGGAGGGATATTTTTTTGGTAATCAGTTAAGTGTTGACCTAAACGTTTACGATAAATAAGCAGCGCATCGAATTCGCCGTTATAGAGCTTTTTCACATACTTATCAAATGTTTGTATGATTAATTCTTGACTGTATGAGTCGCTAAATAATATTTCAAACAACTCAACTTGAAATTTATGAGCTAACTCTGTCCAATCACTGCGCACTGTCTCCATTCCTTTGAACACTAGGTGTGTGGCGCCATTTTTATCTATCTTACCTACATAGCGCTTTTTTGAGCCCGTTGCTTTACCACGTATTGTTGGCATAAAAAATGGGCTATAGTGAGTTTCATATTCAATTTCTAAGCAGCTGGTTATATTATAATTTTTTTCAAGCTCTGCGTGCCATCGCGCATTAATTTTCGTAGCAAGTTCAATACCTATTTCATGACAATTTGCAGGGCTTAGTTCATCATCTAACTTAACAAATGTCGAATCTGTATCACCATAAATAACTTGGTAACCCCACTGCTCAATCCATCGCTTTGTTGTCTGCATGATCTCATGCCCGCGTAAGGTAATCGAACTTGATAAACGCGGATCGTAAAATCGGCAACCTTTAGAGCCTAATACGCCATATAAACTATTCATAATGATTTTAATGGCCTGCGAAAGCATCGGTTGATTGTTATCTTTAGCAACTTGTCGGGTTGTGGCTAATTGGCGAATTAATTTAGGTAAATGGTGCTTAGTTCTTGAAAACAGGGCTTGATTAAACCCTTCAATCGCTAGTTCTGGTTCCTTTAGCCCCTCGACTAGACCTAAAGGGTCGATGCAAAAAGTACGCATTATTGACGGGTAAAGACTTTTATAATCGAGCACCACAATATTTTTATATAACCCTGGTTCAGAGTTCATAACATAGCCACCGGGGCTGTCAAAGCTTAAGCCATGATCACCCAAATTCGGTGCCACATAGCCACTACGGTGTAATAAAGGAAGATAAAGGTTGGTAAAGGCAGCTACAGAGCCGCCCATCCTTTCAAGTTCAAGACCGGTCATTTGACTGCGAACGGCAGCAAATTCGAGTAACTTTAATTTTTTGAAAATACGCTGTACTAAAATACAATCTTGTCGGTTGTACGCTGCAAGAGAAAGTTTATCCTCGTTAAATTGACGAACAATCTCATCTAACCGGTTATCCGTACTAATGAGCTTTTCTTCACCAAGCTCAATACTGGCGACATTAGCTAAGCTAAAACTATCATAGTGATACGTGGCATTTTTGAGCGTATCAATACCATCAATAACAACTCTGCCTGGGACTGTGACACGCGTGAAATTGCCGACCCTTAACTGCATTTTTTCATTATTACGCCCTAGGGGAAGTTCAACACCTAGTGCCTCAGCACGTTCATACAAGACACTGAAATCAAACTCTATGACATTCCAACCAATAATAACATCAGGGTCAATGACTTGAATTTTCTCACATAATTTAGTGAGCAAATCTATTTCATCAACACACCATTGAATATTAAAATCAAGCTCTGATGTATCAAGCGGCTCACCTATCATTAAAACAGTATCGACCTTGTCCCCCACTAAGCCCACAGAAAATAAGACACCGTCCCCACTGCACTCAATATCTAATGAGAGGCTATTAAAGTGGGGTGTGAAATCATTATTTTGTTTAAACTGAACATCTGTTAAAACACGAAAAGGTGAAGATTGAACGACTCGCCCCTTTGCCCACACCGCACCTTTTATAAAACGCTCCATCAAAAAGCGATCTACCGGCCTGATATCGTCTTCATACACATTCACAAAGTGAGCTTTAAGTTGTTTTGCTGCTTTGTAATAGTGTTTTAAGGACGAAAAATGACAGGCAACGACAGGGTGTTGTTGAAATGTTTTTAACGATATATGTTTAATTTCACAGTGAGTTTGGTACTCATTAAAAAGGCGAGTGACAGTATTCAGGTCCTGCTCACGAACAAAAAATACCGCCTTTTGCGGCGAACTAATCAGTTTAACAGGCCCTTGCTCTGACAAGATCCACACTACCATAGATATACCGTTGGCATTATCAAAACATTGCGTAGAAAGAATAAAGCCAGAAGCAAGCTGCATGTAAAAACCTTTTAGCCAAAAAGAGTAAAGCAAACGCTGAGCGACAAAATTAACCACAAGTTGCTTGTAGTTACCGCGTTAAATCTCTAAAATTCATTACTGTAATTATATACATACTTTAGGTTATCTGGACATGCTTTCTGACTCTTTAAAAAAAACAATTAGGCAAATTCATAAGCATGTTGCTGATAACCTAACTGATTATCGTCCTCGTAGCAGTCAAAATTATTTAGTAGCAGAAATCGCTAAAACCTTGGCTGGCGAATACCATAAATCGCAACGTATCTGCGTTATAGAAGCGGGTACTGGCACAGGTAAATCACTTGCCTATTGCTTGGGAGCCATCCCTCTGGCAATGGCAAAAAAGAAAAAGCTGGTTATTTCAACCGCGACAGTCGCCCTTCAAGAACAGCTCATTAATAAAGAACTGCCATTTTTTAAGGAACACTCAGGGCTGGATATAAAGTTTGATTTGGTTAAAGGTCGGCAACGCTATATTTGCGCACAAAAACTTAGTGCTGCAGTCAATGGTGATAGCCAGACACAAATGGAGTTTATGCCGACACTGTCATCTCCATTATCTGATATGGAAACCAAGTGTTTAAAACAACTCTATAATGCTTACTCTAAAAAACAATGGCAAGGCGACCGCGATAGCTGGGCTGATACAATTCCTGATAAAGTGTGGAACTTAATTGCTTGTGATAAGCACTCATGCCAACGGCAGATGCGTGCTCATCAATTATGCCCTTTTCACATGGCACGTCAGCGTCTTATGCAAATGGACGTACTCGTCATTAACCATTCTTTATTGCTCGCTGATTTAGACCTTGGCGGCGGTAAAATTCTCCCTGAGCCTGATGACACTATTTATGTGATTGATGAAGCGCATCACTTAGCCCACATCACCCGAGATTTTTCATCTGCTGCAGCAACGATTAAAGGCACTATAGATTGGCTTGATAAGCTGGTTAAATTCGCTGGAAAAATGGCGAATGTATTGGTAGGTCAAAAAGCCATAGGACAAAACTTCAAGCTCAGTGACAGTATCAATGATGCGGCAAAGAATTTAAAAGTGGTGCGTGATATTCTTGATAATGCAGATTTTAACTACAACAGTGACGATACCTATCGTTTTGAGCACGGTGAAATCCCAGCTTCTTTACATGCGAAAGCAAAAGATATCAGCGATGCCACTTTAGATGCTCTACGCGCGCTTAACAAAATGCATGACACCTTGGTACAAGATGTCAGTGATGGCGATATAAAACCTTACGTAGCCGATCCTATCTTAGCTGAAAGCGGTCAGTATATTAATCGCTTAGAGTTACTGAACAAATTATGGTTTAGTTATGCCACAAAAGGCGAAGGTATTCCCCATGCACGGTGGATAAAACGCCTAGAGTATAAGAACCATCATGATCATTTACTCAGCGATTGTCCTATTGAAGTCGGTTATTATCTAAAAGATAAATTATGGAACCAATGTGCAGGTGCAGTGCTCTGTTCAGCCACATTAACGGCGCTTGGTTCATTTGATCATTTTGCTTACGAATGCGGGCTTGCAAAAGAAGAAGGCGTAAAATACATCAAAGTGCCTTCACCATTTGACTACCCAAAACAAGCGACGTTGCATATTCCAAGCAGCCATATTGAACCCACAGATAAATCGTTTAGTGATCATCTCGCTGAGCAATTACCCAAATTCCTAGATGATAAAAGAGCCAACTTAGTCCTGTTTGCTTCATATTGGCAGATGGATCACGTTGTAAAGGTGCTACGCAGTAAAGGTATTGATGTGCTCGTACAAGGCGAGATGTCACGTGAAGCCTTACTCAAAAAACACAAAGCAAATGTTGATCTAGGTCGCGCTAGTTATTTATTTGGCACACAAAGTCTCTCAGAGGGGCTGGATCTGCCCGGCAAGTACCTTGAAAACTTAGTAATCACAAAAATCCCATTTGCAGTGCCCACGTCACCAATTGAAGAAGCCCAAGCGGAATTTGTACAAAGTAAAGGAGGCAATCCTTTTTTATCGATCACCGTTCCTGATGCAGCGAAGAAATTAGTACAAAGCTGTGGTAGACTGCTGCGCAAAGAAAATGATCAAGGTCGCATTACAATACTTGATCGCCGTTTAGTGACCAAGCGGTATGGCAAAGCCATGCTTGATACCTTGCCACCCTTTAAAAGACAAATTGATTATTAATGTTTGAATTAGCTTTAGATCCAACCACATGGGCACTACTTTGCGCTGTTGCCTTAGCCGCAGGCTTTATTGATGCAATTGCAGGCGGTGGCGGTATGCTGACAGTACCTGCACTTTTGACCGCAGGCCTTCCTCCCCATCTAACCCTAGGTACCAATAAGTTAGCTGCTAGTTTTGGCTCACTCACTGCAAGTGTCACTTACTTTCGCAAAAAGCTATTTAACCCTAGGTTTTGGGCCGCTTCCATTATGGCCACAGCCATCGGTGCGCTGTTAGGTACCTTAATCGTTGATTACCTAAGTATCGACTTTTTAAACAAATTGCTCCCTATCGTTATTATTTTAGTCGCATGCTACAGCCTATTTGGTAGTTTAAGCACAACCGAGCATAATGAACTGCCTAAACTCGATGCAAAAACAAAACTTAAACAATGGATACAAGGCTTGGGGCTGGGCTTTTTTGATGGCCTAGCAGGGCCAGGCACGGGGACTTTTTGGACCGCGTCAAACAGCTTACTTTATAAAATGAGCTTGCTGCTAAACTGCGGTCTTGCTCGATCAATGAACTTTGTTTCAAATTTTATCTCGTTGATCACCTTTGTCGCACTGGGCCATGTTAACTTTTTGCTTGGTATCACGATGGGCTTTTTTCTTATGTTGGGTGCGTGGATTGGCGCTCATTCTGCAATAAAATTCGGCAGTAAAATGATTCGCCCTGTTTTTAATACTGTGGTAATTATTTTAGCTTTAAAGTTAATTTATGAGGCCTACCTATAAATGAACTCACCTGCTTTAAACAAACTACATGAACAAATTGCTAGGCTTAAGCATCAAGCTGAACAATTTGATAACGGTCACTTTTTTGCTAAAAACCGTTATATGCAAGCGCAACCAAGTTTGTTTGATAAAGGGGTCTTTTCAACAAAGAGCATGAAACTCGCCGATTATGTCATCGAGATAGAAGAAGAGCTTGCCACTTTACCACCCGCTGAACATCGTCATGCCTATCAATATGCACTAGAACGCATAACTCAACAGGTGCAGGCAGTATTTAATGTCATAAAATCAACGCCTGTGTGGGCAAAAGAGAATAAATTCACTTATAAAGCAAAACCAAAACAGCATATTTTTAAACAAGCAGTTAAAAAGATTATGCAATCATCGCATGAGTTGTATGATGAATTAAAACAAAATCATGAGTTCGAGCGCAGATTGGTGTTAATGATTGAAGAAAGAAAATTAAAACTCGATGCTGCTAATACTACCCAAGCGAGTGAAATAAACAAAGAAATATTAGCTCTTCATGCAAGGCTTGGCCGGTGCCGAAAAGCCATTTCGGCCACTGAAGATAAAATACAGCAAGTCGAAAAACAGCAACTCAAATAATGTACTACTACCACCCTAGCTACTCTGAACTTGATTTACCAGAGCGACACCGCTTTCCGATTCAAAAATACCAATTGTTAAAAGAGCAGCTAAGTCATTTTATTGATGACGATTTTTTTATAACACCCAAGCAAGCAAATAAAGAACACTTAGCCCTGTGCCACGATCAGCATTACATAGATGCATTTCTCGCAGGTACGCTTGCACCAAAAGCCATTAAAAAAATGGGCTTTCCTTGGTCTGAATCACTTGTTGAGCGTAGTTTATATTCAGTGGGAGCAGCGATTCAAGGCGCTGAATATTCTTTAAAGCATGGTGCAGCATTTAACTTAAGTGGTGGTTATCATCATGCATTTAGTGATTATGGCAGTGGTTTTTGCATTTTTAATGACTTAGCGATTGCCGCCGCACACCTTATACAAACTGAACAAGCCGACACCGTAGTTATTTTTGATTGTGATGTACATCAAGGTGACGGCACTGCCGAGATTATTAATCAACACGAGCAGATTATTAGTTGCTCTATTCATTGCGAACAAAATTTTCCTCGCATAAAGCAATGCTCTAATTACGACTTTTCTCTTGAGCATGGAACGAAAGATAGTGACTACCTAAAAGCCGTGCAACAAGCCTTTGAGCTTACAACTAGACTGCATCAACCGGATATTATCTTATACAACGCAGGTGCAGATATTTTTAGTGATGACGAATTAGGCCATTTTTCGGTAAGTTTATCGGGTGTTTATCAACGCGACCATTTTGTTTTAAGCCAAGCCAAGGCACATAACATTCCTATTTTTGCAGCATTAGGTGGCGGCTATCAACGTAACACCGAACGTTTAGTCAATGTACATAAGCAGCTTTTTAAAGCCGCTGTCGATTTATTTTAAAGCTTGGTATACACTAAAAATACTAATTAATCAGGGTCGATATGTATGAAGTTACACGATGATATTCACAATTATTTTGAAAAGCTCGTTGTAGATGATATTGCAAAACGCAATCTTGAATCAGTGTATAATGAAGACATCATGGCTGACTTGTGCTGTACAGTCCTTAATCAGTTACCTGCGCGTTATATTCGTTACGATGTAGATATGGAGTTTTATCTGCCGCAATCAGAGCGAATGCTAATGGAGCAACAAGTACAAACCGCTATCGATGTTGCCATCACTCAAGTTTCAAAGAAGAAGGAACTCAATAATGAGTCGTGAATTGGAGGCTGCGCCAAATCATATTAAGCTTGCTGTCGATTTAATCATGCTATTAGAACAAAACGATGTGCCAGCAGAAGATGTACTCGCAGCTCTTGAAATTGTAAAATCTGATTTTGAAAAAAAGTTAATGCAAGCATCTGATTAACCTAAGCAGTTTATTTATTGTGCGGCTTTAACCGTATTAACCTCCCCATTTTTGTTATCATCTCCACCGTTATAGCACGACAAAGGAAATACCTTGTAACACAAACCCCTTTGCTTTTTATAATGCAAGCTATACTCTATTGAATAAAGTACAAATATAAAAGGAGGATAAATTATGTCAGGTACAACCATGGTGGTATTAATTGTACTCATTTCCGTCAGTTCAGGTGTTATCTACGATATGTATAAAAAACACCTAGAGTTTAAATCTCGTACCTTAAAAGACAGCAAAGAAGCAAATGAACAAGTGGCGGCTGTTACCGCTGAATTACTTGAATTAAAGCAACGGGTACAAACACTTGAAGCGATTGTGACCGATTCAAGCTATAACGTAAAACAAGAAATTAATAAGCTGTAATTAACAATCTAGCGCTTTATATTCATCAAGCACACCTTGATAATACTCAGCATCTTGATTCAGCATACGGCCGTAGTGAGCACGTAATTGCTGTAGATATGCTTTGTGCTCTTTACGACTCAATTGCCACATATTTGTACCTGTCCGTGAAAGCGGCTCTGATGACAGTGTGCTAACAGCAATAACCTCATAAAAGCGCTTGTTTTCACAAATAATTTGTTCATCGACTAAGCCCATATTTAATGTTTGCATATGGCTTCGCACTTTATAGCTGTGATGTACAGGACAAACAGCAAAATCAATTTGACAATGGGGATTACGCAATACTATTTGCGATAAAAACTGCACGAGTAAATCTCCCCCAACCCCTGCAATTATGACCAAGTGACGCTTATTAGGGCTCAGTTCAATCCTAGCCACATCTTGACAATGGACCTGCCAAGCTGTGCGCTGCTTATCTGTCGAAAAGCGTTCAAGCACATTACGCAATGACTGCATTAGCTCTGGCACAATATCCACAAAGTGAATCTTCGGTGCCTTATTTTGCTTTAGTAATTCAATGCCTAAAAAACCGTGGTCGCAACAACAGTCCCAAATTTCGTCATACTCAATTGTGACCATCGAAGCAATAGCAGATAAACGTTTACTCAGAGCCATTCTTATGCCGATTTATAAACGAGTGCTTTTAAACTTCTATCACTATCCACTTCAACAAACCCCTCAGTAGGCGCCAGACGCTCAACAAAACTAATTGCACCTTGGGTATGTTCAGTAATTAAATCTTTAAACGCCTGCTCTGACAGCTCTGGGCTATTAGCGCACAATAAAAGTTGAGTGTTTTCGTTTAGCAGCTCAGGTAGCCGACGCAGGATTTTTTGATAGTCCTTGGTCAATATAAAGCTCCCTTTTTGGAAGCTAGGTGGATCAACAATGATCAATTCATACGGTGCTGACTTTTTCAGCTTACCGAACGATTTTAAAATATCATGGGGGTAAAAACTCACCCCATGAGTAAAGCCATTCAGTTGATGGTTTTGCTTGCCTGTTCGCAGCACACCTTTATTCATGTCCATATTAATAACTTGATCTGCACCACCCTGCATTGCAGCAACAGAAAAACCACAGGTGTATGAAAACAGATTAAGCACCTTTGCGTTATTACTATTAGCTTGCACAAACTCACGACCACGACGCATATCCGGAAAAATACCGGTATTTTGTCTACTTAATAAATCAACTTTAAACTTAATACTGTTTTCAGTTACGACATGTTCTTGAGGTAACTCACCGTAAATCAATGTGTTGCGCGTATTAATTCCACTACGTTGTTGATAAACCAGCGTATTTATAAGCTCAGGAACATGTTCTTGTGTCCATTGCCAAATTGTATCTGTTAATTGCGTTAGTTCATCATTTTCGATTTCTTGATAAGAAACTAAAAACAGTGCCGGTGGATAAAAATCAAGATTAATATGGCTAAGCTCAGTCACTGAGTGGCCACGGCCATGAAAAATACGGCATAACTCATTTGCCGCAAGCGGCGCATCTGCTAACGCAGTTAAAATGGCTGAAAATTTATTTGTCATTGCACTTAGTTAATTAATTGTTGTTGTAATTCATGTATTTCATCACGCACAGACGCTGCCTTTTCAAATTCAAGGTCACTTGCATAAGCATGCATTTTTGCTTCAAGGTTTTTAATCTGATCAGCTATTTGTTTCGCGCTTAATACCTGTTTTGACTCTTTTCGTACTAATTTAAGATTGTCTTTTGGCGTTGCTTCTTCACCCACATCCATAATATCGGTGATACTTTTAACTAGAGCTTGTGGCTCAATACCATGTTCAAGGTTGTAAGCCTGCTGTTTTTCACGACGACGGTCTGTTTCATCAATGGCTTGACGCATAGAATTTGTAATACGGTCACCATATAAAATTGCTTTACCGTTTAAGTGGCGTGCTGCACGGCCTATGGTTTGGATCAATGAACGTGTAGATCGCAAAAAGCCCTCTTTATCTGCATCAAGTATCGCTACCAAGGATACTTCTGGCATATCGAGACCTTCTCGCAATAAGTTAATGCCTACCAACACATCAAACACACCAGCACGTAAATCACGAATGATTTCAACCCGTTCGACGGTGTCGATATCTGAGTGTAAGTAGCGAACTTTTACATCATGATCATTTAGATAGTCGGTTAAATCCTCGGCCATACGTTTCGTTAACGTAGTCACCAATACCCGCTCATTAACCTCTACACGCTTGTAGATTTCCGACAATAAATCATCAACCTGAGTACTTACAGGTCGCACTTCAATTTCAGGGTCTATAAGCCCTGTAGGACGAATCACCTGCTCTGCGACTTCTCCAGCTGAGCGCTCTAATTCAAAATTACCTGGCGTCGCTGATACATAGATTGTTTGCGGCGCAATAGCCTCAAACTCTTCAAACCGTAATGGGCGATTATCTAATGCCGAAGGTAAACGAAAGCCATATTCAACGAGATTTTCTTTGCGGCTTCTATCACCTTTATACATCGCACCGATTTGCGATACAGTAACGTGAGATTCATCAATGATCATTAATGCATCATCGGGTAAATAATCTAATAATGTTGGCGGTGGATCGCCAGGTGTGCGGCCTGATAAATAACGACTGTAGTTTTCGATGCCAGAGCAATAACCTAGTTCAGTCATCATTTCAATGTCGTATTGTGTACGTTGGGCTATCCGCTGCTCCTCAACCAGTTTATTAGCACTAAGCAATTGAGAACGACGGTCTTTAAGCTCATCTTTAATTTTATCAATGGCATCCAGAATTTTTTCGCGAGGTGTTACATAGTGTGTTTTGGGATAAATTGTCGCGCGAACAATATGCTTTTCTACAGCCCCTGTGAGGGGATCAAAAATACTCAAACGTTCAATTTCGTCATCAAACATTTCAACACGTACAGCATAAGTGTCAGATTCAGCTGGGAAAATATCAATCACTTCACCACGTACGCGGTATGTGCCACGGCTAAACTCTATATCATTGCGTGTATATTGCAGCTCAGCTAAGCGGCGCAGCATATCTCGCTGGTCAACACTCTCACCCACTTTTAGTAACAACATCATTTTCATGTACGAGTCGGGATCACCTAAGCCGTAAATAGCTGATACTGAAGCAACGATAATGGTATCTCGACGTTCTAATAGTGCTTTCGTCGCACTCAAACGCATTTGTTCAATATGCTCATTAATAGACGCATCTTTTTCAATGAATGTGTCACTGGCTACCACATAGGCTTCGGGTTGGTAATAATCATAATAGGAAACAAAATACTCAACCGCATTATGTGGAAAAAACTCTTTCATTTCGCCATAAAGTTGAGCTGCTAATGTTTTATTATGTGCCATGATTATCGTGGGACGATTTAAATCATGGATAATATTAGCCATAGTAAAGGTTTTGCCTGTTCCCGTTGCTCCTAACAAGGTCTGGTGTGCAAGGCCGGCTTCTAACCCATCCTTTAACTGAGCTATTGCAGTTGGCTGATCGCCACTGGGCTGAAACTGTGAGACAAGTTGAAAATGATCGCTCATGAATGACACTCCTTCATCGATGCAGCGCTTAAAAGTTCCACATCCTTTATAAACCATTTGTAAGCAACAACAGCTGTAAATAAATTACCAGCAGCGGCACCAATAAATAACCCCGTTAGCCCTGCCATAAGGTTCCCTACATAGGCAAAAGGAACATAGAAAATAAATAAACGTACAACACTTAAAATTAACGCATTCATGGGTTTATGTAACGCATTAAACGATGAATTAGATAAAATAATGACCCCTTGCAAGCCATAACTTAAAGGGAGAATGTAAATAAATAGCTTAATAACATCAATAACAGCTTGCTCTTTACCAAATACATCAGCAATAAATCCTGATGCCACAATAAGTAATAAATAAATAGCAAACTGCCAAATCATCACAAACTTTAACGTTGTGGTATAAGCTTCTTTTACACGTTCAAATTTTCTTGCACCAAAGTTCTGGCTGACAAAGGGAGGCAATGTCATCGACAGCGCCAATACAACAAGGCTTGCTATTGATTCTATACGACTGCCGACACCAAAGGCTGCAACAGCCTCTGGGCCATGTTTAGCCACAAGTGCTGTCATCACCGCCATAGCAATTGGTGTTAACATATTTGCGCCTGCTGCGGGTAAACCAATTTTCAGAATTTTGCGCACTGCACCTATGACAGTTTGTTGACCGGCGTGCAAACTTAATAAGCCATTTTTAACCGCTAAAATATAGAGAATAATCACCACAGCTACGGACCATGCAATGACACTTGCAATGGCTGCCCCTTGAATACCAAGAGCGGGAACTGGGCCGAAACCAAAAATAAGTATAGGATCTAAAATAGCATTGATTAAGCCAGCGCCCCCCATAACGATACTCGGTGTTTTTGTATCACCACTTGCACGTAAAACAGAGTTTCCAACCATGGGGGTGATCAAAAAGACACTGCCCAAAAACCACACGCTCATGTAGTCATGTATCAATGGCAATACTTGCTGCCCTGCCCCGAGTAGTTTGAAAGTAGGCGCAATGAGTAGGTAGCCAAGCACCGATAAAAAAAATACCATCACGACAGAGATCAATAAAGCAATACTCGCATCGAAGCGTGCCTCATCAAGCTTGTCACTACCTAAGGCTTTAGCTATTACGGCTGAAGTACCTATGCCCAAACCAATCGCTAAGCTAATCACAGTAAATGTTACAGGGAAGGTAAAACTAACGGCCGCAAGTGGTTCTGTGCCGAGTAAGCTGATAAAGAAAGTATCAACAAGATTGAACATCATCAGCGTAATCATGCCAAAAATCATTGGAATGGTCATTTTTTTTAACGTGGGTAAGATTGGCGAGTTTAAAAGATCAGGTTTAGATTTGCTTTGCGAAGTCACGCTCATGGGAATACTTTAGCCTCTTTTACTGAACCTGTAAGTTTAAAGCATCCTGCTCTTGCAAGCCATGCTTTATTCAAAGAAAGCTTCACTGCCATTGCTATAAAATGTAAAGCTAGACGCTTGCAACGTTTATAAAGAAGCACCTTTTGCTGGATTGCTATTTGAAACAGATATGTGCTTAGTATTAGCAAAGACTATTACAGTAAGATTATTTCAGGATGTCACTCCAAGGTTATTAAAGTGCAACTTTTAACGCTTTGGTGCAAAATTAACCATCAACCCCATTAAAAAACAATATAAAAACACTATTAATAGCTCTATTACATTTAAAAGGCAGTAAACGCTGTTTTTTTACACAGCAAAATAGACTATTTAATAGCCTATAAAAAAATTACCTACCGATTCAGCCTTACTTCAGTTTAAAAGATTAACTATCTGATTTTTAAGGGTATAAAAAAAATCATTTTAGTACTTGAAATTGCTGTAGCGCCCTAAAAACCTAGCACTATAGCTGTTCTTAAAGTTTAATAAACAGAGTTATCCACAGAAACCGTGGATAACTCTCTGGAAGCCGCATTTATCAAGGCTTTTAAAGGAGGCTAACAGAGTTAAATGACAAAACAAGACAAGTTTAGTGTTTAACGCTTAAGGTCTAAAAATTGACAAAAGCCATAATTAGCTCACCTACCTAGCTTGATAAATAGCTCTGTGGAATATTCACCTATATTACAAACCTGATGCAACATCATGATTATTAAAAATAAAAACATACACACTGATACGCTTTTGGTTCGCGTTTCGCTACATGAAAGCCGACCCTTTTTAAATCATACTCCCTAACCACAGGAAAAATACCTCCCTAACGTGCACACTCTAGCCTGATAAAGGCATCGATTAGATTGAATTTGTCGCATGGTTATAAAATCTTAGATAAATGATGGTTTTCTCTCTTAGAAGATGAAAATCTATACAACGAATACTTTTCGCAATTTTGAAACATCAACTTAGCTATAAAATTCAAGCAAAAAATTCAACTTAGAAAGACGAATACAGGTATTTCATAGTAAATACGCTGCCATTTTCAGTTAGATTTTGCTCAGATCGAACATAAAAACATCGAATAGCCTTCTTTTTTGAATTTATGAAGTTTTTATGTTGACACTTTGCAAAGCTGTCATTAATATTTCGCCCCGTTGAAAGGCATGACGCTTCCCCCTTAGCTCAGTTGGTTAGAGCGACGGACTGTTAATCCGCAGGTCCCCCGTTCGAGTCGGGGAGGGGGAGCCAAGTTTTTCAGCCATAAACGTTTCCCCCTTAGCTCAGTTGGTTAGAGCGACGGACTGTTAATCCGCAGGTCCCCCGTTCGAGTCGGGGAGGGGGAGCCAAGTTTATGAATATGATTGTTCCCCCTTAGCTCAGTTGGTTAGAGCGACGGACTGTTAATCCGCAGGTCCCCCGTTCGAGTCGGGGAGGGGGAGCCAAATCATATAAGCACTACTCTATTCGTTCCCCCTTAGCTCAGTTGGTTAGAGCGACGGACTGTTAATCCGCAAGTCCCCCGTTCGAGTCGGGGAGGGGGAGCCAATTTTTTCAAAAAGTGTCTTTATCTCCCCTATTCTTACTCAACAAATGTATTAGACTTTCCAATACTTATATTCTACTCTATCTTTGCTTAACTCTTTATTTCTTATAAAATTAGAATAAACTGTACTTAAAGAAATCAATCAGGGAATTGATTCCTTCCTTTAGGCTCTTAAAAGATAAGAAAACATGGCTGGTTTTAAAAAACTTATATTTGTACAATTGATCTCTTGGCTGCTTTTTACACTGCTGGGCGGCTCTTTTATTGCCTTAAGCTTTGACAACGCAGTAAGTGATGCCCAAAAAAAAGCACAACTTACAGTAAATACATATATAAATAGTTTAACTGCTGAAGAACTAGCTCCTGAAAAAATTAAACGCGCTCTAACAGATGGCGCAACCTTCTCAAAATTCGTTTTACGAGACACAGATGGTAATGAAGTATTTGCAGTGAGAAACTCAGAGCCTTTGCCATTGTTTGCCGGTATTGTAAACAGCACATTTAATTCTATTCGTCCACAATTTGCTGTAAACCCGACCTCAGATATCAAAGTTGAATTTACTATAAATGTAAACCACCTTGCTGAATTACTGCAACAGTCCTTATTTATCATTATTTTATTTTCGGGTTTAATTGCAATACTCCCTATCTTCTATATGAAAAGCATGTTCCAGCGCCTCAACCGGAAGATAAGCACCACTATTGCCGATATTATTGATATCTACATTAATCAAAACCAAGTTGACGGCGACCTTGAAAACGCAATGGACACATCGCGATTGAAAAAGCTCAGTAAAGATTTAATCCCCTCTTTCAATCGTCTTTCGCACTTTTTACAAACGAAACATGACGATATTCAAAGAAATGCGATGAGTATCAAAAAAGAAGCCTATAAAGATGTAGTAACAAATTTAGGCAACCGAAACATGTTCGTTGAATACTATGAAAGACACATTGAAAATGCTGAAAAGAGTACATTTGGCTCTCTAGCCATGATCAGGTGTAGTGAACTACAGGCAATAAACCAATCTCGTGGTTATCAAAAAGGAGATGAGTACGTTAAGGGGGTTGCCGATATTATTAAGCATATAAGCGGCACTTACACTAACAGCCAAGTGTTTCGTTTAAATAGCTCTGACTTTGCTGTTGTGTTACCTAATACACCACTTAAAGAAGCAGAGCGTTTTGGTGATAATCTACAGTCTAGGTTTACTCAATACCAACAAAACCAAGAGCTTAGCTCTGTCGCCAATACTGGCATTGTCGGTTATGAGAAAGGTAAACCCCTTGGTGAGCTATTATCAATCGTTGATAATGCGATGAGCATGGCTCAATCTAAACAAACAAATGCATGGCATGTGCAACGAGAAACAGACCTAGTTAATAACGTGAGCGCAGGATTTGGAAATCAAAACTGGCGAAAAGTTATTAACGAAGTTATAGAATCGAAACGCGTTCATTTAGTGATGCAAAATATTATGCCGATCGGCAAAAGCGTGAAAGCCTATGCAGAGATTCAAGTGCGTTTTAAAACAGCTGAAAATCAGATGCTCCCAACCGCTTCTTTCCTTGCTATGGCAGAAAAGCTTGATATGGCAATGGAGATTGATCGGTTAATCATCGACACCACCTTAGAAAAAGTGAAAACTCGCAACTTCTCACAAAAATTCTTTGGTATAAATGTTACAGCATCAAGCGCACATAATGATCAATTTGTGATCTGGTTAGAACGTCGGCTTTTAAAAGACAGTAATATCGCATCAAAACTTATTTTTGAGGTAAGTGAGTTCGGCTTACAGCAAAATATCAAAGCAAGTAAACGCTTTATTGATATGGTTCATCGTGTCGGTGCACGTATTACGGTAGAACGCTTTGGTGTGGGTTTAACCTCATTTAAATTCTTTAGGGACCTCAAACCTGACTTTATTAAAATGGATGCAAGCTACACGCGAGGCTTAGAAGAAGATAAAAATAATCAATATTTCATGCGCTTAATGGTTGACCTTGCACACCGCATTGGGGTGAGTGTGTTTGCTGAAGGTGTAGAAAGCCAAGAAGAGAAACATATTATCGAAACACTGTGTTTAGATGGCGTTCAAGGCTACTATATCGAGAAGCCGAAAGACATCTAACTCACCTTAAAAGGCCTAATAAACCTACTGTTTATCAGGTCTTTAACCTCAGTTTAACACTTTCATACCCAACTCCCCTGCTTATTTTAGCTATTCGTCTCTCATGTGTTGTGTCGACCCCAAGAAAAAAGGATAATAGAGGGGTTTTTATTCTTGTGAGGCACGCATGACAGAGTATGTCCTGTTATTGATTGGCACCGTGCTAGTCAACAACTTTGTATTAGTTCAATTTTTAGGTTTATGCCCGTTTATGGGTGTATCGGGTAAATTGGATACCGCAATTGGTATGTCCTTGGCGACAACCTTTGTGCTTACTCTTGCCTCTGTAACAAGCTATTTAGTGAATCAATATATTTTGATTCCTCTTGATATTGAATTTTTACGTACCATGAGCTTTATATTGGTCATCGCTGTGGTGGTGCAATTTACTGAAATGGTCGTACGAAAAACAAGCCCAACCTTGTATCGCCTGCTAGGTATATTTCTACCTTTAATCACCACTAACTGCGCTGTACTAGGGGTTGCATTACTCAACATCAAAGAAGATCACTCATTTTTGCAATCTGCGGTATATGGTTTTGGCGCAGCAGTTGGTTTCTCTATGGTGTTAATTCTTTTTGCCGCACTGCGTGAACGTTTAGCGGCAGCTGACGTCCCTACTCCATTTAAAGGCGCATCAATCGCAATGATAACAGCAGGCCTTATGTCAATGGCGTTTATGGGTTTTACAGGATTAGTGAAGTTTTAATATGACCTTGTTTTATGCCTTAATAGCGCTTGGTTCATTAGCGCTCGTCTTTGGTTTAATTTTAGGCTTTGCCGCGGTACGTTTTCGTGTTGAAAGCAATCCTATTGTCGATCAAATAGATACTATTTTACCGCAAACCCAGTGTGGCCAATGTGGTTACCCTGGTTGTCGCCCTTATGCTGAAGCAATTGCCAACGGGGATGAAATAAATAAATGTCCGCCAGGCGGCGAAGCCACAGTAAAGAAACTTGCCGATTTAATGGGGGTTGAAGCCAAGCCCCTCGCAGGTGGCGAACAAGCAGACCCGATTAAAACGGTTGCCTATATTCGTGAAGATGAGTGTATTGGCTGTACCAAGTGTATTCAAGCCTGCCCTGTCGACGCCATTGTGGGTGCAACTCGTCAAATGCATACCGTGCTTATTGATGAGTGTACTGGCTGTGATTTATGTGTAGAACCTTGCCCTGTAGATTGTATAGATATGCTGCCAATTAAAGAAACAAAGCAAACATGGAAATGGCAATTAAACGCAATTCCTGTGACTCAAGTAGATTAGGAGCACAAATGGAAACGTTAATCGAACAAATTAAACAAGGCAAAGTGTGGCCATTTCCTGGTGGGATTCATCCACCTGGTCAAAAACACGTATCAACAACTCAGTCAATCCAACGTTTGCCGCTTCCTCAAAAGTTGGTCGTATCACTAAAACAGCATATTGGCGCAAACGGCAAACTGATCGTCGAAAAAGGTCAGCAGGTCCTTAAAGGCCAAGCATTAACTAAACCAAGTGGTAACTGGTCTGTGCCAGTGCATGCGCCTACCTCAGGTATCATTTGTGAAATAGCACCTATGCCATCAGCGCACCCCTCAGCTTTGCCTGAACTCAGCGTTGTTATTGAACCTGATGGGCTAGATAACTGGTGTGAACTGAAACCCATTAGTGATGCTGCTGCCCTCTCTCATGATGAACTCGTCGATATTATTCATCAAAGTGGTATCGCTGGTATGGGCGGAGCTGGCTTTCCAACTTATGTAAAAGCGGACAGCCGCAAAGACATCGATTTTTTAATTGTTAATGCCGTTGAATGTGAGCCTTATATCACGGCCGATGATATGTTAATGCGAGAGCATGCGGATGGTATTGTTGCGGGTATTGAGCTAATGCAACAATTATTAAGCCCTAAGCTAACAATTATTGGCATTGAAGATAATAAGCCAGAAGCCATTGCTGCTATGACAAAAGCAGCTCAGCACAATCACAATATTATAGTGCAAACAGTACCAACGGTTTATCCTTCAGGTGGCGAAAAGCAACTAATAAAGTTACTGACAGGTAAAGAAGTGCCAAATGGCAGTATTCCAGCAGATATTGGTATGCTGGTACAAAATGTCGGTACTCTCTTTGCTATTAATCAAGCGGTGTTTGAAGGCAAACCATTGATTGAGCGAGTTGTCACAGTCACGGGTAATACAATCCATAAACCAGGTAATGTGTGGGCTTTACTGGGCACTGAAATTAAGCACTTATTGGATTGCCAAGGTTTCTCTCCAGTTCCACAACAACGTGTTGTCATGGGTGGCCCGATGATGGGCTTTACTTTACCAACCGTGCGTATTGGCATAGTAAAAACCACCAACTGTATTTTAGCACCTGATCATCAAGAGTTGGCTGAACCTGGCGACGAAAAAGCCTGTATTCGCTGTAGTGCCTGCGCAGACGCATGCCCTGCCTCTTTATTACCGCAGCAATTACAATGGTTTGCTAAGTCAAAAGAGTACGACAAGCTAAATGAGCACAACTTGTTCGACTGTATTGAATGTGGTGCCTGTGCTTATGTATGCCCAAGCGAAATTCCATTGGTCCAATATTACCGTGTTGCTAAGGCTGAAATTAAAGAGCAACAAGCTGAGCAAATTAAGGCTGAACGTGCCAAAGAGCGTTTTGAAGCACGTAAAGAACGTTTAGAGCGTGAGCAAGAAGAGCGCCAAAACCGTCACAAACGTAAACCCGCTGCAAAATCAGATGGCGAAAAACAAAAAGTAGCCGATGCGCTAGCACGTGTGAAGAGCAAATCTGATGCTAAAGATAGTAAATCAGCTGTGGCAGCTGCTATAGCTCGCGCCAAAGCGAAAAAGCAAAGCCCTGATGCGGAGCTTGAGCCTGATAATTCAGAGGTCGTTAAAGAGCGTGCAGCACGCAAAGAACAAGCACGTAAGTACAAAGAGCAAAAAGCACAAGAGCAAGGTGAAGAAAGCACCGATAAAGACGATAAAAAGTCTGCTGTGGCTGCAGCTATCGCACGCGCTAAAGCGAAAAAAGCCGCACAGGCTGCTGAAGATCACATAGAGGCAGACGCTGCTCCTAAAGATGACAAAAAAGCGGCTGTTGCTGCTGCCATTGCCCGTGCTAAAGCGAAAAAAGCGGCGCAAGCTGCTGAGAATCAAAATGATATTGAAGAAGGTAGCGCACCTGTAGATGACAAAAAAGCCGCTGTCGCTGCTGCCATTGCTCGTGCTAAAGCGAAAAAAGCAGCACAAGCTGCTGAAAATCAAGGTGACGCTGAAGAAGATAGTGCACCTGTCGATGACAAAAAAGCCGCTGTCGCTGCAGCCATTGCCCGTGCTAAAGCGAAAAAAGCCGCGCAAGCTGCTGAAAATCAAGATGATGCTGAAGAAGATAGCGCACCAGTTGATGACAAAAAAGCGGCTGTCGCTGCAGCCATTGCCCGTGCTAAAGCGAAAAAAGCCGCGCAAGCTGCTGAAAATCAAGATGATGCTGAAGAAGATAGCGCACCAGTTGATGACAAAAAAGCGGCTGTTGCTGCAGCCATTGCTCGTGCTAAAGCAAAGAAAGCCGCTAAAGAGCAAGCGCAGAGTGATGATTCACACGTTGAGGTTGATTCAAAACCTCAACCTGATACAAATGAATCTAGCGAAGACAAGAAAAAAGCCGCTGTTGCAGCTGCCATAGCTCGAGCCAAAGCGAAAAAAGCCGCTACAGAGCAAACGCAAAGTGATAGTTCAGCCAATTCTGTTGATACTGAAATAAAACCAGCAGACTCGGATGTAGAGCAAGTATCAAACGCACCTGAATCAAAAGAAGATAAAAAGAAAGCCGCTGTCGCTCGTGCCATTGCAAGAGCTAAAGCGAAAAAGTTACAACAAGAAGGAAACGATAAGTCATGAAACTAACCATGGCGAGTTCGCCGCATAATCATAGTCATAAATCATTAAGCCGTTTAATGATCACCGTGATTGCTGCGTGTATTCCGGGCTTAATCGCGCAAGTTTACTTTTTTGGCACCGCGGTTTTAATCCAGCTTGCACTCGCTTTAATCACGGTTAGTGTATGTGAAGCGGCAGTTTTATTGCTACGTAAGCGAAAGGTGTGGCCAACTCTTAGCGACGGCAGTGCATGGCTAACTGCAGTATTGCTAGCATTGAGCATTCCGCCTTTAGCACCTTGGTGGATTATCGTAATTGGCTGTTTGTTTGCAATTGTTATTGTAAAACAGCTTTATGGTGGACTTGGTTTCAACCTATTTAACCCAGCAATGGCCGCTTATGTATTACTACTTGTATCGTTTCCGGTGCAAATGACCAGTTGGTTACCTGTGAGTGATTTACTTGCATCGCCTATTAGCTTTTCACAACAGCTGTCTGTTATTTTTAATGGTTTTACTAGCGCTGGATTTAGCGTAGATCAACTTCGTGTATCCATTGATGGCACAACGATGGCAACGCCGCTTGATACCGTTAAAACGGACGTAGCCCATCACCTAACGGTAGCTGAGAGCATGAGCAAACCCCTTTTTAATGACTGGTTTGGTCTTGGTTGGGGCTGGGTTAACCTAGGCTTTTTAATCGGCGGTCTTTATTTATTAAAAGCTAAAATCATTAATTGGCATATTCCTGTAAGCTTTCTCGGTGCTTTAACGATATGTAGCGCTATTGGCTATATAGCATCACCTGGGACAGAGCCTGGCGTGGTATTTCACTTATTCAGTGGTGCCACAATGCTAGGGGCATTTTTCATCGCGACCGATCCTGTTTCAGCATCAACCACAAATAAAGGCCGCTTAATTTATGGTGCCTTAATTGGTCTACTTGTTTACTTAATTCGCACATTTGGTGGTTACCCTGATGCTGTCGCTTTTGGTGTGCTTCTGCTAAACATGGCAGTACCATTAATTGACTACTACACACAGCCACGCACTTACGGCCATGGAGTGAAATAATGATCCTTTCCTCAATGACTAAAAACGGTGGTATTTTAACCGCTTTTGCACTACTTACTACAGGAGCTGTAGCGCTTACCCATAGCCTAACGGCCCAGCGTATAAGCGACCAAGAAAAGAAGCAGCTCGCCGAGCAACTACAGCAAGTGCTTGGCGCTCACCATTACGATAATCAACTATATAAAGATTGTGTCATTATTACAGATGAACGTTTAGGGCCCAGACCCGAACAAATTATTTATCGAGCTTATAAAAGCGATAAACCATACGCTCTTGTAATGCGCCATGTTACGCCAAGCGGTTATAGTGGCGATATTAACTTGCTAACAGCCGTTTTTGCTAATGGTGAAATTGCTGGAGTTCGTGTTACAAAACACGAAGAAACGCCTGGGCTTGGCGACAAGGTAGAAGTAAAAAAATCTGACTGGATCACCTTGTTCAAAGGTCAGACTGTATTAGGTGAAGATGACAATCGTTGGGCTGTTAAAAAAGATGGCGGCCAGTTCGATCAATTCACTGGAGCAACGATTACGCCACGCGCTGTAGTCGGCTCAGTTAAAGAAGCTGTGCTATTTGCACAAGCTGAATTTGATAACCTATTTGCAGCAGCTAATGCTTGCCAAGGAGGTCAAGAATGAGCCAGTTAAAAACCTTGTTTAAAGATGGAATGTGGGCCAATAACCCCGCCCTTGTGCAGTTATTAGGCTTGTGCCCTCTGCTAGCAGTGACTTCTACAATAACAAATGCTTTAGGTCTTGGTTTAGCGACTTTATTAGTACTTGTTGGTTCTAATGTAACTGTATCGATTGTGCGCAACTGGGTGCCTAAAGATATCCGTATTCCTGTTTTTGTGATGATCATCGCAGGCTTTGTAACGATAGTGCAGCTGATGATGAATGCCTATACATTTGGGCTTTATCAATCTCTTGGTATTTTTATTCCACTTATTGTAACCAACTGCGCAATTATAGGTCGCGCTGAAGCATTTGCGTCAAAAAATACAGTCCCCCTTTCAGCCTTTGACGGCTTAATGATGGGCTTAGGCTTTATGCTAGTACTTGTTGTGCTGGGCGCTATAAGAGAGTTAATTGGCCAAGGCACCCTTTTTGATGGTGCTGATTTGTTGCTCGGCCCATGGGCACAAGCACTGCGTATTGAAGTGTTTAGTTTCGACAATCAATTTTTATTGGCAATTTTACCCCCAGGTGCCTTTTTAGGTCTTGGTTTGTTAATTGCTGCAAAGAATGTGATTGATAACCAAATAAAATCAAAGCAAGTAGTTACTCCAGAAATAGAAAAAGGCCCTCGTGCCCGGGTAACGAGTTTAACCTAAAGGAGAGCACGCACCGTCACTGCGTGCTTTACACTCACCATGAATAAAGAAAAACGTTATGAGATCTTATCTCGTCTTCGTGAGCAAAATCCGCACCCAGAAACAGAGCTTGAATACTCAAGCCCATTTGAGTTATTAGTTGCTGTAACCTTATCAGCACAAGCAACGGATGTAGGTGTTAATAAAGCTACACGCAAACTGTTTCCTGTTGCTAATACGCCACAAGCGATTTTAGATTTAGGCCTTGAAGCCCTACGTGACTACATTAAAACGATTGGTTTATTTAACTCAAAAGCCAACAACGTTTATAAAATGTGTGAGATTCTGGTTAATAAGCATAACTCAGAAGTGCCCGAAAACCGTGAAGCCCTTGAAGCCCTCCCTGGTGTGGGTAGAAAAACAGCGAATGTCGTATTAAATACGGCCTTTGGCTGGCCGACAATTGCAGTCGACACTCATATTTTTCGCGTATCAAATCGCACAAAATTCGCCATGGGTAAAGATGTAGTTGCTGTAGAACAAAAGCTAGAAAAAGTGGTACCTAAAGAATTTAAAGTCGATGTGCACCACTGGTTAATTCTTCATGGTCGCTATGTGTGTACTGCTCGTAAACCTAAATGTGGCAGCTGTATTATTGAAGACTTGTGTGAGTTTAAAGAGAAAATGGAATAATTAAGTATTATTGCGGACCTGCATTAGCTAGTTAGGTGTAGTTGAACCTTCATTTGATGATGCAGAATTCTCACAATGAAAATATCGTTGGCTCTTTTTTTAAAAAAGATGTAGTGCTTTCGAAATATATACCGAGAATATCCGGGCTTGATATCGCTAACATCTTGAGCAAGGCTCGGCTCAGTAGACAAAGCCATTAGCGTTTCATGAATTCCGAGCAAATAGTTTTCTGCTTGAGAAACACCAAATTCAATTTCGGTGTACTGAAAAATACGCTCCAAGTCATGCTGAGCTTTATTAGATAGAGTATATTTAGCCATTCGCTTTAAGTTTTGTTTTTAGATTTGGATATAATATCTAAAACCGTTAACTTACTCTCACCACTTAGTTCACCCTCTACTAATGCCATTTTAATAGCATCTTTTTCACTCTGATTATGGCGGATCAAATCGCGGATATAATCACTTGCATTTGAGAATCGACCTGACTCAACTTGGGCATCAATCCATGAGCGCATTTCATCTGGAATAGAGATATTTAAAGTTGCCATAGTTAATTCCTATATATTTACAGTCATTAATTATGGCAGATATTGGCAAACATTGACAACAAATATGGTCGGTGAGCACCAATGATTAATCGTTTTTAGGCGCTATATGTGTAACATTCTTAACCTTTTCGATCACTCCATAAGCTCATTTTGCACATTGTGCCAAACACAAGACTTGGCACAATGTGCCTAGCCATTATCGTGGGTTTTGGCTCACCTGCTTTTTAATAAACTCTCGCGTATCATTTAACAGCGATACTCTTGCTGGTTCGTGAACATACATCATGTGACCGCCGTGATAATAGTGATAGTCAATTTTATCAGCGTATATACCGTGTCTGTTCAAGGTGTATTCTGCATCAAAAAATGGCGTGACAATATCGTAATACCCTGAGGCAACCATCACTTTCATTTGTGGATTGCTGCGAAGCACATAAGATAAATCTGGCGCTGTGTTGACGTATCTTGGCTCCCATCCTTGTCCATCAGGAGCAGTACGCCAGCGCCAGTTATCTGATAACTCAGGATCGCCTGGGTTTAAGTATTTTCTTTTCCACTGTATGTTTAAATCTGTGCGCATGTATTTCATCAGTGCCGCTTTATATGCTGGCCCTATCACTTTTGACGCATCTTGCTTAGGAGCCGCGGTTAAATCGTCTCGTTCATCAAGCTTATAACGTCCATCAAGAAAGCCGATGGCGACTCCCTCATCACGCAATAACTCTTTAGCGAATCTAAAGGCGTTAATGCGTAAATCAACCTGCTCAATATATTGTTTGCTTAACCCTGTATAACGGTGAAGACCGTCAACTATTCGCGTTCTGTCAGTGGTACTAAGCGCATTCCCCTTAAATAAGGCTGGTAATAATTCATCAACAGCAAATTGTCGGCTCGCATCAATAAAAGCTTCAAAATCTCCGGATGTGTCTACTTTTTTATGATACCAAGCAGTTGCAGCAAGTGTGGGTATGTACGTGATGTAAGATATGATGTTGTCGTCTACATAAGGGCTTGAACCTTGATAGTCTAAAGCTTGTGACACAAAAATAATGCCATTTACATTAATCAGGTGTTTATCCATCAGTACTTTAGAAACCGCTGCTGCTCGAGTTGTACCATAGCTCTCTCCCAATAAAAATATTGGCGCATTCCAGCGGTTTTCTTTTGTTAACCACTGGGCAATAAAATCAGCAATAGAGGCTGCATCTTGATTTAAGCCCCAAAAAGCTTTGCTTTCAGTGTCACCTAATGCGCGCGAGTAACCTGTACCAACAGGGTCCACAAACACCATATCAGTCACATCAAGTATCGTCTCTGACGCATCTTTTAATTCGTAAGGAGCCAACCGAGGATCCGTTGCATCGCTTGGTACAACCACTCGTTTAGGTCCATATGCGCCCATATGTAACCAATTAGACGATGAGCCGGGGCCACCATTCCAGATAAATGTAATCGGTCTGTTCTTGTTGTCGTCTGCGGCAATGTAATCAAATGAAAAGATAGCTGCTGTAGGCTCTTCGTTTTTGTTTAATAAATAGGTTTCACCGGCTACAGCTTTGTATTTCAGCTTTTTGCCATTAAAGGTGCCTTTATGCTGGGTAACGAATGCAGTCGCTTTGGGTGTCGACTTCTGACTGTTGTTTAATTTTGATATTTCATCTGCATTAACCGCGTTTGTACAAAACGCAAACAATGTAGAGATGACTACGGTTTTAAAATTGGCAAAATTCGCCATGTTTTATTCTCCTTCGCAGGCTTACCTTTATTTTTATCTGTACATGGCTTGAGTGGCTTTTACACTCACTCTTTACATGAGCTTTTTTTCGAGTAGGAAGTCATCCTACTATTTAGCAGAGTAAATGCCCTTTATTCACTCAGTGCTTTATTAACCTTTTACTTAAGCAATTACTTTTTCAGCAAGAACATGTAATTTCAACTGTCTGCGACTAACACGTAGAAAAAGCCTATAAGTATAGTTGTAGATTCTTATAACGCTTTTTTAAAGGGTCACTTTGTAAAACATTGCCCTAGCAAAAAAGCACAATCTGTATCTGAACAAAAAATATCAAAGTATTAATTTCACAAGCTCCAATCCTTTCGTTATGCTGTTGAGTAATGTGAAATTTTTATGAGAGTTGCTATGTTACCTTTACTTCGTATCTTGTTAATTGAGCAAGATCCTGCCACCTTGCAAGAGCTTTCAACGAACCTAGCAAAAACAATCCCTAATTTTGAGCGTAATGATGTAGATATCGACATTATTGAATGCACTGAGCTCAAGCAAGCGTTGAAATGTGTAGAGGAAGATGGCGATATTCAAGCTGTAGTACTTAGTTGGGATGTACTGAACAATGGCGAGTGCACCTATAGTCGCTTTATCGAGCAATTAAAAGGCATACGCCTTGAGCTGCCTGTCTATGTTATCGGTGACGATACGAAAGGCTTGGAGATAGTCAACGAGTCAGAAGAAATTGAATCTTTCTTTTTTAAAGACGAGGTCATTTCAGACCCTGAAGCAATCTTGGGCTATATGATCAATGACTTTGATGACCGTTCAGAAACTCCATTTTGGACCGCTTACCGTCGTTATGTCGGTGAATCGAACGATTCATGGCACACTCCTGGTCACAGTGGCGGCGCTAGCTTTAGAAACTCTCCGTATATTAAAGACTTTTATCAGTTTTATGGTCGTAATGTATTTGTTGGCGACCTATCAGTTTCTGTGGATTCGCTCGGTTCATTATCAGACAGCACCAATACAATAGGCCGCTCTCAAGAATCAGCAGCGGCGACTTTTGAAGTAAAACATACGTACTTTGTTACTAACGGCTCATCCACTTCAAATAAGATTATTTTGCAAACTTTGCTGCGTAAAGGCGATAAGGTGATTATCGACCGAAACTGCCATAAATCAGTACACTATGGCATTTTGCAATCGGCTAGTTTACCTATCTATTTGTCGAGTATTTTAAATCCTAAATATGGTATTTTCGCGCCCCCTTCATTGGCCGACATCAAACAAGCGATTGAACAAAACACCGATGCTAAATTATTGGTTTTAACTGGCTGTACCTACGATGGCCTACTTAGCGATTTAAAACAAGTGGTTGAATTTGCTCATCAGCACGGTATTAAAGTGTTTATCGACGAAGCGTGGTTTGCTTACTCGCTTTTCCATCCAAGTTTACGCCACTACTCGGCTATTAATGCGGGTGCAGATTATGTTACCCATTCGGCACATAAAGTGGTTTCTGCGTTCTCTCAGGCGTCTTATATTCATGTTAACGACCCTGATTTCGATGCCGATTTTTTCCGTGAGATCTACAGTATTTACGCCAGCACCTCTCCAAAATATCAACTCATTGCCTCGCTGGATGTATGCCAAAAACAATTAGAGATGGAAGGTTATAAATTACTGAATGCCCTGCTGAATCACGTTGCAGAATTTAAGCAGCAAATGGCTTCACTAAAACATATAAAAGTGCTCGATAAGCAAGATTTCATGGATATATTCCCACATTTTAGTGGCGATAACATGGGTCATGACCCACTGAAAATTCTCATTGATATTAGTGAGTTACCTTATTCACTAAAAGATATTCATAAATTCCTGTTAGATGAAATAGGCCTTGAAATAGAAAAGTACACGCACAGCACTATCTTAGTTTTACTGACTCTTGGCGGTACACGCTCAAAGATCATTCGTCTTTACAACGCGCTGAAGAAACTCGATAGCGGTAAAGTAAAACTCGCCACCTCAATGAGACGCGCTCGCTTACCAGAGAATCTGCCTGCTATAGACTTGGCCTGTATTCCAAGTGATGCGTTTTATGGCGAACGCGAATCTGTGCCTATTAGTAAAAGTAACAACCGCATTTGTGCCGGATTAGTGACGCCTTACCCTCCCGGTATCCCACTTTTAGTACCAGGGCAGCATATCACTAATGAACATATCGAATACCTTAAAGAGTTAGCGGGACAAGGTCTGACAATTCAAGGGAGCTTTGATGGCGAAATTTATGTGCTTAAAGGTAAAGTGAAGACCTAAGCTTATACTTCAATACCCCAGTGTTATGCAGCTCCCCTATTTATTGCTGCATAACATTTCCCCTAGCCATAGCAAAAGCATCGTTATTAATTTAACAGCGTGGACTCTACGCTTTATCTCAATGCTACTGTGTAAGCAATCAAAATAACTTATAATCCATTTTTAAGAGTTTTAATACGCAGCCTTACTGCGTTATTAGAATTGTGCGAATTTAAAGACAAGAAAGAGGATGCTTAAAATGCGCTTATTACACACAATGCTTCGCGTTGCTGATTTAGACAAATCAATTGAATTTTATACGCAGGTATTAGGTATGAAAGAACTGCGCCGTGCAGACAATGAAGAGTACCGCTACACCCTTGCTTTTGTCGGTTATGGTGACGAAAAAGATGCAACTGTGCTTGAGCTTACTTATAACTGGGATACTGACAGCTATGATCTAGGTAATGCATATGGCCATATTGCTATCGAGTTTGATGACATTTATAAAGCATGCGACGACATTAAAGCTGCTGGCGGTAATGTTAGCCGTGAGCCAGGCCCTGTAAAAGGCGGCACAACTGAAATTGCTTTTGTTAAAGACCCTGATGGCTATGCAATTGAGCTTATTCAGAAAAAAGACAATAACGCATTCTAATTGTAATGGCTATTTCTGCTGTTAATTTTGCTGAAATAGCCATTTTGCTAATGCTAGCTCCAATTCCTCAAAGTTAATTGGTTTAGCAATATGGTCACTGATCCCCATCGCAATGCTTTTATTTATATCCTCTTTCATTGCGTTCGCGCTGACAGCAATAATAGGTGTATTAAAACCCTTTTTATTTAGCAAAATCTTGCTGGCTGTTAAACCATCCATTACAGGCATTTGAATATCCATTAGGATTAAAGCGTACTCTTTATTTGATGCTTTATCGCACGCTACTTGTCCGTTATCCGCAAGTTCATATTTAAGCCCTAATTGTGCTAAATATTTTGTAATCACAATTTGGTTAATAGGGTTATCTTCTGCAATTAGGAGTGGCTGTTCTACCACAGAAAAATCGTTCCTTGACCTATCAGCCTTTTGCTCAACTTGCTGTATATTAAGGTCTTCTAAAACTGTTTCAAAATCGACTTGAATTGTAAAAATAGTGCCCTTACCAAGCTCACTATTAATGTTTATTTTCCCTTCCATTAAATCGATTAAACCTTTACTTATGGCCAGCCCAAGGCCAGTGCCGCCATATTCTCTGGTTATATTGCTCTGAGCTTGAACAAAGGGGTTAAATAACGCGTTAATTTTATCTTCAGCAATACCTATGCCGGTGTCTTTTACAGCAAATTCAACCCTTGTTTTTTCATTGCTTTGGTGAACCACATTAAGTGATAAAGTGATTTCTCCTTGCTTTGTGAATTTTACTGCATTGGAGAGTAAGTTGATCAGCACTTGTTTAACACGTATCTCATCACACTCAACGGTTAAAGTTTCAAGTTTATCGACATCAAGCCGGCATACGATCCCTTTAGCATCACAACTCGGTTTAAACAATAAAATAAGATCATTGCACAGAGCGACTAAATCACATTGGCGGTGCTCAAGCTCAATTTTATTGGCTTCAATTTTCGAGAAATCTAGAATGTCATTAATAACGGTTAGTAAAACATCACTGCAATTATTAATTTGCCTAACAAAGTCAGTTTGATCTTGGCTTAACTCACTTTTATTTAGTAACTGCAAAAACCCTACAATCCCATTCATTGGCGTTCTAATTTCATGGCTCATGTTTGCCAAAAACTGACTTTTAACTTGCTCTGAGTGCTCTGCCCTAATTTTCTCTAACTGCAATGACGTAATTTGTATATCAATAGTTTCGGCCATACTATTGAGGGAATCTGCAATATCTTTAAACTCTTGATAGTGAAAATTATTTTGAACTTGTTTGTAATTCCCTAATGCAAACTCCCGACTTATTGCTGCAATGCGATTTAATGGATTATGCAGTCGCAGAGTTAACCAACGAACTAGCAGAAATGAGATTATAAACAGCGTAATTATCAACCCTGCTGCCATCACAGCGGTTTGTTTGACCGCGGTTGTATAGGCTGACTCTGTTTCATTTATCTTAAAAAGTAAAGGGCTCAAGGCATTGTCAAATATCACACGATTAATAGTCGCTTCTGATGACAATTGAGCTTTATCTAAAGCATTTCCTAAGCTATATAAGACTTGCTCTTTTACCTTCAACTGAACTTGCTTACCCGTTTGATAAATAGGTTGTTCATTATGTTTTGCAAGCCACTTAACGGCCTCTGACAAAGGAATAAATGATACTAAGACACCTGTTTTTTTAATTGGCTCACTGAGTGAGTCTTGCTCATTTAACAGTGTTGAAGTAATCGCTAACAAGGCACTATGCTTTGTGTCTTGTTGAGTAAAAAGTTCATTAAGATGTATGTTATCCAAAACTTGAATCGTGTTTTGATTATCTAGAATTTGGCTGTTTTCTAAAATTTGTTTGGTCAGTGAATAATTAAGTGTTAGCGATGTTATTGGGTAACCTTCGACTATAAAGCCTTGATTATCTATCACAATCGCAGCACTTATTTGCGGGTTAGTATTAACAAACTCCTGTAACTGCATGAGTGCAAACTGTGAATAAACTACTTTGTCAGGTAATTCCGCAATTGCCTTTGTATTGCTAAGTACTTGGCTATTCTTTTCAAGTTTAAAAAATAATTGCTCTAAACTTGCTGCGTTATTTCTTGCTTGCCATTGCAAACTGGTGTTTGCTTGCTCGATTGAATTTAAATAGAAACGCCCTATCATCAAAGCAGCAAGTATGAGTAATGGGGTGATAACAAGTAGTAACACACTAAAAAACAGTGCCCGACTAAAACGAGGGTTTTTCATTGCACCCCATCATTTGCAATTGAACGTTCAGCAAGGCCTTGCATAAATTGCCCCGTTTGTTCAGCTGTTAACGCTCCGCTGCCAAAACGTGAAAAACCTTTATTAAGCACCTCCCAAACAATTATCATGGTTGCCGTTGAGGGCATAGGCTTTGTTTCTTTTAAAGCATCAACTAGCGTGCCAAATACAGTCCCTTGTTCGTTTTTAAGATGCTCTAACACCTCTATATTTACAGGTATATCACTAATTTCCTGCCAGATTAAGCGCTGAAAAGATGCTTCTTGAGCCAACTTGGCAAACTTACGTAAATTATCTTTATTTGGGCCATTAAGGCTATCGTTTGGAAAGGCAAGAACAAAGGTTGAATAGTAAGGTTGCATCACTCGCCCATTGAGAGAAGGCAAAGGTTGCACTGACAGATTTTCACCAAGTGCTTGCTGATAAGTGTTGAGTGCCCATGCTCCGTTAACAATAAACGCGGCTTTTTGTTGCTGAAATGCTTGATGAGAACACGCATAGTCACACTGACTATCAACAATGTCTCGCGCATTTAAACCCCAAACAAAACGTAGCGCATCATGCATAGAAGGTGTGTTAAGTTGAGCTTGGCCGTCAGCTATCAAATTACCTTCAAAAGCACTTAAAAATGGAATAAACCAATACATTTCCATGAAGCTCCACGTTATTAATTTTACGTGGCTTGGTAATGTAGGTTTCAATTTTTCAATATCTTGCCAATCGGTAACAGGGGATTTTATAAATTTAGAGTTATAAAAAAGTAGCAGGTGGTTACCTTGTATTATAGGAATGCCGATTAGCTTTCCTGACACCCTTGCTGTGTCTAAAGTTCGTTTATCTGTTGTCTCGGCGATTAAAGAAGCTGGGATCTCACTAAAGTTAGCATACTCACTAAGCCCTAGGTGATCTGCGGGTACAATAATAACATCAGTCATATTAGAAGTATGTGCATTTTGCACCAAGCGCACTTTTAACGCTTTTTGATCAACAAAAACCGAGTGAATTGTTAAACCACTTTGCTCTGCAAGCTTACCGAACAACTGACTGAAGTTTTCATGCTTCATTGTATGGGCTAGATTAATGGTTTTTGCATGACTATTAAATACTGCAAAAAATAACAATCCCCAAACTATTTGCTGCACGCTGAAATCTACTTAACAAAAGATAAAATTATCTTTAGTTAAGCACAATTGTTCAAAATTGCCTAGTTTAATCAAGGGTTTTCTTAAACCGGAAAGCGGCAACCGCTAAACCAAAAAACGTAAAAGCAGTTAGCCAAAGTAAATCGCTGCTCATACTCATTAAATTGACATCTTTTAACACTATTCCTCTGATTAACCTTAAATAGTGAGTTGCAGGTAAGCTCTCAGCAAGCCACTGCGCCACCTTTGGCATGCCTTCATAGGGAAATACAAAGCCCGACAATAAAATCGAGGGTAACAGAATGAAAATTGTCATTTGCATGGCTTGAAGCTGGTTTTTAGCGATGGTCGAAAGTACTAAGCCAAGCACTAAACTGGCACATATAAAAGCAAAGGTTGCGACAACCAATGCGACTAAACCACCTCCAAAAGGAATATGAAACAAGAGCTTACCCATGCCTAAAATAATAAATAACTGAATAAAACCAATGAAGATATAAGGAACCACTTTACCAATCATCAATTCCAGTGAGCTTAAAGGTAAGGTGATTAAGAGCTCCATATTACCTCGTTCTTGCTCTTTAACAATTGCAGCAGAGGTGAACATAATCATAGTCATGGTTAAAATGACAGCAGCTAAACCTGGCACAATATTCACCGCAGAGCGTTGCTCTGGGTTATAAAATAAGGTTGTCTCAAAGGTTGGGTAAGTTCTATTTGCAGGCTTATCGAGCAGCTCTGCAAGCGGCATATTGCGCAGCGATTTTATGCTCGACGCTACCATTGTATCTGAGCCATCAACTAACCAATGCGCAATTGGCCTTACTAACGACTCATTACTGCCATCAGGCAATCCAAAACCAACGGTTGGGTGCTGAGCAAGTCGGTTTGCTACATCGTGGGGTATAAACATCACAGCACGCACTTTCGAACTGGCGATTGCTGTTTGTGCTTGTTCTATACTATTGTAATAATCCGTCACTTTAACCACATTTGTCGCAGATACTGTTTGTACTAATATGCGACTTAGGGCAGTTTGGCTATGATCGACCACTGCAACAGGGATATCTTTAACGTTAGTGTTAATAGCATAGCCAAATAGAATTAGCTGGATAAGAGGGATCATCACCACCATCGCAAATGTCATTCGATCGCGGCGTAATTGTAATAATTCTTTGCTTACAATTGCTTTTATACGGCTTAATGAAGTCATAATATTCATTGTCTGCCCTGCCCTGTGCAGGTGACAAACACGTCTTCGAGGCTTGGGCGAATACGATTTACTTGCCATGTATCCTGACAAAATGATTGCTGTTTTATGAACTCAACGGGGTCTTGAATATCTTTTTTTACTAATACTCGCAATTGTGCACCTAACTGAGTGGCTGAAATAACATGGTCGATTGTTGCGAGCTGTTTTTTTAATTCTCTGGTTTGCGCCCCTGCTATTTCTACCACATGAGCGTGCATGTCTGTCATTAATTGCTTTGGCGAGCCATCCGCGCGTTTAATACCTGATTCTAAAATGGCTAAACGATGACAGCGCTCAGCTTCATCCATGTAATGAGTAGTGACTAATATCGTGGTACCGGCATTACTTAAATCAAACAGTGTTTCCCAAAAGTCACGGCGATTTTGTGGATCGACTGCCGATGTTGGTTCATCAAGAAATAAAATTTTCGGTTTATTAATCACTGCCGCAGCCAATGCTAAGCGCTGCCGTTGTCCCCCACTCATACTTCCGGCCATTTGATCTACTCTTTGATCAAGGCCATAGGTATGGAGTAATTCGTCAATTCTTTGTTGTTTTTGCTGCTTTTTAAACGGGTAAAGCGCCGCCATGAACTTTAGGTTTTCAAGTACGGTCAAGTCGCTATAAAGTGAAAACTTTTGCGTCATATAACCAAGTTGTGTCCTGAGCTTTTCAGCATCTTTTGGCAGACTCAAGCCAAGCACATTGATATCACCAGAGGTTGGCTTCAATAGCCCCGTAAGCATACGGATTGCGGTCGTTTTACCAGAGCCATTAGGGCCCAAAAAGCCATAAATTTGCCCTTGCTCAATGTCTAGATCAAGGTTATCAATCGCTTTTAAATCGCCAAATTGTTTTACCAAACCTTTGGCCTGGATCACCGATTCAGTCATGGCATAATCACTTGAGCAGGTACGCCTGTCGGCAAGTTACTTTCACTTGCGGGTAGTGTTACCTCTGCAAGATACATTAATCGTGCACGCTCTTCCTGATTAAGAGCATAAAAAGGCGTGAACGCCGGCTCTGTGGCAATCCAGGTCAGTTCACCCTGAATATCTTTATCTATGCCATCGACACGAACCGTAAGTGTCATGCCCTGATTGAGCTTGGCACGATATGGCTCTGGGATATACACGCGTGCGTAAGGTGCGCTGTTCGCTTGAATAATAACGACTGGGCTGCCTTTAGTAACTCGCTCACCTACGTGCCAAGGCAAATTATCGACTCTGCCAGCACGCATCGCTTTAACTGTCAGATCTGAGAGGTATTTTTGCTGTACTTTTAGTTCTGCTTCTGCCGCCTGAACTTGCGCTTTTGCACTATTAATATCTTCAACACGCGAGCCGTTTGTTAGCTCATTTAAGTTCTGCTTTGCTGATTCTAAATTAGCAAAAGTCTCATCTCGTGCAGCGATTGCACTGTCTAAGGTTTCTTGGCTTGCGAGTTTATCTTTAACTAAGGTTTTTGCACGGCGAAAATTAGCTTCACTTTGCGTATATGCAGCATTGGCTGCTGCTACTTTGGCTGATGCACCAGCAACTTCTTCGGGGCGAGCACCATTCAAGGTTTTTTCTAGAAATGCTGAGACTTGAGCTAGTTGTGCTTGCGCTTTGGCAACAATCGCTTGCTGAAGTTCGGCATCGAACTTTGCAATCACTTGCCCTTTTTCAACCAACTGACCTGCTGAAACAGGTAGATCGATCAGTATTTCGTTAGTCGTTGCAGGATGGATCACACGCTCACGCTCAAGCGTTCCTAGCGCTACTCCCTCATTTGAGTCTGAGCAAGCAGTAATGACTAAAGAAATTAGTATGAGTACAACACGTTTAGCTAACATTTTAATTTCCTTATGGTTAGCTGATGAGTTGCTAAATACTATAAAGTATTAAAATGATCAGTAAAAGTGATCAATAGGAATTAAAGTTTTAGAAATATATTGGGTCTATATCGCAAGGATATATGGAGAATAAGGAGTATTTATTTGAAAAAGATTTTTTCTACTTGAAATGAGATTACAAAAGATAATCTTGATAAAACGTTAACTTACTTAATGTAAGTGGCGTCCCCAAGGGGATTCGAACCCCTGTTACCGCCGTGAAAGGGCGGTGTCCTAGGCCTCTAGACGATGGGGACGCAGAAATTGGTTTGCAAATCACTGATTTGCTATTTCTGCGTAAGATGAGACCGAGCCTGCGAGGCGAATGGCCTTAGCTTAAACAGAAAGTTTCTGTGTCACTAGGACAACTGAATAGTTAGGCTCGATTCAGACGAGCTTCTAATAACACAGCACTTAAAGTAAGTGGCGTCCCCAAGGGGATTCGAACCCCTGTTACCGCCGTGAAAGGGCGGTGTCCTAGGCCTCTAGACGATGGGGACACAGAATGTGTCACTAGGACAACTGAATAGTTAGACTCGATTCAGACGAGCTTTTAATAACACAGCACTTAAAGTAAGTGGCGTCCCCAAGGGGATTCGAACCCCTGTTACCGCCGTGAAAGGGCGGTGTCCTAGGCCTCTAGACGATGGGGACGCAGAAATTGCTTTGCAAATCACTGATTTGCTATTCCTGCGTAAGATGAGACCGAGCCTGCGAGGCGAATGGCCTTAGCTTAAACAGAAAGTTTCTGTGTCACTAGGACAACTGAATAGTTAGACTCGATTCAGACGAGCTTTTAATAACACAACACTTTAGTAAGTGGCGTCCCCAAGAGATTCGTACTCTTGATAACGTCGTGTATAGATTGTGCGGTGTTCACCGCCCCACTACACATAACCTACTTAAATAAGTGGCGTCCCCAAGGGGATTCGAACCCCTGTTACCGCCGTGAAAGGGCGGTGTCCTAGGCCTCTAGACGATGGGGACGCAGAAATTGGTTTGCAAATCACTGATTTGCTATTTCTGCGTAAGATCAGACCAAGCCTGCGAGGCGAATGGCCTTAGCTTAAACAGAAAGTTTCTGTGTCACTAGGACAACTGAATAGTTAGACTCGATCCAGACGAGCTTTTAATAACACAACACTTTTAGTAAGTGGCGTCCCCAAGGGGATTCGAACCCCTGTTACCGCCGTGAAAGGGCGGTGTCCTAGGCCTCTAGACGATGGGGACACAAAATGTGTCACTAGGACAACTGAATAGTTAAACTCGATTCAGACGAGCTTTTAATAACACAGCACTTAAAGTAAGTGGCGTCCCCAAGGGGATTCGAACCCCTGTTACCGCCGTGAAAGGGCGGTGTCCTAGGCCTCTAGACGATGGGGACACATAATGTGTCACTAGGACATTAAATGATAGTTTGACTCATATCGGAGTTAAGGTTACTAAAATAACATGCAAGTACTCGAGACTAACATATTTATTTACTGGCAATTGCTCACTTACTTAGAGTAAGTGGCGTCCCCAAGGGGATTCGAACCCCTGTTACCGCCGTGAAAGGGCGGTGTCCTAGGCCTCTAGACGATGGGGACGCAGAAAACTGCAACCCTAGGACAAACACTATGCAAATCTGGTGGAGCTATGCGGGATCGAACCGCAGACCTCTTCGCTGCCAGCGAAGCGCTCTCCCAGCTGAGCTATAGCCCCGACTTGCATATACACTACCAATTAACCTTGGCTGTGTATCGCTGAGTGCGGGGCGCATTCTATGCAGCCCCCCAAATAAAGTCAACAGTTTTTTATCGATGTTTATTTAAATGATTTAAATTTCAACAAGCTGACTAAATAACAGTCCATCGAGAAGATATTTTAAACACTTTGACAAATATCGATACCTTTTCATGATCAATGCGTGAGTTTGCATTGTCGATGCTCTTACTCGTCAGTGTACGCAGTTATAAAAGGTATACATTTATATGCAAAATAAGATTAAGAAAATATAGCCGTTAAAATAGCACTCTGCCCTACTGGGCTGCTTAACACTTTTAATGCAGCCTAGATTATCTGGTTTCCGAGCCCCTACTATTTATTTGTAATTTGGGCAAACTAGCTATAACCGAGCGATCTTTTCATATATATAAAAAGTGAAATATAAAATTGAGCCTTTTATAGCTTACTTATCATCTAATAAATAACTAAAACTGTGCAATTGTTCATCAAAACACACACAAAGCCCATGTGATTGTTTATAAAAGCTGCACCTAACACATTTTTACTCATTCAAGTGTTGACACATTTACAACTCTATCTATAATAGCGCCCCACAACAACGCAGCAATGAGTTGTTTTAGATATGGGTCGTTAGCTCAGTTGGGAGAGCATCGCCCTTACAAGGCGAGGGTCACTGGTTCAAGTCCAGTACGACCCACCATTATTCACTAATGGTGTTCATATCTAAATTCTTAATGGGTCGTTAGCTCAGTTGGGAGAGCATCGCCCTTACAAGGCGAGGGTCACTGGTTCAAGTCCAGTACGACCCACCATTTACTTTCACTTTACAAAGAAAGTTTAGGTGGTCCTTTCATTAAGAAAATATGCTGTATGTAATATGGGTCGTTAGCTCAGTTGGGAGAGCATCGCCCTTACAAGGCGAGGGTCACTGGTTCAAGTCCAGTACGACCCACCATTTTAAAAATGGTGTTTCATATTACAAAAAATCTAAATGGGTCGTTAGCTCAGTTGGGAGAGCATCGCCCTTACAAGGCGAGGGTCACTGGTTCAAGTCCAGTACGACCCACCATTAAATATATTTAGTGGTGTTCTCATTTAGATTAATCTTCGCGGGTCGTTAGCTCAGTTGGGAGAGCATCGCCCTTACAAGGCGAGGGTCACTGGTTCAAGTCCAGTACGACCCACCATTTACTTTTTGAAGAAAAGAGCATCGCAACTCTTTACAACGGAAAGGCTCGGTGGTTAAGTTCAGTAAACCCCACCATTATCAAATAATGGAATGCGAAGAAAAAGATTATATGGGTCGTTAGCTCAGTTGGGAGAGCATCGCCCTTACAAGGCGAGGGTCACTGGTTCAAGTCCAGTACGACCCACCATTACTTTTTAAAGAAAAGAGCATCGCAACTCTTTACAACGAAAAGGCTCGGTGGTTAAGTTCAGTAAGACCAACCATTTAATCTTCAAAAATTTATATGTGGGTCGTTAGCTCAGTTGGGAGAGCATCGCCCTTACAAGGCGAGGGTCACTGGTTCAAGTCCAGTACGACCCACCACATATAACACTTCATTTAATACTTTCTTTTTTTATTTCTAAATTAAAAAAGCATCGCCACTCTTTACAAAGCACAGGCTCGATAGTTAAAGTCCAGTACGACCCACCACATATAACACTTCATTTAATACTTTCTTTTTTTATTTCTAAATTAAAAAAGCATCGCCACTCTTTACAAAGCACAGGCTCGATAGTTAAAGTCCAGTACGACCCACCACATATAACACTTCATTTAATACTTTCTTGTTTTGTTTCTAAATTAAAAAAGCATCGCCACTGTTTACAAAGCACAGGCTCGATGGTTTAAGTCCAGTAAGACCCACCACATATAAATACTTTCTTTAAAGACTTCATTTTTATCTCTAGCTTCAAAAGCATCGACACTCTTTACAAAGCACAGGCTCGATGGTTCGGCTCCAGTACGACCTAACACATATAAATATTTAACAGCTTTTCAATACCTGAAATTTAAATACTGAATTAAGCCATTATTTAGCATGAATTATCAGTCCTAATTATACTAAACCTGCAAATTGCCTTGTCAGCAGCTAGACTGTTTATTATAGTCACCTTTAATATCACTCGGTCGCAAGTCGAATGCCTACAAAGATTTTTTCGAAAGCTAAAATATTAATAGTGGAAGAGCAGCCGCTAGCTCAAAGCTATATGAAACAATCTCTTGAAGGGTTAGGTTTTCGTCAACTTCGCTTTGCTGAACACGCAATAGCTGCCAAGGAGCAATGCCAAGTTGAACAGTTTGATTTAATTGTTTGCTCATTTAATTTAAGCAAACACCAAGATGGTTATCAGCTCTATGAAGAGCTAAAAGTAAAACGTTATATTAAAAGTTCAACTGGGTTTATTTTTATCTCAGCAGAGACAAGCGGCTCATTAGTTCATAGTGTATTAGAACTACAGCCCGATGACTTTCTTGTTAAACCATACACAATTTATGAACTCAAAAACCGTATCGAAAAAGTACTCATGCGTAAATACCATTTACAGCGTGTGTACCAACTAATTGATGACGATAACGACTCTAAAGCAATTAAGCACATAGACGAGCTATTACAAAATAAGAGTAATACTTATAGTGCTATTCTGTTACGGTTAAAGGGTAATGCCCTACTCCGCTTAAAGCGTAATGAAGATGCAAAAGCTTTCTTCAAGTCAGTACTCAATATTCAAAAATTTACATGGGCTAAAGTTGGCTTAGTTGAAGCGCTTATCGCGAATAACGAACATATTCTCGCTCAGCGTATGCTCAAAACGATGTTACAACGCAATGAAACTCGCTTAGTCGCACTTGATTTGCTTGGTCGCTTAGAGGTTAAACTAAACCAATTTGACGAGGCTCAAGCTTTCTTCAGTCAGGCTGTTAATATTGCTCCCCGTAATATTTCTCGCCAAAAAGCACTCAGTCACGTTTCCTTACTTAATCATGATTATGAGAAAAATTACCTAACACAAAAAGACATTGCCAATTACGCAAAACACTCTATTCATGATCACCCTGATATTTATTTAAATGCCGCACGCGCAGGCATCGACTTTGCGCTTACCACAGATCAAAGCGATCAAGTTAATCGTATCTCAAGGCAAACTAATCAATATTTAAATGATTTAAAACAGCAGTTTCCGAACAGTAATAACCAAACTCAAATTGATGTTTTAAATGCACGATTACACTACTTAAAAGATGAACATCAAAAAGCAAAAGCACTAATTGAACAGCTTGATGAAAGTGATACGCAAATTCGCTCTGTCGACGGAGCACTTGATAAAGCAAAAGCTTTTCACGAACTTGGCTTTCATAACAAAGCGCAAATGCTTTTTAATCAAATAATTACTCATTGCGAGCGACACCCATCTGTCAGCGATCCTGTTTATGTACGCTATATTCAACAGCAACAAACAGAGCGTCGCGACATCAAAATGGGTCCAAAAGAGTTAAACAATCACGCTGTTTCGCATTTTAATAAAGGTCAGCTCAATGTTGCACTCGAAGCATTTACACAAGCTTTTAGAGTCATGCCTAAAAATGCCAGCATTGCGCTAAATCTATTACAGTGTTTATTTGATAACAATGGACAAGGTCAATCCTTCAACCTTGTACTTGCCAAAAAATGCTACCGCTTGTTGAGTAAGCACACGCTTGAAGATGAGCAAGCCGCGCGTTTTGAAAAAATAAAAGCCCGTGCAGCAAAAATGAACCTACAGCTTACTGATTAAAAACTGATTTACTGGGGCTTCTTTTGAAAACGTATTTAAAACACTTTCTTTTTTTAATCATTTTACTGGGCGGTATTAATACGAGTGCCTCATCAGAGCTGCAACACTGGCAACAAGCAAAGCTCAATTGGCAAAGTGAAGCTGGTAGCCATATAAATATATTAGCTGATGAGCAGCCTGCTTTTATGGCTTTAAAGCCATATATTCCTCTATTCGAGAAGCTAACTGGTATTTCTGTCGGCTTTCACCCACTTGAACAATCTCAAATGCGTATTAGACGCCACCAAGATTTAAGTGAAGGACTTGGTTTATATGATGTTCACCCAATGGGAATTACTTTTTTAGGTGAGGCACAAAGTAATGGCTGGATTGAGCCCTTAGCACCTTATTTAGAAAATCCACTCATTACCGATAAAAGTTGGTATCAATTAGAGGATATTAGTGAACGAAGTCTTGCGCTCTGTCGCATTAATGGCGCATTGTATTCACTTCCTTTTGATTTTTCTGCGCCAATCTATTTTTATCGAAAAGACTTATTTACGCGTTTCAATCTTAAAGTCCCCGATACGTATGCAGAACTATTAAAAACAAAAGTAGCATTACAACGCGCTATTGATACTGACCCGCAATTAAAGGGCATGCACGCATTTGCCTCTCGCACCTTGCCTGGTGCAGGGTTAAACACATGGACTATTTTACCCATTATGCGCGCTTACGGTGCACAGGTTATTAATGAACATGGGGAATCTGAGTTTGATAGCCCTGAAACAGAAGATGCCTTAAAGATGTATCGCAATTTAGTAACTGGCTATGGCACACCAGACAATAGCCGGCTTTTACATTTTTATGAGTTGCGAAACCAGTTTAAGCAAGGAAAGCTCGCATCCGCTTTTTTAGCCTCACATTTCTATAATGAAATTGATACAGCGGAAGAATCCGATATTTGGAATAAATGGGAAGCGGCCCCATTACCAGCTGGCCCTGTTGCACGAGAAACCTCTCCTTGGGCTTGGGCGTTTACAATTAATGCTCATTCAAATAATAAAACAGCTGCGTGGTTATTCATTCAATGGGCGACAAGTGAACAAACCGCTTCATTATTAAGTACTGGCGGCTCACCTCCGCGAAAAAAAGTATGGCAAGAAAAACTGTTCACTCTTGTCAATAAACCTGGCTTTAATAACGCTATGCTATGGGTATTTGATCACGCCACACCAGATCGCTTACAAGCGGGCATGGTTGAATTTCCGGTTATCGGAAAAGTCATTTCATATACATTTAGTCAAATCTTTTATGGTGCAGATATTAAAGAATCAATAAAAACCACCCATACTAAAATTAACGTCGATATGAAGCAGTTAACGTCAAATAGAGCGGTTCAACAATGAGGGTCAGTATTGCTCATAAAATTTTGATGATTATAGGTTTTACCATCACCCTAATTTTGGGGGTGAGCACTTCTATGCATGTAGTTGAATTAAAAGAACAGACGTTACTAAACATGAGTGAGAAAGCCGATGCGATCGTTTCACCTATGCTGTCAGAAATCGACAATTTAACAACCGATAACACCATTGGCAGTTGGGTTTTAAAAATTCAGGGGATCACGTTAAAGAACATCTTAAAAAACAATACATTCGATGACCTAGAAACTATATATTTTATTGATCAGAATAACTTTATTGCAGCGCATCCTGACACATCTAAAATTGATACGCTAGAAACAAACCAAATAATACTTAAGCAACTTAATCCAAATCAAAATACCATTGCGTCTTTAGATCAACAATATGCCGTCGCAGTCCCCATTGATAACCATCAAGGTGAAAATATAGGTTACGTTATTGTGACTTTTTCAGACAAAGACTTGGCTCTAAAAACAAAATCAATCATTAGTAACGCAATCTCTTTATTTGCAATTTACCTACTCGCCGCAATGATCATTGCCTATATCATCATCAGGCGAATTATCTTACAACCTGTAGAACAACTTGTAGAGTTTTCTCATGCTGTAACCACAGGTGATTTAAACTGCCCTATCAATATTAAAAGCCAAGATGAAATTGGTACCCTCGCAAGTGGCTTTAAGATGATGCGAGCAGCGGTAAGACAGCAAATCAACAGCATGCATGAACAACATAGTCAATTAGAAGAAACCATCGCTAAGCGCACACAAGAGTATATTGATGCGAAGGAGCAAGCTGAACAATCTAATCAAGCCAAAAGTCGCTTTTTAGCAAACATGTCACATGAGTTAAGAACACCACTCAACGCGGTGCTTGGGTTTAGCCAGTTACTGCAAGATAGCGAAACAGACAAAAATAAACGTCGCTACCTAGAAGCAATATCAATTTCAGGTAGTTCATTACTCAATGTACTTAATGATATTCTTGATTTGTCAAAAATTGATGCTGGAAAAATGCAACTTGATATAGATCGCGTCGAGATCCCGACTATCTGTCATGAATTAAACATGATGTTTTTGCAATTAAGTGCCCAAAAAGATCTCGACTTCAAAGTGACAGCTCACCCGGGCTTCAAAACACCGGTATTACTTGATAGCAATAAAGTACGCCAAGTACTGACAAACTTAATCAGTAATGCAATAAAGTTTACCTCACAAGGGCGTGTAGATGTGTATTTCGATTTTAAGCCTCATGATGATGAAAGTCATATAGATATTGCTATTCATGTTAAAGACACGGGTAAAGGTATTCCTAAAGATCAGCAAGATTTAATCTTTAATGACTTTGAACAAGTGCAGGGGCAGCGCAGTTCAGAGTTCGGCGGAACAGGCCTTGGATTAGCAATTTCACTGCGTTTTATTAAACTAATGGGTGGCGATTTATCGGTGCTAAGCGAAAAAGATAAAGGCAGTGAATTTATTGTATCAATTCCTAATATTGAGCTTGCAGAATCAATGGCTGAGGTAGAGCATCGCAACTACCCTGCTCTCTCCAGCTACCACTTTAATCCTGCGCGTATTTTAATTGTCGACGATATCCCCTACAACAGAGATTATTTAGAGTCATTTTTATCACGTTGGAGTTTTACTATCGATACCGCGATAAATGGAGAAGACGCGCTTAAAAAAATAGAACAACAGCAACCGGACTTGATAATCATGGATTTAAAAATGCCGGTAATGGGTGGACTTGAAGCATGTCAGTTAATTCGAAGTGACGACCGTTTTAAACACATTCCAATTATCGCAGTAACTGCATCCTCGTTAAAAGATGAAAAGGCACAATCGAATATTCTAACTGACTATATAATCAGTAAACCAATATACCGAGAGCACCTTATTTTTATTATTGCACAGTACTTGGATTAGTCGCATTTTTTCATGGCAACAGCATTCATACAATAACGCAGACCGCTCGGTGCTGGGCCATCAGGAAAAACATGACCTAAATGCGCATCGCACACATTACAAATCGCTTCAATACGTTGCATTGCGTGGCTGTTATCCGCAATATAGGCAATACTTTCTATGCTGCTTGGTTGCGTAAATGAAGGCCAACCAGTGCCACTGTCAAACTTTTCATCTGCGTCAAACAGCAAATTACCACAGCATACACAAGCGTATTTGCCTGGTTCGAATAAAGTACATGAATCGGAGCTATGTGGGCGCTCTGTTCCTTTTAAACGCGTAACATAAAAAGTATGCTCATCTAACTGTGACTGCCACTCAGAGGAGCTCTTTTCGACTCTGCGCGGCGGAGTGGGATTACCAGTTTGTGCGAACGCTAAAATATCTTGCCAAGTTAACATAAGGCCTCCTCAATATTTAAAGTATGCCAAGACACTACATCAAAAAGCTAAGGCTCGGCAAGCCTTAAGATGTTATTGTAATTTTCTGCCGTTCACGCGCTGATAAAATGATATGAAGGTGTGAAATTATCTCAGCTTTAGAGACACTCAGTACCGCATGCAACCGTTGTGAATTAATGTCTTCGATAACAATACTGCCCTCACCGACACTGATTGTTTTGATTTGCCCTATTAACACAAATTCGGCTTTACGTTTAAAATCAAATAACCCTGCTAGGCTTATTAAAGCAAGCTGATTAACATCTCGCTTAATTAACTCTTCAACTGGGTTTCTGTTTTTAAATAAAGGAGTAACTCGGTACAAAGCAGAGCTTGTAATCACACACCAAAAAATAACAAACGATGAAAAAACAGCACTATGCCACAGTGGTGTGACAAGCCATAAAAGCAGTAAAACGAGCGCAATTGCCACTGAAATTTTAGCTAATAGCTTATTAACACGAAGCATTTTATTCTCCTTTTTTAATAATTGGATCAGGCCAATCATTAAAAAATACGCTGAGGTAACGACTTTTCAGTAAGTACAACAACACCCATAATACAATTACCATTTGACACGCTAGAAACAATGAAAATTGATAATGACTATGCGCTGCTTGATATGTAAGCCAGCCTAAATCAATGATTGCACATAAAATTAATGGCCAACGCATAAAACGCCATATGCTCGCCAGTCGCTTTGCGCTATCAGGGTTGTCTTGTGGTCGTCTTAAACAAAATATAACAGCAGGTAATAAAGCAATGGCGGCAATACCGATAGAAAAAAAGAAATCAGACTTACTGTTAAAAAATAACGACATAATATCTAAATCAGGGCGGCGACTCAGCGCCGCCATAAGCCAAATAAAGTAACTGCGTAAAAGTACTAATAGAGATAAATGAAAAGCTATAGGCGTTCTATATGCTCCGTATTTATCCCAATATTCAGGCCCATAACGCATTACAGTTGATTCTTCCTATCAGCGATAATACCCAATACTAAAAAGGCAGCTGTGAGTGTCAAAGCCAACCATTTTACACCCAACAGCATAAGCAGCTTGCTCAAGTAAGGGGTAATAAATACAACCAATAACCCCATACCGAACCCAGTGACTAACACAAAACACAGAATACGTATAATGAAGTGACGACGTGCCACAAAACGCTTTGTTATTTTAATGATATCGTCCGCATAGAGAGATAAAAAACAAACCACTAACAATAACGAAATATTATATAAGTGAGGCTGCAACCAATGACCTAGAGTTAATGCAAGCGACGACATTGCCTGTAAAAAGCTATCCATTGTGTTCACCTAGTAATGCGATTAAGTCGGCTTCAGTTAAAATATCAATTCCTAAATCTTGTGCTTTAGTCAGTTTAGAACCGGCTTTCTCACCAGCAATTAACGCATCTGTTTTTGCTGAAACACTTCCCGATACTTTTGCACCTAATGCCTGTAAACGCGCTTTTGCGTCATTACGGTTAAGTTCACTTAGCGTACCTGTTAGTACATAAGTCAACCCTGCTAATGGCTGCGCATCTTCACTTGGGGCGCTCAGTGCAGGCCAATGAATGCCCTGCTCTATAAGCGCATTAACAACGTCCATGTTATGCTCTTCACTGAAGAAACCACGTACATGTTTGGCAACAATCTCACCAACATCACTGACTTCAGTCAATGCATCAACGCTTGCTTGAGTTATTTTTTCTAGGGTTAAAAAGTGGTTTGCTAAGTTTTGTGCTGTCGCCTCACCCACTTCGCGAATACCTAATGAATATAGAAACTTGGCTAACGTTGTTTGCTTAGCGTCTTGCAATGCGTTGACTAAATTCTTAGCAGACTTAGGTCCCATACGCTCAAGTGATTCAAAATGACCCTGCTTAAGGATAAATAAATCAGCAGGCGTTTTAATCAGTTCACGGTCAACTAACTGGTCAACAATTTTGTCACCTAAGCCATCGACATCAAGCGCTTTACGTGACGCAAAATGCTTAATTGCTTGCTTACGCTGCGCTTGGCAAACTAAACCCCCCGTACAGCGAGCTACCGCTTCGCCTTCAATGCGCTCCACATGCGAATCACAAATTGGGCAAGTAGCTGGAAATTCAATCTCTTTGGCATCGTCAGGGCGGCGCTCAAGTACAACCTGCGTTATTTGTGGAATAACATCACCTGCACGGCGAATAATCACGGTGTCGCCAATTTTAACGCCCAATCGGGCAATTTCGTCACCGTTATGTAAGGTTGCGTTAGACACAGTGACGCCGCCGACAAAAACGGGCTCCAAACGAGCAACTGGGGTAATTGCACCGGTACGGCCTACTTGAAACTCAACATCGAGCAGTTTAGTTACTTCTTCTTGGGCAGGAAATTTAAACGCAATTGCCCAGCGTGGTGCACGTGCAACAAAGCCTAAACGCTCTTGTAGTTTTTTATCGTTTACTTTGATCACCACGCCGTCAATTTCGTATTTTAAGTGTTCGCGACGAACTAAAATATCTTGATAATAGTCGAGCGCGGCCTGTTGACCTTCAACCAGCTTTGTTTCAGGGCAAAGTGGTAAGCCCCAATCCGTCAACTTAGCAAGTTGTTGGTAATGATCTTCCGGTAACTGACCATCAGCAACCAAACCTGTGCTGTAGGCATAGAACATTAATGGGCGTTTTGCTGTTACTTTAGAATCTAGTTGGCGTAAGCTTCCTGCCGCAGCATTACGTGGGTTAACAAATACTTTTTCACCACGCTTTTGAGCTTCAGTATTAAGCTTTATAAACCCAGCGGTATCCATAAATACTTCACCGCGAACCTCAAGCTCTGCAGGAATATCATCACCACGTAACTTAAGCGGCACGTTTCGAATCGTTTTTACGTTCTGGGTAATATTTTCACCGACCATGCCATCGCCGCGAGTGGCTGCTTGGACAAGCACGCCATTGCGATAAATAATTGATACGGCTAAACCATCAAGTTTTGGCTCACAACAAAATGTCAGCTCATTATGATTCATAACACGTTCTTTAATTCGGCGATTAAAGGCTGCAAATTCTTCTTCAGAAAACGCGTTATCAAGTGACAACATAGGTACTCGGTGCGTTACTTGCTCAAATTTATCAAGTGCTGTACCACCCACCTTCTGAGTAGGTGAATCAGGACTTTGAAATTCTGGATTCGCTTGCTCAAGCGCACTTAGCTCTCGCATCAAACGGTCGTATTCTGCATCAGGAATACTGGGTGCATCCAGCACATAGTAATTATGGTTATGCTCTTCTAACTGGGCACGTAATTGAGTAATTTGCTCAAAGATAGGGCTGGACATGAAAACCTCAAAAATCTACATAAAAAAGCCACTTAAACGAGTCATCGCCAAGTGGCCTAAAATACAATAAATGTGCAACGACTATTATGCTGAAAAGCTTCTTACTTTCTCAACATATTCCCTCACACTGTCAACCGTCATTTCTTCACGGTTGCTATTTAAAATAGTTGCACCAAATTCATCGGCAAGTTTCTTTGCCGCACTGTGTAACATATTAAAGGCACTCAAGCCGTCCCCTTCACAAGGTAAGGTCATAAATAAACTTACCCCTGCGGTACTAAATTGTTCCATATTATCAATATCGAATGTACCAGGGTTATACATATTCACTAATCGGAACAACACAGGCCCCGTACCCGCAGGGTCTAAGTGACGATTAAAGAAGCCTTCTTCTGAATATTTGAAGCCAAGCATATTAACAGCAGGTAGCAATTGGCTGCCTTCCATCGATAAACCTTCAGGCATTTGCAAGTGAACAATAATAAAGTCTGTTGGTTGCACTTCTTGCTGCGGCTCATCAGTAACGGATTCAGCCTCTAATGGCTGCTCTTCTACGACTGGTTGCTGCTCCATTTCAGGCTCAAGTTCGCGTGACTCAGTCTCAGCACTAAAGCTTAAATCACCAAATTCAGGTTCATCGCGTTCTTGCACAACAGGCTCAGGTTTATCCGCTACACTTTGCGTCGTTTCGTTAGGTTCTACCCGATCTTGTTGCGTAACCTCTGGATTGTCTTTTTTCCGTACAGACCAAAGTCCGTGTATTAATAAACCACCAATCACAAACACACTGATTACGATTAAAGCCCATCTTAATTCTTCGGCCATCCCCTCACCTTTATTATTTGATCTGCCTAACTAAATTTATGCATGTGCCATTTGCACTGCTTGTTCAATATCTACAGCAACCATCCGCGAAACACCGGGTTCAGCCATAGTTACACCCGTCAATCTACCTGCCATTTCCATGGCAATCTTATTATGACTGATATAAATAAATTGCACCGATTGTGACATCTCTTCTACCAAACGGCAAAAACGACCCACGTTCGCATCATCCAATGGCGCATCCACTTCATCTAGCATACAGAATGGAGCTGGATTGAGCCTGAATATTGAAAACACCAATGATAATGCGGTCAGCGCTTTTTCTCCACCACTAAGCAGGTGAATTGTCGAATTTTTCTTGCCTGGAGGCCTTGCCATGATGCTTACCCCACTTTCAAGTAGATCATCACTGGTCAATTCAAGGTAAGCACTACCGCCACCAAACACTTTCGGGAACAACTCCCCAAAGTCTGTATTTACTTGTTCAAAGGTCGCCTTGAAACGATTTTTTGTTTCTCGGTCGATTTTTTGAATCGCCCCTTCAAGGGTATTTAATGCTTGCGTTAAATCATCAAGTTGCTGATTTAAATAATCGCTGCGCTGTTTAGCCTGCTCAAACTCATCAATTGCCGCTAAGTTCACCGCGCCAAGCTCATTTAACGCTTGCGTGGTTTTTGTAAGCAAAGTTTGCATGCTATTTAAATTGGCATTGTCAGGCAGTTCTTCAAGTACTGTTTTTAAATTTTGTTGCAGTTCTTCAAGTGGCTCTAAAGCCGCCTGCGCTTTAACGATTAAACTTTGTTCATCCAGTGCCAATGCTTGCAGCTGCTCTTGTAACGTCACCAACTCAGATTGCGATGATTTCAGCGCTGTTTGCTTATCAGCAAGCTCCTTTTTAGCTTGACTCAATGCCGCTTGCAAGTTTTTCAGCTCAACGTCACTTTGTTGATGCTTTTCAAGCAATAGCATAATTTGTTCTGCTACCTCTTCAAGCGGTATCACTAACTCTTCTAGCTGCTCGTTGAGTTCTAATACGGCTTCACTGGCAGCATTTTGCGCTGCATTAGCGTGTTGTAATTTAGTTTCACTCAGTTGACACTCACTGCGAGCTTTTTGTTCGGCCAAATTTGCTTGATGTGCCTGCGTTTTATATTGCTCTAACAGAGAAGCCACTTGGCGATAGTTGTTATTTGCCTCAGCTTGTTGGTGTTTTGCTTGCTCTAACTCAGTTTCAAGTTCTAATTGCTGCTCTAACAATTGTTCAAGTAAACACTGCTGAGTTTGTTGCTGTTCGTCGGCATTTTGCTTTTGCTCAGCCAGTAACGTTTGACGCTGTTGTAACTTAACAAGCTGGTTTTGCCACTGCGTTTGCTGCTCTAGCAACATATCTCGTCGAGTACTGGCCGATGCAATCTGCTGAGCCGCTTGGTGAATTCGTTCTCTGTATTGCTCTTTGTCGGCGATAAGTGTTTTCTTACGTTCCAAATGCTCATTTAGCAATTGCTGCTTAGTTTCTAATTGCTCGTTGAGCTCTTCATCTAACTGCTGTGCATCACTGAGCTGAGCATGCTTTAAAAGCAAAGAATTGTCAGCGTCTTTATTGGCATCAGTATGAAAGTTACGACCATGCATACAGCCTTGTTCATCAATCACAGCCAGCCAATATGGATCCGATAAAATAGCGTCATCAAAACGGGACTGAAATGCAAACCGTGCTAATAAATCAGGGAAAGCACCCGATTCGATGTAATTTGCTAATGACTCTTTTGGTAACTCAGCACTATTAGTTACAGGCCAAACACTGTTAGGCTCTTTATGCTGACTAACCTTTAAGTGCTCAAGGCCAAGTAGGGCTTGCTCAACTAGCGGCTCAAAGCCAGAAGCCACTTTTAACTGTGCTAATAAAGAGACACTCTCGCTGTTGGTTTGCTCTGATAACAAAGAATTAAGTGCCGCAATGCTGGCTCTATTTTCATTACTGTGCTGTTGAACCCGCTTTAAATCCTGCTCTAAGTGCTGTTGCTCTTTATCCGCGTGTTCTAGATTTTGAGTGAGCTTATTTAGCGCACTTTGTTGCTGCGCAAGCTCCTTCGTCAGTGTTTGAATTTGCTGTTGTTGCTCAGCAATTTGCGCTGCAACTGGGGTGGCTTCAAGCTCACTAATTTCAGCAGTGAGTTGTGCTTGTTGAGATTCAAGTTGCGCAACAGTCTGCGCAAAGTGAGCCTGTTGACTCTTGGCGATAGTAATATCACTGCTATGAGCTTGGTTTTTCTGTAAGGTGCTTTGATATTGCTCATTAGCACTTTGTGTTTGTTGCTGCCTAAAAGCGACTTGTTCTTCAACCTCTGTAACTTGCTCAGCGCACAACAAACTTTGCTCAATCGCTTCTTGTAGCTGCTCTTGTAAAATGGCGGCAGAAGCGTGTTGCTCTTCTTGCAGCTCTTTATTTTGTAACTGCAATTGTTGCTGTTTGATAAGGTTTTGGCTAAGTGTTTGCTGTTGCTGCTTTAAACTGATCTGTTGCTGCTCTTTGCGGGTTAACTCAGTATGAGTCTGATGCTGAGCCTGCTGAGCGTCTTGCAGTTTTTGCTGCTCAAGTTGCACCTGATTTTCAAGGCTTGCTAAAACATCATCATGGCCAGAATGCGCTTCTCTAAAGAACTGAATTTGCTCTTTAAGTTTGTTGATTTGCTCAGCTTTATCGATTTGTTGTTGGTGTAACTTCTGCCACTTTAAAACCGCAATTTGCCCTTTTAAGGTGCGCTCAGTGGCTTTTAATTCTCGGTATTTTTTTGCATCGACTGATTGCACTGCAAGCTTATCGAGCTGTGTTTGCAACTCTTGCCTTACATCAAGCAAACGCTCAAGGTTTTCGCGGGTGCTTTTAATGCGGGTTTGTGTTTCACGACGACGCTCTTTGTATTTCGAAACCCCCGCGGCTTCTTCTAAAAAAACACGTAAATCAGCTGGTTTACTCTCAATTAAACGCGAGATCATGCCCTGCTCAATAATTGCATAGCTGCGCGGGCCAAGACCTGTGCCTAAAAAGATATCGGTAATATCACGCTTACGGCATTTACTGCCATTTAGAAAATAAATTGACTGACCATCTCGGGTCACTAAGCGCTTAATCGCCACTTGGTTTCGATCAGCAAAGGTATTCGGTAAATGGCCACTGGTGTTATCAAACACTAACTCAACAGAGGCTTGTGAAATAGGTTTTCGATTAGTTGAGCCGTTAAAAATAACATCGGTCATGGCATCGCCACGTAAGTTTTTAGCTGAGCTTTCACCTAGCACCCAACGCACTGCATCAATGACATTTGATTTGCCACAGCCGTTCGGGCCGACAACACATGTCATCTGATCAGGGAATGGGATTTTAGTGGGTTCAACAAACGATTTGAAACCCGCTAATTTTATGGTGCTTAAACGCATCTAATTGTTTTACCGATTTTTATTGTTATTCTTCAATTTAACCCATTTTAGGGTAAAAGGTTAAGCGTGGCGCTTAAAATTATCTAAAATTATACCCGTTGCCATCGCTACATTAAGCGATTCTGCTTGGCCATAAGCCGGAATAGTGATTTTATCAGTAACTAAGCTTTCGCAATCAGTACGTATACCATGCGATTCACTGCCCATTAGTAATACGGCATCTTGCTTGAGAGCGGTTTTGTGAATGTTTTCACCTTCTAAAAATGCACCATACACAGGAAGGTTTAAGCTAGGTAAGTAATTAGTTAAGTCAGTTTGAGAGACACTCACACGAGCAAATGAACCCATGGTTGCGCTGATAGTTTTCGGGTTATAAGCATCCGCACTGTCTGTGCTGGTAACAATATGCTTAATACCATACCAATCAGCAACACGAATAATCGTGCCCAAATTACCCGGATCCGACACGCCATCAAGGGCTAGAATAAGCCCCGATGTAGGTAATGCTTGCTGACTTGGCATATCTACAACAGCAATTGCTGCGTTGTTACTAACGAGCGTACTGGCTTTAGTTAGGCTGTCTTCGTCTGCTTCAATGACTTGATGGGCTGCAAGCGCAGATTGGTGCGCTGTTATAAATGCAGGAGTCGCAAAAATATGAGCAATACTTAAACCACTGTTTAGTAATTCAAGTACATTTTTTTCGCCTTGAACAAGGTACTGGTTATATTGCTTACGGTATTTCTTTTGACCTAATGCACGAATTAGTTTCAGTTGGTTTTTTGAAATCATAACAGCCTCATAAAATGATGCGCTAGTATATCACCAAGGTCGCAGATTCTGTACTCGAAAAACCAAGGGGAAAGTGCCAATTGCTCATTCAATCAGCACTTATAAGAGACACTCGCTAATAAGAGGCACTAACTAATTTTTGTCAGCCACTCATTTAACCATGGCTCAGTAACAGGCCAAGGTTCAAAATCTTCACATGCATCAATTTCTAAACGATGACCAACAGGTTTTGCCTGTAAATCACGAAACAGCTCATCAAAACTGCGACCTGCGCCACAAAACGTATCGCCATAGCTACGGTCACCCATAGCAATAATGCCGTATTGCTTGCCTGTTAACAGTGGGAATTGCTCATTCAGTTGGCTGTATAAAGCGACTAAGTTACCAGGAATATCACCCTGACCCGTCGTTGATGTGATCACTAAAATATGTGACGCTGCCAGCATGTCATCAACCGTGCCATTTTCAACTAATTGCGCTTGATGCTCTGACTTTTCAATGATTTCAATAACTTGTTCGCTTAAGCGCTCGGCACCGCCGTAAACACTGCCGACAAAAATACTAATGGTTGCCATAATAATCCTTTTCTTCTGTTGGCCAGCCAAGTTGCTGGCAAATCGTTAACATTGCATCGCCTAATGGCGCTTTAATTGTTATTGGTTGCTTGCTATAAGGGTGCACAAACTTTAATTCAGAGGCAAATAACATTAAACGACGAAGCTGAAAATGTTCTCTAAAAAATTGATTATGCTGATTATCACCATGATTTACATCGCCAATAATTGGCAATGATAAATGTTTTAAATGACGACGAATTTGATGTTTGCGGCCAGTTTTTGGAAAACACTCCACCAGCGAGTAACGAACTGTTGGGTACTTACCAATTGGAATAGGCAAGCTTGCTTGGTGCAGGCAATGAAATTGCGTTTGTGCTTCTTGCGGCGCTTTATCTTGATCTGCAAACTTATCGGCAATTTTATCAAGCTCTTCTTTTAAAGGTTTATCTAAGAAGATTGATTCGTTTAAAAAGCCCCTTACTAACGCTAAATAACGTTTTTCAATTTGCCCATCAATAAATAACTGATTCATGTCACGGGCTGCTTCTGAACTTAACGCAAACAGTAACACACCTGACGTTGGTCTATCTAACCGATGTACAGGAAATACGTGTTGACCAATTTGGTCACGCAGCATTTGCATCGCAAATTGAGTTTCGTGTTTGTCTAAAAACGAACGGTGAACCAATAAACCTGACGGTTTATCAATCGCAATGTAATTTTCATCGCGGTACAGAATCGTTAACTCATCAAATTGTGGCTTATCAATCTCTTGCATCTTAGTCATCACTCAAAAGTTGATCGAGTTTTTGTAAAACGCTAATCACATCATTACCACCGCTGTGTTGTGCCAGCATCATTTCAGCCATAGGCGCAATTGCAAAATTACGAGGTAAAGGCTGAGCATGTGTAATTAAGGCATGCATTTTTTCAAGAAAAACAAATTGCAGCCATTGCTCAAAAGCCATAGTGTCATGACAAAACGGTACTCTAGAATTGAGTGCGCTTGGGTCAATTGGTGTTGTTTGCCAAAGTGAATGGCGTTGTAATGTTGATTCTAATTCGCGCAGCAGCGCCAAAGTCTGTTGATGCATTGTAAAACTCTTAATACCTTTGTGCTTAGTATACCCTGTTCCAAGGCGCCATGGTATGGCGTATAATTCGCCCCTGATATAGATTAATTACGGTAATTGAGATTTTATGACTGAGCAGATCGCCACTTTAGGGCAACTTCTGGATGCAGCAGGTACCACTTGGCGTGCCTTCGATATTGGCAGACACATCACGAAATTAGACAAAAAACAATTTCTCGCCATTGAAGAGACAAAAATCCCTTACCCATACCCGCTTGCTGGTCATGCTTGGCTTGCTATTCAATTTTGGGATGTAAAAGCGTCTAAAGAACCTTATGTATGGTTTTTAAAATTCCCACTCGATGAGCAAAGCCGCCTAGTAAGCGCAAGCCGCGACCATTTCGCAAATATGGTAATTGAAGCACTTGGTACAGAAATTACCGGTGAAAATGCCGAAGGCAAACTTGATAACAATCCGTATGTATTTACGCCAAACGCCAACAAGCTAGCGGCATTTAATGCACAGGTTAAGTGTTTACTTAAACAAAGTGCTTCACAGTACTACAAATATGCTCAGCTTTATTTTTCAGGCAAACTGGGGTTTGATAATTGGCAAAGTGTTGCAGTACAGGGCATTGCTGATTTTGCGATGCGTTTAGATAACGACAACAACTTAGCGAACCTACAAGCCGCTTGGGGGCAATTACCTGTCGAAGTATTACAGCCGCTCAGTGCTATGCTTGAACATGTTGCAATCGAACCCGTATTTGCAGAGCAATTGTTAGCCTATGGGTTAAACGCCATAGAGCATAAAGACGACATCGCCCTTGTGGCAGCTCTTAGAAGTTTATCAAAAACACCAGCGCAAGGTTTAACAGCGCAACTTGTTGATGCTGTATTGCGCTCTGATATGAACACCCAGTCAGATGTACTATTAACAATTGCAGGGCGTTGCTTTAGCACATTAGAAGACCCTGAACGCTTACATGTATTTATGGATTGCTGTGCACACCACACTGAAATTGAACAACTGTTTGTGAGTATTTTCACCGATTTAGTTGCAATTCCGAGTATTCGCCCTCACTTACTAGGTTTATTAAGACAGGAAAATCGCAGCGAAACACTCGCTCGAGCAATTGGAAGGTTATTTTCGTAAATGGCAGGCTTGTGGACACTCATCATCATTGGCAGCATAATCTACTTTTTTTGGTTAAACAGAAAAGTAGCCGAAGCAGCTAACCTTCATGCACAAAGACAAATTGAGCAGTTAAATGTGCAATTGATGAGTGTTGCTTGCAATAAACGCCGATTTGGCATTTTAAAAAGTGGTAAACCGGGTATTAAAAGTGAGTTTATTTTTGAGTTTTCAAGTGATGGGCAAAGCGTGTATCAAGGCGTTTTGATCATGGAAAATGAATTGCTTAAGAGTGTAGTGATACCACCGCACAAAATTTAAGCTGCGTCTAAACGCAGTAATTTTGATTGCGAAAAATGCAAAGCCCAGAAAGAACTAAGGCGTAGCTACTAGCCACGCCCCAATCTTGCTACTTCCATGATAAAGTGTCCCTACTCTTGCCGAAGCTGCCGTTTTTTTCTATCCCCTGAACGGGTATACATCCAGATACACCCACCATGCAACATCATGTCGCATTTAACACATCCCAGTGCCGTCCTCTTGCCATCAATGGCTATCCACTTCGTTTTCCAAACGCTCCTTTAGCTTCCTGCTAAATAATCCTTTGTTCAATCCTTTTCAACCGCTCCGCGATTGTACTGCATCCTAGCAGTTTCCTTATTCGTCCTTGCTTCCCTTTTAAATTGTCCTTTTGCTTCCTGCTAAGCCTCTTTGCTAAATTGCCAGCATTGCCAGCGTCCTAATCCTTGGCATCAGTTCACTCATTGAACCTGTGTCGTCTTGACATGATTAAGTTTAGAGGAATAAGGAAATCAGGATAGGTACAAAAAGCAATTTTTTTGCGTTCATATTAAAGTAAGAAAAGAGAATTCTTTTAAAAACATTAAGATAAGTAAAATTGGGTACAAAATTTGAGTGTTTATTCTGATAATACTTACAGCAATGTGAGATAAATCTCACATTGCAATTTCCAAAACGTCCGTTGGTTATTTTGCGCTCTTAAACATAAGGTCACCATTAACCTGATTAAAGCTTAGTGACTTAAATACTTCAAAGCTCTCTGAGGTAAAAAACTCGCGCTGTTCTGGGCGTGTCACAAATACAGCAAGACCCGATGTATTAGGACTGCTTTGTAATAAATCATCAAGCCCTCTTAGTAAATATCGCCCAAGGCCCTGCCCCTGAAAGTGCGGGTCCACGGCAATAAAGGCTAAAAATAAATAAGGTGCTTTTTGCGATAATGCTTCTCGTATTGTGCGCTCTTTTTCAATCAATTGATTGGTTTGCAAATACCCTGCACTAAGCATTAATTTCAAGCGCCAGTGCCAGTAACGTTCGGCTTGAAGTTCACTGTTTGAGTCAAAAACACACGCAACGGCTTTCAATCTTTTTTGAGAGTACAATCCAATTAACGGCTGCTTTTCTTGCCAAAAGCTGGCTAGTTCTTCACGCACAAGGGCTCTGAGCTTACTTTCGTATTTAGTGGGGTTATCTGGTTGGTATCCAAGTACATTCTTTAACACAGGGTCATCATAATAAGCTTGGTAAATAAGACTTGCAGCTATACTGATATCTTCAGCACTGAGGTATTGCACACTGAATGTGTCGTGTTCGGCTATCGTTGTCATACTCATCCTTTATTTGGCTTTATTATTTTTACCACTAGACTATATATATACCTAAGCAAAGCTAAAAACAAATTCAGCGTAAGTTAAACTGACATTCTCCATTATTAATTTTAAGCAGTAATAAATTATCACCATACACAAGGAGCAGAACTATGGATACGACAAAACATGATATTTCAACCCTCTTTGCACAACTTGGTTTACCATGTAAAGAGAGCGAAATAGACGCTTTTATAGCCTCACATCAATTGTCAGATACAACTTTGTTACAGGAAGCTCCGTTTTGGGATGAAGCACAGCAACATTTTCTAGCCGAGTCATTAGCTGAAGATGGTGCATGGAGCGAGGTGATTGACGAATTAGACGCAAGGTTACGCCAGTAGCTTTCGCTCCTTATTTACACACTAATATACCTAGTTTTAGCGTGTAAATAAGGAAATTAATTTCACTCCACCTCTATTATTGCTACCATACACGCGCACTGTGGCCCATATGCTACGGTGCTTTTTAGTCTTTTATTAAAGAGTTTATACAAAAATGAATGCCGTTGTATTTGATGCAATTAAAACCCTTCTTGATGAAGGTAAAACCCCAACAGTTGCCCTAACAAAAAGTAAGCTAGCAGAACCTATGCCGATGCCAGTGATCATTGCAGCTGTAAGCCAATATAAAAACAATCCGGATTCAATAAAAAATTTCATTAATAACCCATCAAATGAGAAACTAAGTACACCAAAAGAAAGTCAATTGGATCGTATTGAAGCAAAATTAGATAGGTTATTAGCACTGCTTGAGAAAAAATAATGTTTGTTGTCGATCTGACTTTTGATTGCTACCAAGATACCACCTTAGAGCTTGCCGAGCAGGCAATAAACCGCTTAGTCAATGCGCTTCGTTTTAACGGCCAGATTATTGGTGATGAATTTCCTACTGTTCTAAAAGATGGATTTTTTATCACCCGCGTGATGTGCCCAACCGAAGATGCAATGCATCCTCTTAATAACAGCCCATTTGTAAAACACAGTATTGAGCAATTGCACACTGCGGGCTTACTTGCTCCAAAAGTTAAAGTGATTGGCCAAGACATTCACTCAAATGGCGCAGATATGTGTGATGATCCGTCGTGCTATATTTTATACACCACCTACGTGCATACCTGTAGTCCTGTTTATTGTGGTGATGACTTTTTACCTGTGCCGTTATTTCGTATTCCTGCGATTGCCAATGGTGATTACAAAACACTGATAAAATGGCAAGAAGACTGGCAAGCATGCGATCAAATTCAGATCAATGGTGCAACCCGTTGTGAGTTTCCTGCTCTTGAGGAACTAACCAGTATCAACAGTGATTTATACCGCCGTGGGCGAGATATCACTAAGCGTATTAGCTATCTAACAAAGAAGCCAGTTTATTACTATTTGTATCGCGTTGGCGGCGTCGATAAAGAATCAGAGCTTGAACGTCGTTGCCCTAGCTGTAATGGAGATTGGAGGCTGCCCGAACCATGGTTTGGCTTATTTGATTTTCGTTGCGAGCCTTGTGGCATTGTTTCGAATATCTCGTGGGACTTTCAATAACTTAATAAAGGCAATAACCAGATACATGAAAGGGGCAATCGCCCCTTTTTACTTATTAAGTTTACACCGTTACTTTATCTAAAAACTCACTGATGCTGTTTGCTAGTACATGATGTGGCTTTTTACCCACATACTCTAAGCAAACCTCCCCGCTTTCAACCAGTACAGTAATAAGTAAGTCATCTTGCTCTGTAAGACCCATAAACACCGTTTCTGGCTGCTTTAACTTACGTTTCATGAGTACATGGCCAGTAATATTCTGCTGCAAACGGCTAAAATCGTCTTCATTCCATGCTTGCAGCAACTCAATATGATGATCGTCGATGCGAACTAGCAAGTTTCCTGCATACAGGTGGCCAAATAACACACTCAGCTCTTCAGGAAAATTAAGCGCTAAAGCATTTGCTAAATCATTTAAAGATCCCTTGGGCTGTTGCGGTGCTGCTCGCCATTGAATAAGGCCTTGCTCATCAACATCACCTTGCTCACACGGGCTAGGCCATGCTTCATCATGCTCAATAACAGGTAACCTTCCCGTGCGCTCTAGGCATTTTTCACTAAATGCTTGGTGTAGTTTTTCTAGTTTTAAAGAAACGGACATACTGCGAAACTCATTAGCTTTGGGTATAATGTCGCCATTGTAACCACAAAAGTGTAAAGATGACAGATTACAGCAACTCTCCCGAATTAAAAGACAGTGTGCTTGGTAAATCAACTGAGTATATAGACACCTACACACCTAACTTATTGTTTCCTATTGCCCGTAAACTTAATCGTGACGCGTTAGGTGTTAGCGAAAATAACTTACCATTCAAAGGGCAAGATATTTGGACTGGCTATGAGTTATCGTGGCTCAATAATAAGGGTAAACCAATGGTTGCTGTAGCGACATTTGTGTTTCCTTGTCAAAGCAGTCACATCATTGAGTCAAAATCATTCAAGCTGTATCTGAATAGTTTTAACCAGACACGCTTTGCAGCTATTGAAGACGTACAGCAAGCTCTTACTAGCGATTTATCTGCCGCCGTGAATGCGCCTGTCGTCGTCACTTTATATAAAGCTGACGATTATAACTGCTTGCCATTTACGGCGTTACCAGGCGAGTGTATTGATGATCTTGATATCGAAATCAACAATTACGATATTGACGCAAGCTCGCTTCGTCACAATGGTAATGACGTTATCTCAGAAACACTACACAGCCACTTGCTAAAATCGAACTGTTTAATTACCTCACAGCCAGATTGGGCAAGCGTGATTATTCGCTACAAAGGTCAAACAATCTGCCATGAAGCCTTATTAAAATATTTGATTTCGTTTCGTACTCATAACGAGTTCCATGAGCAGTGTGTAGAGCGTATTTACTGTGATTTAATGCAGCAATTAAACCTTGAAGAGCTTGAAGTGTATGCCCGCTATACACGCCGAGGTGGTTTAGACATCAACCCTTATCGCTCAACGAATCAAGATGAAACACCCTTTCAAGTGAAAATTAATCGCCAATAACTTTGATGACAATAAAAAACCGAGTTGAACTCGGTTTTTTATTGTCTGAAGATTAATTATTCGTCTTTAAAAATACCCACATACGTTGGTGATGTATTTGATTTACTCGCACGATACATACCCGCAGTATTAAACGGTAAGCTGATATTGCCTTTAGCATCAATGATGATCACGCCACCAGTACCGCCAACAGGCATTAAAACATCGTGGATTACCTCGTTACCCGCTTCAACTATCGTTTTACCTTGGTATTTTACACGCGCGCAAATGTCAGCAGCCACATTGTAACGAATAAAGAACTCACCATGCCCTGTCGCCGATACTGCACATGACTCGTTTTCAGCAAAGGTACCTGCACCAATTACTGGTGCATCACCAACGCGGCCAAAGCGTTTCGCCGTCATGCCACCGGTTGAAGTGCCTGCGGCGATATTGCTGTTTTTATCAAGCGCAACGGCACCGACGGTGCCCATTTTATAATTAACTGGCAAGGCTTGATGTGCTGCTTGATAATCTTTACTGGTTACTTGTTGCTTATCTAGTTTTTCTTTAGCTTTTAAAAGTGCTTCATAGCGACTTTCTGTATCAAACAGATTATTTTCAACCAAAGGAACACCTTGCGTTTTTGCAAAGTCTTCAGCCCCTTGACCGCTCAGCATCACGTGCACTGACTTTTCCATCACTAAACGAGCAAGGTTGATTGGGTTTTCAATGTGTTTAATGCCTGCAACTGCGCCAGCTTGTCGATTACGGCCATCCATTATCGAAGCATCTAATTCATGCGCGCCATCATAGGTATACACAGCACCACGACCAGCATTAAAAAATGGCGAGTTTTCAAGTACATTGATAGCTGCTGTAATTGCATCTAAGCTCTCACCGCCCTTCTCTAGCACTGTGTAGCCAGTTTCTACTGCCTCTTTTAATTTTGCCCGATAGGCTTTTTCTTGTTCTGCTGTAAAGCGGCTTTTTTCTATGGTGCCAGCACCACCATGAATGGCAATAGCAAACGGCTGCTCTGCGCTGTAAGTTGGAACACTGAGTGACAATGCGCTAAGCGCAATGGCTGAGGTGAGTAATGTTTTTAACATAATGGGCACTTATATTTATTTTGGTGATAAGCCCAATGTGAATAATTCATCGGCAATTTTCAAGTATTACCCGATGAAAGAAATAAAAAAAGCGCCAAATGGCGCTTTTCTTTAGCTGTTTAAAATTATGCTTTAGCAGCTTTTAAACGTGCCAGACGTGCTACTTGATGAGTAGACGTTAAGAATGAGTAGATAGGCGCTAAATAGCCACGCTTACGAAGCTCAAGGAACTCTTCATCGCTTAATGCGTTTAGCTTTTTCTCATCTACAAGGTAAATACCACTGATGTCCTTTTTCTCACCTTTGATATCTACAGTTAATGTTTGCGCAACTAAAAGCTCTTTATCAGCTAAGAACTTAGTGAATGCGTCTGTTACTTGAGAAAACTCGATGAAAGAAACAAGTGCTTCTTTACGACGTTTAAGGTATTCAGTCTCTTCACCATTTTCGAAAAGTGCATTACCCGTTTCTTCACTTACAAGTGGGCTTGCTTCGTCAATAACGATACCAAATTGGTCACCCTCAGGGTGTTTTACTAGACCAAGAGGATAACGTGTCATCGCCATAGGTGCGAAAGCGGCTGTCCACTTGTCATCTTCGATAAATAAGTTTTCGCCTGGCTCTAGACCAAAGATCGCAACAGCTTGGAATTGACCTGATTCATTGTTTTTAACAAAAGCCATTGGAAATTCATTTGCGATACGTGCAAATTCGTGGGCAACCACAGGAACTAAATGCTGAGATTTCATGAACTCGACATGGATGCCGTTTTGAATTTTAGTGTTGGCATGTTTTTCGTTATGTAAAGGCTGTACTTGTTGCTCCGCCATGATACTGCTCCATTATAATTTTATATATGTTTTGCTGTTAGTGCCCAAAGCCTATCGGTTTTAGACACAAAAAGGAAGTGAAAATTTTGTGGCAGATTGTACATTATTTTTTAACACAAATAATTACTCAACAACGGTTAAAAAACAGCCTAGAAAAGCGGTAAATTAAGGCAAAATCCCCTCGCCTCTAACTAATTATTTTTGTTAGTATATTCATTAATGATGAGGAATTTACTGAGCATTTAAATGGAAAGTTATCAATTAAATAAAAACTATAAAGTGCAGGTAATCAATATTGAAAGTATTGATGAAAACATCATTATTATTGATGATTTTTTAAGCCATCTTCAAGGTGTTTATCATTTCGCATCAAACGTCGCATACTTTCAACCTATCGGCACAGATGGCACCTTGTACCCTGGTAAACGCGACGAAATGCCAGCCCCTTATTACCGAGTGTTTGAACAACTACTGCAAAGCTTAATAACGGAAGGTGTTATAGATTCTGGAAATAACCATCTCTATTTGCATAAATGTAAGCTCTCGGTTGTAACGCAATCTGCTAATGAATTACATGTCATGCAGCGCATGCCACATATTGATTCAACAGATGATAAAACCTATGCTGCTGTACATTATTTATCAAGTAAAGAATGGGGTGGTACAGGTATTTATAAATACAAACCAACAAATACAATTAAAATTACCGCTGAAAATCAAAATATCGTCCACGATATAATCAAAAACGTACAACAACATGAAAGTACACATCAAGGCTATTTAGATGAAAGTACTGAGCTATTTGAAAAAATTATTGATATAGAGGCAAAACCAAACCGTGTGGTACTTTATAAAAGCAACCTGCTTCATAGTGCGGCCTTAAAAAACAACCTACCATATAGCCAAGATATTAAAAATAGTCGACTCTCTATTTCATCGTTTTTTAGAATTGAATAAGTGGCTTGTTAATTAAAAGCCACTTATTTGCTGTTTACTGTTTTTGCATTCCAAACTTTTTAATTTTCTCGAGCAGCGCTCTGTGTGTTGGAAGCTCACCTAACAACTGATTAACTCGCTGTTGCTTTAACGACGTTAATTGCTCAAAACCGCGCACAGTATTTAGTGTGTCTGATGCAGGAAGGTAACGCATGCCAAACAATACATACAAGTAATTCTCAAGGTCGAACAAATCAAATTTACTTGCAAAGTCTTCTCTATTTGGCGCAAATCTTTGCCAACGCGCTAAGTTATTTTTCAATTGCTGTGATAATTGCTCATCTTTACGGTTATCAATCCAGAACTCAGAATCAGTTCTGTCTGAAATACAGTAATGCATTTTTATAAAATCAAACGTCTGCTCCCACACGTAATTAACATGGCGATTGTAGTCATCAATCACTAATGCAATATCCGCTTTACAGCGAGGAAAACGCTTTGCTAGTAGGTTTGCAGAAAAGTCAGCGATTAAAATTGCAGTGGCTTCGAGTGGTTCTACAAATCCTTGCGATAGACCAATGGCGACACAGTTTTTATGCCACATTTTTTCCCTTCGCCCTACTTTCATGGGGATTTTTCTGGGAGTTAGATGGTTAAACTTTTCACCTAAATATGTGTGTAATTTGTCTAACGCTTGTTGTTCAGTCATATATTTAGATGAATACACAAAACCAACACCTCTTCGCTGTGTGAGGGCAATATCCCAAATCCAGCCTGCTTGGTGCGCGGTTGCAATTGTATAGGGAGGAATTTCATCATCTGGCGAGGTAGGAACTTGTAGAGTGATCGCAGTGTCTGTTAGTAGGCAATCTGACTTATCTAAGAACTCAACTCCCAGCTTGTTGCCAAGAATTGCTGCAGAAAAACCGGTGCAATCAATAACAAAGTCAAATGCCATTGCCACATCATCTTCATCAACTAAGTGTGTTATGTAGCCTGCATCATCTACTACAACATCTTTTATATCTGCAAAATGATGTTTTACAGAAAAAGATTGCTCTGCATGACGACTTAAAAATGCAGCAAATTTTTTGGCGTCAAAATGATAAGCATAGCCATTAACACCCATAAATTCTGGGGTAGTAATCGTCTTGGGTGCTAAGTTTTTTTCACAACATAAGTGCTGCTTTGAAACAAACGAAGCATAGTCAGACGACTCATTTGCAGCAAGCCAAGCATCTGTTAGTTGCTCACCGAAAATATGAGGATGATCAAACAAATGATGATAAAAATTACTGCCATGTTTTGTTTTATCCAACCAATTAACAAACTTAATTGATTGCTTAAATGTCACATCACATTCATTAATAAAATCGCTTTCGCTAATACCAAACTTTTGTAATGAGTTACGCATTGAAGGCACTGTACCTTCGCCAACACCGATTGTAGGAATCGTCGGTGATTCTATTAAAGTAATCTCAATGTTACTTCCTTGCAGAGACTGCCCTAAATGGTTAGCAGCTAACCAGCCTGCGGTTCCGCCACCAACAATTGCGATTTTCTTTATCATTATTAACTCGCTTTCATTTACTCACAAAAAAGCCCAGTACAAACTGGGCTTTAATAGATTCGTTATCTAATTAAAATTAGAAACGAAGCGTAACACCTAGCTTGTAGCGTGCTTCACCTTCAAAGCTCCATGCTGGGTAGCCATTACGAAGTTCTGGAACCACTTCAGCATCGCTTGGTGCAACACCAATTTGAATGCTGTCTTCTTCAGTTAAGTTAACAGCTTCAAATGTTACATCAATATTCTCAGTTACACTGTAGTTCGCGCTGAAATCTAATGTACCGTATGATTGGTGCTCACGGTTACCATAGAAACCAGGAAGCTCACGAATCATATACTCTGAACGCCAGTTATAAGCTAAACGCGCTGAGTAAGTATCTGTTTCATAGTAACCAACTAAGTTTACTGTATGCTCAGATGAATCAGAGAATAGAGGAATTTGATCTGGGTAATTTTCAGCCTCAGACGGTGCATCTACAAACGTATAGTTAACTGAGTAACCAAAACCGCTGTCAAAACCATCTTGAATTTGTAGCTCGATACCTTCAATTTGACCGCCTGTTGCATTCAACTTAGTTGAAAGAGTCCAGTTATCACCTTGCGTATCAGGGTCAAATACACCAATCTGTTGGTTTAAGATTTGACTAGATGTAACAAATGAAGTGATGTCTTTAAAGAAGTACGTCGCACTTACCATGCCATCACCATCAAAGTACCACTCGATGCCTAAATCGGCCTGAGTTGCTTTGAATGGGTTAAGACCCACATTACCTTTTGTTAATACTTCGTTACCTGCTGTGCCATCTGAATAACCTGCAAATGAAGACGCAGAGAACATATCGGTATAGTTAGGACGTGCAATAACCTGTGCTGCAGAAGTACGTAGAATCACATCTTCAGCGATATCAAAAGCAATGTTAATGCTTGGTAGAATATCGTTATAGCTCGCTTTATCTGTGCTTAATGTGCTTTCATAAGTACCGTTGGCAAAGCCATAGTAGTCAGATTCAGCATCTGTAGAAATATAGCGTAAGCCAAAGTTACCACGAATAGATTCTGCAGAGAATTCTGCCATTGCATACACAGCAAAGTTTTCTTCTTCAATTGTACCATAGCCTGAACGATACACATCTGAGTCGTTATCAAAGCTTACAATTGCGGCACGAGCATCTGTAATCATTCTATCAAAGTCTGGCTCAGGTAGAGTAAAACCTGCACCTGAAGACATAGTACCTGAGAAGTATGTTTCACCATCACCTGTAGGTAATACATCTGTTAGTGTCGTTGAGTAAGTTTCTTGTTTAACTTCGTGATCAGCCCAGCGGAAACCTGTTTTGATAGCTGTAATCGCACCAAAATCTACTGGGAAGGTAAGATCTAACTGTGCGTATGTTTCTTCATCTGTATTAGGCTGTTTCTTAAGTGACCAACCAGCTGGAGAAAGTGGACCTGTAAAATCTGATGGTTCAAAGTATTTGTTATTGATATCAATTTTAATTACTTCGCCAGTTGCATCATACGTACCCGCATAATCAGAGGGTAAACCAATGAAGTTACCGTAGTTCGCTGTTAAGTCTGTACCACCTTCTGATTCAGTAGTACCGAAACGACCTTTTAATGTGAAGTTTTCACCTTCATATTTAAGGCTAAAATCAGCTGTATCTGATGTCATGCTCGCAATACGCGCCCATGTTTGTACCCAACCTGGATTTGCACCTTCGCCAGTACGACGGTAGAAAGTACACGTTCCTGATGCATTCGTTTGCTCACACGCTGCATCTTTATCATCAGGGAACATCACGAAGTTTGAGGTATTTGCGTTGTTTGCATCTAACTCTAGGCTCATGATATTCAAGCCTAATTCTAGATTTTCAGTTGGGCGATACTGGAATGTAGCATTTAATGCTGTACGCTCACGCTCTTGTTGGAAAGTGGTTGGAACAATGTCACCCCAGCCAATTAGTGACTCAATACCATTACGTTGATAGTTCGCTTCTGCCCATGAAACTGAACCTAGAACACCGAATGTTTCTTCATCATTTTTCCAGCTAAATAAACCTGAAATTTGCGGGTCAGTTTCTTCAGAAATAGTACCGTAATCTGCTTTAGCACTTAAGAAAGTCGTACCAGCATCAAGGTCTAGTGGTTTGCGTGTATTAACAATAACAGTACCACCTACACCACCTTCAACGATGTCAGCTTGTGACGATTTATAAACCTGGATTTCACCTACAAGCTCAGGTGGTAATAGAGTGTAGTTAAAGCTACGGTCGATAGACTGTTGGTCGTACCAACCAGTTGATGCCACTGTTTGACCGTTTAAAAGAGTACGTGTAAGTTGGCTAGATGCACCACGGATCGATACTTGCTGGCCTTGACCAAACTGACGGTTAACTGCAACGCCCGAAATACGGCCAAGCGCTTCACCTACGTCACCATCAGGAAACTTACCTACATCTTCTGCAGAAACAGCATCGACAACGCTGTCAGCAAAGCGTTTAGTATTCATTGACGCTTCAAGTGAACGGCGAATACCGCGAACTTCAATAACTTCAACGTCCTCTTGAACTTTTGTTTCATCTGCTGCATAGGCAGCACCAGTGAATCCGGCACTCATTACAAGACCGATATTAACTGCTAATAAGCTTTTCTTAAAATTTTTAGCTAACACAGGATTCCCCTTGAATCATTTTGTTGGTTTTATATCACTTCTGCCCAGTGATGATGACAACGCTGTCATCTAGTAACAAACCATACACTCTAAATTACATTTGTGCTACATCTTTTTGGCTGTTTTGTGCAAAAAATTTACAACAAAATAATTAAGATATTGAAATTAATGAAATTTAATATTGAGCATTTAAGAATTGTTACATTTAAACGGCGCAAATATAACATGAGATTTAAAGTATATGAAAAGCATAGTTGAGAGTTTTTAGGTACAAAGCACCTATTTTAAGCAATTTTTGTAAGCTTTACTTTCCAGAGGTTAATTATTAGCCATAACCAAAAGTTATAAAAAAAGGCTTAACTAACAATCAATTAGTTTTGAATTAAGGTGTATTTTTATAACCACGCCAACATTGATAAATTTTATTTAACTTTTTCTGGGCAGAAAGCGTCAAGGGGATTGAGAATAAAAATCAATACCAATGACAGCGCTGTCATTTTTTAAATTATAACGAGCATATTATTTAATGTCTAATGCTTTTTGTTCCTTATTTAAATAAAAAAGCGAGCCTCAAGCTCGCTTTCGTTTAATGTTTTTAAAACAAGTAATTATGGAGCCCAATACACTTCAATATTAATTGTTGGGTGATTCAAAACAGCGCGTAAAGGCATGTCTGCAACAGCCCCGCCCTGCTTTGCTTGTTTATACACTTCAAGCTTTTCTTCGCCACTGATTAATAACTTGACCACTTTAGAATCAGCAATGGCAGCAAGTGTTAATGTCATACGCTCAGTTATCTTACCTGTAACATCACTTTCAATAGCATTAATAGCGCAAACTAAATCATTTGTAGCTAAACCGTGCTCTAAACCTTCAGCATGTGGAAAAAGAGAAGCAGTATGGCCATCTGGCCCCATACCTAAAATTGTTACATCAAAAGGACGCTTTAAAGATTGGTATGCTGCTTCACATTCAGCAACGCCCTTTTTTGCAGTCGCTGCGCTATTTTTCATCGTAATGAAGTTAGCTGCCGCGCCTTGGTTTTGTAATAACGTGCTTTTAATAAATGCTTCATTACTTTTTTCATGTGATGCATCAACCCAACGCTCATCAACCATAGCAACATCAATATTTGCCCAATCAAGCTCAAGGTTAGATAAGTGTTCATACGCAGGTGCCGGTGACGAACCACCCGATACCATTAATACTGCACGGCCATCTTGTTTAATGCCTGATACTAAACTTTGCTCTAAACTTGAAGAAAGCTCAGCTGTTAACTCATCTTTAGTCGCAAAGAATTTTTCAACAATTGTTGCCATCGTATTTACGCCTTATCGCCAGTGTTAAACCATACATGGTTATTTTCATCTAGTAATTCATCAGCATCTTCGGGACCCCAGCTACCTGCACGGTATAACGAGGGAGCGCCTTTTTCTTGCCAACGTTCGATAATTGGATCAATCCACTTCCAAGCTTGGCGAACTTCATCGCGGTGGATAAATAGTGAAGGGTTATTAGCAGCCGCATCAAGCATTAAACGTTTGTATGCATCAGAATGGAAACCATTACTGTATGCTTGAGACAACTCAATATTCATTGTCACAGGCTCTAACTGCATTTCTAAATTATCAAGACGCTTTGACATAAGCGTTAATTGAATTGTTTCTTCTGGTTGCAGGCGGATCACTAAGCGGTTTGGCTCAATATTGCCAACGTTATCGCTGTATACATTGTGAGAAACTTTTTTATACTCAACAACAATTTCAGCACAACGCTTTTTCATACGTTTACCAGTACGAAGATAGAAAGGAACACCTGCCCAACGCCAGTTATCAATGTGTGCACGAATAGCAACAAATGTTTCTGTTTTACTTGCGCCCTCGTTTAATTCTTCTAAGTAGCCTGGCACGATTTTGCCATCTAAATTACCAGGTACATATTGGCCTCGAACAATATTTGCATCAACGTCTTCCGCAACAAGCGGACGCAGTGATTCAAGCACTTTTAGTTTTTCTGTGCGAATACTATTGGCTGTTAATTTGTTTGGCGACTCCATTGCAACAAGACAAAGCAGCTGTAATAAGTGGTTTTGCACCATATCACGAAGTGCACCCGCTTTATCGTAGAAGCCAGCACGGCTTTCAAGACCCACTGTCTCTGATAGACTGATTTGGATATTATCAATCGACTTAGCATCCCAAAGATTTTCAAACAATGAGTTTGAAAAACGCAGTGCCATTAAGTTTTGTACCGTCTCTTTACCAAGGTAATGGTCGATTCGGAAAATCTGTTCCTCAGTAAAATACTCGGCAATTTTTGCATTAATTTCTTCTGCGGATTTTCCACAGTAACCAATCGGCTTTTCAACAACCACACGCGATGTGTCTGTGATCAGGCCTTTCGATGATAAAATCTCACAGCAGCTACCGTACACAGCTGGCGGTAGTGACAGATAAAATACACGAGATTTATCAGCTTCGTGCTCATCTAAGATATCTTTTAACTTATCCCAATCAGCATCCGCTTCTGTAACATTAGTCACAACTGGCACTAAATAGGCTGAAAATGCTTTCCAGTCTTTGGCGTTATATTCACCCTTGGCAAGAAACTCTTGTAACGCTTTATGCGCTGTTTCGATGTATTCTTGTTGTTTACTTTGGTCACGTACCGTAGGGAGAATGCGAGAACCTTGAGGCAGGTTGCCTTCTTGATAAGCGCGATACATTGCAGGTAGTAATTTGCGTAACGCAAGATCGCCACCGCCCCCAAAAATTACGATATCAAATGGATTTAGCATATATCACTCTCTACATTGGCAATGCCATGTTTTCACTTTGTGCAGTGTGGCAATGCGAATTGTTATTTGGATGATTGGCGATGTTTAAAACATTTAACAAAGCCTATTGAATTTATGTAAGTAGCTTACTCATTGTTCTTATTTTGGCTGAAGTAAATGAGTCTTAGGGGCTCTGTAAATCCTCTCACAAAAATACAGGCCCTAAGAACTCCAGCGCTACCCGTTCAAAGGTATTTGGTTTACAGCTAATGCTGCGAATCTTTTACTGCTTACGATGTGCTTTATAGTAAGCGATCAGTCCATTGGTTGAGCTATCGTGTGGGTGACTCACTGCGTCATCAAATAGTTCAGCTTCAATTTTAGAGGCAAGTCCTTTACCTAGTTCAACACCCCATTGGTCGAATGAACAAATCTCTAAGATAATGCCTTGGCAGAAGATCTTGTGCTCATAAAGCGCAATTAAGCGACCCACTGTTTTTGCATCCACTTTGTCTAGTAACATTGACGTTGTTGGGCGGTTGCCTTGGTGAATCTTATGATTCAGTAATTCTGCAATTTCGGCTTCCGATTTACCTTTCGCGGTTAAATCAGCCGTTACTTGCTCTGCATCAACGCCTGCCATCATGGCTTCTGTTTGAGCAAAGAAGTTTGATAATAAAATATCGTGGTGCTTGCCAACATTCACCTGCGGCTCAACAGATGCAATAAAATCAGCAGGCACAATTACATTACCTTGGTGCAAACATTGATAAAATGCGTGCTGACCATTTATACCAGTCATACCCCAAATAATAGGCACTGTCGTATAAGGTACTGTTTCGCCAGCAAAGTTTACATGTTTACCGTTGCTTTCCATTTCACCTTGCTGTAAGTAAGCAGGTAACATATGCAATGCTTGGTCGTACGGCAATATTGCTTGCGATGTATGACCTAAAAAGCTTGTATTCCAAACACTTAATAGCGCCATTAATAGCGGTACGTTTTGTTCAAATTTAGCCGTCTTGAAATGTTCATCAACTTCAAACGCACCTTCAAGGATCTCTTCAAACGCTTCGAAGCCTAAATACAATGCGATTGGTAATCCTATCGCACTCCATAGCGAAAAGCGACCACCGACCCAATCCCACATTGTGAATACGTTTTCATCTGCAATTCCAAACGCAGCTGTTTTTTCTAAATTAGTGCTCACAGCTACAAAATGTTTGGCAATGTGCTCTTGTGCTTGCGCCGATTGTAAAAACCATTCAACCGCTGACTTTGCATTGGTCATGGTTTCAGATGTTGTAAATGTTTTTGATGAAATAACAAAAAGCGTTGTTTCAGCATTTAACTCTTTTAATACAGAGGCAATCTGTACGCCATCAACATTTGAAACATAATGCACTTTCAATGTGTCATCGGCATAGGCTGCAAGTGCCTCAGTGGCCATTTGTGGGCCTAAGTTTGAGCCACCAACACCAATGGCCACAACATCTTTTACGGCCTTACCGGTATAACCTAACCACTCGCCACTGCGAACCTTATTAACGAACTGCTTCATTTTAGCAAGTTCGTTGTTCACGTCATTCGTTACATTGTCGCCATCAACCATAACGGGCGAATTAGCGCGGTTACGAAGTGCAGTGTGAAGTACGGCGCGATCTTCGGTGATATTAATTTTTTCACCGATGAACATTTTTTCACGCCATGAGCTGATATCACATTCATTCGCTAGTGCAATTAGCTGCTCAAATACTGTTTTATCTATATGTTGCTTTGAATAATCAAATAAAACGCCTGGGATTTGAGCGGAAAACTGCTCGAAGCGCGAGCTGTCATTGGCGAATAAATCTTTAAGATGAATTTGTTTCATCTTTTTTGCACTGTCCCTCAATGCTTGCCAACTAGCTAACTGCGAACGGTTGCTCATAAATGAAATCCCCTAAAAAACTTGCAACAATTTGATATGTAACTATCTTTTTAATTAAAAATGAATAAAGACAGCAATTAAAAACACGTAGTTGGTTAACACTAAGTTAAAATGACAACGCTGTCAATATCCTACTTTTACATTTTATAGTCGAGATAATAGCGCAATTTTTCTCTTTTGACACCGGTATCATAAAAATTATCTCAATTATTTTACTGCTAATTTGTTTGAACATTCGATACACTAAACAACTTATATTAAATATTAATGTATTTATTAAGAATTAAAGTGCATGGGCTAACCATCTTTCAGTATTATTATAATACAATTTAAACTAACTATAAAGTAACAGTATGAAAGTAACAATAAATGATGTAGCTAAGCTTGCGGGAGTTTCCATGAAAACCGTGTCGCGAGTCATAAATAAAGAGCCATCGGTTAGAAAAAAAACCTACGATATCGTCATGGACGCTGTTAATACGCTTAACTACCAACCGAACTTAGCAGCTCGTAACCTTGCCGGAACATCTTCTTTCACTGTAGGCTTAGTCTATGACAACCCTAATGCATATTATGTTATTGATATGCAAAATGGTGTTTTATCACGCTGCAAGGAAGAAGGCTATGAGCTGGTTATCCATCCATGTAATTACCTAGACAGCAACATGGAAGATGATTTTAAAACCATGATTAAGCGTTCTCGCTTGGCTGGTTTAGTCTTGACCCCTCCTTTATCTGAACAAAGTAGTATTATTGATATGCTCGATGAAATGGGGATTCATTATGTTCGTGTGTTATCTGGCCGTCCTACTGATGAAGAGCAAGATACCTGCATCTTTGTTAATGACTACGAGGCCGCTTACGAAATTACCTCTCACCTATTATCACTAGGCCATACTCATATTGGCTTTTTATGTGGTGACAAAGAGCATAAATCAACAACTGAACGTTTAGAAGGGTATCAAGCAGCATTAAAAGATCACAATATTGCCCTAAATGATGAGTTAATCTACGAAGGCCAATATTCGTTCGAGTCAGGTGTTGAAGGTGCGAAAGCACTCTTGGGAACCGATAACCCGCTACAAATAACGGCTCTTTTAGGCGGAAACGATGAAATGGCAGCTGGTGCTTTATTTGCTTCACGTTTAATGGGAATTGAAATCCCTGAGCAATTGTCTATTACAGGATTCGAAGACTCGCCTTTCTCGCGTCAAACATGGCCAAAGCTGACAACAGCTCATCAAGCCAATGATGTTATATCTCAGCACGCTGCTCGCCTATTATTTAGAAAGACACGAGGAGCACGGAACCAAGACAAAGAGATCATCACGACATTTACCCCGTCATTAGTTGTTCGTGAAAGTTCAGGGCCAAAAATCTAACGATTCAATACTGTTACGAAAAAGCCGCATTAACATGCGGCTTTCTTATACCAACTTGCTTAATTAAATGATTAAGTATTATTGGAAGTTGGTATTGTTCGCTACAATAAAGCTAACCCACCATCAAGGTTATAGACATTCTCAAAACCTAACTGAGATAGGTTCTTAGCAGCTTGTTTTGAGCGATTCCCACTGCGACATATTAAGATATAACAATTACATTTATTTAGATGCCCCTGCATAATCTCATTAGCCATGCGGCTAAGTGGAATATTAATAACGTGAGAATCATCAATCTTAAACTGCTCTGCGATATCAACCACACTATGCTCATAAGGCTCGCGCGTATCGATTAGATAGGTGTCCTTTTGGCAAAGCATTGCTTTTGCTTCTATTGATGTTAACTGCTTCGTGGGCGGGCTTTCTAATGTATCTACATAGCCGCACAAGCTATGATTTACAGCTTGTTTTTGCTGATCGTTTTGTTGCTTTAGTTCAATAAACTCGGCGTCAGAAATCTGCTCATTGAGCAACCGGCTTAATAGCGGATTTGTCGCCTGCTGTGCATGCCAATCCATTGCAAAGCACTGCTGATAATCATGGCCAGAGCAAATCACTGTTTTATCATCTATGGTATTTGCAATATACTTTAATGACTGAGCCATCTGAGCGGCATCACCACCTTCAAGTGAAGTATTACCTAACCCACCGGGTAAAATTAAGTCTCCACAAAAACAATAACTAATGGCCTTAGTTTTGTTATCTTTGAGCAAATAACTAACACTGTCTTGGCTGTGCCCTGGTGTTGCAACTTTGCTCAAACACATATCGGTTAGTTCAATCTGTTCCGCCTTAATCGGCCAGCCTAGTTCATCGACTTCACCAGCAATACAGTGTTCAGCCAATTCTTTACTTAATAAACATCGTGCAGAAAGTCGTTCTTGATGTTGATGGGTGTCTAAAATAGCGAGAACTGTTAATCCTTGTGTCGCAACCATTTTTGCTAAACGCGGAATAAGTTCAATAATAGGATCGATAATCACCGCATGCTTGTTACTATCAACATATAACCAGCAGCACGCAGCTTGATGTCTTAATTGAGTTAGACCAATCGCACACACCTCATGTTGGGGTGTTGTACTGTCTGAAACAACTAAACAGTTTGCTTCAAGAATCGGTTTTAATGAACGAATTTTCTCGCATGCATAATCAATTTCTTGCTGGCTTGCTGCTGGACCAAACGACATACGAATGGCATTCTCACTTTGCCAATCAGATGCACCCATAGCATCAAGAACAAAACTACGATTCGCCCCCGAGCTACATGCAGACCCACCACTGACACGAATACCCGCGGCATCAAATAAATCCATCACCTCTTTGCTTGTTAACTCATTAACTGCAAAGTTTAGTGTTGTGGGTACTGAGCATGAAAAGCGATGGTTAAATGTAATGTCACCAAAAGTATCCACTAACGCTGCATGTAACTGCTTACGATAAGCATCTAGCAGCTCAATAGGTTTAAAAACATCGTCTTCTTTATCTAACAACAATGAAAAAAGTTTATTTAATCCTGCAATACCTGGTAAGTTTTCTGTGCCTGAGCGCATGCCACTTTCTTGGCCACCTCCAGCAATAAATGGCGTATATGCACTGCCCTTGCGAATATACAAAACACCTATCCCTTTTGGTGCATATAGCTTGTGACCTGAGAATGGTGCGTAATCAATTGTCGTTTTACTGAGTGATAAGTCCGTTTTTCCTAGTGCTTGTACACAATCTACCATCCAAGCAACATCCGTATTTTTACTGCGGATCACTTTTTCAATTGCTGTTAGGTCTTGGAACACACCGGTTTCATTATTCACTGCCATAGTGCAAATCATTAACGCTCGCGAGGCATGACTAGCAATAAACTCATGATCTAAAATGCCATTTTTATCAACGGGGATAGCAAGAACTTCAGCATTGATATCTAGCACTGTATTCCAGTGCTTAAGCGTATTAGGAACTGCTTTATGCTCTGTTGCACCATAGAGCAATACAGGGTTATCTATTTTATGATGTTTTGCGGCAATTAAAGTCGATACGACAGCCGTCTGAATACCTTCTGTTGCACCTGAAGTAAACAAAATGTCGCCATCAGTCGCCCCAATTACATCACGGGCTTTACGGCGAGTCTGTTCCAACAAATGCTTAGCTTGAATACCAGTAATGTGAGAACTTGACGGATTTCCAAAGCAAACTTGCATTGTATGAGAGACAACATCAGCAATTTCAGGAAGTACAGGTGTCGTTGCATTTGCATCTAAATAGATTTGCTGATTTATATCATCGGAGAAAAAAAAGTTAGCCATTAAACGCACCATATTACTAAAAGATATATCTTATAACGTATTTTACATTTTTACCGTGTATAAGAGTAATAATCAATTAAGCAGTAAAGTGCGTTTTCTATACTTTTTAATGCTAAAGAATTGGCTGAGCTATTGGCTTTCGATCAAATTCTCTTGCTTGCTCGACCAAGCATTTATCAGAGCTTTAACAAGTGATGCTAAAGGAATAGCAAAGAATACTCCCCAAAACCCCCAAAGCCCACCAAAGAACAGCACTGCAACAATGATAAACACAGGGTTTAAGTCAACGGCTTCAGAGAACAATAAAGGGACCAGCACATTGCCATCGAGCGCTTGAATAATGCCGTAGATTATCAATATGGTCCAAAATTGGGTCTCCAATCCAAATTGAAACAAGGCCACAGCCGCCACAGGAATGGTTACCAATGCAGCGCCCACAAACGGAATAAGCACCGATAGACCAACTAATACACTGAGTAATGCCGCGTAGCGTAAATCAAGCACAGCAAAAGCAATAAAGGAGGCCGTACCTACAATTAGAATTTCGAACACTTTTCCACGAATATAATTCATAATCTGCTGATTCATCTCTTGCCATACTTGCAGGATTAAACGACGTTGCTTAGGTATTAAACGCTCAGCACTTTTGATAAGATCTTGTTTATCTTTAAGCATAAAGAAAACTAACAGTGGTACTAAAATAAGATAGATCAACCATGCCGCCACATCTTTTAAAGAAGTAAGCGAGGCAGATAAAACAACTTGGCCAAATTCAATCACCTTGGTCTCTACACTACTGACAATAGACTTAACTTGATCTGTTGTAATCAAATTAGGGTAGTCATCAGGTAAATGCATTAAGAAGGCCTTTCCTTGCTCGACCATGTACGGGGCTTCTTGCACTAAATTACTTGTTTGCTGCCATAAAACAGGGCCCATACCAATAATGATCATCAACATTAAGCCACTAAACACCAGCATCACCAGCACAGTGGCCGTAAAACGTTTTAAGCCGAACTTTTCTAAATGCACAACAGGCCAATCAAGCAAATATGCAATCACCAATGCTACAAGTACAGGAACAATTAATGAACCAAAGAAATAAAACAGTGCAACTGTTGCTATTAAAAGTAATAACAGCGTCACTGAGTGAGGATCAGAAAACTTATTTTCGTACCAAGCTTTAACGTATTCAAACACAAACAGGCTCCACTGTTAATTCGCCTAAATTTAGGTCAAGTCTATATTGATAATGATGTTTATCTAAAAAACGCAGCATATCATGATTTGAATGGGCAACATCAAATGCAAAAATGACTGTTTGTTTCGCTAATTGTGCCTTTTTTAGTCCTAATTTAAACTGAACAAATTGTTGCGGGCACTTAAACGGCCTCAAATCACATCTCAACATAACGAGACTATCCCGTAATAACTATGAACAATTGGTATAAGCCCTATGCATATACCAAAATCAGATCAATAGAATGAATCTAAATTCATTTTTTTCTTAAAACACGCAAAACAATAGTTTATCCTTATTTAATAACTGGTAGTAAAGGAAACCTAATGCCTGGCACGCATAATAAAGCGCAATTACCTGCTAATCCAACTCTTAAAGAAATAAATTGGTATAAAAAGCAGATTAACTGGGGGGAGCTACCTCCGTTTTATCACATGGTTGCATCCTCTGTGAGTGAATCTGAGGGGATTTTAAACCATGGTTTTGATAATGCAGTGAAGCGCCTTATTGATACAAGCAATTGGAATCTTGATACACTTGATGGGCACGTAACCAATTTAGGTGAAATTGTTTGCGAAAACAAACCCAGAATAGCGTTACATCAAAGCTTTACTGAGCGTGGTTTTGAGTTATGGGCTTCGCCATATGCCAAAGATTCACTTGTTGATCAATATGTCAAAGGTAACCGCTTTATGGAGTTTAAGGTATGGGATCCGATCACAATGAAAAACCTTATTCGCATAAATCAGCTACACAAATTTATTGCCTTTTACTTTGAGCGTGGCGATAAAGCCGACAAAGCCCTTATTCTTCACGCGCATAAGGTTGTGCATAAAATCATAACTTTTTTACAACGAGAGTTGAACGTTGTTAAGCTAGGTGGAGTCACAATAAAAGATTTCTATCAATTATGTGAAAAAGATAGCCGTGCATGTAGCGACGAAATAGACCTTGCTAAAATCATGCTTGGTGAGCAGATCAAAAAGGAATAAAATGCGATTTAAATCAGCCTTTATAACACTGTGCAGTGCGTTACTCACACTCGTGGTTTTGCACAGTGAGCCGTTAAAGGCACAAACAAATTTTAAACTTCCCGATTTAGGCACCTCGGCACTGCAAGCACTTCCGATTGAAAAAGAGCAAGCAATTGGTGAAGTAATGATGATGCAAATTCGAGGATCATCACCTGTTGTTAATGATCCTGTACTTGACGAGTATCTCACAACTTTAGGTCGTCGCTTAGTTGCAAATGCCAACGATGTACGTTTTCCGTTTTCTTTTTTCTGGATTAATAACTCTGAGATTAATGCATTTGCATTCTATGGTGGCCATGTTGGTGTTCACACTGGACTTATTGCGCAAGCTGATAACGAAAGCCAATTTGCGTCAGTGTTGGGCCATGAGATAGCGCACGTAACACAACGTCATTTAGCGCGTCGACTCCAACAACAACAAGACAATAGCGCTTTAACAATTGCAGGTATGATTGCTGGTATTCTGGCAACGGTTGTCTCACCTGATGCAGGTATTGCGATTATTTCGGCAAACCAAACACAAGCCGCATTTAGCCAACTCACTCACAGTCGTGCTGCAGAGCAAGAAGCTGACCGCATTGGCATGCAGACCCTTAACAATGCCGGCTTTGATCCACGCCAATCAAGCGAGTTTTTAACTAAACTAGCTGCGCAAATCCGTTACAAATACAAGCCCCCTGCTTTTTTGCTTACTCACCCATTACCCGAAAGCCGTGTCTCTGATGTACGCTTAAGAGCTGAGCAATACCCTAAAAAGCATTTCTCAGATAGCTTAGAATTCAATTTAGCAAAAAGTCGTGTTATTGCTCGCTATTATCAAAAGTCTGAAGCTGCTGAGGACCTCTTTCGAAAATTAATGCGTGAAAACACCGCGTATGGCGATACTGCTCTAAAATATGGTTTAGGGATTAGCTTATTAGATCAGAAAAAACTCGACGAAGCTGCCAGTGTACTTGAGCCATTACGCAAAAAAGATCCTAAAAACTTATTTTATATCGATACCCACACTGATCTGCTTATTGCGCAAGGCAAAGCTGATGAAGCCGTAGACTATTTAGCAAAATTAAATATTGATAGACCAAATAATCAAGTTATAACCCTCAACTATGCAAATGCGGCTATTGAGGCTGAGCAATACGATGTTGCGGAGCAAGTTTTAAAGACTTTTTTACTTGCTAAGCCTGACCATAATTTAGGTAAAGAATTGATTGCTAACGTTTATAAAAAGCAAAAAAACTTAGCGGCGTATCATGAAGCACATGCTGATGTTTTGGCGCAATATGGTGCCTACTTAAAAGCTGCTGACGAAATTCAAAAAGCATTAAATTTCGTCGAGCCAGAAGAGCTAGTGAAGCAGCAACGTTTAAAAGCATTGCTTACACAATATCGTCAACTACAAAAAGAGCTAGCGAGACTTTAAGTCTCGCCTTGCTTACCCTAAAATAAGCTAAATTATTAAATTAGAGAACACTCCATGTCTGTGACTATTTATCATAATCCGCGTTGTTCAAAATCACGTGAAACGCTTGCCCTTTTAGAAAGTAATAACGTCCAACCTAATGTGGTTGAGTATTTAAAAACACCTCTTGATGAGCAACAGATTGCCACGTTAGTAACGCAACTTGGCTTCACCTCTGCACGTGAATTAATGCGCACAAAAGAAGACATCTACAAAGAGCTTGAGCTTAAAAACGAACAAGACGAAGGCAAGCTAATTGCGGCGATGGCGGCAAACCCTAAATTAATCGAGCGTCCTATTGTAGAGCACAATAATAAAGCTGCGCTTGGTCGTCCACCTGAAAACGTATTAAGCGTACTTTAATGTCACTTAACATTGTTGTGTTATACCACTCAAGTCATGGCTCTGTAGAAGCCATGGCCCACGAAATTGCAGAGTCAATTGAACAGCAAGGTGTAACAGCCTTACTGCGCACCTTTGTTAAACGCCAAGCTCACGATATTGTCATAAGCAAAGACGACCTTATTCATTGTGATGGTCTCGCCTTTGGCACCCCTACCCGTTTTGGTATGATGGCATCGCAAGCGAAAAGCTTCTGGGAAACCACCAGTGATCTGTGGCTAAAAGGACAGCTGATCGATAAACCAGCCTGCGTTTTTTCGTCATCAAGCAGTATGCATGGTGGTAACGAAGCAACCTTACTTAACTTATCATTACCTTTATTACACCATGGCATGATGTTACTAGGCGTTCCATATGATGTGCCCGAATTACTGAGCACAGAGACAGGCGGAACCCCATACGGTGCAACACATGTTGCTGGCACTAACAATAGTAATGTTCTCAGTAAAGATGAAATGAAAATTTGCCACAGTGTTGGAAAACGTTTGGCGCAGATTGCGAGTAAACTACAATGAGCACAAACTCAGAAGTAAATCCCCCTATTGCCAAAAAACCGATTACAAAACGTTTTCAGCGATTTGCATTAACCGGTTACATCGGCTTATTAATTTTAATGCCTATTTGGTTATTTCTAATAGCTCCTAGAGAAGGCCATAGTAATGCCTTTATATTTGTTGTTTATATAGTGCCATTACTCTTACCATTAAAAGGGATTATTCAAGACAAGCCCTACACATATGCGTGGGCTAATTTTATTGTCATGTTTTATTTTATTCATGGCTTTACACTACTGTGGGTCGCCCAAGATCAACTCATTTGGGTACTGTTAGAGTTAACTTTTGCTAGCCTCATGTTTATTGGTTGCACGTATTATGCGCGCCATCGTGGGCAGGAATTAGGGTTAAAAATACGTAAACTCAAAGAAGAGCTTGCTGAGGAAAAAGCAGCCCACGAGCACGACAAATAGTCACACCATGTGTTTAACACAGTTACAAATAAAAACGGCAACTATAAGTTGCCGTTTTTATTTAAACCAATTCGGATAAAGTTGCTAATGCAACAATACTGGCTAACCCCACTTGAGCAATCAAGCTAAACAATGAGAATAATCTCAGTAAGAATAAACCCCAAGGATGGCGTAAATGTGGATAAAGTGCGCAACGCTTTAAGCTCGTTGCAAAAAAGAAACACAAAATAGCCACCAAAGTGAAGCTCAGTGTTAATTCACTTTTTATCGCAATACTGTCGTCAAAAAAGAAGAATAACTGCATTGGCAGCAACAAGGTAACAATTGCGTGGAGTAGGTGCACTTTCTTAACACGATCAAATTGCCCCTCAGGTGATAATTCTTTAATGCCAAATTCACGCTCAAGACATTTTACAAGACTATCTGCTTTTATACTCACCGCGAGACGATAACAGCTTAAACCATCGTTATTGCGTACGCGATAATCAAAGCCTTGTTTGAGGAGTAAGACCAATAATGGTTCATTTTCAGCAAACACGGCATAGTGTAATGCTGTATTACCTTTTATATCCTGAATCGTTTTATCTTGATGCTCCAGCAAAGTCTCAACAACATTGACATAACCCTTCTCTGTAGCCCACATAAATGCTGTTTTGCCGTTGTCATCTGCTAAAGTGCCCGTTGCTCCTTGCTCAATAAAGCGTTTCGCCATTGTTTGCTTAGCATTCTCATGGCTTAAGTGAGCTAACAATGCTTGTTCAAGAAGCGAAGCTGAATCAACATCCGGCGAGACTAATTTTAATAACGTGAAATAATCTTCACCTAGGGCGACTTTTTCTGCGGCAAGCTCTGTTAACTGTTCAAGATCAGTGACTGAATCAGGTATAAAACCACTGAAACGCTCTCTGAAATCAACTTCCGTCCACAGAACTAATACATCGTCCGCGGACATTTTCGCACCTTGACTTAAAACATGTTCAATAACAGTAAAATAGCGTCGGTTAAATAATTGGCGAATGAGTGTAATTGGGGTTTTAACCGCAGATTGCGCAAATGCACTCGCATACTGCTCTAAACGTTGGCAAAGCATCAATACAAGCGTTTCAGGGGTGTAATCATTTTCATAAAAGTGCGACTTCATCGCATTAATATAATGCTGCGCAGCTTCATCAAACTCAGAAATATGCTGAAAATAACACTCCTCAAATGGCTCAAGAGGTGTAAGCCAAGAGAGATAATAAATAGGAGGTAATACAGTGGTGCATACACCATCGTCTTCATTGGTAGAATGGCATGCAGGCCAAGCTTCTAAAGCATCTAAAATATAGGCCCCATTTTGTTCAACTAATCCTTTGATCAGTAATGGGTATTCCTTTGGCCAAATCAGTACATTTTCCATTAAAAAAACACAACTCCGCTGCACATTATTAGATGTCTTATTAAGCTGCAAATTATGCCAAAATTTAACTGACACTGCGCTTAATATCACGACCAATAAAAACAGTATCTAATGATACTAAGGTAAGAAGAAAAGTGTCTTAATTCTACCACAGAGGTTAACAGGTGCTAGCGTAAAGTCAGTGATTTTTAAAGAAAATAGAAAAGCAGCAGCACATGGATATACTGACTGCTTGGTTGGAGACTAAATAAACCTAGACTTACTAACATATGCCTTGAATGTAAGTCTAGGTCTAAGCCTATTTACTGGCTAATTCTTGAGTGACTTCGTCAATGCCAACTTGGCTAATACGTTGTAACACTTCTTTTTGCTTAGCACTCAGTAAAGAAATCCCTTCAGCAACGATATCGTACACCTTCCATTGCTTATTTTTACCTTGGCGTAGCTTAAAATGAAGGTCTATTGTTGGCGCATTTTCATCCACAATTTGTGTTTTAACGGTCGCGTAGTCACCATCTACTAATTGGGCTTGATCAAAGATAACTTTTTGGCCTGTATATTTCATTAACGCGCCAGCATAAGTAATTGTTAAGTAGTGCTCAACCGCTGAAATAAAGCTAACCGCTTGTTCACGGCGTAAGCCTTTAATGTGCTTTCCTAGTAACTTATATGAGACAAACTTAATATCCATATGCGGTAATAAACGTTTCTCAACAATGTCAGCCATGGCTTGTGAGCTTGCATCACCTTTAGCATTTACACTTGCAATGTCTACAAATAAATCTGCTGTCACTGACTCTAACAATTGTTTTGGAGAATTCAGTTGGCTAGCAAATACGTTTGAAGCCAATAGCGCGGTAACAAGTAAAAAGGCGTTCATTAATTTAGTCATCATATGTATTTACCGTTGAAAATTTGAGCCAATATACCGATATTAGCCCCAAATAAAAAGAAACAATCCGACAACGTTTTAATGCCAAAATCGCACCAATAGATTTTTATTTTAGTTTTCAGTTAATTGCTGAAAAAATTAAGCAAATGCACAAGTACTGTGTATTTTTGCACATTGAAAAGGGCCCGTAGTCACCCTTATCTACTTGCTCATAGTAACTATGAGAAGTCCCTATATGAAAACTACACACATTTTAAAAGCGCTGACATTTGCTATTGCCGCTACTTTAACAACGCCTGCTTTTGCAAGTTCAAGTCATGGTTATGCCATTGACTATATTCAAGGTGAAGGGGATGTTAAAGGGGTTAAACTCGCCTATCAATATCATATTCCCCAAGAGAAACTTCCTTTTCAACATGCACGCCTCTACTTCGAATCGAGCTTTAATATTTGGCAGTATGGCAAAGAAAACAATCATCAAACCAACCTTGTTTTAGCCATGTCTCCTGTTATTCAATACCCTATTTTTAGTGTTAAAAATATTCCTGTTTCAGTGGAGTTCGGGATTGGCGTCTCTATATTAGATGACACCCATTTTGCAGGTAAGAACGTTAGCACTCACTATCAATTTGAAGATAGATTAGGACTCGTCGCAGACTTAGGTAATGATACTAGTTTAGCATTAAGGTACTTACATTATTCTAATGCAGGATTCAAAAGCCCGAACCCTGGCCTTGATTTTATATCTCTATCTTATGCTCGACGCTTTTAAGTGCTAATATTGATCAAAATTGACTAGTTGAGTTTGAGTATGGAAACATGGCAAAAAATTGCAATTGTTGTTGCGGTTTTCGGCGTTGTAATTGGTAATCTAGCGTTACTAAGACGCGCTGCAAAAATGGACTTTAAAAAACCACAAAACGATGATGATTCAGATCAAAAAAGCCCTGATTAACTATCAGGGCTTTATAATAATACCTAAAGACTCAATCAGACTAACCAATGAGCCATTAAAACGATAACAGGCAGTGTCACTAAGGTTCTTAAAATAAATATTAAGAACAGCTCAACGATATTCACAGGAATTTTGCTACCTAGTAGTAAGGCACCTACTTCAGACATATAGATTAATTGTGTCACACTCATTGCCGCAATAATGAAACGCGTTACATCACTTTCAATACTACCCGCGGCTAAAATAGACGGAATAAACATATCAGCAAACCCCACCATGATAGTCTGTGCAGCGGCTTCGGCCTCTGGCACTTGCAATAACTCTAAAAATGGCACAAATGGTTTACCCATATACTCAAAAATTGGCGTATATTCCGCAATAATAAGCGCAAATGTACCTACTGCCATCACCACAGGTAACACAGCAAACACCATATCAAGGGCATTATGAATCCCCTCTTTTAAAGTACCAACGAAACCTGGCGCAGTTCTAGCCTTTGCGAGTGCAACATCAAGCGAGTGAGTTATCAGTGTTTTTCCTTCTGGCACTGCTTCTGCGTGCTCATCAGGTTGAGTACCATCAACATATAAATCTTTCTTAAAACGCAAAGGCGGCAAGCGAGGCACGATAAGTGCAGCAACAAAACCTGCTAAACACACAGTCAAATAGAACGGGGCAAATAAATGCTCTAATTTAACTTGACCAATAACAACTAAACAAAAAGTGATTGATACGGCAGAAAAGGTGGTGCCGATAATCGCCGCTTCACGTTGGGTGTAATGTTTATCTTCATATTGGCGTGCGGTCATCAAAATCCCCACGCTACCATCGCCTAGCCAAGATGCTACACAATTAACCGCACTGCGTCCTGGCACGCCAAATAATGGTCGCATCACTTTAGTCAATAACGTGCCGACAAGCTCTAACAGACCAAAATTTAATAACAAAGGAAGTAACAATCCTGCCAATATAAACACAGAAAACAACACAGGAAGTAGATCATTTAGAACTAGAGCTCCCGTATTTTTAGAAGTAATCATTTCGGGCCCATACTGGGTATAGGTCAGTAGAATGAACACCATTCCGAATAGACGCACACTGAGCCACAGCCAACTCACATCAAACAAATGCTTGATTACAAACACCTTTAAAAGCACTTTAGGCTGAAATAGTTTAATAGTTAAAGAAAGCACACCCGTTATACATACAATGGTGGTTATTAAACCTAATGCGAATGGTGCTATCCATTGCTGAACTCCCTTTGCCATTACAGCAATAGGAATAGTCATTGCTTCACCTATAGGCACTGGCGTCATAAACAAAAAGACACCGATAAGTGAAGGAACGAAAAAGGTAAACAAAGTTCGCAAGTTACTGCGATTTGCAGTGTTTAAGTTAGACATATTTTCAACCTGTAAAAACCACAAAAAGAGCGGTAAGGCTCTTTCTGTGGTGGTTTTAACTTTTATAATTATTAAATATTGATACCGCGCTGGCGCAGCGCATTTTCTAGTGCTTGTTGTAGGTCATTCATTGTACCTGGCTCTAATGTAGTCCCTTCAGAGTCCATCCATGTCAAACTCGTACCACCTTCATTTGTGCGGCTTACAAGTATTTGGTATTGGCCATCCTCGATTGGTAGCTCTGCTAATTCTTCACCCCAAATTGAATCCCAAACGCTTGACTCAGGCTTCTTATAATCAGCCGTAATCAAACCTCTTTCTTGGTCAATTTCAACTATAGTGAAAGATAAACGCTCTAAGAAGCCAGAAAAACGGTCGAACACCACAAAGTAATCTTGTTCAGTCACTAATGCAGCATTGCCTTTGTTATCAAAACCCATCTCAAGAGAAATAATACCTTGTTGCTTACGCATTTCGACTTCAAGCTGGCGATAACGGTAATCAAACTCAGCAATCACTTGATTAAGTGCTCGCACTTCAAGCTGTTGCTTTAAAAGTGGTGTCAGTTCTTGCGAATCACTTTTAAAATCAATCAATTTGCTGCTTAATGATGCTGTGCGCTGGTGAGACTTTTCTTCAATTGTAAACAAGAATCGCTGCTGTGAAACATCCGCTTCGTCTTCCCAAAACCAAACATCTTCTGGTTTTATAATGCTATACCAATCCGTTTCTATCTTGCCAAGCAACTTATCTTCCTTTGTTGCGCTGGCATTTTCTTCATGTAATACAGCGTTAATTGAGTCCCAAATAAACTCGTCTAAATCAACAATGCCATCGTTTTTATCAAAGTAAACGCGTGCATCTTTATCACCTTCTTCTACCCAGCTACCTTGAGCAATAGTGATAACTTGTGCGGGTGGACGATAATTTTTTGCTTCAGGATCGTTGTCATATTGAGCAACATCCATTTTATAAGTCAGATCTTGAGCTGGCTGCGCAAGTCCTTCAGGCGCTTTAACCGGTTCGTTAGCACGATAATTACGTTTATGATGTGCCTCGTCGGTAAAAACACCGCACCCTGTTAAACTAACCATTACGCTTACTGCAAGCGCCTTTGAGATCCAATACTGCACAGATATTTCTCCTTAGCAAACCCTTAATTTTTTTAACAAATGTATGAGTGGGTAATGCCGATTTGGTTCACTGTAAAATCACTTTTGACTTTACATTTTTCGTTTTTATGCAAAAAACCCTAATAATATGGGTTAGCGCGTAACCACTATGTTTGCTTATCGCCTTGCAAAATTTTAACTATGGTACTTTCAGATGCCCCTAAAAACAAGAAAGAGCGCACTTTATTAATGGCTTAATTAATCACCGCTATCCTCTATTAGGTTAATTATGTTAAACTTCGCCGCCGTGCGGTATTAAACTCACGTGAGATCAAAGCTTATTCTGGCTTATATCCGTTGGTATTTATTAATTACTAGGTACTTAAAATTCCATGACTGCTTTTACGAATCATCAGATAGTGCTCACTGCGATCGGTGAAGATAGACCCGGTATCGTTAGCGAACTAACTCAATTAGTGAGTGATTGTCATTGCAATATAATCGACAGTCGAATTGCTATTTTAGGCAACGAATTTACCTTCATCATGTTATTAGCTGGTGACATGTCGGCCATTAGCCGAATTGAACATACACTGCCAACTAAAGGGATGGAGCTAGGCTTATTAACCATGATGAAGCGCACAGCAAGCCATGTAGCAAGCGAGTTTTGTGCAGGTTATACACTCGAATACACAGGTATCGACACACCAGGAACACTCAGTAAAGTGACACGCTTTTTTGCTGATAACAATATCAGTATTTGCTCATTAAAATCAGATACATTTGATGAAGATGAAGATGTGAAAATGCGTTGTGAGCTAGAGTTTAATATTCCAGTAGAAGTTGATATTGATAAATTTAAAGTTAGTTTTGAAGATCTTTCTCGTAGTTTGAACGTAGACTATATTTTCAGACGCATTCGCTAAGGAGCTAAGCATGAACAAAATTAATCCTCTTCAAGCAGGTGATACAGCCCCAGCTTTTAGTTTACAAAACCAAAACGATGAAACAGTCGTACTCGCTGAGCTATTAAAAGAGCAGCAAGTGCTTGTTTACTTCTATCCAAAGGCATCAACCCCAGGATGTACAGTACAAGCTGAAAACTTACGTGATGAAAAAGCTGAGCTTGCTAAATTCAATACACGTGTTGTTGGTATTAGCCCCGACCCTATTAAACGTTTAAAGAACTTTGAAACCAAAAAAGAGCTTAACTTTGATTTATTAGCCGACGAAGATCACGCAATTGCTGATGCATTTGGTATTTGGGGTTACAAGAAGTTTATGGGTAAAGAGTATGAGGGTATTCACCGAATTAGCTTCCTTGTAGGCCAAGACGGTAAAATCAAACACGTATTTGATAAGTTTAAAACTAAAGACCATCATCAAGTCGTGCTTGATTATTTAGCTCAGAACTAATAATTGAACTGAGTATGAAATATAAAAGCGTTGCCAATGGGCAACGCTTTTTTGTTCTACAGAGTAATAAACTAACTAATTCCCAAATACTTGTGCACTTGCACTGACAGGCGCCAGTTTTTAGCGATACAGGTCTCAATAGCCAGTTTGGTCGCTGAGGTTTTTTGGCTAATTGGTTGCAGGTACACTAAACGTGGGTTCACACCTGTTTTCAAGAATAAGTCTTCAAGTTCTTCAATGTGCTTTTGCATCGCAACTGGGTGTTTAATTTCGTCTGCACGTTGCATGGCGCTGCGCAGTACTGTGTAACCGCCGCGCATATTAATTTTTGGTGATACAGTAACCCATGTTTGCTCGGGTGCTAGCACTTCAAATGTACCGCTGGTTTCAATTTGAGTCGAATAGCCATTTGCGTGTAATAATTCACACACTGGGTTTAAGTCGTACATGCAAGGCTCACCACCTGTGATCACCACATGTTTTGCGTTATAACCACGCTCTTTAAATAATGCGAAAACTTGCTCAGCCGTTGCTTCTGCCCAATGATCTGAGTCGGCTTTTTTCTCAACCGTGTCATCTAAGGACACTTTATATACATTATCAACATCCCATGTTTGCTTTGTATCACACCAAGCACAACCCACTGGGCAGCCTTGTAAACGTAAAAAGATTGAAGGTGTGCCTGTAAAACTTGCTTCACCTTGAATTGTTTCAAACACTTCGTTAATTTTGTACAAAAGACATCTCACTTACGACGCAACGGTATAAAATATATACCATCAAAAAACCAAAAACACGCGCAAAAATTGTTATTTAGGCCCGAGCCGTGTAGTATATCGCGCCCTGAAGTAAACCTCTATCAAAAGTAAGAGCAAAACAGATATGACGCAAAAAGTAGTTGTGATTTATTCCGGCGGTATGGACTCATTTACCGTATTAAATAAAGCCCTGCAACAAGGCCATGAAGTATATGCCCTGTCGTTCGACTACGGCCAGCGTCATGTTAAAGAGCTTAAAGTAGCTGCTCAAGTGTGTGAAAATTTAGGTGTTTCTCACAAGATTGTTGATATTTCAGCTATTAACCAGTTAATTGGTGGCTCATCTTTAACTGATGATATCGAAGTACCAGAAGGTCACTACGAAGAAGAAAGCATGAAGAGCACAATTGTGCCTAACCGTAATATGATCTTACTTTCACTTGCAGTGGGTTATGCGGTGTCTTTAAAAGCAAGCAAAGTCTATTACGGCGCGCATTCAGGTGACCATGCAATTTACCCTGACTGTCGTCCAGAGTTCGTACAAAAAATGGATGATGTTTGCCGTATTGCCAACTATGACGCTGTGGAAATTTTCAGCCCGTATTTAAATAATACCAAAATCGATATTTTGACAGACGGTTTAAAAATGGGTCTTGATTATAGCCAAACGTGGACATGTTATAACGGCCGTGACAAAGCTTGTGGCAAATGTGGTGCCTGCCAAGAGCGTTTAGAAGCTTTTGCATTAAATAACGTTACCGACCCTATCGAATACGAATAACCTTATTTTGGATGGGAAAGATTAAGTTTAAAAGGCGAGTTTAACTCGCCTTTTTTGATTGTGTTTGTTGAATCAAATTTAACAGCTCGGCTGTGGCAGTTGCATCAGCTAATGCTCTATGGTGGTTAGTTAAATTCAGTTCAAAATGAGCCGCTAAGTTACCGAGCGAATAAGACTTGAGCTTTGGAAATGCTCTTCGTGATTCAACAACAGTGCATAGCTTGGGCATTTTAAAGCCTTGCCCAAGTGCAGCGTATTCTTTACGAATAAAGCCATAGTCAAAATTCACATTGTGAGCAACAAACACACTGCCTTTTAATAGTGAGCGCAGTGTAGCAGCTATCTCCTCAAAGCGTGGGGCATCACGAACCATGGCAGCATTGATACCGGTAAGTTTAGTAATAAACGGTGGAATGCTGCGCTCAGGGTTAATTAAGCTTGCCCATTGATTTATCACCTCGCCGGCTTGCACTTGCACAACGGCTATTTCCGTAATTTTGTTATTACCTTGTAAGCCACCTGTGGTTTCTATATCAACCACGCTGTAAATACGATTCGGATCATTAAACCAATTTACCGCAACAATATTCACAGTAAAGCCATGCTGTTTTAACACATCAATACTGACAAGTTGGTTGCGTCTGAGTTTGTCGCCTGGGGCTTTTACTTCTTCAAAGGTGAGTTTGCCCTCTTTGAGCACCATTAAATCTGGGTAACCATCTTTTAGCTGCTTAAATGTTTTTGTCATTTGCAAAACATGTGACTTTAAACTTTGTAACTCGCTGTATTTTATAAGCAACTTTAACGGTTCTAAAATATCACTGTGCCATTGAAATAAACCTGTCGGTGTATCGTAAAACTGCCCTGCCGCTTTACACACATGCTTAAACCAAGCATCACTTGATGTTAAAAATGCTAACTTTTGTTCTATTTGTTTTTGCTGTGAGTCGTAAAAGTTATCAGCAAGCAGAACTTTGGGATAAATATCAAATTCGTTGCATGGTGGGTGTGGCGTATCAATAAAAAGCTCTTGCCAAAATGTCAGTGTAAATAAGCTCAACCAAAGGTTATTTTCACTAAAAAAGACAGTGCATTCCTGTTGCTGGTAATGCTCGCTCACTCCTTGCTCTACGTCACCACGATAAATGTCATCAATGTTTAATTGATGCTCTGTATCAACAAGCATTTGCGTTAGACGCGAGCGTTGTTGTTTATTGTATTTGCGTTGTAAGAAATCCTCAGCAAAATACAAAATGCCATCATCAAGTGGATCGTGAATTATTTGCTCAAGCTTTTGCTCAACCCACTCTTTATCCCCCTCTTTATAGCGCTGGCGAATTGCTAGCTCTTGCGCTTCACTGCTGCCTTCACAGTGTTCGAGTAACTCACATGCAAACGCTAAGTCATGCTCCTTCAGCTGCTTATATAAGCGAATAAGTAATTTGTTTTTGATACTCTGGGCTAATTCATCCTCACAGCTAATGGCTAAAAGTGCCTTTGCTAAGTTTTGATACTGCGCTGCTGACTCGCTTTGCTTAAACTGCATGCGCAATTGGTTTAATTGATAATGTGTTTGTGCTTCAGCCAAGGTTTGAAAACGCGACAGCGCTCCGCTGACATCACCACGTACTTTGGCTATTCCTAAATCACGCATCACAAAGCGATTTTGGTGGTTTATATCACCACCACTCAAGCGACCACTATATAAAAACTCAAAGTACTCGTAATACTGGCTTCGGCTATTCACCACAAATTGACTAAAAAGCGTTTCTAACTGGTTACTCGTACGATCGATGTGATCTTTGCATAGTTGAATTAATGCCCCTTTGCTTGCTGACTTTTTAAAAACAACAGTAGATGACATTAGCTCATCATTCGCTAAAAGGGTCACCAACTCCGGCTTAGTTAAATGTTCAAGTACTAAATCTAAATCTTCACCTGTGGGGTGTGCCACCAGCGCTTGTTGCTTAAGCTTAAAAATAGCACCATGGAGATTGGGGATCTCTTCATAATTAAGTGAAGATATTGCTACAAGCCTAGGCTTACGCGAGTAAATGCGCAATAAGGTACACAAGCTTTGCTCATCAAGTTGAATTAACCTTGATAGAAATAACTGCTGCTTAGCCGTTAACAGGCATGTACACTGAGTTTGGATAAACTCTGCAAGTTCAAAAAAGTGACTTAAATAGTATTTTGCTGGTAATTGTTTCTGCATAGCTAACACCAAAACTGTATATACATACAGTATCAGGTATTAGCTTGCTAATTTCAATGTTTGATTACTTAACTTTTAATATGCCTACAACCGCACAGATTGCACCACCTACCATACCTAACCACGCTTCAATCGGTGTATCACCACTTAGCGTACGACTTACTTGCGCACTGGCAGAGTCATATACGTTATATCCCCACACAGCAAGTGCAACACCAATGACGATAAGTGCAATGCCAATTATTTTACCCATAGTTTTTATTCCTTATTGTTGTTCATAATCAGTGTTGCACATAAACACGAAGGCTGCAAAATTTCACTTTAATATCAAACTAAAGGTAATTGTTTGCTCACTTTGCTCAACCAATAGTTCTGCATCAATAGCTTTCGTTAATGCATTTGCTATCGATAACCCCAGTCCAAAGTTATCATTTGACGTTCGCGCGGTGTCTTTTTGCCAAAGAGGGTGAAATAACTGGCTCATTTCTTCTTTACTTAAAGCCGTTACAAGCGTATTTCTAACAGTTAAAATGATTAAGCGCCCTTTTCTTTTAGTTTTAATCAACACATGCGTACCTTCAGGGCTATATTGCTTAGCATTATTCACCAAGTTGGTAATAATAGACTCAAGGGCAAATATATTACTGACTAGAGCCGGCAGGGTTTTATCGAGTTCAAATTCGAGTCTCGATTTATCACCGTTTTCCAACACTCGCATAGTCACTTGATTTAAATCACACGCCTCATTTTTTGGCAAAACCTGATCACTGTATTTATGCAGTAGCAACAAGTTAGAAACAATGCTTTTTAGACGCTGGCCAATGTTTAGCACTTCCGGCTTAAAGTCTTCATTGAGTTGTTGTTCTTTGGGAAAACGAATGGCCACTTCTGCCATATTAATTAACTCTGCTATGGGTGTTTTAAGTTCATGGGCAATATCTGACGTTAACCGTTTCTCACGAAAATAAAGCTGCCTGTTTTCTTGTATGAACGCATTAAGACTCTCAACAATAGGCTGCAACTCTTTTACAGGCTCTTTAATTACAATTTGAGCACTTTTATCGGCAATGCTGAGTAGGCTGATATCTTTATTGAGTTGATTTAATGGCGCAAGCGATGAATCAACTGACTTACGGACAAAAAGTCGAATAAATACAATGACGGTGACGGTCGTGACAACAAAAATAATATCAATGAGCCAAAGAATAAAATCCACTTCCTCTGATGAAGCTGCGTACGCTAGGGTAAGAGGCATTTGCACAGCAGACTTATTGCTTTCGTAGTTACCGGCTCTTACATGCGATTCAGCCTGAGGAAAAAAGCGAGTATAAATGATTCTACCGTCACGGCCATCGGGCAGTTTAGCAGCAATAATCTTCGATTCACCAACGTCTAAACTCTGTAATGTAAGGGTCTTTACTTTAAATAAATTAAGGCTTTTAGAGCGTGTAAATACGCCTGCTTCTGTCCAGATTTGAAAATATTCAGGTTCAACCTTACCATCAAACTCTGGCATAAATTCACTTGAGAAGTTAAATGCCAGTCCTTGCTCATCTTCATGTACCAAGGTCATTAACATCCCTGCTTTTGACTGCAGGCCGCGATTAAATTCGTTATCAATCCAACTATCAACCGCAATATCGGTAGCTAATAAAATACTTAAAACAAGCCCAGTAATAGCAATTGATAAAGTGACAACCAGCTTACTTCGGATTGATTTCATCACTTACCTTGTACTATGTAACCAAAACCACGTTTAGTTTGAATGGGAAGTTCTCCACCAGCCACTCTTACTTTTTTACGGGCAGATGATAAATGTGCTTCGATTGAATTCTTTGATACTAAATCGTATTGACCTGCAATATAACTACTCAGTTTTTCTGCAGTGATGACTTTATTTTGATTACTAAACAAGCACTCGACTATTTTATACTCGTTAGGTGTTAAGTCGATGACGGTATCGCCCACTTGTAATAATTTAAGCTGCAAGTTAAGCGCCAAACTATTTATATAAATCACATCACTTTTTGCTTTCAAATGCCCACGACGCGTTAAGTTTAATAACCGTGCATGTAATTCATCAAACGAAAAAGGCTTTGTTAAGTAATCATCAGCGCCTGTAAGCAGCCCTTTAACTCTATCTTCTGGCTCTTGTTTAGCCGATAAAATAAGTACTCGCACATCAAGCTGCTTTGCTCTGATGGTTTGCAGTAAAGTAATGCCATCAATACTAGGCAGCATTAAGTCAAGAACAATCAATTCATACTCTCCTGACATAGCCATACTGAGCCCTTCGGCACCATCTCCTGTTTCATCAATGGTAAAACCTAAGTTTTCAAGACCTATTCGTAAACTGCGTCGCAAAGACGCCGAATCTTCAATGAGTAATAGCTTCATAGCTCTCTCTTATAAAACATTCTAAGCGCAGCTTACGCTGTAAAACTTAAGATTTACTTAAGGTTTACTGAATTTTAGCTAACCCAGTAAACATTAAGTTTTCCATAAGTATTTCTTAAGCTTTGCTTCCTAGTATTGCGGTACTTTTCGATTAAATAAGTACAACTATGCAAGCAATCACATCCGTTCTAAAGCCACTATTTCGTTTTACGCTACTCATTATGTCAGTTTTTATATTGTCGAGAGTGGGCTTGCTAGTATGGCAGCAACAAAGGTTAGCTGATGGCGATAGCCTTGCGGTTTTATTTGGCGGCTTAAGAGTCGACTTAAGCAGCTTAGGCTACTTGTCAGCCTTGGCTGTTTTAGTGTTACTCGCTCATGTATTTTTACGCAGTAAGACTGATTTATTTCGCCGTGCGTTTACTCTTTATAGCAGCGTAGTTGTGACTTTAATCGTGGTTGTTGAGGCTTCGACCCCCGCGTTTATTACTCAGTACGATGTGCGACCAAATCGCTTATTTGTTGAATATCTTGATTACCCTCAAGAAGTCTTTTCTATGTTAATACATGGCCACCTACTTGCCATAATAAGCACCTTAATTATTGCAACGCTTAGTTGTGTAATTGCATATCGCTATATCAATGCAGCATTTAGCAAACAGCAAAACGTTAAAACGGTTAGCCAAGTGGTGATACTCGTTACCACCTTATTCGTTTGCTTAATTAGCGCAAGGGGCACTGTAAGCCACCGCCCTTTAAACCCTGCGTTAGTGTACTTTTCAAGTGACTCACTGGTTAACTCCTTGGCCCTAAATTCAACTTACAGTGTTGCGTTTGCTATTAAAAATATGGGCAATGAAAAAAATGCCAGTAGTTTATACGGCACCATGCCACGTAATGAGATTTTACAAACAGTAAAGCAAGCAGCCTACAAGCCGCAGTTTTTAACTGAGCGTATTCCTACTCTAGCCAACAACACACCTTTTAACACAGGCAAACAAAAGAATTTAGTGATTATTTTAGAAGAAAGCTTAGGTGCTCGCTTTGTTGGTGAACTGGGTGGCATTGGTGTGACTCCTGAGCTTGATAAGCTTTATCAACAAGGCTGGAGCTTTGATAACTTATACGCAACGGGCACGCGCTCTGTTCGAGGTATTGAAGCGGTTACAACTGGGTTTCCCCCGTCTCCTTCTCGCTCGGTGGTCAAACTTTCTAAATCTCAGCGTAACTTTTTCTCACTGGCTGATGTATTAGCCCGTACAGGCTATACCACCCAGTTTATTTACGGCGGTGAAAGTCATTTCGATAATATGAAAAGCTTTTTCTTAGGGAATGGCTTTAGTGATATTGTAGATATTAATGACATGCAAAACCCTGAGTTTATTTCGTCGTGGGGAGTAAGCGACGAAGACTTGTTCAATCAAGCTGATAACGAGCTGAGCGAGTTAAATAAATCAGGCAAACCTTTTTTCAGCTTGGTGTTTACGTCAAGTAACCACGACCCATTCGATATTCCAGAAGGTAAAGTAACACTACCTGAAGACCACGACCCAGAAAACGTCAAACGCGATCTCGCAATTAAATATGCTGACTACGCACTCGGTAAATTCATCGCCAAGGCAAAAACGCAAGATTACTGGCAAGACACCGTTTTTTTAGTGGTTGCCGATCATGATGTGCGCGTGTTTGGCTCTGAACCCGTGCCGCTTAAATCTTTCCACATCCCTGCTGTAATCCTAAATAGCGATATAAATACAAAGCGCGATACTCGCTTAGTCAGCCAAATTGATTTACCAGTTACTTTGTTGTCGTTATTAGGTGTTGAGCAAGCAACCCCGATGCTTGGTTATGATTTAACGAAACACTACCCCGTTGAGCGCGCCATGATGCAGTACTACGACAACTTTGCTTACGTAGAAAATGGTGAAGCCGTAATACTCATGCCAAATCAAAAAGTGAGTTATTGGCGCTATGATCCTGCAAGTAAAACCCAAGTTGCCGTTGATAAAGCTGGCAGCAACCTTGAACTTGCCAAAAAAGCCTTAGCGCACGTCTTATTTAGCAATTTAGCGTATACCGAACAGTTGTATCGCTTACCAAATAAATCGTAGCGATGAGGAATGATTATGAGCATGCAAATTAAACAACTCTTTGCTAAAAAATGGCACGTTAGCTACAGCCAATTTGTCTGGCTGGTGTCGTTGTACTTGGTTATTGCATTTAATGGCCTGTTTTTATTTAACATGCTTGAAGCAGCCAGCAAACCTGAACATGTCGATTGGTTATTTATAGCAAGCGTACCGTTTTTCTTATTAGCAATGACGGCAATGGTATTAAGTTGGTTATCGTTAATCACCTTTGTAAAACCCGTGCTTTTAACAAGCATCGTGGTTTCATCATTGTTGTTTTATGCAACCTTAAATTACGGTGTTATCTTTGATAAAAGCATGCTGCAAAATATCTTAGAGACAAATTCAGGGGAGGCATTTTCATACCTCAATGTACAGGTTGTCGCCTTCATTAGTGTGCTTGGTGTACTGCCTGCTTACGTATTTTCTCGTTTTAATATTGTCGGAAACTTTCGTGTTCGCCTTACAAGCTTTGCGTTTCTTAACGTTACAGCGTTTATTGCTGTAGCTGTTATTGCCGTCCCATTTTATAAAGATTACGCCTCCGTAGGACGTAATAATCGTCAACTAACCAGCTATATTACCCCTTTTGCATTTTACACTGCGGGCTATAAGTACCTGCGCGATAATTATTTTTATCCTCCTTTACCATTTAAAGTATTAGATAAAACACCGCACTTAATAGCACAACAACAAAGTTCACTGACAATTATGGTGGTAGGTGAAACTGCTCGCGCAGCAAACTTTTCGCTGCAAGGTTACAACAAGCCGACTAATCAATATACCCCTAAGCTTGGCGTTAAATATTTCAGTGATGTCAGTTCATGTGGCACGGCGACTGCCATTTCTGTGCCTTGCATGTTTTCGCGCTTGGACCGCAATCACTATGATTCGCGCATAGCGCAAAGCCAAGAAAATGCTCTAGATATTATTCAACGAAGTGGTGTCGAAGTAACGTGGATTGATAACAATAGCAGCTGTAAAGGGGTTTGCGTGCGAGTAAACTCCCAGACAATAGAACCAACAAAGACAAACCCACTTTGTGACGGACGTTATTGTTTTGATGAAGTACTGGTTGCAGAGTTAACTGCCAAACTTGCCAAGAGTCATGCGAAGCACCAACTAGTGGTACTACATATGATTGGTTCACATGGGCCAACCTACTATCGCCGCTATCCAGAAAAAGACAGTAAATTTTTGCCTGACTGCCCACGGAGCGATATCCAAAATTGTAGCAGTGAGCAACTGACAAACACCTATGACAATACCATTGCTTATACCGACTTAGTGCTGAGTAAACTTATTAATTTACTGCAAAACAGTCAGGCGGATGACAAAGCTCTGCTGTATGTCTCTGATCATGGTGAATCATTAGGTGAAAAAGGCTTGTACTTACATGGCTTCCCATACGCATTAGCGCCTAAAGAGCAAACCCAAGTGCCTATGCTGTTTTGGAGTAACAAACTGGCCGATACCGATTTTAATCAATGTATCGAACAACAGCGTAATCAGGCTTTTTCTCACGATAATATATTTGACACGCTACTTGGCTTAACCCATGTACAAAGCACTGAATACCACCCAGAGCAAGATATCTTTAATACTTGCTCAACACAAAGCTAACGTAAAAGAGACTTCATACTATGCAATTTGATAGCACTAACAAGCCCATCGGCATTAAACGTATTCGCCTAGCATTTAAAAATTCCCAACGTGCATTTTCGTGGTTAGCAAAACATGAGTCTGCTTTTAAGCAAGAGCTGATACTGTTGGCCCTTTCCATAGCCGTGGTTTTTGTGTGGCAAATTAGTCTTTATGAGAAAGTTATGCTGCTTGTCTCTGTGCTATTTGTGATATTTGCTGAAGTCGTCAATACAGCAATTGAAGCCACAATAGACCGTATAGGCCTTGAAATTCATCCACTCTCAGGCCTAGCTAAAGACTTAGGCTCAGCAGCCGTACTGATTGCTCTAACGATTTGTACATTGGTATGGGGCGGCGTATTTGTTAACAACCTAAGTTAACTTGCTTTTTTATCATCTGGGGTGTCGTTACACAGTGAACAATGGCGCCCTTTTGATGAATGGTATAAACGGGTTGCGATAAAAATTGCTGTAACAATAAAAGACCAAAGTAACGCAAAAGCCAATGCGCTTGATGGCTCATGGCCTTTCAAGATTTCTACCATAAATAATAAAATAGCCACCAGCGTAAAAACTTTAGTGGCTCTTAATACCCAAAATTTTGTGCCCATAACTTACTCCTTTAAAAGAGACTCCTTTGAAAAAGTAAGTGTAGTTCAAAATAAGAAAAATACCTTACAAACTTAAAACAGGCTCAGATAATATCTGTACGTTATTTTTAAATACCTCTAAAAGCCCTGGTGGTGACTGTTCAGTACCCAGCACTATTACATGACATACATAACGATAACCGTTATTAGTAAAGGTATAAAAATGATTGCCCCCACTGCCATCAAAACTCAATGTGCCCCCTGTGATCACAAGGCTTGGCTCATCTTGCATAGATTGATCAATTTCCCATGCGGCATAACGGTACTGATTATCAGCCAGTTCATCGATACGAATTAAATGCTTTTTTGTTTGCCACGTTAGTATCGGCTTTGTAAATTCACGAAGGCTTTTGTGTAATGCTTGTTTTTGCTCGTCAATCAGCGCTTCGCGTCGTGCTTTTTCAGCCTCTGATTCATAAGGCACAGCCCAAATAGAGCCATCAAAGTCTAACCACAATTTGCCTGAATCAAACATAATGCCGCGCCAACCCATCATTTCCCAGTCATAGCGAATGTTTGAGCTAGCTATTTGTTCAATAAATTCTTTATCAAAAATTTGCTCAAAGTTTTCTATAAACATTTGCTCATTTTCAATTGCTTGCAGCGGCGCTTTACGCTTTAACGGGTAATGCACTCGCCCAGCAATGGCGGCTTTATCACCTGCCTTAAACGCCGCAACCACAGGTTTGACGATATTTATGTGCTTTGTTGCGGCAAAAGCTGAAATCGAGAAAATACTGCTAAAAAACAATACCAGTAAATATTTAATTACTTTCACTTTAATACCTATTTAATAGACTGAGTGAAGCGTAACAAATATATGTGTAATGCGCATATCTTTACCTATTTAAATTTTTGTAAAAATTGAGCTCTAAAGATCGATATAAACACGCTATTTTCTATTAGAGATGGTTATGTACTTGCTTCATAATTTGCGTTGAACCACACGTCATTAGTTTCATATAAATAACGCGACGTAAAGTCGCGACTACAGTTTATCAAACTGCTTTTATATCTATTTTAAGGTTCAATTTACTCACGGTTTCAAGATAAAACCTACGTACTAATGAGCACTTACCGAAGCTCGTGAACTTAGATAAAAAAGCGAGCAGTGAATTAACACCACCCGCTTGCTTATCGAAGGTTTTTATTAACTTTAACTCGCCATTGAATTGTCGAGGTAATCTTCTAGAAGATCAGCGTATTCCTGCTCAATAACTCCTAACTCGATAAAGCACTGCTCTTTAATTTTTAGCCACTCGCTTGAATGTTGCCTGTGTCTGGCATAGTCAATCATGCTTTCTGCACATTTTAAAATAGCAAAGGCCATTCGCTGGTGGTCATTATCACTTAGCTGTAAAAAATGACTATTATGATGGTTCAAAATAACATTACATAACGGCTTAGGTAAGTGCCACTGATGTGGCAATAAAATAACCTATAACAGCATGGTCGCACTGATAACGAGCTTGTTCAAGCTCGGTTATTACTTGCTCTTTTGCATGATTTGCGTGTTGTAATACGTCAATATAGTCACGGTATTTTAGGGCCATTGCTGCAATGCCAACATTGTGGAAAAGACCTAACGAGTATAGCTCATCAACTGGCATCAGCGACTTGTAACTGTGCCCAAGCCAAACACAAGCGTTTGCCACTTCAACAGACTCATCCCAGAATCGCTCTAAACTGATGCAGGCATCACCAACAAAGTTGTTCTTGAGTAATGCGAGTGTAACTAAGCGATTTAGTTGCTCTAAACCCAAAAACATAGCCGCTTGTTTTATATTACTGATCGTTCTTTGTAAGCCAAAAAAAGGGCTGTTGATGGTTTTTAATAATAAAGCAGAGAGGCTAATATCTTTAGAGATCATGCTGGCAATTCTATCTAAGCAAGCATCGTCTAATTCCATTTCACTTGCAATTTCATCGAGCAGTTCAGGCTTAGGTGGTATATGAAAACCACGTTTTAACGATGTTAAACGCTGCTCATCTAACGTAATCATTTATCTAAAATCCCTCAAACAAGCGAGTAGCTCGTTACTTAATTTGGCAACAGAGTAAGCCAGTTTATTTAAAAGGGTATTATTTAAGATCAATAAGATTAAAGAAGGAAATGAGTTGTCATAAAATGAAACAGCTCGTCGCTGTTTAAAGCTAGAATAACGAAGAAGCCCTGATAACCATAAAACTAAAGGTGCAAATGCACCTTTAGTTGCAACTCGATATGAGCCTATCCCGAGCAATCAATTAAAAGTTATAGCTGAAGCTCAGTGATGCATTACGTGGCGCACCATAGCGGTAAAGGTCATAGTAGCCTGCTGTCATGTAGTTATAGTATTTCTTATCGAATAGATTATTAACGTTTAACTGTAAATCCATTGATTCATTAATATTATAACGTGCCATCAAGTTTACAATTGTATAAGCATCTTGTTCTACATTACGTGTTGTGCCTTGCGCATATGACTTGCTTTGCCAGTTAACACCACCACCAACTGTAAGCGCTGGTAATTGTTTTACAAATTGGTAGGTCGTAAATAACTTAAATTGCTTACGTGGTGAATCTGTATTTACCTTGTTGTTATCGGCATCCTCAGCTTTAAACTGTGAGTAGCCGGCAGAGATATTCCAACCATCCACAGGCTCCCCCATCACTTCAAACTCAAAGCCGCGACTTTGTGTTCCTTCAGCGCCATAATATGCTGACATTTGTTCAGCTGTTGGCACAAAGTTGGGGTCTTCTGTGGCTAAATTGTCTTGTTGAATATCAAAAATAGCCAAAGATGTTTGCAAACGCTCATCAAAATAAGCACTCTTTAAGCCAATTTCACTTGCTTTACCATCAACAGGATCTAAATACTCCCCGTTCGCATCTAAGCTATTTTGCGGACGAAAAATTTCTGTGTAGCTGGCATACATGCGGTGCTGATCATTTAGATCAAAGAGTGCGCCAAAGTAAGGCACAAAAACACCTGAATCGCCGTAATCTTGTTGATCGCCATAATAGTAACGCTCTCGCTCCCATGACGAAACACGCCCACCAGCAATCACTTTAAACGCATCAGTTAACGAAACTCGGGTAGCTGCGTAAAAGCCTTTTTGTACTGTGTCGTTATCATCTTGTAGTGTCACTTCTTCAGTCCAATTAGGTTCTACAATATCATCCCCTTGGAAATCAAAAAAGTTATCAATAGGGACCGCATCCCATGCGCTACCACCAATGATAGGATCGGGATCGCGAGTACTTGTTTCACCTGTTTGCTTAGAGTAAAGCGCACCCACCACAAAGTCATGACTCTGTTCAAACAAAGTGTATTGACCTTTAAGCTGCACATCGACACTGTCTTGCTCTGTTGAGCCAAACGCAAAATAACGTTGCCCTGTTAAGCCTGCCCCTGTTTCTTTATCTAATGCACCAGAAACATAAAATAAGCGGCTTTCTTTATCATATTTTGAGTGATTATAATTTGCTGTTAACTGCCAACCATTCGAAAATAAATGCTCAACGGTTGCAAAATAGTTTTTGTGCGTTGTTTCCCAACGAGTCCAGTCAAGGGCCGTGGTTTTAGAATCATCCCACTCAGCTGCTGTGCCGTCTGTATAGTATGCAGGTAAAGCGCCCCACACAGGACCATGCGGATCACTGTTCTGGTAACTCGCCCCTACACGCAGGGTAGTATCAGGTGTTAGGTCAGTCTCTAATACACCGTAGAAGATATTTTTATTCTCTTCGTATAAGTCGATATATGATTCACTATCAACCACTTTTGCAATCACCCGACCGCGCACTGTACCGCTATCATTTAAGCCATTCGCGATATCAAGGGTTAACTCTTTTTTATTCCAACTTCCTATTGAAGCATCAACATAACCAGTTAAGTCGGTGTTACGCGCGCGTTTGCGAACAAGATTAATTGATGCAGATGGGTCGCCCGCCCCTGTTAATAAACCCGTGGCGCCTCGTACAAACTCTACTCGTTCATAAATCGCAACATCCGCTGACGTTTCACCAGAATCCCCTGCCAAACTCCATGATAAAGGCACACCATCAATTTGATAGTTAGACACATTAAACCCGCGTGATTGCATGGTGTTACGAACGTTATCCATTTTTGAAGATGACAAACCAACCGTATTATCAACTGCGTCAATAATCGTGTCTAAATCTTGATCTCGAATACGCTCAACAGTAAAGACCGTTACAGACTGTGGAGTCTCACGAATAGATAAACCAAGGCCTGTCGCTGTATCGATATTTTCGTTAACGATGTACTTACCATTTACAGTAATTTTTTCTATGGGGTCTGTGTCTTTTTTATTAGTTTGTTCTGCTGCAAAAGCACTGTTTGACAGAAGCGCTAAGCTCACCGCTGTGGCTGTAGGAAGTAGAGAAAAATTCATAATAACCCTTGTTATTGAAATAGCACAAAGATGCTATCACGAACAATTCCTATTTGCATTACATTTAATGTTAATATAGTACAATTCACACTAAATAATAACTATCCACCCTAATGCTAATTTAAAAAGCTAATTCTATTAATTTGAAAATATTGAGTTTAGCGGTAACTCACCACTTTCAATTCCATACCTCTTAGGTCTAGACGACAAATTAGTGACTTAACTCGTTAGATTCCGATGTCAATATTCAGCTTATTTGGATTTCGTATATACCCCAATTTATAAAGCTTTATTGCTATTTGCTTGAGTTCTTTACTCTGTGGATTCGTTCGCTCCTTTAAAACGATAAGTTCTTGATATCGTTTGTGCATAAGGCGAGTGCCTTGATCTTTTTTTCTGCATTCAACACATCTAGTGCAGTGTGCACTGTCTATTGTGCATGCTGGCACTTCATCTTTGGAAACCAATGGAGCACTGCCATACCTTGGGTGAGTTACATAGTTCGGAATATTTTTCTCGCCATATGCTTTGAAAAGTGCCGTTTAAAATTTTAATGATATCGTCATTTTAATCACCCAAGAAACTTTTTCTTATTGATACTGCACCGCAGTAATTAACACAGAGTAAGCTTGGCATTTTCATGCACATAAAAAGCTGATTAAACAAGTAGATCTATTCTTAGCTTACAGATTTATGGAAGGTTTATAAGAGAGTGTTTAGCTTTGAGTGGAAATAGGTTGATTTGTCTTTTGGAAGAAATGTCATCTTATACTTCAAACGACAACCCAAAAAGAATTTGGGTGGCAGTCTTACCAGCCACATCTCGGCACACACGTCACACGCTGTGGCTGCTCCCTTCCGGGCCTGACCAGGTTCACCTGCTAGTGTTGCGAGAGGACCAATAAGACTACCATTGAGGGCCTTGTTTGGCGCGGGAGGGATTATCTCTAGTTTTGGCCTGTTATTCAAGGGGTATTCGAAAAAGAAAGTGCGATTGCATACTTGCTGTACAATCGCACTGTATTTAATGGTTTAAAAGCTTACTTTTCTAGTTCAGCTTTTATGTTACGTAATGCCGCTTTTACCTTTTTCATATTTTCAGGGCCCATACGTAAAAGCTGCTTTTGTGCTTGTGGGAGGTTTTCCCACTCTGAATAAGCATATTGATAAGTCACTGAGTTGCGCACTAATGGCATGTCACCTTTTGGTTCTGGTGTATCAAGTAAAACGTCAATCGCTTCTTCAAGAGTTTGATTAAAGGCATCGCCTTCGTAGCCAATCTCAGCGTATGCTTCGTTTATCAGTGGTTTATATTCATCATAAATGCGAATAGCCTGAGCAGCACTTAAACTAGTAAATAGTTTCACATAAGGGGTGTAACGCTCGTAACTGTTCGGATCAATCGTTAAAATATCACCTTCAATAACTTTAAATGACTCTTTTGGACGTTCAACAGGTGCATGGCTAGCTGCTACTTTGCCTTTTGCAATGTTATCTACATACACTACACCGCGACGAATAAGGTCATCGGTCACCATTAAACTCATAACCTGATCGCTCAGTACTTCGTCCATGCGAGCAACAACCACCTCATCGCTTTCGTTTAATGTAGGTAATGGTTCTACCTCTGGCACTGGCTCTTCTTCACGTGCTACAGGCTGCTCAACAACAACGGGCTCTGGTTCTGGCTCTGCAACTGGTTCGGGTTCAGGCTCTGGTTCGGGCTCTTGAAACTCCGCCATAGGTACTTCTTCAGTTACAATATCCTCTACGGTTTGCGTCGGCTTATCGTCTGGTTGGAGTAAAATATACGCGGCAACACAGGCAACAATAATTAAAATAACAACACCAAAAATAAGGTTGTTATTAACTGGACGCTTTTGTACTTCGGTCTCTGACGAATGCTCTGACATACAGACTCCTTTAAAAAAACAGACATAAAACTCGACAAAATAACGTGAGCAATTAGGTAAACTTTGCTTCTTCTAGCTTAAAGACTTACAGTTGATAAATAAAGTAAAGACGCACAACAATTTAAATGCAACTATGAGCAGTAAGTTAAAAAAAACACAGCACTCTAAAATCGCCTTATTATTAACAGGTGGTGGCGCGCGTGCCGCTTATCAAGTCGGCGTGTTGAAAGCAATAACACAAAGTATGCCTCGCACTGCCCCATTACCTTTTACTATTATTAATGGGACATCAGCGGGGGCAATTAATTCCGCCGCACTTGCATGTTATGCGTCGTGCGCCCATTTGGCGAGTAAAAAGCTCGAATGGGTCTGGAAAAACTTTTCCACCTCTCAAGTGTACAAAAGTGATTTTTTAAGCGTTTTTTTACATCTAACACGCAATATTTTAACGAGCTTCCAGTCTGAACACATTAATCACCCACCAGCAAGCTTGCTAAATAATAAACCGCTGAGAAAACTCCTCAACGAGATTTTAGATTTATCACGCATAGAACGTAACCTACATAAAAACTACCTAGATGCTGTGTCTATTACTGCGTCAAGTTACACAACCGGTGATTCTGTGGCTTTTTTTCAATCGCTTACGCAAAAACCATGGCAACGGGCGAAACGCGAAGGTCAAGCAGCGCGTATTAATGTAGAACATTTAATGGCATCAAGTGCTATTCCCATGGTGTTTCCAAGTGTTAATGTACATAACCATTATTTTGGCGATGGGTCTATACATCAGTTGTCACCATTGAGCCCTTCTGTGCATTTAGGCGCTGAAAAAATCTTTATTATTGGTGTTGATGAACCTAAAGAAATGCATCCACCTGGGTATCAACCCCATTACCCTGGGCTTTCAAATATTGCAGGTCACCTGCTTGATAGTGTTTTTACCGACACGCTGCAATCTGATTTAGAGCGATTAGAACGCATAAACAGAACACTTGGCTTGTTACCTGCGCGTGACAAACATCAAGAACTTAAACAGATTGATACGTGTATAATTAACCCCTCACAAAATTTTAATATGATTGCAGCACAATTTTATGACGATATGCCAATCGCGATTAAAGTGCTACTGCGTATGATAGGTGTAAAAAAACGCTCACAATCGAGTTTAACCAGTTACTTACTGTTCGAAAAACGCTATACCCAAAAGCTGATTGAAATAGGTTACCAAGACGGGCTCAATAAACTACCCGAAATTCGTAAATTCCTAGAGCTTGACTGATTACTCTGTTCCGTCGAGTAAGTAATGCTCTACACGCTCTACTCGACGCGGTTTACCTTGTAAAACAAGAATATCGCCAGCCATTAATACTGTTTGCGATGATGGGGCTTCTATTTCCCTGTCTTGTCGGCGCAGCGCTCTAACCGATACTCGGCGCTGTTCAAGCTTTAGCTCACTGATTTTTTGATTCACAGCAAACGCATATTCAGGCAATGCAATAACATGTAAATATTCTAATCGATCAGAACTGGTTTCTTCGCTATCAAGCTTATCCCCTGTAAAAAAGCCATTTAAAAATTGATAGCGGTTACGGCGCTCTTTACTCACTCTGCGAATAATTCGTGTCATGGGTACACCAGACATATAAAGCACATGCGAGACTAGCATTAAACTCGCTTCTAGGGTCTCTGGCACAACTTCTGTAACGCCTAACTCTTTGAGTGTTTCCAGCTCAGAATCATCTCGCATTCGGACTAAAATTTTTACTTTGGGCGCTATTTGTTTTATAGCATCAACAACGACTTGCGTTTGTTCAAAGTCTGCGAATGTAATAATAACAAGCCGTGCTCGCTCTACCCCTGCTGATTTTAAAATATCTTTTTGTTTTACATGACCAAAAATAATCGGTTCACCCGCAGCTTTTGCTTCTTGCAATAAAATAGGGTTACTTTCAATAGCCACGTACTCAATGGCCTCAGGCTTAAGAAAGCGAGCAACAGTTTGCCCTACACGCGAAAAACCACAAATCACCACATGATTATGATAAAGGGGACTACTTGTTGCAGGCTGTTGCCAGTACTGACCTGCATGGGAAAGTAAACCAAAGCGCTTTAAAAGTACGGGAGTTTTCTCTATCAAATAAGGAGTGAGTGCCATTGATAAGACGCCCACGGCAATAAGAAATGATGCTTGCTCTGTGCTGATCAGCAAATGCTGCGATGCCAGTGCGATTAATACAAAACCAAACTCCCCCATTTGCCATAGCATAATACCAGCAGCCACGGCATCTTGTTTACGCTCACCAATCACTTGCGCTGAAATTGCTAATACGGCAATTTTAAAAAAGAGCAGCCCAACTAATACGGCTAAAATCCAATACCAACTATTTAGCACATATAACACATCAAGCTGCATGCCGACCGTAACAAAAAATAGCCCCATTAAAATATCGCGAAACGGTCTAATATCAGCTTCTAATTGATGACGATACTGGCTCTCGCCTAGCATCATCCCTGCTAAAAATGCACCCAGTGCCATAGAAAGGCCAAATAAATACGTAAGGCCAGCTGCAAATAGCGCGACCAATAAGGTTGTTAAAACAAATAACTCATCGGTACGAACCAGTGCTATCTCACTGAATACCTTAGGTAAGATCCATTTCCCAATTGCCCACAATAAAGCGCATACAAATGCCCCTTTAGTTAATGCAAAAGCCAGTGCGCCGGCAATGGCATCTGAGCCACTTTGCGCTAAAAGCGGGTAAACAATTAACAACGGCACAACGGCAATATCTTGAAACAGTAATACACCCACAGCCAGCTGACCGCGTCGTTGATTCAGCTCACCAGACTCCTTTAACAGCTTAACCACAACGGCTGTAGAAGATAGCGCCATAAGTGTTGCAATCGTAAAGCTGTTTAACAGGCTATGCTCAAGCAATAGCAAAATAATGATAAAGACAATGCTAGTGACAACGACTTGCAATGATCCCAGCCCAAATACGATATTGCGCATTGCCATCAAGCGTGGAATCGAAAACTCAAGCCCAAGGCTAAAGAGCAAAAATACAATACCGAGTTCTGCGACAAAGTGCATTTCATGACTTTGTGCCATCCAGCCAATACCGTGACTGCCCGCCAACACGCCCGTTGCCAAGTAGGCAAGAATAGGAGGTAAACCAATTCGTTTGAAGAACCAAACGAACACAACGGCAGCAACAAGCAAGCCAAACACTTGAATCAGTACGTTTTGCAAGCAATAAACTCCTTTCAACTTGATGACCAGCTATATCTTTCTTTAAATATAGCAACCATTTGTTTTTCAGCCAGTTTAAAAAAATGGCACAAATCTCGCTTACTCACAGTATCTAAACACTCCGGGGGGAGAATTATCGTGGAAAATGTCCATATTTTGACGCAGCGAGTGTCTGCACGTGGCGAATTCATGCCATTTTCGGCAGAATATTACCGAAATAATGAATTAAACAATGCGCATAGCCTTGTAGCGAAATTACAGACAACGTTATCAATTGAGGAAATTCTTACAATTTTTGCTGAGCATGCTAAACAGTTAATCAATTTATCAGGTTTGCAATTTCAGTCTTCCCTTGGTGTTTGCCAAAGTGCAGAAAGCGATACCAGTCAGACGCCTTATTCATTTGATTTAGATATCGAAAATGAGCGCCTTGGCCAGCTAATATACTTTAGTAAGTTTCCTATGGGACAAGCTATAAAAAGCAAACTACAACAGCTGCACGGCGCACTTATTTACCCATTACGTAATGCGGTTATGTATAACCGTGTATTACGACTTGCAACTAAAGATGCCTTAACCGGTCTCAATAATCGCAGTCAATTTAATGACAGCTTGGCACAAAGGCTTGAGCGCTGTCGCAGGCAGCACCGCCCATTTAGCTTGATGTTGCTGGATTTAGATAACTTCAAACAAGTTAACGATAATTTTGGTCACAAAATTGGCGATGATGTACTGCAAGAGTTTTCTAAAGTGCTGGGCAAAAGTGTACGCGGCACTGATTCAATCTTTCGTTTTGGTGGTGATGAGTTTGCTTTGCTTATCGATGACCCTGAGTTTACAACCAACAAAGTCATTGCCGATCGCATTATGCACTTAGTTGCTCAGTCTGATTTAATGGCACAATACAAGGTTACATCTAGCATAGGTTTTACACTTGCTAATAACCAAGATTGCGAAAATGAAGTATTTGCCCGTGCTGACAAAGGTCTTTATAAGGCGAAAGCAGCAGGCAGAAATTGTGCCAGAGCCTACTAATTAAAAAGAAAGCCTAACATCCCCCGTTAGGCTTTTTTAACCATCAGCTTATAGCCCAGTAATAGCAACCAAAAGCCAGAGAAGAAACCACTCAATAAATAAAGTAATGCAGCCATCGTGGCAAGGGGCGATATCACTACTAACGCCAGTGGTGTAAGCACGCCGAAAATAAAGAAAATACCGCTTTTACCTGACCAATAAGCTAATAACAACAACGAGCACACGACTCCGCCCACTAGCGCATAAAAGAGCGTATTTAAAGTCAACTGTGTGAAAACAAAACTCGCAATTACTGCAACTAACACCGACAACACAAATCCAAGCGGTGCCTTGTTAACTAGTGATAAACCAGCATGTGGTTGTTCACTCATACATCTATCTCCCAAAAAATTCCATCATCAGCACTGTGCTGGGCACTAACAAAATAGCCAACCACCTGCACTAGCTCATCGTTATAGTAAATAAGCGGCACTTGCGCACGTAACCAAGGAGCTACTTTGGCATCTTTAAACCAATGCTTTAAGGTATTTGAACCTGGTTTATGCAAAGGCTTTATTTGCGCTTGTGGCTTATTAAATTCAACCCTTACTTGCTCATTCGGCTTTGGTTTTCTAATACCCTTGCCCAATTTCACTGTTAGCTTTCGGCCATCTGTCAGTTCAATACTCTGCAAAGCAATTTCCATCGCCTCTGGTATTGCCTGCTCCTTCACAAAATACCAATGCTGCTGGTGACGACGCACATCACCGCTTTGTAAACTAATTTTTAATTGTGCATCAGCTTTTGCTGTTAAGCCTTGTTCAATAATTTGCCGCAGCTGATTTTCAGAAGGCAATTGATGAGTAAATTGATTAAGCCACGCACGCACAAGGTTGGCTTGACGAGCTTCACTAAACTTTGCAACAGACTCACAACTTAAGCCCCCGCGCAGATTTTGACACTGTTCTAAGTCACTTTGAGTGTATTCATCGAGTAGCGACTGTTGCTTCTGTAGCAACCGAATACTACGCGCTGCACTTTTTTCAAAGCCTTGAAAGCGCATCGTTAATAACGGCATCACTTGATGACGTAAAAAGTTACGATCAAAACGCTCATCGCTATTTGAATCATCGGTGATATGAGTAATGGCAAATTCATCGGCAAACTGTTCAATTTGCTCACGAGTAATATTAATGAGTGGTCTAAAACATACCCGTTCTGACGCGAGTAATCGCAGCTGTTGCATCGATGCTAAGCCTTGCAAGCCTGAGCCACGTTTTAGTCGCAACAAAAAGGTTTCAAGCTGATCATTTAAATGCTGACCAAGCAGTAACACACTGCCTGCTAAACAGTTTTCATCAAGTGCTTGGTATCTTGCCTCTCGGGCTTGTGCTTCAAGTGAGGTGCGTGAACGCTTAACAATTTCAACGTGCACCGCTTTAAATGCTACATCAAGCTCTTCACATAGCGATTGGCAAAACCTTTGCCACTCACCAGCATGTTGACTCAAGCCATGATTGACATACACCGCTTCGATTTCAAGTTCAGGATACTGCTTTCGCACAGTCGTCATTAAATGTAATAACACAACCGAATCAACACCACCTGATAAAGCCACACTAAAGCGCCTTTGCTGATTATTCAGTAAAGGCTGTAATTGAGCTAAAAAATGATGATGTAAATCTGATGTTTGCATTAAAAACCAATCAATATACAAGCTTAGTAGTTACAGGCATTATAAAACAAAAAAAGCCGCAAAAAGCGGCTTTTTCGATTATAAGCTGTGTTTAGCAATAACCAAACGACATTAAACGTTTGTAACGCTGATCAAGCATTTCATCAAGTGAAAGGCCTTGTAGGTCAGCAAGGTCACGCTTAAGTTGGTTTTTAAGGTTACGTGCCATCGCATCGTAATTACGATGTGCGCCACCTAGTGGCTCATCAATAACGTTGTTGATTAAATCAAGCTCTTTAACACGTGCAGCAGTTACACCCATTGCTTCTGCAGCTAATGGTGCTTTATCTGCGCTTTTCCAAAGGATTGATGCACAACCTTCTGGTGAAATTACAGAGTAAGTACTGTATTGCAGCATGTTTACACGGTCGCCCACACCAATGGCTAATGCGCCACCTGAACCACCTTCACCGATTACGGTACAGATGGTTGGTACTTTTAACGCCGCCATTACTTTTAGGTTACGTGCAATCGCTTCACTTTGACCACGCTCTTCAGCACCAACTCCTGGGTACGCACCAGGGGTGTCGATAAAAGTCATGATTGGCATTTTGAAACGCTCAGCCATTTCCATTAAGCGCAGTGCTTTACGGTAACCTTCAGGCTTTGGCATACCAAAGTTGCGTTTGATTTTTTCAGCCGTGTCACGCCCTTTTTGCTGGCCAATAACCATAACTGGTTGACCTTCAAAGCGTGCAACACCACCTAAAATAGCAGGGTCGTTAGCAAAAGTACGGTCGCCTGCTAGTTCGTCAAATTCCGTGAAAATGCGCTCGATGTAATCACGAGTATAAGGACGCAACGGATGACGGGCTAACTGAGAAACCTGCCAAGCACCTAATTCAGAGAAAATTTTCTCTTTCATTTCAGCGCTTTTCTCTTTTAATCGACTGACTTCCTCTTCTAATCCAAGGTCTAATTCGCCAGCGCGGCTTACATTTTGTAATTCTTCAATTTTTGCTTCTAATTCTGCGATTGGAAGCTCAAAATCAAGATAATTGAGGCTCATGCTCTAAACTACCTAATTAATTAAATTCTAGTTCTACATCTTGCGCCGCCATCAGTGATAACTTATGAATTAAGTCATCACTAGGCGTAACACACCATTCGGTTCCTAAGGTAATCTCAGCCAACGCATCCGGACGTTGATAGAATACTTTTATAGGACAAGTACCAAACTTATAAGGTTCCAGTACTTTTTGTAAATTATCGAAGAAGTTCGCCTCGATTTGCACCATATTCAACGTCATTTTAATCGCTTTAATACGTTTTTCTCGCGCTTGAGCAATGGTGCATATGTCTCTAGCGGTCATTGTAATGCCACCGGAGAAGTTATCAAAGCTGACCTGTCCAGATATCACCAAGATATTATTAACTTGTAGCATATCTTGGTACATTTCAAACTGTTCTGGGAATAAGCGTACATCAATACGGGCACTCTTGTCATCTAAAGTTACAAGACCCCACCGATTTCCTTTTTTATTGATAAGGGTTCGTGCATTAATAACAAGGCCAGCAGCCGTTGACTGCACATCGCGGTTTGTTGGTTGTAAGTCAACCAGACGGCCCGATGTGTAATGTCTTAGCTCTTTTCTATACTGATTTATAGGATGACCAGTTAAATAAAGGCCCAATGTTTCTTTTTCGCCATCAAGCCATTCGTTATCAGTTAAACCTGTTGCTTTTATAAATGCTTGTTCAACTTCATCAGGCTCTGTGGCTAATAACCCAAATAAATCGGCCTGCCCTAGTGACTCAGCCTTATGATGCTGATCCGCTGCTCGCATGGCATCTTTTAAGCTGGCTAATAAAGTCGCACGACCTGGCTGGGTTTTATCTGGTCCTAATTGGTCAAGTGCACCGGCATAAATAAGTTTTTCAACCACGCGTTTATTTAAGCGTTTTAAATCTACTCGCGCACAAAAATCAAATAAATCTTTGAAAGCCCCACCTTCACTTCGCGCTTCTAAAATGGCTTCAACAGGCGCTTCACCTACTCCTTTAATGGCGCCAATACCGTATACAATCTCACCTTGTCGGTTAACCGTAAACTTGTACTCACCCGCATTCACATCAGGCGGTAACAAGGTTAGTTTCATGTTTTCACATTCATCAACCAAGGTAACGATTTTATCGGTGTTATCCATATCCGCCGACATTACCGCAGCCATAAACTCTGCTGGGTAATGAGTTTTCATCCACAGCGTTTGATACGACACTAAAGCATATGCAGCAGAGTGAGATTTGTTGAAACCGTAACCTGCGAACTTCTCTACCAAGTCGAAGATTTTCATTGCAAGTTCGCCGTCAACTCCGTTATTAACAGCTCCTTCTTCGAAGGTTGAACGTTGCTTTGCCATCTCTTCTGGCTTTTTCTTACCCATCGCACGACGCAGCATGTCAGCGCCACCTAGCGTATAGCCAGCCAGTACCTGCGCAATCTGCATTACCTGCTCTTGATAAAGAATGATACCGTAGGTCGGTTCTAGAATCGGTATCAAGCTATCGTGTTGCCACTGCACATCTGGATAAGATAACTCTTCTCGACCATGCTTACGGTCGATAAAGTTATCTACCATGCCTGATTGCAATGGACCTGGGCGGAATAGTGCTACCAGTGCGATCATATCTTCGAAGCAGTCGGGCTTTAGACGACGAATAAGATCTTTCATACCACGAGATTCTAACTGGAATACCGCGGTCGTTTCGGCGCGTAGCAGTAACTCAATACTTGGCTTATCATCAAGTGGAATGGCGTTGATATCAACTGGCTCTTTACCCTCACGGGCGAGACGCTCGTTGGTCATATCAAGCGCCCACTGCAAGATAGTAAGTGTTCTTAGACCTAAGAAGTCAAACTTAACTAAACCCGCCGTCTCAACGTCATTTTTATCAAATTGAGTGACTGGGAATTTACCCTCATCATCACAATAAAGGGCGGCAAAATCAGTAATCGTTGTTGGCGATATTACAACACCACCAGCGTGCTTACCGGCATTACGTGTACACCCTTCAAGGATGCGACACATATCAATAAGTTCTTTTACTTCCTCATCACCGTCGTAGGCTTCTTGTAACCGCGGCTCAACATCAAACGCTTTAGCCAAGGTCATACCCGGATCGCCCGGTACTAATTTCGAAATACGATCAACAAAGCCGTAAGGGTGACCAAGTACACGGCCTACGTCACGGATAACCGCTTTTGCAGCCATGGTACCAAAGGTAATAATCTGAGATACCGCGTCACGACCATAAAGCGCCGCTACGTGATCTATTACCTCATCGCGCCTATCCATACAGAAATCAACGTCGAAATCGGGCATTGAAATACGTTCAGGGTTCAAGAAACGTTCGAATAGTAAGTCAAATTCGAGCGGATCAAGGTCGGTAATTTTCAGCGCGTAAGCCACCAATGAGCCGGCACCTGAACCACGCCCAGGACCTACCGGAATATTGTTATCTTTACTCCATTGAATGAACTCCATTACGATCAAGAAGTAACCAGGGAAACCCATTTGGTTGATTACGTCGAGCTCTATTTTCAGACGCTCGTCATACTCACCACGTTTTTCTTTTCGCTCTTGCTCATCTGGGAATAAAAACTGTAAACGCTCTTCAAGACCATCTTCAGAGACCTTAACCAAGAAGTCTTCAATTTTCAGCGAACCGGTTGGGTAATCTGGTAAGAAGTAAGTTCCTAGCTGCACGGTTACATTACAGCGTTTGGCAATTTCCACAGTGTTTTCCAACGCTTCAGGAATATCACTAAATAGCTCAGCCATTTGCTCCGCTGTTTTTAGATATTGCTGATCTGAAAAGCGTTTAGGTCTGCGCTTATCTTCAAGCGTGTAACCATCATGAATTGCTACGCGAATTTCGTGAGCTTCAAAGTTTTCTGGTTTTAAAAACACCACTTCGTTCGTTGCCACCACAGGTAACTGCTCTTGTGCGGCAAGCTCTACGGCTAGGTGTAAATAATCTTCTTCTAATGGGCGCTCTGTTCGAATTAATTCAAGGTAGTAATGATCGCTGAAATGCTGTTTATAAAAGCTTACTACTGACTCAATAAGCCCTGCATTACCTTTCAGCAGTGCTTTACCTAAATCGCCGTCTTTCGCACCAGAGAGAATAATCAAGCCGTCTTTTAGTTCAACTAACCATTCACGATCAATAACTGGGCGATGAAATAAATGCCCGCGTTGATACGCCTTAGAAATCAATAATGTGAGATTTTTATAGCCGTCATTATCTTTCGCTAATATGGTTATACGACATGGTTCATCTTCAAACTCAGGGCTTCTTAGCCAAAAATCAGCGCCAACAATAGGTTTAATACCCGCGCCATGGGCAGCACCATAAAAACGCACCAAACCACATAAGTTCATTTGATCGGTGATTGCCAGCGCAGGCATTTGTAACTCTTCAGCCTTTGCAACTATTGGTTTAGTTTTAGCAAGACCATCCACCATTGAGAAGTCGGAGTGAACACGTAAGTGGACAAATTGCGGCGTTGGCATTAGCGTTGCTCTCCTTTTAACGCCAAAATGCGCTGCACAGGTTTAAAGCTTTTACGATGCTCTGCAATTGCACCATATTGTTCAAGTGCCGCAAAATGTGCTTTCGTCGGGTACCCCTTATGGCCTGCAAAACCATAATCTGGATAACGTTTATCAAGCTCGATCATTTCATCATCGCGGGCAACTTTAGCCAAAATGGACGCTGCTGAAATTTCAGCCACTAAACTATCACCTTTTACAACAGCTTGAGCGGGGACCGTTAATTGAGTTGGCACACGATTACCATCAATAAATACAAACTCAGGCTTTACACTCAAGCCTTCAACAGCACGACTCATTGCCAGCATAGTGGCATGTAAAATATTTAATTCGTCAATTTCACTTGGGCTACAACGGCCAATAGCATAGCAAAGTGCTTTTTCTTTTATTTCGGTTGCAAGCAATTGACGCTTTTTATCGGAAAGCTTTTTTGAGTCGGTTAAGCCTGCAATAGGTTTTGCTGGGTCTAAAATAACCGCGGCTGTGACTACATCACCGACTAATGGACCACGGCCAACTTCGTCGACACCCGCAATAAAGTTAACATTGGGTCGTTCAATCTGCATCTAGTAACTCCGCAACTGCAGCCGCAGCTTGTTCATTGGCATTTAATCTAATTTCTTTGTGAATAGCTAAAAAGCGTGCTTTGAGTTTTGCATTATCGGAATTTAACATGGGGGTTAATGCAGCAACTAAGTTCTCAACATTACACTCTGTTTGCAAATATTCAGGTACCAGTTCTTCATCTGCCAATAAATTTGGCAATGAAAAATATTTAATATTGAAAGTGAATAATGTTTTGAAAATCCAATAACTCATTGGCTTTATTTTATATCCAACAACCATGGGCTTTTTGTAAAGCATGCCTTCAAGTGTTGCCGTACCTGATGCCAGCAAAATAGCATCCGCCGCTTGCATAGCGAGGTTTGATTTACCGTCTAGTAACTTTAACTTTAACGTGGGTGCTGTTTTTTCCAACACATCGCAAAATTGAGCTTTTCGTTTTTCATTAACTAACGGCACCACAATTTTCAGCTCAGGGTTCGCAGCTTGTAGCTTTGCAGCAGTTTGAATATAAGTTTCGCTTAACAGGCCAACCTCTGAGCCACGACTGCCTGGTAATAACGCAAGCACCTTATCCATTTGAGCTAAACCTAACTGATGGCGTGCATCATTTTGGTCATGTTCAAGCGCAATATCATCTGCAAGCGTATGCCCAACAAATGTACAAGGGACATTATGCTTATCATAAAATGCTTTTTCGAACGGTAACAGTGCTAACACTAAGTTAGTTGCAGCACTAATTTTGTGAATACGTTTTTCACGCCATGCCCACACCGACGGACTAACATATTGAACCGTTTTAATACCTGCCTCTTTTAAAGGTTTTTCAACACGCAAGTTAAAGTCTGGTGCATCAATACCAATAAATACATCAGGCGGGTTCTCGATAAAATGCTGTACAAGCTGTTTACGAATTTTAAGTAAACGCGGTAAGCGGCCTAAAACTTCGACGAGCCCCATAACCGATAATTCATCCATATCAAATAGTGTTTTGCAGCCAGCCGCTTGCATACGTGGGCCTGCAATGCCTTCAAATATGGCATCTGGAAAACGGACTTTAAGTGCTTTTACCAGCCCTTCACCTAAAATATCACCCGATAACTCCCCTGCCACCAAGGCAATACGTAACGGCGTTTTTTGTTCTTTCATTCGTTGATAATTCGCAACTCAAAGGCACATATAAAAATTAGTTTACCGTGTTTTAGCAACAGGATAAATGTCACGCGCTGAATAAATACTAGAAATTGAAATAACGCTCAAAGGTTAATCATTTAGGTCACTCTACATCACTTCAAAGTTCAGCATACTAAAGGCTGATACCTCAAATGAAGTAATCGCTACCCATTAAGTAATAACTGAATATCTTATTCTTTAAAGTAATTAATCATTTGAAACTTTAGAGCTTTATCTCTAACCTGTAGAAATGGTGAGCAGTGATTTCACCTTATTTTCTTATTTAACTATTGACTAAAATGAATACAAGGTTACTATTTACGAAGTTTCAATAAATACTGAAACTTTGATAATTTAAATTTGTCGTGTCTACCGCACCGTTTACAAGGAGCTAACCAATGATAGATGAAACGTTTGTGGATCTATCGCGATTGCAATTTGCAATCACTGCCCTATTTCACTTCCTATTTGTTCCTCTTACCTTAGGTATGACGTGGATTTTAGTGATCATGGAGTCCGTTTATGTGATGACTGGTCGCGAAATTTATCGTGATATGACTAAGTTTTGGGGTAAGTTGTTTGGTATAAACTTTGCTATTGGTGTGGCTACAGGTCTAACCATGGAGTTTGAGTTTGGTACCAATTGGTCTTATTACTCTCACTATGTGGGCGATATTTTCGGCGCACCTCTTGCCATTGAAGGTCTGATGGCCTTTTTCCTCGAATCGACGTTCGTAGGTATGTTCTTTTTAGGCTGGGAACGACTAACAAAGCGCCAGCACCTTGCTGCAACCTTTTTAATGGCACTGGGAACAAACCTATCTGCACTGTGGATTTTAATTGCTAACGGTTGGATGCAAAACCCTGTGGGCGCAGAATTTAACTATCAAACCATGCGTATGGAAATGACCAGCTTTGCTGAGCTTGTGTTCAACCCTGTTGCACAGGTTAAATTTATTCATACGGTATCTGCAGGTTATGTTGCTGCCTCGATGTTTGTATTAGGCATTAGTAGCTGGTACATCTTAAAAGGTCGTGACCTCGCTTTTGCTAAGCGCTCATTCTCGGTGGCTTCCGGTTTTGGTCTTGCCTCTATTTTGTGTGTTATTTTACTTGGGGATGAATCTGGCTATGAAGTGGGTGAAGTTCAAAAGGTAAAACTCGCCACCATTGAAGCTGAGTGGCATACCGAAGAAGCGCCTGCGGCATTCACCTTAGTCGGTATTCCTGACTCGGAAGAACAAGTCACGCATGCTGCGGTTAAAATCCCTTATGTTATGGGTATTATTGCAACACGCTCAATAGATGAGCAAGTAACCGGTATCAAAGAGCTTGAAGAACAACATGAAGTACGTATTCGCAATGGTATGCTTGCCTATGAATACCTTGAAAAGCTTCGTAGCGGTAATGATACAGCTGAAAATATTGCCAAGTTTGACACGCTAAAAGATGATTTAGGCTACGGTTTACTTCTGAAGCGTTATACGCCAAATGTCGTTGATGCTACAGAAGAACATATTCAAAAAGCAGTTAAAGACTCCTTTCCTAAAGTAGGCCCAATGTTTTGGTCATTTAGAATCATGGTGGGCTGCGGTGTACTTATGCTTGGGGTATTTGTTCTGGCATTTTATTACAATGCACATCGTGTGATTGAACAAAAACGCTGGTTACTATGGGCTGCGGTATGGAGTATTCCACTTCCTTGGATTGCCATTGAGTTTGGTTGGATTGTCGCTGAATACGGCCGTCAACCTTGGGCTATATCAGAAATTTTACCAACCTTTTTAGCAACATCGTCACTGACCGTTAATGATCTTTTAATTAGTATCACAGGCTTTATCGTATTTTATACTGGGCTTGCTGCGGTAGAAGGCTGGTTAATGCTGCGCTTTATTAAGCAAGGCCCAAGCTCGCTTCATACAGGTAAATATCATCATGAACTTGCTAAAGTAGATAGCCAAGGAGCTCAGTCATGATTTTTGATTACGAAACACTTAAATTTATCTGGTGGCTACTAATCGGTGTATTACTGATTGGTTTTGCCGTGACCGACGGCATGGATATGGGTGTAGCAATTTTGCTTCGCCTAGTAGGTAAAACAGATGTAGAACGCAGAACAGTTATTAACACCATTGGTGCTCACTGGGATGGGAACCAAGTGTGGTTTATCACCGCTGGCGGCGCACTATTTGCAGCATGGCCAATGGTCTATGCTGCGGCCTTCTCAGGCTTTTACTTTGCCATGATGCTGGTGTTATTCGCACTCTTTTTTAGACCGCTAGGTTTCGATTACCGCTCTAAAATTGAGTCAACCCGTTGGCGTAACAATTGGGATTGGGGGCTTTTTGCTGGCAGCTTTATTCCTGCGCTCGTTTTTGGGGTCGCATTTGGTAACTTATTACTAGGTGTGCCTTACCATATTGATGAGCTATTGCGTGTAAGCTATCAAGGCTCATTCTTTGCCTTACTCAATCCTTTTGCGATTGTTGCAGGCTTGATCAGTGTATTGATGTTAGTTGGACATGCTGGTATGTGGTTACAACTTCGAACAGATGCTGAGGTTGCGAAACGCTCAGCACAGTATGGACGATACGCACTCATGGCATTTATTGTGTTATTCGCTATTGCTGGTGTGTGGATATCACAAATTGAAGGCTATCGAATTGTTAGCATGGGTGATACGCAAGGTTATGCAAACCCACTTGCAAAAACCGTAACTCAAGCGCCTGGAGCATGGCTTGATAATTACAGCAAAATGCCACTAACCATGTTGTTCCCTGCTCTTGCATTTGTAATGGCTATTCTGGCGCTGGTGTTTTCAAAATTACACAAGCCTGCACTAGCACTTGTGTCCTCAAGTCTAATGCTTGCAGGGGTTATTCTTACCGCAGGTATGTCAATGTTCCCATTTGTGATGCCATCGAGCAATAACCCTAATATTAGTTTAACGATGTGGGATGCGGTTTCGAGCCATATGACCCTCAATGTTATGTTTGTTGTTGCCATTATTTTTGTTCCTTTAATTTTAACTTACACGACCTGGTGTTATGTGAAGATGTGGCGCAAAGTAACGATTAGTGAAATTGAAAACAACACGCACGGTAGCTATTAAGGAGGTTTAATTATGTGGTATTTCGCCTGGATATTAGGTGTTCTATTAGCCTGTACACTTGGGGTTATCAACGTCATGTGGTACGAATTTCACCAACATAAAGATTCCATCGCTGATGATGAGCTAGAGCTGTACGCGAGACTCAAAAACAACGATGACAACTAAACCCCGACCAAATCGCGCGCAGCAGCATACGCTGCGCGCGTTCTTAAAGCAGTATAGCCAGTCCGCTTCAGGGCTTCTGAAACTAAGCATTAGTCTGGGCACACTCAATGCCCTGTTAATGATTGCCTCTTGCTATTTACTGGCAAACACAGTTCATCAAGTTATGTTTGAACAAGCAAGTTTGCAAGCTGTCACTCCTTTACTATGGCCCCTTGCAGGCCTTATTGTGCTTCGCGCCCTATTAGTTGCATTGAGTGAGCGAGTGAGTAGCCTTGCCGCATTAAAAATAAAAACGGTGATGCGCAATACATTACTTGCGAAGTTAACTAAACTAGGCCCTGGTTACAGTGAACACAAAGGGTACGGCGCAACGCTTAATACCTTACATAATGGTGTTGAAGCACTTCATCAATATTACGCAAACTACATTCCAAGCGTGGCGTACAGCGCACTTATTCCACTCGCTATTTTAGTGGTCATTTTTCCAACCGATTACAAAGCAGGGCTAATTTTCCTATTAACTGCCCCGCTTATTCCATTTTTTATGATTTTAGTTGGTCACAAAGCGGAGCAACTCAACCAAGAACGCTGGCAACAGCTCGCGGTACTTGGCAATTACTTTTTTGATCGTTTGCAAGGACTGACTCAGCTTAAGCTGTTTAATGCGACCAAACGCGAGCTAAATAATATTAGCCAGATTTCTGATGACTACCGTGGTGCAACCATGGGGGTGCTGAAAGTCGCCTTTTTATCCTCTTTCGCCTTGGAGTTTTTAGCTACCATTAGTGTTGCGCTTGTTGCAGTAATTATCGGCTTTAGACTGTTTTTTGGTACCCTCGATTTTGCCACTGGATTTGTGGTGTTACTACTGGCCCCTGAGTTTTACTTACCACTTCGACAAATGGGCACTCACTATCATGCAAAGTTAGAAGGGATCAGCGCCGCTGCTGATATGGTTGATATAATTAATCACAGCGAAGCACATGAGCATACGGGTTCATCACAATTATCAACACCGCTAAAAGACATACATGTGCATGGACTCACTTATCATTACCCTGACACAAACGAAGGGGTCACCGACATTAGTTTAAGTCTGCCGAATAAAGGGTTAATTGCATTTGTTGGAGAGAGTGGCTCAGGTAAAAGTACCCTCTTTGATTGCCTTTTAGGTTTTCACCATCAAGCTAACAGTGCCATCAATATTAACGGACAAGCACTCAGTGATATCGCACTACATAATTGGCAGGCGCAACTTGCGTGGATCCCACAACAAGCCACACTATTTTATCGAAGTGTTGCCGACAATCTACGCCTTGCCAAACCAGATGCAAGCCATGATGAACTTATTGCGGCCACTCGAAAAGCAGGCGCACTTGAGTTTATTAACGCCTTACCAAATGGCTTTGATACTATGCTGGGTGAACAAGGGGAAGGCCTCTCTGGCGGCCAAAAGCAGCGTATTGCTCTTGCTCGTGCATTTTTAAAGAATGCACCAATTCTAATGCTTGATGAGCCAACAGCACACTTAGACAGCCAAACAGAGCAGCTAATCAATCAAGCAATCCGAGATTATGCAAACGATCATTTAGTGCTGGTTATTGCTCATAGGCTTAATACGGTAAAACACGCGGACAATATTTACGTTATGCAGCAAGGTAAAATTATCGAGTCGGGTCATTATCAGCAACTCACTGAACAAGCGGGTCTGTTTGCTAAACTTGTGAGTCGAGGTGAAGCGCATGTATAACTTCATTCGCTTATTAAAACTGTGCAAACCTCATGCTGGCATGTTGCTACTGGGCGCTTTTTTAGCAAGCTTGACTGTGCTTGCTAATGTTGGCTTGCTTGCAATATCTGGCTGGTTTTTAGCCGCAATGGCAGCCGCTGGCATTGCAGGTGTACATATGAATTATTTTACACCTGCAGGAGTTATTCGCTTTTTAGCCATTGTAAGAACTGCATCACGGTACGGCGAACGAATGATCACTCACAATGCTACATTTTTATTGTTAAGCGAAGTTCGTGTAAAAATGTTTGCAACACTGAGCCGACTCAACAACGTTGATTTGGCAATGAGTCGCAGTGCCGACCTTGTGAATCGTTTGCAAAATGATGTGGATGCCCTTGATAAATTTTACTTAAATATCTTACTTCCCATCATAATAGCCTTATTCACTATTCCAATTGTCATGGCATTTATGAGCGCATACAACGCGAAGGTAGCTTTGATTTGTTTTATATCGTTGATGATAATTGGTGTACTGCTACCAGTCTTATTAAGTCATAAACTACACAAACAAGCAGATACCGAGACCAGACTTTCAGCTGAGCTAAGAGCTGAGCTTGCCGATACGTTAAAAGGAAACCGTGAACTTGCAATTTATCAAGCGCATGATGCTCAGTTAACACGCTGCGATACACTTAGTCAGCAATATAATTCGCAACTTTATACTCGCCATAAAGCCATCGCGAACAGCAATGGTTTAAGCATTTTTGTTATACAATTAACCATGCTTGCAAGCGTTTTTGTGATTATTCCTTTGGTTGCAACGGGCGCTATGAAAAATGTTGAATTGGCAATGCTCGCACTATTCGTCTTGGCTAGTTTTGAAACTGTACTTACCCTGCCCGCAGCTTTTATTGAGCTCCCTGTCGCTTTAAGTGCAGCAGAGCGGTTATTTTCGCTAGCGGACAAACAAACACCAGCGCCTTACAAAAAGCACGACCAAGTAAATAATCAACACGCGCTCGGCTTAGAATTAACTAATGTGAGTTATCAATACTCTGGGGCGCATAATTACGCTTTGAGGGATATTAATCTATCCATTGCAGCTGGCAACAAAGTAGCACTGGTTGGTGCAAGTGGCAGCGGTAAAACAACATTAGTAAATTTACTCACCGGACTTTGGCCTTTACAGTCTGGCTCATTAAAACTGTTAGCGGCAGAACACAGTATTGAACTTAGTAGCCTAGACGCTAACGAACGCTTTATGCAGCTCACGATTGTCGCCCAACAGCATCATATTTTTGATGGCACACTAAGGGAAAACCTACGCTATGCGGCACCGGATGCAACGGATGAAATGCTATTACAAGCTTGCAAACAGGCAGAACTTGGCTCATGGCTGAATAACTTAAAAAACGGCCTCAATACCCGTTTAGGCACCGCAGGAAGAAAACTCTCCCATGGTCAGTCACGTCGTATTGCTATTGCGCAAGCATTATTAAGACAAGGTCATTTTGTGGTTCTTGATGAACCAACGGAAAGCTTAGATAATCACACTAAGCACAGTTTACTTAATACACTCGAAAAGGTCTGGGCTGATAAAACCGTGCTAACAATCAGTCATGATCCTGTTATGTTGAATCGTGTTGATAAAGTCATTTGGTTAGAACAGGGGCAAATAAGAGCAATGGCAAGCCATGCTGAGCTGGTTGAGAATCAGCCAGATTATGTCGAGCTCATCACTCGTTTTTAATCAAGTTGCTCAACGGTAACGTCAATAACGCCTTGCTGCAAAGAAGCTATTTGTGAAAATGCCTTTTTAGACAAATCAATAATTCGACCGTGAACAAACGGACCACGGTCGTTAATGCTAACAATCACACTTTTATTATTTGCGATATTCGTCACTTTTACGCGGGTACCAAAAGCGAGATCTAGGTGAGCTGCACTCAATGCTTGTTGATTAAACACTGTACCGCTGGCCGTTGTACGACCATGGTATTTGTCCGCATAAAAGCTGGCTTTACCTCTTTGTACCTCGGCACTTGAGTTTATTGTAGGCGAGCTACTGCAGCCACTTAAAATTAAGCTTAACAATGCAAAGACGATGAGTTTGTTCATATTACTAGATCCTTTTTTGCTGTGAAGATAGCAAGCACTGACTTAGCAAAACCTGAACTATAAAAACAACAAAGCCACCTTACGGTGGCTTATGTAGGAGTTCGCTTATGATTAGCGAATAATTCCGCGCTCAGAGCTTTTCACAAAGTCGATCATCAGCTGAACAGCTGGGTATTTCGCTGCGTCTTCGCTCAGCTCAGCAATTGCTTCCTCAACACCTAAGCTCTTACGATAAAGTGTTTTGTAAGCGCGTCGAGTCGCCATTACTTCATCACTTTCAAAGCCACGACGTTTCATACCTTCAGTATTGATTGCGACTGGGCCTGCTGGCGTACCAATGGTTGTAACAAACGGCGGTACGTCTTTATTAACACCTGAGTACATACCAACAAAAGCATGTGCACCAATCTTACAAAACTGGTGAACACCCGAGTTACCCGCAAGGATCACCCAGTCACCGACGTGTACATGACCAGCAACAGAGGCGTTGTTAGCAAAAATCACGTTATCACCCACGACTGCATCATGAGCAACGTGCGTGTAAGCCATAAACAAGTTGTTACTACCAATTTTAGTCACACCTTGATCTTGAATCGTGCCACGGTGAATTGTTGCACATTCACGAATGACATTGTTGTCACCCATAATCAAAGTAGTTGGCTCATTCGCGTATTTTTTGTCTTGGCAAGCTTCACCAACCGATGCAAACTGAAAAATATGGTTACCAGAACCAATTGTCGATGGGCCTTTGACAACCACATGAGACTCAATGATACAGTTATCACCAATCGTTACATCGTTGCCAATATAGCTATAAGGGCCAACTGAGACATTTTTTCCAAGCTTCGCACCTGGTTCGATTATTGCCGTAGGATGGATCACTATTAAAACTCTCTTCTCGCACACATGATTTCGGCAGTACACACAACTTTGCCGTCAACTTTTGCTTCTGCTGCAAACTTCCATATATTGCGGCGCTCTTTAACAAACTCTACATGCAAATGCATCGTATCGCCAGGTAATACTGGTTGCTTAAATCGTGCATTGTCAATGGCAGCAAATAAGTAAAGCTCATTATCGCTACGATTTTCAACTGTTTTAAAACCTAATAAGCCAGTTGCTTGAGCCATTGCTTCTAATATCAACACCCCTGGAAAAATTGGTTGATTTGGAAAGTGGCCTGTAAAAATAGGTTCATTCACTGTTACATTTTTAATAGCATGTAACGACTTGCCTGGCGTGTAATCTAAAACACGGTCAACAAGTAACATCGGATAACGATGCGGAAGTAAATTCAAGATATCTTGAATATCAAGACTATTTAATTCATTTGCCAAAATAGCATCCTTATTTGTCTTCAATATTGAGTGACTTAGTCAGTGACTCAAGTGCTTTTAAGCGGTCTTTCATATCACCAAGGTTTCGGATATGGGCAATACTACGACGCCATTCTTTGTTGTTTTGATGAGGCAAACCTGATGAGTAAATCCCAGGTTCAGTGATTGCTTTTGTCACCATACTCATGCCCGTGATTATAGCACCATCACAGACACTGATGTGACCATTAATTGCAACCATGCCGCCAATTTGACAATGTTTACCAACAACAACACTGCCAGCAAAAACAGTGCAACCAGCAACAGCTGTTCCCGAACCGATCTCGACATTATGCGCTATTTGACATTGATTATCGATAATTACGTTACTATGGATAAGTGTGTCATCGAGTGCGCCACGATCAATCGTTGTTGAGGCACCGACTTCAACTTTATCACCAATAATTACACGCCCTAATTGCGGTATTTTAATCCATTCACCACGCTCATTGGCGTAACCAAACCCATCGCTTCCTACGACTGTATTTGCTTGAAACAGACAGTCACTGCCAATTTCAACTTCATGGTAAATACTGACATTAGCCCAAAGCTTTGTTCCTTGGCCTATTTTTACCTGCTCACCAATAAAGCAACCTGGACCAATCTGCACATCGTTTGCAATGACCGCATTAGCTTCTATCACCACATTGGCAGCGATCGAGACATTATCTCCAATTGATGCTGAATCATGGATGACTGCACTAGGGTGTATCCCTACTGATGCGCTGCGGGGTGTTGTATCCATTAACTGGGCAAGCTTGGCGTAGCATACATAAGGATTAGCAATAATGAGCTTATTGCCACTAAAATAGTCGGCGTCTGCCGGTGATAAAATCACCGCACTGGCATTGGTGCTCTCTAACTGAGAACGATATTTTTTGTTCGCCAAAAATGCAATATGCCCAGATTGGGCATTTGCAAGTGTTGATATTTTTTTAATCTCTTGAGTGCCATCGCCGTGTAGCTCAGCACCCAAAAGATCCGCAATCTGCGAAAGCGTGTAGTTTTGCATATGTAATTTCTATTGCTTACTTACTTTTTCAACAACTTTATCTGATAAGTCAGACACTGTTTTCGGGTTAACGTAAATTGTTGTTTCTTTAACTTTTACTTCGTCGTACTTACCAGCTTTAGCCACTTCTTCAATCGCATCGAGAATTAGCTTTTGAACTTTTGCTAACTCTTGGTTTTGACGCATTTTGATTTCTTGCTCTAACGGACGACCCTTTTCAGCCAGCTGTTGTTGCATACCTTGAATCTTAGTACGTAATTCTTCTTTTTGCTTGTCACTCATTGTTGTTGCTTCACGCTTGAACTTTTCAGCTTCAAAACGGATATCACCCTGCAATTTTTCAAGCTCTTGACGGCGTTCAGCAAACTCAGCTTCAAGTGTTTGCTCTACTTTTGCCATTTGAGGGATTTGTTTATAGATTTCTTGCATGTCAACAATAGCGACTTTATGTGCAAATGCACTGGTAGACAGACCCATTGATAAAGTAGCAAGTAGTGCAAACGCTGTTGATTTAATTGATTTTTTCACAAAAAACTCCTTTAGAATGTATTACTAATATTAAAGCTGATGGTCTTCGTATCGTCATCTTCTTCTTTTTGCAATGGATACGCAAAACTGATCAGCATCGGACCCATTGGAGAGATCCATTGTAGTGAAAGACCGGTTGATACCCTAAAGCGCATCGGATCTGAATAATCCTCTAGTTTTGCGCGTTGATCAGGGGCTAAGTTTTGGTAACGGTCAACGTTAAACTCTGTATCCCATACGTTCGCAGCATCTACGAAGAAGCTTGTACGTACAGAACTCGTGTTTTCTTCATCCAAGAATGGAGTTGGTACAATCAGCTCCATACCTGCAACCGCTTTAGCGTTACCACCAATTCGGCCTTGCAATCTTAATACGTCAAATTCTGACGCCCCACCAATACTGCCGGTTGTTGTACCATCGTCTTGTGGCGTACCTGGGATTGTTTGCGGTGTACGTGATACAGCACGTGGTAAAATGGTATTTCTATCAAAACCACGTAATTCCATCTCAGTAATACGGAAGTACTCTTGGAACGGTAATGTTTGATCAAACCCATTGGTTGAACCGTAACCATTACCATAAGCAAGCGCTGCACGTGTTGAGAATACCCAACGATGGTCATTACTAATCGGCCAGTAAAAACGTGAGTCATAATTTAACTTAAAGTAAGTTAAATCTGAGTTCGGTGTTGTTGCCGTTAGATTAAGTGATTGACGCGAACCCGCTGATGGGAATAAACCACGGTTTACAGTCACTCGCGACCAACCTGTGCTCAACTCGTATTTAGTAAAGTTAAAGCCAGCATCTGGGTTTTCAGGGTCTAAGAAGGTTTCTCGCATTACGCGTGTTTGCTCGTATTCTGCGATATCCGATAACTCTTCTTCAATCCAACGGATACCGAAATTTATACGGTTTACAGCATCAATTGGGAAACCAATATTGGTACCGATACCATAGCTTTTCGATTTATAGTCGATGAGGCTAAATTTACTTGCATCATAGTTACTATAGAAAATGCTACTGCCCTGCGAAACACCATCTGGGGTGAAGTACGGGTCAGTATACGATAAGCTAATACGCTCTGAACCGCGTGACGTATTGATATTAAAACCAATTTGGTTACCAGTACCTAAGAAGTTCGACTCACTGACACCAATGTTAAATTGCAGACCTAAGTAAGAACCATAGGCAAGACCTGCATTAAAGCTACCTGCTGACTGTTCTTTCACGGTAAAATCGACGTCTACTTGGTCATCAACACCAGGGACAGGAACAACATTGAAGTCAACGCTTTCCATATACGGCAAACGTTGGATTTGCAATTTAGAGCGTTCAAGGTTTTGATTAGAAAGCCACGCACCTTCAAGCTGGGTCATTTCACGACGAACAACTTCGTCTGAAGTATTTTGGTTACCGCCAACGATAATACGACGCACATATACACGCTTGCCAGGGTCTACCGACAGCGTTAACTGCACTTCTTTATTTTCATCATCGATTTCAGGAATCGTGCGTACTTCAGCATTCGCATAGCCAAATCGGGCTAGGTAGCTCTTAATAAACTCTTCTGATGAGGTAACCACAGAACCGTTATACAATTCACCCGCTTTAAGTGGAATAACACTTTTAATAAGCTCTTCGCGGCCAAGTAAGTCACCGATAAAGTCAAACCCTTTTACAGTGTATTTAACACCCTCAGTCATGTTTGCAGTCACATATACTGAATCTCGCTCAGGGCTCACAGACACTTGTGTGGAATCAATATTAAAGCGTAAGTAACCACGGTCTAGATAGTAACTGCGGATTTTTTCAAGATCGCCTTCAATCGTTTGTTTCTGATAGCGGTCACTTGACATGAACTTCCACCATGGCAAATCTTGTTGAGATTCAGCCAATTTGAGCAGCTCTTCATCTGAGAAAAGTTCATTACCAACAAGGTTTATTTGACGAATTGACGCAGCGTCACCTTCATCAAACTTAAATAATAACTTTACACGGTTACGAGGTAGCTTGGTGATGCTTACTTCAACTTTAGCATTGTATTTACCAATACTATGGAAGAACTCAACAAGCCCTTTTTCAATATTATCAAGGACGGTTTTATCAAGAGGCTCACCGGTACGAATATCTTGTTGATCAAGTGATTCGTTTAGCTGCTCATCTTTAATATCTTTATTGCCGTCGAATTCAATCAAACTGATTGTTGGGCGCTCAGTGACACGGAAAATAACATTATTGCCGTCACGCAACGCTTTAATATTATCAAAGTGACCTGAACGATAGAGTGACTTTATGGTTCTTGAAATTGTGTACTCATCAATATTATCGCCCACGTTGATCGGAATATGCGTCAGTGCAGCACCTAATGCAACACGTTGTAAACCTTCAACTTTTAAATCTTCTACAATAAAGGAGTTTTGGCCTAGGGCTGCAAAGCTTGCACCTAATAAACTTGAAACTGCCAAATGTTTTTTTATAGCCATTTTGTTATCTTTATCCTTTACAACTGTATTACCGCTCAACACCTTGTAAATTTAACTTTTTGCAGTGTTTTACAATCGTGTTCAAATTGGAATTTTCCGCTTACTTGTTATAAACGTGATACATCATTGAACAAAGCGAAACATGTTAAAAATATGAGCAGTAAGGCGCCCAATTTAAAACCAAACTCTTGTGTCTTTTCAGAGACAGGCTTCTTACGAAAAAGTTCAATTATGTAATACATTAAGTGCCCACCATCAAGCACTGGCAACGGCAATAAGTTAAATACGCCAAGGTTAACACTGATTAATGCTAAAAAGCTTAAAAATGCAACCAAGCCATAGCTTACGCTAGTCCCCGCCCCCACTGCAATGCCTACGGGCCCACTTAAGTTTTTAACTGACACTTGACCCGTAATGAGGTTGCCAATCATATCAAAACTTAAGGTTATTAAACGCCATGTTTCTTTTATGCCCAGCACAATACTATCGACAGGGCCATAATGTCTAGTTTCAATGTAGTTTTCTGGCCAAGGCTCGACCTTTGGTGCAACTCCTAAAAACCCTTGCAACACGCCAGCATCGTTATCACGGCCATCGGGTGTGACAGTAAGTGACTCAATGTTACCTTGTCTTTTTACACTAAATTGTAAGGATTTGTTAGGTGATTGTTGAATTATAGAGACTAACTGGGTCCAATCGCTGATATTTTCGCCATTTACTGCTGCGATTGTATCATTTACCTGAAGACCAGCCCGCTCAGCTGCAGAACCTTTATTGATTTGCGCGACCGTTAATGTCGCTTGAGGTCTAAATGGAACAATACCAATCGACGTTAACGGAGGCACATCTTGTTGGTCTAATTTCCACCCATCTAGGTTCAATGTACGAACATGCTTTTGGTAATTTTGGTCGCGTAATGTCACCACAACACTTTGCTCACCTAAACGACTCATTAATGAGAAAGTAGCATCTTGCCAAGTGCTAATATCATCTTCACCTATTTTGATAATTTGTTGGTTTGCTTCGATATTTGCTGACTCTGCACGGCTACCTTGCGTGACCTCACCAACGACAGGTTTTAATGACTGGACGCCCACCATATACATTACCGCAAGGGCAAAAATAGCAAATAAGAAGTTCGCCATGGGACCCGCTGCAACAATGGCAATACGGGCTTTTACAGACTTGGCATTAAATGATAGATGGCGCTGCTCCGGCGGGACTTCGTCAACTCTTTCATCCAGCATTTTAACATAGCCACCCAATGGGATAGCAGCAATGACGTATTCTGTTTTATGCTTGTCGTACCATTTTATAAGTGGTTTGCCAAAGCCAATTGAAAAGCGTAAAACCTTTACACCGGCTTTACGCGCCACCCAAAAATGACCATATTCATGCACGGTCACTAAAATTCCCAGTGCAAGAATGAATGAGCCTAAATTCCAGAAAAAATCAAACATCTTAATTCATGCCCTTTTTAACAAGTTCAAGCGCTTTAATACGTGCAGCTTTATCGCACGCTAATATTTCTTCAAGTGTTTGTACATTAACATTCAAGGTTGACTCTAATGTCTGCGCATTAACACGGAAAATATCTGTAAAGCCAATTTGCCCATTTAAAAATGCCGCAACAGCGACTTCATTGGCAGCGTTGACTGTCGTTGTTGCACCTTGCCCCATTTCACTGGCATCGATTGCTAATTTTAAATTTGGATAACGTGCATAATCAGGTTTAGTAAACGTAAAATCAGCTAGCTCTGAAAAGTCGAGGGGCTTCACACCTGCATCAACACGATCTGGAAAAGCAAGTGCATGTGCGATAGGTGTGCGCATATCTGGATTTCCCATTTGCGCAAGCACAGAGCCATCTTGATACTGTACCATTGAGTGAATAATACTTTGCGGATGAATGACCACTTCAATATCACTGGCGTGACAGTTAAATAACCATTTCGCTTCAATGAATTCGAGGCCTTTGTTCATCATGGTCGCTGAATCAACAGAAATCTTTTGTCCCATAGACCAGTTAGGGTGAGCCACCGCCTCAGCGACTGTAACAGATGATAATGTGGCTAAATCACGGGTTAAAAATGGCCCACCAGAGCCTGTTAACAAGATTTTGCTCACGCCGTTATCACCAAGTAACCCTGATGTGTTCTGTAATGATGCAGGCATGCATTGAAAAATAGCATTATGTTCGCTATCAATTGGCAGTAGTGTTGCGCCATGTTGCTTTACTTTGTCAATAAACAACTGACCTGACATCACCAACGATTCTTTATTAGCAAGCAGTACTTTCTTACCGGCTTCAACGGCACTCAAGGTGGGTAGTAAGCCTGCTGCTCCCACAATAGCCGACATCACTGTATTAACGTCGGGGTGAGCCGCAAGCTCGCTCATTGCTTCTACGCCTGCAAGCACTTCGGTCGTACAGGGTGTATTTGCAAGTAAGCTTGATAACGCCTTTGCTGCCGCACTATTAGCCATAACAGCAAATTTCGGTTGATGCGCTAAACAAAGTTCAGCCATTTTTTCAGCGTTCTGCCCTGCGGTTAACGCAAAAATAGCGAAGCGATCCGTATTTCGAGCGACAACATCTAACGTACTTAGGCCGATTGACCCCGTTGCACCAAGCACTACCAGTTGTTCAGTCTTGCTCATAAACTTAATGTCCATGCATAACAAAGCACGAAAATAGGTGCTGCTGCAGTGAGACTGTCAATACGGTCTAAGATACCGCCATGACCTGGTAAACATGAACCGCTGTCTTTTAAACCCGCTTCACGTTTAAACATACTTTCAAGTAAGTCACCCACCGCAGAAAACAGTGCTATAAATGCAGTCATAATGGCATAAACAGGCCAAACAGCCATATCAACGTCGCTAAAGTGACAAAAAGCCAACACGAAGATAACCGATGCGACGACCCCACCAAGTAACCCTTCAATGGTTTTATTAGGGCTGACTTTAGGCATTAATTTACGTTTACCTAAGTTCTTACCTGTGAAATAAGCGCCGATGTCTGCACTCCAAACAATACCTAAAACCACTAAAATCAGCATTGAACCAAAGTGAGTCGATTCGTTATAGCCCGCACTTCTTAAGGTATTTAACGCCAACCATAATGGCACGAGGGTTAGAAAGCCTGCTATCGCTCGCATCACAAGGCCTTCATTCCAAGCTTTCGCCATGGCGGGGTAGCGCCATACTAAATAAGTGGCAACAATCCACCACGCGAATGACAAGGTAAACAAATAATTAGCATCGCCCACCAGCTTACCATTTTGCCAAAGCGACTCTATCGGCCAATGCCAATTTAGAAGAGCAAGAATGACAGCGGTCGCAGCGACAAAGCCTAGCCGTTTGAATTTATCGCATAGGCCCATAAAAGCAGACCATTCCCACGCACCGAGTAAAACAATACCGGCAGCGATATAACTAAATAAAGTAAGTGGGGTATAAAAAACCAATACAAGTGCAAGTGGCGCAAGTACAAGTGAGGTTAAAATTCGTTGTTTAAGCAATGTGTGTACCTTCAACTAGTAATTAGGTTTCGGCGAGTAATTGTTTTATTTGTTCACCGGTACAACCAAATCGTCGCTCTCTGGCAACGTAACAAGCGATAGCGTCAGCAAAAGCAGCTTCATTAAAATCTGGCCAAAGCGTATCTGTAAAGTAAAGCTCAGCATAAGCAGCTTGCCACAAAAGAAAGTTACTAATGCGTAAATCACCACCGGTACGGATCATCAAATCAAGTTCCACCTGTCCTGCCATACTCATGTGGTCGTTCATATGCTGCTCAGTGATTTCATCTGCGTCTAACTCACCCGCAGCGACTTTCTTGGCAAGCTGTGTTGCGGCATTGGTAATATCCCAACGACCACCATAATTAGCCGCGACATTTAATTCTAACCCAGTGTTGTTGCGAGTAAGTTCGTGCGCAGCATCTACTTTGTGTCGTAAACCTTCAGAAAAACGTGATAAATCACCAATGATATTTAGTTTTACATTATTTTTATGAAGTTTTTTTACTTCTTTGCCCAGTACGAATAAAAACAACTCCATAAGTGTATTTACTTCGTCCTCTGGGCGGCGCCAATTTTCACTACTAAACGCAAATAGTGTTAATGACTGAATACCTAAGCGAGTACAAAATTGCACTGATTGACGCACCGCATCAACGCCCTTTTTGTGCCCGTAAACACGTGGGCGATTTTTAGCTTGCGCCCATCGACCGTTACCATCCATGATTATAGCGACATGCTTAGGCAAACTTTGCTGGGAAATTTTATCAGCGTTAAGAACCATAAATATCGAGTATTCCATAAAAAAACGCCGTCTAGTATACCCTAGACGGCGTTTCAAAACTAATAAATTTAGTTATGCCAATTACCTATTCAGGATGAATGCCTGAAAGATAAACAGGACGTATTAGATTTCCATCAATTCAGCTTCTTTCGCTGTTAATTGTGTATCCATTTCTTTAATGAACTTATCAGTAAGCTTTTGAATTTCATCTTCAGCTTGACGTGCTTCATCTTCCGAAATGTCTTTATCTTTCAATAAGCTCTTAATGTCGCCATTCGCATCACGACGGATGTTACGTACCGCAACACGACCACTTTCAACTTCACCACGTACAATTTTAATAAGGTCTTTACGACGCTCTTCAGTAAGTGGAGGAAGTGGAACACGAATAACCGTACCTGCAGACATAGGGTTTAAACCTAAGTCTGAAGCCATGATCGCTTTTTCTACAGCTTGTGCTAATGACTTGTCAAACACGCTAATAGCCAGTGTACGCGAGTCTTCAATTGTGACGTTTGCAACTTGGTTTAACGGCGTATCAGCACCATAGTAAGATACTTGAATACCATCAAGTAACGCAGGGTGAGCACGGCCTGTGCGAATTTTAGATAATTGGCTGCCTAGTGCCGCAACACTTTTTTGCATGCGCTCTGACGCATCTTTTTTGATATCGTTAATCACGGTTCAATCCTAATAATCTATTTATTTATTTCATCTGAGGCTTGTGAAGAAATAAGTGTTCCTTCATCTTCACCCATAATAACACGTTTCAGCGCGCCAGATTTGTTCATATTAAATACGCTTAAAGGCATTTTATGATCTCGTGCAAGAGTGAATGCAGCTAAGTCCATAACCTTTAATTCTTTTTCAATGATTTCATTGTAGCTCAAGTGGCGATATAGTGTAGCTTCTGGATTTTTAACTGGGTCATCAGAATAAACACCGTCCACTTTTGTCGCTTTGATAACTGTGTCAGCTTCAATTTCGATACCACGTAAACACGCGGCAGAATCTGTAGTAAAGAACGGATTACCCGTACCCGCTGAGAAAATCACTACACGGCCAGATTTTAATAAGCTGATTGCTTCAGCCCAGTTATAAGCATCACACACGCCATTTAGTGGGATAGCTGACATTAAGCGGCAATTTACAAATGCACGGTGTAGTGCATCGCGCATTGCCAAGCCATTCATTACTGTTGCTAGCATTCCCATGTGGTCACCCACTACGCGGTTCATGCCAGCTTCTGCTAATGAACCACCACGTAAGAAGTTACCGCCACCGATAACCAAACCTACTTCTACGTCGAGCTCTACAAGTTCTTTAATTTCTTGAGCCATACGGTCAAGTACTTTCGGGTCGATGCCGAAGCCTTCGTCTCCCATTAATGCTTCACCGCTAAGTTTAAGAAGAACACGTCTAAAAATAGGTTTACGATTGATAGTCATAATATTTGGGCCAGCCTTAGTAATGAGATAAAAAATAACCGCGCTATGGTTACACATAAAACGCGGTTATTTTAAAGAATTTTCATCAGTGACGCAAAAGCTAATAGCAGATTAATTTCATCTAATTTCGCCCACATCACTCAAGCAGAAAATTACTCGCCTTTTGCAGCAGCAATTTGTGCAGCTACTTCAGCAGCGAAATCTTCTTCTTTACGCTCGATACCTTCACCAACTTCTAAACGGATGAAGTTAGAAACAGTTGCGCCTTTCTCTTTAAGAATTTCGCCAACAGTCTTCTTAGGCTCCATGATGAAAGCTTGACCAGTAAGCGAGATCTCACCAGTGAATTTCTTCATACGGCCAACAACCATCTTCTCAGCGATTTCAGCAGGCTTGCCTTCGTTCATCGCGATATCGATTTGAACTGCTTTTTCTTTCTCAACAACGTCAGCTGGTACGTCTTCTGGGTTAACGAACTCAGGCTTAGACGCAGCTACGTGCATAGCAACTTGCTTAAGTGTTTCTTCGTCAGCTTCACCAACTACAACAACACCGATACGGTCGCCGTGACGGTATGAAGAAAGTTTGTCACCATCGATGTACTCAACGCGACGAACATTGATGTTTTCACCAATTTTAGCAACTAGTGCAACACGCGTTTCTTCGAACTGTGCTTTAAGCGCATCGATGTCTGCTTTAGATTCTGCAGCAGCGTCAAGAACTTGGTTAGCGAAACCAAGGAAGTTAGCATCTTTAGCAACGAAGTCAGTTTGACAGTTAACTTCAAGAAGCGCAGCGAAACCGTTACCTTCTTTGATTAAGATTGTACCTTCAGCAGCGATATTACCTGCTTTTTTAGCAGCCTTTGCAGCACCGCTCTTACGCATGTTTTCGATCGCTAACTCGATGTCACCGTTCGTTTCAGTTAACGCTTTTTTACAATCCATCATGCCAGCGCCAGTACGCTCGCGTAATTCTTTAACTAGGGCAGCAGTTACAGCCATTAGAATATCCTCAATTGAATTCTGTTATTAGGGAAGCGGTATGGGCCGCTTAACAAGAATAACAAGTCTTCACCTTAATTAAGATGAAGACTTGATGACAGCTAATTACTCAGCTTCTACGAAATCGTCTTTCTCAGCTTGAGCAACGATGTTGTTCTCACGACCTTCAGTGATCGCAGCTGATACAGCGCCAGTGTAAAGTTGGATAGCACGGATCGCATCATCGTTACCAGGAACAACGTAATCAACGCCGTCTGGGTTAGAGTTAGTATCAACGATAGCAACAACTGGAATACCTAGGTTGTTAGCTTCACGGATAGCGATGTGCTCGTGGTCTGCATCGATAACGAAAAGTGCGTCAGGAAGACCACCCATGTCTTTGATACCACCAAGGCTCTTTTCAAGCTTTTCCATTTCACGAGTTAGCATTAACGCTTCTTTCTTAGTTAACTTCTCGAAAGTACCGTCTTGGCTTTGCGCTTCAAGATCTTTAAGACGCTTGATTGATTGACGAACTGTTTTCCAGTTAGTCAACATACCACCTAACCAACGGTGGTTTACGTAGAACTGCTCGCTTTGAAGAGCTGCTTCTTTAACTGCTTCGCTTGCTGCGCGCTTAGTACCAACGAAAAGTACTTTACCTTTGTTAGAAGCTGCGTTCGATAAGAACTTAAGTGCTTCGTTGAACATTGGTACAGTTTGCTCTAGGTTGATGATATGAACACGGTTACGAGCGCCGAAGATGAAAGGCTTCATCTTAGGATTCCAGTAACGTGCTTGGTGACCAAAGTGAACACCAGCTTGAAGCATATCGCGCATTGAAACGTTTGCCATTTGTAAATTCCTCTAATAGTTTAGGGTTAGGCCTCCACATATCCCATAGCACCAACACCTAAGTTAATTTGTAACTTATGTGCACCCAAGTGTATGTGACGATACGTGTGTGTGTTAAAATAAAATTGTGTTTGCCTTAAATACAAAAAATCAGTTAAGAATTTATTTGTAAAAAGACGGCGCGCTTTATACCATATTAAAATTGAAAACTCAACATTCAGTGCAAAATTTGTGCACTGAAAAATGACCTGAAAAACAACTTTGGAGCCTCAATGAGTGCTGTGATCAAGACCCCTGAAGAAATCGAAAAAATGCGTGTTGCCGGGCGCTTAGCCGCCGAGGTACTTGAAATGATTGAACCGCATGTGGTGCCAGGTGTAACCACAGATGAACTAAATACAATTTGTCACGATTATATTGTTAACGTTCAAGATGCTATTCCAGCACCGCTTAACTATCACGGTTTCCCAAAATCAATTTGCACCTCAGTGAACCATGTAATTTGTCACGGTATCCCAAATGACAAACCACTTAAAGAAGGTGACAGCGTCAATATTGATGTAACTGTAATCAAAGACGGTTACCATGGCGATACATCTAAAATGTTCCATGTTGGTACACCAAATATCCAAGGTAAGCGCCTTGCTGAAGTAACACAAGAGAGCCTGTATCTTGCCATTAAAATGGTGAAACCTGGTGTTCGCTTAGGTGACATTGGTGCTGCGATTCAAAAATACGCTGAAAGCTTTAGCTATTCGATTGTACGTGAATACTGTGGTCACGGTATTGGTGCAGAGTTCCACGAAGAGCCACAAGTTATGCACTACGGCAAAGCAGGTACTGGTGAAGTACTAAAAGCGGGCATGTGCTTAACAATCGAACCTATGGTTAATGCGGGTAAACGCCAATGTAAGTTGCTTAAAGATGACTGGACCGTAGTAACAAAAGACCGTTCATTGTCTGCGCAGTGGGAACATACGCTGTTAGTGACTGAAAATGGTGTTGAAATTTTAACGCTCCGATCAGATGATACTATTGACAGGATCATCGAACACTAGGAGCCAGCCCCTGTGGCATTACCCAATAAAGTAAAGAAGTTGCTTAGCCAAGCTGAGCAACTTAGCGACTATCGCGACTGTTCAAGTTATTTTTACAAATGGCTTCAGAACGAATTTTCTAAACAACCCGTCAGCAACTTAATCAATGCCCGCGCTGAGTTTATCGATCGCTTATTGATTAAACTGTTCCATGATTACGACCTTGCACACGAAAGTGATTTAGCCCTTATCGCGGTAGGTGGTTATGGCCGTGGCGAATTACACCCCTACTCCGACATCGACTTTATGTTGCTAGTTAGTGAGCAACCAAGTGATGCGGTGTGTGAAAAGATTGGTCAGTTCGTCACTATGCTTTGGGATCTCAACTTAGAAATTGGTCACAGCGTTCGCACCATAGAACAAGCATTAGAACAAAAGCGCGAAGACGTGACATTTGCCACCAGCTTACTCGAGAGCCGACTCATTTTCGGTAATCATATTGAGTTTGAAAAACTCAAAAGGCATTTAATCGATACGCCCATTTGGCGCTCTGATGAATTCTTTTTGGCAAAAGTACAAGAACAGAATTTACGTCATAAAAAGTGCCATGGCACAGCCTATAACCTTGAGCCTAATATTAAAGAAAACCCTGGTGGTTTACGTGATTTACAAACTATTATATGGGTGGCTAAAAAACACTTTAGAGCGGAGACATTACAAGAGCTTATCAATCACGGCTATCTGACTCACGAGGAATATCAAGAACTCTCTGAATGCTTAGAGAACTTGTGGAATATTCGATTTGCATTGCATATAGCTGCAGGACGTTCCGAAAACAGATTGCTGTTCGATCATCAACCTAACGCCGCTGAAATACTTGGCTTTGGTAGTGATGGTAAAGCCTCTGTCGAGCGTATGATGAAACGCTTATTCCGAATTATGAGCCGCGTACGAGAGCTTAATCAAATGTTGCTTTCATACTTTGAGCAAAGCATTTTACCGGGTGCCGGAGAGTTACCTGTCGTTGAGCTCGACCGTAACTTTGAGCGTATTGGTCATCAAATTCGGGTAAAAAACCCCTCTGTGTTTTTCCGCCGTGATCAGCTATTTGTGTTGTTCGAGCACATAGCTGATAACCCTGAAATCACCCATATTTACCCAAGTACCATTCGTACAATGCGCCAAGTACGACGCCGTTTACTCGGTGATTTACAAGATTACGCCGCCTGCCGCGAAGCATTTTTACGACTTGTAAAGCATCCAAACGGCATGGGTCGTGCATTCACGCTCATGCATAAGCACGGCATGATTGCAGCCTATTTACCGCAATGGCGAAATATTTTTGGACAAATGCAGTTTGACCTCTTTCACGCTTACACCGTGGATGAGCACACGCATAAATTAATCAACAATATTTACAAATATTTTGATAAGTCAAAAGTCAGCGAGTTTCCGCTATGTAGTGAAATAGTCACGCGCATGGATAAGCCTGAGTTACTTTATTTAGCAGGTATTTTCCATGATATTGCCAAAGGTCGTGGTGGCGATCACTCAGAGCTTGGCTCTGTAGACGCCCTTGCTTTTGCCAAGCTTCATCGCTTTCCAGCATCCGATGGAAAACTCATTTCGTGGCTTGTTGCTAATCATTTACTGATGTCGGTCACAGCGCAACGCAAAGACATTAACGACCCTGATGTCATTAAAGACTTTGCCAGCAAAGTAAAAACTGAGCGTCAGCTCGATTACTTATATTGCTTAACACTGGCTGATATCCGTGCCACCAATGATAACTTGTGGAATGATTGGAAGAACACACTACTACGAGAGCTTTATTTACACACCCAGCGCGCACTTCGTCTAGGGCTAGAAAACCCGATGGATCAACGTGATCAGATTCGTGATAAAAAACAACAAGCTAAACAACGTCTATTGAATCACGGCTGTAACGAAGACCAAATTGATTTAATTTGGAGTCGCTTTAAAGCCAATTACTTTACTGCCTTTAGTGAACAACAAATTTCATGGCACACCGAACATTTACTCAATTGTGAGGACTTAAGCCAGCCCAGTGTGATGGTGTCTGATACCGCCATGCATGGGGGAACGCAAGTATTTGCTTATAGTCCATACTCAGGCGGGCTGTTCGCTCGTTTAGTCAGTGTCATCGGCTCTAAAAAAGCACAAATTCAACATGCACAAGTCCTCACGACAAAAGACGGTTATGTGCTATTTAGTTTTGTTATTCTGGAAGTGAATGGCGACCCAATTGCCAGTAATCGTGCGCAAGGTATTAAACGCGCACTTGATGCCGCAATTAGTGATCCTAAAAAGAAAATTCGTTTTAAAAAGAACCGCTCACAGCGTTTTAAAGACTTTAATATTAAACCCAAAATTGTGCTTAGACCGCATGCCCGAAAAGATCGCAGTTTAATCGAAATTCAGGCAGTGGATATTCCTGGGTTACTCACGAAAATTGCCGAAGTGTTTCAAGCACACTTATTACATATTCATGCCGCACGGATCACCACTGTCGGTGAACGTGCAGAAGATTTCTTCGTGGTATCAAATAACGAATACCAAGCATTAACAGACGAAGAACAAGCAAAAATTCATCAAGCATTGCGTAAAAAACTCAACGCAGAAACCGAATAAGAGGACCTTATGTCAGATTTAAAAACCATGATCGAAAACGCTTGGGACAACCGCGATAGCATCAGCCCAAGCACGGTATCAAGCGACGTGAAACAAGCTATTGTCGACGCACTTGAACTACTTGATAGCGGCGCTGCGCGTGTTGCTGAAAAAATCAGTGGTGAGTGGGTTGTACATCAATGGTTGAAAAAAGCGGTGCTATTATCTTTTCGTATTCGTGATAACCAGCCAATGAACGATGGTGTTAATCAATTCTACGACAAAGTACCACTTAAATTTAGCGACTACACACCAGAGCAATTCCAACAAGGTGGCATGCGTGTTGTGCCAAATGCGGTTGCTCGTAAAGGGAGTTTCGTAGGCAAAAACGTGGTACTCATGCCATCTTATGTCAACATCGGCGCTTACGTTGATGAAGGCACCATGGTTGATACATGGGCAACCGTTGGCTCGTGTGCTCAAATTGGTAAAAACGTACACTTATCTGGTGGTGTAGGCATAGGTGGCGTACTTGAACCACTGCAAGCAAACCCTACGATTATCGAAGACAACTGCTTTATTGGCGCACGCTCTGAGATTGTTGAAGGTGTTGTTGTTGAAGAAGGCGCCGTTATCTCAATGGGTGTATACATCAGCCAAAGTACGCGCATTTATGACCGTGAAACAGGTGAGATCCATTACGGTCGTGTACCTGCCGGTGCAGTTGTTGTGCCAGGCTCATTGCCTTCAAAAGATGGTTCACACAGCCTTTACGCTGCCATCATCGTAAAAAAAGTAGATCAACAAACTCGCGAAAAAGTGGGTATTAATGCCCTCCTTCGTTCAATTGACGAGTAACTGCTTGCAATAGCAGGTTTTCATAACAGCGCTAGCCATAATGGTTGGCGCTTTTTTATACTCGTCTATTTAAGTTTTTGCTTAAATTGTGACACCTTATTTCACATATATGTTTCATCGTGTATCTGCTTTGCTATTATTTGGCGTTACTTCTGACCCACTGCTTACCTCACTGAAGTGATTTTTAGTGCTGGCGATATAGTTATTATCCGAGGTGCCGAACAATTACAAACAGGTTAAGAAGTTGAGGTGCAAGGTAAACTTTAAATTCTCCCCTTAAAAGAAGGCTTAAAATAGTAAATTAGGAGCTACTTTATTTATACTATCTAGTACGAGTTGTGTACTCCTAAATTAGAGTCTACCAGTTAACGTTAATGCACTTATTTTTGATGCGCTTAGTACATCTTTATTAACTCCCCCTTAATATTGGAAAAGCAATCAATATATTTAAAAACAATCCTTTATAACTAGCTATTAATGGTTTGATCCAATAAGGTAGTTGGTAAGTACGCTTAAAGTTAGCTTTAAAATAAAGGATTTATTTATGGCAAGAAAAACCTTACGCTCAACTATTTTACTACCCGTATTTTTACCGGCAGTCTCTATTATCTTTTTACTTGTGCTTGGTACAATCAGTGATCCTGAACAAGCAGGCAAAGCATTCTCAGTAACGCTATCTTGGATAACAGAAACCTTCGGCTGGTTTTATATGTTATCTGTTGCGGTATTCTTAGTATTTATAGTGTCCATAGCAGCCTCTAGCTGGGGTAATATAAAGTTAGGCCCCGCTCACGCAGAACCCGAATATAGCTCTTTAGAGTGGTTTGCTATGCTCTTCTCGGCAGGCTATGGTGTGGCACTTCTTTACTTCGGTGTTGCAGAGCCTGTGCTTCACTATTCCTCACCGCCTAGTGGCGCAGCAGAAACTATTGATGCAGCAAAGCAAGCGATGCAAATCGCATTTTTTCACTGGGGCTTTCACATTTGGGCAATTTATGGCGTCGTCGGTCTTGTTCTTGCCTACTTTGCATTTCGCCATGGTCTTCCATTATCCATTCGCTCAGCCTTATACCCGCTAATTGGTGATAAGATCCATGGCCCTATTGGTCATTGCGTCGATATATTTGCAATTTTGGGAACCTTGTTCGGGATTGCAACCACATTAGGCTTATCTGTTACGCAAATTAATGCTGGCTTACATTATTTGTGGGAAGGTATTCCCATTAGTACTACAGTGCAAATTGTCACCATAGCCGTCATAACCGGTGCTGCAACTTTATCGGTAGTAGCGGGGTTAGATAAGGGAGTAAAACGCCTATCTATACTCAATATGGCTATCGCTATAACGTTAATGTTGTTTGTATTTTTTGTTGGTTCAAGTATCCATATCTTAGAATCATTTTTACAAAATACAGGTAGCTACTTAAGTGGAATTGTAGAAAGAACCTTTAACTTACAAGCATATACCCGCAGTGACTGGATAGGAAATTGGACACTATTTATCTTTGGCTGGACTATCGCTTGGGCCCCTTTTGTTGGCATGTTTATAGCAAAAATAAGCCGTGGTAGAACAATCAGGCAATTTGTTGTGGGTGTCATGTTAGTGCCTAGTTTATTTACTTTTTTATGGTTTTCCATTTTTGGTGACACAGCATTAAACTTGATAATGAACGAAGGGTTAAATTCACTTATTACTGATGTTGAAGCAAATCACGCTGTTGCTTTATTTCAATTATTCAATGCGTTACCGCTTTCATCATTTGCCTCTTTCTTAACTGTTATTTTGATTATCACGTTCTTCGTGACGTCATCTGATTCGGGTTCATTAGTTATTGATTCATTAGCATCTGGCGGCAGTATTCATACCCCTGCTTGGCAGCGAGTTTTTTGGGCTGTACTCGAAGGTGCTGTTGCTGCGGTATTACTTTTAGCAGGTGGACTTAAAGCACTTCAAACAATGACCATAGCCAGTGCCCTGCCCTTTGCTATTATTATGCTACTTGCCTGTGCGGGGCTATGGCGTGCTCTTCGTATTGAGGGCCACCGAGATATGAGTTTACAAGCTCATACGCTCATTAATAAAAATTTAGACCTTTCTCTGTGGAAACATCGCTTAAAAGCAATGATTGATTACCCTAATAAGCAAGAGGTGCATGCATTTATAAACGAGATTGTTGTAACTGCTATGAAAGAAGTGCAAAGCGAGCTAATTAACCGTAATTGGCAAGCCACTGTTGATATTGACAGTGATATTGGCCGGGCATATCTAACAGTAACACGTCATCACCATGTCGACTTTGTATATGATATTAGGCTTACCGAACATGTTAAACCGGGCTTCGCATATGCCGAGCCCGCCGCTGCAGATGGTGAATCGCAACTGTATTATCGTGCGGAAGTGTTTTTACGTCGCGGTGGGTTGTCATACGATATTTATGGCTTTGAAGAAAATGATGTTGTGAAAGATATTCTCGACCAATTTGAAAACTATTTACACTTTTTAGATAACAGTCCAGGCGATCTTCCTTGGGATTTAGAAAAACATGATGATATGTTAGACACACGTAAAGATTAACAAGTAAAGCTAGCTTGTATCTCTGTGATTTAATCGATGTAGCATTATTCAAGCCAGCAATAGCTGGCTTGAATAAGTGCTTTTAAGCAACTTTAAATTGCTTCACAATCTGATCAAGTTCCAGCGCTGTTTGCGCCAGTCCATCAGCAATAGCAGCAGCTTGCTCTGCTCCATCCATTGTTTCATGAGCTTTCTCATTCACATGCTGTACACTTTCACTAATTTGCTGACTGACAACATTTTGCTCTTCAGAAGCACTCGCTATTTGTACATTCATATCTTTAATGGTCCCTACTGATTGCGATATTTGTTCAAGCACGCTGCCTGTTTGCTCTGTTTTTTCTGCTGTTTGCTCAACACTGACCATATTTTCTTTCATTGAGTCTACTGATTTCTTCGCTTCATTTTGTAAGTTTGAAATCATTACTTGTATTTCTTCGGTGCTCTGTTGAGTACGACTAGCTAATGATCTAACCTCATCAGCAACAACTGCGAACCCGCGCCCTTGCTCTCCTGCTCTTGCAGCTTCAATTGCTGCATTCAAAGCAAGTAGATTAGTTTGATCCGCTATCCCTCTGATCACATCCAGTATTGAGCCAACAGACTCTGTCTCAGCCTCTAAATTAGCAATAGTTTTACTAACATGAAGCATGGTTTCTACAAGTTCTCCCATCGCAGCATGCGTTTGCGAGACCACTTGTGTGCCTGTTAAAACCTCGTTATCTGCTTTTGTAGCTGCCTCTGCCGCTAATTGCGCACTTTGGGTTATTTCATTGATTGTTGCAGACATTTCATGCATTGCTGTGGCTGTTTGCGTCAGTTGGTCTGATTGGTGTTCAGCACCTGTCTTAGAATTTGTTGTGATGGTAGTTAACTCCTGCGAAGTTTGCGAAACTTGAGTCGTTGAGTCACTGATTTGAGTGACCATTTCATTAAGTTTAGCCACCATGTCCCGCATCGCTAAATAGATACCCGTTTCATTACCCTGCTGACTAAAACGATAGGTTAAATCTCCTTGTGCTATTGATTGAACAATACGAGCTATTTCGCTTGGCTCGCCACCAATAGGTGCTTTTATGAGCCGAGATATAAAAATACTTAAGAAAATCCCTACAGCAATAATAATTAGCGAAAACACTAAAATCGTATTAATCGCATTTTTGCTGCTAGCTTGTAGCATCGGACCGATTTCATCTTGACGATTTTGACTTGCTAATTTTATTTGCTCTATTTGCTCGGCAATTGCAGGGCCTATTTTATCTAAGGTACCTGATATCACTTTATTACGTTCGCTAATTGCTTCGTTAACGAGCACTAAGCCTTCAATGTATTCATTGTTTCTGAGTTTTATATCTGCGAGTAACGTTTGCTCTTTATTGCCATTCACTGTTTTTGCCAAACTCTCTAGTTTGTCCAATAAAACTGTAAACTCTTGTTTCGCCCTATTAAGTTCTTCTTGCGTGTTATTGACAAGAAACTTAGCGGCATATAAACGACCTAATAAGAGTGACTCTTGTACTTGTGAGCTGTAAAACAAAGCTGAAACATCATTTTTTTGCATACTTAATTGAATTATTTCACTGATCCCCTCTCGCATATATTTACCATTGGCATCAAGCATGTTGGATACAATTTCATTTCGCTTATTAATGAGGTTAACAATTTTTTCAAAGGCTGATTTATAAGTTAACGCCTCTTGCTCTATGGTTGTGATCGCTTTAACTTTGTTTGCATCATTAAACTGCCGCTTTCCAGATTGGATGAGATCATTTAGTAATTGATAGCGATTAGTAAATTCATTAATACTCGCTTGGTTCTGATCCTTTAAGTACTTAAGAGCACTTAAGCGAAGACTTAAAACATTTGATTGGATTCGACCTGAAATATTACTATCACGTGCATTTGCACGATAATCTACAAAATTTTCGTATCCAGAATTAAGTGCGATAAGTGCAACAACACTAACAACACCAAGAAGAAGGACCATTGCACCAAAGGCTAGGTACAGCTGGGTATTTAACTTTAACTTAGTAAACATAACGTTCTCTCTGTTTAACGTTGCGTCCACTGCATTAAGAGTCCTTGATAGGATGCTTAAACAAAGTATAGAAACAATGTATGTAAATGAAATGTTTAATACGAAAAAAGATTAATTTACGAAATATCTGATAAGAGCAAAGGTGTTAATTGTATTAAGAGCAATTAAAACCTTGCAGTGAAATATGTTTGCTGTGCTCACCCAAGCTATCTTCATGATGAATAATTAATTCATCTTGATTCACAGTAAAACTAAATTCCCCTAGCCATTGTAAAGAAGCTATTGGTTCTTGATGATAAAAACCCTGTTTGTCATAACAAAGATAAGTAAAGTGATGGTAAACATCAGCAAAAACACCATAATCTGCGGTAAAAACATTAATATGTTGTTGCTGCTTAAAATGCTTTGCCTGAGTGCCTGCCACTAAATACCAAAAACAAACAGATGCCATTATCACCACTTGCAACCCTGCGAAGATAAAAGATAACAGCCGAATCAAACGAATAGGTTTTGTATCTTGATAGAGTAATCTTTCATGTTTAAGAAGGATAAAAATACCCACTATCACCATAAGTAATTTTATAAACATCAGATAAACCCCTATCTGATACATCATTTTGGGGCTATGCCATTGAATACCAAACACTTGAGGAACAAACAAACTATCGATAAGCGGTAAAAAAATAAACAGAGTAGAAATTAATAAATTTTTATTTTTCATCGTATTCCTTAAAACTCTCATCATGTTACTTTTTCCCCTTTGCAAAAGCAAAAAGGCGTAATCTTGCGATTACGCCTTTAAAAGTTTTAGAGATACTTTTTATAATGCAGCAAATACGTCATCTGTTTTAGCAGCACAAATAAAATCGTTTTTGTGTAAGCCTTTAATTGAATGACTCCACCAAGTAACGGTTACTTTACCCCACTCGGTTAAAAGACCTGGGTGGTGACCTTCCTCTTCGGCCATATCACCCACTTTATTTGTGAACTCAAGTGCTTGCTTGAAGTTTTTAAACTTGTAAACACGCTCTAATTGCATAATGCCGTCGCGCACTTCAGGAACCCAATCAGGGATCATTTTAATCAATTCTGCTAATTCAGCATCAGATACTTTCGGCGCATCCGCACGACACGCTTCACACTTTTGTGTGCTTAATGAAGACATTGTAAATCCTTAACTTGCTAATTTTTCTTTAGGTGGAAACTTTGGCTCATGTAGCCCTAATTCTTTTGCTTTACTCACCAGCGACATGATATCCATTTGTGAAATATCGAATAAGTCATTGATTGAGCTTATGGTGTAGTACACAGGTTGCATTATATCAATACGATAAGGTGTACGAAGCACATCTAATACATCCATTGCATTGATTTCTGGCTTATCTGAATATACATACTGTGTTTCGCCAGGGCTCGATAAAATACCGCCACCATAGATACGCAGGCCTTGCTCAGTTTGCATCAAACCAAACTCAACAGTAAACCAGTAAAGACGCGCTAAATAAACACGATCTTTCTTTTCAGCGGCATAGCCTAACTGGCCGTATTTGTGAGTAAACTCAGCAAATGCAGGGTTAGTTAGCATGGCGCAGTGACCAAAAATCTCATGGAAGATATCTGGCTCTTGTAAGTAGTCAAACTCTTCACGACTACGAATAAACGTCGCAACTGGGAACTGCTTGTTTGCTAATAAACGAAAGAACTCATCAAAATCAATCAGTGCCGGAACAGGCGCAACTTGCCAGCCCGTAGTTTCGAGTAGCACTTCGTTGAGTTCGCTAAGTTGTGGAATACGATCTGTTGGTAAATTGATTTTCTTGAGACCTGCTAAATATTCATCACAGGCTTTACCTTCGATGCAAGCGAGTTGGCGAGCAACGAGCTCAGACCATATTTTATTTTCTTCTTCGCTCCAATGGATAACCCCATTTTCATCAGGTTGCTTGGAGGTGTAATTACTTGCTTTAGCCATAATAACCTTCTTCGTTAAATCGTGATCAGCATCGATCAGAGTTTCATTAACTTGTTGGTTGATACTATTTAAAAGTAAGCAAAAGTTTAATAGCTAGGGTTGTTTTCGAGACTTTCAAAAACAACCCATATGTAAACTTAAAAATACAACAAAAAATCAATAAGTTTACATAACCAGAAAACAAAGGGGTTTAGAGCTAAATTTCTGTAAACTTTAAATTACACACTAACCAATGAATGTAAATGCAGTTTTAAGATCGTTAATTACATCGTTAACATCTTCTAAACCAACTGATAAGCGAATTAGGCCATCACTAATACCTGCGGCTGCTCTTTCTTCAGGTGTATAAGGCGAATGGGTCATTGATGCAGGGTGTTGAATGAGGGTTTCAGCATCCCCTAAACTGACCGCAAGGGTGCAAAGTTGCGTGTTATTTATAAATGTTTCACCATCTTCTAGACTGCCCTTTATTTCAAAGGCAATTACACCACCGGGCGCTTTCATCTGTGAGCCAATAAATTTATGACCCGGGTGTGATTTAAGCCCTGGGTAATATACTTGGCTCACTAACGGGTGTTGCTCTAAATATTCAGCGACGACTTGGGCGCTCGCGCAGTGGCGCTCCATTCGTACAGCGAGAGTTTTTAAACCGCGATTAATTAACCATGCATCATGAGGGCTAATCGTTGCACCAATATCTTTTAATACCGTCATTTTTATCAGGTTGATATGTTCCTCTGTACCACACACAAGCCCTGCCACCACATCACCGTGGCCATTAAGATATTTAGTTGCACTGTGCACCACAATATCAATGCCAAACGAAGTAGGTTGCTGTAGCAAAGGTGTTAAGAAGGTATTGTCGATAACGCTTATCAGTTGATGCTGCTTGGCAACGTCGGCAATTAAACTTAAATCAAGCACTGCCATGGTCGGATTGATTGGTGTTTCTGCAAAAATCATTTTTGAATTTGCTTTAACCGCGCCACGTAGTTCAGCTTCGTTAGTCATATCAACAAAAGTGACTTCGATCCCAAAGCGCGGCAACATGTGAGCAAAAAATGCAAAGGTACAACCGTATAGCGCGCTAGATGCCACTAGATGGTCACCTTGTTGTAAAAAGCTAAGTACAGACGCAGAGACGGCTCCCATACCTGTCGCTGTTGCAGCCGCTGCTTCACAGTTTTCTAACTGAGCTACTTTTTGCTCAAGATCTTGCGTTGTCGGATTACCTAAACGGGTATAAATAAAGCCCTGCTCTTCGCCAGCAAATCGGGCTGCACCTTGAGCGGCATTAGCAAATGCGAAGGTAGAGGTTTGGTAAAGCGGCGCACTGAGTGCGCCATGTGGGTCATTTGGTTTTTCTGGACCATGAATACATTGTGTATGTAAGTGATGCTTAGTCATTGTGTGTTCTCGTTTTTATTATCAGTACTTCATACTCATAAATAAAACGTAGATACCCACAATGCACAAGCATGCCGGATGCTCAGATGGCTAAATATCACTCAGCCATTTTTATTAACTGTACACAAAAGTTGTCATTTTGTGTTTTCGGTCTCTTTATCACTGGTGCGTGAAGCAATTTTACGGGCAATACTATTGGCGGTTTCTTTTAGCAAGCTGCGTTTATGTTCCAAGCGAGGTAACGGACGGCTTAGTTCCATCGCTTTATAGCCTATGCGCGCAGTAAAAATACCTGCACTTAACCCTTGTGCTGCACGGCCCGACAATTTCCCCAGCAATTCAGCACTTAGTGCCGTGGCAGCTAGATCAGATACCAACTCTGCACTGCCAACAAACAACACTTGCTTCACCAATAAGCGATACAATTTAATACGGCTTGCGTAACCAAAACCAATACCGTAAATACGGCCAATTTGCTCAATGAGCTTAGTTCCACGCCATAACACGGCCATCATATCCACTAGAGCCAGTGGACTGAGGGCAACTAACAAAGCTGACTCAGTCGCAAAACGGTTAATCAGTTTTTTTGCTTGCTGATCTTGGCTCACCAATAAACTATCGGCGTATAAGGTCATGATTTCTTTATCGGTATGATGACTCGCAATTTGCTGCTTGAAGTTTTCAAAGCCTGTTAACGCTTGATGTTTATTAAGCTTTTCAAGCCACGGCAGTGCTTCACCTACTTGCTCGCTATTAAGTAAGCGGTCGGCCTCGCTGCGGTGTAATTGGTTGCGCTTCAGGCTTCTCAGCATGCGGTACTCACGCCAGATAACACGGGCAATTAATAGCACACCACTGAGAACAGCCGTTAAATACACCGAACCAAGAATAATTGATTGCTGAAACGTCACAAACAGCGACATTGCAAACTCAAGTAACACTAAAACTAAAAAGCTAACAACAAATACCCCTTTTAGGGTTTGCCATTTCGACTTTTTATACACGGGTTCTAACTCAATGTCGTCTTGCAATACTTCGGCATCTTCGACGAACTCAGCATTCTCTATTACTTTCGCAATGGTTAGCTCATTTTTAGGCTCTTCATTGCTCGCAGAGCTTGAAATACGGCGACCTGCCTGAAAGTTCATCTCTTTTGTATGCTCGCTCATGTTAGTTTGTCTCCTATCAGGTACTGCATGACATGATCTAAACGAATATGCCTTAACCGTTTATCAGGGCATGGAAGTGGCGAGAACGATAAGAACTCAAATCCCTGTTTTGGCCACTCTTGTTTGTTGAGAAGGCGTGATGGTGGCTGTGGTGGTAAATACGTCAGCCATTCTTGCTCGCCTAAAGGCTTGCCATAAATACAGGCTAACTGCTGGCCTTTTTCTGCTACTTGGCGCGGCTCTGTAGCGCAGATAGATGACATAGCCATGGTTTCAATTTGCACGCCTTCGAACTTCAAATGATTCGTTTGGTCATGCACGATTGAATCGAGCAATAGTGCTAAATCTTTATGATATTGAGCGCTAATATGGTCCGACTTATTCGCTGCAAACAGTAACTTATCGATGTTTGGTTTAAACAAACGTTTAAAGAAGCTGGCTTCACCATAATTAAAATGCGCCAGCAACTGGTTAATAACGCGGCTTTGCTCATGCAGCGTTTCGCTGCCTTCATTCAATGCGCTGAGCACATCCACCAGCACAATTTGTCGGTCAAAATGACGGAAATGCTGCTCGTAAAAAGGTTTTACAACCTCTTTTATATAGGCTTTATAGCGCTTTTTAAGATGCGCTAAGTTTGACCCTTCGGTTATGTCGTCAGGTACATTCGCAACTGGGAAAAACTGCAGTAACGGCGCTCCTTTTAGCTCACCGGGCATCAGCATGCGACCAGGTTGCAACATGGCAAGTTTGGTGTCTTTTTTAAGGCCAACCAATAGCTTTTGATAAAGCGCTGCGATATCAGCCAGCTTGCTTTCATCAACATTGGCTGATAAATCAAGTTCAGCAAGGGCGGTTAAAAATGGCTTAGCCTTCTCGTTACGGGCTGTTTGCTGCAAGAGAGAGTATTGTGACTCACACCAATCAGCAAATGATTGCTCCAGCATTGGCAAATCAAGTAACCACTCACCGGGGTAATCAATAATGTCTAAATAAAGTGTTGATTGCGGTGCAAAATGACCACGCAGCCCTGAGTTACTTTGGTATTTAATTGCCAAACGTAAGGTATTTATACGCTCTGTGGATGCAGGCCATGATGGCTCACCTTCAACAGGTAACAACGCCGATAATGCATTCGTGTACTCAAATGTCGGAATTGTCAGTGCTTGCTGTGGCACTATTTTTGTAGCGATATGGCGCTTTTCGCGCATCACATCAAAAAAGGGTAAGTTTTTATCGTCAGCTTGGCTGGTTAAATGTTTAACCAAGGCGGTAATAAATGCAGTTTTGCCGCTGCCACTTAACCCTGTGACGGCTAACTTCACGTGTTGATCTAAACTACGATGAAGCGCTTTTTGTGCTTTATTTTTTAACGAATTGAAGGTGTTCTTTGCAAATGATTGGCTCATACAATGTCTGGCACCTCATTTGCACTTGATTTCACGATGCAAACAAGGTGCGTTTATATCCTTTAAAGTTTGTTGATTTCACGGCTAACCGTAAACTCTGTTGATGTGACATAGCGTTCCATCTCTTGTAAACGACCATCAACTCGAGCAAGACGATCTTTTAAGTCTTGTAATGCACGGCGAGGTGGCTCCCCTTTTTGCCATACCTTAAATTTTACTTCAAGCGGGTCCTGGTGAATGCTATCTGCGTTTTTAACTGTTTTTTCGGCTGGTTTTTTATCTAAAATAAACCACGCAGCAATGTAAGCAACCACAATAAATGGACCGCCAGATAATAATACTGCCGTCACAACTAAAATACGTACCAGCCAAAGCTCCATGTTAAAGTAGTCGCTGATACCCGCGCACACGCCGGCTATTTTACCACGCTCTGCGTCTCTGAATAATTCGCGTTTAGTACTCATACTTTACGTCTCCACTGTGGAGCCTCTTGATCAAGTAAGGCTTCTAATGTTTCAACACGCTCGGCCATTTTATCTGCTTTTTGTGCAAGCTCTAACAGCTGGCGATGTTCGTGTTCACTTAAACCTTGGCTCACTTGTTTTTTACTACGGTAATGTAAAATAAGCCAAAGTGGGGCAACAACCACCATAAATACAATAATGGGTGCCATCAAAACTTCTGCATCGAACATAATTCTCTCCTGTCAATCCGTTATGTGTTTAAGCATTGGGGGACACGCCCCCATTTTATTATTTTTTATCTGCTAATTTTTTCTTAAGCTCAGCTAGCTCATCATCAATCTTTTCGTCTTGCTGAAGGCCAGCAATTTCGTCTGATAATGATTTTTTACCAAGATCATAAGACTCTATTTGTGATTCTAGACCATCGATCTTGTTTTCGTAACGCTCAAAGCGGTTTAAAGCATCTTCAACTTTTGAGCTGTCGAGTGCTTTTTTCACTTCAAGACGTGACTCAGCAGAACGTTGACGTAAGATGATTGCTTTTTGACGCGCTTTCGCATCTGCTAGCTTCTCTTGTAACGTACTTACTTCTTGCTGTAGTTTTTCGATGTGAGACTCTACATGCTCAAGCTCTGTTTCAACTGCTGCCACTGCATCTGCTGATTTTTGCTTTTCAATCAGTGCTGCACGTGCTAAATCATCACGGTCTTTACTGAGCGCTAATTCAGCTTTTTCTTGCCAGTCTGCAACTTGAACTTTCAAAGTTTCAACGCGACGTACTAGCTCCTTTTTCTCAGCAAGTGTTTTTGCTGACGTAGAGCGAACTTCTACTAATGTATCTTCCATCTCTTGGATGATCAGGCGAACCATTCTTTCTGGATCTTCTGCTTTATCTAAGATGGCATTGATATTAGAATTAACGATGTCTGCAAAACGTGAAAAAATTCCCATAACATTTACCTCTTTGGTGTTTTAACTTAATCAGTTGGTATCTCTAGTATCAATATGCTTGCCAACTTTTATAGATGTAGAATAACTCAATACATTCAAACAGTTAAACTAAATTTATAAATTCCTTTAGTTCTCACAAATAATGAAATACACTAGATCTTAGTAAAAATGACTAAGAGTTAGGGAATATGAGCCAATTTCGCCAACAGGATAATTTACTCGGCCAATCTGACAGCTTTTTAAGCGTACTTGATCAAGTTTCACAATTGGCAAGTCTTGATAAGCCTGTACTTATTATTGGTGAGCGCGGTACAGGTAAAGAACTGATTGCTGCGCGTTTACATTTCTTATCTAAACGTTGGGAACAAAACTATATAAAGCTTAATTGTGCAGCACTGAATGAGAACCTGCTTGAAAGTGAACTGTTTGGTCATGAAAGCGGCGCATTCACCGGTGCCAGCAAACGTCATGAAGGCCGATTTGAACGCGCCAATAGCGGCACATTATTCCTTGATGAATTAGCCAATACCTCAGCCATGGTACAAGAAAAACTCCTGCGCGTAATTGAATATGGCGAATTTGAACGCGTTGGTGGTAAGCAAACTGTTAAAGTCGATACTCGCCTAGTTTGCGCAACCAATGAAGACTTGCCGACCCTTGCTGAACAAGGCGAATTCAGAAGCGATTTACTCGACCGTCTTGCTTTTGATGTTATTACCCTGCCCCCACTGCGCGAACGCCAAGAGGATATCATGCTGCTTGCAGAGCAATTTGCAATAAATATGGCCCGCGACCTCGAGTGGGAATTATTCAGTGGCTTTACGCGTAGCGCCATCGAAACGCTGCAATCCTATGAATGGCCAGGTAACATTCGCGAATTAAAAAATGTAGTTGAACGAAGCTTATACCGTCATGGCAATGAGCATATTCCCGTTCACCAGATTATTTTAGATCCATTTGCAAGTAAATTTAGACCCAAGCAACGTGTCAAAGCAGCAGTGAGTAGTGCCCCCGTTACAAACGTTGAAGCAGCGCCTATTGCCACATTACAAAATCAAGATGCTGTGACACTCAATAAGCCCGACATTCAATTTCCTTGTAATTTAAAACAGCTATCAAATGACTTTGAAATTGATGTGATAAAAAAGGCACTGGAATATAGTCAATTTAATCAAAAGAAAACTGCAGAACACTTAGAATTGACGTATCATCAATTACGTGGCTATTTGAAAAAATACAATTTATTAGATCAGCAGCAATAGTTAGAGGCTAATCAGGTGTTTAAACCGTTACTTGCTTTGTCTTTGGTGTGCTTAGTAGGCTGCCTAGATAGCGAAGAAAAAACCACAGAACAAAAAAACCAAGGCTTAGTGTATTGCGCTGAAGCTAACCCCGTGTCGTTTAATCCGCAAGTGACAACCACTGGTTCGACTATCGATATTATTGCTAATCAGCTATACGACCGCTTGCTCAGCATCGACCCTGTCTCTGCTGAGTTTCAGGCCGAGCTTGCCACTGATTGGAAAATAAGTCCTGATGGTAAAGCCATCACATTTATGCTCCGTAAAGGGGTAAAATTTCATACTACTCGGTACTTTACACCGACCCGAGACTTTAATGCTGATGATGTTATTTTTACCTTCAGTCGCCTATTCGATGTTTACAATCCTTACCATTTTGTTGGTGATGCTAACTACCCATATTTTCAAAGTGTCGGAATTGATCAATTAATTCGCCGTATTGTACGCGTTTCTGATTACCAAGTTCGGTTTGAATTATACAACGCTGAAAGTAGCTTTTTAGCAAATTTGGCCACGGATTTTGCTGTTGTGCTATCGAAAGAATATGCTATGCAGCTCAAAGATCGCAAACAAGAGAACCTGTTTGATCAATACCCTGTTGGTACAGGTCCCTATGTATATAAAGAATACCGTCGTGACCGCTTAATTCGTTACTATCGTAACCCTGATTATTGGAAACATCCCGTTGTGCTTGAACAATTGGTGTATGACATTACACCAAATGGGACAACAAGGGTTGCGAAAATGCTCACTAAAGAATGCGATGTGACTGCGCACCCAAGTAGTGCACAACTCAGTATTTTGTCACAACGTGAAGATATCAAAGTTCAAAAAGAGCAAAACCTCAACATTGGTTACTGGGCCTTCAATACGGAACGTCCGCCGTTTGATGATGTGCGTGTTCGACAAGCCCTCGCAAGCGCCATTGATGTCGACAAAATTATGCAAGCTGTGTATTACGGTAACGGCATAAAAGCACAATCATTATTGCCTCCAGCATCGTGGGCCTTTGAAGCACAAAAAGCGATGCCCGAGTTTAACCCTGAGCTTGCTAAAACTTTACTTGCCGAAGCGGGCTATAAAGATGGCTTTGATATGAATATTTGGGCCATGCCAGTAAGCCGAATTTACAACCCAAATGCACGTAAAATGGCTGAATTAATGCAAAGTGATTTACGTAAAATTGGCGTTAATGTCAGCATTGTAGAATACGAGTGGAACACTTTTTTACAACGCATTGGTGAGCATCGTCACGACAGTGTACTACTGGGATGGGCAGCCGATACGCCTGACCCTGATAACTTTATGAGCCCGTTACTAAGTTGTACTGCTACTTTTAGTGGTAAAAACCCCGCTAACTGGTGTAATCCTGAATTCGATTTACTACTTACTCAGGCTCTTGATACCACTGACTTAGAAAAACGAAAACAGTTTTATAACCAAGCACAGCGAATAATTGTTCAAGAAATGCCGATATTGCCGATTGCACATGGAATGCGCTTTCAAGCGGCAAGTAGTGACGTTAAAGGTATTAGCCTAAGCCCCTTTGGAGGCATCTCACTGGCTAACGCGAGGAAAGAGTAATGATTCTGGACTATATTCTTCGCCGTTTAGCGCTATTATTATTCATGATGTTAACATTGAGTGTCTTCACTTTTTCGTTAAGCTTTTTATTCCCAGGTGATGCACTGACCAACTTGAGTGGCGTTACTAATAGTACTTTTTCTCAAACAAATGCACTTGAAGCGAAGTTTCATTTTAGCGAAAATTATGTAATACAATATTTTGCATTTTTAGAACGGATTATGCAGGGTGACTGGGGCATCTCTTTTGCATCGGGAGAAAGTGTCTTTGCGCATATTATAGATTTGTTTCCTGCTACTCTTGAACTAAGCACCTACGCACTTATTGTGTCTGTGTTAGTGGGTGTACCTGGCGGAATATTAGCGGCGGCTTATTATAAACGTTGGCCCGATAAATTAATTAACTCAGGAACCTTAGTTGGCTATTCAATGCCTGTATTTTGGCTAGCTCTATTACTAATTATGGTGTTTTCACTACAATTAGGCTGGTTTCCAATGTCAGGCCGAATGGGGTTACTCTACGAAGTAGAGCCCGTTACGGGCTTTATCCTCATTGACATTATTGCCGATGATTTCCCTTATCATGGCATGGCATTTTTAGATGCGCTGCATCACTTGACCTTACCAACCATCGTGTTAGCCATGTATCCAACAACAGTATTGGTTCGCTTTACCCGTGATTCAATGCTCAAAGTGCTCGATCAAAGCTATATTAAAACAGCCCGTGCAAAAGGCTTAAACCGTGCGCAATTAATTATTCACCATGCACTACGTAATGCATTACTGCCTGTAATCAAGCAAATTGGTCTACAGTTTAGTACCTTGATAACGCTGGCAATGATAACGGAAGTTATTTTCTCTTGGCCAGGTATTGGTCGCTGGCTAATCGACAGTATTTATCAACGTGACTACCCAGCTATTCAAGGTGGCTTACTCGCTGTGTCTATGTTTGTTATTTTGGCTACCATAGTCGCCGAACTAACATATACGTTATTCGATCCATTATCGCGGAACCAAGCACATGGCAAAGTTTAATTTATTCTCTGAAGAGTCGAATAAATCGCCACTAGCGCGGTTTTGGCGAAAGTTTAAAACAAATCACCCTGCACTAGTTGGTTTGTGGCTGTTTATAGCACTTGCATTACTTGCTGCATCCGCTCCACTCCTTGCGCCTTACGGCGTGAATCAGCAGCATAGCGATGCTTTATTACTACCTCCTTCTTGGCATGATGCTGGCGATGTTAGGTTTTTGTTAGGTACTGACGATTTAGGCCGAGATGTATTGTCACGTTTAATGAACGGGGCAACTTATACCTTTGGCCTATCTGTTGTTGCTGCACTAATTACCACTGTTATAGGTGTATTAGTCGGTACATTTGCTGGTATTAGTCATGGTATTCGCTCAAGCTTTTTGAATCACTTACTCGATATCACGTTATCTATCCCATCACTGTTACTGGCGATAATTATCATCGCAATTCTTGGCCCTGGTTTAATGAATACAGTTTGGGCGATTATCTTAGCCTTATTACCACAATTTATTCATTCAGTAAGGAATTTAATTGTTGAAGAGCTAAGCAAAGACTACATTACCGCTTTTAAACTCGACGGCGCATCTAATTGGCATATTTTAGCACGTGGTATTTTTCCAAATATTTACGAACATATCGTGGTTATTTTTACCATGGCTTTGTCGACAGCAATACTCGATATTTCAGCGCTAGGTTTTTTAAAGCTAGGTGCACAACCTCCGACTACAGAATGGGGAGCAATTTTAGCTGAAAACCTAGGTTTAATTTATCTTGCCCCTTGGACTGTTGGCCTGCCAGGCGTATTATTATTTCTAGCGGTCCTGTCTACCAATTTAGTAGGTGATGGTCTGCGCCAAGTGCTTAAAGAACGTAAGGCTGAATAACTATGCAATTACTCGATATTCGCAATCTCACGATAGAGTTACGCACTTCTGACACAGTAATTCGTGCAGTTGATAAGGTCAGCTTAACATTAAAAGAAGGCGAGGTTCATGCTCTTGTCGGTGAATCTGGCTCAGGAAAAAGCTTAATTGCAAAAGCGATTGTTGGAGTTTTAAATAAGCGCTGGCATATCACAGCAGATAGAATGCATTGGCGCGGCGTTGATTTAATGCGCTTGTCGACAGAACAACGCAGGAAGCTAGTCGGTCAAGATATTGCGATGATCTACCAAGACCCCAGCCGCTGTCTTGACCCTACAGCCAAAATATTTGATCAAATAGCTGAAACCCTGCCCGCACAAGCGACCAGTGGCTTTTTTTTAAAGCGTAATAGACAACGTAGAGACAGAGTAAAAGCATTGATCCACAAAGTGGGTATCAAAGATCATAAAAAGGTGCTCGACAGCTACCCTCATGAACTTTCTGAGGGGATCTGCCAAAAAGTGATGATAGCGATGGCCATTGCCCGTACTCCTAAATTACTTATCGCTGATGAGCCGACAACTGCACTTGAAAGCACCACCCGTGCACAGGTATTCAGGTTACTAAAGAGCTTAAACCAGCTAAAAAACATGTCGATACTAATGATCTCTCATGAACTGGAAGAGATCTTCGAGTGGTCGCATGGTATGCACGTTCTATATTGCGGACAGATGGTTGAAGCAGGCCCGACTAATCGTATTTTTAGTCAGCCTCACCACCCGTATACTCAAGCACTTTTGAAGAGCTTACCTGATTATGAGCAAGGCCTTGCCCACAAAGAGCCGTTTTATGCATTAAAAGGCACTATTCCGACCTTGCAGCACTTACCTATAGGTTGCCGTTTGGGGCCTCGTTGTCCACAAGCACAAAAAGCATGTGTTGTAACACCTAAGCTGACTAAACATCATAGCCACAGTTATGCTTGCCATTTCCCCCTCATTAAGGCGATGAAATAATGCAACCTCTGTTAAAAGTTCAAGCGTTATCAAAGAGTTTTAATTTACGTGCAGGGTTATTCTCACGTAAACGCTTTTCAGTACTAAAAAATATTTCGTTCTGCTTAAGTCAAGGCGAAACCATTGCGATTATTGGTGAAACAGGTTCAGGCAAAAGCACCCTTGCTAAGCTACTTGCTGGAGCCGACAATGCCGACAAAGGGCAAATTTTACTGGACGGTAATATTATTGAAAATGATGGCTTACGTGATAACGACTGTCGTCATATAAGATTGATATTCCAAGACTCTGAAGCTTCACTCAATCCTGGTTTGACTATTGGCGATATGCTCAATGACTGCTTACAGTACAACACTGATTTAAACAAAGATGAACGTGAAGAAAAAATAAAGCAGACTCTCGCAAAAGTGGGTTTGCTATTAGATCATCAGCATTATTACCCACACATGTTTAGTAGTGGCCAGTTGCAACGCATAGCGCTTGCACGCGCTTTAATTCTAGACCCTAAGGTTGTAGTTCTCGATGAGGCTTTGTCGTCTCTAGATCCATCTGTACGCGCACAAACGGTAAACTTATTACTACGTTTACAAAAAGATACGGGCTTGAGCTATGTACTGATTACGCATCATTTAAGTTTAGTCCGCCATATTAGCGACCAACTCGTGGTACTCGATCATGGTGAAATTGTTGAGTACGGGCAAACTGAGTCAATCTTCCAAGATCCACAATCAAAAGTAACACAGAAGCTGTTGAATTGCTGATAGTGAGCTGTCAGCTATCAGTTTGGTTCGGCGTTAAAACGCCTCCTATGAGGGTGATTTGATCACTCAATTAACCTTACTCTTTCCCCTCGGCTTTTACACATCAATTCTGTCACCATGGCTTGGTGGTGTTGATGTAACGATAAAATGTAATGGTTCAGTACCTTGATTAGTTAGCTGATGAACTCGGCCAGCAGTTACATGCAAACCTTGTTGCGCAGTCAGTTGGTGTATTTGCCCATCAAGCTCGATAGTGGCACAACCACTAAGCACGAAGAAAAATTGCTCTGCATGCTTGTGGTAGTGCTTTACTTCAGCTCCACCCACAGGAACATGTTCTTGAATTACACTCAGTGCATTAGACTTTACCAAATGCCAACCGTCGCAATTGTTACCCCATGTGTAATGCTCTGCGCTATGTTTGTCTACGATACTCAAAACTTTTTATACATCCCTTGGCTTTGTGGCGCGACAAACTTGTAGCCAAGCTTTTCGTAAAAACCTGGTTTATCAGCCACCATTGTGACATAGCTGCCCTCAAAGGCTGCCGATTCAATGTAACGGTCAACATGTTTCATAATCACTCTGCCTAAGCCTTGCCCCTGGTAGTCAGGTGCCACAGCAATATCAACCACTTCAAAATTACAACCACCATCGCCAATTACACGCCCCATACCAATCAGCTCTTCGTCTTTGCGGATACAAATAGCATAAAGAGAATTTGGTAAACCTGCTCTAGCCGCCGCGAGTGAACGAGCCGACAAACCCGCTTTGCGGCGCATTTCACAGTATTCTTCGGCACTCGGCAGTTGCTCAATAAAACTATATTGCATAATTACTCCTTCTCTGTGGTAACAAAAAAGGCGCCAGAGGCGCCTTTTACTTAAGTCGTTTTGCTACTTATTCAGCAGCTTGAACCACTTTTGGTACCTGAATATCAGCTTGCGCTTTAAGTGCAGCAATAAATACCATGTAGTTTTTATTCACTTGAGCCATGGTGATATTTTGCTTTTGTTGCTCATTAATTTCAGCTTTAGGTGCTTCATTAACAGCTTTTAATGCAACGATTGCTGTATCACCATTGCTTAGGTCAACAACATCAACAACTGGCTTATCTTCAGGGTGTGCCATTTTAAATGCTTGTTGAACAATTGCAGGCGACACCGTATAAGCTTGACGAGCAAGCGCAGCTTCTTGACGAACAGTTAGTCCTTCAGCCGTTGCTACATCATTTAAGCTCTTTCCAGCTTCAATATCAGCATACAGAGTACGTGCTTTTTCTTTAGCAAGTTCCGATGCTTTTTGTGCTACTAATGTTGCTTTGATTTGCTCAGAAACGTCTTCTAGCGGTTTAGTTGTAGCCGCTTTATGATCATTTACACGCACAACGATAGCATGCTCATCACCGACTTCAATCACTTCTGAGTTCATGCGATCTTCTAACACTTCAGGTGAGAAAATGGCAGCAACTACTTGAGGGTTGTTTAGCGGTTCAGGTAACGCATTACGTGTAACAAGTTCCGTTTTTTGTACTTCTACGCCAGCTACATCTGCAGCATCTGTTAAAGTATCTGAAATTTCAAACGCAAGTTCACCCATTTGAGTTTGCTTCTCATAAAACGCATTAACTTTCTTAGAGCGTTCAAGTTCAGCGCGAAGTTCATCTTTTACGTCTGCATACGGTTTTACTTGCTGTGTTTGGATGTCAGTAAGCTTAATGATGTGATAACCAAATTCTGATTCTACAACGCCTGATATGTCACCTTTATTTTCAAGAGCATAAGTTGCGTCTTCAAACGCGGGGTCCATCATGTCGCGTTCAATCCAATCTAAGTCACCGCCCATTTCAGCGCTAACAACATCATCAGATGATGATTCAGCTAATTCAGCAAAATCGGCACCGTTATTAAGCTGTGTTAATAGCTCTTCAGCTTTCGCTTTTGCGGCATCATCATCTTCACTGTTATCAATTAAGATATGCGAAACACGACGTTTTTCAGGCTCAACGTATTGTGCGCTGTTTTGGTCATAGTATGCTTTTACGTCATCTTCAGAGACACTTGAATCTAATTCAAGATTTGCTGCATTTAGGTCAATATAGCTTACCGATACTTGCTCTGGTGACAAAAACTGCGGTTGGTTTAAGTCGTAGTAATCCGCAATCTCTTGCTCAGTGACTTCAATACCCTCTTGCAAAGACTCTTTATCAACAACCACATAATCAATGCTACGTGTTTGTTGTTGCAGCGCTACAGTATTATTTAATTCGTTTTCTAAAACAAAATCACTGCCCGCCACTGCACCAACCAATTGGCTGCGTGTCATATCTTCACGTAAATACTCACGAAAAGCGTCTGGTTGGAAGTTCATTTGACGAATAACTTGTAAGTAACGGTCATTGCTAAATTGGCCGCCAACTTGGAAGTAAGGCATTTCTAAAATAGCTTTACGAATACTTTCATCACTGACGCGAAGACCCAATTCTGCCGCTAGTTGAGTTTGCAATTCTTGTTGTACTAAACGGTCGATGACACCTTGACGAATTTGCGCCATGTAATTTGGATCGGCAGCGATTTGTGCGAAGTATTCACCAAATTGTTGCTCTAAACGGCTGCGTTCGTTTTGGTACGCACGGCTGAACTCGGTTTGGCTAATTTTAACTCCATTTACTTCTGCAACGGGCTGCTCTGTGGTTTGTCCTAAATAACCACCAATCCCAGCTAAAGCAAAAGATAAAATCACCGCGCCTAAAATAATTTTGGCTGCAGGTCCCTGCGAACCTTCTCTGATTTTCTCAAGCATTTATTTATCTCTATTCTGATCAGGTAAAAATTATACCAATTAGCTTAATGAAGTATCATTGCGGCTTGGTATCAACCCTGCTCATGTAAAAAAAGCGTATCTTACCAGATACGCTTTTCCACTTGAAGTAACTGGCGCTAAGATACTTAATTTGATCTAAGTGCAATTAAGTATCTTTCACCTAACTAATCGTGTGTTGATTAGTTTACTGCGTCTTTCAGCGCTTTACCTGCTTTGAAAGAAGGAATATTTGCTGCAGCAATCTGGATAGTTTCACCAGTTTGCGGGTTACGGCCTGAACGTGCTGCGCGCTCACGTACAGAGAAAGTACCAAAGCCAACTAGCGCTACTGAATCGCCATCTTTAAGAGCGCCTGAAACAGCCTCGATGAATGAATCTAGTGCACGACCAGCAGCCGCTTTAGAAATGTCAGCATCAGCTGCGATTTGATCGATTAATTGAGATTTATTCACAATATCATCCTCTTTCATTGTTATTATCAAGAGCGATTGTTTTTAAATTAACATCACTGTTTTGAAAATTTATGAGCAAATTAAGTTTATGCTCAGTTTATTATATTTTTCTCAACCCTAGGCCACATAAGGCCTAGGCTTGAAAACTAGTGCTTAACTTATCATACCTTTGGTATTTGAAAAGCCCCTAAATGCACTTTTTTGCGGTTTTTTACTGGTTTTTTTCAGTTTCGACAGAAAAACTCTCAACTGGGTGCTTTAAAGCCAGTTTTAAAACGTCATCAATCCAAGTAACTGGGTGAATTTCAAGGCCCTCTAATACGTTATCAGGGATCTCTTTTAAGTCACGTTCGTTAATTTTTGGAATAATAACAGTTTTAATTCCACCACGATGTGCTGCAAGTAGCTTTTCTTTAAGGCCGCCAATTGGTAATACTTCACCGCGAAGTGTAATTTCACCAGTCATGGCGACATCAGAGCGTACAGGGTTCCCAGTTAAGCTCGATACTAAGCCTGTCACCATGGCAATACCCGCACTTGGGCCATCTTTTGGTGTTGCGCCTTCAGGTACATGCACATGAATATCACGCTTTTCGTAAAAGTCGCTATTAATGCGTAGTTTCTCAGCACGATTACGAACGACCGTCATCGCTGCCTGAATTGACTCTTGCATTACATCGCCCAAAGAACCGGTATAAGTTAGTTTGCCTTTACCCGGTACGGCAGCAGATTCGATAGTCAGTAAATCACCACCTACCTCAGTCCACGCAAGGCCCGTTACTTGGCCAATGCGGTCACCATCTTCTGCTTTACCATAGTCAAAGCGTTGTACACCTAAGAATTCTTCAAGGTTGTTATCGTCGATAAGTACCTTTTTGGTGCCTTTATCAAGCAAGATATTCTTAACCGCTTTACGGCATAGTTTTGATACTTCACGTTCTAAGTTACGAACGCCCGCTTCGCGTGTGTAATAACGAATAATACCAATAATCGCACTGTCTGCTATCTCAACCTCAGACTCTTTTAAACCGTTACGCTTCACTTGTTTTGGAATTAAGTGTTGTTTTGCGATATTCAGCTTTTCATCTTCGGTATAACCCGATAAACGAATCACTTCCATACGATCCAGTAATGGACCTGGGATATTAAAGCTGTTTGAGGTGGCAACAAACATGACATCTGATAAGTCATAATCCACTTCAAGGTAATGATCAGCAAAATGGCTATTTTGCTCTGGATCGAGCACCTCAAGTAATGCTGAAGCAGGGTCTCCGCGCATATCCGATGACATCTTATCAATTTCATCTAATAAGAATAATGGATTCTTCACACCCACTTTGGTCATATTCTGGATTAACTTACCAGGCATTGAACCAATGTAAGTACGGCGGTGACCACGGATTTCAGCTTCATCACGTACGCCGCCTAATGCCATACGCACATATTTACGGCCTGTAGAACGCGCGATTGACTGACCCAATGAGGTTTTACCCACACCTGGAGGTCCTACTAAACATAAAATAGGGCCTTTTAACTTATTGGTACGTTGCTGCACAGCAAGATACTCAATAATGCGTTCTTTCACTTTATCTAAGCCGTAATGGTCGGTATCTAGAATCTTTTGCGCACCCGCTAAGTCTTTTTTCACTTTTGAGCGTTTTTTCCAAGGCACATTGATTAATGTATCAATGTACGAGCGCACAACAGTCGCTTCTGCCGACATTGGCGACATCATTTTTAACTTAGCAAGCTCAGCGTTCGCTTTTTCTTGTGCTTCTTTTGGCATGCCCGACTCTTCAATACGCTTTTTCAGCGCTTCGAATTCATCCGGTACATCATCAAGCTCACCGAGTTCTTTTTGGATGGCTTTCATTTGCTCGTTGAGGTAATACTCGCGCTGCGATTTTTCCATCTGCTTTTTCACGCGGGTACGAATTTTCTTCTCAACTTGCAATAAATCTATCTCGCCTTCCATCAACGCCATTAAGTACTCAAGACGCTCTGTTACATCGGCAATCTCAAGCACTTTTTGCTTTTCAGGTACCTTAAGTGGCATATGTGCCGCCATAGTATCAGCCAGACGTGCAGCTTCATCGATACCTGACACAGAAGTAAGTACTTCTGGTGGAATTTTCTTATTTAGCTTTACATAGCCTTCAAACTGGCTAATTGCGCTGCGGATGAAGATATCTTGTTCTTGCTCGTCGATATGGCTTGATTCAATGAACTGCGCTTCTGCAACAAAGAAATCATCATTATCTAGAAACTTCTCTACACTTGCGCGTTGTGTTCCTTCGACAAGCACTTTAACGGTGCCATCAGGTAGCTTTAATAACTGAAGTACTGTGGCAATAGTACCCACACGGTAAATATCATCTTGCTGCGGATCATCAACTGAGGCGTCTTTTTGCGCCACTAGGAAAATTTGTTTGTCCTTGTCCATCGCCGCTTCTAAGCATTTTATTGATTTTTCACGACCAACAAAAAGCGGGATCACCATGTGTGGATAAACCACGACATCGCGCAGTGCCAACACGGGGATTTCGACTCGATCTGTTCTCTCAAGCGTCATTATATTCTCTTCGCACTTCATTTATTTTAAAGATTACTCAAGTATATGGGGATATGTAAGGGAAAGTTCAACAAATTTATAAAAAAAGGAGCCTTTGGCTCCTTTTTAATGCTTAACTGCTTAATATTTGAACTATCAGGAGATTACTCTGATGCTGCTTTATCTTGATTACCACTTTGGTAAATCAAAATTGGATCAGACTCACCTTTTATCACTGTTTCATCGATAACAACTTTGCTTACTTCATCCATTGATGGCAGCTCATACATAGTATCGAGTAACACACCTTCAACTATCGAGCGTAAGCCACGTGCACCTGTTTTACGCTCCATTGCTTTATGTGCAATCGCTGATAAAGCATCTTCGCGGAACTCAAGCTCAACATCTTCCATCGCGAAAAGTGCTGAAAACTGTTTTGTTAACGCATTTTTAGGCTCGCTAAGGATTTGAATAAGCGCGGCTTCATCAAGTTCAGTCAATGTTGCAACAACAGGTAGACGACCAATAAACTCTGGGATTAAACCATATTTTACAAGATCTTCTGGCTCAACATCTTTAAATGTCTCACTTAAGCTGCGGCTTCCTGATGAGTTTTTAACCTCAGCACCAAAACCAATACCTGTGTTCTTATGACTACGCTGTTCAATCACTTTATCTAAGCCTGCAAATGCACCGCCACAGATAAATAAGATCTTAGATGTGTCAACTTGTAAAAACTCTTGCTGCGGATGCTTACGACCACCTTGTGGTGGTACTGATGCAACCGTACCTTCGATTAATTTAAGTAAAGCTTGTTGAACACCTTCACCAGACACATCTCGGGTGATTGACGGGTTATCTGATTTACGTGAAATTTTATCAATTTCATCAATATAAACGATACCACGTTGTGCTTTTTCTACGTCGTAATCACACTTTTGCAGTAGCTTTTGAATGATATTTTCAACGTCTTCACCTACATAACCGGCTTCAGTTAGCGTAGTCGCATCAGCCATAGTAAATGGTACATCAAGTAAACGTGCCATTGTCTCAGCTAGAAGTGTTTTACCACTGCCCGTAGGACCAATTAGCAAGATATTACTTTTACCCAATTCGATATCTGGGTTGATAGTTTGATTACGTAGACGCTTGTAATGATTGTAAACTGCAACAGATAACACTTTCTTCGCGTGATCTTGGCCAATTACATAGTCATCTAAGTGATTACGAATCTCTTTTGGTACAGGCAGTTTATCAGACGCGTTGTGCTTAGGCGCAATGTCTTTGATTTCTTCCCTGATAATATCGTTACACAGCTCAACACATTCATCACAAATGTATACTGAAGGACCGGCAATTAACTTACGTACTTCATGCTGGCTTTTGCCACAAAAAGAGCAGTATAACAATTTATTACTTTTGTCGCCGTCTGTAGGAGTGTCAGACATTCAGCTACCTCTTTTATTACGTTGGTAGCAGCATCTATCTGCTGCTAATTCACTATGTGTAACTATATCAAAGATTTTTAGTTTTCGCATAGTAAAGGTGATAGCTAATAATACGTAATTACTAGCTATTCAGGTTACTTAGTTTCACGATTCGTGAATACCGAGTCGACTAAGCCATATTCAACTGCTTCACTAGCAGTCATGAAGTTATCGCGGTCAGTATCGCGCGATACAACATCTAACGGTTGACCCGTATGCTCAGCCATTAAACGGTTTAGCTTATCTTTAATTGACAGAATTTCACGCGCATGGATTTCAAAATCAGATGCCTGACCTTGGAAACCACCTAATGGTTGGTGGATCATGACACGTGAATTTGGTAAACAGAAACGCTTACCTTTAGCACCACCTGATAGCAAAAATGCACCCATGCTTGCCGCTTGACCGACACAAATTGTGCTTACATCCGGTTTGATAAAATTCATTGTATCGTAAATTGCCATACCAGCAGTCACTGAACCACCAGGCGAATTAATGTAAAGATAAATATCTTTTTCTGGGTTTTCTGATTCTAAAAATAGCATTTGCGCAAGAATCAGGTTTGCCATGTTATCTTCAACTTGGCCAGTTAAGAAAATAATGCGCTCTTTTAAAAGACGAGAGTATATATCATATGAGCGCTCACCTTTCGCTGTTTGCTCAACAACCATAGGGACTAATGCGTTTAGAGGGTCTATCATACCGCTGTTCATTCTTGTTTAATTCCTTATCCGCTGCGACTCATCCTTACAATAAGGAAAGCACATTTATACTAATATTAATAAAGCTATCTATTTAATCTTTTAAACTATATAGGAACTTATCAGAACAAATTCAATCCTCGTCGAACAAAGTTCTGCAATAACATCAGCATTGTTGGTTTTTGTGAAACTAATATCCACAAACTAAAATGGCCCGGGTACGCTGTATAAATACAGAGTAACACGAGCCATTTAATCGCTAGCGAGAGCTTAAGTCAATGACTTATTAAGCACCTTGCTGTGGATTCATGATGTCGTCGAATGCTTTTTCAACGTCAGTCACGTTTGCTTTAGCTAGAATTGCTTCAACTGCTTGCTCTTCCATAGCAACGTTGCGCATTTGTTGCATAAGCTGATCGTTTGCTTTGTAATATTCTACAACTTCAGTTGGATCTTCATATGCAGATGCAACCGTTGCAATTAGCTCTTCAACTTTAGCATCATCAACTTTAAGCTCGTTCGCCTTGATAACTTCACCTAATAATAGGCCAGTTTTAACGCGAGTAATAGCTTGCTCGTGGAAAAGCTCAGCTGGAAGCTCAGGCATGTTTTTAGCGTCACCACCGAAACGTTGTGCAGCTTGCTGACGTAGAGCATCAATTTCTTGATCTACTAGCGCTTTTGGCACTTCGATTTCGTTATTTTCTAAAAGACCTTTGATTGCTTGATCTTTAACGTTAGCTTTAACCGCTTGGTCAAGCTCACGCGTCATGTTCTTTTTAACTTCTTCTTTAAGAGCGTCAACACCGCCTTCAGCTACACCGAATTTAGTTGCGAACTCATCATTAAGCTCAGGAAGCTCTTGAGTTTCAACTTTTTTCACAGTAATTGTGAAAGAAGCCGCTTTACCTTTCAAGTTTTCAGCGTGGTACTCTTCAGGGAAAGTTACTTCAGCAACAACTTCTTCGCCCGCTTTTTTGCCAACGATGTTGTCTTCAAAACCTGGGATCATACGACCTTGACCAAGTTCTAGAGGGAAGTCTTCAGCTTTACCACCTTCAAACTCTTCACCGTCGATAGAACCAACGAAATCGATAGTTACACGGTCATTTTCACCTGCAGCTGCGTCAACTTCAGTCCACGAAGCATGTTGCTTACGTAACGTTTCTAGCATGTTAGCTAAGTCTTCATCAGTGACAGAAACAGCTGGTTTTTCAACAGCGATTTTATCTAAACCTTGGATTTCAACTTCTGGGTAAACTTCGAAAGTTGCATCGAATTCTAAATCTTTACCAGCTTCTAACGCTTTTGGCGCGAAAGTAGGCGCACCTGCTGGGTTAATTTTCTCTGAAACGATTGCTTCAATGTAGTTGCGTTGCATTAATTCGCCAGCAACTTCTTGACGTACTGCTGCACCGTAACGCTTGTTGATGATAGACGCTGGTACTTTACCAGGACGGAAACCATCGATACGCTGGGTTTTAGACAGTTGTTGTAAGCGTTTTTTTACTTCAGTCTCAACGTTCTCTGCAGGAACGGTGATGGTCAGACGGCGCTCAAGGCCTTGAGTCGTCTCAACAGAAACTTGCATGATTTACCTCAATCTTCAATTTTGGCGACTGTTCGCCTTCCTTACAAACAAGGTGATCTCTATGAGTGATAGCAAGTTTTAACGCTGAAAATTTCAACTTAAAACGGCGCATTGTAACCATGAGATACCATTGCTGCTTTGCCTCTATGGGCACTATGTTAAACAATAGACGCGGCATTATAACCTAATATTTATGATAGTCGAGTCTAGGGGGCAATTATTTGGCGTATATAGCAGCAATCAGCGTTCAAGTGCGTAAAAAACGAACGCAGTAAAATAACAACGATGAATTAAGCTGGTTTGAAGGTATGTAATATGAATTTAAGAAGCTTTTAGTGAGGAATTAAAGCTTAAAAGTGGTCGGCGATGCAAAATTTGCACCTGCGACTGAATTGGATATACCCAAACCAATCGTTCTTTGACCTTGAACTTTCTAAAAGTGGTCGGCGATGCAGGATTTGAACCTGCGACCCCTTGGACCCAAACCAAGTGCGCTACCAAACTGCGCTAATCGCCGATACTGAGAGAAGTTTTGAAAATAAAGACCACTATGAAAAATGGTCGGCGATACAAAATTTGCACCTTCGACTGAATTGGACATACCCAAACCAATCGTTTTTTGACCTTTAACTTTCTAAAAGTGGTCGGCGATGCAGGATTTGAACCTGCGACCCCTTGGACCCAAACCAAGTGCGCTACCAAACTGCGCTAATCGCCGATATCTTAGAGTAAATTGGGGTGACTGATGGGGCTCGAACCCACGACAACCGGAATCACAATCCGGGGCTCTACCAACTGAGCTACAATCACCACGGCATTTACATATTTTCAAATGGCGCACCCGGAAGGATTCGAACCTTCGACCAACGCCTTAGAAGGGCGTTGCTCTATCCAGCTGAGCTACGGGCGCATCGAAAACTTCAAAAGTTTGCCTGTAAGCACCGCTTCTTAAAGAAGAAGTGGTCGGCGATGCAGGATTTGAACCTGCGACCCCTTGGACCCAAACCAAGTGCGCTACCAAACTGCGCTAATCGCCGATGCTTACTATTGTTTGCGAGTGACCTCGTTAACAACGGGGTGCATAATAGTGATTTGGCTGGGTTAGGTCAAACATTTTTTTAAGAAAATAATTCAATCGGTCACTTTTAGTTCATAATGGTTAAATATTGCAAATATAAGCTAAAATTTGGACTCTTTTTTATAAATCGACGCTTTATATAAGATTGCATCTTGGCGCTATGATGCTTTTCTGCGAAAATACGCAACATAAAATAAATATGATTTATTTATCCACACCCCTTTATCGGATAATCATATTTAAATGTATCAGTATCAAGTTAACTAACCCCAATGAAAGGTCACCCATGACGGCAAACATCATCGATGGTAAGGCAATAGCTAAACAAGTACGCAGCAATGTAGCAGAACGCGTTGCAGAGCGTGTAGCGAACGGATTACGTGCTCCAGGACTCGCAGTCGTGTTAGTAGGTCAAGATCCAGCAAGCCAAGTGTATGTTGGTTCTAAACGTAAAGCATGTGAAGAAGTCGGCTTTGTATCTAAGTCTTATGATTTACCTGGCGACACCACTGAACAAGATTTACTTGCATTAATAGATCAACTAAACGAAGACAAAGAAGTAGACGGTATTTTAGTTCAATTACCTTTACCGCAAGGCCTTGATGCTGAAAAAATTCTTGAGCGTATCACTCCTCACAAAGACGTTGATGGTTTCCACCCGTATAATATTGGTCGCTTAGCGCAGCGTATGCCTGCACTTCGTCCTTGTACGCCAAAGGGGATCATCACCCTACTCGACTCTACAGGTGTTCGTTACAAAGGCATGCATGCTGTGGTTGTTGGCGCATCAAACATTGTTGGTCGCCCTATGTCACTTGAACTTTTACTTGCAGGCTGTACAACAACGGTGTGTCATAAGTTTACTCAAGATTTAGAAACGCATGTTCGCCGCGCTGATTTATTAGTTGTTGCGGTTGGAAAGCCTGAGTTTATTCCGGGTGACTGGGTTAAAGAGGGTGCCATTGTGATTGATGTGGGCATTAATCGTCTTGATTCGGGTAAGCTTGTTGGTGACGTTGAATACGATGTAGCAGAACAAAAAGCACATTTTATCACGCCTGTACCTGGTGGTGTTGGCCCGATGACTGTGGCAAGCTTAATCGAAAATACGCTTGAAGCTTGTGAAAAATATCACAGCTAAACGCTAAGTTTTGTAAAAGGGCTGCCAATTGGCAGCCCTTTTTGTTTATGCTTTTTGTCTACTAGAACGAATAACCTTCAACATCTGTGGCAGTACTGAAAATACGATCATCATGGCCATAATCAAGTATTGCCAATCTTGGTATTGCTCGCTAAGTAAAATAACAGCACATACGATACCCGCAATTGGGTTTGCAATAGTCCCGAATGAAAACTCAGCAACAGTCATACGCCCTAATAACCACACATACAGTATATAGGCGATGGCGGTATTGGGCACGATTAACCAAAAGAATGCAGAATATTGCAGCGTTGAGATAGGCTCAAATACCACTTGGTATTGCTCTGAGTGAAGTAAACTGCCATCAATAAACGCAGCCAATAATAAAATAGTGCCGCCAATGATTAACTGCCAGGTAAGTACAACCCACCAATGTATATGCACCGACAAACTTTGTACTAAGGTGCTACCAATCACAATAGTAAGTAAAGCTCCAAATAAAGCAGCCACTCCCAATACATTCAATGCTACGTGTGCTGGGTCAAACAACAACCACGCCAATACCACCAGCGTCATAGCGCAGAATGCTTGAATTTTTGCAGGGCGCTGCCCTTTCGTAAGCCAAGCATATAACAAAGCCACAACAGGCACAGACACCATCCCTACCCCAGCAATGGCAGCAGGAAGATTCACTGCCATAATAAAAATAAACGCAAAAAACAGCGCAATATTCACAGCGCCTAAGGTCAATAAACTTGGCCACTGAGAGCGGGTCGGTAAACTAGGTTTAAGCAATAAAAGTAATAACCCTGCAGGTAATGCACGCACTGCGCCTAATAACAATGGTGGCCAATCTGGTGTGGCATATTTAGTTACTGCGTAAGTGGTACCCCATAAAAAGGCAGGGATCATGGCAAGTAAGATATTCAAAGTCAGTCCTTGTTAAAGCAAAGTAACGCCAAGGTAAAACCTCAACTTTAGTTGAGGTCAATATTAAGAATAAATTTTTAAAACAAAAAAGGTTGCCGACATTGGCAACCTTTTGATGTGCAATTTTAGATTGATACTTATGCTTTACGCCATGTTGTTTTGCCAGCAGAATCTTCCAGTACCACACCAAGTGCATTCAATGCATCACGGGCTTCATCAGCCGCCGCCCAATCTTTACTAGCACGGGCTTCATTACGTTTTGCGATTAACGCTTCGATATGTGCAACTTCGTCATCAGCTTGGCCACCTTGTAAAAAAGCTTCTGGGTCTTGTTGTGCTACACCTAATACCTCTGCAACACTGCGCAATACATAAGCAAGTTTACCTGCTTGCTCTGCATCGCTGTCTTTAACACGGTTTAGCTCTTTTGCTAACTCAAATAACACAGGTAGCGCTTCTGGGGTGTTGAAGTCATCATCCATCGCCTTTCTGAATTTAGCCACATATTCATTGCCTGCTAAATCGCATTTAATTGGCGTTACGCCGCGCAGTGCAGTGTAAATTCGCTCAAGAGAAGAGCGCGCTTGCTCAAGGTTTTCTTGCGAATAGTTAAGCTGGCTACGGTAATGACCTGAAATTAAGAAGTATCGAACTGATTCAGCATCGTACTCTTTTAATACATCACGCACGGTAAAGAAGTTGTTTAATGACTTAGACATCTTCTCTTTATTAACCTGTACCATACCTGTGTGGATCCACGTATTCACGTATTTACCGTTATTTGCACAGCATGACTGAGCAATTTCGTTTTCATGGTGCGGGAACTGTAGATCTGAACCACCACCGTGAATATCAAAGTGCTCACCTAGGTGTTTAGAGCTCATTGCCGAACATTCGATGTGCCAACCAGGACGCCCTTCTCCCCATGGTGATGACCATGATGGCTCGCCAGGCTTGGCTTTTTTCCAAAGTACGAAATCAAGTGGATCTTGCTTATCTTGTGCAACTTCAACGCGAGAACCAGCCTGTAGCATGGTTAGGTCTTGTTGCGATAAAGCACCGTATTGCTCAAAGGTTGATACATCAAACAATACGTCGCCATCTGCTGCAACATACGCATGGCCTTTAGTAATTAAACGCTCAACCATCGCGATGATTTCATCCATATGGTTTGTCACTGTTGGCTCAACATCTGGACGCAGCATATTTAAGCTATCAAAGTCTTCATGCATCGCCTTGGTCATACGCAAGGTTAAATCATTGATTGATTCGCCATTTTCATTAGCACGCTTGATAATTTTATCGTCAACATCAGTAATGTTACGGACATATTTTAAGTCATAACCAATGTGGCGAAGGTAACGAACAATGACGTCAAAACCGACGAATGTACGGGCATGACCGATGTGACAGTAATCATAAATGGTGATACCACACACGTACATGTCGATTTTGCCATCAACAAGGGGTTTAAACTGCTCTTTTTGTCGCGTAAGTGTGTTGTAAATTTGTACCATTTATAAAATGTCCTTAACGGTGTTTTGAGATTCTTTATGGTAACACTTGCAAAGCCGCTGCTCTAGCGCTTTATCAATTGAATAAGCACTTTGTTAATCTATCTCAACAAGCTCTTTGTTAATCCAAGTCAACTACTATAAAATAGACCCATTATTAAACCAGATATAGGAAACCTCATGGTTGTACTACACACAAACTTTGGTGACATCACTATCAAGATGCACGAAAGCGATGCACCAAACACAGTTAAAAACTTTTTAGAGTATGCAAACTCTGGCTTTTACAACGGTACTATTTTTCACCGTGTAATTGATGGTTTTATGGTACAAGGCGGTGGTTTTGAGCCAGGTATGGTTCAAAAAGAAGTAAACAACCCTATCGAAAACGAAGCTAATAATGGCCTTGCGAATAAAGTAGGTACATTGGCAATGGCACGTACGCCGGATCCACATTCAGCGACTGCACAGTTCTTCATTAACGTTAACGACAATGACTTCTTAAACTTCAGCAGTGAAACATCACAAGGCTGGGGCTACTGCGTGTTTGCAGAAGTTGTTGAAGGTATGGACGTGGTAAACAAAATCAAAGGTGTTGCAACTGGCAGCGCTGGTTTCCACCAAGACGTACCACTTGAAGATGTAATCATCGAAAAAGTAACGGTTAGCTAATTTAACCGTTAAGTTTTTTAAGCGGGCCTTTGCCCGCTTTTTTGCGAGTAACCATGAAACAAAGCTATTTTATTGCCGATCTCCATTTAACAGAAAACCGCCCTGACATCACCACAGCATTTTTTGATTTTCTTGATAACAAGATTATTAATGATGATGTTGATGCACTGTACATTTTGGGTGACTTTTTTGAAGTATGGGTAGGTGATGACTATCAGACTGATCTTTCAAAGAGTGTTGCCGCACGTTTAGGCCTAGTAAGTGAAAGTGGTACAGAGGTGTTTTTTATTCATGGCAATCGCGATTTTATTATGCGAGAAGGCTATGCAAAAAGCGCGAGTATGACTTTATTGCCTGAGCAGGTCGTTATTGATTTATATGGCACTCCAACAGTTATCTTGCACGGCGATGAAATGTGCACCCAAGATGTTGAATATCAAAAGTTCCGCAAAAAAAGTCGTGGTTGGTGGTGGCCTAAACTAATGCTTGCTATGCCGCTTTGGTATCGCAAAAAGATTGCCCGCAACGCTCGTGAAAAATCTAAACAAAGCCAAGCTGGCAAAGCGTTAGAAATCCTTGATGTAACTGAAGATGCGGTATTAGCAATGTTTGAAAAGCATCAGGTTGCTAATATGATCCACGGTCATACACACAGACCCAACGTACATCACTACAGGGTAAATAATAAGACATTGACTCGCACTGTACTCGGTGATTGGTATGAGCAAGGGTCGTACCTAAGGGTTACACCTGCTAATCAAGAGCTAATCAGCTCGCCACTTTAAATAATAGAAACTTTGACTATGCTTGAATAGAGTTTTTACTAAAAAGCGTGTGTCATGATTGTTCGGTTAACCTGTTTGTTTTGTTGTTTAATGCTAAGTTTTTCTCCTTATAGCCAAACTTGGCGATTAGTCACAGAACCATTCCCACCTTTCCTTATCGACAACAACGAAAAGCCGGGCTGGGTTCATGAACTCGTTGTTAGCGCACTAAAAAGTCAAAATAAAAATGTAGAGATTGAGTATACTCATTGGGCTCGCGCATTAAAGCTTGCGCAGCGACATAAACGTGTCGCGGTTATTGGTGCTTTTTATACCCTAAAAAGGGCGAAAATATTTACCTATTCTCTACCTCTTGCGACAGCTGATATTGTGCTTTTGAAACGTGCTGATAGTGAGATTACCTATTCAGGTTCCTTATACTCTCTGACTCCTTACACAATCAGCAAAGGAGAAGACTATGTTATAAGTGAGGAGTTTGAACACCACCCTCAACTTGCGGTTACGACAACACATAGTCTAATAGAAAGCTTAACCCTTTTAATACATGGCCGTGTAGACCTCGTTGCCGGCACAAAAGAAGTCGCATTATACTGGTTAGAAAATAACGAAACCTTGCAAAATTTCAAACACTCGGAAATAAAGGTCATCACCCCTTTCCTATCAACTCAAATGTTACACGTTATTACGGCCAAAGATCACCCTCAACCTGACTATTTTCAGCAAGATTTATATACAGGGTTACAAACTATTGTGGCAAATGGAGACGCCGAAAAAATATTAAAACGTTATGATTTTGACACGAATCAAACTGACAAAGTTTTAGCGTTGCTTAGCAAAAATTTTAATTAGCCAAGTTCGTAAGTCATTTATTTTGCTTAGTATAGAGGCTATAACGCCTCTATACTAAAATAACCTAACAGCCAGTGCTCACGGAATTATTTGTGCAAGTTGTCACCCCACCCGAGGTCGAACAGGTTGTATAATTTATTTCTCGAGTACAGCCACCCCCTCTAATAAGCGTCCCCTCTCCTGGGCCTGTAACAATCCCGCCAATTCCACCACCTCCAGGCGAACTCATTTGCGTTGTTGCACCTTCAATACTTTCTAAATTTTCGATTAAACAATTAGAAACAAGTGTATCTGTTAAAGTAACATTGATGCCACTCATAAAAGTGCCAATTTCAATGCCATCAACGAGTGAAGCCCCTCTATCTAGAGTGAAAGTAAGATTCAGATCTCTTGCCCCATTAGTTATTGATTGACCATGATAACCCACTTTAAACACTAATTTATTACTTGAATTACCATAAGAACGCGTTGCATACACACCGACTTTATCGTGGCTTAATGAAAGTGAAATCCCTGCACTATTTTTACCAATATGAATCCCCGAAACTTTCACTTGAGTATCAGTAATAAACTCATTCCAGCTACCTTTACCAAGGCGAGTGGCTATTTGAGCATGCATTTCTTTTTTAATACTTCTACTTGCATCAATGCTCGTTAAATAAAAAGATGGGTGATTGGCACAACTTTCATCAGAACTAGCAAGCGTGGAACGTGTTGAATCATCCCCCCAGTTTCCTGCATGTACAGTCACTGTTGAGTTAGTTGTAACAGTACCGGCTTCATTCACAGCCCGCCTAAATTCACTATCTATCTCATAAAAGTCATCAAGTGCAGCGGCTTCAGCGCTATTGAGTGTAGTATCTATTGCTTTGACTTTTACCGCTTTACTATACTGGGTTTGTTGCTCTGTAGTAATTATAAATTTAAACGCCACTCGCTGCAGTGCATTAGCAACAATAACCTCTTTTGAAGTTATATTACAAAGATAGGTCGTTACCCCAAACTCTGGCTTACCATCATTTAAATTCCTAACTTCACAGTTAGGCCTCTCATAATATAATTTTGCAATACGCAGTGCCTCTCTATAGTCACATGTATCACACGCTTTTGCTTCTGTAAGTGCTGCTGCAGCATCATTTGCAATAAACAAAGCGCTTACAGCCAACATTAATATCAACTTATATTTCATCTTATTTCCTTACCCTCAATATCAAGGGGTCATCCATTTTGTTTTAATCAAGGTTATAAAATACATACGTCAATACTTTGGACCATTTATGGGTACTTTAGATTTACAGCATTGTCAATATTTATTTTTTTATAAAGAATAAGGCTCTTGAAAATAGCTGGGGGTAGGTTTTATAAAATAAGAAAGTAAAATGATAGCAAAGAGCTTATTAATAATCGCTCCTTGCTGTTGGATTACATCGCTTTTTAAACTGGCACGCCACTGTGAAACTTAAAATCGTCATCAGGCGTTGCAATCAGCTCAGCCTCAATTTGACCAAAAAAATCAACACGCTCGGTAATATCAAATTCACTGATTTCCTGTGCAAGGGTCAAGTAATCTTGGTAATGACGGGCTTCTGAGCGCAGTAATGAAATATAAAAATCCCCTAACCGCTTATCAACATGAGGAGCGAGCTTAGCAAACCGTTCACACGAGCGGGCTTCGATGTAAGCACCGATAATGAGTTTATCGACTAGCGCATCTGGCTCATAGGTTTTTACATGGCGCAGCATACCCTTTGCGTAGCGACATGGCGTAATGCTTTTATATTCAATACCATACTCATCCATGATCTCAAGCACTTGATAAAAGTGATGCAGCTCTTCTTTTATAAGCATGACCATTTTATCAATCAGATCTTGCCCGTAAGGCGAGTTCGATTTTGGGATCATTGATTTAGTTAGCTTGTTTTTATCTGCAAGCTCTCGCCAATCCCCTTCTCGTTTATAAATAAGTGTTTCAAAAGGTTTTAGCCATGCAAGTAATGCATCACCACTTTCCTTATCAACTGCATACTTACGAATTAAAAACATCGCTGACTGAGCAGCTTTCAATTCACAAATAAGGTGATCAATTAATACCACATCTAAGTTTTCTTGTTTGATTGCCGCAGCAATCCACTCATCTGGCGTTTCACACTTTAAAAAAGAATGGATAGGAGCGAGTAAAGCAGAGTAAGGCACTAAATAAATTCTCATCAATAAACGTGGTTAGATTTTACCATATAAATACACCGCCATTCTATGACCCATATCAGTGCAAAACTAATTTCTATATGTACTAAAGACTTATACATGGCCCGTCACTTCCAGTATTTCAGGTTCTTGACAATATTTAATAAGTGGACCATAACTTAATCAAAGCTGTACAAAAATAAAACAGCTCATATTCCTATTTACAGGGGCAACAATTATGATTTTGAACCACTTATGGGGCTTATACGCCCACCCACTCGAAGAATGGCAAACAATTGATAACCGCCATGAAAGCTTGCGTTATAGCTTATCGCACATCTTACTCATTGCATGTATTCCATCCATCATGGGCTATTATTCATCAGTCCATCTAGGTTGGAGCATTGGCTCTGGCGAGGCAGTATTTTTAACGCATGATAGCGCGCTTCTGATTGCGATAGCCATGTACTTTGCGCTTATAGTTGGCGTATTTGCACTGGCTTACTTGGCGCATTGGATGGCCGTGACCTTTGGTGCAAAACCTACCTTTACTCAAACCCTAGAACTTGCTGCTTACACAGCAACGCCGGTGTTTATGTCTTCATTTGCGGCGTTTCTACCAGAGCTTTGGTTTGTGGTGTGTGTAGGCCTTGTAGCCCTCGCCTACTCTGTTTACCTGCTCTACACTGGGGTGCCAATTTTAATGCACATTCCTGAAGAACGAGGCTTTATTTATGCCAGTTCAGTGGTCACTTGCGGATTAATTCTACTGGTCATAATCCTTGCTGCGACAGCAATTCTGTGGACAAACGGTATTGTCCACCCGATGTTTACCTAAATTATTTCCTTTCTTTCCACAAGCAAAAAAGGAGCTATCTAGCTCCTTTTTCATGTATTAGTCTAAAAACTAATTAGTCTGCACTGTTTTCTTCTTGGTTATGTAATTCTAAACCTGAAGACATTGCGTTTTCACGCGTTGATTTTGCAGAATCATTACGTAGACGATCGATATGGTTAAGATATTCTTGATCGATATCACCCGTTATATATTGTCCATCGAATACCGAGGTTTCAAAACGCGTGATTTCAGGGTTTTCTTGGCTCACCGCTGAGATTAAATCATCAAGAGACTGGAAAATGAGACCATCAGCACCAATGCTTGCATTAATATCTTCCACTTCACGACCATGAGCAATTAACTCAGCAGCCGAAGGCATGTCAATTCCATAGACATTCGGGAAACGAATTTCTGGTGCAGCTGATGCAAAATAAACATTCTTTGCACCCGACTCACGAGCCATCTCAACGATTTGCGCTGACGTAGTACCACGAACAATTGAGTCATCGACAAGCAATACGTTTTTGCCCTTGAACTCACGGTCAATGGCATTCAGTTTTTGACGAACTGACTTCTTACGCATTTCTTGACCTGGCATGATGAAGGTACGGCCAATGTAGCGGTTTTTAACGAAACCTTGACGGTATGGCAGGTTAAGCGCTGATGCAATCTCAAGCGCCACATCACATGATGTTTCAGGGATTGGAATAACCACGTCGATGTCTTTATCAGCCCATTCACGTGCTATCTTTTCACCTAACTTAGTCCCCATGTTTACACGCGTTGCATAAACAGACATACGATCAATGGTTGAATCTGGTCGCGCAAAATAAACGAACTCAAAAATACACGGCGAATACGTTGCTTTTTCTGCACACGCTTGTGAGAAAAGCTGACCTTCTTCAGTTACGTAAATAGCTTCACCTGGCGCTACATCGCGGACAAACTCAAAGCCATCTGTTTTTAATGCAACGCTTTCTGATGCAAACATGTACTCAGTACCGTTCGCTGTTTCACGCTTACCAAATACAAGCGGACGAATACCGTTCGGGTCACGAAAGGCAACAATACCGTGGCCGATAATCATTGCTATTGTTGCGTAACCACCCGTTACTTTGTTATTTACTTGTGTTACTGCTGTAAATATATCTTCAGCATCGAGTTTAAGTTTATTAGGCTTACTTAACTCATGCGCCATGATATTAAGTAATATTTCAGAGTCAGATGTTGTATTAACATGACGGCGAGCTTCTGAAAATAATTGCTCTTTTAATGCTTCTGCGTTTGTTAAATTACCATTGTGCGCAAGTGCAATACCAAACGGTGAGTTAACATAGAAAGGTTGCGCTTCCGACGAGCTAGAAGATCCAGCTGTCGGATAGCGAACATGACCAATACCAATCGTACCTTGAAGGCGTTTCATGTGACGGGTATGAAACACATCTTTCACAAGGCCGTTGGCTTTACGTAAGCTAAACGTATTATTTTCAATGGTAATGATGCCAGCTGCATCTTGACCGCGGTGTTGCAAAACAGTTAAGCCATCATACAGCGCCTGATTAACAGGAGAAGTTCCGACTATGCCAACGATACCACACATTAAATTTATCCTCGCCGATTAACGGTTTACCGAATTTAAAAAGCTCGAGTTGTTTTCGAGGTACGAAAAAAACCACTCAACAACAAAGCCAAATTCTGGAATCAAAATAGAGTTACCCCACCAGTGCGTATTAGGTGCACCGGTAAAAGCATCAAGAAAGAAGAGTAACGCGCTTACGACCAACACGCCACGAAGAGCACCAAACACTATGCCGAATACACGGTCGGTGCCAGATAAACCAGTACGTTGTACAAGCTCACCTAAAATATAGTTTAGTAATCCACCCAACAGGAGTGTCGCAAAGAATAATATGGCTATTGCGGCTGCATTTCTTAAAAGGGGTTCTGAAATACTTGTTAGGAAGGAAGCTAAATATTGGTAAAACAAACTAGAGATGATAAATGCGCCAGCCCATACAGCTAATGACATTGCTTCTTTTACGAAGCCACGTATTAAGCCGATGATAGTGGATAGTGCAATAATGCCAAGTATGGCGTAATCAACCCAGATCATAAGAACCAACTAGTCGTTAATTTGGGGCGCATTCTATAAGACAAGCGGAGGAATTGCCAGATCATTTTGTAATTTCAAACTGAGTAACTTTGCCGTTTAACTTGGTTAACTGCTTTAACTCAACAAGCTTACTTTCTAACTCTTTCTTGCTAAGTGAAGGACCTACAAAGACTTTTGTCAGTGTTCCGTTCGGGGTTTTGATTGGACGAGTAAAGGTTTTAAAGCCATTCGCTTTGAGCTTTTCAAGTAACGACTTTACATTAGGCGCATGTGAGAAACTACCTAATTGGATTACATAAGCCATTTGCGTGAGGTTTTCTTCTGGCTTACGGGCAGGCTCCGATGTTTTTACTACTGGCTTGGCTGCTTTAACAACTTCAACAGAATCTTGAGTTGATGCTTCAACCATTTTAGGTGCATCATCAAATTGCTCAGTTTGCTCTGCTGTAAGCTCAGCATCATTCGCTTGTGCACTTTCGACAGGTATTTCAGCAGGCTGCTCTGCAGAGGCAACTTTACTATCAATTTCATCTTGTAAGTCAATCGTTGTGAACTCAGGGCGTTCAGGAATTGCTTTAAAACCTTCTGTATAGTGAACTTTCTCTCCATCCAAAATATTTGGAATAAAGACAATAGCCGCCACAACCACTATGGTGGTCCCTACTAAGCGATTAATAAACCCTGCGTTCACCGAATTCCTCTCTATTTTTTAAAATAGCTGATTGCTGCAGCCACGGTTATAAATGAGCCAAACACAATTACTAAGGTGTTATTGTCTACATTTGGTAATAGTGTGTCTAGCGCAGTTTCAACACTGTCATATTGCGTACTAGGCGCTGTTGATGTCGTTTCAGCCAATGCCTTTGCAAGGTTTTCAACCTTATCGCCGCGAAAACAATCTAAACTGGCTAACGACCACTCATGAACAACATCCGCCACGGCTGACATTGCTGCTACTTTATCTTTATCTGCAAGCATAGCGACTAATGCATGAATTTTAAACCCTTGATCTTTATACACGCTTAATTTACGCGCCAAATAACGGGCCGATTCAGGGTTATGTGCCACATCGGTAAAAATAAGTGGCTGTTCATTTAGCTGCTGAAAACGTCCTTCAACTGTTAAATTAGCTAAACAATCACGTACTTGTTGCTCACTAGGTAGTAAGTCAAGTTTAGCCAATAAGGTCAACGCAGTGGCAGCATTTTGACAAGGGATCGCAGGTTTAGCTAAGCGCCAATCTTTACCTTTGTACTGCCAATTAAAACCTTCACTGTCTTCAGTGAATTTAAAATCACGGCCAGATAACACCATATCAGCATCAATTTCATTACCGTAATCAGTTACTGTATGCGGAATCTCTAAGTCACCCACAATTGCGGGGATGTGAGGTCGGAAAATACCTGCTTTATCGTAGCCAACAAGCTCGCGTGTATCACCTAGGTATTCTTTATGGTCTAGATCGATAGTTGTGATCACACACGCATGTGGTGTGACAATATTCGTCGCATCATAGCGGCCACCTAAACCCACTTCTAACAATACATAATCAACAGCGTGTCGTTTAAAAATTGCCAGTGCACCTAACGTACCGTACTCAAAATACGTCAGTGGCGTCTCACCACGGCCCTTTTCCAGCATATCGAAAGCATCAACATGGAATTGGTCATCAAGCTCTTGGCCATTAATACGTACGCGTTCGTTGTAACGAATTAGGTGTGGAGAAGCATATGTACCCACACTAAAACCTTGTGCTAGTAATAGGCTTTCTAGGCAACGCGCTGTGGTGCCTTTACCATTGGTACCTGCAATTAAGATTATTTTGCTCGGTGTATCGAGTAAGCCAATTTGGTTTGCAACGCGAGCAACGCGCTCTAGACCCATCTCGATATTGGCAGGGTGAACACTTTCTAAATAACAAAGCCAATCATCAAGGCTTGATGATTGGCTAGGAAGGATTTCTGTCATAGCGATTAATCAGTTAAGCTGAAATTTACGCTACTCTATGCTCTTGTTCAGTAGAAGGCAAGTTCATAAATTTCGCTAAGATACGCGCAAGGGTGTCACGCATTTCACGACGGTCAACAATCATGTCGATTGCACCGTGCTCTAGCAAAAACTCACTGCGTTGGAAACCTTCAGGCAGAGTTTCACGGACTGTTTGCTCGATTACACGAGGGCCGGCAAAGCCAATAAGTGCTTTTGGTTCAGCAACGTTTACATCACCAAGCATTGCCAGTGACGCAGATACACCACCCATTGTTGGGTCGGTTAATACTGAGATAAACGGTAAGCCTTTTTCGCTCATTTTCGCCAGTGCAGCACTTGTTTTTGCCATTTGCATCAATGACATAAGTGCTTCTTGCATACGGGCACCGCCTGATGCTGAAAAACAAATAAGTGGCATATTATGCTCTAAACATTGATCTACAGCTTCAACAAAACGAGCTCCGACTACTGACGCCATAGAGCCACCCATGAACGAGAACTCAAAAGCAACAGCAGCAACAGGAATACCTTTTAGGCGACCTTTCATTGCCACAAGTGCGTCTTTTTCGCCGCTTGCTTTTTGTGCTTGGGTAATACGGTCAGAGTATTTTTTAGAATCTTTAAACTTTAATACGTCTTTTGGTTCGTGCTCTGCACCAATTTCTTGACGATCAGCGTCATCTAAAAAGTTTTCAAGACGTTTACGGCCACTTAAACGCATATGGTGATCACATTTTGGACATACGTTAAGTGACTTTTCTAATTCTGCTTTATATAAAATTGAATCACAGTCTGTACACTTTGCCCAAACCCCTTCTGGGATTTCTTTTCGGCCTGACGATTTAGTCGTTTTAGGTAAGATTTTTTCTAACCAACTCATTTGCAACTCTCTTAATACTGTTCTGTGTCGCAGTCTGCTTAATTGGAAATACTGATTGGTATTTCTGACAACCAATAAACAGACAGATTTTTTCAATTAAAACATGAATTACCCGCAGACGATATAAAAAACTGGTCTTAGTAGTGTACTACCAAGTGTTAACTGTCTGAATCAGGTAAAAACAAAGGCCCTAATGGTGTTTTAGGGATCTCAAACTGCTCAGGGTAATCCACATCCACTAGATAAAGACCCGCAGCTTTAGCTGTCGCACTGGCTTTGGCTCTCTCTTTTAAATCAAGTAACTCTTTTAACCAAACAGGTTCATGCTTATGTAAACCAATGTCCATCAAGCAACCAGTAATATTACGTACCATGTGATGTAAAAACGCATTGGCTTTAATATCAATGATCACATAATCACCTTGGCGTTTTACCGACAAATGGTGAATAGTACGATTTGCTGTATTTGCTTGGCAATGCAGTGCTCTGAACGATGTAAAGTCGTGTTCACCTATTAAATACTGACAGGCTTGTTGCATTTTAGTTTCGTCTAATGGGTGATGAAAATGAGTAACGCCTTCACTCATAATGGCACCGCGATAGGTATAATTATAGATTACATAACGATAACGGCGTGCTGTCGCACTAAAACGTGCGTGAAAATCTTCAGAAACAGGCTTAGCAAAACGAATAGAAATATCTTTTGGTAATAGGGTATTCATTCCCATCGTAAACGCCACCATTTCGCGTTCAGCATGAGTATCAAAGTGCACAACTTGGCCTGTACCATGAACGCCTGCGTCCGTGCGACCCGCACAAACAATCTCAACAGGATGATTACAAATACGCGACAACGCTGTTTCTACTTCTTGCTGTACGCTGTTGACGTGTGATTGACGTTGCCAACCACTGTAACGGGCGCCGTTGTATTCTACTCCAAGTGCTACTCGCATAATGATCTATTTACCTAGTGTGCTAAATGACGGGGCATTCTATGCGATCTGCCCGTGCAATAAAAGCCAAGAGCGCAGATCACATATTGATAAATACTACAGACTAATCTTCTTCGATGTTGTCTTGGCCTTTGGTGCCCTCTTTTGCGCGTAATTTATGGTGAATAGCCGATTTAATCAGCATGTAACCACTGATAGGTGCTGTAATGAGCAAAAAGATAGAAATAAGAATTTCTTTTACACTTACACCATCGTGTGTGAAAGTAAAATAAACCATCGCCGCTATTAACAGTGAAGCCATACCCAGTGTCGTCGCTTTGGTGGGCCCATGCAGGCGCATAAAAAAATCAGGCATTTTAACCAAACCGATTGAGCCTATCAGAATAAAGCAACCACCAATTAACAATAAGATTGAAACAACCCATTCACTCATCATTTGTTACCTTATTCAATAATATCGCCGCGTAGCAAGTATTTACATACTGCTACCGTACTCACAAAGCCAAGCATCGCAATTAATAAAGCCGCTTCAAAATATAAATCTGTATCCATGCTCATACCGTAAAGAATGATTAATGCAATGGTATTTATAAACATGGTATCAAGCGCTAAAATGCGATCTGGCACTGAAGGCCCAATAATAAGACGCCATAAATTCAATAAAAGTGAAATGGCAATCATCCCATACACAATGAGGAATACCGTATCTAACATCGGAAAATCTCCTTAAGCGGGGCTTCGTAACGCTGTTTAATCTTATTAATAAGTTCAGCTTCATCTGCTAAATCCAGCACATGAATTAGCAAATAACGTTGCTCAATTTCTTCACCTTCTGCAAGCGACTCTGGAATGGGATACACCTCAGCACTGACCGTACCCGGCGTTAAAGATACTGTACTTGCTAATATCGTAATGGGCATATCATGACTTAAATCAAGTGGCACCTTAACAAAGCCAGGGCGTAGCCTTTTAGTTGGCCCAAGGATCAGTAAGGCAACCTGCAAGTTAGCCGTTACAATATCGTACAAGACTAACAGTAAATGCCTAATTGCAAGGCCAGGTCGAACAATTAACGGCTGTGGATCCCGAAATGGAAAGGTGATCCATGGAATTGTGATCGCAAAAAGGGCTGCAAGCAGTAGATGCCCAGGCGACACACTATTGTTGAGCAACAACCACACGACGAAGAGTAAAACACTGCGAAACGGAGTGGGTAGCCAACGAAAACGGGCTTCTAAACGCATTTAGCGGCCTCCCTGTAGTACATTATTAATACTGGTGTTGATATCGAACAATTGCTCAGATGTCGCAAGCATAAAATCTGAAATTGGACCGGCAAAAATAACCATCAAAGGAGAGCAAACTAACAATAGTAACATCGCCGTGACTTTTAATGGGTGTGCCTTTATACCTTCAACAGCTTCACTTTCTTTGAATTTTCGGTCCCAAAAAAGGCTTGTGCCAGCACGAGAAATAGCAACCAATAAGGCTAAACTTGAAAGTAAGTAAATTGGCCAAAACACCATGCCCTTCTCACTATCTAAGGTACTTTTTAGAATCCAAATTTTACCTACAAAACCAGACAGTGGAGGCATGCCTACTACTGTTAAGGCAGCAATTACAAAGCTAATTCCTAATAAAAAAGGTTGTGCCACAGCACGCCCTGCAACAAGGCGATCGGCCACTTTTCCACGCTGATGCGCAATCAAATCAGCCAGTAAAAAGAGCACAGCACAAACAATCGTTGAATGAACTAAGTAGTAAAGTAACGCCGCAGTCGCCGCTACATTCTGAATAGCGACTAACGCAACCAATGTACCCACTGATACGATCACTAAGTTTGCAATGAGCTTTCTAAAATCTTGGCTTGCAAGAACGCCTATCGACCCCAGAATGATGGTCGCTAATGCAAGCCCCCATAACCAAGGTTGTGCCATGTGTGCAAGCTCACCCGCGTTATCACCAAAGATGACGGTGTACACACGAAGCATGGCATACACACCCACCTTAGTCATGATCGCAAATAAAGCGGCTACAACTGGGGTGGCACTTGCGTAGGTATTAGGCAACCACAAATGTAGCGGTAACAACGCTCCTTTAAGGGCGAAAACTACAATGAGTAGTAACCCCCCTATTTTAGCTAAATAAACATCATCACCTGTTAACTGAGGTACTTTCTGGGCTAAATCAGCAATATTTAAGGTACCCACTACGCCATATAAAACACCAAGCGCAATAAGAAATACACTCGAGCCAATCAGGTTAAGAATCACATACTGTAGAGCTGCACGGGTGCTGTGCTTGTCCCCGCCATGCATCAATAATGAATAAGATGCGATTAGCAGCACTTCAAAAAATACGAATAGGTTAAATACATCCCCAGTTAAAAATGCACCGTTCACACCTAAAATTAAGAAATGAACAAGAGGATGAAAGAAGCTTCCTTTTTTATCATCACCTGCGCAGCTATATAGCACAACAACCGCACCAAGTAAGCTGGTCAGCACTACCAGCAAAGTCGCTAGTCTATCTGCAACCAATACAATACCAAAAGGAGCCGACCAGTCACCGATGGCGTATACCATGGGTGCCGTACTATTTACATGAAGTAGTAAAAATGCACTAACAGCAAGGGTTATAATCGACATTAACACCGACATCACACGGCGAATATGAAGATTCTTACCGCATGGAGGCATGAGTAAAATAATGCCTGTCAGCATGGGAATTAAGATAGGTAAAGAAGCCAAATGCTGAATCATTTTCGCTCCTTTGAAGACTTAACTAAATGTCCATCAACATGATCATTACCCAAATCGGCACGACCACGAATTGACAAAATAACGACAAAAGCGGTCATTGCAAAACCGATTACAATAGCCGTTAACACTAAAGCTTGAGGGAGTGGATCTGCATACTCACTGGCACTGCCCAAAACCGCTGCTTTATTAATTGTTAATCGCCCTGATGAAAACAAGAATAGGTTTACCGCATAAGACAGCATGGTTAAACCTAACACGACCGGAAAGGTTCGCGCTCTTAAAATTAAATAAATGCCGCATGCAACCAGCACGCCCACGCATGATGCGTACAATACTTCCATTAAATATTTACCTCTTGCTTGGGTGTATTAGCCGTTAGTTTTCCTAAACTAGCTAAAATCATCAGCGTTGCACCTACAACAGTTAAATACACACCTAAATCAAATACGATAGCACTGGCAAGTTCTGTTTTGCCAACTAACGGTATATCAAAATAATCAAACCACGTTGTTAAGAATGGACGACCAAATGCCCAGCTTCCAACACCTGTGAATAAAGCGATAGCAATGCCCGATGCGATAATCTTACGGTAATTCACATCAAACCGCTCTGCTATCCAATTAGAGCCATTCGCCATGTACTGTAGTATAAATGCAATGGCTGTGACTAAGCCTGCGATAAATCCACCGCCTGGTAAATTGTGGCCTCGTAAAAAGATATATGCAGAAACTAACAATGCCAAAGGTAATAAGCTTTGTGAAATACTTGCAAGAAGAATTGGATAACGCTCTCGCGCCCACGGACGCCCTTCACTATCACTTGCAGGCATAAATAAAGGTAAATTGATAAGCAATTTATAAATACCTAACGCGGCTATACCTAAAACGGTGATTTCACCTAAGGTGTCAAAGCCCCTAAAGTCGACTAGAATAACGTTCACCACGTTTGTACCACCACCGCCAGTTTTAGCATTGGCAACAAAGAAGTCAGAAATTGACTCAAGTGGTCTTGTTAATAGCGCATAACAAATACTCGCCACAACCACACCTATAGCCGACGAAATCCCCAGATCACGTAAAATACGTAATGAGCTTGACTCTTTTGGAGTACGCTGTGGTAAGAAGAATAGTGCTAGCATCAGTAGCATCACAGTGACTACTTCAACCGTAAGCTGTGTCAGTGCTAAATCTGGCGCAGAAAAGCGAGTAAAGGCAACGGACACCATCAGGCCTACGATTGAAATCATGATTAAAGATATCATCCGTGAACGATGCCAAAATACGGTTGCTAATGCACCAATAATCAACAAACCAGCACCAATGGCATTATGAAAATCAATAGGCGTTAGCTCACTGGCACCAGCAAGTTGACGCATTTCAAACAAAGGCCATCCAGCGCACAGTAAAACAACCGTAATCATGACAAAAGCGTAGCGTTGCAACGAGCCATTTTCGATATGATTTATCTTCTCTTGTGACCACTTGATCACACGGTATAACCCCCCCCTCAAAACCTTTTTTCGCACTGATTGTTGGCAATGATGCTTGGAACTGGAACAAATACTTACGCTGTACATAAATCAGTATTCCGCAGCAGGTTGCAATAAAGCTCATTAACAGAGGTAAGTTAAATCCATGCCAAACAGATAATTTATAATCGGGTGCAGCATCCCCCAGCACAGCGTAGGATGCTGAGGCCAAAATATCACTGACGGCAAAGTGAGGGAACATACCGACCAATAAACACAATACCACTAAAATTTCGATAGGTACGCGCATGTAGCGCGGCGGTTCATGGGGCTCTTTTGGTAAATCAATCGGGTCACCATTGAAGAAAACATCATGTATAAAGCGTGCTGAGTACGCTACAGACAAGGCACCCGCTAAAGTCGCTAATACAGGAATAAGCCAAGACATAGAACCCAATACCTGCTGGTGCAAGGTTTCAGCAAAAAACATTTCTTTTGATAAGAAACCATTTAACAGAGGCACCCCTGCCATAGAAGCGGCGGCCACCATAGCAAGTGTTGCTGTATATGGCATAAAACGCCACATACCATTTAACTTACGCATATCACGGGTGCCAGTTTCATGGTCAATAATACCCGTCGCCATAAACAATGACGCTTTAAATATCGCGTGATTAATAATGTGGAAAATAGCTGCCACAGTTGCAAGTTCGGTATCTAAACCTAACAGCAATGTGATTAGACCTAAGTGACTGATAGTAGAGTAAGCAAGCAGTCCCTTTAAGTCATGTTTAAATAACGCAATGTAAGCACCAACAAGTAAAGTCGATAAACCTGTCATCGCGACTAAAATAAACCACGTATCAGTACCTGATAGTGCAGGATAGAATCGCGCAAGTAAAAATATACCGGCTTTAACCATGGTTGCTGAGTGTAAGTATGCACTAACGGGTGTCGGTGCAGCCATAGCATGAGGTAGCCAGAAATGAAAAGGAAACTGCGCAGACTTAGTAAATGCACCTAATAATATAAGTACCAGACCCACTTCATATAAGTCGTGTGATTGAATTAATGCTTTACTAGCAAGAATGACATCAAGGTTATAGCTACCAACAATATCACCAATTAAAAGTAAACCCGCTAATAACGCAAGACCGCCCGCCCCCGTAATTGCTAGCGCCATTCTTGCACCTTTTCGTGCTTCTGACTTATGCCACCAATAACTAATTAATAAAAACGAGCTAATACTTGTTAATTCCCAAAATAGCCATAGTTGAATGACATTGTTAGACATCACAATGCCAACCATGGCCGTCATAAATAGCATAAGGTAACAATATAACTTGGGCAGTGAGTCGTTATTACTTAAGTAATAGCGTGCATAGAAAATGACTAGAGTACCAATACCCAAAATCATATAAAGGAATAATAAACTTAACCCGTCAAGTCGAAATGAGACTTGCATATTCAACAGTGGGATCCAATCTGCTGTATAGCGGATAGTTTCACCAGAAAAAACGGCTGGTGTATAGGAAAATACGATTCCAAGAGCAATCAAAGGCGCTAACATGGTCAAAGCAGTGCTTTGATTACGTGTTAGTTTTGAAGTGCAGGATGAAATAACACTGCCAATCAAGGATAACAGGGGTATCCAGAGCAAAGTCATAATAAGGAGCCTTTTAGTGTCATAAGAATATCAATACCGCTGCTAGTTATAATTAGTTGCGTACTGTTCATTTGGATGGTTAAAAGTTGGCTTCAAAAAAAGCTTACAATGCGTATAGTTATACTGATTGGGTGCTATTTTGTCTATAGGAGACACACCTATTCGGCCAACTTTTAACCACTTTACGTATTAAAATAGCAATAAATAAGCGATTAGTCAGAAAATTCTTTAGAGCTTAAAGCTGTTGTTATTACAGGCTTTACACCAATAAAGGCAAAATAATCAGTGTACCTTACTGGCTTTGTTAAGGGGGAGTTAATTTGTTTTAACCAAAGTTGGCGATATTGTTCAGATAATCCCACCTTTTGGTATTGCATTATTGACCAATGAAGACTGGGTTTATAAGCCATTTGGTTTTTGCAAGCCACACTTTTCTGCCATCCTTTTGGCGGCAAACTGTTACTTGCAATAAATAAATTAGGCGCCACTAGCCCTTCTTGCTGGCACAACCATTGCTGTTTTTGTTCTGGCAATGGGTATTCATCCTCAAAACCATTAAAGTGCATTAGCTCATGTAGAAATACTGCATATGATTGGGATGAATTAATATGCATAATACCACCTTGTACGTTTGCACTCCCCTCTTTCGACATCATGACAATAAAGTCAAAACCAGCTGGCCATGTGTGGTTCTTTGCTTCTCTCCAGTCACATTGCAATGCGTTATTATTTTCCTCGCAGCGATATTGGTTGCCTACATAAACAACATCGCTAAAACAAAAGCTATTCATGGCAGGCTCTGGATTAGACTGATATTGGCCTTTAAAAGATTGTAAAGCAGCAATACCACTTTTATGATCCGCCATCATTAACACATTAAAATGGCATGTTGGATTTGTTGTAACAGCGTCTAACGACAAGGCAAAATTATGTAAATTGGCATACTCGCTTGTTATTTTAATAGTAGGCATGCTTTGTTGTAAAAGCCATGTTTGCTTAGCGTCACCATCGGGTAATCGATTTGTCTTCCATAATGACTCCAGAGCATTCCACTGCTCGTTTATTACTAATTGCTTAGCGAGGTTTTGCTGCTGTTGCAAGTCAAAGAAGTCAAACTGGGTTTGCCACCACAATTGCGCCGCAGAAACATTACCTTGCTGTAAAAAACGCAAAGCTAGCTGATATTTGGCATCGGTATTATCAAGCTCAGCCAAATGACGAAGTTGTGAAGTACTGAGTCTAGCTAATTGCGTATTAACAACATGAGGTGCTAAATAGTAAATAGCAGCAGTTTGGGAAGGTGTTTTGCCAATATAATAAAGATAAGACGGTGAAAAGTAGGATACTGAGCTTGAGAGTCCAGACAAACTCAGTAATAACCCTACTAACAGGTACTGATTAGCTCGCGTCTTCACCAGCCATTAACTCAAGCTCTAAACGTGCGTATTTATATTCAACAAACTCATGCACATTTGTAGAAAGGGCTAATCTAAAGTAATCAGCAGCGAGGTAGCTATCACCAGCAGCTTGATGTAATTTAGCTAAATAAAAGTAGGCTTCACATAAACGATGAGCATACTCTTGTTCTGACGTTACGCCTTCGATAATGCCAGATAAAAACTCAAATTCGCTAATATCGCCCAAATAAAGTGCTAGAAGTTGATAACCCCATTGTGATTCATCAACCCCTTGTGCATTCGCTTTAAGATCAAGCAACGCTTGCTCTTTATTTGCTTCTGCTTGAGCGAGATACAACCAAAGCACACGATAAGGATCACTCGGCGCTCGATTTAGAAACTGTTGTAAATCATCCGCAGCCAGTAATGGACGTTCGCCATAATAAAGCGCAATACCGCGGTTTAAATAGGCATATTCATGCTGCTCATCTAACTCTAAGGCTGAATCGAAAAACTCATACGCTTGTTCGTATTGCTGCATAAGTGTGTGATGAATACCTAAAAAATTATAGACTTCAGCAAGATCTGGTTTAAGCTTTATAGCACGATTAAAGTCTATTCGTGCCAATGTTGACATCCCTAAGCTATCAAATAGCACACCGCGATCGTAATATAGTTTTGCTTGCTGCTCTGGGCTTAGATCCGTTCTATTTAATAACTCTGAATAGCGTGCAATCGTAATTTCATTGCGAAAATCAGAAGCCAACGGCGCTGTGAATGGCACATTAACAATAGGCAAAGACTCAGGTTGTGACGTTGTTTGACATGCACTTAAAGAAAAAAGAGCCACGGCGGTCAATGCTAAGTGTTTAAAATTCATTAAAATCCTTAATACCTGAAGAATGCTCTGTAGACAAAGTCGAAGCTAATAGGTTTCATTAAAGCATAAAAAAAGGGGCTAAACAGCCCCTTTTTCTGATATCCAGTAAATTACTGGTCAATCAATCATTATTCAGCGTCTTTTGGCTCTTCTGCTTTTTCTTCAGCAGCTGGTTCCATCGCTTCTTTAATGCTTAAACGTACACGACCTTGGCGATCAACTTCAAGAACTTTTACTTGTACTTCTTGGCCTTCGCTTAGGTGATCAGTTACGTTGTTAACACGCTCTGTGCTGATTTGTGAAATGTGCACTAGACCGTCTTTACCCGGAAGGATATTAACGAACGCACCAAAATCAACAATACGTACCACTTTACCTGTGTAGATGGTCCCTACTTCTAGCTCTGCAGTTAATTGCTCGATACGCTTGATAGCATCGTTTGCGCTTATACCGTCAGTTGCAGCGATTTTGATTGTACCGTCATCTTCGATTTCAATCGTCGTGCCAGTTTCTTCAGTAAGTTGACGAATAGTTGCGCCCCCCTTACCGATAACTTCAGCAATTTTCTTCGCAGGAATTTGCATTGTGTAGATGCGTGGTGCGAACTGAGATAACTCTTCAGAAGGAGCTGAAATCGCTTCGTCCATAACACCTAATATGTGTAGACGTGCTGCTTTCGCTTGTTTAAGCGCGATTTGCATGATTTCTTTAGTGATACCTTCAATTTTGATATCCATTTGTAGTGCTGTGATACCGTTTGAAGTACCCGCTACTTTAAAGTCCATGTCACCTAAGTGATCTTCATCACCTAAGATATCAGAAAGAACAACGAAATCTTCGCCTTCTTTAACTAGACCCATCGCAATACCAGCAACAGATGCTTTAATTGGTACACCGGCATTCATAAGCGCTAATGACGTACCACATACTGATGCCATAGACGATGAACCATTTGATTCAGTGATTTCTGAAACAACACGGATTGAGTATGGGAAGTCAGTAAGCGTAGGTAGTACCGCTGAGATACCACGCTTAGCTAGGTTACCGTGACCAATTTCACGACGCTTAGGTGAGCCTACAAAACCAGTTTCACCTACGCAGAACGGAGGAAAGTTGTAGTGAAGCATGAAGTGATTTTTGTTAGTACCAGTTAAATCGTCGATTAACTGTGAATCACGCTCTGTACCCAATGTTGCAGTCACAAGTGCTTGTGTCTCACCACGGGTGAAGATTGCTGAACCGTGAGTACGCGGTAACACACCTGTCATTACGTCTAGTGCACGAACCATATCTGGTTCACGACCATCGATACGTTTTTCACCAGCGATGATACGGCCACGAACGATTTCTTTCTCTAAAGAACCGAATAGCTTGCCAACTTCTTGCGTATCTAGCTCTTCGCCTTCAGCAAGGTTAGCAGTTAATGTAGCAACTACTTCTTCTTTCGCTACACCTAATGCTTCTTTACGCGCTACTTTGTCAGTGATGCGGTATGCTTCACCTACTTTGTCAGCAGCGATTGCAGAGATTTTCTCAGCAAGTGTGATGTTTTTCTCTGGTGCTGTCCAATCCCAAGCAGGTTTACCTGCTTCTGCTTTGAATTCGTTGATTGCGTTGATGATAGCTTGAGATTGCTCATGACCATAAACAACCGCACCTAGCATGACGTCTTCAGATAGTGTTTCAGCTTCTGATTCAACCATAAGTACTGCGTTATCAGTACCAGCAACAACTAGGTCTAATTGGCTTTCTTCAAGTTCAGCAAGTGTTGGGTTAAGTACGTATTCACCGTTGATAAAACCAACACGTGATGCACCGATAGGACCATTGAATGGAATACCAGAGATAGCAAGTGCTGCTGACGTACCAATCATAGCAACCATATCAGGTTGGATTTCTGGGTTAACAGAAACAACTGTCGCGATTACTTGTACTTCGTTTACAAAACCGTCAGGGAAAAGAGGACGGATTGGACGGTCGATTAGACGAGCAATAAGCGTTTCGCCATCGTTAGGACGACCTTCACGCTTAAGGAAACCACCAGGGATACGACCCGCAGCGTACATACGCTCTTGGTAGTTAACTGTTAGTGGGAAGAAGTCTTGACCTGGTTGTGCATCACGCTTACCAACTACAGTAACTAATACTGAAGTATCGCCAATGCTTGCTAGTACTGCGCCGTCAGCTTGACGTGCTATAGCACCTGTTTCTAGAGTCACAGTATGTTGACCTAGTTGAAATTCTTTAATAATTGCTTGCACTTAAAAATATCCTTTAAATGTAAAAGCAACTCAGAGCAGCGCTCCGAATTGGTAAAAATAGTCCATCAAAGTACCAATTACAGTACTTAATTGAACTTGTGCAAAATCAATTAAGTACTACAATTGGCAATGATGTTTTTGATATCTAGGAAGCATCCACTCCCTAGGTGTGCGCTAGTATACCTTTCATACGCGCACAAAAAAAGGGGCTAAATAGCCCCTTTTCTCGTAATCTAGTTCTTAGCGACGTAGGCCAAGCTCTTGGATTAACGCAGTGTAACGTGCAATGTCTTTACCTTTAAGGTAATCAAGCAGTTTACGGCGTTGGCTTACTTTGCGAAGAAGACCACGACGTGAGTGGAAGTCGTGCTTGTGGCTAGCAAAGTGACCTTGAAGCTTGTTGATATCGAAAGTAAGAAGTGCAACTTGTACTTCAGGTGAACCAGTGTCGCCTTCAGCGCGCGCAAATTTAGCGATGATTTCAACTTTTTCTTGATTGCTTAGTGACATAGTAACTCCAAAAATTAATTTAAATTGTGTTTTAGCCGATCACTAATTCAGCCAAAACGATTGAGCGGGCGTATTCTACCCAGCTTTGCTAATAACTACAAGGTAATCTTTACTCAGGCAGTTGATTTGATAAACCGCGCTTTGATTTTAAGTGACCATCTTTATGGCGCTCACCGGTACCAATGAATACCCCATCAGCCATTACTTTTACCGCACCATCTGGTACAGGCTTACCAATCACTACAGTTTGACCATGACTAAATGCCACGCCCTGCTCGTGTGTAATTTCAATCACAGGTAGGTCAACCAAAGCAGTATCCATTGGCAGTAGTAGTTCATCGAGGTAGCTTGAAGGCGCAACATCATCTGCTTTTGCTTGTTGTAACTTTTCTTCAAGTTGTTCAAGAGTGACCATCTTCTCACTTGGATAATGGCCAACTGCACTGCGATGTAACATGATCACATGCGCACCACAGCCAAGCTTTTCACCTAAGTCGTCAACAATAGTACGAATATAAGTGCCTTTAGACACATGTGCCGTCATTTGTACTTCGTTATTCGCTTCATCGAACTCATCAAGCGTTAAACTAAATACATTAATTTTTCGACACTTTCGCGGCACTTCAATGCCTTCGCGGGCATATTTATACAAAGGCTGACCTTGGTATTTAAGCGCAGAGTACATCGAAGGATATTGATCCGACTCACCTAAGAAATTGGCAATTTGCTCAGCTAATTGCTCAGGTGTTACCGAGACTTCACGCGTTTCAACCACTTCACCATCTGAATCAGACGTTGTAGTTCGCTCACCTAGCTTGGCACGAACGACATAAGTTTTATCGGTATCTAGCAAAAACTGGGTAAACTTAGTCGCTTCACCAAAACAAATAGGCAGCATCCCCGTCGCGAGCGGATCAAGCGCACCGGTATGGCCCGCTTTTTGAGCAAAGTAAATTCCCTTTGCTTGCTGCAACGCTTTGTTTGATGAAATACCTTGCGGCTTATTAAGTAATAAAATGCCGTCAATAGCACGACCTTTAGTGCGTCTAGCCATTAGTCTTTAGTGCCTTCTTCGCTGTCATCTTCGTCTACATGCTTGGCATTGTCTTCACGAATAACAGAATCAACCAAGTTTGAAATACGCATACCTTCCATAAGCGAATTATCGATTACAAACCGTAACTCAGGCATGATGCGCGCACGAATGCGTTTACCTAATAAAGAACGAATATAACCCGTTGCTTCATTTAAGATTTTAGCACTTTGCTTGGCTTTATCTTCATCATCAGTATTAAACACTGTGATAAATACTTTTGCGTAAGATAAGTCGCGAGATACCTCAACCGCAGACACTGTCACCATGCCTAGGCGAGGATCTTTGATTTCGCGTTGAAGAATAACAGCAATCTCTTTTTGAATTTGCTGAGCAACACGATCTGTGCGAGAAAATTCTCTCATTTCATTTCACTCTAAAATAATAACTTATTGATGTTAAAGAATAAGTTAATTTAATTACGAATACACAAATGGGGGCTAGGCCCCCATTTAAAGCAATAACTTAAACGAAATTAAAGTGAACGTTGTACTTCAACCGTCTCGAATACCTCGATTTGGTCGCCAACTTTAACATCGTTGTAGTTCTTAACGCCGATACCACATTCCATACCGTTACGAACCTCAGCAACGTCGTCTTTAAAGCGACGCAGTGACTCAAGTTCACCTTCATAGATAACCACGTTATCACGAAGTACACGGATAGGCGCGCTACGCTTAACGATACCTTCAGTAACCATACAACCTGCGATTGCACCAATCTTAGGTGACTTGAACACGTCACGAACTTCAGCAAGACCAATGATCTCTTGCTTGAATTCTGGTGCAAGCATACCTGACATCGCTTGTTTAACTTCTTCAATCAGGCTGTAGATTACGCTGTAGTAACGTAAGTCTAGGTTTTCTGACTCAATTACTTTACGAGCTGATGCATCAGCACGTACGTTAAAGCCAACAACGATTGCGTTTGACGCCGCTGCAAGCGTTGCATCAGTTTCAGTGATACCACCTACACCTGAACCAACAATCTTCACTTTAACTTCATCAGTAGAAAGCTTAGTTAATGAATCAGCGATTGCTTCGATTGAACCTTGTACGTCAGCTTTAAGAACGATATTAACTTCAGATACATCGCCTTCAGCCATGTTCGTAAACATGTTTTCAAGCTTCGCTTTTTGTTGACGAGCAAGCTTCACTTCACGGAACTTACCTTGACGGTAAAGTGCGACTTCACGCGCTTTACGCTCATCTTTAACTACTGTTGCTTCGTCACCCGCAGCAGGGATACCAGAGAGACCTAAAATCTCAACTGGGATAGATGGACCCGCAGACTTGATGTCTTTACCGTTCTCATCTTTCATCGCACGTACACGGCCATATTCAAGACCACACAGTACGATATCACCTTGATTCAGTGTACCTGATTGTACAAGAACTGATGCAACTGGACCACGACCTTTATCAAGACGTGATTCGATTACAACGCCCGCCGCCATACCTTCTGCAGGCGCAGTAAGCTCAAGAAGCTCTGCTTGCATTAGGACTGCTTCAAGTAGGTCATCAATACCTAAACCTGTTTTTGCAGAGATATGTACAAACTGCGTATCACCGCCCCACTCTTCAGGGATTACGTCAAGTTGAGCTAGCTCATTCTTAACGCGATCTGGGTCGATACCTTCTTTATCCATCTTATTTACTGCGATAATTAAAGGAACGCCAGCAGCACGGGCGTGCTGAACCGCTTCTTTAGTTTGTGGCATTACACCATCATCCGCAGCAACTACAAGGATTACGATATCCGTTGCTTTTGCACCACGTGCACGCATTGATGTAAACGCGGCGTGACCTGGCGTATCTAAGAAGGTAATCATGTTACCGTTAGTTTCAACGTGGTATGCACCAATATGCTGGGTAATACCGCCCGCCTCACCAGATGCAACTTTTGCTGAACGAATGTAGTCAAGTGTTGACGTTTTACCGTGGTCAACGTGACCCATTACGGTTACAACTGGAGCACGAGGTACAGCTGTACCTTCTTCACTACGGTCGTTGAGTACTTTCTCTTCTAATTCATTTTCTTTAACGATAATAACCTTGTGGCCCATTTCTTCAGCAACAAGTTGTGCTGTTTCTTGGTCAATCACTTGGTTGATGGTAACCATGTCACCCATCTTCATCATTGTTTTAACAACTTCAGCACCTTTAACAGCCATACGAGATGCAAGTTCAGCAACTGTGATTGTTTCACTAATGCGTACTTCGTTTTTAACATCTGCAGTTGGCTTTTGGAAACCATGCTGTAGTGAAGTTGGTGCTTTTAATTTGCCTTTTTTACCCTTAGGTAAAGGAGCCTTCTCTTTTTGAGGTCCTTTTTTCTTTTTCTTACGACGAGCACTTTGCTCTTCACGTGCATCAGATTCATCTTCTGCTTCACGCGCGTAAGTTGAAGTCGTAAGATGGTGATCAGCGTTTTCTTCACGCTGCTTACGCTCTTCTTCTTCTTTCTTCCAGCGAGCTTCATTTTCTTCAGCTAGCTTTCTTGCCTCTTCTGCTTGACGTTTCGCTTCTTCTTCAGCTTTTCTCAATGCGGCCTCTTCTGCTTCTTTTTGCAGACGCTCAGCTTCGGCACGATCTTTTTCAGACTTAGCACTTTGCTCTGGGGTCATCTGCTTTTGTTTCGCTTTACGCTCAGCTTCAGCTTTGCGTTTAGCCTCTTCTTTGGCTTTACGCTCAGCTTCTTCTTTAGCTTTACGTTCTGCCTCTTGTTTCGCTTTAAGCTCTTCAGCTTCTTGCTGGGCTTTAAGCTCTGCTGCCTTACGGGCAGCTTCTTCTGCAGCTAAACGCTCTTCTTCTTGCTGTTGCTCAACGGCGCTTTTCTTTACGTAGGTACGCGTTTTACGTACTTCTACTTGGACTGACTTCGCTTTACCTGTAGAGCCAGTTACACTTAACGTGCTCTTGCTTTTACGTTGCAAAGTCATGCGAGCAGGGCCTTCCGAGCCCGTGCCACCATGCTGCTTACTCAGGTGATCAAGTAACGTTGACTTCTCAGTTTCTGTTACCATATCACCTGCTTGTTTTTTGATACCGGCTTGTTCAAGCTGCTGTAATAATTTATCAACAGTTGTACCAATATCTCCGGCTAGTTTTTCAACATTTACTTCTGCCATAGTGTGTAATACCTCCGTTAATAAATTACTCGTCTGCGAACCAACAAATGTTACGCGCAGCCATAATAAGCTTGCCAGCTTCTTCTTCTGAAAGGTCAGTGATATCCACTAACTCATCAATACCTTGCTCAGCTAAGTCTTCAAGTGTTATTACACCTTTACTTGCCATAACAAATGCAAGGTGACGTTCTAGACCTTCAAGTGCTAGTAAATCCTCTGCAGGCTCTGCACCATCAAGGCTTTCTTCTGTCTTAAGCGCTTTTGTTGTTAATGCGTCTTTTGCACGAGAACGTAAAATATCAACTGTTTCTTCATCTAAACCGTCAATTTCTAAGAATTCAGATGCAGGAACATAAGCAACTTCTTCAAGTGTTGAGAAACCTTCGTTGATAAGCAATGTTGCAAACTCATCATCGATGTCTAGGTACTCAGTGAATAAGTTGATTAATTTGTCTGATTCAGCTTCGTTCTTCGCACGCATGTCATCAACAGTCATGACGTTTAATTCCCAACCAGTCAATTGACTAGCAAGACGCACGTTTTGACCGTTACGACCAATCGCTTGTGCTAGGTTATCGGCTTCTACAGCGATATCCATTGAATGTGTATCTTCGTCCATCACGATAGATGCCACTTCAGCTGGCGCCATTGCATTGATAACAAATTGCGCAGGGTTATCATCATAAAGAACGATATCAACACGCTCACCGCCAAGCTCAGTTGACACAGCTTGAACACGTGCGCCACGCATACCAACACACGCACCTACAGGGTCGATACGTTTGTCGTTAGATTTTACTGCAATCTTTGCACGCGAACCTGGATCACGTGCTGCGGCACGTAATTCAATCATTTCTTCGCCAATCTCTGGCACCTCAATGCGGAAAAGTTCCATCAGCATTTCAGGCTTAGAACGCGTTACGAATAGCTGTGCGCCACGTGCTTCTGGTTTAACTTCGTAAAGTAAACCACGGATACGGTCACCTGGACGGAAGTTTTCACGCGGTAACATGTCATCACGGTAGATAACCGCTTCAGCATTGTTACCTAGGTCAAGTACAATAGCGTCACGCGTTGCTTTTTTAACAACACCTGTCACCAACTCACCTTGTTGATCTTTATATTCTTCAACAACTAACGCACGTTCAGCTTCACGTACTTTTTGCACGATAACTTGCTTTGCCATTTGCGTTGTAATGCGGTCGAACTTGATTGACTCAATTTGCTCTTCTACGTAATCACCTAGTTGTAACTCAGGGTCTTCAACTTGCGCTGCTTCCAACGTAATTTCGCTGTAAGGGTGTTCTAACGAACCGTCTTCTTGAACTTCTGCAATTTTCCAGCGACGGAACGTGTCGTAATTACCTGTTTTACGATCGATTGATACGCGAACATCGATTTCGCCATCGTGTTTTTTCTTTGTCGCAGTCGCTAATGCGAACTCTAACGCTTCAAAAATCTTTTCTTTTGGAACCGCTTTCTCATTGGAGACGGCTTCAGCAACCAATAATATTTCTTTTGCCATGGGTTATGCCTCGCTTGCCCTATTCCTTCGCACTCGAATTAAAACTTTGCGATGATGTTCGCACGTTCAATGTTACTTAGCATAATCATATGCTCAGTGCCATCTGCCGAAAGTGTGATCATATCACTGCTAACTGATACTAAATCGCCTTTAAAATTACGGCGACCATCTTGTGGAAGCTTAGTACGCACGCGTACCTCTTCTCCTTGCGCCTTCTCGTAGTGATCTTGTTTGAATAATGGACGATCAACACCAGGAGACGAAACTTCCAAATCATATTCGTTTGTAATCGGGTCTTCTACGTCTAAAATCGCGCTAACTTGACGACTTACATCGGCACAATTATCAACCGTAATCCCTGCATCGTGATCAATGTAAACACGTAATGTAGAGTGGCGACCAGCTTGCACAAACTCAAGACCATGTAACTCAAAACCTAACATTTCTACGGCTGGTGAGAGCATGGTTACTAAATCTTGCTCAAGTTTTGTCACGAAAATCCTCCATACAAACAAAAAAAGGGCATATAGCCCTGAATACTGAGTTTAATAATGATTTATACCACTGGGGTATTAAGTAAATCATGCTAGACCAGATACAACAACGCCCCGAACCAAGCGGGGCGTCACACCTAAAGCATAAAACTGTGTGGCCTAAGGCCAAGCTTGGTTGCGAGTCATTTATCTGACTAAATTAAACTAGATAGCCTAAACGCAAAACGCGCATTACCCAGAATGCGCGACTTCAATACAGTAAGCTAACTTACTGTGTATGTTTATCACATTACTGTGTAAACACTGAGTTGGTTGCGGGAGCCGGATTTGAACCGACGACCTTCGGGTTATGAGCCCGACGAGCTACCAGGCTGCTCCATCCCGCGCCAATGGATATTAAAGCTAATTGCTAAATATCGCAGTTTGAGTGACAAGCACCTCAAATCAATGGCGGCTATTATAAGCCCGTAGCGCTCAATTAGCAACCTCATTGGGTGAATTAGTTAGACTATTTTGTAGATAAAAACATTATGACAGCCCTGTCATTAATTTCCTATTTTCGAGAAAAGTGGTCTATAGTTGGTATTATAATAAGAAAAACTATAGCGAGTGCTATTAAGCGATAATTAATGAGTCTATCTATTTTTCAAAAAAAGCTTTTACAACAAAATGTTGAGCTGATAAAACCGGATTTTCATCAATTTACAAAGACATTTCATTCGTTAATGAGTGAAAAGCCGCTGCAAATGACAATTCCAAGTCAAGAAAGCATTAATCAGCAAAGCTACATTTTATATTGTGCACTTAATAAGGTAATAAATCATTTAGATGATTTACCCCTTGTGATCCCATTTATTCACTATATGGCAAACAATCTCAGCTTTTTAAACGTTAATTGTACTGACATTGACTTACTTTGTGATGCTTTTTGGGACACCCTTCAAAAACAATCAATTAAATTGAATAGTCACCTAAGTCAGGCATGGTTACAAGCAATATTAATATTTAAGAATATCGTTAAAAGCTATCTTTTTTCATATAGTAATGTTGTGTCTTTAGCGCAAAGGCAAGCAACACAGCTAAGTTCATAATTGCCCTAATTCAGTGTTTAGCCTATCAATCTGGCGTTGCTCAACCGCAATTAGAGTATCAAATTGACTCGTTACAGCGCTCATTTTCTCAGACAATGCTTCGTCTGCACTCACATCTGTCAAATTTAAAGCACGGGGACGGGTTTGTTGTTCAAGTTGACTCAGTTGACTATTTAGCTGTGCATAGAGTGTGTCAATCTTATTTTGATGCTCAGTGATTTCTCGTTTTATTTGCTGTGTTCGAATAAAACTATCAACCTCTGTATCTACAGTTTGATCACTTTGCGCTAAAAGCGTCGCTTTTTCAGTATTTAGTCTATCGATACCTCGTTGTTCATTATCGATAAGTAATTTGTAGCGCTGAGATGTAGCAGTCATTTGTTTTGCAATTGCAGCTACTTTTTTATTCCCCACTACATTATTCAATTGTGTGTCAGCTTGTTTACTTAAGCTGGCAATATCATTATCTAAGCGTTGGGTTAAAGTGTCTATTTTGTTGTGGTGCTGTTGAATTTCGGCATCAATTTGCTTTACTCGGATATAGCTATCTACACCAGAATCAGGCTTTACAGGTGCTGATTCAAATAGATTAGAAACATGCGGATTTTGCTCTTGAATGATTACTAATCTAGCGTCCTTTCCACATGGTTGCTGGCTAAACTCAACCACGCCGTTTTTTTCACACTGGTAAACCGCCGCGTTTACTACATTCGTAAACATTAAATACGCACAACTCAAAAATATCACTGTTTTAAACTGAATTTGCATGCCATCACCCTTTTAGAGTTTAGTTCCTTATATTAACACACTAATTAATTTCACGATCTATATCTGCATTTACTTCGTATCGATTTATTTAGTCACAAGTCAATTAGGTTTACTATAGTGCAATACTCAACTTTACGGTTTATTTTTGGCGACCAACTTAACGCCAGTCATAGTTGGTTTAAAGAAGACGATCAGCAAGATGTGTTGTATGTATTGGCCGAACTAAAACAAGAAACCGACTATGTAAAACATCACCTACAAAAGATTGCCGCTTTTTTTGCTGCTATGGAAAATTTTGCATGTGCATTAAAAAAAGCAGGATTTAATGTACTGCATCTTACCCTTAATGAAACCTCTGGCAGTTCTTCGCTAGCTACCCTTTTGACAAATTTAGCTAAACAATACCATTGCCAAACTATTGAGTATCAATCTCCTGATGAATATCGACTTAAACAGCAACTACTCGATTATACAAAACAAACCTCACTTAAGGTAAATGCGTACGATACAGAACACTTTTTGCTACCGTTTAATGAAATACCTCAATATTTCAAAAAAGATAAACATGTAAAAATGGAGTTTTTCTATCGAGCCATGCGTAAGCGCTTTAATATTTTAATGGATAAGAATAATGAACCGCTTGATGGGCAATGGAATTTTGATCAGCAAAACAGAAATAAGTTAAAACAAAGCGATCTTAAAAATATCTCTGAACCTTTGTGCTTTAGCCATGATGTGAGTGATATTCTAAAGCGTATAGAAAAACATAAAATAAATACTTTTGGAGAGTGTAACGAAACCTTAATCTGGCCAACTACGCGCTCGGAAGCAAAACAATTACTCGACTTTTTCTGTAAACACTTACTTGTTCACTTTGGCCAGTTTCAAGACGCCATGACATGTCAATCAGACTATCAATGGTCTTTGTATCATAGTCGCTTATCATTCGCGCTTAATACCAAAATGCTGCACCCGATGCAGGTCATTGAGCAAGTATTAAGTAGCTTTAAGAAACAGCACATCGACATTGCACAAGTAGAGGGTTTTATTAGGCAGATCCTTGGTTGGCGTGAATATGTTCGCGGTATTTATTGGCAAAATATGCCTGATTATGCGAGTAAAAATACCTTGAATGCTGAACGTACCCTACCCGACTATTTTTGGCACGGCAAAACGAACATGAATTGTATGCACCATGCCATTACACAAAGTTTGCAAACGGCCTATGCACACCACATTCAACGCTTAATGATCACCGGTAACTTCTGCTTGTTAACTGCTATTGATCCAAATGAAGTTGATGCTTGGTATTTAGGTATCTATATCGATGCTATCGAATGGGTAGAAATGCCGAACACGCGTGGCATGAGTCAGTTCGCAGATGGAGGGTTAATAGCAACTAAACCCTATGCCGCCAGTGGTAATTACATCAATAAAATGAGTGATTACTGCAAGCATTGTAGCTACAACGTTAAAGAAAAAGAAACTGATGACGCATGTCCGTTTAACAGTTTATATTGGCACTTTATGTTAGAGCACGAACAACAGCTATCGCAAAACCCACGTATTGGAATGATTTACAACAATTGGTATAAACAAGATGAGTCACTTAAGCAAGCAACGTTAAAACGTGCCAAGTGGTGCTTAGATAATTTAGAAAAACTGTAACAAAAAAAGCCGCCTCAATTGAGGCGGCAAAACTAATTCAGGGAACAATGCTGGTCGGTATTACTTATTTTCGAGTAAGTTACCATTACCGATTTCAATTTTACGTGGTTTTAAAGCTTCAGGGATTTCACGTTGTAAATCGATACTAAGTAAACCATTTTCAAGATCTGCACCAAGCACTTTGACGTGGTCACCTAATTGGAATTTACGCTCAAAGTTGCGCTCTGCTATGCCTTGATGAATGAATTTACGCTCTGCATTATCTTCTTTATCAGCTTTAGTACCGCTGACTTTTAAGGTGTTGTTTTCTGACTCAATAGTCAATTCACTGTCACTAAAACCGGCTACAGCCATAGTGATACGATATTTGTCTTTATCGAGTGCTTCGATGTTATACGGAGGAAAACTTGGCTGCTTGTCGGTACGTGCTGCCGCATCCATTAATGATGCTAAATGATCGAAGCCGATGAATGAACGATAAAGTGGTGATAAGTCTACTGTACGCATAATTATATCCTCATATTTAAGCGATATTTTGTTAGTGTTCTTCGTTTGAACAAACGCTAACAAAGTTAAATTAACATTATAAATTTCAATTACTTTAGTTGGTTTGGGACCCATCAGGCGTCCTCACTAAACTATTTATGGGCGGGTAAATTCTTTTCAAGATTTTTTAGTAAAAAAAATGGGGGTTTTTTCTAAAAAGTGAAATTCAAAAAGCCTAAAACTGGTCCGAATAGGTTGATTTTAAAAGGCTAAGCACGTACAAGGTGAGAATGAAAAAAAATCCTACTTTTTTAAAAAAATTTTTCAGTGTGATAAAAACTGCCGTGTTGATAGTTGTGGTTTTTTATGCTGTAACGACATTTCAGCAACGTAACTTACTCTCAACAGATAAAACGCCCGCACCTTATTTTAATTTAGCCACACTCGAAGACCCAAATCAGCGCGTCAGTATTGCACAGTTACAAGGTAAACAAACCGTGGTGTACTTTTTTGCCCCTTGGTGTTCAATTTGTCGCTACAGCATGCCAAATTTAGAAACAGCCCATCAACAAGGTAAGCTAAATGCGATTGCGATCGCTCTTGATTATCAAAATATTGATGAAATAAAACAGTTTACTGACTCATTACAGTTAACCATGCCGGTACTATTGGGCAGTCGAAACACAGGTAAAGATTATAAAGTGTCTGCTTACCCCACCTATTATGTGATTGATGAGCAACTGACCATTACAGCACGTTCTATGGGTTACTCAACTGAACTAGGCTTACGCTTGCGAACACTTGAGTAGTTAAATTATTCATAAAGAGAAAAAACAGAACAGTACAATCGATTTTATGCACTGTTTTTATTCATTTAATCCGTTAAGATGATAAACACATTCACATCGAGGAGAGCGATATGTTAACTGTAATTTTTGGCCGTGAAGGCTGCCCTTTTTGCGTTCGTGCTAAAGACGTTGCTGAGAAACTAGCAAATGAGCGTGACGATTTTAAATACCGTTACATCGACATTATCAAAGAAGGTATCAGTAAAGCTGATTTAGAGCAGTCTGCAGGCAAACCCTGCCCAACCGTACCACAGATTTTTATTGACCAAGCCCACATTGGTGGCTTCACTGAATTTGAGGCATACGCAAAAGAAAATTTAGGGTTATATCAATAAATTGTAAACATGGTTGATTTTGGCACTTTTGGACTGATTAAATTATGACCAACATCAACCACATACAAATTAGTTGTAATTTATACAAGCAATTGCCTTGTATTTCCTATACAATGCGCGCCTCTTTAAATTCGTTGAGGCGTATTAATGTCAGAACCAGTCACGTTTGAATCTCTAAATCTTTCTCCTGCAATCCTTAAAGCAGTTGAAGAGTTGGGTTACAAGACTCCATCTGAAATCCAAGCTCAATGTATACCGTTATTGCTAGAAAGAAAGGACGTACTGGGACTAGCGCAAACGGGTACAGGTAAAACAGCAGCATTTGCACTGCCGTTACTAAATAATATTGACCCGTCTGTAAAACAGCCACAGATCCTTGTTTTAACGCCTACGCGTGAACTTGCGATCCAAGTAGCTGAGGCATTCGAACAATATGCTAAGCATACTCGTGGAGTTGAAGTTTTAGCCCTATATGGCGGCCAAAGCTACAGCATCCAATTAAGTGCACTTCGTCGTGGCGCGCAAATTATTGTTGCAACGCCAGGTCGCTTAATCGACCACATTAACCGTGGTACCATCAAGTTTGAGAGCTTACAAGCGCTTGTTCTTGATGAAGCAGACGAAATGTTACGCATGGGCTTTATCGATGATGTTGAAAGCATCATGGAAAAAACACCGCGTGAAAAGCAAACATGCCTTTTCTCTGCGACCATGCCTAAGCAAATCCAAAATATCAGTAGCAAATACATGAATGAGCCTGAGCAAGTTCATATCTCTGCTCGTAACTCAACTGTATCTACTGTTGAGCAAGTATTTTGGAATGCACATGTACATAAAAACAAAGCTATCGTTCGCTTCTTAGAAGCTGAACAATACGATGGTGCAATTGTTTTCGTACGTACACGTAACGACACTGTACAGTTAGCTGAATTACTTGAGCGCGAAGGTTTCTCTGCGGCACCACTTAATGGTGACATGAACCAACAAGCACGTGAGCGCACAGTAGACCGTTTGAAAAACGGCCTAGTTGATATCGTTATTGCAACAGACGTTGCTGCACGTGGTCTTGATGTAGACCGTTTAAGCTTAGTAATCAACTACGATATTCCACAAGACTCAGAAGCCTACGTTCACCGTATTGGGCGTACTGGTCGTGCGGGTCGTACAGGTAAAGCGATTCTTTTCGTAAAACATAACGAGCGTTATTTACTTAAAAATATCATTCGTCATACGAAGTCAGAGATCGCACAAGTTGATTTACCAACAGCAAAAGTAGTTGAAGAAAAACGTATTAAAGCGCTTCAAGATAAACTCACTATTGCACTTGAAAACAAAGATATCACCTTCTTTAATCAAGTGGCCGCTAACATGGCTGAAAAACTTGAACTAAGCTTTGAAGATTTAGCTGGTGCGCTACTTTGTTTGGCACAGCAACAATCACCGATCAAAGTTGAAGAAGTTAAAGTTCAACCGCGTGGTGAGCGTAGCGAACGTAGCGATCGTCGTCGTAACGAACGTGGTGATCGTGGCGACCGTGCTGGACGTGAGCGTAAACCTCGTGAGCCGCGTGAACGCAACAGCCGTAGTATGGGTCCTATGGACACTTACCGTATCGAAGTCGGTCGTGAGCACGGTGTACAAGTTAAGAACATTGTAGGCGCGATTGCTAACGAAGCTGATATTTCAAGCAAGTTCATTGGTGATATCCGCTTACACGACAGTCACAGTACTGTGCAATTACCACAGAACATGCCAAAAGATGTGCTTGATCACTTCCAAAAGGTATTTATCTGTAAACGTCCTATGAATATGACGCTAACGCAAGACCAAGGTCCTGCGGCTCCTCGCTCTGAACGCCCAAGCGGTGATCGTGGTGACAAAAAGCGCAGCTTCAAAGACAAAGATCGTGGTGAAAAACGTGGCGGCCCACGTAAAGAGCGCCCGTCCAGTGAGCTTCACATCGAACTAATAGAGCAGTAAGCTTTAAGTAAAAACCTTGTCATGAAAGTGACAAGGTTTTTTTGTTTTTAGCGCTGTAAATTTTTTAGATCCATAGCGTTACAGCAGTAAATATCAGCCATACACCATCCCTCATTTATTGCTCGTAATAGTGTGTAATGTTTAATGATGAGTTTCTCAGCTATAAAGTTTGTGGAATAAGGAATACATCTTTATTCAAACTAATACTCAGCAAACTTAAATGGAGATTTATCATGTCAAATACACTTACTATACTACCGAATCCAAAAACAATCCTAGTTGCTAACACTACTCCTGCGAATACAACTGCGCTTGCATCAACTGAAGCGGAGACGTGGCAGATCTCGGAAAAGAAAGGGACTATTTCAGGTGTCGGTGTAACAGTATCTGGAGCTGGTGCTTGGGCTAAAATGTCTGGTTCTTTTGATTTTTCGATAGTAAACCTAGAAAGCTCTCGTACATATCAAAAAATGGTTTCTGAATACAATATATCAGGTGGCGTTAGTGGCTTTTGGGGATGGCTTGGTTTCGGTGCAAATGCCGAAACACACAAAGAGGAAATCAAAGAAGCAATGCAAGAGCTTAGTCAACAGCAAAAAGTCGATGGCTCCGTGGATGTTGACCTTATGGTCACTGGTTTGATCCCTGGCTTTGAAGTAAGTGCAACAGCATATATTCTGGTGCTACAGATTCAAAGCTCATCAGGTGCCACATATAGTATTGCTTCATCAACAAGCCCTTCGACAGATGTTGGCGCACAAGATCAAAACCAGCAAAACCTGCCTACTTCAAATAATAATTCAACTATCAGTCTATAAATATCACATCTAAGATCATCAAAGTACTATGCTTTGATGATCTTAGATTTATCCAGACAAACAGGTAGTTAAGGAGAGAACATGAAGCTATTAACTGCTCTAATACTTATTTTAATCACTTTAGCTTTTAAGGCTAACCCAGCGGTGATATCAGCTATAAATGATAACTTAAACTCTAGCGTATGGACTGATAACTTTAAAATTAATTTAGCTTTTACTGACACTAGCTATGAAATACAAGAAACGAGCGTTACACCCTCTCCATTTGTGATCAATAAACAAGATAACCTTGTTTTCTCTACTTTTACCAGTTTGAATGATGAATCAGAAATAATTATTAAAGATACTACTGGGGACGGTCTGCCAGACATACGTATAACAAATATTCTCGATAAAAATGGCGCTGTTTTATCTACATCTATCGAAAAAATAATAATTAGCTATGAAAAATAAATTTAATTTAAATAATAAAGGCCTCACCATTTTCATGATGAGGCCTCTCTTTTAAAAAATCACATCTTAGTTACTATGGCACTACAGCTGGGTATACATAACTCGACTGTAAGCCAAGTGGGATGCCTAAGCCCCAATACGCCAGTAAGAAGATGCTCCAACCGATTAAGAATGCAATTGAATAAGGCAGCATCATCGCAATAAGTGTGCCGATACCAGTATCCTTAACATACTTTTGGCAGTAAACCACCACCAGCGGGAAGTAAGGCATCAGTGGGGTGATGATATTAGAGCTTGAGTCACCTACCCTATAAGCCGCTTGTGAAAGGTCAGGGGAAATTCCTAACTGCATCAGCATGGGTACAAAAATTGGCCCTAATAACGCCCACTTTGCAGAACTTGAACCTACGAACAAGTTTACAAATGCTGTTAAAAAGATAATACCAATCACTGTGACAGAGCTAGGTAATGCCATCGCTTTAAGTAATTGCGCCCCTTCAATAGCAAGTAATGCCCCTAGGTTTGATTTACTAAATGCCGCAATAAATAGCGCACAGAAAAATGCCATAACAATATAGTAAGCCATGCTACCCATAGCCTTACTCATTGCATCTATCATATCTTTTGAGCTTTTAAACGTACCAACCACAAAGCCATATACTGCACCTGGGATCCAGAACAATAAGAAGATGAGCGGCACAATAGATTGCATTAAAGGCGAGCGGAAGTTAGTTAATGAACCATCTGGGCTACGTAGAGCAGAATCAGCAGGGGCAGATACAAACCATAGTAAAGCCAGACCTGCAATCATTACAGAACTGGCAATATAAAACGCACGTTTTTCGTCGCTACGCGCTTCATCAAACGCTGGTAAGTCTTCAGTGTCACCATCAAGTGGGGTATTTTGCAAACGCGGTTCAATGATTTTATCTGTGATGTACCAACCTAATAAGATAATAAATAAGCTTGAAGCTGAGGTGAAAAACCAGTTATTAAGTGGGTTAATCGCCATATCAGGGTTAATAATTTGCGCCGCGCTTTGCGTAAAGCTTTGCAGTAACGGGTCAATGCCTGATGGAATAAAGTTTGCGCTAAAGCCGCCACTAACCCCAGCAAACGCGGCAGCAATACCAGCTAGCGGGTGACGCCCCATGGCATAAAAAATAACCCCAGCAAGCGGAATAACTAACACATAGCCAGCGTCCGTAGCAGTATGGCTGACTATCGCTACTAAGATAATCGACGGGGTTAAAAGCTGCTTAGGGGTTACCTTTAGCATTAACTTTAAACCCGTATTGATAAAGCCTGAATGTTCAGCGACCCCGACACCTAACATAGCAACAAGCACTACACCTAAAGGGGCGAAACCTGTGAAGGTTTTTACCATTGATGATAAAAAAGTAGCTAAGGAGTCACCCGCTAAAAGGTTATGTACAACGATAGCCTCGCCTGTACGTGGGTCAATAGCGTCAAATGTCATGCCTGAAAACAGCCATGACAATAACCAAATAAGTAGCATAGCTACTAAGAAGATTATGGCTGGATCAGGAAGTTTGTTCCCAACCCTTTCTATTGTATTTAAAAAACGTGCAATTGCACCACTTTGTGCCTGCAAATTATTATTGTTATTCATTTTTTTATTCCCTAGAAAAACGTCTTGCTAACCTTATCGTATCTCTACAACAAGGTAAATTTTAAGTTAATAAAATTACCTTTATTAGGTAAACGGATTATATAAAAAAGCGGCAAAAAAGCCGCTCATATTCTTTTGATAGACACTTATTAAGCCAGTGACTTCACTTCATCCCAAAGGCGAACCACTAATGCTTTATCATCTTCATTAAGCTCACCATTGCGATACGCCTTTACGAGGCTTGACTCTACTTGGCTATTTAGTTCTTCAGTCGTCAGGTTAAGCTCTTCAACTTGGGCATAACCAACGGCTAAATCAAAGTGGCCACGTAAATAACCACCAGCAAAAAGCTCGTCGTCGGTTGCTTTATCAACCAAATCATCAAAATATTGCTGCGCTGCATCAATATAACTTACTAAACTCATTGTTATTTCTCCTCTGGGTGCAGCCCTTCTTGATGACCCACTGCATACATAATATGGTCATTGAACCCTGTGGTTACACGAATATAACCACTTAATTCATCGTCTAATTCACTATCACCTGTATCGGCAATCAGTGGTCGGCCATTTAAAGCCTGTAATTTGGTTTTAGTCGCCACTACAATAATATTATCGCGACCAATCGCACGAATAAGTGCAGGGCTTAGTTGTTGGTTGCCACGGCCAAAAATATGCCCTTGTCCACCAATTAAGGTGATCACCAACTTGGTTTCTTTACCTTCTGTGAGCTCAAGTAATTGCTGTGCTGTTAAATCCTTAGCGACAAGTTCTTGGTCTGCCACTAAGTCAACACCTAATAAGGTATTTTCAAGACCCATCTCTTCCATTATTGCAGCCACGGTTGAACCACTGCCCATCACATATAAGCAGTCTTCATCCATTTCACTGACAACATAAGCAGCAATATCCGCAAGCACTAACTCATCAGTTTCTTTGCCGCCATTTTTAACCGCTTGTACATAACGCACTTCACTAGGTACTTGCATTTCACCATAGCGCTTAGCTTTTACCATGCCTTCACGAAATGCGTCTTCATCAATATCCATTACATCAGCATCGCCAAGGCTAACAAGCTCACCTTTAACGAGCATTTCAACAACGCGCCCCGCAGCTTTAGGGGTAATAGCATAAACGCCAGAATGTATTTTACAGCCTGCTGGAATACCTAACACAGGGGTGCTATCGCCAACCGCATGACAAATATTGCGGGCCGTACCATCGCCCCCTGCGAATAAAATAAGGTCGACACCTTGCTCAACTAATAACTTGGCAGCCTGCTCAGTATCATCGGGTGTTGTGATATCTTTTGTTTGATAAACCACTTGAGTATTAAAGCCTAGCTGACTTGCCGTTTGCTCGCCCATTTCACCGTTTACAGTGTAAATAGTGAGTGCATCTTGATGAGTTAGAAGAACTTCAAGGGCTGCACGGGTGCGTAAATTAGCTTTGGGCTCTGCACCGAGTTGTATCGCTTTTGCTGCCGTATCTGCCCCATCACTGCCCTTCAGTGCCACACTGCCTCCTAAGCCGGCAACAGGGTTAACAATCAGACCTAATTTAAACTGCATTAGATAAAGCTCCTTGGTTGCCATGAAAATCACGCTGCCACGTAAACTGTGCAGCCGTTAATGGCCATGGGGTTTTATAAAAATCACTCAATGCTTTGAGTAGCGCTGTCGTGCGCTGATTAAAGCCAGATGCTAAAAAGCTCAACACTTGCTGGTGAACCCGCGCTTGAAAATCAAATCGGCAGGTCTGTTCACCATTTAAATTATCAACCGAGACATTAAAAGCAAACCCCGCAGCCACACTTAGCGCCCATTCAATAGCTTGAGGCTTTACTTCAACCGCTTCAAATTCAGCTTGCTGCTGTTTATCACGACCGTCAGGGCAATACCAATAACCATAATCTTCTTTTAATCGTCGTGCTTCACCGGCCACCAGCCAATGGGCTATTTCATGTAAGGCACTGGCATAAAAACCATGGGCAAACACGATTTGGTGATAAGGTGTTTGCTGATCAGCAGGCAGGTAAATAGGTTCATCTTCGCCCTTTATCAAACGCGTGTTATGGCTTTGATAAAAGGTGCTTTCAAAAATAGCGATTAAATCGGCAATATGGTGCATACAGGCTGAATTCGTCTCGTCAAAAGGGTTAAAATAACACGCTAAAAACGAGCCGAATTGTACGGACTTTTAGGGTCAAAGTAAAAGCTATAGGTACTTTGTTAGATCGACCTCATCAATTTGTGCAGGGTTCAAGTACCGTTTTGCATAGTTCAAGTAAATTCCGGAGCGTAAAAACAGTGTGAAAACATCACGGTCTACATGTTGCTCATCCACCATATTCGCCAATATATCGATTGCAACACTCAAGGGTTTGGCTTTTTTATAGGGCCGGTCTGCGGCTGTAAGCGCTTCAAAAATATCCGCAAGAACCAACACACGCTCTGGAATAGATAAGTTATCAGCAGTTAATTTACGCGGATACCCTGTGCCAATTAATGTCTCATGGTGAGTTGATGCGTAACGGGGTACTCTAGCAAGCTCATCGGGAAACGGCACATTATCAAGCATACGAATAGTACTTATAATATGTTCATTAATTTTAAAGCGATCTTCTGTTGTTAGCGTGCCACGTGTAATTTTTAAATTATACAATTCACCTAGGTTGTATTTGTATTCAGGAATCGTCACTTTAATACCTAAGCGCTCATCGTATTCTATTGGCTTATCATGGGGTATTAGGTGCTCTGCTTTATCACTTAATAGTTTCTCTGTTGCAGGGAGTTGTTCATCAGTATTACTATGACGAATTTCCTCCACCGGTGACAACCCTAATCTGTCATCAAAATACCGCAGCCACGTGATATTGCTTAACTTCTCTAGCCGCTCAAGGCTCGCTTCATCCATAAACTCACCACCTACATTACAGGATGCTATGAATGAAAAATCTTTTTGTAACTGAGACTGTTTTTCTTTGAGCTGTGACTTTAATTGCCCTTCTTTTTCTGGCGCTCGGCGTGCAGCTTGTAAATAGTCAATTTCAGCATCTCGCCATAACACTTCAAAGCGGGTTCTTATTTCATGAATTCGGTTATAGATAGTTTCGAGCTTTGTCCCTTTATCGACAATATGCTCTGGCGTGGTAATTTTTCCGCAGTCATGAAGCCAAGCTGCTAGACTAAATTCTCTAAACTCATCATCGTTTTTAAATTCAAAGTCTTTAAATGCTTGCTCATTTGAGCTTGACGCAGCCTTTGCAAGCATGATTCCAAGTTCAGGAACCCGCTCACAGTGACCGGCGGTATACGGGGACTTATCGTCGATAGCTTGCGCTATTAACTCGATAAATGATTCCATTAACGCTTTTTGATTTTGTTCATGTTGTTGAATTGATTGGCTCATTTCGACCATCGAAGACGCCAAGTTATGAATTTCTTTAATGTTACTTTTTAAAGTAGAGACTTGATCAAACTGGCGTTTTTTTATTTTTAAGTTCTCACCTTCCAGTGTTTTAATTGGTCCGACAATCGGTGAAGCAAAAAACCACGAAACAGGTAGCACCATAATTAAACAAGCGGCTGTAATGAAAGTAGAAAGCTTAATTTTCTCATGTGTAGAACTAAGCACTCCCTCTTTGGGTACCGCAATTGCCAAAAAGTCACCATTTTTGATATTGGCAGATAAAGGGGTTATATAAACATATTTTTCAATGCCATTTAATGTCATAAGCCTAAGTTTGGAAAACTGATCACTCTGCTCAAGTAGCGTCAAAAGCTTTGGGTAAGGTACTGTTCCTACGACCTTTGAAGTAACATGCAACTCATTTGACAACCACTTATTATGTAAGGCTGTTAAGTACTCACTAGGTAAACGCTTAATTGCCAAATCGATTAAACCTTTAAGCTCGGCATCTTCAGGGTGAAATAATAGGTGTAATGTGTCAGGTAATAAATCATGGCTAAAAGCATCCAAATAGTTGTATTGAATGCCTTTAATAAAAAATTGCTTTTGCGTGTATTTAAACACGGCTTCGTTATCGAGCCCTGCAAAAACTTTCCCTTGACTAACGGCATCTAACACGGCTTTGGTACTTGCAAGTTCAATAATTTCGATATCTGGAAAGTGTTTTTTTATGACCTCTATCACCGACCACCCTTCCCCTATCGCTAGCTTCATACCTGCTAACTGTTTCATACTTAAAATGGGCAGCTCCCCCTCTTTAGTTATGATACTAAATGGCAAGGTTGTTATGGGCTCACTCATCAACCCCAGCGCTTCATTAGTTGGTGTTTTGAAGATAGGCTGAATAATATCAATCTCATTATTGGCAAATTGCTGTAAAAACTCTGACCATGCGTAACCATTGATATATGTCACTTTTAAGCCCAGCATCTCAGCAATCCCATTAATATAATCAATGCTATAGCCTTTGGGTGTCCCGCCAACACTAAAATCAAGTGGTGGCCAATTCGTCTCGTTTGATACCGTTAGGTAGGGGTATTTATTCAACACAGCTTGTTGGTATTCGCTCAAAGTAAGCTGTGTTAATGTGGGTAACTGAAGATTATTTTTTTGCTGGTTAGAGGCTACAATCTCCCCTTCTTTATTGTAAATATACAACTCGGTTAAGTACTTGCTGCTAATATTTTTTTGCTGACGAGCCAAGTATTCCGAAATACTCGACAAACTCACATCTAGTGCTAATACACTTTTTTGATCCGCTGATTTTATAGAATAGGTTTGCCCAGGCGCTTGCAAATGTGTGAAAAAATAAGGCTTCGTTTTACTGACATGGGTTGAATTCGCGTTTTTAAACCAGATCCGCTCACGAGGGTCATAATTAGTTGCTTTACTTTGTGAAATACGCAAATTAAATTGTTCATCAAGGTAATGAGTTTGGTGGGTTCGGGCCTCTCCCTCCCCTTTAATGTGTATCACTACCCAACGATCTGCTTCTATCGCCTGAAGCTGCTGACGAACGATATTGCTACTTTCTAAATTAATAAGCTCATAAAAATCTCCATTCTCATAACCAACATACATGGCATAAAGTTGAGGATTTAGCTGCATTATCTCGCTCATTACATTTCGTAATTCACTTTTGTCGATTTTATTCGATGTAACAAGGGTACTATTTTGAATCATTACACTTAACGTGTTTTCGGACTTTTCATTAATCCTTGTGAGATAACCTGCCACTGAGTCTGTGGTTAAATTGAAGTGTTTTACACTCGCCTCTAATGCCATTTTTTCGCTAAAATAGTATTGCAAGCTGATTGCAATAATTGCTGTTAGTGAGGTTGCAAGCACAAATACAGCCACAACAGTTAAACGAATAGAGAAACGGATTTTTTCTTTTAATTTATAAAAAGCAGCTACCAGCACCTATGCAACTCCCTGCTATGCTAAATTCGTAATTATTAACTTGTATATCTTTTATACACCAATGATTAAGTATTACAAATAGAAAGCTACAAAATTTATGCTCACAGCAAAAAGCAATGCAGTCTTTCAATAAGGCTATTAATTAGTTCATTTAAATAGCAGGGCAATAACAAAATATAGGTAACTACTTTTCACTTTAATTAAATAAGCTCCTCGCCAGCTTCATCACATTCAACAATATCTGTTTCTGCCAATGCCTTAGCAACCCATGTTTGCAAGATTGGGCACGCAAGTACATGCTGGCAATAAGCTTGTGCTGCACTCGAAAGCTCAGTCTGGTACGTTTTAAAGCGCAGCACCACAGGTGCAAACATCGCATCAACAATAGAAAAATCACCAAATAACCACGCATTAGGGTAACTTTGCTGCTGAGCCGAAAATATCTCATCCATGCGCGTAATGTCTTTTCTAGCTTGTTCTGATAACTCAATATGCCTTTTAGCACGAATATTCATAGGCATTTCATTACGAAGTGCAGCAAAGCCAGAGTGCATCTCGGCAGCTAAGCTCCGCGCTTTTGCTCTTTGGGCTATGTCACTAGGCCAAGCAGCACCATTTAGATAAGCATCATTGATGTATTCACAAATTGCGAACGAATCCCACACGATTAAACTGCTATCTATAAGAGCCGGTACTTTTTGCACTGGAAACTTCCTTTTTAGCGCTTCATAAAATTCAGGGGTATCTAAGACTAGTTGCTTTTCTACAAACGAGACATTGAATTTACTCAGTAAATACCACGCTCTAAGTGACCAAGTTGAGTAATTTTTATTGCCAATAAATAATTGCATTATACGTCCTTTAACGAGTAGATTAAGTTCACTATAAAGTAGCGAGCGGTTAATTACTCGCCAATAGTTTTTATACAACCTATAAGAAAAGCTGATACATGATGGATATTGATGCCCTTAGAACTTTTTGTGCCTTTGTTGATACGGGAAGTTTTACCCGCGCCGCAGCACAAATTTGTAGAACTCAATCTGCGGTGAGTATGCAAATGAAAAAGCTTGAACAAGATTTAGCAAGTCCACTCTTTGAAAAACAAGGGCGCCAACTGGTGCTAACCCAGCAAGGCCACCAGCTTGCAAGTTATGCAAAGCAACTGATCACACTTCATGATGAGGCGTTTAAGCAATTAAAAGCAGGCACAGGTAATTTACGTGTGCGCATTGGCTGTCCTGATGACTATGCCCATTCTTTACTACCAGAGCTTGTTGATGCTCTGCACCAACAATTTAATGCGCTTGATTTACAGATAAGCTGCGCCCCAAGCACTGAGCTTAGAGCCAAGCTCGACCAAGGCATGCTGGATTTAGTAATTGCCACTCGCTCACCTGACAGCGAAGAAGGTTACTTATTACAATCAAGCCAAGGTGTGTGGGTGAAAAGCCCTGCTTTTGAGATTAACGATTCAACACCACTTCCAATCGCCTTGTTTCAACGAGACTGTAAGTTTCACCAAGCCAGTATTGAGGGTCTATTAAAAGCCGAGCGTCGTTTTAATATTGTTGCTTGTTGTGGCTCTGTGGGTGCGTTACATGGCCTAATTGAACAAGGCCTCGCCATTGGGAGTATGGCGCGAGTAAGTGTGCAAGGGAGTGTGGAAGAAATCAGCGATGGCTCGCTGCCAACCCTTCCTATGGTTGATATTGTGCTACTGTATGGTAATCATGCCCACAACCCTGTTCGCCATGAACAGTTAAAGCAGATTGTGGAGTTGATTAGGGAATAAATAAGCATAATAAACTACTGGAGTTTAACCAATTTGCGAGTTCTAATTGGTTCTGTAAGATATAAAAACTCACTTAAATCATGAGCACTGTTGATCAGCATATGTTGCTTAGGTTGTGCTAATTGCCAACGTTCAGTTTTGGCAGTTGCTAAATCAATACGCTGAAAGCTGACTTTATCAGCATACTCCATGGTAACGGCTAATTGCTGGTTACTTACAGATATACCAATGATGTCATTGTTAGCTGCTTGCCAAACAGTCTCTATATCGCCACGGCTATTAACTCGAAACACTTCGTTACTGTTCGAAAAGTAAATCTGATCTTGCTCATCTAAATCCATACCATAGCAACTTAAGCGTTTCCCTGAGCCTGTAAATGGTGTCAAAGTTAGACTTGTTAAATCAAATTTAGCCGGGTGAAATGTCTGTCCATCCTCTGCGCGATAAGAAACCAGAATAGCGTTTTCATAATGATACATTTCTCTTAAATAAAAAGAGTGATTACCATGAGGAATTGATTCATAAGTGCCACTGCTTAAATCAATTTTAAATAATGTATCTTTACTTGCAGTGTAAACCTGTTGAGCATCTTGGCTCCAAACTATGCCAAATAACTCATGGTTATCAGGGTTTGAAAAAATACGTGTTTGCTTACCATTGTCGTATAAAAATAATTGTTTTAATCCAAAACGATGTGACTCAAATACAAATTGAGTAGAATCTGGCGAAAACACGGGAAGAAAGTCGATTGATGAGGTATCAACGAGTTTGGTCAGAGTGTCTGGTTTAGCGCGTGTTTGGCTGACAATATCCACATCAACATTTACTAACTCCATCAAAATAGCTTCAGCGTTTGATGTGTACTGTGCATCACGAATTATTTGATAATTATTAAATGGAATTAGCTGTAGCTCACCATCAAGGTCTAAGTGAATAAGCTGATTGCGTTGACTAATTAATAACGCTTGATTATTTGGGTGCCAGCTTAAGCCTTGAATACCATCTTCTATGACAGTAATGGTTTGTGATTTTCTATTGGTAAGGTCAAGTACATCAATACGGTATTTGTTTTGCCCTGCTTCAATGCCTAATGCGATTTTACTACCATCTTTAGATAACGCACTCACAAGTAACCAATCTTGTTGTGCTGCTGTTACTAAGCGTGTCTTTTGTTTAGTGTTTAAATCCAGTGAGACAAGTCGAGTATCGTTGTTTTGTTTCTCTTTTTCTATGTAATAGAGTAGCTTATCAGCTCCCCAATCTATGTGATGACTGGTTAATATGCTGTCACTAAAAACACTCACTGTCGTTTGCTCTAATGGCAGAAATTTTGATAAATCTATGCTTAAGGTGTTGAGTGATTGTGTTTGGTCTACGGTTTTTACAAACGCGATCGCATTATCGGAGGTAGACCACCCCAACGCGTAGTAGCTTGCGGCATCTTCAGTCAGCCTCACCTCTCGCTCTGTTAAGAGCTCTTTAATCCAAATATGTTGGCTCTCTTTATCGCCTCGCACAAAAGCGAGGTACTTACCACTATGTGAAAGTGATAAGTTAGCTTCATTTAGTTCACTCGAAGTGAGTGGCATTAACTGGTTAAAGTGAGTATTTACTTTCTTTTGAGGTATTAGCTGCCAAGCAATAACAACAAAACTAATTAGCAGAACAACTAAAAATGGCAAAAATTGCGCTTTTAGTGTTTTTGCTTGCCCGTCTGTTACTTTTTCAAGGCTATAACCGCGCTTAGGGTGTGTAATTATAAACTGCGGATTTTTGGCATCTTCTTGGAGTGCTTTTCTCAGCAATGCGATACAACGCTGTACCGAACTTGGGTTATAGGTAGCATTAGGCCACACTTTTGCAAAGATTACTTCTTGGCTTACCACTTCACCCTTATTTAAATAAAGAGTATGTAATACATCCATGACCTTTGGCTCGACTATTTGCTCATAATCTTGCGATGAAATTAAACATCGACTCTCATCAATTGCAAATTTGCCGATTCGATAACGCGCCACTTACTTCTCCAATAAATATTTACGAATCAAAGATTAAGGTTTTCTTAAGAGAAACTCAAGGGTTACTCCATTGTCACTTTGCTCTGACTATTAGATTGTTTTTGTTATGTCAAAATAGGTAATAAAAACAATGTATAAATATTTATCAACGCTCACTATTTTCATCAGTGCTTTTTTAATTTTTCAAATTCAGCCGATGCTTTCAAAACAACTTCTACCCCAATTTGGTGGTGGTGCATCCATTTGGTCAGCGAGTTTAGTGTTTTATCAAGTCATGTTACTTATTGGCTATTTCTATGCGCATAGCATGGGTCACTTTCATATTAAGTTGCAGGTAGTCACCCATATAGTTTTAGTCACCTGTGCCACACTCATTGTTGTGACAAAATTTGCAGCCCCGAATCTCACAAAGTGGCCGCCTACGCTTGCGGTGTTTGTTAATTTATTTATAGAAATTGGTCCAATATTTATTCTACTAAGCGCCACCAGCGTGCTTTTACAAAGGTGGTATGTGCAAACTGCTTCAGCACAAGTGCCTTACCATTGGTATTCCATCTCAAACTTGGGTTCTTTACTGGCGTTAATGAGCTACCCGCTCGTTTATGAATTACTATTTTCTTTAGAGCAGCAAACTACCTACTGGCTATTTGGACTTATCAGCTACTGCTTGTTATTAACACTTCTTGTAATATTTTTACTAAAAAAAGCACCCGACATATCAAGAGCGCCTATTCAAACTAGGCATATCACGGTATTAAAAGGTAAAGGTCAATGGCTGTTACTCAGTGCCTTAAGCTCAGCCATGTTGGTATCTACCACGCATATGATCAGCACTAATATTCCACCCATGCCATTACTTTGGTCACTGCCCCTTGTAATTTACTTGCTCACCTTTAGTTATACGTTTGCCAACAAAGCAAATTATCAGCGTCATAAGTGGGCATATGCGTTTATATTTTCGGCTTTTGCAGGCCTGCTGATGTTTTATTTTGGCAGCTTATTCAATGCCCTAGCCCAGCTTATAATTTACAGCCTGATTCTATTTACCGCCTGCATGATTTGCCACGGTGAGCTTAGAAGCAAGGCCCCTGAAAATGAGCAATTTACGATTTTTTATTTCTATATCGCCCTTGGCGGTGTGTTAGGTTCGCTTTTCAGTACGCTCATTGCCCCATTGCTATTCGTCCAAATTGACGAGTATTTACTTACATTAGCGGTTATTTTTAGTTTTGTGTGTTACTACCAATTAAAAGCTAGAACAAAGACAAAACAGCTCAAATTCACTCTCGCAACCAGCTCCGTTGCTTGGCTATCGTGTTATTGTTTTTTAGCGGTAAACTTTAACCAATATAACGTTGCGACTAGCCGCAACTTTTATGGCTATTTAGCGGTTAAAGATATAAACACTCAATCAATAAAAGAAAGGCGCTTAATTGACGGCACCACGATTCATGGCTCAGAGCCACTAAACCCAAACCAACAGTTTGAGCAAAGTTATTACCACCAGCATACTGGTGTCGCTAAATCACTTGCCATACTACAACAACACAGCGCACTAAACATTGGCGTGATTGGTTTGGGTGCAGGCGTTTTAGCTCGGTTTGCAGACCAGCAGGATAGTATTCACTTTTTTGAGTTAAACCCTGCTGTGGTCGAGATGGCAAAGCGTTATTTCTCATATTTAGAAAACAGTGAAGCCAAGCTCACAGTCAGCTTAGGGGATGGTCGTATTGCGCTAAAAAATAATGCGAACGAAGTATTTGATGTCTTAATTATTGATGCATTTACCAGTGATGTAATTCCTGCGCATTTGCTAACCCAAGAAGCAATGTCACTTTATTGGCAGAGGCTCAATGAAAATGGCGTATTGATTGTGCATATTTCAAATAATCATATCGACTTACTGCCTGTATTACAGGCACATAGCCAACACTTCAATAAGGCTTTGTTAAAGTTTAGCTATCAAGGCCATAGCCCATCAGACATAGGCTCAGATTGGGTGGTGCTAACTGATAATCAGGCTTTTTTAAATCGTGTATCTATCAGTGATTTGTCACCCATTAAACGCTACCCACATAGCGAGCTGGCAATGTGGACTGATAGCAAACACAGCCTACTCCCCTTATTAAAATTCTAACAGGCATAAAAAAGCGCGATGATTTTTATTAATCATCACGCTTATTAAATTGCATTAATTTCTAAACACTAAGCCACTTTAGGGTATTGCTAGTCAAAGTATCCCAAACACAATCCCGTTATCCCTAGGAGAATCATACCAATTAGGCTGATATCCATAAAAAATGCCAGAAAACGGTCTATGGGTCTTGCATGGCGTAAAATGATATCTTCATTTGCTAGAGGGGTTTTTCCTTTCTTACCTCGAACTAATATTCCTGCATACATACCAACTCTGAGACCCACTCCACCTCGGTCCCAACTTGGCGTTCCGCTTCCTTCCTCTTTCACTTTTCTATCTAATCGGCGGATTGTGAGCCGTGTAAAAAGTAACCCTGAAATTAAGAAACTAACTAAAAAAATTACATTTAACACTTCAAAAACACTTTTCATTTCCATTAAAAGAAACTCATATTTGAACTTTTATAATACAGCTACTTGTAGTTAGTTGGCTCATTACTAAAAACTGCATGTATTAAATCTAGCTCCATGCCTAAATGCTGAAGTTAACCAAAACAAATACTAAACTAAATAGCCCAGCCATTTCCCTAATGGCCATAATATAAATATAGCCACTAAACTTATACTCATAGAAAAAGCTAGAACACGGTCGATAGGCCTTGCATGACGTAGAATGATCTCATCCTCTGTAAGTGATGCTTTATCTGACTTATTCTTTATCAGTGTGACCGCATACATACCGACTCTAAGACCCATCCCGCCCCTATCCCATGACGGTGTTCCTTCACCTTCCTCTTTGATTTTTTTATCTAAGTGACGAATGGTTAAGCGCGTAAAACACAATCCAGAAATTAAAAAACTCAATACAAAAATTACATTTAAAACTTCAAAAACACTTTTTATTTCCATTAAAAGAAACTCATATTTGAACTTTTATCATAGAGCATACCGGCAGCCGATTGACCAGAATAGTCGCCAACTTTAGCTGCAACATAACCTGCTGCTAGCCCTACACCAATAAGTATCACCCAGCCTACAGGACCGGCAGCAATAGCTAAACCCGCTCCAAGCTTAACAACTGCACCTCCTGCTGCAAGACCCGATGCAGTTCCTAAGCCGAAACCTGTCGTTTCCACAGCCAAAGTTCTGTGCCAATCTGCCCCTGATTTATAATCACCATATATCTTATCTGCTCGTACCGCTGCATCTAAAGCAATTAAGCCATTACCAAGTACTGATGAACCAACTTCTAAAGAACGCAGGCTACGAATACCTGATAGCGATGTAACTTGTATAGGTGCAGCATTTCGAGCACTTTTGGCTATATTGATACCGCGTTGAGGGTTAGACCAAATATTCCCTCTACTGCCGCTCTTCACTCGATTTGCAATAGCGCTAAGCTCTCGAGTAAATCTTTCGTTCACTTCTAAATGGGCTGCTTTTGCTTTATAACCTAGTTTAACAAGTTCATGCTTAGGCGCTTTATTTTTAGCTGCAGCTCTAATTGCCATTAAGCTCTTCTGATATTTAAATAACGCTTTACCAAAATTGCTTAACCTAGCTTCTTTCGAGTTGATAGCAGTTGCAGCGGCCCCCGAAGCAGCAATAGAGTCAACCTTATAGCTCATTATATCCGCCATCTCTTTGAGGTAAGGCTGGAGTTCTTTTTCGTATAACTCTGCGATTGCAAATGTATTATCGCTACCGAAATCATTAGCCATTTTAGTGATATTGCGTTTAGTCGACTGAGACCAGCTATTAACACTGTCCAGAGCACATGCAAGGTCTGGACGATTAGCACGTAAATTTTTAACACTTTTTGAACCTGGTTCACTCAAAATAAAAGGGGTACCTGCAGGTATAAAAGAACCAAAAATATGGGGATTATCTTTTCGAAACTGTTTATAAGCTTCTTTATTACTAATATCGATGGGTAATGCAGCACGGCTTTGTGTGCTAAAACACAAGTTGAATTGTTCTGACATAAAAATATCCTTTTTTAAATTAGTCCCTAAATTGTGATGATTCTAATGCAAATGAACAGTTCAATAAACCCGCAATGAAAAAATTTTTGCATTAATTGCCATGTTAATAAATTGGTTTATATAAAGATAAAGCACATCACTCTTAGAAAATATATAGCTCACACTTTCAATCAAAAACGCGGCAAATCAAGCCGCGTTTTAAGTTTATAGTTCTTTGCTAAATCAAACCAAGTTAATCAATCGAACCTTTGATTGGTCCATGTTCGTGGCTTACATGTGGGTTTTGACCACGTTGGCGCAATAAGTGATCCATTAAGGTAATCGCCATCATCGCCTCAGCAATAGGAATTGCGCGAATACCTACACATGGGTCATGACGTCCTTTGGTGATCATCTCTACCGCTTCGTTGCTAGTATTAATGCTGTTGCCAGGTATGGTAATGCTTGAAGTTGGCTTAAGTGCGATAGAGGCAATAATATCTTGTCCTGTCGAGATACCTGCAAGTACACCGCCCGCGTGATTTGATGTGAAACCATCTGGGGTCAATTCATCACGGTGCTCAGAGCCTTTTTGCTCAACCACATCAAAGCCATCACCAATCTCAACGCCTTTTACTGCATTAATGCTCATTAATGAATGTGCAAGTTCTGCATCAAGGCGATCAAATACAGGCTCACCAAGACCAACAGGCACATTTTTAGCAACCACTTTAACTTTAGCGCCTACCGAATCACCTTGCTTTTTTAGGTCGCGCATATATTCATCAAGCGCGTCTAACTTGCTTGGATCAGGGAAGAAAAATGCATTGTTTTCCACTTCATCCCAGTTGTAATCTTCAGCTTTAATTGGCCCAAGCTGGCTCAAACAAGCACGCACTTCAATACCATGAAACTGTTTTAGGTATTTTTTTGCAATTGCACCTGCCGCTACACGAATTGCTGTTTCACGGGCTGAAGAGCGACCACCACCTCGGTAATCACGGATACCGTATTTATGCCAATAGGTATAATCGCCGTGACCAGGGCGAAATACATCGGCAATTTTGCCGTAATCTTTTGAACGTTGATCGGTGTTTTCAATCAGTAAACCAATGCTAGTACCTGTGGTTTTACCTTCGAACACACCTGAAAGAATTTTTACTTCGTCACTTTCGCGGCGCTGTGTTGTATAACGACTTTGCCCCGGCTTACGACGGTCTAAATCAATTTGTAAATCGGCCTCACTAATTTCAAGACCAGCTGGTGTGCCATCTACAACGCCGCCTAATGCAACGCCGTGGCTCTCACCAAAGGTGGACACTTTAAATAGTTGCCCGATGCTATTACCTGCCATTAATTTTCCTCATTCCTAATGACTACTGAGACCGAGCCCTCAGGCTCGGCTTTTAAAATCTGCTGTTAATCTGCGAAATAGTTAACAAGCTGCTGTTTGCTGATTACAAACACGCCAAGACCACCTTGTTCGAATTCAACCCACTCAAACGGCGCACCTGGGTACAGCTCTTCCATATGTACCATAGAGTTACCAACTTCGACAAATAACAAACCGTTATCAGTTAGATGCTCAGCAGCTTCCGCTAGGATGGTGCGAGTAACATCAAGACCATCATGACCCGATGCTAAACCAAGCTCTGGCTCGTGATGGAATTCACGTGGTAAATCAGCCATATCTTCAGCATCAACATACGGTGGGTTAGCGACGATCAGGTCATATTTTTGACCCGGAACACCACTAAACACGTCTGACTGAATTGGCAGTACACGGTCATTTAGCATGTAATCGCTGATATTGATATCGGCAACTTCGAGCGCTTCATAAGAAATATCAACCGCATCAACCTGTGCATCTTCAAATGCTTGCGCAAGTGCAATAGCAATACATGCAGAGCCTGTACATAAATCAAGAATGCGCGTAACTGAGCTTGGCTCTTCTAACCATGGTGCAAAGCGATTGTTAATTAACTCTGCAAATGGCGAACGTGGAATTAACACGCGCTCATCAACATAAAACGGCATACCTGCGAACCACGCGGTGTTGGTCAGGTAAGGTACTGGCGTACAATCATTAATACGCTCTGCAATTAGTTCAGCTAAACGGTTTTTCTCGGTGCTGGTTAAACGCGCATGCATTAGCTCTTTTGGCGCGTCGATTGGCAAGCTTAGCGCTGGCAATAACAGGCTAACAGCTTCATCCCACGCGTTGTCTGTACCGTGCCCAAAGAAAATACCACTGCTGGCAAATTGACTGGTTGTCCAACGTAACCAATCGTGCAACGTTGAAAGTTCTGCAATTGCCTCGTCTAAAATTGCGTCTTCTATCTGGAAATGGTTCATATATGTTCCTTAACTTTCAAAGTCTGTTCTGACGCGTATTGTACCGTCTTTTCAGTTGGTTTTTACTCGATTTTTAGCGTTTTTTTGTTTAGACTGCCGCCATGAAAAAAGATCCCCACGACAACAACCACATTAGCACTGACGATATTGACTTATTTCGTCAGAGTATCAGTGGTGCCAAAGCATTTAAACAAGACACTATTCGATTCACCAATAAGCCTAAAGTGTCACAAGCGAAGCAATTTTCCCAGCAAAAAAAGCAACATCAGGCAGAATTTTTCTTTTCTGATGAATATGTACCAGATATCGACACTCACGGCACCGTCAGTTATGTCAAGCCTGGTCACGATAGCTATTTGGCAAAACAACTTCGCCGTGGAGATTACCCACCTGATTTAACCCTTGATTTACATGGCTTAAATAAAGAATTAGCCAAAGACGAGCTAGCGGGTTTGATTCATGAGTGTAAAAAACAACATTACTATTGCGCCTGTGTTGTGCACGGTATTGGTGAGCGCATACTTAAACACAAGGTACCGCAATATTTAGTACAACACCCTGATGTGATTGCCATGCACCAAGCACCGCTTGAATTTGGTGGTAAGGGTGCAGTACTTATTTTAATTAACCTTCCACAAAGTGACGAGTTCAGACGCTAACGTCTTCTTATCATAAGGCCTAATGTGCATATTTTTTCGATTATCTTTCCACTGATTTTTATCGTGTTAAGTGGCTACATCAGCTCGCGAAGCACGTTTTTATCGAAAGAGCATATAGCAGGGTTAAGTAAGTTTACTTTTTACATTAGTGTGCCTGCTTTTTTATTTTTAAATATGGCCCAAGCTGATTTACAAAGTAGTGTGTCTGTTGCGGGGTTTTTGAGCTTTTACATTCCGGTGTTGGCTATTTACACCCTTGGCTATGTTATTGACCGCTATTGCATTAAGAAACAATCTGCAGCATCACATCACGCAGTTTTTGCCCTTGGCAGTAGTTACTCAAATACGGTACTGGTAGGTTTGCCTATTATTATTGCTGCACTTGGCGAGCAAATGGTCGGCATTGTGTTTATGATCATTACTTTTCATAGCGCACTTTTGTTTACCCTCACCTTTTTGCTCAGTGCTAAATCGCAGCAAACGTTTTCTTGGCGAGCATTTGCTAAAAACATGCTACTGAACCCTGTGGTATTAAGCATCAGTAGCGGCCTTGCTGTAAACCTACTTGGCTTTACACTTTTTGATGATTTAGTAAATGGCCTCAGCTTACTTGCTAAACCTGCCATTGCCTGTGCGTTATTCGTATTAGGAGCGAACCTTGCGTTTTATAAAGTGGCCGACAACTTACAAGCATCACTTATCGCAACCATCATCAAGCTTGCCATGTTACCGTACGGAGTCTACTTTTTTGCAGGCTACGTATTTCATCTAGAACAATCGTTACTGAACGTTTTAGTACTTTTAAGCGCCTCTCCTTTAGGAGTCAACGCTTACCTAATCGCCAATCAAATTAAGCAGCATCAAGCGACGCTCGCAAGTACTGTGGTGCTCTCAACGGTATTAAGTGTAGTCAGCTTTAGTGTTTGGTTAAGTATTTTACTTTAGTTTTATAAACCACCCGACACATCGATAAAACTGCCTGTTGTGAATGAAGCTTGTTCACTTGCCAGAAAGTAAATTGCTGAGGCAACCTCATCAGCCTCACCACCACGCCCAAGGGGTAACTTTGATTTTAAACGATCAACTCGGTTCATTTCACCGCCATCACGGTGCATATCGGTATAAATAAGGCCAGGCCTTACCGCATTCACCCGTATACCTTTACTGGCTACTTCTTTAGCAAGGCCAATAGTAAACGTATCAAGTGCACCTTTCGATGCGGCATAATCTAAATATTCATTTGGCGAACCTGTTCGCGACGCACCCGAGGAAACATTCACAATACTGCCTTTATCCATTCGTTTAATAGCTTCTCGCGCGCACAAAAATGCGCCTGTGACGTTGCAACTTAAAATGGCGTTAATGCGCTTGGCATCCATCTCTAATAGCGGCATTTGTGGTTTCATCATCGCCGCGTTATTAACTAAAACGTCTAAGCGCGCAACTTGCTCATCTAATTTAGCGAACATGGCGAGTACTTGCTGCTCATCAGCAATATCGGCTTGGAACAAATATGAATTCACGCCAAAGGCTTCTAGCTCTTCAGCGACCTGCTGTGCACTTACTTGATCTGACTTATAGTTAATACACACGTCATAGCCTTGCTCGGCAAATAACTTAGCCGTTGCAGCCCCAATACCACGGCCGCCTCCAGTGATAAGAACCACAGGGTTCAAACTCATTCTCACTCCTTAAATACCAATTTAAACTGCTCGCATACTAAAAGCATTTCAGGATGACATTGATAACCTGTACCTGCTAGCTCTCGCTGATAATAATTCCAGTGCACACGCTGCCAATAAGCAAGGCTTTTGTCACCCTCCCCCTCTAATGCAGCATATTCGTCTGTGATTTGATTAAATGGCGTAATAGTAACCGCGATGGTTTCAATAATGCCTAGGGGCTGTTCTTGCCAATTAGTAAAAATAGCTAGGTCGCCAACTTGAGGTAAAGCTTCGTCATTAGCTTTAAACCAATACAGTGAAGAGGTTGTTGCTTGTTTTATACCTTTTAAAACAAGTAATGCGCAGTCATTGGCATCTTGCTCATTATCACAAAAATGCCAACTTGGTAGTTCATCAACGGCGCACCCTGATTGCTCATTAAAGCGAGCAATCAACTGCGCCTTACGCTGCTCGTTACTTAACGGCTGCAACAACCGAAATCTCTACAAGCAGTGCATCGCGCGCCATTTTTGCCTCTACACAGGCACGTGCTGGCGCATGACCTTGTGGTACCCATGCATCCCAAACCGCGTTCATCGCTGCAAAGTATTCCATGCTTTTCAGGTAGATTGTGGCGCTTAGCATATGCTCTTTGCTACTCCCCGCTTCAATAAGTAACGCTTCGACCTTATCTAGCATGGTTTGCGTTTGTTCGCTGATATCTTTTTCTGCATCTGCACACACTTGGCCACACAGGTACACCGTACCGTTATGCTTAACGATACGGCTCATGCGCGCACCAGTTTGTAAACGTTCGATTGTCATAGTTTTAATTCAATAGTTAACAGAAACATAAATCTAGCAAATTCATACTTATATTTCGACGTTATTAGGTGAGTGAATACTTAAGTAATGACTGCGCTGCTTGGTATCGTCATATTCAATAACAGCAATAGCGCCTGTGTTAAAAATCGGCATGTTACCAGGGCTCAATTGGTCAACCAGATAACTAACAATTGGCATGTGTGCAACAACCAACCAAGTTGAGCATTCTGGGTGCATGGCGATTAAGGTTTCAAGGTAGTCAGCAGCAACTTGAGGAGTGCCATCTGGAATTATGTCATTACAAGTTTCACTAAATTGTAATGGATTATTTTGCGTTGCCGCTTTCGCAGTTTGCTGGGCACGTATGTAAGGACTTACCAATAACGCATCTGGTTTATAATTTATTGCTAACCACTGCCCCATTTTACTGGCTTCCTGTTGCCCTGTATTTGTCAGTTGTCTTGCTGCATCATCTGCTTGCATTGGCGTTGCTTCGCCATGGCGCATGATTAAGATTGTTTTCATAAAAAATCAACCGATTAAAGAATATAAAACAGTAGCCAGTTTGCTTGATTGTCCGCTATATTAGAATATCATCACAAAACACATTAAACATCCTCTTATGATATTCAGGTAGATTTTCGTTGCAGTGCCTTTAGCGTTCCTGATTTATCATCTGTTGTTAGGACATTAACGCATTCTTCAGGAGCACCTTTTGAATATCAGCCGCAATGATAACAGAACATACCAACCCCTCACACTGGACAATGGTCTAAAAGTACTTTTAGTGCAAGACTTAGAATCAACTAAATCAGCGGCATCAATGGCAATTAATGCGGGTCACTTTGACGATCCCCTTGATCGGCAGGGCCTAGCACACTTTTTAGAGCATATGCTTTTTTTAGGCACTGACCTATACCCTGAGTCTGGCGGGTTTTCTAATTTTGTATCACAATCTGGTGGAAACACTAACGCATGGACAGGCACTGAGCACTCTTGTTACTTTTTTGATATTAATAATCATCAGTTTCCTGAAGCCCTCGCTCAATTTAGCCGCTTTTTTATTGCCCCACTATTAAACCCAAAAGAGACAGCCAAAGAGCGTAACGCGATTGATGCTGAATTTAAATTAAAGATCAAAGATGATGGCAGGCGCATCTACCAAGCACATAAAGAAACGGTAAACCCTGCACACCCCTTCGCTAAATTTTCGGTTGGTAACCAGCAAACTTTGGCTGATCGCGAAGGCTGCATAAGTGACGAGCTACGCGCTTTTTTCAACAGCCATTACCAAGCACAGTGGATGACACTGGTGATCTGTAGCAATGAAGATATTGCGACCATGACCAACTGGGTGAAGCACTATTTCAGCGAGATTAAAGGTCAGCCAAAAAGCAAAGAAATTATTGAACAGCCACTTTATCGTAAACAAGACTTAGGTAAAGTGCTGCACATTGAGCCGCATAAGCACATGCAAAAGCTCATCATTAGCTTTGCTATGCCAAATATTGATGATTTTTATCGCCATAAAACGGTGAGCTTTATTGCTCACTTGTTAGGTTATGAAGGAAAAGGCTCACTTTACTCAATTTTAAAAGAGCAAGGTTGGATCAACGCACTCTCAGCAGGCGGTGGTATAAACGGCAGTAACTTCAAAGACTTCAATATCAGTATGGCACTGACCGATGAAGGTATTGAATACTACGAAGATATTGTTGAAATGGTATTCGAATACATTTGTCTGATAAACCAAAACTGTGACAAGTTACCAAGGCTTTATCAAGATAAAAAGAATTTGCTGCAAATTGCCTTTGATAATCAAGAAAAAGCCCGACTTATAGATTGGGTAAGTGGTTTAAGCATTAATATGCAACACTATGATGAAGCCAACTACGTGCAAGGTGATTACCTCATGGAAGGCTTTAATCACTGTGCACATGAAATTGCAATGCAGTGGTTAACGCCTGATAATATGCGTCTTGTACTCATACATCCAGATGTAGAGCCGGAAAACACCACGGCTTGGTACAATACGCCTTATAAAATCGAAAATATATCACCTTGCTGGCTTGATGCATTAAGTGAAATTAACACCCCATTACCTGAAATGAGTTTGCCTGTTGCCAACCCGTATCTAACGAAGAATGTTGAACTTTTAGCACTGGATAAACCTAAAAAAACGCCTGAGTTACTGATAAAACAAGAAGGCTTTGATTTTTGGTTTAAGCAGGATGCGACTTTTCGCGTTGCTAAGGGACATTTTTACTTAGCGATGGACTCGCACTATGCCATTAAAGATGTCAAGCATATGGCTTTAACTCGGCTGTTTGCTGATTTATTTATGGATAGTGTCGCTGAGCAATTTTACCCTGCCGAGCTGGCAGGCTTAAGTTATCATTTAACCTCTCACCAGGGGGGTCTAACGCTTCATACTGCAGGCTTATCATCAAGTCAGCTTGAGCTAGTTGATGAACTACTCGAAGCCTTATTTAGTGTAGAAATATGCGCAAAACGTTTTGCTGAATATAAAAAGCAACTTGTGAGGCATTGGCGTAATAGTAATCAAAACAAGCCAGTAAGCGAGTTATTCAGTATCTTAGGTGCTAAAATGATGCCATGGAACCCAGAACCGAATGCACTTGCACAAGCTTTAAAAGATACAAGTTTTCATCAGTTTAATTGTTTCAGACATGAATTCTTTAAAGCGTTACATGTAGAGTCGTTTTTACATGGTAATTGGCAGCGTAGTGATGCACTGGCTTTTCAAAAACAAGTGGCGCATCATTTAGCAGGTTGCACTAAAATTATCGACCTAACACGCCCTCTTAACGATATAACAGATGTCGAGCAGCAACGCGTTGAGCTAAATTGTAATGACCACGCCATGGTTCTTTATTACCAAGCGCTGACTGATGACACAGCTGAAAAAGTAAAGATGATGGTGTTAAATCACCTTATCAATCAAGACTATTTTAATGAGCTTAGAACCAAGCAACAACTTGGTTATTTAGTGGGAGCTGGCTACGCACCTTTTAATACGCGTGCCGGTATTGCATTTTATGTACAGTCTCCAAAACACACCGCTGACGAAATACTCATCCGTCATCAGCATTTTATAAGTAACTATCTACAGCACATTGATTCTTTAGATGAGCAACAATGGCAAGATACAAAGGCAGGGTTAATTACACATATAGCAGAAAAAGATAAAAATCTTCGTCTTCGCTCACAAAGGCTCTGGTTAGCAATTGGTAATCGAGATAGTAAATTTAATATGCAGCAACAACTTCTTGCTGAGCTTGATAAACTGAGCTTAAAGCAAATGCAACAATACATAAAAGAGACATTTGCCGAATCGCGACCTCGAATAGAGCTGTTAAGTGATAAAGCAATCAAAAAACAGTCAAAAACAACCCTTTCTTCGCATTCTCTTTGACTCGCTTGCGAGCTTAGATTAAATTATCTGGTGCGAATTAAGGTATTGCATTAATGACAAAAATAATAACAATGATTTCAGTATTTCTAACACTCAGTATGGCCGGTATATTTTCAGCCGCCGCAAGCCCTATAGAGCTAGAGCAAAGCACCCTATTGCTTATACCTAGCTCTATAATGCTGCTGTTATTACCGTATTTGCTATTCGTTATTTATAAGCTCAAACGCTCACGCCATCAACTTCGTATTTCAGAACATAGATTAAAAAGTACCGTAGAAGGCAGCGGAGACACGTTGTGGGACTGGAATATAAAAACAGGTGAAGTTATTCGTATAAACGATAAATATACCGCCGATACGAATAACGCAGCAGGCTTCCCGCCCAACCGTGATTTAATACACCCTCATGATCTACAACATGTTGAAAAAGCCCTTAAAAAACATTTTGCTGAACACACTGCCTTTTTTGAAGCAAGCTATCGTATAAAAGACAGCTTAGAGCGTTGGCATTGGGTACTCGACCGCGGAAAGATTATTGAAAAAGATGTCAATCTTAACCCCCTACGTATGACTGGCACCGTACGTGACATATCACAGCTCAAATCCACAGAAGCACGTTTAAACCTATTTGCAAAATGTGTTGAGTCACTGACTGATGCCATCGCAATTTACGATAAAAACTTTAAATTAGTTGATTTAAACCCCAGCTTTTTGACCCTTTTTGGTGGTACTCGAGAGCAATATCTAAAGAAAGATTTTGCTCTTTTTGGCTATGATCAAAGCTACGTAGATGAAATAAAAGCAACGGTTAGAGCTACAGATCACTGGCAGCAAGAAGTTAAGCTTAGAAATGCACAACGACAGTTACTCCCCATAGAGATTTCTATCGACGAAATCAAAAACGAGCATAATCAAATATGTAATTACGTTGTGGTTTATTCTGACCAAACAGAGCGCAAAAAAGCTGAGTCACAGTTACATAATTTATCAAACCGAGACCGGACTACCGGCTTGCCTAACCGTAATTTGTTTTTTACTAATCTTAAAAAGCTCGCCAAACAAGATAATCATCATGCTCTATTAGTATTTGACTTGGATAACTTTAAAAAGATCAATGATTCCTTAGGCCACCAACTTGGTGACAGCCTGCTCGCCAAATTGGCTATGAGATTAAATAAGCTCACCCGTGAAAAAGACGTATTTTATCGCCTTGGTGGTGATGAGTTTGCACTTGTTATGTCAGGCACCAACGACATTCATACGATTACGCGAATGGCAAAGCTGTTTTTAGCAGCGATTGCCACACCTTTTAACATGGCAGGCCATGAACTAGTAATCACCTCAAGTGTTGGTATTGTGCTCTTTCCTGAAGATGGTAATACACCTGAGCTTTTATTAAAAAATGCCGATACAGCGATGTACCACGCTAAGAAAAAAGGCAATAGTTACTTATTTTTTAACGACACAATGAATCGCCAAGCCGTTAAACGCCTGCAAATAGAAAACCTAATGCGTTACGGCTTAAAAGAAGATCATTTTGAAGTTTATTATCAACCCAAAATGAATATTCGCACCGGCAAATTGGATGGTATGGAAGCACTTGTGCGTTTTATCACACCTAAAAAAGGGATTATCAGCCCAGGAATGTTTATTCCTATCGCAGAAGAAACGGGGCAAATTATTGAAATCGGTGAAGTAGTGCTTAATAAAGCCTGTCGTGATGTGAAGGCATGGATCGACCAAGGATTATTTAATGGTCGTGTCGCTGTAAACCTATCAGCAAAGCAATTTAGCTTACCTGATTTAACAACTCGCATTGATGTGATTTTACAAAAGAATGAACTACCCTCTTACTTTTTAGAGCTCGAAATAACCGAAGGAACGGTAATGGACGATCCTAATGAAGCAATTTCAGTGATGCGTTCTCTTAGTGCTCGGGGTATACACTTAGCGATGGATGACTTTGGTACGGGTTACTCATCGTTGGCTTACTTAAAGCAGTTCCCACTCAATACTTTAAAAGTTGATAAAGCTTTTATAGACGACATGCAATCAGAACGAGGTCGTAACATGGTCGATTCCATCGTTACCATTGCACACAACCTTGACTTACATGTTGTTGCTGAAGGCGTTGAAAAAGCAGAGCAAATAGCCATGTTAGAGCAATTAAATTGCCAAACAGTACAAGGTTATTACTACTCAAAACCCTTGTCACAACCTGAGTTCACAGCCTTTTTGAAAAAACAGCGTAATAAATCAGCGCCCAGTTTATTAAGAAGCGTTGAAGTTTAAGGTCGCCAACTGCACGCTTGTAAACCGATATGACGTATCAATGCACGTCGATAATGTATATTAAACAAGCACCAAGCAATAGGGCCTAGCGCCCCACCTAAAAATACCCAACGTTTAACAGGCATGCCTTTTGAAACTGACTCTAAATACATTACAAAAATAAATACACTACTTACACAAACAAAAAACACAGTAGCCCCCACAGTTATAAGCGCGCAGTGTACATAACTTAAGCACCGGTGAAAACGTCAGGATATAAATAGCCACTATAAAGGCAGATTATATTCTTAAATATCAAACATAAACCTAATAAAAAATTGTATTATTTATATACAAAGCGGTCAAAATTGTTAAAATAGGAACGTGCATTGATGCACATAAGGAATAAACAAAAATGATTAGGAGACATCATGTCTGACAATACTGCAAACGTCTACGAGGCACCGGAAGCAAACCTTACAGAAAATAACGATGGTAGCAACAAACCCATTTTGAACTTTGACCGCTTCTCGGCGTGGGGCGTGTTCTTTTTAAGTATCATTACATTAGGTATCTACAGTGTGTACTGGCTTGTAAATAGAACAAACAAAGCAAACTCACTGGCGAAAAACCAAATAGCTCAAGGACTAATTTATGGCTATGTGGCGCTGTATGTGGTTAACCTTGTTTTATCAATAGCCGGTATTTTACCTGAGCTCGGCTTCATTGTGTCGCTAGCCTCATTTGTCGTAGCTATTATTTTAATTTTCTCACTGCGTACTTCACTCACAGAATTAATTAATGAAGGTAGCGCTGAGCCTGTAAAATTAAATGGTATTTTAACGTTCTTTTTCAACGTTATTTATTTCCAATACAAGATTAATGAAGCAATTGATAGACAGCAATAAGCTACTATGATTTCATAATGAAAAAGGCATTAATTTTTAATGCCTTTTTACTATGTATCCCGTTTAACATCCAAGTATGTATTAGTTACTTAACTGCATCATTATAAAGCACCTGAATGTTTCACATTCAAATATGTATTGAGCACATGAGGCAATAACTGCTCAGGGTTACAATCAATCGCAATCACCCCTTCTTTTCTCAGTTTCGCCATATTTTTCTTATGTGTATTTAATAAACTGAGTGCTGCGCAATAACTTGTTGCATCTTCGTACTTTTGAATTGGTTCTTTAAGCACTTCACTCACAGAGCGGTTATTTATGTTGATTAAAGCAACTAAATGATGCTTCTGTAATAGTTTTATCGCTGGCAGTAATTCATCAATACTTTGTTCGTCGAGTGTTGTAACGAGTAAAACTAAAGAACGCTTACTACGCTTGGCAATTAGCTGATTTACAGCAACCACATAATCACTGCTACTTTGGTCTGGGTAAAGATCATAAAAGTGGTTCATTACCCGCGACACATTTTGTGCTCCTTTTACACCCGGTAACCAACGCACGTTCTGATTAAAGCTTTGCATACTAAACCAATCGCCTTGCTTTAATACCGTGTGTGATAGTAACAATAATGCATTTAGCGCGTGGTCAAAGTGACTGCCCTCTTTAGCCTCTATAGCCATTTTCTTTGAAGCATCCAGCATAACAATGACATGCTGGTTTTGCTCTTCTTGGTATTCTCGGGATATTAATTTACGGCGTTTACTGGTTGCTTGCCAATCTATCTGCCTAACGCTATCACCTTGGCGATACTCTCTTAGTTGATGAAACTCAATTCCATCACCACGTTTTTTTGTTAGCTTAAGGCCATTAATTGGTTTATTTGTCACGCCGTTAAGATGTTGCTTAGACGTGACGCGGCTGAAGTCTGGGTATACTTTCAACTGCGTCTTGTGTGTTGCTAACCAATTTGATTGCCATAACCCAAACGCAGAAGTTATACGCAATTCAACCGCCGAAATATCTGCATCTCCTCGCTTATGAGCACGAATTGAATAGCTAAGCTCAGCTTGTTGGTTTGTCTCAAGTTCAATACTTTTTACAGCTTCAGCAAGCTCCAGTGCATTTGTTAAATGAATACTAATGTCAGCACGTAGAACCTGTTTTGCTTTATTTTTTAGTCGCAACTTTATTGGCTGCCAGCGATATAACGCCATATTTTGATTTGTTGAAAGCTCTACAGATACATTGTGCGCAAATCGCGAAAAGTAACAATCAACACAAGCAATCAGCAAAGGAACACAAAGCAGTAGCGTAATAAATAAGCTGCTAAGCTCAATCAAAGCAGATACCACCACTAAGAGGACAATAACACTCAGTATCTGTACTAGACGTTTTGATGGTCTTAGCTTTATACGTTTCATGATCGTGGTGCTTCAACACTAGCAAGAATGGCACTAATCACTTCATCAAATGACACACCTTCAAGCTCAAGATCAGCAGATAAAATCAAACGATGGCGAAGTATATTAACTGACACTGATTTAACATCATCAGGGATTACAAAGTCACGACCATTCATTAGCGCCATCACTTTTGCCGCTTTAATAATATTAATTGATGCTCGCAACCCTGCTCCATGTAAAACTCCCTGCCACGTTCTTGAGCTACGCGTAATATCAACCGCATAATTTAAAATCTGTTCGTCCACTAATATATCTGCACAAAGCTGTTTAATTTGTGCAATTTGGGCAGCATTTAATACAGCTGGCAATTCATCAACGGTTGATTCATTCGAAACCATCTTGGTGTTTAGTTTTAGTAACTCCACTTCAGATTCGAACGAAGGAAACCCTAGCTCAATCTTCATCATGAAACGGTCAAGTTCTGCTTCAGGTAGCGGATACGTACCTTCTTGGTCAAGCGGGTTTTGCGTGGCAAGAACCATAAATGGCGAGTCGATTGACAGCGTGTCACCATCAATGGTTATTTGTTGTTCTTGCATCACTTCAAGTAACGCTGACTGAGTTTTTGCTGGTGCACGGTTTATTTCATCGGCCAATAATATGTTGGTGAAAGCAGGTCCCTTTTTAATATTAAATTCACCCGATTTCATATCATATAAACTGTGACCAACGACATCCGATGGCATTAAATCGGGTGTAAACTGAACCCGTGAAAAATCAACACTCAAGCTTTTAGCAAGTGCTCGTACCAACAAGGTTTTACCAAGCCCTGGTACACCTTCAAGTAACACATGTCCGCCGGCAAACAATACTGTTAATACGTCTTCTACAATGGCATCTTGGCCAACAAGAACACGCGCAATATTTTCTTTCACTTTTTTTACTGCGTTTGCCGCATCTACCAGGCTCAATGAGTGAGTATCTAGTTCCGTGCTCATAAGGCATTCCTTAATTGTTTATATCGTTTTATATAATCTGTTCGTTGTTCACGAGACTCGGGAAGTTCACTTGAAAGCAAGGTCTCGACTTGCTCTTTATCAAACTGAGTTAAACTGGCAATAATCTCAGCCTGTTTATGTGCACTAAGCATTTTGAAGTTAGGGACTCGCGTCTCTACTTTTGCATTAAAATCTTTTTTTAGCGCCTCGAATAAACGCGCTTCATGACCATGTTCTGTGTAAAAATTTGCAATAGCTCGAATATGCTGATTAAAGCTTGTTTTGCTATCGACATCTGGCGCATATGCGCGGCCAATACGGCTAGTAATATGCCACACAGCAAATACCACTGTCAGTAATAAGCTAACCACAAACTGCCAGCTCCAATGCCACAACTTAGATAACCAATTTGGGTAACTTAAATACGGCACATACGTCACTTTACTGGCACCTTGAGTAAGCCAAACTAATAGGCTGCCATGATCTAGATGTCGTAACTTATAATTAGTAAAAGGGGCCAGTGATGGTAAAACGATAACACGACCCGCACCAAATGGCAGATCGCACATTACAGTATCACCCGCTTGATTTTCTGTTTGCACGCCTTGGCAACTATCAATTTTAAAAGCTTGGCTAAGTTCGAGTTCTAATTGCGTTGTCTCATCAATTGTCAGTGTTGTATTTGAGCTGCCTTCTTCTAATAGCACAAAATTGAATTCAAACACATCATCGACGGTTGTAACATCAATCCCTAACTCTTGGAAAAAAATTGCGTTATCAATCCCTAGCTCATCGCGCTGTCGGTTAAGTACATACACTAAACGCCCACCGTCAGCGACCCACTGCACTAGCTGTTGATCAAGCTCATATGAGTTAGCAAGTACAGCCTCATCAACAACCAGCATAGTATTTGGGTCTATTGTTAATTGATTGGGGTTAGTTTGGCTGGCTAAACGTTTATCTTTGTGCCATTTCACATCATATGAAGCCAATAACCGCTGAGCCAGAGTGAAGCTGTCTTTTGCTACCTCTGGTTGAAAACCTATCTCTACTTCCTGTTTTTCCCATTTTACTGATGCCAACATTGACCCGAGTAAAGCAACGGTTAAAACCAGTAAACCAATCATAAAATACTTAAGTTTCATGGTTTAACTCCACAGGCAACGACATTTGCTTAATTTGCTCTGCAAGTTGTTCAAAGTCGATATTAGGTTTTCGATGTCCCCAAGCAACACTGACCCATGCTGAAAATAATGTGCCAAATACAGCTTGCCATTGCTCGGGCACGCTTGCATCAATTGCTTGTTTACACTCACGTTCAGTCATTGAACGATGAAGTTTTATCTCATACTGAACCTGTGCCCAGCGAAGTGAGTGATGTAATAAGTAACCAAGCGCTAACCGTAAGTTTCCTGAACGATAACTCTCAAGTGCAGCACTAATTAAATCAGCAGGAAGTTCGTCTTGTTTAATGTCAGTAAATAAAGACGGAATAACATGGTCTGACTTTTTTTGTGACTTTTCAGGCAATTTCAACCCTGTGAAAAAACCTTTATTCTTAACAAGATAATAAACAAGCCACAGTGCAAGTAATCCCACAAAGCCCCACACTAAATAGCTAAGCGTAAATCCAATTAACTCAAAAAAGTTACTCAGCCATGAAAAATCAAACGATGATGGACTTGCGTTGTCTTGTTCAAAATTAAAGTCAGGAACCCAAGTCGTTTTCTTTTCAATAACATCATCTTGATTGTAAAGTGTAATCACTTGTTCTTTAACAGCATCTTTATCAAGCTCCTCAGCAAAACTGGTTTGTGGCATCGCTGCCAAAAAGCTAAGTAAGCAAGCGCATATCAACGGCAAAGGCTGTGCAAAACGTGTTTTTATATTCTTAAAAGCAAGCTCAATGTCCCAACCTTCGAGCTCAACCCTGCGATGTAAATAGGCTAAAAACCCCCCTGTGACAAATAGTGGAGCTACTAGAGAAATACTTAATAAATAAAGTAAATTAAAGGCAATTTCTAGCCAAGCAGGAGAGTCTTGAAATTGATAGATAGATTCTTCAAGAGAAAATGAATTTGGGATCAATGCAATTGAAAAAGCCGAAAGTCCCATTAAAACAATAAACTCGAAATGTACGCAAAAAAGCATCCATAAGGTTTGCTTTGGCTTTGATGTTGCAAAAAGAACTTGCTTACGTTTTTGCTTTCGCTCTGCTGATAAGCGCTCTAATTGCTCCACCGGAGCCAAAAATGCACGATTAGGGCTGAGCCTGAATACGGTTAGATGCGCTAGCATATCCTTGAATTTAAGCTGCTTTATAACCAGTATGCTTGACTTAATAGAGGTTGGTTGACTAAACACAGCCTTCGACATGTAATCAAGTAAAGGGCGTTCAAATAATGGTTTTAATAGCCATACAGCAAATGCAGCGATTGACCAGCCAAGTAAAAACCCTAATATCAAAAATGTTGGTAAAGCTAAGCAGATATAAAGGCTAAACAAAGGTAAAAAGTGCTGCTTAGTTAATAATACAGTTAAATCAAAGTTTTCATAGGCGCTACGTTTACGCGGGTTAAAACTTAGCCTATTAAGCTCCATAACGCATCCCCTTGTATAGCCTATACAAAACAAACGCCCAACAAGCACTCCCTACACTATATTTAATTTCATTGGCTATATCACGTGGCGACCAAAAGGCCTCAATAAATGCCGCAAGCACAAGCATTAAAAACGCACCAACAATAAGAGGCAATGCTTTTTGGGCGGCCTGTTTAATTGCATAGCCGCGGGTAAAATGACCAGGATTTAATAATGCATAACCTATCTGACACCCTGCAGCAGAGGCAATAATAATGGCGGTTAATTCAAATGAACCATGGGTTATAACGAATGAGAAAAATGGCCCTTCAAAGCCAATATTAACGATGTGAGCGGCAATCGCACCAAAGTAAAAGCTGTTAAATAGTAAGAAAAATGCAGCGCCAACACAAAACAATACCCCACCAGCAAACATTTGAAATGCAATGCCAATGTTATTGTAAATATAAACACCAAACATCATGAGATCTTGAGCTGCGCCACGCTCAGCTGTTTGTACACTGCCCCCGGGGTTATACATTTCTTCAATTTGCAGTACGGTGCTTTGCCCTAAAAATGTATATACCGCATCAGGGTCAAGCATCACCCAAATAAACGCGATAAGTGCTAAGCCCCAAAATGCTAATAAGTTAATGCCCAGCATTATACGGTTCTCATAGAGGGCCCGAGGAAATGCAGTGCGGGCAACATGCCATATCTCAGAAAACTGATTGCTGCGAGATAAGTACAAGCGCTTTTGACCATACTGAACTAAACGATTAATTTGCTCAATAAGCACGGGGCTGTATTGGCGACTGCGGGCAATGGCTAAATCATTACACACCTTACGGTACATATTAGGAAAATAAACCGGCAAACTTTCTGATTCTGCAAGCTCGCAAAGCGCCTTAAATTCATTCCAACTCTGGCTATTCGATTTTACAAATTGCGTTTGCTTCATTGCACTATCTCACTCTGCGCCTGTTCATTAGAGTTACTTAACTGACCTGAGTAAAAACGCGCATAACCGACTAACATACTTTGCGCTTCACTGGTCTCTAACTTAAATGGTTCCGCTAAAATAGCAGCGAGTTCACTGCGCCTCGCATCAGAAAGCTCATCACTGCGCTCTGCAAAAGCAAGCACTGCTAATTGTTCTTCCGTGCTTAAGCTCAATACTGGGATTTCAATATTGCCTTTCGGTAATTCAGGGCGTGCCTCTACTTCATCATCATAAATAACCATGGTGCCTGCAGCCCAATCACCAATACGCTTAAAACGAGAGTTGAACATCATTACAACAAGCCCTAAAAAATAGCCAATAGGTAACATATCTGCTGGTCGTAATAGGTTTCGTACAACAATTTGTGAAAAACTGGCTGGTAGGCCATTATCTTGTACTACGCGGATCTTAAGACGCTTTTTCCCAGGAGTTTGACCATTTTTCATTTCAAAAAAAATGTTGTATCCCCAAGATGTTATAAAATAAATAATCAGAATAATGCCCTGTCCTGCATCACCTAAAAGGCTAAATACAAGTGATACAACGAACATAATAAGACTGCGAAATAGGAAATCGATGATGTAGGCATAGCTACGGGAGACAACACCTGCGGGTGTGATTGCAATATCAACCCCTTCAGGTAATTTAACGTATTCTCTGTTTTCCAATCCGTGGTTTAACATTTAATCTACTACTGCTTGATATTATTGTTTTCGCTACCTAACCCGTATACATGATAGAAACAGCCACATAGCAATAATTTGAGCGCTTAATAATGCGCTTTTTCTGTCCCTTTTTCAATCTTTAAACAAAGTAATATTAAATGATTAATAAAAATACTACTTTATAGGTAAATAAAATGATAAAACCGATCTGCAATCGGTTTTATCAAACATAACCAGTTAGGACTACTTTTCAGCGCGACCCATAAACTTTTGTTCTGCGGTATTAATACGAATACGATCGCCTGTTGAAATATGCTCTGGCACTTGAATAGTAAGACCTGTACTCAAACGTGCTGGTTTTGAGCGAGCACTTGCTGAAGCGCCCTTAATTGAAGGGTCTGTTTCTTCAACAACAAGTTCTACACTTGAAGGTAAGTCAATCCCCACTGGTGAGCCATCGATCACTATAACATGTAGACCTTGCGTCTCTTCATTAACAAATAAAATCTCTTCGCTAATTGCTTCTTTGTTTAAGTTATAAGGCGTGTAGTCTTCATTATCCATGAAAACATACTCCTCACCATCAATGTAAGAGAACATCGCTTCACGACGAGTTAAATCAGCAAGTTTAAGCATATCGCTATCTTTAAATGTTTCGTCTACTTTGCCACCAGTAACAACATCATATAAACGCATGCGGTATAAACTACCACCAGCACGACCTTGCGGTACTGAACGTTGAATATCTTTTACTACTAAAACTTGGCCGTTATGCTCAATAGCGGCACCTTTTTTGACTTCACTAGCCTTAGGCATGGGTGTATTCCTATCGTTTTTTAATGACAGGAATTTACCACGTAATTACTATTGTTCAACAAAAATTTGCAGTTTTACTTTTGCTGATGTAATTGGTCTATTTTTCAGCGAATTATCGTAATAAATGTCTCAAACCGAATAAAAAGATGCTATCTTTATAGCAACGAAAAATGACTTCAAGGACTGGATCATGAATCAACATGCTGTACATGAATACTTAATGAAAAAGCCAGTGGTAATGCTCACTCAGCCATTTGGTCAAGACGTCGATGTTTATAAAGTAAATCATAAAATGTTTGCGACTCTCGCAGAGGGAAAAGAAGGCCAAACAAATGAAGATGGTGAACCTGTTTGGTGGCTTAACTTAAAATGCGATCCGGACGAAGCTCAAGCATTACGTGATATTTTTCCTTCTGTAATTCCTGGTTACCATATGAATAAACGGTTGTGGAATACAGTGATTTTAGATGGCACTATCCCACAAGGAGAAATTGAACGAATGATTGATAACTCGTTTGATTTGGTGGTTGCGAATATGCCTGAAAAAGACAGAAAAGCGATTGAGCTTCACCTATAATTCGACCGCACTGATCACACCCTGTGATCAGTGCAATTTAAATGAAAATGGTGATCGGTATACAAAACCCCACCAATAGCATAGGCATCTAACTGCTTATCAACTAGCTGAAAGCCACACTTCTCGAGTACTTTTTCTGAACCTATGTTGCCTTCAGTGACGACAGCTTTAAACTCCTTCACAGAATACTCAGCCTGAGCAAAATCAAGCACCGCCTTTAAAGACTCGGTGGCATAGCCACGACCATGAAAATTAGGCAGCAATAAGTAGCCAACTTCTTGAATATCAGGAACGGTTGATGAGGTAAAACCTGTCACCCCCACCTCTTTACCTGTAGTCGTTTCAATAATAACTAAACACAATGGCGAGTTTGCATCTGGCTGCCAGGGCTTTAAACGTTCGTTAAACTTCGCACGTAGCTGCGCCTCTGAGGGCTTATCAAAGCATTTCTCAATAACCTCTGCATCATTGTGCAAAGTGTAAAACAGTGGCCAGTCATCAGCATTTAACAACCGTAAAGTTAATCGCGCAGTGGTGAGAATCATGGTGATCAATCGCTAAGTAAATAAGTCTAGTTATAACAAACCTACTTAGCTAATTAAATACCACTTATGGCCAATACTGCAGCGTAAGCTGCTTTACAGCTACCAAGTATAAATCACTTTTCCTATCACGTTATCTTTAGGAACAAAGCCCCAAAAGCGGCTATCTGAGCTATTATCTCTAGAATCCCCCATAACAAAGTAATGATCTTCAGGGATGATCCATTCCGCCTTTTCGCTGCCAGCTTGGTTGAAATAATGACTTATCTGTTCAGGGTGATTCTCATTTAGTAAAATTTGATAACGTTTACCATCATTTACCTCTTGCAGAACTTTAAGTCCACCTTCAGTTTGAGAAACGAGTGATTGCTCTAAAGGGATGAAGTCAGTGCAAATATCGGCTCTCTCATCACATGCTTTTTTCACGTAAACGGTTTTATTTCGATAAACAATTCTATCGCCAGCTACCCCTATTACGCGTTTCAGCCAAGTATAATCAGGGTTTTTCGGATACTGAAAAGCAACAACATCACCTCGACTCACTTTAGCTGACATGGGCGATCTTGAAATTTGATAGCCTAAGTACCGATAATTACCAAAACCTATTTTACTAACCAAAACTTGGCTCCCTTTATCTAACTGAGGTGCCATAGATGAAGCTGGTAAAGTGAAAGGCTCAAATGAAAAAATTCTCATTAAAATAAGAGCAGCAGAGACGGTAAGATAAATTAAAGTTACAGCCCACCAACTTGCGAACCAAGGCCGCTTCTTATCTGCGTTATAGTGCTTCGTTATCCAAAAAGCATGGAGTGGACATATAATTATAAACACACTTGTGAGATAAATGCCTTGATACCAATCGGCCTCTCCCGCACTCGCTTGGATTTTAATGTCAAACAAGTAGCATAAGGCCGTTAAAACAAGGTAAGTAATAAACAACCTGAATTTGTTAACGTACAAAAATACAAATGGCTGAAATAACACGCCCAGAAGAATAGCGATAAAACCTTTAGGCTTCCATGAAGTAGACACTCTGACATCCTTGTTTAAATTAAGTCATTGAATTTATTTGTTTATATTAAATATAAAATCACAGTGATGCCATAAAATTTTTATATTTCTTTAAAGCAATACTCCTTTAAAGCAAAAAGCCCCGCTCAAAATGAGCAGGGCTTTTAAATTAACTAATTAATTTAAAGCATTAGCTTTTCGTCGTTTCTGTATCCACTTCTACTGAAGCTTGCTCGTCTTCAACCACTTCCTTGGTTACTTCAACCGGATCGACTTGTGCAGCTTCGGCAACTGCCGACTCTTCACTTTCTGCTTGGTAAAAACGACCCCCCTTTTCAGCCATTGCTTTTAATGTATCGCAAGGAGTAAAAATTGGGTTGTAATTAGCGAATGTGGCCATTTCAGAAGTAACCTGTGCTGCGCCAAGTTTATCCATATAACTAAATGGACCGCCTAAGAAAGGAGGGAAACCGATACCAAAAATAGCACCAATATCACCGTCACGAGGACTTGCAATAATGCCATCATCTAAACAACGTACCGCTTCGTTCAGCATTTGTGCCACACAGCGTTTAGCAATTTCGCTCTTGTTTAAGCGAGGTGATGGCGTAACTCCCAGTAACTCGTATACTGACTCATCCACTTTTTTATCTTTTTTGTCATAAAGATAAAAGCCACGACCTGTTTTACGGCCTAAACGCTTAGAATCAATTAAGCGGTTAAAGGCATCGGGGGCTTTAAAACGCTCGCCCAATTCTTTTTCAAGGATGGGAGCAATTTTAGAGCCAATATCAATCCCTACTTCATCAAGTAATGCTAATGGGCCAACAGGAAAACCAAACTCAACTAAGGCTTGGTCAATCTTTTCAATTGGCTCACCTGCAAGCAGTAAATTAGCCGCTTCATTGACATAAGGCGCTAAGATACGGTTTACATAGAAACCAGCCATATCTTTAACCACAATCGGCGTTTTGCCTTGTTTACGGGCAAAGTTAACAACACGGGCTATGGTTTCTTCAGACGTACCGGCATGTGGAATAATCTCAACAAGTGGCATTTTCTCAACAGGTGAGAAGTAATGCAGACCAATTACATTTTCTGGGCGCGCTGCATCCGCAGCGATTTGTGCAATCGGTAATGACGAGGTATTACTTGCAAAAATCGTGTTGTCTTGGCATTCACGTTCAACATCAGCGACCATGCCTTGCTTAAGAGCTAAGTCTTCAAACACTGCCTCTATCACGATATCAATGTGTTTAAAACCACTGTAATCGGTGGTGCCGGTAATACGGTTCATGGTTTGTTGCAGCTCAGCTTTAGATAAAATACGGCGCTTTTGCTTTTTATCTAAAATTTTATAGCTGTAATTCATCGCATTGCTGATGCCCTTTTCAGCTACATCTTTGATGCGCACCGGAACACCCGCTTTCACAGCACTGACATGAGCGATACCCGCGCCCATCAAGCCACCGCCTAATACTGCCGCTTTAGCAATTGCTGGTGCATCATCGTTGCGCCATTCTTTTTTCATTTCAGTGGTTGCAAAGAAAATACCGCGCAATGCTTTTGACTCATCGCTCATAACTAGCGTGGCAAAGCCTTCAGCTTCAGTTTTATATGCTTTTAACTGATCAAGCTCAACACTTGCACGAACTGCTTTAATAATGGCCAAAGGCGCTGGGTAATGGCCACCGGTTTTCTTCAGCACATTTTCTTGTGCTTTTTTGAAAATAATATTGCGGCCAAATGGGTTCGACTCAAGTAATTGGCTTAAACGGTCAAGTTTTGGTTTAGTAGCCTTAGCCTTACCTTTTAATGCAAATTCTTTAGCAACGTCAAGTAATACACTGTGCGGCACACAGTCGTTTACTAAGCCTGTTTTCTTCGCTTGCTTAGCACGCACTTGTTTACCTGTAAGCATCCATTCTAGTGCTTTTTGCAGGCCGACTAATTTAGGTAAACGTTGAGTACCGCCACCACCTGGTAATAAGCCTAACTGTACTTCAGGTAAGCCAAGCTTAGTGATATCACTGTCAGAACAAACACGGTAATCACAGGCTAGAGCAAACTCTAAGCCGCCACCCAATGCTGCACCATGAATGGCACTCACTGTTGGAAAAGGCAGTTTTTTCATATCAAAAAACGCTTCTTGGCACATTTCGCTCAGCGCTAATGCGTCTTCACGGCTAGTTGCGCTATCAAGCATTTTAATATCAGCACCGGCGATAAAGTTATCGCTTTTACCGCTAATAAACACCATGCCTTTGACCGCTTGTGCTTGTGCGTCTTTAAGTAAGGTTTTTAAATCTTCTGCAAAACTGCTACGCAGGGTGTTCATTTTCTCACCCGGCACATCAATAGTTACAACGGCTACGCCGTCATCAGCCACTGATAAACTAAATACTGAATCTGTCATTACGCACTCTCCAATACAAAGGCTGCACCTAAGCCACCCGCTGCACACGCAGTCGTGAGTGCTAGGCCGCCACCGCGACGATTAAGTTCATTCAAGCTTTGCGTGATCAGGCGCGCACCTGTTGCGGCAAATGGGTGGCCGTATGCTAGTGAGCCACCTAAGACATTGAACTTGTCCATGTTAATTTCGCCGATCGCTTTACTACGACCTAGCTTTTCTTGTGCAAATTTATCTGACGCAAACATCTTCATATTGGCAAGTGTTTGCGCTGCAAATGCTTCGTGCATTTCAATTAAATCTAAATCAGCTAATGTAATACCTGCTCTATCTAAAGCGATTGGCGTTGAGTGCGCCGGACCCATTAGCATGTCTTCATGAACACCGATTGCAGAAAACGCAAAGCTACGTACATAACCTAGAATGTTGTAACCCAGTGCTTTGGCTTTGCTCTCGCTCATCATTAATACCGCAGCGGCACCATCTGTTAATGGTGTTGCGTTAGCTGCAGTAACTGAACCATGCTGACGGTCGAATACTGGTTTTAATTTCGCGTAGCCTTCAACCGTTGAGTTATGACGAATGTTATTGTCTTGCTCAATAAAGCTCTTATAGGGTGCAACATGGGCAGTCATTACTTCATCTTTAAGTTTACCATCAGCCCATGCTTGGCTTGCAAGAGTGTGAGAACGATGAGCTAAGGCATCTTGATCTTCACGGCTAATACTATGCGTTTTCGCCATTTGCTCTGCCGTTTGACCCATAGATAAGCCAGTAGAGTACTCAGCTACTGCAGGTGGTACAGGGAGTAAATCTTTTAGGCGCAGTTTTGAGAAAATCTTCAAACGCTGGCCAAGTGTTCGCGCTTTATTTAAATCAACCAAGCTGCCAGCTAATTTTTTGCTCACACCGATTGGTAATACAGATGATGAATCAGCGCCACCGGCGATACCCACTTGCACTGAACCTGCCATAATTGACTCAGCAACATTAGCAATTGCTTGGAAGCTTGTCGCACACGCACGTGATACAGAGTATGCATCTACTGAAACAGGCATACCTGTGCCTAACACAATCTCACGAGCAATATTAGGCGCTTCTGGCATTTGCACTACTTGACCAAATACAAGCTGATCGATTTCAGACTTATCAAAATTAAGACGCTCAAGCATCTCGTTAACAACCAGTTTACCCATATCAAGTGCTGGCACATGGTGGAATGCAGTCGCTTGTTTTGCAAACGGCGTTCGTAAGCCGCTAACGATGGCGATACGATCGCCCTTTGCTGTTTTAAGTATATTTTGCTCAGACATTTATGCTCTCCCGCTGACAGGTCTGACCTGTTTGTTTTTCCTGATTCTAAAACAACCCGAATACGAATGCCAATAGAGAAACGAAATTAGTTACCAACCATAGGCTTTTTTTAGCTTATTTACAAAAATAACGTGTATTTATATGGTAGGCTAAAAATCCTTAAAAAATAACGAACTATTTTAGGATTTTATGTCTAACACTTGTGTTGTAAGCTTTGAATCCTTATAACTTGTAAAAAGCGCCTAGCTCATAATAACGCTTAGCTAATTTATCAGCACTGAATAGGCTTATATCGGCGCATAACAAAAACAATTTTGACTCACGCTATTTAGGACAGTCTTTTTATTATGGCAGTTAACGCATTTTCACAATTAAAATCATACTTAGACACGCAAATTATCGGCCAACCCCAATTAACTCAAGCACTGTTAATCGCTATTTTGGCAGATGGCCATTTACTTGTTGAAGGTCCTCCTGGTCTTGCAAAGACACGTGCAGTGAATGCGTTAGCAAAAGGCGTAGAAGGTAGCTTCCAACGAGTACAATTTACTCCTGACTTACTCCCTGCGGATGTCACTGGCACCGACATTTACCGTCAGCAAACCAGTGAATTTGTATTTGAAAAAGGCCCGTTATTTCATAACCTAATTTTGGCTGACGAAATTAACCGTGCCCCTGCAAAAGTACAATCTGCTTTATTAGAGGCTATGGCTGAGCGCCAAGTAACGGTTGGTAAAAACACTTATCCACTGTCTGAGCTATTTATGGTTATGGCAACCCAAAATCCGCTAGAACAAGAAGGGACCTACCCCCTTCCTGAAGCACAGCTTGACCGCTTCTTATTGCATCTAAGTATTGATTACCCAGGGGCAGAACACGAGCTTGATATTCTTCGCCTGACCCGTGGTGAAGCAATATCTGATAAACAAGCTGAAACACAGCAAATTAGCCAAAGTGATCTTTTCGCGGCACGAAAGTCAATTTTGGGTTTGTACCTTGCTGAGCCACTTGAAAAATATTTAGTGCAGCTAATCATTGCGACCCGCGAAGCTTCAGAACTGGATGAGCAACTTGGTCGCTGGATTGAATACGGTGCCAGTCCGCGTGCAACCATTGCCCTTGACAAATGTGCTAGAGCTCATGCTTGGCTTGAAGGTCGTGACTTTGTTGCCCCTGACGATATTCAAGCGGTACTGCATAATGTATTACGCCATCGTATTATTTTAAGCTATGAAGCCCAAGCAGACGGCATCAGCAAGGATGATGTGATCACGCGTATTTTAGAACTGGTTGCAGTACCATAAGTTATGTCAGGTCAATTAGATATAGCTACTTGGTTGCATGAAAGCCATAGCCAAGGTGTTAATTTATCACTCAAAGAGTTGATGTATTACAAAGCCAAAGCGCGCTTACTTGAACTAGCACCTAAAGTAAAAATCAAAAACAGCTTAGCTGGGCAATACCTTGCGCCGCATAAAGGGCGAGGCATGGAGTTTGCTGAGGTACGCCATTACCAAACTGGTGATGACATTCGCTCAATCGATTGGCGAGTCACCGCTCGCACAGGCGAAACTCACACAAAACTGTTCCAAGAAGAGAAAGAGCGCCCCGTTTTTGTGTTCACCGACTTTTCAAACTCCATGTTGTTTGGCTCAAAGTTATTGTTAAAGTCAGTGCAAGCAGCACATATCAGCGCCTTGGTTGCATGGTCAGCTTGTCAGCGTGGTGACCGAATTGGTGGTTTGGTGTTTAACCAACACAGTCATCATGAACTAAAACCTACATCGCGGGAAAAAGCTGTATTAAAGCTTTGCCATAACTTATGTGACATTCATAGTCAGGCGTTAGCTAATGTTGATAAAAGCACGACCAGTTTATTTAGTGAGAACCTCAAGCGCCTTAACCATTTAGCTAAACCCGGTAGCTTAGTTTATATCGTTTCAGATTTTAGCGCACTAGACGAAGCTAGCTTTAAACAACTTGAAATACTAAGCCGTCACTGCGAGTTAATTGGTTGCCACGTTAGCGACCCATTCGAACATCAACTTCCTGCATTTAAGCAAACAGTGACTGTATCTGCTAATGGGCAAGATCTTGCTCTGCCGTTAATGGATAAGCAATTTCGGGAACGTTTTGCTAAGTCAGCGCAAGAGTCATTCGCTGTTAGGCTAAAACGCTTACAAAAATCTGGACTTAGTTTAATTTCATTCAGTGCAGCCATCCCGCTTGAGCTGCAATTAGTGAGAAAGTAATAATGCAAACAAATCCGCTCGATGGCTTACATGATGTCATTGCACCTTCAGAGGTCGCATGGTGGCCACTGGCTCCTATTTGGTGGCTAATTATTGTATTTTTAGTTGCACTACTAGTAGTTGGTTTAGTGCTGCTATATAAAAACCTGCAATTCAAGAAAGCCAAAAAGCAAGCGATTAAAATGAGTCAAAATGTGGCTAAAGATGATGCACAAGCGTTGCATATTATTCTTAAGCGCTTAACACGTCATTACTATAATAGTCAGCTTGCTTCGCAGCCTTTGGCACAATGGTCAGAGAGTTTATCTAAGCTTTGTGGTGACACTTTTAGCTACGATGAGCTCATGCCACTTTACCAACAGCAAAATAATAATGCAGAGCTTGCGGCTAAATTACGCAACGCCATTCACACTTTTAAACTCAAGGAGCCTATCAATGTTTGAGTTTAGTTGGCCTTGGTTCTTTGTGCTTTTACCTTTGCCTTGGTTAGTCAGTCGCTTCATGCCTTCAAAACAGCAAGGTCAGTTACGTCTACGTATTCCAAGCTTTGCTAAGCTTGGGCTTAACAACCAAGCCGTGCAACAACATAGTCGCAAAGTGTCATTGCTTGAATGGGCGGTATGGGTAGCATTGGTGATTGCGGTTGCAAACCCAACATGGCTTGATGAACCAATTACTTTACCCAATGAAGGCCGTGACATTATGCTGGCAGTGGACTTATCAGGCTCAATGACTGAGCAAGATATGGCTTATCAAGGCCAATATGTCGACAGACTAACCATGGTTAAAGCCGTATTAGGTGACTTTATTGAACAACGTCAAGGCGATCGCCTTGGTCTGATTTTATTTGGTGATACCGCATTTTTACAAACACCGCTTACGCGTGATGTTAAAACCGTAAGCCAAATGCTTGGTGAAGCACAAATTGGCCTTGTAGGCCGCGCAACAGCCATCGGTGATGCCTTAGGTTTATCTGTAAAGCGTTTTGCTAACAAAGATGAAAGCAATCGAATCGTCGTGCTCTTAACTGATGGACAAAACACTGCTGGTAACCTCAATCCTGAAGATGCGCTACTGTTAGCTCGCGAGGAAGGCATAAAAGTATATACCATTGGTGTCGGCTCAGATAACCCACGTGGTTTTAGTCTATTTAATATGGGCGGTATGAGTGGTGGCAACCTTGATGAAAGCTTGCTAAAACGCATCGCTGAACAAACCGGTGGCTTATACTTTAGAGCAAAAGATGTGGCTGGTTTGCAGCAGATTTATCAAGAACTCGATAAGCTCGAACCTGTTAGTAGTGATGAGCAGACTTTTCGCCCTCAAATTTCATTGTTTTATATTCCGCTATTGGCAGCACTTGGTTTAATTGTTCTTGCTGTATTCACTAGCTTTACTCGCCAACTTAAGCAGGAGAAGTAATATGGATTTCGAATTTATTCGCCCTGCCCTACTTTGGTTATTAATACCTGCGGTCATTATTTTTAGTGTGTTATTGGTGCGTAATAAAAAGAACACACCGGCAGCGTTAATTGCCCCACATTTAGCGCAATTTGTTATGAGCGACAATCATAAAAAACAAAGTCAGCCACTTTGGTTAGTTGCTCTATTTACGATTCTCGCTATCGTGTTTAGTGCAGGACCAAGCTTTGAGAAGAAACAAGTCCCTGTGTTTCAAGCAAAAAACGCCCGCGTTATTGTTATGGATATGTCGTATTCTATGTTCAGTACAGATATTGCGCCAAGTCGTTTAGTACAAGCACGTTTTAAAGCCCTTGATATGATTGAGCTATTTAAAGAAGGTGATACAGCATTAGTCGCCTATGCAGGTTCGGCCTTTACCATTTCACCATTAACAAACGATGCCAGCACATTAGCAAATCTCATTCCAAGCCTCAGCCCTGAAATCATGCCTAGTAAAGGCTCTAATGTAATCGAAGGACTTGAAAAAGCGAACGAGTTGCTCAGTCAAGCGGGTTACTTAGAAGGTGATATCATTCTAGTCACCGACGGTATTGATAGCCTAGATCAAGAAGATATTAGTCGTTTTACGGATCAGTCACATTATCGCTTAAATGTTTACGGGGTTGGCACTGAACAGGGTGCACCTATTAAGTTACCTGAAGGTGGCTTTTTGAAACATATGCAGGGGCAGATTGTGATTCCAACGCTGAATATCAGTCGTTTAAGCGCGCTTGCACGTAATAGTGGTGGCAAATTTGCACTTTATCAGACCAACAATCAAGATATTCAAACCTTTGCACCCAGTGCAAATGCTGAAATACTTAAAGATGAAAAACAAAGTCAAACACTCTGGCGTGTAGATGCGGGTATTTATGGACTCCTGCTCTTAATGCCACTGGCACTCTTTTTAATTCGTCGTAGCAGCCTAGTGCTTGGCTTTATGTTCGTTATGCTATTGCCGCAGCAACAGGTGTATGCCGCTGAGCTACCAGCAGTGCTCAAGAACCAAGATCAACGCGCACTCGATGCTTATCAGCAAAAGCAATTTGAACAAGCCGCCCAAGCTGAGAACTCTCAACTAAAAGGTGCTGCACTTTACCAACAAGGTAATTACCAAGCTGCAATGGATGCGTTTAGTGAAGATAAATCTGCTACGGGCTTATATAACTACGGCAATGCCCTTGCAAAAGCGGGTGAGCTTGAACAAGCTATAAATGCTTACAAGCAAGCACAACAGCTTAGAGATAACTTCACTGAAGCAAAAGAAAACCAAGCTCTGGTTGAAAAGTTGTTGAATCAGCAAGAGCAACAGCAACAAGAAGATCAGCAGCAAAATAACGATCAACAAAACGAAGATAGTCAACAAGACAACCAGCAAAAGCAACAAGGCGATAATTCAGAGCAAGGCGAAAACTCTGAACAAACTGAGCAACAAGATGACCAACAGCCATCAGAGCAAAGTGAGCAGTCAGATCAAAAGGGTGAACAGAGCGAGTCTAATAAAGATCAGCAAAATCAACCAGAAATGGAGTCTGAATCAGAGCAATCATCACAATCTGATGAACAAAAGCCTGAGCAATCTAATGAGCAAAAAGAGGCTCAACCTGAGCCTATGCAAAGTGATGAACAAGCCAAGCAGCAAGCTGAGCAGCAAGCGATGCAAGCACAAGCAGCCGAACTAACCAATGAAGAAAAAGAGAAAGCACAACAACTGAATCAGCTGTTGCGCAAAGTCCCCGATGATCCTGCAATCTTATTAAGAAATAAAATGCAGCTAGAAGCACAAAAACGAACCTATCAACGTCGTCCACGAGGAGCCGAAAAATCATGGTAATGCGATTATTATGTTGTTTATTGTTAATCGCGGCAGCGCCGCTATGGGCCGCCAGCCAACTGCAGGCAAGTGTTGATAAAAACCCAGTACTTGCTGGCGAGTTTTTTATTTTAACGATCTCCGTAGATGATAGTGTCAAAAGCGAGCAGCCTGATACCTCTGTACTATTAAAAGACTTTGTTGTAGGGCCCACCAGCGTAAGCTCTCGAACCAATATCGTAAATGGTGAGATCAGTAAACAAACTAATTGGTCTGTAAAACTAATGACGCGTAAAGAAGGTACTTACACTATCCCCGCCTTTACAGTTGCAGGTGTAAGTTCAAAACCAATTGAGTTAGAAGTGTCTAAGCGCAGTCAAAACGCTGAGCAAAATAATGATGCATTTATAAAAACGAGTGTAAAATCAGATAGCTTGTATGTCCAAGAAGCCGGTGTATATACCGTTAAACTTTACTTAGATAACAATAAAGAGCTACTTGATGGAAACCTAAGTACTCCTCAAATGGATGATGCTCAACTCAATGCTATTGGTAAACAGTCAGAAAGCTATGAATTAATCGATGGTAAGCGTTATCTCGTTATTACCCGAGAATATTTACTACAACCACAAAAAAGTGGTCAACACACAATTACTGCGCCAGTATTTAATGGCCGTATTAGGCAGAACTATCGTCAGATGGAAATATCGGCAATGGGTGAAGACCTTGAGCTTGACATTAAACCTATTCCAGAAAATTACCAAGGTGCATGGTTACCAAGTGAACTAGTAAACTTAGATGAGCAGTGGCAACCAAAAGACGATACTGTTGAAGTGGGCACACCAATCACACGTACAATCACTTTAACCGCGCTCGGTGTAACCAAAGAGCAATTGCCAGATATTGAGATGCCGCAAGTACAAGGTTTTAGAAGCTATCCTGATGAAAAAGAGACAAATCATTTAGTTAGAGATGGACGTGTTATCTCTCAACAAACAGCCTCGTATGCGCTGCTACCCCAGACACCAGGTACATTTACATTACCAGAAGTCAAGCTGCCATGGTTTAATACAAAAATTAATCGAATAAGTTACGCAACGATCCCTGCACGTACTATCACAGTGATACCTAGCACTAATGCACTTACACCTAATACCAATAATGCAACAGCAAACACCAGCCAAGAGCTAACAGGTGAAATTCCCGCTGTTCGTACTATTACTGAAGTAACTCAGCCTATTTGGCTTATAATTGTTGCGGCAGGCGGATACCTTTTATGGATTGCAACACTCGTGTTCTTCTTAAGAAAACGACCTGTTAGCGACTATTCCAATAAAAATGAAGTTAACAGTGAAGTGTCTTCGGTTTCTTTATCTGAACTAAAGAAATATGCAAAGACGAAAGACTATTCAGCATTTTATTTAGCCCTTTCACGTTACGCCAAACATGAAACAGGGCAAACACATAACGCGATTGATACGCTCATGGGCACAAGATCAAGCTCTAAACTAAACGAAGAAATTGCTAAATTGCGTGCAAAACTCTATAGTTCAAGTGATGAGCAGCCTGATTTAGCAATCATCATTAATGGTTTAGCCCAAACAAAAAGCGCTCAATCATTTGATAAAGATCAGGGGCTAAAAAAACTTTACGATTAATAATAACTAAACAATACACATCATGCGGCTAGCAGCGATTAGCCGCATTGAAAAAAATAATAAATCCAGAAAGTTTTTTCCTTAAGGGCGGGTCTAGATAACTATGACGGAAAAACAAAAGCGATATGAAGAGCTCGTTCATATCTACCACAGTGAGCTTTATCGCTTTGCATATTGGTTATGCCGTGATCAAACTATTGCTGAAGATTTAGTGCAGGAAACCTTCCTGAGGGCTTGGCGTGCCTTGGATTCACTCCAAGATCAACAGGCTGCTAAACCTTGGCTACTAACGATATTACGTCGCGAAAATGCGCGACGTTTTGAAAGAAAGCAATTTGATTACGCTGACGTTGAAAACGATACCTTAGTGGATGATAAAAGCACATCCCTTGATGCTGAAATGGAACAAACAGTGATTCAACGACAAATTGGAAAGTTAGCAGACGAATATCGAGAGCCTCTGCTTTTGCAAGTAGTAATGGGCTGTTCTGGTGATGAAATCGCTAAGATTCTCGATTTAAACAAAAATACCGTTATGACACGATTATTTCGTGCCAGAAACCAGCTTAAAGAGGCTTTAAGCAGTGATGATGACCAACTTAGAGGAGCATCAAAATAATGGATGAACTCGAGTTTCGCCGCCGCATCCTCGCCGAGCCAAGCACTATTGATAAGGAACTTGAAGCGTTTGCCGAGCAGGACGATGATAAACAAGCATTTATTGACGATGTTCGTGCATTTGACGACGAACTAAACGCTGCTTTAAATGTACCTGTGCCAGACGATTTAGCTGCGCGCATTATTGAACAGACCTATGCATCTGAAGAGCATGTTGAACAGCAACAAAATGATAATGTTGTTGAAGCTAAATCACGCTTTGCATTTAATCGCTTTTATTTAGCGGCTGCAGCATCATTCTTAGTTGCTATAAGCGTGTTTTTTGTTACTACTAAACAGCATTCATTATATAGTGTTGGAGAGCATGCTTTAGCACACTTATACTATGAAATTGGATCTTTAGATAAACATAAAGCAATTGACTTAGAGTACGTTAATGAAAAATTTGCCACCATTGGCGGCCACTTAGATGAGCTTCCAGGCAAAGTCACGTACTTGATGTTTTGTGATTTTAAAGGTCAAAAAGGATTGCACTTGGTATTTGAGTCTGACTTTGGCCCAATGACCGTATTTATTGTACCTTCAGAGGAGCAGCCTTTTGGCTCTGGTTCTGATGACTTTAGCGATGAGCGTTTTGCAGGCCACATAAGTCGTGGAGAAAAAGCCGATACAATTTTAATCGCTAGCATAGGTGCACCATTAGAGCGTTACAATAATATGGTGACCAGTGCTATACGCTGGCTTCATTAGGTGAGTTAAAATAGCAGATACAAAAAAACCGCATCATATCAAAATGATGCGGTTTTTTTATCACTATACAGCTGGTTACTTACAAACGTCTGCTACTGCATTTGCAAAGTAGTCAATGTTTGCATCGCTGATACCAGCAACGTTTACACGACTAGAGCCAACAATGTAGATAGAGTAGTCTTTTTGTAAGCGCTCGATTTGCTCTTTATTAATACCTAGGAATGAGAACATACCATTTTGACGGTCAATAAATGAGAAGTCTTGCTCAATGCCTCTCGCTGCTAAGCTTTCTTTGATTAGAGTACGTAAGCCATTAATACGACTACGCATTTCATCAAGCTCGTCATGCCACATTTGCGTAAGCTCAGCGCTACCTAAAATAGTGCTAACTATATCAGCACCGTGTGCTGGCGGCATTGAATAGATACTACGTACAACACTTAACAATACAGAGTTAGAGATATCTGCAGTTGCGGCGTCTTTAGCAATGATTGAACATGCGCCGATACGCTCACGGTATAAACCAAAGTTTTTCGAACAAGAAGAACAAATGATCAGCTCATCAACCGCTGCTGCTAATTTACGAAGACCCGCTGCGTCTTCTTCTAAGCTTGAACCAAAACCTTGGTATGCAATATCAACCAGTGGTGTAAAACCAACTTCAACTGCAAGATCTGCCACTGTGCTCCATTGCTCAGCATTTAAATCCATACCACTCGGGTTATGACAACATGCGTGGAACAACACAACATCACCTTTAGGCACTTGCTTAAGCGTGCTTAGCATGTCATCAAATAAAAGATCTTTATTTTCGTAATCGTAGTAAGGGTATTCTTTTACTGTTAAACCAGCCGCTTCAAATAAGCTGATGTGGTTTGCCCACGTTGGTGTTGTAACCCATACAGTTGCATCTTTGTTGCAACGCTTAATAAATTCGGCTGCAACACGAAGTGCACCTGTACCACCTGGTGCTTGTGCTGTGCGAACACGGTTTGCTAATAACGCAGGATGCTCACCCAGTAATAAGTTTTCCATTTTTTGGCAGTAATCTAAGTTACCCGCCAAGCCAATGTACGATTTACTGGTTTCGTTTTCTAAACGAAACGCTTCCGCTTTTTTAACCGCTTTAAGAACTGGCGTATTGCCTTGCTCATCCTTATAAACACCTACACCCAAATCAATTTTCTTTGGGTTTGTATCTTGTTTAAAGGCCGCCATTAGGCCAAGAATAGGATCTGTTGGTAATGGTTTTAATTCTGAGAACATTGACTATCTCTTTTATATAGGGGGTTAGCGTTGCCACTAGCTTAACATAAAAACCGAGCCTGATTACTAGTAAAATTAGACCAATAGTTGAGGAATTTTAATACAACAAGCTGCAAGTAAAGCAAGGGTTTGCTGATCAAAGAAATCATTACTAAATGCTTCTGCATCAATAATGCCTAAACAGGTATTTTCACTAGATAAAATTGGTAAACACGTTTCGGCTTTTACTTTAGGATCGCACGTATAATATTCACCACCTTGCGCTAAATAATCTGCAACATTATTAATCACACGACCTTTTTTAGATAAAGCAACTTGAACATTGTTACTGCCTTTTGCAAAATCTTCAGTGAGCGGAAACAATGGGCGACTTGGTGCGCCGTGGTAAACGAGTTTTAATAGCTGAGCACCTTCGTCAGTGTCGGTTGATTGATAAATACCAAACCAATCCACTTGCGTTTGTTGGACAACATAATCGATGATTTGCTGAAGCCTTGCTAACTTTTCAGTATTTGTAGCATCATCAGCAATATAGTCGTTTAATTTAAACGGTTCATCTTGCAAGTAACCAAACAAACTACACGCCCCACCCTCCCCAAGCTCAGGAATTTGGTACTGCCAACGTACTTCAGGTAACTGTGACTGTGCAAGATATTGCTCTAGGTTTGATAATTGCTCTGCCACTAAAGTCTCTGATAAATCAAGCTGAGCGACAGATAAGTATGTAGAAATCATTTAGCCATCCAAACATCTATAATGCTAGAGAGCATAACATGGGCTTTCAATCAGAGCCAGCACTGTTTATGGATAATTGGTAACAAATTTCAACTTGGTTTCCAGACGCATTAAAAGCTACATTTGACGCTACTTCACTCAGTAAAGACAACCCACGGCCATGCTCTCGTTGCAGGTTATGCTGGCCGTCACTTTTATTCGCAAAACCATTGCCAGAGTCGCAAATAGTGAAATAAAGAGCCAGGGTATCTGGGCAATAACGAATATCAATAATAATAAGTGCATCAGTCAGTTTTTCTAATGCCTGCTCACGTTCTTGGTAATAAATTAAAAAGCCGTCATCTTGATTTTTTATCTCAGAATCGAGCCCTAATACGCCGTGATCAAGCGCATTATTGTAAGCCTCGGAGAGGATTAAAAAGATATTCGCACGGTGCGCATTCAAACCCGCTACTTTAGATATTACATCGACCACTTCTAGAACGGGATCTGTACTTTTTATTTGTTTTGAATTTAAACTCAGTGAAAAATTAAAGGGTAAAGGTGAAAAAGGCTCAACCTCTTGCTCAGGCTCTGGCGCCGGTAAACAGTTTAATAGCACTAAACTTAAATCATCTTGCTGTTCATGACCTTGGGAAAACTGGTTTACAATTTCTATTAGCTCCTGAGTATTAATATTTTCTTTTGAACTTAATGCTTCAATGAACTGATGCTCACCAAAAAACTCATCATGTAAGTTAACGGTCTCTATTATGCCATCGGTTGCCATTACAAGCCGCATTGTTTCGTTGACTTCTATATGGATGAGACCCCGCTCAAATTCATCTTCTTCTAAAATTCCTAATGCCATGTGTTGGGACTCTAATGTGCGTAATATTTGACCTTGCTGATCAATTACATAGGTATCAGGTAGCCCGCCTAACCATGCTGACAAGCTTTTTCCTGAATTACTTAACTCAATAATAGTAGCCGCACAAAACATGTGACCAGGTAATAAGTTACTCAATACGGCATTTATTTCCGCTGCAATGTCGCTAACCGACATGCCTTTGTTAACCATGGTATAAAACACCCGAGAAACAGGTAACGCCCCCACAGCAGCCGCTAGGCCATGCCCCGTAAAATCACCCAACATACAATACAGACTACCAATAGGGCTTTGCGCAACAAGGAACATGTCGCCATTAAACATAGCCGCTGGAGATAAATGAAAATCTAAATGCTGCGTAAATGTATATTGATTTTCTAACGCGTTATTGAAGATATGCTCGACTATCTCATGCTCACGTTCAACTTGATTCTGATGATATTCTAACTGTAGGTTTTGCTCTCGTGCTTTTTGACTTAAATTTCTTATACGGCAGTGGGCTTTAATTTTAGCGTTAAGAATAACCTCTTGAAATGGCTTATGGAGAAAGTCGTCTCCACCTACAGCAAGGCACCTCTCAAAGCTTTCTTCATTTTCAAGCGAGGTGATAAAAATAATGGGTAGGTAAACTTGGCTAAAACGCTCTTTAATAATAGCTGCGGTTTCAAAACCATCCATAACAGGCATAACAACGTCTAGGAGCACAATATCAATAGTGTGCTTTTCGAGTATTTGCAGCGCAACAAGGCCGTTCTCAGCAGTATGAACTTGATAACCTTGATGCTCCAACATAACGGTTAAGAGTCGACGATTTAAAGCAAGATCATCTACCACTAGAATATTAAGCATCAATCAATATCAAACTTTTTATCAAAACGAGAGATTTGCAGGATTTTCTTTAGCTGTGGTTGGCAATTACTAATTTGGATATTATCCACTTTACCGGTAAGGTTTTTCTTCATATTAAGAAGCATACCAAGTGCCGAGCTATCCATATAATCTGTTTCTCTCAGATCAATAACCACTTTATTGATATTATCATTTAGGTCAGCGTAAGCCTGACGAAAAGATTGAACCAGATTAAAATCAAATTTTCCTTTGATTTGTACGGTTAAGATAGCGCCATCAGCAGAGGTGCTGCGCGTCAAACTCATAATAAACTCCTATTAATCAAATCTCTCCGAAGACTAATCTAAATATAACTGCTTAGGAGAAATAAGCCAAAAATTAAAACACTTAGAGGGAAATTTGTTATGATTTACAGCATACAAGCTTCATTTAAAGTGAGATCTAAAATGAGTGATAATAATCTAGTATATTCAACCGCTACAGGCCGTATTGAACAGCCTAAAGAGGAAAAATCAATCCAAGGTAAAATCTTTAAAGATGGTTTTTTACGAATTGAACGTCAAACAAAAGGCCGTAAAGGCAAAGGTGTCATGTTAGTGGTTGGCATTGATAGCCAAGAGCATGACCTGAAAAGGCTTGCTAAGACAATTAAAAGTAAGATGGGCCAAGGCGGTGCTGTGAAAGATGGCATTATTGAGGTGCAAGGCGATGATAGAGAAAAGCTCAAAGCGATTCTTGAAGGCCTTAAGTTCAAGGTGAAAATTGCAGGGGGCTAAAAATGCCCCTTTTTATTTTATCTGAATAGGCTTTAACGAGATTAGTCAGGCTCAAATCAAATCTAGCATCGCAAATGTGCCATTAAGAGCATTAAAGCATTCCCGAGTAAATTAGTAAGATTTTAAAGAGAAAGCATTACAGTGCCCAACTTTTTAAAACGCCTTGCTAGGTATTCTTAAATCTTTTTAACTGTTTAACACCTAAGAATGTACCAATTGGGAAAAACAGTAACCATAAGAAGGCCAAATATTTGCAACACTTTCTAAATGACTTAGATGTATTAGCTTTATCTAAAAGCCAAATACTAAGCAATAAGCCAATTAGAGCTGGGACAACTTGAATCAGAGAAATAACGACACCTGATGAAATGTGACTAGCTATTAATTTGGGATCGTTTGTAGGTAGCTCTACATAAGCTAAATAGTAACTAGATAAAAGGTTAAAAATCGATAAAAACAAAAAACACTGTAAAATAACGCTTATGAATTTTAAAAGATTAATCAAACTCAAATTTTCCTTGAATATCTAGCAATTTAACAGTGCGTAACTTACCCATTTTCCTGAATATCAGATAAAGTTACTAAAAACTGAGTATAACAAAATCGCTTTACCTGATAAGTTTTAACACTGCCCTTCACAGATAGCCGCCAGCCAGATGAAGTCCTAACTAAATTTACCGAAGAACAGATAAAATATAAGCTACTATATTTTATCTGTTTGTTCTAAACGCTCAAACAACGCAGGTAAATCAGCCTCGCTAACTGGTGGGCTGTAGTAGTAACCTTGTACAATATAACAGTTATTGTTTTGTAAAAACTCAATCTGTTCAACCGTCTCAACACCCTCTGCTACCACATTGAGTTTAAGCTTTTGGGCCATCGCAATAATCGCCGCTGTAATTTCCATGTCATTTGAATCATCAGGAATGTCTTTTACAAACGAGCGATCCACTTTCAAAATATCAACAGGGAAGCGTTTCAAATAGCTGAGTGAGGAGTAGCCTGTCCCAAAATCATCAATAGAGATTGATACACCCAATGCCTTTAACTGATGTAATTGTAATATGGCGGCTTCAACATGCCCCATTAACATGCTCTCAGTTAACTCTAAATGTAAGCGTTTGGGTTCAACACCTGTTTGTTTGATAATTTTATCTAAGGTAAGTACTAGGTTAGCGTCTTTAAATTGGCGCGCCGAGAGATTTATTGAAATGTTATTCTTTAAATTTTTTCTTTCTAGCCGTGCAGCAAATTCACACGCTTCTTGTAATACCCACGCCCCTAGTTCAACAATAAGCCCTGTTGCTTCAGCAATCGGAATAAACTTTGTTGGAGGGATCATTCCCTCAGTTGGGTGGAACCATCTAATCAACGCTTCGTAACCAACAACATGTTGATTTCGACTATCGACTTGTGGCTGATAATAAATAACAAATTGCTTGTCGCGAATGCCTGTGCGTAGCTCATTTTCGATGAATAAACGTTCATTGGCAGCGGCATTTAGCTCTTGGCTATAAAAGTGATAGGTGTTTCTGCCTTTGGCTTTTGCTTCATACATTGCAAGGTCTGCATGCTTTAACAGCTGATCTTCCTCTTGGCTGTCAAAAGGCGCCATCGTGATGCCTATACTACCACTAATGATCACTTCATTATTGCCGAGTTTAATTGGCTCATTCAGTGTCTTTTGAATCGTATTAGCCACTTCCATAGCATGAGTTTGGTGTTCTATACCACTTAATAGGACCGCGAATTCATCACCACCAAGGCGAGCAATGGTATCTTCGGTGCGCAAACGTTTTTTCAAACGGTTTGCTACTTCTACTAATAATTGATCGCCCGCATCATGGCCAAGTGTATCGTTAATACGTTTAAATTCATCTAAGTCAAAATAGAATAAGGCAAACGCATAATGACCACGCTCTGCAAGTGCCATCGACTTGCGTAACTGCATTCTAAAAAATGTACGATTAGCAAGGCCGGTGAGCGTATCAAAATATGCCAGCTGCTCCATTTTTCGCTGACTCTCTTTTACAAACGATATATCTTGTGCTGAGGCAACATAGCTGGTGATTTCTCCTGCATCTTCACGAATAGGCGAAATACTTAGCGACACCCACACTGACTGACGTTCATTTCCTTGCAGTAATGTGTCACCACGCCAATAATTACGACTTCGAAGATCAACATCAATATCATCGACTAAAATGGCCATTTCCTGCGAAATAATACTTAAAAGTGATGACCCCATAAAATGACGTTCTTCAAATCCAGTCATTTCAACCATCTTGGGGTTAACATATTCAATCTCAAAGTTTTGATTGGTAATAACCACACCGGTTCCAGAGAATGCCACCGCTTTTGACAGTCTATTTGCAGCTTTCTCTGCTATCTCTTTTTCACTTATGCGCTGGTTTAATCCATCAATCAGCTTTCTAATTTCAATAGCCATGTCTCTAAAAGAGCCATTTAGCGTGCCAATTTCGTCTTTATTAGCCTTTGGAAACTCAGTTTGTAGCTGACCTTTACCAAAACTTACGACCGCATTTACTAATGAATGGATACGGCGAAGTACCAGTTGATACAATGCTTGATGCAACAATAACGCAACTAAAATAGCGTATAGAATAAACAAACCAAAGAACTTCACTTTTAACTCTTCTAACGCAGATAATGCGGAAGAACGTTTTTTGTAAATTCCGATATACCAGTTTAAATGCTCAACTTTACGAATATTAATAATGTGTGTTTCGTCATTTTGAACAAATGAATTAGCTGACTCAGGTAATTTTAGGCGAATTGTTTCTGCGATGAGTTTTTGTAAGTCAGGGTTAACAAAATCCTCAGTTCGTAACACTTTACCTTCTCGACCATATTGCTCTAGCATTGACTTTTCTAGATCTGGGTGGGCGAGTAACTGCCCTTTTGCATCGAATACTAATAGGTGTTGCTCACGATCTCCTATCGGCAGTTGAGCCAATAAGGTTTCAAGCGCAATATCACTGCCTGTAACACCAAAAAATTCATTATCTCGATAAACGGGAACAAGTACACTCACCACCCATTTATGCCAAATAGTGTCGTAATACACTTTTGACCACACCGCTTCTCTACTCGGGTTGAGCACATTCTGAGCGTAATTAAAAGTTTCACCTTTTGTGAAATCAAAATCGCTAGGCACATTAAGTGCCCAGTTAGGTGGTGCAATACGAATAAAGTTATCTTTTGTAACTAAATAAAAGTTAAAAAAATCTTGAATAAGCGTGGGTGAAACAATTTTCCATAACGACTCTGAGTCATTGATCAATTGCTTGTAGAATTCTGAATAGTTTTCTTCTGGGATAAAGGCAGCGGATAAGCCATCTTCTGAGGTGCTGCGAACACTACCATCAACAGCATAGTTAATATCAGCACTGTGTTTACTGAGTATATGAGACTCACTATTTAACAGCTGGCTGCTAACGACATTATTTGCTTGCTCTGCAATGTTGATTTTTGTTTTTATTAAACGGTCGAATTGACGACTTAAGCGTTCACTCGAATGCTTTAAAAGCTCATGTTCTTCAAAAACAAGCTGTTTTTCTTCTGACTTAAGCATCAAAGCGGCTGCACATATACCTGCAATCAAACAAATTGCAGAAATCAGCAGCGATAACTTCATACTTAACGAATTCACACCAAAACGAGATGGCGGGCGTCGATACACCACTAGGCTACCTTATTAATAATTGTTATTATTTGTTCTCCAAAGGCAAATATACCAGATTCATTTTTAGATTTATAAATTTTTTATGAAGATTAATGAATTTTCCTTACTTAGTCGATGATTTGCAAATTACGTACAATATGCGGTTGACTTTATAAACCACACTTCTTACATTAACTGAATGAAACAAATTAACGCTCGCACTTACTTTTCTTTTTTTAGCTTCTTTAGATAGAGGAGGCTTAACTGTTTGCGAGATAATTTCACCGAATAGCTAAAGCCTCCCACTTGGGAGGCTTTTTTGTTTGTGCACTGTTTTGGAATGAGGAAACCAATATGAGCATTGATACATTGAATGCATTAAGACATGATATAAATGAAATAGATTCTGACTTACTTGTCTTACTAGCAAAACGACGCCGTATTAGCCACAGCGTGGTTGAATATAAAATTGCCAACAATAAACCAATCCGCGATGAAGCACGTGAACAAGCGTTGCTTGAAAAGCTAATTGGTTACGGAAAGTCGCTTGGTTTAGATGCCTATTACATTAACAATGTATTTCAAACCATTCTTGAGGACTCTGTACTTAACCAACAAGCGATGCTACAAAAAAGCCTCAACCCCGATGCAATGAGCGAAACACACCGCGTCGCTTACTTGGGCGGTCAAGGTTCATATAGTCAATTGGCTTGCCATAAATACTTTAGCCGACGTCCAGGAAAGGTAATAGAAATTGGCTGTTCAAGCTTTGAACAAATTACAGGGAACGTTGAAAATGGACAAGCTGACTTCGGCTTACTCCCCATTGAAAATACTAGCTCTGGTAGTATTAATGAGGTATTTGATCTCTTACAACATGCGCAAGTATCTATTGTGGGTGAAGTGACCCACAGTGTTGAGCATTGTTTGCTTGCCCTGCCAGACACAGAACTGTCTCACATAAATAAAATCTATGCTCACCCACAACCTTTCGCCCAATGTAGCCGCTTTGTACAAGGGCTCGGTGATATTCAACATGAAACATGTGATTCAACTTTCCATGCCCTGCAATCAGCATTAGATACGCCCAACAGCGCAGCAATCGGCTCAGCTCAAGCAGGGAAAAATGTTGGTCTAGAGGTTGTAAAAACAGGCCTGGCTAATCAAAGTGAAAACCATAGCCGTTTTATCGTTGTTGCACGTAAACCACTACAGGTTTCTAAACAAATACCAACAAAAACAAGCTTGATCATGGCAACCAAGCAACAAGCTGGTTCATTAGCTGATGCGTTAATGGTATTTAAGCATCATCAAATAAACCTTGTAAAACTTGAATCTCGTCCTGTACCCGGTAACCCGTGGGAAGAGGTTTTTTATGTAGACTTAGAGGCTAACCTAGATGATTTACATGTCAAGCAAGCACTCGAAGAGCTGAAAGAGCACACCCAATATATTCGTATTCTAGGCTGCTACCAAAGCGAGTCTTTACAAGCTGTCAGCGTTTAACGTAAAAACTAATCGTAACACCAAAAGGAGCTAGCAAGCTCCTTTTTTGTTACGAATATTCACCGCAGACACTTGCACCTAAGGCACTCCCTAAGCATAATCTTGAAAACACTTCAAAATTGGATTTTTCATGAATTGGTTAGCTGAATTAGCAAGCAAAAGAACACCTTGGGTTTTACTCGCTTTAACCGCATTTGTGTTTGAAATAACAGCACTGTTCTTTCAATATAATATGGGACTTGAGCCCTGCATAATGTGTATTTACCAACGTTTTGCTATGCTTGGCCTTCTTGGCGCAGGCATTGTCGGCGCAATCAACCCACAAAGTACCCTATGTAGACTTATCGCATTTGTTACTTGGGGAATATCTTCAATTTGGGGCTACTTTATTGCCAAAGAACACATCGCGATGCAAAACAATACAGACCCGTTTGCATTTAGCTGTGCATTTGAACCAAACTTTCCAAGCTTCATGCCTCTACACGAATGGATCCCAAGCTTCTTTGCTGCAACAGGTGATTGTGGAAACATAGATTGGCAATTTGCGTCAATGAGTATGCCTGCGTGGATGGAAGTTATTTTTGCAGCCTATTCGCTTGTTTTTATCGCTGTTGTAGCGAGTCGTTTAGTAATTAAAAAGTCGTTGTAATGTTGTATTTTTTTTCTAGTCAAATTCCTGCTTTAAAAGAGTTTAAAGTAAGACAACGTCAGCAAATTATTGCTCTTGCACTTGCGCATTTAAGTCCTATACAGAAGATCATTTTATCGGTATGTAAACTTGTTTTTTTAGCGCCCCTGTTTTTAGGTTTAGCTTATTTTCAGGGCTGGTCGCTTGTGCCTTGGCTGCTACTAGCTGGTCTGAGCTATCCACTCATAACAACACCGATAGAAAACATGTTTGCGCTCCCTCATTTACAAGTAGCAATTAAAGAGTTTAAACAGGGCGAATAACCGCCCTGCTTACTTATTTAAAGAATAATTTTTCCTTCTAACTGCGAGAACACCTTTTCACCGATCCCTTTTACATCTTTGAGTTGTTCTAATGATTTAAAAGGCCCCTGCTGAGTTCGGTGTTCTATAATCGCTTTGGCTTTTGACTCACCCACGCCAGGAAGCAAAGTGAGTTGCTCAACACTGGCTTTATTTATATTCACCTTTTGCTGTTTAACTTGCTCAGCTCCTTTATCTTCAGCTGCGCTAATAGGTAAAGTGGGCAATAAAGTTAAGCCTATTGATAGAAAGAGACTTGATAATAGTTTCATATTTTCCTCCGTGATATCCATTATGGATAGTTAAGTTAATTGTCACCTAACGCTTATTGCATCCCTACCGTTTCTATAATGGTGACATCATTAAATAAACCTAAAACCAACCGCAATGTCAAATAATCACCACAAAAAATAGACTTATCAAACTTGCAAATTCCGCCACAAACGATTACTGTATATAAAAACAGTAATCAAAGTGGCGTTGCTACGCTACAAATGCCACGCTTAAATGCAGGAGAAATCATGGCTGTTGTTGTTAAATATGTTGTAGAAAGAAACGGAGTCGAGCGAATGACGTTTACTACTAAAAAAGAAGCTGACGCATATGACAAAATGCTCGACATTGCTGAATCACTAGAAATGATGCTTGAGAAAGTTGACGTACCACTTAGTGAGCAACAAATTGAATCTCTTGCACTTGAGATGGCAAAAGAAAAAGACCAATTTATGGCTGTTTTGAAAGGTGCTAAAGAGGCCCCTGTAAAACCTAAAAAAGCAAAATCAGCCACCGACAATGTGGCAGATATAAAAGAAAAAGCAGCCGGTTAAAAATAAAAATCCAATAAAAAGGGCAACTCTATGTTGCCCTTTTTGTATCTAATCAAAAGTGTCTAATTAAAAACTACAGTGATGCCTCAACGTCATCAAATAATTTAGTAATTTCTTCTTTAGGTTCTGCTGTACTTAAACTCACAGCGACTATCGCAATACTTGATAGAATAAACCCAGGCACTATCTCATAGATAATTGCACTTAATTTTTGCCCATCAATCGTAACGGGTGCATAAATCCAAAATAGAACTGTCGCAGCACCCACAACCATACCCGCTATAGCTCCCTGAAGGTTCATACGTTTCCAGTAAAGGCTGAATAAAACAAGTGGCCCAAATGCAGCACCAAAACCTGCCCATGCATTACTGACTAGGTCAAGAATTGAACTGTCGCGGTCATAAGCTAAGTAGATAGCAAACAACGCAACCAAAATAACACTAATTCGGCCGACTAAAACAAGCTCTTTCTGAGACGCACTGCGATTAAGATATATTTTATAGAAATCTTCTGTCAGTGAGCTTGAACACACCAATAGCTGCGACGAAATAGTACTCATAATCGCCGCAAGAATAGCAGCAAGTAAGAAGCCAGCAATCAGTGGATGGAAAATAAGCTCAGACAGCACTAAGAAAATCGTTTCTTTGTCATCAATCGGCATTTGGTTTTCCAGCATATAAGCGGCACCAAATAAACCTGTTAGCACAGCACCAATTGCCGATAATGTCATCCACGACATACCCACACGGCGCATAGTAGGCATATCTTTCACTGAGCGAACAGACATAAAGCGTACAATGATATGTGGCTGACCAAAATAACCGAGTCCCCACGCCATTGCCGAGATGATGGCAATTGTTGAGCCACCTGCAAACCAGTCCATCATATTAAGTGCATGAATTTCTGATTCTTTCGGTGAGCTTAATAATAAGTCATAGCGAGCATTTGCTAACGTATCCATAAACGGCTGGTCAAGCATAGTATAGGTCGCTATCGGTACTGCAAGCAGCGACACGAACATGATACAACCTTGCACGAAGTCAGTTAAACTAACTGCTAAAAAACCACCGAATAATGTATAAAGAACAACCACACCCGTTGTGATATACAAGCCCATCTCGTAACTCATATTGAATGAATTTTCGAACAGCTTGCCACCCGCAACAACTCCTGATGAGGTGTATAAAGTGAAGAATACGATAATAACAATAGCTGAAATTACGCGCAGAACATTTTTATTATCATCGAAGCGATTTGCAAAATAGTCTGGAATGGTGATTGAATCATTCGCTTTCTCTGTATACACGCGCAAACGTGGTGCGACGAGAAAATAGTTTGCCCAAGCACCAAGTACCAAACCTATTGCGATCCATACCTTACTTAAACCAAACAAGTACATTGCACCTGGCAGACCCATCAGTAACCAACCACTCATATCTGATGCACCTGCTGATAGCGCAGCGACACTTGGTGATAGATTACGACCACCTAGCATGTATCCCGATACATCATCTGTTGATTGTTTGTAAGCATAAAGCCCAATCCCCAACATTACGATGAAGTACAATGCTAACGAAATTATCATTCCTGTTTCCAAATTAGCCTCCAATTATTGATTAATGTTGGCTTTTAATCCGAATAATGACTCGCAAGCCATTTAATTTTAAGACATTATTGGGGTAAAAACCGATATCACTCACGACTATATCATGCTTCTACCCTCCAACTCCAATCTAGCCGATGGGTAACGGCTTTGATGCAATAAACACTTTGCTAACAATTTTTCTATTATTTAGACGCAAGTAATAGAATTCTATTACGATTTATCCTAGTCTTAGGATCTAAAATGAAATAATAAAACAACTTTCCCCGTTTCAGCTCTTTTAACTAATGCTATTTCAAACGCAATGCAATATATTGCGGGGAAAAATGATTTAACTGATGTGGATTTGCTTCAAATATGTACTTTTACGCTGCGCGCCAACCAATTCTAGATAAAGAAAAGAAACTTGTAGGCTATGAGCTTCTCTTTAGAGATGGTGTAGATAACGTGTTTCCTGAGATTGATGGTGATGAAGCGACTTCTCGGCTCATAGAAGGCAGCCAATTTAACTTTGGCCTTGATGATTTAACCGACAATAAACCTGCCTATATCAACTTTACGCTAGAAACATTACAAAAAGGCTACCCACTACTGCTTGGTAAAGACCAGATTGTTGTAGAAATTCTCGAAACAATCCAACCTGGAAAACGCCTTTTAGCCGTAGTCAAAGACTTAAAAGAAAAAGGCTATACCCTTGCGCTTGATGATTATATTCATCAACCTGTTTGGCGTCATTTTTACCCTTTTATTGATATTATTAAAATCGACTTTTTAACCTGTACAAAGGAATCTATACAAGAAGTCATAGAAGCAATCAAACCTTTCCCTCAGATCCAACTTTTAGCGGAAAAGGTTGAAACATATGAGAAATATCAACTTGCTGTTGATATGGGCTTTAGCTACTTTCAAGGCTTTTTCTTTTCAAAGCCAGAGATGGTACAAAGTAAAACTCTTCCCCCCTCAGAAATGGCACTTGCAGAGCTTCTGTATGAAACCTCAAGCGTTGATGTAAACCTGAAAAAAATCACTGAAGTTTTCGAGCGAGACGTTAACCTATCATACAAGCTACTACGCTACTCAAACTCTGCGGCATTTAAGCGCCGTGCTGAAATTAGCACCATTAAGCAAGCCCTTATTGTATTAGGCAACGAAGAGATAAAACGATTCTTATCGCTGTTATTTGCTGCACAAGTTGCCGCAGATAAACCTGCTGAGCTAATTCGACTATCATTAACGCGAGCTCGCTTTACCGAATTACTTGCCATTAGTCACGGTCAGCTACGTGATACTGGCATGGCATTTTTAACGGGCATGATGTCATTAATGGATGCTATCTTAGATGAAGATATGCCGAGCGTGATGAAAAAGCTCCCATTAAGTAATGACATAAAAGCCGCATTGCTCGATGAAGAAGGGCAACTTGCCGTTTACTTACGCCTTGTAAAGCAATATGAGCAGGCAAACTGGCAGGGCGCTAAAGATATTCAACACGAGCTGGGTCTAGCCCCTGAAGAGGTGCCCGATGCTTATCATGACGCTGTTAACTGGGCCAATGAACAAATGTCAGTGTTTGGTGATTAGAAAAACATGTAGCGAATAAAAAATGCCAGCAAACGCTGGCATTTTTTATTCTGAGGGAGTGTTAAAGATTTTCTAAGAAGTCCTCATCAAAATCATCAGGCTCTTCTTCAATGGGCGGATTACCATCATATAGCTCATAAAGTTGACGCTGAAAATAAATATCTTTCATAAAGATATAGGGATCTAGCGACTCATTTAATAAACTTTCTTGAGGTATTAATGATGCCCTCGCCTCTACAGCCTTTAATGCAAAAACAAGTATTGTTTGTGGGGTGGTGAGTGCAATCTCAGGTAAAACAATATTATCGACCACATCACCGGTTAGGTTTCTTGCTGTAGTTGGTCCCATACCGGGCAACATAAGATAAGCACCGTCACCGACTCCCCATACACCTAGGGTCTGCCCAAAATCCTCATCAACTATTTCTAAGCCAAGCGATGATGCGACATCAAAAAAACCAAATAAGCCTACCGTCGAGTTTACTAAAAAACGCGCTAGGCTGATACTCATGTTACCCGGCTTGCCTTGTAAGCCAGCATTCACCATATCCGTCGGCGCGGTTATATTATCTGTAAAATTCACGATGCTGCGCCTAACTGGCACGGGGGTCACAGTGACATAACCAACAGCCGCAGGACGAAGGATATAAGCATCTAATACGTCCATATTAAAGTCATACATGGGGCGGTTAAATGACTGCAAAGGGTCACGGTCATCCAGTTTTTCATCAGGTACTTGTGCGCATCCTGCGAGCACCGCAAAAAAAATAAAAAATAAACTGTGCTTAAACATCGACTGTCCTTACGGTATCAATTCATTAATCAGCAATGCGTACTCTTTAACTTCAGCACGCTCTAAAATATCTGACTTACCTTCTAATTCGCCGCTAGAAGGTACCACAGTTGCATCTTTTGATAAACGCGCCGTTAAGATAATTTTATCTGTGCTAGAAAGCGTTAATCCTTCAACCATGGCATTGCTGTCACTGAGTGTTACCTCTAGTGGAAAGCTATACTCTGTCATTTTAACAACCGCTAATGGCATAGGTGGGCCACTCGCTGCTTTTGCAAAAACAAATAATGTGCCATCATCCGGAAGCTGTGTTTTTAACTCACTGGCTAAATCAACGGTGACTTTTATTTCACTGTTTGCTATTTCAGCTTGTGTATTATCAGTAACCTCTTCACTGCCCATTTTCGCATCTATTTCAGCAATTCGCTGCGCTATCATGCTATAACGAGGATCATTTTTTTGCATACTAGCCAGTAATACTTCAAATGCCGTTTTAGCTTGTAGCCAATCTTTACGCTCATAAGCAATTAATGCCAATAACGAGATCGCATCAACATTAGTTGGTTCTGATTTAAGAACCTTCGACAGCATTGTCGCAGCACGCGACATATTTGCATCACCCCCCTCAATTAACAAAACTTGTGCATAGCTTATTAGCACCTGCTTGTTATCTGGGTTCATCTTTAGCACTTTATCAAATGATTGCATTGCCATGTCATATTCATTCAACGACATAGCCACACGCCCTAGCAACATCCACGCAACTTCATCATCGCCGCTTCTGTCTAACTTAGTACGCAGCGCAAGTGCAAATGCTTGTAGCTCATTTGGAGTCAATGGCTCTTTATCCTGCATTACAGCACGTTCACCATATGACTTTAAGTTTGCCATGGCATCATGCCAGCCTTTTATTTGTTGCTGGCTGCCTGTGAAGCTATAAAAAATAACGGTTAATGCAATTAAAAAACCAGCCCCCGTCAAGGCAAATATGCGATTGTTACCTGAGCTATTTAACGCTTTTTCAGGCGATAACTCGTTTAATAAGCGTCGCTTTTGCTCAACAACAGATTCCTCATGCATTTGCGCATCTATCCGCTGATTTTCAAGGTCAGCGTTTAACTCTTCTAGACGTTGATGATAGATACGGATCAATTCCGAGTTTGCATTGTGATCAAGACGTTGAATTTTTTCGCGTTTAAAAAAGGGTACCACAACAAATAGCAATGCAATCAGTGTGAGTAAAACAAATAAAGCCCACATTAATGCCATTTAGCTTTGCTCCTGACGTTGATTTTGTTTAATTAACTTAGCAAGTAACGCTTCGTCTTCATGAGTCCATGTTTGCTTCACCGAGGCTTTTCTTTGTCGAATCACAATAAAGCCAAAACCAAGCACAACTATCAAAACTGGCAACACCCAAAGCACTAAAGTTGCAGGTGTAACAGGCGGATCGTAATGAACAAAGTAACCATAACGATCAATCATATATTCAATAACTTCATCCTTGGTTTTGCCATCCTTCACAAGTGCTAATACTTTGTCTCGTAGATCTTTAGCGACGACAGCATCAGAATCGGCAATATTTTGGTTTTGGCATTTTGGGCAGCGTAGCTCTTTTGTTAACTCACTGAAGCGCACTGCTTGCTCGTCATTGTCAAACTGATACTTATCCTGCTGTGCGAATACGCTGAAAGTCATTAACAAGCTTGCTAAAAAAATAATTAATCTCATTGCTGTAACTCCTGCATCAACGGGGCAAACTTCGAACGCCATACTCGCGGGTTTATATCACCGGTATGATGTAGCAAAATAGTGCCTTGCTTATCGACTAAGAAGGTTTCTGGTGCCCCCGACACACCTAAATCTAGTGCCAAGGTGCGTTTTAAATCTAAAATATTAAACTGATACGGGTCACCAGCGCGATTAAGCATGCTTGTTACATCTTCGCGCAATGCGTTGATATCAAACTGCCCATCAAAGTCAGGGTCATACCCTTGCTCATAATACAAGCCAATAATTTTCACACCTTGCTCTCTGAGTTCTGTTAGGTAACCTAACTCAGCTAAACAAGTTGGGCACCACGTGCCCCACACATTAAGCAAGTAAACTTCACCTTTTAAATCGGCATCAGTCCAACGCTTAGATTCATCCATTAAGTCTGGAAGGTTAAAAGTCGGCATTGTGTGACCAATACGCCCAGTTTGTAGTTCACGAGGGTTGGCAAACAACCCCTGATACAAGAACACACACAGTAAAACAAACACCAGTAAAGGGGCTAACGCTAATAGCTTGCGGTTCATGCCATAGCCTCCTCTTTTGTTGATTTTTGACGATAACGTTTATCACCTAGTACAAGGAAACCTGCAATGGAGATTAAAATACCACCGAGCCACATCCAACGGACATACGGTTTATGATAAATACGCAGTGACCATGCTCCTTGGCTTAATTGCTCACCAAGTGCTAAATACAAGTCACGGGTGAAACCTGCATCGACCGCGGCTTCTGTCATAAACTGCATGCCTATGTCATAACGGCGTTTTTCAGCATGTAACACAGTTACTTGCTTGTCATTTTTAAGTACCGTAACGACACCTGCGTGACCGCTATAGTTAGCACCACGAATGCTTTTAACGCCATCAAAACGATATTGATACTCATTAAGTGCCACTTTATCACCAGGCTTCATTGAGACATCACGTTCAACTGAATAAGCAGACGTTAATGTAACACCTGCAATCACGAACGCTAAACCGACATGACCGAGTACCATGGCCCAATAACTTAAACCTAAACGTTTGAAGCCCTCAGCCAGTGTTTTATGAATGGTCACTTTAGCTGCTAAATCAACTAAAGTTGTCACAAAAATCCAAACAGCAAGTGCCGTAGCGATAAAAGTCAGAGGCGCAATTATGTCGTAGCTCGAATACAACCACGCAGCAGTTGCGACAATACTCACAATGGCTGATAAGGCTAATTTATTTTGTAGCATCGACCATTTATTTTGCTTCCAGCGAAGCAAAGGCCCGATGCCCATTAGGATAGCAAATGGCACGAGTAAGATCGCAAACATCTTGTTGAAAAACGGTTCACCAATCGAGATACTACCCAAGCCAAGCTCTTTATGAATCATTGGTAATAACGTACCTAATAGTACAATTAACGTAGCGACCACTAAGAAAATATTATTTAACCAAAGTGCCACTTCACGGGAAGCGAACTTATAACGGCCTTCACTTTTAACCTGTGAAACGCGTAATGCGTAAAGCGATAAACCACCACCGACGACAATAGCTAAGAAAGCTAAAATAAACATACCGCGGTTAGGATCTGACGCAAACGCATGCACAGAAACAATAATGCCTGAACGAACAATAAACGTACCGAGCAAGCTTAAAGAGAATGCAGCAATAGCGAGTAATACGGTCCATGACTTAAATACACCCCGCTTTTCTGTGGTTGATAGTGAGTGCAACAACGCAGTTGCCACCAGCCATGGCATTAATGATGCGTTTTCAACTGGATCCCAGAACCACCAGCCACCCCAGCCAAGCTCAGAGTAAGCCCACCAGCTACCAATAGTAATACCTAATGTTAAAAAACCCCATGCCGTCATAGTCCAAGGACGAGACCACTTAGCCCAAGTATTATCAAGTTTACCTGTTAGCAGCGCAGCGATGGCGAATGAAAACGACACAGACAGACCCACGTAGCCCATATAAAGCAATGGCGGGTGAATAATCATACCAGGGTCTTGCAGTAATGGATTTAAATCACGACCTTCTACGGGGAAGTAAGGTAACAAGCGCTCAAATGGGCTCGACATCAGCAAGGTGTAAAGCATAAAGCCAACACCCAAAAAGCCTAGCACACCCAGTACACGAGCACGCAAAACCCATGGTAGTGACTTAGAGCGCATAGCAACAACCGCTGTCCAACCTGCTTGCATTACAAGCCAAAGTAAAATAGCGCCTTCATGACCACCCCAGGTTGAGGTGATTTTATAGTACCAAGGTAAAGTACTACTTGAGTGATAAGCGACATACGAAACGGTAAAATCATCGGTTAAACTGGCATAAATAAGCGCTGCAAAAGACAAAAGTACAAACACAAATTGACCAATTGCTAGCGAAGGAGCAGCACGCATCAAGCGTAAATTACCAGTATGTGCTCCCCAAATAGGAAAAATACATAATAAAACACTGAGCACCATGGCCAGTGTTAAAGAAAAATAACCGAGTTCTGGGATCATATTAATTGCCGTTATCTAAGTTATAGGTCGGTTTTTCATGCTTAATACCTTTCACTGCTTCTGCAACTTCCGCTGGCATGTACTCTTCATCATGTTTGGCAAGTACCTCAAAGGCATCAATTTCATTCGCTTTAACAAGTACGCCCTGCGCAACAATCCCTTGCCCCTCACGGAATAAATCCGGCAAGATGCCTTGGTAATTTATAGTCACCATTGGACCGGTATCAATTAGCTTAAAACTCACCTTTAAACTTGATTCATCGCGTACTACAGAACCTGGCACAACCATGCCACCAATACGTAGTTTTTGTCCAACGTGTGGCTTCTCTTTATTCGGACCTTTACCGTCAACTAATTCACTAGGGGTATAAAATAAATTGATGTTTTCTTGCAGCGCATAGAGCACTAAACCTATGGTTGCACCCACACCAAAAATAATGGCTACAACAGCTAATAAACGTTTTTTACGTCTTGGATTCATTGACTTGCCCCTTGTTTCGCTTTTTTAATGCGCTCTTCACGTTGCACTTGTTGCTTAACTGAAGAGAAAATACGTTTCGTATCGTTTAACGAACTAAATAAAATACCAAGTAAAATTAATGCACAGGTGCCAAAAGACAACCATACATAAAAGCCATAGCCTCCCATGGCAATAAAATCTGCAAAAGAATCAAACTGCATGATTAACCTCGCTCAAGCATCTGACGCACCCATGGGCGGTGCTTTTCACGTTGTAATATTTCGTTTTTAAGACGAATTAATGTCACTGTACCTACAAAGCCAGCAAAGGCAACTATGTTCACCATAAGCGGCCAAAACATACTAGGATCGATGGCTTTAGTATCAAACTTAGTGATTGTCGCGCCTTGGTGAAGTGTATTCCACCACTCTACCGAAAAATGAATAATTGGCAGATTAATCACACCAACAATTGCTAGAATACACGCGGCACGCCCTGCCGATTTTTTATCTTCGAAGGCATGATAAAGCGATAATACCCCCAAATATAAAAATAATAGGATAAGCTCTGATGTTAAACGCGCATCCCATACCCACCAAGCACCCCACATAGGTTTCCCCCATGCAGCACCGGTGATCAAGGCAATTGCTGTCACACACGCCCCAACAGGTGCAATTGCAATCACTGCAAGTTCTGCATTACGTAGCTGCCATACTAGTGCGATCACAGCTGCGATCGCCATAGAAGAATACGCACCCATAGACAAAATAGCTGAAGGCACATGGATAAAAATAATTCGATAGCTGTCTTTTTGTTGATAATCTGCTGGCGCATAAGCAAGCCCCCAGACCCATCCAACAATCATACAAACCACCGTAAGAACGGCGAAATAAGGCAGTAAGGTGTTACACAATTGGTAAGCACGATCTGCTTTTGCGTAGGGATGTAACCACTTCCACATATTAACTTACACTCACTTTCAATGCTGACGATATGGCAATTGGTGCCGCTATAATCGCTACGATTAGCATGGCACCAAGGATTGCAAGCTGTCCGCTATAGGCAAGCTCCATAGAGCTGGTATCAATAGCCGAGGTTGCAAAAATTAGTACGGGGATATACAAAGGCAAAACAAGCAAACTCATCAAAATGCCGCCTTTTTGTAACCCCACAGTCAGTCCAGCGCCAATTGCACCTATAAAGCTAAGCAAAGGTGTACCCAATAAAAGAGTAAGCACCGTTGCCAAAAGCGCTGAACTTTCTAAATTCAATAATAAAGCAAATACAGGTGTCATCAGCACCAATGGTAATCCAGTGATCACCCAGTGTGCCGCCACTTTAGCAAGCACCGTTAATGGTAACGGATATGACGATGCAATCAGCTGTTCTAGTGTGCCGTCGTGATAATCATCACGAAATAATTTATCTAAGCCCAACATAGTTGAAAGCAAGGCAGCAACCCAAATAATGCCAGGAGCCATGCGTGCTAGTAGACCCGGTTCAGGCCCGATAGCTAACGGGAAAAGTGTAATAACGATAAGAAAAAATAAAATAGGATTAACGATTTCAGCTCGCTGACGAAACGCTAATTTAAGATCTTTAAAAAAAACCGCAGAGAATAGTTGCCAATAAGAATGCTGCTTTACCATCAGTGGCGATACTCCAAGGTCACTGTTTTTAGATCACTAAAATGGGTGGTTAAGTCTTGGTGGGTGGTTAGTAAAATCGCCCCACCTGCATTTAGGTGCTCAACAAAGCGCTCTTGTAAAAATGCAACACCGCTTTTATCAAGGGCTGTAAATGGTTCATCAAGAATCCAAAGTTTAGCGTTATTTAACCAAAGCCTTACCAAAGCAACCCGACGTTGTTGCCCTGCTGAGAGCATACGTACTGGCACATCTTCTAGGCCAACCAAACCTATTTTAGCTAAAATAGGGTATAAATCTTGGTGCGTATCGTAGCCATTTATTTTTAGCCAAAAAGCGACATTCTCAAGAGCAGTAAGCTGCGTATTTACACCGGTTTTGTGGCCAATAAATAACAGCTCTTGTGCATACTCGTCATAGTATTTGGCAATCGATCGCTCTTGGAACAAAACATCACCTTCATCCGCCGTAGCGAAACCTGCGATAATGCGCAATAATGATGTTTTACCAGCCCCGTTTGGACCAGCTAACTGCATAATTTGTCCCGATTTCAAGCTGAAATTAAGATCCGCAAACAAACAACGATCTTGTTTGATGCAGGTGACGGACTTAATGTGTAACAAGATGACGATTCTCTATACCCAAAATTAGGCGATAGTCTACCATAATGATAGGGTAATACGAATATTGCTTTACAACGATTAACTTATATTTGATCTAAAATAATGAATAAACAGAGCCCGTTAACGCTAACTACACAACTAAACCTTGAGAGCACAGGAGTCAGTCGCGTTGCGCAAAATTCATCAAACGAAGCGATACAAGCACTTGGTGAACAAACTCTAAGTGCCCGTAATATTGTTATTAGCAAACACTCAGTGCAAATGGATGTATTACTCGATGATTCGTGGCAAACGTTACGTTTATCTACCCAGCAAACGAATTACCAATTAGCTAAGTATGCATCAGCTAACGTTTCGTTGAATCATGATGGTAAGCAGCTTAGCATCACACCGACACCGGTTAGTCTGACATTAAGTAAAGCTCCTCAGTTGCAAGCTCTTTTAAACCTTTTAGCGCAAGGCGACAGTCAAACAACAGCAATACTTCCTGCGACAATTCCGAGCAATAAACCGACTTTAAGCATACCGACTTTAAAAGCCGAGTTTATGTTAAACAACACACTCAGCACACTTTTGAAATCAGAAGCACCTCTACAAGCAGTTATTTTACCTGCAACGACTAAACACGCTGAGTTTACATTAAATATTTTGAACCGTTATGGTGACTCGCTACATCAACAAACTGTTAGCCAGCAAAAAGTGGCAGAAATCTTAGCTAAATTAGCACCTGAACTCGCACTCAATTTATCTGCGAAGCAGCTACAGGTTACCATTGCAAACAAAGCAATGGCATCGATGAAACTGCAATTAAAAGATCTTCCCACGAATGAAAGTAAACAGTTACTAACTCAGCTACAGCAAAACGCTCAAGACATTAAACTAACCCCACAGGTAATACGTAATGGATTAAAGCTGGTAAGTAAACCTATCAATGAGCAGTTCATTTTAAAAAACTCTTTAACCGACACATTTCATCAATTACTTAAAGAGCAACCAAATAAAAGTACTGTTCTGTCATTGGCACAGCCTTTAAGCTCAACTAATTCTCCAATACGCTCTTGGTTAAAAGACAGTTTTGCTGATTTAAAAACACGTATAAGCGATGCAGTACGGTATTTTGAAAAACTGCCAGCAACTCAAAAACATACAGCAAATTTAAACTCAACTTTATTGAAAAGCACTTTATCTGTGGCAGAGCTTGGCTTTAATACAAAAAAAATAGATATTATTAAATTGGCTGAACTACAAGCTCCGTGGGCAAATACATCTTCAAAAGTACCGATGACCGCAGCGCAAGTCATGCTACCCACGCACTATAATAATTCGCCGCCGATGGTTCAGCTTTTTCAACAGGTAAAAGCAGGTTTAGCAGCACTCACTACAAATACCGAACTATTACAACACAGCAAAACTGCAACGAATAACAGCAATGCTAATGCAGCGTTTTTAGCATCTAAAGAGCCAAATTTAGCGCGGCCCTTACAATTAATGCAGCCACTTGAGGCTAAGCTCGTCGCAACATTAATACCTCAAGGTGAGAGTAAGCAACTTATTAGTACCACTGTGCCTGTTCAATTAAGTGAAAAACTAAATCAGCTTAGCCAAAGTAATAACACGCCATCAATAGACTTAAACCGATTGGTGAATCAAGCATTCAACAGAATGATCTCTGCTCAAAATACACTTCCAGTAACTATCGAGCGTGAGCTGTTGAGTATTTTAAGGCCTGCATCATTATCGCCACAGAACCTACAGGCTAGCTTTAATCAAGGACTTGAGCAGCTCGCAGTTACAACCCTCGCCGCGCCTATAATTAGTCAGTCCCCCACAGCAATAGGTTTTAACAACCAACATGGGCTTGATGCGCTATTGCAAGTATTAGTACCAAACTTTAAAGCCATCGACAGTAACAAAATGCTTGAGCAGTTACAGCAAACTAATCTCCAAACTCTTGCTAATGAAATTGGCCAATTGAAATCGAGCTTATCACAGGTACAAACAACCCCGATAAACCAGCAGCAAGACGCTAACCCTTTAGCGCAATTCTTTTTACCAATGAAATTACCGCCAGAAATTGGGCAAACTGAAATTAGCCTAGGTCATTATAAAAAACCGAGCAAAAATAAATTAGAAAATAAGGATGTATGGTTCGTGAGGCTTAACTTTGACTATGCTGAGCTTGGTCAGCTACAAGTCACTGCTGAAATAATGGATAAAGCCGTTGAATGTCAATTATTAGCATCATCACAAGATGTAACTGCATTAGCTCACCCACATTTAGAAACGTTACGCCACAAACTCGCCAGTCACGGTTTAAATATCGCTGAACTAAACTTAAAACAAGGCGTGCCCACACACCATGCATTTTACCAGTCTCATGCAATCATTAATGTAAAGGTTTAATATGAAAGATGACCGCAAACATAAATCCGCCATAGGGCTACTGTATGAGGTAGGCAATTCACCAAAAGTAACAACGAAAGGATTTGGCGAGCTTGCTGATGAAATAGTAAAACTGGCTGAAGAAAAAGGTATTTTAATTCATCAAGATGCTGATTTAGCAAAAACACTTGCACATCTTGAGTTAGGTGAAGAAATACCTAAGGAACTTTACTACGTAATCGCTGAGCTTATTGCTTTTTCATATGTGTTAAGAGGAAAATTTCCCCCTGGCTGGCAGGACTTTCAAGGAAAGCTGAACATTCAGGCTTAAATAAAGAGAAAAGGCGCTAATTAAGCGCCCTTTTGTTTATGTAATGACATGAGTAACTCAGCCTCAGCTCTGGGTAATTCACACTCGCGAATAATCTCCTCCAAGTCGGCACCAAGTTCTACCATTTTTACCGCACGCGAGTAAATTTTCGCATTGGGGTCATCATATTTTTGTGCATCTTGAAGTTGTTCAAGTTCTTGATTTTTATCTTCAACAGCAACCAATCTTTTGCCAATACTTAGCATGCCAGCTCGCATTTCAGCCACTTCACTGCGTAAAATACTCAACTGTTGCTGAGCATCTTGCACTTGTTGTTGCTTTGCTTTTAACGCCGTAGCGTGCTTGTTGTTATTAACAAAAATAAGCCCCAAGCATACCAAAAATAGTAAGATTGAGGCTCCAAACAAAGAGTATAACAGCATATAAATTCTGAGCGTTTATAATGCGCTCAGCTCATCCCACTCTTCGTCATTTAAAAGTTTATTAAGATCAACCAAGATCAGTAACTCACCATCACGGTTTGATACACCTTGAATAAACTTAGCACTTTCTTCTGTGCCAATATTCGGCGCACTGTCAATTTCAGAGCTACGTAGATACACAACTTCAGCAACGCTATCAACCAAGATACCGATAACTTGCTTTTCCGCTTCAATAATGACAATTCGAGAATTATCCGTTACCTCAGCGCCCATTAAACCAAAACGTGCACGGGTGTCGATTACAGTCACAACATTACCACGCAGGTTAATAATTCCAAGCACATAAGAGGGCGCACCTGGAACAGGAGCAATTTCGGTATAGCGAAGTACTTCTTGTACTTGCATTACGTTAATGCCGTACGTTTCTTCTTCAAGTTTAAAGGTTACCCACTGTAACACTTCATCGTTGCTATCAGCATTTTTATTCGCTGACAGTAGTCTTTCTTCACTCATGCTATTACTCCGTAAAAATAGTTACTGCTCACGGCTGTCTAAGCCCTGCTCTAGCAATTGGTATAAATTTTCAACGTCAATCAAGGCGCACATTTTCTCTTTGATAACGCCAGCAAGCCAAGGCCGCTTGCCTGATTTTGCTCGCCATTTTACATCTTCTTCGCGAAGTGTAATATTATTTACGAGCTTCTCAGCCAATAATCCCCATTGGCTGTCACCTAAGGTGATTAAATATTGATAATCGAGTGACTGTTCTAATTTTTCATCATACTTTTCAGGCATCACCCAACGTGCTGTATCCACTACATTCAGTTTTTCATCACGATTTAGCATCACACCTTTAAACCACTTAGGTTTGCCAAATAACTGATTAACCTCTGTTAGTTGATGAATGCCCCCTAATGCTTTCAAAGGAACAGCTAAAGTTAAGCCTGCGACCTCAAAAAACAATGCTTGAAATTCACCATCAAAATAGTCTTCTTGTCGCTCAGACGAGGTTTTAGCAACAATCTCAGTCTGTTTTTGTTCGACTATATCTTTGATATTAGCTTGGTTCTCGGTTTTCTCAAGCTCTTTAATAGGTTCAACAACAGGTGTTTCTACTTTTTGCTCTACTTCTAGAGGTAATGGGTCACCTTTTGACTCATTTACTTGTTCGAGTAACTTAGCCACAGGTTCAAGGTTTTGCTGTTCTGGTTCTTCCTCACACAGTAATGCCCCCAAGTATTGGGTCATCACTTTTTCGTTGGCAAATAAGTGTTTGCTACTCATCTTTAACCTTGTGCAACTAAATAATCGAGTAATGCGCGATACGCAAATACCCCTCGTGATCGAGGACAAAACTGAATAGGTACTTGCTGTGCCAAACTTGCATCTCTAAACTTGGTATCAACGGGGATGACTCCCGACCACACTTTATCTTTGTAATTATCCTGAAGATTTTTATAGGCTTCAAGGGATGCTTTAGTCCGTTTGTCGTACATTGTTGGTATAATCGTATACTGATATTGTTTAGATTGCGATGTTTGCATCAACTCCATAGTGCGCATCATACGATCAAGACCTTTGAGAGCCAAAAACTCTGTTTGTACTGGCACTAAAATACGTTCGCTGGCAGCTAAGGCATTAACCATTAATACACCTAATACAGGCGGACAGTCGATAATTGCATAGTCATAATGTTCGCTAATTTTTGCCAGCGCTTTTTTTAGTATAAGACCCATACCATTCTTATTGCCCATACTTCTATCGAGGGTCGCAATAGCCATGGTTGCAGGTAAAATATCAAGGTTTTCAAGTGTTGACGGGCAAAGTGCTTGTAAGATTTCTTCGCTGGCCATACTGTTGCCACGGGCAAAAATATCGTAGACGCTAATCTCTAACTCTTCTGAATCGATACCAAAATAATAAGTTAATGAAGCATGTGGATCGGTATCTATCAATAATACCCGTTTCCCTTGTAATGCAAGCGTGCCAGCAAGACTAACAGCGGTTGTGGTTTTCCCTACTCCGCCTTTCTGATTCGCTACTGTCCAAATTTTCACATCACACCTTGTTATTGTTCATTGCGCGTGGTAATTCGAATGCCACCGTGAGGTAATTGAATCACTTTAATCGTGTTGTCATTGCTTGGCAACTCAATTTCTGTACTCTCGTTTACACTGGGTTTAGCTTGTTCATTGGTAGCCTGCTGTGCTTGTTCTGGTAAACCATATTTAGAAAGTGCCACAACGACTTTACGATTTTCTGCACGCCCTTGTTCTGTGTCATTACTGGAAAAGGGTGAATACTGACCATAGCCCTCAATGGCCATGCGAGCAGGGTTTATCCCCAACTCTTCAAGCTCAACCAATACTGATGTTGCGCGTGCGACTGACAGTTCCCAGTTAGATCGAAACATTTCATTACGAATACCTTCGTTATCGGTATAACCTCTTACGCGAATATAATTATCTACAGGAGCAATAATATCTTTAACTAATGCAACAACTTGTTTAGCACGTTGTTGAGCAACAGCACTGCCCGACGAAAACAACATGCCTGAACTCAATTCAATTATCAGCCAGTCTTGATTAAGCTCAAGGCTAGCCTCACCATTACGGATCTCATCAATTAAAGCAGATTGCAGTTTGCTAAGTAGACTATCTAGCGGTTTTCCTAAATGCTTTTTTTCGATATTACTGGTATCGGCTTGCCCATCAATTAACTTAGGCCCTTGCTCTTCTTTGAGGATACTTTCACCATATAAAACCTCGCTTTCAGGCGTGACACGGTCTGTTAAAATCCCCGTACCCTGTACCCCAGTTCCAGCCTGCTGATGAGTACGTGCTGATTTATCAAACACTTGCTCTAGTGAATCAGATAAAACTTGGAAATCTTCATTCTTGCTAATAGCGATTGCATACATCACCACAAAAAACGCAAACATAATGGTCATGTAATCGGCATAAGAAACAAGCCAACGCTCTGTATGTTGGCTTTTTTGAATTTTATGACGCATGCGACGGCGCATCATAAGAGTTACTCGCCAGCTAAGCTTGGACGCTCTACACGATACGCCTCAAGTTTGAGTTCAATATTTAATGGGCTCTCACCTTGGGCAATAGCAATAATTCCCTCTGCAAGTAACTCGTGGTACAGCATTTTTTGTTCAATTTGTTGCTTTAGTTTGTTTGCCATTGGTAAAAAGAGTAAGTTTGCTAAACCAACACCATAAATTGTCGCAATAAACGCTGTCGCGACCCCTGCTCCAAGCTTTTCAGGATCGGTTATAAATTGCATTGCTTGAATAAGCCCAAGTACCGCACCTAAGATACCAATGGTTGGACTGTATCCCCCCATGGCTTCATATACACGGCTCACTTCCATTAATCTTTCACGCTCGAGCATTAAGTCAATTTCAAGTGTATCCCTAAGCTTCGTTTCACCAGCTCCATCAACTAACATGCTTAGCCCCTTTACCGCATAGGGATCATCATGCGCTAAGGCCTCATTCTCAAGCGAAAGGTACCCCTCTTGGCGTGCCTTTTGAGACCAACGCTTCACCTGCTCAATCGCAGCATCAATATCGTGGTAAGGGGGGAAAAATACCCAATGGCTAATTTTTACTGTTTTAGAAAATACACTGCTTGGTGTTTGTAACATTACAGCGCCTAAGGTACCACCTAGCACGATAATCAGCGCTGGGCCATTAAATAGAGCGCTTACCACCCCACCTTCAAGTGCATAACCAAAAGCAATAGCGCTAACAGCGACGATTAAACCAAGAAACGACAGTTTATCCACACCCAGTCTCTCGTGTTAACCGTGCAGCAACGTCATTAAGCGCTAAGCTCTCACTTGCAAGGCCTGCATTAGCAACGGCTTGCGGCATACCATAAACAACACTGGTTTTTTCATCTTGCGCCCATATAGTCGCACCAGCTTGTTTTAGCATGCGGGCACCATCTCGACCATCAGCCCCCATACCAGTAAGCACAACCGCCAATACATCACCACCAAATGCTTTAGCAGTGCTTGCAAATGTTACATCCACACTCGGTTTGTATGTAATGCGAGGACTATCATCTTCAAAAACGCGTAACGTTCGAGAACTTCCACGTCCTTCTACCAGCATTTGCTGACCACCAGGTGCTAAATAAGCGGTACCTGGCATTAACCTGTCGCCTTGTTGCGCTTCTTTCACTTTAATTTTACACAGACCATTTAGTCGCGCAGCAAAAGCAGGTGTAAATGCAGCAGGCATATGCTGAATAAGTAAAATAGGGTGCGGAAAATTAGCTGGCAGTTGAGTTAATATGGTTTGTAAAGCAACAGGGCCGCCTGTTGATGTACCAATTGCAACAACTTGGTACTGTTTGCCTGAAGCTCGCACATTGTTCGTCGATGAAGCCGGAGCTGGTGCTGGGCGGCTGAAACTACGATCAGGCTGAACAATACCACCGCTTCTGGTGCTTGTAGATGTTGTAGATGCTGTGCGAGGTGGCGGAGCAGGACGTGTAAAACGTGAAATGCGACGGCGACCAATTTCTTTTACTTTATTTTGTAAAAGTGCGATTGCATCTTCGTTATTTCGGGCAATATCTTCAAACTTTTTCGGTAAAAAGTCCAAAGCCCCCGCATCAAGCGCATCAAGTGTTGCTGTTGCACCATCACGAGTTAATGAAGAAAACATTAAAATAGGTGTTGGTGTAGCAGCCATGATCTCTTTAACGGCACTAATACCATCAAGAACGGGCATTTCAACATCCATAGTAATGACATCAGGTCTAAGCTCTTTTGCCTTATCAACAGCTTCTCGGCCATTCACGGCAAAGCCTACAACTTGGATATTACTATCTTGCTCTAAAATTTCGCTGACACGACGGCGAAAAAAGCTCGAATCATCGACAACTAATACTTTGACTGCCATTGGCACTCTCTTGTTATGTGTTCAGTGTAAGTGCGCTGTATCCACGCGCACTTAAAATAGTGAGTTTAAATAATGCTAGCCAACGTAATGTTTTAGCATGCTTGGCACATCTAAAATAAGTGCAATCCCACCATCAGAGGTAATCGTCGCACCCGCCATGCCTGGTGTACCTTGTAATAAAGCATCAAGCGGCTTAATAACGACTTCTTCTTGACCTATCAACGAGTCAACAACAAAGCCTACCTGTTTCGTACCTATTTGAACAATAACAACATGTCCTTCGGCTTTGCGTTCTTGGCTATTTGCACCTTTCACTAACCAATGTTCGAGGTAAAAGAGTGGAATGGCTTTCTGGCGAACAATAATCGTCAGTTGCCCATCGACCACATTCGTCTTAGTTAGGTCAAGGTGAAAAATTTCACTAACACCTGCAAGTGGTAACGCAAATGTTTGTTCTCCAACAATAACCATTAATGTTGGAAGAATAGCCAATGTAAGCGGTACTTTAATTTCAAGTACAGTACCGACTCCGAGTTCTGACTGAATATTAACTGAGCCATTTAGTTGGGTGATCTTGGTTTTCACCACATCCATACCCACACCACGGCCCGAAATATCAGAAATCTCTTCTTTCGTTGAGAAGCCAGGAGCAAAAATTAAATTGTAGGCCTCTGTATCAGAGAGTCTGCTAGCTTGGTCATGGTCAATAACACCTTTACTGATTGCTATCTTTTTCAATTTCTCGGCGTCCATACCGGCACCATCATCACGGATGGTAAGTAAGATATGATCGCCTTCTTGTGATGCTGATAGCGTCACAGTCCCTGTACGAGGTTTACCTGCGGCCTCACGCACATCAGGCATTTCAATACCATGGTCAACTGAGTTACGAACCAAATGCACAAGTGGATCAGCAAGGGCTTCAACTAAGTTTTTATCTAAATCGGTATCTTCACCCACCAACAGCAGATTAATATCTTTTTTCAAGCTACGAGCTAAGTCACGAACAACGCGAGGGAAGCGGCCGAATACTTTCTTGATTGGCTGCATGCGTGTCTTCATCACAGCACCTTGTAAGTCTGCTGTGACAACATCTAAATTCGAGATAGCCTTACCCATAGATTCACTGTTGGTATTATTAGCAAGACTAACTAAACGGTTACGAACAAGCACCAGTTCACCAACCATGTTCATAATCTCGTCAAGACGTTTAGTATCAACACGTACCGTAGTTTCTGCCTGTGGTGCAGGTGCTTTTTTCGCAGCGGCACTTGGCTTAGGTTCTGCTTTAGCTGCAACAGGGGCTGGTTGAGCCGCTTTTGCTGGCGCAGGGGTTGCTGGTTTTGCTTGCGGCACTGGTTTACTAGGCTCAGCTTTAGCTACTTCTGGCGCTTTTGGCTCTGTAGGCTGTGCTGGTGATGAAGACTCTAGTGACTTAGGCGCTGTTCCTTTACCATGTAACTCATCCAGCAATGCTTCAAATTCATCATCACTAATTTCATCGTCACTCTCACTACCAGCAGGCGCTGATACTGTACTGACAGGCTTTTCAGTCGGCACTTGTTCTGGTGTGCTAGTTGATTTTACTTCACCAAAGCTACCTACTCCGTGCAGTTCATCTAATAAGCTATCAAATTCATCATCAGTGATATCATCACTATTATTACTTACTTTTTCTGCCTCTACGGCTGCTGGGCTTTGCCCTTTACCATGGAGTTCATCAAGTAAGCTTTCAAATTCGTCTTCAGTAATTTCATCAATATTTTGTGCTTCAGGCTGGGTATCAGCCAAACCACCATCAAACAACATATCAAATGCAAACGGGTCGTCTTCATCAACGTTATCCGTTGCCACATCAGCAGTTACTTCTGGGCTATCAATGATAGGCTCTTCAACAACGGGCTCTTCTGGTGCCGCACTGACACCCTCTGTAATTGATGTGTCTTCACCAGCAAGTTCTTCTGCGCTCGGTGGATGACTTAATTTGTGAAGGGCTTCAAGGAGGGCAGGATCCGCAGGCTCTGGTTGCTCACGGTTCTGGATGGTCGTAAACATCTCATTTATTGTATCGAGTGCCTGTAAAATAACATCCATTAATTCAGATGTAACAGTACGCCCGCCTTGTCGTAATAAATCAAAGACATTTTCGGCGCCATGACATGCATCAACAAGTTCTGTCATGCTTAAGAAGCCAGCCCCACCTTTTACGGTATGGAAGCCCCTAAAAATGGCATTTAATAAATCTTTATCTTCTGGGTTATTTTCCAGTTCGACTAATTGCTCTGACAAAAGCTCTAAGATTTCTCCAGCTTCAACTAGGAAATCCTGTAAAATATCTTCATCGACTTCAAAGCTCATGCAGCTACTCTCCTCTTAGAAGCCCAGACTTGATAATAGATCATCAACTTCATCTTGTCCTGAGACAACATCATCGCGAGACTCTTTATCAATAATTGGCCCTTCAGGACCTGCAAGCGTATCGCTTTGTGCAGGTGCTTGTTCTATGGCCTGTTTTTCTTGTTTTTGATGACCATCTTCTTGACTGCCAAACACAGTTAAAAGATTGATTAAACTGTCTTCTACTTCGCGTACTAATTCGATGACTCGGCGTATAACTTGCCCTGTTAAGTCTTGATAATCTTGTGCCATCAGCACATTCGTCATCAAGCCTTGTAACTCATCTGTTTTAGTTTGCGAGCTGTTCATAAACTTATCTAAGCTATGACATAGCGATTTAAATTCACCGAGCTCAATTTCTCGATTCATCAAACGATCCCACGTAGGTTTTATCGTCGCTATATCGTCTGCAAGTTGCTGAGCAATTGGCAAACTTGCTTCCACTGCATCCATGGTCTTATTAGCGGCGCTTTCTGTCATTTCCATGACATAATTTAAGCGCTGTTTAGCATCGGGTATTGCTTCCGTTGTTAAGCCAGTTAAACGCGTATCGAGATCAAAGTTTTTTAGCGCTTCATGAAGTTGTCGCGTTAATTTACCAATTTCTGCAAACAGCTCTGATTGTTCTTTTGATGCTGTGTCAAGTATTAGCTTATCCGCTTTTTCTTGTTCACCATTTTCAAGATACTCAACAAGTTGACGAGCTTGCTCTAAACTTATTTGAGGCGCAGCAAGTGCTGACATAAGCCTCTCCCCTTAGATTAACCTAAACGTTCAAACACTTTTTCCAATTTGGTTTTCAGTGTCGCAGCAGTGAATGGTTTAACGATATAACCATTTACACCCGCTTGAGCAGCAGCAACAATTTGTTCTTTTTTCGCTTCAGCTGTCACCATGAGCACTGGAATATGCTTTAGGCTGTCGTCGGCACGAATAGCTCTCAATAAATCAATACCTTGCATACCTGGCATGTTCCAATCGGTGACAACAAAATCAAATTCTTGATTTTGTAGCATTGGTAATGCTGTTGAACCATCATCAGCTTCCTGCACATTGGTGAAACCTAAATCCCTTAACAGGTTTTTAATGATACGTCTCATTGTAGAAAAATCATCAACAACAAGAATTTTCATGTTTTTATCCAAAACATCCTCCGGTGAGGTTTGAACCTATATTTACTTACTACTAATTAATCCAGTCATTGATTTTTGCTTTGAGCTTAATCATCGCCTGACCATGTATTTGACTCACACGCGATTCACTTACGTCGAGTATGTGCCCTATTTCTTTTAAATTCATTTCATCGTTGTAATACAAAGATAAAACAAGTGCATCTCTTTCCGGTAACGATTGAATAGCCGTTAATAGAGATTGGTTAAACCGTTCATTTTTAACGTTATTAAACGGTTTGTCTAGTGCTAAATCTTGCCCCATAGGTGTAATAACGTCTTCATCAACACCTAAATCCTCAATACCCAGAACTTTACTAGAATTTACATCATGTAAGATATGATGGTACTCATCGAGCGTAATATCAAGTTTTTCAGCAACTTCTGTATCTTTGGGTTCTCGATTTAAAGTACTTTCTAGTGCGGCTATGGTTTCAGCAACGAGGCGTGCATTTCGGTGAACAGAGCGAGGCGCCCAATCCCCGCGACGAATTTCATCAAGCATCGCACCGCGAATGCGTATACCAGCGAAGGTTTCAAAGCTCGCTCCTTTGCCTGCATCAAAGTTTTTTGATGCTTCTATAAGGCCAATCATGCCTGATTGAATTAAATCGTCTAATTGAACACTGGCGGGTAAACGAGCAATTAAATGGCATGCCACTTTTTTGACTAAAGAGGCATGCTTTTCGACAATCGCATTCAAATTGTTTGCTGATTGATATCCCATCGCTTTATTCACCGATGTTGTCATAGTTAGCCGTTTACTAGTTTTTCAATAAAAAATTCTAAATGACCGGATGGTTGATTCGGTATTGGCCACTTAACTGCTTTTGTTGCTAATGTTTTAAATGCGACTGCTGCTGGCGAACTAGGAAACAACTCAACAATCACTTTTTGGCGTCGAGTCGATTTACGCATATTTTCGTCATACGGTATTGTTGCAACTAATTCCATAGATACATCCAAGAAACGATCGGTTACTTTTGATAGTTTAGCAAACAATTCTTGGCCTTCACGCATACTGCGGACCATATTGGCAACAATTTTAAATTTATATACACCATGTTCACGGCTCAGTACTTTAATAAGTGCATAGGCGTCGGTTATGGAGGTAGGTTCATCACATACAACCACAACGACATCTTGTGCTGCACGTGAAAAGCTTAATACCATGTCGGAAATACCCGCGGCGGTATCAACAATTAAGATATCAAACTCTGTATTTAACTCGCTAAAAGCGCGGATAAGGCCGGCATGCTCAGAAGGGCTTAGTTCCACCATGCTCTGCGAACCAGAGGTTGCAGGGACTATTTTAATCCCCGCAGGGCCTTCAACAAGGATTTCATCTAGCTCACATTCGCCAGATAAAACATGAGATAAGTTACGTTCAACACGAAGGCCAAGCATGACGTCACAATTTGCCAATCCCAAATCGGCATCAAGTACTAATACTCGATTTCCTTGCTGACCGAGTGCAATAGCGGTATTTAGTGAAACATTGGTTTTACCCACACCACCTTTGCCACCAGTCACAGCGATAACTTTAACGCCACTATTATTATTTTGATTCATTTTGCGCAGGCCGCTTGCTTGATCTAATACTGTGTTAATCATACATCCCTACTGTGCTCGACGCTACTGCTTGACGTCGTGAATGTTGTGCTTTTGCTCGTTTTAAATACAATTGCTCAGCCTTTTTCACTAGTTTTTCGGCATTTGCAACACGAATATCCTCTGGAACTCGCTGACCATTAGTAAGATACCCTATCGGAAGACGATTTTGAATCGCTATGCTGATAATCTCACCTAAACTTAGCGATTCATCCAACTTAGTGAATATACAACCACTTAGTTGCACCTTTTTAAAGTGTCTTACGGTTTCTTGCAACACATTTATTTGTGCTGTAGCACTTAATACTAAGTAACTACGAATATCAACTCGCTGATTACGCATTAGTGTATTAAGCTGCTCAGTCAAGCGTAAATCACGTTGGCTCATTCCCGCTGTGTCTATTAATACTAGTCGCTTATTACGTAAATGGTATAGCACTTCAGCCAATTCATTTGCATCTTTTACTTGTTTAACACCACAGCCAATAATACGGCCATAGGTAGCAAGTTGTTCGTAGGCACCAATCCGGTATGTATCCGTCGTAATTAATGCAACTTTGTCGGCACCGTATTTTTGGGCTCCTAACGCAGCAAGCTTAGCAACGGTGGTTGTTTTACCAACCCCTGTAGGCCCAACAAGTGCAAACACGCCGCCTTGACGTAAGATTTCGTTATTGGTGGTGTGCATTTGGTTTTCAACCATTTGCAGGAGTGCTTGCCAAGCTTGTTGACGTGAAACATCGTCTGGAATAAAACACGCCATTTGCTCAGCAACATCACGCTCAATTCCCATCCCCGCTAAACGGTCAATCATACACGCACGAGTTGGATCACGACGTGCCATATCTTGCTGCATTAAGCCCGATACTTGATGTTCGAGTAATTGACGAATCGCATTCATTTCTTCACGCATTGTCGCCATTTCTGATTGGTTAGCAGGCGCAGAGTTTTTCTGTTCTACCGGTGAATCTAAATCATCAAAGCCTGCATCTAAGTCATCATCAAAACCTAGGCTATGGGCTTGCGTTTGCATGCGAGGTGCAGCTTGTTCTTGGTAGCGTGGCTTTTGAGCATACTCAGGTTGTTGCTGTTGAAAACTAGGCTCTTTAGGTTGATAGTGTTCGCTCGTATCGATACCAGATTGGCTAAACATAGATGCAAGCTCAGGCGAACGAGGGCGTGGGGCTTGGCGCTCAAGTAACGCTTGTAGGCTATCGGCAACTTGTGCTTGCGGCTCAGGTTTAGCACGCATTGGCTCAGGCTTAACAAAATTAGGCTGTGGCGCAGGTTTTGATTGCACTGCTACGGGCGCTGCTTCAGCTTTAGGGGCTGCCTTGTCATAATCTACAGCTGCAACAATTTCAACACCGTTAGCGAGCTTTTTATTTGACATAATAACCGCATCAACACCTAATTCATCTTTCACTTCTTTAAGTGCAGTGCGCATATCTTTAGCAAAAAAACGTTTAATTTTCATGGTTCAACCCCTTTACTATCCTATTGTTGGCCTACTGAGCTGACAATCTTAATCTGTCTTTCGTCTGGTACCTCTTGATAAGACATGACCCTTAAACCTGGAATCGTGTACTTAACAAAACGAGATAACACAGTACGTAACATTCCTGACGTTAACAGTATTGAAGGTTCACCGGCCATTTCTTGGTTTTGATGCGCTTCATTCAATGATTGCTGAAGTCGCTCTGCAAGGCTTGGTTCTATTCCGGCACCTTCGTCACCTGCATTTTGAAGTGACTGATGCAACATCTGTTCCAACTCAGGCGCCAAGGTTATGACAGGGATCTCAGAAGACATACCAACAGCGTCTTGAACGATAAGTCTACGCAGTGAAATTCGTACTGCAGCTGTTAGTACATCAGGGTCTTGGCTACGTGGGCCATATTCAACAAGGGTTTGAACAATCGAGCGCATATCGCGAATTGCCACCCCTTCATTAAGTAAATTTTGTAGTACTTTTACAACGGTTGTGAGTGGTAGAACGTCAGGCACCAAACCTTCAACAAGACGTGGGTGGCTCTTCGCTAGCATGTCTAATAAGTTTTGCACTTCTTCGTGACCAAGTAGCAAGGCTGCGCTGTTCGTTAGCAACTGACTGATGTGTGTAGCAACCACAGTCGCAGAATCAACAACCGTATAACCAAGAGATTGGGCTTCGTCTTTTTGATCTGGCTTGATCCATACTGCATCAAGGCCAAATGCAGGATCTTTTGTCTCAACACCTTTGATTGGGCCAAATACTTGACCTGGGTTAATTGCCAGCTCATCACCGTGCTTTAATTCACCTTCACCACTTGATACACCCATCATCGTGATGCGATAGGCATTTGGATCGAGCTCTAAGTTATCGCGAATATGCACAGGAGGTACTAAGAAACCAAGTTCTTGAGATAGCTTTTTACGCACGCCTTTAATGCGATTAAGTAGTTCTCCGCCTTGTGATTGGTCCACAAGTGGAATTAAACGATAACCAACCTCTAGACCAATAACATCTACTTGCTGAACATCATCCCAGCCCAGCTCTTTTTGCTCTTGTTTATTAGCAACACCGGTGCCTGGTGCTCCGCCATTTGCTTCGATTTCTGCTTGCTCGGCTTCGGCTTTTGCTTTTTGTTTTTGCGTGAAATATGCAAGATAGCCAAGCAATGCACCTAAGCTTAAGAATGCGATATGCGGCATACCTGGCACTAAACCCATGGTGATTAGAATGCCCGATGCAATATATAAAGATTTTTCGTTACCTAACTGAGTTTTAAACTGCTCCCCCATGTTGTGCGACTCATTTTGACGCGTCACAACAATCGCCGTACCAATTGAAAGTAACAGTGATGGTAATTGCGCTACTAGGCCATCACCAATCGTTAGCAGAGTATAAACCTCCATCGCTCGACTAAAGCTTAAGTCGTGCTGGATCATACCAACAAATAAACCACCAACAATATTGATTACAAGTATCACGATACCGGCGATGGCATCGCCTTTAACGAACTTACTTGCACCGTCCATTGAACCGTAAAAATCAGCTTCACGGGTTACTTCATCACGGCGCTCACGCGCTTGTTCTGCACTGATAAAACCGGCATTTAAATCGGCGTCAATCGCCATTTGTTTACCTGGCATTGCATCTAGGGTGAAACGTGCTGACACTTCAGAAATACGGCCTGCCCCTTTGGTGATAACAACAAAGTTAATGATAATAAGGATAAGGAAGACCACTAAACCTACGGCATAGTTACCACCTATCACCACCGAGCCAAATGCTTCGATAACCTTACCTGCTGCGTCACCACCGTTGTGACCTTCAAGTAGCACAACACGGGTACTGGCAACATTGAGTGCAAGGCGCATAATCGTGGCGATTAACAATACGGCTGGAAACATACCAAACTCAAGTGGCTTCATGGTATAAACCGTGACCAGAAGTACCACAAGTGCGAGCGCGATATTAAACGAAAAAAGAATATCTAAAAGAAAAGGTGGCAGTGGTAAAATCACCATACCTAGCGCAGCTAACACTAGTAATGGTGTACCCACACCTTTAGCATACTCTTTTTTATCTTTATTAAGTTGTTGTAATACCGCTTTAAATTCCATAATTCAACAATTTCAAAAAATTGACACTATACGGAATTTGCAATAACTATTCCAAGTTATAAAGCGACTCGCTAATATTTATAATCATCAGGTATTGGCAGTTTTTTATTCAGAGGGATTGGGCGTTTACCACGGCCTTTTTTGAAGCGTTTTAGCTGAAATACATAGGCAAGTACTTGGGCAACCGCGGTGAACAGTTGATCGGGTATCTGCTGCCCAACTTCTGTCGTATGATAAAGCGCACGCGTCAGTACTGGCGACTCAACGATAGGGACATCATTACCCTTACCCACTTTACGAATCTGCATAGCAAGTTCATCAAGGCCTTTAGCAAGTACGATAGGCGCCCCTGCTTTTGCTGTGTCATATTTAATGGCAACAGAGTAGTGAGTCGGGTTGGTTACAATAACATCCGCATCAGGCACATCTTGCATCATCCGTCGTTGCGACATTTCTCGTTGCGTACGACGAATACGTGCTTTTATTTGTGGGTCACCTTCTGAGTTTTTATACTCATCTTTGACTTCTTGAAGCGTCATTTTTAGCTCTTTATGATGCTTATGACTTTGGTAAGGCGCATCGATAGCTGCAATAACAATTAAAGTACATGTCAGTCCTAAAAACATCCACGATAAAATCTCAAGGGAGTGGATAATATTACCAGGCGCACTTTCTATACTCAGATGCAGTATCTCATCGAAAAAGGTATTAATTAAAAACACTGCAAAACCAGCCACAACCGCAAATTTTAACAGCGACTTCACCAATTCAACCCCCGCTTGTGGGCCTAGCATACGTTTTATGCCTTTAGCTGGAGACATTTTGTTGGCTTTAGGCGCAGCGGCTTTCCAACTAAAATTAAAGCCCCCCAATAAGGTATTACCAATAAAAGCAGCAATAACGATGATAAAAACAAACATCGCCATAGGAAAGAGCAAGGCATCACCCACAACCCCCCAAACCGAGAACATTTTTGTGGTGTCATAGGTTTCATTACGATTTAAGCTAAGCAATCGCCCCATCACGTTATACAAGCCTTTACCAATTTCTGGCCCGTACAAAAGCAGCGAAATAGCAGAAAACATGAGAACAAACATTGTACCAAGCTCTTTCGAACGAGCTACTTGACCTTTTTTCTTCGCGTCTTCTATTTTTTTACTGGTGGGTTCTTCGGTTTTTTCTTGACCTGAATCTTCAGCCATAGTGCGCTCCTAAGGGGTACAACCAACAAGGCTACACATCAACTCAACCATTTTCAGCCACTGGAACTCGAACTGGGTCATAAAGTTACCCAGCGTCGCCCAAATGATCACAAGACCGGCCACTAAGGTGAACGGAAAACCAATTGAGAAAATATTAAGCTGTGGTGCTGCACGTGTCATCACCCCAAACGACATGTTAATGACTAGCATAGCAGTCAATGGCGCCAAGGCTAAAACGAGGGCTGTGGTGAACATCCAGCCACCCCAAGTGACGATATCCCAGTAATGGTCCACTGACCACCAGCTACCATCAATTGGTAAAACTTGAAAACTGTGGATGACCATTTGAATCATCATCAAATGCCCATTGAACACAAAAAACAATAACGTTGCTAATATGAGATAAAATTGACCCACAGCAGGTACGCTTAAACCATTTGAAGGGTCAACGACTGACGCAAAACCAAGACCGGTTTGCATTGCCAATATTTGCCCTGCCAGCACAAAGGTATTGAGCAGCAAAACAGATGCAAAGCCAATAGCAACACCAATCAACATTTGTTGAATAACGACCAGTATCATTTCAAACGAAAACAAGTTAGTAAAACTCGTCGGAGGTAATACAGGCACGGCTACTAAGGTTATAACTACCGCCAAACCTAATTTTATACGTGCAGGAACGTTTTTTGCGCCCAAGCCCGCCATTATCATAATCATGGAGCTAATGCGCACCAGTGGTAGTAAGAAGTCACTTAACCACTGAATGACCACTGCAAATGGAAATTCCATTTACCCTGCAATCTCTGGAATTGATAACACTAAACCATTAAAGTAATCCATCAACTCTTGAGTAAACCAATGTCCACCAATTATTAATGCGCTAATTGTTATCAATAAACGCGGTAAAAAGCTTAACGTTTGCTCATTAATTGATGTAGCCGCTTGGAAAACAGCCACAACCAGTCCCACTAATAAACCAGGTACAACGATTGCCGAGACTAATTTAATCACTAAGAAAAGTGCGCCACTGAGAATATCAACAAAGATTTCTGGTTCCATCGTATCGCTCCTAGTTGCTATTGGTCACATTAAGCATCGCTAGACCCCTAGACCAAAGCTCTTTGCAAGGGTCCCCATCACAAGACTCCAACCATCGACTAAAACAAACAGCATAATTTTAAAGGGTAAAGATACAATCATTGGCGACAACATCATCATACCCATTGCCATGAGTACTGATGCAACCACCAAATCGACGATGAGAAACGGTATAAAGAACATAAAACCGATAATAAATGCGGTTTGTAGTTCACTTGTTACAAACGCAGGAATAAGCACGATTAGCGGGGTGTCTTCTGGAGAGTCAAGCTTATCGTGACCTGCGATCTTTGCAAAAGTCTCAAGATCTTTAATACGTACTTGGGAAAGCATAAACGCTTTCATAGGCTCTTTTGCAAGCTCTAATGCCTGTACTGACGTCACTTGCTCATTCAAATATGGCTCGATTGCCCGCTCATTTACCTGTTGATAAATTGGTGCCATGATGAAAATGCTTAAAAATAGCGACATACCAAGTAATATTTGATTAGAGGGCGTTTGTTGTAAACCAATTGCTTGACGCAAAATAGCGAGCACAACAATAATACGAGTAAATGAGGTCATCATAATAACTGCGGCAGGAATGAAGCTCAGCGCAGTCATAATTGCAAGGACTTGTAAGGTTACAGAGTAATCTTGCGAGCCATCTGGATTCGTTGTAATGGTGAGTGCTTCGATACCCTCAGCATGAACAGAAGGTAAAAACAGTACACTTGCTAAAATAAGTAGCCACTTGATCATAGCGTTAGTTCTTTTTATTTAGAGATGATTGAGTGTTAAGTAAACTGCCAAATCGTTTTGCTAGTTCAGGCAATTCCTTTTCTTTGAGCGGTGTTTCGAGCTTATGTAGGTAATTTATACTATGAGGCGTCACACCAATTAAGTGCTGGCTGTTATCTATCTCTACCACCATTAGACGCTCTCGCGAACCAAGCGGTAAACTACGAATCACCTTAAACTCATCACTGTTGGTTAGATTAGGGTTAAGTTTTTTGACAAAAAAGGCAAGTACAACAATAACCACAAGTACTAAAAATAGCGACATCACCATAGACAGAATATCTGCCGTCGGTGATGCTGTAGGCATTGCAGTGCTGGTTACACTTGTTAGTGCTGCTAAAGTAATCATCGTAGTTTTTTAATTCGCTCAACTTGGCTAATTACATCTGTAAGACGAATACCAAATTTATCATTAACAACGACCACCTCACCGTGCGCTATCAAGGTGCCATTCACTAACACATCAAGAGGTTCACCGGCAACACGGTCTAACTCAACAACTGAACCTTGGTTGAGTTGTAGTAAGTTACGGATATTTATTTTAGAGCGCCCTACTTCCATAGAAATAGTAACCGGAATATCTAAAATAGTATCAAGCTTGCGTTTTTCTTCGCCAGACAGTACATGCTTTTCATCTTTAAGCTCATCAAGTTCCGCGACAGCAGCTTCACCTGTGCCATTTTCGGCTTCCTCAGCTTCGGCTAATGCCGCAGCCCATTCGTCCATTGTATCTTGATCATCACTCATTATATTTAACCTTATAAATCGACTACCAGTCTAAATCAACACCTTCAGATAGGTGCAAATCATCTTCTAGTTCTGCTAATTCTGCATCTGAATCAAGTTTTTTACCACCTTTTGTAAACACATGTAGTTCCGACTTAACTGATTCAGGACGTTTAATTTTTTCGCTGATTTGAAGTGCCACATTATCCCTTGAGCGACCCATTTTCGCCCTAAAGGTTGGCAACTCTTCAATAAACACTGTGATATGTTCCGGCATTTCAACCGGTATAATATCGCCTGCTTTAAGCTCCATTATTTGTTCAAGTGATAAATCGACTTCAAGTAGTTGGGTCGATAAATCAACTTCAACATCCATGATTTCATCACGTAATGCTTTACTCCAACGTAAATCTGTATCTTCAGTATCAGATTGTACACCGGCATCAAGTAGCTCACGAATCGGCTCAAGCATTGAATAAGGCAGTGCAATATGAAAATCACCGCCACCACCGTCTAGCTCAATATGAAATGAGCTAATTACCACAACCTCTGTTGGGCTCACGATGTTTGCCATTGCGGGGTTAACTTCAGAGTCTAGGTATTCAAATGACACATCCATAACAGGTGCCCATGCTTCTTTATAATCTTCGAAGATTATTTTAAGTAGCATTTGTACGATACGACGTTCAGTAGGGGTAAATTCACGGCCCTCTATTTTGGCATGATAGCGGCCGTCTCCACCAAAAAAGTTATCTACCAAAATAAACACTAAGCGTGCTTCCATGGTAATTAACCCCGTTCCCTTGAGGGGACGAAAACGCACCATATTCAAACTTGTCGGTACAAACAAAGTATGGATGTATTCGCCAAACTTGATCATTTGCACGCCGTTGATAGACACTTCGGCGGTACGGCGCATCATGTTAAATAAGCTGATCCGCATATGCCTTGCAAAGCGCTCGTTGACGATTTCCAAGGTCGGCATACGACCACGGACAATACGATCTTGTGATGAAAAGTCATACTGAAGCGTACTACTGTCCGAATCACCACTTTCGCCAATATCTTCCTCTTCGACTTCATCGACACCATGTAATAGCGCATCAATTTCGTCTTGGGATAGTAAATCGCTCACGCTGACCCCTTATTGCATCACAAAGCCGGTAAACAATACCCGCTCAATCACTTTACTGCCCTCAACATCGTTTAATGCAGATTGAACTTTTTCAAGTGCAGCTACTCGCACCGTTTCTTTCCCTTCGCTAGTACCCAACTCGTCGGCGGTTGTGGTAGAAAGTACACTTAATAAAGTGCTCTCAATCAAAGGAATGTGCTTTTTAGCTGTTTCTTCATTGACTTCGCCGCGCACTAAAAGCTGCACTTTTATTTGCACTATACGATCTCGACTAGCACCAGGTACATTGAACACAAATGGACGTGGCATCGCGACATAGAGCGCAGAGCCCACTTCTGCAGAGCTTGAAGGTGCTGCAGCATTATTTGCTACGGTTGTTTCATCGGCAAGTGACTCAGCGGGCGCATCATCACCCGAAAATAGAAAATAACCTGCGCCAGCTGCCACCACAATAGCAACGACGGCTATAATGATGATCAACTTTTTCTTACTTTTACCGGTATCTTCTATTTCTAAATTTACATCTTCAGCCATTATCACTTCCTTCACGATTACAGCATATTATTTAAGCAGTACATACTGTAACTAATTTATTTCTTATAATAGCAGGACTTAAGCATAGTAATCTATTGATGATGAAGATTGTTGTCGAGAAGTTTCGACATTTGTTGCAGCAGTGCTAGTCTGACTTTCTTCTTCATGTTGATTACCCGCTAGATTCCCTTGCCCTTGTTGTGGGTCTTGCTGCGCTCCAGATTCACCTTGTTGAATACTACTTTCACCAAGCTCAATACCTTGCTGCGCCAACATTTCGCGCAGGCGTGGCATTGATTGCTCAAGCGCTTCTTTCGCTTGCTGGTTTTGAACCACAAAGTTAATTTGTGCTTGCTCTGCATCACTGCGAATACGAATGTGCATACTGCCCATTTCCGGTGGGTCGAGGCGAATTTCTGCTTCTTTATTATTGATATTTAATAGTGCACTGACTCGCTCTTGCAACATTTTAGCAGCGTCACTTTTTACAATATTTATCGCTTGCATAACGCCTGAGTCAACACTCACCGTTTTACTGCTCGTCTGTTGTACCGATTGTGTTTGTATATTTTGTAGCTCAAGTGCTTGTTCGTGCTGCTGCGCTGCAAGTTCATAGGCACTGGTTTGTGCTGTCGTTGTCTGTGTTGCTAATTGATTGAATAATTGCACAACACGTGCAGATGCAGGCTCTTTAGCTGCTTCCTTCACAGCTAAGATCTCAGCTTCACTTAGTGGTTCAGCCTCTGCAGTCATATCAACAGATGGCTTAGCTGATGCCAGTTCTGAACGCGAAGTGCTGTCTTTATTTGACTGCACCGCCGCATAGCTTGTGGTGGCGGCGCTCTTATCTGAATGATTTACAGCCTCAGTTAGACGTGCTTGCACTGCGGATAACTTGTTATATTGCTCAGAATCTTCAGGCAATGTGTGTAACTGCTCATTCACTTTATTCAATAAAACTTGTTGCTCACTTTTAGTCAGTGCGCTTATTTGTTTTTCTATTGATTGAGGTAATTTACTAGTCGTATCTTTACTTTCATTTGCAAGTACTTGCTCATTGTTTTGTAAAGCATTGTCACGCTTAACTGGGTTATTACTAGAGTGAGTGTTCAATACTTCACTAAGCAGTGATTTAATCGCTTTGATATCACTGTTTTTGAGTTCGCCGCTCGCTTTTAATTCAGCTACTTGCTGCTCCAACTTGGCTTGTTGTTCTGGTGATAAAGCAAGCTCTTTAGCTAATTGACTGACGGCTTGACCATCTCCTTTTTGTAGCTGAGCGAGTAAACGGACTGTTTGTTCATCACTAATGTTCGCAGCTTTCGTTAATTCTGCTGCCACTTTTGGCTCACTTTGCATAGCAACTTTTAACTCATCAATGTTAAGTTGCTTATCTATTACCGTATCACTTTGAGCTGCAACTTTACCCACCACCGGTTCAACTTTATCTTTTGGCGGTAAATTAGCGGCGTTCAATTCGTTATTAACAGCTGTCGCGACTTTTGATTTTTCGATTAAGCTGGCAACAGAAGTCGTGTCTTTTACTGGCGTTCCATCAGGTTTAGCAATTTGTGTATTAGCAGCACTCGCTGGCTGCTCAGCTTCTGCGTTATTGATGACGTTAACGTGGGTACTCATCGCTTGCGATGCATTAATTTGCGATAATAATGTGTTGTCTTCGCTTTTTGGCTCATCTTCGGCTGTTTCTGACGGCTTTGAATCATCCACTTGTTTGACAGGTTCACTTTGACGATCCTTACTGGTGGTTTCATTTGCCGCATCATGAGCTTGTGTAAGCGTTGATAAAAAGCTTACATCTGATGATTGCTCTGAAGAATCTGTTTCTTTACTTGAAAAACCAGTACCTTGCTCTGTTTTTACTTGCAAATTAATTTCACTGATCGCCATAATTCACCTGAGTATAAAGGGGCAATTTGCCGCCGTAAGTGCCAAAATAAATGTTACTAGCAAGTACAAATGCAAATTATATGCCTAAAAAATTACAGTGTCGGATTTTTCAACTGGCGTTGATAGAATTGATTTGAAGCGAACTCGTCCAGCATTTTTTGCTCACTTTTAGCGACTGCCGCGGCCTGCTTAATTGCCTGTTTTTCGATAAGCTTAGCAACCGCTTTTGCTTTAACTTGCTGTTTTAACCACAGAGTTTTTCGCTGCGCAACAACTTGCTTTGCAGTATTCACGGTGCTTGCCTGTTGACGAATCGCTTCTTCTATTTTGGCAATAAACGAGTGGTACTGGCTAAAGCCTGCGCTTGATAACCCTGAACGCCCTTTAGTATGCAACTGCTGTGAGTATTCAAGACGAAAGTTATTTAAGCCTTGTAGCTTTTGTTGGTTACTTTGCAAGTGCTGCTGTGCTTTTAAGTAATCCATACGCAGTGATTCTTCTTTATCGTTCTCAAGCTTTAGTAATAAATCAAGTTTATTTTTAGCCATTATGCTTGTCCTAACAGTTGTGCTAGGCCTTGTAAGCCATCGTCATAGCTGATCACATCCTTCATGCCTTGTTGTAAAAACTGATTCACTGCTGGCATCATATTAATTGCTTGATCAAGCATAGGATCTGTTCCTTTTTGATAAGCTCCCAGCGTAATCATGTCTTTATTCTGCTGGTACATAGAATAGACTTGTTTAAGCACTCTTGCTTGTTGCATGTGCGGCTCTGAGACAACTTGAGGCATAACCCGTGAAATAGACTTTTCAATATCGATGGCAGGATAATGACCACTATCAGCTAAGTCTCGCGATAACACGATGTGACCATCCAAAATAGCACGGGCAGAATCGGCAATAGGGTCTTGCATGTCATCCCCCTCGCTCAGCACAGTAAAAAATGCAGTAATAGAACCTTGCCCTTCACCACCGTTACCAGCACGCTCAACTAATGCGGGTAATTTTGCAAATACGGAAGGCGGATAACCTTTTGTTGCCGGAGGCTCACCTACAGCGAGCGCGATTTCACGCTGCGCCATCGCGTAACGAGTCACTGAATCAAGCAGCAGTAACACATTGAGACCTTGATCACGAAAATATTCGGCAATTGTGACGGCACTTTCACAGCCTTTTAAACGCATAAGCGGTGATGCATCAGCAGGTGCAGCAACAACAACAGAACGTTTACGCCCTTCAACACCAAGAATTTCTTCAATAAATTCTTTTACCTCACGGCCACGTTCTCCCACTAAACCAACTACGATGACATCGGCTTCTGAGCCTCTGGTCATCATACCCAGTAACACTGACTTACCCACACCTGAGCCTGCAAATAAGCCCATACGCTGACCTTGTCCAACAGTGATAACGGAATTGATCGCCCGCACCCCAACATCCATTGGCTGGCTAATTGGACGTCTGGCAAGAGGGTTAATCGCGTTTTGTGCAAACTTCAGGTAATGCTCAGCCTTAATTGCACCTAAGCCGTCAAGTGGACGACCAAGACCATCAATAACACGACCGAGTAGACTCATACCCACAGGCAAGCCTGTTTCGTTAACTTGGGGAATAACCCGTGCGCCAGGTAACACGCCGGAAATATGATCATTTGGCATTAAATATAAGGTTTGATCATTAAAACCAACAACCTCAGCGTCAACATAACCATTGATTGTTTCAATTTTGCACTGGCTACCAACCGGTGCGCGAAGACCTTTCGCTTCGAGAGTTAAACCGACAACGCGCGTCAAAATGCCTGCGACAGCAGGCTTACTGACTTTTATGTGCTTTTCATAACGCTTTAAACGTTCGCCAAGGGGTGTTTGACTACTCATACTGAGCCTAAAAAGTGGTTAGATACCACTGTTATGCAAAAAGTTTTCCAATGTTTCTTTGACGCGGGTTTTTACGGTCATATCTATCGATGACTGAGATGTTTTAACTTCACATCCGCCGCGTTCAAGGGTCGGTTCTGCCACTAACTGCCAGTGATTGTCTGCAACAGTTTGTTCACCATAACCTTCTGTGACGAGTTTAATATCATCAGGGTGTAAGTGAATACGTACTTTTGTTTGTTCGTCACCTAGCGCATCTATCGCCTGTTTTAAGGCATGTAAAACAATATCTGGCGAGGTTTTAATTTCTTGATAAATCAGTGACTCACTTAACATCACAGCCAGTTGCACGAGCTGTTTTTCAGCGCTTTCATCCACTTGTGATAAAGGATTTGATAGGCTATCAAGTAAGCCACGTAATATCGTGAGTTGCTCTTCAATTATAGGCTTAACTTCTTCTTGGCCTTGGGTTTTACCTAACTCTACACCTTCTTTGTAGCCGGCTTCTTTTCCTTCACCTACACCTTTTTCGAAGCCATCAATATAGCCTTGCTCATGGCCTTGCTTTAAACCTTCCTCAAACGCATCTTGACGAATTTTTTCAAGCTCAGCCATTGTTAATGCGGGTATTTCTGGCTCTTCAGGCTCTTCCTTTGCGGGTGCTTTTTCTTGCTCTTTACGATATAAATCAGCTAAAGGCGTGCCAAATGCAGTAGAGCGTCCCGCATACTTGCGAGTATCTTGTTCAACATCAGGAATTGGCCAATTTTCTAAAAGTTCATCAACCGCTTCACTGGCGTGAACAGGTTTACCTCGGTGAAGTGATGGTTTATCCATAATTTACAGGAACTCCTCTCCACCACCGCCACCAAGCATAATTTCACCTGAATCTGCTAAGCGACGTGCTGTTGACAGAATTTCTTTTTGTGCCGTTTCTACTTCACTAATACGCACAGGCCCCATTGCTTCTAAGTCATCAGCAAGCAGTTCTGCGGCACGTTTTGACATATTGCTTAGGATCTTTTCTTTCAGTGCTTCGTCGGTACCTTTGATTGCTTTCATCAGTACATCTTGTTGCACTTCACGAAGAATCGCTTGAATGCCTCTATCTTCTACATCCATTAAGTTTTCGAAGACAAACATTAAGTCTTGGATTTGTTGCGACATTTCTTCGTCATGCTCACGGATTGAATCCATCAACTGACCTTCAACATTCGTATCTAGGTAGTTCATGATATCTGCCGCGGCTTTCAAGCCACCCATTTTAGCTGCTTGTGCACCTGCTTGACCAGCAAACTGTTTCTCCATGATTTCGTTTAATTCTTGGAGTGCAGCAGGTTGAACTTCTTCAAGGTTAGCAATACGCATGGTTAAATCGAGGCGCACTTTTTCTGGGAACTGCGACAAGATCTCCGCAGACTGCTCTGGCTCTAAATAAGATAACACAATGGTCTGGATCTGCGGGTGCTCATTACGAATAATATTAGCAACCTGTTTAGAGTCCATCCATTTTAACGAATCGAGGCCTTTCGCACCTGAGCCCATTACAATCTGATCGATTAAGCTTGCTGCTTTATCTTCACCTAGGGCTGCGGTTAGTGCTTTCTTAATAAAGTCTTCAGATTGGAAACCAATAGTACTAAAGCTTTGAATTTGTTCAATAAACAAGTTATGTACAGCGCTAATTTTTGCTTGCGATAAATCATCCAGCGCAGCCATTGCCATCCCGACTTTTTGAACCTGTTTTGGCTCTAAGTGTTTTAGGATTTGTGCTGCATCCTCTTCTGATAAACTCAGCAAAAGTATCGCGGCTTTATCTACGCCGTCTAATTTGTCGACATCAAACGCCGCAGGTAGTTGTTTTTCTTGATCAGTCATCTTCTGTTAACCACGCTTTCACTACTTGTGAAGACAATTCAGGCTCATTTGCTACCAGTGCTCGCACTGCTTTAAGTAAATCTTCATCGCCATGTAAATCTGGTAGCTGTAGTGTACCATCACTTGAGAATCCTACAGCAGCCGAGTCAAAGTCTTTATTTAGCATATCTAGCGTACTATCACCAATATCTATACCTGAGCTTAGCGCATCTTCATCATATTCTTCCAGTGTATCATCTGGGTAAATTAAGCGTTTCAGCATCGGTTTAACAACAGCAATTATTAGTACAATGATTACCAAGGCGCCCAGCGCTAAACGTAGCATTTTCATGAACCACTCTTGTTCCCACAGTGGTATTTCGATTGCTTCTCCTGTGTCTTGGCGAACAAAAGGCACGGTTACAACTTCTAGCGCATCACCACGCTGCATATCAAAGCCAACACCACCTTGTAATAAGCGACGGATATTTGACAATGCCTCAACCGAGCGCGGTACCATTGTTGTTTCACCGTTTTCACCGACTTGAGGCACGTAGTCAACGGCAACAGATACACTAATACGACGGATAACCCCTGTTTGCTGACGTTTATGTGAAATCGTTGTATCTAACTCATAATTACGGGTTGCTTCTTTGTGAGAGCGACTTGGGTTAGTTGCTGTGCCAGCAGCACCTTGACCCGCTACCTCAGGGATATCAGAGTTAACAGGCGGCTGGTTTGTTAAGGCACCAGGAATACCAACCGCTAAACCACCAATGTTATTTTCTTCAAACGTTGTTTCACTGCGCACGGCAGGTAAATCTGGGTTAAAGCGCTTTTGAGTTTCTTCAACGGCACTAAAGTCCATATTCAAATCTACTTGCGCTGTGTAGTTGCCTAACCCCACGACAGGGATAAGGATACTATCGATTTTATTAAGATATTCTTCTTCACGTTTGCGCTCAATTTCATACTCTTTACGTGAGCGAGCTGCCAGTGAATTTTGTGAGCCTGAGTTAAGTAAACGGCCATTTTGATCGGTAACTGTAACGCGCTCAGGTGACAGCCCTTGTACAGCTGACGCAATAATATCAACCACTGAGTCAACTTCTTCACCATCAAGTGTGCGGCCACGCTTAAGCGTTAGCACCACCGTAGCAGAAGGCTGTTTTTCACGACGAGCAAATACGTTTTCTTTTGGAATAGCTAAAAGTACTTTGGCGCGAGTTACATTTTTTAGCTCTTCAATGGTGCGCGCAAGCTGCTGCTCACGGCCATGTTTTAAACGTTCTCGTTCAAGGCGTTGGCTTACACCAAATCCCATATCTTGCATGATGATATCAGTACCTGAGCTTGGCGCTTGCTCAAGGCCTTCACGAGCCATCAATAGCTTAATATTTTGGTATTCGCCTTCTTCAACCGAAATGACATTACCATCTAATTCATAATCAATCTTTTGAGCATCTAAAAAGTCGAGAGTTTGAATAAGCTCTTCCGTTGGCATTTTACCAAGCGGTCGCATATCAGGCTGACGAGCCCAAATAATGATAAAAATAGCGATTGCCAAACAGATAGCCAATGCAATAACTAACGTAACCTGACGAAGTACATCCACACCGTTCAGGGCACTTAAGTATCCAGACTTTTGCTCTTGTTGTTCCTCAGTATCAGGTGAATCGACTCCACCACCTGCTAAGGCTAGATCAGTTGATTGATTAGATTGCGCCACAATAATTCTCCACTACCTAGTTAAACAGGCATGTTCATAATGTCTTTATATGCTTCAACAAGTTTGTTTCTTACTTGTACCGTCGCCTCAAAAGCCACTGAAGACTTTTGCGAAGCTATCATCACTTCTGCCAAAGAAACACTGCGATCTCCCATCTCTAATGCGGTGACTTTTTGCTTAGCGTCTTGTTGTAGGCCATTAACGTTATCAAGCGCATTACTAAGTAAATCACCAAACTGTGCTGATGAAGTCGGCTGAGCTTGTGTTGGTAAGTTATTAACTGACTGGCTACGGCCCGCTTCTAGAGCCATAGATTGCATTTCTTGAAATAATGCGCTGTTTTGAATTTTCATAATACTCTCTGACGATGCAGTTCACTTAATAAGTAAAATGCACAAAGCGTGCCACAAATAAAAACCAATAAAAACAATTGGTTATTATTTAATTTGTTGTTGTCAGAGTTTTGACAGCAAACAAGCTCACGATAATGTGAGCTTGTTTGTGTAAGAAAAAATATGGATTAGGCTGGTAATGCGATCCCAAGGTCACGCATTTGCGCCAACTTATACCTAAGTGTACGAGGACTAATTCCTAAAGTCTCAGCAACCTCTTTGCGTTTGCCTTGGCATTTAGCTAGCGTCTCTAAGATAATACGATGCTCTTTATCTTTGAGTTCGTCTTTATAATTACCTTGCTCGTTCACTTGAGGAATACTCGCAAGCTGAGGCTCTACAGGCTGCTCTTGGTAAATCGGGGCATTATGTGATGGAGCCGATTGGGTTGGCTCTGAACTTGGTGATAACAACTCTTCGATGAAAATATCATTCTCATGAATACTGTTGCCATCACATAAAATGAGTGCCCGTTGAATGACATTATCAAGCTCACGTACGTTACCAGGCCACGCATGCGCTAGTAACTTCTGCTTTGCGCCTTCTGTAATCAGTGCAATTGGCTCTTTGCTTTTCAAGCAGTGTCGTTCAATCAAATGCTCAGCCAGAATAATAATGTCACCTGGACGCTCAGCAAGTGGCCGCCACATCAGTGGGAATACATTTAAACGATAGTATAAGTCTTCTCTGAATAAATTGTTACTAACAGCGTCTTTTAGATCACGGTTGCTGGTTGCCAAAACACGAACATCAAGTTCAATCGTTTTACGGCTACCCAGTCGCTCCACTTCACGCTCTTGTAATACACGCAGTAATTTTGCTTGCAGCCCTAAGTCCATCTCAGTGATTTCATCAAGTAAAATAGTGCCGCCTTGCGCCTGTTCAAATTTACCTGGGCAAGCTTGAATAGCGCCTGTAAAAGCACCTTTTTCGTAACCAAATAATGTTGCCTCAAGCATGTTTTCGGGGATGGCTGCGCAGTTAATTGCAACAAAAGGCGCGTCAGCACGGCTTGATTTATCGTGAATATAACGCGCTAAGACTTCTTTACCTGACCCACTTGGGCCAAGCACCATAACACTGGCGTCAGAGCGAGCCACTTTACTGGCCAGCTCAAGTAGCTTTATGCTTGATGGATCTGCGACAATCGGGCCTTCGGTCTCTTTTTCTTTCTCTGGTAAATAACGACTGACCATATTAAGGAGCACTTCTGGCGCAAACGGCTTGGCCATATAGTCAATAGCACCAAGGCGCATTGCTTCAACCGCATCATCAATGGTGGCATACGCTGTCATCATCAAAACGGGCAACTCTGGGTAATTCAATTTAATGCTGCGCAATAAGTCGAGACCACTCATAGTGCCCATTTGCACATCACTGACTACCAATGCATAGGTATTTTGTTTTAACAAGACCATCGCCTGCTCGGCACTATCGGCAGCAATACAATCAATACCTGACATTTCTAGTGTATCAATCAGCGCTTCTCGTAGGCCTGCGTCATCTTCAACGACTAAAATAGGATGAGTACTCATTTTGCCTCCGCTAACATAGGTTCTGCACTAATAGGCAAGATCAAACTAAAACAGGCACCACCATGTGCGTTGTTATATACTTCAACCCGCCCTTGATGGGCATTGGCGACTGAGCTGACTACAGCCAGTCCAAGCCCTGTACCTTGGCTTTTAGTGGTAAAAAACGGTTCAAATAATTTATCTGCTAAACGAGTATCAATACCTGGGCCATTGTCGCTGACACTTATGCGCACGCAATTTTCATCTTTGTCATCTCGCTCAGCACTCAGCTCAACACGTGCCTGACTGCCAATTATTTGAATACTATTATGAATAAGGTTTTGAACGGCACTTGCCAGTGCGGTTTTATTACCGACAATTTCGATATCTGGCTCAGGTAAACTAACGACAAGCTCGCTGTGATTTTGGGCAACCATTGCATCGGCACCCGCTTTAACTTCACTTAAAAGCTGTTGCATCGAGACACTTTCAACAACTTGCTGCTCACCGCTTTTAGCAAATAAAAGCATGTCATTCACTTGGGTTTCTAAATCTTTTAAACGCGACATTAACTTAGTATGGAAATTACCACGCGATGCTTCAGGTAATCGCTTCGAGCCTAAGTTTGCAGCATATAGCATAGCTGCTGAAAGCGGCGTCCTGACTTGATGAGCAAGAGAAGCAACCATTTTGCCAAGGGCACTTAAACGTTGCATATGCGCTACACGCTTTTGCAACCTGCGCGTTTCGGTCAAATCTGTCATTAGGATGAGTTGCCCAGGCTCAGGGGCTAGGGCTGTAATATCGAGCTTGATTAAACGACCATCTTTTAATGACACCTCATGACCATCATCTTGCTTAGGGCGAAACGAGCGCTGAATAACGCTAAACCACTTTTCACCTTCTAATGGCTCACCCAGCATGTCTATCGCGATTTGATTTGCTTTTGCAATCATGCCGCGCCCATCTAGCACCACCACACCTGCAGGCATAGTATCAACCAAATGACTAAGCCAACTCGCTTGCTGGCGAAGCTCACTTAATTCCCCCACATACTCTTCTTGCTGTAAACATGGGTTATATTGATTAGCTGTGATAAATTGTGGTTTTAGTACATTTGCCAAGGCCATAATTAACTACTCAAAAATCGTGTCTGACAGTGTAAATGCACAAACCATACCAAATTTATTATTGTTTAAATTCAATAAATTAAAGGTTAATTTAACAACGACAAAAAAATGACAACTGCGAGGGAACGATGCAAAAAGAACACCTTTGTCGCTGCCCATGGCTCGACATCAGTAAAGAAGATTATGTGGCCTATCATGATGAAGAATGGGGTGTACCCGTCTACGATGATCATCGTCTTTTTGAGTTCATTACTCTTGAGTCTGCACAAGCAGGACTCAGTTGGTACACTATTTTGAAAAAGCGTGAAGGTTATCGCAGAGCATTTAAAAACTTTGTCGTCGATGACGTCGCCAAAATGAATGAAAGCGATATAGAACGTTTAATGCAAGATGACAGCATTATCCGTAATCGTTTGAAAATTGCTGCAACAATCAACAATGCTAACTGCTTTTTAGAGATTCAACGAGAATTTGGTAGTTTCTCAAACTATCAATGGCAGTTTGTAGGTGGTAAACCACTAGTGAATAACCTTGAAAAGCGAGAGGATTACCCTGCAATTACAGAAGCCTCGACCGCTTTTGCTAAAGATCTAAAAAAGCGCGGCTTTAAATTTTTAGGACCAACAACCGTGTATGCGCATATGCAAGCATGCGGTATGGTTAATGATCACAGTAATGGTTGTTTTAGAAAAGCTGAAATAATTGCGCAGTATTGATTGCACGATTAGTGTTAATTTGAAGCGAATAAAAACAAGTAGGTCATCTATCACAGCGTGTTGCTAATATGACCTACACATTTTTTGGGGTAATAATGAAAAGCTAAAGCAGGTTAATCTCGCGACAGATTATACTTTTTCATTTTTTCGACTAGGGTTGTACGGCGTACACCTAAAATTTCAGCGGCACGTGCCACCACATAGTCATAACGCTCAAGGGCTTGGCTAATCAGGCTTATTTCTAAATCTGCTAAATACTCTTTTAGCTCAATACCTTCTTCAGGTAATAACCCTGAATCAGCTGACGCGGCTGAAAGTTCAGGCTCTTCGTCCTCGTAATCGCTAAAACCACTGCTGAAAATATCGTTAAAGGCATCTCGCTCCATCAACTCTTCAGGGTATTCAGGTTCATAGGCATCGACTTCAATATAGCGGTATTTGCTTGGTAAGTCTGGTACATCAACGACCTTATCAGGGAACATGATTACCATACGCTCAACAAGGTTCGCCAGCTCTCGAATATTGCCAGGCCACGCATGCTCTTTTAAACTTTGAATCGCGCGCTCAGTGAACTTGGCTGTGGTGCCACTTTGCTCGTTTACACGGCGCATTAACTCTTTTAATAACAGTGGAATATCGTCTGCGCGTTCACTTAGTGATGGGTTTTCAATCGGAAATACATTTAAGCGATAAAAAAGATCTTCACGAAAATCCCCTTTTTCGATCATATCCTCAAGATTTCTGTGGGTTGCAGCAATGATGCGCACATCAGCCTGAATAGGCTTAGTCCCCCCTACCCGCTCATAGCTTCTCTCTTGTAAAACACGTAGTAACTTCACCTGCATTTGCAATGGCATGTCACCAATTTCATCTAAAAAGAGCGTACCACCTTGGGCCAATTCGAAGCGACCTTTACGTGCAGAAATCGCACCTGTAAAAGCGCCTTTTTCATGACCAAATAACTCACTTTCAAGTAACTCCCCAGGGATTGCTCCGCAGTTTACTGGAACAAATGGTCCTGTGTTACGCTTAGACAATAAGTGAACATTACGGGCAACAACTTCTTTACCAGTGCCAGATTCACCTAAAATGAGCACATTGGCATCTGTTTTTGCGACTTGTTCAATTAAAAAGCGAACGTCTTTGACTGCATCAGTTTCACCCACTAAACCATCAAATGATTTATGCGATTTAGACTGTTTATGCTCGCCTGGCAACATACGTTGATATTGCTGACAATCATGCAAAAGCTGGGTAGTTACATCATGGTTAAAGGGTTCACAAATTAACCCCACCACGTTAGCAATACTCAATAAAGGCTTGAGTGTTTCACCTATCAATAAGAATGGGATAGCAGGAAACTGCTTTATAACGGTTTCATGGCTTAGTTGCTGTAAAGCCCCAAGAATCACCATACATTCTTGCTGTTGATGCTTCTCACAAAATGTTTGTAGTGTTGACTCATCAACCAATTGAACAGCTTCACCTATAAAGGTAAGTGCTGCATGTAAACCTATCGCACGATTATTATTATTGTCTAAAATTAAGATCATTATTGGCGAACCACAGTTACCACTCGGTTAGTTAATTTTTAAATTGTAAGCGAGTTTGAACGGGATGCAAGCGCAAAGCGGCAATTTATTGACATCAACGCCAAAAAATAGTCACTTAGTAGAAAAAGCAATACTAAACTACTAACTTAACTCAATAGAGAAGTTTTTGCTTTAGTGCAGCTACGCACATTTGTATAATTCATCTAGACTAAGATAAAGAAAAAGTTAATTCTGCCGATACTATCTATGGCACTAATATTGCTTAGATTTGTTTTATTAATTGGTGTTTTAATTATAGGATTTTCTCATGGCACACATCTCAGTAAAAAAGTACAGTCAGGTTAGCGTTAGCAACATCAACGAAATGACACCGTACGAGCAGATAAACCTTATCTTCAATAATATCATTGGCAGATTAGCGGCAACAAAGGGCTTTATTGAACGTAAAGAACTGGAAAAAAAGGGTGAGAATATCTCTAGTAGCATTTTATTGTTTGGCGCTTTACAAGACGCTTTAAACTTTGAGAAAGGCGGAGAAATTTCTAATAACCTTTTATCACTTTACGACTTTTGCCAACGCCGTCTAACAGAAGCAAATATCAATAATGATATTGATGCAATTGATGACGTTATTCGAATCGTAAAAGAAATAAAAGAAGGCTGGGATGCCATTCCAGCAGATGAGCGCACACCTAAAGCTGATCAATAAAATGCCTGATAATCTGACTCTGGACGAGCAACTCACTGCCCTTTCAGAGCATATAGATAAAACTGAGATTGAGCTTGCCAGCCAATCGTTAGTGGCTATCGATAAAAAGCTAAGGGCTTGGTGTGAAAGTAGCACACCTCCAACCGAACAAGAGCTCTCAGCAATACAAACCCGTATTTCTTCCGCCATGGCCAGACTAAAAAGCGCAAGAGACAAAACACAAGCAGAGCTTCTCAGCCAACGAAAATCAAACAAGGCTATCTCTAAATATAAAGCAACTAAGCGCTAATCAAGCGTTTAGTTGTTTTTATTACCTCAATTGCGCGACTACATCACGGGTTAATATCACTTTTGCTATTCAATTACGCGACATAAAGGTGCAACTACGATACTGATTAATATCACTCTTGCTGTATCAATTGCGCGACATAAAGTCGCGACTACACCCTAAGTTAATACCACTTTTGTTATTCGATTACGCGACATAAAGTCGCGACTACATCATGGGTTAATATCACTTTTGTTATATCAGTTGCGCGACATAAAGTCGCGACTACATCCTAGGTTAATACCACTTTTGTTATTCAATTACGCGACATAAAGTCGCGACTACATCACGGGTTAATATTACTTGTGCTGTCTCAATTGCGCGACATAAAGTCGCGACTACCCCCTAGGTTAATACCACTTTTGTTATTCATTTTCGAAGCATCATAAGGGTGCAACGTGGGTAAACTGATTATGTTTGTGAGGGTTTTCAAGCAAAGCGTAATACTTGATAAAAAATAGTTTGTACGCCAAAAACTAAAAAGCGCCAAAGAAGTTGGCGCTTAAATAAGGAAAGGTGCTAAGTTTACTAATTACTCTTTTTGACAACCCCAGGCATATTATCAAGCTGTGCTTGAACATAACTGCTGGTTGAGTTTAGCTGTGCAACAAGTAAATCCATGCTGTTATATTGTGCATATAAACGAGACTCTAAAGATTCCATTTTTCTTGCAAAATCAATGCGCTCATCATCTAAACCATCTAACTGAGTTTGTTTACTGTCAATTCTGTTTTGAACAATACCATCAGAGTCAGTATAAAAGCTCATAAGCTCATCAAACGACTGCGCAAAGCCGCCCTCGTCTTCATTGTCACCTAAAAAGAATTCTTGAACTAAATCCACATCTGCTTTTACTTGCTCATCTAGGCGTTCTGTATCTAAGGTCAGTTTACCGTAACGGTCTGCTTCAACCCCAAGCTTAGATAATGACAAGCTACTGCCATCACTCAAGCCAACTTCATTGGTTAGCTGTTGACGAAGTTTTGACATCACACCACGAAGCATAGAATCACCAGCCATAACACCAGCTCCGTCTTCGCCTGAGCGGCCAAGATTTTTGCTTAGCTCAAGTAACTCATTGTAGCTTTCAATAAAACTGTTTAAGCCAGCCTTGATGTTGCTATTATTCTCTGTAACTTTTAATGAGCTGTCATCATCATCTGTGCCATGTGCTTTTTTAGCTGTAATATCTACGCCATCGATAACATTCTTAAACTCATTTGTGTTACTCGTCACGGTGAGTGTGCCATCAATGGTAATTTGTGCATTCTGTGCGGCATCAACTTCGGTTAAGTTAGTGACGTGATTAGCAGGGTCGGCATCTGATACATCATATGCTAAGCGAGAAAGACCACCTGTATCAGAGTTGTTACCATCACCATCTTGCACTGTAATGCTGATGGCATTTTCTTCACCGGTTTCTTTACTTGTTAATACTAAATGCTGTCCAGCGTCCGTTGTTACTATTGTTGCTGTCACAGAGTCATTACTATCAGTGCCCGTGAATGGACCATTATTTATTTGGTCTCGTAAATCCTCTAATGTATTTGTTGGTGACAATACAGTAGAAAAACTATTCTCGCCTGAGCTAATGGTAATAACGCCACTACCAATCGGCTCATCCGCAGCAAAAGCTGGTGATGACAGCTTATGTGCTTGTGCGAGCGCATCAACCTTTACATTATAACCACCAGGCTGAGCATCTTTATCTGACTCAACGGAAAGAAAGTCATCACCACCAGAAATACTTCTTCTTTGGTAGTTTTCAACATCGCCCAATGCTTCCATTGAGGTTTGCAGTTTTTCAAGTGCTGATTTGAGTGCACCAGCTGCTGAAATATCCGTTGTTAACGTTGCTTCTCTTTTATTTAAACGTGAAGTAAAAGGGGTGCGCTCAGCATTAACTAACGCATCAACAATATCTGATACTGCTAAACCTGAACCTAAACCATTAAATGAAATAGCCATAACACATCCTCTTAATTACCTATTTAAATCAAAGTAGCAAAAAGCTAAGCTGTTTGATCAATTAAAAAACCAGCGGTTTCTGAAAGTTTAGCCACTAGGCTCAACACTTCTTCAGATGGGTATTGCTTAATTAGCTCACCACTGTTTTTATCAACCACTTTAATAACATCACGGCCCGACTCTTCATCAACTTGAAACTGCAAACTGCGATTCATTTCGCCCATGAAGTCTTGCAATTGTTGCGCCATTTTCTCAAGCTGCTCGCGGCCCAACTCATCTTTTTCACCGCTTTGTTGCACTTGTTGATTATTTTGCTCTGTTTGTTGTTGAAGTGTATTTTCCGTTTTATTTGATTCATCAACCGCCGTTGCTGTCAGTTGTGGACTCGCAGCTAACTTATCATCAGCTTTTTGCGGAGCCACTGCAAAATCAGGGCTTTGGGTTATTGCACTCATAACGCCTCCTTAAACATTTTACCCTATGGCTAATACAACAAAAGGAGATTAGCTAAGCCAATCTCCTTTTTATTTTAGTTAACTAATGCTGACTTAACCATTAGTTGTTGTAACTAATCACACTATTAACCAATTAAGCTAAGCGCTGCTTGTGGTAATTGGTTCGCTTGCGACAAGATTGATGTACCTGCTTGTTGCAAGATTTGGTTTTTAGTCATGTGCGCAGTTTCTGTTGCAAAGTCAGTATCTTGAATACGGCTACGTGAAGCAGATACGTTTTCAGAGATGTTTGCAAGGTTGCTGATTGTGTGACCAAAACGGTTTTGAACCGCACCTAGGCTCGCACGTTGGCTATCAATCTGTGCAATTGCCGAGTCAATAACATCAATTGCTTCTTGAGCAGATGTTTGGCTTGTTGAAATATCGATGCTGTTAACATCATTCAACGTTGAAGTTGCACCAGATAGTAGCTCAGCTGTATCCGCAGTACCGTCATCACCCACTGTGAACGACTGAGTTGATGTTAGGCGAAGCTCTGATGTTTTAGATACATCACCCGTACCCGCTGCAGTACCACCTAAAGTAACAGTACCCGCAGTTGAACCAACAATCTCAACACCATCAACATCAGTTGCTTTTAGGTCAATTGTATTTGCGTCTGCGTCGTAAGTTACATCAAAACCAGCTTTAGCAAGGTCTTCAGATAAACGCTCAGTGTTACCTGCGTAATCAGCTAGGTCATAAGACTCATCACCAATATTCAGTGTACCGTCGTCGTCTACACTAAGCGCAGCAATCTGTACTTCAACATATGCTTCAGCTTCAATACCTGTGTTTTCAGCATTTAAAGCATCTGCAACGTCTTTCGCAGAGTCAGTTCCACCTACAGCGATTGTTGCTGCACCTTTATAACCAGAGAATGTTACATCACCCGCTGTTGGAACATTACCGGCTGCAAGTGTATCTGCTGCTACTACACCAAAAGTAGTACCTGCACCTTTGATTTCATTTGCACCAAGATCCGTTGAGCTTGTACCATCTAATGTGATGTCAATTGTTTGGTTTGCATTTGAACCAACTTGGAACTGTTTTGTACCAAAGCTACCATCTAGTAGTTTTACACCACCGAATGTCGTTGTATCAGCGATACGTGTTAATTCTGTTTGTAGTGCTACAACTTCTTCTTGAAGTGCATCACGGTCTTCAGCAGAGTTTGAACCGTTAGCTGATTGTAGTGCTAGCTCACGCATACGTTGAAGGATACTTGTTGACTCATTCATCGCACCTTCAGCAGTTTGTGCCATTGAGATACCGTCGTTAGCATTACGTTGTGCTACTGCTAGACCATTTACCTGTGAAGTTAAACGGTTTGAAATTTGTAGGCCAGCCGCATCATCTTTTGCGCTGTTGATACGCATACCTGATGCTAAACGTTCCATTGAAGTTGCTAAGCCTTCACTTGAACGAGACAAGTTACGTTGAGCATTTAATGAAGATACATTTGTATTTACTGATAAAGCCATGATAAAACTCCTGATTACTTTCGTAATATATCTGTATTGATTTAACCAAGAACTTTCACAATTGTATGTTCAAGCTCTGTACTGGTTAAGTTAACGGCAGGTGAAGATTTATCTTTAGACTTTTTTTCAAAAAAAATGATATTTTTATTAGAAAATAATTTAACTGTTTAAAATTATTGAATTTTATTATTCATTAAACCGTCTATTTAAAGAAGATGTTTTGCATTCAATCCCTACATTTATCGCTTAAAAGAGCCATTATTACGTTTTCTACTAATGCAGTGATGCTTAATAAAACCGTGCGACCAAGAGTCACAACTATTACTCATCGTACTTATTAATAGCTATTTCAAGATAAAGTTGCCCGTAAGCTCTTTGGCAAAATCTAATTATCGATATCCACCTAGGATAGTAAAAGATCTGACGCTTAAAACAAAAAACGCACTCAGTGAGTGCGTTTTTAGAATAACAACTAATGTTAGCCACCCAATAGGCTGATTGCTGCTTGTGGTATTTGATTCGCTTGCGACAAAATTGACGTACCCGCTTGTTGCAAGATTTGGTTTTTCGTCATGTGCGCTGTTTCTGTTGCAAAATCAGTATCTTGAATACGGCTACGTGAAGCCGATACGTTTTCAGCAACATTCGCTAAGTTACTAATTGTGTGACCAAAACGGTTCTGTACCGCACCAAGTCCAGCTCGAATACTGTCAATTTGTGCAATTGCCGAGTCAATAACATCAATAGCACTTTGCGCACCATCTTGAGACGATGCAATATCAATATCTTTAACAGTAGATAACGTAGAGGCAGTTCCTGCAACAAGTTCTGCCGCGTCTGCCGTACCATCATCACCCACTGTAAACTGTTGAGTTGAGGTAAGTCTTAGTTCAGACGTTTTACTCACATCAGCTGCTGTTGCATTACCATCTAACTGCACCGTAGCACCTGGTAGCGTTGAACCTGTGATTTCAACCCCATTCACACCTTCAGCAGTTAGATCAATAGAGCCTGTATCTGCATCAAATTTTACATTAAAGCCATCTTTAGCAAGCTCTTCAGATAAACGTTCCGCGTTACCCGCAAACGTTGCTAAATCATAAGATTTAGTACCTACGTTTAAAGTACCATCATCATCAACACCTAAATTGTCGATTGTTACATTCACATAGGCTTTTGCTTCAATACCTGTATTTTCTGCATTAATTGCCTCAGCCACATCCACTGCTGATTGTGTATTTGCATAGGTATGTGTATAAGCACCCTTATAACCAGAGAAAGTTACGCTGCCACCAGTACCATTAGCAAACTCTGTTGCAAGTGTTGAGTTATTAAACTCACCAAAAACTGACCCACCACCTTTCACTTCATGTGAGCCGATATCACCCGCAGCTGTGCTCTCAAGTGTTACATCAATCGTTTGGTTCGCATCTGAGCCCACTTGGAATTGCTTAGTGCCAAAGGTTCCATCGAGTAGCTGTACACCACCGAACGTTGTTGTATCAGAGATACGAGTTAATTCTGTTTGTAATGCTGTAACTTCTTGCTGTAGCGCGTCTCTATCTTCTGCTGAGTTTGAACCATTTGCAGCTTGAAGCGCAAGCTCACGCATACGTTGTAAGATACTGGTAGACTCTTGCATCGCACCTTCAGCTGTTTGCGCCATTGAGATACCATCATTTGCGTTACGCTGTGCGACTGCAAGACCGTTTATTTGTGATGTTAAACGGTTTGAAATTTGTAGGCCCGCAGCATCGTCTTTGGCGCTATTAATACGCATACCTGACGCTAAGCGTTCCATTGAGGTTGTTAAACCTTGACTTGATTTATTCAGATTACGCTGTGCGTTTAGTGACGACACATTAGTATTGACTGTTAATGCCATTTTACCATCTCCTAGTTTTAATTAGGCTGTGGTCCAATGATAATGTGAGGAACCACGCGCTTTGTAAAACACATAAAGCAGGAAGCGTGCCAGCTCAAAAATAAATTTTAACATCTTGTTTTATAATAACTTTTAATTGACTCTTTATAATAAAGCTTATAATAAAAAAGCCAGTGACAATTTATTGCCACTGGCTTTTTTAGAAATAGGCAAACTATTTCCGATGTTTTGTCACTATAAATAATCAAACAATGTTAAGTTGGCTAAGCGCCCAAAAGTTGCTTGTGATGCCTGCAACGCTGTTTCATGTTTCGTTAGGTCGCTAATCGCTTCGGCCATGTCTACTTCAACTAGGTTTGCTTTACTCTCTTTATTATTAATATCTAACGCGCTATTTGAATCCGTCACTTGTTCAACCAAGTTCATGCGGGCACCTAAACTTGCTTGGGTAAACACAACTTGATCACTGGCATTTTGTAATTGTACTAAGCCATCAGCGAGTGCATCGTGCAGCTCATCGCCTTCAAGACCACTATTAAGGCTAGTGATCAGGTTTTGCATGGTATTGAGTACATTTTCTTTTTGCGGTTGTTGCAACGAAAAATCAAACGTACCAGGGGCTGCGCCCTCTAGCTTAAACTCCATACCGGCATATTCAATTGGCTCGCCTGTGTATTCACCAGTCACTGCTGGGGTGATTGGATTACCATAGCCATCATTAATAACATAGGTGTCAGGGTCACCAGGGTTAACACCCGGAACAAGTTCGACTTGAAATGTATTATCTGCAGGCAATGCCGTCGGGTTCAAGTCGTAATTCGCTTGATGGAACTTATCAAAATCAGCTTGTTTTTTGACATACACTGTACCCGATGTAACACCGCCTGCCGCTGTTCCCTCATTTGATACCACATCAAGGCGGGCATTCACTTTTTCGAACGCAGTAAAACCATTATCACTTGAGCGAACATCAACACCTTTAGCTATTGTTACTTTATGCTGTCCCTGATCGCCTTGATATTCATATAAGCCAGTTAGCGTATTCAGGCTGTATGTTTGCGTGCTATCTTGATAACCAGAAAAAATATACTTGCCATCTTCAGATTGGCTATTCATTGAGCTGAGCAAAGACTTTTGCAGCTCCTCCAGCTCGCTGGCAATGGTTTGTAAGTCTGTTTGGCTCATTGCTCCATTACCGGCACGAATTGTTAGCTCTTGCGCAGCCTGAATGGTGGTATTAATATTTTGTAGTACACTCTCTTCTGTTTCTAATCGGCCATTCAGTTGATTAATATTTTTAGTATACTGCTCGTTTGTCTGGATTTTATTTGTAAATAAAGATGCTTGCGAGTAGGCAGACGGGCTTTCTGAAGTCGATAAATATTTTTGTCCAGTATTCACGCGCTCTTGTGCATTAGCAACACCTTGCTGCCCTTCAAGAATTTTGTTGATACTGCTTTGGTACATTAAATTATTAGATAAACGCATAATTACCTCGCCGCACTTAATAAGGTATCAAAAACTGAACGGGCAGTCGCAAGCACTTGTGCAGACGCCGCATAAGATTGTTGAAAACGAAGCAAGTTAGCAGCTTCTTCATCTAGGTTTACACCCGACAAAGACTCATACCATGCTTCAGATTGCTCAGCCAACGCTGTAAAAGCCGCGCCATTCGTTTGAGCTTGCCCTGTAACAACACCAATATCAGACACTAAACCAGTATAGGCTTGATTAACGGTCTGATGATTATTATCTGCTGAGCCGTCAACATTTCGTCTCACGATATTTGAATTCTGAATATCAGCAAGCAATAAACCATTACGGTTATCGTCAATTCCGCCTTCATTTGCTTCCACAGTAAATGTATCACCTAAAGCAGGTGTACCTTCTATATCGAAATCAAAACCGTAATTTACAAAATTACCGCCTGCAGCTGAAAGTACATTTTTTAATGGCGGTGTTCCGTTGAATGTTTCAGTATTAACCCCATCAGACACTGTATATTCATCTGGCTCTGCAGTTTTAGAAATTGTAATACTGCCATTAGGTAAACTGACTGGAGAACCAAAATAGCCTGCATCGGTTACTGTTCCGGCAGAAATACTGGCATCACTGGTGTTGTTGATATCATTAGCAGTACGAATAGGCGATGCAAGCGCTAAGTCTTCGGGTCTGTTTGTAGCCAGCTCTAAATTGCCAGAAGCGTGAGAGTTTAATTTAACCATAAACTTATCACCGACATTCGCCGTGCCAGAAACATTGAGCTCTAAACCAAATGACTCACCACCGGCAGGTGTAATAGTTGAAGAGTCAATAACCCCACCCACAACATCTGCGGTTGTTACTGCACCAATTGGCTCACCTTTATTATCAACCGCTTGGATTTCCACTGTCGTAGGGCTGGTATAACTAATCACAAAATCACTGGCTGGTAGTGAACTACCAAACCCAGCTTCAACAGTTGCCGTCATTGATGCGTTACCCGTATTTGCCTGATACGCAAGGCCATTGGTTGAAGGGATAGCAAAAATATCTCCGCCCATTTCACCATTTGCAGTCATACCTAGGTGATTCTGTTGGTTGAATGCATCAGCAAGCGCCAACCCCATTTGACCAAGCTGGTTGTGTGCCGGCACGAGGATGTCATCACGAAATGATAAAAGACCACCAATTTTGCCTTTTAATTTACCCGTATCTACCTCAAGCTGCACAGCTTTGCCACCATTGACATCTAACTTAAGTTCTTGAAAACTCGGATCAGGATCGCCTGTTAAAGAAAATAAATTAAATGTACCATTTTCCATAACTAAGGCTTCGCCTGTGCCTAAATAAACTTGCTTTTCACCGTTACTTCCATCCAACGTTTCAATATCAATTAATTCAGATAAATCACGAATCGCTTTATCACGTTCATTATAAAGGCTACTTGAAAGTGACTCACGGTCAGTGCCATCAACAGCAACAATTTGTGAATTCAGTTCACTTATACTTTGAATTAAATTATTCGCTTCTTCGGAAAAGATTTCTAACTGCTCATTCACAACCGCTTTTTGCTCTGAAACAATCCCCGATAGTCTATCCATTTGATCAATTAGATTCTGTGCATCTGTCATCACTAAAGAACGCGCAACATTTGACGATGGCTGATTTAGGCTTTCTTGAATATTATTAAAAAACGAATTAACACTGGTTGATACACTATTTGACTCTTCTGAAAATAAGCTATCCATGCGGCTTGCTTCAGTTACAAATTGGTCAAAAAATGCTTTACTTGACGTGTCACGATTGAGCTGTTTTTGCGCAAACTCATTGAGTAAACGATAAGTTTCACCACGACCAACTTGATTGTCGATCATGGTAGTAAATTCTGTTCGCTCACGTACATAGCCTTCTGTATTAACATTGGCTATATTTTTACTGGTGGTTTGCAGCAACTGTGAGTTTGCTCTTATACCAGCATTTGCAATGTCATAAATATTAAATGACATGAGGGCTTACTCCTTAACGTACCAATGAAGCAGCAACACTTTGAAGCTCAACACGCTTTAGCACCTGCTTTATTTTATCGGCATAATTTGGGTCTGTTGCATAACCTGCTTTTTGTAAAGAATCTAAAAATGCTGCAGGCTCTGCGGTGTTTTCAAGTGCTTCTTGATAACGAGGATTCTCATTGAGGAAATCCACAAAATCATGAACACTTTCTTTAATTGATTGATAAGAACGAAAACTGGCTTGTTTCTTAACAGGCACACCTTGCTCAAACTCCAAAGTAAGTTTGCTTGCTTTGTCACCTTGCCAGCTTTTATCAGATTTAATATTGAATAAGTTGTTACTACTGGTGCCGTCTGCTTTACTAATAATGTGTTTTCCCCAACCTGTCTCAAGGGCTGCTTGCGCAACCATGACAGCAGGATTTAAACCAATTTTCTCAGCTGCATTTTTAGCATGTTCCCACACCGTGCTGATAAATGATTCAGCATCATCAAAGCGATTTTCAGTTTGTTCATTGGCTGACGTAGTCTCGACAGCTTTAGTCGTCGTATCTGGCTGTTCAACACTACTTGCACGTCTATCACTGTTAAACTCAGTTGTTGTTCTAAGCACAGAGCCTGGCATAAATTTTTTGCCATCAGGCGATAACTGCTGAACAATAAGATCTGCTAAACCCAATGAGCCATTTGAAGACAGCTCGACTGATAGCTGCTGATCATGCATCTCTTCAAAAAACTTTACGCCACTGGTGTTAAAAGGACTGTCTTTATCTTCGAACGCTTCATTCGCTTTACGCATGCTCTTCAAGAGCATTTGTGTGAAGATAGATTCAAATTGTGCCGCCGCCTTTTTTAGCGCTTCTTTTGACGCATCGCTAGAGGCATCATTTTTTAGGGCACTTTGACGTAATGAGTCTAAGTTACCTAAATCAAAAAAGTTTTGCTTGTCGAGATGATTAGTATCCATCAGCTTTTTGACACAATAATTATTAATACCCAATCAAATGCAAAAAATGAGCCAACAAATAAGAGAAAAGAATGTAGAATAATAACGCAGAGACTAAAAACGCGCTTTCGCGCGTTTTTAGTTAATTAAATAATCACAAGTTGCCCGTTTATGGCCCCTGCTTGCTTAAGAGCTTCAAGAATGGCCATTAAGTCACCTGGGGCTGCCCCTACTTCGTTAATAGCACGCACCAGATCATCAAGACTAATTCCTGGATTAAATACAAATGCACGAGAATCATCTTGGTTAACATCGATAATACTTTGATTAGTCACAACTGTTTCACCCTCGCTAAATGCGTTTGGCTGCGAAACATTTTGCTGCTCAGCAATGGTAACGGTTAATCCACCATGCGTTATCGCCGCCGGTTGCAACTTAACATTCTTACCAATCACTATTGTGCCTGTACGTGAATTAACAATAATTTTTGCTGCAGTGTCAGCAGGCTTGAACTCCAAATTTTCAAGCGTTGATAAATAAGCAACACGCTGCGATGCATCACGAGGTGCAAGCACTCTCACTGACGCCGCATCAATTGCTTGCGCGCTATTTGGACCAACTAAGTCATTAATTGTTTGCTCTAATCTTTTTGCTGTTGTGAAATCTGGGCGATTCAAATTAAAGGTAATGTAGTCACCTTGCATAAACGGGCTTTTAACTGCTCTCTCAACCGTTGCGCCATTTGGAATACGCCCAACAGTGGGTGTATTGATAATAACACGGCTACCGTCAGCACCTTCTGCCCCTAACCCACCGACGACAAGGCTACCTTGGGCAATCGCATAGGTGTTGCCATCCACCCCTTTTAAGAAGGTTTGCAGTAATGTACCGCCACGTAAACTTCCTGCACTACCAATTGAAGAAACAGTGATGTCAATTGTTTGGCCAGGCTTTCTAAATGCAGGCAGTTCTGCATGCACAGCAACAGCGGCAACATTTTTAATTTTTGGCTTTAAACTCGCCGGCAAAGTTATGCCAAAACCATTGAGCATGGCTTTAAAGCTTTGTTCAGTAAAACGGCTTTGCTCACCAGTACCTGGCAAACCAACAACCAGACCATAGCCAACTAATTGGTTAGAGCGAACACCTTCAACCATAGAGACATCTTTAACCCGCTCAGCCTGCACACTAAACTGCAAACTAAGTAAGCAAAGTGCGATGATGTATTTAACCCCATTCATGATGTGTTACCTCTAAAAAGGAAAAAGTGAACTGCTGAAGAATCGTGAAAGCCACCCAGCACTTTGCGACTCTTGCATTTGCCCTTTTCCTGAATATTGAATTCGTGCATTCGCAATGCGATTTGATGTGACTGTATTATCGGCAGTGACATCTTCAGGGCGAACTAAGCCTTCTAAACGAATAAATTCTTCGCCTGTATTTAAGGTTAACCACTTTTCACCGCGGATCACTAAATTGCCATTAGGCAAAACGCGCATTACATTGACGGATATATCACCAAATAAGCTATTAGACTGGTTTGACTTTGAATCGCCTTTAAACGATGAACCTGAGCCAATGCCAAACTGGATGCTATCTCCGCCTATATTAACTGGGTTTCCACCTAAGCCGATAACCGGATCTAAGCTGGCATCCGTTTCTTTATCTGTTTCAGTTTTTGCCGCTTTCGATGCTTGCGTAGACTCTTGCAACTTAACAGTAATAATATCGCCTGTTCTGAGTGCTTTTTTATCTGAATACAGATCATTTGACAGATAACTATCAAACAATGAACCTGTTGGTACCATTTGTTCAGCAGAAGGCTCTGGATACATAGGTGCATAGTAAGGGTCATCCTGAACCACATGGTGGTTCTGTGTTGACATACAACCACCTAACATAAATGCTGCCGATGTGACTAAGATAATATTACGCATGCGACCCCCTACCCATTAAAGCTGCTGATTAATATAGCTAAGCATTTCATCAACCGCTGAAATCACTTTTGAATTCATTTCATAAATTCGTTGCGTTTCAATCAGATTAACAAGCTCTTCGGTTACATTAACGTTCGACGTTTCAAGTGATCCTTGAACCACAGTGCCTAAGCCATCAATACCTGGATTACCTTGCACAGGCGCACCACTTACAGCGGTTTCTGTATACAGGTTTTGCCCCATCGGCTCTAAACCCGACGGATTAATAAAATCACTGATTGTAAGCTGACCAATCACGACATTTTCTGCTTGTCCTGCCACCCGCACGGATACTTCACCGTCTTGTGAAACAGTGATTGATTGTGCATCGTCAGGAACATTCATTTCAGGCTGAATAGGGAAACCCGCACCAGAGGTTACAATTCGGCCATCTTCATCGGTTGTAAATTGACCATTACGTGAGTAAGCAATATTTCCATCTGGCAGTTGTACTTCGAAAAAGCCGGGGCCTGAAATCATCCAATCGAGTGAGTTTTCGGTAGTAAGCATGTTACCTTGCGAAAAGTTCTTTTGGTTTGCAACTACTTTTGCACCCGCACCAAGCATTAAACCTGATGGCATCTCAGTATCTTGTGATGAGCGACCACCAGGCTGATTGATATTTTGATATAGTAAATCTTCGAATACAGCACGGCTTTTTTTATAGCCTACCGTACTGGCATTCGCGAGATTATTTGAAATCACCGAAATATCGGTTTGTTGGGCATCAAGCCCTGTTTTACTGATCCACAATGCAGGATTCATAATTCTACCCTCTCAGTGCTATTAAACGATGCGTAACAGCTGATCTTGACGTTCATCAATCTCTTCCGCTGTTTTCATCAATTTAACTTGTAATTCAAATTGGCGTTGATGGCTGATCATATCGACCATTTCATGTACAGGATTCACATTGGACATTTCAAGTGTGCCTGATAACACCTCTACATTTTCTGACACATCACAAAAGGTACATTGACCATTCACTAAGGTCTCTGGTTTTGGCCGAAATAAGCCATCATTACCTTTTTCAAGTTGCGTGTTGTCAGCCTCAATAACCTTAAGTCTGTCAACGACTTCTAAAAAGTTTGCTGGCGCACCTTGAGGTCGAACTTGTATAGAACCATCAGAACTAAATTCAACTTTTTCAATCGGCAGTGGCAAAATAATCGGACCACCTTCGCCAATAACTTGACGTCCATGGCTGGTCATTAATGCGCCATCGGGAGTAATGTTTAATGTGCCGGCTTTTGTATAAGCTTCGTTACCTGAGGCATCTTGAACACTTAGCCAACCTCTATCGCTCAATGCAACATCAAGATCGCGCCCAGTCTCAACATACCCACCCGACTCCATATTTGAGCCAGGTCGCTCTTGCATAGAAAACACGCGTGTAGGCATGCCTTCACCAAATGCTTGCATAGAGCGGGCTTGTGCAAAATCAGCTTTAAAGCCAGTGGTGTTAGCATTCGCTAGGTTATTAGCCTTTAGGGCTAGACCTCGCATACTTTGCTTAGCACCCGACATGGCAATGTAGACCATTTTGTCCATAACATTGACTCATTAAAAATACGATATTTGATAAATGCAATAACAGTGCCAAAGTAAAATTGACGCCTTATTTAAGCGCCTATGGAATGTAAAGCTCTCTGTTGTAGCGGTGTGGGCCTATATGACTAAAATGAAAAAGGCTGCCTATTAAAGAGCAGCCCTTGTGTCGGATTGAGTTGAAGATCCGCTATTATTAACGGATCTGTAAGATATTTTGTTGCAGTGTTGAGTTCACTTCAAGCGCACGCGAGTTTGCTTGGAAGTTACGCTGTGCACTAATCAAATCAACTAACTCAGTTGTTAAGTTCACGTTTGACTGCTCAAGAGCAGAAGAATTCACAGTACCAAGTGTACCTGAACCTGGCTCCCCAGCAATAGGCTCACCAGAGGTTAAGCTTTTCTTCCACGATGTATCGCCCACTTGTTGTAAGCCTTGTGAATTAGAAAAACGAACCATGGCAACTTGCCCTAGGAATGAGGTATCACCATTACTGTACGAAGCAACAACCTTACCATCTGTGCCAATATCAATACCTGCTAGGCGGCCCACTGTTGCGCCATCTTGTTCAAGTGCTTTCACTTCAAAGCGGCTGGCATACTGGGTTGGTATTTTATTCGTAGTACCTGCTTCATCACGCCAGTTAATATTAACGTCTTCAGGGAAACTCGCACCATTTGATAATAAGTCAGATAAACCAACCCCAGCACCCGCACCATTTGGGATAGAAAGTGGGTTGAAGGTAGCATCTGTGTTTGGTGCACCATTTGTGTTTAATGGCAAACCACTTGAATCAAATTGAAATGTCGATAATGGTGTGTAAGGTGCTGCTGTTTCTTCAACACCTGCTGGGCTAAATGATTTCTCATCAAGCGTAGCATACACTTGCCACTCATTGTCATTCCCCGTTACAGTCGCATCTGTTTTAACAAAATAAAGCTGTAATACGTGCGGCTCACCCAGTGAGTCATATATCGTTGTCGATGTCGAACTGTTATACGACGCACTTGTCTCAGGATCAAAAGGCGTCACTGTTGGCGTAGTAGAACGTGAATCTAGATTGAACGATGAATACACGTTATTTGTTGAACGCGGCGAGCCTGATGAGTCTGGGATTTGAATAGCTGAAGAGGTACTTAAGCTCACTGACGTTGTATCGCCTGTTGCAGGGTCCACAGGGAAACCTTGTAAGTAGTTTCCTTTAGCATCAACAACAAAGTTATCTTTATTTAGCTTAAAGGCACCAGCGCGCGTATAAGTAAAATCTTGAGCACCTAGCTCTTGGCTCATCGCGAAATAACCTTCACCAGTGATGGCTAAATCAAGCGAGTTATTAGTAAACTGTAGTGACCCCTGATGGAACTGTTGAGCCACCATGGTTGTTTGCACACCGTCACCATTTTTAGTTCGACCTGAGCTAAACACTGAAGATGCATATACATCTGCAAATTCAGCTCGTGATTCTTTAAAGCCTGTCGTATTAACGTTCGCAATATTATTTGCTGTTACATCTAAATCTTTTTGCGCGGCAGCAAGTCCGGTTAATGCAATATTGAAGCTCATAATTCACCTCTAAAGTGTCAATCTGTAGCACTTGGCTAACTAATTAATCTGTATAATTAAGCGATTTCTGCTACATCAGTTAGCCTAACCGCGCCTTCTTTAGTATTTATAATAATGCCGCTCGAACCATTAATGTTGACACTCTCAATGTTCTTGAAAGTCGCTATCGGTAAGCTAGTATAGTCACCATTAACACTTCCCTCGGCTTTGATTTTGTACTCGCCAGGAGGCAAACGTTCACCATCTTCATTTTCGCCATCCCATTCAAAACGAATTGCACCAGCAGATTGCGCACCTAACTCAATGGTTCTGACAAGTTGGCCCGATTCGTCTTCAATACGTAGTGTTAACTTATCTACCGGTTTTTCTGCAACAACAGATCCTTTAGAAACACCCGTTTCATTTAAATCCAACATATTTGACTCAAGCAACGCTTGTTTACCCACTAAAGTAGATGCTTGTAGTGCCGAGTTAGATGTCATCGAAGCCGTAAGGGATTCAAATTTACTATTAAGATTTGAAATACCTTCTGCCATGGTAAAGTTTGTCATCTGAGCAATCATTTGATCATTGTCAGCGGGCTTACTCGGATCTTGAAACGATAACTGCTGAGTTAATAACGAGAAGAAATCTTCTTGTGTTAATGTGTCATCTTTCTCTTCTGTTTTCGTTTGATTGTCTTGCCAACGTAAGTTATCTAAATACGTGGATGACGCACTGCTGATGTCGTTACTCATAACTTATCCTCGGTTACCGCTGCCCAAGCAACAGTGTTTTACTTAACATTTGCTTTGCTGCATCAGCAACTTGCACATTTGTTTGATAAGAGCGAGAGGCAGAAATCATATTAGCCATTTCTTCTACGACGTTAACATTAGGCTTGTAGATATAACCGTTTTCATCTGCACTTGGATGATTCGGGTTATATTCAATTTGCAGGGGCTTGTCGCTCTCTACAATACCCAGTACTTTAACGCCAACAGAAGAGCCCTGAGGATTGCTTTGTGATGCTGACGCTTTTGTTAGTTCAGCGGCAAACACAGGATGGCGCGCTCGGTAAGTCTCATTTTGACTTGAGCTAATCGTATTTGCATTTGAGATATTACTCGCCGTGGTATTTAAACGCACATTTTGTGCACTCATCCCCGTACCTGAAATATCAAAAACATTATATAAACTCATGATTAAGCTCCTTGACTACCGAGGGCTTTTTTAAGGCCTTTAATTTTACTACTCATAAATTGCAGGCTTGCCTGATACTCTAATGAGTTTTGTACATACAAGTTTCGTTCCACTTGTATATCAACAGAGTTACCATCACCTGTATCTGCTTGATTTGGCGTGCGAAACATTTCTGAGTTACCAACAAAACGACTACCACCCGCAAGGTGTTTCTCGTTTGTACGTACCATAGTGTTGCCGCTTTGTTGGTTGCTTTTTGCCGCTTTTAATGCAGATGCAAAATCCACATCTTTTGCCTTGTAGCCCGGCGTATCAGCATTAGCGATATTCGTCGCTAATAACTCAGCACGTTGTGAACGGATCAACATTGCATGGGGGTGAACACCGAATGCTTTATCAAAACTGATAGCCATAACCATCTCCAAAAATTTGACTCTGCGTAGCATAATGCAAAAGATAAGCCAAAAATTAAGGGGGCTATAAATATGGTTATAACTAATTGAAAATAAATAAAATATAGCAACCTAATCGTTAGGTTGCTAGGAGGGAATTATTTCTTCTGGTAGATGATACCTGGATTACAACGTACCATATCAAAACTATCACTTAAACCTGCCATTGACTCAGATGCACCTAAAAATAAATAGCCTTTAGGGTTAAGTGCCTGCGCAAATTGCGCAATAATTTTTGCCTTAACCTCTGGTGAAAAGTAAATCAGTACATTGCGGCAAAAAATAATATCAAACTTGCCCATCAAGGCATAAGAATCTAATAAGTTTAGATGCCTAAAACTGACCATTTTTCTTATTGGATCAACCACCTGCGCCATACCATTGCCACTATCCTTAAAGAACTTTTGCCGCCTTTCCATCGACAAGCCTCGTGCGAGGGCAAGTGAGTCGTATTCTGCATTCTTACACATATCAAGCATAGTATTTGAAATATCAGTACCGATAATCTGCGCACCCATTTTTAAAACACCAGGTTGCTTAGACTGAAACTCAGCAACCGACATAGCTATCGAGTAAGGCTCTTGACCAGAAGAGCTTGCCGCAGACCAAATTTTCACCGGTCTACGCAAGTCTTTAAATTCAGGAAACAATTTAGTTTTAAGTAACTCAAAGGGGTATTGATCACGAAACCAAAGTGTTTCGTTTGTCGTCATCGCATCAACAACTGCGGCACGTAACTGCCTCTCATGAGGGCTTAATGTTTTGCTCACAAGCTGTGATAACGATTCCACACTAAAGCGAGCCATCAATGGGGCTAGGCGACTCTTAACTAAATAAAGTTTATTATCACCTAACACAATCCCACATTGTTGCTCTAAAAAAGAGCGAAATTGATCGTATTCGCTTTGTTGTAAGTGCTTATTTTCCAAAGTAATACCACCTATAAATTATTAATCACAGTGAACCCATTTTTTAACAGCTCTCGCTAATTCATCAGGGTTAAACTTTGCAATAAAATCATCCGCACCCACTTTTTCAATCATTGCTTGATTAAATACACCACTCAGCGATGTATGTAAAATAACATGTAGCGGTGATAATTTTGGATCGGCTTTTATTTCTGCTGTTAGGGTATAACCGTCCATTTCAGGCATTTCAACATCAGATATCAGCAACCCAACACGTTCAGTGATGTTGTTTTGACAGTCAAGTTCAGCAATTTCACGTAGCCTGAGTAACGCTTCTTTACCATTTTTAGCAAGTTCAGTTTGCACACCTAATGGCTCAAGTGCACGCTTAACTTGGTTTCTTGCTACCGCAGAATCATCAGCAATAAAGACAATGCGTTCGCCTAAATCTTTTTGAATTTCGCCTTCGCCCACAACCTCAGCGCTGACCTCAGTATTAACCGGGCAAATCTCGTTAAGAATCTTTTCAACGTCAAGGATCTCTACCAGCTCGTTTTCAATTTCGGTAACGGCTGTCAAATACGAATAACGGCCAGCGCCTGATGGCGGAGGCATAATTTTTTCCCAATTCATATTTACAATACGTTCAACACCACCGACTAAAAAGCCTTGAACTGAGCGATTGTATTCCGCAATGATAATAAAACTATCTTTAATATTTTCAATCGCAGGACCGCCAACAGCCATAGATAAATCGATAACTGAGATAGTTTGACCTCGAATATGGGCCACACCACGGATATAGGCGTTTGATTTTGGCATGTTTGTAAGCGGTGGGCATTGTAAAACCTCTCTTACTTTAAACACGTTAATACCAAAGCGTTGACGCCCTCTGAGTTTGAATAATAGTAATTCAAGGCGGTTTTGCCCAACCAACTGAGTACGCTGGTTAACTGAGTCTAAAATGCCTGCCATTTCAATCTCCTAAAGATAAACAACCAGAGTCGGAACAATAATTGCTTTCTTTGTGTTAAAGCTACATAAGGTTACAAAGCGTCTGTTTTTTGACGCAAAATATTTATACCTTGTTTTCAACCATAAGCATAGTCGAAACATGATGAGTTTGTTAAAAAAAAGCCGAAGATACAGTGTTTTTTATTTTCTTGCTAGCCTGTTGCTTAGTACGCAACTTCACGCTGAAGTCTATAATCACCAGCAACTTCAACAAATCGCTATCGATTTTATCAGCGAACAAATAACTGATCTGGATTCAACACCACAAGTCAGCGCACTGCCTCTTGATAGCCGAATCCCTGATAGGCCTTGTCAGTTACCGCTGAGTAAAACCGTTCCGACTGAACCTCCTTTTAATCGGCAGGTAACCGTACAACTTAAATGCGAAGACTTAAATAGTTGGACGCAGTATGTGCATGTCAGAATTATTGAACTTGAGCCTGTGGTAGTAGTAACAACCAATTTAACTCGTGGAGAGGTTATTAAAGCTGAACATCTGCGTCTTGAAATGAAGCCTAAACAATTTGTTCGTACGCAATATATTCAAGATGAATCAGTGCTAATAGGAAGTCGGAGCAAACGTAATATCCGCAGCGGTCTTCCGATTGTCATGAGCCATATTTGTATGGTGTGCAAAGGGGATAATGTAACCATCATTGCAGCGATACGTGGACTTAGAATCAAAACAACAGGTGTTGCTTTAGAAGATGGTACGCTTGATGAATTAGTACGTGTAAAAAACAAAAAATCAGGTAAAGTATTAAATGCACGCGTGGATGGTGTCGAGTCTGTACAGGTGAATATTTAATTTTTAATATTTATGTTAAAGTATCTTGTGTGCCTGCCGATACCAAGGCATATGTTGGGTAATGTATAGGTCAAAATAATGGTAAGCAACGTCAATAATAATAGTCAGCAAACATCTGTGTTGACGAATACCAAGCAAAAACAGCTTGATTTACAAAAAGATAACCTTAACACGCAAACGGCTAAATCAGCTGCGCCTAAAGCCAGTGCAGATTCAGTGAGTTTAACGCCGCAAGCAAAGCAATTAAAATCTTTGCAAGAAAAGGCTGAGCAGTCATCTGGTTTTGACAGTACAAAAGTCGCTGAGTTGAAAAAAGCAATCAGCGAAGGAAAGTATCAAATTGATACTGAAAAACTAGCAAAGAACATCGCAGCATTCGAGTTTGACGTTTATGGCTGATCATAACCATTTAATTGCCAGCAAATTAACACAGCAAGTCTCTTATTTAGAGTCTATTGCTGCGCTTTTAGATGATGAGCTAACAGCCATTGCCTCAAAACGAGGTGAAGGTTTAAAAGAGATTGCCCAACAAAAAATCGCCTTATTACAAAAAATTCAAACGCTTGATAAAGAAGTTCAGGTGCTTGTGAGTAAAAATGATGCTCAAGATGAAGACGTTTCTTCACTTATCACGCAGGTGAATGAGCTTCTTACAAATTGCAAAAAGAAAAACGATGTCAATGCACATGCCGCACATCAAGCCCAACTAAGTGTAAAACAATTAAAAGATATTTTAATTGGTGCACCATCGTCTATGACCTATGATCAAGGTGGCAGTGTTATTCAGGGCGAGAATAAAATTGTACATAACCTAAAAGCGTAATGCGTTTGGGTTATCTCTCCTTTATTACGACAACCTCACAAATTGATAGCCCCCTCTGATAAGCCACTTTGCTATTTGCCGAAAAGATGGCGCTGTAAACCTGATTATTGCTCCAAGTTATTGCTTATAAATAACGCGACATAAAGTCGCGACTACAAAGTAAGCTTTACTCGTGAGTTTCCTAAGCAAAACCTAAAACCATATCTACTAAAATAAGCTGTTCAGAGTCAAAAATAAAGCGCGATAAATCGCGCTTTATTTGTATTTAGTAACTCGTTTTAAATATCGATAGCGTTATTGCCGCCTTCGATGAGTTTCTTAATTAACTCCTCAGAGTCATTTTGAATATCATTTGCTGCGTCTGATGTCACTTCGGGCTCACCATTGAATGCCAAACTTTGACTTTCACTGCCAGTATCAAGAGCAAGTACATCCGTTTGCTCACTATCGGTGAGTACATCATCAATACTCAGTTCAAGTGGTGCCGCCCCCTCAGCAATAGTAGAATCTGTACTTGTGTCTGTCATAACCAAACTCAAATCAATACTTTCGCCAAGTGGTTGAGGCTCAGTTCCTTGTGCCATTTGCTCTTCACTCTCATCAAAATCAGCTAACAAAGGTTCACTGCCTAAACCAATAAGCCCCCCATCTGGCTCAGTATCGAGTACCCCAGTGCCCACTAAATCATTTTCGGTATTTTTAACAATGAAGTCACCTGTTACAGGATCGACGATTGCAAAGTAATATTCATTACCTAGATCTAATACAGACAAGCTAATAAACCAATCACCATTACTATCTGCGGTGACTGTAGGTGCTGAATTAAGTAAAGATAAATCAACAATATTTAATAAATTAAGCCCAACCAAGTTAGAACCAATGGCATAAACTTCTGTGCCTGGTTCTGCCTCCCCTGAAGCTGATGGGAGAAGAAGTCCTAAAACGCCTGGATTATAATTAGTTACATTAAACGCATCTAAACTAGGGTCGTTACTGTAATCAATGCTAGATATGGTTGTGGTATTGCCTGCGGCATCGGTTGCTGATGCCTCAACATAAGCAAGCGTTAGTAATGAAACAGATAAGTTAAGGACTTGCCAATCCCCATTTGCATCAACAGTGGCTGTATAGGGTGCGCTGACGCCTCCTCCCACTAAGTGATTCGTAATTGAGATAACGCTGCCCTCAGGTAAATCTGAGGTACCAGAGAGCGAAACCAAGTTACCTAATAAGAATGACGGTACGATTGAAAGTTCTGGTGCAACCGTATCAACTTCTCCGCCGGTTTTACTGTCTGTTCCAGTATTTCCAGCTTCATCAGTGATACTTACAGCAACAGAGTAAGTACCATCAGCAAGAGCTTGAGTCGCGGTTGCTTGCCAGTCGCCGTTCACATCTGTCACAGCCGCAACACTATGCGTTACGCCACCAGCTGCGGTGAAAGTAACAATAATATTGCTGTTAGCGAGATCAGACGTACCATTCACTGTTGGTGTTGAATCATTTGTGAGTATCAAACTACTCGCGTTGATACTAATAGTAGGTGCAATCGTATCAATCACCGCCGTTGTTGAGATAGAACCATCGTTACCAGCACTGTCTCTGACAACTGCTGTTACTGTGTATGCTCCTTCAGCAAGATTTTGTGTTGCCTCAACCTGCCATTCTAGGTTTGCATCTAATGTTGTTTCAACACTGTGACTTACTCCCACAGAATCAACAAATGTAACAATCACCAAACTCCCTGCTGTAGCCCCTGTTGCACTACCTGTCACGCTTGGTGTTAAATCACTTGTCACGGCGATTGGATCAATCGTTACATCTGCAGGTGTTATGTCTATGCTACCCGATGCCGAATCTATTGCTGTATTACCCGCAGCATCTGTAATACTTGCATCAATTGTATAAGCTCCCTCAGCAAGGGGGAAGCAAGTGCAACAGACCAATTACCACTTGCACCAACAATTGCACTCGCTGTGACTTCATTATTGAGCGCATCTGTTACGGTTATTGATACTAAGGTACCTTGCGGAGCATCACTGGTGCCACTGATTGTAGGAGTTGTATCATTTGTTACATCTGGTGTATTAACACTGAATAGAGGTGCCGTTAGGTCGATTTCACCACTGCGTGTGGCAGTGCCTGTTAACCCGCCTTCGGTCACACTCGCTGTAATACTAAAACTACCTTCGCTTAATGGTGTCGGTAATTGCACACTCCATACACCCCCTGTTACGGTTGCAAAGACGGTCTGAATGTTGCCAAGTGCATCTTCAACATTCACAGTCACCTGCGTGGTATCTGCGGCATCACTGGTGCCAGAGATAGTCGGTGTTGTATTGTTCGTCACTGATAGTGCGTCAACAGCGATGGTAGGTGCATTACTATCAAGAGTCGCTGTTTCAGTGGCCGTTGTCGTATTACTTGCCGCATCAGTAATGCTTGCAGTAATACTGACTGCACCATCTGTTAAAGCAGGTGATACATCGACAGACCAACTACCATCTGCTTGCACTGTTGCAGTAAGCGGATAGGTATTACCGTCATTTTCAACGGTTATGTTCACCGTGCTACCCTGTGGTTCGCTCGTTGTCCCACTAATGGTTGGTGTGGTGTCGTTTATTGTGCCAAGACCATTAATGACAAGAATTGGCGCGAAGGTATCAATTGCACCGGTATCTGAAGCGCTACCTGAATTACCCGCAGAGTCGGTAATACTCGCGGTCACACTATAGTTACCATCAGGCAAATCACTGGGCGTTACTTGCCAAGTACCATCGATTTGTACTGTTGCCGTCAATGTTTGAATATCGCCATTACTATCTGTAACGCTAACATCGACAAGCGTACCTTGTGGTTCTGTCGATGTGCCAGAAATAACTGGCGTACTGGAATTACCTAATACAAGCGCATCCAGTGTGACAACAGGATCAACCGTATCGACAGTGATGGGTGTTGTTACTGTTTGCGTATTATTAGCATCATCCGTAATTGTAGCGGTAACTGTGTAGCTGCCGTCGCTAATATCAAGGGGAACAACAAACTGCCACGTTCCATCACTTGCCACTGTCGTTGTAATTGTTTGCCCTGCTACTTCGACAACGACTGTACCGCCAATTTCATTACTACTGCCTGAAATCGTTGGTCGAACATCTGCAGTAGCACCAATATCGTTAATAACTAGGCTTGGGGTTACACTATCTAGCACACCCGATGCCTGCTCCGTGGTTAAATTACCCACTTCATCGCTAACCGACGCTGTTACCGTAAAGCCACCTTCTGCAAGCGCTGCGGGGACATCAACAGACCAGGTTTGATCATTTAACACTGTCGCTGTAAAGCTTTGCGAGCCACCAGCACTATCAGTGACGGTAATGTTAATAACAGTCCCTTCTCCCATATCAGTTGTTCCTGAGATAGTCGGCGTCGTGTCATTAGTTAAAGAATCAACATTGAGTGTTAAGACAGGAGCAACATTATCAAAATTTAATGTACTCACCGTAGCGGTGTTCCCTGCTTCATCCGTGGCAGTGGCCGTTACGTAAGCTAAGTTAAGTAGCGGTACAGTGATATTTGCAACCTCCCAATCACCATTCGCATCAGTGGTAGCCGTATAAGTTGCCCCCACTAAGCCACCGACTAACTGCTCAGTAATGGTAATGACACTGCCTTGAGGTAAATCAGATGTGCCAGATAGCCCGACTAAATTACCTAATAGGAACGAAGGTATAATGCGAATATCAGGTGCAATAGTATCAACAATACCACTATCAGATGCTGTGCCGGTGTTGCCCGCATTATCTTGAACTGTCGCTGATACGGTATAGCTACCATCAGCAAGCGCTTGACCTGCATCAGCACTCCAGTTACCTGAAGCATCTGTGGTTACGGTAACAACATGACTAACACTGTCGGCATCTAAAAAGGTCACGTCTAGCTGCGTGTTTGCTAAATCAGACGTACCGGTTACCGTCGGTGTATTATCATTAGTTAATTCAGGTGCATCAATGGTGATATTGGGCGCAGTAAGGTCAACATTGCCTGTTTCTGTATCCGAGCCTTGATTACCAGCAGCATCCTCGAATGTCGCATTAACAGTGTATTCACCCTCAGCCAATGGTGTGGTTACCTCAACTGACCATACCCCCCCTGGTTGTATTTGCGTCGTGACGACTTGCTCTTGCCCTGCGCCATCGGTAATGGTTAGTGTAACAAGCGTACCGACTGAAGCGCCGCTACTTTGCCCACTGATCAATGGTGTTACGTCTGTTGTATCAGAGAGTGGATCAATCACGATTGTTGGCGCAGTCGTATCTATTAAGCCTGTTTCAGTTACCGTACCTTCGTTACCTGCAACATCAAATACACTGGCGTTAACTGTAAAACTGCCCTCTGCTAATGCTATGCTCGGCGATACCGACCATGAGCCATTAGCCTGTACAGTCGCGGTGATCGTTTGAATACCGCCGAGCGAATCCGTAATTTCTAGTGTAACGGTACTGCCAGCACTTGCATCAGTGACCCCACTAATTGTTGGTGTATCGTCATTTGTACTACCTATGTTGTTAATACTGATAGTAGGTGATGTTAAATCAACAACGCCTATCGTTGACGCCTCACCATCAACACCTCCAACGGTAACTGTTGCCGTCACTGTGAAGTTACCTTCTGCTAATGCTGTAGGTGGTGTCACAGACCAAATGCCATCAAGAAGAGTCGCAGTTAATGTTTGTGGCGGGTTAGTACCATCATCAATCACCACGGTCACTGTCGAGCCGTTTGGCGCTGAAGTAGTGCCTGTAATTGTCGGGGTTGTGTCATTCGTATCGGCTATCGCATCAACTGACATACTCGGCGCGCTGATGTTAACAGTAAAGTCACTTGAGGCGCTGGCAGTATTACCTGCAGGATCTACGACTGTGGCTACAACAGTGTAGTCATCATCAGCTAATACCATAGATGTAACCGACCAATCTCCATTGCTATCAACGACAGCCGTTAAAGACACATCAACGTTATTTGAATCAGTCACAATCAGAGATATTTGTGTGCCTTGCGGCTCTGTTGAGGTACCACTTATTGTAGGTGTGTTTGTGTTTACAGTGCCAAGACTATTAATCGAAATAGCAGGGGCAACAGTGTCTATATTACCGGTGCCGGATGCTGTGCCAATATTGCCGGCATCATCGGTTATGCTTGCTGAAACGGTGTAATTACCATCAGGGAGTGAAGGCGCCTCTACTTGCCAGTCACCATTTGCATCAACCGTTGCCGTTAAATCATACGTATCACCATTGATATCGGTCACTGTAAGGTTGACAACTGTTCCTGCTGCCTCACCAGATGTACCGCTTAATAATGGCGTGCTATCGTTTCCTAATCCGTTATTATTCACAGTGACTATAGGCAAGGTAATATCAATATCACCTGTCGCGTTTTGGGTTGTCGTATTACCTGCATCGTCACTGACTGATGCAGTAACAGTGTAACTTCCTTCAGCTAAGCCATTTGGCACTTCTACAGACCATGTACCATCGCTTGCCACTGTTGCACTAATTTGCTGTGTCCCATTGCTATCAGTCACTTCTATATTAATGGTCGCACCTATTTCGTCACTGGTGCCACTCAGTACAGGTGTTACATCATTGACACTACCAACGCCATCAAGCGTTAAACTCGGTGCTACAGTATCAATAACGCCACTGGCTGTTTCTGTTGTGGTATTACCAAAACTATTTTGCACACTGGCACTGACAGTAAATGTGCCATCTGCCAGTATCACATTCGGACTGATTGACCATTCACCATTTGCATTCACAGTCGCAGTGAGTGTTTGACTATTCCCTGCTTGATCGGTAACAACAACGGTTACTTGCGCGCCTTGGCCAGCATCAGTGGTGCCCGAAATAAGGGGAGTATTATCATTAGTTAAAGCATCTACACTGACAGTTAAAATCGGCGGTGTATCATCAAAGTCAGTTGTAGTAATTGTTGTGACATTACCTGCGGCATCTGACGCAGTTGCTGTAATAGATGCCAAATTAACAATGGGCACACTCAACCCCGTTAATGACCAATTTCCATTAGCATCTGTTGTTACGGTTGTTGTGACTGCTGGTGCACCGATTAAATTTTGAGTAACCGTAACCACACTTCCTGCCGGTAAATCTGATGTACCACTCAAAGTAATCAATTGACCTAATAATAAGGTAGGTTCAAAGGCAAGCTGTGGAGGAATTGTATCAATCACACCGCTATCAGTATCAGTACCGGTATTACCGGCAGCATCCGTTATGCTTGCTGAAACATTATAACTACCATCTGCGAGTGACTGCGAAGCCTCTGCACTCCAGTTTCCGTTACTGTCCGTTTGCACAACAACAATATGACTATCGCCATTCACATCAGTAAATGTTACTTCAACACTTGCATTCGCTAAATCAGAGCTACCAGTTACAAGTGGCGTATCATCATTTGTTAGGAAAGGACCATTAACTGAGACAAGAGGTGCTGTTAAGTCGACAACGCCTGTGGTGGTGTCTGAAGCGGTATTGCCTGCCGTGTCCGCGACAATGGCTTCAACGGTGTAAGTACCTTCAGCTAACCCTGTCTCTACTTCGACAGACCAATTACCATTGGCACCAACAACCGCCGCTAATGATTGAGTATTTCCAGCGCTATCAGTCACTTGTAAAGTAACAACACTGCCAATAGCCAAGCCTGAAGCTTGTCCAGATATGAGAGGGGTAATATCCGTAGTATCAGCCAGTGCATCAATACTGACTGTTGGTGGTGTTATATCAACAAGGCCTTGAGCTGTTGCATCACCAGTTATACCATTAACAGTAACGGAAGCTGATACAGAAAATGCCCCTTCACTTAATGGCGATGTGACATTGGCTACCCAAATTCCATTTTGAACGACGGCGGATAAGGCTTGCAAATTACTGTTACTGTCTTCGACAATAATAGACACCACGGTACCGTTAGGCGCATCCGATGTACCACTGATGGTTGGTGTAGTGTCATTGGTATCGTTAATTGTATCAATTGAAAGACTTGGCGCACTGGCATTTAAAACAAACGAACTTGTTGCTACAGCTTCATTGCCCTGCGCATCAGTAATCGACGCTACAATATCAAATGTACCATTTTGTAATTCTTCAGGTACCTCAGCAGCCCACGTGCCACCGCCACTGACAATGGCAGTAAAAACATAACTATCAACCCCGTTACTTACCGTCAGTTGTACAACACTGCCAGCAGGTTCATTTGTTGTACCACTGATAATTGGTGTAGGGTCATTGACTGTGCCAAGGTTATCAATTGTTATTAGTGGTGCTGTAGAATCTAATGTGCCTATCTCAGTATCGAGCCCTGTATTACCTGCGTTATCAGTCACGCTTGCAGTTACTGAAAAATTACCTTCGCTGACAGGTGTTGTAACTTGTACAACCCAATTACCTTGTGCATCCAGCGTTGTTGTGTAAGTTTGGCTGTTATTCACAGAGTCAAACACGGTTACTGTCACTGTACTTCCCGCTAAGGCACCTTCTGCCGAGCCTGTGATGATTGGCGTACTATCGTTTGTGACACCAATTTCATCGATAGAAACTACAGGCGCAGTGATATCAATAATACCGCTAATAACTTCGTTAGCCGTATTTCCAACAGAGTTTGTCACAGTCGCATCAATCGAAACTTCACCTTCAGCAAGCGCGGTAGGTACCTCAATACTCCATGATCCATCAGGGCCGACTTGAGTCACAAAGCTCTGCACAGGTCCCGAGGCAGGCGTAACAACAACCGTGATTACGTTCCCAGGAGCTGCATTAATTGTCGTCCCTGAAATGGTTGGGGTGGTATCATTTGTTTCACCGATTGCATCAATAGTAATGGTGAGTAATGATGAATCAATTAACCCATTTGCAGTTGCAGAAGCTTGGTTTCCAGCTGCATCTGCAACTGTTGCGGTGACAGTATACTGACCTTCACTAAGCTCTGTAGCAGCATCAACTGAAAAACCACCATTGATGTTTGTCACTGCGCTTAATTCTTGACTATTACCATTTGCATCAACCACAACAATGGTCACCGCAGTGCCTTCGTCAACACCTTCAACGACACCTGAAATAGTCGGAGTTGTATCAGCGCTACTGCCAGGATCGTCTAATGTAATTATCGGTGCGGTTAAATCTATAATGCCTTGTGCAGTATCTGTTGCTTGATTACCAGCCAGATCATTTACCGTAGCCGTAATTGTAAACGGCCCTTCAACAATGGCTTGGTTGGCACCAACTTGCCAACTATTATCAGCATTAACGGTGGCCGTTAATGTTTGTTGATTGCCGTTACTATCCACTAAAGTTACTGTTACTTGCGTACCAACATCAACACCACTCACCACCCCAGAAATAATAGGCGTTACGTCATTTGACGGGGTAAAATCATTAATTTCTATAGTTGGTCCAGTTAAATCAATCACACCGACTTCGGTATCCTGCGCAGTATTACCAGCTGCATCTTGCGTTTGGGCTACAACAGTAAACTCTCCCTCAGCAAGGGGGTCGGTTAGGGTTATTGACCAACTACCATCAGCATTTGTCGTGGTTATGAAAGTCTGCTGCGCTCCGCTACTATCGGTCACAGTAATGGTGACTTCAGTGCCGGCGTCTAGGGTTTGTGTTGTGCCATCTATAGTGGGCGTTAAATCATTAACATCACCTATGGTATTAATTGTTATTATTGGCGGTGTTAAATCAACTGTACCCGTTGCTGTGGCCGTACTATTATTACCAGCCTCATCGCTAACACTCGCAGTAACGGTGTAGTCCCCTTCAGCTAAATCATTTATAACATCAACTTGCCAATTACCATCTGCATCCGTTGTTGTTGTGAGTGTTTGTGCATTACCGCCGCTGTCTGTAACCAGTAATGTCACTGTTGTTCCTGCAGGAACATCTAAAACGGAGCCTGAGATAGTCGGCGTCGTGTCATTAGTATCATTTAATGTGTCTATAAAAATAATAGGATCAGTTAAGTCTATTTCGCCTATTTCATTCGCGGTTGCCGTATTACCAACCGCATCCGTCACTGTTGCTGTAACAGTGAACGTTCCTTCAACCAGCGGTGTTGTTGCTTCTACTGACCAATCCCCGTTTGCATCGGTAATCACTTGTAGTGTTTCTGTAGCACCATCACTACCAATGAACGTAACGGTAACCACTGTACCTGCATCAACATCTTGGGTTGAGCCTGTCACTACAGGGGTCGTATCGTTTGTATCAATAATAAAGTTAATGCTAACCGTTAAATCGACATTGCCAACCGCTGTCGCCTGTGCTTCATTGCCCTGAGGGTCAAGAACAGTTGCTACAATAGTAAAGTCCCCCTCAGGAAGCGGTTCTGTCATTTGCAGTGACCAGCTACCATCAGCTTGAGTAACTGCAAGCAAGTTAATGACTTGTCCATTACTGGCAGTGATCATCAGCATGATGGTTGTGCCCGCCGCAACGCCTTCGGTTTGACCGCTAAGAAATGGCGTTGGATCATTGCTATCAGCAATTGAGTTGATTGTTATTGAAATAGGAGAAAATGCGATTTCTCCATTGGCATTGGCCGATGCACTATTACCAACAGGATCCACCACTGTCGCGATAGCGGTAAATGCCCCTTCAGGAAATCCCGCCGTTGCATCTATGGTATAACTGCCATCAGCGCCAACAATGGCTGTAAATATTTGTGACTGACCGTTACTATCAACAACTTGAATACGTACCTGAGTTCCCTCTGGCACATCATCAACCCGCCCAACAAATGTGGGAGTTGTATCATTAGTGTCGGCAATCGCAACAAGCGTAATATCAGGCGGCGTTAAATCAATGAGGCTACTATCAGTATCAACCCCCTCATTACCTACTTCGTCAATTGCTGAGGCGACAACATTGTATAGCCCTTCAGAAAGATCTTGCGCTGTTATGCTCCAATTACCCTGTTCATCAACTTGAGTCACAATGGTTTGTACTCGCCCTTGGCTGTCAGTCACAGTGATTGTGACATCTCCACCCACTTCAACTCCTGACACGGTGCCCGAAATCTCTACATTAGGTGAAGCAGAGTCATTAAGCGCATTAAGCTGCACTTGAGGGCCCGTTGTATCTATATTTGCCAAGATATTATCATTCAGTGGATTACCGTTAGGATCGATCACATCCACATCAATCACAATCGGTCCATCTGGTAAGGGGTCTAGCGGTGTCGTCGTGAAAGTGCCATCAGGCTGGACAATCACTGTAACAACCTGTGTATTTCCATTCACATCGGTGACTGTGACAGTTAATGTCTCGCCTACAAGGTTCTGCGTTGTACCTGAAATAACCGGTTGAGGATTGTTCGAATTGCCAAGCTCATTGACACTTAATGTTGCTAAAGCGTCATTAGGGACGACACCATCGGTGGTATCTCTTGGCGTAAAAATGCCATCACTACCTGCATTTAGGCTATCATCAAATGATAAACCTGACGGATCAATCCCTTCTGCAATACGAGCAAGCTCAACAAAAGATGTGCCACCACCTGATGTAGCACCACCAGTGCCGCCCGCTGCGGTTGCTTCTAAATTATCAAGAATGTCTCCATCACCTTCTAAAGCTTGTAGAAAGTCGCTGATATCGCCAGTTGCTTGTTGCTGAGGTGGCGTTGAGTTTGCTTGATTTAAACTTGCAATCGCATCATCTATAGACTCATCAAACACCGTATTTTCAGAACTGTCTTGACTGCCTTTGGCAACTAAATCGGGAGTAATTGTGATTCTTTTACTGGCTGGTATTGATAATGATTCGCCCTGTACATCTATTGTTAAAGTCGACTTTTCAGCCGTTACAACAGTGTCACCCACGGTGATCACATCACCCACCTCAAGTGCCTTAATAGAGCCATCTGCTTGGATAATGCCAGCAGAACCTTGAACATCGATAACTAATAATTGGTTTGCATCCATTTGCCGCTCCTCAACGTACCAGTAATACTTTTATATAAGTAAAGCCTAGTTAAGAAACAACACTAAGTTACTGGACTATGGTACAGGTCAGCCACTTATTTAATACTATTTAACTATTAAAACAGGGACATGAATCCAGAAGAAAAAGTTCACATTTAAACAATTGTAGTAGTTGCAGTATTTTAAAATGTTAGCTAAACCTTAACTTAGCGTGAATAAAATTTAGTCAAAAAAGAGGATATTATGGCTATAATAAACCCGTTCACTAAAAACAAATTCATCAGTGTTATCGCTCTAATTTTTGCTGCAAATGGGAGTATTTTAAATGCTCAAGCAGAGCAAACCTCATCTATGCCACTTAATTATGTCGCCGATAAAGCCATTGCAAATAACCCTGAAGTCCAGCAGGCGTGGCATGCATTTAAAGCATCGATGCATGGCATTGATGCAGCGCGTTCAGGTTATTTACCAACGGTAGATATATCTGCAAGTGCAGGATATGAAAAGCGAAATTATGGTATTGATGAAGAGTTTAATCGTAATACAGCAGAATTAACGTTAGGACAGATGCTTTATGATGGATTTCGAACTTCAAACACAGTAAGACGTTTTGAACGTATCCAGCTAATCCGTTATTTTGAGCTCCTCACTCAAGCTGAGCAAACAGCACTTGAAGCCAGTGTCGCATACTTAGATGTACAAAAATTTACCGAGCTGGTACAACTTGCAGAAAATAACCTACAAGAACATCAATCGGTTTATCAACAAATTGAACAAAGCGTTGGAGCCGGTGTGGCACGTGCCGCTGACTTAGAACAAATTAGTGGTCGTTTATCACTCGCTCAATCAAATGTCATGACCGAATATGCAAACTTACATGATGTAAGTGCTCGCTATTTACGGATTGTTGGCGAATTGCCGACCAAAGGAGTTGTTAAAGCAAAACTCAGTGACGATGCTATTCCTATTTCTATCAATCAAGCACTGGACTTGGCATATAAAAACAGCCCTAACTTTTATGCTTCTTTATACAATATTGAAGCACAACAAGCTAACGCCGACTCACAACGCGCCGCTTTTCATCCAAATGTCGATTTATCAGCACGTTACGGTATGCAAGACCGAAACGAGCTAGGGTTAGATGAAACGCAATCTGAAGCACGTGTGGGCATTGATATTAGCTATAACCTCTACAGTGGGGGTCGTGATAGTGCTAACTTAGATCAAGCGTACCAAGAGGTCAATGTTGCGAAATACCAACGTGACCAAACCTGTATCGAAATACGACAAAATCTTCAAGTGGCTTACAACAATGTACTCGTGCTGCAAAGTAAAATTCCTTCTTTGGAAAACCATAAAAATTCTTCTAATAAGGTAAAATTTGCGTATAAAGATCAGTTTGATATTGGTCAGCGCACCTTACTTGATGTACTTGACGCAGAGAACGAATCATTTCAGTCAAATAGAGCCTATACAGCGGCACTTTACGACCGTCAAACTGCGATCTTAACCATGCTTGCAGAGATGGGTAAGTTACTAGAAACACTAAACGTAAAATCTGACAAGTTCCCATCAATAAGTGAACTTACCGATGATCCAATTGCTCATAATGCGGAGTATGTTTGCCCTAAATACGATGTTGCAGCAACATTGGGACGACAAGCGTTTTTGCAAGAAAAAAGAAGCAAGATAACGCGTATATGAGTGTGACTGCGATGCCTAGTTATTTGAACATTCCTGCCACACCAGCACCACAAGCCCCCATAACAACCTTTGCTGATGATGACAATGATGGTATTGCAAATGAGCAAGATGACTGCCCATCGACCCCCGCATTTACAGAAGTCGATGACAGAGGGTGCACTAAATACCGCAGTAATACCAGTAATGTCGAAATTGGTATTCCTTTTCTAGCTGACTCCAGTGTAGTGCGCCCTGAATATATGCAAGAAATCGCTAGGTTAGCTGAATTTTTAAAAGAGCATCCTACTAAGCAGGTGGAGATTCAAGGGCATGCCTCATTAGAAGGCCCTACCCTTTACAATCGCAAGCTATCAGAAAAGCGCGCCTTTTCAGTCGCAGAGCTACTTATCCAGCAATACGGTATTGCACCTAATCGCGTCACATCTTTAGGCTATGGAACAGATCAGCCAAGAATTAACGAAATTTCCGTTCGCGCAAATGCTGCAAACCGTCGCATAGAAGCTGTAATAACCGACTCTAGCAATCGCTCAGCTACAGCACAAAATGGCTGGTCTTAAGCTAGGTTGTAAATTAACGTATGGATAGTGTATGCAAGAAAATGACGCACTCGACCATGGCGGTAGTCTTGTTGATTGCCTAGAGATTTTATGTCGTTATCATGATCGCGAATTTTCGAGAGAAACGCTATTGAGCGGCCTTCCTCTTGAAAATGGTTTGCTAAACCCCTCAGGGTTTTCACGGGCAGCGAAACGGATAGGCTTTAAAACCAAAGTTGTTCATAAAGCACTTTGCGATCTCAATGTGGCTTTATTACCCGCTGTATTAATCTTACAGAACAATCAAGCATGTGTTATCACTAAGCTGAACCTGACAGATAATACCGCACAAGTCATCTACCCAGAATTAAGTGATTCTGCCGTCACGATAAGCCTTGATGAATTGAATGAAACAAGTTCGGGTATGGTCATTTATGCACAACCTGAATTTGCCTTCGATGCACGCTCACCGGTACTGCAAAAGCTATCAAAAGATGGCTGGTTTTGGGGTGTAATAAAAGAATGCCGAACCCTTTATAAAGATGTCATTGTTTCCGCGATTGCACTTGGTGTACTTTCTATTGCTATGCCACTGTTTGTGATGAACGTCTACGACCGTGTTGTACCAAACCATGCGACAGAAACACTGTGGGTGTTAGCAATCGGTGTGCTGCTGGCTCTGACCGCAGATTTCATACTAAGATTAGTGCGCAGTTATTTTGTCGAGCTTGCTGCAAGTAGAATTGATGTAAAAGTGTCGGCGGTAATCATGGAGCGAGTTTTGGGTATGAAACTAAAGAATCGCCCTGCATCAGCCGGTTCCTTTGCGAGTAATATTCAGTCTTTCGAGGCCGTTCGCAGCTTTTTTAGCTCGATCACTTTAATTGCGCTCGTTGATCTTCCCTTCGTGCTTTTATTTCTTGTTGTTATTGCCATTATTGGGGTAGAGCTTAGCCTGCCAATTATCATCGGCGCAGTACTTTTGCTGAGCTATGCATTAGCAGCACACAGAAAGCTTGAGAGCTTATCTGAGCAAACAATGAAAGCCAGTTCAATGCGAAATGCCGTCTTAGTAGAAAGTTTAACAAACATTGAAGATGTAAAAAGCTTTCACAGTGAATGTAAAACTCAATCTAATTGGGAAAAATCAACAATTTACATTGCTCGAGTTAATGCTCAAAGTCGCCTCATTTCATCTTCAATCAGCAATGCAGGCGCGTGGGTACAGCAATGTGTCGGTGTGGTGATCATGATGATCGGTGTGCATCTCATTATAGAAGGCGACTTAACTCAAGGCGGGCTAATTGCAGCCTATTTATTGTCGTCTCGAACTATGGCACCCATTAGCCAATCTGCGGCGGTACTTGCCCAGTTCCATCATGCAGCAATTGCTATGCATTCATTAAATGAAATAATGGAAAAAGAAGTCGAACGCCCCCCTGGTAAACACTGGCTAAGCCACCCTGTGTTACTCGGAGATATTGAGTTTAACGATGTGCGATTCAAATACTCAGATGAAAGCAATGAAGCGTTATGCGGTGTAAGTTTCAAAATAAAGGCAGGTGAAAAAGTCGCTATTTTAGGGCGTAATGGCTCAGGAAAAAGCACTGTAGAAAAACTTATTTTAGGTCTTTACGAACCCAATTCTGGATCAATTTTAATTGATAACAATGACATTCACCAAATTGACCCTGCAGAGCTTCGTCATAATATTGGGTATGTTCCCCAAACAATTTCACTATTCTTTGGTACCTTAAAAGACAATATAACGCTAAGTGCATGGCATGCAAAAGACGAGCAAATTTTATCTGCGTGCCAGCAAAGCCAGTTATTTGAGTTAATTAATTCACACCCTGACGGATTTGATATGCAAGTAGGTGAACAGGGTCGCCTACTCTCTGGTGGTCAACGCCAAGCGGTGGGGATCGCAAGAGCCTTGCTAAACAATCCACCCATTTTATTAATGGATGAGCCTACCTCAGCACTGGATCATAATAGTGAATCTAAGATCATTAATAACATAAAACGTAGCTGCCAAGAAAAGACTCTCATTGTTGTTACACATAGAACATCACTGCTAGAGCTTGTTGATCGGGTCATCGTATTAGATAACGGTAAAGTTGTAGCCGATGGACCTAAATCCCACGTTTTATCTGCTTTGTCGACTCATACGGTTGGAAAAGTATCATGAGTAAAAAAGACTTACCAATTGAACAACGCTCATTCGAACGTTTGAATAAAGCGATGGATAAGCAAAAAGCAAAGCGTCCATCTATATTTTCATATTTGTTTTCTCGTTGGTTATCACCGCCGAATACTCAAGATTGGGTTGTTGACGCGCAATGGGAGAAAATGCAACAACAGCCAGCCAGTGCCAGAGTATTATTGTATTTAATTTGCTTAACTATCGTCGCCTTACTTGTTTGGTCAGCATTTGCCCATTTAGATGAAGTTGCACGGGGTGAAGGCAGAGTGATTCCCTCTCATAAATTACAAGTTGTACAATCATACGACGGTGGCATGATAGAGCAAATTTTTGTTCGAGAAGGACAAATCGTCAATGCGGGTGATGTATTGGTGAAGATAGATCCAACTCGCTTTATCTCTTCATTTAGAGAAAACCAAGCAAAAATTTTATCTCTAACAGCGAAAGTTGAGCGACTTAAAGCGCTCACTAAAAAAAAGCCACTTGAGTTTACTCCCGACTTAATCGAAAAAGCGCCGGATGCCGTTGCACACGAACAGGCTATGTTTGAGAGCAGTAATCAAGAGCTGACACAACAAGTTACAATCCATAAGCGCCAACTAGAGCAGCGTCGCCAAGACTATGTCGAAGCGAGAGCCGCACTGCAACAACACACTAACTCTCTCAGTTTAGCGAACAGAGAACTTTCTGTGACACGGCCATTACTCCGTTCAGGTGCCGTATCTGATATCGATATAATTCGTTTGGAGCGCCAAGTTGTAGAGCACACAGGTGAGATAAACCGAACAAAAGCAGCAATAAACCGAAGCCTATCTGCCATCAACGAAGCAAAAAATAAAGTGACTGAAGTAGAGCTTGCGATGATCAACCGTTGGAGTAATGAGCTTTCAGAAGCACTTCTTCGCCTTGATGCCATTAAAGAAACAGAGTCAGGGCTGGCAGATAAGGTTACGCAAACGGAGATCCGCTCCCCCGTCAATGGGACCGTTCAACGCTTATTAGTAAATACAGTTGGCGGCATTTTACAACCTGGTAGTGATGCTGTGGAAATTATTCCCTTAGATGACCAGCTCGTTGTTGAAGCGAAAATCTTACCAAAAGATATTGCGTTTTTGCAGCCAGGACAAGAGGCTATGATCAAGTTCAGTGCTTATGACTTTGCAATTTATGGCGGCCTTGAAGCTCAGGTAACCCACATCAGTGCTGATACTATTACCGATGAAAGAGATAACACTTTTTATTTAGTGCAATTGAAAACGAACCGAAACCACTTTGCCGACAACCTAACGATTATCCCAGGCATGACAACTCAGGTCGATATTATTACCGGAAAAAAAACCGTGCTTGAGTATTTGTTTAAACCCATTTTAAGAGCAACCTCATTAGCCATGACCGAGAGGTAAACTATGAATGCCCTTCACGCCAGTGTAATGGAGTAACTATGCGCAGAAGTGTTTTTATCACACAAGATGAACTTGTATCTCCACATTGGCAATCTGCATTTGCTGACTGTAGCGTACAAACATCAGTGCCTAAACGGTTAATGGCTGATAGCCTAATTTGGCTACTTGCAGAGACACCTGATTGGCTCAATATTCTATCGAAACTCACTGAGCAAAGAATTCCTGTGATTGTGATGACAACAGAGCTTAACATTTCTCAGCTGTGTAAAGCCTTAGAGTGCGGTGCTCGTGGCTATATCGAAGCCTATGCCAGTAAAGCAATTATTGAGCAAGTTGCTGAAACAGTGAGTAAAGGAGGTATTTGGCTACCTGGGCAACTGTTATCAAACTTAGTTGGAGTGCTGTCTAATCAGCAAATTCACTACCAACACAATTGCGATTTAACATGCCTAACAAATCGAGAAAAACAAGTCGTTGATGAAGTTGTCACGGGTGCAACAAATAAGCAGGTCGCACAAAAGTTAAATATCACAGAACGCACTGTAAAAGAACATATGAGTTCTATTTTCAATAAACTGCATGTGCGGGACCGCATGCAGTTAATGTTAGCGGTTAAAGGTCACTAATCTTTTTTACCTTCAACCGCCACAAGCCCATCAAAACCTAACCCCTTCAGTATCGTTTGATCACTTGGGCTTTTAACCCCTTCTGCCACCACTTTAATGCCTAAAGAGTGCGCAAGTGAACACACACCGCGAAGAAAACTTTGGTTATCTTCATTAAAGCTTATGTTATGGCAATAAACACTGTCTATTTTTATTAACTCTAAGCCAAGCTCTTGGATTTTATTTAATTTAGTAAACTCAGCCCCCACACGCTTAAGCGCGACTTTAGCGCCTATACTATGAACTTGTGAACAAAAGCTTCGAAACAAGGCAAACTCTTTAATTGCGAAATTTGCTCGCACCTCAAAGCATATACGCTTAGCAAGTGCAGGATACGCAGATAACCCTGTTAAAATGGACGCCACCGCCATATCATCTTGTAAAGTTTCAGCTGAAACTTCCATTCCTAAAAGCGTATCCCCTTGAATCTGGCCATACTCGTTAATCATTAGTTTCATTAAACTCCAATCAAGGCGAGCTAATAAATGCAAACGCTGCGCCCATTGGAAGTAAAAGCCAAAGCGATATTTTTCGCCTTCAATTAATACACTTAAAGAAATTTGCTGCTGTATTAAGCGCTCATCAAAGGTTGTTACGGGGAATAACGCGATTTCTAATTGATTTTCTTTCAGCGCAAATTCTAATCTTTCTCGCCAAGTATCAATATCATTATGATTGTCTTGCGTTTGTTGTTTTTCATCTACATAAACACTGCAACCCGGTTTTGCTACGGCAACCTTCAAGCACTGATCGACTCGTTTTAAAAGCGTGGCACGGGTGTCATCAACTTCAATGTGTGTACAACTGTGTGATACCGCAAGCGCTACTGATTTATGCTCTGCAACAAGTTGCTCATGAGACTTTAAAACCTGCTCGCTCAAGGCTGCGAGATTACTCACATCGCTAAATAACACTAAAAAATCGACATGGGACATACGTGCAATTTGGCTTTGCCTAAAGCTATCTTCATTCGATTCTAAAAAAGAGACTAATGATTCTGAAAAACGACGTAAAAAGTCCACCATTTCAACGCGGCCAACTTCTTCTGTTAATGCATCCAAATTTATCACTCTGAATAAAAAGAGCCCCCCATGCCCTTGTGAGTTTTCTAAAAAGGTATCAAGAGTTGCATTAAAGTACTCTCGATTAGCAAGGCCTGTTAAGTCATCGTGTTGACTTTTAAAACGAATTTCTTCTAAGCGACGATTATCTTCTTTGGTAATGCGATTAAAACGTGTCGACAACAAATTCATTGATGACACAAGCTTAGCAAACTCGTAGGTGCGCGGTACTTTTGACTTTATAAAGCGTTTTTCACTTAATGCCACCGCTTGTTTCATTACATCATTGAGTGGACTCAGAATTTTAGATAGAAAATAAGCCCCTGCAATACAAGCCGCCACTGCAACAACTAAAAAGCTAAAGAATAAATGGACAGCACTTTGCCACAGTGCATCTTGCGTATACTGGCTATGGCTTTCAACATACAAAGTACCAAATTGTTGCCAGCCATCACTCACTTGAGCAACGCCCGGCGCAACCTCTAACTTATAAAAATGCCTAAACCAACTCGGTGCGTTTAAAGTAAGCTCACCCGTATAAAGGCGTTTAATTATTGTTTTACCATGTGGGTCTCGTAGCTCAATTCGATGGTAATAACCGGTATCAAATGAGGCAGAGACTAAAAGCTCTATTTCAACAGGGTCTTTACTCATTTGACTCAACATCAAGGCGAGTGAGTTAGCATTATCTATATTTTTCATTCGCAACTCAGTCGTAAAGTACTCTTTTGCAGAATTAGTACTGATCAATAAACTACTCACAAAACCAATAATGATTAGTAGCAAAATAGCAATCCATAGCTCTTGCTTTAAGGTAATGGTTTTATTTCGTTTGAGTCTGAATAAATTAAATACCTTCACCATCGCACTCCTTCTTTGCGTGATTGCTCTAATATATGACGCCACCGTGATAGCCTAGCAGTCGGATCGGCCACACTCTTTGTTGAATTATTGGCCCACAAGCCTTTGCTGTTAAAGCTAAAAACAGGGCTAAGATCGGTCCGCTTAGCAGCAGGCAGTACCTTAACAATTAAACTGTCTAAAATAAGTGGTTGTGCATTCGGGTGTGTAAAGTAGCCAAGCACCATGTGCGCTTGTGTTTTTCGCGTACCAGCTAGTTGAGCTTTTACATAGATAAGCCGTAATTTATCGTCACTCACTCCAAGTGCTCTTAGGCTTATATACTTGGCAATTGCGTAATCTTCACAATCACCTAGCCCTTTTCCAAGCGTTTCAAGAGGGGTCGCCCAATAGTCTTCTTGCTTCCATAATTGAATATCAGTTTGATAACGCAGACTACGGGCAAAAAACTCGTTAACAACAAGTACCTGTTGTTGTTCGGGTAAATTAGAAGCCTGCTGCAACATCCCTTGCCACTGCCTTGCAACAGTGACCCTATTGGCACCGAAACGCTGCTGCATCTGTTGAATAAAAGTGGTAAATTCAATAACTAAGCGATCAGCTATTGCAGAATGACTTAAACATAGAATAATGACAACGGTTAACCAGCAGGCATGAGTTCGCCAAGTTTGATTTAAGGCAATCGCATATGCTCTAAACAGCATAGACAATACCTAAAAGGAGAAAAGCTTGGTTAAAATGATATGTTAATGCCATTATGCTTTTGTTAAAACTAACAGTCTTAAAAGCATAGCACCCAAGCTGCAACTATGAGAATTTAGTACTTAATAATAAGTCACTTTTTTTACTTCACGCGGTTTAATTTCACCAATATATAAGTCATGTACTCGTTTCATGTCCAGTTGTAACTCCGTGGCGTAAGTGTCGCCCACCGCATACGTTTTAATGACCTGAGCACCTTTGATAACACCCTGCACTTTGCTTTGTAGCTGATCGTTATGTGCAATGCTGTTTTGTACCGTCGTCCCTGCGGAAATCTTTTGCCCATAAACCTGTTCAGCTAACTCACGATATGCTTCAAGTTTTGAGGCTTTAATCGCAAGTAAAGTTCGTTGTGATTTGTTATCACTTGGTTGAGCACTAATGGGTGCATAACCAACAGCTTTTAAAATCGGGTAGTCATCAGGCTCGATATAAGTGTACTCGACGTGTTTATCAAAAATACTACTGCAACCACTTAGTGCAATACAGGCTGCTAGGCCACAAACTAACATTGCTCGCATAACTTGTTTCCGTTAAAAACTCATTTTCTACAAATATGCACGTTTAGTGCCAATCTGGTACATTACTTGCTGAGTACTTGGTATCAATGAACAGTGTCGCTAGGTATTTGCATGAAGTGTCTATTAAAAACGAGTTTATACAGCATGGGGCTGGCCTTTACTCTTGTTTTTTCTAACAATAGTTTAGCTCAATGGTTTGAATCTACAGGCCATGCAGCGATTAAAGATGGTGATACAAGTCAGGCCAAATCTGCCGCAATGAAAGATGCGATAACCCAAGCATTAGTGTTTTCTGGGGCGCGTGTTAGCTCTGTACAAACCCTGGTAGACGGAGTTTTGACGCAAGATCAGCTTAAAATTAGTAGCCATGGTGAGATCCAAAAAATAGAGCTTATTAGCGAAGATCGTCATAACGATACCTATGCAATTACACTTCGCTTAGATATTTTTCCACAAGCTGAAGAATGCCCTGCAAATAAGTATGCTAAATTCATCGCAATAACACAAAGTCAGTTGGCCAACAGAGAGCAAGCGAGAATGGGCCAAATTTTTGACGTCAATAAAGCCATTAGTGAACAGCTTTATACTCGCTTGAGTAATACGCAAATGGCCGCAAAACCGACAGCCTATTACAATGTGCCGTTGCGCGTGGATCATTTTTTCACCCAACAGTATGACTACAGCGATGCATTACTCGAAGAGATAACCAGTCGTAGTAACTCACAATATGTATTACTCAGTCGTATCCGCGATTTATCGGTAAACCGTAAACTCAATAACGATTATGCATTTTGGCAAGATGATAGCTTTAAGCGTGCTTACAAAGCCGATTATGTTTTATTTGATGGCACCACTTACGAAAAGCTATGGCAGAAAAGTTACCAAACTGAGGGAATTTGGCCATACAAAAAAACCGACATCATTGATGTGTATAGCGACCGCTTTTGGGAGACCGATTATGGTCAAGCCATCAGTGAGGTAAACCAAACCCTCACCTATGACTTGCAAGCGGCTATGGCTTGTTTACCTACACAAGGCAAAATTTTGCATATTGAAAATGGCAAATTAATAATCAACCTAGGTAAAGCGCATGGTTTACAGCAAGGGGAGTTATTAAATATTGCTCATCACAACTACATGACAGATGCACAAGGTAATAAACTGCCACATAAGATCACCACCCTTAATCAAGTGAAAATTACCCAACTCTATCAGCAGTCGGCTGTTGCCATGAGTATTGATGAGCAGCCATTACCTAACATTCAAATAAACGATATTGTTGAATTAGCTGCTGGCGAGTAAATGTTGCTGTAACCCTTTATGAGCATTTAGCCAAGCGGCTAATTGCTCTACTCCCGCAATATGTGGGTAATGCTTACGGGTTGCAATAACAACTTGCCGTTGTTGATTAGGTGTTATGGCCACATAATTAATTCCCTCTCGTGTTGTGCAAGCAAGTTTGGGAACAAATGTAATACCATCATCCATCGCGACCAAAGCAAGTAGGGTTTCGATACTATTGCCCTTGTATTGGTTTGAGACTTCAACCCCTGCCGAAAAGCAAAATTGCTCGGCTTGTTCTTTAAAGCAATGCCCTTCGTTTAACATAAGTAAGTCACAATCACTTAGCTGAGTAAGTGCAACTTTCTCTTTATTAGCTAATGCATGCTGCTCAGATACAGCCACTAAAAAGTCTTCTTTGTATAATGCTGATACATGGTAATTAGCGAGGTCTGGCACATCAGCGACAATTGCAATATCGATTTCTCCGTTATCAAGGGCGATAAGTGTTTGCGCGGTTTGCATTTCAATAAATGAAAAATGAGTTTCGTTAAAGGCTTGCTTCATTGATGTGAGCAAGGTTGGCAATAAGTAAGGTGCAATAGTGGGAATAATACCTACGTTTATTTTACCTTTAAGGGGATCATGCGAGCTTGCGGCAATTTCCTTTAATACTTGGGTTTGCTCAAGGATTACGTTAATTTGTTCAAGTAACCGTTGACCTTGTACAGTCACTGTCACTTGTTTAGTGGAGCGATCAAAAATAGTTACCCCAAGCTCTTGTTCAAGCTTTTTAACTTGACCACTCAAGGTTGGTTGGCTCACATAACAGGCATCAGCAGCCTTTCGAAAGTGCTTAAACTGAGCCACCGCTTTAACATATTCCAAGTCTTTTAAGTTCATAGTACTTACCAACAATCAATAGCTTTTAACTATCATAGTAATAAAAACAAACGATTGGAACTATTATCTATATAACCCCATAATAACACTCAACTAATCAAGAGGAATTAAACTATGTTAAACAATATTGAAGGTCAAAAAGTCCCTAACGTTACATTCGCAACACGCATTGATGAGCAATGGCAATCACTAACCAGTGATGATATTTTCAAAGGTAAAACTGTTGTACTGTTTGCATTACCTGGCGCATTTACACCAACTTGTTCATCAACACACCTACCACGCTATAACGAACTTGCGCCGGTATTTAAGCAAAATGGTGTCGATGACATTGTTTGTATTTCGGTTAACGATACTTTTGTTATGAACGCATGGGCACAAAATCAAGAAGCGCAAAATATCACGCTACTACCCGATGGTAACGGCGAATTCACCGATGGCATGGGCATGCTAGTCGATAAAAATGACTTAGGCTTTGGCAAACGTAGCTGGCGGTATTCTATGTTAGTAAAAGACGGCGTTATCGAAAAAATGTTTATTGAGCCACAAAAGCCAGGTGACCCATTTGAAGTCTCTGATGCTGATACCATGCTTGAGTACATTAACCCAGCGCAAGTAAAACCAAAACCTGTTAGCCTTTTTACCAAGCCTAACTGCCCATATTGCACAAAGGCAAAAGCATTGTTAGAAAGTAAAGGTTATGTGTATGAAGAAATTATTTTAGGAAGAGACGCATCGCTTACCAGCTTAAAAGCAATGTCTGGCCGCGAAACGGTACCACAAGTATTTATTGGTGGAGAGCACATTGGTGGCTCGGATGATTTAGAGAAACACTTCGCATAAACAAACTAACACTAAGAGGGCTAGTATATGGCTCTCTTAGTGCTCCACAAACTACCTTGAAACGTCTTTAGCACCAAGCATATTCAACATTACTCCCATTTATATTCAATATACCTACATTTTTATTACTTGTTTATTACATAAATTCCAGAATAAATCTAAAATAGCCGCCAGCTACATTCACAGTCTTTGTGATGAAATTAAAAATGAACTAAATGGAACATATAAATGAATAAACTAATGCTAGGATTTCTACTTTCCTTAGTGGGGTTTAGCGGCTATGCACAAGCTGAATCAGTCGGTGCCATTGACCTACTTACCCACCCTGTCGGCATCATCTGTGTCGTTATTTTTATCTTTGCCTATGTATTAGTTATTCTTGAAGAAAAAATCCATTTACGTAAATCAAAACCCGTGCTTGTCGCGGCAGGGATTATTTGGACACTGATTGCGTGGCAGTACAGCGCGCAAAATATGTCTGAGTTAAGTACCGATGCATTTCGTCATGCTTTACTCGAATTCTCTGAGTTAATGCTATTTTTATTAGTCGCGATGACTTATATCAATGCACTTGAAGAGCGAAGATTATTCGATAGCCTACGTAGTTGGCTGGTAGTACGAGGTTTTAGCTATAAACAACTATTTTGGATAAGTGGCGTAATGGCCTTTTGTATCTCTCCTGTGGCAGATAACTTAACAACCGCTTTGCTTTTATGTGCCGTGGTTATGAAGGTAGCCGCCGATGATAATCGCTTTATTGCTATGTCGTGTATTAATATCGTGATTGCTGCTAATGCTGGCGGTGCGTTTAGTCCCTTTGGCGATATTACCACCTTGATGGTTTGGCAGGCTGATGTTATAGAGTTCACCGGATTTTTTGTATTATTTTTACCGGCATTAGTTAGCTATATTATTCCCGCGTTTGTCATGTCTTTCTTCATTAATAATAAACACCCTAAAACAGTGGATGATGAGGTTGAACTTAAGCGCGGTGCTATCCGCATTTTATGCTTATTTTTACTAACTATTTTAACTGCTGTCGTCCTAAAAACAGCCTTTGGCTTGCCGCCTGTTGTAGGTATGATGATGGGCCTTGGTTACTTACAATTTTTTGGTTATTTTCTTCGTGTTACTCTACCTGGCTCTCTTGCCAGAAAGCGTGCCATGGCTGAACGAGAAGGCGACAAAGAACGCCTCAGTCGCTTAGGTAATGTTGTTCCTTTTGATGTATTTAGTCGCGTATCTCGTGCCGAGTGGGATACCTTATTATTCTTCTATGGCATCGTTATCTGTGTAGGTGGTTTAGGCTTTATAGGTTATTTAGCGCTCTTGTCTGACCTACTTTACACAAACTGGTCAGCAACAGGAGCAAATATCATCTTAGGGTTAATGTCTGCTGTTGTTGATAATATTCCTGTCATGTTTGCTGTGTTGCAAATGATGCCAGACATGTCTCATGGGCAATGGCTTTTAATTACCCTCACTGCAGGCATTGGCGGTAGTTTATTGTCTATTGGCTCTGCTGCGGGTGTTGCATTAATGGGCCAAGCAAGAGGTATTTACACCTTTAACAGTCATTTAAAATGGTCTCCGGTGATATTACTTGGCTACTTTGCAGGGGTTTTCACCCATTTATATTTAAACACGTCTTACTTTAACTAAGTTAACCAAGCCCTAAGCTACATGCCTAGGGCTTGTCTTAAAAACGAATAGTAGCCCGCGCTTATAGGTTTATCCGCCTATAGATTACCATGTCGTAATTTGTCATGTTTTTGTCGTTAAAAAAATGCGCACAGGAAAAGTGGGTATCGACGGCGTACAAGGGGCGTTTGATACCTTGTTCAAACCCAATGTTCATATCAAAATCATCATTGAACCAAGGCGTACTGGTGCATTAGAAAGAGTAACAAACTAAGCCGGTTACTTTAAAGCTATTCAAGCTGTTGATACTGCTTGAATAGTTTAAAGCCATACCACCATCAGGTTTCTCACTAAACATAACGACAAACTAAGCGAGTTGCCTACATTCAGTTTGATCATTCTTTACCGAGATGCTACACGGTTTTTTTGGTTTGTTTTTAACCAAGCTCGGTGTTACTCTAATCGAAACGGATTTTAACTTATTGATAAATGGAATTATCGCATGACTCTCCAATTAGTAGAGTATGAAATCAATAAAGTCCCCTTTTGTGCTCTCTTTTTTAAAACCCTAATAATCGGGTTCATGATCACGTTTTTATCTTCCTGTACAGAAGTACAAAAAAGTGAGCCCACAATTTACCTTATACCAGAAGGATACATAGGATCTTTATACATTGTATTCAACGCACCAAATGGTGAACCTCCCAAATACGAGGGTAATTCAAGGGTGTATCATATTCCCCCATCAGGTGTGCTTGTAACACAAATGGATGCCAATGAAGGTTGGAGTGAAAGCAGTGAAATTAAATACTTCTCTGTGAGTAAGTCCGGTAAGCGAACTCCTATATATGAATCGTCAGAAAATACACCAAAAACTGAACGAACCGTTTATGTCGGTGGCTTAGGGCATTCAGGTCCAATATACGGCTGTACAGTCATAAATAAAAACTTTACGGTTGGTACAGATGCTGAGCAAAGAAATACCAAAAAATTACTCACGATTTTTGAAGCGATCAAAGTAAAAAATATTGATAAAAAACTATTTGAAGGCATGTGTTAAGGCTTGCTCATTATAATTTCTGTGGAGCTCTACAATTTCAAAAGGTAACTCTATGAAGTATCTAAAAATATTGCTTATAGGTTTAATAGTTGCGTTACTGTCAGCCTGTACAGAAGTAAAAGAAAGTGAGCCTGAAATTATTCTTATACCTGATGGGTTTTCTGGAAGATTACACGTTATATTTAATGCCCCTAATGGTAAGCCGCCACAATACGAAGGTAATTCTCGGGTATACGATATTCCTCCATCAGGTGTACTTGTGACACAGATGGATGCGAATGCAGGCTGGATAGAAAGTGATAAAATTCAGTTTTTTTCTGTGAGTACCAATGGCGATAGAAAACCAATTAGTGAAGTATCAGAAAGTACCCCTGACAACAAAAGAGCTGTGTACTTTGCAGGTTTAGGTTACTCTGGCCCTGTTTACGGGTGTAAGATATTGAACCAAAACTTTATTGTTGGTGTAAAAGAAGAGCGAATTAATGAAGATATACTTTTAACTATATATGAAGCAATCAAGCTTAAAAGTATTGATAAAAAACTATTCGAAGGTATGTGTTAGGCTTATTTATTGCCATTTTTTCTAAGCTTTAATTTTACTCTAATAGTCTGCCAAGAAAGGCTACAGGAATGTAATCATTGATTTTATTGGTAGCCCCTACAGGAATCGAACCTGTAACTGCCCCTTAGGAGGGGGCCGTTATATCCATTTAACTAAGAGGCCACTTAGCTAAGAAAATTATAACGGGCTAACCCTTTTATAATCAAGCCTTTAGTTTTGGCTAATTTTATTTGATACTGGCGGTTTGAATTGATTCATTTTGTAGCACAAAATAAGGGATGACCTTTTGTGCGCTTGCAGTGACTTGTTTTGAATTTAAGTTTATCACTCTGGCATTCACTTCTACGCCGGTGTTACGGTAGATCAAGGTGCCCGACAGTACATGGCTGGCAATTTGACGCTCTGCTAGCTCTTCCACTTTACGTGTCATGACAAAATCGCCACGAGGAGTCACTTTAATCACATCCATCGCTTTGAAATCAACCACACCAAAGCCGAACTTTTGTAACTGATACATCATTGATTCTGCAATCTGGTTACCAAGCTGAGAGCTTGTATCAAGGCTGGCATCTAATTCAACGAATGTGGTAATTGCGATACCAAGCTCGGCCTCTTGTTGCATTGTATCAACTAACTCTAACGCCATTTGCTCAACATAGTTAACCAGTGTTTTATGATGTTGATACGGCACGAATAGTCTATCGTTCGTATTGACTTGCTGCGCTTGATTTTGTTGCTCTTGCAATAAAGCAGCATAATCTATTTGCGTTGTTGAAGTATTCGCTTTTGGCTCTGGCTGTGGCTGCTGTGCAAGCATTTCACAACCTGTTAGGGCTAAGCATAAAGCGATTGAAAGAAAACGTTTCATAATTTACTCACTTGCCTGCTTTAGCATAATACCGTCACTACGGTTAGTACTGTCGAGTGCATCCACAACCGACTGTGGAATAAACCCTTGAGCAGAGCCAACGACCGCTTTACTGGTAATGCCAACAATACGCGCATTCACAAGCACACCACCTTGGTGATTGACTAAAGTGCCTGCCAGTACATAATTAAAGTTTTGCTGCTGGCTTAATTCTAAATAGTCTCGACTAAACACGAAATCACCAGTGGGTGTAACACGCATATAATCTGTTGTTTTAAAGTCGATAACTGGCACGCCAAAGGTATGTAATTCGTGCATAAAGCTTTCGGCAATTTGATTACCAAGTAATGAACCTGCATTGTAATCAGCGTCTAGGTATATAAAGCTAGACACCGCGAGTGGTGTTTTATCGTTAACGTATTGCAGGTTTTCAACCATATCCTGCATGATGCCTCGAACATAGTGATTAATGTTCTTTCGTGTTGGCGCAGCAGTAAATGTACTGTCGTTCATTACCACTTGGTTGCTTTGAAATACGCTTGTGCTTGTTTGCGGCGCAGCAACTTCACGCTGTGCGCTAACAAGCTGAGGCTCATCACTGTATGTTTTTTCGTTATCCGCTGTCAGCATCGAAGAACAACCAAAGCCTAAAGGAAGGCATAAACTTAAAAATAAACGTTTCATTGATAATTCCTCTTAATATTCACTACGGTATAGCTGACCATCACGCTGCTGCACTTTCTCATTTCCCCACATAACATTAATAGGAATTTCAGTACTAGCAGCCGACACTATTCGCTGATCTTTTGTATTAACTAGGCGCGCATTAACTATGTAGGCATGTTGTTGCCGTGTTAATGTGCCTGTGATGACAAAGTCAATATTCTGACGTTGACGTAACTTACTCACATCACGACTTAATATACTATCGGCCGTAGGCTGTAAATTTAAAGTGTTTTCTAAACGGTATTCAATGGTATGAAAACCCAGTTGTGTGAACTGAGTCATTAAACTCTCTTGGATTTGTTGGCTCAAGCCATTGCCTTGATTACTTGCCAAGCTACTACCTAAGCCATCAGCCATATAAAAACTGGTTACAGCAATACGAGCATTGCCTTTGTAAGAGCCTTGAATGCGGCTTAATTGACTGCTTAAATCTGCAACATATTGATTAACAGTGTATGCTGCCATGCGAGCTGTAGGCGCATCGGTTGATACAACTGGTTTTGCCTCTTCTGTGAGACTACAACCAGTCAGTATAAAAAATATAAAACAATGTAAAAGTCGCATAATTGCCACCCTCTATGAACATAGCAATGTACAAGCAAGGATTATGCCTAATAATATTTACATGCCTGAAAAGGGTTTATTGGTGTATTGAGTAACAAGGCAATTGACTTCTTTTTGCTTTAATAACTGGCAATCCTTTTCAGCCATTTGCTTCTCTTTATAAGCGCCTATTTTCAATCGGTGATAAACCACATTGTTAACTTCAACAGCCTCAACGTTAACCGCAAATTGACCTGTAAACATACTTGGGGCTTTACTTTTTAACTCTTCTAAACTTCGCGTTAATCGCGCTGTTTCTGTGACAGAGGCAACTTGTAATGCAAATAATGGCTGCTCGGTATAAGCATTACTCTTAACATCAACAGGTTCAACAACTTGTTCACTAACGGGTGAGCTTTTAGCTTGGTTTTCTGTTTGCGACTTGGCAAGATCATTTAGTTGGGTAATTAGTAGATTTAGATCATTTTCAATTGCGATAAGGCGATCAATGCTAGGTTTAGCTTGTTGCCACTGCGCTGCACTTTCTTTTAAGCTATCGAGTTCTTGTTGAGTAATTTGCACACTATTTTGCGGTGTGGAAGAGTGTTCGCTATTTGTTGATTGACACGCAGATGCCAGTAAACAAAGTAAAACAACACTAAAATGACGCTTTAACATTATAATTTTCCCTAAATTAATAACTAACCGTATATGGCTCAACATCACAGTTAAGCTTATAGCTCTTTAATACGCTGCAAACTTGTGTAAGTTCATCGCTTTGAGTTTCAGAAAACGCGGCTGAGAGAACAAACTCTTTATCACTTTTTTTGATATAAAAAGGATCTAAAACAGCAAGTTCTGATAATGGTTTTTTCACAAGATAAAGATATGTTTTTAAGATAGCGAGTGATGAAAACTGCCCTAACTTAGCAATGTAACCATCTTTTACTTGTTTAGGCTTTAATACCAGATCAGCGCCAACAACAACTTCGCCACCAGCTGATAAGTTAAGGGTCACATGTTGGTTATCTTTTAATGATTTTTTGTCTTTATATTCATCATCTATCACTGCTTTATATTCGCCTGGGCGAAGGTCTGTAAACAAGTAATAGCCATCATACGCAGCTTGGGTTTGCGACACCTTTTTCCCTGTTTTATCAATGAGTGAGATGTTCGCAAACGGTTGCACTTTCATATTTTCATCTTGCGCAACATACACAACCCCTTCAACTTCACTGCTGTTGTTGAGCGCTATATCAATATATTCTATAAATCCAGCTCTGGGAGTAACAGAGAAACCATCATTAGCAGCGATCAAAAATGGGTCTGGAAAACTATCAGGATCAATAACAATATCGGTCGTTCTATTCGCAGGCATACTGGTTAGCAATGCAATGCCGTTTTCATCAGTGACTGCTTGACGATAATTTTGCACACCTTTGACTTTAACACCTGCAATACCATGCTCACTTTCATCCTTGATTCCATTATTATTGGCATCTAAGTAAACGTGAGCCATCAGAGTACCTGAGCGTGCTAAACTTCGTTTGCTAGAAAATATACCAGTGCCTTGGCTAGCATAACCTAGACTAAAGCGGCTAAATAACCCTACTCGCCAACGATCTTCACTGTCGTAGTTAAGATTACTATTTAGGCTAAATCTATCAGATTGCCAATTAAGTCCAATCTCCGCTGACTTTACATCATCAATAAGCGAGTTACGAAGTGTCAATTCACCTTGCAACTGTGATGTTAAGCTACGATTAAATTGGGCCTCATATGACTGAATAGAGTGCTGAGGACTCATACTGTAATCCAGACTAAAGCGGCTAAAAACTTGGCCAAATCGCCCTTGGAGTCGAACGTTACCCAACAAGGTAGAGTCATCGAGCCTGCTGTCTTTTTGCCAACTCAAGCGGTGATTAAAGGAAAAGCCTGAGTAAGCATAGTTCATGATATTCTCGAGCTTTAGGCTGTCATATCGGCTATCAATATCAGTGTAATAAGCGTTGTTTTGATAGTTAAGTCGACCGTATTGATTTTGAAAGACCTCTCCAGAGATATTAAATTCATAATTGCTTGATGAACTCATTCTTTGCTGGCTGCTTTGACGATTAATTAAACGCTCTCGTTCTGATGCACGAAACCTTAACGCTTGCTCGGCAATTTGCCCTCTTGCGGTAAACTCAAGCTCGCTTTCATCTTCATTGTTCTGCTCGTAATCTAGGTTAATTAACAGGCGGTCAAAAAGGCTCACATTACTACCGATAGCTAGGTTTTGAGTGTCATCTTTATACTCACTTTTTAAACCCGCTATACCGCCATACACTGAGATATTATCTGTTAATGCTGTATCGTAACGACCAGAAAACAGCCAGCCTGGGTTTTCAACATAATAATTCGATTGGTTAAATAGCTGGTGCCCTTGCTCTGTGATTGAGAATTCATAAAACGACTCTCCCGCAGACAAGCTAGTGCCATCAATCAAGTATTGTTCAGTCTTTCGCTCCACTTGACCTTGCGGTCCATAAAAAATAAGCTCAAAGTTATTGGCTCCATACAGTAAGTCTACATTTTCAAATATATACCTACCGTCATTAAGACTAAGTAGCTGATTAATTAAAACACCATTTTGATACAGCTCTACATCCCAGCCGGGTTGGATATTGCCAATGATGTTAACCTGATTAGTATTAACGGGCTTAAATAGCGGTTTGTTAGTTACTTTTGCACCGCGAGCATAATTGCTATTAAAACGGTTCCCTATTTGCGTTGCCAGTACATCACCAAACTCAATTCTATTTGCAGCTAAAGGGCCAAGTAGCTCTGAATTTAAGTCTTCACGGCTAAATGTGAGTCTTGAATCAGTAAGTAAGTCACCATCACGACCCGCAAAGTAGTATTCAGCATTTAAGTAAGCAAGATCATTAGCACCAAGAATAGAGTATCCCGCAGAGCTTTGTTGATCATCTGCTGTCATGCTAATTTGGATATCTGCCATAGGAGAGGACACAGCTTGATATGGGCTTTCTTTCCACGGTAGTGTTGGCTCAGAGTAACGTGCTGTTTGGCTTAGCTCTCTTTTCTGCCGGGCTAAGCGTGCTTCTATGGGTAATCGTGCGTCAGAGTTTATGTAAAGTTCAAGTGTTGAGTAGTCTACAGCCATTGTTAAATCAAACACTTGCTCAAGTAATGTTGAAGCAACAAAAATATCTTGCTGATCAACGTGTAACTGTTCTTGAGCTATTGAAAATGTCCGACCTTTAACGGTTATGGTCATTTTTGTTGTATCAAGCACAAAGGTATTTTCTGGATTAATAAACCAGCCCTTAGCAATACCGGTATTTCCATTTACATCAATTACAAACTCTACGGTTTCAGAGAAACTCAGCAAGTCGACCCATATTCCTTGCTGACTTTTAACAGCTAACACTTCTCCTAAGTAGCTATGCTTTAAGTAAGCTGAAAAAAACAACAACTCCCCAACAGGGATCCCTTCCCCATTCATTTTTTTATTGAAATCTGCTGCTGTTGCCTGAGAATCAGCGCTTTCTCTTTCAGAAGCTTTTAACTGCTGTAACTGCTGCTGCATTTTCTTTAATGAAGCAAATACAGCCTGATAATTTTTTTCAGCTGCGACGGGAGCGCCAGTGGCAAACATTAAAAGACAAAATAAGAGACGTTTCATTTACTGCAAAGAATTAAAATGCTGAGACGTGAAGGTCGTCGTTTTAGTCGAAAAAACTTGCCCTTGATACTCTTTTAACCCCGAGTAAGTAATGCGTATTTGACTATTTTCTTGTAGCTTCATATTATCAAATAAGGGCAAAGTTAAAGTAACGTTATCAAGCTCAGGATAAATGCTGAAGTCATTTACCATGGCAATTTTTTGCTCTTCTTTACTTCCAGATAGAGTTTGAAAAACCTCCACTTTTCCGAATGAACTATAATCGCCAGAGTGATTAAGGCTAATGCCAAGTGATGGTTTTGCATCATTTGTTAAGTATTTTACTGAAGCAATATCAACCTCAGGTAGCGCAGTTCCCTGTCTTAAGATCACAGGAATTGAATAACTTAAAACCATGTCTAAACGAATACCAAAGCTTTTACTATTACTTTTATGTTCATTGGGTAGCGCTTTAAAGACCAAGTGAGAACGATATTCTTTATCTGCCAGACCTTTAGCTCTGCGAAGAGCTATTTTCACAACCTGCCTTTCTCCCGGCGCTAACCTCACTTGAGAAGGACTCAAACGCATCATACTGGCCAGTGAATTAGGGTTAACCTGATCGTCGGTCAGCGTTATATAGCCACCTTGCGGCTTCGCTACTTTCTCTTGCCATTCAAGGCGGTAAGTTTTGCTCTCATTAGAGTTATTTACCACAATAACTTTAGCGACTCGTTGCCTGTCATCAAATGCAATACGTGTTGGCGAGATCAATAAGTTTGCATATACAGCAACACTATGAAAGGTTAGTAAAACAATAAAGCAGTATAGAAAGTATCTGTACTTCATAAAATTCCATTAAAAGTCTACGGTTAATGAGACGGTTGCATCATAATAACCATCATTATAGGTGCTACCATCACCACTTGTGCTTATCTGCCCACCCACCTTTAATACAGCACTGCCGTATGAGTCAGTGACCAAGGTAGGGTTATAAATCAATCGATTGAGATAAAAGCGTTGGTTATTGTGTAAATTACTAAGTGGTTGGTTATTCACATTATCACTAATGGTAACTTGTATTCTTGCTCCATAGCCTTCAAACAATAACTCGGCAGCGCGCCCTTGTTTAACAACATAAATACTGTTGCTGCTCGCGCTAGTATTGCTTGGCAAAACAGTGACAGAGCTAACACTTGAGTTGTCTGTAATAGCCAGTAGACCAAAGCTAAGTGGTTCAAGCTCAGTTATTGTTTGTTGTGCAACAGAGCCTGCGCTCAATAAAAGAGCACTTAATAGACAAAAATGCGTACGCATAAGTTATGCCTGCTAATACTTAGCAGGCGCTCTATGTTAGTAATCTAATTGCAGTGTAAATGTACCGCTATAAGTACCATCAATATAATCAGCTGTGGAGACTGCATTATCTGTTGATAATGTTGCACCCAGATTAAAAGTGGCTTCACCATTGGCATCTACTTGAATTGATGTTGTGGCAGCAGAGTTAGGGTTCGCGCCTGTTAAAACATAGTAAGTAAATGAGCCAAGTACAAATTTTGCAGTACCTGATGGTGCTGAATCAGGTGATATGTCTGTCTCAGTTGGGTTGGTAATGTTTAAGGTTGCAAAAGGTGATACACCTGAAACACTGAATAACGCTGGTGCGCCGGGATTTAAAATAGCAATTTCGGCTGCTGTCGGATCAGTACTCGCTGTCGTTGCTGATGTTGCTGGATTAGCTGGTAGCACTAACGTTGCCGTTTGTGCGCCCGTTGCATCAGCTGTAGCGCGAATCGTACCAAAATCTAAGCCACTATCAGCTTGCAATGTAAATGCGTTTTGTACCGTTACAGCGGCTTGAAAAGTAGTTTGCTCAGCAGCAACGTTAAACGTTAAAAGTGCTGATGAGGTCATGAGTGCTGCTATCTTTATTGAGTTTTTCATATGCATTCCTAAGATATGATAAAAAGTTTCAACCTTTTATTCAGGTTAAATTAAGTATCGGCAAAATGCATTATTTTATTAGGAAAAAATGTACTTTTTTTATTGTTTTAAATCAAAAAGAGTAAAACGATAAATTACAAATCAACGCCCTTAAATTCTGTGGTCTCACAATGGCTATAAATAAGTTCAAAAACTTGGCAGAGTTTGTTCGCTTCTTGCTCTGTTTGTAGTGGCCCAGCGACAAGGCTATAAAGTGTTTTAGAAGTTGATGATTGCGTACTCATTTTATAATTAAGCATATTATACAGATTAGGATAACGATTTTTAAGTTGGCCTAATTGGGCTCTCACTCCCCGCTCAACTAAGTAACTGCCAATTTTCACACCATGAGTAGGTGATGCTGTGTTTGTGACTTCATTCAAATTTTGATTTACCGTTGTTGATACCTGCTCTGTGCTACCATAGCTAACAACTTTAGGATCGCTTTGTAGCTTTTTAGGCAGTTTATCAACGTCAACTTGTACAGCAAGTGCTTGTATCAGCATCAACAAATCAGCTTCAATGGTATTTAAATGATCTATTTGTTCTTTTTTAGTATCCCACTCAACTAAAAGCTGTTGAAGCTCCTCACGATTAATATCTGACTCTTCATAAGAGTTTGAATCTGAGAAACTACACGCTTGTAGTAAAATAAAAAGTGTAAAGACAATAAACCGACTCATTAAAAAGCTCACCCTAAAAAACGACTCTACTTCCAAGCAAAAAAAGTGCCATTATAGCACTTATACCTGTCGAATTTCAGATAGAAAACCATTCTTTGAATAAAAACTAAAAGATCACTCGGTTATCTGTATAGCTACTTACCCAGCAATCAATCCCTTGGCGCTTAATAGCTTCACAGTCAGCTTTCGCGTTCTTCAAATATTTATAACCGCCAAATTTCAAACGGTAGTAGGTGTGCTGATCTATATCTGCAACTTCCATATTCAAAATTGGGGAGCCCTGAAAAATATGGGGGGCAAGTCTTTGCATTTTTCTAAGTGCAATCGCTAAGCTTTTTTCGCTATTAACTGACGCGAGTTGAAGAGCAAATAAGTAGTTATGCTGGGCGCTGATTGATTCTGAGCTCTGAACATCCCTCGTCTTAACTGCTGATAAATGTGTTGGGGGATCAATCGGAGCTGAACCGCTGGTGTGCATATTTGCGTTTAGAAAAAAAGGCGAATCAAATTGCTCACCCACAAAAGTAACCACCTTGATAGAGGCACCCAATGCGGCTGATTTATTATTTTGAAGAGATACTAAAGAATCACTGCTGCAACCAGACACAAATAGTAATGCCAACAAACACACACTATGTTGCAAAGGCTTTATGCAATGTTTCATAAACATGATTCTAAAATATACCATTGTCAATTTGCTTGTTCACAGGGCTGACTGCGCGCATGTGTTTTTCACCTTTAAGTGCACTAAAAGTTAAACTTAATTTAAAGAATCTCGCGTACTATTTTTTGTTATATTTTTAGTACTGTACTTTATTAGCCATAACAAAAACTTATTGCTTAAGTTTTCATATTAGATGACCTAAAGCAATAAAAATTAATTTCGTTAAAGGTATTTTTACAAAGTATAGCTTAATTTAGCCACCCTTTGCTGCTTGGTAAGTGCTTTACTTAACTTTCATATTAACAACACGTTAAGATAAAGATATATCAGAAAAGTCCTCAATTGAGTAATAATCAACAATTACATCTGTTATGTAAATAATAAAAAAGTGCCATATAGGCACTTTTTATTAACTTTGATTACTTATACTAAACAGTTATTTAGCTAGCGACTTTATAAACTCAGTCAACTCGCCTTTAAATTCATCACGGCGTAAGGCAAATTCAACAATCGCTTTCAAATAACCAATTTTGCTGCCGCAATCATGGCTTTTGCCTTTCATTGAATACGCATCCACGGTTTCTTTTTCCATAAGCATAGCAATGGCATCCGTTAGCTGGATTTCATCGCCTGCCCCTGCTGGCGTTTTAGCAAGCAATGGCCAAATATTCTTGCTTAACACATAACGACCAACCACAGCTAAATTTGATGGTGCTTGATCGACAGGCGGCTTTTCAACCATATTTAAAATTGCAGCACTTTCACCTTGCTTAATTTTGGCATCACCTAAGTCAACAACACCAAATTTATCAACTTCATTATGCGGTACTGGCTCAACCATTATTTGGCTTTCACCGGTATTTTCAAAGCGGGCGATCATTTCAGCTAAGTTATCTTTTTTAAGGTCGCTCGCCACATCGTCAATAATGACATCAGGTAATATAACAACAAATGGCTCGTCACCAATAATCGGTGCAGCACAGTTAATTGCGTGTCCCAACCCCTTTGCTTCCCCTTGACGTACTTGGATAATCGTAACGCCTTTTGGGCAAATAGACTGTACCTCAGCAAGTAGCTGACGTTTTACACGTTTTTCAAGGGTTGCCTCTAATTCAAAGCTAGTGTCAAAATGGTTCTCGATCGAGTTTTTACTCGAATGCGTAACAAGAACAATTTCTGTAATCCCTGCTGAAATCGCTTCATTTACAACGTATTGAATCAAAGGACGATCAACAATAGGCAACATTTCTTTCGGTATGGCTTTTGTTGCCGGTAACATGCGCGTACCAAGTCCAGCAACTGGGATCACTGCTTTCATGATTTCTCCTTAAATTTATTATTCTTAAACTGAAAACGGATATTTAATCGCATCATGGCATTGATAGCCAACGACTTCAAAATCATCTTTAGTAACCCATGTTTCTATATCGTCCAGCGATTTTATCTTTGGGTTAATCTTCAGTTCTGGCGATGCAAATGGCTCACGCTTAAGCTGTACATCACGCATCAACTCTAACTGGTTCTCATAGATGTGCGCATTGGCAATTTTATGATACGCCTTACCAGCTTTATGACCGGTAATTTGCGCAACCAAAGCTAACAATACAAAGCATTGAATTTGATTAAAATTCAATCCAAGCGGCACATCACAGCTGCGTTGGTATGAGGTTAAGTATAGGGTATCACCTAACAAAGAAAAGGTGTGGGTATGCATGCAAGGACGTAAGCAACCAAGTTCAAACTCTCCTGGGTTATAAAAAGTGATAATTTCACCACGGTCGTCAATGCCTTTTGATAAGTTATCGATGACCTTTTTAAGCTGATCAAGGTGGCTACCATCAGGGCGTTGCCAACTGCGGCCTTGAACACCGTAAACACGCCCCATGTCGTCTTCGCCACGACGATGTGGGTTATCAAGCCACGCTTTGTTTTCGTTCGCATTCGCGTTCCATGTCATGCAGCCAATGTCACGAAACTGCTTAGCACTGTCATAACCGCGTAAATAACCTAAAAGCTCAGCAATAGCCGCTTTATAAAAACTTTTACGCGTTGTGATGAGCGGAAACTTATTATTTGCCACATCATATTCAAGGTCGGCATTAATTACGGTTAAACACTTAGTGCCTGTGCGCTTATTTTCTACCCACACACCTTCATCAACGATGCGTTGACATAAATCTAAATACTGTTTCATTGCTATGCTCTTGTTATGCTTTGCTAGGGACGCGTTGCTGCGGCTTTTTATAGGCCCATATTATCAAACCTAGACCACCAATTACCATTGGTAGCGAGAGTATTTGACCCATCGAAATCACACCGGCAAATAAACCTAAGTGAGCGTCTGGCTCACGGAAATATTCAACAATGAACCTAAACGTGCCGTAACCCAATAAGAAAACACCAGCAACACTACCCGCTGGACGTGGCTTTTTAATAAACCACTGCAGGATTAAAAATAACACCAAGCCTTCTAAAAATGCTTCGTAAAGTTGTGACGGATGACGCGGCTCTGGCCCACCCGTTGGGAATACAAATGCCCAAGGTACGTCAGTCACTCGGCCCCAAAGCTCACCATTTATAAAGTTACCAATGCGCCCTGCTAATAAGCCTAACGGTACCAGTGGTACGACAAAATCACCTACCTCGAAAAGTGACTTTTTACGCGTCCATGCAAATATTGCTATTGCAGTGATAACACCAAGGGTTCCACCGTGAAAAGACATGCCTCCTTGGTCGATTCTGAATAAATAAAGAGGATTTTCAATAAAGTAGCTAAACTGATAAAACAATACATAGCCTATTCGGCCACCAAGAATAACCCCTAACATCCCGTAAAAAAGTAAGTCGCTAACCTGTTCTTTAGTCCACCCTGAGTTTGGTTTTGCAGCTTGACGGTTAGCAAGCCACATCGCTAACGCAAAACCAATTAAGTACATTAAGCCGTACCAACGCACGCTGAGGGGTCCTACTGAAAAAATAACCGGATCAATATCTGGAAATTGAAGAGCCATAAAAATAAAAACCTTTAACTAAACACCATTTTAAGTGCAATTATTACAAGTAATAACGCGAATACTTTTTTTATTGTTGTCACCGGCAGGTAATGAGTGGCTTTAGCACCTATAGGCGCTATTAGCGACGAAGTAACCACGATGCCTAGTAACGCAGGCAGATATACAAATCCCGCAAAACCATCACTCAAAGAAGTCACCTGCCAACCTGCTGATACATAACCAACTGAGCCAAATAACGCAATGACAATACCACAAGCCGCAGCACAACCGATGGCCTTTTTTATATCTACAGAGAAATAATGCAGTAACGGCACAATGAGTGCGCCACCACCAATACCGATTAAACCCGATAGCGCGCCCATTATGGCACATAAAAAACCAAGAATAGGACCCTGTGGTAAAGGTTTTTCACTTGCCGCTTTTTTTCGTGTTGATAACACCATACGCAGTGCAATAAACACAACACTTCCTGCAAACACAAAACGTAATAATTGTTCGGGAATTAAACTCGCTGCAAACCCACTGATAAGGGCACCAATGCCCACCCCTGTCATAACCCAAGGCGCTATTTCCCAAGGGACGTTAGCATTGCGATGATGAGCAAACGCTGAAGAAGTTGATGTAAAAATAATAGAAGCAAGCGATGTAGCAATGGCAATCACTAATACATGCTCAGAATCAGCCACATTAAAAGCCACTAGTAATGCGCTCAGCGCAGGCACAATAATTAAACCACCGCCGATACCAAGCAGTCCTGCTAAAAAGCCAACAACACTGCCTAAAATTGCGCAGTAAGCCATCAAAAGTATTACATCATGCATAAAACACTCATATATTCACTTTGTTATATACATATATTAAACTAATATATATACCCAAACCACCTCAAGATGCGAGTTTCAGTTGGAATTAAAAGCGATTTAGGCAAGGCATTGATTGCAAGTAATAGTGGTTCTATTGTTAAAATCAATAACGCAGTATAAATCGCTTTTAAACCAACCCTTTGGGCATTTCACAGGCACTTACTCTCATCGTTGTTACTTCTTAAAAGGGACTGCCATTGTTGCAAAGTAACGCCTTGATATTAAGCACCTGTGAAACGCTGAATTCTACATCTTGAGGTGGCTTAGGTATAGGTGCTTCACAGCACAATTTCCGATCATGTATGCTCTTGGCTAGGTGTGTAAAATAACTCACCGAGTTGATGTTCAATCATAAAATTTCGGGTCAAGCGTAATACGTGCTTGGCGGTAGGTTGAATAAGACACTGCTGAAGTAAGTGTTCCATATCACTGACTTTAAGACGCCGTAATACAAACTTAATTTTACTAATCGATGCATAGTTCATACTTAAACGACGATAGCCCATTGCTATCAGTAATAAGGCGCCTTCGGGGTCTCCCCCAAGCTCACCACACAAACTAAATGGCAATTCATGGTTTTGACACTCTTGCGCTACTTTAAGCAATACTCTGAGCACACTTGGATGATACGGGTTAAATAACTCTGCAACACGTGCATTTGAACGATCAACTGCGAGCATATATTGCGTTAAGTCGTTGCTGCCCACAGAGCAAAAATCGACTTTTTGCGACCATTCTTCAAGCATAAAGACGCTAGAGGGTACTTCTAACATCACGCCTATTTCTGGGCGCTCAATTGCTTGCTCTGGAAATTGCTCTTCAAGCTCAAAATAAGCCTGCTCTAAAAGCTTAAGTGACTCTTCAACCTCTTCTGTTCCGCTAATCATAGGCAACATTATTTTTAAATTACCCAAGCCTATATTCGCTTTAAGCATAGCTTTGAGTTGATCTAAAAAGAGCTCAGGATGATCAAGCGTTACGCGAATACCACGCCAACCTAAAAATGGGTTTTCTTCACTGATATTGAAGTAGTCTAAAACTTTATCGCCACCAATATCTAACGTGCGCATCACCACAGGATTGGGGTGATAACATGTTAGCACCTCTCGATACCAATGTTCTTGATCTGATTGAGACGGGAATTGGCCTTTTTGCATAAACCAAGCTTCAGTTCGATATAAGCCAACACCGTCACACAAGCGTTTATTATCATGCTCGGTATTCATCTCAAGGCCGGCGTTTAAAAGCAAGCTGATATGTTCACCGTCTAAGGTAATGGCCTCAAGATCTTGCTCAGCTAAAAAGCGATCATTTAAAAGGGCTTCTTGGTATTTAAGCTGACTGTATTTATCGTGCAGTGATTGTGATGGAGAAATATACAAACGCCCTGCGTAAGCATCTAAAATCATCGGTTTTCCATCGAACTGCAATAATGGTAGATCTTCAATGCCCCAAATAGCAGGGATCCCCATTGCACGTGTCAAAATAGAGGCATGACTATTTGCAGCCCCATTAACACTCACAACCCCTGCTAAATGCCCTTTGGGTACTTCGGCAAGCATAGCGGGTGTTAACGTACTGGCAATTAAAATCGTATCTTGGGGGTATGGTTTAGCTGCATATTCAGTGTTGACTAGATGATGCAACACGCGTAAACCTATGTCTTTTACGTCAACGGCTCGTTCTTTGATGTAAGGGTCTTGCATGGCATTAAACTGTGCAACTAATTTTTCAATCACAATTTTCAACGCGCTTTTTGCGCTCCAGCCCTGTTGTAACTGAGCTTCAACATTCTGCCCTAAGCTTTTGGCATCAAGTAATTGTTGGTAAACATCAAAGACTGCTAACGCTTCTTTAGGAATTGAATCGCTTAACGTCATAGACAGCGTATTAAATTCATTGCGGGTTGCTGCAACAGCTTGCGTGAAAAGTTTACGTTGTGTGCTTACATCCTCATCTTTTTGTAACTCTATTGAGCTAAAATCAAGCTTAGGTAGTACAACAAATGCTTGGCCTATAGCAATCCCTGGGGCGCTCGAAACGCCTTTTAATACCGAGGTTTGATGTGAAAACTCATCGAGCCTAAGCACTTCTTTAATTTCAGCATGAGCAAGTTGTGAGGCAAGTTGTGCAGACAAAGTAATTAAAAAGGACTCTTCATCTGGACTAAATACACGGGCAAGCTTTTGCTGTACAACAATGACACCCAAGACCTTTTTTTGATGTACAACAGGCACTGACAAGAAAGCATTGTAACCTTCTTCATTGACCTCTGGAGAGAGTTTAAAACGCGGGTGAGACTTTGCAAAAGCAATATTTATAGGCTCTTCACGCTGAGCAACAAGGCCAACGAGCCCTTCTGTAAAACCGATACGAAACTTACCGACTGCATCAGGGTTGAGACCTTGCGTGGCCATTAATACAAAGTTGTCTTGGCTATAATCGGCAAAATAAATTGAGCAGCACTGTGTTTGCATGGCTTCTTTTACCATTTTCACAAAACACGCCAGCGCACTGTCTAAGTCCGCTTGTTGCGACACAGCCTCAGCAATGGATCTGAGCGTGGCTAACATGATGCTGCTCCTTGTATTTAAATAAAGTGACCTTTATCGTCTCTGTCGCCAATTCTCTTTATGTTGTTCTCGTTTGTTAAATGGCATAGCTAATGGTGCAAACTCTTTCATTACACGGCGATAAACATCGCGCTTAAATGATACAACTTGTCGCACAGGATACCAATAACTCACCCAACGCCAATCATCAAACTCGGGGTGATGGGTTTTAAGTAAGTCTACATCTTCGTCTTTACAGCGTAGTTTGAGTAAAAACCATTTTTGCTTTTGTCCAATACACACAGGACTTGAGTCTCTGCGAATTAAACGTTTGGGTAATTTATAACGTAACCAATGTTTTGAACTTGCAACGATTTCAACATCTTCAGGAAGCAAGCCTACTTCTTCGTGTAATTCTCTGTACATGGTTTGCTCAGCCGTTTCACCATCGTCCACACCACCTTGGGGAAATTGCCAAGAGTGCTGACCGTAGCGACGAGCCCAAAATACTTGTCCCTGATTATTGCAAATCACAATTCCGACATTGGCACGAAAACCTTCGGCATCAATCACCTTAGTGCCTCATTTGTAAGTCGATTTTTATTGATTGTTCCACATAACCTGCGATACAGCAAACACTATTACATCTAACATCCTGCAAGATATAAAATAATGTTTTTAACAAATCCACATAATCAATACCTTACAATTCTATTCTTATAAAAATAGGTCTTTTACACAAAATAGCTATTTACAACAGCATTTCAACCACCTTACCCACAGCTTGTGCATAACTTTTATAAAACATGGCTATTTTGCAAACAAATCCACAATAAGGCATTCTAAAATGCAGTTTCTCCACAGAAACTGTGGATAAACGTGTTTATATATCTGTATTTATACAAACAACTTATTCATTTCTTAATCCCACATGAGACTCAAAGAAACTAATGCATATAAATTTCAATGGGTTAAAAGTTAAGAAGTATTTTTCTTAGTGTTGGTTTTTAGCTCACTTCAACCATGAGCAAAAAACACCCAAACACAAAGATATCCACTAAGGCGCGCATTTGCTATCATGATATGGTTAATTAGACAACCAAATAAACGCCTTATGCGACCAATAAAACCTGCCTCTATAAACGAATTAATGCAACGAGTTGATGCCATAGCTGGCCTCACACTAGGGCAATTAGCTGAGCAGTACCAGTTCAAAACCCCTGACGATTTACTACGTGAAAAAGGCTGGACCGGCCAACTAATCGAATATGTACTTGGCGCAACGGCGGGCTCTAAACCAACACCTGATTTTGAAGATCTCGGCATTGAGCTTAAAACTCTGCCAATCTCATTTAAAGGAAAGCCACTCGAAACAACCTTTGTTTCTGTAACACCGCTACTGAATGTAACAGGCATGACTTGGCAGCAAAGTACGGTACGTAAAAAGCTCAATCATGTTTTGTGGCTACCGATTTTAGGCGAGCGCGAAATACTGCCTTTTCACCGTACTATTGGCAGTGGCTTTTTATGGCAGCCAAGCGCAGAGCAAGATGCCCTTTTACAACGTGATTGGGAAGAACAAATGGAGCTAATCGCCTTGGGTCGCGTGGATGAAATTTCGGGTCATTTGGGCGATGTTATGCAAATAAGACCAAAAGCTGCTAATAGCAAAGCACTGACCGATGCAATTGGCCCAAATGGCCAGATAGTACAAACCTTACCCCGTGGTTTTTACTTAAAAACCAGCTTCACCGGCGAGATCCTAAAACAACAATTTCAGCTATAAAAAAACCTCCGAAGGAGGTTTTTAAAGTCTTGATAAGCTAAGCCAGATTACTGACCTTTAACCTCTTTAAGACCGTTGTAAGGTGCTTTTTCACCTAATACTTCTTCAATGCGAAGTAATTGGTTGTACTTAGCAATACGGTCAGAACGGCTTAATGAACCCGTTTTGATTTGACCTGCCGCAGTACCTACTGCTAAATCAGCAATTGTTGCATCTTCTGTTTCACCTGAACGGTGTGAGATAACAGCTGTAAAGCCTGCGTCTTTAGCCATTTTGATAGCAGCAAGCGTTTCAGTTAATGAACCGATTTGGTTGAACTTGATTAGGATTGAGTTAGCAATACCGTTATCAATACCACGCTTTAAGATCTTCGTGTTAGTTACGAAAAGGTCGTCACCTACTAATTGTACTTTGTCGCCAATTAGTTGTGTTTGGTGTGCGAAACCATCCCAATCAGACTCATCTAAGCCGTCTTCAATTGATACAATTGGGTATTGCTCAGTAAGGCCTTTAAGGAAGTGGTTAAATTCTTCAGACGTGAATTTTTTACCTTCGCCTTTAAGGTCGTAGATATTTGCTTCTTTGTCGTAGAACTCAGATGCCGCGCAGTCTAGCGCTAGTGTGATATCTTTACCAAGCTCATAACCTGCATTTGCAACAGCCACCTTGATTGCAGCAAGTGCCGCTTCGTTTGATTCAAGGTTTGGTGCAAAACCACCTTCATCACCTACTGATGTAGAATGACCTTCAGCTTTTAGCACTTTAGCTAAGCTGTGGAATACTTCAGCGCCCATGCGTAACGCTTCGCGGAAGTTTGGCGCGCCCACTGGCTGAATCATAAACTCTTGAATATCAACAGAGTTATCTGCGTGCTCACCACCGTTGATGATGTTCATCATAGGTAATGGCATAGAGTAAACACCTGGTGTGCCGTTAAGGTCTGCAATGTGCTCATAAAGCTCTACGCCTTTAGAGTTTGCAGCTGCTTTAGCCGTTGCTAAAGATACTGCTAAGATAGCATTCGCACCTAATTTTTCTTTGTTTTCAGTGCCATCTAAATCTAGCATTACTTGGTCAACAGCTTGTTGATCAACTGCGTTTTGACCTTTAAGCGCTTCAGCGATTTCGTTATTGATATAGCCTACCGCTTTTAAAACACCTTTACCTAGGTAACGTGCTTTATCACCATCACGTAATTCAAGCGCTTCGCGAGTACCTGTTGATGCACCAGAGGGTGCTGCAGCACGGCCCCATGAACCATCAGCTAAATGTACATCAGCTTCAACAGTTGGGTTACCACGCGAGTCCATGATTTCGCGACCAATCACTTTTACGATTTCTGACATCTTGATTCCTCTTTTCCCGAAAATGGTGAGTTTGTGCCAGCTTATTCTTGCTGGCTTTTTAAAACAAATAAGCCGTGCATATAGCACGGCCTATTTAAATTACGATGACGCTTTTTGGTGAGTGTGTGCAGCTGCAACAAACCCTTCAAATAGCGGGTGACCATCACGTGGTGTTGACGTGAATTCCGGGTGGAATTGCGCGGCAATAAACCAAGGGTGATCTTTATTCTCGATGATTTCGACTAGTTTCTTATCTTCAGATAAACCAGTGAAACTCAAGCCAGCTTTCTCAAGCTGCTCTACATAGTGGTTGTTTACTTCGTAACGGTGACGGTGACGTTCTACAATTTCGTCACTACCATATACTTCGCTTACTTTAGAACCAGCGATTAAATGACACTTCTGTGCACCTAAACGCATAGTGCCACCTAAGTCAGATTGCTCATCACGAATTTCAACGTTACCGTCAGCATCTTGCCACTCAGTGATTAAACCAACCACAGGGTGTGCTGATTTAGCATTGAACTCGGTTGAGTTTGCACCCTCAAGGCCAGCAACGTTACGCGCATATTCAATAAGCGCCACTTGCATACCTAAACAAATGCCTAAATAAGGAACTTTGTTTTCACGTGCATATTTAGCCGCTAAAATCTTACCTTCAACACCACGGCCGCCGAAGCCACCTGGTACTAAGATAGCGTCAAGGTGAGACAGTAACTCAGTCCCTTTGCTTTCTAAGTCTTGTGAATCAACGTACTCAATGTTCACCGTTAGGCGATTTTTAAGACCCGCATGCTTTAATGCTTCGTTTACTGATTTATACGCATCTGGTAGTTCGATGTATTTACCTACCATACCAATTGTCACTTCACCTGTTGGGTTAGACTCTTGATATAACACTTGCTCCCACTCAGATAAGTCTGCTTCAGGGCACTCAAGGTAGAAACGACGACATACGAAGTTATCAAGTTCTTGTGACTTAAGTAACGCAGGGATCTTATAGATGCTTTCTACGTCAGGTAATGAAATAACCGCTTTCTCTTCAACGTTAGTGAAAAGTGCGATTTTTGCACGCTCGTTATTCGGTAATTTACGATCAGAACGACAGATTAAGATATCTGGTTGAATACCAATCGAACGCAACTCTTTAACTGAATGTTGCGTTGGTTTCGTTTTCACTTCACCTGCAGGGCCTAAGAATGGCACAAGCGTCAGGTGGATAAACAATGCGCGCTCACGGCCGATTTCAGTGCCAAGCTGACGAATTGCTTCTAAGAACGGTTGTGACTCAATGTCACCCACTGTACCACCGATTTCAACGATAGCGACATCGCTACCTTCTGCACCGTCGTATACACGTTGCTTAATATCGTTTGTGATGTGTGGGATAACCTGAATAGTTGCACCAAGGTACTCACCACGACGCTCACGTCGTAGCACATCTTCATAAACACGACCTTGTGTGAAGTTGTTGCGGCTAGTCATCTTGGTACGGATGAAACGCTCATAGTGACCTAAATCAAGGTCAGTTTCTGCACCGTCTTCAGTAACATATACTTCACCGTGCTGAATTGGGCTCATAGTGCCTGGGTCAACGTTGATATAAGGATCCAGCTTTAAAATTGTCACGTTTAGACCACGTGCTTCTAAAATAGCGGCTAATGACGCTGCTGCAATACCTTTACCCAACGAAGAAACAACCCCGCCAGTAACGAAGATAAATTTTGTACTCATGCGAACCCTAGAATATCAGGAATTAAAAGGAATAATATAGAATCAAGACGGGGCGATATTATAGCAAAGGGACTGCTATCAATCCAGATAAAATTAGCAAATTAGTGCACAAAAAACGAGCGCGGGGAAAACCGCTTCGAAGCATGTTACTTCGTAGGCAGTTTAATTGCTTCCCACGCCTCATCCATTTGCTCTAGTGTTGCTGTTTCTAGGCTTTGCCCTCGCGTACTTAAATAAGCCTCAACTTTTTCAAAACGTGATGTAAACTTTCTATTGGCATTTCGAAGCAGTTGCTCAGGATCGCGTTTTAGATGACGGGCAACATTGACCGTCGCAAATAATAAATCACCTAACTCTTCTGCGCTGTGCTCAGAATATGGATCCTGTTGAAGGGCTTCTTTGACCTCATCAATTTCTTCAGCCACTTTATCTAACGCACCATGATAACTTGGCCAATCAAATCCTAAGCTCGCCACGCGTTGTTGAATTTTTTTGCTTTAGAAAGTCCAGGTATGGCATCTGGAATATCTTGCCAAAGACTCATTTGCGGTGAAGCTGTTTTTTCTGCTCGCTCCTGAGCTTTAATAGCCTGCCACTGCGCCGAAAGTTCAGCGTCGGTCAGCTCACTTTGCTCTGTAAAGACATGTGGATGACGACGAACTAATTTCTCATTAAGCGTATTTGCCACATCGGCAAAATCAAATAAGCCCTGCTCTTTAGCAAGCTGCGCATAAAAAATGACTTGAAACAGTAAATCACCAAGCTCACTTTTAAGCTCGCTAAGCTCACCTTTTTCAATGCAGTCTGCAACTTCGTAAGCTTCTTCAAGGGTGTGCGGCACTATTGATTTAAAGTCTTGTTTTAAATCCCACGGGCACCCAGATTCTGGGTCCCGTAGTTTTTCCATTATCGCTAATGACTGCTCAATAACCTGCTTATCTGACATTATGCGTGTCCACGCTTTGCATCATGCACACCTTCTATTTGATGTAATTTAGACAATAAGCGGTTTGTGCTCGATAAGTCGTGCACTTCAACTTGCATTGAGAATAACGCTAATTGCTTATCTTCAACGGTGTTGACATTCATATTGAGCACATTCACTTTTTCATTCGCAAGCACGGAACTAATGTCTCTAATAAGTCCTGATCTATCGGTTGCTTCAACTTTAATCGTCAACGCATAGGAGCCGTTAACATCATCAGACCAACTCACAGAAATCACTCGCTCTGGGTGTTTCTCTTTTAGTTTATTAAATGAATCACAGTCTTCACGGTGCACGGCAATACCACGGCCTTGGGTAATGTAACCGATGATTTCATCGCCAGGCACTGGTCGGCAGCACTTAGCAACGTGACTCATTAAACTACCGACGCCATCCACCACAATGCCGTTTTTATCGCCATTGACATTTTTTGGCTTTTTGAGTTTTATTTGTGGCTCATCGTCATCACGATCACTGATAAAGTTGAGAAGTTGATTAAGACGCACATCCCCAGCGCCAACAGCCACCATTAAGTCCTCTAACCCACGTAAGTTAAAACGCTCAATTGCAGGGGTTAAATCTTTTGTTGTCAGCTCCAGTTTTTGCAGCTCAGTTTCAAGAATCTCTTTACCTGCACTTAAGTTTTTATCGCGATCAAGTTGTTTAAACCAATGATGTATTTTTGAGCGAGCGCGTGACGACTTGATATAACCTAGGGATGGATTTAACCAGTCTCGACTTGGATTAGCTTGTTTTTGCGTTAAGATTTCAACTTGATCGCCGGTGCTAAGTTGATGGGTAAACGGCACTATTTTGCCGAAAATTTTCGCACCTATGCAGCGATGTCCGACATTTGAATGAATGTAATAAGCAAAATCAAGCGGTGTTGCACCCAGTGGTAAATCGAAAATATCGCCTTTTGGCGTGAACACATAAACACGGTCTTCAACTACTTGGTTTTTAAGCTCTTCAGCTAAATCACTACCATCAACAACCTCTTCTTGCCATTGTAGTAATTTACGTAACCAACTAATTTTTTGCTCATAGCCCGAACCACGCCCTGGCAATGCCCCTTCTTTATACATCCAGTGTGCAGCCACACCCAACTCGGCATCTTGGTGCATTTCGCTTGTGCGAATTTGAATTTCAACGGTTTTACCTTCAGGGCCAAATACCACGGTATGGATTGACTGATAGCCATTTTGTTTTGGCGTTGCAATATAATCGTCAAATTCTTTATTTAAATGGCGCCAATTAGTATGCACGATACCTAATGCTGCGTAACAATCTTGCAGGCGCTCTACCACAATGCGCATAGCGCGAATATCAAACAGCTGATCAAACTCGTAGTTCTTTTGCGCCATTTTTTTGTAAATACTGTAGATATGTTTAGGTCGGCCATATACTTCACCTTCAATACCCGCTTCAGCCAAGCGTGATTTTACTAAAGCAACCATGTTTTCCATGTAAGCTTCGCGAGCAAGGCGCTTATCATCAAGCTGTTTTGCGATGTTCTTATAGGTGTCTGGGTGCAGGTAACGGAACGAAAGATCTTCAAGCTCCCATTTAAGCTGACCAATTCCTAAACGGTTAGCAAGGGGCGCAAAGATATCGCGTGTTTCCTTAGCGGCAATGACACGCTCTTCTTCACTGGCGTCTTTCACATCACGTAAGTGGCATACTTGTTCCGCTAATTTAATCACCACGGCACGCACATCTTCAACCATGGCTAACAACATACGGCGGATATTGTCGATTTGCACTGTGCCCTTACCTTGGTGAGCCAAGGTACTGATCGTCGCCATTTGGCTTACGCCTGTAAGTAATAACGCAACGTGATTACCTAACTTTTCTGTGACTGTCTCAAGCGAAATTTTTTCAGCTAAGAAATAAGGCGTTAAAAATGCCGTAGCCAGTGAGTCCGCATCTAAATTCAGTTCAGCTAAAATCTCCACCATTTCAATGGCGATATTCTGACGTTTCGTATCGTCACAATGTAGGCACAGCTCATGCGCCTGCTCTAATAAGGTAGTTTTGTCTTCTGTTAGCGCTAACAGCTCGATACGGCTGGCAAAATCACTCTGCTTTGTAAGCTGATGTGATTGTCTAGTAGCTACCATAGTGCGCTTTACCTCCTGTGAAATAACGCCATTGTTTCGATATGCCCCGTATGTGGAAACATATTCATAAGCCCAATTTTTTTAATGCTAAAGCCTGCTTGTAAAATAATTGCACTGTCACGGGCTAAAGTAACAGGATCACAAGAGACATATAAAATCGTTTTAAACTGGGTAAGCGGTAATTGCTCTAAAATAGCCATCGCACCTGTGCGTGATGGGTCAAGTACTAACACATCAAGTTCAGCACTAAACCACGCAGCGGATTGCATCGATTGAGTTAAATCAAAGCAGTAAAAATCAGTATTCGATAATGAGTTAGTGTGCGCATTTTGTTTCGCTAATGCAACCGCAGAATCCACTCCTTCGACACCAATTACGTGTTTTGCATACTTTGCAAGCAGCAATGAAAAATTACCAATTCCACAAAACAAATCCAACACTTGTTCATGACCTTGTAAATCTAACCACTCTTTTGCTTGATTGAGCATAGCTTGATTCACTTGCGGATTAACTTGAATAAAATTTTCAAGGCCAAATTCAAAGGTTAAATCATATTTAGGTATAGTGTAGTACGGCATCGGATAGTGTGACTGATCAATCTGCCCACTTTCTGATTGCCAAACAATTAACCATTGTTGTTCTTGGCAAGCTTGAGCAACGAATGACTTAAGCTCTTCACTTATTGGTTTCGTATGTCGGATAACCACAAACGCAGCATTATCAGCCTCACACAATTGTAAATGGGTTATACTATGTAAGCCTTTATGTGTATTAATAAGTAAATCAAAAAGAGTAAAAAGTTCACTGAATGTGCTAGTTAACACATCACATTGATTAATACTCACCAGTTGCTTCGAGCCTTGCGCACGGTAACCAACACGCATTTTTTTAGCTGCTTTATCATGCATTACAGCAATGCGAGCCGAACGCCTGTAATGCTGCATATCACTGGTCAGTGGTTCTTCCCAGTTTAAGCTAGTGACCTTAGCAAACTTCGCAAACAGCTGACTCACTGCAGCTTGCTTCTCAACTAATTGTTGAGAAGCATCTAAGTGCTGTAACTGACATCCTCCACACACCTGATAATGTTCACAAAATGGCTTAACTCGATATTCAGATCCATGAAGCACTTTTTTACAATCGGCGCTAGCAAAACGAGCTTTGTCTTCAACAAGTTGCGCTTTAACTTCTTCACCTGGCAGCGCACCATTTACAAAACACACTTTATTATTATGTTTTGCAACCCCACGCCCTTGATGATCCATTGCTGTAACCGATAACGTGATCATTTTTTGTGAAACGGATTTCTTCTTGGCTTTGAAAATCTGTGCCATCGGACAACACCTTAATTATTGATAAAGCGGGAGTAAGTATATACTCTTAAACAACGATAATAATGACAACAACCTATCTTATGACGAAATTTGGCTTACGTGATTCAGTCTTAACCCTAACTTTGATACCGACTGTAATCATAGGCTTGTTGCTGGGCGGTTATTTTACAATAAATCGTTACATTGAGCTCGATGAAATTTTATATCAACAAGGCGTAACAATTATCGAGCCACTTGCCATTGCTGTAGAGCAACCTCTGCTAAAGCGGAATAAAACTTTACTAACACGTTTGGTAAGCCATACCCATAATAAACACGCCCCTGCTATACAGTCGATCGCCATATTCGATGAAAATAACGAGCTGGTCATTTTTAGTAAGTATCAAAGTGAATTTAAAGATATCGTTACTAATAACTCGGCAGCACTTGAGGGTATCAATGTCAAAAACTCTAAACATTATTTAACCTTTTCAACGGCTATTATTAATCATAGTCGCCAAGATATGATTTGGAATCATCATAGTTACCAAGCATCACTTGGCACTGTCGTCATTATGCTTAACAAGCAACAAGCAATTATCGGCCAGCAACGCGCACTACTTGTAAGTGGAATTGTAATTATTTTAGCCTTGGTACTTGCCACAATTTTAGCATTTAGGCTCACTCGCATGTTTGTTCAGCCTCTTAATAAGTTAGTACTCGCTACCGATAAGTTAATTGAAGGTAAAGTTGATACCGGCCTCGACAAGAAAATGTTTGGCGAGTTTGAGCTACTTCGAGAAGGGCTCAATACAATTTCACACACCATGGTGATGCAACGAGACGAAATGCAAAAGCATATTGACCAAGCAACCTCTGATTATCGTGAAACTCTTGAACAATATGAAACACAAAATATTCAGCTAAGCATTGCTAAAAAAGATGCACAAGATGCTAACCGTGTTAAGTCTGACTTCTTAGCAAAAATGAGTCATGAACTCAGAACGCCTCTAAATGGAGTTATTGGCTTTACTCGTCAATTATATAAAACACCGCTTAATAAGCATCAAAAAGATTACTTAGACACCATTGAACTTTCTGCAAACAGCTTAATGACCATTATCAGTGATATTTTAGATTTCTCTAAATTAGAAGCAGGTGCAATGGAGTTGGAGTCATTGCAATTTCAGCTTCGCGATACGATTAATGAAGTACTGACCTTACTTGCTCCTAGTGCGCATGAAAAGCAGCTAGAGTTATCAATATTTATCCACCCAAACGTGCCTGATAACCTCACCGGCGACCCAACCCGCTTTAAACAAGTTTTAATTAATCTTTTGAGCAACGCCATAAAATTTACCGAAAAAGGGTCTATAAAAGTGGATGTTGGCCACCGTTTATTAGATGAAGAACGCGCATCTATCTTGGTGTCTGTCACCGATACGGGGGTGGGCATTCCAATGGATAAACAAGACGCCCTATTCACCCCATTTGGCCAAGCTGATTCAAGTATTACGCGTAAATTTGGCGGCACAGGCCTTGGTTTAATTATTACTAAACACATTGTTGAAGCCATGAATGGTCGAATAACCTTAAACTCAGCACCAGGGAATGGCACCTGTTTTACCTTTAATGCAGTATTTAGAACACCGAGCAATTCAATTACCAGTGATTTACCGACACAGTCGTTAATCAACAAACGTATTCTTTATTTAGAACCTCACGAGCATACTCATCAAGCAACATTATCATTGTTAAATGAATGGCAAACACAGGTCACGCCTTGTACCGACGAAGAAAGCTTCATAAATGAAATCAACAAGGATTTTAGCTACGATATTTGTATCATCGGCCACACAGCAACGATTGATGATATGCAACAACTTAAGAGTTATGTAAAGGCTGTACGCCCTGTAACCGACTACTTATACATTATGCTCAACACTGTATCTCACAATATGCGTGAAGCTTTTGTTGGTAGTGGTGCTGACGCCTGTTTAAGTAAGCCGCTTAATCATCGTAAGCTATGTGAAGTGCTTGCTGCACCTTACCGACTTGATCACCCTGTGCATAATATCGAACAAGGCGATGAAAAGTTATTGCCGCTAAAAGTACTGGTTGTTGACGATAACGACGCTAACTTAAAACTTATTTGCACCCTACTTGAAGAGCAAATAGAACTTATCGATACAGCACATAACGGTTCGCAAGCTTATAGCTTGAGTAAAAGCCATAAGTACGACTTAATATTTATGGACATCCAAATGCCTATTATGGATGGCATTACAGCATGCAAACTTATTCGTGAATCTTCACTCAATGAAGATACCCCAATCATTGCTGTCACAGCGCATGCTTTGAGCGGTGAAAAAGAGCAACTTCTCAAAGATGGCTTTAAGGGTTATTTAACCAAGCCAATTGATGAAGACATGTTAAAACAAATAATCAGCGATCACAGTCCGCAGTCGCCTATTAATAGAGAACGGAGCAAAACAGTTACAGCTCAATCGGAGCCTCCGTTTGAAAGTACACGCCTAGATTGGCAGCTCGCGCTACAACGTGCAGGAGGCAAAGAAGAGCTCGCACTCGAAATGCTTAATATGCTGCTACTAAGTGTGCCGGAAACTCTGCGCCTTCTTAATGAAGCAATTGAAAAAGAAGATTGTGAACATGTACTTAGCATTGTTCATAAGTTCCATGGTGCATGCTGCTACACCGGTGTACCTAAGCTAAAATCACTTGCTGAAACGCTAGAAACCTCACTTAAAAGTGATTGTGACCTAAATTACATTGAGCCTGAATTATTTGAGTTGATTGATGAGCTAAATAACTTGTTAAATGATGCGGGAATGACTGAGCAGCAAGGATAATAGCATTCGACTACATGCTCTAAATGTGAATTTCATAAGGAAACTGTTATGTATTTTGTTTTACTTATCGTCTTTAGTGCGGTTTCGCTCGCTTGGTTTTTTCATCTTTATACTAAACTAAGTAAAGTCGCTAATAATTACGTAAAGACTAACTACACTCAGCAATGGCACGAATATAACAAGAAAGCAAAGTTAATGAAGGAGAAACCAAACTCCGTTATTTTTCATTCAATTAAAAAGGGAGAGCTATCGACACTGGGTGACGAAGTATTGCAGAACTATAAGAAAAAGCACCAGTATTTAATCGCCCTGCTATGTCTTTCTCCCTTGTTATCATCAGAGCTTGCACAGTTGATCATTTATTTGAGCAAATAAAAACGCGGAGCAGTTTTAACATGCTCCGCGTTTTAAAACTCAGTGACTAAAGCTCAATTATAAACGCGCCTCGATCATTAAACGCTTCATATCGCTCACTGCTTTTTCTAAACCATCAATTGCTGCACGGGCAATAATCGCATGACCAATGTTCAACTCGTAGATTTCTGGCATTGCTGCAATCGGTTTTACGTTGTGGTAATGAAGGCCATGACCCGCATTGACGATTAAGCCAAGGCTATCGGCATATTGTACGCCACTGCGAATGCGCTCAAGCTCTGTGTGAAGCGCTTGGTCATTTTCTGCATCAGCATAGGCGCCGGTATGAATTTCAACGTATGGGGCATTACAGGCTTTTGCAGCGTCAAGTTGCGCGTTGTCGGCATCGATGAATAACGACACCTTAATACCCGCTGCTGTTAGTTTTTCTGTCGCTGTTTTTACTTTTTCAAAGTTACCCACTACGTCAAGGCCGCCTTCGGTCGTTAGCTCTTCACGCTTTTCCGGCACCAAACACACATAAGCCGGTTTCACTTCAAGGGCAATATCAATCATTTCATCAGTCACGGCAATTTCAAGATTCATACGTGTTTGAATTGTTTTTGCCATTACATACACGTCACGGTCTTGAATATGACGCCGATCTTCACGCAAATGAATAGTAATACCATCTGCACCAGCATGTTCAGCAACCGCGGCCGCATGGGCTGGATCTGGGTAACTTGTGCCACGCGCTTGGCGTAAAGTGGCAATATGATCAACGTTTACACCAAGAAGAATATCTTTCATTTTTTTACCTGTTTAAAACAACGATTAATGGCTGAGTTTCAGCCTACTTAATAAATAACTCACGGCTTTTTAATGGCTTTTTGCCAAGTAAAGGCTTAAGTAGATATCGGCTTAATTGCTTTGCCATATATAACACATCTGGTGCGCTAAAGTCATGAGCAGCAATAGCATTTAACTGCTTTCCAGAAAAGCCACTGAGGGGGTCGTCATGCAACAAAAAGCCGTACTCAGCAAAGTACTGGTAATTTGCTGCATCGTTAATTTCATCCCCTTGCGCATCCACACTAAAATCAACGCCATAACCAAGCATTTCAAGTAACTGAAACTCGTATGAGCGCAGCACAGCTTGTAGGTTTTTAGTGGTTGATAACTCGTCTAAATGCTGCTTATAAAGATGATAAACACTTTCCATCGGCTCATTGATTGGTACGATACGATTAGTTAATTCGTTCAAATAGAAACCGCAATAGAGCTCGGTGCCAGTAAGCATAGTTTGGCCATCATGGGGTTCAAAGTGATTAATGTATTTTAAATCTGATTTGCCGCTGTACTTGACCAGCAGTGATTGGAAGGGTTGCAGTTGTGCTTTATGTTTAGTGGCCTGGCGGCCACTAATACGAGCCAGCATTCTGAGCTGACCAACGCCTTCTACCAGCATATCTAGCATGACTTGCGAGTCACTAAAGGGACGTCGATGCAGCAAGTATGCTGTGTAGAATTCGCTATCCATGGCGTGTAGGCTTTACTTAGTCTTCACCATAGCCAAGGCTACGTAGTGCACGCTCATCGTCAGCCCAGCCTGATTTCACTTTTACCCAAAGCTCTAAGAACACTTTATTATCAAGCATGTCTTCAAGGTCCTTACGAGCTTCACGGCCAATCACTTTCAGCTTTTCGCCTTTATTGCCAATGACCATGCGCTTTTGCGTTTCACGCTCAACGAGGATCAGACCATTAATTTGCCATACACCGTTATCAAGCCATTTAAATTGCTCGATTTCAACGGTAACAGAATACGGTAATTCATCACCCATAAAGCGCATTAGCTTTTCACGGATCACCTCTGCCGCCATAAAGCGCATTGAACGGTCTGTCACATAGTCTTCAGGGAAATAAAATTCACAAAGCGGTAGGCGCTTTTTCACTTCATCTTTAATGAGTTCAATATTTTTTCCCTGCTTTGCAGAAACAGGCATGATACCAACGAAATCAAATTTACCGCCCAAAAACTGCATGTGCGGCAGTACTAAGTCACGGTCTTTAACTTGGTCAATTTTATTCATAACCAATAGCACTGGGCGACCGCTTTGACGTACTTTATTAAGTACCATCTCATCGTCGTCATTCCAATGCGTACCTTCAACCACAAAAATGATCAGCTCGACATCACCAATTGAGCTTGATGCTGCACGATTCATTAGGCGGTTAATGGCACGTTTTTCGTCAACGTGTAAGCCTGGCGTATCTACGTACACGGCTTGGTATTTGCCTTCTGTATGAATACCCATAATACGATGACGTGTGGTTTGTGGTTTACGGGAGGTAATACTCACCTTTTGCTCAACAATGTAGTTAAGTAAAGTTGATTTACCCACATTTGGACGGCCAACAATGGCAATCATCCCGCAGTGCGTATCAAGCTCTGCTGGCTCTTTGCTAATTAAATCATCAAGATTCATTTTTAAGTATCTTTAAGGCTTTTTCAGCAGCTTTTTGCTCCGCTTTACGACGCGAGCTACCGACTGAGATAATACTATCCATCCCTTCAACAATACATTCAACCGTGAATGTTTGATTATGCGCTTGACCTTTTGTATCAATAACAGTGTAGCCTGGTAACGATAACTTGCGCGCTTGTAAGTATTCTTGAAGTAATGTCTTTGGATCTTTCTGATTTAAACCCGGTGAAATTGCATCAAGTCGCGATTCATACCAGCTTAAAATTAACTCACCACATTGTTCAATGTTTGAATCAAGGAATACGGCACCAATAATGGCTTCAACTGCGTCGGCTAAGGTCGATTCACGACGAAAACCGCCGCTTTTAAGCTCACCAGGACCCAAGCGTAAGTAATCGCCTAAGCCAAACTCAAGACCAAATTCAGCCAGTGTTTGACCACGCACTAAGGTTGAGCGCATGCGACTTAAGTCACCTTCTCGCGCTTTAGGAAATTTACTGTAAAGCGCATTCGCAATCACAAAGCTCAATATAGAATCACCTAAAAACTCTAAGCGCTCGTTATGTTGACCTTTATGGCTGCGGTGCGTCATTGCCTGTTCAAGCAAAGCTTGATCAGTGAATGTATAACCTATTTTTTTGTATAACTCTGTTACGTTTTTTTTCATCGTTACTGAATATTACCTAGGCGTTCAAAACGAACACCAGTTGGAACCCAGCTTGGTAAGAAGTCATCTGGGCCATTTTCAAATTCAAAACTCATCCATATAAAGACGGCTTTACCTACCAGGTTTTCTTTTGGCACAAAGCCCCAAAAGCGACTGTCTTGGCTGTTATCACGATTATCACCCATCATAAAATAATGATCAGCAGGAACAACCCACTCATCTGAGCGTGTACCTGGTTGTTGATAATAACGGCCCTTCATTTCAAGCGCTTCAGGGTTAATCAAGATGTTATGATTCACTGTGCCTAGATTTTCATCTAAGCGTACTAAATTCATAGACCCTTGCTTGAATTCGTCACTATTGAGAATTTCCATATCAATTTTATTGTATTCATTACACAACAACTCACCTTGCTGCGTTGCTCCATCCTCACACTTAGGTTGGATATAAAGATGCTTATTACGATAAACTATTCTATCCCCTGGTAAACCGACAGCACGTTTAATGTAATCCACGCGCTCATCCAAAGGGTATTTAAATACAACTATATCACCACGCTCTGGCTCATCAACATCAACAAGTTGAGTACGCCATACTGGATCTTTAATACCATATGAGTACTTCTGAACCAATATAAAGTCACCAACCAATAGCGTTGGCATCATCGAACCTGATGGTATCTGAAACGGCTCAAAAATAAATGAACGAAAAATTGTAATTGCGGCGATCATCGGGAAGATTGATTTTGCCGTTTCAGTAATACTTGGTTCTGGCGCAATTAATGCGGCAGTTTCTTCGTCTAGCTCACCGCCCGACGCATTTTGAGCAAGGGCGATGCGTTGTTGACGCTTTGGTGCAAACATAAAATGGTCAATTAACCAGATTAGCCCTGAGCCAAGCGTTAACAACACTAAAAAAATCGAAAAATAACCCGCCATGCATTAATTCCTTTATTAACTACTATTATTTACCAACTTTAAGGATAGCTAAGAACGCATCTTGCGGCACTTCAACGTTACCTAGTTGCTTCATTCGCTTTTTACCTTCTTTTTGCTTCTGTAGAAGCTTTTTCTTACGGCTTACGTCACCACCGTAACACTTTGCAATTACGTTTTTACGTAACTGTTTAACAGTTGTACGCGCAATAACATGCTGACCAATTGCCGCTTGAATTGCAATATCAAACTGTTGGCGTGGAATCAGATCTTTCAGTGCCTCAGCTAATAGACGACCACGTGATTGCGCGATATCACGGTGTACAATGATGGCTAATGCATCGACACGTTCACCATTGATTAGTACGTCCACGCGTACCATGTCTGACGCTTGGAAGTGCTTAAAGTTATAATCAAGTGACGCAAAACCACGGCTTGTTGATTTTAACTTATCGAAGAAGTCCATAACGACCTCAGCCATTGGTAATTCGTATGTTACCGCCACTTGCTTACCGTGGTAGTTCATTTTAGTTTGTACGCCGCGCTTTTCAACACAAAGCGTAATTACGTTACCTAAAAATTCTTGTGGAACTAATATGTTAGCTTCAACAATTGGCTCACGGATCTCAAGAATATTATTGACCGGTGGAAGATCAGATGGATTATCAATCTGCTTAACGCCGTCTTTAGTTTCAACTTCATAGATTACCGTAGGAGCCGTGGTAATAAGATCAATATCGTATTCACGTTCAAGACGCTCTTGGATGATTTCCATGTGTAGCATACCTAAGAAGCCACAACGGAAACCAAAACCTAGTGCTGTTGAATTTTCTGGCTCGAAGAATAACGATGCATCGTTCAAGCTCAGTTTATCAAGCGCATCACGGAATGATTCATAATCATCTGATGAAATTGGGAACATACCCGCATAAACCTGTGGTTTAATGCGTTGGAAACCTGGTAAGCGTTCTGGAGCAGAATTACGTTGTAAAGTAATGGTATCACCTACTGGTGCACCATGGATTTCTTTAATACCCGCAATTACAAAGCCCACTTCACCGGTTTTTAAGATGCCCGTGTTAGTTTGCTTTGGTGTGAAAATACCCACTTTATCAGCAATGTGAACTTGGTCATTCGACATGATCTTAATTTTATCGCCCGCGCGTAGCTCACCGTGCTTGATACGTACTAAGGATACAACGCCTTGGTATGGGTCAAACCATGAATCGATAATTAATGCTTGTAGAGGCTTGTCTTTGTCACCTTCTGGTGGCGGAATATCTTTAACGATAACCTCTAACACTTCTTCAATACCGATACCTGTTTTTGCACTACAACGAACAGCCTCTAAGGCGTCGATACCAATGATGTCTTCGATTTCTTCAGCAACGCGAAGTGGATCGGCTTGCGGTAAGTCGATTTTGTTTAGAACAGGAATAACTTCTAAGTCCATTTCAATCGCTGTATAGCAGTTAGCCAAAGTTTGTGCTTCTACACCTTGACCCGCATCAACAACTAAAAGCGCACCTTCACAGGCTGCAAGCGAACGTGATACTTCGTAAGTGAAGTCAACGTGCCCTGGGGTATCGATGAAGTTTAATTGATAGGTCTCGCCATCTTTGGCTGTATAATTTAGCGTTACACTTTGCGCTTTAATGGTGATACCACGCTCACGCTCAATGTCCATTGAGTCTAACACCTGCTGCTGCATTTCACGGTCTGTTAAACCACCACAAACTTGGATAAGACGGTCAGAGAGAGTCGATTTACCATGGTCGATATGGGCGATGATCGAAAAATTACGGATATGCTTCATAAACTGGATTCTAAACTTCTATATAAAATGGACTAAGTGTATAAAGCGGCAATTTTACATTTAATTGGCTTTAATCACCATCTATTTGAGTGAAAGGAATAGTAATTGGGTGAATTTTTATTACTTTTATATCATGTTTTAGGCTCTTAACCCTTGATTTAGCTATCGCATAGCCAATTAAGCCTCCCAACAAGGCTGCTAAAATTTGCCACCCTTCAGCAAGCGAAAATACTGCAAAAGCAGCTAAAGCGAACCCTAAACTAAGTAAGAGAGGCAACATATACACAGCCATCGCGTGTTTTACTAAATGACTATCATCCAACGCTAAGGTTACTTTTTGCCCTACTTTTAGCTCATTATCGAATGTGTATGGGAATGTTTTTTTAGCGGTACCAAATAACTTGGCAAAGACTTGTGAGCCACAACGGCCATTGCACCCTGCACAGGCTTGTTTTTGCTCTGCTTCTAAATTTGCTGTCGTGCCTTTTACTGACACGACAGTGAGTGTTTGTTCAATCATGGTTTAAAGAGGTCGTGCTACCGACTCTGCAATGGCTTTAGCTGTCATAGCGGGAATATTACCAACAACTGACACATCAAAGCTACCACTGTTATGCACATAGATTGTGGTAGCACCCGATGAAAGCGCACCACTGGGGCGTTTGCCTGGCAATGGTCTTTGAACAAATACAGAGACTTCAACAAAGCCATCTGAATACAAGTAATAATCTGTTAGCTCATTGTTTAAATCAAGCTTATGGCGATCAGATTTTAACAGTTTAAATCCATCAGGTAACCAGCCAATCTTCCAGTTATTAACTGCCGTACCTGTACTTTCATTGTCAATTTCACTCACTGGTAAGGGAGTTGGAAAGTCACGGTTCTGCATCTCAAGCAATAAGGGAGCTGGCTGCTCCGTCACACTGATATGAGTAAGCTGTAATTGTTCCAGCATTTCGCCTTTGTGGTTAACATAAGCAGATTTAAGTAACAATGATGACTCAGTATCAAGCCAAATCCAGTAATTAAACTTAAACTCGTCTTTTGATTCTATACGAACCAATTGCGCTGAACGCCCAGCTATACGGCCTTTTCCGCCAAGAACGAAATCATAATGAGCACTTAAACGCTCAATATCTTTAAACAAAACCTCTGGAATTGGTCCTGCAATTGAGTCAGTTTTGACAGAGTAAGGCTCTGAGTGTGGCTCAAAATAAGTAACGTGATCGTTCACACGCACCATCTCAAGACCAGCACCATTCAATAAACTTAAATGCTCAAGCTCAATATCACCTTGTTTTGCGTGTAACCAGCGATAAGGCTCCATTGCTTGACCTTTAACGACCACAAAGGATGCATCAAAATTACGGGTATGAACGGCTTTAGCCATATCTAATAATAATGCTTTGGCGGGGTTTTCGTCGCTGGCAAAAGCGGATGCACTTATTACCAGCGATAAAATAAAAGTAATAACTTTCATTAAATTAGTGATTTTCCTCTTCGGCTTTGGCCTCAGTTTGCGACTTTTCTAATGAATAAGCAACACGTGCTTGTCTATGGTGCTCTAGAACAAGTGCACCAATTCGCTGCTGCTGTAACTCACGCAAACCTTGCTGTGCATTTTCAAGCGCTGGCTGTTCAGATGAGTAGCTCACCGGTGATGCCACGCCAGTCAATGGGGTTGTTTGTAGCAATGGAATGTCACTTTCAGGTGACTCACTGTTTTGCGGCAATGTTTGTACGCCCACTATCGCGAACATTGCAACGCTTGCTGCGATAGCAACTTGTGCAAATGGGCGGCGCCAGTTAAATGCGACAACATTGTCAGTACCTGTTGCTGCCACAATTTCTTCGCTTTTTGGTGCATTTGTTTTATTCGCGAAATCGGCATAGACAGGTTCGTGTTCAAGTGCATCTGCAACGGCGTCGGCAATATCAAAGTTAAAAGCGCTGTTGTTTGCCTCAGCACGCATTGCATCACCGATCATCGCATAACGACCAAATGTCGCGACATCATCTTTTGTTATCGCTTCATCGGTTAGTTGCTGTTCGCCGTCAAGTAATGCGGATAGCTGTTCGTTATCCAACTTGTTAACGTCTGCTTTTGTCATACTAAGACTCACCTATTAATGGATTTAATTTATTATCAATCGCTTCGCGGGCACGGAATATACGTGAACGTACAGTCCCCACGGGGCAATCCATAACCACGGCTATTTCTTCATAGCTCATCCCTTCTATCTCTCGAAGGGTAATCGCAGTTTTCAGATCTTCAGGCAAACTATCTATTGTATTAAAAATTACAGCACGTACTTCGTCACTGAGTAACAGATTTTCTGGCGATGCGTTAGAACGCATTGCATCTGCACTGTCATAAAACTCAGCTTCTTCTGCATCAACATCGTTCGCTGGGGGCTTTCGGCCCTGAGCAACTAAGTAATTTTTAGCACAATTTACGGCGATACGGTATAACCAAGTATAAAAGGCGCTGTCTCCCCTAAAGTTAGGTAACGCACGGTAAGCTTTAATAAAAGCTTCCTGAGCGACATCAGCAACATCACCTTGATTCGACACATAACGTGAGATCAAGCCTGCGATTTTATTCTGATATTTTCTAACTAATAGGTTGAAGGCGTTTTTATCTCCTTGCTGGACCCTTTTAACTAGCGCTAAATCCAAATCCTGCTCGCTCATTCGAGCCGGTACTCCTCTGTTTGATTCTTGCTTGCTATTCATATACTCGCCATTGTTTACACAAACTCTGACTGCACGATGAATATAAAAGTTCAGTTTAAAATGTTTTTTTTATAAGATAGCATGCAAATATATTGAGTTATACCGTTCTTATTTGCGTAAAACGTCAAAAATAGCTTTAAAATCAACAGCTATTCTAATTCAAAGCTATTCTACATTTGTGCAAAACAGTTGATAGTACACTGTTTATATGACAAAAAATCTAATAAGATTGGTATAACATTTAAAATAACTAATAGTGCTACAGCAAATATGGTACATATACATATATCATATCAAAACTTTTTTGCTCAAACTTTTGCACTATCAGCTGAGCATTGTAACCGCTAAGACCACAGACATGAACCAAAATAAACATCACATTACTGATGTCGCTATCATTGGCAGCGGCGCCGCAGGCCTTTCCCTTGCCTTATCACTCGCTAACCACTGTAAAGTAACCGTATTAAGTAAAGGGGCACTTACAGAAGGCTCTACTTTGTATGCACAAGGCGGTATTGCGGCGGTTTTTGATAAGAAAAATGACAGCATTGAATCTCATGTTGAAGACACACTGGATGCAGGTGGTGGCCTGTGTGACCGTGATGCGGTTCACTACACTGCAAGCAACGCTAAAAAGTGTTTAAAGTGGCTTATTGAGCAAGGTGTGCCTTTTGACATGGAGTTTGACTCAAAGGGCAAAGAACGTTTTCACCTAACCCGTGAAGGCGGCCATAGTCATCGCCGTATTCTGCATGCCGCAGATGCAACGGGTCGTGCTGTACAAACAACTCTTATCAGCCAAGTACAAGCACACCCTAACATCACGTTATTAGAAAACTACAATGCGATTGATTTAATTGGTGATAAGAGCCTTGGCAGAAAAGGAAAGCATATCCATGGCTTGTATGTCTGGAATTGTGAAGATAAAAAAGTAGAAACGATTGCAGCTAAGTTCGTCGCGCTTGCAACTGGCGGTGCAAGCAAGGTGTACTTATATACCTCAAACCCTGATGTATCGAGCGGTGATGGTATTGCGATGGCGTGGCGCTCTGGTTGTCGAGTGGCGAATATGGAATTTAACCAATTCCACCCTACAAGTTTGTACCACCCTGAATTACAAAACTTTTTAATTACTGAAGCGATGCGCGGTGAAGGTGCTTATTTAAAGCGCCCTGATGGCACACGCTTTATGAAAGATTTTGACGAGCGCGAAGAGCTTGCGCCTCGTGATATTGTCGCTCGCGCTATCGACTTTGAAATGAAACGCCTTGGTGCAAATTGTGTCTATTTAGATATCAGCCACAAAGACAAAGATTTTATTATTGAGCACTTCCCAACTATCTACGCAAAGTGCTTAAGTGTTGGCCTTGATATAACGAAAGAGGCGATCCCAGTCGTCCCTGCCGCGCATTATACGTGCGGTGGTGTCATGACTGACTTTAATGGTCGTACAGATCTCGATAATTTATATGCCGTGGGTGAAGTGGCTTATACAGGTCTTCACGGTGCAAACCGAATGGCGAGTAACTCATTACTTGAGTGTATTGTGTTTGCCCATGCTGCGGCAAAAGACATTTTAAGCAAAATTGACACCTCTCCTGCGCCAGAAGCATTACCTTTATGGGATGAAAGTCGTGTCACTAACTCAGATGAAGAAATCGTTATAACCCACAACTGGCATGAGCTAAGGTTATTTATGTGGGATTACGTGGGCATTGTGCGCTCTACCAAGCGCTTAGAACGCGCACTGCATCGCGTTGAATTACTGCAACAAGAAATCCATGATTACTATGCAAACTTCAGGGTTACAAATAACTTACTAGAACTTCGTAACTTGGTACAAGTTGCAGAGCTTATTATTCGTAGCGCCCTTGAGCGAAAAGAGAGCCGTGGGCTTCATTATACAATCGACTACCCAAATCAAACTGAAAACCCAACCCCCACTATTTTAACTCCTAAGCTGGTTGCTGCACTGCAATAACCGCTCGTCGCAAACGAGAAAAACTTAGCGCATCAACACTGGCTGACGAAATAATCAGCCAGTGTGATTGATAAAAGCCAATTAATCTTATAACTACATGATTCGCAAATACATAGCTCTTGGGACTTATCTCACCTTGCAGTTGTAACTGTTCATTAAAAAAGCCTAGCTGTGATTGCTGCAAAATTATCACTCCATCACTGGGCTGTGCTTGTTGTACTTTTTTGAAACAAGCAATACCAATAACAAGGCAAGCAAAACAGGCTAAAAGCTCTGATAAGATATGACTATAAGAAAAGTATAATAATAGGGCTAGAAAACAAAAGAAGACCACAAAGGGTTTGTGGTCTGAGAAGTTATTTTTGACGGTAAACCTATACACGAACTCGATCTAAAATAAGCGTCACCATGCCCTTGAGCTCTGCATCTTTGCATTCTTCATGACCCATGAACCATGCAAATAAATCAGGATCATCGCACTCAAGTAAGCGTTGAAATACAGCTTGCTGCTCTTTAGATAGTGAGTCAAACGCTTGCTCAACGAATGGCATGAATAAAACATCAAGTTCGAGCATACCACGGCGGCACGCCCAACGAATGCGTTCTTTACTGTGAATTTCAGTCATTTTAAACCTCGTACTTATTTGTCTGCAGTTTAACAAATTGCAATCGAATAAACAGCTATTTAAATTGCCACCCTAACTAAGTTATCATTAGGGCTCACTTATATCGTAAAGAAGGTTTTTATGTCGACTGTTTACGCATGCCCATTATCTCATACGCTTATTAGCCTTTCTGGTAAAGATAAGCTGTCATACCTTCACGGGCAAGTTACTCAAGATATCAATAAGCTAAGTAACGATAACTTCTTATGGGCAGGTCACTGTAATGCCAAAGGTAAACTTTGGGGTGTGTTCAAGTTATTTACATACCAAGATAACTACTACCTAGTTGGCTCTAAACCTGAGGTAGCACAATCTTTGGGCGAATTAAAAAAGTATGCTGTATTCTCTCAAGTTGAGATTGAGCAATCTGATAAGTCGCTTATTGGCTTAATCGGTGAAGATCTTACCTCAACCCTCACGTTATTGAATATCCACTTTAATGATACGCAGACTGCTGTTGATTTTGCAGGAGGCAAAGCACTGAAGCTTGCAGATAACCGCGTATTATTGATGGTAAATAATGACTTTAGCTTACCTGACGATATTACCGCACTTGATAATGACAGCATGTGGCAAGAAGCAGCAATCGCTGCCGCTGAACCCTCTTTAAATAAAGATGCTATTGGCGAATATGTACCGCAAATGGTTAATTTACAGGCCATAGGGGGCATTAGCTTCAGAAAAGGCTGTTATACGGGGCAAGAAACAGTCGCCCGCATGAAGTATCTCGGAAAAAATAAACGTGCCATGTATATCGTCGCAGGTAAAGCCGATGGTTTACTCGATGAACTAGAGCTTGAAACACAAATGGGCGAAAACTGGCGCCGTGCAGGTAAGCTTATCAGCCAAAGTTATAATCAACAAACGCACACCCTTATGGGCCTTGTGGTCTTACCAAATGACAATGAAACAGGCCACGTATTACGTGCAAAACACCTCCCTCAGGTTGAGCTATCAATTCAAGCTCTGCCTTACTCTCTCGAAGATGAATAAATAGGAATGACTATGATCGTAGCAGCAAACAAAGTGGTAAAAATGCATTATTCAGTATTGGATAATAACAAAAATACCATCGACAATTCTTTCGATGGTGAACCACTGGTGTTTATCGTGGGCACAGGATTTTTAATCCCAGGTCTTGAAAACGCGCTACTCGGTAAAGAAGCCGGTGATACATTCAGTGTGACTGTAGAGCCAGAACAAGGCTATGGTGAACGTCACGACGACCTAATGCAAGCAGTGCCGAAGTCAATGTTCGAAGGCATGGAAATTGAAGTCGGTATGCAATTTAGAGCAACAACTGATGCAGGCGATCAATCAGTCATGATCATTGAAATCCAAGATGAAGACGTGATTGTCGATGGTAATCATCCTCTTTCAGGTATTACACTTCACTTTGATGTTGAAGTACTTGAAGTACGCGATGCCACAGAAGAAGAATTAGCACATGGTCATGTGCACGGTGAAGGTGGTTGCGGTCACAGCCACTAAACGAAACACTAAAAAAGCGCCAATGGCGCTTTTTTTATAGCTATAGCATGCCCTACAAAAGTGTATCACTTACTCAGGTTCTGCGCTCACTTCTTCCTTTGCTTCTGGCATAGCTTCAGGTTGAGTTATATGCGCATTAAGCGCAGCAAGTAAACCAGCTTGATCATTGGTGCCTAAACGGTAATGTGTACCATCTTTCATTGCCAGTTCTACCGCACTAAAACCAGATACACTGTACACCCAGCCATCGTGAGTTATACGTAAGCCAATTCCATGACGAAATGAATTGCTAACAGCTCTAACTGACTCAATGTCGTCAAAGCTCACTGTTTTACCAAACACACCTGGCCCAAATGCCCAGCTCACTGTTTTATCCGTTACTTTGATGGTTAGGCTATGAAATAAAAAAGCCACTAACACTAAAATGGCACTAAATCCCATTAATGGCACATCTGCACCTATTAAGTTCCATGCCAAGGCAAGAAAACCACCGATCCAGCCTAAAACAATAAAGATAAATAGTGCATATTGCTTATGTTGATACATAAAGAACTCTCTAATTAAAAGCTATAAACAAAGGTGGCACTGAGCTCTGAATCATACTTAAGCTTGTCTTCCTCTGGTTTTGAATTGTAACGGTACATATAGGTAAATTTAAGCGATACATCACCCATGATTTTGCTGATCAGCGAGGTTTCTGATTTTAGTCGCGAATTTAACCCTGACATGGATTGCTCATAACTCACATCTTGATTAAAACGTGTGCGTGCAGATACCGTGCGCTCCCACTGCAAAGCTAAGCGTAATAAGTAGCCGGTTTTAGTTTCATCCTCTTCAGTTGCCATATCTTCATCGGCAACGGAGCGGTAAAGGCCAGGCCCAACATCAATATCAACCTTGTTCTTACTGCCTTGGTATATTCGATTGCCATAGCCTGTAGCCACAGTGCTTTTAAACTCTAAGCCACTAAATTCATCTTCTTCATAATCCGCATAAATAAAGAACGATTCATTTTTAACGTTTAGCTTGTAGTTACCTTGTGCTGATATAAAGATTCGATCAGCCGAGACTTCATCATCGCCAGTTTCGTCATTACGGTCTCGTTTATATAGGGTGTCTATTTTGAATTGATTACGCCATTTCTCAAAATCCTGATACAGATTACCTTTATATTTAAAGCTAGTTGAATCTGTATTACCACTACTAATCATAAAACCAAATTCCATATCTCCATAAAGCATCTCGCCCTTATGAATTTTATGGATTTCTTCTTCGGATAGCTGACCATACTCATGAAAATCTTCAAATGGATCAACGGCAGCAACCTGCCAGCTAGCCAGCATAAAAGCGACTAAAAGTGCACGTTTTAGTGTATAAAAGCAACTCGGGGTTAAATCAAACATCGGCGGAAAATTTATTCGCTATCTTTCCAAAGAATATGACAAAAAGGCGCATCTTTATCTCGGCTAATTAAAATTTTGGCAAACAGAATATCTTGATTATCAAATTCAAGTCCTACTAAGACTTGCACAAACAGCTCAGGTTCAATTTCTAATGCAACAAAATCGTGCCATTGACTATCCGGTTCACCTTCTTCAATAAAACCGAGCTCTTCGCGGTGCTCGTTAAAGTCAGCAATATCTTGCTCGCTTAAGTTGTCAGGTGCCAATTCTAAAAATATATCATACGCCTGATGTGTTACTTCTTCTTCACTGTATAAGCGTGGACCAGCCATGACCAAAACCCTCTGATATTTGAATTAAGCTATGATAACAAACCTCTTTTGAGTTTTACCAAAAAAAAAGCCAGGTTACCCTGACTTTTTTTATTTTCACTGATTAGGCTATGAAGATGCCTGCCCTTTTATTTTTTCACGCATCCCTTGCACAAGGGTATAAAATAGTGGCACCAACAATGTACCAAATATCGTAGCAGCTAACATACCAAACAGCACTGTTACACCCAGTGATATTCGACTTCCAGCGCCTGCACCGCTTGCAAATACCAAAGGTAATACGCCAAGCACAAACGAGAGGGCTGTCATTAACACCGCTCTAAAACGCATTTTAGCCGCATTTAATGCTGCTTCGAGGATCCCTTTACCCGCTGAGCGTTCTTCCATAGCAAACTCAACGATCAGAATCGCAGTTTTAGTTGATAGGCCAATTAACAACACAAGGCCTACTTGTGCATAAATATTGTTTTCCATACCAATTATATACAACGCAAGCATTGCACCAAATAACGCCAGTGGTACGGCGGCAATGACCGAAAATGGAATCGTCCAACTTTCGTATTGTGCGACTAAGAATAAGTAAACAAAAACAACCGCTAAACCAAATAGAATCGGTGCAACATTACCTGCTTCTATTTCTTGTTTAGATTGCCCAGCCCATTCATAAACATAACCCGTTGGCAGCTGCTCAGCTAATTCTTGCATGACTTTTATCGCATCACCACTTGAGTAACCTGCTGCAGGTTGTCCGCTAATACTCGCACTGCGATACAAGTTAAAGTGCGTTAAGCTGGTTGGGCCAAGGATTGGCTCAAGCTTAGCAAGTGTAGTAAGCGGCACCATCGCACCTTCATCATTACGCACATAGTAGTATTGTAAGTCTGCTGGATTTTGACGAAAACGACTTTCCGCCTGCATGATCACTCTGTATGTGCGGCTAAATTGATTAAAGTCATTAATATACAATGATCCTAATTGTGCCTGTAAAGTTAAGAAAATATCGCTAAGGGCCACGCCTTGAGCCTTGGCCTTATTACGGTCAACCTCTAAAAAGTATTGCGGTACATTTGCTCTGAATGTGCTGTAAACATTAGAAAGCTCCGGACGCTGATTTGCCTCATAAATAAGTCCATTTAATACCTGAGCAAGCTCAGCAGGCTCACGCCCTTCACTATCTTGTAACCTAAACTCAAAACCTGCACTAGTACCTAGACCTGGAATTGATGGCGGATTAAATGCCATTATCTGCGCATCTGGCATCGCCCAAAATTGCCCCATTAAACGAGTCAACACAGCTCGTAAGCCGAGCTCAGAGCTGGTTCGCTCTTCCCAGTCCTTCAAAATCACAATGCCTAATGCATTATTTGAACCTGCCCCCCCTAGCAACGAAAACCCAGAGACAGCAATAAAATCAGTCGCTGCGGGCTCATTTTTTACAATATCCCCTAATTTATGCATCACTTCTTGAGTACGATTACTTGCTGCTGCATCTGGCAACTGCACATCAACAAACAAAAAGCCCTGATCTTCTGCGGGTACAAACCCTGTAGGAACCGTTTTTACAAGCCACCCTGCGGCAGCAAAAATTACCACAGCGAAAAGTGCCATTCGCGCAGAACGCTTTAAGATAAAATTAATTACTTTGCTATATCCGCTGGTTGAGCGTGTGATCACATTTTCAAAAGGAGCTAGCCATTTTATTGGCTGCATGGCTTTTTCATTTAATAGCAAAGCACACAGCGCAGGACTTAAAGTAAGTGCATTAACAGATGAAATAAGTACAGCGAATGAAATCGTTACGGAGAATTGCTTATAAAGCTCTCCGGTGATCCCTGGCATAAATCCAACAGGCACAAATACCGCTAATAACACAAGGGTGGTTGCAACAATGGGGCCTGATACCTGCTCCATTGCTTTGGTAACGGCTTCTTTTATCGGTAGTTTTTCTTCTTTTAGGATCCGCTCAACATTTTCGATAACGATAATCGCATCATCAACCACAATCCCGATGGCCAGCACCAAACCAAATAGCGTAATTAGGTTGATGGAATAACCCATCATCATCATAAATGCGAAGGTACCCACCAAAGACACCGGAATCGCAACGGTAGGAATCAGTGTTGCGCGCCAATTTTGTAAAAACAAAAACACCACTAAAATAACCAAACCAACGGCTTGTACAAGTGTTATTACCACTTCTTCAATAGAACGATTAATAAATTCAGTCGTATCATAGGGAATTGAGTACTCAATACCATCAGGTAGCTGCTTTGCTAGTTCCTCCATACGCGCTTTAACATCGGTGGCAACTTGTGTCGCATTCGCCTCAGTTAGCTGATAAATAACAATAAACGCAGTATCTTGCTGGTTTAATTTGGCGGTCGTACTGTAACTTGCAGCACCCATTTCAATGCGCGCGATATCATTTAAACGCACAAAATTACCATCTTTATTTGCGCGAATAATGGTTTGACCAAACTCTTCTGGTGTCTTTAAACGCCCCTTCGCCTGAATTGAGTATTCAAATTGCTGGCTAGGCCCTGTTGGTGCCGCCCCCAACTTACCCGCAGCCACTATAGTGTTTTGCTCTTGTAGCGCAGCCTGTACTTCCGCCACCGTTAACTCTAAAGAAGCCATTCTATCTGGACGCAGCCATAATCGCATCGAGTACGTCTGCTCCCCCATCACCTCCGCTGAGGCCACACCATTGATACGCCCTAAAGGTTCAGTTAAATAATTTGTCGCGTAGTTACTTAGAAAAATAGCATCAATATTATCTTTGCTTGAATAAAGGTTAATACCTAAAAGCATTGAGCTTGATTTTTTCTTTACTGACACCCCTTGACGTTTCACCTCTTCAGGCAAGCCTGACTCAGCCAGTGCAACGCGGTTTTGCACATTAACCTGTGCTATGTCCGTATCAGTGCCAACCTTAAAGTAAACGGTTATATTCGCAGTACCGTTATTAGATGAAGTTGACTCGATATACATCATATCTTCAACACCATTAACCTGCTCTTCTATGGGCCTAATAACAGACTCTTCGACTATTTGTGCACTTGCACCAGGGTAACTGGCTGTGATTTGTACTTGTGGCGGGGTAATTTGCGGGTACATATTAACCGGCAATAAAGCCATCGATATTAAGCCCGCAATCGTAATAACAATAGATATAACCAGTGCAAACTTAGGGCGAGATATAAATGTTTTACTAATCATCTCATACTCCTAAGAGTTTGCTTTATTAGAAATAGTGCCTGTTGTGGCATCTACTTTCTTTTCCACAGCCTTAACTTCTGCACCTTGCCGTACTTTTTGCAGGCCTTCAATAATCACCTTTTCCCCAGCTTCAAGACCTGATTCAACCACCCACATGGCATTAATGCGGCGGCCAAGTTCAACAATACGCATAGCGACTTTGTTATCATCACCAACAACCAGTACAAATTTACCCTGTTGATTTTCTTGTACGGCGACTTGTGGGATCAGTGCAAGTTCTTTTTTATTGGTACTCTCTACGATTAAAGTGACAAATAACCCTGGCATCACAATACCATCGGGATTATCAAATGAGGCTCTAAGTTCAACCGTGCCAGTATTACGGTTAATTTTAGTATCAGCAAAATCTAATACCCCCTTTGCAGGAAAGGTCGAATTATTGGGTAAGCGTAGTGTTAAATCTATTGGTACATCTCGCGGGTCGCGACCTGACGGTGTCTGGTGCTGTTGACGATAACTAATGTAGTCTGCTTCTTCTACCTGAAAACTCACATAGATAGGGTTAACATCAGTCAGCTCTGCAAGTTCATTTGATGATGGCCCCACAATATTGCCAACATCATAATTTACTTTGCCAATGCGCCCACTGAATGGCGCTTTAATTTCGGTATAGCTTAAATTTAACTTCGCTTTTTCAAGCTCTGCTTCTGCCGCTTTAACCGCCGCAGTTGCTTGCTCAAAATTGGTCGTTAATTTGTCGAGGTCAGATTGTGAAATAAACCCTTGTGACGCAACATCTTTGCCGCGCTTTAAATCTCGCTCAGCTGCACTGGCCGCTGCGATACGGCTTTTTAAATCAGCTTCAACTTCAGTGACCGTTGAACGATACTCTGAAGAGTCAATACGAAGTAATAACTGATCTTTTTCAACAGACGAACCTTCGTCAAAGTGACGCTCAATAAGCTCGCCTTCAACTCGCGCTCTAATTTTAACCTCTTGAAATGCCTCGGTTCGTGCTACAAATTCACGGTAGTTACCGACCTCTTGTGTATTCACATTGTATACAGAGACAGCAGGGGGGGGTGTTGCTTGCTGCTGAGACTTGTCATCTGAACAACCTGTAAGTACCACACTTAATGCCAATGCATATACTGTTGTTGTTATAGATTCAGTTGATAGCTTTTGCATGCGTTGTGTATTGCGCATCAGCATATTTTTACTCCTTGTAGCGCGACTTAAAGCTAAGTCTAGTCGTGTCATGGGATTTTGCGAAAATTTGCAGCAGTATCTTATTAATCGCAAAACCGAACTAGCTGTAAACCAGCCTCTTTGTTTTAAAAATATACATCAATTTGTAACCAAATATATGACGAAGTTACTCTTTTTTAATAAATTACCTAATTCTTTGTCACACATCAGCATTTCTTTACATACATGTGATTAGTTCGTAAGCTCTAGCAAACAGGTCAGAGGAGTTACCATGATAAAACTAGAAATAAAACAACAGGTCGCTTGGGTTAGCCTTGCCCGTCCCGAAAAACAAAATGCACTCAGTTTTGCTATGTTTGTGGAGCTTTCAAACGTGATCAAAAAAATTAAAAACGATCGCAGTTTGCGTGCTGTGGTTATCTCTGGCGAAGGCGAGCACTTTTGCTCTGGACTTGATGTTGCTGCGGTAATGAAAAAGCCGAGCAATATCATCAAACTATTATTCAAATGGTTACCAGGAAACCAAAACCTCGCGCAAAAAGTGGTGTTAGGTTGGCAAGACTTAAATATTCCAGTGATAGCTAAAATTACCGGGCATTGCTTTGGCGGCGGTATGCAAATCGCGCTCGGGGCTGATTATCGTATTGTCGATAAAAACGCAAAGTTAGCAATTATGGAGGCTCGCTGGGGTTTGTGTCCTGATATGGGGGCTAACGTTGTGCTTGCTGGCTTAATGAAACGTGACCAGGCACTTTGGCTGGCAAGCCATGCAGGGCCTGTTTCGGCTGCAGACGCTAAAGAATATGGCTTGGTTACGCAACTCACTGACGATGTTGATAAACAAACCGATGCTGTACTTGAAACATTGATGGCGCGCTCGCCGGATACCCTAGCAGCAATTAAACGCATTACTCAGCAAAGCTATCGCTCACAGCAACGTAAAATTCTTGCTAAAGAAACATGGAGCCAAATTCGCTTACTAATGAATCCGAATACCAAAAAGGCGATTGCGAAAGCCAAAGGCGCTGAAGATATTCAATTTAATAATGCTAAATCATGGTAAGCTAAAGTCGCATAGTACAGCAGACAAGGGTATGATGTAGTTGTACTTTATTCGCAATTATCCTGACTCATGAAATACCTAATCAGTAGCGCCATTATTCTTGCTTGTTTAGCCGTTGCTAAGTATTTAACGGCTTTGTTTGAAAGCAGTTTTCCAGCTCCATTACTCGGTATGGTCTTGTTACTCGTATTACTTTTAACAGGTATAGTTAAAGAGCACCATTTAAAGCCCACAGCCAGCCCTGTACTCAATTATATGCCATTATTTTTTATCCCTGCGGGGGTCGGGATTATTGAACACTTAGGTTTAATCGCTGAGCACTGGCCTTTATTACTGACTATCTTTATTGTTGTGCCACTGACAAGCGTTATATTGATCGGCTCTGTTATCGCTTACTTTAAGGGGCGTGAAAATGATAGCTAGCTTTTGGTGGTTAAGCGTTCCATTAGTTATTGCTCTTTTCCTAGCGCTGCGTTTTTTAAACGCTAAAACACACCATGCTATAGCAAAAGCACTCACCAACCCTGTCTGCTGGGCAATTGTGCTAATTGCGGCGTGTTTAATGATATTCAAACTCCCCTACGCGCCATTCGCTGAGCACACTAAAGTGCTAAGTTGGTTACTTGAACCCGCGATTGTGGCTTTAGCGCTACCGCTTTATCAGCAATTTATACATGTTAAAAAGAATCTACTGTTAATTCTGATAAGTTGCAGTTTAGGGGTAATCAATGCCACGCTGGTTGCGTCGATTATTTGCGCTTTGTTTGCCGCGCCTGCAGAACTTAGTGCATCCTTGGCTAGCTTGTCAGTAACCACTCCTATCACTTTACTGGTCACCGATGCACTTGGCGGTATTCCTTCTTTAGCAGCGGCAATGGTGATTTTTATTGGGGTACTTGGGGCGATTTTCGGTAATTTAATTTTCTCGCTAATAAATATACAAAATGCACAAGCTAAAGGTGTCGCAATTGGCACTGCTTGTCATGCTATTGGCACTGCTTCTCTGATAACAGAGCAACCGAAGGCAGGCGCTTTTGCATCTGTAGCTATGGCATTGAGTGCGCTATTAAGCGCTTTAATCGTCCCCTTACTCTACCCCGCCATTCAACATCTGATATAGTAATGACCAGCAGTAAACCTTGTTAGGAAAAGCCATGATTGACGCAGAATTACAACAAGTGGAAAAATACTATAACCTGATCACCGAATATTTAGTGACCTACAGCATGCAAATAGTGGGTGCGATCTTAATTTTGGTCTTTGGCTTGTGGATTTCACAAAAAGTATCAAATATGGTGGCAGCCTTAATGCAACGCCACAATATAGATATCACCCTCACAAACTTTATCAGCAATGTTATCAAAGTCTTGCTGATCATCATGTTTCTTATTATTGCGCTGGGTAAAATAGGCATCAGTGTGACTCCCTTTGTGGCTGCAATAGGTGCCGCTTCATTAGGTGCAGGTTTAGCACTACAAGGAATGCTTTCAAATTATGGTGCAGGGCTTGCGATTATTGCAACGCGGCCTTTTGTAGTAGGTGATACAATTGAAGTAAAAGGGGTGAGCGGGCAAGTTAAAACGATTGAGCTCGGCTACACTATTTTGGTCAACGAAGAAAAAGTCGAAATCACCATTCCTAACAAACATATTGTTGGTGAAATTCTGCATAACTCGTTTAGCTATTCACTCGTAAAAGGCGAAATTGATATAGCTTATGATGCAAATGCTGACTTGGCTATTGAGCTGATCGAGACCGTTTTAAACGATCATGAACTGGTTGCCGATACACCACACTCACAAGTCGGTATTGAGCGATTTGCCGAAAGTGGTGTCACCTTAAGCTATCGCTTTTGGGTGCCAACCACCAAAATTATTGAGACCAAATTAGCAGTGAACCGCAATGTATTTAAGGCAATCCAAGGGGCGGATATCGAAATCCCCTTCCCACAACGGATTGTTACCCTCAATCAAACTAATGATAAAGGCGCTTAAGGCGCCTTTTTCACAGCTCGTCGACAGAGATTGTGTTTGTTCAAAAGGTTGTAGTACAATTTAAATGATAACAATTACTATCATCAATTAAGGTCGGGCTATTTTTACCATGAGTAAACGTCTTTGGTTCCAACTACACGGTTGGTTTTCGCTCCCAGTATGGGTGCTATTTTGCTTTATCTGTGTCACAGGCACTGTATCTGTAATAAGCCATGAGCTTACTTGGCTCTCTAACAGTGAAGCACGCGCAAACAACCCAAATGACTTACCAGTACTGGGGGTTGATCAAGTTATTAATAGCGTAGAAAAAGCTTACCCGACCGCCGATGTAATGAGTGTGCTCACCTATGAGCCTTACTTGGTTAATGCGGTTATTTTCACTGATACCGACAAACCTTACGCAGTGGCTTACGTCAATCAATATACAGGCGAAGTGCAAGCGGTTAATGACAGTATTTCTTTCATCGAATTTATGCGTACCCTACACGGCTGGCTATTCTTTCCTTGGCAAGAAGGCTACAGCATAGGTTACTACTTAGTCAGCGCCATGGCGTTTGTCATTTTAGGTGCATTGATTACAGGCTTAGTGATTTATAAAAACTTTTGGCGCGCATTTAGTCAGCCAAAGCTACGTTTTAACCAAGGTAAAAAAACCTTCCTTAAAGACTTACATACCCTTAGTGGCGTTTGGTCAATTTGGTTTATGGCAATAATGGCACTCACAGGCCTGTGGTATTTAGTGCAAGCCATCATGTGGCATAACGAAATAGACATAGAAGAGCATGCACCTTTGGTGGCTGTTTCAGCTTTACCTGCGGATAAACAAACACCGCCTACTGACTTAAAAGCGGCACTGGCAATTACCAAAGAGAAATACCCTGATTTCAAACCTAGCTATGTGATGCTACCAGAGCATAACCGTGGCATGTTTAACATCATGGGCAGTGGCGATACTATTTTCTACGATAATTACGCTTACTCAACGTCAATCAATCCTTGGACTGGTGAAATTGCAGCAAGTAAGAGCCCTGAGACTATGTCGGGACTACAAACCCTGTCGCATATTACTGATCCACTTCACTACGGTAATATTGGCGGCCTGTGGACAAAGATTATTTGGTTTATCTTTGGTTTGATTTTAAGTGGTATGTCGATCACTGGCTTTATGATGTATGCCGCTAAATTAGTTAATAATAAACCAGTCAAAGCGCGCCAAGCTGCGCCAGTAAATAACGTTCAGGAGGCAAACTAATGGCTCGTTTACAAGCGACTTGGTGGCAACGTAAAAAGTATATTTTGCATGCTGTGATACTGGCTTTGCCTGTGTGGTTTATTTATCAATCATTGAACCCTCAGTTTCCTGCACTTTGGCAAGAGCAACAAGCAGGCGAATTTAAAATCGCGCCAATGCCACTGAATGAAGATGCACCTTACTCACACCACAATGAATATGTTAAAGATTTCTTTATTGCTTTTAATCAAGGTGACATAAGCAATGTTCGTCAGGCATATTTAAATATTGGTCAATCACCTTTACCGCTGACAGAATTTGCAAAAGATGAAGAAGGCATAATGCATGGCACCAATCACGGTCAGCATGCCCACGCGATAGCTCCTAAAACCATCTCAGCAGATGATAAACTGTGGATCACCATACAAACTTGGCAAGGCCAACTGCATACCCTCAAATGGGATATCCCCAGCCAGTTTATTACTCAATAATATCTGAAAGGCCACTCACTGAGTGGCTTTTTTGTATCTCTGAAAAAACCTTTATCTCCTCCAAAACAATCAAAAGTAAAATTTTTGTTAATTATTTTCACTCAACACCTTTACAAAAGTAATAATATAATAAAGTATTATAAATAGTTTTCATTAACATCAATTCATTCAATTGATGTTGATCAGAACTCATCCAAGGAGCTAAACACACAAGGAAAGCTCAATAACAATGATTTGGAGACACAATGATACTTTCAAAAAAAGCGCTTGCTGCGCTCAGCTTTGCAACAACACTGGTACTTCCCAGTGTCTACGCGATTGATAATGGTGTATACACGATTAAATCAAAGTACAGCGCTAAGTTTGTAGAAGTCGCTAGCGCGCAAACCAATGATGGTGCGAATGTTAGTCAGTGGGCTGACACTAATCACGACACCCAGCGCTGGTTAATCACCAACATAGGTGGCAGCAACTATTCGGTTATTAACTTAAACAGTGGTAAGGCACTCGAGGTGTTTGATTTCTCAACTGCCGATGGCGGTAATGTGGTGCAGTATGAATATGCAAACATTGCTAGCCAACACTGGCAAATTTATGATGAAGGCAGCGGTTATGTCAGCTTTATTAACTTAAACAGTGGTAAGGCTCTCGACTTATATGGGTTCGATGGTAACGATGGCGCGAACATTAGTCAGTGGAGCTACAACGGCAGCGATGCACAGCAATGGCAACTCACCAAACTTGCCAATGTTGAATCCACTCCCTTTGATCCCTCCACCACCAATGGTGCTGCTGATCATTGGCCACTCACTGGCAATTTAGTTACCCACGATCCAACTATTGGCTATGAGAATGGCACTTGGTGGATATTTCAAACAGGCCCAGGCATTTACGGTAAATACTCAAGCAATGGCGTTGATTGGAATGATGCGCTGCCAATTTTTTCAAATGGTTTAAGTTGGTGGAGTAACTATGTGCCTGATCATGACGGAATTGATGTCTGGGCGCCTGAATTAAAAAGCTACAATGGTCGCAGCTGGCTGTATTATGCTATTTCAACCTTCGGATCTCGTGTCAGTGCTATTGGTCTTACCTCAGCAAGCAGTGTTGCCACAGGCAATTGGCGTGATGATGGCTTAGTGATCAACACCACCAATAGCAATAATTACAATGCCATCGACCCAGATCTGGTAGTAGCAAAAGATGGTGCGCCTTGGCTCGCATTTGGCTCGTGGAATACGGGTATTAAATTGACCCGTATTAACCCAATGACAATGAAACCATTTGGTCAAATCTACTCATTAGCAAGTCGCTCAGGTGGTATCGAAGCGCCTACCATAGTGTATCGCCAAGGCTACTACTATTTGTTTGTTTCGGTAGGCAAATGCTGTGATGGCACGAATAGTACATACCGCATTGCATATGGTCGCTCAACCGATATTCGCGGTCCGTACCTTGATAAAAATGGTAATAACATGTTAGCGGGTGGTGGTAGCATTCTTGATGCTGGGAATAACCAATGGGTGGGTCCTGGTGGACAAGATATTCTAAATACCGATGTGATTGTTCGTCATGCCTATGATGCAGGTGATAATGGCACACCCAAATTGCTCATCAGCACCCTAAATTGGGATGCTAATGGCTGGCCTAAATACTAGTTCTCCCCACTAAGCGCGTGAAAACGCGCTTTTTAAAATCGCTCTAAAATACTGCGAATAAACTCAGAATTTAATATTTGTGTCATCACGCCACTGCACCACATATACGCACGATGCAAAGGGTAGCCTTTAAAAATCCAACGTTTACGCACATGATTAAAGTCATGTAAATAATCAGCCTTCGTTTGTGGTAATGAGTCACCGGCCAATTTTTGCCACGCTTTATAAACCCCACTCATATCAGCACCACGCATAAAACGCTGTAACCAACGCGGAAAGTGTGAAAAACGAATCGCCGACTGAAAATCAATAATATAAGGCTTACCCTCTTTTGAGCAAATCACATTACCCAGATTACGTAAATCAAGATGTACTACACCACGACGATGCATTTTCGCTACCGTACGTTCGAAGTCTTTGAAAAAATTAGCTGGCAAATGTTCTTGCTGTTGAGCAAGCTGCCTAAGTGGTGTGCCCTCAATGAAGTCATAAGCAATAGCAATTGGCGATAATCGGCAAAAATTATCTACCACGCCATCGACATCTTGTAGTCGTGCAAGTCCCTTGTACTCTTGATTAATAAAAAGCGGCGCAATGGTTTTTCTTACCCACCAAGGACTATGCTGAAAGTCTTTGATAATAAGATCAAATTGCGTGTCTTTGTAACGATAAACAATGGCATTAGCGAACCGACCGGTATGAACAATAGACAAGCTTTCATGGCTAAATTGATGAGCTGGGAATTGGGCTCGAAGCTGCGCGAGCAAAGATGATTCGAACATAGCAACCTGTCACTTGTTAAAATTAAATGCCTAGGCAACTATATTATCAAAACGCGTCAACGGCGACAATGTACCGCTTAGAGAAATTTATGCTTTTAAATTATGAATTGCTCTAAACAACAAGCTGGCGAGTTGGTTTTGCTCTAGTTCAGAGAAGCCAACGAGCGCTTTTCGATAGATCTCATTAACTGCGGGTAAAATTTCAGGGTAAAGCTGTTGGCCTTTCTCTGTAAGACATAAAAGAGTTGAACGCCTATCTTCAACTGACTGTTTCTTAGCGACTAACCCTTTATCTTCTAGGCGAGTGATTAAACGACTCATGGCCCCACGGTCATATACCATGTGCTCACATAGCTCAGCTAAGGTGTTTACTTTACCTCGTGCAAGTAATACCACCACAATATATTGAGCTGATGTTAGCTCTTTATCCTCAAGAGCGTTATCAAGATGCGTAACTAAGTTAGAGCGTAAATAAGACACTAAACGCCCTAAGTCTTGGACAGGGTCTAAATCTTCAGCGCGGCACTGTCCAATTGATGCAGATTCTTTCATATTTCCTCAACAAAGATTAATAGCTATTCATTGACAGTTAATACCTAAAATAATTCAATCTTAGTCATAATTGGTGTAGCGTGAGTCAGGTATTTAAACTTCGGGGGTAGTATGCTCAGTAAACAGCACATTATAAAGTATTTAGGTCTTTTTGTACTCTTGTTACTGTGCTGGTTAGAGCAGTTCCAACATTATATCATGAGTTTTATCGATAGCGCTTTAGTGCAGTCAACCGTGGTGTATGCCTCGTCTCGTACAGTTAACGCCGCTATTTCGTTATTACAATCTGCCGAAGTGGGCATTGGCATTGCGAGTATTCAGCCAGCACAACTACTTGACCCTGTTAATGATCTGGCTGAATACATGTCAGATGCTATGCGCCTTGCAATAGGTTCACTATTTTTACAGCGAATTTTATACACGATCTCATCTGGTGTGATTTTTAATAGCGTATTTACTATTTCAGTCATTGCTTACCTTTTTTGTGAATGGCGCAATATCTATCCAAATCTTCGCCACAAACTTCTAGCAAGCCTTATTTTAATTCGCTTTCTCGTTCCCGCTATCGTTCTAAGCACAGGACTTATCAGCCAAGTTTTTTTAGATGAACAAATTAACTCACAAAGCCAACTGGTCAGTGAAAAAGTTGATACTGTCAGCGCTAATGCTACACAAACTTCAGCATTATCAGCACAACTCAAAGCTAAAGTTGATAGTCAAAAGCAAGCCGTGTTCGATAAACTCGATGGCTTGAATCAACAACAGATAACAAACCACCAGCAAGCGACTGAGTTAAAACAGCAACTGGCAGAACTGGATTCCCAGATTGACACTATTCAGTCAACACGCAGCCTTTCTGAGCGTTTAACGTTTACTGAACTTGAACAAGCGAAACCGCTGCTCGCCAAAAAACAGCAAATAACAACTAAGCTACACGCTTTATCCGCTCAACAAGGGACTCTTAATCAAGAAAAAGATGCGCTAAACCAGCAACTCGTGGAAATAAATGAGCAACTCAACACAAATGATGCGAGTAAAGTGAGTAAAATTATCGACACCGTTACCACAGGGATAGGAAATATGGTTGCGGCCGTTGAAGATCTTTTTATCGACTTTCTTAACCTATTATCATTACTCATTCTCAAGCTATTGCTAATGCCACTCATCTTTTTGTATTTATTCAATAAAGCGTTTAAAGCTATTTGGCATCGCCATTTCATTGATGTATTAATTGAAACAAAAAACCGCGCTATTAATTGATTGTTTTTTAAGCTATGTTGATACTCACAATTATAAAGGAGCTAACAATGAGTAACCAACATAGTAGTCACATTCCTCAAGAAGCATTTGATTGGTACGATGAATATGCCCATGGCTTGATAGACCGTCGTACCTTTATGAAAAAACTAGGCGGCCTAGTTGCACTAGGTTATTCAATGGCTGTTCTCAGTAGTGCCTTGTTGCCAAACTATGCATTAGCTGAACAAGTCTCCTTTAATGATCCTGATATCAAAGCCAGTTATACAACCTTCAATTCATTCAAAGGTCACGGTGAAGGTAAAGGCTATTTAGTTGAGCCCGCCAACTTATCTGACAAGCATCCTATCGTATTAGTGATCCATGAGAATAGAGGTTTAAACCCTTACATTAAAGATGTTGCACGCCGCCTTGCTAAAGCGGGTTTTATTGCCTTTGCCCCAGATGCATTGCACCCACTTGGTGGCTACCCTGGTAATGACGATGAAGGGCGTGCTATGCAGCGCTCAATGGACAGAGAAAAAATCCAACACGATTTCGTGGCCGCCGCAAAGTACTTAAAAGAACATCCAAACAGTAATGGCAAACTAGGTGCGGTAGGCTTTTGCTTTGGCGGTTATATGGTTAACTACCTCGCAGCTGTTGAGAGCAAACTCATTAATGCTGGCGTCCCCTATTACGGCACCCCTGCTGTTAAAGAGCTTAGAGAAAACATAAAAGCACCATTACTTGTCCACTTAGCTGAATTCGATAAACGCGTGAATGATACTTGGCCAGAATACGAAAGTGACTTAAAAGCCCACCAAGTGCCTTATACTATGCACATGTATGAAAAGGCGAATCATGGTTTTCATAATGATTCCACATCGCGTTATGATGAAAAACAAGCTGAGCTTTCATGGCAACGTACACTTGCATTCTTTAACGAGCAATTGATTTAATCGAGGCAATTTCATACACTCTCGGAAAAATTTGTAGGCTAGTAAAGAGATGGAATCGCAAATCAGTTACCGCTTTGACTCACAGCAAACCGCTAATCGGTTTTTAAACAAGCTTAAACACTGGTCAGTGGCTAAAGTCACCGCAAGTCTTTGCCAAGGTGGTTTCGCCGTAAAAATACGCTATGCAGTCGATAATAGTAGCTTTGATTACACCCTTGCTGAGCTTGATGATTTAGCGATGCAGCATGAAGGCGAAGAAATCTAGTTATTAAGTAGAAAAACGGCTAACCAAGTTTAGCCGTTTCGTTATTAAAGCTTTACTTATAAAACTGTATTTATAAATCAAAGCTACGCGAGATAGACGCAACAATGCGCTCGTCTGCGGTATCCCAATCAAGGCTGGTATTTTCACCGGCAAGCTCAAAGTCAAAACCTGCAAAGCTTGTTTGATAAGCAATGCGATAGTGGTTATATGACTTATCACTGCCATCCCATGTGTACTTATCACCATCCAGTGAATTTGAAATATCAAAGCTGGCACGGATTGCGTGGTTTGGTGCAATTTCAAAGGTATGCGCTAACATAGAAATAACATGCCCTGCGCCAGAACCAAAGTAGTCCCAGCTATACCAAAAGTTAAGCTCCGTTTGTCCTAAGCTACTGGCATAACCAAATTTAGTATAAACCTCAGGGTAATTACCATCGCTTGAATGACCTTCACCATGATATGAATAGTAAGCAATACCATAATCAACACTAAGAGCACTATTTAGTTCAACATAGTTACCGAAATACGCATCCCATTCAATATCTGTCCCCTCACCAAAATCTACATTTGAGGCCCACGTACCCACATACATACCAGAGTCTGCAAACGCATAGTCTAGACTACCTTGAATAGCAGGATCATTTTGCGTTTGGCTCACACCATTAAAAGTGTAATCTGATGCCAGAGTAACTGTAGTCGATAAATCAGCCATCGCTGATGTCGATAGTAGTGCCAGTGGCAACACTGTTGCGAGTAGTGTTTGTCTTGTTGTCATGTTGGTTTCCCCTTAGCTAACTGTTTCTATTTTTGTGTAATCTAATTTGTTGTCTTTTGGTGAGCCCTCGATGTTTTTCACCGTTTTTAACTTGCTGTAGCCAATAAATACTGCGCAGCCGAAAAATAACGCAATCACTAGCGCACCAACCCATTGGATCTGTAAAAAGTCGAACTTAAACAACAGAGTCAATAGTGAAAGCGCCACCACATTTAGGGCAATATAATTAAACTTACCAAAACGTTTCACCGTTAAGTTTAGGTTATCTGTGTATAAACGGATCAAAGAATCAAGTGAATTGATCACAAACACCACACCGACAAACACCATAGCGATGTTTTTCAAACCTGCTGTAGCAATACCCGCTTCATGATATTGATATAAAACGCTAAACCAAATTGCGATTGGAATAGATGGGAAAATCAACATAGCTGCCAGTACTTGGTAAGTCTTTAAGCCCCCCACAAAACGCGAGGTAAATTGACCAATCATAATACTCCAAGCAAACCACCAAAATAGATAAAAGGCATGGTAATCATTCAGCGGTAATACAAATTCATCAATATTACCAAAATAACCACCAATCAGCGCAAGGTTATCAACAAATGCTGATGTTTGTGCATCAGAGCCAACAAAGGCACCAAACCACATAAAGGCGATTAAAGCGATAAACAACCACGTAGTAGAAATACTTAAAAAGCGCACATATTTAATGTCTGTGCTCGAATACACAGCAAAACAAATCGCTGCAAACACCATTAAGTAGAATGTCGGAATAATTGACTCACCATCACCAAGTGACGGTAAATACCAAGGTAAATTCGACAGCAGTAAAAATGCAGTAAATGCGCATGTACCAATAATAACAATGTTATTAATTAGTTTTACCCAAGCAATTTCAAAGAACTTTACTTTGGGTTCTATTACACAGAAATAAAAGCACGTAAGGAAATAAAATCCCCAGATCAAGAAGCCCCAATAACCAAACTCAATGGCTAATGGATTGGCAAACGCATACTCTGGGCTTGCTTTTATGTCTGCATAACCTGCAAACTCTGTCAGTGGAAACATAATCAAGCCAACGTCTAGGCCCGATGTAAATAAAATTGCAATGAACGTAAACGTTCTAACCGGTGTGACGCCAACACACCTTACCCTACCCCATTTAAATAAAATAACCGCAATTGCTAACAGGGTAAAAATGATGCCAGCACTAAGCCAAAAGGTCATAGTTACCCCCCCAAAATAAGTAGTAATACTTCATTGTTTCTCCAGTTTTATTCCTCGCATTAACGCATCACAAACAACTCGTGATGCGCGCCACTGCAAGCCCCACAGCCGATACTGCGGGTGGCCTTATTAGATCTCCGAACTACGCTGCGTTGATTGCCATTGTTTTTCCATAGCAACATCTGCAGTTGATGCCGATAACACAGGCTTACCTAAAATGTGGTCAGCCGCTTTTTCTGCCACCATAATGGTTGGCGCATTTAAATTACCGTTTGGAACGGTTGGGAAGATAGATGAATCCACCACCCGTAACCCCTCAATACCGTGTACTTGAGTTTGCGAGTTAACCACGGCCATCTCGTCTTCACCCATCTTGCACGAACAGGACGGATGGTAAGCACTCTCAACCGCTTGACGAACAAAGGCATCGATTTCTTCATCACTTTGAACATCTTTACCTGGTTGAATTTCACCATCGCGATACTCATCAAACGCACTTTGTTCAATAATCTCACGAGTTAAGCGAACGCAAGCTCTAAAGCCTTCAATATCATCTTGATGCTGTAAGTAGTTAAATTGGATCTTAGGCGCCACCAGTGGATCCGCCGACTTAATTGTCACGGCACCACGGCTTTTCGGTTTGTTATGCCCAACATGCACTTGGAAACCATGGCCATCAAAGGCACTTTTACCGTCATAACGAATTGCTGCTGGTAAAAAGTGATACTGAATATCAGGCCATTCAACGCCCGGTTTTGAGCGAATAAATGCACATGATTCAAAGTGATTTGTTGCCCCTAAACCTGAGCGGTTTAATAACCAACGCGCACCAATGAGTCCTTTTGAAACAAGACCTAACTTGCCGTTTAAAGTAATGGGTTGCTTACATTTATATTGGAAATAAAATTCCAAGTGATCTTGTAAGTTTTGGCCAACACCTGGTAAGTGATGTTTAACCTCAACACCCGCTTCACTCAGGATGTCTTTATCACCAATACCTGATAATTGCAGAATATGCGGTGAACCAATTGGACCCGCACTTAAAATAACGTCTTTTGCTGCAAGTGCTTGCTGCTTAGAGCCAGATACTGAATACTCAACACCCACGGCTTTTTTGCCTTCCAGCAGAACTTTTTCAGCTAAGGCACCGGTGACTAGTGTTAAGTTTTTACGTGACTTAACTGGGTCTAAATATTCACGACTGGCAGAGCTTCTTACACCATCTTTAACAGTCATATGCATTGGCCCAAAGCCTTCTTGCTGGGCTGCATTGTAGTCATCAGTCTGCGCATAACCGGCTTGTTGGCCCGCTTTGATAAAGGCTTTATAAAGCGGGTTAGCCATTTCATTACCGTTATTAACCCCTAATGGGCCATTATCGCCACGGTAGTTGTTACCACCTAAATAGAATGATTCAGCACGTTTAAAATACGGTAAGCATGCTTGATAGTCCCAACCATTAGCACCGTGTTGCTGCCACTCATCAAAATCTTTGGCATGACCACGTACATACACCATGCCGTTAATCGATGATGAGCCACCTAACACCTTGCCTCGTGGGCAGTGCATTTGACGGTTATCTAAATATGGCTCTGGCTCGGTATGAAATTGCCATGCATATTTGTCGGTATTCATTGGGATTGATAGCGCAGTAGGCATCTTTATAAAAATGCTTTTATCGCTACCGCCCGTTTCAAGTAATAACACCTTATTGGAAGGGTCTGCTGATAGTCGGTTTGCCAACACGCAGCCTGCTGAGCCAGCACCGACTATGATGTAATCATAGTTCTGTGTACTCATTAAAATGGACTCTCTATATTGCTCATACCCACATAAATCGATTTAGTTTGGGTATAGTGATCTAAAGTTTCGATACCGTTTTCACGGCCGATACCTGATTGCTTATAACCACCTACTGGCATTTCTGCAGGTGAATTACCATAGCTATTTATCCAACAAATACCGGCTTGTAATTGGTGGATCACGCGGTGTGCACGCTGAATATCTTTCGTAAACACGCCTGCGGCCAGACCAAGGTGCGTATCGTTTGCACGCTGAATAACGTCATCTTCATCATCAAACACCAACACGCTCATCACTGGGCCAAAGATCTCTTCTTTCACTATGGTCATGTCATCTTTACAGTCGACAAAAACGGTCGGCTCAACAAAGTAGCCATTTGGTGCAGATGCAGGTGAAAGTGCCTTACCGCCTGTTAGTAATGTTGCGCCTTCTTGAATGCCTTTATCAATATAACCAAGTACAAGCTCTTGGTGCTTTTTAGAGATAAGCGCCCCTAAATTCACCTCAGGATCCATTGGGTCGCCAGCAATAATATTTTGCTCAGTGCGTGTTTTCAGCTCATCAATAAACTGCTGATAAACATTTTTGTGCACATAAATGCGCGTACAATTAGTGCAGATTTCGCCTTGCGTATAAAAATTACCTAGCATTGCCGCACTAACAGCTTGTGATACATCGGCATCATCAAACACCAATAATGGTGACTTACCGCCAAGCTCCATGGTCACATCTTTCAGTGAGCCGGCAGCACTTGCCATTACTTTTTTGCCTGTGCCCACTTCACCAGTGAACGACACTTTTTCAATATTTGGGTTTGCTGTTAACCATTGCCCTACTTCAGCTGCACCCTGCACGACATTGAATACACCAGCAGGTACACCCGCTTCGATAAAAATCTCTGCGAGTTTAATTGCACCAAGGGGTGTTTCTTCTGAAGGTTTAAAAATAACCGCATTACCCGCAGCCAGTGCTGGGCCTGATTTCCAACAAGCAATTTGCAGTGGGTAGTTCCATGCACCAATACCTGCACAAATACCTAAAGGCTCTTTACGTGTGTAGTAAAAGTCATTGCCAACCATTTGTTGCTGACCCACTTGCGCAGGAGCAAGACCAGCAAAGTACTCAATTACATCGGCGCCTGTTTCAACATCGACACACTCAGCTTCTTGCCAAGGCTTACCCGTATCAAGTACTTCTACTTTTGCCAGTCCATCATTACGTTCGCGTAAGATTGCCACGGCTTTTAATAAAATACGGCTACGCTCAATTGGCGTCATGGCAGACCACGCTGCAAAGCCTTGTTTTGCGCTTTCGATTGCCGCGTTTTGAATAAACTCATCAGCGATTTCAACGTGATAAATCACTTCATCCGTTGCAGGATTCGTTACTGCAAAGGTGTCGCCAGTTTGATTTTTTAAAAAATGGCCATTAATAAAATTTTCGTAAACAGGTGTGGTCATTTTAGGCTCCGTACTGTTTTATCAGTGAACGAATGTAGTCTTTGGCTAATCGCTCACAATTTTCGAATTGATCTTGGTCTGACTTACTTAATACGGCTCTTAGCCATAAACCATCGATCATGGCTGCACTTAGCTCAGCAGCTAGGTTAGCATCGCTATCGCTCATTAACTGTTTGAATGAGCTTAATAAGTTACTAAATAAACGTTTACTATTTACGTTTTGTAAGCGATGCAACTGGGCGTCGTGCATTGAATGCGCCCAAAAGCTCAACCAGGTTTTGGTGTTATTGCTTTGCTGCTGAATGCGCGAAAAGTTTGCTTCAACGATAAACATTAATCGTTGCTCTGGACTGGTCTGCGGCGTTACTTGATTCATCAGAGCTTGCTTTAAGCTCGTCAATAAATACCGCACAGTGGCTTCAATTAAGCCCTGCTTACCACCAAAATAATGACTGATAATGCCAGACGATAAGCCTGCCTTTTTACTAATGCTATTTATGGTGGTGCCTTGCAAACCAAGCTCTGCAACCGACTCTATTGTGGCGTCAATTAACTGCTGACGACGAACAGGTTCCATTCCAACTTTCGGCATAATTTTTTATTGATTGAACGTTCAATTAAAATAAAGGTTAAGGTAATCATCTTGGCAATTCAAGGTTGACAAATTGTAAACAACAACAAAATGACATCACTCACTTAAGCTAAGCGATTGTTATTAGGTTTATTATTCGAGATATAAAAAAGTTTTAAGTTTTTTTCAAAATCAAGATTAAAAAGCATGAATTATGGCTAAATCATGTTAATAACGAGATTTTTATTCTTTTGCGCAGACAAAATGAGATAGCACTTTGTATGTTGCTAACTAAAACTGATTTTGTGAGTCGCAGCTGTGCGAGGGATATGCAAAGTACACTCAAAAAAGCACTCCATCGATGCGCTTTCGCTGTTATTTAACGAAAGCGCAACGACAAAGTACGTGGGTAGATTAAATAATTATGTTCTGGCCTCATTCATTACGGCCATGGTCTTGCTCGATTGCGATGCGTTTAACTGGTCTTTAAAGAACCACGGCGCAAATAAAGTAATAACAAACAGCGTGACTAAGCCACTAATGAGCAGCGATAAACCAACTAAGGCACCTAGGTCGATAAGGGCTTGATGCTGTGAAAATAATAACGCGATAAAGCCAATACTAAACACTAAGACATTTGCAATAATTGCGCGACCACTTACTCTCATTGCATTTACCAGCGCATGGTTAATTGTAAAGCCATTCTTAATTTCATGCTGAATTCTTAATATATAGTGCACTGAATAATCAACAATCCCCAGTACTAGGAATGAAATAATGGCAGTACCAATATTTAGCTCAATATTTAACAGCGTCATAAGCGCAAAGTAGATCATCACCGTTGATAATAGCGGTAGTGTTCCAGCTAAACCAAGACGTATCGATCTAAACCAAGCCATCATCACAAGTAAAACCGTTAATAATGCAATCGATGCACTGACCGTTTGACTCTTAACCAAGGCATCTAACACCGCGGTCCAAATAATGGGGGAACCCGCGTGGGTAATGGTGACACCATCTGGTTTATTTGCTTCGATCCACGGTAAGGTATGATCTAAAAATGCTTGATAATCATTAGCCACCGTGGTCCCTAGCGTATAGAGTAATACTGTTTTAGAAAAATCTTCACTCAATACATTCGTTACATCTGAACCGCCACTATTTTCAAACATAAGAATAGACTGCCTAATAATGTCGCTTCCTGAAATGGTGATCTCATAGGGCTCTTGTGTATCTTCATCAATCTCAATAAAGCGTTCAACATCCTCTGGTAGTCGGTTATATTCAGGGTTAAAATCATTAAGCGTGTAGTTTATTCGTCTCACATAACGTGCCAGAGAATAACTATAGTTCACTGTTTCATGCTGATGGATATGCTGTTCTAAACGGTCAATGAAATGACTGATTTCAACCGTTAATGCGCCATTATCTTTGCCGGTATCTACTTCGATCCAACCTGGACTCGTGCCTGCTATATGATTATTTATAAAATCATCTGAGATACGAAAATCACTTTGTTTTGGAAAATAACCAGAACCCATATCGTCAACGCGAACCTTTGACGCTAAAAAGCCAGACCCGATAAATAAGCCAATGAAAATAACTGTAAACATTTTTCTATTTGCCATTACAGGGGTGAGTGCACTGACTAATAATCGACTTATAAAGTACTTCTTACTAACGTCACTACTACTTTGCGCGTGTTGCTGTTTAAAAATGTCTTTTTTCGGAAACAGAGCCAGTAATGCAGGGATTAATAAAAGTGAAATAATTAAGGCTACAAACATACCAAATGAAATGAATAACCCAAAGTTTCTGAGGCTCTCGATACTTGATGAAGTTGACACAATAAACGTTAAACATGTTGTGATAGTAGTTAAAACAACGGGAGAAGCCATGAGTATCATTGCACTGCGAATTGCAACTAAGCGTGATTTAACAATTTTTTTCTGATGGTAGTACTCAGCCATTACATGAATGGCATCAGATAAACAAATCGTGAGCAGAAAAACAGGTAAGATAGCAGTAATCACATCTAATGGTGCGTTTACCACAGCCATCATTCCCATGGTCCATATGGTACACATCACAACATTAATTAACGGGATAATAACCCCTAAAATAGTTTTGAAAAATACAGCTAAAATAATGGTGATCAACAGTAGAACAATGGGTAGCAAGGTCGCAAAATCATGGTCTATTACCTGCTTTTGAGCTGCAAAAAAGACTGGCACACCACTAATGTAAATATCGTCTTTTAACTCTGGGTGAGCAATTTGATAATCTGCAACCAGTTGCTTGAATGCCTCGTAGGCACGCACTTGCCCTGTTGCATCGTCCTCTAAAATACTTAACTCAACAACAATAAGCGCGACTTTGCCATCTGGAGAGATTGGGCCATATTCAATTAACTCATTATCTATGACTGCATTTTTTACAAACTCAATATCTTGATTTCGCTTATTCACCGTTTCCTGTGCGAACATAGTGCCGTATTCGTCTAAAAATACATTTTCAGTCGACGACAATCCTGCCATCTCTCTTACAGGGTCTACTCGCTCGGCAAACACACTTAAGTTGCGCAGCTGTTTAGTTGTTAACTGCCACTCAACTGCGCGATTAAGCAATTCACGCGCAATCAAGCCATCACTTGGGGTCATACCATCTGCAAGAATTTCATCAATACTTGCAACTAACTCGCTATTTTCAGGGTGATCAGCTTTAAGATCTTGAAGCATTTGAGCATCTGTCTCATCAACATAGTTCATTCGCTCTGCGGCACGAGATAAGTCAAAAATAGCGTTAATTGATGCCTGATTAAACACCGTATCTTCGTTATGCAAAGCGATCATGACAGAGTCATATGTTCCGGTAAACTCATCGCGCAAATCAAAAATAGTACTGCGTGCAGGGTGATCTTTAGGTAAAAAGTAAGGGTTGTTGTCCTCACTTAGATTAGCCGAAGCGATAAAAAAATAAACGGTAATAAGCGACAATATCGCCAGTATCGATTTTGGATATTTAAAAACAAAATCTAGGTATTTCTCTAACATTTCAGTGTCCTATTATAACTCAGAGATTTTAGTTAACTCTGCGACATCGCTGTCTTTTATGCCTCTTTTAAGCTTTGATTTTCTAAAAATTGCATCATCAACACCTTGGTTATAAAGGGTTTCATGAAATAGAAAAGTGCTCTTTTTATTCTCTACAAAGTTGCTCATCGTAGATGCGGTGATAGTCCATATGTCTTGTACTTTCTCAACCTTATCGATATCTAACTGCTTAAAAAGAATACCTTTTGCATCATAGTACTGCTGTTTAAGAATTAACTTTCTTTGTTTATCAACCCAGGTAACCAGTTTGTAATAACCAGACTTATTAATCACATCCTGGGACTTCGGCTCGCGCTCGATAACATAGGTTTCAACGCCATCTAGCATGTCAGTTTTTATAACTTTTGAGTCAAAATCTGTTACGCGTAGCTTATCGAGGTCGTAATAAGAATATTCACTGCCCATAAATGCACCGCGTTTGTCAGTGGCAGAAATACGCCTTACTTTTCTAAATGCAGGCAAGTACATCCACTGCTCGTCTTCTTGAGCTGTTCCTTCTTCGAAGCTACGCATCAAAAAGCTAATATCTCTCACATCCGCAGGGGCTTTTATGGCGAGCACCATTACTTCGTCTTTTTCGATATCCTTTTGCAACATGTAAAACTGACGCTGATTAAGTACACTATCTTCACTTAGAGTGCGAAGCGTCACTGTTGATAAATAGTCCTTGCCATCATTACGATCACGCACTTGTTGTAAAATTTTATCTGCATCTTCAGCATACGTTGCTGCACTAAATACAATACTCATTGAGGCTAAAAAGCATGTTAGTTTCATTTTCTCTCCTTAAAAATAATAAGTTGCAGCTAACCAAATACGATCACGCTGCTGCTGGGCACCTAAGTAGTTTTCTTGATCACCTTCAATAAGATCGAGATTTAGCTTTAAAACCCACTGTTGATTAGGTTTATAAGTTAACTTAAGTTGAGATAGGGCTCCGCCCCCCTGATTGTCGAGGTAACTCACTGCTGCGCGAATATAGAGCTGATTGGCAAAAAAACCTCTCTCTGCGGAAGCCGTGTATATGGGTGCAGATTTTGGAATAAGATAAGAGGGTTGCCATCCATTGAGGATGCGGTCAGTAAACTGTAGCGTTGTCGTCCAGTCTTTATAACGGTAATCAAGCCCTATTAAGGCTTCTAGCTTGTTAACGTTTTTAAAAGACAAGTCACTGTCATTCACTGTGTAATTATCAAAATAAGCAAACTCACTCCGCAGCACAAATGCATCTATGGGTTTGCTTAAACTCGTACCAAGCATAGAGAACTTCTCATATGAATAAAGCGTGCGCTCGCTTGGCGACAAAGTGACGACAGGATCATCTTGATACCCGTGAAAAGCATAAAGGCTAACATCTGTAGCTAACGCGAATGTACTGTAACGCAAGCCTAATTCATATTTACCCCACTGTGTCTGCTCACTATTGGGGTAATAATTATTACCGAACTCGGCTCTGGGTGCAGGGTACTCATTACTCAGCTGTTGAAGCGTGGTGATAATGTTTAGCGTGTCACCATTTTCATACTCATAATCAAGCTTGAACATTGGCACAGCTAAACGGTAATCATCTATATCGAAAAAGATAAAGTCTTTATAATCTAATGGATTAATAACATCGACAACCCGTAAGTCATCCGCTTCACCCCATACAACTTTCTGATAACCAAACGACCAAAAACGATTACTTATTTCACCGGAAATATACGCTTCTTCGATAATTGCGCGCGATTCATATTGGTCTTGAGCGTCAATACTGAAGCGATCATTGTTGTTATACACAAAGTCATGCTCGACTCTTCCGTCAAAAGTGAAATCTATATTTTCGGTGCTAAATTCCAGCTTTGTTGCTAACTCGACTCTTTGCTCAGTCGCATAATGTTCTGAGACGTTATAGCCAAAGCTGGTGGTTAAATTAGGCTGAATATATAAGTTTGCATAACTACTGGTGCTAGCACTGCCCATTACGATTAATGCTAACCACCGCATGAACTGCCTCCATCAATAATCAGAGATTGTGCAGTGATCATGCGCGCCTGCTGCGAACATAAAAAGTAAGCACTGTCGGCAATATCACGACTTTGCACATAGGCACGCATCGGAATACGTTTTTTCGCTTTTCGCATTACCTGATCTAAGGTCGAGCCAACCATATCAGCCTGCTTTTGCAACTCACTTCTTAAAAGCGGTGTATCAACATAGCAAGGTAAAATAGCATTAACACGAATACCATGCCTTGCCCAGTCCATTGCCAAACCTTTCATCATCCCTAACTGCGCATGCTTTGAACTACAATAAGCTGTATTTCGAAGGTTGCCCATTTTTCCTAGGATTGAAGAGATAAATAAAACCGCGCTTCCCTTTGCTAGCTTATTTTCACATTGCGCAATAATTGACTGGCAACTAGTGACATTAACATCCATTACACGGGCAAAAATATCCCGTTCAGCAATTTCGTTCTCATCGGCAATACCATGGCTCAATACAATGGCTTCTAACTGACCCAGAGGCTGCAGCGCATCAGTTAGCTGCGAGTAATAGTCTTGGCTTGTTAAATCGGCAATGATTGCAATAAAAATAATGTCTTTATCACGGTATTTATGTCGCATTTCATGTAACTTCACTTCATCTTTATCAAGTGCGATAACATAGCGACATCCCTGCTCTATAAACTTATCCACACACGCTGCGCCAATACCGTTAGCAGCTCCTGTTACAAGTACTGAATTAATTACGTTTTCCATTTCTTACCTTAACAACATCCCGCCATTAACATTAAATACTTCCCCCGAAATAAACTCAGCCTGTTGGCTTGCCAAATAGGCAACTAACGCACTGATATCTCGGGGCTTCCCAAGTCGCTTACTTAACAGTTTCGACTTTGCTTGCTGCTCATTTCCTTTTAGTAAATCAGACACCATATCTGTTTCAATGATGCCAGGAGCAATACAGTTGACCCGTATATTTTTTCGGGCAACTTCCACCGCTAAGGCTCGTGTAAAACCCTCAATACCCGCTTTACTTGCAGCGTAATTTGTTTGCCCTGGGTTGGGTTTCGTTGCTGAAATCGATGACATGTTAATAATGCAACCTTGCTTTTGTGGCAGCATTATCTTGAGCGCCGCTTGCGCACATAAAATAGGCGCAATAAGGTTCACGTGAATGACCTGTTCAAGCTCTTCTTGGCTCATCATTGCAAGGAGGTTGTCTTTCGTAATACCGGCATTATTCACAAGTAAATCCAAACCAAACTGTGCTGCGCTTAAGCTATCAAAAAAGCTGTTTATGTTTTTAGCATCAAACAAATTTAATGGTTGGCAAAAGACCTTAGCGCCCAAAGCAACAAGTTCTTCTTGTAAATTACTCGCGTAAATTTCATCCCGAAAGCCAAATGCAATGTCATACCCTTGCGCTGCTAGATGTAGGGCTATGTCACGACCAATACCACGAGTTGCTCCTGTAACACAGGCTACAGGGCGCGCTTTAAAATTAGCTAAGTGCTGAGTCATTACATTGACCCCTCATTTTTACTTCCGGCTAAGGTAAATCCGTGGCGTGAAGCCATTGCTAAAATTTCATCGACTTGCGATTTACATAAATCACCATAAGAGTAATGTTGCTGAACACCTTCTAAACCTAGAATCACAGACTCAGCCATACATGCATATATTTGCCCTTGGCTAAGATAAGCACGTGCTCTGCCATCGAGAGACTCTCCATTTGGCGTACCAACAATTCCACCGCGAATACAGGTTATATCTGGGCGTAACGCCAAATCATTCTCACTTAAGTTATGTGGAATAGAGACATCACAGATAAGGGCATTTTTAGGGAGCTTTTGCACATCTAAAATGGCTTCAGATGCATTAGTGGCACACATGATAAGTGAGCAGTCATAGGCCTCACTGATGTCATCGGCAATGACAACAAGGCCTTCTTTACTTTGGCTAAATAATTCAAATAACGCAGCGGGTAAATCTACAGGTGCCGCTGCTTCATCAGCCAACCATTGTTGGCATTTTGGGTGTTCAGCAACCACTTTAACGATTCCTGTAAGCGGAGCATGTGATGTCACCATCTGCCAAATATCGCTATAAATTTTATATGCCGCTTTTAGTAGGCGCTTTTTCGACCCCATTCGAGCGCTTCCTATCAACACTAACTGCTGGCAGTGTTCAGTCATAATTGTGGCGTAAACTGAGCCAATATTTCCTGCTGAGCCTATCACCGCAACTTTATCAATCTGCATATCATGGTTTTCAATATGCTCCAGTACGGCGAGTTTCGTCATCCCCACCGTCAGTGCATTACCCGACGTTAAGGCAATATCTGTTGCACGGATAGACTTACAATTATTGGTCACAACAGACGTAAACATCCCAAAACCTGCCACACTACAGCCATCTTGTTGTGCTGTTTGCGCACGCTCACTCACTGCACGTCGAATAGCATCAAGGTCATTATTTTCTAACATGACACTAATTTGTTCTGACGTGACTGATAAGGGATACAAGATAAAATCCACCGTTTTACCCGTTACCGAAGTCATTCTCATAGGTGGGAACGGCACGACTCGCCAGTCAAAACCTAAACGCTCAATAAGCAGCTTTGCCTCTACATCGGGCACCCCTTCCATTGCAGGGTCAACTTGCCAAATCCAATCGGCAGAGATTAGGTGGTTTACAAAAGCCACTTTAACGTCAGCGGGTGTGTGGTTTTGAGCTAAATTGGCATAAAAAGCTCGGTAATCAGCAAGCTCTGTACGCGAAGAACGCACCTCTGCCGAGGTCGTAAGATGCTTTAAGAAGTGATAGCTATCTTGGTTTTTTAATACCTTACATACATCATGCAGGCCAGCAATAAGCTGACTCAGTTCTTGTTCTGTTATATGAATTGTTGGTTCTAGTCGTAAAACATTTGGCGCACTAGAAGATGGCGCTACACGGATATTATAATTATTAAATAAATACCCAGTAATCATGTAGCCCATGAACCCCTGATACACGATTGATTTTAACCAAATTGAATCAAGCGGCATGTCGGCATTAAACTCAATACCGATGAGTAAACCTCTACCACGTATGTCTTTAATAATATCAGGATAAATATTTTGTAGTTCACCAAGGCGCGCTTTAATTGCCTCACCTTGCTGCTTAATGGCTGCCAATAAATTTAAGTTTGGATCATAAAGCTCGTCTAAAAATGCAAGCGCGATGTTGGCACTGTGGTCATCTTCGCCAAATGTTGAACTTTGAATGATATCAAAACCCGCTTGATATTTGCTTTTGCATATCGCAACAAGACCTATTTTAGCAACCCCGCCCGCAAGCGCTTTTGAAAGCACAATATAATCCGCTTTTAAATCAATCTGGCTACCTGCGGTTAATGCCCCACAGCGACCTGAACCTGACTGAATTTCATCACTTATAATAGGGCAGCCAAGTGTTTGGCTAAGTTTTTTTAAACACAGACTATGTTCGGCTGTTAAGCAATGAATCCCCCCTTCACCTTGCACGGGTTCAACAAGCAGTGCGGTAGCCAGTCGTAATGGCTCAATGCTAACTTTTACTGTATGACCTTTGATTTTAGGCAGTAATAAAGTAGCATTATGCTTGTCATTAAGCATAGCTTCTGCACAATCAAGTTCGTTTAATGGTAAAAACTCAGCTTGTACGCCAAGGTGTGCAAATGGTGCCCGATACATCTCCCCATGAGTCAGTTGTATCGACGTCATCAATTTACCGTGAAATGCATTTTTAAGAACAATAAAATAAGGCTGAATATTTAACTGTTGCTCATTAAATTCACCCACAGCAGTAACAAAATCACTTAGTGTTGCGTCTTCGCTCAAATTTAACAGCTCTCGCTGCGCCACACTGAGTTCTAACTTACCTTCTGTTGGCAACCGTTTTATTTGTGACAGAGCAAATTGCATTTCTTCTATTAATTGCTGCGTTTCACTACGGCGTGCCATTTCAGCATGCTTAATGGCAACCTCTATCGATTCAGCCCCAGTACTTGTAAAAGAGAAATAAAAATCTTCCTGTTGATTATTTTCTTCTTTTAAAAGTGCATTTAATCGTTCAGCGAGTTTGCTCGCGGCATCGCGAACAGAAAACTGGTTGTGGAATGCAACTTGGTGCTGAAAGTTTTTCATCGCAGCATCTATCATACGAGGATGATTATGGCCAATTAACGCAGCACCATAACCACCAAGAAAATCAATAATAGCTTGCTCATTTCCTTGCTCATCTAAATAGAATAAGGTGCCTTTTTCTGCACGATGAAAAACTCTATCCAACCCCATCGCATAAATGCCATGGTTTAGTGATGGCTTACAATATTGACTATAACGATTCATTTTCAATCCTAACAAATGAGTAAAAACCAGCCTGGTCGCAATTCACACACACGCCTGTAGAGTGATTTTGTTTGCGAAGTGTTGATAAATTGCAGGCTACTGAGGTAACAACCCCTGGGCATATGTCCGAGCCGCTGTAACTATTAAGATGATGGTTTGCGACATTACAAGAGGCTAATGCATCAGCTAAAATACGATTTTTACCTTTAGCCGACTCAATGTAATAACTTAAAAAATGGCTTGGTTTAAGGTATTCAGCTATGAGTGTATTTAACTGCTCAGTATTTAGATGATAGCCACTTGCTAAAATGCTGAGTCTTGCTACGGCTTTGTGACCTGTTTTTGAAAGCCACTCTTCGCTTGCCAGAATTAACGTCGTAGCGCCATTTGTGACCTTTTCTGCCATTTCAGACTCAGAGTCTTGCAGCCACTTTGCCAATGGGTCATTGCTATTTCCTGCAATTGCAACAATAGCGAGCTGACATTCACCAGCGTCAATGGCGACTATCGCTTCTTGTAATGCACCAAATGCACCAAGCTGATCTCGAATAAACGCACATGCATCTCCATTTAATTGCCAGTTCAACCCCGAAATACCCAGCAAGTTATTGTTCAGGGCATTGGTAATTAAAAATGGATTAACTCGCTCACTAGACCATAATGCTTTAAAGGTCTGGGCGGCTGAATCCGCGCTCTCAGGTAATGCCGCACTAAACTCTGAATAAAATGGGCTACCGTAACCCGTTTGAGACGTGTATATGCCAACCTCTGTAGCACGCTCAGCCAAACTGATATGTGCCAAAGCCTCTGAAGTAGCTGTTAATGAATTAATTGCAGCAGGTGCCATATAACGCTTAAGCTTACGAGGCACAGCAATGTGTTCTGGTTGGTTATCAAACAGTAAAGAAAATTCACTGTCAGCAAAACTACTCGCTACCCCAACCAGTGCAACAGAACTTAGATGACTATTCATAGTACCTCGCAATAGCTAACGATGCGTTAATTCCACCAAACCCAAATGAATTTGATAGCGCATGATTAATGCTGGCCTCTCTTCCTTTTCCCATCACATAATCTAAATCGAGTCCCTCATCGGGTTGTGTTAGGTTAATGGTGGCTGGCATGAACTGATCACGAATGGCAAGAACTGTTGCAATTGCTTCTGGCGCACCAGCGGCCGCAATCCAGTGACCTATCATTGATTTTGTAGACGATACACCTAACGACGTTGCATGCTTACCGAAAACCGATTTAATTGCTTTTGTTTCAATAACATCATTTAAAGGAGTGGATGTACCATGAGCATTTATATACTGAACATTTTGAGCACCAATACCGGCACTTTGTAACGCCCCTTCCATAGCACTTATCGCCCCTAATCCTTCAGGGTGAGGAGCTGTGACTTTGTAAGCATCTAAAGAGCTGCCGTAACCGGTAATTTCAGCATAAATATGGGCACCACGGGCCTTTGCATGCTGCTCACTCTCAAGTACCAACATAGCACCGCCTTCACCCGCTACTAACCCTGCACGGTCTTGATCGAACGGCCGACAAAGTTGATTCGCAAAACGCTGTGTTTCTGCTGTGGCACCTAATAGATGTAATGCAGATAGAGTACGAATGCTCAATACAGAATCAGCACCTCCGCATAACATGACCGATGCTTCACCTCGTTTGATTGCTCGATATGCAAGACCGATAGCTTGAGTTGCCCCTGCACAGGCGCCACTTACATTGCAAATAAATCCTGACGTATTCAACTGTTCAGCCAACGTGGTTGCCAATACATCATTGCTGCATCTAATTCCTGAAAAACGCTTTATTGCCTGCTCTCGCTCAGTCAATGCATAATTCATAATATTTGCCTTTGGCTGCTCAGCGAGGGCCAGTAATGATGCGTCATCAAGCTCAGGTACCCCACTGCACACAGCAATCCCTGCTTGACCCAACTCAGTTTCAAGACGTGCATCGTTAATTGCTTCTTTAGCAGCAATAAGTGCATAAATTGCACGTCTTTCGATGTGTTTTGGTAACTTAAAATCAACCAGCTCCTCAGCCACCAGCGCTTGTGTATCTTGCTTAATTGTTGCACCGTGCTGAACAGGAAAGCCTTCTGCTCCAGGAGGATGCCAAGCATCAACGGCATTTTCACCTGCCTTTACAGCAGACCAAAATGAATCAACGCCAACACCAAATGGGCTAAGTACTCCCAGCCCAGTGACCACTACTCGATTAGTCATTGTTAGCCTCTATCAAAAACATTCCAAATTCACCATGATCACCAAACGCAATCACAATAACGAAGCCCTGTTCGGCGTCTTGCAAATAGCTCAATGCACTATTGCACGCTATTGCTGTAGCCGCAGCCATGGTGTTGCCAACGTAACTATCCAATACAACCGCCCTGCTTTTAAGCTCACCACCTAATGCATGTAGCGTAATATCTTGTTGCTCAAGGTTTGCTCCAACGAGGATAACTTTTACAACGTGCTGATTTTCTATTAAAGGTGAACCCGTTATGCGATTAACCTGTGCAGTGAGTGCATGTGCATTATTTTGTAGGCGAGCTCGATATGCTTGACGCATAACACCTATCGCAGCTTGCTCATTTAAACGAGGTTCATCGCTGGCGATAAAAAAACTCGCCGCTTCACTTAGCCAGTAATTGTCTTGATTAGCCCAGATTGACTCATAGGCAAGTAAGGACCAGGGCGTTATTTTTTGACTCCCGCCACCACATAAAGCATGTTTCAAACGCCCTTCAGCAATCGCAAAGTAGCCCTCACATAGGGCATTTAAGCCCGCGCTCAGTAATGGCGAAAAACTCATATTTTCACCAGTAATACCAGCCAATTGTGCAATATGGCTGGTAGCACTAGAGTTGAGTAACGCTAAACAAACAAGCGGCCGCCTCTCTTCTAACATCGCGGTAGCTAAGCACTCAGCAGTCGGTTCTTGAACGAGCTCAGGATTATCCTCTTCATCGCAGTCAACGGTTCCTAAACCGATAAATAATCCCGCTTTATTCTGTGGCTCATTAAAATAAGTTCGCCACGTTCTTACCCCACTTGCAATAAGCCAACGAGCTTGACGCTCACTGGTTTTACGTACCATGCGCTCAGCGCCAACATCCTTGAGATTTTCGTCTGCTAGCGTAGAAATAAAAATGGAGTGATTAATTAAGTCAGCACTTTCAAAAGGCGTACTCATTAACCTGCCTTTATGAGTGAGTAGTGATTCTAATGATGTACTGTGCGCCAGCAGTGTCTCACCTTGAAATAAGTACACAGGTTTTAACATGCGCTATCCCTCGCTAAAACGATGCTTGTATTTACTCCTCCAAAACCAAACGAGTTACTAAGCAAATAATTGATTGCTTTAGGTGTCGCACTTTTCACAACACTCACCTTTGCATCATCATCACCAAGGGATTCAAAGTTTAAGGTCGGCAGCATGACTTGGTTTTTTATACTCAATGCAGATAAAACCACTTCAATTGCACCACTCCCTGCCAATGAATGCCCTAACGCTGACTTTGTTGAAGTAACAGGCGTATGGCTGCCAAAGACCTGTTCAATAGCACGACTTTCAGCACTGTCATTACTCTTGGTTGAGGTACCGTGTGCGCTAATGTGGTCAATGTCCTCAGCACTGACGCAACTTTTTTCAAGGGCTGCTTGCATGCATTCTGCATAAAACTTACCGCTAGGTTCAGTTGAGGTCATTTTGTAAGATTCGGTACATCGATGAGCCCCGCAAACATATGCATAAATAGACGCGCCTCTTTGCTTTGCCGACGCTTCACTCTCGAGTACAACAAAGGCTGCTCCGTCAGCAAGCACGACACCTGCACGATTGCTATCAAAAGGTCTTGATACTTCACTCGCACAATTAAATAATTGCGCTTGATTGAGCGCGCCTATGTTTTTGAAGAGCAACTGCATGACAGGTTGTGTTCCAAAATCGGCTGCGCCACATAATGCGATATCTAAAGCACCACGTGAGACTTGCCTAAAACCAGAGATCAAACTTGATGCACCGGCTGCACAAGCATCGGCACAAGATGTCACCGGCCCACCAATTTCGAAGTATTCAACCATATCCGCGACAACCGTTTGCGGATTGTAATAATCCACACTCTCTGGCGATTGATAGGGTAATTTTTCGCTTGCCGCTTTTTGTTGAGCAAGCTGATGTACAAGATCAACTGTTGGCAGTATTTTGTTAGTACCAAAATAAAGACCAGCTTGACGAAGTTGGTCTGGGTTTAAATCAGCATCTTTTACTGATTTAGTTAACGCATCAAATCCAGCAAATCCAGAGGGTGCTACCCTAGTTTGATCAAGTGATGGGTACCGACTTTGCAGCTGAATAACTTCTTCATCGCTAATACGACTACTGGCGACGCCCTCGATCCCCATTCCTTTTAAAATATGGTCATCTGCAATGAGAGACTGACCAGACTCTAAAGTTGCAAACAACGTATGAGGGTCTTGGTGATTTTTAACAGTTACGCCAATCCCTGTAATAACAACCTTGTGCATGAGTTTTCCCTAACAAATTATGCTGGTACGTTTATCAGCTCAATATCTCTAGATACACAGAATTGTTCGACATACTCTTGCAGTAACACATCACCATTTTGGCTGGCATGTTCACACACATCTTTAGCTAAATAGAACCAGTGCATAACGGTTGTCAAACTAAGTAAATCACTGACAGCCATGCCCACATCAATTTCACTTTGTGAATAATGACTTGGACTATTTATCAATAAATCAACGCCTGCAGAAGTAAGCTTGCCACCTTGTATAAAGGCCTTTTCATCTGCACAAAGCTCACTGGCAATAATTAATGTTGTTTTAGTTGGCATTTTAATTTTCAGCTTTTTTCCTAAAGAAAAAGAAATATCAACTAAATCTAAAGAATCCGCTCCCAAATCATCTACGATAGAGCTGTCTAAAGTGACTTCATCTTTATCAAGCTCTAATACCTCTGCAATAACATCCACAACAACATCTTTTGTAATTTCCACTGTAATTTTCCCTATGTAAGAAACAAAAATAAAAGCACGCACACACTAGGTCAACTGACCAATATTGTCAATAGGATGATAATTGAAACATTTTAAAGTTAACAAAAATTTAATATTTAAGGTTTTTAGAGAGAATAATTTATTGCTTCCTTAAACTCTCTACGAGATAGGTTATGAACATAAATAGTTGCGGTATGACAAAAAAATAATATTCTTTGCTAGAATGGTCGGAATATAAAATTCAACAACTGTGTGGTGAAAATGGAATCAAATAAAGAGATTATCATTCAAACAGCAACTAAAATGCTCAGTGAAAATGGCAATCAAGGGCTCACTCTCAGAAAAGTTGCTGAGAAAAGTGGTGTTACTCTCAGCAATGTGCAATATCATTTTGGAGACAGAGACGGATTAATTGTTCAAGTAATTGATTCTTATTTAGAAGTTTGCCTTGATCATATCCGTAGTTCGATGAGTGATATTGAACTAAAAAATAACCCTCAAGCCATTAAGAACTACATCAGTAACCTACTTGCCCTTGACGATATCCAAGATTGGTGTGAAGTTTTTCGAGAAATTTGGGCTATTTCATGCCGTTCAGAAAAAGTACTCTCCAGTTTAGAAAACTACTATAAAAAATGTGGTACGGAGCTTGAGTTACTGCTGATCTCGTTAGGCTTTAGCGAACAAAAAAGTAAGGTTGTCGTGTCATTACTTATTCCATTTATTGAAGGTTTTTCCATTACATCAAATGCACTACCGCTACCAAAAACAGAGGTTATTAACTTAATCATTAATTTGCTCGTTGATGAGATAAAATAATAGTTAAGCCATTTGCAACTTATTTTTACCCAGCTCACCAACCTTTGACTAAAAGTGTGCAAAGGTTGGTACAGCTAACTTTCAGCGTTGTTATTTTTCTAGCTTCAGTTCTAAAACAGCTTCACGCTTATCTAAATAACCACTGTATCTTGTTGCAATTAACGCCGCTAAACTGATGATAGCGCCTATCCATGCAGTGTCTTGCAATGAGCAGTTTTCAACGACAACGCCACCTAACACTGAGCCTAGCGCAATACCGATATTAAACGCTGCAATGTTTAAGCCTGAAGCTACATCGACGGCATTGGGTGTGAATTTTTCAGCAAGTTTAACCACATAAACTTGCAGCCCTGGCACATTACCAAATGCAAATGCCCCCCATACAAGTACGGTCAGTACCGCAGCGACTTTAGATTGCATGATAAAGGTCAACACCAACAGCACCATGCTCAAAGCACTAAAGATAATAGTAAGCGCATTAATGGGGCCTTTTTTATCGGCTAGCTTACCGCCGTAGATGTTACCAACAGCAACCGACACCCCGTAAACCAGCATGATTAAGCTAATAGTGGCTGATGCAAAACCAGTTTGCTGCTCTAAAATGGGCGCTAAATAAGTGAAGGCTGTAAATGTGCCGCCATAACCAAGTATGGTCATCAAATACACCAGTAAAAGCCTAGGTTGCACCATTACCTTTAATTGCTCACCCAACGTGGCGGGTTTACTTTGCTTTAAGTTGCTTGGAATTAAAAATGCGCTGCCAATAAGTGCGATTAAACCCAATAAAGACACCACTAAAAAGGTCGCTCGCCAGCCAAAATGTTGACCAATCCAAGTCCCTAATGGCACACCGGTTACTAATGCAACCGTCAACCCCGTAAACATAATCGCGATAGCACTGGCTTCTTTATCTTTACTGACAAGCCCTGTTGCGATGGTTGAACCAATTGAGAAAAACACCCCATGAGCAAGGCCTGTTAGAATCCTTGCGGTGATCAAACTACCATAACTAGGTGCTTGCCAAGCCAGTAAGTTACCGATAACAAACAGGCTCATTAAGCTCAGTAATACATGCTTTCTATTCCAGCGTCCGGTAAGCGCAGTTAATACTGGCGCCCCCACCGCAACCCCTAATGCATACAAGCTAACAAGTAGCCCTGCACTCGGTAACGAAACCATCAAATCATCAGCGATAGTTGGCACTAAGCCGACAATCACGAACTCAGTGGTGCCTATGGCAAACGCACTGAGAGTTAATGCAAGTAATGCAATTGGCATCACATATCCTCTATTAATTTTTGAAAGTGCGGCTATTGTGACTAAAATTAAATTTGCAAAAAATAGCGATAGTGACAAAATACTTTTGTCAAAAATGAAAAGGTATAGCCATGAGCGTGATCTCCAACAGCCAAGATTTAGAAGCATTTATTAGCGTGGTTGATACCGGCGGATTCTCAAGTGCAGCCAATGCCTTAGATGAGCAAGTAGCAAAAATATCACGGGCGGTAACTCGGCTCGAAAAATCTTTAAACGTTACCTTATTCAATCGCACAACAAGGCGCATTGAGCTGACCGAAGAAGGTCAGTTATTTTTAGGCTATGCTAGAGAAGCACTCAGTCAGCTTGCACAAGGTGAAGAAGCCCTAAAACTTCTACACTGTGCCCCATCAGGAAAATTAAGAGTCGATGCCGCAAGCCCCTTTGTGTTTCACCAATTAGCGCCACATTTAAAGGCCTTTAACCACGCTTACCCTGATATAAAACTTGAGATCACCAGCCACGACAACATTATCGACTTGCTTGAACATAAAACCGATATTGCTATTCGGATTGGCGAACTCGCTGACTCAAACTTACATGCGCGTACTTTGGGCATCAGCAAACTACAGCTAGTCGCAAGCCCTGATTATTTACAAGCTGCCCCACCATTAAATGAGCTAACCGACTTAGCCTCACAACAACTTATTGGTTTTACCGATGCGCCGCATTTAAATCACTGGCCGCTAACCACGCCTTTAGATCTTAAATTTTCAATCAGTGCATCTAGTGGTGAAACGGTACGCCAGCTTTGTATTCAAGGTCATGGCATTACCTTGTTGTCGGAATTTATGATTAACGAAGATTTAAAAGCAGGCCGTTTAGTGAAAGTGCTTGAAGGCGAAGTGCTAAGTCCTAATCGCCGTGAAAAAGTGCATGCGGTGTATTATCAAAACAGCGGTGTGTCATCACGAGTATTAGCATTTTTAGACTTTATAGCACCAAGGTTAACGCTGTAGTTTTTTGCACTTTTAACAAAAGTATTTTGTGATTACTGGCATTAATTTCATAAATAATATTCGTTATGCTGAACGCATAGTCGCTTTCAAGGAGCCGTAATGAACAAATTATTCGATACCGTACAACTTGCCGGTCACACATTAAAAAACCGTATTGTCATGCCACCGATGACCCGCTCTCGTTCATCACAACCAGGTGATATCGCCCATCAGTTAATGGCCGACTACTATGCACAACGTGCCAGTGCCGGCTTAATTATTAGCGAAGGCACACAAATATCAGCCCTAGGTAAGGGCTATGCTTGGACACCGGGTATTTATACCCCCGAGCAAATCGCTGGCTGGAAGAAAGTAACCGACAAAGTTCATCAAGCAGGCGGCATCATGTTCGCTCAGCTTTGGCATGTTGGCAGAGTGTCTCACCCTAGTAACACAGGTGGCAAGCAACCAATTGCGCCCTCAGCTATTGCAGCCAAGGGCGTTAAAGTATTTATTGATGAAGATGATAAACCCGATTTTGTTGCCACTGCCCTGCCCCGCGCAATGAGCCTTGATGACATCAAACGCGTTATAAACGAATACCGTCAAGCTGCCCGTAATGCAGTTGATGCAGGGTTTGATGGTATTGAAATTCATGCTGCTAATGGTTACTTAATTAATCAATTTATTGATTCAGAGTCAAACCAACGCACTGATGAATACGGCGGCAGTTTAGAGAACCGCTTACGTTTTTTACAACAAGTGACAAAAGCGGTGTGTGATGAAATTGGCGCTAACCGTGTAGGCGTTCGCCTAGCTCCGCTCACTACACTCAATGGTACGGTTGATGATAACCCGTTTGAAACCTATATTGGTGCAGCGAAGGTACTTAATGATCTAAACGTTGCTTACCTGCATATTGCCGAAGCTGACTGGGACGATGCGCCATTAATGGAGCAAAATTTTAAACAAGCGCTACGTGAAAACTTTTCTGGGTTAATGATTTATGCAGGCAAGTACACTGGCCATAAAGCAGAGCAAGCATTAAATGAAGGCTGGGCTGATTTAATTGGCTTTGGTCGTCCGTTTGTTGCAAACCCAGATCTGCCTGAGCGTATTGAAAAAGGGATTGCACTTGCACAGCACGACCCTGATACCTTGTTTGGTGGCGGTGCAAAAGGCTATACCGACTATCCTTTAGCAACGCACTAAAACAAAAAGCTCGCCAACTTATTTTGGCGAGCTCCTTATTGTGTTACCTGACTAATAAATAAATCAGCTGGATCACCATCGAGATCATCACTAACGGCCATATATACTTAGCATATTTGGTTGCACCATCTAGTCCCATTTTTGAATGATACTTTTCAAGTAGTGGTATAAGAATAGCCAGTGCGATAAACAGGCATAATAAAATAACAAATACATTCATTGTGGCTTCCTTACACAATAGACAAGTTCAGGCTCTAGTCTATAGACAAAAAAAAGCGCAGTAAAATACTGCGCCAGTCGGTTGGAAGTAAACGACTTAGCCAACAATCGCTAACAAAATACCTGCAGCTACGGCACTTCCTAATACACCCGCTACATTCGGACCCATTGCATGCATTAACAAGAAGTTATGTGGATTGCTTTCAAGACCTACCTTATTTACCACCCGCGCAGCCATTGGCACTGCGGATACACCCGCAGCCCCCACCAGAGGGTTAATCGGCGATTTAGAAAACTTATTCAGACCTTTTGCCATAAACACGCCTGATGCTGTACCAATAGCAAAGGCCAAAGCACCTAATACCAAGATACCAATAGTTTCTACAGTTAAGAACTTATCTGCAGCAAGTTTAGAACCAACAGCAAGACCTAAGAAAATCGTAGTGATATTAATGATCTCGTTTTGTGCACTATTACTTAAACGATCAACTACACCTGATTCACGCATTAAATTACCTAAACAAAACATACCAACAAGTGGCGTCGCTGCAGGTAAAAATAAAATCGTCAGACTGAGTACCATCAATGGAAAAATGATTTTTTCTTTTTTTGATACTGCACGTAGCTGCGGCATTTGAATTTCACGCTCTTCTTTTGTTGTTAACGCGCGCATAATTGGCGGTTGGATAATAGGCACCAATGCCATATATGAATACGCGGCAACAGCGATTGCTCCCAGTAAATCAGGCGCAAGTTTCGAGGCTAAGAAAATAGCGGTTGGTCCATCAGCACCACCAATAATGGCAATCGCCGATGCATCTTGCAGTGAAAATTCAAAGCCTGGAATAAAGTTAAGTAAAATGGCGCCAAATAACGTCGCAAAAATACCAAATTGTGCCGCTGCTCCCAGTAACAACATACGTGGATTTGCAATAAGCGCGCTAAAATCCGTTAGTGCACCCACCCCCATAAAAATCAGCAATGGGAACACGCCAGAATCAATACCTATGTGATACACATAGTACAATAAGCCACCGGGGTCTGATAAACCAGCCACTGGAATGTTTGTTAAAATAGCGCCGAAGCCAATAGGCAGTAAAAGCAATGGCTCAAAACTACGAGCAATCGCTAAATACAGTAGCAAGCAGCCAACTGCAATCATGATCAGTGCAGGGAAAGTAAAGTTTGCAATCCCCGTTGCATGCCAGAGGTTTAATAATCCATCCATCCCTAGCCTCCTAAGCAAGTGCAATCATGGCGTCGCCGGTAGCAACTGAGTCACCTTCCGCAACTAAAATATCAGCCACAGTGCCGTCATGAGCGGCACGTACTTCGGTTTCCATTTTCATTGCTTCCATAATGATAACGACATCACCTTGATTTACAGTTTGCCCAGGTTTTACTTTGATTTTAAAAATATTACCTGCCAGTGGCGCATTGAGTGTTTCGCCAGCTGACGCTGATGCAGATTGTGGTATTAACTCACTGTCTTTAAGTGCAACCTCTTTAAGCTCGCCACCTTTAGCAACAACAACATCGTAAACTTTACCATCTACTTTCACACTGTATTGCTCAGCTTGAACCTCACCATTTGAAGAAGGTGTTGTTGATTGATCAGATTTAGCTTTTTCACCAGTCGGCACAGGTTCGAAGGCATCAGGATTATGACGATTTTTAAGAAATTTCAAGCCTATTTGTGGGAATAAAGCATAGGTAAGCACGTCATCAATCACGTCATCAGCCAACTCTAAACCCTGCTCTTTAGCTTCTTTTAATAATTCAGCTTCAAGTTTTTCGAGTTCGGGTTCAAGTTTATCAGCAGGGCGACACGTAATTGCTTCGCTTCCGTCTAAAACACGCTCTTGAAGTTCTTTATTCATCGGCGCTGGGGTTGCACCATACTCACCTTTAAGTACACCTGCGGTTTCTTTAGTAATCGTTTTATAACGCTCACCCGTTAATACATTTAGAACGGCTTGCGTACCAACTATTTGTGAGGTTGGTGTTACCAGTGGAATATACCCTAAATCTTCACGTACACGCGGGATCTCTAAAAGCACTTGATCGAGTTTATCCGCAGCACCTTGTTCTTTCAGCTGGTTTTCCATGTTAGTTAACATGCCGCCTGGTACTTGTGCTAATAAGATACGGCCATCAACCCCTTTTAGGCTGCCTTCGAAAGCGGCATACTTTTTACGCACATCACGAAAATAAGCGGCAATTTCTTCTAACTGATTAAGGTTAAGACCAGTATCTCGCTCGGTTCCTTCAACAATCGATACTATTGTTTCTGTTGCACTGTGGCCATAGGTCATACTCATTGATGAGATAGCCGTATCCAACATATCAATGCCTGCATCAATCGCTTTTTGGTAAGTTGCTGTACTTAAACCCGTTGTAGCATGACATTGCATCGCGATAGGAATAGACACCGTCTCTTTTAGACCTTTGATCAGCTGTTCACAATCGTAAGGTTTTAATAATCCCGCCATATCTTTAATACAAATAGAATGACAACCCAGCTCTTCAAGCTGTTTAGCAAGCTTAAGCCACATATCGAGAGTATGCACAGGGCTCACCGTATATGAGATCGTTCCTTGCGCATGTGCGCCCACTCTAACCGCAGCCTTTATGGCTGTTTCAAGATTACGTACATCATTCATTGCATCAAAAATACGAAATACATCAACACCATTTTTATGTGCACGCTCGACAAACTTTTCTACTACATCATCAGCGTAGTGGCGATAACCTAATAAATTTTGTCCACGCAGCAGCATTTGTTGCTTGGTGTTTGGCATCGCCGCTTTAAGTTCACGAATACGCTGCCAAGGATCTTCGCCCAAATAGCGAATACAAGAATCAAACGTTGCGCCCCCCCATGACTCTATAGACCAATAACCCGCGTTATCGAGTTTCTCAGCCATAGGTAACATGTCATCTAAGCGCATGCGTGTTGCTAACAATGATTGATGTGCATCACGTAAAACTAGTTCGGTTAATTTTAATTTAGCCATTTTCAGCTGCCCCATTATTTTTGTTTATTTCTGAATTGAGCGATTGCAGCGCTAATAGCTGCGATGTGTGCTTGCGGCACCCCCTGCTGTGAGTGTATTTTTGCAGCTCGCACGGGCTCATTGCTGTTAGGTTCATCAAAACGATTCATCAACCTAGACATTAAGGTCACGGCTGAAATCAAAATAGTTAAAAATATAAATACACCGATCATGCCCGTAATCATCAAGCTGGCCGCGGTTGAGAGTAACCCACCTATATCCATACTGCCCCCTCGCACTGTTATAAATAAAAAATCAATATAGTTAAATAAATATTCAACATAATAACAAACACATTCAATTTGTATAGCACCTTGTAAATTGGTAAAACCAATTTAATTTAAAATAACATGTAAAACACAAAATTAACAACCATAAAGGGAGCACATTAACAGCCGAATATAGATGATAAAAATACTCGATATAGTCATAAGTTATAAAGGTGATATGGTCGATTTTAAATAAAACCACGCTAACACAGGCTCTTGGGTGTATAAAAACACCGACAAGATAAATTGGTCTTACCAAAGAAAGATTTATAAGGGGTGTTATTTTACTCATTTAAGTTGAAAAATAATCACTATGAATAAGTTACAGGCTAATTCGTAAAAGTTACCAAAAGAAAAAATTCTACAACATCAAAAAAAACAGTAAGCCGTTGAAATTACTTAACATTTAATAGTGGCATAGAACTAGCTTTAATCATACCAACCGAAACGAAAAATTATTAGCCAAGGAGATCACTATGTTACGCTGGACAATCACTTTTTTAGTAATCGCGTTAATCGCTGCAGTGTTAGGTTTTGGCGGTATTGCAGGAGCCGCAGCAGGAATTGCTAAAATTATCTTTTTTATATTTCTTGTTCTACTTGTTATTTCGCTGGTATCAGGTGCGCTTAGAGGCAACACCCCCAGATAACAACCGAACAACGTTTATAGATTAATTTACACTATTATAAGGAATTTAATTATGAAAAGTTCAACTTTAAAAGCCGCTACTATCGCCCTATTTTCAGGTCTTTTCATCATGGGTTGTGAGGATAACACAGCTGAAGATGCAGGCGAGCGCATTGATGAAGCAATTACTGATACACAGAATGCTGTAGAAGATGCTTGTGAAGAAGTTAAAGAAGGCGTAAACGCAAAAGAAACTAACTGCTAATCCTTCTATACACATTACCAACCAGAAAAGCGGCCTAAGAGCCGCTTTTTTTATGATTTTTATTCTACCCCTCACCAAAAAACAATAAAATTTCAATATTTATACATTTTCTTATCAAAAACTACACATTTACCTAGGTTGTGTACTAATCTAAACATGCTAAGAATGGATATCGAGTAGTAATCCATTGTTTTCTAGCCAACTATAATTAAATATTGGGAGATAACAATGTTAAAAAACAAACTATCAAATGCTGTAAAGCTGGCGATTAGTACAGGGGTTGTTTCTACAGCTCTTATATACGCACCAATAAGTGCAGCAGAAGAGACAAGCGACGCAAAAAAAGATCTCGAAGTAATTTCAATTACGGGTAGTCGTATTAGACAACCGGGCGCTGTTTCTGCAAGTCCAATTGTCTCAATCGGAGAAAAAGAATTAGGTTACCAACAAGAGCCTGAAGTAGAACAAATACTAAGAACTTTACCTTCAACAATACCTGGTGATGGAAGTAACGTAAATAATGGCTCTGGCGGTGCAGCCACCATTAACTTAAGAGGTTTAGGATCGCAACGTTCACTCGTTTTAATGAATGGACGTCGGATGATCCCATACAACTACAATGGCTCAGTTGACAGTTCGACAATTCCAACTGCACTGATTGAACGAATTGATATTATCACTGGTGGTGCATCAGCTGTATATGGTTCTGATGCGATTGCAGGTGCGGTGAATGTTGTATTAAAAGAAGACTTTCAAGGTGTTGATTTAGATCTTAAACACTCTCAAACCGGTGACAATGATGGTGACAAAAACAGTATAGCCTTAACAATAGGTTCTAATCTAGAAGATGATAAAGGTAACGTTGTACTCTCCCTTGGCTGGAGTCAACGTGACCAAATACTACTTGGTGACCGTCCTTTAGGTTTACTTGGTATTGAAACGGCTACCGGTGCTAACTATGAACAATTCTTAAACGGTGAACCACCGGTTCCAGCTCCAGCAGATTGTAGTGGCCCTAACTCGGTTGAAAGTGGTGGCTCAACAACCGCATTTCCTACACGATTTGCAATCGTTGGCGCAGGTACAACAGGCTCAGGTCAGTTTAGAAATGATGGTACATTGCAACCAGATACATGTAGTGTATTTAACTTCAATCCATATAACTTTTATCAAACACCTTCAGAGCGTTATTCAGCAACCGCAATCGCTAAATATAACTTAACTGATGATCATAAAGTATACTCAAGCTTTAACTACACCAATACCAGTGTTGATACACAAGTAGCACCATCAGGTACATTTGGCTCAAGCTTTAATTTACCTTTAGCAAACCCGTTAATTGGCGATCAAGCGAGGCAATTTATGATCGATGGAGCTTCCGCAGCATTGGCTGCTGGTAGCTTAAATGATAGTAACTGGCAAGATGTTAACGGTAACGGCATTGTAGATAGTGAAGACTATCTAAAAGTGCAATTACGTCGTAGAACATTAGAATTAGGTGCTCGTACAGAACGATTTGACAGTACTCAGTTCCAAATTGTGACTGGTGTAACAGGTTTCTTCCTAGATGACTGGGAATATGATGTTAGCTATCAGTATGGTGAATCTAACCGAACAACTGTACGTGGTGGTTATACAAACCTAACCAATATTCAAAACGCATTAGACACAACGGATGGTGTAACCTGTAAAAATGGTGATTCCAGCTGTGTGCCAATTAATCTATTTGGTGGCTTTGGTACCATCACTGAAGAAATGGCAGGCTATGCACAAGCAATTGCCCTTCAACAACAAAAGTACAGCCAAGAAATTTTCACCGCAACCGTTAATGGTGCAATCGAGTTTATCGAAATCCCAGGTGCTGGTGCGCCACTTTCGATGAGTTTTGGTTATGAAAATCGTCGCGAAAAAGGCTTATTTGAGCCTGATGAATGTTTAAAACTTGCCCCTGCTAGTTGTCAAGGTGGTGCAGGTGGTAACCAACTGCCTATCACGGGTGGCTTTAAAGTAGATGAGTTCTTCTTAGAAGGTTACTTACCTGTGTTAGACGGCCTACCGGGTGCTGAAACTCTTGATGTAGAGTTTGGTTTCCGCTGGGCTGACTACGATACAGTAGGTAGCAACGAAACATGGAAACTTGGCTTCAACTGGCGTCCAGTTAGCGATGTACTTATCCGTGTTATGCAACAACAAGCAACGCGTGCACCTAACGTTGGTGAAATCGCTTCACCTGTTGTAACAGGCTTAGACAACGCGCTACAAGATCCATGTTCTGTTGCTAACGCCGCTAACATTGATGCCTCGCTAAGACAGCTTTGTATCTCAACAGGTATGACTGACGCCCAAGTTGGTAACGTACAAGATGTAATCTCTGGCCAAGTACAAGTCATTAGTGGTAGTGATCCTGCTAACCCACCAGGTGCTGAAGAAGCAGAAACATTCACTGCGGGTATTGTTTGGACACCTGAATTCAGTGCTGTTGAAAACTTCACAATTACACTGGATTACTATGATATTGATATCGATGACATCATTGGTGAGTTCTCAGCTCAAGAAATTCTTGATGCCTGTTACGTACTAGGTGATGCTAACGAGTGTGCGAAGATCAACCGTATCGGTGGCGACTTAACTATCGCGGGTGCGGGTATTGAGCAATTTACCACCAACTTAAAAAATCAACGTGCCGAAGGTATCGAACTTGGTTTCAACTTTGGTATTTTGCTTGATGACATGGGAGAGTTGCAATTCTCAGGTAATATTAATAAATACCTAACGCAAGAGTCGCAAAGCTCTGATACTGCACGCATTATTGACTGTAAAGGTTTTTACAGCACAAGTTGCGACCCTGTCTCTGAATTACGCTGGGTACAACGTACTAGCTGGATTTGGGAAGATCTAACCGTGTCACTACAATGGCGTCACATTGATGGTGTAGATATCGAGCCAATCGAAGCGCCAAATGTTTTTGAAGAATTCAGAAGCATCGAAAGCTATGATTATTTTGACTTATTCGCCAGCTACCATGTTACTGACTACATGAATGTTACATTCGGTATTGATAACATGTTTGAAAAAGAGCCACCTGTGGTTGGTAATGAAGCAGGTGATACTAGTTCAAACTCTGGTAACACATTCCCAAGTAACTATGACGTACTTGGTCGTCAATTTAAAATGGGTATTAAACTCAAATTTTAACTTTCTAAGAGCGGCCTAACGGCCGCTCATTTTATTTACATGTCGCTGTTAACGCTTTACCCGTTGCAACACTGGTTATTTGCCAATCCCCATCTTCTAGTTTCACACTTGCGATGTCACTAACTACATAATCACCTGGCACGTTTAATCGCGTTAAATTTTCTGTGAGCTGTTGATAACAAAATGGCCCTGTATCTCCATGCATAATGAGCACAGGTTTTTTTGCAAATTTAGCAAATTGGGAAAAAGCATCGCGGTAGACTTTAAATGCATCACAGTTTGAGCGCAGTGTCGCAGTGCATGCTGATTTATTCGTTGCATTGTAAATATCAGCTTGAAAGCCAATGACATACGCTTTAACGCTTTGGTTATTTAAGCCCCGCTGCAACCACTCTAAGTTTAGCCTGTCGCGTTTATCTGCTGCATCCAAAGCATCATTTTTATCACTTTTCAGTATTTGCGCGCGCCCATTATGCGTGCCCGCTATATGCAGAGTCATAAACTCAATATTATTAAATTGCCAACGCGCATTCTCGTTCATATCGAGCTGATGAGTAAAACCTTGTAATAAGTTTGCTTTTTTATAGTAATCATCGTCATACATTAACCCTTTTACATATTCTAATCGCTCAAGCTCGTCAAACTGAGGGTTTAGGCTGTCACGATCGCAATCAGTCCATTCATTATCTCCCAAAGTATAGATAAAAGGCTTATCGGTAATAGCTGTTAAAAGCTGCTTATTTGCCTGCAGTAACTTGTTTGTACAAGGTAAAGACCCTGATTTCATATCACCTAAATGCATCAAAAAGCTATGAGGCGTGGATGCGACTGCACGTGCGAGCTTGCCGTTTGGCTGAGCGAGATTAATTTCATCTATTGGTGTGTATGGCATATCACCCATAACCAAAAAGGTATTACTAGCCATTGCGAGAGCGAATGAGGCTGAACTAATAAACATGCTATTTACACCCAAAAATACAATCATAGTAAGTTCTCATAATGACAACAAAATGAAAACCAACTGCGGCAGATTTTTTCTATCGGTGCTAAACTGCTGCCAGTAAATTAAGTAGGCCCCCGAATGACATTAAGTACAACTTACACACTAGATAAACCGTATTACTACGAATGCTTTGATGAGTCACTGCCCTACTCATCACAAGCCAAGCCTAAATACCCGCTACTGGCATTATTAATAACTCTGGGCTTATTAGCTTTTTATCAATTAGATAATCATTATTTAGGCAGCTTTATGATTATGCTTGCTGTCGTTGAGTGCCTTTCGTTTTATTACAAACGTCCGTGGTGGGTAGCAAGACAAATGATGAGCCGTGCATCAGGTAGCGAGGTGACCATTTTGTTTGACGATGAAGGGATTAAGGCTGAAAACCCTTATAAGAGTTACCAATTAAGCTGGCAGCAGGTAAGCGAGATTATTGAGACTGAACGAGGTTATATATTAAAAGCACAGCGCGGTATGCAATACATCTCTAAACAAGCACTTAGCGATGAAATAGTTGTTGAGTTAAATAAAAGAGCCACTCAATGAGTGGCTCTTAAGAATTTTTCGCTGATTAAACATTGCCCGGATTTGGGTTAGATTTCTCTGCTTGGATTCGCATATAGATTTCTTCACGATGTACTGATACATCTTTCGGTGCGTTTACACCAATGCGAACTTGATTTCCTTTAACACCAAGAACAGTAACAGTTACTTCGTCACCGATCATCAGGGTCTCACCTACTCTTCGAGTTAGTATTAGCATTCTCTTGCTCCCATGTTCCAAAAAATTAAAAGATTCCGCGTCAAAAACATTTTAATGAAAACTTGACTTAAAAGTAAGTAAAAACTCTAAATCTTATTCATTTTCAGTTAAAAAAACCTTATGAAGTGCACGCACAGCCAGCTCTAAATATTTTTCGTCAATTAAAACTGAAATCTTTATTTCTGATGTCGACACAAGCACTACTTTGATGTTTTCCTCTGCAAGGGCATTAAAAAATAAACTTGCTACACCTGAGTGCGATTTCATTCCTACACCTACAGCTGACACCTTGGCAACATTGCTTACTCCTTTAACAGACTCCGCTTTTATATTACTTTGGTTTAAAGTTAGAATTTCAAGTGCTTGCTCAAAATCATTTGTGTGCACAGTAAAAGCATAGTCTATTTTTTCAAAGTTATGATTAACTTGATTAATCATATCTATTTCGATACCGAATTCTGCAAAAAGTTGCAAAATTTTTGCAAGGTTTTCTACCCCTTGCTGCACACCATTGACATAAATTAAGCTTTCATCTCGATTAAAAGCAATACCCGACACAATATTGGTTTGCACATCCGGCTCCTCAAAACTGATCAAGGTCCCTTGATCCGGGTTAAAACTCGATAATACTCTAAGCGGTATATTGTATTTACCGGCTGCTTCAACACTACGTATGTGTAAAACTTTTGCGCCCAAGCTTGCCATTTCGAGCATTTCTTCAAAGGTAACATGGCTCATACGTCGCGCATTTGGTTCAATGCGCGGGTCAGTGGTATAAACACCATCTACATCAGTATAAATTTGGCATTCGTCGGCATTGATAGCACCCGCAATCTCAACCGCAGAGGTATCAGTACCGCCACGACCAAGGGTTGTGATATTACCTTCAATATCACGACCCTGAAAGCCCGCAATAATAGCAATCCGATTATGCTCAAGTTCATGCTTAAGACGAGTCGCCGCAATTTCTTCAATGCGCGCTTTGCCAAACATATTGTCGGTACGAATATTGACCTGATCGGCAAGTAAGCTTACCGCAGAATGGCCCCGTTTAATAATCGCCATTGCGAGTAAAGAGACTGACACTTGCTCACCGGTGGTTAGCAATACATCAAGCTCACGAGCACTTGGTCGAGAATCGATTTGTTTAGCGAGTTCAATAAGACGGTTAGTTTCTCCCGACATAGCCGAGAGCACCACCACAACTTGATGGCCCTGTTGCTTGGTTTTTACAACAAGGTCGGCGACGGCCTCAATTCGCTCTATTGAGCCAACTGAGGTGCCACCGAATTTTTGGACGATAAGTGCCACTAGTAGTTAAGAACGCTCAGATAACCAACCAGTTACACTTTCTAAGGCAGTAGCAAGGTTCTCTGGCTGAGTACCACCAGCTTGTGCCATATCAGGACGACCACCGCCCTTACCGCCTACTTGTGCAGCCATGTGATTTACCAGCTCACCAGCTTTCACTTTACCTGTTAGGTCTTTAGTAACACCGGCAATCAGGCTTACTTTGTCGCCATTGGCTACGCCAAGGGCGATAACACCTGAACCAATCTTCGTTTTCAGGTCATCAACCATGCCGCGTAGTGCTTTAGACTCAGTACCTGCAACATCAGCAACCAGTAGTTTAATCCCGTTCACTTCAACAACAGAATCAAGTAACGATGCACCTGCTGCACTTGCAAGCTTGTCGTTAAGCTGTGCAATTTGCTTCTCAAGGCCTTTTGATTTCTCAAGTAATGCGGTTACTTTTTCAAGTACTGTGCTGCTATCACCTTTTACTAGTGCTGCAACATCATTTAACTGTTGCTCTTGCTCACTTACATAAGCAACTGCTTCAGCACCCGTTACCGCTTCAATACGGCGGATACCGGCAGCAATACCGCTTTCTGATACGATTTTAAATAAACCAATATCACCTGCACGCTTAACGTGAGTACCACCACATAGCTCAATTGAATAATCACCAATGGTTACTACGCGAACTTCGTCGTCGTATTTTTCACCGAATAATGCCATTGCACCTTTTGCTTTAGCATCTTCGATAGCCATTAGCTCAGTTTCAAGTGCAAAGTTACGACGGATTTCATCGTTCACTGCACGCTCGATTTGACGTAATTCGTCTTTTGTTACTGCTTCAAAGTGAGAGAAGTCAAAACGTAAACGCTCAGGGTCAACAAGTGAACCTTTTTGATTTACGTGCTCACCTAAAATTTGACGTAACGTTTCATGCAGAATATGCGTTGCAGTGTGGTTTTTCTTGATGCTGTCACGACGTGCTGCATCAATTGTTGCCTCTGCTTTATCGTTTGTACCAATACGACCTTGTACACGACCATGATGTGCAAATGCATTACCAAGCTTCGTAGTGTTAGTAACGACAAACTCACCACCCGCTACTTTTAACACACCGGTGTCACCAACCTGACCACCTGATTCAGCATAAAACGGTGTGCGGTCTAAGATTGCGATACCTTCTTGACCATCTTCAAGTACAGAAACCGATTGACCTTCACAGAAAAGTTCGACCACAGTACCTGTGTAATGCTCCGCATCATAACCTTTAAAGTCTGTGTGTTTTTCAGACTTAAGTTGCTGGTTGTAATCAGCACCAAACTTACCTGCTTGCTGTGCTTGCTTGCGCTGAACAGCCATACATTCTTGGAAGCCGTGCTCATCAATCGTCATGAAACGCTCACGGGCCACGTCTGCCGTTAAGTCAGCTGGGAAACCATAAGTGTCGTAAAGTTTGAATACTAAGTCACCAGGGATCACATCACCTTCGATGTCAGCTAGGCTTTCTTCTAAAATAGCCAGACCACGCTCAAGTGTTTTACCAAACTGCTCTTCTTCAATACGCAGTACTTTTTCAATAATTTCTTGTTGCTTAGCAAGTTCAGGGTACGCTTGACCCATTTGCTCAATGAGCGCAGCAACTAGCTTGTAGAAGAATGCACCTTTGGCGCCTAACTTGTTACCATGACGAACAGCACGACGAATAATACGACGTAGTACATAACCACGGCCTTCGTTTGATGGCATAACACCGTCAGATACTAAGAACGCACACGAACGAATATGGTCAGCCACAACGCGTAACGATTTATCACCTAAATCTTGTGCGTTGGTTACTTTAGCCGCCGCTGCAATAAGCGCTTGGAATAAATCGATTTCGTAGTTTGAGTGAACGCCTTGTAAAATTGCAGAAATACGCTCAAGACCCATACCTGTATCAACAGACTGCTTAGGAAGCGGCTCCATTGTACCGTCGGCATGGCGGTTATACTGCATGAATACTAGGTTCCAGATCTCGATGAAACGGTCACCGTCTTCTTCAGGTGAACCAGGAGGACCACCCCAAATTTCTTCACCGTGATCGTAAAAGATTTCAGAACATGGACCACACGGACCCGTATCACCCATTGACCAGAAGTTATCGCTGGTTGCAATGCGAATAATGCGATCTTCACTTAGGCCTACTTCTTTATGCCAGATGTTAAACGCTTCTTCATCATCATGATAAATGGTAACAAGTAGCTTTTCTTGTGGTAGTTTCACTACTTCAGTTAAAAACTGCCACGCAAACTTGATTGCGTCTTGCTTAAAGTAATCGCCAAAGCTGAAGTTACCTAACATTTCGAAAAATGTATGGTGACGCGCTGTGTAACCTACGTTTTCAAGGTCGTTATGTTTACCACCTGCACGCACACAACGTTGTGAGCTGGTTGCACGCGAATAAGGGCGGCTTTCCGCACCTAAAAATACATCTTTAAATTGCACCATACCGGCGTTATTGAATAATAACGTGGCATCGTTACCCGGGATCAGCGAGCTTGAAGGAACAATTTGGTGTTGTTTAGAGGCAAAAAAGTCTAAGAACTGTTGCCTGATCTGTGCGGTAGTCATATGCTGCATGTGAAAATCTCACCCGTTTATTGCTGTGCTTGCATTGCAAAATCAATTTGTTCGTAATTAAAGCCTCGATACATCAAGTAGCGTACACGTTTCGCTCTTTCTTTCTGGTCGAGTTCTTTACCTGAATTTGAAAACTTCTTTAAATATGCGTCCTGTGCGAGTTCAAACCAATCGATTTCGAACTCCTCGAGCGTTTTGTCTAATAATGCTCGGTCTATCCCTTTTGCCATTGCTTCGCTCTGAATGCGTTTAGCACCATGATACTTTGCTAAATGGCGGCGTACAAACCCTTCGCAGTAGCGCTCTTCGTTAATAAAGTTGTGTGACTCACACCAATCTAACAAACGCTCTGTAAACTCGGGCGTCGCCTCTTTTTGCTGTAACTTTCGTGTTAGATCGCGACGCGAATAATCTTGTCGAGACAGTAACCAAAGTACGTAATTCTTTAACTTTTGTTCTTTATCATCCATTACGCGTCAAAGCGCCCTGATTGTGACTGCGTCTGTGGTGCTTTTGGTTGGTCATCACCCTTTGGTACAACCGGCATAAAAATAGCCTGAAAAGACACGAAGAAGCTAATGTAACAAATTGGCATTAAAACCAATAGAGGAATAAACGATAAAGGAATACAGATCACTATTAAAACGGCGCAAATGAGGCCATAAACACTCAGTGGCGCCATATTATGGTAAAACACCATGAATGAGGTTTTTAGAACCTGCAACATATTGCTTTGCTTTTGAAAATAAACCAATGGAATAGCATAAGCAAACGCAGTCATATACACACAGATTGCCAGTAGAAATACCGCCACTTGCCCCATGGAAATAGTGGCCAGTAAATCAGCAATATGTGTTTGATTTTGTGGGTCAAACGTTTGGCTTGAAATAACCGCATAAGCATCGGCAAAAATAAAATTCGATAACAGGGCTAATAAAATACCCGCCGCCATCTGGTACACAGCAACACGCACTAAACCAATACGATTACCTTTGTTACTAAAGGGTTTAAAAATATCAACTTGGCTAACCGTACCGCCTTGTTGTTTTGTCAGCACTGCTTGATAAAAACCAGCCATTAAAAATGGCGCAACAAATGCACCGACGACTTGTAATAGCGGTAGCACTAACGATAAAAAGCCAACAACACCTATTAACAGGTGCATTAAAATAAACGTAACCGGTTGCAGCTTGAAGATTTCCCACCCTGCTTTAAACCATTTTACGCCTGCATCGGCTTTAAAAACACGAACTTCGATCGACATAGTTTCTCATTCAATAACGGCAAAACGCACCGAGTATAACTGGGTGCGCCACGGGTTTATAGTCACCTGTTGTGAAATTTATTCAGGCTTTTTAATTTTCTTAATATCAAGCATGTGCGAGCCATGTTTGATTTTCGTTTCAAGGTAAGCGCGGTTACCCACTACACCGGCTTTAATGTGTGCATGGGTACCAACCACTGAATCAACCTCAATGCCAGCATCACGCAGTGCTTTAAGCTTATTCGGGTTATTTGTCATTAACTTAACATGCTTTTGATTAAGTGCTTCGAGCATTAATACTGCATCTGAAAAGTCACGTAAATCATCAGCAAACCCCAAATGGTTATTCGCTTCGTAAGTATTCATACCTTGCGACTGCAATACGTAAGCATCAATCTTGTTGTATAAGCCAATGCCACGCCCTTCTTGGCGTAAATACAGTAAAATACCACCTTGCTCGTGCATCATTTCAATGCACTCATTTAACTGCTCACCACAATCACAACGTGACGAATGAAATACATCGCCAGTTAAACACTCTGAATGCATACGAATTAAAGGTACGTCTTGCTCAGTGTCAGCTTGATTAAACACTAAAGCAACATGCTCTTGGCCATCATTTAAGCCACTAAAAGATACGATTTCTGCAGGAATATCACTGTTTTTGCCAACATTTAGCTGGACTCTTGCTCTTACTTGCGCCACGACAAATCCAAATTAAAAAATAAATGCGATACTGCAAATGTGATTACAACAGCTTGAAGGTTGTAAGAATGCAACATACGACGAGTGATAACTAATATTGAGGCAGTTACCAGCAATTCAAGTATTATACACTCAAAGCACTTAAAGATACGAGCTTTGCACTGTGTATTGCGGCTAAAATTGAAATACTGGCATGCAACTTTTAGTTGGGAAGTTTCTAAACAAGTGACAACACTCACGCCGTTTGCTACCATCGCTGAGGATAAGATTAATTCTCATTTACTCAACTTCCAACAATCTTATTCACGCACCTACACAGGAAAATAATAATAAGGATTATTATGAAAAAAATGTCTCTCGCATTATGTGCCACCCTGCTATTGAGCCAACCCAGTTTGGCGAGCCAAGATATAAACTCAGAATTTAATAACACTTATCGTGCTTACCTAGCCGCTATAGAGAAACATGAAGACGCCACCGAGCTTGCCAAAAAAGCCTATGCGCTTGGTCAAAAGGTATATGGTGAAGATGCTGAGAATACAGCGAATTTAGCAATCAACTATGCTAATACTCTACCTGAAAACAAGCAACAAGAGCGCTTTGAGCTATTCAAATATGCTTACGATATTCTAGCAAAAAATCATGGTAAGCTGAGCAACGAGGTTTACGACTCATTATTTGGTTTAGCTCATTCAACCAAATCGCCAAGACTTGCTTTTGACTACCTTGAAGACGCGATTGAAATCGCCACGATAAAAAAAGATCACAAACTAGTTGCTGATAGCAAACTCAAAGCAGCGCGTATTCTCGCTTACAAACCAAGTGGTGGTCGTTACTTCACAGCAAAAGCTTACCTAGAGGAAGCCGACGAATATTATAGAAATAATATCCCTGAAAACTCTGTTGAGCGTATTGAAGCTGACTTTTTAGTTGCCGCATTTGCAGAACATAAAAAGAACTACGAGCAAGCGATAGAGCGTTTGACCCATGTCGTCACTGTTTTTGATGAAGCACTGAGTTTTGATCATAAAGCAGAGCTGGATGCTCACTCTAAACTTGTATATCTTTACGAAAAAGTGGGCAAACGAGAGGAAGCCACTAAGCATTGTGTTGCCATTGCCAAAATGGTGCCATGGAAAGACAGCCAAGAACAAGAACCCCTGTACCGTGTTAACCCTAAATACCCATTGATAAAAGCGCAACGAGGTCAAAGCGGCAGTGTTGTCATGGAATTTGAAGTAACCCCATCAGGCTTTGTTGATAAAATAACGGTTATTGAATCTAAAGGCGGGGGCGCTTTTGAGACAGAAGCCAAAAGGGCTGTAGAACAATGGCGTTATGCCCCTAAATTTGAAAACGGTCAAGCCGTTGCAGCGATTTCTAAGGTGCAATTAGACTTTAAAATCAACAAATAAATAAAAAGGGTCGCAGTGCGACCCTATCACAACGTATTAAGCAGGTTATCTGCTGCGTCTTCAATTAAATCGAGTACCTTTTCAAAACCTTGATCGCCACCGTAATAGGGATCTGGGATCTCGCTCTCCTCTGCATCACCATGACTTAAAAACAACGACAGCTTATATTGCAGGTGCTCAGGGCACTGAGCTTGTAAATCAGCAAGGTTTTGCTTGTCGGCCGCAAGAATTAAATCAAACTCATAAAAGTCAGCTTGAGTCACTGGTCGTGAATAAATCCCTTTAAAACTATAGCCGCGCTTTTCGGCTGCTGCTTTTGAGCGTGGATCTGGGGGATTACCTTGGTGATAACCAATGGTGCCAGCAGAGTCAACTTTGACATTGACCCCCAGCGCCTTGGCACGGCTACGAAGAACCGCTTCAGCAGTAGGTGAGCGGCAAATATTGCCTAAACAAACAATCAACACCTTTTTCATTATTCGTCCTTAAAATTGCTTTAAGATTGTCTCATCATAACGTTCTGCATCAAGCGAGAGATTGTATTTATCTGCCACACTATCAAGCTCAGCCTGCTTAATTGCCAACTCATCCATGGTAATAGTGTTGTCATCAAGCTGCCATAACAAACGCGAACCAGCATAGCTGTAATGAATGGCTAATAAAGCATCTGCATTGCCTTCACGCCCTGCTGCTTTTAACTTTGGCATTTTACGGGTGATTTTATTAAGGGCTTTTTTAAGCTCCCATACATACACTATTTCAGTCATGTAATCATGATTACGGTACTTATTAAGCACAAAGCCCACCAGCACACTACACACAACAACACCTAGTAAGTTCCAATGAAAATGGCTACCGCTTGGGTCAGGGAATAGCGCAATTAATGTTTGTGAAATGGCTAAACTGCCAACGGCTAAAGCAATTACGCAGGCAATAATCACGTGATTTAAATGTTTACGGTAACGGGCTTTATCTATTTGAATAAGTTTCATAACAACCTAAAAAGTCACACTAAAATTAGTGAAAAAATAAAAAATGAAAAAAATTTTCACCCCTTTTTTATTTGCCAGCCGTTTTAGCTATGAAAGCAATTATCCAAAGAGGAACGGCTATGCATACTTTACCACTAAACTCAGCAAGCTTGAATAACAGCAATACTGCTTTAAAGACAAGCGCAGCAATTATTGGCGGCGGTGTAATGACCTTTGCAGCATTTGCCTTCATGCAGTACTTAATTTCTGCTGAGCAAAGAGCCGATGTAAAGCTAGGTCCAGATATCACAGTTGAAATTTATGAAGTACCTGAAGACTCAAAAGTACAAGTAAAACAAACACTGCCGCCACCGCCAGTTGCTAAAATGCCGCCAAAAGCGCCACCACGCCCTGCGGCTGAAACCCCAGATACAATAGTCATTTCCGATGCAACACCAACAATGACTTTTGATGGCATTGGCGACACACTTAGTAAAACCATTAATCAACCAACGGGAGATGCAACGCCTATCGTGCGTATAAACCCGAAATATCCGCCGGTCGCAGCCCGCGATGGTATTGAAGGCTGGGTGCAAATTAGCTTTAGCATTTCACCAACGGGCGAAGTAATTGACCCTGTTATTATTGATGCTGAGCCTAAGCGGGTATTTGACCGTGAAGCAATTCGCGCTATTAAACGTTGGAAATATCGCCCTAAAGTTGTTGAAGGTGTGGCACAATTACAAACAAACCAAAGCGTTCAACTTGACTTTAAAATAGATGGATAACTGCCTATGCTAATGAGCATCAAGACATGGTTATTTGACAAGCCAAACACAGATTGTTTGGCGCAGTATGCCAAAACGGGCGACAACCGCTATCTTAACCAACTCGTTGCTCAATACGGGAACGATCTTTATCACTACCTAGTCACACAAAGTGATAAAGATCTTGCCCTCGATATATGCCAGCAAACCTGGTTAAAAGTCATTGATAAACGCGACTTTTACACTGCTCAAAACAACCCAAAAGCGTGGCTTTTTCGATTAGCACGCAATTTGTTAATTGATGAATTTCGTAAGCAGCAAAAGTTCGTAGAGTTAGAAGACAACCAACTATTTGCTGAAGCGCAGGATGCAAGTTATCACTACGACTACGAAGCCTTTGATAAAGCACTCATGGCACTTAGCTTTGTACAACGAGAAGCGCTGACCTTACAACAAGAAGGCTTTAGTCTCGAAGATATTGTTGCTATCACGCAAAGTAACCCAGAGACCATTAAAACTCGGCTGCGATATGCCCGTCAAAACCTGAAACAACAACTAGGAGGCCATCATGAAGCGTAACGACGAGCAACTCGATGCTGATTTAAAAGCACATTTTCAAAAACGTAAGGCAGAGCATAGCTTAAGCAGCGACGAGCTTTCACGCATGCAAAAGCCACTGTCAGCAACGCCAAGATCACAGCGCTTTTTAGGCCTACAAATGACCGGTGTTTTTGCTGCTTTAGTAATTCTTGGTTTTGTCATGCTGCAATACAACAACCGCGAGTTAACCGATGTTTATGCCGTGGATTTATCTGATTACCAATGGCTTGAGGTACACGAACTCGACGCCAAAGGCAGCTATGTGAGTAATCTTAAACAGCAAAAACAAAACCTAGATACGAACTACCAACAAGCATTAGCCAATCACCAAACCCGCACCCGCTTCACCGGCCGTTTAGTAAGCGTTGATGACGACTGGTATATCGCCGACTGCAAGCAAAATGTCATAGTACAAATTAAACAATCACTCCTTGAAGAGCTACAAAAACACGGCACCCTAGATACTCATATTCACCAAGGTGACCTACTCGCCCTAGACCAAAACAAACAAGGCCAAATCATCGCACTCAAACAGCTAACCCAAGAGGCGAAAAAATGTGAAGCTTGAAAACAGCTATCCGGTTTAAAACAAAGTTAGCGAGTTACAAGGGGAAAGAGTAAAGGAGTGCCGTAGGCGTGAAATTTATTTCGCGCGATGGTTCAACGAGCCATCAGCTTTCAGCCGTCAGCTCTCAGATTTAAAACAAGTTAGCGGGCTACGAGAGTAAAGTCGCAAGTTTTTAAGTAGCAGCGGGTTTACCCCGCGTAGTTAGTTTTCAGATGTCAGATCATTCTTCTGACATCTGATACCTAATATCAATCTCACTCCCCTACCTTCGGTAGAATGCTTTTACTAATCACTTCAAATTTACCTAGGTCTATCAGCATTGAGTAAACTTCATCGTTGTTAATAAATACAACGAATAAATTGCCTTCAGCATTGAGGTTAGACTCTACAATGCGGTTGTAACCTGAAATAACTTCGCTGTAGTTTGAGCCATCAATCTTGCTTAGCGCGAAGGTGCGCTTATCTTTGCCATCGAGCAGTTTGTCGTTGTTGGTATCGTTTTTGATAACTTCATACGAAACTGCCTTAGGAGCATAGACTTTTTGCTCCTTGTAAGGACGAGTATCAAACTCTTTGTAATGGCTTAAAGCACCAAACTCTATGATCAACTGATCCGTTGTGTTAAATAGCCACTTAGCGTGATTGGTTTTGTCATTAAGAAACAAGATGTTCTTTGAGCGCGTAGGTCTGTATTTATAACCACCGCTAAAATTATTGTAAACTGTTACGTCAGCTTTCACCTCAATATCCAGTTTTTCTGATTCCAACGGGATAAAGTAAAAATCACTCCCCTCGACCTTACGGGGGTAACCCAGTTTCCACTTTTCTTGCTGCTTTTCATCTTCAGCTAAGTTTAGTGTTTGTTGCTGTACATAGTTATCGGACTTTAGTAAGTAAGCAACAAAGTTATACCCTATTGCTGCTGCTCCAATGATTAAGCCTAAAAGTAAAATTAGGCCGTTAACATTCCACACCCATTTAAAAAACTTTTCTGACTTCATACGACTTGTTAAATCCTTTTAAGAATAAGAACTTGCTAAGCTAGCAGATTTAAAACAAGTTAGCGAGTTACAAGGGGAAAGAGTAAAGGAGTACCGTAGGCGTGAAATTTATTTCGCGCGATGGTTCAACGAGCCATCAGCTTTCAGACTGACGGCTAAACCTCCGCTCTTTACCTCGCTTTTCCTACCAATAATCGCACATTCCTCAAAGTTAATAACACTTTAATGCTGAACCAGCTAGGCTAATAACATCGTGTTTTAAAATATGGAGTTACTATGAAAAGGTCTTTGTTTAACAGTTTAATCATCGCCTCGATTAGCTTGCCGAGTTTGCAAGCCTGTGCTCAGCCGGAACAAAAGATTCCACTGGATGCCAGCGCGAATAACTACAAACTAGAATTAGTAAGCGAAGGAATTCAAATTCCTTGGGGTATGGCTTGGCTTAACGAGCGTGACTTACTCGTTACCGACAGACGTGGCGAGCTTAGGTTAATTCGTGATGGCAAACTCGTTGAGCAAACAGTTAAAGGAACACCTAAAGTACATGACGAAGGCCAAGGCGGCTTATTAGATATAGAGCTTGATCCGAACTTTGCCGACAATGGTTGGATTTACTTTTCGTACTCAGGCTATGAAGGTAATGGTGAAGGTTACAATACCTCGATTATGCGCGCCCGCTTTAAAGATATGACACTTGTTGACCAGCAACTGTTGTTTGATGGCGAGCCAAATATTAAAACAACGAAACACTATGGTTCGCGTATTGAGTTCGACAAAGACGGTTACTTGTACTTCTCTATTGGCGACCGTGGTAAAAGAGACGTTCACCCACAAAGCCTAGACTATGATGCGGGTAAAATTCACCGTATCAATAGCGATGGCTCTATCCCTAAATCAAACCCGTTTTATAACCATAAAACGACTCACAAAAGTATCTATTCGTATGGACACCGTAACCCTCAAGGTATGGCAATGCATCCTAAAACGGGGGTTATATGGAGCCATGAACATGGCCCTCGTGGCGGCGATGAAATTAACATAGTTAAAGCGGGTGCAAACTATGGTTGGCCTGAGATCACCTATGGGATCAACTACATTGGCACAACAATTACCGACGAAACCAGCCGCGCAGGAATGGAGCAACCTGATTGGTATTGGGTGCCTTCAATTGCCCCTTCTGGCATGGAATTTATCACCAGTGACAAATACCCACAGTGGCAAGGTCACATTGCCGTGGGTTCGATGAAGTTTGGCCACCTTGTTTTGGTGAAACTTGATGGTGACAAAGTAACTGGTCACAGTAAGGTATTTGAAGGGGTTGGTCGCGTACGCAGCCTTGCCACCCATCCTAATGGTGATTTATATCTTGGTGTTGATGGTGTGGGTGTTTATAAGGTTGTACCTAAGATATAACTGTAAGATGTGAACGTGCGGACTATCGCGTATTGTAGGTGTGAAATTTATTCCGCGCGATGATTTTTGCAATATCAAGCAATAAAAAACCACAGAGAAAGTTCTGTGGTTTTTTACGTATAGCTTACAGCGATTAACTTCGAGCTATTAATTATAAAACAATAATACTCGTTACTAGGTAAGCGATGAAGGTTAACGCACCGCCGAATAAAGCATACGGCATTTGGGTTTTCACGTGAGTTAATAAATCACACCCTGATGCAATGGCCGATACCGCGCTGGTATCTGAAATTGGCGAGCAGTGATCGCCAAACACACCGCCACCTAAAATAGCCGCAATCACTAATGAAGGTGGTAAACCCAAAGCTTGAATGAGCGGTACACCGATTGGAATCAGAATCGCGAATGTGCCCCACGAAGTACCTGTGGTAAATGAAATTACCGCACCGGTTAAAAATAACACTGGCACAACTAAGTAAATAGGTAAAAAGTCACCTACTAGGCCTGCCACAAATACTCCTGTACCTAAGTCTTTTAAGCTTGCACCTAAGGTGAGCGATAGCAATACAATAGACACTAATGGCAGTAACTCACCCATGCCTTTAAAGCCAATATCAACAAGCTTATGGTGAGTAAATTCACGAGAGCTAATCATTAGAAAGTAAGCCACAACACACGCTAAAATAGTGGCATATAGCACTGATTTAGAACCACTACCACTGGCAATATCGCCATCACCAGTCCAGAACATAAAGCCAACCATACTACCGATTAAGGTAATAAGTGGAATAAGCATGTAACGGGCTTTAGAGCCTTTTACTTCTTCTGCAAGCTCCGTTTCTTGCTGTTCAAAATTCTCTTCTGCTTGCTTTAAAGGGCCATGTACTTTGTCGAAGGTAATCGTATAAAACACGATAAGTAACGCGATAATAGCGTAGAAGTTATAACCAATGCTGCCCCACAGCACAGATACCGCAGACTCTTCCATTTCGTAATTACTCAGCAGACCAAGCACATATGCGCCCCAGCCATTGAGTAAAATTAAGATACACACAGGTGCGCTGGTACTATCAATAATGTAAGCAAGGCGCGCTCGGCTCATTTTAAATTTATCGAATAAGCCACGAGACAAAATACCCGAAGTTAGAACACTTAAGTTCGATTCAATAAATACCGCAATGCCCGAGAACATGGTTAAGTAACCCACTTGGCGCTTACTTTTTGCCACGCCCTTATTCATTAATAAATTAACCGTTGCAGCCACACCACCCGATTCACGAATGTAGGCAAGTAAAGCACCAATTAAAATACTAAAAATAAGAATACGGCTATTACCTGGGGAACTGGCAACTTCAATAACCCGCTCAATGGTATTGATAAAGGTGAAAAACAAGGTATTACCTTCACCATTCAGAGCAAGTAAAAACTCAGACGACGCAACCGCGACCAATAACGCCATGATCACTTCTTTGCGCCAAAACACAATTAAGATAGCAATCAAGGGTGGTAAAATTGAATACCAAGACATAAAAACCCTTTTAAATTAAGATCAATATTTTATTTTTATTATGCTAAAACCCGCTAAGCTTAATGGCTTTACCGCTAAACTCAACTTAAATCGACTAGTGATTTAATATACTCTCATAAATCAGTGAGATAATAGAGCCATACTTGCCTGTTTCGAAACGCTTTCCGACAAATTCGTAATTTTCTAGTGAGCCTTCAATGGGTGTATGCCGTGCATTGGTTAAAAGTACAATTGCTAGGTCATATTCGGGATCAATCACAGTTACTGTGCCAGTCCAACCTGTATGACCAAAGGCGCGGGGGCTGGCATAAGGGCCAAAATGCCATTTACGCGCTTGGTGTCCTGCTCTTCGCCACCCTAAGCCATACGTTTCATCACTCGCTTGCGGCTGAGTGAACTGCGCAAGCACTTGTGGGGTAAATAATTGTTTATTATCGTAGCCACCGCCGTTTAGCAAAACTTGCATTAATACAGATAAATCTCCTGCGGTACTAAAAAGCCCCGCATGTCCGGCTACGCCATCTAAGGCATAAAACGCTTTTTCATCATGTACTTCACCTTGCAGTACATCGGTACGAACATTTTCAAATTCAATACGTCCGCCGCGAGTGTTACCCTTTATTTCAGTGGCGGCAATTTGCGAGGTTAAAAAGCCTTTTTGTAATGGGTTATAAACCGTATGCGTTAAACCAAGTGGCTGATAAATTTGGCTTTCAACATAAGCATCTAGGGGCATACCGCTGATGCGTTCAACCAGCACACCTAACAACATATAGTCGATATCAGAATATAAGTGCTTTACGTTACGACCCGCCACAAAGGGGACACCAGTTAATAGTAGGTTTTTGGTACGCAGGCTATTTTGTGAAAAAAAGCGCTCACCAAATTTATTGTCTTTACGGTGAAAATCAACCACAGCGGGGTAACCTGCGCTGTGGGTAAGTAAGTCTTTCACTAAACGCTGCTCACGACCGCTGCCCCTAAATTCTGGTAGGTAATAAAACAGCGGTTTTTCTACGTCGAGTTTACCTTCGCTGGCAAGTTTCATCAGTGCAAAGTTGGTGGCAAACATTTTTGAGTTCGAGGCAATATCAAACAAAGTATCGTTTTGCATGGCTTGTGGGGTTTTAAGCTCACTGCCATCAGCATGGTACTTTTTAGCTGCGCCATAATGGCTTAATTTAATCAGTTTGCCATCTTTAACAATTGCAAGCACAGCCCCTGGAAAGCCCTCTTTAATCTCTTGATTAATTAATTCATCAACGGCGTTAAAGCTATATTGGCTGCTGCTCTTTACAAGTTTAGGAAAAGGGAAACGTAAGGTTAAGCTTGCATCCGCAGGCTGGATATTTTCAACTTTAAACGTATTGATGCCATCATGAGTACGTTTATACAAGCTGTATTGGTAGGTTTGCTCTGCGGTAAGTGGCGAGGCAATATTAATTTTTTCACCATTAATATAAATGTCTGCGCTAATCGCATCGTGATTTTCAATAATTATTTCACCACGACCTTTAAAAGCTGTAAATGTGCCCCTGTCGTTTACTAGCGCGCGACTACTCGGATCAAGTGCAGGAATACGTGCTATCACTTGTGCATTAGCCAGTGTTTTTGGCTCTGGCTCAACCGCTTGCTGTTGCTGCTGATATTCTGTAAATAACCGCTCAAGTTTTTTAGGAAAGTACTTTTCTAATAATGCAAAAAGGACGGATGCAGTTCTAGCATCATTATTACCACTTACATGCCAAGGTAAAAAGTGCATTTGAAAGGCACTCAAAGCATCTAGGGTTTGAAAATCTAGCTGCCCTGTTGCAATCACCTCATAGCCGTAGCTGCGCAGCGCTTTTTGCACAAGCTCTGTTGAAGGCTTTGATGCACTAAATAACTGCCAATATTTATCAACGGTGTCACTGTCGTACCACGCACCGATACCCGCTTTATAAAGTTGATACCAAGGAAAGCGCGGGCCAGGGTCGTTCTTACGGCTTGGGGCAATATCAGAATGACCAACCACTTGAGTTGGACCAATATCAGGGTTTCGAGCAAGAATATCTTTACTTAATTTGATAAGTAACTCAATTTGCTTGGCATCGTAATCAGGGTAGATACATAGTTTACTTGCATCATTTTGCATCGCAGGTTTACTTTGTTCAGGTGTGTGACAGGTAGGTACGTTAACGATTTCAATACCAATTGAGTGATCGTTTAAGTCTTCTCTGCCTTGCCAAAAACTACGTCCTGCGTGCCATGCTCTGTCTTTTTCATCAACGAGCTGAATAATTTCTAAATCGTCTTTTGGGTAACTTGAATCGCCCGACTCAGGTAATAAGTAATGAGAGCTTAGGCCTCCTTCATCGACTAATGCACGCATCGATTTTTCGTAATCAATGGCGGTGTAATGCATCACTAAAAACTTTACCCGATGACTGTAGTTGGCTGATTGCGTATAGGTATATTGATTACTGGCACAGCTAACTAATAATGCCGCACTACAAAGATAGCACAGCTGTTTAAGTAATGTTTTCAAAGAGATAAAACTCATAACCGATTCATACCTGATGATTTAAGCGTTGACGATTCTCAGCAATACAGTAGCAACACCCATGTAACATGTAAAATATTTTATTTTACATAAATGGAATAAAAAGCATATTTTATCTTTCTCATGGTAAATATTGAGTACACTCAATAATTAGTGTTGTATCTATTATGGAATAAAACTATATTATTCCATCTAAATTAAGAAAAATATTCCAAACTTAAGTCAGCTAAAACAAAAATAAGTCGTCATGTTAAACAGCCAATGTGCCATATTCATATTTGAAGCATGCAATAAGCAAGACTAAGTTAAATAAACAAAGTGAGCCCTATGTCTACTTTTGTAAAAATTAAAGCCTTACGCCAATCTTTATCGAGCAGCGAAGCTAAGCTGGCTGATTTCACATTAAATTCGGCTAACGCTATTCGTAATTTGTCATCGGTTGAATTAGCTAAAGTGGTTGGTGTGAGTCAATCAAGCGTGGTGAAGTTTTCACAAAAATTAGGTTATAAAGGTTTTCCAGCTTTTAAGCTTGCGGTGATTGATGCCCTTAATGATGAAAGTAGCGAACCCAAACTCCATGGCAAAATTACTTTAAATGATTCGCTTGAGCAAATCGCTGAAAAATTACTGAGCAGTAAGCTTGCTGTTTTAACTGAAACAAAAAACCTTAACGAAGCTGCTGCAATTGAAAAAGCTGTCGAGCTATTAAAATCAGCAAAACGCATTCTTATTTGTGGCGTGGGTGGTTCAGCACTGGTTGCAAAAGACTTTTCATATAAATTACAAAAGCTCGGTATGCCAGCAATCGCTGAGCCAGATGGACATGCGCAACTTGCCTATGTGGCCACCTTTTCTAAGGGCGACTTAGTTATTGCTATTAGTGAGTCAGGCATGACCCGCGAAATTGCCGAAGTAGTTAAACAGGCCAAGAAAAACGCAAGCTCAGTGATCTCAGTAACAAAATTTGGTAGCAGCCTAGTCGCCGACTCAGCAGATGTAAAACTCTACTCTGTCGCTGAAGGAGAATCTGTTCGCTTATCATCTATTTTAGCGCGAACAGCTCAGGACTTTGTAATTGATATTCTTTTTATCGCCCTTACACAATCGAGCCGCCAAGGCCGTAAATTGCTGGAACATTCTAACGAAGTTGTTGGCGAGTTTAAGAATAACTAATTTAGTTTTTTACGCTTATTTGAATAACAAAGCAGCTTAGGCTGCTTTTTTAATAATTTTTGTTTTAAATACGCTCCCCACCCCCATACAACTCCAAGCCCCAAATTTATACACTATAAAGCAGTGAGAATGTATTACAGAGTGCACAAACAGCATAGCGCCTTTGCATAGTATACAAACTGCCTATTTTTTACCTAAAACTACTTATATATTTTATTCCCAACAAACAACATTTAAATGAAAAAATATTCTTGACCAACACTAATAACACCTGTTTAATATGTGGGCAACATAATTTTAAAGTTCATGTCTCAACTGGGTAAGTAGTCCACCAAAGCATATAAATATAAGGACGGGAAACAATGAAACAACATGCATCCTCTCTCGCGCTAAGCTACATAGCAAAAGCGACCAATCATGCACTTCGCGCAAAAAAAACAGCCTTAACAGGTGTCGTTATGGCCGCAGCTTTAACAAGCGCACCAGCCTTAGCTAATCTAACGGGTGGGATCAAAGGTAAAGTATCAACACCAGCGGCACAACAATCATTGGCAGGGATCACAGTTACAGCCAAAAGTAATGTCATGCCTAAAGCACGAACCGTTACTACACGTGAAGATGGCAGCTACGACTTACCACAGTTAAAACCTGGTACTTATGAACTAACCTTCACCGACAAAAACGGCGTTTCACAAACCATGACGGTTGATGTTTTGCTTGAGCAAACATCGAGCCTCAATATTACGTTAGGTGGCGCAGACGAAAATGTTGAAGTTATCACCGTAACCGGTAGTAAATTATACCGCCAAGGTAAGTCAGCACTAACAAACTCTCTTGGTCAAGAAGGTATTAATAATGTACCTGTAGGCCAAGATTACCGTGATTTATTAAAACTTGTGCCAGGGGTAGAGCTTTCAGCAAATACAACATTAGGCCCCTCAGCAGGTGGCTCTGGTGTAGACAATTCGTATGGCTTTGATGGGGTAAATGTATCGCTGCCTATGTATGGTAACTTGGCGTCTGAACCTTCAACCCACGATGTTGCTTATGTAACCATGGACCGCGGTGGCGCGAAAGCGGTTGGTTTTAACCGCTCTGGTGGTTTTTCTGTTAATACCGTGTCTAAGTCTGGTACTGATGAATTCCACGGTAACATCGAATACAAAGCACAGCCAAAAAGCTTTGTTGCAACGCCAGTGGGAGAAGAAAGCTATGAGATGGATAAAAGCTGGCTAACAGCAAGTTTAGGCGGCCCACTTATCGAAGATACCCTCTATTTTTATACCTCATATTATCGCCCTGAAGAAACACGCTCTAATAAAGGTACGGCCTACGGTGATGTTAAAGACTATGAAAGTGTTCGTGATGAATACTTTGGTAAATTAACTTGGGCACCGACCGACGATATTTTAATTAATATTTCACAACGAACCTCGGATAAAACACTTAAAGGTCGCTCAATTGGTGCTTACGAAACAGATAGCGTCTCTGCAGGTGATAAAGCTGATCAAGATATCTTTACACTAGATGGTTCATGGATTTTAGGCTCTGCAACCACCCTATCATTCCAGTACAGTAAATTTGATTTAGAAACGGGTTCACAGCCTGATAACCCGCTTAGTGTTGTTCCTTCATTAAACGGCCAACTTGATGTCAATAATCTAACGGAAATGGGTTATTTTTCAGTACCTAGCTTAATAGACTATGATCCCGCTGACGGGTTCACCGAAGAGCAAATTGCGATACACAACGCTGGAGCCTCAGCACTCATCAACACCTATGGTTATCTAGAAGATGGCGTGATGAAAGGCAGTGGCGGTGTTGGTGCATTTGCAACTTATGATAATCAAAACTTCTATCGTGACTCTTTTGAAATAAACCTAGAGCATGAATTTGACTGGGGCGATACATATCACACACTTCATTTTGGTGCGAAGTGGGAAGAAGGTGAAGAGCAACTTACACGCTTATCAAATGGTTGGGGACGTATTGCATACATTGGTGGCTTAGTTGATCCTGATGCCGATACTGAAGGCTTTGACCCTGCTGATGCGGTTTACCGTGCCCATGTACAGCAAATGAGCTTAGCAACCGATGGCGGCACAACAGTTTCGGGGATTAACTCAGAAACGCGAAGCCTCAACTTTGAAATTAACGATACCATTGAGCATGGGGATTGGACCTATAACTTAGGTTTACTTGTTAGCCAAGACACTTGGTATGGCCAAGGCTTGAAAAAGAAATCTGGCACAATCTCTGGCTACGAAGTCGCTCCTGGCCACAAATATGAAATGTATCAAACAGATTGGAAAGATATGCTGCAACCGCGATTAGGTGCAACATGGACCTACTCAGGTGAAGACTCAATATTTGCCAACTTTGCAATCTATAACCCAGAAGCAAGCTCACTTTCACGGGCAGCATCTTGGGACCGTAATACCCGCGCCGAAATCGAACTGCTTTTAGATGAATCGGGTAATATTCTTTCGGCATCTCCGCGCCGTGGTTCATCGGGTAAAGCATTTCAAGAAGATATGAAACCTCGTCGTATTAACGAGTTTACATTGGGTACAACCAAGTATATTGGCTCAGACTTGGTATTGCGTGCTCACGTACGTCACCGTAAAGGTATGCACTTTTGGGAAGATATGCCAAATACAGCACGCTTAACAGACTACTCTGGCGTTGATGCTGACGGCGTACCACAGCATATTGCAGACAAAGGTTTATATATTGATAACCTAGATGCGATTCGCGATGAAATCGGTGGTTCTTCGTATGTAATCGCCGAGGTTGATGGCGGTGAAACCAAGTACTGGGAAGCAAGCATCGAAGCTGAGTACATGGGTGAAAATAGCTATATCAATGCCTCTTATGTATGGAGCCATTACTACGGCAACTTTGACCAAGACAACACCACCACAACCAACGATGCCAACAACTTCATCGGCTCGTCGTACTATGGTGATGGTCGCGGCCGTTATTCATGGGATAACCGCTACGGTAAGCTCTCAGGCGATAAACCACATCTATTAAAAGTGTATGGTTATTACACATTGCCTTGGGAAGCCAACTTAGGTGCTTATTTCGTATTCCAATCTGGTAGTGCATGGGAGAACTGGGATGGTACTCGATATGGTTACTCATCAACCACAATATCTAGCCACGTTAGCCGCTATGCAGAACCAGCTGGTTCTCGCAGAACAGCAAGTCATTGGCAACTTGACTTAAACTACACGCAAGACTTTAAGTTCTCAGGTGATATGGAATTACAATTGCGTGCTGACTTATTCAATGTGTTTAATCGTCAAACGGGCTATAACAAAAACCCATATGTATTTGATGAAAACTACGGTGAATCACGCAGCTACTATAACCCTCGCAGCTTACAGTTATCAGTTAACTTTAAGTTCTAAAAACCAGTTAAATCCTGTTGGGGGCCGCATATGCGGCCCTTTTTTATACTCAATAAACTGAGTAACATACCTATCTTGATTACGCTCTCGCTGCTCTATTTTTTAACGGATAGAGCCTGCATATTAAAATGTAGAGATAGAATTATAGAAAGCAGAAAAGCAGCCCCTAAAGGTAGCTTTAAGCGAGGAGTATTCTGATGCCTGTCAAGACATATAACCAAAGCCAAGGCGTTTCATAGCTGTTGTGTATCTATTTTAAGATTTAATTGAATCGTCAGGTTTGGCTAAAACTAAAAACGAGGCCTCTGCCTCGTTTAGTAATTATTACTGATAAAGTAAATAAGGTTGTCGCTGTCGTTTAAAGGTAGCTAAATCCTCCTGCCAGCTTTGCCTAATTTGCTGCTCAGTTTGGCCTGCTTCAATGGCTAAACGTAATTTATCAGTGCCTGCGAGCTTATCCATAAAGTCAGGACGTTCAAAAAAAGTCTGTTTGGTCTCTCGCAACGTGTGGTAGGCCGATATAAATACACTTAAATCTAGACCATGTATTGTTGAGTCACGTAAATCTTGACCAAATACTTCGACTCCTTTGAATTTAGGGTGCATTGAAGCACCTTTAATCGCCCTTGGCGTAAAACTAAACTCGCCGAGTTTAACTGGCGAGTAACCGACAACTTGAAACGGAAAGTCAGTGCCACGGCCAATAGTCACAGGGGTTGCTTCAAAGAAGCACAATGATGGGTAAAGCGCAATTGACTGGGCATTTGGCAAGTTAGGGCTTGGTTTTATTGGTAACTCATAAGCCATAGTGCGATCATAATTCACAACAGGCACGACGCTTAGCTCAAGCTTACCTGCGTCATTTATCCAACCTTCACCTTTGATCATTTGGGCAAGTTCAGCCACTGTCATACCGTGTAAAACAGGAATTTCGTGTATGCCAACAAACGAGCGAAATTTTGCTTCAAGGATAGGCCCATCAACATAGGCAATATTCGGGTTTGGCCTGTCTAGTACCACAACCTCTTTATTATTTTCAGCGGCGGCTTCCATCACGTAATGCATTGAGCTTATATAGGTATAAAAACGCACACCAACATCTTGAATATCAAAAATAATAACGTCTAAATCAGCGAGCATCTCAGGGCTTGGCTTTTTGTTGCTGCCATAAATAGATACAACATCGATACCTGTTTTAGCATCTACTGTGCTTTTAACGTGAGCGCCAGCGTCATGATCGCCGCGAAAACCATGCTCTGGGGCAAATATTTTGCTAACGACAACGCCTTTATCTAGTAATGCATCAACTAAATGTTGGCCATTGACCACTGATGTTTGGTTAACCACTAAGCCAACACGTTTTCCTTTTAATGCTGGTACATAGGCTTGAAAATTGGCTGCCCCCACCTGTAAAGGCAGTGCATTTTTAGGCGCTTGTACAGGCGTTTCTTGGCAACCTAAAAGCGCAAAACAACTAACGAGTAAAGCAGCTAATAAACGCATTATTCTTCAACCGCCTTACGTAAAAAGCCACCCGCTTTTGAAAGTAGCTGTTTTGCTTCAGGTGCAGGTTTTCCGGTTAATACGATTAAAATAGCCAGTTTCGCGCTTTGCTCTGCTTGCTTTAATGCATCAACAGCTTGCTGCTGGGAACAATCTGTTGCTTGCATAACAATACGAATAGCACGAGCATGTAGCTTTTCGTTACTAGCATTCACATCAACCATGAGGTTTTTATAGACTTTACCGGTGCGGATCATGCTGGCTGTACTTAGCATATTAAGTACGAGCTTCTGCGCGGTGCCCGATTTCATACGTGTAGAACCAGTCACAGCTTCTGCACCCACCACGGGGCAAATACCAATTTGTGGTAAACGCATCACTGCTGAATCAGGGTTACAAGTGACACCCACAGTGACACAACCTAGTGATTTAGCGTATTCAATTGCCGAGCAAACATAAGGAGTACGGCCACTGGCAGCAATACCAACTACGACATCTTTACTGGTTAAATTGGCATTTTTTAAGTCTTCAATAGCAAGTGTTGTACTATCTTCAGCGCCTTCTACGGCTTTTTTAACCGCAGTGTCACCACCAGCAATAATGCCGAGCACTTGCTGATCGCTCACGCTATAAGTAGGCGCACATTCAACCGCATCCAAAATACCTAAGCGACCACTGGTGCCAGCACCAATGTAGATTAACCTGCCACCTTGTTGAAATGCTTCAACTACATGATCGACAGCTTCACTAATTTGTGGGATCACTAGTTTCACGGCACCCGCTACTTTGTGATCTTCATTATTGATTTTAGTGAGGATCTCAGTGGAGCTGAGCAGATCGATATCCAAAGTGTCTGGGTTTTGTCCTTCAGAGACAATACCGTTTAACTCTTCGAGTAACTCACGTTGTTGCTTAAAGACGTGCTCAGGGCTCATTGGGTTGTCCTTTTTCAATAATGTCATGGTAATGCTTTACCGCTAAAATGGCGGCACCAGTTAATGAATCTCCTTTACAAGGAGATAATTCGTTTTGTAAAGCGAGTGGCAATAACGGCTGGCTAACTTTCGCCAAACCACCAATTAAAATCACCGGTAATGGCGAGTTGCCTCGGCTTTTATTGATTAACCCAACTACCGATTGGGTATGCTCTGTTAATACCGTTTTTGCCGCCTCACAGTCGTTTTGTAAGCTAAACACCAACGGACTAAATGCTGCATAATCCGCGGGTTTTGCTTGTTTAAGCCAACTACTAATTGTTTGACGAGTGCATCCTAGCTGTTCACTCAAACGAATCGTTAATCGGCTTTTTGGTAAATTGTAAATATCTATATCATTTAATAATTGCTGCACAGCCATCAGGCCGATACGTGCACCACCGCCAAAATCATCAACGGTAAAACCCCAGCCGCTCACCAACTTAGTTTGCTTTTGCGCGTTTAATCGTGCCCCAACAGCACCGGTGCCAAGGGCAATAACCACACATGGCTCACCAAGATTAGCACCATATAATGACGTAATGGCATCGCTGGTGATTTGTAAACTGGCAAACTCTATTTCATACACCAGTTTCAGCATCACTTTAAATTGCTCAGCAAGGCTCTGCGATGAACCACCGGCAATCCCCATAACGGTGACGATTTCACTTGGCTCTGCGCCACTTTGCTGGCAAACATCACGGGTCACTTTAACAATGTTTTCTAACGCTAAATCAAGATCATTCGAGATTGATGCTGAACCAGCTTGAGCATGAAATGTAGCACCACTTGCCTGCTCTTTTAGCTCAGCTAACACTTTAGTGCCGCCACCATCGATGGCTAAAATATAGCGTAAGGCCATTTATGCGCTCTTCTCGTGCGCCGCTTTACCTAGGCAACACACCAATGTCGCAAGCAAAGTGCCAATGCATAGCTGCCAAGTAAAGCCTAAGTAAAAACGCATTGACTCAGGTAGTAACCAGTCAATCATGTACGGCTGCATTAATAAGGTCACCATAAAGCCCGCTATTAGCGCTGCTAACACTGAACCTTCACTGCCTCGTTTGGTGAATAAGGTCGTAAAATACACACCTAGTAAGCCACTGTACGAAAACACCATTACACTTAGCGCAAATTTTAATAATGGCATATCACTGTATTGCTGCCAGAAATAACAAAGAATAGCCATGAGCGCTAAGGCAAGGCTCACCAGTGCCATCCCTACACGACCCGCTTTTACAAAGTGATGGTCGCTTACTTGTTTGTTTTGTTTTTCTAAGTACGGGCGATAGATATCTTGTACGATGACTGAAGACATCGAACTAAGCCCAGAGTTCAACGTAGAAATAGCGGCAGCAATAATACCAACGCTGACTAAACCTTTAACCCCAGCTGGTACTTCGTTTAATACGTAGTACATAAAGATTGTGATTTTTTCGCCATTAAATTCTTGTACAACCGTTTTCCCTGCCTCGCTATTCATTAATGCAGGTTGCTGATAAACAATATAAAGCAGCAAACCAATAAAGATAAAAATAGCCATAACTGGGATCACCATCACCACCGATAGTAATAACGCTTTACTGCCTTCTTTTGGGCTTTTACAGGTTAATAAACGCTGCGTCATATCTTGGTCTAAACCAAAAGCCGCGATGTTTAAAAGCACAAAACCTGTTAATACAGAGGCCATGTTAAACACCCCTGACGGGCCAAAATCTAAATCAAATTTAAACAGCGCAAGTTTTGAATCTGCACCTGGGCTTGGCTCATTCAGCGTTGCAATAATGGTTGAAAAATCAGCCGGAATTACACTCAGCAGGCACCAAATAACCGCAATAGCCGCACTAACATAAACAATACTTTGCAGCACATCTGAGTAAATAACACTGCGAATACCACCTAAAAAGGTATAAAGCAAACCAGCAAGTGCCAGCACTAAAGTCGCGATAACCACACTGTCAGCATTGATATTGCCATATAGAATCATCGCCACAGCAATAGCCGCCATGTATAAACGGGCGCCACTGGCAAACACTCGGCCAAATAAGTACATCAAGCCGCTACGGCGCTTTGCTTTAGGACCAATGCGTTTTTCTAATAACTCATAGACCGTATAAACTTTTTGCTGGTAGAACTTTGGAATTAAAAACGCCGATACCACAAATGCAGCAATAAACGCGCCTATATTGGTTGCAATGTAAGAGAAGTCCCCTTGATAGCCTTGATCTGGCCCACCGATAAACGTTGCCGCTGATTGCGACGTAGCTAAAACAGAAATAGCCACCATCCACGTTGGCATGCTATTTCCGCCTAGAAAAAAATCTTGGCTTGAGTTAGCGCGTTTGCGATTAAACCACCAGCCACTTAGCAATAAAATTGCACCGTAACTTGCGAATACGAGCCAATCGAGAAAAGCGTAATTTGCACTCATTTATTATCCTAACTCAAACCTTGTTGGAATATATTATTCCACCATTATGACAAAATTAAAATAGTTTTATTTTATTATTTTTATTCAGCTAAGCTAGGTAATTGCCACTGACTTTGCTTTTGTTGATATTGCGCCTTGGTCAAGCTGACTAATAACGGCTTTTTACGCTCATCTAACCAAGCAAGTAGAGCATCCATATCGCTTTCTGTCATTGCTGTACAACCTGCTGTAGGCTTACTTGGCGCTCGCCATAAATGCATAAAGATACAACTGCCCGCACCATTAATATTGCTTGGGTTATGCTTAACTACAATGCCTTTTTTATAAAGGTTATCTTGGCTGTAAATATCACGACGCATCCATTCTGAAGAGTCTTTTACGGCATCTTCGCCTACTTGTGCTTTATCAACCAATTGGTTGTAAAACGGCGAGCCTTTTACATCAATACAATAATCATTGGCGGTCATTGCTTGATAACTGAGGTTCGTTTGCAGTGAATCTAAATAGCCAAAGGCAGTACCTAGTTCAAAAACACCTGCTGGTGCTTTACCATCCCCTTCTTGTTTTTGCAGGCCAGGTTGTGCAGGATGCAGCCCCACTCCCCAAGCAAGACCTGTACGGCCAAGCACCACCGCATGTTGCTCGCCTTGTTGTTGCCAGCTACCGGCGCTTTTTTCAAAACGATACAGTGTGGCATCAATAGCATCACTATCATTAGCGACCACCACCACGAGCTGCTGATGACTGTTATCAATAACAGGTTTAGGTAACTCTTTGCTGGCACAAGCCGATAAACTCATAGCTGCAATAAGACTGACTAGTTTTTTCATGCTGGCCATACTCCGTTTGTAATTGGTTCAAGTCCCGCTATTGATTCAATGCCAAGACCTGGGGCATCGGATAAGCGTATTTGTGGGCCGCTAAATTCAACGCCCCCTTGCACAGGGTCATACTGACCAAGGGCAGGGCCATCTAAATCGATTTTACTGATTTGCTGCGCTTTGGCTGAGGCTAAATGTGCAGCACCAGCAACGGCAATACTGCCCTCTAGCATACAGCCAATCATACATTCCGCTTGGTATTGGGCTGTAATATTAGCAATCTCAATTGCTCGGCTTAAACCGCCCGTTTTCATTAATTTAATATTGATAATATCAACTGCACCAAGTTCTAAAAGTTGGATCACTTGCTTAGGTGAAAAGGCGCTTTCATCGGCCATAATCGGGGTGTTCACTCGCTCAGTAATATATTTGAGACCTTGAATATCACTGCTTTTTACTGGCTGCTCAACCAACTCTAATACCACGCCTGCTTGCTCTAGTTGTAGCAGTGCAAACACAGTTTGTTTGGCATCCCAGCCTTGATTTACATCTAAACGTAACTGCACCTTAGCGGCAAAGCCTGCATGGATTGCTTTTACACGTTCAATGTCTTGATTAAGGTTATTGCCGATTTTTATTTTTAATACATCAAAGCCTTGCTCAACCGCGCGCTGACAGTCACTGAGCATTTTATCTATGTTGTCGACACTAATGGTGATATCAGTTTTCAGCGCTGACTTACCACCACCTAGTAACTTATATAAAGGCGCTTGGTAGAGCTTACCCCATAAGTCATAAACCGCCAGCTCTAAGGCCGCTTTTGCACTGTTGTTACCAATCACCGTTGATTGAATAATGTGAGTAAGCTGATTGATGTTTTCGACTTCTTGCCCGACTAGTTTAGGGGCAATAAATTGCTGAATGACCGCTATCATCCCTTGATGGGTATCGCCTGTAATAACCGGTGTTGAGGCCGCAGAGCCATAGCCGATTTGGCCACATTCGGTGTCGATTAAAACCACTAAGTCTTCGATAAAACTCACTTCTCTCAGTGCAGTTTTAAATGGGGTAACTAATGGCACTTTGAGCTTTGCAAAGCGAACAGCTTTAATTTTCATATTGGCCTCTAGCGAATACGCTTAATGTTATAAACACGGTCTAAATAGCTGGTTTCTTGAGATAATCTAAGTGGCAATAAGGGCGTGACCGACACCCCATTCAAGGCACTACTATAAAAGCTACCATCGCCTTTGTTATAGCCTAAGCCTTTAACGTCATGAATAACATAAGGCTCGCCGTGATGCTCCCCTAAGTACATCATCACATGACCCGGAATATAAATTAGATCGCCAATAGCCATGTTTTTAACCGTCGGCAACTTAGCATCCGCCGCGGTATTTTTATCAAAACGACTATTTTGTCCGTATTCGCTGCTGCCTTGCTGGCCTGAATTACGTGGCATTAATAGACCAAAGCTTTTATAAATCTCACCAACAAACCCAGTACAGTCGCGGCCATTGTAATCATGCCCCCAACCATAACGCTCGCCTAAAAACTTAAAGCCTTGTTTAATCAGATTCTGCTCGTTGTAGTCTAGGTAGCCTAAATTTACATCGGCAGTTTTGCTGATCATCGCGGCTTTAATAACAAGTTTGCCTTGCTCATCGCGGGTAGGTAACTGTACAACATGGCTAGCATAGCTGTTTTGGCCGTTGAGCAAATACGGTACTTGCTCATTATCAACTAAAGGTAAGCGTACTCCCATATCGAGCTGTACTTCTGAAAGGCTTTCATCGCTTGGCACATAAGCGGTATTTACTTTTGCATCAGTTACCACCAAGAAGTTATCTTGTTCGCGATAAGCTTTTATTTTATCTGCATCTGCAAAAGCAAGATCTTCGGCAGGCGCCCACGCTAAGTAGTTGTAAGCACGTACTAACAGCCATTTTTTATCTGCGCTTTGATGCAATACAGCAACCGCTTCCCCTGGGAACATACCGCTTTCTTGAAAGCGATCTAAGTCTTGATCAAGGCCACTATTTAAAACCCGATCCCAGGTTGGAAAAGTGCGTAATGCCGTGCGCTTAACGACCACAGCAAAGCGTACTTCATTGTTATCAGCGACTTTATTAAGGTCTAAATTAGCCTGATATTTTGCAAAATCTTTCGCGGTGAGTTGCCGTCCGTCGGTAAAAAAGCGCGGGCTTTTTTGGAATTGAGCTTGCCGAATGAATGGCGCGTGTTAGCTCGTCTTTAGTGAGCGATTTTTGAAATGACAGTGGATCAACAATGTATTTATTATCTTTAATTAATTTCTCGTTGAAGGCTGCAATTTGCGCCTCCGTCATGATCATTTTTGCTGATGCACCTTTCGCTAACCAGTAACTTGGTGAAAGCTGTGACTGGGTGACCCCGATAACATCTGATTGCCAACCCTCAGCATGCATAGGTGCACTAAAAGCAACACCTAAAGTAATTGATAAAGCGATAATTGAACGACGCATAGCTGTTCCTTAATTCTTAGTAAATGCGTGAATTTAACAATTTAGCAAATACATGCTGCCCCTTACTTGCAGGCCAATAAGCTGTTCCGCATACACAAAACAAAATTCACAATTATTATTTTTTTTGGAATATTTTATTAAATTTACCACAAATTTATTATGAAGCAAGGTAACTTAATTTTCATACTTATTAACTTATTTGCATCCAAGGTGTTAGCAACTACGTTTATAGTGTAAACCTCCCTTGAAAAGGAATTTATAAAAATGAACAAGTTATACCTATTGCTGGGCTGCATTAGCTGCTCAGGAGACGCGTTAGCAAATATAGAAAAAATCACAGTGTATGGGCATCGCACAGGATTAATAGGTGAATCAATTAGTGCCTCTAGCGGTGTTATTGGTCAAGGTGAAATTGAAAACCGTCCCATGCTAAGAAGTACTGAAATGCTTGAACTCATTCCAGGTATGGCGGTAACGCAACATAGTGGCTCAGGTAAAGCAAATCAATACTTTATTCGTGGTTTTAACTTAGATCATGGGACTGATTTTGCGACCAATATAGATGGTATGCCGATTAATATGCGTAGCCATGGCCATGGTCAAGGTTATACAGATTTAAACTTCATCATTCCTGAAACGGTTGCCACCGTTAGCTACCAAAAAGGAAGTTATGATGCTCGACAAGGTGATTTTTCTACAGCCGGCAGTGCCTATTTTCACCTTACAGATAATCCAAAACACCAGCAACTCGACTTTACACTTGGTGAAGATAACTACTTAAGAGCAGTTGCCATAGGCCATATAAAAGTTGGCGACGGAAAATTAATAGCTGCAACAGAGTGGCAAGGTTATGATGGCCCTTGGCAAGACATTGATGAAGACGTAAATAAAAAGAACGCCCTACTTCGCTATGTGAACGAATCAAAAAGTGGCAACTTATCAATTACAGCTATGGCTTACGACAACAGCTGGAACTCTGCTGATCAAATCCCTCAAAGAGCTATTGCTCAAGGTATTATCTCTGAACTAGGGTCGCTGGACACCACGCTAGGTGGTGAATCGAGTCGTTATAGTTTATCGACGAACTGGCAAAACGAACACTTTGCAGCTAACGCTTATATTATTGATTATGAGCTAAATTTATTTTCTAACTTCTCTTATTTGCTAAATGACCCTATTAATGGTGACCAATTCAACCAACAAGATAAGCGCACAATTTCAGGCGGAGCTCTGAGCTATCAATTTTCCGATAAATTAAACGCTATACCTGTAAATCATAGTGTTGGTATAGAGCTTCGTAATGATAATATCGATAATGTGGGGCTTTATAATACGAAGGCCCGTAAGTTTTTATCTACTGTTCGTGAAGACAGTGTAGATGAAACAAGTTATGCCGCATTTTGGCAAACTCAATTAACATTAAGCGAGCAGCTTGAGGCGACTATCGGTGTTCGTTATGACTATTTAGATGCCAGTGTAGATAGCAACAATACGGCTAACTCAGGAGAAGCTGATGACGACTTGCTTGGTTTTAAAGCGAGCCTAACCTACTTATTCAGCGATAACTTGGCAGGTTATGCAAACTGGGGGCAATCCTTTCACTCAAATGATGCTCGTGGCGCGACAATTAGCCTAGACCCCGTCACGCTTGAAGCTGCTGACACTGTGGACTTACTTGTTAAAAGTAATGGTGCAGAAGTGGGTATGCGCTACTTTGATGAAAAGCAATTCAACTTTTCTGCCGCACTTTGGTGGCTAGAGCTTGATTCTGAATTATTGTTTGTTGGCGATGCTGGTAATACAGAAGCCAGTGATGCTTCAAAACGTTACGGCTTAGAGCTTAGTGCATACTATTGGCTAGCCGATACACTAAGCCTAGATGCTGAGGCATCATTCACTCACTCTCGTTTAGATATTGATAGTAACAATGACCGTATCGAAGGAGCTGTTCCTATCGTTGCAAGCGCCGGTATAAACTGGCAAGTAACTGAGCAATGGCAAACCTCATTACGCTTACGTCATATTGGTAAACGTATGTTAAGTGATGATGGCGACAAGCGCTCAGAGCCGCTTACAGTCGTAAATGGTCTTGTTAGCTACCAACAAACTCATTGGAAAGTAGGCTTAGAGCTACTCAATCTGTTCGATAGTAACGACCATGATATCGATTATTACTATGCTTCACGCTTAGCGGGAGAGCCCGCAGAAGGCATAGAGGATAACCACTTTCACCCTATTGAACCTCGTACAGTGAGACTTAATCTAAGTTTATTGTTTTAATAATCGCTCTATACGTTTTAAAACCTACGTATAGAGCCCCTACCGTGTGAGGTCGTCATTTATGGCGAAACTATCCTTAATGCGCGTGAAACAAGTTTCACGCCTACGGGGTACATTTTTCGTATTTTGAGTTGGGAGTTTAATTTGTGGTGTGAAAAGTGTGTGATTCGCGAATTTCAGGCACAAAAAAACCGACTTTCGTCGGTTTGTTCACTTTCTATTAGAAAGTGGCGGACGCGGGAGGATTCGAACCTCCGACCGCCTGGTTCGTAGCCAGGTACTCTATCCAGCTGAGCTACGCGTCCGCAGTGTAGTGATGCATGTATGAGTCTTGCATTGACTGTATCTTAAAGACACAAAAAAACCGACTGCTTGTCGGCTTATGTCACTTTCTAAGAGAAAGTGGCGGACGCGGGAGGATTCGAACCTCCGACCGCCTGGTTCGTAGCCAGGTACTCTATCCAGCTGAGCTACGCGTCCGCAAATTGCATTTTATAATCTTGCAGTGATTTTTCAAAAGTGGTGGGCGCAGGAGGATTCGAACCTCCGACCGCCTGGTTCGTAGCCAGGTACTCTATCCAGCTGAGCTATGCGCCCACTTTTTGATTTTAGTAAAGGATGGTGGGCGCAGGAGGATTCGAACCTCCGACCGCCTGGTTCGTAGCCAGGTACTCTATCCAGCTGAGCTATGCGCCCATTCTTTACTTTACAAGAAAACCATTAAAAAAATGGTGGAGAAGGAGGGATTCGAACCCTCGATAGAGCTACAAACCCTATACTCCCTTAGCAGGGGAGCGCCTTCGGCCACTCGGCCACCTCTCCATCTTGTGGGGCGTATAATAAAGATTTCAGGCAATATGTCAAACACTTTTCAAGGAAAATAGTGTAGATGGTCACAGAATGGTCATAACAACAAAAAACAGGCAATTTTTTGCTCAGTCTTTCGCTGGTTTTTCCTTATTAGTCAATATATCTAAGCCTGTTAAAGGAATTAGCTCATCAGTCATTTCTGCGAGATATTGATCTTGATAACCCAATTGTTGAAATTCAGCAATACACGCACGATAAAACGCTTCACGCTGGTGCTCGCTTTTATTAGCTTCAGTAGACAACTGCGAAGGCTTCTTTTTCATTATTATAAAGTCCATTTACGCATTGGATGATAATCGCGCAATTTTCTCATAACCAGGTTAAAAATAACACTATTACAATTACACTTTAGAATAAAAAGTTAAAAATACGTGACTATTAAAAAACAGCAATTCTGTAACTCTTTTTAGATCAGCTAATTAAAAAAAGAATGTAAGGGGACAAGCGGAAAATTTCAGAATTTTCTGATAACAAAACGCCGCTTAAAAGCGGCGTTTTAAAGACATTAGCTGATTAGTCAGCTTGAGGACGCATGTGTGGGAATAAAATCACGTCTTTAATGGTTGGTGAGTCAGTAAATAACATCACTAGACGGTCAATACCAATCCCCTCACCCGCTGTTGGCGGTAAGCCGTATTCTAATGCACGGATGTAGTCTTCATCGTAGTGCATTGCTTCATCATCACCGGCGTCTTTTTCTTCAACTTGACGCGAGAAACGCTCAGCTTGGTCTTGTGCATCGTTAAGCTCAGAGAAACCATTGGCTAATTCACGACCGCCTACGAAGAATTCGAAACGATCAGTCACGAATGGGTTTTCATCGTTACGACGTGCAAGTGGTGACACTTCCCACGGGTAAGCTGTGATGAAAGTTGGTTGAATTAACTTGTGCTCAGCTGTCTCTTCGAAGATTTCACATAAGAACTTACCTGGACCCCAAACGCAGTTTTCTGGCACTTTAACGTGTACTTGCTTAGCGTACGCTTTAAGTTCTTCAAAATGATTTTCAGGGTCATTAAATACAGCCGCATCAAAGTCTGGATTGTACTTAAGAATAGCTTCGCTCATTGTTAGGCGTGCAAAAGGTTTCCCAAAATCATATTCTATTGAATCTACCACTTCACCGTTTTCGTCTTTCGTTGTATTAACAACAATTGGTGAACCAAGTACGTCTGTCGCAACAGTGCGTAGCATGTCTTCTGTGATATTCATTAGGTCAATGTAATCAGCGTATGCTTGGTAGAATTCGATCATGGTGAATTCTGGGTTATGGCGCGTTGATAAACCTTCGTTACGGAAGTTACGGTTGATTTCAAATACACGCTCAAAACCACCAACAACTAAACGTTTTAAGTAAAGCTCAGGGGCAATACGTAAGTACATGTCGATATCAAGTGCGTTGTGGTGTGTTACGAATGGACGTGCAGACGCACCACCAGGGATCACTTGTAGCATCGGTGTTTCAACTTCCATGAAGTCACGATCAGCTAAGAAACGACGGATACCTTCGACAACTTTTGAGCGAATACGGAATGTTTCACGCGTCGCATCGTTAGTGATTAAGTCAACATAACGTTGACGGTATTTAGTTTCTTGGTCAGATAAACCATGGAACTTTTCTGGTAACGGACGTAATGACTTAGTAAGTAGCTCGTACTCTGTCATTTCTACGTATAGGTCACCTTTACCTGATTTATTTAGTGCGCCTTTAACACCGATGATGTCACCGATATCAAGTTGACCGTATTTTGCTTTTAATTCTTTTTGTACGTCTTTTGAGGCGTACGCTTGAATTTGGCCTTTCATGTCTTGTAACGCAAGGAAAGGACCACGTTTTGCAAGAATACGACCCGCTACTGATACAACGTGCTGCTCAGCAACTAATTCTTCTTTCGATTTATCACCAAACTCAGCTTGCAAATCAGCCGTGTAATGTTCACGACGGAATTGGTTTGGATGACCGTTGGCAGGGCAATTTTCGCGGATTGCGTCTAATTTGCCACGACGCTCAGCGATTAACTTATTTTCGTCTTGGATTTGATCAGTCATTTTTTAGCTCTTTTTTAGCTTGGTGGTTATAGGCCAGATTTAAGGCTGGCTTCAATAAATTTATCTAAGTCGCCGTCAAGAACCGCTTGAGTATTACGGTTTTCAACGCCTGTACGTAAGTCTTTAATGCGCGAGTCATCAAGCACGTATGAACGAATTTGACTACCCCAGCCAATGTCTGACTTTGCATCTTCTTGGCTTTGTTTCTCTGCATTTTGCTTTTGTAGCTCAAGTTCAAACAATTTCGCTTTTAGCTGTTTCATTGCTTGGTCTTTATTCTTGTGCTGTGAACGCTCATTTTGGCACTGAACAACCGTATTGGTTGGCACGTGAGTAATACGTACCGCTGATTCAGTGGTATTTACGTGCTGACCACCGGCACCAGATGCACGGTAAACGTCAATACGTAGGTCAGCCGGATTAATATCAATTTCGATATTATCGTCGATTTCTGGGTAAACGAATGCCGATGCAAACGAGGTATGACGACGACCACTTGAGTCGAACGGGCTCTTACGCACTAAACGGTGAACGCCTGTTTCTGTACGTAACCAACCGTATGCATATTCGCCAACGAAACGCACAGTTGCGCCCTTGATACCAGCCACATCACCATCAGTTGCTTCAACAAGTTCAACTTTAAAGCCTTTTGCTTCACCCCAACGTAAATACATACGCAGTAACATGTTACACCAGTCTTGTGCTTCAGTACCGCCTGAGCCTGATTGTAAATCAAGGTACGCATCGTTTTGATCTTGCTCGCCAGAGAACATACGACGAAACTCAAGCTTTTCAAGTTGTGCATTTAAATCTTCAAGTTCAGCTTCAGCTTCTTGGAAAGTTTCTTCGTCTTCAGCTTCCACTGCAAGTTCAACTAAACCTTCAACATCGTCTGTGCCCGTAACGAGATTATCAATGGTCTCGACGATAGCTTCTAGTGATGACTTCTCACGGCCTAACGCTTGCGCACGCTCTGGCTCGTTCCATACTGCTGAATCTTCAAGTTCTGCGTTAACTTCTTCTAACCGCTCTTTCTTAAGAGGGTAGTCAAAGGTACCCCCGAAGCAGTTCAGTACGTTCGCGAATTTCCTTGATCTGGTTAATCACAGGATTCACTTCAAACATGTACATTACTCCAAAATGGCTGATTTACCGCGCACAGCTTACGACAATAATTACGGTAAATTATCTACAAATATTAAAAACGCCCGATTTTAACAAAAAACCGAGCGTTTTATTAGCCTTTTATGCCGATAAAGACGATATTTTTATGTCACTTTTTGTAGCTCTCGAATAATCAGTTGTAACGAAAATTTGCCACGGAATTCATTTATATCGAGCTGATAAGCAGCTTTGACGTACCTCACTTCAGTGTCTGGCCATGCACGTACGTCAACACCAAATGCAATACCGTCAACTAAGCGCCCTGATTGATGCTTTAAAACCAGTTTTAAGTGCTTTTCACCGACAATACGCTGCTGTATTACTTCGAAAACATGTTCAAACACAGGCTCGGGAAATTGCTGCCCCCAAGGTCCTGCATTTTTTAGCTGATTGGCAAACTCCATCGAAAAGCAGTCATTGGGCAGTTCACCGTCGGTTAGCAAAATACTTTGTTTATGCTCATCAGTCAGTGTGTCGGTCACCATTTTCTCAAACACCGCTTTAAATTCATTAAAGCATTGCTCATTGATACTCAGCCCCGCCGCCATAGCATGACCGCCAAATTTGCTAATAAGATGTGGATACAGGGTATTTACTCGCTCGAGTAAATCGCGCATATGCAGCCCTTCAATTGAGCGGCAGGAACCTTTTATTTCACCATTATCGCCAGCTGCAAAAATAACCGTAGGACGGTGATACTTCTCTTTTAAGCGCCCTGCCAATATGCCTATCACACCTTGGTGCCAATCGGCTTGATATAAACAAATGGCATCCGGCACTGACTCTGTTTTAAACGCTAACCGGTCAAGCACGGCTTGTGCTTCAGTTTGCATGCCCTGCTCTATTTCACGGCGCTCATGGTTAAGGCTATCAAGCTCGCCGGCAATACGGCGTGCTTGATTTATATCGGTTGATAATAAACAGGCTATGCCTAAACTCATATCATCTAAACGCCCTGCTGCATTTAAGCGTGGCGCCAATGAAAAGCCAAAGTCACTGGCACTTAAACGAGCTGCATTGCGATTTGCCACTTCGATTAACGCACTGATCCCTGGGCGTGTTTTACCACTTCGAATACGTGCTAAACCTTGATGCACTAAGGTGCGGTTATTGGCATCAAGCGCAACCACATCAGCAACGGTGCCAAGAGCAACAATATCAAGTAATTCGGCCAAATTAGGCATTGGTTTATGCTGAAAATACCCTTGTTCACGTAAATGGCTGCGCAGTGCAATCAATAAATAGAACGCCACGCCAACCCCAGCAATGGATTTTGATGGGAATGAGCAGTCATGGCGATTTGGGTTCACTATCGCATCGGCGTTTGGTAATGCTTCACCTTGCAAGTGATGATCAGTGACCAGCACTTTAATACCTGCTTGCTTTACAATAGCAATGCCATCAATACAGGAGATGCCATTATCGACGGTAATCACCAGCTCAGGCTGCATTGTCACGATTTGCTCAGCAAGTGCAGGGCTCAAACCATAACCAAGGCTAAATCTGTCCGGCACTAAATAGTCTAGGTTCTGTAAACCAAACATAGCCAAACCTTGCATCAAGGTTGCGGTGCTCGTTGCACCGTCGGCATCAAAGTCACCCACTATTAGCACACGGCTTTGTGATGCCAGCGCGTCTTGTAATAACAACACAGCTTTGTCTATGTCTTTAAACAGCTTAAAGTCATGTAATGTTGCTGCACTATTATCTAATTCTTTGGCATCTTGAACCTGACGAGAGGCATAAATTTGCTTGATAACTGGATGTAAGTGATGTGGAAGATATGAGTCATCAACACGAGGGCGAACTTGGATTATTTTTTCCATGTTGGACGTATTACTTTCTTAGCTTAAAGCGGATTAAAGGCCTACCTAAATAGGCCTTTTTATAAAAAGATTATGAAGATGTTTTTGGCAATGCATCAAGTGCTTGGCTGATTTGCGCTGCTGATTGATAACCTGGGATCATCGTACCATCTTCTAAAATAATAGCCGGCGTACCCGACATACCAAAGCTTTGACCAAGTTGGTAATGCTCAGCGATTGGCGCACTACACCCTTCAACAGTGGCAACATCTGCACCCGCTTTGGCTTCTGTAAGCGCTTCAGCGGGGTCTTTTGCACACCATACATTCATTAAATCTTGGTAACCTTTACCACGTAAGCCACCACGTGGGAAAGCAAGGTATTTAACTGTGATACCTGCATCTAAAAAGTCATCTAATTCACGGTGTAATTTGCGACAGTACCCACAGGTGATATCAGTAAATACGGTGATAGAATGTTTCTCATTCTTTGCTTTATAAACGATCATTGAATCTTCATATTCAGCAATACCCGCTTTACGTACATCGCTCAACGCATGCTCTGTAAGGTTTACGCGATTTTCTAAATCAATTAATGTGCCTTGCATTAGAAATTGACCATCAGGGCTTGCGTAAAGTACCCCTTTATCTGTAATCAGTTCTTTAAGACCAGCGACAGGGCTTGGATTTATTTGCTTTACGGTTACACCTAATTCGGCAAATTTAGCGATGATAGGCGCATCTGCAGCGTCGGTGGTCGATACACCATTGGCAATCACATTAAGACTTGTGCCAAGCAATGCCGTGGCTAAAACTAACTTTTTCATAACTATCCTATATCCTGATCATTTCTAGTATAGACCGGTACATCTTTAAAAATCTTGCACTACGCACGTGGGTGATGTTGCTCGTGTACCGACTTCAATCTCTCATTGGCTACATGGGTATAAATTTGAGTTGTTGATAAGTCACTATGACCTAACATCATTTGTACCACCCTCAAATCAGCTCCATGATTAAGCAAATGCGTTGCAAACGCATGACGCAGCGTATGTGGTGATAATGGTGATTCAACTGATGCCAAAATAGCATAGTGTTTAATACGATGCCAAAAGGTTTGTCGTGTCATGCCGATTCCACGTTTAGATGGAAACACAAAATCAGTGGCATGCTTAATCATATGCGAACGGCCCACTTTCAGAAACTGTTCTAGCCAATACATGGCTTCTTCACCAAGGGGCACTAAACGTTCTTTATTACCTTTACCTTTTACAAACACCACAGCTTGACGCAAGTTAATCTGCTCCATTCGAAGCCCCACCAGCTCAGTAACACGAAGTCCTGTTGCATATAAAAGCTCAAGCATGGCCTTATCGCGAAGCCCCATTGGATCTTCGATATCAGGAGCCCCAAGGAGTGCTTCAACCTCGGCTTCTGACAGCGTTTTAGGTAATGACTGCCCTGCTTTTGGCTGAGCAATATTGACCATCGGCGAATCAGCTATCGCTTTTTCACGTACAAAATACTGATAAAAACGTTTAAGTGCGCTAATACTACGCGCGGTACTACGTGATTTAAGGCCTAAATCAACGCGATACGCTAAATACGCTTCAATATCTTCATTACTCACAGCTAGAAGATCTTTATCTTTTAAAAATTGACAAAACTTTTCAAGGTCACTGCGATAAGCAGCGAGTGTATTTTCGCTGACTCCCTGCTCAAGATACAGCGTATCTAAAAATAACTCTAAATGTTCGGCGTTATTTGCTGTTATTACACCTTTTTGGGCTTGGGAATTATTATCAGCCACGCGTACTCTCATCCTTATCAAGGTATCAATTGATTATACCTTACGGTAAACTTGCGCCTATCATATCAGGCAAATACACAGTGATAAATACGATGCAGATTGGTTTATTTTATGGTTCTACAACCTGCTACACAGAAATAGCAGCTGAAAAAATTCGCGATATTATCGGCCAAGACATAGTGAGTCTTCACAATATCAAAGATGAGCCATTAAAAAATGCTGAGCAATTCGATTTTGTTATTTTCGGCATTTCAACGTGGGACTTCGGTGAATTACAGGAAGATTGGGAATCAATTTGGGACGACATTAAAGATGTTAACCTAAATGGTAAAACCGTGGCTCTGTTTGGCATGGGCGATCAACAAGGTTACGGCCAGTGGTTCCAAGATGCGCTCGGTATGTTACACGATGAAATTTGCGACCAAACGATCACTTTATTAGGCAAGTGGCCAAATGATGACAGTTACGAGTTCGAGGCTTCAAAAGCACTCACTGAAGATGGTAAACAGTTTGTTGGCTTAGCACTTGATGAAGACAGTCAATATGAACTGAGCGATGAACGTATTGCCTCGTGGGTTGAACAAGTCATGACTGAATATAGCGAAAGCTTGTAAAAATAACGCCTATAAAGCCAAGCATTGCTTGGCTTTTCTAGTGTTTACTCTACACGCTGCCAATACTGGTTACGGTAGAAAAAAGCAATATAACCGCGAACTTCAAGTACTTGACCTTGTTCTTGTGGCGTCAGTTTTAAGGTATAGGTCTTACCGCTATTCGGGTCAAGAATCTCACCATCTTGCCAGCTTCCATCTCCCGCATCAGTTGCCCCCTCGATTATTGTCATGCCAAGAATTGGTTGATTTTTCTTATCACCATCACACTCTTCACAGATAGCATCCTGCTTTGCTGGATTTAGAATTTTTTCTACTTTGCCTGTTAATACGCCATTTTGTTCGCTAATGCGTACCAGTGATTTTGCTTCATTTGTCTCTTCATTTATTGTTTTCCAAAGTCCCACAGGATTCAACGCAGCAAAAGTATATTGAGAGAAAAGTAATGCACTTAAAGTTATAGATAAACGTAACATAAACAGCTCTTATAATTTTAAAACGCCACCACTATAGCAAGGCTTGAGTAAACACTCTATTTTTAGATAGTTACATTTTTAAATAAAAATCCTTACACAAAGAAACATACTCATCACTATAGCCGCCATCTGCAGCATGAATAGTCAAAGAATGTGTCTGACACACCTCAGACTGTAAAGAAAATAACATTAAACTTCGGCTGGGTGGCTTTTTTAATGTGGTGCGTACATTACACATACGCGCCAAGTTCCATCCTTTACACTTAGCTTGTTCAATAAAAGAAGATGCCTCTTTGCAGGGTAAAATTACATTGAGTAAGGTGTTGGCGTGACTTAACTTAGTACAACACTCAATTAACTCAGAAAAACCAAGACCATCTGTATGACGCGCCGTATTACGTGCTTCATTGTCCCCTTTTAGACTCGCATTAAAATACGGAGGGTTAGTAATAATTACATCAAAGGGCTGTGTTGATTGAAAAGACTGTATGGCACCATGATGTAAACAAATTTCAGGCCAAGGACTATTTGCAAAGTTAAACTTAGCGTCAATGCACGCCTCAGCATCTACTTCGATTGCCACCACTTTCGCCTTTGGAGCACGCTGTTTTGCCATCAAAGCAAGCAATCCCGTTCCTGTACCTATATCGAGAAGGGATTTTGCATTTGCCAATTCAGCCCAAGCACCTAATAAAATACCATCTGTCGAAACCTTCATCGCAGAACGAGTTTGCTCAACTGTAAATTGTTTAAACACAAAGCCTGACATTTTTTCACCTTTTCATTCACCACAGTGCTGATAGCTAGTATAATCAACTCTAATTGTCCTCTATTTATGTCACTCTATGCAATTTTCTGAATTTGATATCGATAACAAGCTGTTAAATGCCATCAATAAAATGGGTTTTGATACGCCAACAAGTATTCAACAACAAGCGATCCCTGAAGCACTACAAGGTCGTGATATTTTGGCATCTGCCCCTACTGGTACGGGTAAAACAGCCGCGTTTTTGATTCCTGCAATTCAATACTTGCTTGACTTCCCACGTCGCGATCCAGGTTTTGCACGGGTGCTGATCATGACCCCCACTCGTGAACTTGCTTATCAAATTCATGAGCAATGTGAACTGCTAGCTGCACAAACGCACTTAAAAATAGGTGTTGTCACGGGCGGTATTAACTATGGGACACATAAAGAGATTTTTGAAAGCAATAACGACATTCTTATTGCGACACCAGGTCGCTTAATGGAATACCTTGAAACTGAGAACTTCCATGCTGAAAACGTCGAAATGCTTATTCTCGATGAAGCGGATCGCATGCTTGATATGGGCTTTCGTAAAGAAATGCTACGTATCTGTGATGAAGCACGTAATCGTCGTCAATGCTTCTTATTCTCTGCCACGTTAGAAGGCGACAGCGTTGAGTTGTTTGCCGAGCGTATTTTGAATGACCCTGCACTACTCGAAGCAGAGTCGTCACGTAAAGAAAAAGGCAAAATTCACCAGTGGGTGCACTTAGCAGATGATTATAATCACAAATTAAAGATGCTCATTGATACGCTTAACAGTGACGAGCTGCAAAAAGCCATTGTCTTTGTAAAAACACGTGAGCGCCTTGAAACTCTGATTGGCGCTCTAAACAACGAAGGACTTCGTGTAGCTTGGCTACGTGGTGAAATGCCACAAGATAAACGCATGAAAGCAATGGAAAATTTCCATTCTGGTCGCAATAAAATTTTAGTTGCAACTGACGTAGCGGCGCGTGGTATTGATGTAGCTGATATTAGCCATGTAATTAACTTTGATATGCCCCGTACAGCAGATGTGTATGTGCACCGAATTGGCCGTACAGGTCGTGCAGGTAAAAAAGGCACAGCAATTTCATTTGTAGAAGCACATGACGTTGCTATTTTGGGTAAGGTTGAACGTTATATTGAACAAAAGTTAAAGCGTCGTGTTATTAAAGGGTTAGAGCCACAACACAAAGAAGCAAAGATCCCGTCGAAAAAGAAAAAGGATCCAGTAAAGATGAAGGCTAAAAAAGAAAGCAAAGGTAAAAGCGAAAAAGAAAAAATAATCTTCGTAGATACTGTAATAACTAAAAAATGCCGTGCTTGTCACGGCATTTTTGTGTGTACTTTTTGCTGCCGTTTTTACTAACTAGTGTGTAATTAATTCATAGCTTTTTTTCCTGAAATAACTAGTGAAAATATATTATCCTTTAAAATCAACATATTAAATATTGGAATAAAAATTGTAACTGGTTCAGCATATGCTCATCATTCACGAGGGAATCGTATGAACCGTTTTAAACTAACAGTAGTACTTACATCATTTTGTTGTATTTTTTTACTTGCATGCGCAACACAAGTTAGCGCTAATACCAGTGTATTAACTACTAGCACATCGGCTCAACCTCGACTTCAGCAATTAGCACTTCACAAGCTGATGAGTAATCCTAATTTTTCTATCGAGAACCTACAAGTTATTGTTAACGGTGATACGATTGAATTATACGGTTCCACGGAAACGGGCTTTAAACGCGCATTGGCACAAAAGTTTTTAGAGCACAGCCAAGGAGTTAGCCGTGTGAAAAATAACCTTAAAGTCAGCCAGTCTGATACCGCTAAGTTTTAAGGTTATTTTCTAAAAGAATAAGTAACTTAACGTTAGTTACTTATTCTCCTTTAGCGTCTAAATTGATAAATTTAGCAAGTTCTTCTGGTTGACCTGCTAGGCTCATAATTTGTTGGTTAATTTCTAGCATCGTTTTGCCCTCAGGTAAACTTGCAGACAAAGATAATGAAGATAAACCGTTGGCAAAATTAGTAATCGCTGTGGCTAAATCTGCGCTAACAGGAGCTTGTTGCAGCTGCATTGTGACCATTTGCTGAAATTGCTCGTGGGTCATACCTTGCGCTTTTAAAAAGCTTTCTACTACCGCTTTTAATTCACCTTGATTTTCAATCGCAAACTCTACACTGCGAGGCTCCAACTCAGACATGGCAGCCATCATCTTTGACTGCTGCTGAAGCTGTTGCTCAAGAGTTGGTTGTGCACCGCCAGAAGCTTTTTGTTGTTGGCTAATAGCAAGTGATGCTTCCATCAAAGGGGTAGACTTGGCTAACCCTAAATTAAACGTCACATCAGCTACATCCGCTGCGGTTACTTTCAGCGCAAAGTCACTATCACCTGAGTCTTTATTGTAATCAAGCGATGAGTCTACATTATAACTTTTAGAGGCTAGCTTACTGTTGGCGCTTTGTGGCAGCTGTGCCAAGAAAGAATCGCTAAAGCGAAAGTTAGTCATTACAAACCCAGTGTGTGGAGGAATGGCATCTTCCTCATAGCCTGTTACTTCAATGGTATCAATACTGGCAACTTGCTCATCACCTTCAACACTTTGCACTTTGATGCCAGATAGCTGCACACTGTTATTAAATACACTCGCTGAAATATTATCATACATCACCTCAACACCACTTTGGGCTGATAGTGCAGCAATTTGCTGATCAACCACTTTTTTCACTTCCTGTGTTGCTGTGTAGTTCGCATAATATGCGCCACCGGCAACAGCTGCGACAGCAACTGCAATTACTAACTTCTTCATTTTATTTCCTTTAAGTTGGTGCTAATTTCTTGAGAATGTTGAGCTTAAAGGTTCAACACAACCCTAGCTTATCAAATTGTCACTAATTAATTAATGACAAGAGCTCATGCACCGTTTTCACAGGCGTAATTTTTGCTCCTAAACCTTCCATTGATTTATGGTAGTTTCGATATGGAATAAATATTTCTGTAAAACCATGCTGTGCAGCCTCTTTTACTCGCGGCACACCACTATCTATAGGTCTGACATCACCGTTTAAGCTCAGTTCCCCCATGATGCAAGTTGTCCTAGGCACAACAAATTCATTGAGACTGCTTAACAGTGCCGCGACTAAAGCAAGGTCAATACAAGTCTCTGACTCATCTATCTTTAAGCCGCCAACAATATTGAAAAAAGTATCATGGAAAATTTTCGTTTTTGTATGTTTGCGTAATATACCGGTAAGCATTTTAATTCGATTCATATTCAATCCAACGCAAACACGTTGTGGAAACTCTGCTTCGGTTTCTGTTGTTAAACATTGAATTTCTAGGAGGAGGTTACGGTTCCCCTTACGAATACAAGTGATTGCTGAACCTGGCGATTCAGTACTTGAACCCGATAAAAATATCTCACTTGGGTTATCAACACTGAGCATACCGCGCTCACACATTCTGAAAATCCCCACCGTATCAATATCACCAAAACGGTTTTTGTTAGCACGTAAGGTACGTATTTGTCCGTCGTTAGTATCTATATGAAGCAGTGCATCAACAATATGCACTAACGTTTGTGGACCCGCTATTTCATTGTTTTTATTAACATGAGCAATGATAAACATAGTCACGTCATGTTGCTTACAGTATTGTGTTAGCGCTTGTGCTGCGCTTTTAACTTGCGATGGTGAACCGGGGCTGCCGTTTGCCGTTTCAGTTACCACGGCCTGAATTGAGTCAATAACAGCAAACTTAATTTTATTTTTATCAAGCTCTTCGATAATCGCTTCAACACTGGTTTCAGACAGTAAGTAAAGCTCATCTTGGTTGTAATCCAAGCGCAAGCGATTAACTCGATTTTTAAACTGCGATAATGATTCTTCAGCGGTACAGTACAAAGAGGGCATTAATTTTGACATACGCGCAATTAAATCGGACAACAAGGTCGTTTTACCTGCTCCTGGATCACCAGAAATAATATTCACCGAACCTGTGGTGACACCACCACTAAGCACGCGATCAAGTTCGCCAATTTCAGTCAGACGTTTTTCAGCTTCAGCCGTTTCGACCTCATTAATTTTTTTAGAACCGCCACCAGCGCCTCCCGCATAACCTGCCACCGCTGCGCGACTTGCAGCCTGTTTAGATTGCCCTGCTGAAGGTTTAAATTCTGCCAGTGTATTCCAAGCACCGCATTTACACTGCCCCTGCCAACGCTGATAGTTCATACCGCACTCTGTGCAGACAAATTCGATTTTTGCTGATTTTGCCATTGAGCTTTACCTATTTTGGTCGCTGATTTGTGATGTATTTAAATGTACAATAGACAACTGAACTAACGATTTAAGATGTCGGCATCTCTAGAGACGACACACAACGGACGTACCTCAAATCAATTCCCTTAAGGCTTTATTCGCTGAACTGCGTAATAACGCTATATTTTAGGGCATAGTTTTTGCTTACAAATAAAGTTTTACAGTGCTTGCCATTTATTTGGCGAATACCTATAACAATAACTAATGAAATAAAAAGTGGTTCGCAAGGCGTTTTAACACTGTGGTTGCCTGCTAGTATACCTACTTTTTTCGATTGACGGTGATGGTTTTATAAATGGCTGAAGACATACTGCTTAAATATGAAGACCTTGTTGAAGAGCTCAAGGCACATTTAGGCACTCCCCAGTTCGACAAACTATTTAAATCAAAGACAGCTAGCTTAACAAAGCCAGAGCAGTTTTTGATCAAAATGGAAATGTCACGTTTATCTCAGCCTGTGGCTCGCTTTATAGATTTACGAGGTCAAGTTACCGGTCAAGTTAGGCCTTACGAACACGAAGGCAAGCAACATTTTATGGACGACATGGCCATTGAGGTGTTCGAAGACGCAATCAAACGCCACGGTGGTTACACGCTTGCTGTATACGAAGCGGTTATGAATACCGAAAATAACCACAGAGTAATGCAAAAAAAAGCAAACGAAAATACCTCTTCAATCGAAGATAACGGCGACTTACCTGCCAAAGTAATTAAATTTGCCTCTTATGAAAGTCGTCGTGAAGAGCGCATGAACTACTCAATAAAAATTACTGTTGAGCTAGATAAGAGCGGCAAAATATCGGCTTCGACTTCAGACATCTCCCTAAGCGGCGCAAAAATCAAGCTCTCACCTAAATATAAAGTCACCAAGGGACAATTAATTGGTTTACGCTTAGTTGGGCTTGAACAAGACTTTGAGTTAGGTTTAAAAAACGGCATTCAATACGAAGTTGTTGCTGTAGAGCAAGTGTCGCGTGAGTACAATCATGTTCGCTTAAAACGCACCTTCATTGAGAATAATGAACAATTCGATAGCTTTCTAAAAAGCTTTATTCACGGCAATAAGCGCCGCTACAAGATTAACCTCGATAACACCTTGGATGCAGTTGTTTCGAAAGGCTATGAACAATATTATATCCCGCGTGTTACCTCGCTTTACACTTTTTTAAGCTTACAAGGTAATAAGTTATACCCCACTTTAGCGTTAACAACCGAAAATAATGCATTTATACATCGTTATTTTTGTGATGAACGTAAGCTGTCATGCTTATATAGCATTATAAACCAACAGCGAATAGGTCATCTTTTAAGTACTGTCGATGCAGTAAAAGAGGAGTACCTGTATACCTTTACGCATGTGGTCGCTGGAAAGATTTATTATTACTCAGCCACACGAACGGAACTTGATAGCCAACCTGAAATTCGAAATTTATTTTTTGGTTTTGGTAGCCAAAAAGAGAGCTGGCAATGCTTTAAGTTACAATTAATGCCAAGCCACCCTGAAGATTCATATATTCCGCTATCTTTACCGAGTAGTGCAGGTAAGGATATCGAAAAGCTAAATAAGCCACCAAGCCCTAGAGTTCAGGGGCTTATTAAAGATGTTAAGTACTTATTAATTCTAACTGCTGTTGGTTCGAAGTATGAGCAACACACTTACCAGCAACGTACATTCGACAAGCGGTTAGTGAATCAATTAAAGCAGTTTGGTCATACTAAACATAAAACGCCGCCGCCACTTACACCTGTCGCGCTTGAATACGTCAATTTACGCGCTCATAAACGTTATTTATATAAAACAGCGGTCTCTGTTACTCATAATGACAAATTAATTTCAGGCCATACTCGTGATCTATCGGTCATGGGTCTACAAATTGAGTGTGATAACCCTGTTGAGTTTAAAAAAGGCGATATAATTAAGTTAAGCCTTCCCGATTTACAAAAAATAACTAAAAAACATGACTTATCAAGCCTTGCTTATGAAGTGATGGCGATAAGCAAATCACTAACAACTGTTAACTTAAAAGTACACCGTCTTACTGACTTACCCCATATGGGCATTCAATTTTTCACGGCACTTATTGAAAACAATAAAGATAAGTTGCACGCCTGTGAAGAGTCCCCCAAAATACCAGGGCTTTCTACAGCACTAAGAAACATGGTGACTAAAAGTGTTTGCCAGCTTCCGTTGTACTTCCATAAGGAAGCCGCTCATTTTAAAGCAGGCGCGATCGGGCTTGGCTTATACCCGACGCCATTACATATACTTTTACAAAACTTTGCCCTGCTAAATGAGCAAACGCAGATCGATGGCTTTTTATCTACCGATCAGATCACAGAGGTGATCACACCACTGATTAAAGATCGTAGTCGCCAAGATCCACCTTTACCATTTACTTTATTTGTACGTTTTGATCCACGTAAAGCAACAATCAACGAAGCAATAACCAGCCGCTGTATTAGTGAAGATGACTATCAGCCACAGACCTTATTTATAAAAAAAGCACTCAAAAATGATTTAGTGTTTATCTTTCGTTTGTATGTGTCTCGCACTGGCCGTCCAGACATAGACTATTTATCAAATGAGCTTAAATATGTAAGCCAGTATGCACTACATAAAGCAAAAGACCTTGAAGAAGCACTCTGGGCTGTTGCAGGGGTTGGGGATGTAATTGACATAACAGATGAAGCGCTTACTCATTTTGATATTGATGAGGTACTCAAAACAGAAATGAATAAGCGTAAAAAAATATGGTTAAAGCGTGTAATCTAATGGGATTGCTAGTAGGTATGCAACTTGTAACAGAGAACCTTCATTAATTGCTGTATCTGCCTGTTCGACTACTTTAGGTTTACCATGAACAGCAACGCCAAGCCCTGCTTTAGCCATCATTTTTAAATCATTCGCGCCATCACCCATGGCAACGGTTTGACGGTTATCAAGCCCGAGTCTTTGTTGAATTTGCTCGAGCACGCGTGCTTTTTGCTCGGCATCAACAATCGTTCCAGTTACTTTACCTGTCAGGCGGTTATCTTTAAATTCGAGCGTATTGGCGTGCACTTCATCAAGACCAATAAGTGATTGAACGTGTTCTGCAAATGGCACAAAACCACCAGAAGCAATGGCAAGGTGCCAATTATGCGCTTTTAGATACTGGCACAATTCGGTAATGCCAGGCATCAGAGGTAGATTTAGCTTTAGCTCATTGATTAACGCTACATCGATACCTGCAAGCTTTGCTACTCGTTGATTTAAGCTTTGTGTAAAGTCAAGTTGACCTGCCATCGCTTGCGCAGTGACAGCTGCAACCTCATCGTACACATCAGCTAAACGTGCTATTTCATCAATACACTCTATCGTAATCGCTGTAGAGTCCATATCCATTAATAAGAGCCCTGCTTCATTCACATTAGCAGGGTTTGTAAGCTGCACTAACTGATAACCTTGCTCAGCAGAAAACGCTTGCAATAACAAAGGACTCAATGGCTTTGCTGAATCACTGTATAGGCACCATGCTGGTAACAGTGTTTCTGTAGGCTGATAGCAACAAATAGAGAGATTACTAAAACCATGTTGCGACAAAAACTCTACAAGGTTAAGCAATTTAGCTGCTGAGAATTCACAACCAAATGCAACACTTGCTACGCCATGATTTGCTTTAGGTAGTAAATTGGTCTGAATAAGATGATTATTTTTAATTTCATACCAGCAATTTAGTATTATTTCTTCGGCTAAATTTGCTGAACTGGTTGCAGCTAAGCTAAGCTGTGACATAGTGGCTCCAATTAGACTTATGTCTGTGATTAAACGCGTATTTGCTACTCGTAATCAATTAACTAATAAGGTTATTATACAGACTTAGTTGTATCATCAATCATAAAAGCTGTCAGCAGCGCATTCGGTGACTATGAAAAATAACCATCTTAAGCCTCCTTTTTCCGCCAGCTATCGCCAACGACTGGTGCGATTAAGCTTAGCGGCCGCATGTTTTGTGCTTTTAAGTTGGGTTGCGGTTAATAGTAGTTTTCAATCTCATCAACTACTTTATGACAGTTCAAATAGCACCGCTATCAGCCTCACTAAATTTATGGCACTCAATGCACAGACCCCTTTACAGGAGAAGAATAAGCCTGCGCTGAATATGCTGTGCAATAACATTGCTGAAGATGAGTTTGTTTTAGCAGCAACCATCTATGATCAACAAGGGATACAAATAGCCGCAAGTGATAACTGGCAAAGCCATCACACCTTTGGCTTACTGCCAGATTCAACACCAGGTATTAGCCGCTTAAAAACTCCTTTCGTAGAACCTGTGATAAGTGATGACGAGCGCCCTATTGGCTTTGTTGCTATTACTTATTTAACACAAGCTTCTATAGCGACAAGCCACAGCAGCTTTCATGATTTAGGCCGCCAAGTGCTTCTTATGCTTGTAATTACTTGTATTTTTACTTGGCAACTTGGCCGAGGGTTAAAACGCTGGCAAGTCAATCGTTATATGCGAAAAAGTGCGGAGCAAGATTCATAAAGTGCCTGAGCAAGCTCTTTTTGCGCATCGCCCGTTACATCTTTAAGTTCACACAAATGAGTAAATACATCACGCACTTTAAGTGGTGTATTTACCAGCCCTTGAAACCCTGCCAACGGCATTGATGGTGAATCGGTTTCAAGCACTAAATGCTGAGGCTCAATTGCGCTTATAACTTTACGAGTTTTAGCTGCACGTGGGTAACTTATCACGCCACCGATCCCCAACTTAAAACCTTGTTTTATATAACTCTGGGCTTGTTGTTCAGAGCCTGAAAAGGCATGAATAACACCACCGTATTTGGGTTTACAGCGCTTAAGTGAGCGAGCAATTAAATCGTGACTTTGTCTGTGATGCACAATCAGTGGTAAAGCAAGTTGGTTTGCAAGCTCTATTTGCCCTTCAAAAAGCTGCGTTTGTTTATCAAGGTCATCAATACTACGATCTAGGCCACATTCACCGACGGCAATAAATTGCCCTAAATGGGCTTTTGCTAGCTGCTCTAATTCAGCAAGTTGATGAGATTGGTGATCAGATAAAAAATAAGGATGTAAGCCTAGAGCAACTGAGATACTTGGCTCTGATTTAGCAAAAGAGAATAGTTTTGTAGATTGTGCCAAGCTCACACCCGGCACAATAAAGTGCTCGACCCCTATTTGCTTGCATGCTTTGATGAGCTCTGTGCGAGTCTCATCAAATTCGCTAAAATCAAGGTGGCAGTGGGAATCGATAAAACGCATTTAAGGATTTAAACGACCAAACTGCCAACTACCGTCGGCTTGGCGTTGATACATAAAGCGATCGTGTAAGCGGTGCGCACCACCTTGCCAAAATTCGATTTTAGTCGGTTCAACACAATAGCCTCCCCAAAAATCGGGGAGTGGAATTTCACCCTCAGAAAACTTTTGCTTCATTTTCGCGAATGTTTCCATCAACACCTTGCGTGATGACACTGGGCGACTTTGCTCTGATGCCCATGCAGCTAACTGGCTTTCTTTAGGACGCGATAAAAAGTACTTAGCCACAGCCGTTGTTGGTAAGGGTTTAGCCTCACCATAGACAATGACTTGTCGCTCCATATGGTGCCACGGAAAGTGAAGAGAAATTTTGTTATTACCTTTGAGCTCCTGCGCTTTGCGCGAGCCGGTATTGGTAAAAAACACAAAGCCATTTTCATCAAGATGCTTTAACAGCACGATACGCTGCGATGGCTGACCATGTTCATCAACCGTTGCTACCACCATCGCAGTAGGATCAGGTAAGTTAGTTGCAACAGCTTGCTCAAGCCATTTTTCAAACTGCTTGATTGGAGATGCATCAAGCATCTCTTCAGATAAACCATCCTGTAAATATTCACGGCGAATATCTTCAAGTTTCATAAAATTCCCTCTACGCTATCGGCTAAAGATTAATCAAGGTTATTGAGCTGTCAATTTTGTTGGGTTTCGCTGCGCTCAAAGCGAACTACACGAAGCAGAGTTCACCTAAGTAGTTTAGCCTAAGACAAGGCGGAAAACCGACTTATCGTTGAGTACTTAAGCCTCCTGCAAGTGTTCTGTCAAAGCGAACTACACGAAGCAGAATTCACCTAAGTAGTTTAGCTTAAGACAAGGCGGAAAACCGACTTATCCCTATGAGCATACGTGGTTTGTATGTGATTAGGGTCAGTCGGTTTGACAACGCAGTATTAGGTTAAAATACGACGGTGATTACATTTGCTCCATGACTTCGATACCTAAAAGATCCAACCCTGTTTTCAATGTCTTCGCAACCAAATTACACAGTACTAAACGGCTGTCACGAACACTTGGCTCTACGCCTTCTTTTAGAACTGGGCAGGCTTCGTAGAACGTCATATATAGGCTTGCTAGTTCATATAGGTATCCACATAATACGTGCGGTGTTGCTTCGCTGATCATTAGATCAAGTACTTCTTCTAATTGTAGAAGTTTAAGTGCCAGCGCTTTTTCTTGTGGTTCGTTGATTGCAACGTCTGCTGTTAATGACGCAGCATCAATACCTGATTTACGGAAAATACTGCGAACACGTGTGTATGCATATTGTAAGTAAGGCGCTGTCGCACCTTCGAAGCTCAGCATAGTATCCCAGTTGAAAATATAGTCGCTTGTGCGGTGCTTAGACAGATCCGCATATTTCACTGCGCCAATACCTACTTTACGGGCAATTTCGCTACGCTCTTCGTCGCTTAAGTCTGACTCACGCTCAGCAAGTTTAGCTGCTGCACGGGTAATTGACTCTTCAAGTAAATCAGCAAGTTTAACTGTACCGCCCGTACGCGTTTTGAATGGTTTGCCGTCTTCACCCATCATGGTACCGAATGGGCAAAATTCATAGCTTGTTTCATCACGTAATAAACCCGCTTTACGTGCTGTTAGCTCAACTTGATTGAAGTGTAAGCTTTGACGAGCATCTACAAAGATTAAGATACGATCAGCACCCAGTTTATTCGAACGGTAATCACAAGCAGCTAAGTCAGTTGTTGCATATAAGAAACCACCACCTGATTTCTGTACGATAAACACTGAAGGCTCACCGTCTTTGTTAGCCAGTTCATCTAAGAACACCACTTGTGCGCCTTCAGACTCAACGGCAATATCTTTGTCTTTTAATAGCGCGATAATGTTGGCAAGTTCGCTGTTGTAGGCACTTTCTGCCATGATGTCATCTTGCGTAAGTGTCACGTTCAGACGCTTGTAAACTTCTTCAGAGTGCTTTACAGACGTGGCAATAAATAACTTCCATAGTTTTTCACAGTGTGCATCGCCACCCTGTAATTTAACAACGTAATCACGGGCTTTATCAGCAAAGCCTTCTTCATCATCAAAGCGCTTTTTCGCATCACGGTAGAAGGTTTCTAAATCAGCTAACGCCACAGATTCTAAATCAACACCTTGCTTGATTTGATCTTCTAAGTGCGCGATTAGCATACCAAACTGCGTACCCCAGTCACCCATGTGGTTTTGACGAACAACGTCATCGCCACGGAACTCAAGGGCACGAACAACTGCATCACCAATGATGGTTGAACGTAAGTGACCTACGTGCATTTCTTTCGCAAGGTTAGGAGATGAGTAATCTACCACCACTTTTTGCGCCGTTGCATGTGGCGCAACAGCCAGCTTTTCGTCTTCATTTGCTGCTTTTAAGCTAGCTGATAAAAACTCAGGCTTTAAATGAATGTTGATAAAACCTGGGCCTGCGATTTCAGTTTTTTCTGCGATATCAGCAAGGTCTAGATTATCGATTATTTTTTGTGCTAGTTCACGCGGGTTTGATTTTAATTTTTTAGCCGCGCCCATTGCGCCATTGATTTGGTAATCACCAAACTGTGGGCGTGTGCTCTGCGTGACCGCTGGGTTAGTGTCTTCAGGTAACCCTGCTGCAACCATAGCAGCAATTGCCTTTTCGATTAAAAGAGTACGAATATTCATTGTAATTTTTACCTTTATGGCCCGCTGTGCGGGCACTTAAATTTGAAGCAGACTTAGCGTATTAGTTTTCGCGTGTATGGTTGAACTTGATGTCTGGATAGCGCTCCATCGACAAGTTTAGGTTTACACGACTTGGCGCGATATAAGTAAGGTTATCGCCACCATCAAGCGCTAAGTTGCTTTCGCACTTACGCTTAAACTCTTCAAGCTTTTTGGTATCGTCTGAGCTTACCCAACGTGCAGTGTTAACACTCACGCCTTCGTAAATCGCATCAACGTTGTATTCTGCTTTTAAGCGTGCCACAACTACATCAAACTGTAGTACACCGACCGCACCAACGATAAGGTCGTTATTAATAAGCGGTCTGAATACTTGCACAGCGCCTTCTTCAGAGAGCTGAACTAAGCCTTTCAACAATTGCTTTTGTTTTAATGGATCTTTTAAGCGAATACGACGGAATAATTCTGGTGCGAAGTTAGGAATACCACCAAACTTCATTTTTTCGCCTTGCGTGAAAGTATCACCAATTTGAATCGTACCATGGTTATGTAAACCAATAATGTCGCCCGCGTAAGCATCTTGCGCTCGCTCACGATCACCGGCCATAAAGGTTACCGCATCAGAAATACTCACTTGTTTACCAATACGCACATGGTTCATTTTCATACCTTGGCTATATTTGCCCGATACAATACGCATAAAGGCGATACGGTCACGGTGTTTAGGGTCCATGTTCGCTTGGATTTTAAATACGAAACCAGAGAAATTTTCCTCGGTTGCTACAACTTGGCGGTCTTCTGTTTCGCGCGGTAATGGCGCAGGCGCCCACTCAGTTAAGCCATCAAGAACGTGGTCAACACCAAAGTTACCAAGTGCGGTACCAAAATACACAGGTGATAGTTCACCTGCTAAGAACATATCTAAATCAAACTCGTGAGATGCGCCAATAACAAGCTCGAGCTCTTCACGTAGTTGCTCAGCAAGATCACTACCAATTGCATTATCAAGTTCAGGGTTGTCTAACCCTTTAATAACGCGCACTTCTTGAATTGTATGGCCTTGGCCTGTGCTGTATAAAATCGTCTCTTCACGGTGAATGTGATACACCCCCTTGAATTCTTTACCACAACCAATTGGCCAAGTAACAGGCGCACAGGCGATGTTTAACTCAGTTTCGACTTCGTCTAATAGCTCCATTGGGTCACGAATATCACGGTCACACTTATTCATAAAGGTTACAATAGGTGTAGTACGTAAGCGTGTTACTTCCATTAATTTACGAGTACGATCCTCAACACCTTTCGCCGCATCGATTACCATTAAACATGAATCAACCGCAGTCAATGTACGGTAAGTATCTTCAGAGAAGTCTTCGTGTCCTGGGGTATCAAGTAAATTAACTAGACGCTCATTGTAAGGAAATTGCATAACAGACGTGGTTACCGAGATACCACGTTCTTTTTCCATTTCCATCCAGTCTGATTTTGCGTGCTGGTTTGAGCCACGGCCTTTTACGGTACCGGCTTTTTGAATCGCTTGTCCGAATAACAGAACTTTTTCTGTAATGGTGGTTTTACCCGCATCTGGATGCGAGATGATCGCAAAGGTGCGTCGTTTATTAATTTCGGTAGTTAAATTAGACATGTAAGCCGCTTTTAGTCAGAACAAAGTGCCACTGATACTCACTCCATAAAAAGTAAGCAGCGCACACTGTAAAAATAAAATAGAATTGTGGCCATTATACCCTGTTTGTCTTAGCCAAAAAAGCAGCGATTGTAAGTAATTATTCAACCTTTTTGTTGTTTTAGTTGTTCATCTTTTTCTAAGCTTGTGTAATCAAGTTGTAACGCATACTATTGGTAAATTACACGGAGGGAAATAAAGTTAGGTCATGAAAACCAGTAAACTCAGCATTCGATTATTATGGTATATCACGCCGCTTGTGATCTTACCTTTGTTATTTTTAGGCGGGTTTACGCTGACCAATGTAACTAACTCCACAAAAAAACAAGCTGAACTTATTGTCAGCCGCTTTGTTGAGCAACAACAACAAAAAATATTTAACTATATTGACTCCTTCCACTCGATCACCCGACTTTTATCAACATCCCCTGTGCTTGCTGATTTTTTAGCTCGCGATACAGACTCAAAAACCCAATATATTGAACATTTGGGTGAGTTAATGAATGTATTTGCCAGCTATTCGGAGGCCTATCCTGATATTGTAAGTATTAACTACTTAGCGCCAGATGGAACCAGTGATGCCTTCTATTCGAGTCAATTAACACCCGCTCCTAAAGAGTATCCATTTTTTAAACAAGTACAGCAGTCAAACTTACGGCAACAACAGTTTATGATCGCAAAAGAGGATGGCTCCACCAGCCTGTATTTTGTGCATCCAATTTACAACATAGATTATTATTTGAAGCGCCCGCAACAACTAGGCTTTATTGTTGTACATGTTGAGCCCTCGATTTTAAACACCAGCATCCTCGAAGCGCCTTTTAATAATACCTTAAATTTGTTTTTAACCACTAAAGGGCAAATTCTTTTTAGCTCTGACTATGATTTACGGGGTAGTTATTTAAGTGAATATGAACTAGAGCAAATTAAGAGTCTTGCTGACTATGGCAAACTTGCCAGTATTGAACTTTCTAGCATTGATAAAGAAGAGCGTATTATTTACGCAGTACAAATGACCGATGGTGATTACTTTGTATCAACCACACCTAAAAACCTTCTCTACCAGTCTGGCAAAGCGATTAGCCTTATCACCGCTTTAATTGTCATTATTTCAGTGATCGCTTTACCCATTCTTATTTATATTGTTGTTCGCAACCTACTCCTCACCCCTGTTGAGTTACTTGGTGAAGCGAGCCACCGTGTTGGGGATGGCGATTTATCCGTGTATCTGCCAGCCCATACAAACGATGAAGTCGGCGTGCTTTTCAACGACTTTAACCACATGGTGAATCAAATTCGTCATTATCAAGATGAGCTTGAAGAATATAAACATCACTTAGAAGAAAAGGTAGAAAGCCGTACAAAAGCCCTTGAAGCTATGAACAGCAAGCTTGAGGTGGCCATTGCGCAAGCTGAACAAGCAAACCAATTAAAAAGCCGCTTTTTAGCTAATATGAGTCATGAAATTCGTACACCACTCACCGCAATTATGGGTTTTACAGAGCAACTCTTACATAATAAAAATGCAGTCAATGATGAGCAGCACTTAAGCACCATTTTACGTAATTCAAAACACCTACTTGAACTGATTAATAACATTCTCGACTTGTCTAAAATTGAAGCCGAAAAACTGGCCGTAGAGTGTAGCCCCTGTCACGTTGTGCAGCTTGTACATGACATAGACTCAATTATTCGCCCTTTGGCGAATGAAAAACAACTGCAATTTGATATCGATTACAGTTTACCCATCCCCAAAATCATCAACAGCGACACTACTCGTTTAAAACAAATTTTGATCAATATTGCTAGTAATGCGGTGAAGTTTACTGAGCACGGCTCTATCTCTATTAGCATTTGTTACAACAGCAGCAAACAATTCTTAGAATTTGCAATTAAAGATACCGGTATTGGCATGTCTGAGCGTGAAGTCGAAAGGGTATTTAAGCCATTCGAACAAGCTGATGCGACGACAACTCGCCGCTTTGGTGGCACGGGACTTGGGTTATGTATTTCAAAGAATTTAGCGCAATTATTAGGGGGTGATGTCCACCTAATTAGTGAGCCTGGCAATGGAAGTTGTTTCACAATTCAAGTAGCTTGCCACCTAAATGCTAAACAATTACAGGATGACGCCTTTATCTATGACCATAAACAGCTTTCACCGGATAAAGACTTACTCTTATCATTTGCTGAAAATAACTTTGATGCCAGTATTTTGGTTGCTGAAGATAATCCCGATAATCAGTTACTGATCAAGCTATTATTGCAGACATGGGGGCTTGAGCCTGATATAGCCAAAAATGGCGCAGAAGCTGTAGAAATGGCATTAGTTAATGACTACCAACTAATTATAATGGATATGCAAATGCCTGTAATGGGTGGCTTAGAAGCGACCCAAATGCTTCGACACGCAGCCTATGATGGCCCTATCATTGCGTTAACAGCCAATGTCATGAAGACTGATGTAGACAGGTATATCAAAGCTGGCTGCAACGAAGCTTTAGCAAAACCCATTGACAAAAGTGCCCTAGAACAAGTTTTAGTTAGTTATTTAAATATAGAAAAAGACAGCCAGAATAAGTGGGAAAACTTACTAAAAAGTGATAAGTTTCAACAAATTAATGAAAATTACCGCTCAAAGTTACCAGATTATTTGGGTCAAGTTATTCAGCTTTATCGTGCTAAGGAATGGGAAGCACTGCGCTCATTAGCACACAGCTTAAAAGGCAGTGCGGGATGTTTTGGCTTTGAAGCTATTCATAAAACCGCAGGGCAACTTGAAAGCGCGCTACGTAGTAATGATACTGAGCAGGTTGATGCAAGCTATGAATCACTTATTAGTGCACTTGAAAACGCCGCCTAATGGGCTTAAAAACGCAGCGTTAACCCCATTAAAATTGCGTTTTCATTGCCTGTTGCAGTTGGGTAGTAATTTTTTCGCACTGACATATGTGAGAAGCCCGCACGTTCATATAAAGCAATCGCACGATTGTTAGATTCGCGTACTTCCAAAAATAGGTTCTCAGCTTCATGCTGTTCGCCATACTCAATAAACGCCGCTAGTAATTGCCTTGCTATTCCCTGCCCTTGGTATTTAGGTGCAACACAAATATCCATCAAGGTGTAATCAGGGCCTGCCTTCTCACCGATATAGAAACCCAGCATGTCGTCGCCTTGAAAAGCAGCAAGATTAAAATAACGACCCGCTAAACACGATAACATGGTTTTTTCTGTCCACGGATGACTATGACAGGCATTTTCAATGACCATTAGCTGTGCAATATCATTTGCATCAACAGCTCTAAAGTTTATCAAGTTGTTCACCAATTAAAGACCAAAGTTGCTTTTTCTGCTCATTAGTGAGCTTATCGCTTGGCAAGCTTAAACAGCCCTCTTGCCAACTTATACTGGTAGCCTTAACAATCTGCGTTATTACTAAAGGAGACAACGCTTTTTCAAGATCTTGATGAAGCTGTAACGGAAGCGTTATGGGTGTTTGTTGAGGCGTAGATATGTGTTCAAGCGGAGCGTCAGACACAGTTTGAAAGTGTTGATTTAACTCTAAAGGTTGTACAGAAAATATCGCAGCGTAACTTGGGTTCATAACGACTCAATCATGATTAAGAGCAAGTAATATAAGAAGATTTGCGATTAAAGTAAAGTAGGAAGAAATGGCAGGGGCGGAGAGATTCGAACTCCCAACCGTCGGTTTTGGAGACCGCTGTTCTACCAATTGGAACTACGCCCCTGCAATGACGGTGAATTATATAGAGCTTTTTATAAAGGTAAAGTAAAAAAACACGATTTGCAGTTCAATTGCTTTCAAAATAAACAAAACGGCGAATTAGCAAGCTAACAAAGCTCTTTTTAAACATACCCAAGCTATCTGCAAAAAGTAAAAGAGCCAAACACAGTTATAATCATTTAAAGCACTTCATTCGCTTGAAAGATAATGTTGCTGAATAACAAGTTGAAGGTACTCAATAAATGCTTTTACTTTTTTGAACGGATATCTACGCCCAGAATAAAAAGCATACAAAACCAAATCTTCAGGCTCATCAGCTAAGGAATCTATTTTTGTTAACAGCCCTTCTTCTAGCTCTTGTCTGCACGCTTCAAAAGGAAGTATCGCAAAACCTAACCCTTTGAGTGCAGCAGACTTTGCCATATGCCCACTATTTACTTTATAACGGGATGCAACATTAACTGTGCCTGCTCGTTTGAATTTCCATGGCATTCCTTGTAAGACTGATAAACTTGTAATACAGGGAAGCTTACCAAGTTCAGTCGTTGAATTTGGTTTAGGATGTTTATCTAGTAAAAAAGGAGAAGCTACGACACAACTTGGCCAACGCACTAGCTCTTTTGCAACCCATCCAGAATCCTCCACAGGGCCTCGTCCAAAACGTATCACTATATCAAACCCTTCTAATAGCCCCTCTTCAGGATTAAGCTGAGTATCACAACTTAACTGAATGTTAGGGTGTTTATAACAAAACTCAGCCATAGCCTCTGCCAAAAACGGTAAATCAGGTGTAATGACTTTTAAATGCCCCGAAACTAAATCACTATTTTGATAGGTTTCTTGTAAAACATCCCCCATCGCAACAAGCAGCGGAGTTAAGTTTTGATAAAGAAGTTCTCCCGCTTCTGTCGCGACCATTTTTCGTGTTGTACGTTCCAATAACCGTACATTCAACGCGTGTTCTAAAAGTGCAACATGACGGCTCACATTTGATTTGGGAATTTGGCACAGCTCTGCGGCCCGCTTAAAACTTAATTGTTCAAATACCTTCTGGAAGCTAAGAAGCCACTGTAATTCAATATTGTTTAGCAAAACTATCTCATCAAATGGGATTTACAAACCAAAACTACCATATTTATCCTATTTATTGGACCAGTAATAATCATTTTTTTCTTAAACTGGGAAGATTTAAATGAGTTCAATTAAAAATATAGCCATTATAGGTGCAGGTGTTGCAGGCCTTGCGTTAGCGATATTTGCAAGAAAACAAGGTATCAAGGTTACCTTATTCGAAAGAAACACCAGCTTTTCTACAATCGGTGCTGGCGTTACGTTATGGCCTAATGCGACTTTTGTGCTTGAGCAGCTAGGTCTAATAGATGATTTCACCCAGTGTGGGGGTCAGCCAGTTGCTATGCGACAGTACGACAAACAAGCCACTCAATTGGGTGAGTTTAATATTCAAACACTAAACTCTCTGTGCGGCTTTCCAACTATTAGCATATTACGTCGTGACTTAATAAAGATACTCGCCGAGCGACTAGAGAAACTGGGTGCCACTATTCACTTCAACCAAGCCGTCAATACTCAGGACATTGCGCAATTAAAAGATAAGTTTGATCTTGTAGTAGGCTGCGATGGACGAATGCAATCGAAAGCTCGAGAGTATCTGTATAAAGTGCCTATGCCAACTAAATACCAAGGCTTCATTAATATAATTGGTACCAGTGAAATTGATCTGACCCCTTTTGAGCAGACAATTCATGACTTTAGAGTTAATAATGAACGCTTTGGTATAGTACCTGTAGCAAACCAACATTGTTACTGGGCTGCTGCATGGCCTAGTAACCTTGATAAAACGAAACAAATGGAGCAGTGGTTTGAAGAAATGCATGAGCGTTTTCAAGATTGGCCTAAAAAAGTTCAACAGGTACTTAATAGTTATAATCCACGCAGTTTAAAACGCATATTTGTACATGATATCGACCCACTTCCCTATTGGCACAAGGAGAATCTCATTATTATCGGAGATGCTGCACATGCTTCCTTACCCACATCGGGGCAAGGTGCTAGCCAAGCGCTTGAAGATGCTTGGCATCTAGCTCAATTATTTAAGACCGAATTTAGCCTCAATGTTATTTTGAAGAAGTTTTATGAAACTCGTATTCATAAAACCTCCAGCGCCCAAAACATGGGTAGACTAATAGCTCAGCATATCTTTCAACAATCATCTAATTCGGCCACAGATGCACCAAGTATATCCGCAGAAGAGCTCAGTCAACTCTATATGCAAGGACTAGACTTAACTCATACCAAATGATAACCGTCTAAATAACAAAAACCCGCTTCAAAAAAGCGGGCTTTGGCCCAAGTAGAAAATTCTGTCATATCACGACGAAGTTCTTGTTTCTCTTTAATACTAAGCCTCCACGGAGCAGAAGTGGTTCTATCCACCTTGTGTCGCCAACTTGTCGCTGTACATTTTAGATAGCGCATCAAAACATTGGTTACCAGCAAGAAGCCTCAAAGGGTTCATATATCCACTATTACAATCGATACCGTCCCATCGATATATTGGAGACGATAATTCTGTTTAGGCCGTGAATCGGCTTAACTTACTGTCGGGAATTAGTTGACCGCTACAAAGCTCGAGATAAAACCCCACACTCTCTGATGTGTGGGGAACTTTATGTAATAGGCTATTTACATAGCAGGTTGAATGCCGTTAGGGCAAGCACCTGGTGAGCCTGTGCCTGGAATAGTGGCCGGCACTGTTGGCACTGGGTAATCGCTCTCTAGTAATTGTATGGAATTGTGGTTGACTGCCGGTACGGTTTCAATATTACACCCGCGAGCGCCACCTGAATCGAAGCCACCACCGACTTTACCTTTACAAATGAAGGAGCAACTAAAGTGCGCATCTTGTAAATCGTGCACGTTATACTGCTGACAGCCAACAGCGGGGTCAGTGCCAACGGAAATGAGTTTACCTAACCATGCAGGGTTTTTTGCCCGACTCTCCAACTCTTTATTCACTGTTTCAGCGGTGGCACATCGACGTGTCACATAACGTGATCCATCAATGAGGTTTTCGACATCATTGATGCAATATTGATATTTGTAAAACTCAGCGGAAGCCAATGATTCAGGATTACCAGCAGCATCAGAGCCACAAACAGCAGTCTTGTGCGAGCGCTCGCAGATAAATTTCGGTCCACGGCACACATCGCATGATACTGGTGATGTCGGTGTTGGGTTAACCGCATCTCCTCCACGGCTGTTTTTGATAGGCAAGGTGGCGCTGACCGTTTGACCTTTAGTATCAGTGACCGTCAGCGTAATATCCCCTCCGATATAGGTGCATTCACTCGCAGGTTTGCTAATGGTTGCCGTTGGGTTGTCGGTTGTTTCACCACTTAGCACCACGCCTTTGGCTGGCGGTGTCCAGCTATAGGTGTAGGGTGGTGTGCCACCGGTAATTACCGGTGCATGCAAACTTACTAACTTATCGATACCATTTAGCGAAGTCAGATCCGCGTTTATGCTTTTAAGTGCGGCTGTCAGTTTGCGACTGTCGACTAACGGTAAAGTTGCCGGAGCTGCTGGTTTGATCAGCACTGTATAACTTTGGTTGCCAGCCTGATAATGACCTGGCGTATCACCAGCTACTATGTCGAGTTTATAGGTACCAGCAGTGCCTGTTTGCGGGTTGATGCTGATGGTAGCTGCATTTAGAGGAGCGAAGGCATCGGCTGGCGCGGTACTCGGCGTAACGGTCCACGAAATAGTCGTTGGCGTTATCGGTGCAGAACCTACGCTGCTTATAAAATCTACAGTAACATCTAACTTTGGATCACCTTCAGTTAAGGTTATGTCTGTTGCACTTTTTGGCATTACAACAATAGTCGGTTCATAAACCACGACATTTATCATGTCTTGCTGCGAAGCACCACCTACTATTGGCATCCCGACCACAGTAAAAGTGAGCGTTGTATCGCTCGTCACATCAGGTGCCGTAAATGAGGCGTTATATTGATTGGCACCACTTAGCGCAACTATTGGTATTCCTGCCGTTTGCGTCCATTGATAACTGGCGAGACTGCTGCCCGTTGCATTTAGAATAACTGTTTGCCCTGCGCGCACGCGCAGATCAGCACCAGCACTAATACTAGGCGCAGCCAATACTTCCACCATCGCCGTTTGTGATACTTTATTACCTGTTCCTTGTGCGGCAAAAGTGAAGATATATTGGTTCTCGTTTCCATAGGCTGGAGCGATAAAGGTACTGGTTAAACTGCGAACATCGCCCTTGACGCTGCTATTGCTGAGCGTAATGGTACTGGCCGCCGTAGGAAGTTGGCTCCACGTTAAACTTTGCACCGTTGCAGGGCTGCTTGAGTCTGCATCGATCACCGTACCGACTAAACTAACGATTTGTCCTTCATTGACATAAAGAACAGGAGTAACATGTGCCGATATATCGGGCTGGCCTTGCACTGTAACTGTTACTTGGTCTTTTTTGACTCGACCATTACTAGTAACCGAGAGTTCAAATACCAGGTCTTCGCTGGTGCCCGCAGCTTTAGCTGGAGAGGTAAATGATGCATTCAAAGTATTTGCATTTTTTAAAGGGGTGACATCTGAGCCTGAAATCTGCGTCCAAGTATAAACTGGTTCATTGGCATGTTGCACACTGCCGTGCAACTGTACATCACTTAAACTTTCAGCAATAGAAAAATCATTACCAGCGCTGACCAGTAAAGGTAAAGCGGGTACGGTCACGACAACGCTATCTTTAGCCGTATTACCCAAACTGTCGATTACCGTCAGGTTGTAGTTAAGCTCTACTTCATGGGTCAGAGACGGCGCGATAAATGATGGGTTCGCATCACTGATACTGCTTAGTGCGGCATTCGTATCATCTGTCCAACTATAGGTGTAGGGCGGTTTCCCTCCTGCAACATTCGCATTTAAGTACCCCGTTTGCGTGGGTGATAAATCAAAGTCGGCGCCCAAGTCGACACTCATGTGGCGATCTTGAATGGTCACTGCAACCGTGGCGGTAGCCGCATTGACCGAATCCGTTGCCGTAACTTGCAGTTTGATCGTAGTATCAGCATCCACATTGGGAAGGTCTAAGCTTGCATTCGCTGAGGATCCGTTGATAATGTTTGTTGTCGTCAGTGATGTTGTGCCGGCATCAGCAAGAGTCCATGCATAGCTTACCGCACCATCGGCATCTTTAGCCGATGCCAATAAATTGAGGGTATTACCTTCAGCCAATGTGCGTGTTGCTGCACCAGCTGTTACTTGCAAAGCATTGTTCACATGGTAAGTGACACTATCGGTAGCAGAGCCGTTAGCCGTATCATTTACTGTCACTTCAAGGGTCACAGTAGCAGGGCCATTCGGTGCGATAAAGCTTGGAGTAGCGGTGTTTGGATCTGTAAGGCTAATGCCTATACTAGTGGTTTCTACCCATAAATAACTGAGTGAACCAAAGGTGTTGCCAAGACTGACTCTCGGCTTCACTGTCTCATTTGCAGTTACGGTCGCATCATTAGAGGCGGTTACCATTAACGGCAACTTCGGTGGTGCGACTACTGGATCAACTGTCACAGTCATTTGTGCTTTTGCTACAGCTGACCCATCGCTCACTTCGACTTCTATTACAATATCTTGATGGCCGCTCACACTAGGAGCAGTGAAACTTGGCGAATCCGTTTTATCATCTGCAATCGTAATGGTTGGGCCACTTAATTGCGCCCACTGATAGTTTAAGGGACCACTGGCGTTCATCACTGTCGTTTTAGGGTGCACCACATGACCACTGTATACGCTTTCATGCCCAGCCATACTGAGCGCAAGTGTGGGTCTGCTTGGCGCATTAACAGGTACTGCCTGAAACTGAGTATCAGTAGTTTTAGTAATCACTTTACCTTCAGGTGAGGTATAGGTAATGGTTGCCTGAAGCTTAATGTTGGTATTACTGCTTACTGATGGCGCATTAATGATGGGCTGAGCTGTATTGTCACCAGCAATTATCAAGTCATTAGGTTTTGGATTTGGCTCAATCACCGTCCATAGGTAAGAAAGAGATGCCCCGTTATCTAAAGGGGGGACATGGATATCGATGCTTGGTTTAAAAGTTTTGCCGGATTCTACCTGAACGGGAGCTGCTGTACTGACTCCAGGGCCTGTTGCCAAGTGACTACCTATTTGGTTTTGATGAGGTGCCAGCTTAAATACAGGTTTAGCGGTATAAAGTAGCGAATCGGAAACAGTATTGGTGCCATCTGTCACAGTAACATTGACTCTAATACCTGTTTCTGAATTGACATTAGGCACAACAAACACAGGGTGCTCTGTTGTCGCATCTGTAAAGGCAACATCGCTACTCTCCCACAATACTGATACACGATCAAGCGTACCGGTGATAGTTGCTGCAGGATATACAAAATCCCCTTCTTCAACTAAACAGTTGGTGGTGCAGCCCTTTGGTTTAATAATCTGTACCGACAAAGGCGCAGTTGCCTTCACTTGAATATCGTGTGTAATACTCACTTGATGGCCATCGGCATCAGTTACTTGTACTACCCATTGAAAATCGGTGTCGGTTGTAACCTCTGGCGGCGTAACCTCGGTAGTTTTTCCATTAACACTACTTATCATAGCGTCTGGACCTTTTGTTTGCGTCCATTTATAGGTAAAAGGCCCTTTGCCACCATTAACCTCGGCAGTCAAACTAACAGAACCATGACCATTGTATACTTGATGCTTAGCACCTTGCTGAGGCTGTAAAGGTCCAGGCTTTATTTCTACTTGCTGTGTCTGTGATGTGCTTTTTCCGCTACTAATTTCAGTGGCTGTTACTTTAAATTCAAGTTTTCCCGGCTGCTTGGGCGCAACGAAAGATGTGGTTTGGCTGGCACTGTCTATTAAGTCTACTGTGGTACCGCTCACTTGCTGCCATTCATAGGTGAAGCTTCCACCGCCACCAGACTTTTCGGCTTTTGCTGTTAAGTGGACTGTTTGCCCTGAAGTGCTTTGCTTAACTGTATGTGACGATTGAGAGTTTGCATCAACTTTGCCCGTTCCAGTATTAACCTGGTTAACAAAGCTGATGCCCCTTGGCTTAACCGTGAGAACCACAATCGTATCAAACAACAAGCCGCTGGTGTCTTCAGTTTGTGCTGAGAAAAATAACTCTGTGTCCTGAAAAACATTAGGTGCTGTAACCTCAACTCGATTATCTATTTGTTGCCAAGATACTGTTTGTTCACTTAATAGTTCCCAACTTATCTCTTTGTCACTATCAACCAACCCATTAACCGTATAAGCCGCATTTAAAATGACCTTGTGTTCAGAAGAAACTTCCGTTGGGCCTGTAACCTCTAATGACTCAACATCTCCAATAACGTCAACCGGTGAGGTAATGTCTATGGTGATATCCTTGCTTAGCGACATACCTGAGAACCTAGCTGTTACACGAATACTAGCTTGCTCAATATTTGACGGTGCTACAAAGAACCCTTGGTTACTATTACTAACTAAGCCAAGTGGTAATACACTCTCTTCCATCCAAAGGTAACTCGCGCCATCAATATTTTGTCCATTTTGTTGTAACTGAACCTCAATCACTGCAGATTGACCCACTTCTACGGATAAAGGCGCTCGGACCAACTCAATTGTAAATTCTTTACTTGTACCTGATGACACTGAGGTTCGGTCACAGGCCACTAGAAAGAATAGCATTAAAAGTAAACCAAAACCTTGACTAGGCAATTTCATAAGTAACAGTATCCGTATCATAAAAAAGATAGAAAGTTTTAAGATTATTTAAGCCTAAAAAGCATAACCACACTTAAAACTTCGATAACCTAAATTGATACTAGACTCAAAATTAAAACTCTGCAATTTGTCCCTTTTTCATGAATCAAAAGAACACGATCTTACTGTTAAATTCAGTCCTGTTCTCGCAGTTCAGCTTATTAGGGTTGCCACACTCTTAGATAAACTAGCCTTGGAGTCTTGTGATGTGCCTGCCACTGGTGGTTACAGAAACCAACTGACCGACTATTCCAGCGAGTAATTATCCACCACATCCCCTCCAAAAGTGCCTACCATTACTAAGCTGGTATGACACAAATTCCATAGACCAACGTTGATTTAACACTATTGTCTTAGCTCTTTGCGTTTCTTCACACCCGCCCTCTTCAGTGTCGAGGCGATAGGCTTGCTTTTAGCTCTGAATCCAGCATTTTCCTTTGAGCAAATCCTGTAACATAAGCTACCCACACTGGGGATATTTAATCGCCAGCGACTGAGCCCAACAAACTTATAAGCCACACATTCAGTGTACCAACAGGCACACCGATTAATTGAAGAACGTTCCACCGCTACCACACCTGATATATCAGTGACGGTACATCCAGATGTCAAAAAAGAATCGTATGTAAACGACTATGATCATCTTTATCTATGGTTTTATATGTATTTTTATATTCGAAGTCTCTCGGAGCTGATCGGTAATGTTATAATCATAGCCTAGGCTCGATTTGGTTAAGTCAGTTGCGTTGACGATCAGGACGAGCGAGTCGAGTTACCTACTATTCTAAAAACTCTGTGTTTTACATTTAGGAATGATTAGTTAGCCAAACGAGTATAAGTAAAGTACTAAGAGAACTTTACAGGCTAATTAAAAATTATTTTAGCCTTTATAAAGTGTTAAATAAAACTGACTAGATATAATTAAATTTAAAGTAATTATTTTCGAAAATAGTTCTAAATATGTGTAACCTTGAAGAAAAGTGATGCTTAAAACCATTTCGATTTATTTTTAATCTTGTCTTAACTCAGCACCATAAAATACCCGCTACCTTACTCGCTTTATGTATTAGAGTTTTTACCCTTAGCAGAACAGCTTAATAGGTGAAAGGGCTCGAAGCTCGCAAAGACTAGGAGCTATTAATAGACATCAGCCTAAAAAGTCAAAGACGCATAAGCGTATTTTAATCTATCTGATATATAGTCGTTCAAACCCTATCTGATAATTCCTTGTTTTTAATTGCTGCCTATACAACTAAGTTCTTACTACTCGTCGACGTTTTAGTTCAGCTTTGGCTTAACGTCTGAGCCCACTTTTTCTTCAGCAATTAACGGTCGTGAAACTGAACTTACTCTGCTTAGTTACCATTTTGCTTTTGATCCGATTTTTTTATAGCTCATTGATATTAAGGTATTTCCAATCAGTAGAGCACATTATAAATAATCAAGAATGCTACAGCACAAAAGACAGTATTATATTACTTTATCACTTTAAAACTTTTCTGTTAGCTACCACTTTTGCACTCTATCTAACGGTCAAATTTCCCAAGAGATATCAACTCCAGTTCAGCTTCTGATTTAATCTGTATTTATGTGACACTCAAATTATTGTTAGTCAATACACTATTCAAAGGTACTTCCGTATCTAACAGCTTTAAGCTTACCTATTTTATGAATATCCATCGCGCTTTGAATCATATTTTACGCTCAAAATAACAATTTTCATCATTTCCATGTTAACCATATCACTTACCCCATTCTAAGTTGTTATACAACGCTTCTTAAAAATCGCTCGGTGAGTTAGCAGAAGGTCGAGAAAATATAGGTGATTACCTTCTTCAAGACGAGTAAAATTTGCAGGGCGTTTTCTTGGTTGATGAACTGTAGAGCGGCTAGTTAGATCGGTACACCATCACTGACTACGTACGGCGACCAAAGGGCCAGCGTCTTATTTTGTCGATTTGATCGACCGATCCATCATAAACTCGCCCTACCATCTTCAACCTATTTTGGAATACCTCCATTTTGTCAGCAATGACTTTCATCTTCAGGCAGTGCCCAGTGTTACGCAGCCACAGCCCTAAAAATAGAAGCCAGCACTACAACGAAAACTAATATCTCCGCAAGGTTTTTTAGGAAAGTAAAAATTCATTAAAAAGGCCAGTCAGAAATACTGACTGGCCTTTTTTATCTAACAGAAACTAGATTAGGTTTTTACAACCAAGTCTACTCCCACTCGATTGTTGCCGGTGGCTTACCTGAAATATCGTAAACAACACGTGAAATACCATCGATTTCGTTGATGATACGGTTAGAAACCACACCTAGGAACTCGTAAGGTAAGTGTGACCAACGTGCCGTCATAAAGTCGATTGTCTCTACACAGCGTAGCGATACAACCCAGTCGTATTTACGCGCATCACCCATTACACCTACCGATTTAACTGGTAAGAATACAGTGAAGGCTTGACTTACTTTGTGGTAAAGCTCTGCTTTGTGTAGCTCTTCAATGAAGATAGCATCTGCGCGACGTAGTAAGTCACAGTACTCTTTCTTGATTTCACCAAGTACACGAACACCTAAACCAGGACCTGGGAATGGGTGACGGTAAAGCATGTCGTAAGGTAGACCAAGCTCAAGACCAATTTTACGTACTTCATCTTTGAATAGCTCACGTAACGGCTCAACAAGACCCATTTCCATGTCGTCTGGTAAACCACCTACGTTGTGGTGAGACTTGATTACGTGTGCTTTACCTGTTGCTGATGCAGCAGATTCGATAACATCTGGGTAGATAGTACCTTGACCTAACCATTTTGCGCTTTTCAGCTTTTTAGCTTGCTCGTCAAATACTTTAATGAAGGTATGACCAATCGCTTTACGCTTATCTTCTGGATCTGACTTACCTGCTAAGTCTGCTAAAAATTGATCTTCAGCATCTACTTTAACAATGTTTAGGCCGAACTTGTTGCCAAACATGTCCATAACTTGCTGACCTTCGTTTAGACGAAGTAGCCCGTTATCAACGAATACACATGTTAGCTTGTCGCCAATTGCACGGTGAATAAGCATTGCAACAACAGATGAATCAACACCACCTGATAAACCTAAGATGACTTCGTCATCACCTACAGTTTGTTTGATACGCTCAATCGCATCGTCGATGATTTTAGCCGGAGTCCATAGCTTTTCACAGCCACAGATATCAATCGCAAAACGCTCAAGTAAACGTTGACCTTGATGCGTGTGAGTTACTTCTGGGTGGAACTGCACGCCGTAGAAGCGCTTTTCTTCCCAAGACATTGCAGCATGTGGGCATGTAGACGTTTTAGCCGTTGTTTTGAAAGTCTCTGGTACTTCCATTACTTTATCGCCGTGGCTCATCCAAACGTCTAGTACGCCTGCACCGCCATCAGTAATGTGGTCTTCGATAGCGTCGAATAACGCACAATCACCTACTTTTTCAACCTGCGCATAACCAAACTCTTTCTTATCAGAGCTGTGTACGCTACCACCTAGTTGCGTTGCCATTGTTTGCATGCCGTAACAAATACCAAGTACTGGCACGCCTGCGTTAAATACATACTCAGGAGCACGTGGGCTGTTTTCAAGTGTTGTAGACTCAGGACCACCCGACAAAATAATACCTTGTGGATTAAATTCGCGGATTTGCTCTTCAGTTACATCCCATGCCCATAGCTCACAGTAAACACCAATCTCACGTATACGACGTGCGATTAACTGTGTGTATTGCGAACCAAAATCTAAAATGAGAATTCGTGAATCGTGAATGTCTTTGCTCATGGAGTATCTCGTTAGTCAGGAACTGCTCTCCCAAAGGGAGATGATAAATAAATTAGGGCTAGCAAATGCTAGCCCATTGTAATTTCAATACCTTAAGGTAATTAACCTAAGCGGTAGTTTGGCGCTTCTTTAGTGATTTGCACATCGTGAACGTGTGATTCACCCATACCAGCTGAAGTAACACGAACAAATTGAGGTTTAGTATTTAACTCTTCAATTGTTGCACAGCCAGTTAAGCCCATTGCACTGCGAAGACCGCCCACTTGTTGATGGATGATTGTCGCAATAGGGCCTTTATAAGCAACACGGCCTTCGATACCTTCAGGAACAAGCTTGTCTGCTTCGTTCGATTTTTGGAAGTAGCGGTCTGATGAACCTTCTTTTTGGTCCATAGCGCCAAGGCTACCCATACCACGGTAAGACTTGTAGTAACGACCTTGATATAGCTCAACTTCACCCGGTGCTTCTTCAGTACCTGCTAACATTGAACCCACCATCACACATGATGCACCTGCAACAAGTGCTTTTACGATGTCACCTGAGAAACGAATACCACCGTCAGCAATAACAGGGATATCACGGCCTTTTAAGCCTTCAACTGCATCAGAAATAGCAGTGATTTGTGGAACACCACAACCTGTTACGATACGAGTAGTACAGATAGAACCAGGACCAATACCCACTTTAACAGCGTCAACACCCGCATCAGCAAGGGCAATCGCACCTTCAGCTGTTGCAACATTACCTGCTACGATTTGTAGATCTGGGTATGCTTGACGTGTTTGAGCAACACGGTCGATAACACCTTGTGAGTGGCCATGTGATGTATCGATAAGTAATACATCAACACCTGCTTCAACAAGGGCTGCGATACGCTCGTCAGTACCTGCGCCAACACCAACAGCGGCACCTACACGTAGACGACCTTGCTCGTCTTTACATGCGTTTGGTTTGTCTTGTGCTTTTTGATAATCTTTTACAGTGATCATGCCTTTAAGTTTAAAAGCATCATCAACTACGAGAATTTTTTCGATACGGTGCTCGTGCATTAGACCTAAGATTTCATCACGGTCTGCACCTTCTTTAACAGTCACTAACGATTCTTTTTTCGTCATAACGGTAGAAACAGGTTGCTCAAGTTTGGTTTCAAAGCGCATATCACGGCTTGTAACAATACCCACTAGGTTATTATCACCATCCGTCACAGGGAAACCTGAAAAACCTTTATCTTCTGCTAATGCTATGGCATCAGCAATTGTTAGATCCGCAGTCACAGTAACAGGGAAAGAAACAATGCCTGCTTCGTACGTTTTAACTTTACGTACGTTTTTAGCTTGCTCTTCAATTGTCATGTTTTTGTGGATGAAACCTAAACCGCCCTCTTGCGCTAGCGCAATCGCTAAACGAGCTTCTGTTACAGTATCCATAGATGCTGAAACTAGCGGCAAGTTAAGATTGATACCACGCGTTAAGCGAGTTGAAATATTTGCCGTGTGTGGCAAAACAGTAGAATGACCTGGTACTAGTAGTACGTCGTCAAAGGTAAGAGCTTCTTTAGCAATTCTAAGCATATTGGCAACTTCTCACATGTGGATCTGAGTATAAGGAATTGCGGCCAAATTTTATCAGCGTTCTAAACCCGAGTAAATAAAATTGTGCAATTATTTATGATAAAGTAGCCTTAGTTTATGGCAAAGAGATTAAATTTAGCTGCAATGGGTAATTCACAAGACATTTATACCGTATCACGCCTTAATAAAGAGATCCGAAGTGTGCTAGAACGCGGCTTTTCTTCTTTAGTGTTAAGTGGTGAAATTTCAAACTTTATTGCGCCTGCTTCAGGGCATTGGTATTTCACATTAAAAGACGATCGCGCACAAGTAAAAGCAGCTATGTGGCGCGGTAATAATCGTGGCCAAACATTTCGCCCAACGAATGGCGCACAAGTAACTGTGCGTGCCCGTGTATCTTTGTATGAACCGCGTGGTGATTATCAACTAATTGTTGAACATATGGCACCAGCTGGTGAAGGCTTATTAAAACAAGAGTTCGATGCGCTTAAAATGCGCCTTGCCGCCGAAGGCCTGTTTAGCTCAGCTTATAAAAAACCATTGCCAACACATATCAATCGCGTTGGCGTGATTACCTCGGCCACAGGTGCGGCCATTCGCGATATTTTAACCGTCTTGAAACGCCGTGCTCCCCAACTTGAAGTGGTGATTTATCCGGCCATGGTGCAAGGCGCTGATGCTCACAGCCAATTAATAGAAAAAATAAACATCGCCAATCAACGTAACGAAGTGGATGTACTGATATTGGGTCGTGGTGGTGGTTCATTAGAAGATTTATGGTGTTTTAACCATGAATTACTCGCACGCGCCATTTATGCCAGCAACCTGCCTATTGTCAGTGCTGTGGGTCATGAAGTAGACACCACTATCAGTGACTACGTTGCAGATATACGCGCAGCCACACCTTCTGCAGCAGCCGAGTTGGTCAGTCCAAATAGTGAGGAGTTACATAGCAGAGTAAATCAGCTTGTTAGGCATTTAAATCATGCCTTTAAACACGCGTTGGCAGTTAAACGTACTAGAGCGACGCAATTTGAGCATCGCTTACAACTGTGTCACCCACGAAATCAACTCAATCAGCAGGCACAAAAGCTGGATGAATTGAGCCTTGCTTTACATCGTGCTATGCAAAGTACAATTCAGCGCCATGAGCGAGTACTTGGCAACCTTACTCCTCGTTTAATGCAAAGCTCACCAGAAAAGCAACTTACTCGCTATGAGCACTTGCTTACCCAGCTGCAAGGTCGTTTAACACAAGCTATACAGCACCAATTTACAACATCCCGTAATCATCTATCACTGCAGGCGAGCCGCTTAGATTCAGTCAGTCCACTAAGTGTATTAGCGCGTGGTTATAGCATTACTAAAAACAAACAAGGTCAGGTGGTGAAATCAGTGTCACAGGTTAATAGCGGAGAATTGCTCACTACCGAATTGGCAGATGGCCAGTTGCAATCAAAAGTGGTTTGATTAATCTGTACTTACAACGATGACTAGCTCATCGTCACTCGAAGTGGTGGAAGTGTATTTGAACTGTTTCCACCAGCTTTGCAGCATTAAATCATCTGTTATATTTCGCCAATAATGCTCAGGAAGTACTGTAACGTCATCTGGGCGTTGTAACTTAAACTGACAAACTGAACTTTTACACTTAGAAACGCTGACATTTGGCTGTATAGGTAAGTCAGCCATAATTAAAAAGTCACTCATAGCTGTTTCAACTTGATAGGCCCATGTTTCATTGCGTTCTTGCTGTGCTAAAAGCGTGTAAAGCTGATCAAGGTGGGAGTCTATTTCATCGGATGTAAGTGCGTTAGTGCGATAACGTGCAATCACAGCCTGCTGGCTCTCGACTTGTAATTCAAGCTCGGCAATTTGCTGCTTAAGCGCTTCTTGAGTTAATTCTTCAGGTGAAGTTTGATGCCCAACATTAGAAACTCCACTCACACTAATAGGTGCAACTGGCGCTGCCTGCTCAGAAATAGCCGGCTCTATAACACTTATTTGCGCCCGCTCTGAAGTTGGCAAAACGGTGTTATCAGTTTGAAGCATAAACATGATGATAGCGCCACAAATAAATGACGCTACAATCGACAAACCAAAGGCTAATTTAGACAAGGTTCTTTTTGCTCTTTATTGTAAAGAACTACAGCATTGCACTGGTATGAGATGCATTGCTTGCGCTTGTGGTGCTGTCATCCAGAAAGTTTTGATTCATACTTTCCGCTGGACAAGGACAGCTCGGTTTACCCACCACTTTAGCAGGTACCCCAACAACGGTTGTATGTGCTGGAACAGGGCTTAATACGACAGAGTTTGCACCTATGCGTGCGCCCTCTCCTACCTCGATGTTACCCAACACTTTCGCACCGGCACCAATCAACACACCCGCGCGAATTTTAGGATGGCGATCACCTTGTTCGTTACCCGTACCACCTAAAGTAACCGATTGAAGAATCGATACATTATCTTCAATAACCGCTGTTTCACCAATTACAATCCCAGTTGCATGGTCAAACATAATACCATGACCCACTTTACAAGCAGGGTGAATATCAACACCAAATACCTCAGAAGTTCTACTTTGAATAAAGCGAGCAAGTTCTTTTCGATTCTGTAACCAAAGGCAGTTTGCAAGTCGGTGTGCTTGTATTGCATGAAAGCCCTTTAAGTTAAGTATCACCGTTAAGTAGCTATCTGCGGCAGGGTCACGATCTTTTACTGCTTTTATATCATGAGCGACATGGGTCAACATCAAATCACACTTAACAAAGGCCTGGTCAAACAATTCGCGAATTGTGAATGCTGAAACCACTGCATCCGCTAACTTATTAGCAACAATAAAACTTAGCGCCGAACCTAAGCACTCATGATTTAACACACACGAATAGACATGACTTGCTAAAAGAGGTTCACGAGTAACGACTTCGTTTGCTTCTTCGCGAAGCTTTTGCCAAATTTCATGACGCATAATTTTGCCTTTCTGGTTATACCTAACTGCTATTACTTAAGTTTAACGGATTTGTAGCAAGATGTACTAACCCGTTGTTTATTTGTTCTGGTTATATCTAATAACCAGAGCGTCATCGTTATTTGCTATTAAACATAAAAAATGCCCCTAGGCAGGGGCATTGATTAGTTATTATTGAAATACTTTTTCGACATCAAGTACTTTAATATTTTTCGCCGGTATCGCAAGTTTATAGTCTGCAATCACTTTATCTTCAGCAACAAGCTCTGCTGGTTTTTCAGCGTTGTACACCATAGGCGATGTTTGCTCTGAGGCTAGACGTTTTTGCATGTCCTTGCCGTCACCAGTAATAAACACATAGTGGATATTCTCTGTTTGCAAGTTATCGCGAATAACACGATTCACATCATCAAGGGTTAGCTTTTCAAGCTTGCCGCGCACATAGTCAACAAAGCTCTCTGTATTATAGAACTCACTATCAAGCGCATAACCTAATTGGCGATCTTGGCTTGCAACCATTTGTGGCACAAAGTTAATTAAGAAGTTACGCGTCGCTTCAAAATCTTCTTTGCTGATGCCATTTTTAATCAGCTTATCAAGCTCAAATAATGCCGTACGCGTTGCAAAGTGCGCATCGTTATTAGAACGAAGCGGACGTAACCACACTTGGAAAATTTGCTCTGAACGGCCTAAGTTAGCATCAGGTTTAGTTTGGAACATACCACGCGGGAAGTACTCAATGTAGGCATAGTCACCATAGTTCATACCACGGGTTTGACGAATACGCTGATACAAGAAGCTGTTTGAGCTACGGTGTTCACCAAAGTAAGAGCGCACTAACCAAAGTGCGGTCCAGTCATCGCTGCTACGAATTGTATCGATTGGGAATCCAAATGACACAGCGGTAGACTGCGCTGATTTTTCAACAATCGTTGCATGATGCCCTTGAAGGGCTGGCGCATCTGGGATCGTTAAACGACTTTCTTTACCTTGTGCAAGCGATGTTAAATCTTTCATCATAGTTGATTTAACATCACTCGGAATAGCACCAATTAAACCTACAGTTAACTTAGATTGGGTAAACTGGTTAGCATAAAACGCTTTTACATCGTCAAGCGTCAGTGCTTCGAGATCTGATAAATCACCATAGTTATAGCTTTCATACGGGTGGCCTTTATAAAGCTGATGATAAAGCACTTCTTTACCTAATTCTTCATCATTTGACGCTTTAAGGTCTGCTTTAATGCTATCGATAAGCTCTTTTTTCAGACGCTTGAAATCATCTTCTCTAAAGCCAGGATTTAACAATTGATCGCTAACAAGTGCATACCACTTGGCAGCATTGTCTTTATGCACACGACCACGTAAAGAAATCATCTCTTTATCGATTTGATAGCCAAAGCTTCCTGCCAGTGGGTATAACGCTTTTTGAATATCTTTGTAGCTCATCGTTTCTGAGCCACCTTGCGCTAGCATTGCAGCAGTGAGTGCCGCTAAGCCTTTTTTGCCTTGTGGATCAGCTGCTGCGCCGGTATTAAATAACCAGTTAACATCAACCAGTGGCGAGCTATTGGTTTTATCAAGTACTTTAAAATGACGCTCTGTTGGGGCTTGCTCAATACTGGCAACCGCCGCGTTTAAGTCAACCTCTTGATCAAAACCTGCCACTTTATCAAGCGCCGACATTGTCACAGTAGTACGGCTTGAATCAACAAAATATTTGTTTGCTACCGCTTTGATATCCTCAGGAGTGATGCTATCAGCAGTCGCGTAAAGTTGGTTAATCACCTCAGGGTCGCGCTCAAAGTGCATGTAGCTTGCAAGTGTTGAGGCAATTGACTGTGATGAATCAAGACCATTGATAAAGCTGTATTTTAAGTTAGATTTTAAATCAGCTAACTTTTGTGCATCAACAAGCTCTGTGCGTGCTTGTGCATAAGTACGGTTAATCGCATCACGCGCTTTTGCAAGGTCCGCTTCGTTTTCGACTTTTACAAAAACATGTAATAACCCAGGATCTTTAGTATCTGGGTTATAGGTAAACATTTGGCTGGCAATTTGTTTATCAACAACCAGCTCTTGATAAAGTGCTGAGTTGTTAGAGAAATAAAGCTGTGAGATCAAATCAAGGGCTGCACGGTCTTTTTGAGTTGGATCCCATGCGGTGCCTTTGTAAGACACAAGCAACCAGTGACCTGGTAAACCATCATTTTTCTCATGTACATATTTTGCTGCTTGTTGTTTTGGCTCAACAGGAATATCAGCTTGGTAATCACCTTTTTTCCAGTTGCCCCAGTGCTTTTTCACCATTGCCATGGTTTCTTGTGGATCAACATCACCAACAATAACTAAAGATACATATTCAGGTTTATAAAACTTAGCGAAGAACTCTTTACCATACGCCATTTGATCAGGCATAGCTTCAATGTCTTCAAAAAAGCCCATGGTGGTGTGTTTATAAGTATGTTTTTCGAATGCTTCGTTACGAACAGCAGAAAGTAACTTACGAATTGGGCTGGCATTATTCTTTAGATATTCCCCTTTTACGGTAAGCGCTTCAGTGCGGAACTGTTCTTCGCTGTAAGTCAGATTTTGAAAAATATCCGCTTCGATTTCGAGTACTTTATCTAAATGTTCTTTTGAGAAGTTTAAGTGGTAGTTAGTGTAATCGTTGGTTGTGTATGCGCGATTATCAACACCTGAGTTTTTTAGAATATCTGAATACACATCTTGCGGGAATTTTTCAGAGCCTTTAAACATCATATGCTCAAAGAAGTGTGCAAAACCGGTTTTACCTGCTTCAACCTCATTACGTGAACCAACCGATACCGGAATTTGCAGTGATACGACATCTGGGTAATCTGTTTTTACTACCATCACGCGAAGGCCGTTTTCAAGCTCTTCTAATAGGTAACCTTGACTAAATACACGATTATCATCTTGGTTTACTGACTGCTCAATGCCGGCTTCTTTAACCATAGTTGACTGTGAATTACTTGCGCATCCACCGAGCGCTAGCGTGACAGCAACAGCTGTTGCTAATAATCTAAATTTCATTATGTTCCCTTGTTAGTTATTTTTCTCATAGTTATTAATCGTTGATTATGCACCAAAGTACCAGAAAATATGAGGGTTGAAGGCAGAATTAATGTAAACAGGTGTGTCAATTTTTACGAACAACGGCCTCTTAAGTTGAGCAAAATTCATAGTCATTGAAAAACTTTCACGAAAAAAATCTATCTAGACGTCTAAATGGCTGCTATATTATCCTCATAGACGCAACTACAGCTGGAATGAGGATTATGGCTTTATCATTACAAGAGAAAATTGAAGACACCAATCAAGGTGTTTACCTTATTGGTACCACACCGCCTAAATCTGGCACTGATAAAGCTCAGCTTGAAACCATTGCGCAAAAGCTATTAGGTCGCTTACACGAAATTGAATACGATGGTGTGATTATCTATGACATTCAAGATGAAAGTAGCCGTACGGCAAAACCACGCCCATTTCCATTCAAAGAAACCGTCGATCCACGGGAGTACTCTCATTTATTACGTAACTTGTCTCAACAAGATGTCATTACGTACAAAAGCGTTGCTCAACGCGGTGAAGCTGAGTTTAACGAATGGCTAGCAGAAACTCGTAATGATTTTGATTTAAAAAACTTAGTGTTAGTTGGTAGCCCATCATCTCATGGCGATATCAAATTGAGCCTGCCAGATGCTTATAAAACACTTCAAAAACAAGATAATGATATATTTTTAGGTGGCGTTACTATAGCAGAGCGTCATGCCAGCAAACGCAATGAGCATGAGCGATTGCTTGAAAAAACGGAACAAGGTTGTCAGTTTTTTATCTCCCAAGCTGTGTATAACGCACAAGCCACAATCGATTTAATCACCAGTTATGCGCGTAGCTGTAAAGCGCTTAGCATTTCACCGAAACGAATCATTCTTACTTTCACACCCTGTGGTGGTGAGAAAACACTTGAGTTTATGCAGTGGTTGGGCATATCTGTACCAGAAGCAACAAAATGGCGCATGCTTGATTCCGCTAACCCACTGAGCGAGTCTGTACGTATTTGTCGTGAGAATCTAGACCTAATATTACAAAGCTGTGCGCATTTAAATGTACCGCTTGGCTTAAATATTGAGAGTTTAACTAACCGTAAAGAAGAAATTGATGCATCTATCAATCTTTACCGTTTACTTAAAGCAACGATGGAATTAAACCTAGCAGAAAAGCAAATAGCCTAAACACGCTTAGAGGCTTGCTTTTTCTCATACATATCTTCATCTGCACGTTTTAGTAGTTCAGCAAATGTTTCAGCACGATGACCAAGTGCGGCATAGCCGATACTAAGGCTAAGCTCTGGCAAGCCCTGACTTTGCAGGTTTGCCTTAAACGTGCTTTCAAGCTTTTTCATAATCGTATCGATACAATCACCATTATTAACTTGAAGAAGCGCAACAAACTCATCACCGCCTAATCGACCGATAATATCAGCCTCTCGTAAGGTGCCTTTCATTGTGTCAGCAAGGCTAATTAGAGCTTGATCTCCTACCTCATGACCATAATTATCATTAAGCGGTTTAAAGTCATTAATATCAATAAATAAGCAGCATACTTCAAAGCCTAGACGAGCTGCTAGATTTAATTTATGTTGCGAAAGTAAATCGAGGGCGCGGCGGTTATAGATATTCGTTAATGGGTCTAGCATCGCAATTTCACGCATTTGTGCGAAACTATCTAACAGTGCTAAATCATCTTCAACCATGTCTCTAAGTTGCTTTATCAGCTCTATTAGGCTTGGTTGATAATGAGTTTGCTCAAAATCCATCACACAAAATGTGCCAAATGGCTCTCCATTGGGCCAACAAATTGGTACACCCAAATATGATTCAATGCCATCTTTAATGTAGGGACTGTCATGCCACTGACTGTCCTCACTCACATGCGGGACATAAAGTGGTGCTAAATCACGCACCACTCGCTTACAAAAGATATTATCGTCAGCACTTGATTCTGCACCAACATCATAGGGGTTTTCTTGTTGTTGGCTTGACACAATGATGCGATACGCATCATCACTTTTCTGCACGATAAAACCAGCTGGCGCAGAAAATAGCTCAGTCATTAAATCGATTGTTTTTTGCCACTTTTGTAGCGAAAACTGGTTGTCCGGTTGACGAAATGCACATTTATTGGCTTCAAACATACTACACACTCAAATTAACCAGTGGATAGTTTAAATATACGCCAAATTTAACGACGTCTCGGACTTTTTTTTCCTAAAATACGTTTTTTGTCTCGTGAACGACGTGCTTTATTGGTGTTTTTTCTGATTTGTTTCGGCTCTTTGCTTAAGTCAGGTTCATAACCGGGTAACCACTGCGGTGTAAGGCGTGTATCGAGCAGAATATCAATTTCATCAAGCAGGTATTGCTCGTCAATACTCACCAGCGACATTGCAAAACCTTTTTCACCCGCTCGCCCAGTACGGCCTATTCGGTGCACATAATCCTCTGCAACATAAGGCAGTTCATAGTTTATCACGTACCTTAAAGAGGCAATATCAAGACCACGCGCAGCAACATCTGTTGCCACAAGTACACGCGTTGCGCCAGATTTAAAGTTTTGTAGTGCCTTGTCACGTGCGCCTTGGCTTTTATCACCGTGGATGGATTCGGTTTTTAGTCCATCTTTACACATTTCTTTAGCAAGTAAATCAGCGGTTTGTTTGGTACGGGTAAATATCAGCACTTGTTGCCAGTTTTTCATACCAATCATATGTGACACCAACTCACGCTTGCGATCTTCATCAACCGCATAAACAACTTGCTCTACTTCTGTCGCAGCGGAATTACGTTTATTCACTTCAACCAACTTAGGGTCATTTAAGAGCTGTTTGCTAAGGTTAAAAATGCTGTCATCAAATGTGGCTGAAAAAAGTAAGGTTTGACGCGCTTTTGGCACATGTCGCAAGATACGTTTTATCTCGTCGATGAATCCCATATCAAGCATGCGATCAGCCTCATCAAACACCAAGGCATTAATGCTTGAAAGCTTAATACTGCCTTTAATCACATGATCAAGTAAGCGCCCAGGTGTTGCTACCACAAGCTGTGCGCCTTTTATGGCTTTGATCTGTGGCCCAATACTGGCACCGCCATAAGCAAGTGCTGCTTTAATTGCGGTGTTAGCACCATAGCGCTCTACACTTGCAAATACTTGCTGAGCAAGCTCGCGAGTTGGCGTTAAAATAAGTATTTTAACCGTGTCAGGGAGTACCTTTTCAGATAACAAATTATGCAGTAGAGGTAACACAAACGCAGCGGTTTTACCTGTTCCTGTTTGTGCACTGCCCATCACGTCAGCGCCCGATAAAATAAGCGGGATTGTCTGCGCTTGAATTGCAGTTGGGGTTTGATAATTTTCCGCTTGCAGAGCTTCTAAAAGTTCGGGGGCAAGGTTTAATTCTGAAAAAGTCGCTACTGACATGATATGAAGTACATTGGCTATAAAGCGAGTATTGTACGCACATGGCCACAAACAAAAAAGGCGCTAATGCGCCTTTTATCTAAAACAGTACAATTAAGCGTGGTTTAGTGTACTTTTACGTTGATTATAAAAACTAATTAATTCATCAACCGTTGCTTGGCAGTACTCGCGAATGCCAGAAACAACCATGTGCTTTTCACCTGAACCGACTTTCTCACCATTTTCTAGTAAATTAAATCGTAAGATAATTTTTCCGCGTTTGCCTGTGTAAGTGAAATCAGGTTCAACAAACTCAAGCTCTGGCTCTTCAATATCAAGACGCTCTAGATTAATTAGCATTGATTCATAAATAACCATAGGTCTTGCAGGGTTAATCATTACATCTTGTTTCGCCATTAATGGGATAATAACATGCGGAAATGCGGCACCTGAAAACTCAACATAGTTCTTAATCAAACTATTTGTAAGTTTAGCGCATTGGCTTACAGCCCCTTCACGCTTCACTTTAAGCATGATTTTATCACCATCAGTAATGGCAAATTCATCAGCCCCAGCAGGAAAAGTTAATTGCGATGTTTCATCCACCATGCCTGCAAAAGTGAATTCCATTTTCTCACTGATGCCGTATTGGTTTAATACAAGTGAAAAAAGAAGATCACCGGGTACACAAAACTTTTTTGCGTCGATGTCGTGAAGTGGATTGAAATCATCCGCTACAGACTTAGCAAAACGACTTCCCTGCTCACGAGAGATAGAAACATAATCAGCGTGCTGCTGATAATAAGGACTTAACATAATTGTTCACTGCTTAAACTACTTATAACCTGACTATTCTACCAGAAAAAATGGGGAGAGAGGTCGAATCTGTTCACAATTCAACGTTTAAGAACAAAAAACATAAGAGTGCTTAGAAAACACTCTGGGCGATCTTGTATCTTTTTGTACACAACCGTTACTAAATAAAAACTGACGAACTATTTCCACACAAAATCATTCAATAAAAAATCAACTAAGGCATTAACATGAGTATTTTTCCATGCATAGCTTAAATGGTGATAACCACCTACTGAAGTAGATGGTTTAGAGGCGAAAACAATAAAGCCGAGCTGAGCTCGGCTTTATTGTAGATTGCATAGTAAAGCTATGCTTGTGGATAATCCCGATAAGCACGCTCAATATTTTTCGCTTGCTTCTTCGATACACCAATATGCGCGAGTGCCACACGTAAACGTGCACGTGAAAGGTCAGAACCTAAAATTTCCATCGCATCAAGAACCGATGTTGATGAAGTCTTCCCTGTGATAGCCACAAAAATTGGCTCAAGGAAGTCTTTAATCTTCAATTCATGGAAAGTTGCAACCGCTTTTGCAATCGCAAAAATCTCTGACTTCTCCCAGCTGCGTAAGCCTTCAAGTTGCCAGATAAAGAACTGTAATGCTTGGCGAGTTACATCTTCACCCGCTTTACCTGCCGTTAATAGCGCAGGGTCGTAACTTGGAATACCACCCACAAAGTGACCCGCAAGGTCAACCATGTCTGAAAGCGTATTAATACGTGTTTTTGCTTCTGGTAATACTTTAGCGAATAGCTCAGAATTAAATTTCCAATCAACAAAACGTTGCATTAGTTCTGCATCAGATAAATTCTCACGGATCCACATACCGTTTAACCAGCTAAGCTTATCCACGTCGAAAATAGGCCCACCCAGTGATACACGCTTCATATCAAAGTGTTCAATCATCTCATCTAAGGTGAACTTTTCACGCTCATCAGGCATTGACCAACCCATACGGCCTAAATAGTTTAATAGCGCCTCTGGTAGGTAACCCATTTCTTTATAGTAATTGATTGAAGTTGGGTTTTTACGTTTCGATAATTTTGACTTATCTGGGTTACGTAGTAACGGTAAGTGGCCAAGTACTGGCGCTTCCCAACCGAAGTCTTCGTATAATTTTAATAGCTTAGGCGCTGAGTTGATCCACTCTTCACCACGGAAGATATGGCTAATTTGCATGTGGTGATCATCAACAACGTTAGCAAGGAAGTATGTTGGGAAGCCATCTGCTTTAAGTAGCACTTGCATGTCTACGTTTTCCCATGGGATCTCAATTTCGCCACGTAGGTAGTCGTTAAACTTAAACGTGCCCTCACTTGGGATCTTCATACGTATTACGTATGGCTTACCTGCTTCAAGGTTCGCTTTGATTTCGTCTTCTGAAAGATTTAAACCACGACCATCGTATTTAGGGCGTAGGCCTTCGGCCATTTGCTCTTCACGCATTTGGTCTAGCTCTTCGCTGGTTGCAAAACAGTAAAATGCTTTACCCTGTTCAACTAACTGATGCGCAAATTTCTTATATAAATCGCTACGCTCAGATTGACGGTATGGACCAAACTCACCGCCCACATCTGGACCATGATCCCAGTTTAAGCCTAACCATTGTAAGCTATCCATAATAGCTTGCTCTGATTCTGGTGTACTACGAACTTGGTCTGTATCTTCAATACGTAACACAAACTCACCGCCTTGCTGCTTAGCAAAACAGTAGTTAAATAATGCGATGTATGCAGTACCTAGGTGCGGGTCACCTGTTGGTGACGGAGCAACACGGGTGCGAATTGTCATGGTTATATCTCTCAAAAGACAATTAAAAATTTGCCAAATGCTAGCACAGCACGGGCTATAATCGAAGTGAAAAGCCGCTTTATGCAGCGACTTTATCTAAATAAGCAATGATATCGTTTGATTCGTACAACCAAGTTACTTGGCCGTTTTCTTCAATACGTAAACAAGGTACTTTAATTTTTCCACCCTGCTCGTGTAACTCTTGACGAAATTGCTGGTTACCTTTCGCATCACGGGTTTCAATGGCTAAGCCTTGACGCTTAATAGCACGACGTACTTTTACGCAAAAAGGACATGCTTTGAATTGGTACAATTTAAATTGCGATGTCACTGAATCAAGTGCAGCTTGCTCAGCCGCAGGACGTTTTTTACTGCGTGGTGTAAAAATAAAATCAAAGAATAAAATAATGCGACCGAGTAACCAACGAACAAACTTCATGTAAAATCTCATACTGATTAAAATTGATGGTGGGCAATTTTAACACAGCAATAATCGCGACAACAGATTCAAAAAAGCTCTATTGAGTCATCAGGGCGCTTGCTCTCTTGAATCCCTAGCTCAGCGTACGATGTTACCTGATTACGACCATTATTTTTAGAATGATATAGTGCAACATCTGCTTTTTGAACAAGGCTTGCGACCATTTCAAACTCACAAATAGGTAAAAAACCGCAACTGACGGTTAGATTTCCAACTTGAGGAAAAGGATACTCTGCGACACAAGCACGAAAACGATTAAGTGCATTGCGCGCATCTGTTTCATCAGACGCTTGAAACAAAACAGTAAATTCCTCACCACCGTAACGAAAAACATAGTCTTCAATGCGAAAATTATTTTTAAGCAATTGGGCTACCAGTAAAATAACTTCATCACCAATAACATGACCAAAATTATCATTAACACGTTTAAAATGATCAATGTCCACCATCGCCAGATACCAGTGAGGATGGTATTGATGATCTTTTGGCTCAAGTGTCGCTTCTGCTGCGATATCAATCACTTTTTTATCAAAGGTTTGTCTATTTAATAGCTCAGTAAGGGGATCTAATTTAGACTTGTGTAGCAATGACAATTGGTTAGCATAGATATTTAGCATATAAATGGCTAACATACTTGAGCGATCTGAAAGCTCTTTTTCAGACTCTATCACCAGCACACCCATCACATTTCCTATATGGTAAATGGGCACATAGGTAGAAATAACCCCATAATTGCGGCTAATGCGAATTTTGTTGCGACTGACTTTCTCTATTAACTCACTTACTTCATGCTCATTTAACTCTTCAATAACTGAGTCTTTGTTAAGTAAACGAGCTGGTAGCCCAGGTTTGAATAACTTGTTCACATAAATAGCGAACCGTGAAAACTCTTCGAGCTCCGTCACCGCATTGATAAGCGCCTGATCAAGTTCAGGCTCTTCTTCTTGTTGCGTTATTGAGATTATCCAGTCATGTCCGCAAGCGTTTGCTGGCATTTAGAAAGCCCCCTAAACTAACTATAACTTTAGTCTAGTTAACTTTATAAAAATTACTAAAAAACTACAGTAAAATCATATCATCTCGATGGATAACTTCACTGCTGGGTGCAAATGCAAGTAGTTCGGTTATTTGCGATGAATGGCAGCCTTTAATTTGATCAATTTCTTGGTGGTTAAAATTAACAAGACCTTTAGCAATACACTGCCCTTGATTAGACACTACTTCAATCACATCACCGCGCTCAAACTGTCCTCGCACAGTCTTTACACCTTTTGCTAGTAAGCTCGCGCCACGCTCTTTAAGCGCAAGGCTTGCACCATCGTCAATCACTAATTGCCCCGTACTTTTAGGCCCTGCAAGTAACCACTTTTTGCGGCCATCTTTTGGCGCTGTAAGTTTTAAAAAACGTGTACCAGGAAGCTTGTCGGCCATGCAATTTAAAATCACATTTTTGCCCACACCTTTGGCAATAATCACCTCAACACCCGCGCGACGTGCAATATCGGCAGCTTGCAGCTTGGTTGCCATACCACCGGTTCCAAGTGTTGTACCACTGCCACCAGCAAGCTCTCTGAGTTCATCATTAATATGCTCAACTTCGTTGATAAGTGTTGCATTGGCATCAGAGCGAGGATCGCCAGTAAATAGCCCTTCTTGGTCAGTTAACAGTAACAGCTTTTCCGCATTTGCTAAAATCGCGACTAAAGCAGATAAGTTATCGTTATCACCGACTTTAATTTCGGCGGTGGCCACGGCGTCATTCTCGTTAATAATTGGCACCACATTGTGAGCAAGTAGCGCATTTAAGGTATCGCGAGCGTTTAAATAACGTTCACGGTCTTCTACATCGGCGCGAGTCAGTAGCATTTGCCCAACATTCACACCATATAAAGCAAACAAGCTCTGCCAAATATGAATAAGCTGCCCTTGACCAATTGCGGCCAGCATTTGTTTTTCAATCAAAGAACGGCCACAGGGGGTAACTAGTTGCTCGCGTCCAGCAGCAACCGCGCCACTTGATACTAAAACAACCTGATAACCCTGTTTTTTTAATTCGCAACATTGGCGAACAAGTTCAACCATATGTGCTTTATCTAATTTGTCTGTACCGCCAGTCAATACACTTGTACCTAGCTTTACAACAACGACGTGTGGCCTTTGCATGTGTGTTTTAAAGTCTGTAATAAATAATAGAGAATTTATATATACCAGTTAACAGTTTTTGAACAAGTAAAAAAAATTCATGCTAGGATCACGCTCTCGTTTTTTACTCAATATCGACACCTATGCCAGCCAGTATATGCTTAATCATCGCGACCTTTTTATGGGGTAGCTCTTACATTGCGTTAAAGCACGCAATCAATGTTTACGACCCTGTGTTAGTGATTTTTTTAAGAATGCTAACCACATTACTGATTTGTTTATGTTTATGGCGCTATGTGATCCGCTTTGAGTTTAAACAAGGTGACTGGAAGTATTTAATTGGTATGTCATTAGCTGAACCCTGTTTTTATTATTTATTTGAAGGGCATGCCCTTGAATACACGTCAGCATCACAAGCAGGGGTAATCGTCTCTTGTTTACCAATTATTGTCGCCATTTTGGCGTTCTTAATATTAAAAGAGTACATCAGTAAAGCTATTGTCGTTGGTTTTACCTTGTGTATTGGTGGCAGTATTTTATTAACGCTGTTATCACCAAGCACTGAACAAGCCCCTAATCCACTACTTGGTAACTTTTTAGAACTGATGGCGATGGTGTGCGCCGCCTTTTATACCGTAAGCGTAAAACACTTAGTGACACGCTATTCACCCCTTACCTTAATTGCAATTCAAGGTTTTAGTGGTAGCTTGTTCTTTGCGCCTTTTTTATTTTTTATCGAACTACCGAGCGAAAATCAGCATGATTTAAGTGCCCTATTGAGCATTCTATATTTAGGCTCATGTGTCACGTTAGGTGGCTATGGCATGTACAATTACGCCATCAGTAAAGTGTCGGTATTAACAGCTGCCGCCTACTCTAACCTCATTCCTATTTTTGCGTTAATTTTGTCAGCCATCCTACTAGGCGAAGTACTAACTGTGTGGCAATGGGTGAGTATTGCGGTGGTATTCGCCGGTGTTATTGTTAGTCAACGTCATCAAGAGCTCAAAGTTGACGTAGACGACGATAATTTATCAGCGGATACCAATAGCCTAAATTCAGTTCCTGACGCTAACGAATCAAAAGGATAACAGGTTAATAAATAAAGGCCTGATTGCGCTAAAAAGCCCTGTTCGCTTTGATGAATAACATCAATGCTGCGAACTTGATAGTGTTCAACCTGGCCATTTTGCAACTGCATAGAGAATTGCTCACCTACAGCGACATGTTTTAGAAATGCAAAGTGGGTGTCGTTATGACCGGCAATCACTACCCCATTTTTGCTGCCAAGTTCTCCACTTGGTAAAAAGTGCCCAGGGGCAAACGCGAGGTTTCGCCCCGACGCACCAGCAAGTACCGTCAACTCTTGCTGCTGACTTGGCCAATTTATGCGCGCGGTGACATAACCATCGGCGTAAAACCAAGGCCTCACTTGCTCATTAGGTCTTTGCAAAGCTTGCTGCCAAGCCGACTCAATTAGCGTCTGCGCAAGCCAAGCTTTCGCCTGCATATAACCGCCATTGGCAAGTAATGCGATGCCAAGTAAGGCGCTGCAAACTGGCAACGCTTTTTTTAGCGTCGCCATTGCCATAACCCCGAAAAAGCAAGTAACAGTAACCCAAGTAGCATAAATACGCGGCTTTGTCCGTCGGTTTGCGGTAGCGTCATGCCGTTAGGGAGTTTGTTGGCTACTTGCATTGAACGCTCTGCAATCTCATTACCCGCATAGTTATCAACCGCAATAAAGGCTGTAAAAGGGCTGAGCAAATGGTGCTGAAGTGCCAATGCTTCAACTTCTGCGCGCACCGCATCCTTTTCGTTATAAAGCAGCAGTGACTTAATTTTTTGTCTTGCCCAGAGTCTAGCGATACCTTCACCGTTTGCAGCATTGGCCGTTGCTAAGTTAATGGTCATGGGTCCTGTGTTTGTTTGCCCTTTTAATGTTAAGTGCTGACTGCCATCAAGCTTCATGGCAACCAAAACCGGCTCTGAAAAATACAAGTCAGGTAACGGCGAAGGCCAGTATTCAAGTGCTGCTTTATCGCCTTCAAACGCAAGCTCTGTAACAGCAGGATGTGCCAGCTTATCAAAAAGCAGCTGCATTTTTGGCTGTACTTGACTAGTGCTACTAATAAAAGTAAAAGTACCACGGCCAATATCAGCCGCTCTGGTCATAAAAAAGCTATTAGGCGCACTGCCAATACCCACAGTAAAAAGCCTGCTGTCACCCAAGTCAGATTGAATTTGCTTAAATAACTGCGTTTCGTTACCCACACTGCCATCGGTTAAAAACACCACTTGGCGTACAAAGCCATCATGCTGTTTGCCATCAAGTACCTGCGTCAGTGCTTTTGCGATTTCGGTGCCACCATCTGCTTGAAGGCCATAAATAAAGCGTTCAGCGCGGCGAATATTAAAATCATTAGCAATCATCGGCGTGTCACTTAATAGCGAGACTTCGTTATCAAAACCTATGACATTAAAACTGTCATTTTCATCCAGTAACGATAAGGCATAAAACAAGGCCTGCCTTGCCTGCTCCATAGATTGACCATGCATTGAACCTGAGGTATCAACAACAAACACCATCTCACGGGGAAGCCGTGCTTGCGAGGTAAAGTGATCGCTTGGCGGCACTAGCATTAATAAGCCATACTCTTGCCCTGCGACTGTTTCGGTAAAAAATGCAGCCTGTGAGTGAGCTTTATCAAGGGGTTTAAATGTTAGCTGAAAGTCTCTATCCATCGGAATGTCACGATTAAGCGATAATTGATAACGGCCAAAACTCGGGTTATCGACTTGCATACCGTCTAAGTTGGCGTTGATGTAACTAAGCTCTAGGCCAATATCCATCGAAATTGCAAGGTTTAGGCTCGCATCAGACTCTTGGCTTTTAGCATGGTGAAAAACAGGTTTTAGCCAAGCTGATGCCACTTGCTCTGTGTCAGTTGTTGGCTCAAACTTTTTCTCTGTATTAACTGTTTGCTGAAGATCTGCCGTTAAAGGTTCGTATCGCGGCGTAATAGTGGTCGGAAAACGCAACGAAAATACACCATCACGAAAACCGATGATCTCTTGGTATTGCAAGGTAATTTCAATTTCTTCCCCTGCTCCAAGATTTGCCACATCAGTAGAGAAAATATTAGCACGTTGCTGGCGCACTAAAGCGGCACGTTTACCCTGCTTTTGAGCTTGCACAAATTGCTGTTCAGCCTGCTGCTTAAGCGTAATATTGCCTGTGATAATGCGCTCACCAATTTGCATTTGCATGGCATGCACAGCACTTTCATCAGGTAACGGAAACACATAGCGGGCATTGACCGCAAATGGATGTGGGTTTTGATAACGTTGTTTAACAACAACATGATTAATCAGCCCCGTGAGTGTCATAGTGACATCGTTTTTCACTAGTAACCCCGACGACACCTGTCTATTTGAGTCATCATAAAAACGCAATTCGGCACTAGCGTTAGCAGCGAACACAGGGCTAACAGCATAACCTAACAGCAGGATGAAAAGGCTCATATACATGAGCCTTTTGGTACGTTTACTCAACATAATTAGTCACTCCATCGACCGATGAATTAGTGGTTACTTTGCGCTGTACGCAAACTACTTTGTGTCACAGGGCGCGTCGTCAATGTTACGCGGCGGTCAAAGATGTTGTCTTCGTAGTTATTTGAATCAGCAACACTTTGCTGCTCACCAAAGGCGGTTGCAGTTAAGCGGGTATGCGGCACGCCTTGTTTAATTAAGTAGCTTTGCACGGCATTTACACGCTGCTTTGAAAGCATTAAATTAGCCAACTCATCACCGCGCTGATCTGCAAAGCCATTTAAATCGATAGCCAGATTTGGCTGGGCAATCAGTAACTGAGCTACTTTGTCGAGTTGATTAGCAAAGTGCGGGGCAATTTCACTAGAGCCCGTTTTAAACTGCACCGTCATGGCCAGTAAAGTATTAAGCTGGGCTTGTAGTAACTGCTCTTTTTCATCCGCTAATAATTCAAGCTGCTCACTTAGGGCGGCGTTATCGGCTATCACTTGTTGGTAATCTGCGGTTTGCTCTTTCATTACGACTAATGCGTGAGCTTGTTCATCAATGGTGTTTTCTGCCGCTTCTTTTTCACCAATTAAGCCGCCTGCAAATGCGCCCACAAACGCGCCAATTGGACCGCCGACTAAGCCGCCAACTACGGCACCAGCACTAAGGCCTATCGCTGTTTCTTTTGGTGTATCTTGCTTTGTTTGATTTGCAGCAACCGCATACTGTGTTGTTGATAAAGCAGTGGTAATGACAGCGGCAATAATTAATTTTTTCATGGTTTAATCCTTTTTTTACTTAATTGCTTGGCAACATTGGTTGGTGTTGCGAACTTGGTATGGAGCTATTAAAACAAGTCGAAATGGCAATAAAGGGGATCAAAAAAGGCAAACTGCTGAGCAATTGTGGCAGAAAAATGGCAATCGCATTTTTGCCAGTACGCAAGGCAAAAAATTAGGTATAGTTCGCTATAGAAAGAATTTAAGTAAGTATTAACAATGAAGAAAATAGCAATCGTTGAAGATGAAACAGCAATCCGCGAAAACTACGCAGAAATGCTCAGTGCTCAGGGCTATCAGGTGGTAGGTTTTGCTGACAGAGCAAGTGCTGAACTGGCATTTAGTCAATCTTTACCAGACTTAGCCATTGTTGATATTGGTCTTGGCCATGAAGTAGATGGTGGTTTTTTACTTTGCCAAACTCTACGCAGCCTTTCTAAAACTTTACCGATTATATTTTTAACCGCTCGCGATAGCGAAATTGATACCGTGTGTGGCCTGCGCATGGGTGCCGACGATTATTTAACCAAAGACATCAGCATGGCGCATCTTGCTGCGCGAATTGGCGCACTATTTAGACGCCTCGATGCATTTGATCAACCCGCCGATCAAACCGCTCTTTTGCATCGCGGCACGTTAAAGTTAGATACCCAACGCATGCAGGTTTTTTGGCAAGAGCAACTGGTTGATTTAACTGTAACAGAATTTTGGATGGTGCATTCACTTGCGCAGCGTCCAGGTCATGTTAAAAGCCGTAACGAATTAATGAGTGATGCGAAAATTTATGTTGATGACAGCACGATTACCTCGCACGTAAAACGCATTCGAAAAAAATTTATTGCTTTAGATGATGCATTTGACTGCATTGATACAGTTTACGGTATGGGTTATCGCTGGGAGCAAGCTTAATGCTGCGTTTGGGGCTTAGAACAAAGTTTATTTTCTTATCCTGCTTTTTATTTTTATTACCTTGGCTTGGCTATGAGTATGTGTGGGAAATGGAAAAGTTCTTAAGGCAAGGGCAAGAAAAAACCTTAGTAGGCACAACACGTGCACTCGCCACCGCATTACATGAGCGCCCCGCTTTGTTTGACTCGCAAACCAACTTTTTAGATCAAGTGGTAAAAGGCCGTGATTTATACGCTTACAACCTAAATAACCCGATTCAACTTGATGGTAAACTGTCGGAGTGGCAGCCTTATCAAAGCTTATTTTGGCATTATGATAAGCGCTACTTACAAAGTTTAAGCAATGATCATCAACAGAGTGATCTTAGTTTTGATCACATGGTGGGCAAATACGAAAACTACCTTTATGCGGCGTTTAAAGTCACAGACAGCTCTTTGGTGTATCGTGCTAAAAATGTGCTTAGCTTTACCCGCAACGATCACTTACAGATCATGTTAAAAACACCTGCAGGTGAATTTAAACGTTATGTGGTGGCTGCCCGTCAAGATGGTTGGGTCAATGCCTTTGATGCTTCAACACAACAGCCGGTCACTAAAATTCAGGGGTATTTTAAAAGCACCGACACGGGGTATAACATAGAGCTGCGTTTTCCGCTTTCGATGTTAGGTAATAAGCTCGGTTTTGCGATTGAAGATTGGGATGAAGGCAAAGCTGAGCCTCAGCTTATGTCGACCTCAAACCTACAAAATCCCAATGATATCGGCTCTGTTTTAGTGCCTTCGCCAGAAATTAACCGTATTTTGAAAGGCATGGGCCACAGTGGCAGTCGAATTTGGGTCGTCGATAACCATCATCGTGTACTTGCGCAATCAGGCTCAATTCATCATGCCGATGGCGTTTGGGCAGACGGCCTAAAAGATGCGCCCGCAACAACGTGGTGGCAACGCTTTGAGCAAGATTATTTGCATCCTCTTTACTATAAAATATTAACTCGCCCAGAAAATGAATTTATTGATACCTTACATGATGTCGCTGCGATGCAAGGTACTCATATAGCCAGTGCTTTAAATGGTAAACCCGCATCATCATGGCGCTTAACCCCAGATAACAAAGCCGTTATTTTATCTGCTGCCTACCCTATTTGGATCCAAGATAAAGTGATTGGTGCAGTAATCGCAGAAGAAACCACCAATGGCGTGCGCACTCTGCGTAATAAGTCGCTAGAGAAGCTATTTAATGTCATTTTAGCGGTGATGCTTGTGGGCACTGTGACCCTGTTCTTTTTTGCGTCACGAATTTCCAGCCGTATTCGCCGCCTGCGTGATAATGCCGAACAAGCCATTGATGCCCAAGGGCGTATTACTGGCAAAATAACCTATGCCGATTCGAATGATGAAATTGGTGACCTTTCTCGTAGCTTTGCCAATATTGTTAGTCGTTTAAGTGGTTATACTGATTACTTAGAAAATATGTCATCACGACTCTCCCATGAACTACGCACGCCTGTGGCTGTTGTTCGCTCATCACTTGAAAACTTACAGATGCAGCCGCAATCTGAATTGAGTCAAAAATACCTCGACCGTGCCAGTGAAGGGGTTGAGCGGTTGGGTAAAATTATTACCACCATGAGCGAAGCAACGCGTCTTGAACAAAGTATTCAAAGCGCCGAAGCTGAAGAATTTGATCTGAGCAAGGTGATCACAGGCTGCATGCAAGGCTATCAAATAACCTATGGTGAAAGCCTATTTACCTTGTCGCTTTGTAAAGAGCCGTTAAATGTCAGTGGCGCACCCGAGTTTATTGCTCAATTGCTTGATAAGCTCATCAACAATGCACTTGAGTTTAAAACTTCACAAAGCACAATTTCAGTCAGCTTAATCAAGCAAGAGCAACATGCATTATTAAAAATCAGCAACCAAGGACCTCTGCTACCTGACGGTTTAGTTGAACACATTTTCGACTCAATGGTCTCGGTGAGAAGTCAGCAACATCAACAGCAGCCCCACTTAGGCTTAGGTCTTTATATTGTAAGGCTTATTTGCGATTACCATAACGGTAAAGTAGCCGCTGAAAATTTAGATGATGGCACGGGTGTTGTGTTTACTGTGGAGCTGCCTATTAAATAAGCGAATTTGTGTTACATATGATTACAGTTTAATGACGCATTATTCACCGATAATTCAGCTTCAACTGCTTAGTATTTGTCGTATAAATGGTAAATTCGACATTAAGGGGGGTATCATGCAGTCTGGATTACAACGCGAGGAAATAGAGTTTATTATGGGACTGTATAACTGTAATGATACAGCTGACAAACCAGTCAAACCTAAAAAGCCTGTAAAAAAAGCGGCCAATAAAAAAATTGATGCAGCGCAATATAAGTCACCAAGTTATTTGACCTAATCAATCTTAGCTCATTACAATAGCGCACCTTTGCAATGTGACGCTTTGTTATGAAAAAACACTCTCCAAAAAAAGAACTGATCTTACTGCCTGTTTTATTCGTCGCTATTCTGCTTTGTGTCGTAGGACACTTCTTACTTCAGCCAAATTATCAAGACAATCATACAGTGGAGTATTTACTAGCTGCATTGCCTTTTGCTTTATTTGGCCTAGTGATTATCGCCTTTAAAATTGCTAGTAAAAGCGATAATCAGGATTAGTTTATAAAACGTGATAACCAAACCAATCCGGTTTCATTGCTTGTGATTGCCCGCTTGGAGTTAACTTGATTGATAAGTGACTATCGAGCAAGTCAATCGCAAAACAATCATCGACATCGTGTAAATCATCCTTATGGAGATGGCTTAGCCCTGCAAGTAAAGACTCTTTCGCACGTTGTTTAGCTTCTTCACTGCTGCGAGCAACATAGAGTGCAAAATCATGCTGCTCTGCCAACCTATCAGCACGATAGGCACCTAGATTCACAAAATATAGTTTTTCAGGTTGTCCGTGCGCTTCTTCAACAACCTCTACCTTGTATCCATCAATGTGCTGAATTTGCATGTAACTATCCATGTGCACATTGTTTTTATCACCGACCCACTGTGCTTTTAATTTTGAGTATGTTTGTTCAATTGTGCTTCCCACCACAAATCGCACATCATGCATTTCTATGTGGCAACCTTGAATACGTCCACCAAGGTAGACTAAAAAAAGTGACATGAATTTTCCTTATGCTAGCTCTACATTAAGTTTTCTACATTAATGTTGTGTTTTTTTATTAGCTTATAAAAATCTGAACGGTTCCGTTTTGCAAGCTTAGCGGCCTCTGCGACATTGCCGGCTGCCATCTTTAAGGTATTGATTAGATAGTCGCGCTCAAACTCTTTTTTCGCATCATTCAGCGAAAGTGGTTCCGCAATACTTACATTACTATTGAGTGCAGATTCCACCAGTTGAGCAGAAATAACTCCGCCTGGCGTCAAGGCTACAACTTGTTCAATCACGTTTTGTAGTTGGCGAATATTACCAGGCCAATCATACCTCACTAGCGCATGCATCGCATCGCTTGCAAAACGTTTTTCGTCTTGATTCATGCGCTTTGCTATCTGCCCTGCAAAATGCTGTGCCAGTAAGCTTATATCTTCACGGCGTTCACAAAGAGGTGGTAGCTTTAAATTAACAACGTTCAATCGATAATAAAGATCTTCTCTAAACTGTTGGTTATTTATCGCTTCAGGAAGGTTTTTATGAGTGGCAGATACAACTCTGACATCAATTGGAATTTCTTCTTGGAAACCAACAGGGCGAATCGTTTTCTCTTGTAATACGCGTAGTAACTTCACTTGTAAGTTCAGTGGCATATCACCAATTTCATCTAAAAACAGTGTGCCGCCTTGTGCTTGCTGAAATAAACCTTGATGATCTTTCACAGCCCCTGTAAAGGCACCTTTTTTATGCCCGAATAATTCCGACTCTAATAGCTCACCAGGTACTGCACCGCAGTTAATCGCTACGAATGGACCGTCACTAACGTGGCTATGCTGATGGATTGCTTGTGCAAGTAGTTCTTTACCTGTGCCGCTGGCACCAGATATGAGTACGTTAACCTGTGTCGGCCCCAGTAACTTAACCTGTTCAAGTAAATGCAGCATCGCGCCGCTTCGCGTCACGATATTGGTTTGAGTGGGCGCTTCCTCTCCGTGCACGCCATGGATCTCTATTGCTTTTGCTAAGCTGTCAAATAACTCATCTTTATCAACAGGCTTTGTAATAAATGCAAAAATCCCCTGCTTTGTCGCCTCGACTGCATCAGGAATCGAACCATGCGCTGTCATCATAATGACAGGCATAGATGGGTAGCGGCTTTGCAACTGACGATGCAGCGCCATCCCGTCCATTTCGTCCATTCTTAAATCGGTAATTACCGCGTCGTAGGTTTTATTTTTAAGTTCTTGAAGAGCCACAATGCCACTTTCAGCAGTACTCACTTGATAACCTTTAGACTCGATTCTTATTGCTAACAGCTTTAATAAACTCGCGTCATCATCCACTAGTAACACGCGAGGTTTACTTACTTCATTCATACTTACTGCTCCTTAGTCTCTTCGCGAAGAAGAAGTTGCTGCTCAATCGTAGCCAGTGACGACAGTGTTTTTTCCATTTTTTCGGTTAATGCTTGCTTTGCTTGTTTCGCTTTTAAATGCTGCTTAACACTTTGCTTTTGAAGCCAAAGGTACTGCTTTATATCATCTGGCCAATAGTAAGCTTGATCTGTTTTGTCTAGTAACTCCAAGGTTTTTTCTGGATTTGCTTCGCTCTCTAGACACAGTGATTTAAACAACGCTTTGATTTCTTTTTCACCGACATAACTTACTTTTTTATGTGTGTTTTTATAGCCTCCGCATTGCTGGGCATGCCAAGCAATAACAATATTTGCAGGCGGATACATTGGCTCACTTTTCGGACGCGGCTTGGGATTTGGCTCTCCCTCTTCGGGTGTTACATGTTTTTTATTAACTACTTGCTGCGTTTGCTCTGTTACAGGCTTAGGTTCTAGCAACGAACAGCCCGAGAGCATTAGTGCAGCAATCATCATAAAATTGGCTTTATTAGCTAAGCCCATATCAGTTAACTCCCTGGGTTAATTGAATTGGTAATATTACGGTAAAACAGCAGCCATGTGGGTCGTTGTCTTCAAGCTTTAGTTCACCGTTTAATTGTTCAACTGTTTCTTTCACAATAGTAAGTCCTAAGCCACTGCCCATCTCAGCTTGGTTTTTGGCATTCTTACCTTGATAAAATGCACCAAAAATAGACATTTTTTCGGATTCATCGACACCAATGCCAAGATCGCTCACCGACACCATAAGCTTACTGTGTTTAAATGTCACCTTAATGGTAACTGCTTCTTTTTCTGGTGAAAATTTTAATGCGTTGGAAATAAGCTGCACTAAAATCATTTCTAATAATTCCGTTGAAATATAAAGAGAGCGGCTAGGTAACTCATTTAACCAAAGCAACGATTGGTCTCGCGCTATTAGGCGATGTTCAAAATGTCGCTCTATTTTGCTCATCATCACCGAAAAGTCTAATTCGGTGATGCTCTCCTTACTGGTGCGAATTGCATTATAATTTAAAAGGCTTTCAATCATAATGCGTAACCGCGCCATACTTTGCGTAATAAGCTCTAATACTGCTTGCTGCTCTGCATTAATAGGTCCAACTATTTCATCAACAAGTAGATCTGTTCCTTCAACCATAGAAGCCAATGGGGTTTTTAATTCATGTGTAACATGACGTAAGAATGTATCTTTTTGCTGTTCAAGCATATGTAGTTGCGCTTGTACCCACTGTAACTTGTTGCCCAACTCAATCAACTCAGCAGAACCTTTAACAGAAATATTTTGTTGCCAATGTCCTTGTCCCAGTTTATCGATAACAGATGTCAATTCGCGTAAACGCCCACTGATCCGCCATAAAAACCCGCCACTCACCAGCAAAGTAATAGGGATCAATGCCAATAGCCAATTTATAAATGACGCTTGTAAGGTTTTTAAGTGTTGTTGGTTTTTCGTGATGCGTAATTCATTCTGATCACGTAGCCACACCGTTTGCTCTGCAATTAGTTTACTGGCTGGTGCAAACAGCTCACCATCTTGCTTTTGTTCATCTACTAAGTGTTGCTGAGCAAAGCTCAACACATCAGCCAGCTGCTGCCATTGGTTAACGTAATCTGGTGAGGGACTCAAAAAAATTAGCTCATCAATGCTTTGCAAAGATGACTGCCATTTATTTGCAATTAAGGTATCAAGTGATTCACTTTTCAACACCCAGTTTTGCCTCGTTGCTCGCTCAAGGCTATTTAGGTCTTGCTTAAGACTATTAAATGTTTTGGTTACTAAGTAGTTATCGCTCACTATTTTTTGAGTGACAGCAAGCTGCTTGTTGAGCGCATTTAAAAATAGGATCACCACCAAAGATAAAGGCAATAACGATAAAAGAGTACTAAATACAAACTGCCCGATTAAGTTGGGACGCCAATCGAGTAGGTGTTTGAACTTGCTGCTAGCTTGCCTTTGCATAGGTTTCCTTCAAGGTGTGACAGGTATAAATTATCTATGAGCTAAGTTATACACTGGCTGAATTTTATCTGAAATTCAGCACTATTTTCACTAAAAAATCAATATCGTTGCAATTTGGAGACAAACTAAACAACTGATTTTAAAAGGTTAAATTTAAAAGTTTATTTTCCCGTTGCAAAAAAGACACAAAACCATGTAAGAATTTCTACCGACACACGCTCAAAAACACATAACAGTATGATAATTAAGAAATTTTAACTTTGGCATTGTTTTTGTATTAGAGTAAATAATTAATTTTCTTAGGAATTAAAATGAAGAAATTAGCCCTTGCTGTGCTGACGGCTGTGTGTTGTATCTCAACAGCGACTTATGCCCTTAATTTAAATGATTCTTTTAAAGAACTGGACAAAGACAGTAACGGCACTTTAAGTGAATCAGAGGCATCGGAAGACGCACTGTTACACGACAACTTTTCACAAATTGATACGAATCAAGATGGCCAAATTTCTTTTTCAGAATTTCAATTGTTTGTTCAATAGGAGATTGTAATGAAACAACTTATTGCCGCTTTCTCGCTGATGTTTTTAGTGATCAGCGCGACCGTTTTAGCATCACAAATGGATGTACGTTTCGCTAAATTTGATACGAATGCCGATGGTGAAATTTCGCTTACAGAAGCCACACAACATGAGGACTTACTGAAGCAGTTTGCTGATCTAGATAAAAATGACGATCAGGTTCTATCAGAGCAAGAGTTTGAGAAATTCAAACTTTAACGACTTAAAGTGTTTGCCATAATCCCTGAGGGAGTGTGTAAACGGATTTAATTTTGGGAATTAAATTATGGCAAGCACTTTCACTAACAAGGAGCGCAGTATGAAAATAGTCTCAGTTATTTCACTAATCCTTATTACGTTTAGCTTTAATAGCTTTGCATTAGATGTAAAACAACGTTTTAATCATCTCGATAAGGATAAAGATGGCTATTTAAGCCCTGACGAACTTACGCCTCAGCCTCATCTTAAAAAGCGTATAAGTCAGTGGGATCAAGATAATGACAAGCGCATATCACTCCTTGAGTTTAAAAATTATTTAACAAGTAAGAGCTAACAAACAATGACAAGATTAACCATCACCAGCTTAGTTTCATGTTTTCTTTTTAGTACTATGAGCTTAGCCTCTGGCAGTATTGGTGAGAAGTTTAAACAACTTGATCGCAATGATGACGGCTATTTAAGTCGCTCTGAATCAGCACGAGACCCAGCACTTTGGTCTCGTTTTCAAAGTTACGATAAAGACAAAGATAACAAGTTATCGCTCGCAGAGTTTGAAGTTTACGCTAGCAAATAAATTGAGGGTGTGCCAAGCACCCTTCCCCTGCCATTTTTGTTCAAGTAGTTGCAGTTTATTACAACTCTGATACTGTTTTTATAAATCAATAAAAACAAGACAATTATGAAATTCATCATCGGCTTACTCGCATCAGCATCACTATCCTGTTTTGCAAACACAACGGTCATCTATAACGTCAATGGCTACACACCGACCTATAAAGGGGATACTAAGCAGTTTTCAACACTGGTTATTAAAGACGGCAAGGTGGTCAAAACAGGCAATGACTCCTTAAAAGCCAGTTATCCTGATGCAACGGCCCTAGATGGTGAACAGGCGACTTTACTACCTGGGCTTATTGACGCTCATGGCCATGTTATTGGCCTTGGTAATAACCTATCACAACTGGATGTTAGAAATACCCGCTCAGTTGATGAGGTAGGAAAAAAGCTCGCAGAATTTGCGAAAGATAAACAAGGCTGGATCATTGGTCGTGGCTGGAACCAAGAGCAATGGCCAGGCGCGCAATTTCCTACGGCAGCAGACTTAGACCGCTATGTAAAAGATAAGCCTGTGGTACTGTCTCGAGTTGATGGCCATGCGGTGTGGGTTAATTCGAAAGCCATGGCGCTTGCTGGTATCGAAAAAGACACTCGCTCTCCTGCTGGTGGTGAAATTTTAAAACTGGATTCAGGGCTAGCTTCAGGTGTCTTCATTGATAAAGCAGAAACACTAATAACCCAACATGTACCAAAAGCAAGCCACGCCAGCATTAATACTGCTTTAGATAATGCAGGTAAACATTTGCTCAGCTTAGGCATTACATCAACTCATGATGCGGGTATTGATTATGATACGTGGCAAGTTTACAAAGAACGTGCCGAGCAAGGCACTCTACCGCTGAGAATTGTTGCTATGTTAAGCGCAAGCGACCCAAAACTAGACACCATGTTAAAAGCGGGTCGCTATAAAGATATGCATGACTACATGTCAATCAGAAGCGTGAAAGTATACGCCGATGGTGCGCTGGGTAGCCGTGGTGCTGCGCTAATTGATGAGTATGCTGATCGAAAAAATTACCATGGCTTAATGCTTGAAACACAGCAAAAACTCGAACAACTTTTCACCTTAAGCTTTGAAAATGGTTTCAGTGCGAACACCCATGCTATTGGTGATAAAGCGAACCGTATCGTATTAGATGCCTATGAAAAAGTATTTAAAAAATCTGGGGGGATTTTGTTACGTAACCGTATTGAGCATGCGCAGATTGTTACGCCCGACGATATTCCTCGCTTCAAATCACTAAAAATTATTCCCTCAATGCAACCTGTGCATGCCACGTCTGACATGCATATGGCTGAACAACGCTTGACCGATAAACAACTTACCGGTGCATATGCTTGGAAAACATTTTTAGAGCAAGGTTCAATTGTGGCTGCGGGCTCTGACTTTCCTGTAGAACTAGCTGACCCATTCGATGGTTTATATTCAGCCATTACTCGCATGGATCACAACCAGTTACCAAAAGGTGGTTGGCGGCCAAAAGAGCTATTATCGAGAGATGAAGCTTTGCGAGCGTTCACTTTAGGCGGCGCTTATGCTGCTCACCAAGAGTTTAAATTAGGCAGTTTAGAGCAAGGTAAATGGGCTGACTTTATTTTAATAAACAAAGACTACTTTACAGTTCCAGTTTCACAAATTCATGATATCAAGGTAAAGCAAACATGGATTGGTGGCGAACTAAAATATCAACGAGACCGCTAAACGGTCACTATTTAGCGTCAGTGGATGACTGACGCTTTAATTTAATAATATGGTAGATATTTACAAACGTCAGGAGTCCATTAGTGAATGCAACAGGAATGGCGTCAATTGCTATACCGTAACAAGTAAATGCAATACATCCGGCCAAATTAAACCAACGCAGCTTAACCACATCACTCATTGTTAAAGAAGCGACCAACAAAGCAGACGCTAAATAGCCTAAATATTCCCAACTCAATTGTTCTCTCCTAGGCTTTAGGTTAGCATTAGAGCTTGTCATTTTTTTTGACTTACTCATTGCTACTTTAACAATGAAAATAAAAAAGCTAACTTACTGAAAACCTTATAAAGCACAGTGAATACTTTGCTTAAAATCATTAACACGGGAAATGAAGGTAAAAGCAAGGCATAGCCTAGCTAGCAAGTTAGCGTGAATTCTTAGAATCTTAATGCTAACGTCATTAAGGTGTAATAAATAGGACAATTGTCCGAAGAGCGGCGTTAATGTTTCAATATCATTTTTCAAGTTATCTCGTTGAGCAATTACTTACTTTTGCTGGAAGTCGTTACCAACAAGCAAAAAAAGAAGTGCTGATCCATCAAGATCAACCTCTGTCTAAACTTGTATTAGTTAGAAGCGGAACTGTGTCGCTTAGTTATGATGTGGGTAATGGCCGCAGACTCTTACTCGGCCAGCTTGATTGTAATAACACCTTGATTGGCGAGATTGAAGCGCTAAACAACTTACCCTGCATTTACACAGTGACCTGTTTTAGTGATGTGAGTTATAACTTAATTGAGCTAAAACATTGGCGCTCACTGTTGCTAGAAAAGCCAGAACTCAGCTTGTACACAGCACAAACTATTGCTGCTAAGTTTCAAGAGAATCAGAAAATAAATCTCGATAAACTCCTATTGCCACTGAGTTATAACATCGCAAAAGACTGTTTATTAAGGGCTGAGAATAATAACCCAACACTGCTACGCGCCTACCCTACGGTTAATGCAGAAGCCGAACGGTTCGCAACCACTGAACGTGCTTATCGCCGCGTAGTGACAGAGCTGGTAGAAAAAGGATTAATAGTAAGAAGCAATCAAGGACTCAAGGTTGTTGATATAGAAAAGCTAAGCAACTATGTTGATAGCTTTTCACAATTGTGAGTATGTACCTACATACTCACTTCAGCTAAGCGGTAATCTATTTATTTAATAGTAGATCTTGAATGTTTGCTAAGTCTGACTTGCCTTCAATAATTTCATCTGGCGTTAAACCTGACAGCTCATGAGGGAAAACTAACCACTCATCAGACTCATGAATATAATACTCAGGTACCATGTCTACTTTTGAGTTTTTAGGCTTGTAATATGGGCAAGCAACACGAATATCTCGCGGTAAATTTAAGCGCATTAATTCAGAAAGTTTTTCTTTTAAAGCAAAAATACTACGTCCAGAATCAAATACATCATCAACAATCAATAACGAGTCATCTGCGTCGGCATTTTCGATAATATAATGCAAACCATGTACTTTAATTTCTTTTGATTGCTGATTAATACCGTAATAAGACGATGTACGAACAGCAATATGGTCTGTCTCTATACCTTTGTAATCGTAGTACTCTTGTACTGCGATACCGATAGGAGCACCACCACGCCAAATACCAATGATGAAATCTGGACGAAAACCATCTTCATAAACTTTAGCAGCAACGCGAAACGAATCTTCAAGTAACTGCTGCGCAGTGATATAGCACTTATCTGACATAAATAGAGACCCCAGTGTGAATTGATCATTCAAGTGTAGTTAATGAAATTTAAACTAACCACCTGATGAGAAAATGTGGGGCGAGATTTTATACTAAATGATGAAAAAAATCTTGTATCAGTTTGTAAATCACATTAAAAAACAAAAAAGCGCCTAATAAAGGCGCTTTTGGTAATATACTTCGTGTAGTACTCAATTAAGCTTTTTCAAGCAACGTTCTAGCAACCGTGCGCATACCTTGTGTTGTAGCACCCGCGGCCCACTCACTCGTACTACCCATATTGAATGCTGCAGCAAGGTCAATGTGCACCCAACCTTTACCATCGTTAGGAACAAAGCGCGATAAGAAGCCAGCAGCATTTGACGCACCGCCGTAACCGCCGCCTTTTTGTGGGCGACTATTTGCTGTATCAGCATAAGGCGATGGGCAGTTTTGTTGGTGCCACTTTTCAAGAGGGAGTGGCCATGCTGCCTCCATTTCTTGCTCTGCAAAATCTTGTACTTCACGCACAAAGTCTTTATCAAGGCCAAATAATGCATTGTACTCTTGACCTACAGCCACAAGTGCAGCCCCAGTTAGCGTTGCCGCATCAATGATTAATGGTGCGCCAGTTTCACCCGCAGCCATTAAGCCATCAGCAAGTACTAAGCGGCCCTCAGCATCGGTATTAACAATTTCAACTGTTGTGCCATTTTTATAAGTAAGAATATCACCTAGTTTATAAGCATGACCTGAAATTAAATTTTCAGCACAACATAAAAACAGCTTAATGCGTTTATTCACGCCACGACTAATAGCAAGCGCTAAACCAGCAGTAACCGTTGCTGCACCGCCCATATCGCATTTCATACCAAGCATGCCTTCGCTTGCTTTAATTGAATAACCCCCCGAATCGAATGTGATCCCTTTACCCACAAGAGCAGCATCAACAGGGGCATTGTCGTCACCGGTTGGGTTGTAATCTAGCTCTAATAATACAGGTGGACGCTCACTACCACGGCCTACAGCGTGAATACCTATCCATTGATATTCTAAAAGTGCATCACCTTTAATGATTTGGTAACTAACGTGCTCAGGCGCTAATGACTGAATAAACTCAGCCGCTTTACCTGCCAAGCTTTCAGGAAAAATATCATCGGCAGTGCCGTTGATCATTTGGCGAGCCCATGTCGCTGATTTTGTTAATGCAGCCAGTTCATTGCTATCTGTTTTTGCGTTTTCGGCAAACTCAACTGCATCTAAATTTTTTGGCGATACAAAGCCTTGATAAAAAGCCCATTGTGTTTCAGTGCACCAAACATCACCCGTTAGAGCAACATTCTTTAAGCCTTGATTCGCTAACGTACGCGCTGCTTTTTGTACGTTTTTAAGTGTATCTTGCTCAGTTAAATGAACGGTTGCGCCTTGTTCAGTAAAAGAAAGAGAGGCTTTTTCACCCCAATGCGCGGCAGCACCCTGCTCGCTAAGTTGAACTAAAAATTTTTCCGACATGTTAGAATACTCTTTGCGCTGAAAATTGTTTATCGAGTTTACTACAGCGAACGCGACATCCCAACCGCTTGCGATAAATAACCTTTACTAAACAGACTAAGGGTGCATTCTATGTCGCTATTCATTTACAATGAACGAACGCGTTTAATCAAAACAAAATTATGCATTTTTTACCACCTTTACAATCTGCTAAATTGCTCAAACGCTATAAACGTTTTTTAGCGGATCTTGAGCTAGAAACTGGCGAGCAATTTACCGCCCACTGTGCCAATACAGGAAAGATGACTGGTTGTGCTGAGCCTGGGTTTAGCGCTTATTACTCAACCAGTGATAACAAAAAACGAAAATACCCACACTCTTTACAGCTTACTAAAAATCATTTCGGACAGTTAATTTGCGTTAATACCGCAATAGCCAATCAAGTGGTGCATGAAGCATTAACACATAATGTAATAAAAGAGCTTTGCGACTACAGCACAATTCAAGCTGAAGTAAAATATGGGCAAGAGAACAGTCGTATCGATTTTTTACTCACCGCTAATGACAAAGCAAATTGCTACGTTGAAGTAAAGTCGGTGACATTACTAAGTGAAGATAACCCCCAATCAGGACAAGGCTATTTTCCCGATGCGCAAACAGTTCGTGGCCAAAAACATATCAGAGAACTTATCGAAATGGTGCAACAAGGGCATCGCGCCGTATTACTTTTTGCTGTGCTACACGAAGGAATTAGCCAAGTCAGTGGTGCCAAGCATATTGATGAAACGTATTGTTCGTTATTAACACAAGCCATTGATTGCGGTGTTGAGGTGTATGCTTATAAAGCTGATATCTCGGCCAGTGCTATTGCACTGACCGAGCAAGTTCCATTTATTGCTTAGTCATTGAAATATCTATTTCATCAATTAAGTTAAGTGCAATATCAGCCTCTTTGTAAAATAGAGGCCTCAACTTAGCCGTTTGCGAATAATAACGACTTTGATCATCAAAATGCTCTGAACGTGAGTCAGAACTTTGCGACATAGTCAGTAATCCTTTTGCAACCGGCCCATCTTCAGTAAAGTTCATCACAAACATCCAACTTGAACCATAGTTCACTGGGTAACCTTGTGATGATAAATTAGAAGCCAAAGGCTTACCCGTTATTGCATCAGGTAATGTTTGATAGTCTGCATAAGGAATTAATGTAGAACGAGTTAGATTACTTCTATCAAACCGAAAGACATTGAACCCTCCTTCAACATGCATCGGCCCAGCCCATGGTAATTGTTCACCCGAAGCATGACCACCAGCCAATGATTTTTCGACAAACTGCACATCCGCTAAACTACTCGTCAGCGATACACCATTTGACTGTAAATTAAGCATCGCATGCGCCAACGCTTTTAATGCAACATTGTCTTGGCGCAAAGTATGAGGAGTATTTGCAGGGTCTGTAACATCAAAATTAGTGTATAAATGAGTAGATGGATTAAACAAGTGAGCAAATTCACGAATTAATGCCGCCCCCTGAGTCTCTAAATTCATAGCCCCATTCCAGTTCGAAAAAATACCGCAAGCAGGGCTTACATCAACCGCAATATCGCTCGTCACCTGTACAGGTACATCACCTTGTGCCTGACACTGCATAGCAAGATCTGCAAATACAAGTTCGCCTAAATAAATACGGTTGCCTACCAGTGCTTGCTCTAATTCATCAAGAGTAAACTTAGCATCTTCGCCACCGCCATCTTGCAATAATTTTAGACCCATCCGCGTACGTAATGAGAGTGGTGTATGAACGTCACCATACTGAGCTGCAAAGCCAACAAGTGGCTCGTTTAGGTTTGTAACCCAATAACTATCATTTGAATTTTGTACATAGTCGGTGCGGGTGAGCTGAGGAGCTTCGGTAAATGGCACCTTACCCTGACTTTCAAATAGCTTCATATTTCCTGGCACTAAATCAAATCCAGTTGATTCTCTTAAGGCCACAAGTTCAGGTTGTAGACGGATGGCTAAATTGGCTGTGTCCTTTAATTTGAGAACGGTACTATCATCCACATAAAATACATTCCCAGCTTTATCTGCCGCCATGGTGTTGTTGAATGACACCCCATCAAACTTAGCGAACGACTCTTTCATATCATCAAGACTCACCGCCTGATTAAGCGCAGACCACTGGGCAACCACATCCATGTTAAATTCATTCGCATCTTTAATCGTAAATGCTTGGCTATCATTCCAGCCTAAACCATTAGCGGCGGGTGTCTCTAACATCAAACCATGATGGCTGTAATAAAATGGTTTTTGAAGCTCAATGGTCGTATTGGGGCCAATGGCAACCTCAACTGAAATTGTTTTACTGGTTATCGTATGCAGCTCATCTTCAACACGATAACTCATACGATCATCTTCATTTAATGCAAGTTGATAAATTAAAAAGTGACGTGCTGTTGAGAAGGTATGTGTCCATGCAACATGTTCATTAAAACCGATATTAATCACCCCTGGCATACCTTGCAAACTCCCTCCCATCACATTCATTGCACCGGGTACGGTTAAATGTGACTGCCAAAAACGTAGGTTTCCTTCATGGGGAAAGTGAGGGTTTGCTAATAATCCACCTTTGCCATTGGCCATCATCTCTTTACCCAAACCCCAACCATTAGAACCTAAATGCTTAAATTTCTTTTCTAATTTAAATTGCTTTGCTTGTTGATTGACATTTTTAACTAAACTGGAAACAGCGCTTGGCGCATTGCTACTTGGCGTAGGCAAATACTCATCACCGTCACCAGGGTTTGCAAAAAATGCGAGCTCTAAAAAGTTTGCTGAACTTGCCAACTGCACAGTTGCCATTGAATATGCCAGCATATCTTGTGCGGTTAAGCTTATCACCCAAGGTGCTGACGCACATTCAGGCGCTAGATTCGCAGCCCCCGTGTCATTGACATATTTATTAAAGCCTTGCACAAATCCCTCAAAGTGAGCACGGCTGGTTTCATCCAGTTCATCATAATGCTGTAATGCATATTCATTAACCCCTAATGCTTTGTAACCAAAATCAGAAATTAAGTGTTTAGAGTCACCACTACCAGCGACTTGGTCAGGGCCATAATATTTAGCACGTTCGCCGCGAGTTTTAATAATTTGATCCATCAACAAACAAGCATGATCTTTGGCATATGCATAACCACTACCAAATGCCAAGCTCTCAAGGTTTGTTGCCGTAATATGCGGCACACCGTAACTTGTCCAACGGATATTGGCTTCAAGTGTGCTGCCCTCGGCGAAGTTCGGAATAGCCACCTTTACAACCTCTTCAGGTTCTGGGGTTGTCGTGACAGGTGGTTCTGTAACATCATTATTGCTATCAGAATTGCAGCCTACAGTGAGTAATGCTGCGGCAATACTGAATACTAAAGGGTGGAGTTTCATTGTGCATCCTTATTATGGTTATTGTATCCATTGACCAGCTTGCCTTAATTAATTCACTAAATCTTGACTCTCTACGCAATATATTGACTTTGCGCGCCAACTCATGCAGCTTAATATTTCTAATAATAAAAAATGAAATCCTATGTTTTATGTCAGTAGTCAAATAATTCGTTCGTTATTCTATTTTCTTCAACGTCAAGGACTTGAATCAGAAAAGCTAAACTCATTACTGGCAGAGCGTGCTCATTATTTAGATGACACTTGCTATCGGTTTCCTGTTTCTGACTATGAATCGTTAATGTGCTTTGCAGATACTCAGCTTAATAAAGAGCATATTGGTCTGTTATTTGGCCAATCTCTGAAGGCACAAAATTGGGGATTACTTGGTCATGTTGCACTTGTCAGTCAAAACCTTGAAAAAGCACTACAGCACGCGCAAAAGCTAAATTCTTTAGTGAGAAATATAGGCCATATTGAATTAGTACATGAAAACCAACAATGCCGACTTAGCTGGCATGCAAAAGAGACAATAAATCACTACATGGTTGATGAATTATTCAGTAGCTGGTTATCCTTTGCTAAGCATTGCTGCCAGCAAAACGCAGAGCTTGCACTCGAGAAGGTACAGCTTACAAGAAAGCCTCCTTCACCTTTGTGCATGCTAGCTTATCAAGATACTTTTAATTGCCCTATCGAGTTTAATGCTGCCATAAACTGCCTGATTTTTGATGAGAAACTTCTTAGCAGTCCTTTACTGTCTCCTAATCCAGAACTTGAGCAAATCTTACTCTCTCAAGCAGGCGACGTTAGCCCGCATACTGATCACATTAACGAATTAAATGCATTTATCGCCAGCCAATTGCCCTATATCCCAACAGTCGAACAAGCAGCACAGCTACTTGGCTTTAAAAAGCGCACCTTACAACGTTACTTAACTGACCAACAATTAAGCTTTTCAAAAATAATCGATATACAAAGGAAGCAGCACGCAAAACAAATGCTATTACAAGGTTTTTCTGTGCTTGAAGTCAGCAATAAGTTAGGGTTTTCAGAACAAAGCGCACTACAAAGAGCCTTTAAGCGCTGGTATCAAACAACACCGAAGAAGTTTTTAAACGAACATAATTTTTAAGTTGTATTATTTTTTTTTGCCCATATTACTAGGCAAGTTTATAAAAAATTGACTAGCAGCAAGCGTTAATCAAACCAAGTAATTACTTTTTGCTCACTTCTTGGTTTAGGCACACAAGATTAATTAAAAATAAATTTGCCTCAACCTGCCGTTTCTGCTATTTATAGCCGCCGGCTAATGCTGGGCAATATATTAAGGATTTAGGAGAAAGTTATGCCAGACCAAAAAAGACTAGGGTTATTGGCTCAGGCCGGGTTAGAGCCGTATCAGGAACAGCCAGGTGAAGAGTATATGAATGATGCACAACGTGCTCATTTCAAAAAAATTTTAGAAGCTTGGCGTAACGATTTACGTAACGAAGTAGACCGTACTAAATCGCACATGCAAGATGAAGCTGCTAACTTTCCAGATCCAGTTGATCGCGCTGCACAAGAAGAAGAATTTTCATTAGAGCTTCGTACTCGTGACCGTGAGCGTAAACTGATCAAGAAAATTGAAAAAACAATTCAATTAATCAAAGAAGATGACTTTGGTTTCTGTGAATCATGCGGTATCGAGATTGGCATTCGTCGTTTAGAAGCACGTCCAACTGCCGATCTATGTGTTGACTGTAAAACACTTGCAGAAATAAAAGAAAAACAATCAGGCCGCGGTTAATTACTTTTTAAATTAACCCATGTCTACCACAGCCGTTAATACGCAAGCGCGTATATATCGTGGCCGTTTTGCGCCATCCCCGTCTGGGCCGTTACACTTTGGCTCATTAATAGCGGCTGTGGGAAGTTTTCTTGATGCGAAAGTTAATCAAGGTAAATGGTTAGTTCGCATTGAAGATATTGACACAACACGTGTTGTCCCCGGTGCTAGTGATGATATTTTACGCACATTAGAAGCTTATGGCCTGCACTGGGATGAACGTGTCACCTACCAAACAAAGCGCCTACAAGAATATCAATCCGTCTTGGATCAACTTATTGATCAAGGTTTAGTTTATGCTTGCCATTGTACTCGTAAACAAGTTAAAGCAATGGGGGGGATATACCAAGGCCAGTGTCAGTTAAAAGGTCATTCCTTCGTAAATTCGGCACTTCGATTATCCCAACAATTTGCCACTAGCCACTACAGCGATCTCATTCAGGGAAAGGTAGAAGTCGACCAAGCTTTAGCCAAAGAAGATTACCTTATCAAGCGTAGTGACGGTTTATTTGCTTATCAGCTAGTTGTTGTGGTCGATGATATTGCTCAAAAAATTAGTCATGTTGTGCGTGGTGCTGACTTATTAGAACCCACAGCACGACAACTCAGTTTATTTAAACAACTTAACCAAACAGCCCCACAATACGCTCACCTACCTTTGGCAGTTGCAAAGCCGGGCTTTAAATTATCAAAACAAAATTATGCCCCTGCCATTTCAAAAACAGCACCTAAGCCTGCGCTTTTTGATGCCTTTCGCTTTTTAGGCTTGAACCCCGAACCAGCTCTTTTGTCTGCAACGGTCGAAGAAATGCTAAAATGGGCTATTGCGGCCTACCATCTTGAATGTGTTCCCAAAGTAAAAGAGATTCAAGTAAGTGAGGATCCACATTCATCTTTTAGTAAATTTCAATCCATCCCAAAATAAATTGCCAATTTTAAAGGTCGAGTAACTTAATTTTTATGCCACGCTGGTATATGATAGCGACCCAAAGTGTGCGATTCATCAGCACCTAATTATAGCGCCACATTTTATGGACATTTACTGACTCAATCTCACACCGACGAAGTGAAAAAACAAACGCTATACTTGATGAGTTGCAAAGACCATGTCGTAGGAGACAGATTATTATTTCCAAGCTTTTTCAATTTTGTCGGCAAATTATTGGCCCAAACGCCACTGACACAAACAATGCCGTGCAAGCCAGCGAATTGCCTTTGGTGATCGAACGTAGTGAACATGGGATTTCACGTAAACAATTTAGCCCAAATGCAATCAAAGTATTGTACCGCTTAAAAGAAGGTGGCTTTGATGCTTACCTTGTAGGTGGTTGTATTCGAGATATATTGTTAGGTCAACAACCAAAAGACTTTGACGTAGTAACTAACGCAACACCTGAACAGATCAAAAGACTGTTTCGAAATTGCAGACTGATAGGTCGACGCTTTCGTTTGGCGCATATTGTATTTGGTCGTGAGATTATCGAAGTAGCGACCATGCGTGGACACCACGAAGCCGACGAAGCTAAAAATCAAATTAGTCAATCAAGCGAACATGGCCAATTGCTACGTGATAATGTGTACGGGAGTATTGAAGAAGACGCCGAGCGCCGCGACTTCTCTATTAATGCCCTTTACTACTCGATTAATGATTTTTGTATTTATGATTACGCTAATGGCATTAGCGCAATTAAAGCGAAGCAAATTGAGTTAATTGGCGATCCAGAAACGCGCTACAGAGAAGATCCTGTGCGTATGCTGCGCGCTGTTCGCTTTGCCACTAAATTAGGTATGAGTATTGCGCCTGCAACCGAAAAACCTATTGCAGGCCTGGCAAATTTATTAGACCACATTCCAGCAGCGCGTTTATTTGAAGAATCACTCAAGCTATTCTTAAATGGAAAAGCTGAAGAAAACTTCATTATGCTACGCCAATATGGTTTATTTAGAGCACTATTTCCAGCACTTGATAAAATCTTAGATGCCAATCCTGATGGCCTTGAGCATGCGTTTATCTTACAAATGTTTAAAAACACCGATAAGCGTATTAATGCAGATAAAAAAGTCACGCCAGCTTTCATTTTTGCAGCCTTGTTGTGGTTTCCATTACAGAGCATTGCTAAAAAGTTACAACAACGCGATCAACTGTCAGAGTACGATGCATTTGCACAAGCGATGAACAAAGTACTGAGTGAAAACGCGCAACATGTAGCTGTACCAAAACGCTTCACGCTAGGCGCTCGCGATATTTGGCATATTCAACAACGCCTTGATAAACGTGGTGGACAACGCGCTTATCGACTGACTCAGCAACCACGTTTTAAAGCCGCATATGACTTCTTACTGTTACGTGTTCAAGCAGGTGAAACTGAACTTCAAGAGCTTGCTAACTGGTGGACAAACTATTTAGGGCAGGACATAAATGGCCAAAAAGAAATGGTCAAAGCACTTGGTCATCAAGGTGGTCCAAAACGTCGTCGCCGTCCACGTAAGAAAAAAACAGAGCAATGATGAATCAAGTTTACTTAGGTTTGGGTGCTAACTTAAACGCACCTCAAGAACAAATACACCGCGCCATTACTGAGTTAAAAGCACACTCAGATATCGAGTTTATAAGTGCCTCTCATGATTACGCGAGTAAACCTATGGGTCCACAAGACCAGCCTGATTATGTTAATGCTGTAGTATGCATAAAAACAGAGTTAGCCCCAGAGCAATTACTCGATTTAACACAAAGCATAGAACTTAAGCATGGTCGTGTACGAAAAGAGCAGCGTTGGGGTCCGCGAACTCTTGATATTGATATTCTTTTATTTGGCGACCAAATAATTGATACACCTCGTTTGACGGTGCCACATTATGGCTTAACTGAGCGAGAATTTGTTGTGTATCCATTATTCGAAATAGCACCAACATTGGTACTACCAAATAGCCAAGCACTTGCTGATATAAAAAATACGTTGCCCTTAAACGATTTACAACAACTCCCTCAGCAGTAATTAACCAAGGCAAAGCCTCAGAGGAAATTATGTCTAAAATCACCGTTTCTACACTTAATAAAATGAAACAAGAACAACAAAAAATCACGGCATTGACAGCCTACGACGCCAGTTTTGCCAAATTGTTTCATGATAATGGCGTCGAGGTGATTTTAGTGGGTGATTCACTTGGCATGGTATTACAAGGTAACGACGATACTCTTGCCGTCACCAATACTGATATAGCCTACCACACCCGTTGTGTGCGCGCAGGCAGCCGCGACTTATTCGTTATTGCTGATTTACCGTTTATGACATACGCCAACCCAACAGATGCTTGCAACAACGCAGCTGAGCTAATGCGTGCGGGTGCAAATATGATTAAGCTTGAAGGTGGTGAATGGTTGCATGACAGCATTCGCGCCATGACTCAGCAAGGCATCCCTGTATGTGGTCACTTAGGCTTAACACCACAATCAGTGCATGTATTTGGTGGTTTTAAAATTCAAGGTCGTGAGCAATCTCAAGCAGATAAAATGGTTAGTGATGCTAAAGCACTCGAAGCTGCAGGGGCGCAATTGCTTGTTTTAGAGTGTATTCCGAGCGAACTGGCTAAGCGTATTACTGATGAGCTAAGCATTCCAACCATCGGCATAGGTGCAGGCAATAAAACTGACGGGCAAATCTTAGTAATGCACGACTTAGTAGGCATTTCAGCCGGTTACATTCCTAAGTTTTCAAAAAACTTCTTATTAGAGACGGGCACTATGCCTGCAGCTGTTCAAAAGTATTGTGAAGATGTAAAAAGTGGTGCTTTCCCAAGTACCGAACATGAGTTTAAATAAATGCAGTCAATCACCGAAATTAAATCGTTACGTAGTCAGATCAAGGCTTGGCGTCAAGCAGGCTTGAGCATTGCGTTTGTCCCGACTATGGGAAACTTGCACCAAGGCCACTTTTCATTAGTTGAAAAAGCAAAAACATTAGCTGATAAGGTTGTGGTCAGTATTTTTGTTAACCCTATGCAGTTTGGCGCTAATGAAGATCTTGATAACTACCCAAGAACACTTAGTGCGGATAAGCAAGGGTTAGCCGATTTAAATACTGATATCGTTTTCACCCCATCTGTAGAAACGATCTATCCAAATGGCTTAGGCGAACAAAGTTTTGTCGATGTGCCTGGCGTATCCATGGGCTATTGTGGAGGCTCTCGCCCTGGACACTTTAAAGGTGTGGCAACGGTTGTCACTAAATTATTTAACCTTGTTCAACCTGATTTTGCCTGTTTTGGTGAAAAAGACTTCCAACAACTGCAAGTCATAAAAACCATGACGCGTGATTTATCTATACCCGTTGAAATTATTGGCGTTCCTACATGTCGTGAAATTTCAGGCCTTGCTATGAGCTCTCGTAATGGCTATTTATCTGATGAGCAAAAAGACACTGCAAAAGCCCTGTTTGCCACGCTAAATAATACAGCAACGGCACTTAAACAAGGCAACGCAGATATCGCAACACTTGAGGTAGAAGCAAAAGCACAGCTTGAAGCAGCGGGGTTAAAACCTGACTACTATGCAATTGCCGAGCGCTCAACGCTAAAAGCTGCAACAAGCGAGGATAAACAACTCGTTATTTTAGCAGCAGCCTATTTAGGTACAGTGCGTTTAATTGATAATTTGCAAGTTGAGCTGGATTAAATACGCTTAATCTGGGTAAGATGGATTTAGAAGAACACAATATACTAGGGATCAGCATGAAAAAACTACCAGCCATTACAGCGTCATTGTTTGCTTTGACGCTTTTATCAGCTTGCTCAAACAAAATTGAAAACCCAGAAATGCAACAATGCGCTCAACAGAATTACCAATGTGAAAGCAGTTGTGAACAACAAAGTACCGCAGATGGATTAGTTCACAAAGTATGTAGCAATAAATGTATTGAAGCTTACAATCAATGTAAAGCGAATGCAGAAAAGCTTGGTGATGTAAAATAACCCCCCTTACTAGACACTGGTTATTTTTATAATCAGTGTCTTACTCTTAATAGAACCCTCGATTACAATTTTCAAACCTCAATTAAGCGTCTGCTAATTTTGTTCATATTTTTGCTCACCCTTTAAGCTATTCATATTAGAGCAAGCTTTCGTTCATTAAACTTACCCGTATTAGTGATGAACTGATTAACTAACAGTGTAATTATTTCTTACTAATCCCAAAATTACTTCTTACATTAGCAGTACCAACAAAAAAAATCATGATAAACAAGTGTTTATTTTAGGTCCGCTTTTTGCTGAGAACGTTAACGCAATTACAACAGCTCGACGTGATTATTTAAGGCTAAAGGAAAACAGAATGAAACCAGAAACCCAGACTAAGCTCTTCAGTGCATTAAAAAAGAAGACCTACTTGGGCGTATTATTAGCCATCTGTGCAGGCAATGCATACGCTATTGAAGAACAAACTCAACCACAAGCAACCAAAGCAGAGGAAGCGGTTGTTGAGCAAAAGCCTGCGATGATTACTATTCCACAAGAAAAGCTATTTGAAGTTATCACTGCGCGTGCGAAGAAATTAGCTTCAGAGCCTTATGTTGCACCTAAAGATTTAGAACTTGAAGCTTTAACAAGTATTGGTTATCAAGATTATCGCGCAATTCGTTTTCGTACTGAACAAGCTATTTGGAAAGATGAAAGCCTTTATGAAATCCAATTATTTCACCCAGGTTTTTTATATAAATCACCTGTTGCGATCAATACCCTAGAGAAAAATGCCGAAGTTAAAAGCTTGCCATTTAAAACGGATTATTATCGCTACGACGCAACCGCAGCCCCTTTAGAGCAAGAAATCAGTAAAGCCACAGAAAATGCGCAGTTAGGCCATGCGGGTTTTCGCTTACACTTTCCTTTGAATAACAATGAGTACAAAGATGAAGTCGCGGTTTTTCAAGGCGCATCTTACTTTCGTCTAGTAGGTCCGCATCAGGTATACGGTATTTCAGCGCGAGGATTAGCGATTGATACAGCATTAAGTTCAGGCGAAGAGTTTCCCGTTTTTAAAGAGTTCTGGCTAGTTAAACCGGCACCAGAAGACACCACTATCGTACTTTATGCACTTTTGGATAGTCCTTCAGTTGCAGGTGCTTATCGCTTTGAGCTGACTCCTTCAACCAATACTGAAGTAAAAACCGAGATGCAAATTTTTGCCCGTAAAGACATTAAAAAGTTAGGTATTGCACCGCTTACAAGTATGTTTTATCACGGTGAAAACAGTACCAAGTTCTTTGATGACTACCGTCCAGAAGTTCATGATTCAGATGGCTTATTAATGCAATCAGCACAAGGTCAATGGGTATGGCGTGCACTCAATAACCCGAAAAAACTGAGTGTTACTTCATTTAGCTATGATAGTCCGAAAGGCTTTGGACTCGCGCAACGTGACCGTGATTTCAATAATTACTTAGACACAGAAGCGCACTACCACAATCGTCCTAGCATGTGGATTGAACCTATCAATGATTGGGGCAAAGGACGTGTAGAGCTTGTTGAAATTCCGACAGACACCGAAACTAACGACAACATTGTTAGCTACTGGGTACCAGAGCAAGCTATGAAGGCTGGCGATAATTTAAGCTTCAGCTATAAGCTATCAACCTTCAATGCAACCCTTGCAACGCAAGATAAAGCCAGTGTGTTAAGAACCCGCATAGGTAGCGCGGCATTACCTGGTGAGAAGAATCCACCGCCAAAAAGTCATCGCCAATTTACCGTCGACTTTAGTGGCGAAAATATTAACCAATTGTCTGCAAACTTCGCACTGATGGCTGATTTAAATATTTCAGCTGGCCAAATCAGCGATAAAACAGTGCAGCAATTACCAAATAATCAAGGATGGCGCGTGGCATTTAAGGTGGCGCCTGAGGGAGATAAGCCCGTTGATATGCGCTTATCGCTAAAACTACGTGACAAAGAAATTAGCGAGGTATGGAGCTATGTCTGGTATCCAAATGACGTCCAATAGTAAAAAACTAACTGCAACTGCAATGCCGTTTAAAAAGACACGTGCTTGGCTTTTTACGTGCCTAGCACTGGCCATAACAGCCTATGGCGTGTGGATCATGTTCGATATTTTAAATTCAAACGGCATGACATTACTTGAGTACGCATTATTGGCATTATTCTCTGTAACCTTTGCGTGGATTGTTACTGCCTTTTGTAGTGGGTGTATGGGCTTTATTTTACAGCTCTTACGCATTGACCCATTAACATTGAAACGTCAAAAACCAATCGACGTTAATGCTGATGCTATTGCCCAAACGAAAACAGCCATTGTTATGCCTGTTTATAATGAAGATACAGAGCGTGTTATTGCAGGCTTTGAAGTGAGCCTTCGCTCGCTTGAAAAAACAGGGCAAATGCCGCATTTCGATTTTTATTTACTCAGCGATACGCAAGATCCAGACATTGCCCGCAATGAGCTAAAAGCATGGAATGCATTTACAGCACGCTTGGGTGATTTAGCGAAACACACTTTTTATCGTCGCCGTGAAGATAACAAGCATCGTAAAGTAGGTAACTTAACTGACTTTTGTGAGCGTTGGGGTAGCCAATACGAACATATGATAGTACTTGATGCTGACAGCATCATGACGGGTCAATGTATGCTTGAGCTAACATCAAGCATGATCAATAACCCTAATACTGGCCTTATCCAAACGATTCCGATTCCAGTTCGCCAAGATACTTTTTTCGGTCGTTTTTTACAATTTGCATCAATCTTATATAGTCCAATGCTAGCGACGGGGTCTGCTTTTTGGCAAACAAATCAAGCTAATTACTGGGGACATAATGCGATTATTCGCGTTGAAGCCTTTACGCAGTGCTGTGGCCTTCCAGTATTAAAAGGTAACGCGCCTTTTGGCGGTGAGATTTTAAGCCATGACTTTGTGGAAGCATCCCTGTTACACCGCAGTGGCTGGGATGTGCTATTACTGAGCGACGTTGAAGGTAGTTACGAAGAAGTACCCAGTAATATTTTAGACTACGCAATTCGTGATAGACGCTGGGTACAAGGTAATATTCAGCACTTAGGCCTACTCCCTAAATCGGGCTTGAAGCTGATGAGTAAAATGCACTTTTTATTTGGTGCTACGGCCTATATTTCATCATTAATTTGGCTATCAATGTTGGCATTAAGCACCTTAGATGCGGTAACACGTGCTGTAAACAGTGATGTGTATTTCAACCATGCGTACCAGCTTTTCCCAACATGGCAAATAGCAAAAACTGAATTAATCGACTCATTATTATTCATCACAATTGGTTTGCTGTTACTGCCGAAGCTACTGGGTATCATTGTCACACTCGTACACCGCAATAAAGCATTTGGTGGCACGATGAAACTCATTGCTGGCGCACTCATTGAAACTGTATTTGCCATTATCATTGCGCCACTTATGATGGTGTTTCATAGCTACTTTGTAGTGTGTGTATTTCTTGGCAAAAAAGTGAGCTGGGATGCGCAACCACGCGAGGGACGCATGGTTCCGTGGAAAGAAGCCATTGGCTATACATTATTCTCTACGGTTACGGCGTTTATTTGGGGTGGTGTTGCGTATTACTACACACCAACTTTCTTTTGGTGGTTATCGCCTATTTTAGTCGGTCTAATTTTAGCTGCACCAATTGTTCGATACTCAAGCAGTATTGGTCTTGGTGTTAAAATGCGCAAAATGGGTATTTTCCTTTGCCCTAGCGAGGTAATTGATGATGATACTCTCGCAGCACTGCGTGTTCATCAGCAAGAGATTGCCTTACCTGAGGACTCACAGGCAAGTTTTGATGTGCCAGCTTTACCTGACGAGTCACCAACGATCATGCCTATTCAAAGCTTTAAAGCACCTTCAGGGAAAAAGCGTAAGCAAGTTCGCCGTGCACAACAGCGGCTAAAAGCAAAACTACTTGCTAAGCTCTAAACTATAGACGAAAAAAAACCGCTCAAACTGAGCGGTTTTTTACTATGTCTGTTGGTTGTTACAGAAGGCCTAGCTTTTTAAGTTCAGCCATTGCCATTTTGCCTGAAAGTGGCACATAACCATCTTTCTCAACAATTTTTTGACCATCTACAGAAAGAACCATTTTTAAGAACTCTGCATCAATGGGTGCAAGTGGCTTGTTAGGGTGCTTGTTCACATAAACATACAAGAAACGAGATAATGGGTATTTACCAGTAGCAACGTTTTCTAGGGTTGCATCAACAAAGTTAGACCCTTTTTTCGCCAGTGGTACTGTACGTACACCTGATGTTTTATAACCGATACCTGAGTAACCAATCGCGTTTAGTGACGATGAAATTGATTGTACTACAGAGGCAGAACCTGGTTGCTCATTTACATTGTTACGGAAATCACCTTTACACAGTGCTTTCTTTTTAAAGTAACCGTAAGTACCTGATACTGAGTTACGACCATAAAGCTGGATGTCTTTAGCAGCCCAGTCACCCGTTAAACCTACATCACTCCAACGATTTGCTTGTGCATCAGCACCACATTTACGAGTAGAAGAGAAAATCGCATCAACTTGGTCAATACGTAAACCTTCAATAGGGTTATCTTTGTGTACAAAAACAGCAAGAGCATCGATTGCTACGCGTACTTCAGTAGGCTTATAACCGTAACGCTTTTCGAATGCTTCAATTTCTTTTGACTTCATACGACGGCTCATTGGGCCAAAGTTTGCTGTACCTTCAGTCAATGCTGGAGGCGCAGTTGAAGAACCCGCAGCCTGAATTTGAATGTTTACGTTTGGGTAGAAGCGCTTGTACTCTTCAGCCCAGAACGTCATCATGTTTGCAAGTGTGTCAGAGCCTACAGATGAGAAGTTACCCGAAATACCACTTGTCTTAGTGTATTCAGGCATATCTTTATCAACTGCAGCTGCTTGAGCTGATACAAATGTTGTTACAGCCACACCCATTGCGGCAACGAGGTTTTTGAATTTCATAGGGGTTACTCCGATTTGTTCGTCCCATTTCCTAACTGCCACCTACTTTAATTACACAAGATGACAGTTAGATTACCCTAAAATGACACTTTTATGACTTTGAATTATTTTCTGAAGAGCCTAGCAAACGAACAACTTTATCGCTGCCAAATGCAAACGAAAACGTTGAACCTTCACCGAGTTTACTTTTAATATCTAGGTGACTATCGTGACGTGTAAGCACGTGTTTTGTAATGGCTAAACCTAAGCCTGAGCCACCAGTTGTACGACTACGCGCCTTATCAACACGATAAAACCGTTCGGTTAAACGATTAATGTGTTCACTGGCAATACCATCACCATTATCCGTCACACTAAACGCAGCCAGATTATTTTTAAGCTGCCAATTAACCACTATTTTTCCACCAGGCTTGGTATAGTGGATAGCATTAAAAACTAAGTTTGAGAATGCGCTGCGTAACTCATCCTCAGCACCTTTAATATCCAAGGTTTCATCCACATTAAATATGAGCTCATGGCCTTTGTCTTGATTAAGTGACTTAGCTTCGGTTTGAATATAGGTAAGTAACTGCGGCACATTCACAGGCTTGTCGTTATCTTGACGACGCGCCCCTTCAATACGCGACAGTGAAAGTAATTGATTGACCAAACTATCCATACGCTTACATTGTTCAAGCATGGTTGTTTGTGCTTTTTCCCACATAGCCGGTGGCGGTAATGTGTCAGCATCAAGCATCTCCAAATAACCAGTCACAACGGTGAGTGGTGTACGCAGTTCGTGAGACACATTAGCCACAAAATCTTTACGCATCTGCTCAAGTTGCTTTAAGCGAGTAACATCACGTACCACCATCATCAGCTGTGAACTTGCATAGGGCATAACACGAAACTCTAGCGTTTGATCATAGCTATGGCCACCATCCAGTTCGAGCGGTTCATCAAAACACGCTTTATGCATGTACTTTGCAAATTTAGGATCGCGAATAAGATTATCTAAACGTTGTCCGTGATCGGTTGGCCACTGTAAACCTAATACCTTAAGTGCCAATTGATTACACCAGATAATGCTAAGATCTTTTTGTAACACCACCACCGCATCTGGAACGGCTTCTGCCCCGTCACGAAAACGACGAATTAAATCAGCCAGCTCATTACGTTTTTTACGATTTCGATGTTGTAAACGATAGATCCCCTCAAAGACCTGCTCCCACGCTCCCTCCCCTTCGGGTGGGTTAAAACTACGTTGATTAAGGAGCCAATCGCTAAGGCGATATAATTGATGATAGTGCCAAATTAGTAGTGCAAAAGAGCCTAAAAATAAAAGCAAAAAAGGCGCACCAACGAGTACGCCAACTAATAACAAGGGTAAGAAATACATAAACAGGCGTTTTGCTAACGCCTGTTTATTGACTACTCGATACATACACTCACTTAACCTTAAGTATGTAAATTAGCTAACTGTTGTCGGCTAAGGCACTTATAATTTACTAGAAAAACGATAGCCTGCACCGCGAACGGTTTGCACCAAACGGTCATGTCCAAGTGGTGCAATCGCTTTGCGTAAACGACGAATGTGCACATCAACAGTACGGTCCTCTACATATACATTTGTTCCCCATACATGATCAAGTAATTGCTCACGGCTGTAAACACGTTCTGGATGAGTCATAAAAAAGTGAAGTAATCTAAACTCAGTCGGACCCATATCTAATTCACTCCCTTCTGATGTAACGCGGTGTGAAATAGGGTCAAGACGTAAACCATGCACTTCAATGGCTTCTTCTAAAGAAGTAGGAGACACTCGGCGAATAACCGCTTTGATACGCGCCATGAGCTCTTTCGGAGAAAATGGTTTAGTTACATAATCGTCAGCACCAACTTCAAGACCACGCACTTTATCTTCTTCTTCTCCGCGTGCTGTCAGCATAATAATAGGGATTTGACGCGTATATTCGTTTTGCTTGAATTTTTTAGCAATTTGAATACCACTCCCACCTGGTAACATCCAATCTAATAAAACCATATCGGGGTATGGCTCTACCATCGCTTCAATGGCAGAGTCGTAATCTTCTGCTTCAATTGCTTGAAAACCATTTTGCTCTAAAACAAAAACCAGCATCTCTCTGATAGGTGCTTCGTCATCGACGACTAGTACTTTACGTGACATTCCAATTTATCTCTTTCGTTAGCGAACTGGTTTCATTATTATGACTAAGTATGACATTTTTATGAAAGTCTAACGAGTAATTCAAAAAGTACCAAAAAATCAAAGTATAAATCTGTATTTTTTAACTTTAAATGAGCTTTAATAACTAAAAGTCATACCTCAAGGTAACAGCTAGATGGTCTTGATCGGCGTTATTATCTAGTGAGAATTGCGTATACCACATGTACATCCTTGCCTGTTTTGACAAACTTCGTTCAATACCAATAGACGTACCGGTGCCTGAATCTTTTAACTTACCAAACTCGCCTTCCGCATCTTGATATTGCGCTAATAACTTATATTTATTTAGCTTATAAGAGGCGCTAAATAGAAAGCCATCTTCACTATCAGAGTCTGATATTTTTTCACTTTGTTGGTACATTCCACCTAACGTGAAATCACCTAACTTACCTTGTGCAGTAAACCGTGTGGTGTCATAACCTGCCACTTTGCTGTCGTGGGCTACACTAACGAAAAAAGGTGTCTTTTTAAATTTACTGTCGCCATACATGAATGCTGCTGATACGCCCGTTTCATCTTTTTGCTTTGAGTTATCTTCGGCAATATAGGTGACCACAAATTGCATATTGCCAACAACAGGCGAGTTGTAATGAAGTACATCTCCAAGACGGTTTTCACCATTAAAAAGAGCTTTTACATCACCGTTAAAATCATTCATTAGATCGATTTTTCCCTGTGATACTTTTAGCGCGGTATCGTGACGCCCTGCGACTATTTGCCCATAACGCCCTTGCAAGCCGACATACTGATTACGTGCTGTAATATTTTCTTCTGTTTTGCCATCACTATCTTGATCAGCGGCATTTACAGCAAACTCAAACTTATAGATAGCTTTAAAGCCATCACTAATATCACCGCTTCCCTTAATTCCTATGCGAGAGCTGTAACTCTCAACGGAAGTGTCACTCCCCTCCCCTGTGTCACTATTTGCAATACCTAAATGGGCTCGGCCATAAATATCAATTGCCTCGGCTGCACTATCAAAAGAAAATAAGCATAGAGCAAAGCTCGACAACATAATGACTGGTTTGTTCATAGGACGATCCTTAATTTAAGCAGTAACTTAAAAATCGAACATAAACTGTTATTGGTCAAGATATAAGCAAGTATTTAATATAAATATTTCAGATCACTGATCTACTAACTGAAACAGATCAGGATCAGGTTTTTACTAAGTTGATCAGTTTCAGATCAATTTTATACTTACATATCAGGCTAACTTATTGATTTAATGTTAAGGCTCTTAGTATTTCGTTTAAAAGCTGAGCAGAGAACAGGCTGAGATCAGTATTGAACTAGTAAAATAATGATCTGTGTAGTTTAAGGTTAGTAAAACGCTGATCCTAACAAGCTTGAGTAAGTAAATCGCTGATCCAATTTGATCTAGACAATAAAAAACCGGCATAGAAGCCGGTTTTATTGATTTAGTATCAATTACTTAATTTTTGGATCAAGCTCACCAGATAAATACTTAAGGTGCATATCATCTAAAGAAATAGCTTTGATCTTACTTGCTTGTCCCGCGGTACCGAATGACTCATAACGCGCTACACAGATCTCTGTCATAGCTTTGGTTGCTTCAGCTAAGTATTTACGTGGATCAAAGTTAGCAGGATTTAAAGCTAAATGACGACGAATCGCCCCTGTTGATGCTAAACGAAGATCGGTATCAATATTAACTTTACGAACACCGTATTTAATCCCTTCGATGATCTGCTCTACTGGTACGCCATAAGTTTCAGGAATTTCGCCACCGTATTGGTTAATAACTTCTAACCACTCTTGTGGCACTGAAGACGATCCATGCATTACTAAGTGAGTATTTGGGATACGCGCGTGAATTTCTTTAATACGATCAATCGCTAAAATATCGTCTGTAGGCGGACGAGTGAATTTATACGCACCATGTGATGTACCACATGCAATAGCAAGTGCATCTACATGTGTTTTACGAACGAAGTCAGCCGCTTCTTCAGGATCAGTTAGCATTTGCTCTGTAGAAAGTTTACCTTCTGCACCTACGCCATCTTCTTCACCTGCTTCACCTGTTTCAAGTGAGCCTAAAACACCTAGCTCGCCTTCTACAGACACACCGCAAGCATGTGCCATTTCAACTGTTTGACGCGTTACATCAACGTTGTATTCGTAGCTTGAAGGTGTTTTACCATCAGACATTAATGAGCCATCCATCATCACTGATGAAAAACCTAACTGGATTGAGCGCTGACACACACCTGGTGAAGTACCGTGATCTTGGTGCATTACAACTGGAATATGAGGCCATTCTTCAACGGCTGCTAAAATCATATGACGAATGAAAGGGGCACCGGCATAAGCACGTGCGCCAGCAGAACCTTGTACAATTACTGGGCTGTTTGTTTTATCAGCCGCTTCCATAATTGCACGCATTTGCTCTTGGTTGTTAACGTTAAACGCAGGAACGCCGTAACCATTTTCAGCTGCATGATCAAGAAGTTGTCGCATACTGATTAAAGCCATTTGGGATTCTCCAAATTGTATCGACAGTAGTTTCCTACTATCTAGTTTGAACGGATATGTTAGTTTTTGATGCATCACTGCATCACGAAAAGCCACAGCATTTACTATCGCTGACCGTTATAGCTGAAAATAAAATGAAGGTGAGAGGTATTTTATTAACAGCTAACCAGCATAACCAGACGACTGATTATGCTGGCTTCGCACTAATTACTTAGCACGTTCTTCAAGCATAGCAACCGCTGGCAGCTTTTTCCCTTCTAAAAACTCAAGGAATGCACCACCACCAGTTGAAATATAAGATACTTTATCGGCAATGCCGTATTTATCAATTGCCGCAAGCGTATCACCGCCACCCGCAATTGAGAACGCATTTGAATTCGCAATCGCATCCGCAATAGCACGAGTGCCGTTACCAAACTGATCAAATTCAAATACACCAACAGGGCCATTCCACACAACAGTGCCAGCTTTAGCAATAATATCTGCAAGCTGCTTTGCTGTATCAGGACCAATATCGAAGATCATATCTTCGTCTGTTACTTCATTAACATCTTTTAATGTTGCAACCGCTGACTCTGAGAACTCATTACCAACAACAACATCGGTTGGTACCGGAATTTCACCATTATTTGCTTTTGCCGCTGCACTTAATTTGTTTGCTTCATCAATTAAATCAGCTTCAAATAAAGATTTACCTACAGGGTGACCCGCTGCCGCAATAAAGGTATTCGCGATACCGCCACCCGTTACAAGCTGGTCAACGACTGTAGATAATGAATCAAGTACAGTTAACTTAGTCGATACTTTAGAACCACCTACAATCGCCACTAAAGGACGCGCAGGGTTATCAAGCGCTTTGCCTAGTGCGTCTAGCTCTGCCGCAAGTAGTGGACCTGCACAGGCAACATCAGCAAATAAACCCACACCGTGAGTAGATGCTTGCGCACGGTGAGCCGTACCAAATGCATCCATTACGTATACATCACATAATGCAGCGAGCTTTTTAGACAGTGCTTCGTCATTTTTCTTTTCGCCAACGTTAAAACGCACGTTTTCGAAAACCACCACTTCATTATCAGCAACGTCTACGCCTTCTAAGTAGTCTTTTTCAAGACGCACAGTTTGCTCAAGAGCATCATTTAAATAATCGACCACTGGGGCAAGTGAAAATGCTTCATCATATTCCCCTTCCGTAGGGCGGCCAAGGTGTGACATCACCATTACTTTAGCGCCTTTTTCTAACGCTAATTTGATAGTAGGTAATGCTGCACGAATACGTGCATCAGAGGTCACTTTACCTTCTTTAACAGGCACATTTAAATCTTCACGAATTAACACGCGTTGGCCGTTTAAATCTAAATCTGCCATTTTAATGACCGACATGGACTTCTCCTTAGTTAACGATACTAATATTATATTTATAAATTATTGACTTATAGCCACCATCGCACGCGCAGTATCGAGCATACGATTTGCAAAACCCCATTCATTATCGCACCACACCAACAACTTTATCAGTCGTTTATGACTAACACGTGTCTGTGTGCCGTCTATGATACAAGAATGTGGGTCATGATTAAAATCTACCGACACCAAAGGCTCTTCAGTGTAACTTAAAATACCATCAAGACGGTCTTTAGCTGCCAGTTTAAGTGCTTGATTAACCGCCGCTAAATCGACATCAGAATTAACGGTAACACTCAAATCCATGGCCGTCACATTGATTGTAGGCACACGCACTGCAATGGCTTCAAAGCGACTATGAAACTTAGGTAGTATACGCTCAATACCGCGAGCAAGTTTCGTATCTACCGGAATAATGGACTGGCTAGCTGCGCGTGTACGACGTAAATCATGATGATATGCATCAATCACTTGTTGGTCATGCATCGACGCATGAATGGTCGTAATTGCCCCAGATTCAATTGAAAATGCGTCATCTAATACTTTGATAACTGGCACAATACAGTTAGTTGTGCATGAGCCATTAGAAACGATTGTATGCTCTGCTTTTAATTCATCGTCATTAATACCATATACTATGGTGGCATCAACATCGGCATCAGCTGGCTGCGAAAATAATACTTTTTTTGCACCGGCATTTAAGTGTAGCTCAGCATGCTCTCGTGAGTGATATACTCCTGTGCATTCAAGCACTACATCAATGCCAAGGGTTTGCCAAGGCAACTCAGCGGGGTTTTCTTCAGCAAACAGTGCTATAGAATCATTAGCGACTGTTAGCGTATCTTCACCTAGATTAACAGGAAATGAAAAACGACCATGAGATGTATCGTATTTAAGGAGATGGGCAATGCCCTTTGGGTCGGCTAGTTCATTAATAGCGACAATTTTAATCTGATCTTCAAGCCCTGATTCGTACAAAGCACGGACGATGTTGCGCCCAATCCGACCAAAACCGTTAATTGCAAGTTTGATTGCCATGAAGAAGAAAATCCACTCTAGTTGCTTGCAGATAAAGGCAGCTGCCTTTTAGATGGCGGTATTGTAATCGACCTGACACATTTTTATAAGAGGTCAGGTGAAATAAAAATTGCTTAGCGTGTTTTAGATGGCGCAGTTTTGGTAATCGACCTGACACATTTTTATAAGAGGTCAGCCAAAATAAAAATTGCTTAGCGTGTTTTAGATGGCGCAGTTTTGGTAATCGACCTTACACATTTTTATAAGAGGTCAGCCAAAATAAAAATTGCTTAGCGTGTTTTAGATGACGCAGTTTTGGTAATCGACCTGACACATTTTTATAAGAGGTCAGGTGAAATAAAAATTGCTTGGCATGTTTTAGATGGCGCAGTTTTGGTAATCGACCTTACACATTTTTATAAGAGGTCAGGTGAAATAAAAATTGCTTAGCATGTTTTAGATGGCGCAGTTTTGGTAATCGACCTGACACATTTTTATAAGAGGTCAGGTGAAATAAAAATTGCTTAGCGTGTTTTAGATGGCGCAGTTTTGGTAATCGACCTGACACATTTTTATAAGAGGTCAGGTGAAATAAAAATTGCTTAGCGTGTTTTAGATGGCGCAGTTTTGGTAATCGACCTTACACATTTTTATAAGAGGTCAGCCAAAATAAAAATTGCTTAGCGTGTTTTAGATGGCGCAGTTTTGGTAATCGACCTTACACATTTTTATAAGAGGTCAGCCAAAATAAAAATTGCTTGGCATGTTTTAGATGACGCAGTTTTGGTAATCGACCTGACACATTTTTATAAGAGGTCAGCCAAAATAAAAATTGCTTGGCATGTTTTAGATGGCGCAGTTTTGGTAATCGACCTGAAGAGTTTATAAGAGGGCCAAGTAAAAAGAATTTCTTCGCTAGTAAATTACCACTCACCTTAACTCTAATTAAAAAGTAAGTTAGTTGCCCAACCCTCACACTAGTGCTAACATTTGTACACACAAAAGTCAGGAGTCTAGCATGGATACCAGAATTCAATTTCGAGTTGATGAAGAAACTAAACGACTTGCTCAGCAAATGGCACAAAGCCAAGGTAAAACACTTAGTGATGCTTGTAGAGAGCTCACAGAGCAATTAGCTGAACAGCAAAGAAAATCGCTGTCTCACGACGCTTGGTTAACAGAGCAAGTAAATCAAGCTTTCGATAAATATGAGGCTGGTGAAAGTACTTTTATCGACAACAAAACAGCTAAATCCCGCATGGCTGAGCGTAAAGCAAAAATACGCAATAGAGGCAATCTATGATCCTATGGGAAGATGAATCTTTAAATGATCGTGAAAAAATCTTCGACTATCTTTATCACTTTAACCCAAGTGCTGCAGACAAAACCGATGAGCTCATCGAAGCTAAGGTAGAAAATTTATTAGCCCAGCCTTTGATGGGCGTAGAGCGTACATGCATCAAAGGGCGACTGCTCATTATCCCTGAAATCTCGATGATTATTTCCTATTGGGTCGAGGATGACATAATACGTGTCATGCGTGTTCTACATCAAAAACAAAAATTCCCTCGAGATTAACCCTTTTCAAATAACGCCTGCTAATCAAACCACCTCCCCTACTTTTAATGGTTTACCCCGGCTGATTTGATGGCACTGCGCTAAGAATAACTCGGCAGTTGCCATGGCATCAGTAAGGGCATGGTGCGAGCTGTAATGCGGTAAATTGTAACGTTTGCGACATTCGCTGAGAGTTAAGTCATCGTGGCCAATTTCATGACCTTGTTTATGGAGGCGCTTTTTTTCAATCACAAAAGTATCAAGAATCAAACGCGCTTTTGCCTTTAAACCGAACTTACGACACGCTTGTTTTAAAAACCCCCAATCCAGCGCCGCATTATGAAACACCAAAATACACTCATCAAAATGCTCATGCAGCTTGCCAAGGATCGTTTCTAAGCTTTCGCCTGCATCTATATCTTGCTTAGCAATACCGTGATAAATCGGGCTTTGCTCTAAACTTTGCACGTCTTTATTTATTAAGTGCTGAGCACCGCTGAGTTTAATACATTGATCTTCTATCATCACCCACGCCACAGAGACGATTTCATGCTTGCGAGGATCAAGACCTGTTAATTCCATATCGATCACAATGTAGCGTTCTTTATAGGCATTAGACGCCAATAATTGCTTGCGTGCTAAATACCGACTTAACCAGCGTTTTACCATGGTGCTCTCCTATAAACTTCCGCGAGCAAATTTAAAGGCAGCAGCTTGCTGTGCTTGTTTAACCAAGTAAAACGCTTCTTTTAATTGGTGGCGCTCTAGGGAGTTTAAGGCATTTGGATTAATGCAGTTACTCGGTAGGCCTTCTTCATTTATTTGCGTACCTAAACGCAGCTGCGTTAAAAAACGCCAGCAATCTTTTAGGTTATACAAATCATCTTTATTGAGTAATGAAAATCTCATTAAGGCATCGATTCGCTCTTGCGTATTAGCCCGCTGAATACCCGCTTTGAGAGAATATAAACGCACTATATCGTTGATGATCACCACACCACGTTTTTTTAAATCAAGGTACTTATGCTGCTTGTCATCTTTTTCTAGCTTAAATTGATTAAACAATCCGATTGGTACAGGTGTATTTTTAATATCACTGGCCATAGCCGCATAGAATAAGTCATTTTTAGAAATACGTTTTAATTGTTCACAGAAGCTTGCATATAAGGTTGTTGAGCCTTCAATAAACCGTAAATCAAAAAATATTTTGCAATTGAGCATGGCCTCTGGCGTGGGGGAGGTAATCCATTTATAGAATTTTTCAGTCCATGCACTTATACCCATTCTGCACTGTGGGTTGCTCGCCATAATATTACCTGGGCAACGTTTAATACCGCATTCAGTCAACTGCTCGCATACAAACTCGCCCATACGTCTGAAGTAATCTTGCTGCTGTTCAGTTAACCCATCTGGCAACAGTAAACCATTGTCTTGATCTGAATGCAGGGTTTGTTCTTCACGGGCCTGCGAACCAAAGCAAATAAAGCTAAAGTTGGTTGGCGCAGCACCATTATCTTCTTGAAACAAAAGAATTAAGCGCGAGGTCAAGGCATCGGTTAAACCACTTAATAATTTACCAATCAGTGAGATATCATCGATATTATTCGAAAAACCTTTTAATAAGCTCGGGATTTCTTGCGAATAGCGTTTTAAGTCAACCACACTATGCGCTTTATAAATACGACCAATCAATTGCACAGGGTCACTTTTTTGCTGGCGCAATAAATCAGTGCTGGTTAGCATACCCAATGGTTTATGGTGCTCATCAAGTACAGGTAAATGATGAATATTGTATTTGAGCATCAAGTGCAACGCTGAAAACACCCGATTATTCTCAAAAATAAACTTTGGTTTAGCAGTCATAATACTGCTGACAGACTCTTGCGGGTCAACCTCATCGGCTAATACACGGTTGCGCAAGTCTCTGTCTGTAACGACCCCCACTAAACGCTCATTTTCTGTAAGCATAATCGACGAGACACCCTGTTTTTTCATTTTCTTAGCGATTTGTCGAATGCTCGCATCAGGTGCTGAGATGACTGCTTTTCGGTTCATCAACTCCGCTATTTTCTTTTCAGACCAACTCTCATTTTGACTCTTATAGTGAGATGAAAGCAGGCGATTCTTGTGAGCTCGCACAAAGTATTGCTCAAATACTTTGTATTCACGACGCAAATAGTCAAATGCCGCTTGGCCTAACATGTAGACAATGCCTTCCTTTTGCACAGAAATACTATTTTGAATGGCCTCGCCTGTTAGCAATGAGGGAAAGCCAAAGTAATCGCCAGTTGCCAACTTAGCAATCACATCGCCTTTTGCATCAACCAAATCGTAATCACCAGAGCGAATCAAAAACAACTTTGGATTTTCTGAGCTTAACCACTGATTTTGATTCTCACGGGTAAGGTAAATAATATCGAGATGGTTAACAAAGTACTCGCAGGCAGCCATATCAAGCTGATTAAAAGGGGTTTGCTGCATCACAAATTGGGCGACTTCCTGTTGCTCGGTATTCATGGTCATTCTCGCTATTCGATGGGGCAATATCTACACTACTCCCGTTTTAAATAAATAAAAAGCCCGACTTAAGTCGGGCTTTTAACCTTCAAGAGTGTGTTCTCATAAATGGCATTTTTAGTGCGCGTGCGCTGCGCTCGAACCTTTCGGGTTACGAATACTTTCAACCATTTCTTGGATTTCAACTGGCGTTTCAGCCGTTAGTTTAAGTACGATACCTGCCACTACAAAGTTAACAATCATACCAACTAGACCGATCCCCTCAGGAGAGATACCAAATAACCAGTGTGCAGGCGCATTTAGCTCAGGGCTTACGAACTTGAAGTAGATAATATAAGCCGCAGTGAAAGTAATACCTGTCACCATACCCGCGATTGCACCTTCTTTATTCATCTTCTTAGAGAAGATACCCATTATGATAGCTGGGAAGAAGCTCGCCGCTGCTAAGCCGAATGCAAAGGCAACAACCGAGGCCACAAACCCTGGCGGGTTAATACCAAAGTAAGCTGAAATCACAATCGCTATCATTGCCGCTAATCGCGCTGCAAGTAGCTCTTGTTTGTCACTAATATCTGGTTTTAAGGTACGTTTTAATAAGTCATGGGATACCGAGGTCGAGATTACCAATAGTAAGCCTGCAGTTGTTGATAGCGCTGCTGCGATACCACCCGCTGCAACTAATGCAATCACCCATGCTGGTAAGTCTGCAATTTCAGGGTTTGCAAGTACCATGATGTCGCGGTCAACATTCACTTCATTAGCGCTGTTTGGATCATCAATCTTACCTGCTGAGTAGAACATTTTGCCGTCACCGTTTTTATCATTAAAGGTAATAAGGCCTGTTCTTTCCCAGTTCTTAACCCATGCTGGCGCTTCAGCATACTCTGTACCGCTTCCATCTTTACCATTAATTGTATCGATCATGTTTACACGGGCAAACGATGCAACAGCAGGTGCAGTTGTATAAACAATAGCAATGAAAACAAGCGTCCATGCCGCTGAGATACGTGTGTCTTTAACACGAGGAACAGTGAAGAAACGAACGATTACGTGAGGCAGACCCGCAGTACCAACCATTAACGCACCTGTGATTGCGAATACATCAATCATGCTCTTCGAGCCTTCGGTATATTGCGCAAAGCCGAGTTCAGTACTGAGCCCATCAAGTTTATCAAGTACAAACTGTCCTGAGCCATCACTTAACGTTGCACCAAACCCTGTTTGTGGGAAGAAGTGACCCGTCATCATCATTGAAATGAAGATTGCTGGAACAAGGTAAGCAAATACCAGTACACAATACTGCGCTACTTGCGTATATGTAATGCCTTTCATCCCGCCTAATACAGCGTAGAAAAAAACAATCACCATGCCAATGTAAACACCGGTCTCAATATCAACTTCTAAAAAGCGAGAGAATACAACACCTACACCACGCATTTGACCTGCAATGTATGTAAAACAAATAAAGATGGCGCATAATATTGCCACAATACGTGCTGCTTGTGAGTAATAACGATCACCAATGAAATCGGGCACCGTAAACTTGCCAAACTTACGAAGGTAAGGCGCAAGACATAAAGCAAGAAGTACGTAACCGCCTGTCCAACCCATTAGATATACACCACCATCATAACCCGCAAACGAGATGATACCCGCCATTGAGATAAACGATGCTGCACTCATCCAGTCAGCGGCCGTTGCCATACCATTGGCCAGTGGTGGAACACCGCCACCAGCAACATAGAATTCATTTGTTGACCCTGCACGGGCCCAGATTGCGATGCCGATGTAAAGCGCGAAGCTTAAACCGACAATAATAAACGTGAGTGTTTGAACATCCATTGCTTAGCTCCTATTCGTCTACGCCGTATTTTTTATCTAACGTATTCATTTTGAAAACGTAAACAAAAATCAAAGCAACAAAGGTGTAAATTGCGCCTTGCTGGGAGAACCAGAAGCCGAGTTTAAACCCAAAAAAACGTACTTCGTTCAGTACATCTACCAATAAAATGCCAAAACCAAATGAGACGACAAACCACACTGCTAACAGTTTAAATAGCAGTGAAATATTTTCCGCCCAATAAGCTTTTGCTTGTTCTTCATCTTTAAAAGCCATTTTTATCCCCTTATACATTACCAATGTAATGAGTGGTATTAGTTGTCATAAACTAAGTTAGCAAGGGTTCAGCAATATGGAATTGATACCATAGTCGTAACAACCAGTTTACGTTTACGTAAACTGTAAAACCGCATTTGTAAACAGTCAGTAAAAAGCAATATTTAACAAAGAGTTAACCTGTAATTATAAATCTGCGAAATACTGAAAATAGCAAAAACGAATGATCTGCGACATTAGTCTAATAAAAATACAAAAAAATATTAAAGACAATGTTTTTCAATAAGTTAAATATAAAACTTTGTATATAGAAAAAATCAACACATCGAAATTATTGATAATTCTGATAAGGTAGAGTTATTACAATAATTACTGAATTTAGACATGACAGCTGCGCTTATTTTTGTTGCACTCGCCTACATTGGCGTGTTGTTCTGGCTAGCTAACTGGGGGGATAAAACCACTCCATTAGCAAAACGTATTAGCCATCACCCCTTTGTATACTCATTCTCTTTAGGGATTTACTGTACGTCTTGGACTTACTATGGTTCGGTGGGCACAGCTGCTACCAGTAGTTGGAACTACCTGCCTATTTTAATCGGTCCTGCGCTGCTGTTTTTCTTCGGTCAGGGCTTTTTACGTAAACTCGTTTTAGTCAGTAAAAAACAAAATATCACCACTATTGCCGACTTTATTTCAGCCCGCTATGGCAAACGTCAAACTACTGCAATTATGGTTACTATCATAGCCTTACTTGCGACTATCCCTTATATCGCCTTACAACTCAAAGCACTTAGTAGTAGCTTTTTATTATTGCAAAATGATAGCCGTATTTCGGGTTCTATGCTGGCACTGTCGGCGACCTTAATCATGGCAATGTTTGCTATCTTTTTTGGCACACGAAAAGTGGATGTAACCGAATATCGCTCAGGGCTGATGCTCGCTGTTGCATTCGAATCTATGGTGAAATTACTAGCTTTGGTTGCCGTTGCGGGACTTGCTTTATACACATTATTTAATTTGAGTACGGTGCAAACTGAGCAATTAACAGGCTCTATTTGGCAGCATTGGCATAACTTTGATTTTCTGAGCTTCAATTTTATTGGCCAGTCTTTAATGGCCGCAGCCGCTATAATCTGTTTGCCAAGGCAATTTCATGTGACCGTTGTTGATAACCAAGACAAACGTCACCTTTATACCGCACGTTGGGCATTTCCACTTTATTTACTGTTAACGGCGGCAATGATTTTTCCGATTGCGACAGCGGCTATTCATCCTGGTATTGGTAGTGGCTTTTCACCCGATAGCTTTGTGTTAGCACTGCCTTTAATACATGAAAACGCGTTTTTAACCACCTTTGTTTTTATTGGCGGTTTATCTGCTGCAACAGCGATGATTGTGGTCGCTACACTGACCTTAAGTACCATGATCTCAAACGATGTGGTTTTACCTTTAATGTTGCGTCGTAAGTTTAAACGTAACCTCATAACAAGTAGTTATAAATCACAGATTTTACTTGTGAGACGCTTCACTATTGCTGGCATTTTGATCTTATCTTATTTCTACCAGCAATGGTTTGGCCATGGTAAAGCGCTGGCAAGCATGGGCTTGGTTGCCTTTTCACTGGTTTCACAATTACTGCCTGCTATCGTCGGTGGCCTATACTGGCGTAAAGGCCATGCTTATGGTGTGTATGCTGGTTTGCTTGCAGGTGTTATTTGCTGGATTCTATTTTTAATGCTGCCTATTTTAGATGCGGGTAACAGCCTAGATGCCGAGTTACAGCAAACACTTATAACACGAGGTACGCTAATCGCATTATTTGCGAATATCGGCTGTTATATTAGCTTTTCACTGGGTGCTGATGAGCGCTTAATAGATAAGATTCAAGCCGCTGCATTTGTAAACCCGAAAGAGCAAGCGGTATTTGCAAGACGCTTAAATAAGAACGTTAAAGCCACGGTATACGACTTTAAAGTACTATTACAAACCTTCTTGGGTATTCAGCGCAGTCAACAGGTACTTGCACACTTTGCATTAAGCAATAAACTTGATGACAACAATGCTCACCCAGAGCCTGAGTTTATTGCCTATTGTGAGCGCGCTTTAACAGGCGTACTAGGCGCATCGTCTGCCCAAGCGCTTATTCATACCGTAGCCTCAGGGAAACGCATGGCGTTTGAAGAGGTCGTCAATTTCTTTGACGAAACAACGCAAGCACTGCAATTTAATCAAAACCTGTTGTTCACCTCGCTTGAAAATCTCAGTCATGGTATTTCAGTTGTTGATAAAGAACTCAACTTGGTTGCTTGGAATAAACGCTACGCAGAAATGTTCCACTACCCTGAGGGCTTTTTAGAAGTAGGCCAAGCGATTGAAGAGGTGATCCGTTACAACGCAGAACGCGGAGAGTGCGGCCCAGGGGAGATAGAACGGCATGTAGAAAAACGCGTGCAACACCTTAAAAATGGCAGCCCACACCACTTTATTCGTCACCGTCGTAATGGCCAAGTCTTTGAGATGATAGGCAACCCACTGCCTGATGGTGGGTTTGTGACCAGTTTTTCAGATATAACAGCGCATATTGAAACCCAAAACGCTCTTGAGGAAGTCAATATGGATCTTGAAAACCGTATCGAAGCACGAACGCAAGAAATACGAACGATTAACAAAGATCTGCAAGCGCAAATTGACAGTCGAGTACAAACTGAGCAAGCACTCACTTTGGCTAAAAAAGAAGCTGAGCAAGCGAATGACAGTAAAACTCGCTTTTTGGCACTGGCCAGTCACGATATCTTACAACCGCTTAATGCTGCTCGACTTTATTTAGCAGCCATTGATGACAAAACCCTCTCGAGTAATAACTTAAACAATTTTGAAAAACTCGGTGCAAGTTTAGATTCAACCGTCCACCTGATGTCTGCATTACTTGAAATAGCGAAGCTAGAACAAGGTGCGATGACGCCAACTCCACGCCATTTTAGTATTGACGATATTCTTGCCCCCCTTAAAAATGAATACGCAATTATGTCGAGTGAAAAAGGCTTGAAACTCACAGTGCGCTCTGCAGGGATCATTGTACATAGCGACATCACTTATCTGCGCCGAATTATTCAAAACCTTGTTTCCAATGCAGTAAAATACACTGATAAAGGAAGAGTATTAATTGCGTGTCGTAAACGAAAACACCATCTTCGTATTGAAGTATGGGATACAGGTCCTGGCATATCACAGTTGGAACAAGCAAAAATTTTCAACGACTTTTATCGTATTGAAGCAGGTGACAATAAAGGGGTCGGTCTTGGCTTAGGCGTGGTAAAAAGAATGGCAGACTTATTGTCTTTACGCTTAGATGTAAGCTCAAACCTAGGTAAAGGAAGCCGCTTTAGTATTGAAGTCCCTTATGGAGAGAGACAGTTTATACAACAAAAACAAACGCCGAAAAAAGGCATGGAAAACCGCTCTGCCATGAATATTGTCGCAGTAGATGATGACCCTGAAAACCTTAATGCAATGGCAAGCCTTCTACAAAAATGGCAAGCTAATTATCAGTTATTCGATAACGTAAATGCGATTATGGCATATGCTAAAGATCATCGTGCCCCAGATGTAATCCTGATGGATTATCAGCTTGGTCACGACTGTGACGGCATTACGTTAATCAAAACATTACGTGAAATTTGGCAAAGCCCTGTTCCGGCAATTTTAATTACCGCTGTACGTGATGAAGCGCTTAAACAACAAGCAAAAGCTGAGAACATCCACTATCTCAGCAAGCCTGTAAAACCAGCGAAGTTAAAAGCACTGCTTAATCACAGTGCATAACCTACTCTCTCTTTAAGGCAAAGCGTGTGGCTTTGCCTTAAATTTTTGAAACAGCCAACTTAGTGCAACCAATGAAATACCTAAGCCAATAAATGACACAGCCCTTAGCAGCCCTGTTAGATTTGCCATATCAATCAAGAATACCTTCAACACCACTAAGGCCAGTAACCCTAGTCCAAGCTTTTGCAGATCAACGATAGAGCGCAAGTGCCCCGCAATCAACACTAATGCACCTATCAATAACCATATTAACGAATATGTGTACAGTTCGGCGTCTGAGGTCGACTGCGCTAAATTAATAAGCTCACCTTGCCAGCTGTGGCGTATTTCAGCATTAATATAAAGTGCAAGAAAAGCACCTGCGAGGCAAATTAATGGCTTAACCAATTTAGTCTTAATAGGCTTTATTAACTTTGCAACCCATAAGGTTATTAATGCAGGCACCAACCAGAGCAGTAATAACCAGTTAATAATTGGCCACTGACCGATATTTATAGGCTCGAAGAAAGGATTCAACGCAGTGAGTAGTTTTAATGCAAATAAACCAGCCAGTGTTAAAAGTACAATCGCCCCAGCCTGATAAAGCCTTACCAAGTGTTGAGTAAACCTTGAACGCAATAAATACACACAGCCTAACACGCCCCAGTTACAGGCAAGTAGAATGTGTTCATACACCGATAAATTATCAAAATCAGGGTAACGTCCCACCAATTGATAACTTGTTTCAGTCGTTATAAACAAAGCTATACAATGTAAAGTGGCGCCTTCTAACCACACTCGAAGAGGTTGTTGATACCAAAACCTTGCGGCCCAGTAAAACAAACATGCACTGACAGGGTAAACAATGAGACTCCAGTGAACACCAAACAGGTTTGTATCATTATAATCCACTAACCAAGGGGCTACACTCAAGCGTGCGAGTAAACCTGCCACTAACGCTTTTAGTGGCCAACTTGGCATTGTGATGCTGTGCTTGTTCACATAAAAACTAATCAATAGCACTTGCACCGTTAATGCGAGAGTTAAACTACTTCCTTCAAGTAGCATAGTTAGTGCTAAACTAATATTAGCATTAGCACCAAGCCAGTAGCAGAATACCTGCAAAGGATGGTTGTTATTTGCTGAGAGTTTAAATTGCAGCGCACTGACCGCTAACAACACAACACACCATAGCGGATAAGCGCTCATTAAAGCATGGTCAGGGGTAATTAAATATAAACTCGCTACAATCACAAAGGTTGATAGTGAAGCGATTAATGTAAACCCTAAACGTTTTGGATACTTGCCTGTAAAGTACCACCCATAACTTAAAAACAACGCACTAAAAAACAGCCCTACTCCGTAGTTTTGCCTAAAAACAAAAAGCTGTTCTGAAAAATCAACTGTGTTGTTTTGTGCAAGCAATAATATTACAACACATGCCAAAGCGAGCAGTAGCCAGTTATCCCATACACTATTTTTTAAAATCAAAAACAGTAATAAAACAACAAATAATAAAGTACTAAGCTGCCATACAAGCAGTGCATTGGTAGTGCTCATTAATAAAAGAACAGGGGAAATAATTGCCAGTAGTAAAGGAGTATCTGGCAGTTGCCTTAGCATTTTTGTAAAGCGATAAGGGCGATGCTCTACCTGCCTGAGCTTTAACCCTAAACGCGGTATCGCAATCAATAGTAGAATACTCAAAGCTGCATACAGATTAATAAACCATAAAAAATGGCTTGATGCAGTGACAGCCACCAACCAAAACCAACCCAAGTGGCCAGCCCATAGCAAATACCATAACCAATGGCGTTTCACATAATGAGCCACTAAAGAGGCTGATACAGTAACAAAACCAACATAGGTCAGTAAGGCAATAAAGTCATTGCTTCCTGTGCTTACCCATATCGGCACACTATAGGCGCCAATTATGCCGATAACTGCGAGCAGTGGGCCAAACCTTAATGCCATCCAACTGGCAGCCAGAGATACAAAGGTCAAAATACCAAACGCAGATAAAGGCTGTAATAATTCGTAATGTGAATAAGCAAGTAAAGTTAAAGCAAAACAGCTTATAAAGCCGCCACTAGCAAGTGCCGCAGGTATGTAGTTACTAAATCCTTCAAAAACAATCCCTTTTCGGTGTAACACCTCGGCGACCGTAATTAAACTTACACCAAACACGGCCCCTAAAATAACCCGCATTGACTCTGATAATAAACCAGCTTCGAGTGAATAACGGGCAAGGAAAATCCCACCAAACGCCAGCGCTATTGCTCCTACCCACGTTAACCAATTGGCTTTAAATTGAGCAATAATTGGCGAGAAATAATCTGGCTTAGGCTGTTTTGAAACGCTAGGTTTAACAGAATGAGAATCAACTTTAAGTTGTTCAAGAGTGGTTGAGTCAGGCTCTGTGTTAGTGGGTGAAGGCTGTACATGCTCTCTTAATTGCGATTCAACATGAGCTGATACTTTAGCTTCATCAGCAAGATGCGGCTGATACGCCTTTGACGAAATCGTCTTCCTTAATGCTATCACTTCTTTTCTTAAATTTGAAAGCTGAAACAGGGCAACAATACCTGCCACTGACCCAAATAGAATTACAGCAACCAGTAACACTATTAACGCAATACCCTCATCCATACATCATCCTTGTGTCTATAAAGCAAACGCCCTAATTATCTCTACAATAAACACTTAGCGTAAGTAAAGCAACGAAGGTACGGAACCAAATCTGTTAAGGTTGATCGATGAGTGTTCGCTTTAATGTCATGTTAAAGTCAGAATCTGCTACGTCATCCTGATCTATAATGAAAACTTAAATCCTACTCACAAAAACCTCACTTTCATTCAAACCACCAATAACAAGTACCCTTTGTAATGCAGTGAATTGGACTAGGCTATTCTGAAATTAATTATTAGATAGTTGAAATTGCGCTATGCAGCACTTAAAAATTAGCAAATAATAAAGGCCACCAAAACGGGATTAGAATGAGGACTATGAACACGATTTTAACCACGCAATGCGATGATGATGTTGGCTTAATTGCCAAAATCACAGGCCTTTGTCATGAGCATAATTTAAATATCACACGTAATAATGAGTTTGTTGACAAAGACGCTAAGCGCTTTTTTATGCGTACTGAGTTAAGTGGCACGGTGTCAGATAACTTTTTACCTAGCCTTGCAACCTTACTTCCAGATGGTGCTGAGCTTGCACTGCATAGCAGCGAGAAAACCAAAGTTGTGTTGCTTGCCACTAAAGAAGCACATTGTTTGGGGGGGTTTTACTCAAACAATTTGAAAAAGCCCTGAATATTGAAGTATTAGCCGTTATCGCTAACTATCCAGACTTAGCCCCTTTGGCAGCCGGCTTTGATGTGCCATTTCATGTTGTTTCTCATGAAGGGTTGAGCCGTGCAGAGCACGATCAGCAAGTGGGTGACCTAATTGCCAGCTACCAACCTGATATTATTGGCCTTGCTAAGTATATGCGAATTTTAAGCCCTGAGTTTGTCGCTCGCTTTGAAGGTAAAATAATCAATATCCACCACTCATTTTTACCAGCATTTATCGGTGCAAAACCCTATCATCAGGCTTTTGAACGTGGCGTAAAAATCATTGGTGCAACAGCTCACTTTGTTAATAATGAGCTCGATGAAGGGCCAATTATTTTGCAAGATATAACCCATGTTAGTCATGCTGATACCGCAGAAATGATGGCAAAAATGGGGAAAGATGTAGAAAAAACAGTTTTTTGCAAAGCCTTACAGTTAGCCTCTGAGCATAAACTGTTTATTAACGGTAATCGCACCGTGGTATTTGCTTAAGTCATTTTAATGAAGAGGCTAATCGCCTCTTTATTATTTTTATTATCTAATTACGAGTTCGACTCAATAGGATCAAGTTGAAGTTTTGAGGCAATAAGGACCGCTTGAGTGCGGTTATATACACCAAGTTTTCTGAAAATAGCGGTAATATGCGCTTTTACCGTGGCCTCAGAAATATGTAATTCATAAGCGATTTGTTTATTCAATAAGCCTTCGTGTAAGTACTGCAACACTTTATATTGTTGTGGTGTTAATGAGGCTACCTGAGCGGCTATTTCTTTGTCTTCGCCATCAACCGCAGCGACTTTATCTTTAAGCTCAATGGGTAACCATACATCCCCTTCAAGAATATGGTTAATGGCTATGGCAATATCATCTGATGACGATGATTTAGGTATAAACCCCATCGCACCATATCCCATCACTTTAGAAACAATATTGATGTCTTCACTACCTGACACCACTGCTATGGGTAAGCTTGGATAGTCTTCGCGAATACGAATAAGGCCGTATAAATCGCCATTACCTGGCATGTGAAGGTCTAGCAGTAGAATATCAAGATCTTCTTGTTCGCTAAGCACTTGCAATGTGGTATCAAAGTTTTCCGATTCAAACACTTCTAAATCAGCGAACTTCGCACTCAATGCCCCTTTCAGCGCTTCACGAAATAACGGATGATCGTCCGCTATTAAAAACTGACTCATGGTTCACTCCTAATAAATTCGGCTGACACCTATTTCTAAGTGACAGCCGATATACTACGTTTAGAATCAACTTCTAATCAAGTTTTTAACGCATTTTTAACGATTTAATCTGTTCTCGATTAACTCATCAACCACACTCGGATCGGCCAGTGTTGAAGTATCACCTAACTGTTGGTGCTCATTTGCCGCGATTTTACGTAGAATTCGACGCATGATTTTACCAGAACGTGTTTTCGGTAGGCCTGGCGACCATTGGATCATATCTGGTGATGCAATTGGGCTTAGCTCTTTACGAACCCAGTTACGTACCTCTGCCGTTAACTCATCACTGACAGTCACGCCTTCATTTGGTGTAATATACACGTAAATGCCCTGACCTTTGATGTCATGTGGATAGCCAACAACAGCCGCTTCGGCAACTGCTTCGTGAGCAACTAATGCACTTTCGATTTCAGCTGTACCTAGACGGTGGCCTGATACGTTAAGCACGTCATCTACACGACCAGTGATCCAGTAGTAACCATCTTCGTCACGACGACAACCATCACCTGTAAAATACACACCTGGGTATGCTGAGAAATAGGTTTGCTCAAAACGTTCATGATCGCCATAAACTGTTCGCGCTTGTGAAGGCCAGCTATCTAAAATAACTAAGTTGCCATCAACTGCCCCTTCAAGCGTATTACCTTCGGCATCATACAATGCAGGCGCAATCCCAAAGAATGGACGTGTTGCCGAACCTGGCTTCATATCTGTTGCACCTGGTAGTGGTGTGATCATGATGCCGCCAGTTTCGGTCTGCCACCACGTATCTACGATTGGGCAATTTTCATTACCGATATGCTCGTAGTACCACGCCCATGCTTCAGGATTAATTGGCTCACCTACAGAGCCCATAATACGTAAACTAGTACGTTTTGATGTGGCCGTTGGCTCATCGCCTTTCGCCATCAAAGCACGGATAGCCGTTGGTGCAGTGTATAGGATAGTAACATTATGTTTATCAATGACTTCACCCATACGACCTGCTGTTGGGTAAGTAGGCACACCTTCAAAAACAACCTGAGTGCAACCATTAACTAATGGACCATATGCAATGTAGCTATGACCTGTGATCCAGCCCACATCGGCACTACACCAAAAGATATCATCTTCTTTTAAGTCAAATACGTACTCGTGGGTCATTGATGCATACACAAGGTAACCACCTGTGGTATGAACAACCCCTTTAGGTTGACCCGTTGAACCGGAAGTATAAAGAATGAAAAGCGGATCTTCTGCATTCATTGGCTCAGGTTCACATTCTGCCGGTAAATCTGCTATTAGGTCATGCCACCAAACATCATGGCTATTCCACTCAACATCGCCACCCGTTAACTGATGCACGATGACATGTTCCACACTGGTTACCGAATCTTGTGATACCGCTTCATCAACGTTTGCCTTAAGTGGCACGCAATTCCCTGCACGACGACCTTCATCAGAAGTAATTACAACCTTAGCGCCGGAGTCGTTAATTCGATCAGCAATCGCTGATGGAGAAAAACCACCAAATACAACAGAGTGAATGGCACCAATACGTGCACATGCTTGCATTGCATAGATAGCTTGTGGAGTCATTGGCATATAAATAGCGACGCGATCGCCTTTAGAAACACCTAATTTTTTAAGACCATTGGCGAGTTTTGCGACTTCATCATGCAGCTTTTGATAGCTAATGTTTTCGCTTTGTTCAGGGTTATCACCTTCCCAAATCAGGGCCGTTTTGTTTGCATTTTTAGCAAGGTGACGATCGATACAGTTATAAGAGGCATTCAATTGTCCGTCTTCATACCAACGAATATTAATGTGACCTTTATCGAATGACGTGTTCTTTACTTTATTATAAGGGGTCGACCAATCAAGACGTTTACCGTGCTCTCGCCAGAATCCTTCTGGGTCATCAATAGATTGCTTATACAGTGTATTATATTTATCGTTATCAACGAGTGCTGCATTCTTGATATGCGCTGGAACTGGATAGATACTTTGTGACATTGTTGTCGTCTCCATGTTAATTACTTGCCAAAGGCTTACTTCAAGGATCACTCAGCAAAGCGACTTAAAATATTAGACCTTAGTTGTATATCTCACCAATAAACAAAAAACTTCGTAATCACCTTCTATAATCAAGTCCAATGTACTAATACATCTGACTAACTACCTTAATTTAAACAAACTTTGTTGCTCATTAGTATTAGTACCACCTTAGTCTAATAGACCAATAGATAATTGAGAGAAATCACTTCTTAAACAACAGTGATACAACAACATACAAGTAGCTTTGACAGGAATACACATTATGACAACAAGAAAAGTAACAGCCTTGAAGACATTAACTGCATCAGCAGTACTTTGTGCGCTGACAGGCACAGTACACGCAGCCACCATAGGTAATACTGATATCACCTATGGCGGTTATGTAAAACTCGATGCAATGTGGAGTGATTACTCATCAGGTATACCAGACGGTTCAAGCGTTGGTCGCGATTTTTACGTGCCAAGTACGACTCCTGTTGGACCTGACGCAGACAATGATGCTGTCTTTGATATGCACGCCCGTCAATCACGTTTCAATTTTGGTACCGCAACCAAATTAGATAACGGAAAAACCATAAATACAAAGATTGAGATCGACTTTCTAGCATCAGCACCTGGTGGTAATGAGCGCGTTACTAATTCATATGCACCACGTATTCGACAAGCTTATGTCACGTATGACGGTTGGTTATTCGGTCAAGCATGGTCGAACTTCCAAAACGTAGGTGCTCTTCCAGAAACCCTTGATTTTGTTGGTCCAGCAGAAGGCACTGTGTTTGCTCGCCAAGCTCAGGCAAGGTACACAACGGGTAGTTGGTCTTTTTCAATCGAAAACCCTGAAAGTACCATTACCACACAAGGTGGTGCTCGCGTTGCAACCGATGATGCCGCAATGCCTGATTTTACAGCCCGTTATACTCACAAAGCGGATTGGGGTGAGTTAGTTGTGACAGGTCTTGCACGCCAATTAACCTATAAAAAGAATGGTATTGATGCCGATGAGTCTTCATTTGGTATTAGCGCGTCTGGTAAAGTAAACTTTGGTCAAAACAACCTTAAATTTATGCTGACACAGGGTTCAGGCTTAGGTCGCTACGTGGGTTTAAATGTTGCTCATGGTGCCGTGCTTGATGGTGATGATCTTGATGCCATTGATTCAACATCAGGCTTTATTGCCTATCAGCAACATTGGAATAGCCAATGGCGTTCAACATTCCTTTATTCATTCTTCTCTGCTGACAATAATAGTGACTTATTTGCGATCTCTGGCGATCCTACAGAAACCAGTCAAAGCTATAGTGCAAATATCTTATACTCACCTGTTAAAAAGCTTACGTTTGGTGTTGAGTATAAACATGCTGAGCGTGAACTAGAAAGTGGCACAGATGGCGATATGGATCGCTTGCAGTTCTCTGCAAAATACGTTTTTTAATCCCTAATCAGTTTTACTTCCTGAAGCGGCTTCGGCCGCTTTTTTTGTTTATTTTAAGCCAACACCGACAAACCTAATTGCAAACCATTTTCATTTAGATTACATTACGCATTAATTTACAATCTGAATTGAACTATTTGGGAATTTGCATGTCATCAACTAAATTTTTGCGCCTTTCACAATTAAGCTTAGTGACTTCAGCACTATTAAGTGGCCACGCTTTCGCTGCACAAGAAAAAGAACAACCTATTGAAAAAATAGCTGTTTATGGTCAGCACCATAAAAACTACATCACTGAAGAAGCGCAATCTGCAACAAAACTTGGGCTAACAATAAAAGAAACACCCCAGTCTATCTCTGTTGTATCTCGTGCATTAATGAATGACTTTTCACTTGATGATCTGAACTCAGTCCTTGAAAGTACACCAGGTGTCACTGTTGAGCAAATTGAAACTGATCGTACCTACTTTAAAGCACGTGGTTTTGAGATAACAAACTTTCAGGTTAACGGCATGGGTATGCCACAAGACAACGGCTCTATCCAGGGAACTTTAGACACCTCAATTTTCGATAGCGTTGAAATTGTCCGTGGCGCCAATGGTTTAATGACAGGTGCAGGTAACCCATCTGCAACTGTTAATATGGTTTTAAAACGCCCAACTTATCAAACACAAGTCAATGCATCTGTATCGTACGGCTCTTGGGATAGCAAACGCTTAGAGCTTGATGCATCAACTGCACTAAATGAAAATCACGCTGTGCGTGCTGTATTTACCAAACATAAAGCAGAGTCTTACCTTGACCGCTATGAGCAAGATAAAACAATTTACTACCTTGCTTACGAAGGCCAGTTAACGGATAGCACGGTAGTAACGGCTAACTACGTTAACCAGAAAAAAGATGCAGATAGCCCATTATGGGGTGCACTCCCTCTTTATTATAGCGATGGCTCAGCAACTAACTTTGATGAATCAACCAGTACAGCATCTGACTGGTCTTACTGGAACAACACAACAGAGCAGCTGTTCTTATCAATTGAACAAGCAATTACGAATACTTGGTTTTTAAAAGCAAGCTATGCGCACTTAGAAAATGAGCAAGATTCAGAGCTTTTTTATGTCTATAAAACACCTGATAGAGAAACAGGTTTAGGCTTAATAGGTTACGCAAGCGAATATGATCATAAAGATAAGCACGATATTTTAGATATCTATGCAACTGGTAAGTTCGACTTATTTGGCATGGAGCACGACCTATCGTTTGGTGTAAACCAAGCGGATATGGATAACGATGATATGTCTCTTTATGATAATGAAAATGGCTTCCCTCGCATGCCTGAACTTGGCGGTTGGGATGGCACAGCACCCACACCGACATTTGATGATGGTTTAACAGGTGCTGATATTACAAGTCGTCAGCGTTCTGCTTATATTTCTACACGAATTCGTGCCACAGACTCATTGAGTTTCTTAGCGGGTGTTAGCCATGTAAACTGGGAAACTGAGGGCGAGTCATATGGAAAAGCGAAAGATAAAGACAGTGATCAAACTGTACCTTATTACGGTGTAGTGTATGACATTAACGAACGCTTCTCTACGTATGCAAGCTACACAGAAACTTTTGTACCACAAACAGAGCGTGATATTAACGGAGATTACCTAGATCCAATCACAGGTAAAAGCAGCGAAATCGGCTTGAAAGCACAATTACTCGATGACAACTTATTCGTGACCTTTGCGTATTTCGATGCTAAGCAAGAAGGCCTAGCTATCGCTATTGCTGGTTCTCAACCAGATGACACACGCTACTATGGTGCAGATGGCATCAATAGTGACGGTTTTGAAATAGAAATGAGTGGCCGACTCAACGACACACTTAGTGCTAGCTTTAGCTATAGTAACTTAAATATCGATGGTGATGAGTTAGTAAAAGATTACACACCAGAGAATCAAGTTAAACTTGCTTTAACCCAGAAAGTACCTCAAATAGATGGCCTAACCTTTGGTTTAAATTACCAGTGGCAGGATGACACGCAACGTGTGCAACCGACACAGCCTTCAGGTGTGGTACCGGTCACAAAACAAGATGCCTATGGCTTACTAAACCTGATGGCAACCTATGACATTAATGATAATGTGAGTGTTAACTTTAATATCAACAACGTAACCAATGAGAAATACCTTCACAGCTTGTTCTGGGAGCAAGGTTACTACGGTGCACCACGCGGTTATGCTATGTCATTAAACTGGCAGCTATAATCTTGCTTTAGCGTTTTTAATAATCCTATTAAACGTGCTATAAAATCGCAGCTACGCCCCGTAGCTGCGGATTTACCCCGCGACAGCCCAAAAAACAACTTAACCTAAAACGCGATATAAAACCGCGCCTACGCCACCTTGTAACAACGGGTTTACCCCGCAACAACCCAAAAACAACTCAAGTTAAAGCGCGATATAAAATCGCGACTACGCCATCTTATAGCAACGGGTTTACCCCGCGACCAATCAAATAAACACGTAACCCGAAACGCGATATAAAACCACGACTACGCCATCTTATAGCAGCGGGTTTACCCGCGATAACCCAAAAAAACAACCTAAACTAAAGCGCGATATAAAATCGCGACTACGCCACCTTGTAACAACGGGTTTACCCCGCAACAGCCCAAAAAACAACTAAATCTTAAGCGCGATATAAAACCGCGACTACGCCATCTTATAGCAACGGGTTTACCCCGCGAGCATTCAAATAAACAACACGCGGCCACAGACTATTTCAGCCATAAAAAAACCGCTACATAGGGTAGCGGCTTTCTTTTGTTAAGTGCGGGTCAAATCACGCTTAACGATACTCTTTAAAACGATTTATAGCTCATCTTCTGCGATTAAGCCTGCATCTTCACCATCTTCTGGTTGTACAGTGGCTTGCAGTAATAGCATCTCGCGTAGTTTGCCTTCGATTTCATCTGCGATCTCAGGGTTATCTTTTAAGAACTTAATTGAGTTAGCTTTACCTTGGCCGACTTTATTACCATTATAGCTGTACCAAGCACCTGACTTTTCAACAAGTTTATGCTTAACACCTAAATCAATTAGCTCGCCATGTTTAGAGATACCTTCACCGTACATAATGATGAATTCAGCCTGTTTAAATGGCGGCGCAACTTTATTCTTAACGATTTTCACGCGGGTTTCATTACCAACGACTTCGTCACCTTCTTTCACTGAGCCGATGCGACGAATATCTAAACGTACAGAAGCGTAAAACTTAAGCGCATTACCACCCGTAGTTGTTTCTGGGTTACCAAACATAACACCAATTTTCATACGGATTTGGTTAATGAAAATACACAGTGTATTTGAGCGTTTAATGTTACCCGTTAACTTACGAAGTGCTTGCGACATTAAACGAGCTTGTAGGCCCATATGTGAGTCACCCATGTCGCCTTCAATTTCAGCTTTTGGTGTCAGTGCAGCAACCGAGTCAACAATCACTACATCTACAGCGCTTGAACGTACTAACATGTCACAAATTTCTAATGCTTGCTCGCCCGTATCTGGTTGGGAAACAAGTAACTCATCAATGTTTACACCTAGTTTTTGTGCATACACAGGGTCAAGTGCATGCTCAGCGTCAACGAACGCACATGTTTTACCTTGCTTTTGAGCTTGAGCGATAACTTGTAAAGTAAGCGTTGTTTTACCTGATGATTCAGGACCATATATTTCAACGATACGGCCTGTCGGTAAACCACCTATACCTAACGCGATATCAATACCAAGTGAACCTGTCGAGATAGCTTCAATATCAAGGGCTTTATTATCACCCAATTTCATAATTGAACCTTTACCAAATTGACGTTCAATTTGTGATAAAGCAGCGTCCAACGCTTTTTGTTTGTTATCGTTCATTCTGTTCTCCAAATCCGGCTAATGCAGACAGTATACTGTATGAAATCACAGTATCAAGCTAATTTTCTGATTTTATCAATTCAATTACTTTTTCTATTGAATAAACAATAGCTTGCTCTCTAATATTTGCTCTATTCCCAGAAAAAACCTGCTTGCTCGAATAGTTTTTCCCTGCAAAATGAATACAAAACCAGACTAACCCCACGGGCTTATCCAGTGTCGCACCTCCAGGGCCTGCAATACCAGAAACCGCAACCGCAATATCAGCTTTTGCTGCTTTTGCAGCACCCGGTGCCATTTCAAGGACAGTTTGTTCACTTACGGCACCGTAGGTGTTTAATGTTTGCTCGTTAACACCAAGTAGTTCATGCTTTGCCTGATTGCTGTAGGTGACAAAAGCACGGTCAATATAATTAGAACTTCCTGGCGTATCAGTAAGCGCATAACTCACGCCCCCGCCCGTGCATGATTCAGCGGTAGTGATCCATAAGCGTTTATCCGTTAAAATAGCTCCTAATTTCGCAGCAAGTGTTTTAATCTCTTGATGTAATTCCATATTCAGCCTTTGGGTAAGTACATGTCGTTTGATCTTTATGCACCGCACACTATAAAACAACAAACCCCTATGATGCAGCAGTATCTTAAAATAAAAGCAGAGCATCGAGATATTTTGCTGTTTTATCGAATGGGTGACTTTTATGAACTGTTTTTTGATGATGCCAAACGTGCCGCACAATTACTTGATATTTCTCAAACTCACCGCGGCAAAGCCGGTGGTGACCCAATCCCAATGGCCGGTGTCCCTTATCACGCTGTAGAAAACTACCTAGCCCGCTTAGTGCAAATGGGCGAATCCGTTGCTATTTGTGAACAAATAGGCGACCCTGCGACGAGTAAAGGCCCTGTAGAGCGCAAAGTCGTGCGCATTGTTACGCCTGGCACAATTTCTGATGAAGCCTTACTGCAAGAACGTCAAGACAACTTATTAACGAGTGTGTGGCAAAGCAACAAGGGTGTTTACGGAATAGCGTATCTTGATATCAATTCAGGGCGCTTTAATATTCTTGAAGTCAATACTGATGAAGCATTTAGCTCAACATTACAACGTTTAGCGCCTGCTGAGCTGCTTTACAGTGAAACATTTGCAAATGTGCACCTAATTGAGCATATAAAAGGCGCGCGTCGCCGTCCAGAATGGGAATTTGATTTAGATACTGCCCAGCACTTACTGTGCGACCAATTTGGCACTAAAGATTTAGTGGGATTTGGAGTCGATAAAGCTCATAACGCACTCATTGCTGCTGGGTGTTTAATGCAATATGTTAAGGATACTCAGCGCATTGCCCTGCCACATATTCGTGCCATCACTCTTGAACAAAATGAACATGCAGTGATCCTCGACGCTGCAACTCGTAAAAATTTAGAGCTCACGGTGAATCTTTCTGGCGGCTACGAAAACACCCTCGCGCAAGTACTTGATAGAACAGCAACAGCCATGGGTTCTCGCTTACTAAAACGCCGTATTCACACTCCAGTGCGCAGCAAAACTGAGCTTAACTCTCGTCTCAATGCAATAAGTGCGATTATTGATGCGCAACTATGCGGTGAGCTACAAGAATCATTAAAGCAAATTGGTGATATTGAACGTGTTATTGCTCGCTTAGCACTTTGCACCGCAAGACCCCGTGATTTAACGCGCTTGCGTAGCGCTTTGCAGGCTTTGGCACCACTGCACGAACTGCTAATGGATGCCAACAATCCACGTATTAGTCAGATCATCGCAAACTCGCAACAATTGCCTGAACTGCAAGATTTACTGGAACGTGCTGTTATAGAAACTCCGCCTGTACTTATTCGTGATGGTGGCGTTATTGCCCCTGGTTATAATAGTGAACTTGATGAATGGCGTGCGCTGAGCCAAGGTGCGACTGATATTCTTGAAAAACTTGAAGAGCGTGAACGTGAACGCACTGGTATTAGTACACTAAAAATTGGCTATAACAAAGTACATGGTTTTTTTATTGAAGTTAGCCGTGCCAATTCACATTTAGTGCCTGCGGATTATATTCGTCGCCAAACGCTTAAAAATAATGAACGCTACATCATTCCTGAGCTAAAAGAGCACGAAGATAAAGTACTGGGTAGCCAATCAAAAGCATTAGCCCTTGAAAAGCAACTTTACGAGCAGTTATTTGAATTTATTGCTCCGCATATCGAGCAGCTACAAACCATGGCAGCTGTGTTAGCCGATTTAGATGTATTAAATAACCTAGCAGAACGAGCACAAGCACTTAATTACGCTAAACCAACACTTTGCGATAACGACAATATCAGCATTAAGCAAGGCCGCCACCCTGTTGTTGAACAGGTCATGAAAGACCCGTTTATTGCCAACCCAGTAGAGCTCAATAATGACCGTAAAATGCTAATTATTACGGGTCCAAATATGGGTGGTAAATCAACTTATATGCGCCAAACCGCGCTTATCGTCCTAATGGCACATATAGGCTCTTACGTACCGGCAGATAGCGCCGAAATCGGTAACATTGACCGTATATTCACACGCATTGGCGCAAGTGATGATCTGGCATCTGGGCGCTCAACCTTCATGGTTGAGATGACAGAAACAGCCACAATTTTGAATAATGCTACCGCACAATCGTTGGTGCTAATGGATGAAATTGGTCGTGGTACGTCAACCTATGATGGCTTGTCACTCGCTTATGCTACTGCAGACTATTTAGCCTCAAAGATTGCAGCTAAAACCCTATTTGCAACTCATTACTTTGAATTAACAGAACTTGCAGAACAGCAACAAGGACTGGTTAATGTGCATTTAGATGCCATTGAGCACAACGACACCATTGCCTTTATGCACACAGTACTTGAAGGAGCTGCAAGTAAGAGCTTTGGCTTGCAAGTTGCAGCACTTGCCGGTGTGCCAAAAGCAGTAATTCAACAAGCAAAACAGAAACTAAAAATGCTCGAAAATCACCAGCCAGTCACAGCTCCTGTGCAGCAACAGCAAGCACTGGCTTTTGATAATGAGCCATCAGAGCTTGAATTAACCTTAAAACAGCTTGATCCAGACAGCCTCACGCCAAGGCAAGCACATCAGCTATTATATCAGTTAAAAGATTTACTTTAATTACCACAATAAAAAAGCTGACGTAACGTCAGCTTTATTGTGTGTTCTGAACCCGTAGGTTCTATACCCTTGATCAGGTATGCATTGTTGTCAAATTAAGTGAATTGGTCGAACAGGCTATCAGTGCTTAAACCTTCGTGTTGCAAAATATCTTTTAAGCGACGTAATGCTTCCACTTGAATTTGTCTTACACGCTCACGTGTTAAGCCAATTTCACGACCCACATCTTCAAGCGTTGATGGCTCGTAGCCAAGTAAACCAAAGCGGCGTGCTAATACTTCGCGTTGTTTTGGGTTTAATTCACCAAGCCAATCGACTATATGCTTGTTGATATCATTATTTTGTACTTCGCCCTCAGGGCCAGAGCCTTTTTCGTCAGCAATAATATCGAGTAAGGCTTTATCATTCTCACCACCAATTGGTGTATCAACTGAGGTGATTTTTTCGTTTAGACGCAGCATTTTTGTTACGTCTTCAACAGGTTTATCTAAACACTCTGCAATTTCTTCTGCTGTTGGTTCATGGTCTAGCTTTTGCGTTAATTCTCGTGCGGTTCTTAAATAAACGTTCAGCTCTTTAACAACATGAATGGGTAAGCGAATAGTACGGGTTTGATTCATGATGGCACGTTCAATAGTTTGACGAATCCACCACGTTGCGTAAGTTGAAAAACGGAAACCACGTTCTGGGTCAAATTTTTCAACAGCTCGAATAAGACCAAGATTACCTTCTTCAATAAGGTCAAGTAATGCAAGGCCACGATTGTTATAGCGACGAGCAATTTTTACCACTAAGCGTAAATTACTTTCGATCATTCGTTTACGAGAGGCTTCACAGCCTTTCAACGCTTTACGCGCAAAGTATACTTCTTCTTCTGCACTGAGCAGAGGAGAGAAACCTATTTCACCGAGATATAGTTGCGTTGCATCTAAATTCTTGGCTACTTCATCCTTTGCAAAAATATCTTCTTCGTTATCCACTTCCTCTAGTAAATCAGAAGATTCTTCTTCGACTACTGTATCGTCAAATTTATCGTCAATCGTTTCTGTTGTTTTCTCAAGTTTTGCTGTGTGACCCATAAGCGTCCTCCCGAGCAAATATGTGATTGAGCTAAATCACTTTATCAATACCCGTGGCTAAGGTAGATATTTAGCAGGGTTGACTGCTTTTCCTCGATAACGAATTTCAAATCTCAAAGCCGTTACTGAGGAGTCGGAACTGCCAATTTCTGCTATTTTCTGACCCGCCTTTACTTCCTGTTTTTCCTTTACGAGCAACTTGGAGTTGTGCGCGTAGGCACTTAGGTAATCATCATTATGTTTCAAAATAATTAAATTACCGTATCCCCTTAATGCGTTGCCAGCATAAACCACCGTTCCGTGTGCAGCAGCTAAAACAGATGCCCCTTTTTTATTAGCGATTTGTAAACCTTTGTAGCCATTTTCTTTAGTAGAAAAACGGCGAGTGACCTTACCTTGAGCGGGCCAGCTCCATATTACTTTCGTACTAGATTTACTACTTCTTACACTAACTTTTTTGTTGGCTTGTTTTTGAACATACTCTCGTTGTTTTGGCTGATCAAGCTCTTTTTTTAATTTTTTGTTATTTTTTTGTTTCGAAACAGTAGACTTTTTACTCCATTTCGTATATTTTTTCGTCTTTTTTGGTTTTACCGCTGCTTTTTTAAGCAAAATGCGTTGCCCAGGGTAAATTGTATAAGGTGCTGGAATACGGTTTATTTTTGCCAAAGAACGGAAATCTTTCTGAGCGCTAAACGCAATTGAGTAGAGCGTATCGCCTTTTTGTACTCGATAACTTGAGCCTGTGATATTAACTTTACGTGTGGTGGGATTGATTTGATTATCTAAACTACTGACCGGCGCAGGTGCATTACGAGAGGAGCAGCCAAAGAGCAAAATACTAAGAAACAAAGCAACATAGACTGTAAAATGCTTTCTCACTGTAAAATGCTCCTTGAAATGCTAACTGAAGGTTTTAAGTGCTATCGTAATAAAAAGTATGCAACCACAACTAAAATAACTAAACCCCAGCCAAGTGCTTCAACATATTGACGTAATTTTTGCTCCATTTTAACCCCACCCCACTTCATTAAAGCGGAAACCAAGAAGAATCGTGCACCACGACCAATGGCTGAGGCAATTAAAAAGGGCAAAAAGGCCATCTGCATTAACCCTGCCCCTATCGTAAACACCTTATAGGGGATAGGCGAAAATCCAGCGATAAATACAACCCAAACACCATAGGTTTCAAACCAACTAAGTGCTAAGTCAAACTTTGCTTGCCAGCCCATTTGAGCAATAAAAGGCTCTACAACTGGCTCAAATAGCCAATAACCTAACAGATAACCTAAAACACCACCAATGACAGATGCAATGGTAGTAAAGCTTGCAAAACGCCATGCTTTGCTTGGTTGTGCAAGCGACATTGGCGCCAGCATGACATCGGGTGGCACCGGAAAGAAAACAGATTCGGCAAAGCTCATCCCTGCTAAATAGCGCTCTGCATGGCGGTGCTTTGCCCACACAAGTGCCATATCATATAACTTAGTAAATAACTTCAAAGTATGACGTCCTATTCAATATCACCAGGTACCAAAGGTACAAATCGTACTGGTGCAACTACATGTTCACTAAATGTATCGCCATTTCTGACAACCATCATTAATTGTTGGTCTTGCTCGCCCACAGGGGCAATCATGACTCCGCCATCAGCTAACTGTGCTAATAACCCTTTTGGCATTGTTGCAGCCGCAGCTGTCACAATGATGCCTGAAAATGGAGCTTGAGACTGCCAACCCTGCCAGCCGTCACCATGTTTCATTGTTACATTATATAAATCGAGTTTATGTAAACGCCGTTTTGCTTGCCATTGCAGTGCTTTAATTCGCTCAACAGAACAAACTTTGCTAAATGTTTTGGCAAGGATCGCTGTTTGATAACCAGAGCCTGTGCCTATTTCAAGCACTTTGTCTTTAACACCAGCCAAACGTAAAAGCTCAGTCATCCGTGCAACAATATACGGTTGTGAGATAGTCTGCCCTTGGCCAATGGGTAATGCGGTATTCTGATACGCTTTGTGCTGCAATACATCATCAACAAATAAGTGTCTGGGTGTTGTTGCTATTGCTTCAAGTACGATAGAGTCCTCTACCCCTTCTCGCTTTAATAATTCAGCCAACGCTAACGCACTGCGATTATAATTAGTCAGCACCATTAATCTCCATATTTGCCAACCAGCTATCAACCGCTTGCAAGCTTTCTTTCGCTGTCATATCAACACTTAATGGTGTCACCGATGCATAACCATTGTTGATGGCATAAAAGTCAGTGCCTTCACCTGCATCGCTTTCAGCGCCTAACGTACCATACCAATATATATCACGACCCCAAGGGTCTTGCTGTTTAGTCATGGTTTCAGCTTTATGGCGAGAACCCAAACGCGTCACCTTCACGCCTTTTAATTCTGTTAGAGGAATATCGGGAACGTTTAGATTAATTATTTGATCTTTTGGTAATGGATGAGAAGCCAGCTCTTTAATAATGCTCACGGCAACGGCCGCTGCAGTTTCAAAATGGTTGCCTTCTTTAGAACATAACGAAACAGCAATGGCTGGCAATCCTAAATGACGTCCTTCAGTTGCTGCTGCTACCGTACCAGAATAAAGCGTATCATCACCTAAATTAGCACCATGATTAATACCTGCTACAACTAAGTCAGGCAGCTCGTCAGTGAGCTCGTTTACACCTAAATGAACACAATCTGTCGGTGTACCATTAATCGAAATAAACCCGTTATCTAGCCTAGTCGCTCGTAATGGGTTCATTAAAGTAAGTGAGTTACTTGCGCCACTGCAATTGCGATCAGGTGCAACTAACGTTACATCTGCAATTTGAATCAAAGCTTGGTGCAAAACTGCAATCCCTTTAGCATTGACCCCATCATCATTACTTAATAAGATTTTCATTTACGCATCCTTTTGTTTTTGCTCTCTAGGGCTAGCGTCTTGATAGTCCACCAGCTCACGCAGCAAGGCGGTAGCAAAACAGCCTTTTGGTAAACCAAAGCTTAACTTTAAAGTAGTTTCGTCTATGGTTTCTACTGCTAATGAATCGGGTATTAAGCGTAACATTCTACGCTCATTCTTTAGACCTAATTCAGCAAGCCCATCAATCCACGACTGATAAGGTGTAAGCCATTTTTTTTCAGTCTCGGTCAGGCCTTTTTCACCTTTGCCTACCATAGGCGCCGACATCACAATATCACCAGACGCTAAGCGTGCAATATTGTCGTCACTTATATTGTCTTCAAAAAAAGCATTACTACCGCTAAGCATAAACACTTCGCGGTGCATTGTTTTAGCAAGGCCATGCTCAGCAACCCGCATGCTCACTATTTCATTAAACACATAAGAGCGCGCTGCTGAAATCACTAAACCACGCAGTTTTTTATCGCGAATGCGCTCTCCCGCAAACATCCGTTTAGCCATCTCAAGGTTATGACCGCCATGACCAAAGCGCTGCTCACCAAAATAATTGGGGACGCCTGCTCGCACTGCATTGATACGACACAAAATATCCAAAGGCTTAGTCACATTACGTAACGTAATGGTAAAGCGATTACCTTTATGGCAGCCGGTTCTGAGCTTACGGTTATGGCGCTGCTGCGATATCACAAAGAACTGCTCGTTATTTAATTCACTAAATTCAATATGCTTTTTAATTGGTATTGGCACACTAAACCACTGGGTACAAACACCGTGGCGATCTTTTAGACCCGCGTAGCTTACATCGCGCGGTGATACACCTGCTTTTTCGGCAATGCGTTTAGCAACAAACTGTGTATTTTCGCCTTTTTTCACCACCTGTAAGCAGACATGCTCGCCAGAACCTGTAAACTCAATACCCAAGTCTTCATCAACCATAAAATCTTCAGCAAACGTTTTAAAGTCAGCCTTAGAAAGAGGTTTACCATATAGGTAGTTTAATTCGCTCATGAATTGTGTTTACTCATAATAACGACAGCGTGGCTTGAGATGCCCTCTTTACGTCCTTCAAAACCTAACTTTTCGGTGGTTGTCGCTTTCACATTAACCTGTGAAATGTCAGCTTCTAAATCTGCTGCTAAGTTTTCACGCATTGCTTGTATATGTGGCAGCATTTTTGGCGCTTGTGCAACAATCGTGACATCGGCATTGCCAAGTACGTACCCTTGCTGTTTAGCAAGCCCAACCACATGGCGTAATAAAATACGACTGTCGATGTTTTCGTATTCACTGGCTGTATCAGGAAAGTGCTTACCAATGTCACCCATAGCCAAAGAACCTAATATCGCATCACATAATGCGTGAATAGCCACATCACCGTCTGAATGTGCTAAGAACCCTTGTGGATAATCAATTTTTTCACCACAAATAACCAGCGGGCCTTCGCCGCCAAATTTATGAACATCAAAGCCATGGCCAATTCGAATCATGGGGTACTCTCATTTTGTTGTTTATTTAGTAGGAACTCAGCTAAATCTAAGTCTTCTGGTGTGGTGATCTTGATATTGTCGCTACGGCCTGGCACCAATTTAACGGGCTGCTTAGCCCACTCCATTGCAGATGCTTCATCCGTGATGGTTACACCATTTTTAAGCGCATTTGTAAGAGCATCTGTCAGCGCTTGATAAGGGAAAAACTGGGGGGTAAGTGCCTGCCATAAATCATCACGCGGCACTGTTTGCTTACAATGCGTCTCACCACGCTTTATGGTGTCTTTCACTTTTGAGGCTAAAATACCGCCTTCATTCACAGCAACACAGTCAGCGATCAAGCGCTCGATATCAGTTAAACATACCAGCGGCCTTGCAGCATCATGCACCAAAACCCAATCAGGAGGATTATCAGCAAGTGATAATAAGGCATTTAAGACTGAGTCAGCGCGCTCTTTCCCCCCGTTACTCGCTCTATACGGTTATCAATGCGCGGTAAATCCGCAAAATAGCCGTCACCATCGCTGATTGCAACTTTTATGGTGCGAAGGAGGTTAAGTTCAGCAAGCTTGCTAAGGGTATGTTCTAAAATCGTTTTGCCAGCAAGTTCAATATATTGCTTAGGCGTGGAGTGTTGCATGCGGCTACCAACCCCTGCGGCAGGGACGATAGCGGTAATTATTTGCTTATCTTTCATTATGTTGTTGTCTAGGTAACACTCGAATAAATGTTTCACCTGGTTTAATCATTCCTAACTCGTTCCTTGCACGTTCTTCAATTCCCTCTTGGCCGAGCTTTAAATCTTTTATATCAGCTTTAAGCACTTTATTTCGCTTCAAAAGCTTGGCATTGGTATCTTGATGAGACGTAACCGCTTGCTTAAGGCGAGTGTAATCCTGTACACCATTATGACCAAACCATAAACGGTACTGAATAAATAGCGCCAAACATAACAAGGCGAATTGAAAAACCCGCATTGAACACTCCTTCGCGGTTAAATTAAGTCTTTGGGCGCTTTAGGTTGCGCCAATTTATATTGCTTGCTAATAGCATTTCTCTTAAAGATAAACGCTTAGGTGTTACTCGTTTATTAAACTGCCATTGGTGACCACAGCACGCCGCTATCATTACCGCTTTAGAAGGCTTTAATAATTGAGCGTGCCTTCCTTCCAATGACTCACCCGAATGATTAAACCAGCCAAGCTCATTGCAATGTACCTTATTGTCGCTTACTTGATCTAAGCTGTCTATGCGTACTGTGGTACATTGACCGTCATTAATTAACACGGGAACAATTAACCCGCGCTTAGCGTATTGACTAAAAAAACGCGCTGACTCATTTTTACTATGCACAGGAGGCTGCGTTTTTTGCTTCTCGAGCCAACTACCATTTTGTGAATCAAGTTGTAGAGGCGCATCCCCACTCACAATTCGTATAGCAAGCCGTTCAATATAAAAAGGTAAACTGGCTAATAGTCGTCTTAATCTTGCCGCATCTGGCTCTTCAACTAAACGTGGAATTTCACGCGCATAAAAAGCATTACACAACTGAGCATACAAAGCCCGCTCGGCATCAGTTTGCCAAATTTCGGCTTGTTGTAACGATTTGCTCTGAGAGTTTGAAGTAGACAATGCGCGCTCTTATAAAACAATTGCTTGACTGTTTTATAGCATAGAGCGTTAATTGAGCGCTACTTTACTGCGCCTTTTTTACCCAGTTTGGCATTACCTGACTCTAAAAACTGCACAACAGCATCGCGTTTTTTGCCCATTAACAAACTGCCATCAGCTAAAAACATAAAGTTTTGCCAACAACGTTTAAAGACAGCAAAACTAGTTTCGATGATATTGTCGCGTGCCATGCAAAAATACACTGTTGTGTTGGCTTCCCAATCAAGGTGCGCCAAAATAGCCTCGGGGAGTTGCTCTTCGCCGGCTTCCCATGCATTTTCCCAATTAAGTGTCTCGATAAAGCTCTCTTCTTTGCCACACCAATCTGTTTTATCAAAAAAATCAGGGTGATCATGCTCGCGGCTGACCATGGTGCTCCAAAGCACAGCAGCACGTTCACTTGTCATTGGCTTAATTTGCTGCGCATCATCTGCGCTGATAGGCATATCTTTATGGCGAAAAACCCACGCTTTCTTGTATTCATCTAACGAAATATAATTCATAGTGTTGGCGATTTATTTAGCATTAATAAAGTGCAAAACGTAATTATACAAGAGATCAAAACATGACTACAGCAATAAAACTTCATCCTCTCAAATCAGGTATATATCAACACTACAAAGGCCAAAAATACAAAGTTGAGTATGTTGCCACCCACAGTGAAACCGAAGAGCAACTTGTTATTTACCAAGCACTGTATGGTGAGTTTGGCATGTGGGCACGCCCACTTAGCATGTTTTTAGAAACCGTTGAAATCGATGGCAAAACAGTGCCGCGTTTTGCATACCTTTCAGACACAGAATAACTATGGCATCATAGCATTATTAATCACTGCTCAGACCAGATAAGGTGACATCGTGCTTTTTAATTCAACCGATAACTACATTGCAAGTTCTGCATTAAAACAAGCCGTTAACGCGGCCATATTGCTCGAAAAACCGCTGTTGATAAAAGGCGAGCCAGGCACGGGGAAAACCATGCTGGCCGAGGAGCTTGCAAAAAGCTTAGACACCACGCTCATTCAATGGCATATAAAATCAACCACTAAGGCTCAGCAAGGCCTTTATGAGTATGATGCGGTATCACGTCTACGCGACAGTCAGTTAGGCGATGAACGAGTTCACGATATCGGCAATTACATTGTTAAAGGGAAACTATGGCAAGCCTTTACCTATGGTGAGCAACATAATAAACGCCCAGTGCTATTAATTGATGAAATAGACAAAGCCGATATCGAATTTCCCAACGACTTGTTATTAGAGCTCGATAAAATGGAGTTTCATGTTTATGAAACCGGCGAGCGTGTTATTGCTAAGCAACGTCCGATTGTGATCATCACGTCAAATAACGAAAAAGAGCTGCCAGATGCTTTTTTACGTCGTTGTTTTTTCCACTACATTGATTTTCCAAGTAGTGAAGAAATGGCACAAATTATCGATGTGCATCACCCTCACGTTAAACAAGATTTAGTACGCCAAGCACTCGAAGTGTTCTTTAACCTGCGCGATGTTAACGGCATTAAGAAAAAACCATCAACAAGTGAATTACTTGATTGGTTAAAATTGCTGATGGCTGAAGATATTGACGCTAAAACACTGCACGACAAGAGCCAAAAAGGTGGCCTAATGCCCATGTTTGGAGCGTTATTAAAGAACGAGCAAGACATCAGCCTGATTGAAAAACTTGCCTTTATGAGCCGCCGTTAAGATGTTAATTGCGTTTTTCTTTAAGCTACGCGAGTACCGCTTACCGGTTAGTTTGCGAGAGCTACTTGATTTGATCAATGCGCTCAAGCAAGGAGTTATTTTTGCCGATGTTGATGCATTTTATTACTTAGCGCGTACCATCATGGTGAAAGATGAAACCCATTTTGACCGCTTTGATAAAGCCTTTGCTGATTACTTTAGTGGGATTGCTGACCTTGATCTGCTCGAAAGCTTAAAACAGCAACATGCCTTGCCTGATGATTGGCTACGCAAAGAGTTCGAAAAGCATTTAAGCGACGAAGAAAAAGCGCAATTACACGCTATGGGTGGCCTTGATAAACTCATGGAAACCCTCAAGCAGCGCCTTGAAGAACAGCAAAAGCGCCATGCAGGCGGCAATAAGTGGGTTGGCACAGGCGGCACATCGCCGTTTGGCGCCTATGGTTATAACCCTGAAGGTGTGCGCATTGGTCAAGACGGTAACCGACATCGCCGTGCTGTAAAAGTATGGGATAAACGCAGCTACCGCAACCTCGACAGTGACCGTGAAATCGGCTCACGCACCATTAAGCTTGCCCTTAAAAAACTGCGTAAATTTGCCCGCACTGGCGCTAGCGATACACTGGATTTAACCGAAACCATCCGCGCAACCGCAAAGCAAGGCGGCATGCTCGATGTAAAAATGGCACCAGAGCGCCACAATGCGGTAAAAGTGTTGATGCTGTTTGATATCGGCGGTTCAATGGATGACTACATCCATACTTGCGAAGAGTTATTTAGCGCCGCCCACAGCGAGTTTAAACACCTTGAATTTTACTATTTTCATAACTGTTTGTATGAGCATGTTTGGCAAGACAACGAACGTCGTCACACAAACGTGATTGATACCAAGACCTTGATTAACAAGTTCACCAGCGATTACAAGGTCATTTTTGTTGGCGATGCCACTATGGGCCCCTATGAAATCGCCTACCCTGGAGGCAGTGTCGAGCATTGGAATGAAGAGCCAGGCAGTGCTTGGCTAAACCGTATCACCAACCATTTTGATAAAGTCGCTTGGCTCAACCCACAACCCGTTGAACACTGGCGCTATTATCAATCAATTGATTTTATAAAACAGTTAATGGACAACCGCATGTACCCACTCACGCTAGATGGGATTAGTAATGCGATTAGGGAGTTGAGTTAGAGCCGTCAGCCGTCAGTCGTCAGTCGTCTGATCTGTCGTCAGTCAAACAGCATAAAAACCGAGACATGAATGTAAAGTTACAATTGTTTATAAACACAAATAATTAAGCCCCTTCTCGATCAGCTATAAACTGACGGCTGAAAGCTGACAGCTCCCTTTACATTATCTTCCAAACCAAAAGCACCAGCGCAAAGCCTACTAAATAAAGCAGACCTAGCCAGCTTAGGGTGCGTAATAAAGGTGAGTGATGAATGCTGGGTTCTGAGCGTACTAAACTAAAGTTCAGCCATGCAAATACGGGAGTTGTAACAAAAGCGAGGGTCATAGCAAAAGTAAGCATTGGCCCAAGGGCTGATTTAAAAAATAAAATCACTGCCATGCCTGCAAATGCTTGTAATAATAGCCACATATTCAAGCTATGTTTTGACTGTTTAACGGGTAGCAATTTATGCGACTCATTTAATGTTCTGGCGTAGCCGTCAAGTACCGTCAGCGTGGTACCAAACATACATAAAAAAGCGATACCTGAAACCAGCGGCCTTGCCCACTCCCCCATGGTGAGTGCATACATATCAATCAACTGTTTGGCAAACGCCACGCCACCTAATTGAACGGCCTGTACGTGACCATATTGCACCAAAACACCTAATGAAAAAAACACGAGCGCAAGTGCTGCGGTAAGCCAGTAACCCAAATTAAAATCAAACAAGCCTTGTTGTTTTGTCACCGCTTGTTGATGTTGCTTTTCTTTTAGCCATAACGAGCTAATCGCTGAAATTTCGATAGGTGCTGGCATCCAGCCCATAAGTGCCACCATAAAGCCTAGCATGGCAAGTTCATACGGCGATGGGCCCACATAGTCAGCAGGTGCCACTACTGCATGGTTTATAGCACCATTATTAATAGCTACAATCAACGCAGCGACGGTTGTTACAGTAAGTAGCCCCATAATAAGCTTTGAAACATTATCGAGCGCCTTAAAGTGCCCCAATAACAAAATAAGCAAACACACAGCCAAAATCAGCCAGCACAACAGTGTAACCGAGATACTTATGGGTAACGCATAGTGCAACAAGCTGGCCGTTAATAGTAATACTCCTGCGGTATTCACCACAGCCGCAACAATATTCAGCGCAATAAAACTATAAAAGTAGCCTGGTCCTTTTTGCTTATAACCCTCAACTAAACTTTGTTTAGTGGCTAAGGTGTATTCCATACCAAATCGAAAAAATGGGTACTTTAATATATTTACTACAATGATTAGCCAAAATAGCTGCCAACCGAATAACGATCCTGCTTGTGTTGATGCCACTAAATGCGAGCCACCAATTGCCGCTGTAGCCATTAAAATACCCGGCCCTAAAGCATTTAATTTAGATTGCCAATTTGATACTGCTGATTGCATAGGTTTTGTGTTTTTTATTCTTAGTTACAAGCAACTTACAGCGTTTTAGATGAGATTGGAAGTTGGATAAGGTAGAAAGTAAAAACCAAAAAAGCCAACCGCTGTGAAGCGGATGGCTTTTCAATTTTAGTATAGGCTAGCCACTTCAGGCTAGCGCATTGTAATTAGCTCAGATCCATTTCTTGAATGATTTCGTGGGCGATTTCCGGCGTGGTACTGACCGGTTTTTCATGTAATTTGGCTTTCATTTGCCCTTTTCGATGTTTAAGTGATGCATCGAGTTTTTTAGCCGCGCTTGCGATAGCCGGATACATCACGTCATCTTCTCCTTTAACTGATAAACGCGTACCTTCATAAGTGGTACTGATCTCAGCTTGATACTTGTGATGTTCTTTTGAAAGAATAATATCGAGTGATATTAATGATGGAAAATGGCTAGCAATTTTCGAGAATTTCTCGTTGATGTGAGCTCTAACAGCCTCAGTAACGTCAACATGATGACCAGAAATATTAATCTTCATAGGGTATCCTTTTTTCTTGTTACCTCACAGTTAGTATTGGGGGCGAATTGAATTAACACAAGCGAAAATTACAGATAATTAGTAATTGATTGTAACCACAGATGATTTAGATCATGCTTTGCAGATAAAATATGCAAAAGCCCGCATCACACTGGCTTTCCACAGAGGTTAACAACTGCTTGTTAAGTGTACGAGCAACAGTAATCAGCGAAATCAGTTACCTTGACACGGAAGGTAACGTTCGCATCTACATTAAATGAATCTCCCGCCTTCATCGTTTGCCACTGTGTTTCGTCAGGCAGTAATACTTGCCACTCACCCGCTAGCAGCTCCATGTGCTCTTTTTGATTTGTGCCAAACTCAAACTCACCTGGTTGCATAAAGCCCAGTGTTTTAGTACTGCCATCGGCAAAAAGCACAACACGGCTTGACACTTTACCATCAAAATACACATTGGCTTTTTTTACAACACTTACACTGTCAAACTGAGTCATACTCACTCCTGTTATGTTTTATTATTAACGTATAGACATTGCCAGTTGTTAGTTTAGTATTCAAGGGGAGCTGAGTGAGAAATAATCAAGTCCGTTTAGCCGTAGTTAGCTATAAGCCGATCTTGCAAGCATGGTAGGTCGTGCTTTAGCACGAATATCTCTCACTTTAATTTGCGTTCAAAAAAATATGGCTGAATACTTTATGCGCACCTTGAATTCAAGCCTAACTGATACCATAATTAGGTATATATTGGTATTAAGGGCTATATTATGGCTAAGAACACTAGCATTACTTTGGGTGACCATTTTGACAGTTTTATTGCTAATCAAATTCAGAGCGGTCGCTATGGCTCGGCAAGTGAAGTCATTCGCTCCGCTTTACGTTTACTTGAAACCCAAGAAACTAAAATGAACACTTTACGCCAACTACTTGTTGAAGGTGAAGAGAGTGGAGTTTCGGATTATGATCTTGATTCGTTTATCAATGAGTTAGATAACGAAGAGAGAAAATGAGACCCTTTCAATTAACTAACAAGGCGAAATCTGATTTAAGAGATATAGCTTTATTTACCTCTTTGCGCTGGGGTCGTGAACAGCGAAATATTTATCTAAAACAGTTTGATGACTCATTCTGGCTGTTAGCCGAAAACCCTGACATTGGTAAAACCTGTGACGAAATTCGCGATGGCTACAGAAAATTTCCACAAGGAAGCCACGTAATCTTTTATCGTCAAATCGGCAGTCAAAATATAGAGGTTATCCGTATTCTCCACAAAAGTATGGATGTGAATCCAATTTTTGGCGTATAACGCCTCATTTAACAGGCTCAAATCTAACTTCTGGTATTCAACCAAAAAGCATAAGTTTTCGCGCGAAATAAATTTCACGCCTAAGGTGAGGTAATTTTTAACTTAAAGCTTAAAACTTAAGGCTTGCAGCTAAAACTGACAGCTTCGAGTCTGTTTGGATTTCACTTCGCTCACCAAACCGCCATAAAAAAAGCCCGCGCTGTGGTGATACAGCGCGGGCTTTTAAATTTTAGCAGCTAAAGCTTAGAACAAAGCGTTTGCTTTGTTTACGACGTTTTCAACAGTGAAACCAAAGTGCTTGAATAGCTCGCCTGCAGGTGCTGACTCACCAAAGGTGGTCATACCGACTACTGCGCCATTTAGGCCTACATATTTATACCAGTAGTCTGCGATGCCCGCTTCGATTGCTACGCGGCGTGTTACGCTTGCTGGTAGTACGCTTTCTTTATATGCAGCGTCTTGCTCATCAAATAAATCAGTTGAAGGCATAGAGACAACGCGTACTTTTTTACCTTGTGAACGTAGCTCTGTTGCTGCATCTTGTGCAAGCTGTACTTCAGAACCTGTGGCGATAAGGATAAGCTCTGGCTCACCGTCACAGCTCAGTACGTAACCCCCTTTTTTCACGTCGCTTAGTTGCTGTGCAGTACGCGTTTGTTGCTCAAGGCCTTGACGAGTGAAAATCAGTGATGTTGGGCCGTCTTTACGCTCAATCGCTTGTTGCCATGCAATCGCAGACTCAACTTGGTCACATGGACGCCAGTTAACAAGGTTTGGCGTTAAACGCATGCTAGCAATTTGCTCTACCGGTTGGTGCGTCGGACCATCTTCACCTAGACCGATTGAATCGTGCGTATAAACGAAGATGCTTGGCTGCTTCATCAATGCCGCCATACGTACTGCGTTACGAGCGTATTCCATAAACATTAAGAATGTAGCACCATAAGGAATAAAGCCTTTATGCAGTGCAATACCGTTCATAATTGCCGACATACCAAATTCACGTACACCGTAGAAAATGTAGTTACCACTTGCATCGTTTGCTTCTAAGCCTTTTGAGCCATCCCAAAGTGTTAAGTTAGAACCCGCAAGATCAGCAGAGCCACCCATGAATTCTGGTAATAACGGACCAAATGCGTTTAATGCATTTTGTGATGCTTTACGTGTTGCTGGATTTGCTGGGTTTGCTTGCAGCTCTTCGATGTAAGCTTGTGACTTTTCAGCCCAATCAGCTGGTAATTCACCTTTTGTACGGCGTTTAAACTCAGCAGCAAGTTCAGGGTGTGCACTTGCGTAAGCAGCAAATTTTTCGTCCCAGCTTGCTTCTAGTTGCTTACCTTTTTCTTTGCCATCCCATTCGCTGTAAATATCAGCTGGGATTTCAAATGCTTCGCCAGTCCAACCTAGGAACTCACGAGATGCTGTGATTTCATCTTCACCGAGTGGCGCACCGTGACAGTCATGGCTACCTGATTTATTCGGTGAACCGTAGCCAATCACTGTTTTACAACAAATAAGTGATGGTTTATCGGTGATGCTACGTGCTTCTTCGATAGCGGCGCGAATTGCATCAGGATCGTGCCCATCTACATCGCTTACTACGTGCCAACCGTATGCTTTGAAGCGCGCTGGCGTGTCATCGCTGAACCAACCTTCCACTTCACCATCAATTGAGATGCCGTTGTCATCCCAAAACGCAACTAGTTTACCTAGACCTAATGTACCCGCTAATGAACAGGCTTCGTGTGAAATACCTTCCATTAAACAGCCGTCGCCCATGAACGCATAGGTGAAGTGGTCAACAATATCGTGACCTTCACGGTTAAACTGTGCAGCAAGTGCTTTTTCGGCAATCGCCATACCAACCGCATTTGTGATCCCTTGACCTAATGGGCCCGTAGTGGTCTCAATACCTGGTGCATACCCATATTCTGGGTGGCCTGGTGTTTTTGAGTGCATTTGACGGAAATTTTTAATTTCTTCTAACGGCAGATCATAACCACTTAAATGTAGAAGAGAATAGATCAGCATTGAACCGTGACCATTTGAAAGAATAAATCGATCGCGGTCTGCCCACTCTGGATTCGTTGGGTTGTGCTTTAGATAATCGCGCCATAGTACTTCTGCGATATCTGCCATGCCCATAGGGGCGCCAGGGTGACCAGATTTGGCCTGTTGTACTGCGTCCATTGATAAGACGCGAATAGCATTTGCAAGTTCTTTGCGTGATGGCATGAATTCTCCTACCTTTATGTATTTGCGCTGGTTGTGTGTAAGGCACCATTCTTACTTAATGTAAGGGTACAGTGCAATTAAAAATCCGTATTAAATGCACCTATTATTACTGTTTATTAAGAACGAAATGTTATTAGTAATTTTAAATAGACGTCTAGGCGTAAAATTACTATGCAAACATATTTGTTTTAGATAAAATACGCCCCTTAATTTTTTAGCGCTATTACCGACGTATGTGAAGCGCAATATTTGTGAGCAGAAATACAATGGCAAAACATTTATTTACTTCTGAATCAGTTTCTGAAGGTCATCCGGATAAAATCGCGGACCAAATCTCTGACGCGGTTCTAGATGCTATTTTAGAGCAAGATTCTCATGCCCGTGTTGCATGTGAGACTTACGTTAAAACCGGTATGGTGATGGTGGGTGGTGAAATCACGACTAGCGCTTGGGTTGATATCGAAGAAATCACACGTAAAACAGTACGTGAAATCGGTTACACACACTCAGACATGGGATTCGATGCTGACTCGTGTGCAATCCTAAACACAATCGGTAAACAATCTCCAGATATCAACCAAGGTGTTGACCGTGCTCGCCCTGAAGAGCAAGGCGCTGGTGACCAAGGTTTAATGTTTGGTTATGCATGTAACGAAACTGACGTGTTAATGCCTGCACCTATCACGTATTCACACCGTTTAGTTCAGCGTCAAGCTGAGGTTCGTAAAAGCGGTGAACTTAACTGGTTACGCCCAGATGCAAAATCTCAAGTGACGTTTGCATACGAAAATGGCAAGCCTGTTGGTATTGATGCCGTTGTTCTTTCAACTCAACACTGTGATTCAATCTCACAAAACGACTTAGTTGAAGCGGTAATGGAAACGATTATTAAGCCAGTTCTTCCAGCTGAGCTTATCTCAAGCGCGACTAAGTTTTTCATCAACCCAACTGGCCGTTTCGTAATCGGTGGCCCAATGGGTGACTGTGGTCTGACAGGTCGTAAAATCATCGTTGATACTTATGGTGGTATGGCTCGTCACGGTGGTGGTGCTTTCTCTGGTAAAGATCCATCAAAAGTTGACCGTTCAGCTGCATACGCTGCACGTTACGTTGCTAAAAACGTGGTTGCTGCTGGTCTTGCTGACAAGTGTGAGCTACAAGTTTCTTACGCTATCGGTGTTGCAGAGCCAACATCTATCAGCATCGAGACATTTGGTACAGGTAAATTAGAAGAAGCGCGTCTAATCGAATTAGTACGTGAGCACTTTGACCTTCGCCCATATGGCTTAATCCAAATGCTTGACCTTGAGCGTCCTATTTATCAACCGACAGCGGCTTACGGTCACTTCGGTCGTGAAGAGTTCCCTTGGGAGCGCACAGACAAAGCAGACGCACTTCGCGCAGCTGCTGGCCTGTAATAGGTTATATAAGATGAAAAAGCGCCTTCATTTGGCGCTTTTTTGTTTAAAACTGCATCATTATCTTTTCATAAATTGCCACTGCCCAAACCAGTAGCAAAATAATTAATGCCAACGTCACTGCCGCTGAGGCCATATCTTTAGCTCGCCCCGATAATACATGGTACTCAATACCGACTCTATCAGTCAGCGCCTCTATTGCTGAGTTGAGTAGCTCAACTATCAACAATAATAAATAAGGAATAAATAACATCAGCCAATGGCTTAATGATTGGGCAAGCAACACTGATAACGGAAATAATATCAGACCTAAATAGGTTTCAGTGCGAAATGCAGATTCTTCTTTAAAAGCAGCTTTAAAGCCTTTGATTGAGCATTTGGTGGCTTTTAAAACACGCCCTACCCCAATACCATTTGGTTTGTTTACCAAGGGAATTTTTGGCTCTTTCATTTTCTTCCTACGACTAAATAGACTAATAAAAGGTATTTATGTATTAATAATCTGCCTTTAAGAAGCACACTTCCCAGGCACGCTTGGTGTGTTTAGGCGCGTAAACCGATTATAGTGGAGTTCCTTACGTAGTGACTGTAAGGTCTTAAACACACTTTTTAATGATACCTTGTTACTCAACCAATGTGGAATAGAACCCGCGGGGTCTGCATAAGCTTGATGGCTAACCAGTAAGTCATTTTGCTGGTGTGTTAAGCGCCAAAAAGCGGTTAAATCTTTAATACGCACGACGCCATTTACTGCCGGTTTTGCATGGGGCTGACTAATAATTTTAAGCTCTGTTTTGTGCTCACTCAGGCGGTGGTAACACGAGTAGCTAACCAAATCGCGATCTGAAACAGGCCAAGGGGAATTAAAGTGAGTGTGTACAAGCGTTTCAGAAGGGCTTAAACGCTCCATTAAGGTGACACTTTTCACATTTTCGAGCCAATTAGGTGCATTGTCGGTATCGCTCAATAGCGCCATAAAGTCATCGGCTTTCGCATTTTTTACCAGCACCGAGGCGTTTATTTCTATAATACCGTTTTGATGCGTTTTGTAAGTGACGTTTATGCCATCTTGCTGTTTGTAAGTTTGCCATTCGCTTGAGTTAGCAAATGCCGATATACTCAACACCGCTAACCCTATCCATAGGCAAACAGGCACAGGCTTACAACCAATATGGATCAGTATTGAAAGACGCGTGACGGCTTTGCTCCATTGCACTGACCAAAAAATCAGATTTCTGATCTAACCAAGCCTGAATTTTAGCAAGCTCTTCATCATCTTGACCTGCACATAGCTGTTTTAAATACTCAAGTGTACTAAGCTCATAAATACCATGAGAGATATCTAACCATGGAATTCGAAACTCATTTCTGTCATCAGTATTAAATAGCGCACCCAAGCAGTTACCACTTAATAGTGAATTTTCAAGACGGGTTCTAAGTGATAAATAGTCTTTGTCCGTAAACACTTGCTGCTCAGGAATAAGCTCGTGCATATCGTGCCAATCTTTGGCAAATAAACGCTTAGCGATTTCAGCAACCGGTTTTTCTGCGGCTTGAAACTCCGCTTGGCCCCATGATTTACGCCACTGTTTTTCAATTAACCATGTTGTAAGTTGCAACAACAAACGGTTGTATCGCTTGCTGTGAAACAGCTCTTGTACATCTTCAATACTTGGCTGTAATTCTTTTAAATCGTTGATGACTTGAGTCAGCTCAGGGGCGCTATTAATCTTTTTGTAATAGGCATGTCGCTTCGAGGTATAGGTTTTTAGCTGTATAGCATTTTCAACCCAAGCAAGCTCACTTAAAAGCCATTTTAGTTCAACTCGCAATGAATCCGTATCATCTTTACTGACGATATCATCAAATAACCAAAATGCATGACGGATAAGTCGAATTCCATCCGTAACTCGCTTTAAGGTTTTTAAGCTTGGCTTAATGAAATAACACGCTTCATGTTTTTGTACAAAACGAATAGCATAGTTAATGCTTGCCACTAATGCCTGCTCTTGTGTCGCACCACTGTTAAGCGGTACAAAACCAATCGATTTGCTCGCTTTCAAAGGCGTGTTATCGGCAAGGCGGTAACCACGCGCAGCCTTTGAATAAAGTCCTAAGCGCACATGACTTTCACTGACCAGTTTATCTGCTAAAGCAAATAACTCTTGGCGGCTGCCTTCTAATAACTCAATTTCCAACTCAGAAATAAGCTCAACCTGACCAGAGGCTGCTATTTCTCCTTTATCTAACACCACTTCGATTTTAGCGCCGCTATCGGTTTCAATTAACCACGTGCGACGAATAAAGTTAGTGCTGAAAATAGGGTAAAGGTTATCGGCTATCGCATTAACTTGCATTGCGTGAGGCCAGATTGACGCATCAAAGGCCAATAAATCAGGACGATTCCCTTCAAGAGGCAAATTATATTCAGGGCGTTGATGCAACCCCCCTACTACTTCACCGGCTAACTTAATAGTTTGCTCACAGTCTGTATCGCTGCAGCGTGTACGCAAGCCTATATCCAGTGCACGTAACTCACGACTCGGCGTGTCGTAATAGGCATTTTGTAAGCTGCGTGACGGTTTGTTGGTAACGGTTTTTGCAAATTGGGTAATTAATGCGGGGATCAGTGGAACAACGGCATCTGACACCAAAAACTTCAGTTCTATCTCAGTATCCATTCGCTTTGCGGAGTACATTTAAAATAAATAAGTGGTCAAAATAAACAAAGCAGCTACTTAATGCAAATTTTTTCCTGATTTTTACGATTAAGCCCATGCACGGATTACAATATCAGTCTTGCTATTAATAGTTGAAATCCCTACTATCTCTATACATAAAGAAATTATAAATTTAGCCACTTCTCGGCAAGATCACATTAACAAGGTAGATTGATGTTAAAACAGTGTATTTTTGGGTTGCTCCTTGCGGCCACCTCTTTTATTAGCTACGCAGAAGAAGCGCCAAGCAGCAACAACGAAAACACCGCCTACATAGTCGATAACCTGTACACTTTTATGCATTCAGGTCCGAGCAAAAACTACCGTATTTTGGGCTCTGTGGATGCAGGTACACAAGTAGAATTATTATCAGGTGAAGATAATGGCTACTTTAAAATTCGTGATGATAAAGAGCGCGAAGGTTGGGTAGAAGCAAAGTTCATCACTGAAAACGCTGGTATTCATCAACAGTTTCAAGCGCTGAATAACGACATGACATTAATGCAAGAGCAGTTACGTCAAGCAGAAATAGAATTGCCACAGCTACAAGAGCAAAACCGCTCTCTTAACGAACAAAACCAAGCCCTGACAGCACAAATCGATAAACTTAAAAATACTATCGAGTCTGAACGCAATGCTAAACAAGCAGCCAGTGCTAAAGAAAAGCGCCAATTACTTACATATGGCGGCGCAATTGCATTTATCGGCTTATTGTTGGGTATTATTTTAACGATTATGTTGTCTCGCCGTAAACGCTATGACGGCTGGGCTTAGTTCTAAACTTCCCATTTTAGATTAACAAGAAACCCTGCTTAGCAGGGTTTCCTTTTTTAGACTTAACCACTTTTACTACCAACATTGCTTTAAGGGGATTTTTGCTTAAGTGTATTAAGCACTTCTCGTTTTAGCACTAAAAAGCCCCCTTTATAACCTAAAATCAGTAGCAATAACATCAGCCCCCCTGGTATTAGTACGGCAATAAGTAAGGGGCCTAAAATAAAGCTATAAAAGAAAATACCGGGTAAAAATAATACATAGCCAATAAAGCGTTTTAATATGTCCATGGTGCTAACCTTTTATTAATTGAGCGCGCTCATTTTAAACTTGAGCGCGCTCAATTTACAATAGTCTTGATTGAGATTTTTTAAATTTCTGGTTAAATAGCATAAAAATTGGAGTGTGCAGTGACTAAGAAAGAGCAAACAAAACAGCAGATACTAACAGCCTCATGGCAGTTGTTTTCAGAGCAGGGTTATCATCAAACGAGTACGCGAGATATTGCAAAGGCAGCCAATGTTGCCAATGGCACCGTATTTAGTCACTTTGCGACTAAGGTTGCGATACTCAAGTACAGCTTTGAAAATGAACTGACAGACATTCTAAGCACCGCAGAGAGCTTAGATACCAGTACAACAGCCACAGATAGAATGTACCATTATGCTCGCTTTCTCTATGCTTTTTACTTGGCAAAAAAAGAGTTTAGCCGAGAGTTATTCAAAGAAATTATGTGGCAACAAAATGAACTTGAACCACAACTAAATGCTTTTAAGAAACGCTTGATAAATGATAATGACGCAACCCCTACAGATGCAGATATCATTATTGACCTTTACTTTATGACGCTGATGGATGGACTCAATCACGCTGATAGTTCTGTCGATTCAATGCTTGCGACTTTGAAAATAAAACTCGCTAAAATTAATATCAATTAGGCTGGTAATGGAAATACTTATGAGACTCCAGCATTCGCTGTTTATTTTTACACTGAAGTCACTTTTTAAAATACAAAAAAGGAAACCACGTAGGTTTCCTTATATTAAATATCGAATCGAAGCCCTGTGTCCTGTTTGATTTTTTCAATCACCATATAAGTATGGTGTGTGCCAACCCCTGGTATATCGACTAAATCCCCTAAGACTTGGCGATATTCGTCCATATCAGAAACACGCACTTTCAATAGATAGTCATAGCCTCCTGCAACCATGTCACATTCAACGACCTGAGGAATATTTAAAATATACTCTCTGAAAACTTTAAAAACAGAGGTGTTAGAAGTAACCAAAGACACCTGCACATGCGCTAATAAGCTCTGATTAAGCTTAGCTTCGTTAAGCTTAGCGTAATAGCCTTCAATATAGCCTTCTTGCTCTAACCGTTTAACACGGTCAAGGCACGGGCTGGGGCTCAAATTAACCTGTTTTGCGAGGTTTACGTTTGAGATTCTGCCATTTTTTTGCAGAGCGTCTAAAATTGCTAAATCAATGCGATCTAACATGCGTAATCTATTCGGGCTGGTCATAACAGAATTTTATGCGGCTAAGTTCAAGGTATGCCCTGTAAATTATCGTAAATTGAAAAATTTAACCAGCATATTCTGCTGGAATTTAATTAGAATGCACGAATTATATCAATGGTAAGAAATGCTTTTTTGGCGTTTCTAGACTCCACATACCAGAGGGTTACATATGCTATTTAATGGCGATTTGACAACTGAGTGTCCAATAAGACAAAAAATCCGTGATTTCTACCGTATTGACGAAAATGCGGTTATTGATCACATCTTACCGCTGGCTGAAGTAGGCGTAAAAGCACGAAGCCGTGCATGGGAACGTGCCCGTCAAATGGTTTTAAATATCCGTCGCGATCAAGATGGTCAAAGCGGTGTTGACGCACTGTTAAACGAATTCTCACTTTCGACAGAAGAAGGTGTGGTTCTAATGTGTTTAGCTGAGGCACTTTTACGTGTACCAGACAAAGCAACTCAAGACTCACTTATTCGTGACAAACTGGCAAAAGGTGATTGGAGCTCGCATTTAGGTAGCAGCGATTCTTTATTTGTGAACGCATCATCTTGGGGCCTACTAGTCACCGGTAAAATGGTTAACTACAGCGACAAATCGAAAGAACAGCAATTTGGTGTACTTAAGAAAACCATTGGCCGCCTAGGTGAACCCGTTATTCGTAAATCTGTGAACTTCGCGATGAAAATCATGGGTAAGCAGTTCGTAATGGGTCGTACCATTGACGAAGCGATTGAACGAGCTGCTGATAAAGAACAAAAAGGCTACGTATATTCGTACGATATGCTAGGTGAAGGCGCTCGCACGATGAAAGATGCTGAGCGTTATTTCCAAAGCTACATGACTGCTATCCACGCAATTGGTAAAGCAGCAAACGGCCGTGGTCCTATCAAAAGTCCAGGTATCTCTGTGAAAATTTCTGCAATACACCCACGTTATGAGTTCACTCATCGTGAGCGTGTGATGGCAGAAATCGTACCTAAGCTAAAGGAACTTGCACTTGCTGCGAAAAGCTACGACATCGGCTTCACTGTTGATGCTGAAGAAGCCGACCGTTTAGATATTTCATTAGATATTATCGAAGCCGTATTCAGCGATGATGAACTAGGTAACTGGAATGGCTTTGGCTTAGCTGTGCAAGCATACCAAAAGCGCGCTATTTTTGTAGTTGAATGGGTTGCTGACCTTGCGCGTCGCGTAGGCCGTAAGCTAATGGTTCGCCTCGTAAAAGGTGCTTATTGGGATACCGAAATCAAAACCACTCAACAAGATGGTTTAGACCACTTCCCTGTGTTCACACGTAAAGCAACAACAGACGTATCTTACAAAGCCTGTGCTATCAAACTACTAGAAGCTCGCGATGTACTTTACCCGCAATTTGCAACACACAATGCTTACACTGCGGCAACGATTTTAGAAGTTGCTAAAGGCGACCACGATGGATTTGAATTCCAGCGTCTGCATGGCATGGGCGAATCGTTGTTTGACCAAATTGTTGAACAAGAAAAAATTCAGTGTCGTGTTTACGCACCGGTAGGCCAACACGAAGACTTACTTGCGTACTTAGTGCGTCGTTTATTAGAAAACGGTGCTAACTCATCATTCGTTAACGCCATTGTTGATACCTCTAAGCCGGTTGAGTCACTACTGCCAGATCCAGTTGAAACTTTGCAAGGTTTACGCAACAAGTTCAATACACAAATTAATATGCCAATTGATTTGTACGGTGACGAGCGTGCAAACTCAAAAGGGATGGATTTAACGGATATTAATGTTATTACTCCATTTAAAGAGAACTTAGATGCATGGTTTGAAGAACACCGCATTGAATTAAGCGATGTACCTGAAGGTTCATTGCCAGTGAAAAATCCGGCAAACCACAAAGAAGTCATTGGTCATGTTAAGCTTCAAACTTCAGAAGACATGACATCACTTCTAGAAAATGCCGAAAAAGCATTTGAATCGTGGTCACAAACCCCTGTAAAAGAACGTGCAAACCTACTTCGTCGTGTTGCTGACATTTTAGAGCGTCACCACGATGAGCTAGTTGCTATTTGTATTAAAGAAGCGGGTAAAGTCGCACAAGATGGTATTGATGAAGTACGCGAAGCCGTTGACTTCTGTCGTTACTACGCTGCACGTGCAGAAGAATTATCACAAGACGAGCGCTTTGAAGCCCGTGGTGTAATCTTATGTATCAGCCCATGGAACTTTCCACTGGCTATCTTCTTAGGTCAAGTTGCGGCTGCTATCGTGACTGGTAACACGGTTATTGCAAAACCAGCTGAGCAAACAAGTTTAATCGCTCTTCGTACGATTGAACTGATGCTTTCTGTCGGCTTACCTGAGCATGTAGTGCAACCTGTTATTGCCCGTGGTAGCGAAGTAGGTAAAACAATTGTACCTGACGAGCGTATTCAAGCGGTTATGTTTACCGGTTCAACTGAAACAGGCACATTAATCTCACAAACACTGGCTGCACGTAACGATATCCAAGTACCGTTAATTGCAGAAACAGGTGGTCAAAACTGTATGATCGTTGACTCAACAGCACTTCCTGAGCAAGTGGTTGATGATGTGATCAGTTCAGGTTTCCAAAGTGCTGGCCAACGTTGTTCTGCGCTACGTGTATTGTTTATTCAAGAAGACGTTGCTGACGGTATTATTGAAATGCTAAAAGGTGCGTTAAAAGAGCTTCATGTTGGTGACCCTTCGCTACTTTCAACCGATATCGGTCCTGTTATCGATGAAAAAGCACTGAAAAACTTAAATGAGCACGTTGAGTACTTGAAAGGTAACGCAACACTTCATTACGAGTGTGCTATTCCTGATAACAACGAGAATGGCGCTTATTTCTTTGCTCCTCGTTTATACGAAATCAAAGACTTATCTGTACTTAAACGTGAAGTATTTGGTCCATGTGTTCACATCATTCGCTTCAAAGGCACTGAGCTTGATAGCGTTATCGATCAAATCAATGGTACAGGCTACGGCCTGACAATGGGTGTTCACTCACGCATTGAAGAGCGTTGTGAGTACTTAGCAAAGATGTCTCGTGCAGGTAACGTATACATCAACCGTAACATGATCGGTGCAATCGTAGGTGTGCAACCTTTCGGTGGTCGTGGCCTTTCAGGTACTGGCCCTAAAGCAGGTGGTCCTAACTATTTACAGCGTTTAGTGAAAGAGAAAGCGTCACCAGACAACGTACAAATGACGAACCTATCACCTGATGAGCTAGACACTCACCACTATTCAGGTGCGGCTGAGCAAGTTGCTAAGTTAATGGAGAACTCACTACGCGATGAAAAAATCTGGCGTGCTACACCATTAAATGACCGTGTTTCTGCTGTTCGTCAGTTATTAGCCAAAGTCGCAACAGTTGAAATTATCGACGAGCTTGCTGATGACTTAGCATTAACACTTGCAGACGCACGTGCGCAGCTTAACCGCCTTGAAAAGCACATGCGTAAACACACTGTATTACCTGGACCTACAGGTGAATCTAATACGCTTCATCTTGAACCGCGTGGTTGTGTGGTTTGTTATGCTGATAAGAGCACATCATTTAACTTCTGGGCAATCTCTATTATCACAGCACTTGCCGCGGGTAATACAGTAATTACTGTTGCCTCTGAGTTGTTCTATGAGGAAGCTGTTGCGTTTAGAGATAAGTTTATCTCAACGGGTATTGCTGAAGGTGTTTTCCAAGTTGCCAAGCCTAACCAATTGCAAGCTATCTTAGCGCACCCTCACCTTGCAGGTGCGGTTGTAGCTGCTCGTTCATCACGTTTAGGCTACTTCAGCCAGCAGCTAGCACAACGTAAAGGTGCAATACTGCCGGTAATTAGCTCTGAATATTATGACACGCTGATCAAACGTTTACTCACTGAGAAAACAATCAGTATAGATACAACAGCATCTGGTGGTAATACATCACTTATGACGCTTGTTGAAGATGACGAGTAAGCTTTAAGAATATCTTCTTAGTTAAGTTTTATAAGCCTCTGCAATTTTTGTAGAGGCTTTTTTCGTATAATCAGGTTAAACAATTGAAACTTTTCTGTTTTCAATTCAAAAAACATACTTATTACCTAAAAACTCACCTTTATTATTATTTACTCAGATACGAAATATCTGCTAGTTTTATAGTAATGTATTCAACTTGAAGTAATGTCCTTGAAAACACTTCCTATTAATCAACTTAAACTCGGCATGTTTGTGCAAAGCGTAACAAAACAAACAGGTAAGATCCGCATCAAAAACCAAGGTTGGGTAAAAACGCAAGGAAGTATAGATAAACTAATTAAAGCTGGCATTCTAGAAGTTGAAATTGATCCCGACAAAACACTCACTTTAAACAAAGAAAACAAAGTGGTGCAGAAAAAATCCCCCCTCCTGCTGCGGCTGAAAAAGTTGAGCAACATAACCCATGGCACACAACACACAGCGTTAGTGCGGAAATGACAAAAGCCAACAGCTTATACACTGAAGCCAAGTCATTGCAGAGCAAAGCCTTCGATGATATTCGAGCCGGCAATAAAATTGATGTTGCACCATTTCAAGAGCTAGCAAGTGGCTTTATAGACTCAGTGTTTCGTAACCAAGATGCCCTTGCCTGTATTACGCGTATGCGTGAAAAAGACGCCTACCTCCTAGAGCATTCAATCAATGTGTCTATTTTAATTAGTATTTTTGCTAAACACCTAGGTATTGATAGAGACATCATTCAAGAGATAGCAACAGGTGCCCTGCTGCATGATATTGGTAAGATAAATATTCCAGATCACATTCTCAATAAGCCTGGGAAATTGACAGATGAAGAGTATCAAGTGATCCAAAATCATGCCCGTTTTAGTAAAGAGATTCTCGAGGAGTCTGGGCTAAGCGGAATAGCGGTTGAAATTGCAGCTTTTCATCATGAACGTTTAGACGGCAGCGGCTACCCTTTTGGCAAGCATGCCGATGAATTAAGCCAATATGTACGCATGGCTTCAATTGTCGATGTATATGATGCCCTCACCGCCGAACGCGTCTACAAAGCAGGTATGGAGCCGATTAAAGCATTCAAAATACTCAAAGATGGCTGCCCTGATAGTTTTGATGGTGATTTGGTCACTAAATTTATTCAATGTATTGGTATTCACCCTGTCGGTACTTTAGTTAAATTAGAAAGCCAAAAATTAGCAGTGGTGACACGTAGCAACCCAACAAGTCCTTTAAAGCCGCAAGTTAAAGTGTTCTACAATGCAAAACATTCTCACTATACAGAAATACATGACATAGACCTTGCTAACAGTCGCTGCCATGAAAATCTTGAAGCGGCCATAAAACCAACTGATTTTAACATTGATTTAATTAAGTTTTTTAAACACTCAATTTTACCTTAGAAGTTATTCCCAAAAATATCCCTTCATTCGTTAATAGATTTGAAGCAGCCATTCGTTGCTTTATAAAAAACAACAATGAAGGGAATAAAATGAAAACACACACACCTCGCTATAGAAAGCACTTACTAGCATTGGCAATCGGAAGTGCCTGCTTGAGCTTAAACCTACAAGCAGCTCAAAATACTGAACAAGAAACTAAGCCTGCATCAGAAAAGAAAAAACTTCTCGATCTTGAGCGAATTGTCGTAACAGGTAGTGGTGGCCGCGGCCAAACCAAGCTTGAATCATCCGTATCAATTACTACGCTAGATGCCGAGCAACTTGCTAGAGAGGCCCCGCTAGGCACCGCCGATTTACTTGAAACTGTGCCTGGGTTTTGGGTCGAAGATTCTGGCGGTGAAACCAATAACAATGTGGCTCCAAGGGGCTTACGTGGCGGTGAAGGCTTTCGTTATATAGGTGTTGAAGAAGACGGCTTACCGGTTGTTTATGACGGTGTGTGGGTCGACTTTTATCAACGCCAAGACATCACTATTGAACACATGGAAGCTGTGCGTGGTGGTACATCAGGCCTATTAACAACCAATGGGCCTGCGGCCTTGGTTAACTTTATTACACGAAAACCTGATAGTGTCGAAGAAGCAACCATTCGTCTGACTACGGCGGATTATGGCCTATACCGCAGTGAGTTTTTCTATGGCACACCTATTAGTGAAAACTGGAAAATGTCGGTCGGTGGTTTTTATCGTCGCTCTGATGGCGTAAGGGATACAGAATTTACGGCTGATCACGGCGGACAACTGAGATTAAACCTTGTCCGTGAGTTTAATAAAGGTCAACTTACACTCTCTGCCAAGCACTTAAACGACCACACCACATTCTTTGTACCTATCCCTCTACAAGATCAAAAAAATCCAGAAGGGATCGCTGGTGTGGATCCACAGCACGGAACCTTAATCGGAAATGGTCAACGTCTTTTAAATTACCTACAAGAAGATGGTAGCTACAAAACACGCGATCTTAAAGATGGGCAGCATACTAAGTTTACCACTTTAGGCTATAACCTTGATTGGGAACTAAATGATCGTTGGCTGTTAAATACAGCAGGCCGTTATTCAAGCTTTGAAAACGACATGTACATTCTACTTAATTTCGATAACTCCACTTTAGTAAATGCCAACGATAGACTTGGTCAACAAGATGTACTCTCCATGCTTGACCAATTTGCAGCTGACGGCGCTGTTGCAGCTAAATATCAATATGTTGATACAGGCGAAATACTCAACGATGTAACAAACTTAAACGGCAATGGTTTAGTGACAACAAGCTATCCGCTTTATTCTCGATATGATGCCGAGCAATTCGTCAATAAACTCAATTTTACTTACGAAGGTGATCGCCACACGCTCACAATGGGCTGGCTATTCGCATACGTTGATGCAAACTCGCTACCCGTTGATAAATGGGAATCACAGTTCTTAACAGAAGTAAAAGATAATGCACGGCTTCTTGATATTGTTGCTCTGGATGACAACCAGCAAGTAGTCGGTCAATTAACCGACAACGGTTCAACAGGCTATGCACCTGGCTGGGGCCAAGCCACTGCATTTGGTACAAGCACATCACACTCACTGTTTATCAATGAGCAATTTCAAGCCACAGATAGTCTTCGTATTGACGGAGGCATTCGTATTGAGTGGTTAGAATTGGATAGTACCGCATCAGCAACCCAGTTTGCTGTGCCAGTGGATGGTGCTTTCGATGCCAATGGCAATGACATTGACAACAACCTTGCCAATAACTATGTTGATACCCCCTCGAACAACTACTTATCAAAAACCCGCGATGAAACGGAAACAGCATGGACGATTGGTTTTAACTATAAATTCTCTGACAGTGTTTCAATGTTTGGCCGCTATGCAGATGCGTTTGAGATGCCACGCTTGATGAGCTATGGACAAAATATACATGCCGGAATTGATGCAGACTTTAATGACAGTGTAAACCTTACCTTCAGTGAGTTTGGTGGACGTTATTCTGGCGACACACTCGGCGCATCAGTGACTTTATTTAGAACAAAGTTCAATGACCTAGTAGAGCGTAACTTTACCGGTAGTAATGGTGAAGTAGCTAATCAAACTATCGATACCGTCACCGACGGTATTGAATTTGAAGCCGTTTGGCAAGCACACGAAAACATTCAACTGGATTTAACGGGTGTGTTACAAGATCCTAAGATGGAAGGCTTCACCGGTGCTTTTAAACATTGGGAAGGCAAGCAAGTTAAACGTACACCTAAAATTCAGCTACGTTTAACGCCCACCTATTATTTTGATGATGGTGATGTTTATTTAACCGTACACCACTTAGGTGAACGTTATTCAGACGGCGAGAATAAGTTTGAACTCCCTGCATACACAACCGTCGATATGGGCGTTAATTATCGCTTTAATGACAGCGCTGCCGTTCATTTAAAAGCAACCAACCTAACTGACGAGTTAGGCTTAACTGAAGGTAATCCGCGTGCCATTAACGATGTCCAAGCTGGTTTCGACTATTACTACGCGCGCCCTATTTTAGGCCGAACCATTAGTGCTTCGTTAACCCTTAATTTTTAACCTACCCCTTGCTAATTTGCACTATGCCCAGTGCTGATTAGTTTATCCAAGCCCGCAAATGCGGGCTTTTCTTAGGAAATAACAATGATTAAAAATGCTTTTTACCAGTACTTGCGAAGCAGCTTTGTGTTATTCATTCTGCTATTAGCTCCTTATTATGTCAGCGCTAACATCACACCAAAGCCAACAAGCAGCCAATATGGTGAAGATCACTTTCACTTAATGCACAACACACAAATTAGCTATAACCACCAAGATGCAAAACAAGTGGCTCTGCAACTTGCTGAGTTTCTACGCCCACCAACCGGCTATGAATTACCTGTATTACACGCAAAAAATACGATGAAAAACACCATCGCTTTTAACATTACCGACTCAGTAGTGGCTAAGGAAGGTTATCAATTAATAGTGAGAAGTGGTTTTATTGAAATAAAGGCCAGCACAGCAAAGGGGTTATTTTGGGCGATGCAATCACTTAGGCAACTGCTCCCTATTGAAATAGAATCTCGTATGCCAATAAACCAACGAAGCTGGCTAATTACCAGTGCAGAAATACTCGACGAACCTCGATTTACCTATCGTGGCATGCATTTAGATGTCAGCCGCCATTTCTTTGATGTGAGTTTTGTAAAACAATACATTGATTGGCTCGCAATGCATAAGTTTAATGTTTTTCAATGGCATCTAACCGATGATCAAGGCTGGCGTATCGCCATTGATGCATACCCTAAACTTACTGAAATAGGCGCTACACGCCCTCATACAGTCGTTGGTCATACTTATGATTACAAACCTTTGTTTGATAACCAAAGCGTTTCAGGCTTCTATACAAAAGCACAAATCAAAGAAGTCGTAGAGTATGCTAAAGCACGTCACATCGAGGTGATCCCTGAGATAGATATTCCAGGACACAGCACGGCATTACTGGCTGCTTATCCTGAGCTGTCTTGCCACCAGCAGGCAGTCGACGTACAAGCACAATTTGGTATTTTTGAAGACGTGCTATGCCCTCGCGAGGATGTGTTTGAGTTTTTATCTGTTGTTTACAAAGAAGTCGCAGCACTTTTCCCTAGTAAATACATTCATATAGGGGGTGATGAAGTAATAAAAAAACAATGGTTAGAAAGCCCCATTGTGAAAAAATTAATGCAGCAACATGACCTCACTACGCCAGAGCAAGTACAAAGCTACTTTATTAAGCGAGTTGCTAAAATAGTGCAGGATCTTGATAAAACAGTCATTGGCTGGGATGAAATATTAGAAGGTGGAGTTGCTGATGATGCTGTCATCATGTCTTGGCGAGGAACCGAAGGAGGCGTGCAAGCAGCAAAAATGGGACATCAAGTCATTATGAGTCCGTACCAGTATATCTATTTTGATGCCTATCAATCTCGTAACCTTGATGAACCCAAGGCAATTCACGGATTATCGCGTTTAAAAAATGTGTATCAATACGACCCTGAGCCTAGCCATTTAACCTCTCAACAGCGCGAATATATTATAGGTGCTCAAGGCGCACTCTGGACTGAGTATATTAAAACACCGCGTCATGCTGAATACATGCTATTCCCTAGACTCAGTGCGCTAAGTGAAACCTTATGGTCAAATAAAGAAGGTAAATCATGGCATGATTATAGTCAGAACCGCTTACCTAGCTTATTAAAACGCTATCAAAAAATGCATATCAATACCGCTAAAAGTAGCTATAAACCGATTATCAGTAGTACAGTTCAAGACAATAAACTGCTTGTCACAATAACCACTGATATCGAAGGTACTGCTATTTATTATACGCTTGATGGCAGCGAACCCACTTTAGCGTCTAATAAGTATCAAGCACCTATCACGATTAAATCATACACCCAAGTCCGTGCTCGCAGCTATGTAAAATCACAAGGGCAACTTATTGGCGATGCACGCCTTACACTTAGCCCTCACCTAGCACTGGGTAAAAACATCACCCTAACCTACCCTGCAGCTGAGCAATCAGCGCATAAATTGCAAGATGGTCAGTTTGCATTTGATCAGTTTTATAGTGTCGAAGATTACGCTATTTTTTATGACACCGATCTTGAGGCCATTATTGATTTTGAATCACCGACTTTAGTTAAACAAGTGCAATTAGGCTATAACAGTGGTCGTCACCGCCAGTTGCATCCGCCAACAGAAATAGTCATTCTCGGCTCTGATGATAAGCAGCAATGGACAACACTGGCAAAAGTAACCTCACCACAGGGCCCTATGTCGGTATTATCTTTTCAGCCGACAACATTACGCTTTTTAAAAGTGATCGCTATCAATAGCAAGAAATCTCAGGACATTCAGATCCCTAAACTTCCTTTATATATTGATGAAATTGCAGTTCATTAACGTGCTTAGCCCTAATACAAAAGCAGTATTTAGGGCTTTTTTTAAATTTTAATTCCCAAATCTTCTTCTTAAGACGTTTATAAAATTAGAGTCAACTTGCGGTACCAGCTCTATCTATACAATAACAATGTCTTAGGAGCCACCATGTTTGCAAAGAAGCACACAATTACAACAACACTATCGAGCTTAGCACTACTCACAGCAAGCCAATTTAGCATTGCACAACCTCACCCCGATAACCTTGCTTTAAGCTGGCAAGTCATTGACCATGGGATTGGTGAGAATATTTTTCTTGGTAGTTTAACAATCACCAACAATGGCTTAGAACCATTAGGTGAATCGGGCTGGTCGTTATTTTTTAGCTCAGTAAGACCACCAGCCAGTGTTCTGCCAGACTCTGACCCAAATGGACAATACGCACGCCAACATATTGCCGCACAAAAACTAAGTCTAGAAAATGCAGATGCCGCCAAAAGCGGTGACTACTTTGTTTTAAAACCTATTACTGGTTTTACACCTATTCAACCTGGGGAGTCGCGTGAAATTGAGATCATTGCTCAATACTGGCAAATGCTGAAAAATGACTCTCCTTCTGGCTTTCATATCAGCTATAACGGACAAACGCCTCAAGCTGTACTTGTTGATGTGTTTATGGACCCTAGCGATCCTAAACAAACGACACAGGCCACAAATGATGTGATGCCCGTGCAAACCACCGCATTAAGATATGCTGAAAATAATGCATCGATTCTCTCATTGCCATTAAAAAACCAGCTGGTTCCACAACCTCATTCAGTCGTTACAATCGACAATGAGTTTTTAACATTGATGAGTCAGCTAACAACGATTTCTGCACCAGCATCACTTAATAAAGAAGCGGCTTTTTTACAAACTGCTTTAAGCGACATATTAAGTGGCACATTTGCAGTTAATACAACCACTCAAAATGGCCCAAATCATATCAAGTTACAACTTGATCCACATTTAGATACTAACCAAGATAATCAAGCTGATAAAAGTGCCTACAAACTAGAAATAGATCCATTTACAGGTATTACAATTACAGGCAGCGATGAGCAAGGTGTATTTTACGCAATACAAACACTACGCCAGATGATCCCCACATCAGTGTATAAAAACGCAAAAAACTCAAGCACCTTATCCGACAACACCATTCTACCTGCCACGACGATTTTAGACGCGCCTCGATTTGAGTACCGCGGCATGATGCTTGATGTTTCTCGTAACTTTCAGTCAAAGGAAACTGTGTTTAAGCTGTTAGATTTAATGGCTTTTTACAAACTAAATAAGTTTGAGATTAATGTCGCCAACGACGAAGGCTGGCGATTAGAAATTCCTGGTATTCCTGAGTTAACTGAATTTGGTGCTAAGCGTGGCTATGACCTCAATGAAACATCTATGCTGCATACATTTATGGGCGCAGCCAATGAATTTGCTCAAGGTGATGGCATTGACAATAAACCAAGTGATAAAACAGCAGCGAATTTAGGTACCCCGCCCAGTTTTCAAGGGTTCGAAATCGCGCAGCAAAACTACCTAGGTAAGGGCTGGGGTTTTTACACTGTTGAAGACTTTAAAGAAATTTTGCAATACGCAGCCGACCGTCATATTGATGTTATTATTGAATATGATTTTCCTGCTCATGCCCGCGCAGCAATTAAAGCAATGGAATATCGCTACAATAAGTACAAAAATACAGACCCAATCGAAGCGTCTAAATATAGATTAATCGACCCACTCGACCAGTCTCAATATTACACACCACAGTTTTACACTGACAACTTTATCAATCCATCCTTAGAGAGCACGTTTACTTTCTTAAATCATGTTGTTGAGCAAACACGTGCAATTTATGATGCAGTACCTGATGCAACCATCACACGCCTGCACGGCGGGGGCGATGAATTGCCTCACTTAGGTCCAAACGAATGGTGGGCACAATCTCCTGCAATACAACAAAACCCTGCCACAGCAGGAAAAACAGATGCTGAAATTTTTGATTACTTCTTTCTTCGTTGGAAGCAAATAATTAATCAACACGGCTTCGATATGGCAAGTTGGGGAGACGTGTTGTCTCACAACGGCACAGGCAATGTTGACTACGGCGATATCTACCCTGTGTTTTGGAATAATGTCTGGGGCTGGGGAAATGAACATCAAGCTTATAAGTTCGCAAACCAAGGTAAAAAAGTAGTACTTGCTCATGCAACTAACTTGTATCTTGATTTAGCTTACAACAAGCACCCTGATGAAATTGGTTATCATTGGGCAGGCTATACAGACACGAAAAAGACATTTGAGTACCGCCCATTTAATATTTATGCCAACGCGGTAAAAGACAAACTTGGCAACCCTGTACCATGGGATCCTAAGTGGGTTTTACTCAGTGAAACGGGTAAACAAAACGTGCAAGGTATTCAGGCGCAGCTGTTTGGTGAAAACCAAAAATCACCCGAAATATTAGACTACATGACATTTCCTAAGTTACTCGGCGCAGCAGAGCGAGCTTGGGTGCAAGATATGCCAGCCGAAGGTTTAGCCACTGAACAAGCATGGCATACATTTACAAACACATTAGGGCAACATGCCTTACCACTATTGGACTACTACCAAGTTGTCGATATTAATGCTCAAATACCTAAACAGTTTGGAGTAAATTATCGTATCCCACTCCCCGGGGCGACGATAGATAATGGCCAGTTAATCGTTAATACACGATTTGTTGGCATGCAGACCCAGTACTCATTAGACAATGGAATGACATGGCATGACTATACAGGACCCGTAACATTAACAACATCAAGTGCTGTTCAACTAAGAACAGTGAGTGATTCAGGCAAAGTGAGCCGAGTGGCCACCTTGAATTAATAGTCAACACTGACGAGCCGACTATGTTCGGCTCGCTACATGCAATACAAATGGAAGAGTAGGATGCGGATTCATGCCACCGTTATTATCTTTTAGACGCAAATCCATTGATTCAGTCGATACCGAATCAGACTGTCAGCGTAGTCGCCGCCAGCAAGTTGAGCAGTTGTTTTTAAAGCAACAGCAAAAACTGATACGTCATATCATGAGTAAAGGACTAGACAAACGTGAAGCAGAAGATGTTGCGCAAGAAGCCTTTGTTAAGCTGCTAGGGTTAGAGCAAGAAAAAATAAGCAATTACATCGCTGCTTACCTGTATAAAATAGCAACTAATTTAGCAATAGATAAATTAAGACGTAAAGCACGCAGCCCATTTGATGAGTTTATCTCTGATACAGATAACAGCACGCAACCTGTCAGCTCTATAAACCCAGAGAAAACACATCATAATAATGAGTTGCTAAAAGAAATGGAAAAATCTCTCATTAGTTTGCCTGATAAATGCAGACTAGCATTCTTGTTATATAAAATACGAGGACAAAGCTACGAAGAAATAGCTTTAACCTTACAGATTTCACCCAGTATGGTAAGAAAATATGTTTTACGTGCAGTTCGTCATTGCTACCAGCAATTGCAACATGAGCTTTAGTCATGAGTTTTAAGGATCTTAGCATGAACCCATCACCGAACGACTTAGCAAATATCGAAGAGCAAGCTGCTGAGTGGTTACTTGTATTAGATGAAAAGTTTACTGAAAGCGAAACAAATCGCTACCCTGACGAGCTTAACGAGTGGCTAGCTCAAAGCACAGTCCATCGTGAAGTGTTTGAAAAAATGCAGTCGCTTTGGACGACATCAACCGTATTAAGTGATGAGTTTGTGACACAGCAATTGGCTGAGCTTGATGCTGTTACGTCTAACAAAACACGTTCTAAATATCGCGCTATAACAGGCTATTTAGCCATAGCAGCGAGCTGCTTGCTATTTGGTTTTATTTTCTTAGTAAATCAAGAGTCGCCTATAAAAACAATGAGCACTGTGAGCCCCCAAGCAAGTGCAAATAACAAAGTATCAAATGAATTTTTTCATACCACAATTAATGAGCATCGCTCTTTTACTTTAGACGATGGCAGTCAAATAGACTTAGGTGCGAATACTCAACTTGCCGTTCGTTATAGCAACGCATCTCGCGAACTAATTTTATACCAAGGCGAAGCACTTTTTAATGTCAGTAAAGATAAGCAAAGACCCTTTGTTGTGCGTTATCAAAACAGTGAAGTAACAGCGTTAGGCACCATCTTTAATATACGAGCAAATCCAGCCTCTATTCGTGTTGATGTGCTAGAAGGCAGTGTCTCTGTGGCTCAACAAGACGCTGTCACACTCACTCAAGGACAAGCTGTCGAAATGACAAAGGCAGGTAAAGTTACACACACTAAAGCACAAGGTGACTCGCTGACTATGGGCTGGCAAAAAGGCTATTTAGTCTACCAAAATGCGCGCTTGGGTGATGTGCTTAATGATGTTGCAAGGTACAGTGAAGTTCAAGTTAATTTAAGCGATAAAAAACTAACAGAACTCACCTACAACGGCACATTCTTAACAACTGAAATCGAAGGTTGGTTAAGTAGTTTAGAAAAAATTTACCCTATTACAGTGACTCAAAAAGGCCATGTTTTTACATTGACAGCAGATTAGCTAAAAGTGTCATAGCGAAAATAAGCTAAAAGTGGTACAAAGTTTAAACAATAATAAAAATATCTAATTAAACTATGTTGTTAAGACTATTAACCACAACACTAATATGGTTAATATTATTTACTAGCAAAGCACATGCTAGCACTGACTATGCATTCGATTTAGCTGAAGCAACCTTGCAACAGCGCTTGCTCGATATTGCAGCGCAAAGTGGCTGGCAGCTCAGTGCTGCCTCAATCAGTGAACATAGCGTGCTTCCACCTTTACAAGGGGACTTCACGTTGAGTGAAATACTCACTGACGTCCTGCAAGGCTCTCGCTATCAGTTCACACTCGCTTTGACTGAGCAGCGCATCTTTGTCACGTTATCAAAGCAAACGCCCACTGATGATTTTGAGCGCATCATCGTAACAGGCGTCAGTGGTAAAAGTCGTAATATCTTAAATTCTTCCATTTCTATTACACAACTATCCAGCTCTAAGCTTGAGCAACAAACACCTTATTCAAGCGCTGAGGTGCTTAAAAATGTCACCGGTTTTTGGGTTGAAGACTCAGGCGGCGAAACAAACAATAATGTCTCACCAAGAGGCTTAAGAGGCGGTGAAGGGTTTCGTTTTATTAGTTTGATGGAAGATGGCTTGCCCATTACCTACGATGGAATATGGGGAGATTTTTTCTTACGACCCGATCTGACCCACCAGACCATCGAAGCTGTACGTGGTGGTAGCAGCGGTATTTTTACCCTTAATGGCCCTGCGGCTATGGTGAACTATATAACAAGACAAGGCTCTGCAATACCATTTAACCTAATCAAATTAAGTCATGGCATCAGCTATGATTACACACGCTTTGACGGTGTCTTTACGGGCCCTTTAACTGATGAACTGTTTTATACAATCGGTGGATTTTACCGTACCTCAGATGGTATTCGTGAACCTGGCTATAAAGCGGATAAAGGAGGCCAATTTAGTACAAAAATCAGTTGGTTAACTGACAGTTTTGAATTTGACTTTAGCTACAAACACCTAAATGATAAAACCAGCTTTTATGCTCCGCTAATTTTAGAAAATAAACAAAAAATTCAACAACTCGATAGTCTTGCCTATGACGATGGCACGCTATTAAGTGACGATTTAAAATTGTTAGCGTTTCGCACTCCTGAAGGCCCGCTTGTTCATGATCTGGGTGATGCTCAGCACACACAAATGAATAGTTACACGTTAGTATTTAAAGCGCCACTGAGTGACAAAGTAAATATCACTAACCGCACTCGTTACGCCAAGCTAAACAATGAACTTTACACGCTTATGAATTTAGGCAACCAAACTATTGTTGATGCCCAAAGCCGTTTACAACAACAAGATATAACCGACTTTAAACACTCTTTTGAAGATACAGATTTAACCGCACAGTACCGACGGGTCAGCGACAACAAATTAATCGATGACCCTAGCCGCCTCAATGAAAATGGCTTAGTCACCTCCAGTTTCCCACTGCACTCACACTACAAACAACAACAGTTGATTAACCACTTTCGAATCAATTACCTTGATGATCACTGGTCACTCAGCTTAGGGCATATTTATGCGCACAGCGACTTTAGCTCATTACCCCTTGACCAATGGCTTGGTGAATTACTCACTGATGTAAAGCATCAACCTGATCGTTTAGAAATTGTACTGACAAATAATCAAGGAGAAGTTGTTGGTAACTTCAATGAACAAGGCTTTTTATCGTATGCGGGTCCTGTGTATTTAAAAGGAGTCGGTTTATCTGAGTCCCATTCTTTTTATGCTAATTTTGATTGGCAAATCACAGACAGCCTTAGGTTTGACCTTGCGCTTCGTAATGAAAACCTCAACTTAGACAGCACCCTATTTGAAGGCGCAATATCACCAACCAATTCGCTAAAGCCTTATTACTCGCATTACCTTGCCCCAAGTTCATTACATGACACATTTAACCAAACAGCGTTTAGTGTTGGCGCGAATTATCAGATACAGCAACACCTTGCCGTATTTGCTCGCTACTCAGACGCTTTTGAAATGCCTCGATTAATTAATTTTGGTAATGCGCGTGGTTGGGCTTCCAACAATATTGAGCGAGACCAGCAAAACTTTGGCAAACCAATACGTTTAACCTTGGGTGAAATCGGCTTACGACTGCAAACATCACATTGGCAATTTAGTGGGGCTTTATTTGATACTAATTTTGACCCGCTTCCTTTTACTGTTTATAGAGGTGCAACAGGGCCACAAAAGGCAATTTTAATTAACACACAAACGCAAGGGTTAGAATTTGAATTCAGCTACCAATACAACGCATCTTGGCAATTCAAAGGCGTTGGGGTATGGCAAGATGCAGGGTTCTATGGGATCCCATCATCCCTTCCTCAAAGCGAGTTTAATGGTAACCAAATAACCCGCACACCTGAGCTACAGTTTCGACTGACACCGGAGTATAAGTCAGACAATTTTCAAGCTGCGATCACATGGGCTTACATCGGCGAGCGATACTCCGATACCGCCAATCAATTCGCATTGCCAGCTTATCAAACATGGGATTTTTTCAGTGAGTTCACCATGAATGAGCAGTTAAGCTTACAGCTAGAAATTAAAAACCTCACCAACACGCTTGGTTTAACAGAAGGCAATCCCAGAGATGATTTAAACCACCAAGATCCCCTATTTTATGGGCGACCTATATTTGGTCGTAATATAAAAGTCGCCCTAAGCTATCAGTTTTAGTAAAACCTATTCAGGCCAATCTTGTAGTGCTTTCAAAGTAAACTCGTAACCATCGTAACTGAGCAAACTTTGCTCTGGCGTAATCTCGACCACTGACAGCACACCTATACTGTCACCTTCATATAATTCACGGCCATTTAGCTTAATCCAACGTTTTGATGTTTCTGACGCATAAATATGTGCCTGATACTTAATCGTAGGTAACTGGTTTTGTAACGATACAGGTAATAGCTCAATGGGCTCGGCATAGGATGAGTTTTTCGTACTGTGAGTGACTTCTGAAAAATGCTGACTATCAACATCCTGCACCGCTTTAGCAAATGCATCTTTCAACGTATCGGGCACATCTTTAAGCTCGTCATTGTCGAGGGTTTGCTGAGGGGGGGCTGATGGCTCGCTATTTAGTGGCTTACCCAATACCTTATATTTACTTAAATCAATACCTTGGTCGCTTACCTGTCGCGAGCTATTATTTTGCGTCATTTGCACAGGCTGTGAAAACTGCGGCTGTGTTTGATAAATCGGTTGACCTTGATAAATTGGCTGTTGATAAACAGGCTGCCCCTGATTGACATACACAGGAACTGAATTTACTGGCACCTGAACCCATTGATATTGTTGCCCTTGCACAGGCATTTGCTGCATTGAAGGTTGCGGGAGTTGTGTTGACGTTACAGCCGCATTTATTGCGTGTGGCTGAGCAGCCGTTTGCGCAGCGTCAGTGGCAGCTTGTTCCGTATTCTCCACTGTCTCTTTTTTATCAAGCGTTTGCTGCGTGCTTGTAACAACTGCGCTATCCAATGACTTATTATTTTGTAGCCATTTGCCAATTGAAAACCCTGCCATCAGCGTCAAAATCGCAGCTAATAAAAGCCCAAATGACAGGGCAAGGCGTCTGTAACGAGTTAATTCCTGCTGCTGTTTTAATTGTAATGCAGCTTGGTCATGCTCAGCGGCGGTTTGCTCATGCTGACCAGATTGTTTAATTGCATCTAAAAGTAATGACATAAATGAGCACTCTTTATATTAGGTAGGATAAACCAATACCCACACCTAAGACGACTAAAAATGAAACAGGGTAAAGCCAAACATAATTGGATTGTGTATTGGCGGTTGCTGTAATGACTGTGCTACTTGGTGGCAAAGCTTCCTCGGCAGAACGCATCACCAGTTCACTATCTATGCTCAACTTTTGTTGAGAAAAAGCACCCACTAAACAGCGTTCACACAATAGGTTAATCAATCTCGGGACGCCCTGCGTCACTTGATAGATAGCCTTTAGAGCATCCCTGGAGAACAACGCTTGTTCGGTTCCTGCTTTAGACAAACGATGTTTAACATACGCAAATACTTGCCCTTCTGTTAGCGGTAATAGATGATAGCGTGCTGTTATACGCTGTGCCAATTGCCTAAGTTCTGTGCGTTTAAGTAATGCTTGTAACTCTGGTTGTCCCACTAAAACGATTTGTAATAGCTTTTTATGATCCGTTTCTATATTGGTCAATAAACGCAATTGCTCAAGTACATCAGGAGCAAGTAATTGCGCTTCATCAATAATTAAAATGGTGTGGCCACCCGCGCTATTATTTGACTCCAAATGCTTTTTGATCACATCGGTTAATGTTTTCAACGTCGCATTATTGCTGTCGTAAGTAATATTTAATTCATCACAAATACTGGCCAACAATTCAAGTTGCGATAAGGCAGGATTATGAATTTGTGCAACTTGTGTATTTTCTGGAAGCTGTTCTTGCAGGCTTCTTGTTAATGTTGTTTTCCCTGTCCCCACCTCACCTGTCAGCAATACAAACCCTCCCGCTTCTCCTAGGCCGTAAGTTAGATGCGCTAACGCTTCTTTGTGGCGTTCACTGAGAAATAAATATTCAGGGTTCGGAGCAATCGAAAAAGGTTTTTCTGACAAGCCAAAATAGCTTAAATACACCGTGATATTCCTTGCGTTTAAAATCACGGCCTATAATGGCAAAAAAAAACGCCACTTAAAACCTTGTTCGCATTTTAATGAATAAATAACGTAAAATACCAAAAAGGCAAAATAGCAGGTGAACTATGCAGGTTTATTTAGTGGGTGGCGCAGTCAGGGATGCCCTACTGGGTCGTGAGATAAAAGAGCGTGATTACGTTGTGGTTGGTGCGACACCAGAAGAACTACTTAAGCAAGGCTATCAACAAGTTGGTAAAGATTTTCCTGTTTTTTTACATCCAAAAACAAAAGAAGAATATGCACTCGCTCGCACAGAGCGAAAGCAAGGGGAAGGGTATACTGGCTTTATTTGCGACTTCGCCCCTGATGTCACCTTAGAAGAAGATTTAATACGCCGTGATCTGACCGTTAATGCCATTGCTCAAGCGAAAGACGGCACATTGTTCGATCCATTCAACGGCCAAAATGATATTAAAAACCGTATCTTACGCCATGTGTCTGATGCCTTTAGTGAAGATCCTTTACGCATTCTCCGTGTTGCTCGCTTTGCAGCCCGCTATCATTACTTAGGCTTTACCATTGCACCTGAAACTAACCGTTTGCTTATGTCTATGGTGGCGAATGGCGAGCTTGAAACGCTCACCGCAGAACGTATTTGGCTAGAATGCGAAAAGTCATTAAGTGATGGAGCCTTCGCGGAATTTTTAAATGTATTATTCGCTATAAAAGGCTTACACGTAATCAGTCCTTTCCTTGAAAAGCAGTGGGACAGTGCCTTATATCGCACCTTACAAGCCCGCTTTAATTATGCACAGCAACGTGGAATTACCAATACTGCATTACTGTTTAGCCAAGTAACACTTTCGTTCAGTGAAGAGGCAATTAAAACGCTCGCTCAGAAAATTCGTTTACCCAATGAAGTACGAGATTTAGCATTAAACGCGCAAGCACACAGGCAAACACTGTGTGCTAGTCAATTAGATAGCAATGCGGTTCTTAGCTGCTTTAATCAGCTTGATTTGTGGCGACGCCCAGAGCGCTTCGAGCAAGTTTTAGAAGCGCTTGAGATCAGTGAACAAAAACCACTTAACTTTGCTAATGAACTTGAACAAGCAGCCAAGCAAGCACGCGCTGTCAATCCTCAGCAGTTTATTGCTCAAGGTATAAAAGGGGCTGATATAAAAACCGCGCTTGAAAAAGCGCGGTTAGAAATAATTCAACGTTACTTTTCGTAACGAACTAGGCGTAAATACAGATCCGACGTTTTCGCATGTAAGCTATTTACGCCTTTATCAAATTGATAAACCCAAGCAAGATCAGTTCGTTCTTTACCTGAGGTACTGCTCCAGTAGTTTTGTAATTTGGTGGCATAGAAAACTTGTTCATTAATGCTCGGTTGAACACATTGATGTTCTAAAATGCTTGCCAATTCTTTTATGTTTGGCACATGCCAGTCGCTATACTGAGCATAATCACTCATCGTTGCGCCGCGTAATGCCTCACCCCATGATAATTGTTGGCTCGTTCCTTCACAGTTTAATGTTTCTGTATTATAGCTTTGACCAAAGCTACAGCGTTGCCACATTAACCCTGTTTTGCTATCGCTTACCGTGCCATCGTCATTAATAACAAACCGCGTTGTTGGCGTCGTTTCTGCGACACCGTCGTAACACACTTGTGCTTGAGCAACACCGGCTGATGCTGCAAATAATCCAACCGATACTAGTAAAGATAATTGACGCATTTTACTCTCCTGGTGTTCTAACTAAGCGAACAAACGCTGTATTGTTTTTTGGATACGCTAAATCGTTCGCGCTACTCATATCAATAATATAGGCCTGCGATAAACTCGTACCATCAGCAGCAGTTTGTGATGTCCAGTACGGCATAAATGCGTCACTATTACTGCTTAACTGGGTCGCATCAGGTTGATTTGGGAAAAACTCACTACTCAGTAAGCTTGCTTCACCTTGTTTAGAGTAATCGAGCAAGCCTTGCAACTCAGTATAAGTAGGCACTCGCCAGTTTGTGCCCCCGCAAAAATCAGTGGCATTAACTTCTTCTACATAAGTTTGTAAACCACAGGCGGTATTACTTGAACATGTTGAATTTGGCGCACCTTGCACACTTCCTGTTTGTGCTCCATTTCCCTCATCTAAATACCAAGTGTAGTGATTTGTTGAGGCACGGACAGTCGTTGCCGGTGGCAGAGCTGAACTTGCCGCTTTTACTTCCCAAATCAACCCCGTCACATTATCTCGAACGCAGCTAAAGTTTGTGGCATCATCGGGCAACTCATCTGCAAATTGGTTTAATTTTGTGAAATCAAATGCCAAGTCGCCTTGCCCCACCTTATCAAGCTGATTAGCAACACTGTCTCTGCCTAAATCAGCATCTTGATTTGGGAAATCGTCACTGTTGCAATTAATTTTTTGCGAATTGTTATAACAATCATTCATGCCCGTATCGTTAATGTAACCAAGTGGTTTAGGGCGAATATCAATAACCACTGTATCGGTATCACTACGTGACTTACTATCCGTTACAGTGACTTCAAAACTGAGTTCCGTGTCTGAATCAACATCTGGGGCAGTGAATGAAGTGATACATTGATTTTGATTTGCAAGTGTCACAACCTCACCCGTTACCTGCTGCCAAAAACATTGCTTGGTTGTGGTAACAACCTCACTATTAGTCGCATCAAGTGTTACGGTGTCAAACTCAATAACCTGCTGATCTTGCCCTGCATTTGCAACAATAATCTCGTTCGTTTTATTTAACGTAAACGTTTGTTCGATACTTGCTGAGCCCCCTTCGTCATCAGTGACAGTCAACTGCCATGTCATTTGTGTATTCGCTTCAAGCAGAGGATGATTAAAGCTGATTGTTTTATCTGTATAGCTATTGATAACGAGATCTGGGCCTGACAGTTGTGACCAAAGATAACCGTTTATTGAACCATTTTCGTCAAGATCGAACGACTCTTCACCACTTAAAATAATTTCATCATTATACTGAGAAGGGAGTTCTTCAGGGGCGATTTGTGTGATCACAGGTTGTGGAAGCTGATTATTAGAGCTGATAAAAATGCTCACTTCATCACTCACTAACTGACCATCAGCTGTTTGGTAATCCACACGAAGTACCAGTTCTGAATCGAGCTTAATATCAGGCGCTGTTAAAGATTGCTCAGCACCATCAGCAGGAAACCCTTCTATAGCGGGGCCACTCACCCGCTGCCAAGTAAAGGTACCATCCGCTGGCGAGCCTTTTGCCACGACAGTAAATTCACTTTTTTCTATTATTTGTTGATCTGCGCCTGCGTTAACTGTCGCAGCAGTAGGGGTATTGTCGCTATCACTACCACCACCGCCACATGCTGTTAGTGTTGTTATAACAATAGCAAGAAGGGGCACTCGTCTCATGTTAATCACCTTAGAAAACAAAGCCAGAGTCATTTCCAGCCGTCAAATTAGTGAATAGCAAGCAAGTAAAGTGCCAAATTAAAGAAGGGCTTAGAGATAGCTATCCTGATGAATACGCACAAATAGCTTAGTGCCTATTTTACTGTAATCCACCTTATATTCACGTCCATCTAAGGATTGAATAAAGAGCAACCGCTTTTCTTCTGCGAAAACATCTGCACTCGTAATATAAACCATTTCAAGGTAGCGCTCTTTCGCTTCACGACGATTTTTTGGCAGTTCTTCTTTAAAAGGTTCAAGCCCGTTTTGGGTCACCTTAATTCGTGGGTGGTTTTCGCCATTCACGATAACTAGATCGAGCTTTCTATCTTTATGAATTATCGTGTTTCGACCACTTTTAATAAAAGAACGTTCTTGACTCATAGCCTTATCCTGCTTACTACCACCTAACGATTCACATTTTTGTGTAATTGAGTATTTATAAACTCATTAGGGTTTAATTTCCAACGATTTAAATATGCACTAAATTGCCAAATATCAGTATCGAGTACATTGGCAGGTAACAGTAGATCATACCCTGTCAATTGACCAAGATGCCGTGTTCGATTGGCAAACATAGCTATCAATCCTTTGTAACGCTGCCCGCTTGGAGCCGTGTATTGCGTATCCTCAATTAACCATTCTGATGGGCAATCCCCATTTTTGCAATGTTTTTGAACTACTTGCATAAACAGGTGACGCTGCTCAATCAATAATCGCCCTGCGATTCTTGGCTGTATCTGCATCAAAAACTCATCTATGTTATTGAGTTTAATACCAACTGCATTTAACTCAAGGTATTCTAAGCCTTGTTCCACTTTTGGTATACCACTATGATGAAAATTCTCTCTATTTAACTGCCAATATCCGACTTTATGACGATAAATGAGCGCATCTTCGCAGAATGTGAAACTAAAGTAGGGTTCCTGCGTTTTTAAATAACCAATGAATATCGCTGCAATACAGCTACTCGCGAGAAAAATCTCGATAATGCTAATTTCGCCAGGCCTTAGCAAATTAAATAACATAATAAATGTTAGCCCAATCCCACCCACTAGCAAAAACTCGATACCATGACGGGATGCGTGAGCACGAATATTCAAAATATCAGACATATTAACCATACACAGAAAAATAAAATACGAACATAACAATGCCCACTAACACGACTTTTCGTAACATCAGGCAGTAGTTACATTTTGACTCTTTACTCATAGCAAACACTCACTTTTAGTTACATTTCAGGAACAAACTCAGCCATTTTTTTACTTTTACGCCAAATGCACAAATTTACGGGATACCTGACATACTCGACACGTACTAATTTTGTACACTACACTCAACTAATTCTCTGGTAACACAATGATGTATTCTACACAATCTGGCAAAGCGCTTTTTCCTTTTATTATTACCCTGTTATTAGGGTTATGTGTTTATTTGTACTTACCTTCAAGCCAAGGTGAACAAACTGGCTTTGGTGATACTGCAACTCAGGTCAGCGCACACACCGTTACCTCAGAAGAAAATGCGGTACTTATCGAAGCAATAGGTAGTGCTCGCGCTAACCAAGCCATTTATATTCGTAGTGCCCAAAGTGATTATGTGACTGATATCTACTTTAATGATGGCGACTTGGTCAGTAAAGGTCAAAAACTCGTACAACTTCAGTCACAAGAAGAACAACTGACCGTTAAAGAACTCAGTATTAACCTCAGAGAAGAAAAACGCCAACTAGAGCGTTTAACCGAGCTTTCACGCTCACAAGCAACAGCAAAATCATTACTTGAAGAGCAATTATCACGTGTAGATGCAACCGAAGCTCAGCTTGAAAGTGCAAAAACAAAACTTGCTGAAATGACGATTACAGCGCCATTCTCGGGATTGTTAGGTAAACGTGAGATATCTATTGGTACCTATGTAAGTAGCACCACAAATATTACCACCTTGGATGACATCAGCATTATTAAAGTTGATTTTAAAGTGCCTGAAAAATACCTAGCACAATTACAGCTTGGTATGAAAGTCATGACTCAAAACGATGCCTACCCAGAAAAAACCTTTAATGGCAAAGTGACTCATATTAGCTCACGTATTGATTCAGTAACACGCAGTGTTGAAGTAACAGCCAGCTTTGTAAATAGTAGCCGTTTACTACGCCCAGGTATGCTACTAAATACCGCCTTGCAGCTTAGTTCAAACCAAGCGCTTATGGTGCCAGAAAAAGCGGTTATTCCTCAGCAGGATAAACACTATGTTTTCCAAATTGAAGACGGCGTGGTGAACAAGGTTGAAGTACACGTTGCTGGCCGTCACAATGGCTGGGTTGCTATTGATAAGGGCCTTGAGAATGGCCAACAAGTTGTCACCGAAGGGATCATTAAAATCCGTACCGGCAGTAAAGTTAGTATCAAGGGCTAAAGCATGAAAATTACAGATACTAGCGTTAAACGTCCGGTCTTTGCGATCGTAATAAACTTATTGCTGCTTACCTTTGGTCTCGTTGCATTTTCAATGCTACCCCTGCGTGAATACCCTGATATTGAAACGCCAATTGTGAGTGTAAGCACAGAGTACACAGGGGCCAGCGCAGAGATTATCGAAACCAAAATAACCCAAGTACTCGAAAACCGTATATCGGGTATTGAAGGCATAAAAAGTATTAACTCATCAAGCCGCAATGGCCGCTCTAACATCACCATTGAGTTTAATATCAGTCGTGATATTGATGCCGCATCAAACGATGTTCGTGAGCGTGTAGCGAGAGCACTTGATAGCCTACCGGAACAAGTTCGCCCACCCGAAGTTTCAAAATCGAATAGTGATGAGAGTCCGATTGCTTGGTTCGTGCTAAACAGTACAACGATGGACTCATTACAGCTATCTGACTACGCACAGCGTTTTATTGTCGACCGTTTAGCCGTTGTTGACGGTGTTTCAAACGTTCGTGTAGGTGGTGAGCGTAAATACGCAATGAAAATTTGGCTAAACCGCAAAGCCATGGCTGCTCGAGGTATCACCAGCAGTGACATCGAAAATACCCTTCGTACAGAAAACGTAGAACTTCCGGCAGGTGAAATTGAATCAATTGACCGTGATTTTACCGTTCGTACTGCCCGTAGTTATAAAGACCAGCGTGATTTTAGAAACCTTGTAATTAAGCGTGGTGATGACGGCTACTTAGTTCGCCTTGGCGAAGTTGCAGATGTTCACTTAGAAGCGGCCGACGACGAAAGCCTATTTCGTGGTAATGGTCGAAATATGATTGGTTTGGGTATCGTAAAGCAAGCCAAAGCGAATACCTTAACTGTGGTTGATAACGCTCGCGCTGAGCTTGAAAAAATCAAACGCAACTTACCTGAAGGTACCACCATTGAAGACAGTTATGACTCGTCTGTTTTCATCAAAGAATCGATTGATGAGGTGTACCGTACCCTCGCAATTTCAATGGCACTCGTTGTCTTAGTTATTTACTTATTCCTTGGCAATATTCGCGCAACCTTAGTGCCTGCAGTAACAGTACCTGTGGCTCTTGTTGGTAGCTTTATGTTCTTACTTGCAATGGGCTACTCAATCAACTTACTTACCCTGCTCGCTTTAGTGCTAGCTATCGGCCTAGTGGTAGATGACGCCATTGTGATGCTTGAAAATATCCACCGCCGAATTGAGCTTGGCGAGCCGCCTTTACTTGCAGCATTTCGTGGTGCCCGTGAAGTAGGATTTGCTATTATTGCCACCACACTTGTGCTCATTTCTGTATTCGTGCCGTTGGTATTTATGGATGGTCGAATTGGCGCGTTATTTACCGAGTTTGCTATGGCGGTGAGTGCTGCAGTGTTCTTTTCAAGTATCACAGCACTAACACTGTCTCCCGCTTTATGCTCAAAAGTACTTAAAGCCTCAGAGAAAGAAAGTAAATTTAGCCAATGGATGGATCGCTCGTTTAGCAAAATAGAGAATGCCTATCGCAACTCATTGCAATCGAACATGAGCCGTAAATGGAGTCTATTATTTACCATGATCTTAATGGGTGTTGTCAGCTTTATGCTATTTAAGCAGGTACCATCAGAGCTCACTCCAAAAGAAGACCGCGGCACTTTCTTTATCATGATGAGCGGCCCTGAAGGCGCAAGTTATGAGAATAACGCAGCAAACATGGCCAAAATTGAAGAGCGTTTAATGCCTTACTCTGAGTCAGGAGAATTAAGCCGCGTACTTATTCGTGTGCCAGGTTGGGGCGGCCAAGGTGGTGTAGCAATCGTTGGTATGGCCGATTGGGATAAACGTAAGCGTTCAACATGGGAAGTGATGGACGAAATTAGCGGTAAAATGACCGAAGTGACAGATATTAGAGCATTTGCAATTATGCGCCGCGGTATTGGTGGCGGTGGCTCATCGCGCCCAATTGAGTTTGTGTTGCAAGGTAACGATTATGACCAACTTGCCGATTGGCGAGACCGCATCATAGAGCGTGCAGAGAAAAACCCTGGCCTTGTGCGTATTGACCATGATTATAAAGAAACGTTTCCACAGTTTTTAATCAATATAAACAAGAATAAAGCCGCAGATTTAGGCGTATCCGTTTCCGATGTAGGCCGCACTTTAGAGACCATGTTAGGGCAACGACGTGTCACAACCTTTATCGACCGTGGTGAAGAGTATGACGTAATTCTCAAAGGGACCAAGGAAGACTTTGCTAACCCAACAGATATCTCGAATATCTACTTGAAATCGCGCAGTGGTGAACTCGTTCCACTGGACAGCCTTATTACCTTAAAAGAAGAAGCAACCGCATCGCGATTAAACCGTTACAACCGTATGCGTGCAATCACGTTAAGTGCAAACTTAGCTGATGGCTACACACTAGAAGAAGCACTTAATTTCTTAAACCAAGTAGCCGCTGAAGAAAATGACATTGATGGAGCCATTGATTACAAAGGTGAATCGCAGTTGTTTTACGAAGGTGCATCAGCGATGACCTATGTGTTCATTCTTGCGCTCACAGTGACCTTCTTGGTACTTGCAGCCCAATTTGAAAGCTTTGTACATCCCTTTGTGATCATGCTAACCGTGCCACTTGGCCTAGTTGGCGCGCTCTTTGGTTTATGGTTTACAGATCTGACGTTAAATATTTACAGCCAAATAGGTATCGTGATGTTGATTGGTTTGAGCGCCAAGAACGGTATCTTAATTGTTGAATTTGCTAACCAACTACGTGACAAAGGCGTTGAATTTAACGAAGCCATTACCCAAGCGGCAACACAACGCTTACGCCCTATCATCATGACGTCACTCACCACTGTGATGAGCTCTGTCCCGCTTGTACTTGCAAGTGGCCCAGGTGCAGAGAGCCGAATGGTTATTGGTGTTGTGGTATTTACCGGTGTTATTGTAGCTACGTTACTAACATTATATGTAGTTCCCGCAGCGTACACAGCGCTTGCCCGTAATACTCAGTCACCCGAATACTTACAAGGTAAACTTGAACAGCAAGCGAAAGACAAACCGCTGGAAGACATTTAACGAGTCTTTAGCGATAATAAAACGCCGTCTTTACGGCGTTTTGTTTTTTCAGCTATAGTCAGCAAAAAGGTGAGGAAATTAAAATGGAAAACAACATACAAATAGCCACTTTTGGCGGTGGTTGCTTCTGGTGTATTGATGCCGCATTTAGACGTGTTAAGGGTGTGCTAAACGTCAGCTCTGGTTATGCTGGTGGTGACATTGAAAACCCGAGTTATCAGCAAATTTGTACTGGCTTAACCGGTCACGCCGAAGTCGTTCAACTTGATTTTGACAGCAGTATTATTAGTTACCACAGCTTACTTGAAATGTTTTTTACTTTGCACGATGCCACGCAACTAAACCGTCAAGGTAATGATGTTGGCACCCAGTATCGCAGTGTTATTTATTACCACGATGAACAACAAAAAGTGGCGGCTGAGACAATGATTGCTAACTTACAAAAGCAAATTCGCGAGCCAATAGTCACTGAAATAAGCCCACTCACTAACTTTTACCCTGCGGAGCAATACCATCAAGACTACTATACCGAAAACCCTAACCAAGGCTATTGCAGTATTCTTATTGCACCTAAACTTGAAAAATTCGCTCAGCATTACGCAGATAAACTAAAATAAAAAAAGCCCGCTAAGTAGGTAGCGAGCTTTTAGACGCAGAACTAATAATTTTCTTTATTAGAACTGATAACGGGCACCTACAAACAAGCGACGCTCAGCCGTGTTGTAGTAATAAAGCTCGTCGTTGATGAAGTCACCATCTAAGTCAGTGCCATAGGCATCAACGGCGTTGTACTGTTTATCGAACAGGTTTTCTACGCGAAGTGATAAGGTTAAATTATCAGTGGCTTGGTAGTGACCTACAAAATTCCACAGAGTATATGAAGGCAAGTGCGTGAGTTTACCATCGCGGTCTCCTCGGTACTGCATATCAATACCCGCATCAAAGTCGCCCCATGCTTTATGTAGTGACCAGTTCACGCTTTGTTTTGATACATAAGTCAGCGCTTCACCTGTTTCAATATCTTCTGCTGATAGATAAGTAAAGTTAACACTATGATCAAAACCAAATACTTGGTTTTCGAAACTAAACTCTATCCCTTCGTGGCGAGCTTCATTGATATTTGTTGGCTGCCAATTACCTGATGCATTTGGTGCCCACGCAATTTTGTTATCTATTTCATTACGGAAAATAGCAATATCCAGGCTAATGTCATTCACATTTAATGATAAGCCTAACTCTTGGTTATCAGATGTTTCAGGCAATAAATTGGGATTTCCTGGGCTTGGTTCAGGGAAATATAAATCATTAAATGTGGGCGATTTAAAGCCAGTGCTTTGGCTTACACGGAATGTTGCGATGTCGTTTAAGTGATAACCCACAGCAGCAGTATAAGTTGTTTCGTCGCCGAACTGTTGGTCATCATCTTGGCGTAGCGTTAAATTAGCAAGTACTTGTTCATCATCATAATAAGCACCAATAAATGCTGCAAACACTTCGCGGCTATCTTTTAAGTAAGTACCAGAGTTAGTATTTACTTTATCTTTATACCAATTTAAACCACCGCTTAGTGTCAGCGCTTGATTGAAAAAGTATTGACCGTTGTAATCGATTTGCTTACGTTCAGTTTCAAACTTATCGACCACAGCAGCACCTGTATAGTCGATACGTGAATCGTCTGAGCTGTCGCTTGAGATTGCAATATCAATCGCATGGCTGTGTTTTTCAAAGGCCTTTTTCCAACCTAATGAAGCTTGATAATTTTCGAATTCACCTTTTTCTACCCTGCTATCCGCAGGACTAAAAGAACTATCGTACTGCGCTTCACCTTCTGAGTACTGACCTTGTAATAAAAGCTCCCCTAGTTGCTCATTTTGATAGCCTAGGTTAAAGCCAAGGTTTTTATTTTCATAGCCATCTTCATCGGGTGCTACGCCTTGCAATACATCAAAGCCATCTGTTTTTTCATAACCAGCATTAACAGCAATATCAACACCAGCAAACTGACCACCAGTAGCCACTTGGTACTCTTGATAAGAATCAGAACCAAATGTAACATCTAAGGTCGTGTTTTGTGCTTTGCGAGTAATAATATTAATCACACCCGCTAATGCATCAGAACCATACACAGCAGCGCGAGAACCTTTAATAACCTCAACACGTTCAATACTGTTTAAAGGAATATTGCTAATGCCTTTATAGCCAAGCGTTGCAGACCCTGTGCGCACACCATCAATTAAGATAAGTGTATGACGTGTGCCTGAACCACGCAGTGAAACACCTGCGTTTTGACCAAAGCCACCATTGGCATTGATTTGAAAGCCTGCGCGGGTGGCAAGTAAACTTGGTAGGTCTCGCGCATAGCTAGCTTCAATATCAGTGCGGTTAATGACAGTTACGCTGGCCAATACATCATTAATTGATTGTTCGAATTTATTCGCCGTGACTGTAATATGCTCGATTGACTGCTCATCCGCAGACACAGAAAAAGACAACGCAGCAGCAACCGCTACGCCTAAGGTAGATTTATTTAGCATGATATCCCCTCGCCTGTGCCCACCGCACACGCAAATAGTAAGTTACTCCAAGGCCGGTCTCCGGACTTTGCGCATGCAGGGCACACACATTACCGTTGCGGGGGCAGTGTTGGCATTGTTTTCTCCATGAAAACGCACCAGCTTCCCGATTATCTTGCTGCTACTTCAACCTTTGAAGTATAGGTACCTTAGAAGGTACAGCAAGCACCTTGAAAATAGGCCGCTATTGTGATGATTTTAGGGATAAAAGTCAATGGACGGCTATACTGCTAAAGGCTTTTTTATCAACAAAAAAGCCAAACGAATAGACCGCTTGGCTTTTTAGTGAAATTTAATTCATTTTTCATGCACTAGATTATGTATATAGTGCAAACAGCGAATTAATCGCGGAAGTTCTTAAATTGAAATGGCTGACCTAAATCAGCAGTACGCACAACTTGCATCGCTTCTTGTAAATCATCACGCTTTTTACCCGTAACACGTAATTCTTCACCTTGAATGGCTGCTTGCACTTTGATTTTTGAATCTTTGATTAACTTAACGATTTTCTTCGCTACGTCTTTTTCAATACCTTGCTTAAGTGCAACATCACGCATAACGTACTTACCACTGCGCGACTCATCTTTAAGCTCAAGGCTAGATACATCTAAACCACGCTTTGAAATTTTCGCAGCGAGAATATCAAAAAGCTGCATAACTTGTTGTGGTGCTTCAGCTTTTAGCTTGATTACTTTATCACTTAATTCGATTGATGCATCAACACCACGAAAATCAAAACGCGTCTCAAGCTCACGCTTAGCGTTGTCTACTGCATTTTGCGCTTCGTTCATTTCTACTTCAGAAACAATATCAAATGAAGGCATGGGGTTCTCCTAACAAATTTTCAAAATTAATATGGCAAGGATTATAACGTCAATTTTATAAATCTTTACATATTTCTGCACGCCGTTCAGGTGCGATAATAATTATGTTTGATATACTGCGGGTTCATTTTTAAACGACTTTTAGGATTTTTTCGTGACAAGGCGCGTTTACCAAGTTCTTTTTTTAATAAGCATTATCGGCTTCACTTTCTTATTCGCCAAAGAAATTAAAGGCGTGGGTAGCCTTTTTCCGCATATAGATAAAGTCGCACATTTTGGCATTTTCTTCGTGCTCGCTATGGTAATGGATAAAGCATTTAAACTCCCTCTTGTAGTGCAAATTCTGCTACTTGCAGGCTATGGTGCTGCTATTGAATTTATGCAAGATATGCTGCCTTACCGACAAGCTTCTGTTGGTGATTTTGTTGCTGACTTTATTGGTGCTGTAAGCTACTTTGTTATAAAGCTTGGTTTTCATTTAGGTAATAAGCAGCGCAATGGCTAAGACTCTCATTGTTGGTGATGGCGCAATTGGCTTATTATTTAGCTATTTTTTATCCACGCAGCATGACATCACATTACTTACCCGAAAACCAACCCTGACCACCCGCTTCTATCAAACGAGTAATGGTAAATCACACCCTATTAAAGCTCGCCTTATTAATCATCAAGAGCTTGCTGGGTCAGCCCCCTTTGACTTGGTGGTGATCACTGTTAAAGCATTTCAGGTGCAAGCGGCTTTTAAGCAAATAACACCTTACCTTAGTAAAGAGTGCCAGATCGTTATTTCTCATAATGGCATGGGTAATGTCGATGAAATCAATGCCCAGCTGTTACCTACTCAGGGATTAGCGTTTTTAACAACGCGTTTAGCTGGGTTTAAAGTAACACCTTATAGTGTAAACCATACTGGAAATGGTGAAAGCGTGCTGGGCGCATGTAATATAGCGGCAAGTGAAAAGCTCAATGAGCTTAAACACCTATTTAGCAGCCTACCGCACTTTTCTGTAAGCGATGATATTCACTCATTGCGCTGGCAAAAACTGTTAGTGAATGTTGCTATTAACCCATTAACAGCCATTCATAACGTTAAAAATGGTCAGTTACGTGCACCGCAATTTAGTACACGCATCATTAATTTGCTCAGCGAAGCCTGCCTTGTGGCCAATAAACAAGGTATTAAAGTAAAGCTCAACGAGGCACTGGATCAGGCCTATTGTGTGATGACTGCAACCGCTGAAAACTTTTCATCTATGCAGCAAGACATTAGCCATAATAGAGAGTCTGAAATTGATGCTATCTGTGGTTATGTATGTGAGCAAGGTGCAAAGCTGGGTGTAAAAACCCCTCATAATCAAGCAATGCTCTGTTTGATAAAAACCAAATCAGCTGAGTTTTCATAAAAGTAAGCACGCTTCGAGGGAAAAAGTAAACGGCGCGCAGGCGTCAAACGTGTTTTGCGCAAAACAAGCCATTCCACTAGCCATAAAAAAAGCGCGAACGTGTCGCGCTTTTATCAGTATCCCTTATGGGCGATACACTTTTACGTTACTGTAGCCTTCTTCGTGCAGGATCAGCGCTTGCAACTGGCTCATTACCCCTTTCGCACAATATAGGTAATATTCTTTATCTTTTGGTAAGTCACCAAATTTAGTCGCTAAGCGGAAGAAAGGTAAATGCACAACATCAATACCTTCAAGCTCCAGTGGATTGGCATCTTCTTCCTCAGGTGAACGTATATCTACAACAACCGCCCCCTCAGGTAAGTCAGATACAGATTCAGTCTCTTTCACTTCTTCTTTTGCTTCGGTGTCGATATCCCGGATATCCATCACACGCGCATTTTCAACGACCGTATTTAGCACGTCGAAATCAAACTTAGCTTCTTCGGCAAGAATCGTTTTGATTTTAGCTTTAACCGTTGGCTTTTTAGAGATCACACCACAGTATTCAGGCATGCTTTCTGCCATTTCGGCGGTACCAATTTGACGCGCAATATTAATAATATCTTGCTTGTCGTGTTGGATTAACGGACGAATGATTAAAGTTTCAGTCACACGGTCAATGACACTCAAATTCGCAAGTGTTTGACTTGAAACCTGCCCAATACTTTCACCTGTTACGAGTGCTTGCACACCTAGTTTTTCTGCAACTTGACTACCGGCACGCATCATCATACGTTTTAGAACCACACCCATTTGGCTGTTTTCTACGTTTTCAAGGATTTCAGCAACAACAGGTTCAAAATCAACCGTCACGAACTTAACTTTATGAGTAGAGCTAAATTGCTTCCAGATGTAATAGCTCGCCTGCTTAACACCGATTTCGTGGGCTGCACCACCTAAGTTAAAGAACAAGAAGTGAGTACGCGCCCCCTTACGGATCATTTGATAACTGGCAACACCAGAGTCAAAACCGCCCGACATAAGCGATAATACATCTTCTTGTGTTGGCAGCGGGAAGCCCGCCATACCTAAGTGAGTTTCAGTAACTATATAGGCTTTATCATCACGCACTTCTAAACGTACTGTTACTTCAGGGTGAGATAATTTAACGCGCGCCCCTTCAACATGCTGGTTTAAACCACCACCTACGTAGCGCTCTACATCGCTCGATGTAAAGTCATGCTTACCTGAACGCTTACAACGCACGCAGAATGTTTTGCCTGCAATAGTATGGCCAATTAGCTCAAGTGCTTTTTGGTAAATATCGTCAATTGAGTCGAAGCCTGTTTCTGTTACTTCAATAAACTGTACGATACCAGGAATGCGTTTTAAGCCATCAATGATATCTAAGCGAACTTGCTCAGAGTCTAGGAGGCTTACCACTGAGATATTGTCCCAGTTATTTCTAACCTGCACTTTTTCGTCAACGCGACGTAAAACGATCTTAATGTTATTTTCTAATAACTTGGTGAAACGCTTACGAACAGACTTACTCTTAATAGCGATTTCAGGATGTAATTTGACGATAAATTTAAGCATAGTTCACTCTTAGACAGTGGGATTCACACGGCCCGAGGCATACCAACCTCAAGGGCGCGCGATTATAACAAAAATTATAGCGTCTAGGAAATAAACTGCTTTGTAGGATTATTGTTCGCTTTGCTCAGTGGCAGCAAGTGCTAAGTACTTTGCTCTTAAGTTGTTTACTTGTTCCAAATGTTGCTCTGTACAATGTGCTTTTAATAGCAATAGTACTTTTAAGATACCGTTATAGATATCTTCTCTGGCAAGCTCGCCGCTCAAGCGACGGGCTTTAATGTAAGGTGTCCAAAAGCTCACTGTCATTTTAAGCATATGGGCAAGCTCTGTTACATCGGCGTCATCAATAGTAATAATACCACCTGAACGTAATGCAAATAACACCTCTTTTACCTGCTCTAACAGCGCAGCTTGAAACTCGATATAGTCTTTTTTTAATACTTCATCACGGGATAAAATATCACCCAAATTATCGTAAAAAAATTGAAATCGCCACATCAGTTCAAACAAAGAGTCTAAATACCCTGCTAAGTTTTCAAGCGCATTATCTTCTGGTTTTAATGGCTTAAAGTGCGTATGGAGATGTTCACTGTATAAAGCAAAAATGTGACGAATAATGTCTTCTTTATTTTTAAAGTGATAATACAGATTGCCAGGGCTAATACCCATGTGTGCAGCAATGTGGTTAGTCGTAATAGCACGCTCTCCATGGAGATTAAATAGCTCAATGCTGGTATGTATGATTTTATCCTTTGTGCTCATATGCTGCTTACTCTATTTTTATATTTATTACGATCTGAAGTTCATTTTCAGCCAAGCAGTATAAACAAATGCGTGGCAATAAAATACTACCTTGAAAAATTCTAACTTCAATCGGCTTAGTACCTTATATAAAACCAAAAAATCTAATAGGATGCTCTTACTTCAAAGCTGCATACGAGTGAAAACACTGTTACTATAGCAAGCAAATTTTTAACTAGCTGATAGATATGAACGTTACTGCAATCTACCCAGGTACCTTTGACCCGCTAACGAATGGGCACACAGACCTCATCCATCGAGCAGCTAAAATGTTCGACAAAGTCATTGTGGCTATTGCTCATAATCCAAGTAAACAACCCTGTTTTACACTAGAAGAACGTGTAGAGTTAGCAAATACAATTTTAGCCCACCTTAAAAATGTAAGCGTGATCGGCTTTTCTGGTTTATTAGCTGACCTTGCCCGTGAGCATAAGGCTGAAGTACTCATTCGTGGTATTCGTGCTGTATCTGACTTCGACTATGAGTTTCAGCTAGCAAATATGAACCGACGCCTAAACCCTGATTTAGAAAGTGTGTTTTTAACACCCGCTGAAAAAAACTCGTTTATTTCCTCGACGCTCGTTAAAGAAGTTGCCCGTCATCATGGTGATGTGAGCGAATTTGTTAACCCTATTGTCGCCACCGCATTACAGGAAAAAATACACGGATGAAACTAAAAAAGTTCATTAGCTTAAGTGCTTTACTAATGATCTCTGCACCAAGCTTTGCTGAGCCATGGATAGAAAGTGATGACCCTTTGTTAAGGGCTTCTATAGAGATGCTATTTAATCAAGGAATTATAAAACAACCTATCAATAGTTACCCGCTTATGTGGCAAGGTATTGCAGGTGATTTAGCAGCTATCGACCCTAATAATTTACAGGAACGTAGTTTTTTCGCGTATCAGCACGTTAAGCACGCTCTCAATAACGCCAAACGAAAAAACAGTTCTGGGGTGCGCTTCAATTACAATAGTGAACCCGAGACACAACAGGGCTTTACGACACGCGATCAGCAAAAAAGTGGTATTAACAGCTATGGTTCAATAACCGGTAAGCGAGTAAGTGCCAAAGTAAGTGTGAACTATGCTGACGAGTCACTCGACGGAAAATACACAAATTATCATGGTAGTTATCTAGCCGTGTTAATGGGTAACTGGTCAATCAGTGCAGAGCAAGTAAGTCATTGGTGGGGCCCGAGTAACGACAACGCCTTGTTACTATCGAATAACGCAGCTCCGATGAAAGGCCTGCGCTTTTCCCGTGCAAACAGTCAATATGTTGGCCCTAGTTGGTTATCATTTATTGGTAATTGGCAGTTAACTGGTATTTACGCTAAACAAAAACCATTTTTAAATAGCAGTGAAGAAGGCGATTATTGGGCTTTAAGGTTTGCAAGTACACCATTAAAAGGGCTTGAAATTGCAGTAAATACGGCAAGTTCTGATTATCTTACTGATGAATATATCGATTCAGTTACACTCGAAAGCCAAACATCGACCCATCGCCTAACAAGTATTGATGTTAAATACTCAACATCCATAGCACAGCAACCTGTTGCATTTTATGCTGATGTAATGGGGCGTAATGAAAGTGGCCTTGCACCAAGTGATCCTTTTTATACTGTGGGTATTGAAAGCTACTTTGGTTCAAATGACAGTTTACTGAAAACCTATTTTGAATACTCAAATACAGAGCAACAATGCAGCCTTACAGCTGATTGTGTATACGGCTCGGGTAGCTACACACAAAAACAAAGACTTATTGGCAGCTCTGTGCCTAAGCAAAGTAAATCGGCTGTGTTAGGTGCTTATTACCATACTCTAGATGGTTATGGAGGTCATGCAAAGCTACGTTGGATTGACAGTGAAGCGGAAGAAACACCTGCAGATATGACGCAATTACAATTAGAACTTGGTTATCAACAATCTTTATTTAGTGGTCTTTGGAAAGTAACCGGACTTGTATCAAGGGGTGAAATAGGCAATGACTCTGACACAAATACTGGCTTAAGAACAAGCTGGGAATTTCGTTTTTAAACCGCTATCACGGGTCAAGTAAGCTTTGCTTGACCCCGACCCCATCTATACAACTTTACAAGTCCTAGAAAGTCTTTGTTACATAGCAGCGCAATTATCATCATTATATCCATCGTATTAACTGTCACGGTGTACACATCCCAAAACCACCAATGACCAGTAAAGTGGGCATAGTTGGTGTCGTAATACATTGCCAGAAACAATAAAATATTCACCGAGAGCCCTGTAAAAATATATAACTTTGCAGGGACCTCATTTAGGTTTTTTTTACGGGTAACAAACCAAATGAAAGACAACATAATTAAGTCTGACGCAGCCCAAATTAAATATGCAAGTGTCGTATTGAGGATGTTGTAGCCTAAAGTAACGTTAAGGAGTGGATCACTTACCATATAAGATAAAAACATTGCCAATGCTATCCACATCACTGTTTTATCTCCACCCCCTACCGATGAAGACTTTTTTACCATGTTGTACAAAAAGGCCATCAAAAAGCCCCACATGATAAAAGTGGCAAGATACACACCTAAGTATTCTTGGAGATATTCAAGCATACAATAAACCTCTAGCAGGCTTTAGCTTTAATATGACTAACAAGTGCTCCAAGCTTTAAAAAATCTTTGTTAGTTAGTAATGCTACTAACATCATAATGTCCATTACGTTAACAGTAACAGTGTAGAGATCCCATAACCACCACCGTTCTTCATTTCCGTTAACACTAACATCAATATAAAGGCATAAAAATAAAAAGCTATTTGTTAATAATCCTACCGTAACATATAGCTTTGCTGGAAAATCACTAATTGAGCTATTTCTAGTGATTAACCAAATTATTGCTAGACAGGCTAAATCTAGACAAAACCACAACATAAATACAGAGGCATACCGTAAAGATTCAATTTCAAATGCCATTGTAATTAAAGGATCAGTGAGCAAATATGATAAAAATATTGTCAGAGAGATCCACATTAATGTTTTATCTCTGCATACTATTGATGACTTGCTTACCATGTTAAATAAAAAAGTCATCAAAAAGCCCCACATAATAAAAGTTGCTAAGTATGAACCAAATGTTTGCTGAAAATTTAATATTAAATTACTAAAGTTCATAAGTTAAATTGACTACAACCATTATTATTAATTTTGGAGGAACTTGAAGATAAGCTTTATCTGTACTAGGTATTTTATCGGTAGCTAAGCTTATTTTTCTTTGTCTTTTTAGAAAAATATTTTCTGCACTTACCAATAAACAAGAAGTCTTTATTGGTAATCAAGGCAACAATCATTAGGAAATCAACAACATTCACACCAATTGAATAAAATGTCCAAAACCACCAGACTTCCCTATTCCAGAGAACAATTAGATCAATGTGTATCAATCCATAGAGGACACTATTTATAACTAAACCAGCATAAATATATTTTGCAGCTACAGATGTGTGTTTTAAGAAGTAATGTGAAAAGAGAATAAGTATGAGTGTGACTACATCGTAAATAAACCACTCTATATACAAGTTAGTGTTGGAGTTTTCTAGGTTAATAAAGTGGTTACTACTAAAATAAGATACAGCCATAAAAAAGGAAGTAACTACTAATGATTTATTTCGGTTAAGCTCGCTTACATAAAAAAACAAATTAAGTAAGAACGCCATTAGCATTCCTAAAACTATAATTGTGTCGAAATGTAAACCGAGCGAGCTTAAATCAAAATACATCTAACTTACTATTTCCAAAATTTATGTCTCTTTCTTATCAGGGAAAACAAGACCACCACCACCACGTTGTAGTTCATTGCTGCCAGATAAAGACAGTGCTTGACTAGATAGAGTTACTGTATCAGATTGTAAGGTTTTATTACTAGTAGTTTGTTCTAATGCAGGCTTAGTTTGCTGCATTTGGTTATAAGCTTGCATCTGCAGCTGACTATTATTTGAAATTTGCATGATTTAAATCCTTTAAGTTTAAATTGTAGTTAACGTGTGACGAATCACAAACGTACTCAGCGCTCTCGTTTTATTGACGCTTTTTGTACATTTTTGCAGCATTTTTGCTACATATCAAACTAAGCAACTAACGATCCAACTTTTCGCTTAAACAGATCTTTTTGATCAACTCAGCAAATTTCAGGCATAAAAAAACGCACAGGGGTAACCGTACGTTTTTACTATCCAGGGAAATTAAGCTACGTTTTTACACGGGATCACCGCATTCTCACGAGGCCTTAAAATAAATTCCATTGCGACTTCATCGCAATTGTCTTTGCGAAGGCAAAGCTCACAATCTTTCATGACTTTTTCCGGTAAGCTATCTTTGCTGCAATAGCTGAAGCCTTGTTTTTTAAAAAAATCAGGCACACGCGTTAATACAATGACACGGCTAAGCGCCAACTTTTTGGCTTTAACTAATAAGTGCTCAACTAATTGTTTGCCTTGGCCTTTGATACTCATCTTTGGATCAATCCCTAAAGATCGGATCTCTGCAAGTCCTGTATCGTAAATATACAATGAGGCGCAGCCAGCAACCTGGTCTGCAACCTCCGTGACTACAAATTCATTAATTGAATGAATCATGTCACTTTTAGCGCGAGGTAGGTTTTCCCCATTCATTGCCCAGTATTGAATTAGCTGAGCAATGCTCTCAACGTCATTTAAATTTGCATCGCGTACTTTTATTTGCCGTTTTTTTTTGCATATTCAATTGCATTAGAGACTTGCTCAACAGAGGTACCACCTAATGCCTGACGTGCTTTTATACATGCGTCTATTTCTAATACAGGATAGACATCTGACTCGAAAATGCTATGTACAGATTTAAATTGTTCTAAACTTAAATCTTCTAAGTTATTCCCTTTAGAAATAGCCATTTGCACTAAGGTACCAACAATGTGGTGCCCTTCTCTAAAGGGGATGCCTTTAGCCACTAAATAGTCAGCAAGCTCAGTCGCATTTGAGTGACCGCCTTTTGCAGCAGCAAGGGTTTTATCTGCATTAACTTTAATACCTTTGATGCACGCTTGCGCCATATGAATACACGCAAGCCACGTTGGCATCGCATCAAATAAGCCTTCTTTGTCCTCTTGCATATCTTTATTATAAGCAAGCGGCAGTGCTTTAAGTGTCATCATCATGGCGCTAAATGCACCAAATACACGGCCCGTTTTACCACGGATTAACTCAAGTGCATCTGGGTTTTTCTTTTGCGGCATTAATGATGAGCCTGATGTTACCCCATCAGACAGCTCTATAAAGCCCGCTTCGCCTGAGTTATAAAAAATCAGGTCTTCGGCCATACGCGATAAATGAATCATTGAAATTGACGCGCAGCTTAATAGCTCAACCACAAAGTCACGGTCAGATACAGCATCTAAACTGTTACGTGTTGCTGCGGTAAAACCTAACCCTTCGGCAAGAGTTTGCCTATCTATTGGGTACGCCGTACCCGCTAAAGCACCGCTACCGAGTGGACAATAATTCATACGATTTTTGGCATCGGTTAAACGGCTTTCATCACGCTCAAGCATTTCAACATAGGCCATACACCAATGGCTAAATAATACAGGTTGTGCACGCTGTAAGTGTGTGTAACCCGGTAGAATAGTGCCTAACTCACGCTCAGCTAAGGCAATAAACTCACCTTTAAGCTCTGCAATGGCTTCAAGAATATGCTCGGCAGTATCACGACACCATAAACGGAAATCTGTCGCTACTTGGTCATTACGACTACGACCCGTATGAAGCTTTTTAGCAAGATCGCCCACTTTATCAATCAGTGCTGACTCAACATAAGAATGAATGTCTTCATGCCCTGCTCCAGCCACTGCTTGTGGGTTTGCTTTAACTTCATCTAACAGCTTATTCAGTGCTGCAACGAGGTCATCATATTCTTGCTGATTTAACACATTAACTTGCTTAAGCGCTCCCGCCCAAGCAACCGAACCAATAATGTCTTGCTCTGCAAGTTGATAATCAAAAGGAAGTGAATCGTTAAATTGCTTAAACGCTTCATCTGGCCCCGTAGAAAAACGTCCGCCCCATAATGCCATTGAACTGCCTCCAAACTCGGCGATTGCCCCGCTTTGCAAGGCAATAATTAAATTACTTTTTCGTTAGTGCTGAGATTCTGCTAGATAGCGAGAATAAACGAATGAAGCCTTCTGCATGTGATTGGTCATATACATCATCTTCGCCGAAGGTTGCGAAATCTTCACTGTATAAGCTATTCGGTGATTTTTTCTGTACCGCAGTGACTTGACCTTTATAAAGCTTAAGCACCACTTCACCGGTTGCGAGTTTAGACAGAGATTCAGCCCCAGCTAGAATCGAATCTTTCAATGGTGTAAACCAACGACCGTCGTAGACAAGGTGTGAAAACTCACCACCCAGTACTTCTTTCCATTTACGGCTTGATTTATCGAGCACGAGTTCATCAACCGCTTGTAATGCGGCCATGATCACTGTGCCCCCTGGTGTTTCATAACAGCCACGCGACTTCATACCGACTAAACGGTTTTCGACGATATCAACACGACCCACACCGTGTGGCGCAGCAATGTCATTTAATTTAACTAAACAGTCATAAGGTTTAAGCGTCTCACCATTTACCGCAACCACTTCACCTTCGACAACATTTAATGTCACATATTCAGGTTCGTTTGGTGCTTGCTCTGGCGAGTTAGTCCAAGTCCATACTTGCTCACTTGGTTGGCACCATGGATCTTCAAGCTCACCACCTTCGTGTGAAATATGCCACGCATTAGCATCACGGCTATAAATTTTTGTAGCAGACGCTGAACACGGAATATCACGCTCAGCCAAGTAATCAAGTAGTGATTCACGGCTCGATAAATCCCACTCACGCCATGGTGCGATTACTTTAAGATCTGGCGCAAGGGCTGCGAAACATGACTCAAAACGCACCTGATCGTTACCTTTACCTGTACAACCATGTGAAAGCGCATCAGCACCTACTTTACGGGCAATCTCTACTTGGGCTTTTGCAATGATTGGGCGCGCCATAGACGTACCGAGTAAATAAGTACCTTCGTAAATAGAACCCGTTTTTAAGGTTGGGTAAATATAGTCACTGACCATTTCGTCTTTTAAGTCAACCACATAACATTCAGATGCGCCTGAAGCGATTGCTTTTTCTTCTACGCCTTCTAGCTCTTCAGCGCCTTGACCTACATCAGCAACAAATGCGATAACTTCACAGCCGTAGTTTTCTTTTAACCATGGCACGATTGCCGATGTATCTAGACCACCAGAATAGGCTAATACGACTTTTTTGATTGAACTCATTGGTGTTCCTTAAACAAAATTTGGATTTAATAATGTGACAAGCAGTGCGTTTTGCGCGTGCATACGGTTCTCTGCTTGTTGAATAATTTTTGATGCTGGGCCATCCATTACCTCAGAGGTAATTTCAAACTCACGATGAGCCGGCTGGCAATGCAACACAGTTTGCGCACCAGTTTGCTCAAGTAGTGCTTGATTTAACTGGTACGGCATATATTTAGCTTTCACCTGCTCAAGCGGTGTTTTATCGCCCATCGATACCCACGTATCAGCATAGACTGCATTTGCACCCACTGCCGCTTCAATTCTGTCGCTAACCATGACAGACGCTCCATTCATCGCTGCAATTTGCTCTGCTTGCTTAAGAATTTGCGAATCTGGCGAGCTTCCTTTCGGGCACACAGCGACAAAATCAGTCCCTAAAGTAGCAGCTAATAGCATTAGAGAGTGTGTGACGTTGTTACCTTCACCTAAGTATGCAAGCTTTAGTTTACTGACATCACCATGCACTTCTTGTAGCGTTAAAAAGTCAGCGAGTGCTTGGCATGGGTGGTATAAATCGCACAGACTATTTACCACAGGGACTGACGAAAACTCAGCAAGGGTGGTTAATGTTTTATGTGCAAATACGCGAGCAACAATGCCATCAGCCCAAGTTGAAATATTTAAAGCAAAATCTTTTACTGACTCACGCGCACCCATTGCGCCATTTTGTGAATCTAAATAAACAGCATGACCACCCAATTTATTAATACCAATATCAAATGATAAACGGGTACGTAAGCTTGGTTTTTCGAATAAGGTAACCACTGACTTGCCCGCTAAAGCTTGGCTAAAATCGACTGGGTTTGCTTTAATTTTTTGCGCTAAATCGAGTAGTTTAAGCGCGCCTTTTTGGTCTAACTCAAGACCAGATAAAAAGTGAGTAAACATGTAATACCTATGGTGTAATTTTCGTTCCTACGTGCTCGCCTTGTAATAAGGCGACTAAGTTTTCTGGCTTTAGCCAGCTTGAGATATACACACCACGTCGTAAATGTTGGGCAGCAAGAAGGCTGGTCTTAACTTTGACCTCCATCCCGCCCTGAATAACTCCTTCAAGAATTAATGCATCTATTTGCTGCGTATTAAGTTGATGTAGCGGTTGTTTGTTTGCATCAAGCACCGCTTCTACATCAGTCATAAAAATAAGTTCTGCATCAAGTTCTTTTGCAATCGCTGCTGCTGCTTCATCGGCATTAACGTTGTACCAAAGCCCATCTTCGCCAAAGCCAATAGAGCTCACTAAGGGTAAGCGGCCTTGCGCAATTAAACTTGGTAAAACACTGTCGGTGCCATCAGCGCATTGTCCAACTTGCCCAAGTGCTTTTAATTTTTGCTTAACCACAACGCCCGCTTCATAGAGGCTCATCCCCACAGGCTTATGCCCTGAAACAATTGCTTGACTCATTAGCTGTTTATTCGCACAGCCAGCCAGTGCCCCAACAATATAAGGCATTTGTTCTTTTGGACTGATACGTAAACCTTGGTGCTTCGCACTGGCAAACCCTGCGTCTTTAAGCCACGCATCAACTAATGCACCACCACCATGAACAATCACAAAGTTGGCCTGTTGCTGTGCTACAAGGACGTCAAATAAAGCTTTTGCGGCATCAGCTGTATTTAATACTGCACCGCCTATTTTAATTACCCATGTTTTCATCATAACGCTCCTACTAACCCGGTATGATGAGGAAGTCCCATCGCTAAATTAATACATTGCAATGCTTGCCCTGCGGCCCCTTTTAATAAGTTATCAATGGCCGACATAACAATCAGTTGCTCACCTTTTTGTTGCCATGCAATATCAACAAATGGTTGTTTAGCCACGCCTTTGATGCTTGGAATTTTATTGCCGAGTAAACGAATTAACGGCTCATTCGCTAGCACTTGATATGCCGCGCTCACTTGCTCTGCTGTCACACCTGGTTTTAATTGCACATAAATAGTTTCTAAAATTCCGCGAGGAAAATTACCTAAATGTGGGGTAAATAACACAGGGTGACCAAGGTACTGCTCAATCTCAGGTGTGTGTCTGTGGTTAAACAAGCCATAAGGAGCAAGTGACACTTCGCAAAAGTGCGTATTCACACTGGCCTTCCTACCCGCACCGGTTACGCCAGAGACAGCATTAACAATGATGGTTTGCTCAGCTAATAAACCCGCTTCTTTAAGTGGCTTTAAAGAATTAAGTGCCGCTGTTGGGTAACACCCTGCTACAGCAACAAGGTTTGCTTTACTAATCGCATCGCTATTCCATTCAGCCAAACCATAAGCCGCTTGCTCTAAAAGCTCAGGATGTTCATGCGCGAAACCATAATAAGTTAGGTAATCCTCATTCCCAGCTAAACGGAAGCCGCCCGATAAATCGAAAACTTTTTTGCCCATGGCTAAAAATTGTGGCGCAAGATCAACACTCACTTTGTGATCAGTACATAGACACACATAATCAGCAGTGTTATTTATTTCCTGAAAAGCCTCAGCTGTTAGCGGTTGCAGCGGGTACGCTAACAAGCCTAAGTGCTCGGGGTATAAATCGCTTAATAATTTATCTTTATCTAAGCTCCCTTCAGACACATAACACGCTTGTAGAGTCAGTTTTGGATGCTTTGCAACTAAACTTGCTAGCTCTGCGCCGCTATAACCACTTGCGCCAATAATCACTACTTTCATTGCTTACTTTTACCTATTAAATCTATTTATCGATACGCCTAAAATTACTCGCCTAATTGCGAATAAAAACACTGTCTAAAGTAATGAAATCAGGTTATCGTCGTTTTGTGTTCATAGTGCCGTTTTAAAATATATTTATGCTTAAAAAGTGAATTGATATTCATCATAAATACTTTTATATTGTTATGCAATTAGATTGAATAATTATTTTTGGATTTTTTATGTCATTCCCCTCTTTTTTATCTATGTATCAGCAGCTAATTGCTGCCCCCTCAATCAGTTCGATTGAAGACTCTCTGTGCATGAGCAATAAAGAGGTGATCACCTTGCTCGCTACTTGGTGCGAAAGCCTTGGTTTCACATGTGAAATAACAGAGCTCGAAAACGGTAAAGGCCGTTATAACTTATTAGCGAAACGTGGTGAGGGTGATGGCGGTTTAATGCTTGCAGGTCATACCGACACGGTACCTTTTGATGATAGCCGCTGGAACTATAACCCTTTTCAACTCAGTGAGCATGACAACAAACTTTATGGCTTAGGCAGTATTGATATGAAAGGATTTTTTGCCTTTGTATTGCAAGCAATCAGTGAACTCGATGAATCCAAGCAAACAGAGCCATTACTAATTCTTGCCACCGCTGATGAAGAAACCACAATGGCAGGGGCGCAACAAATTTGTCGTCATCCTAATTTAAAACCAGCACGCTGTATTATAGGTGAACCAACAGATATGACCCCAGTGTTCACTCACAAAGGCCACATGAGCACTGCGATTCGTGTGATTGGTCGCTCAGGCCATAGTTCAGATCCAGAACGTGGTTTAAACGCCATTGAAGTGATGCATAAAATGATTGCAAAATTGTTAATCATTAAAGAAGAATTAAAGAATAAATATTCAATTGAACATTTTCAAATCCCGTACCCAACTTTAAACCTTGGCCATATTCATGGTGGCGATAACGCAAACCGTATTTGCGGCTGCTGTGAAATGCACATTGATATGCGACCTTTACCAGGTTTAAGTGTGCAAGAACTGCAAGCAATTTTGCTAACTGCTGCTGAAGAGATTAATGCACACTACCCTAATGCGGTGAGTGTTATTGACTTACACGAGCCTATTCCAGCATTTAGTGGCAATACAGATACTGCGCTTGTTAAACTTGCCGAACAAGTATCAGGCCAGCCTGCCGTTGCTGTAAATTACTGCACTGAAGCACCGTTTATTCAACAGCTTGGCTGTGAAACAATTGTCATGGGGCCTGGTTCAATAAATCAAGCCCACCAGCCCGATGAGTTTTTAGCGATGGAAAAAGTCAAACCTTCACAAGAAATCATCAGCAAAATGATTAAAGCAAGTTGCTTTCGTAATGAGTAAAAAGGGAGCTTGATGCTCCCTTTTCTAATTCACTCACTAATCCATATATTTACTTAAGTACTTTTTAAAGACAGGGTCGGTTTTCGCTAGGGCTTTTTGCTCTGCTAAAATATCTTTGAGAATTGTTTTAGAGGTTAATGGATTAGCCAATACAACCCTAAACACAACCGTTGGTTGATGGTCATATTTTGCAGGTGTTAAACGTGTACGCGATACAAAAGAGCGTCCTGCTTCACGCTGACGCTTTTGCATACTTGCGGTAAAACGATTCAACGAAGCGTAAATATCTAACTTCGTTTCTTCGTCAGCATCTTTAAGCTTAGCTTGGATTTCTTTTGGTACGTAGCGATAGGTTAATAGGCAAAGCTCAGGCTCTGAGATTAATTCAAAATCTTCATCCTGCTTAATCATGTCGGCGAAAGTACGAGCTTTCACGATACTACGGTCAATCAACATTTCGTAGCCTTTACGGCCAATAACACGTAAGCAAGCATGCACTAACATTGCCATACCTGGGCGACTGCCCTCTAAAGTATGACTGCCTAAATCTTTAGAGCCTTTACGAAGAATATATTCCGCATGATGCTCTATTGCATCTGTGGCAGCAGGGTCTTTAAATAACACAAGGCCTGCGCCCATTGGCACATACATTTGCTTATGGGCATCAATGGTGATTGAATCAGCGCGTTCGATGCCACTTAATAAATGACGGTAATTTTTAGATAATAAAGTTGCCCCGCCCCATGCTGCATCAACGTGAAAGTGACAGCCAAGCTCTTCGCTTAAATCGGCCATTTCGTTAAGTGGGTCTATACTGCCGGTTTCAGTCGTTCCAGCTACCCCAACTAGCGCCATAACTTTAATGCCAGATGCTTCAAGTTCATGGGCTTTTTCACGCATGGCTTGAACATCAACCTTGTTGTTTTCACCTGTTTTAATAGCAACAATGTTATCGCGTCCGATGCCAAGTAAATCAACCGTTTTACCAAGCGAATAGTGGCCTCGCTCTGAAACGAGTACAGCAAGTCCTTTATAGCCATAGTGCAGCATGCCAGCAATTAAACCTTGTGCTGCAATGCCTTTATAGTCACCATCGGCTTTTAATAAACGGTTGCGAGCAATCCATAAGGCGGTAATGTTGGCAACGGTTCCCCCAGAACAAAATGCCCCTAGCGATGTTTTTGCACTATGCATCCACTTGTTATAAAACGCATCCTCTTCACCATAGGCTAAATGGTGCATCATCCCTAAAACTTGTCGTTCTAGTGGCGTAAATGCTTTTGACGTTTCTATCTTTACTAGGTTTTGGTTTAGACCCACCATCAATTTTGATAGCGGTAACACAAAATGTGGCAAAGCGGATGTCATGTGGCCAATAAAGCTTGGCGCAGCTGTGTGAACTGAGTGTGCAACTAACTGCTCCATAATGTCTTGCGCGTAGTCAGAGACAAAAGTGGGCTCTTCTGGGATATTTGCCGACTGAAAATCTTTTTCAATCTCATGCAATGGCTTTTCAATTGCCGCAATATTCTCATTTAAGAATCCTGCAAGATTGCTTGAAATCTCTGATTCTATTCTACTCAAGGTTGAGTCCGGTGCTTCAGGCACCGTAAAAATACGAATCAAACTTTCTTTAGAGGCGACGGCACAACGCTTTTGATCCATCTTAATACCCATTATAAGCAGCTAAAATGCACCTAATGCTGAAACAATAAGGTTTGAATTTAGCGGCACTGTTGCTACGAAATTGGCTAACTTTACTGGAATATCACAAAAATGTCTCGTTTAAAGCTAAAAAGCCACGAATTCGGTGACAAAAAAATGATGTATCAATGAAATTTGCGCTAATTTTCTACTATCAGCCAGTTATTTTTTAAGTATAATCATCACACCACTGATAAAGGAATAATTATGTCCAAAGGAATGCAAAAGACCGGTTGGCTGCTTTATGGATTTGCCACTTTTTTTATCAGCTTATTTGGTTATATCTACTACACCTATGAGACCGCTCGTAGTGAGATAATGGCTGGCATTGATTCAAAGCTTCTCAATGCGGCTGTGAGTGTTAACCATATTTTAGGTAAGGATTACCACAATCAAGTCAACGCTGGCATACCAATCTCTTCGGCTGTTTATAAGCAAAAAATGAGAGCCCTCTCAGAATACGCCAAGCAAATGGACTTAGCGTATGTGTATTCTATGGTACTTCGGGACGATACCGTTTTTTTTAGCGCATCGAGTTATACCCAAAAGGATCAAAACGGCGGCCGTATCACGCAGTTTATGGATCCCTACACCGAAGCAACCAAAATAAATAAAGACGCTTTTTTTTCTACAGAGCCTGTTTTCGAAGTGTCAAAAGATCAATGGGGACACTTTAAAAGCATTTTTGTTACTTTCATCGATGAGAATGGCCATACCTATCTTACTGGTGCCGATATAACAATTACTGACCTCAACCAACAGTTACAACTAAGCGTAACACGCGCGACTATTACAGGGTGCTTCTTCTTTTTTATTGCCTCCTTAATTGCAGGGCTTTACTTTTTACAACTTAAACGCTCTCTTTCTACGGATGCGCGTACAGGCTTTGCTAACCACGTAGCGCTGGAATATTACCTTAAAAAAAGCACCAAGCACCGCATGGAGCTTGCAGTCATTACAATTAATGAAGTTGAGGATATTAGTAGCTTTTATGGCACAGAAGTAAGCGACAAGGTAATGGCCAGTTTATTGAACTATTTTCAGTCTCGCCTACCCAACGATGCGCTGGTATTTCGTCTTGCTACCAATAAAATAGCACTGTTACATACACGCGGTGCAGAGCAAGACTTTGATGACACTATTAACGCCTTTAATCAATCAATCCCTGTACTTAACGAGCCGTTTATTTATGTTAGTTTGCATGCAGGCATTGCCTCTGGTAATAAGCTAATGCTGATTGAAAACGCACATATTGCTCTTCAACAAGCAAAGTTAAACAATCAACGTATTATTCGTTACGAGAATGTCTTTAAACAAGTAGAAGAACAGTTTAGATACAATGTAAAGCTGGCTAAAAAAGTAAAAGAAGCGTTTGATAACAATCGTATCGTTCCCTATTTCCAACCCATTTATGATACGCAAACAAAGCAGGTAACTCATTACGAAAGCTTAGCAAGAATGGCATCAGCACAAGGGCGCATCTATACACCAGATTACTTTCTAACTGTTTTGAAACGCTCTCGAATGGACGGATTACTAACACGTACCATGTTTACTCGCTGTATTGAGCAATTTCGAAAAACCTCAATTAGCTGGAGCATTAATATTACAGCGCAAGATATTCTGGACCCCAGCTTAAGTGAGTTTTTAGAACAGCAGTTAAGACGCTACCCACAACCCAACAATATTATTTTTGAGTTTCATGAAACAGAAGCAATTGCCTACTTTAGTGAAGTAAAAGCATTTATTAGCTTACTTAAAAATAAAGGTGCGCAGGTTATGATTAACGAATTTGGTGCAGGATATTCAAACCTCTCAAATATCTTAAAGCTTGAAGTTGATGGTCTAAAGCTAGACCGCGGCTTAGTTAGCCAAGCACATACCAATGATGACAGCTATATGTTTATTGAACATTTAGTGAAGTACGCCAAACAACTTAACCTTGATGTCGTTGCCGAACAAGTCGAGAGCGAGCAAGTGGCTGAAGCACTTTCCAAAGCAGGTATCACATTAATGCAAGGAAACCACTTCGCGCCACCCACGCCTTATGTGCCTCAGTCATAATGGCAAAGACACAGTGCGTGTTATAGGTTTATTACTAAGCGATGACTCTGTTGGCCACTGGCCCAATATTTACGCTCAAATGGTGTAATAGCGGTATCGCTTTCATACAACTCAACATCGCACTTATGCCCTGCAAGCTCAAGCGAGCGAGCAAATTCCTTTACGTAAATGTCCCAGTTGCTTCTAAGCTCTAAACGCCCACCTAATTTAATAATAAATGGGAATATAGCAGCACCGTGCCAGCGCCTTTGTAGGTGTTTGGCTTTTGGCCAAGGGTTTGGATACAACAAGTAATGGTGCGTGGGCTGCCAGTTAGCAGCCACCGCTAAACGCCAAAAATCGTTTAAATCAGCTTGCACTAAAATGTACTGTCCTGCATCGGTTTGCTTGTACTCAATGTCATGCTTATCCAAGCGATGAGATGATTTATCTATACCAATCACTAACGCATCTGGGTGACGCTTTGCTAAGTTAGCGGTACTTTCCCCTACACCACAGCATGAATCAAGAATGAGTGGCCCAGCAAACGTCTGCACCTTTTCGTTTACCTGATCAAAAGCCGCTTGCGTATGCTCTGCAATCGGCTTCTTAAATTCGGCACTTAGGTGTTTTAAAACAATTTCATCCAGCTTTTCATGTAAGCTAGGTTGATTCGATACAATACTTCTCGAATTTGCATCCGTCATTAGTGTCTAAGCCCCACACCACGTTTGATTAGGGTTAATGCTAACGTAAATAAACCCACAATAAATAAACCAAGTACACCAAATGCCACCGATAAGTCGACATCAGACACACCTAAGAAACCATACCGAAATGCATTTACCATATAAATAATTGGGTTTACTTGCGATACGCCTTGCCAAAATTCTGGCAATAAAGTGATAGAGTAAAACACCCCACCAAGATAAGTCAGCGGCGTTAAAATGAAGGTTGGGATAATACTAATATCATCAAAGCTATTAGCATAAATTGCGTTAATAAGTCCGCCTAACGCAAACACAGCCGAGGTTAGTATAACCGTTGCCATAATCACAAAAATATTGTGAATTTGAATATCAACAAACAACAAAGATACACAGGTAACAATCAAACCAACTAACATACCACGCGTCATACCACCGCCCATGTAGCCGAGTACAATAATGTAATTTGGCACTGGCGCAACTAATAGCTCTTCTATGCTTTTTTGGAATTTAGTTGAATAGAAGCTTGAGGCCACATTCGAGTAAGAGTTGGTGATCACCGACATCATAATCAGGCCCGGTACAATAAACTCCATATAACTAAAGCCGCCCATATCACCGATACGAGAACCAATCAGGTTACCAAAAATCACAAAATACAGGCTCATCGTGATTGCAGGCGGTACTAATGTTTGCACCCAAATACGTAAAAAGCGAATACACTCTTTGATCCAAATACTTTTTAGCGCTACACCATATTTAAACATTATTCGCCTCGCCCCTGTTCTAATAATCCAACAAACAGCTCTTCTAAACGGTTTGCTTTATTTCGCATACTAAGTACTGTGTTACCTTGCTCGGTTAGTGCACTAAATACGTGATTTAAGCCCTGAGACTTTGCCACTTCAACTTCTAAAGTATGGTCATCAGTCTGTATATAGTTGTAGCCTTCAATGCTAATTGGCTGCACAGGCTGCTTTAAATCAAGTACAAAGGTTTCTTTATCAAGCTTGGCAAGTAACGCTTTAATAGTGGTGTTTTCAACAATCACGCCGCTGTCGATAATCGCGATGTTTTTACATAGCAGCTCTGCTTCTTCGAGGTAGTGCGTGGTCAAGATAATGGTGACACCTTGTTTATTTATCTCACGAAGAAAATCCCACATTGAGCGGCGTAGCTCAATATCCACACCTGCAGTTGGCTCATCTAAAATAAGTAATTTAGGTTCATGCATCAGCGCACGAGCAATCATTAAACGGCGTTTCATACCACCTGAAAGGGTGCGCGCTTGCTTATCTTTTTTTTCAAATAAACCGAGCTGCTTTAAATACTTTTCTGCACGTTCATGCGCCAGCTTTCTGGGTACACCATAATAACCCGCTTGGTTAACCAAAATTTGGTTAAGCGTTTCAAACTGACTGAAATTAAATTCTTGCGGCACTAAACCAAGTTCAGATTTAGCGGCTTCTAGGTGAGTATCAATGTCGTGACCAAATACCTCTACGCGACCAGCGCTTTTGTTCACTAACGATGAGATAACACCAATGGTGGTTGATTTACCAGCCCCATTTGGGCCAAGCAAAGCAAAGAAGTCGCCTTGCTGAACTTGTAAATCAATGCCTTTTACAGCTTCAACACCATTTTTATAAACCTTTTTCAGGCCTTCAATATTTAATGCGATCGTTTTTTCGCTCACTGTTTGCCCTCTCCATAACCCCAACGTTTCGTCAAAGTATGTTCAATGTTTAAATGATCTAAAATTCGCGCCACCATAAAATCAACCAGATCTGAAATCTGCTCAGGCTGGTGATAAAACCCAGGTGCCGCAGGCATAATGGTGACGCCAAGCTTTGCTAGTTTCAGCATGTTTTCAAGATGAATCTCGCTAAATGGCGTTTCACGCGGGACTAAAATCAGCTGCCCACGTTCTTTTATAACCACGTCAGCGGCGCGCTCAAGTAAGTTATCTGATGCCCCAACTGCAATGGCAGACACTGAGCCTGCACTACATGGGCAAACCACCATTTTCTTCGGCGCAGCTGAGCCAGAGGCAACAGGACTAAACCAGTTATCTTTACCAAATACTTTTAGTTGTTCTGGCGCGGCATTAAAGAGCGTACTGAGCTGTTCAGTTGCTTTATCTTCGTTGCCCGACAGTTTTATATTCGATTCAGTATCAAGCACCACTCTTGCCGCACTTGAGATCAGTACATACACCTGAAACTGCTGCTCAAGTAATACCTCTAGTAACCGTAAGCCATAAGGGGCACCTGAGGCACCGCTAAAAGCTAAGGTTATTTTATCTTTAAATTGCATACAGTTATGCTCCGTATACTGGTTAGTTTTGTTCAAGTGTGCTGATTAAACGCTGATGAATACCTTCAAAGCCACCATTACTCATTATTAAAATATGTTGTGACGGCGCACTTCCTTCAGCAACTGCGGCAATGATTTCCTCAGTGCTTGGCATACAATGCATACCTGCTTTATCTGCGTATTCTTTTAATGACCAGCTTAAGTTTTCAGGTTCAAATAAATACACGTCATCGGCAGCTTTTAGAGAATCAATCAAGGTTTGTTGATGCACACCCATTTTCATGGTGTTTGAACGCGGCTCTAAAATGGCAATAATCTTCTCATCGCCCACTTTTGCACGTAAACCTGCAAGAGTTGTTTTAATTGCCGTTGGGTGATGTGCAAAATCATCATACACTTTAATACCATTCACATCGGCTTTTAGCTCCATGCGGCGCTTAGGAGAAATAAACTCTGCTAAACCAGCAATGCTCACTGACACAGCAATCCCTACATGACGAGCGGCTGCAATGGCCATAATAGCATTTTTAACATTGTGCTCGCCCATCGCTTGCCATGACACAACGCCCTGCACTTCCCCAGCTAATAACACTTCAAATTCACTGCCATCAGCTTTAAGTAAACGGTAATCCCAGTCACCCGACAGTGTTTCGCTCTCGCTCCAAAGACCTCTTTCAATCACCTCTTGTAGTGCTTCATCTTGGCTTGGCCAAATGACTTTGCCACTACAAGGTAGTGTACGCATCAGGTGGTGAAATTGTTTCTTTATTGCATTTAAATCTTCAAAAATATCCGCATGATCAAATTCAAGATTATTTAGAATCAAAGTGCGTGGTAAGTAATGTACAAACTTACTGCGTTTATCAAAAAAAGCGGTATCGTATTCGTCGGCTTCAATTACAAAAAATGGGGTTTCGCCAACACGTGCAGACACACCAAAATTTTGCACTATGCCACCAATTAAAAACCCAGGTTTCATACCGGCATACTCTAATAGCCATGCCAGCATACTCGCTGTGGTTGTTTTGCCATGCGTACCCGCAACAGCTAAAACCCACGAATTCTGCAATAAATTATGTTTTAACCATTCTGGGCCTGAGGTATAAGGCAAGCCTTTATCAAGCACATATTCAACACAGGGATTGCCACGGCTCATGGCATTACCAATCACCACCATATCAGGGGTTGGCTCAAGTTGTGCAACGTCATAACCTTGAGTTAGAGTAATACCCAGCTCTTCTAATTGTGTGCTCATCGGCGGGTACACATTTTGATCAGAGCCTGTAACTGTATGACCTAACGATTTAGCGATTGCGGCGATACCACCCATAAAGGTGCCACAAATTCCAAGAATATGAATATGCATCTACTGTCCTGAGCAAAATGAATGATAGATAAAATAAGCCGTTATAATGCCAAATATAAGCTTTACTTACCATTACTACACGGCAATAGACTTTTGCCAAATAACCAACATAAAAAAACACCTCAATTTGAGGTGCTTTTCTAATCAAGCTGAATCTCTACCTACAGCATTAAAAATGCAAACAAACCGACACCAAGTAGTAAACGATAGATAACAAATGGCATCATCCCCATACGCTCAATCACTTTTAAGAAAAAGAAAATACAGGCATACGCAGATATAAAAGATAAGCCAGCACCAAGCATCAAGGTATTCCACTCAACGATATGATCGCCTAAAGCCAACTCTATTGTATAATATAGTCCCATCATTAAAATAACAGGAATGGCCAATAAAAATGAAAAGCGCGCGGCACTTTGCTTATTCATACCCAGCATTAAACCTGCGGTCATAGTAATACCTGACCGTGATGTGCCTGGGATCATAGCCATCGCCTGTGCCATGCCGATCATCAGTGCAGATTTCCAGTTCAGTTGGTAAATCGTTTTGGTTTGCTTACCTTTTGCATCGGCATACCAAAGTAATAAGCCAAATAAAATAGTCGTTACCGCGATCACCCATGCACTACGTAGGTAAAGCTCTATTAAATCTTTAAAAATAAGCCCAAGAATAGCGGCAGGTATCGTGCCTACTATGATCCACCAGCCTAGCTTACTATCATCGGTTGCACCTTGTGAGCCAAACGATTTAAACCAAGCACCAAGAATATCGACCACTTCTTTTCTAAAGTACAAAACAACTGCACCTAAGGTTCCAACGTGAACAGCCACATCAAATGCTAAACCTTGGTCTTGCCACCCGAGAATCTGCGACGGAAGAATTAAATGCGCTGAGCTAGAAATAGGTAAAAACTCAGTCAGTCCTTGAATTAAAGCTAAAACAATTATCTCAATAATACTCATGGGTTAGTAAACTCCACCTTCCATAGTTTTTGTTGCGGGTTATCATAATTATCCCATAGCTGAGACAGGGTTAGCTTCGCTACGGGGTGAAAAAAATCGGGAGCTATTTCTGCTAAAGGCTGAAGCACAAAAGCATTTTTTGTAATTTCATCTCGCGGTAATTGTGCAGGATAATCGCATATAACATCATCATAAAAAAGTAAGTCTAAATCGAGTGTACGCGGGCTAAACTTTTTATCTGCACGGGTACGACCATTATCAAGCTCAATTTGTTTCAATAATTTGCACAACTTCTCAAGAGGCATATCCGTTTTGGCCGCAACCACTGAATTATAAAAATTACTCCCTGCAAAACCAACCGCTTCACTCTCATAAACTGATGAGTGTACAAAATCGGGGAAGTAAGGTTTCAAGGCTATGAGCGCTTGGCGAAGATAATGCTCTTTATTGACATTAGAACCTAGACTAATAAATATTTGCGCCATTATTAGCTCACCTTACGGCGGGTGATCTCAACGCCCACCGTTTGCGCTTGTGGCACAGCGGCTGGTTTACTGACACGAATAGTCACTTGGTTGGTGGCAAATTCAGTAAGAATAAGTGCAGCTAATTGCTCAACTAAGGTTTCAAGCAACTCAACAGGCTTCGCCGTTGTATGTTCAATGACACGCTCACTCACTTTTGCATAATCAAGCGCAAGGTTTATATCATCGGTTGCTGCAGCGGCTGAGATATCACAAAGCATTTCAATGTCAAAATATAAGCTTTGTTTACTTTCTTTTTCAAAATCATATACACCGATGATGGTGTCTACGTGCAGTTGTGATATATATACCTTGTCCATTAAGACTCCAAATGACATAAATATGTAAGGTAAAACAACCTTATGCGCCTATTGATCTTAATAATACGCTTTATAAGCTGTCATAATGTTTTAATATATTGAAATTACCCCTACAATGACGGATAGATTGTTAGTATTTTTTTGTAACAATCTAATCGAAAAATAGCGGCAGACGGTTTTGCCGCCAATGATAGCCCAAAAGTGCCGATTAAAAAATAAGGAAGCGCGTGTTAGCAGTTTTAATGTTAGTTTTAGCCTATTTACTAGGATCGGTTTCGTCCGCTATCCTTGTTTCTCGGCTATTTATGCTACCAGACCCACGCAGTCATGGATCGAATAACCCTGGAGCGACCAACGTTTACCGCCTCGGTGGAAAGTTACCCGCTGCATTAGTGCTTGTGTTTGACATATTAAAAGGAACGATCCCAGTTTGGGGCGCTTACTTTTTAAACATAGAGCCTCTGATGCTCGGTCTCATCGGTGTTGCAGCATGCCTAGGTCACATGTATCCATTATTTTTTGGCTTTAAAGGCGGAAAAGCCGTTGCCACTGCTTTTGGTACCTTGCTTCCTATAGGCTTATCTTTAGGTGGGATGCTAATCACAACTTGGCTACTAATTATTGCAATTACACGTTATTCATCACTCGCGGCATTAGTAACCGTCTCTCTTGCGCCTCTTTACACATGGTGGATAAAGCCACTTTATACATTACCAGTCACATTTTTAACGGTATTAATTATTTTTCGCCACAGAGCGAACATGACGCGTTTAATGTGTGGTGATGAGCCAAAAGTTGGGGCTAAGAAAAAAGCCCCAGAAAATGAATAAGCCTTATAACGGCTCAAGTGAATCGATTGGCCAGCGCGGCTTAGTTTTCATATCAAGGCTTGCAAATTGCCCTGCTTTTAAGCGCTGCATACCGGCATAAGCGATCATTGCGCCATTATCTGTACAAAACTCTGTGCGCGGGTAATACACGCGCCCTTTCATACCTTGCATTACACGTTCTAGCTGCGAACGTAGTTGAACATTGGCACTTACACCACCTGCAATCACTAAACGCTTAATGCCTGTTTGTTTTAATGCACGTTTACATTTAATGATAAGCGTATCAATAACGGCTGTTTGGAATGCATGTGCGATGTCAGCTTTAGTTTGCTCGTCATCATCATTATCACGAATCGCAATTGATGCTGCGGTTTTCAAACCACTAAAGCTAAAGTCTAAACCTGGTTTATCTGTCATCGGGCGTGGGAATACAAATCGCTCTGGTGTACCTTGCTCCGCAAGTTTTGCTAGACGAGGGCCGCCAGGGTAATCAAGACCTAATAATTTAGCGGTTTTGTCAAACGCTTCACCCGCCGCATCATCCACCGACTCACCTAATACTTCGTACTCACCAATACCTGACACTTTAACCATCATAGTATGACCGCCCGAGACAAGCAGCGCAATAAACGGAAATTCAGGCTGCTCTTCTTCAAGCATAGGGGCAAGTAAATGACCCTCCATATGGTGAACAGCCACAGCGGGGATGTTCCAGCCATAGGCTAGTGAACGGCCAATCGAGGTGCCCACAAGTAAAGCCCCCACAAGGCCTGGGCCTGCCGTATAAGCAATGCCATCTAAATCTTCTGGGCCGCAACCCGCTTGTGCAAACGCCGCATCAATTAACGGTAAGGTTTTGCGTACATGGTCTCGTGATGCAAGTTCTGGCACTACACCGCCATAGTCTGCATGCACTTTGACTTGGCTGTATAGTTGATGTGCTAATAAGCCTTGTTCATCATCGTAAATGGCAATACCTGTTTCATCACATGATGATTCAATACCTAAAATTCGCATCAATTACTCCGCCAATAAAAAACAAACGCGCATTTTACAGCGAAAATACGCATTACTGAACATTAAATTGCAATACCAATATTGGTTTGGCCGTCAGATACTGCAAGCTGCTTAAGCTCTTTAACGTTTTCTGAGGTAATTCGGCCCATTTGCTCTACAAAATCAATAAGTTCAGCAAGCACATCAATTTCATATTGCATTAAAGGGTGCTCACGTACGGCCTTGTTATCAGCCAACTCACCATCGACGGTCAGTTGATACTCAATATAACGTGCGACTGAGGCCTGAGAAATTTTACTGATGTTTAGAAATTCTTGTTCATCTTTTGCCATTAAACCATGCAGCATTCCAAGCAATGCAGTTGCCGTATCAATCGCTGGGTATACGCCAAACATATCAAAATCATTTAATTCAGGTACATTAGGCTCAATTTTCTCAATTTGCTTCTCAAGACTAATTTTACTTTTGGGTAGTAAAATTTTCTCCCAACACACACTTAACGCACTACGAAACACGGATCCGTCACCAAACCCCGTGGCTTCGCTAAATAGGGCATAGTTAGGCAACATACGCTCAAGCAATGCGCCACCTAAAACCGCCTTTTGTAAATAGTTTAATTCTCTAATACGTTGAAAATTATTCGCTTTCGTCATTCTTTACAGTCCCACAAGACCAACATATTTCAAACGTTGACCCATTAAGCTCGCTACATGTTGGGCAAACCCAGTCAGGAGCAGATTGTTTCACTTGCTGGTAGTTTATCAATATTTCGCGCGCCTGGCGCTCTTTTATCGCATAAACTCGTACTTCGACTCCCGTTTGCTCAAATGGGATCTCGCCGAGAGCGCCTTGTAACATTTCGCCTTGCAGCTCACATTGAATTCCTGCGCTTTCTAACAGTCCTTTAATTATGTTAGCTTGCAAGGCGTTCTCAGCCCTAAAAATCCCCACCCAAGTAAATGAATCACCAGTATTATCTTGATTTAAATTATTTTTTTGCAAATTGATTCTCTTTTACTTTGCACGACTTTAAACCTAAGCTACTCTAGCTATTGACCTTTGTGCAACCCATATTTAAAGGCGGCTTAATGACACTTACAACCCCTGGACTACTCTTCCCTGCAATTTCTCTTTTGTTGCTAGCATATACGAATCGCTTTTTAGTACTTGCTCAGTTAATTCGTGAGCTTAACGCACGTGAAGGTGACAGCATTCGTCCTTTAGTTGTTGCACAAATCGAAAACCTTAGAAAGCGAATTAAATTAATTAGAGTGATGCAAGTATATGGTGTAGCTTCATTTTTTATGTGTACACTTTCTATGTTTGCTTTATTTATTGAGTTTAATACCACAGGCATTGTGCTATTTGGGATAAGCCTTGCTAGTCTCGCTTTATCGTTATTAACGTCCTTGTATGAAATCCACATTTCGTGCGATGCAATCGAAATCGAACTTCAGAATATCGAAAAAAAACCACTTTCAGATAAGGCAGAGTAAATTTCTGCTTCTATACTTATTGTTACGAGAAATAACAATAAGTGGTACGTGCGTGGATGACTTTTTGTTTTCTGATGAACCATTAGAAGAAAGTAATATACAAACTGAAGAGCCTGAATATTGGCACATTCTTGTTGTTGACGACGAAGAAGATATCCATCAGGTCACTAAGCTTGTGCTTGCAGGTTTCACCTTTGAAGGGAAAGGATTGCGCTTTTACGATGCCTATTCGGCAGCCGAAGCCAAAGAGTTTTTAAAAAAGGACATCCCCTTCTCAGTGGCTTTGGTTGATGTTGTTATGGAAACCAATCATGCAGGGCTTGATTTAATTCAATATATACGTGATGACATTGATAATCACGATATTCGCCTAATATTAAGAACAGGACAACCTGGTGAAGCACCTGAGGAATCTATTATTCGTGATTACGACATAAACGACTATAAGAACAAAACAGAGCTCACTGCAATAAAAATCAAAACATTACTTTATTCTGCCCTGAGAGCGCATCGCGACATTCAGATCATTGACCGTCATAAACATGGTCTTGAGCAAATAATTAATGCTTCGGCAAACTTTTTAAAATGCGAGAGTGTTCGTGAGTTTGCATCAACAATTTTAAGTCATGTCACCAACGTGATGGGTATAAATGATGCCCAAATATACTGCGCTGCCGCCGTCAACTTGCAATCATCCCCCGCCACTGATTTCCAATTGCTCGCCGCATCTGGCGTGGGTCCAACGCCAAAACAAAGCACAATTCCTGATGAAGTAAAAAGCTTATTTATAGATGCCCATGATCGTAAGTCTTCATTAAAAACAAGTACTGACTATATAGGGTATTTTCCAACTAAAGCTGGCCTTGAAACCATGCTATACGTGCACAAAGGCACAAAGCTTCAGCCAACAGATCATCAGCTTCTTGAGTTTTATGCAAACAATATAGCACTGGCTTATGACAACCTAAAACTACGCGAGATGGTAAAAGATTCACAAAAAGAGTTATCGTATATCTTGGGTGAAGCAGTTGAAAAACGCTCAAAAGAAACAGGCTCACACGTAAAGCGTGTCGCACTTTACAGTGAACTCTTAGCAAAACTCTCTCAGTTAGATCCATTTCAGTGTGAAATTATTAAACTTGCCTCCCCATTGCACGACATAGGAAAAATAAGCATTCCTGACAATATCCTAAATAAACCTGGCAAATTAGATGAGCAAGAATGGGAGATAATGAAAAGTCACGCTCAAATCGGCTATGAAATACTAAAAAATTCAAGTAATGAGATTTTAAATTGTGGTGCAACAATCTCTCATCAACATCATGAAAAGTGGGATGGTACAGGTTATCCTCAAGGTTTAGCAGGGAGTAATATTCATATTGTCGGCCGTATTACCGCTATTGCCGATGTATTCGATGCGCTATGCAGCGATCGCTGCTATAAAAAAGCGTGGCCATTAGAAGACGCATTAACATTAATAAAAGAGCAACGCGGGAAACATTTTGATCCAACTTTAGTCGATATATTACTTGAAAATTTAACACTTTTCCTAGAGATTAAAGACCGATACCCTGATTAGTGTAACTTTTCGGTAAAACAACACTTTCCAAAATAGGTACTATAATTTACTATGCCATCGTAAAGTATAATTATTTTGCCTGGATGTAAGGGCTTACTTATAACAAGGGACTATTTAAAGTGAGATTTGAACAACTTGAACAATTCGTTGCACTAGGCGTGCTCAGGCATTTCCGCCAAGCTGCAGAAAAAACCCAAATTAGTACTTCAGCATTAACTCGCAGTATTCAAACACTCGAAGATGAAATCGGCTATGAGCTTGTCACCCGCTCTACACGTTCGGTTAAACTAACCAAAGAGGGTGAGCTTTTCCTAGAATACGCGCAACAAACGCTTAATAATTTAGAAGAAACGAAGAAACGTTTATTTGAATCATTAAATGGCTGCGTAAACGAAAAGCTTGTCATTGGTTACACGACTAAAGCGAGTACTGTTGTACCTGTTTCTTGTGGGCAATTTTTAGCTCAGTACCCACATGTCAAAATTGAAATGCAACTACAAGAGCAAGGCGAACTCATTCGTAAATTGCAACTGGGTGAAATAGACATAAGCGTGTGCTCGCAGGCAATGAATAGTATTGGCAGCGACATCCACTTACCAGACCAACTTATCTTATTTGTTTCAAAAGATCACCCGCTTGCTAATAAGAGCGATATTAGTAAACGTGATTTGGCTGACTACCCAATGTACAGTTGTTTTGCACAGTCGAAGCAAGTTCAGACGATGCTTACCGAAGCAGTTGACTCATTCAATAAATCATCAAGCATTAAAGTTGGTAGCATTGAACAAGTGATGGATGGCCTTAAAAAGTCAGATCATATTGCCATTGCAAGCATTGAACATGCTAACAGTGTTTCTTCTGACCCTGAGCTACTTTTATTGAAAACAAATAAAGGGATCGCTCATGAACAATTAGTTATTCAAACGAATGAGCAGGTTAATGAAAACTCGCACATTAGTCATTTATTAGATTTAATTGAAAAGACAGCGTTATCTAGTCACAACTAACGCATACATTTAAGCTAGCCTTGCAAACAAAGGCTAGCTCCCTTCTTCACTTAATCATCAACATACTGCATAAAAAGCGTGCATGATTCTTTTTTTCAGATACACTTACGCACCTTTTTTTGATTGTGCACATGAATGACCGCGCAACTTATTTCAAACACTTATTTAGACGCAATAGAACAAACCGGTTATGCTATTGTTGAAAACGCAATTGATGAAAACTTACTAACTGATTTAATTGCAGATTGTTATCGTATAAATCCGCATTTTCATACTGCGGGGATTGGCCGTTTGAACGATCAACAAGTTGATAAAACCATCCGTAAAGATAAGACCTTTTGGTTTGATAGTTCAAGCCAAGCACAAATTACTTATCTTGCGACCATGGAAGCGATAAAGACACAGTTAAACCGCAGTTTTTTCTTAGGGCTGTTTGACTATGAATGTCATTATGCAAAATATCAACAAGGTGACTTTTATAAAAAACATTATGATGCCTTTAAGGGTCGTTCAAACCGTATTTTTACAACCGTCTGTTATTTAAATACACCCGATTCAGGTGGTGAACTGATCATATATAAGCCTAAAAGCAAAGATATTGAGGTCATTGTAAAACCACAAGCAGGCACACTTGTGATGTTTGAAAGCGAACGCTTCATGCACGAAGTATTACCAGCAGAAGATGTTCGCTACTCGATTGCAGGCTGGTTTAGAAAAAATGCCTCGATCAGCGGAATTATAGATCCGCCGAGATAATGCCCCGTTAAAATGGCAATGGCAAGGAAGCTATTAAGCCTATAAATATCACTAAACCCACATAGTGATTATTTAAAAAAGCTTTAAAACAAGGATCTCGCTCTCGATTATGAATCAGTTTTTGTTGATAAAGTAAAAAACCAACTCCAGCAGCTAATCCAAGCCAATAATACAGACCGAGTTGGTTACTAAGGCCTATATAAGCAAGAATCGCTATAAACAAGGCATTAAGTAAAAAGATAATCTGCCTATCATAACTCGCAAACAAAATAGCCGTTGATTTAACACCTATTTTCAAATCATCATCTCTATCAACCATGGCATACATGGTGTCATAAGCCACAGTCCAAACAAGGTTAGCAATAAATAAAAGCCATGCTTCTACAGGAACTGAACCAATCGAGGCCATATAAGCCATTGGGATAGCCCAACTAAATGCCGCCCCAAGCACGACTTGGGGTAACTGGGTATAACGCTTCATAAACGGATAGCAAAATGCCAAGGCTAGTGCGCCAAACGACAGCAATATCGTTGACCATCCGAGAATTAACACTAAGCCAAATGCCACTGTGATAAGCAGCACAAATAAACTCAGAGCCTCACCACTTGAAACTAACCCCGCAGCCAATGGGCGCTGTGCTGTGCGTTTTACTGAGCCATCAATTTTACGGTCTGCGTAATCATTAATCACACAACCGGCACTGCGCATTACAAAGACCCCTAAGCTAAATACGACAAAATTTAGCAAACTCGGGGCGCCTTGATTGGCAAGCCAAAGTGCCCAATATGTTGGCCAAAGCAATAACAAAGTCCCTATTGGTTTATCGGTACGCATCAATTGCTTATAGTAAGGAATGTGTGCGACGTGTAATGCAGCTAATTTCATAAGTAAATATAGGCTCCAGGCAAGAAGACTTCAGCAACTAAAAAATGCGCACGAGCTAGCGAAAACACACTGCGTCTACCCCATAACATCTGCGGTTCTAAACCTAATTCATTTATAAGAGAACCTAGTTGGTGTTGCTCTGAAAATTCAGCCACTTCAATTTCGGTGCGTAAAAGACTGGGATCTTGGAAAATAACATCGCCTAAAGGTCTTGTACCCATACTTAACAATTGCTGCTTTTTTAGGGTATCATCTGCTGGCAGCCAACTTTGCGCATATACCATAGGCTTGTTATCACAAAGTAATAATACTTCGCGGTTTAATGCGTGACTTAAAGATGTATTTAATAGTGCTTGCTGCTCTGAGGTTAAGTCAAAAGGTGCTTCATTGAGCACGTGAACAGAAAACTGTTGGCAATGACTTTTGAGCTTAGCGGTCAATGAGCCCGCTTCAAGCAACCAGCTTTGTTGCTGCTGCGTTAAATGTGGATAGGCTGATGCCGATTGCCAATCAGCAACTAATGATATTGGGAATTTAGTCACAACAACTCAGTATTTTAAGAAACCGCGCAAATGATATCACTGCAAAACGTTTGGCAAAAGCCATCATTTAATCTCAATAACAGTTAAAATTCTTACAACAACCTGTATCTCTAGTAAGTTTGGGTATAGACTAAAAACCATTGAAAGGGTGGACTATTTTTAACTATGAAAAAATCGTTATTATCAATTTATTTGATATGCCTATTAGCAGTTAATGCAACAATTAGTTTTTCGGCACATGCCGAGTCAAAAGTCGGTTATTTTGGTTTTGAGCCAGACATAATTACCAATTATATTGGCCAAGGTAACAAAAAGCTTGGTTATGTACGTATTACGGTCGATCTTATGCTCAATGACATGTCAGATATCCGTGTCGTAGAACATCATACCCCTTTGCTGCGTGATGCGATTGTTGAAATTCTTTCTAAAGAGCCAGAAGAGAATATCAAGTCGCTTACCGGTCGAGAAGAAATTAGAAAACGCTGTACTGAAAAGTTAAAAACACTTTTAAAACAAGAGACTGGACAAGAAATAGTGCGTGAAGTGTTGTTCACTAAATACTTATATCACTAGCCATAACAAGTGACGGCAAACGCCGTCACAGATTACTTTAACGGCGCGAAAGTAACTTATCTGATACAGCATAAGCCATACCTGATAAAAGCCCCGCAAGATGCGCCCAGTTAGCCATATTGACAGGTAACATTTCAACAAAGCCTAAAATCAGCCAAACAAGCATAAAGCCAACAATACTCTTGCTGACTAAAGGCGGCTCTGTTGGCCTCATTACACTGTATATCCAACAAAAGCCTAGCAAACCGTAGACAACGCCACTCAAGCCACCAAAATTAGGCCCAACCAATAAAAACTGAGCCCAGTTACTGATAAATGCGGTCACTAAAAATAAGCCGACTAAGGTTAACTTTCCACTGCGCTTTTCAATGTCATTACCTAGTGTCATCCACCAAATTAAATTAAAAATTAAATGGATAGCACTAAAATGCACGATTGCTGGTGTAAACCAACTAAGCGGTTGCGCAGGATTAAACTGTAGCATCCGATAAATGGTATCAAAACCACCGAGTAAAAAAGCCACAAAAATCGCTATTGATACTAACGTAACAGTGCGATTGAGCCAGCTTAATGCTTTAAAACGCGCTTTTAGGTTGAGCGACTGACCTTGATAAGAAAGTGATGACTGTGTGCTCCCCACTTGCCAAGAGGCTTGCAGATACTTTTCATCGTGTGGATTTGCCGCAAACTCTTGCCATAATGGCTGAGCTTGATGAAAATGCTCTGGAGCAACACAAATAATGACGGTTTTACCATCTTCAGAGCGAAGCTCACCCTGTAAGCCTTTGCTTTTAATATAGTCAATAAATCCCTGCGCCGCGCGAGGATTATTTATGCTGCCCAGTTCAATCATCGTTCAATATGCTCCGGAAGTTGTGTTTGCCAAGCTGTAAAGCCTCCATCCATGCTGTAAACATCTTCAAAGCCCTGCTCAACTAAGTAGCTCGCAGCACCTTGAGAACTTACACCATGATAGCAAACAATAATGATTGGCTGATCGAACTCTTTATTCATCATAAATTCGCTAATATTAGCATTTGATAAATGCTCAGAGCCAGGAATGTGCCCCGTTTGAAACGAGTTAGGATCACGAATATCGGCAATCACAACGTCTTCTTTATCTAAAAGCGCAAACGTGTCGCTTACTGAAATATGTTTGTATGACATAATACTCTCTAAACTAAAAAGGCGGCAATATGCCGCCTTATCACTATAAACGGCACTAATCCCAGTTAAGGATTACTTTACCAGATTGGCCTGAAATCATTGTATCAAAGCCCTCTTGGAAATCATCCACAGAGAACTGGTGAGTAATAATTGGTTTCAGATCAAGGCCTGATTGAATTAAGCTTGCCATTTTATACCAAGTTTCAAACATTTCACGGCCGTAAATACCTTTGATAATTAAGCCTTTGAAAATAACTTGGTTCCAATCAACCGCCATATCTGAAGGTGGAATACCTAGCATAGCGATTTTGCCACCGTGATTCATGTTATTAAGCATGCTGTTAAATGCAACTGGCACACCCGACATTTCAAGGCCAATATCAAAGCCTTCTGTCATGCCAAGCTCTTTCATTACATCTTCAAGCTTTTCAGTTGCCACATTTACAGCACGAGTAGCGCCCATTTTACGCGCTAAATCTAAGCGGTATTCATTTACGTCAGTGATAACCACATGACGTGCACCAACGTGTTTAGCAACCGCTGCTGCCATGATACCAATTGGGCCAGCACCTGTGATTAATACGTCTTCACCAACTAAATCAAACGATAACGCTGTGTGTACTGCATTACCGAATGGGTCAAAGATTGATGCTAACTCATCAGGAATGTTATCTGGAATTTTAAATGCGTTGAAAGCGGGGATCACAAGGTATTCAGCAAATGCACCTTCGCGATTAACACCAACACCTGTGGTGTTACGGCATAAATGTACACGGCCAGCACGACAGTTACGACAGTGACCACAGGTAATATGCCCTTCGCCCGATACACGGTCACCCACTTGGAAACCACGTACTTCTAGGCCCATATCAACCACTTCACCTACATATTCGTGGCCAACGACCATTGGCGTTGGGATTGTATTTTGTGCCCACTCATCCCATTTATAAATATGGACATCTGTTCCACAAATTGCTGTTTTGCGGATTTTAATAAGCAGATCGTTATGGCCAACTTCAGGCTTTGGCGCATCAGTCATCCAAATTCCTGGTTCTGCTTTTAATTTAGATAATGCTTTCATGATTCACACTCAATTAAACAAAACCGAAGCAAAGGCTTCGGTTTAGGAAATAAAATTAGATAACACCCATTTCTTTACCAATACGGGTAAAGGCCGCTATTGCGGTGTCTAATTGCTCTTTTGTATGCGCCGCAGAAATTTGCGTACGAATACGTGCTTGACCTTTAGGTACCACAGGGAATGAGAAACCCGTTACGTAAATACCCTCAGCAAGTAATTTGTCTGCCATGGCTGAGGCAACTTTAGCATCGCCTAACATTACAGGGATGATCGCATGATCTTTACCTGCACAGGTAAAGCCAGCCGCTTCCATTTGTTCACGGAAATATTTTGCATTGTCCCAAAGCTTAGCGCGTAATTCACCACCGTTGCTCAGCATTTCAAGTACTTTAATTGATGCTGTAACAATTGATGGCGCAAGTGAGTTTGAGAAAAGATACGGGCGCGAGCGTTGACGTAACCATTCAACGATTTCTTTCTTACCTGATGTGTAACCACCTGATGCGCCGCCCAGTGCTTTACCCAAGGTACCTGTGATGATATCAACACGGTCCAGTACACCACAATATTCAGGTGTGCCTTTACCATTTTCACCTACAAAACCAACCGCGTGAGAGTCATCCACCATCACTAACGCATCATATTTATCAGCTAGGTCACACACCGCTTCAAGATTACAAATTACGCCGTCCATTGAGAAAACGCCGTCTGTTGCGATGAGTTTTGTTTTAGCACCTGCTTCGTCAGCTGCAATAAGTTGCTTTTCAAGGTCGCTCATGTCGTTATTGGCATAGCGGAAACGCTTAGCTTTACAAAGACGTACACCATCAATGATCGAAGCATGGTTTAAAGCGTCAGAGATAATTGCATCATCTGGGCCTAGGATAGTTTCGAATAAACCGGCGTTTGCATCAAAACATGATGAGTAAAGAATGGTATCTTCTGTTTCTAAAAACGCAGAAATCTTTTCTTCTAATGTTTTATGAATATCTTGCGTACCACAAATAAAACGGACTGATGCAACACCAAAACCGTGATCATCAAGACCTTGTTGCGCAGCTTTAATTAGCTCTGGGCTATTTGCTAGACCTAAGTAGTTATTTGCACAAAAGTTGATAACTTTATCACCCGATGCAACTTCAATTTGAGCCTGTTGTTGTGAGGTAATAACACGTTCGCTTTTGTATAGACCTTCAGCTTTTACTTCGTCTATTTGTTGCTGAAGCTGATTAAAAAACGCAGATGCTCTCATCTGAAATCTCCAAATAATCTTTTAAGTAATCAGAGCCGATTAGCTGTGACTGTGAAATTTGCGCCTATTGTAAAAGCTTAGGCGAACAATTGCACTGTTTGTAGTTCGTCGCACGCCTTGAATGGGTGCGGATTTGCGAAATAAAACTGGTCTTACCTGCTATGAGTGTAAAACCAGAGCAGGTAAGTCGGCTAATGACTCACAAACGATATCAGCATGTTGTTCTGTTGACTCTGCGTAACTTTGCCCTGAACGCACCAATACACGCGTGGCAATACTTGCCCTTTCAGCTGCAATTAAATCCCCTAACTTATCACCAACCATGATACTTTTTTTAGGGTCAATATCATGCTCAGTAATAGCCTGTAAAAGCATTCCAGGCGCAGGTTTACGACAGTCACACTCTTGTAAATAACTCGCTTGTGCTTTTGTTGGATGATGTGGACAAAAGTAAACCGCGAGAATAGGCACGTCATGACGTTTAAACTCGTCTTTCATCCAAGCTGTTAGATTATGAAAATCCTGCTCAGAATAGTAGCCCCGACCAATCCCCGATTGATTAGTAACCACCACAATTTCGTAGCCATCATCAGTAAACTTTTTGCAGGCATCAAACACACCGGCAACAAATTCAAACTCTTGTGGTTTATACACATAACCGTGATCAATGTTCACCACACCATCACGGTCTAAAAATAATACTTTCTTCATTTCAGTTGCTCTTTCAACACGACAAGGTCAAACATTAAAGTGACATCTTCTACACTAATCTGTGTCATTAGATCTGCCCCTTTAACACGCGTCCCCCATGGTAACTGTTCAGCTGTTTTACCCGTTTGCTTAACAAGGTTTTGATGATAAACCTCAACCACGTAATCTTGGTACAAATAAGGACCTGTTCGTTTTGGGTTTGAATGAGCGTATAACCCTATCACAGGCGTGCCAACCGTAACCGCCATATGGGCAGGGCCTGTATCAGGAGCAAGCACTAAAGACGCGCGCTTTAGCACACATAACAGCTCTTTTAGCTGAGTTTTACCGACAAGATTCAAAATAGCCGTCTTACTGTGACTAATTATTTGCTCTGCAAGCGTTTCTTCGAGCGGCGTTGGTCCCCCCGTAATCACTACCGAGAAACCTTGATTATGAGCGTAGTCAGCAAGTGCTGCATAGCGCTCAGGCAACCAATTTCGCTCTTTTTTACTTGCCGCAGGTGAAATCACAAAAATACGCCCTGCTAAACGCTCTGCACCTAATAATATATCAGCAGCTTGCTGGTGCTGTTCGGTAATTGGCATCTGCCAGCTTGGTTGATAATCAGGCACACCAATGGCGCTGGCAAACCCTTTAAAGCCTTCCAGTACATGAGCCTCGGCTTGTGGTGCAATGCGCTTGTTAATACACAAGCTATGTAATTCTTTTGCACGCGCCCAATCAAAGCCAACTTTTACTTTGGCAGGAATACAACGTGCTACAAGGTTCGCTCTCAGTGCTACTTGCATATGTAGTAACACATCAAATTGTCGCCCTTTAAAAACCTGTTTAAGCTGTTTGTAGGCTTGCTTACCTTGTTTTTTGTCGAACACCACAAATTCAACACCCGGTAAATCAGCCAGTAACATTGCTTCGACTTTACCAATTACCCAAGTAATTTTTGCCTTTGGATGCGCTTTTTGAATAGCTTGCACAGCCGATACCGCATGGCAAACATCACCAATAGCCGAAAGCCTTAATATACATATCTCTGAATACGAGGTTGAATGAGTCACATGTGCCCTTAGCAACAGCAAATAAAATGCGATCTTAAATTAACTTTGTGCTATTGCAAGTACTTATACGAAATACCAAAAATACGGTACTATAATAAGCATAGATCGTTAATACGTTAAGTTGTTATGTTTGAGACTCTGCATCAAGAAAATACCACGCTACTTTGTCACCCCGCTTATACCCAGTTACTCACGCGCGAGTGGTTTGATGCTGACTTTTGGCAACAGCAAAATAAAATTGTTGGTGCTAAAAAAGGCCGTGCAACGGCTTGGTTTTTTAAACATGATCACTTAACTGCCGTGTTAAGGCACTACTGGCGTGGCGGCCTTGTTGGTAAACTTTTAACTGATCAGTATCTCTACTTAGGTTTAGAAAAAACTCGTGTGTATAAAGAGTTCTCGCTAATGATGCGCTTATCTGAATTGGGTTTAAATGTCCCCACTCCAATAGCTGCGAAAGTCACGACTCATGGCTTGATTTATCGAGGCGATATAATTACACAAGCAGTGACAGGCGCGCAAAGCTTACTCGATATACTTATTACACGCACACTTAGTCATGATGAATTAAAAAAAATAGCAACAACACTGAGTGAATTTCATAACCACGGGGTGTATCACGCAGACTTAAATATCAATAACATCTTATTTGACGATAGCGGTAACGTCTTCATTATTGACTTCGACCGTGGCGAAATAAAGCAACCTGACGTTAGTTGGCAACAAGAAAATATGAAACGCTTGGCACGTTCATTTGCAAAAGAGCAAGGCCGTAACGAAATAATGCACTGGCAGCAAAGCGATTGGCAATTACTCATTTGTGAGTACCAAGCACAACTAAAACATTAATTAAAAGATGCGCACTTCTTATGGGAAGTTAACTGTATTTTCATTATTTAAGGTTTCTAAGAAAGCGGCTATATTTTCAACCTCCTCCTCGCTGAGCTTTTTACCTAATTGATGCCAGCCAGTTAAGTGAATAGCTTCTTGTAAGGTTGTTGCAGCTCCATCATGAAAATACGGTGCTGTGTTTGCCACATTCCGCAAGCTTGGCACCTTAAATAAGTAATCATGATCTTTTCTATTGGTCACCTCCCCCATCCCCCTATCATCTCGATTAGGGTATGGGTTTACGATCCCCATTTTCATTGTAAACTGCCCACCTAAAAGACGGCCACTGTGACAACTTGCGCAACTATTCTCTTGAAACTGTAAAAGACCTCGCTTTTCTTGTACTGTTAAAGCGTTATTATCGCCGCTCAGGTAACGATCAAATCGATCTTGTGTGATCAATGTTCTTTGAAAGGATGCTAAGGCTTTGGTTATATTCTCAAAAGTGAGCGCAGGGCTTGAATCTGGAAAAGCATATTCAAACTCTTTACTATATAAAGTACTAAGTTTATCAACAGCCTCTTGCTTACTCGATAGCGCCATTTCGTGTTCACTTAATAATGGTTCAGAGGCTTGCTGCTCTAAGTTTTCAGCCCGTGCATCCCAGTTTTGGGCAAATTGAAAACCAGCATTCCATGTAGATGGGGCATTTCTTCGCCCTTTTATGCCTAAGGCACCTACTGAAACAACCTTAGCGTCGTGACCTTGTCCTTCGTTTAACAAGTTATGGCATGAATTACACGATTGGCTATTGTTACTAGATAAACGAGTTTCAAAATAGAGTTTTTTGCCTAACTGAATTAATGCGGGTGTATCTGCATCACTGCGCGGCATTTTTTCAGGAATAACACCAAATACAGATAGTGCATTATTACGAAGTACTTTGTCATCTATATCGGCTTGCTTTGCTCGTGCATTTAAAGTTAAAGAAGCTGATAACACAATAAAAAGTGTTAACTTCTTAAATAGGATAACAATCAACTGATTTATACTCATATTGCTGCAAGTTAAATAAAAAAGCGGCTTTAAATAAAACCGCTTTGTTTCATTACTTAATTATTTGAGATCGAAACGATCAGCCTGCATAACTTTGACCCATGCTTTGATAAAATCGTTAACAAAACGTTCTTTTGATGTATCGAAAGCATAAACCTCTGCAACGGCTCTAAGCTCGGCTGATGAACCAAATATTAAATCAACCGGTGTGGCTGTGTATTTGAGCTTATCAGTTTTTCTATCCACTCCTTCATAGATATCACCATTTCGTTTCCACTTAGTAGACATATCTAATAAGTTAACGAAAAAGTCATTGCTTAGTACACCAGGTTTATCAGTAAAGATACCGTGCTTGCCGGAATTATTCGCACCAAGTACGCGCATTCCACCCACTAATACTGTCATCTCAGGTACCGTTAAGGCTAATTGGTCAGCCTTATCAACGAGTGCCTCAGTGGGAGACTTGTAATAGCCTTTTTGGTAATAGTTTTGAAATCCATCCGCTTTAGGCTCTAACAAAGAAAACGAGTTGATGTCTGTTTGGGCTTGGGTTGCATCACCTCGTCCTGGTGAAAATGGCACTGTTACCTTGAATCCAGCCTCTTTAGCCGCTTTTTCAATGCCTGCTGCTCCTGCAAGTACAATTGTATCAGCGAGGGAGATCTTACGGCCTCCTCGCGACTTTTTGTTAAAGTCATCTTTCACTTTTTTCAGCTTAGCGATCACTTTTGCTGTGTCTTTTGGTGCATTCACTGCCCACTCTTTTTGCGGCTGTAACGCAATTCGTGCGCCGTTAGCGCCTCCTCGCATATCTGAATTTCGATAAGAAGCAGCCGATGTCCACGCAACTCTTACTAACTCAGAAACGCTTAAACCCGAATTTAAAATATTACTTTTCAGAGTTTTAATGTCTTTTGCATTAACCAGTTTGTAACTTGGTTTATCTATTGGGTCTTGCCAAATTAGCTTCTCTTTTGGAAACGCATCACCTAAATAGTTATCTCGAGGTCCCATATCACGGTGAGTCAGTTTGTACCACGCTTTTGCGAATGCTAAGCGGTATTCTTCAGGGTCGGCTAAGAACCTTTCCGCAATTTTTCGATACGCAGGATCAAACTTCAATGCCAAGTCAGCTGTTGTCATAACAGGCGGATTGAACTTTCCTTTAACATGCGCATCTGGAACGACTTTATGTAAAGACTCATTCGTCGGTACCCAAATAATCGCGCCACCAGGGCTTTTTGTTTTTTTCCACTCAAAGTTTAAAAGATTAGATAAATAAAGCGATGTCCAGCGGGTTGGTGATTGCGTCCACGCTCCCTCAAGACCACTTGTAACTGTGTCTTCAGAGTGACCTTTACCGCATTTATTTTTCCAGCCTAACCCTTGCTGTTCGAGCCCAGCAGCACCTGGCTCAGGGCCGATACATTTTGCCGCTTTATGCGCACCGTGCATTTTTCCAAATGTGTGACCACCGGCAATAAGTGCTAACGTTTCTTCATCATTCATCGCCATACGGGCAAAAGACTCTCTAATGTTAGCCGCTGAACCAACAGGATCAGGAACACCATTTGGCCCTTCAGGGTTCACATAAATCAACCCCATATGAACAGCTGCAAGTGGTCTTTTTAATTTACCATCAGCCTCTCGGCGGTCACTTGCTAACATTTCAACTTCAGGGCCCCAGTAAACCATATCAGGCTCCCAGTCGTCTTGACGACCTGCGGCAAAACCATATGTTTTAAAGCCCATATTCTCAAGAGACACATTGCCAGCAAGCACTATAAGGTCACCCCAAGAAATAAGTTCACCGTATTTTTGTTTCACTGGCCAAAGTAGTCGACGCGCCTTGTCTAAACTTGCGTTATCTGGCCAGCTATTTAGCGGGTCAAATCTTTGTTGGCCTCCACCGGCTCCCCCTCGACCATCAAGCGTTCGATAAGTCCCCGCGGCATGCCATGTCATACGTATAAAGAAAGGACCATAATTTCCCCAGTCTGCGGGCCACCAGTCCTGAGAGTCTGTGAGTGTTTTATTAATATCGCTTTTCAATGCATTCATATCGAGCTTAGAAAATGCTTTCTTATAATCAAAGTTTTCTCCTAGCGGGTTAGAGCGAGAGTCATGATCACGCAGCGGGGCTAGGTCAACCTGATTTGGCCACCAAAATAGGTTTGATTTTGCCTGATTTTGAGCAACATGGCCGCTGCCAACAGCGCCTTTAGGCTTGCTCATTTGAGCTTCAGCCGCAATCCCCTCAAAATTAATAATAATCGCCAGCGCACTGGCTATTAAAGTGTACTTGCTAACAATACGGTTATTCATAACATAATCCTCAAACTAATATAATTTTTAAACTAACTATTTAAAATTAAGCCAAACACCTAAATAATCTAAATAATCTAAAACTAAAACATTAGAAATTTAGAAAAATTTAAGCTCAATAGAATTCAAATTCACAAAAATAAACTAATATGAAAACCAACCTCCTTCATATCGACAAAACGATATAAAACGACCTACCACCCCTCTAACTTGCTAATGTGTAACTTGTGGTAGGTACGTTTTAAACCTTGTAAAGCGCTGAAAGTGGTTAGTTACTGCAACTAAAAATTTGCTTACACGATGCAATACCGTTTATGAATTTTTATGTCGCACAAATGAAAGAACCTCATTATTAACAACGTACTAAAACCTAACCAACAACAGACCCTTTTTAGATACATTAGATGCAAAATACGTTTAAATAAAATCGATTTTATAGATTATATTAATTTGTTTTCTTGATTAAATAATGATAAACAACTAGAAAAAAAAGCAGGGTATAAAATTTTAAAAACAGATAAATAGTAAAAAATAACGATGAGAATTTTAATTTTTAAATTTTAAAAATTAAAAACAAGCTCATAATGAAAAATAAATAGAACACAATATCAATAAGTTAAAGGCGACTGTTAAATATGAAAATAAGCAGGCAGCAAAAAAACAGAACTTTAGTTTTATAGCGAGTTGTAATTTACTAGGAAGTAAGAACTTACTTTAAAGGTAAGATTAAAATATGACTATAAAGACTAATCACTGCTGTCATATTTTTCAGCTTGAATTGCCCCCTTGCTTGATCTAAATCAGGCTTTTACTTATTAACTAATAAGTAAAAGCCTTTATAAAAATCAGCTACAGACTGGTTGCTTCGTAAAGGGCGGAGAAAAGCCCAGCACTTTAGGGTTAAGGTTGTTTAATTTTACTAATCACGTTAGAGGTTGAGCACCCGTCAAGAAACTCAAGCACTTCAACTTTGCCACCATGACGCAGAACATGCTCTGCACCTGCAATTTGCTCAACGGTGTAATCCCCTCCTTTTACGAGTACATCAGGGCTGATCGTTTCAATGAGTTTGGCTGGTGTATCATGTTCTTCTACGCTACCAAATGGGATCACCCAATCGACAGAAGCAAGGGCACTTAATACCATTGCACGCTCTTGTAATGGGTTAATTGGTCGCTCAGGGCCTTTTAATCGTGAAATTGATTCATCGTTATTCAAGCCTACAACTAAGCGATCGCCTCTGGCTTTTGCTTGCGCTAAATAACGCACATGCCCTGCATGAAGGATATCAAAGCAACCGTTTGTGAAGACTATTTTCTCACCATTTTGTTTTGCAAACTCAATATGTTGTAAAACATCGTCAAACGGCGTTTGATAGTGCTCACCTGTTTGCTGTAAGTATTGGCCAAGTTTACGGCTAAGCTCTTCAGGAGACACGGTTGCAGCACCAAGCTTACTAACAGCAATCCCCGCCGCAAGGTTGGCAATTTCAACAGCATCCTTAGGCGTCATTCCAGCGCCTAACATGACCGCTAAGGTCGCGATAACCGTATCTCCCGCTCCGGTAACATCACTCACTTCAAGCTCTTGGGCTGCAAAGTCAAACTTTTCAGCTTCGCTTATTAAGGACATGCCTTGTTCTGAACGTGTTAATAACATAGCCGCAATACCTGCTTCGCTAATCAGCTTACGCGCGCTATCTGTTAAGCTTTGCTCTGAACCTGTTTGTCCACCAGCAAGTTTAAACTCGTTTAAATTAGGCGTTATGTAATCTGCACCACGATATAAATTCAGATCCGATGATTTTGGATCGACAAGTACTGTTTTTTCGGCTTTTTTAGCAACCTGAATCATCGCCTGAATCAAGCTAAGTGAGCCTTTGTTGTAATCTGAAAACAATACGAAATCGTAATCATCAAGCACTAGCTCTAAGCGGTTAAGTAATAATTGGCTGTGCTGCTCAGTAAAGGTTTCTTCTAAATCAAGGCGAACAACTTGTTGATGTCGGCTTATGACACGCATTTTAGAAATTGTAGGTAGCTCACAAACACTGACTAGCTGAGAATCTATTTTTTCCGAGCTTAAAATTGTTTCAAGGATCTGCCCACTTTCATCTTCACCGATCAGACCCAGCAACCCCACCTTGCCATCTAAACGGGCTATATTCTTTGCAACATTTGCCGCACCACCCGCCTTGTCTTCAAACTTACTTACTTTAACAATAGGTACCGGCGCTTCAGGTGAAATACGCCCTGAATCGCCATGCCAGTATCTATCTAGCATGACATCACCAACAACCAAAATACGTGCTTTAGAAAGATTTTTTAGTAACGCTAAATCCATTACTGTTGCTCCGCTACAACCATATCAATGGCTTCACACAACCAATGTCCAATAAACATGTGCGCTTCTTGAATACGCGCTGTTTCGTCATTTTTAATAATGATCGGTAACTTCGCGATATCTTTCACTTTACCGCCATCACGGCCTGTTAAAGCCACAGTATACGCGCCAATTTCATTTGCAGCAGCCAACGCAAGATTAATATTAGGGCTCGTGCCTGAAGTCGTTAAGCCAATCACTAAATCATCTGGCTTACATAGCGCTTGAACTTGGCGTTCAAATACCGTGTCAAAATGGTAATCATTACTATGTGCTGTCAGAATAGAGGTGTCTGTTGTAAGCGCAATAGAAGCAAGCGGACCTCGCTCTAATTTATAGCGAACAACAAACTCTGCAGCAAGATGTTGTGCATCAGCTGCACTCCCACCATTACCAAACCAAATCACTTTTCCGCCTGCTTGTAATGTACTATGGCATGCTTCAAGAAGCTGCATCACTTCTGGGTGGTAGGTTTCCATCGTTTCAAACAACATTTGATGACGGTTTAAACTCTCTAGGTAGCTTGCCGCTACAGAATCAAGATTAGACATAGGTATTCCTCAAAAATAAATAACGGCTTCGCTTACCAAAATAATGCAACGGATAACCAAGTATAGTTCTCTCCAAACACATCTTCACCATAGGTAAGTGTTGTCTCGAGGGTGTGTTCATTCCATTGACGTGTATTACTCAATTGAAGTTCAATTGCTTTTTCATAGTCTGCGCTTGTTTGCCCAAATTCATTTAAATAATTACTTTCGTTTTCAATTAAGGTTAACTTACCACGCCATAAAGAACTTAGGCTCTCATTGTAAGTAAGTTCCATACTATGCACTTGAGTAGGGGGCGCATCTGCATAAACCTTCGCAACACCATCTGCATGAAAATCACTATAACGCTGATCAGCTGCATAGTGGCCAGTCACAAATCCACCCACCGTATTGCCGTTAACTGGATAAATTTCATTTACATACCATAGGCTATGCATATTGGTATATTCATACCGTAATGACATGGCATCTGTCATTTTCGGTAAGAAAAAGCCAACATTGCTTACTGTGTTGCCAAATTGATAGTTTTTATGGTTTTTAGTGTCCTCACCGCCATACTCAAAATAAAGTTCAATGGGCATGCCCCAATTAAAGTTTACGGTACTGGTAATCGTCGCGTATTGATCGCCAAGTTCATTATCTTTACTACCTGTAAGGCCAGAGTTGTCGTTTCCAGCAGGGTCAAAAAATGCATCAAACACATCACCTGCATCAACCTTACGAGGACCACCACCAAATTGCATCATACGGTTGATGCCAATTTTCCAACCATTGATTGGTTCAATACTAAAATGAGTACCTGCAAGCTTAGGTGTACCACTATGGAGCTCATTTTGATAAAGGATACCGTTATCAACATGTTCTAATTCTGAATAGTACAGCTCAAAGTCGAAATTCCACCAATTATGCGCCGGTTGAACCATGCCTATCGATACCGATGGCGCTGTTTTTGCATTGGTAGAAATCACTTGTGCAGCGTGTTTAAATGGTGAGAACCAATGCTCTTTGTAACCAATATTTAATTGTAGATCTTCACCAGCAAAACTAACGAACGTATTGTAGTTTACAAACTTATTTGCTTTAGCACGATAATCAATACCAACTTGCACTAATGTGTAATCGTTAGCACGCCATATGCCTTCAAAAAAGCCTTGCCCCCATTCATCAGAGCCCAAGCCTCGCTGGTTCGCTATTTGTTTGCTTGTATCAGAGTCAACCTGAAGTTTCACGCCGACGCGAGTTATAGCATCATCACTTTGATAAGGTTTAATCTTAGCGCGAATAGCAGCGACCAATGCAGGCTCTGAATTTTTTAGTTTAGTGAGTGCTGTCTCGACTTCGGCCAACCGATAAGGTTTGGCCATCGGCGTACCAGAGGTCAGTGCAAATAGTGTATCTAGTTGATGATCAAGCTGTGCGTCCATGCCTATAGGTAAGTAGGCTGTGGGTGTTGCAAACAGTGGAGAGGAGCAACTAAGTAACACACCTACAATTGAGGCTTTTATCATTTTTAATTTCATAACTACATAGTCCCTATACAAAGTATTTGAAATATTACCAAATTCGACGCGTCGAAACACTTAAAACTCTTAAAGATAACTGTTTTTAACATTTTATATTCAGCTGAGCTATGTTCCACGTTATCATAGCGTTTTATCTATGTTGTAGGCACAGTGATGGCGCGTATTTTATACTCCTTGATTTTATATCTACTTAGCCCGCTTATTATCTTCTATCTATACGTGCTAAGAGGTAAAAAAAATGGCGGTTATCGTCATCATTTTGCGGAGCGCTTTGGTTTTTTAGCAACTAAAAAGCAAGATATTGTTATTCATTGCGCATCGGTTGGTGAGGTGCTTGCAGCAACGCCGCTCATAAAAGCTATCAAACAACACAATCCCAAGTTAAGTATTTTAGTAACATGCAATACTCCTACTGGCCGTGAGCAAATAAAAAACAACTTTCAAGACTCTGTTAATTGCTGTTATTTACCTATTGACTTTCCTTGCGCTACTCACCGCTTTTTAAAACGAGTTAAACCTCAATTACTGTGTATTTTGGAAACAGAGCTGTGGCCTAATTTAGTGGCACAAAGCAATAAACGTGGGATTAAAGTGCTTATTTTAAACGCTCGCCTTTCTGTTAAATCACAGCAGGGTTATCAAAAGGTGATGCCACTAACAAAAGTGATTATGAATTCAATAAGTGCTCTTGCAAGTCATAACCAGGATGATGCTAATCGTTTTATTGAGCTTGGTTTAAAGCCTGAAAAGGTGCGGGTATTTGGCTCTATTAAGTTTGATATCACGCCAACAAACGAGCAATTACATAAAGTCGCTGCTCTTAAGGAGCAGTATCACAACGAGCGCTTTATCTGGGTGGCAGGCTCCACTCACCCTGTTGAACATGAGCTTATTTTGAGTGCTCATGAAAAGCTGTTAAAAGCCTTGCCCAACGCTCTTTTAATTATTGCCCCGCGTCACCCAGAGCAATTTGATAAAGTTGCTGAGCTATTAAAAAATTCAGCCATGAGCTTTAGTCGTCGAAGTGAGGATAACTATCGTAACCAACAGGTCGTGCTAGCTGACACGTTAGGCGAGTTACAATGCTTATATGGTGTAGCGAATATCAGTTTTATTGGTGGAAGTTTAATAAAGCGAGGCGGTCATAATCCGTTAGAATCTGCTGCATTTTCTGTTGGCGTATTAGCAGGCCCTCATACATATAACTTTGACCATATTTATCCTGAGCTAATTAGTGCTCAAGGAGCTGAAACCGTCACAGATGAAAATCACCTTGCTGACACACTTATCGCTTTAAGTAATGATGCAGAGCAAACTATCAAGCTCGGTCACCAGGCTGCGAAATGCGTTGCTAATAATCAAGGTGCTATTAGCAAAACCGTCAATTTAATTGAGCTTTACTTAGAAAGTTAGAATAGATAAATAGAGAAATTACGTGAGTTCAAAGCACACTATGAATCGCCCAGAAAAACAAATGCGCGAATGGGTATCCAGCGTAATTGTAAAATACAATTTTTGCCCCTTTGCTCGTAAAGAAGTTGAAAGCAATTGCATTCATTATCAAATCAGTCAGTCAGTAACGATTGATGATGCAGTAATGGATATGCTTCACGAGTGTAACGAGTTAGACCAACAAGCACAGCGCGAAACAACCCTTTTGATGTTTGAGCAAGGCTTTAAGGACTTTGAAGAGTTCTTAGATTTAGTCGATTTAGCCAATGCGCTTTTAGTGGCGCAAGGTTATGAAGGTAAGTATCAAATAGCCAACTTTCATCCTGACTATGTATTTGCTGACAGTGATGACAGTGATGCTGCTAATTACACCAATCGCGCACCTTACCCAACGCTGCATTTAATTCGTGAAGCCAGCATGAGCGAAGCGCTAGAAAACTACGATGAACCTGAGTCGATTCCTGAGCATAATATTAAACTTGCAAGGCGCAAAGGCATCGATTTTTGGCAGCAGCTGTTAAAAAGCTGTATCGATAAAAAATAAAGCCAGCATTGCTGGCTTTTTAGTTAGTTCAAAGGCTATTTTTTTACCCACTCACCATTTACTTCAATATAATGGCCAGACTTTGTTTTCTCGATGGTTTTTGCTGCAGCAAGGGATTCCACTTGCGATAAAGACAGGTTGTTCTTTTTCGCGAGTTTTAAATACTGCTCTTTACGCTTAGCATTAATATCGCTAATAAGCGCTTTTGCTTCACTATTATTTACCACTAACCCTAAATACCCCGAGCTATCTTCACCTACCAAACCTTGGTTCTTTGCATCATCTAGGCTAATTGCCCAAGCAGAAAATGATAAACAAACAGCACTAATTAAAGTGATCACATTCAATTTTTTAAGTTGTAATTTACGCATGTTTGCTCCTTAGAATAATTCACTGTCATCACTGAATAGGGTATCAAGTTCTTTATCCACTTTAACGCGGATCTCATGGTCAACTTTTACGTTTAAGTTGATTGTAATTGGCTCTTTAGCCGCCACCTCAACACGGTGAGTACAGGCACTTAAAAGCCCCAAAGCCGTTAGCATTACTAACCATTTAGCCATCATTGCTTCCTTTTTTTGCATACTCTTTTTCAACTTTTTGAGTAATTTCGTCACTTAAGCGTAGTGCCCTTAATAAGGTGAAGATATTCTCTTCGTGGTTATAATTAAAATTAACCGCTTGTTGCTGTTGTTCATTATAACCTTGTAAGTTTACATCTAAATGCAACCAACCATCAGATTCAAGGTCAACGCTACTCTTTAGCTGTTTGATATCTAGGTTTTCTAACAAACTAAGTGTCGTACTCAGCTCTTGTTGTTGCGCTTTTACTGCTTCAAAACCAGCATTATTGGTGATTAATAATTTACCATCACCTTGATTAACTAACTGCCCTTGTTTTACCTCTATACCTTGCTTACTTATTACGACAGGTAGAGTGCCAGCTAAGCGACCAGTTAGGCTAATTCCAGACTCAGCATCAAGGGTGACCAATTTGCTGGCATCAATATTTTCAAACTTAACGGTCGCGGTTTGGTTGTCTCTCAGTGGACAAAACTTATTAACCACAAATGCGCCACCCATAACCTGTCCGGTCAAATTAGCTGCGCAAGGGTGATTAGCCGTTACTTGCAATTGACCCTGTATGTTTTTGACCACGGCACCTGCACGCAGTTCATTGAGAGTAAATTTAGTTGGCACAATATTAAGCTGCCCTGAATTAAACTCCCCTTCAATCTCTATAGCAAAGTCATTAGCAAGGTAGTCATTATAAAGCACGCCTAGTTTTGCGATCTGAATATCCCCCTTTGCCTGCTGTAAATTCACATCGCCTTTTATGATCCCTGAAACAACACCATCAGTAATTGTCACGAGCGGTTCGAATTGGGAGATGATAGGGTTGAACTTCGATATAGCTTGTTCTGGTATCACTAACTCAAATGGGTGCGCAACCTTGGACATATGATGGCTGACAAGCGCCTCTAAGCCATCGGCAAACACATGGTGCGTTGCTTGTAAGGCTCGGCTTTGCAAAGCGTTAGTCACTATTGAGAGCTTATTTAAGGTAATTTGTGGGGTTATTAATTTAGCAGCTGTGGTTTTTGCATCAATATCGGCAAATAACTCACCCACACTTAAGTCGCTATTTACACTGAGCTCATTATTGATTTTTAATACTTGAATCTCATTGTAGTTTATAGACTTAGCCTGACTACTTAGTTTAGCACTTAAATGTTGCTCATCACTTAGTTGAGTAACAATGTGGCTAGTAAACTCTGTTATTTTTAGATCTGCTAAAAGCGCATTTTTAGCACTGATATCAGCGGTAAGTTTTTTAACTACGAGCTTAGAAAGCAACTCATCAACCCTCAAATTGCCACTAACCTGAATGCTATCAGCCTGAAAATCTAAAAACGTAGGGAGTGAATCCAATGACAGCTGAAAATCTGCAGTAACGCTTTTTTCATTCAAATGAGCATTGAGCTTAAGTTCATCAATATCTCTACTAATAAAATCAACCCTAACTTGACTATTAAGTGATGTAAGCGGGTTTTGTAAAGAAAGTGCCGTATTACTTACTGTAATCTCACTTTGCCCTTCAGTTGTTAGCAGTTTTACCATTGGGGCTGATAGCCGCTCACCTTCTATAGTAACAGGTTGTTCAATTTGTAACTGCCAATTAAGCGGTAACTGCGCTTTAATAAATGATTGATGTTGTTGATTTGCTATGTTGTTTAAACACTCACGATTAGCGCTAAGCTGATTATTTAAAGCTGATAAATCAGCATACATAAACTGCTGATTTAATTGATACTTTGCACTTGCTTGTCCTTCAGCCGTGAAACTTAGCTCACATTGCTCTATAGCATGCTGATATCTTGCATTAATTACGCTTTCAATCGCAACCGTAATGCCATCAAACCTAAGCTGTGACTCGCTAGTAAAATGGCTACCTTTTGGTAACTCAATGAATCGCTCAGCTATTTTATCATCAAGGGCAATATTGGCTTTCACTTCATAATTAGATATTGCAACATCTGCATTAAAGTCCCGTGAAACCGTAAAATGATTTAGGCGTTTTTCATGTATTGCCAACCTAACAGGGTTGTCGGTAAACGGTGAGACGACATCAAGCTGTTGAATGCTTATCAGCGGCCTTTGCTCAGGCAATGTTAGAGCAAGCTTTTTAAATTCAGTTTGCCTAGAGTTTGGTGCTTGTTTGCCAGCCAAGTTACTGACAGTCAAATTAGCTCGGGAAATTGTCACCTGCTGCTTATTCGCAATAATGCCTGCTAACTCAATTTGCTGCCCTTGATAGGTTAAGCATAATTTCTCGATATTTAAATCAAGCTTGCTGCTCAATGACCAGTCAATACAATGAAGCTCAACGCCACTTTTACCAAGCATAGGTGTTAAGAACCAGGATGTCAGTGGTAACCTGAATAGGTACGCCAAGAGCACAATGCTCAGTATGAACCCTAGCAACCCAACACTTACTCGCTTAAAACTCAAAAAACTCTCCTTGCCTTTGAACTTATACTCAGTCACAACTAACTTATTATAAACAAAAAGGCCACACATAATAGTGCAGCCTTTTTAGTTTAAACAGCTTGTATGAACCTAGCTTGTATAGCTAGGCACATAACTAAGTTCTAGCCAACGTTTTTACGTGCGTTGCGGAACATGCGCATCCATGGGCTATCCTCTTTCCACTCATCTGGGTGCCATGAGTTAGCAACAGTACGGAATACACGCTCTGGGTGCGGCATCATAACCGTTGCACGGCCATCAGTAGAGGTAATACCCGTGATACCTTCTGGCGAGCCATTCGGGTTAGCAGGGTATTGCGTTGTTGGGTTACCGTAGTTATCAACAAATTTCACTGCCACAGTGCCTGACTCAAGCGCTGCTTTAATTGCATCGCTGTTTGCAAACTCAGCATGACCTTCACCGTGAGAAACAGCGATAGGCATACGTGAACCTGCCATACCATTAAAGAATACCGATGGGTTTTCTTGCACTTCAACAAGGCTAAAGCGAGCTTCAAAACGCTCTGACTTATTGGTTACGAAACGTGGCCAGTGCTCAGTACCTGGGATCAATTCTTTCAATGTTGAAAGCATTTGACAGCCATTACACACACCTAAGCTGAATGTATCTTCGCGGTGGAAGAAGCTTTGGAACTGCTCACGCGCCATCTCATTAAATAAGATTGACTTAGCCCAGCCTTCACCGGCGCCTAGTACGTCACCATAAGAGAAACCACCACATGCCACTAAGCCTTTAAATTGCTCAAGTGTTAAACGACCTTCAAGGATATCGCTCATGTGCACGTCAACCGCAGCAAAGCCAGCGCGGTTAAATGCCGCCGCCATTTCTAAGTGAGAGTTAACACCTTGCTCACGAAGAATCGCCATTTTCGGCTTCGCACCTGTTGCAATGTAAGGCGCTGCAACATCTTCGTTTAAGTCAAAGTTTAGTTTTACGTTAAGACCTGGGTCTTTTGCATCAAACTTAGCATCAAACTCTTGCTTTGCACACTCAGGGTTATCACGACGCGCTTGCATTTGATAAGTTGTTTCAGCCCAAATAGTACGAAGCTCAGTACGGGTGTGGTTAAGTACTACATCATCACCACGCGTAAATACCACGCGGTCATCAGCGTTTAATGTACCAATTTCATGGCTGATAGCAGCTAAACCGTGGTCAGCAAGAACCGCTTTCACTGCGTCTAAATCGTCATTAGCTACTTGAATCACTGCACCTAACTCTTCATTATAAAGCGCTTCGATGTCTGAACCTGTTAAGCCTGCAAGGTCAACAGTGACACCTGTGTGGCCCGCAAATGCCATTTCAGCAACCGTAGTGAATAAGCCACCGTCTGAACGGTCATGGTAAGCAAGTAACTTATTATCAGCTACAAGTGCTTGCATTGCGTCATAGAAACCTTTTAATAATGCAGGGTTATCAACATCAGGTGTCACATCACCTAGTTGCTTATAAACCTGTGCAAGGCTTGATGCACCCAGTCGGTTTTGACCCGCACCTAAATCAACTAATAAGAGTGATGAGTCACCTTTATCAGTGCGTAGTTGTGGCGTCACTGTTTTACGAACATCTTCAACACGACCAAATGCAGTGATGATCAGCGATAATGGTGCAGTAACCGATTTTTGTTCACCGTTTTCATCCCATTGAGTTTTCATCGACATTGAGTCTTTACCCACAGGGATTGTTAAACCAAGTGCAGGACAAAGCTCTTCACCCACCGCTTTAACAGCCTCGTAAAGACCCGCATCTTCGCCAGGGTGACCTGCTGCAGCCATCCAGTTTGCAGATAGCTTAATATTTTCAAGGCCACCGATGTTAGCACACGCGATGTTCGTTAGAGACTCAGCCACCGCTAAACGAGCAGACGCACCGTAGTTTAAAAGTGCAGCTGGTGTACGCTCACCCAGTGACATTGCTTCACCGTGGTAAGTATCAAACGCAGCGGCTGTTACCGCACAGTTGGCGACTGGTACCTGCCAAGGACCCACCATTTGGTCACGCGCAACTAAACCCGTTACCGTACGGTCACCAATGGTGATTAAGAATGTTTTCTCAGCAATCGTTGGTAAGCGTAATAAACGTTGTGCAGCATCTGCAGCATCAATGTTAGCAACGTCTAATGGTTGCGATTGTGCTTTTTTCGACTCAACTTCGCGGTGCATTTTTGGTGCTTTACCTAGTAATACATCAAGCGGAAGATCGACAGGACTGTTACCGAAGTGGCTATCTTCAACCGTTAAGTGACGCTCTTCTGTTGCTTCACCAATTACCGCATATTCTGCACGCTCACGTTTACAGATTGCTTCGAAGCGCGCGAAGTCTTCTGCCGCAACCGCTAATACGTAACGCTCTTGAGATTCGTTACACCAAATTTCGTGTGGTGCCATACCCGGCTCATCGTTAGGAATATCACGAAGTTGGAATTTACCACCACGACCACCGTCGTCGACAAGCTCAGGGAATGCGTTTGAAAGACCACCTGCACCCACATCGTGGATGAAAGCGATTGGGTTTGCATCACCTAACTGCCAACATTTGTCGATAACTTCCTGACAACGACGTTCCATTTCTGGGTTTTCACGTTGTACAGATGCAAAGTCTAAGTCTTCGTTTGATTGGCCTGATGTCATACTAGACGCAGCACCACCACCTAGGCCGATGTTCATTGCAGGGCCACCTAGTGCAATTAGCTTAGCACCTACTGGGATTTCACCTTTTTGAACATGCTCAGAGCGAATATTACCTAAACCACCAGCAAGCATGATTGGCTTGTGGTAACCACGTACCTCGATGCCGTTATGGCTTGATACTTTTTCTTCGTATGTACGGAAGTAACCAAGTAAGTTAGGACGACCAAATTCGTTATTGAATGCCGCGCCACCTAATGGACCTTCAGTCATGATATCCAGTGCATTAACGATACGACCAGGTTTACCAAAGTCTGTTTCCCATGGCTGCTCGTAACCTGGAATACGTAGGTTAGAGACTGTAAAACCGACTAAACCCGCTTTAGGTTTAGAACCACGGCCAGTTGCACCTTCATCACGAATCTCACCACCCGAACCTGTTGATGCACCTGAGAATGGCGCAATCGCTGTTGGGTGGTTGTGCGTTTCAACTTTCATCAAGATTTCGATGTTTTCTTGATGGTATGCATACTCGCCTTCATTGTTCGGGAAGAAACGACCCGCTACTGAGCCTTTCATTACCGCTGCGTTATCTTTATAGGCAGATAACACGTTTTCAGGATTTTGCTCGTAGGTGTTTTTGATCATTTTGAACAATGATTTTGGCTGTTCGATGCCATCAATTGTCCAATCAGCGTTAAAGATTTTGTGACGACAATGTTCAGAGTTTGCTTGTGCAAACATGAATAATTCGATGTCGTTCGGGTTACGCCCCAACTTTTGGAAGTTTTCTACCAAGTAATCAATTTCGTCATCTGCAAGTGCAAAACCTTGCTCAACGTTTGCTTTAGCAAGTGCTTCACGGCCACCACCTAAAATGTCAACTGATGACATTGGACGCGGCTCATCGTGACGGAATAATTTAGCTGCGTCAGCCATATCCGCGTGCGTTGCTTCAGTCATACGGTCATGTAATAACGCTGCGACTTCAGCTGTTTGTTCAGCTGATAGCTGACCTTCAACGTAGTATGCAATACCACGCTCAACACGGTGAACTTGGCTTAAGCCACAGTTATGCGCGATGTCAGTTGCTTTTGATGCCCAAGGCGAGATAGTACCTGGACGCGGCGTTACAAGAATTAACGTGCCAGCAGGGGTATGCTCGGCAATCGTTGGACCATAAGTAAGCAGCTTTTCTAGCTTTGTTTGCTCATCGGCTGAAAGTTCAGCAGTAAGATCAGCAAAATGCATAAACTCGGCATAAACGTCAGTGACTGGAAGTTGTGCCTGTTGGCAACGCGCTAAAATTTTCTGAACTCTAAAATCGGAAAGTGCTGGTGCACCACGAAGGATCAACATAGGTATTTTCATCCGGGGTTAGGGATTGAACGATATTTTAGGCGCGTATTATAGTGCAAATAACGCCTAGATTTAACTCAAAATTGCGCTTTTATTTAAATAATCTTCATAACCGCTTTTACGTTTGCAACAATCGAGCACCCTAATACCCGTTATTTTTTCGCAGGTTCTTGTTCTGTATGACTTATCTATTTGCAACCTTGATGCCTTTATTAATTTAAAATAGATATATAAAACTATTCGCCAAGTGACGCAGCTTTGAAGTTTTGCTATAACGGTAAGGTAATGGTTTAAGGGGCATTTATAATCTATGCAAAAGTTACTCGCTATTTTTAGTTTAGTGCTCATGTTATGTGCATGCGATATGCAACAACAGCCTTCGCAACTAGCTCATATCAAGGCGCAGAATAAAATTAGAGTTGGTACTTTAGCCGGCGCGAGTAATTACTATCAAGCGCCACAAGGTGTGCAAGGCTTCGAGTATGAGCTTGCTCAAGAGTTTGCTGACTATGTCGGTGTTGAACTTGAAATGGTGCCCTTTTTTAACTTATCAGATATGTTCACCCGCCTAGAAAATGGCGACTTAGACGTAATAGCTTCAGGGCTTACGTACAATACGATTCGCGCTAAGCATTACCGCTTCGGTCCAACTTATCGCACAATTAGTCAGAAACTAGTTTACAAACAAGGCCGTGTCCGCCCCCGCGAATTCGACGATTTAACTGGCAACTTAACTGTGCTTGCAAAAAGCAGTCACTCACTTGCTTTACAGCAATTAAAACAACTTCACCCGACTTTGAGCTGGAATGAAACTGAGGACATGGATGAAGAAGAATTGTTGCAAGCTGTGATTGATGGTGAGATTGACTACACCCTCGCTGACTCGCATACATTGTCACTGTTTCGCCGTTACCATCCTAATTTAAGCATTGGCTTTTCGGTCACCCGAAACGATCCAATTGCATGGGTTTTAAGAAAAGATGGTGATGACTCTTTATATGCTTTAATGGTGCCTTTTTTTGGCGATATAAAACAAACGAACCAGCTTTACGTACTTGAAGAAAAGTACTTTGGTCATGTACGCCAGTTTAACTATGTAAATACCCTTGCCTATATCGAAGCGATTAAAGAAACCTTACCAAAGTACCAGCCTTGGTTTGAACAATATGCTGGTAATATTGACTGGCGCTTACTTGCTGCACTGAGCTATCAAGAATCGATGTGGAACCCTAAGGCTAAATCGCCTACTGGGGTCCGTGGTATCATGATGTTAACTCAAGCCACTGCCAAACAAGTTGGCGTAACCAACCGTTTAGCACCAGAGCAAAATATCAAAGGTGGCGCTGAATATTTAGCCCAGCTAATCTCTTGGATCCCTGAGCGGATCCCACAACCTGACCGTACATGGTTTGCGCTCGCTTCATATAATGTAGGTTGGGGGCATGTAAATGATGCGCGTATTATTACCGAACAAGAAGGTGCAAGCCCGGATAAATGGGCTGATGTGAAAAAACGTTTACCGCTTTTAATTAAAAAACGCTATTACCGTAAAACTAAATATGGCTATGCACGTGGTGATGTTGCCGTGAAATACGTTGATAACATTCGTCGTTACTATGACGCTTTAGTTTGGCTTGATGAAAATGACGCTATTTCAAACCCGAGTGATGAAGAAGCAATAACGCAACAAGAAGACCCTAACTTGCCGGATAATGACAACAAGCAGAGCAAACCTGACAATGAGCAACAAGCTGCTAATACTGAACAAAACAAGTTAAACAATAACTAACCAATACAGCAGAAATCAGTTTACTTGTCATCAAATGATCATTATCTTCTAGAACAATATCCCAATTCATGCCATGCTTTCTCTCACTTTAGGAGCTCACATGTTAAAAAGAAGACGTACCACACATAAATTTAAACGTAATGTGATTTACTCTACAGCGACACGCCGTCGCATCATGCTACGTAACACACACAAAAAAGTTATTTGGCGCCGCCGTTTATTTGCCATGCAATTAATGGAAGCACAAGAAACCCCAGCAACGCCGGTTGTTTAACTAGGCGTTGCGAGCAGCAAGCTTCGCCGCTTTTTTCTCTTTTCTACGGCGTTTAAAAAACGCTGAAATTACCGCGCCACACTGTTCACTCATTACGTCACCGGTTACTTCAACTTGATGATTTAGTCTTGGTTCTTGTAATAGGTTCATAATTGACCCTGCAGATCCTGTTTTTGCATCTTTAGCACCAAATACCAAACGTTTGATACGACTATGCACTAACAATCCTGCACACATAGAACAAGGCTCTAAGGTCACATATAAAGTACAATCAATCAAACGATAGTTATTAAGTACTTTACCCCCTTCACGTATAGCCATCATCTCAGCATGAGCAGAGGGGTCATTATCAGTAATTGAGCGGTTATAACCATAAGCAATGAGTTGATTATCTTTTACCAGTACTGCACCAACAGGAATTTCATCAATCGCTTCTGCTTTACTTGCAAAAGTGAGGGCTTTTTCCATCCAATACTCGTCACTATATTGTTCGCTCATAAATCACACAAAACTTGTAAAACTGTGAGTAATTATACCTAGTTAGTCAATAAAAAGGGCAATAAATACTGCTACACTTAAAAATTAACGCAAATTTTAGTGGCTTTTTCATGGCTCAACGGACCCATATTGCGCTATAATCTCGCGCTTTTTTTATTTCGCTAATAGCAATTCAACTAGGTAAATTTGTTGATTTACAATTTGCAATTGATATCAATACACGGGTAGCAAATGAAATTTCCTGGACGCCGCAGGCATAAACATTATTTTCCAGTGGAAGCTAAAGATCCACTTACTAATCAACTCAACTCAACGGAACGACTACAACGTAGTTATATAACCGGTATCGATCAAATTGTGGTCGACATTGAAGCTAAAGTTGATCAAGCTTTCCTTGATGAATTTCAATTGCGCCGTGGTATGTCGCAAGTCATTGATAACGATATTACCAATGCCCTATACGACCGCCTAAAGCTCAATAATATGGTCGATTATGAGTTTGCTGGTGGCACTATTGGCAACACAATGCACAATTACTCAACACTTGCTGATGACCGCTCAGTACTACTTGGTGTGATGAGTGAAAATATCAAAATTGGTAGTTATGCATACCGCTTTTTATGTAATACCTCTAGCCGCGTAGATCTTAATTACTTACAACCGGTTGACGGACCCATCGGTCGCTGCTTTACCTTGATTGACGAAACGGGTGAACGTACTTTCGCCATTAGTGCAGGCCTTATGAACCACCTTCGCCCTGAATCAATCGATAAAGAGCTCATAGAGAACTCTTCAGCACTGGTGATCAGCGCCTACTTAATGCGTACACAAGGCGATGAAACCATGACCGACGCAACAATGCAGGCTGTTAAGTATGCCAATGATGCAGGTGTCCCTGTGGTATTAACACTCGGCACTAAGTTCTTAATTGAACAAGACCCTACTTGGTGGGCTGAATTTGTTAAAGAACATGTTGATATTCTTGCGATGAACGAGGAAGAAGGTCTCGCCATTACAGGTTTTGAAGATCCGCTTCTTGCAGCAGATAAAGCCCTTGATTGGACTGACTTAGTGATATGCACAGCTGGCGAGAAAGGCTTATTTATGGCCGGTTATGTAGATGATTCATTCAAGCGCGAAACAGAATACCCGCTTCTACCAGGTGCAATCGCAGATTTTAACCGTTACGAGTTTTCGCGCGCAATGCGCAAAGATGACTGCCAAAACCCTATTCGTGCCTATAGCCATACCGCACCGTTTATGGGTGGTCCTGATAGCATCAAAAACACAAACGGTGCAGGTGATTGTGCGCTTGCTGCGGTATTACATGATTTATCAGCAAACGTTTACCACAAACTCAATGTGGCAAACTCAGCGAAGCATCAGCAACCTGCTATGACGTACTCATCGCTTGCACAAATTAGTAAATACGCTAACCGTGCAAGTTATGAAGTGCTTGTTCAGCACTCACCACGTTTATCGCGTGGCTTACCTGAACGTGAAGATTGTTTAGAGCAAGTATACTGGGAGCAGTAATCGCGACTAAAAAATCGAAATATCCAGTTTCTGGGATAAGCGCTCAAGGGCCGCTATCCCAGCCACTGAGTTACCATATGAATTTAAACGTGGTGCCCATACCGCAACCGTAAACTGATTAGGTAGTACTGCTAAGATTGTTCCAGATACTCCTGATTTTCCGGGCATACCGACACGGTAACCAAAGTCCCCCGCTGCATCGTATAAACCACTGGTAAACAGTAACGAGTTAAGTTGTTTATTTTGCCTTGCACTCAGCACTTTATTGCCGTTGGCATCTTTGCCCTGATTAGCGAGATAATTGTAAGCTTTTGCTAATTCAACGCAGTTCAATTCGATGGCACAGAAATTAAAATAAGCCCATAAGACATCATCTACTTCGTTATTAAAATTACCAAATGATTTCATTAAATGTGCCATGGCCGCATTGCGATGACGAAACTCATATTCAGAGTTAGCCACTTTTTTGTCGATTATGACGCTTGGATTCCCTGATAACTGCCGAAATGATTCAAGCATAGAATGCATCGGTGCAGACAGTCGACTGTAAAGCGCATCACATGTCACAATGGCACCAGCATTAATAAATGGGTTACGCGGGATGCCATGTTCAAACTCAAGTTGGGTCAATGAGTTAAACGCTGTACCAGAAGGCTCTTTACCTACTCGCTGCCATAATTCATCCCCATAACGCTGAAGCGCTAAAGTCAGGGTCATCACTTTAGAAACTGATTGAATAGTAAAACGCGCACTACAATCACCACCGCAGTAAGTTTGACCGTCTACGGTATGAATCGCTATAGCGAACTGATTTGGCTCAACCTCTGCTAACGCAGGAATATAGTCAGCAACCTTACCTTGGCTCAGTAATGGCTGAACTTCTTTGGTTATTTCATCTAATACATGTTGATAATCAATCTGTGACATACCGCGTCCTTAAAACAAAAAGCCCCGCATTTGCGAGGCTCTGTAGTCTACTAGAGATGGTTTGCTATAGCGATCGCTATTAGCTCATTGCTGATTGCAGCTTTTTCATCGCTGTTTTTTCTAGCTGGCGAACACGCTCAGCTGACACATTGTATTTTTCAGCAAGCTCTTGCAGTGTTGCTTTATCATCCGCTAACCAGCGCGCACTAACGATATCTTGCGAACGCTCATCTAGGGTTTTTAATGCGCTAAATAAACGTGCATGAGATTGCTCTTGCCATTGCTGCTCTTCAATATCATCAGCAAGGTCAGCACTGCCATCTGTTAAATACTGTACTGGCGAGTATGTGCTTGTCGGTGCGTCATCATTGTCGTCGCCCGTTAAATCGAAGCCCATATCTTGGCCACTCATACGTGATTCCATCTCACGTACTTCTTTTTCGCTAACACCCAGCTCGTTTGCAACGGTGCTAACCTCAGCTTGGTTGAACCAACCTAAACGTTTTTTGTTTTTACGTAGATTGAAGAATAACTTACGTTGCGCTTTTGTTGTTGCAACTTTCACGATACGCCAGTTTTTCAATACGTATTCGTGAATTTCTGCTTTGATCCAATGTACTGCGAATGAGACCAAACGAACACCGACACTTGGGTCGAAACGTTTTACCGCTTTCATCAGACCGATGTTACCTTCTTGAATCAAATCGGCTTGCGGTAGACCATAGCCTGAATAGCTTTTTGCAATGTGAGCAACAAAGCGAAGATGTGACATAATGAGTTGCTTTGCAGCATCAAGATCACCTTCTTCCTGAAGACGTGTCGCTAACTGTTTTTCTTTCTCAGCATCAAGCATAGGAATAGTGCTAACAGCTTGAAGATAGCCATCCATACTTGCGCTTTGTTGACCTACAGTAAGTGCCATTGCGTATAAATCTTTACTCATTTTTCACCTCAGTGATAAACATTTTAAAACCATCTTAGCACTCTTTAAGCGAGAGTGCTAATTTCAATTAAAAACTTTTTTGAACCTCAGATCAAGTGGTTTTTTTTATCTATTTTTAGTTTACGCTAACACGCTGAATATGCGGTGAATTCTAGCTTTGATTGAAAAAGCGATAAATTAATTACTACTTTATTTAGCGCTAATAGAGCAGTGTAACAACGAATTGTTACACTTTATTGTTATACTTTATCGGGTTCTATTTCTTTTATATAGCGGCTAACTGATAAGTAAGACCCGACAAAGCCGAGTGCTGTTGCAAGTGCAACTAAAACGCCGAATTCCGACATTGTCAGACCGATTAAATCAAAGCTGGTTTCATAGACGCCCGCCACTTCACTAACCGCACTGCCTAGCCACCACATCATTAAAGCAACACAAATAAAAGAGAACAAACCACCAATAATACCGTACCACACCCCTGTCCATAAAAATGGCGCATGAATAAAGGTGTTTGTCGCACCGACAAGCTTCATCACTTGAATTTCTTCTTTTTTGTCCATTATCGATAAACGGATAGTATTACCAATGATTAAAGTAACAGAGGTTAATAATAGTAGGGCAATAGTGATGACGCTCTCTTTTAATAAACTTAATAGTGCATTCAAACGTTCAAGCCACGCGATATCAAGCTTACCAAAATCAACCTCACGCTCAGCCTCTAGTTTTTTAAGTAATTGCTCTGCTGCATTTGGTTGACGGTGACGAATAGTGGGTGTAACGATAACAACATCAGGCAGTGGATTTGCATCAAGGTATTCCAGTGCTTGGCCAAAACCAGATACCTGTTTAAACTCAGTAAGTGCATCCCCTTTTGAAATAAACTCCACTTTATCGATTTCAGGATAAAGAGCTAAACGTTTCACTAGGGTTTGCGTTTGTTGCTGAGTCATACTTTCTTTAACAAACAACGAAATTTCTGCCGCGTCTTCAAAACCACTACTCACTTGAGATACATTTTTAACCACTAGATACAAAGTGGCCGGTAAGGTTAAACTCAAGCCTAAAACAGCAATCGTCATCAGTGATGCAAGAGGTGTTCGCCACATTTCACCGAGGCTGTGCACACCTTGTCGAATAAGGTTCATTATAAAAAAGTAAGGCGAAGCAAAAAGTGATTTTTGTTGTCCCTCTGTTTGGCTTGAACGACTTTTGAATAATAAGCTCATAGTGTTTCCTCCGCTAACGGATCTTGAATCATTCGACCATCCTTTAACGTAAGGCTGCGGTAACGCATACGGGCAATCAAGCCAATATCATGAGTTGCAATTAATACCGTTGTACCATGGTGATTAAAATCCTCGAATAAGCGCAGGATATCCATTGAAAGCTCAGGATCTAAATTACCTGTTGGTTCATCAGCTAATAAAATCGGTGGCGAATTAACAATCGCTCTAGCTATTCCTACACGCTGTTGTTCACCACCAGATAAAGTAGCAGGGCTACATTTAGCTTTATCGAGCAAGCCAACCTTATCTAATGCACCATGAACACGTTTAGCAATTTGCTTGTGGTGCGTTCCTTCAATCACAAGCGGTAAGGCAACATTATCAAATACAGAATAACGCTCTAAAAGGCGATGGTTCTGAAAAATAATACCAATATCACGACGAATATACGGCACCTGGCGTGACTTAACGGCATTTAAATCCACACCATTTATTAGTACCTGCCCTGCTGATGGGCGCTCCATGAGGCTAATGAGCTTTAACAAAGTACTTTTACCAGCACCACTATGGCCTGTTAAAAAAGCAAGCTCGCCAGGCTTAATATGAAAGCTGACTTTTTCAAGGGCACGATGGCCCCCCGGATAGGTTTTACTGACTTGCTGAAAATTTATCATTTTAATTATCAATCATCTTACAGCTAAAAAGGGAGTTAACTCCCTTTTTAATTAGTTATGCATCGTCCTCATCTTGGCTAAACAGCGCATCAATGAAGTCATTACTGTTAAAGGTACGCAGGTCGTCAATTCCCTCACCAACACCTATGTAACGAATTGGAATATTAAATTTATCTGCTACAGCAAAGATGACTCCACCTTTTGCCGTACCATCTAACTTAGACAATGTGATACCAGTTAAACCAACGCATTCATTAAAAAGTTTTACTTGGCTAATCGCATTCTGACCCGTACCCGCATCAATTGTTAACATGACTTCATGCGGCGCATCAGGGTCTATTTTTTTCATTACGCGGGCTATTTTTTCAAGCTCTTGCATAAGGTTATCTTTATTTTGCAAACGCCCTGCTGTATCAGCGATTAACACATCTACATTACGTGCTTTTGCCGCTTGAAAAGCATCAAATACAACTGAGGCACTGTCTGCGCCAGTATGCTGAGCAATGACCGGAATGCTGTTACGCTCACCCCATACTTGTAGCTGCTCAACAGCAGCAGCACGGAAGGTGTCACCTGCGGCTAACATGACCGACTTACCTTCACTTTGGAATTGCTTCGCTAGTTTACCGATAGTCGTTGTTTTACCAACGCCATTGACACCCACCATTAAGATCACAAATGGCTTTTTATCACCTGAAACAACCAACGGCTGCTCAGCAGTTTTAAGCATATCAGCCATTTCTTGCTTCATTAACTCATAAAGAGCATCACCATCTTTTAACTGCTTACGATCCGCTGCATCAGTTAGGTTATCAATCAACTTCATTGTTGTATCAACACCTAAATCTGCTGTTAACAGCTGTGTTTCAAGTTCTTCAAATAACTCATCGTCAATTTTCTTACCGCTAAAGATAGAAGCAAAGCCAGAGCCAATATTAACACGAGTTTTTAATAGGCCTTTTTTAAGGCGTGCGAAGAAACCTTCTTTCTTTGGTTTTTCAGTGGCGGCTTGTGCAGCTTTCTCTTGTTCTACACGTTCAGCTTCAGCCTTTTCAGCAGCAATGCGCTCTTGTTCTACACGTTCAGCTTCAGCCTTTTCAGCAGCAATGCGCTCTTGTTCTACACGCTCAGCTTCCGCCTTTTCAGCAGCAATGCGTTCTTGTTCAACGCGTTCCGCTTGTGCTTTTTCTGCTGCAATACGCTCTTGTTCTACACGTTCAGCTTCCGCCTTTTCTGCTGCAATACGCTCTTGTTCTACACGCTCAGCTTCCGCCTTTTCAGCAGCAATGCGTTCTTGTTCAACGCGTTCCGCTTGTGCTTTTTCTGCTGCAATGCGCTCTTGTTCTACACGCTCAGCTTCTGCCTTTTCTGCTGCAATGCGTTCTTGCTCTAAACGCTCTGCTTCTGCCTTTTCTGCAGCAATGCGTTCTTGCTCTAAACGCTCTGCTTCTGCCTTTTCTGCAGCAATGCGTTCTTGCTCTAGACGCTCAGCTTGTGCTTTTTCTGCTGCAATACGCTCTTGCTCTAAACGCTCTGCTTCTGCCTGCTCTACTGCAACTTGCTCGGCTTCACGCTGCGCCTTTTCAGCAGCAACGCGTTCCTGTTCTAATTTCATTGTAGCTTCTTGCTCAGCAAGACGAGCTTGTTGTTCCAGACGTTGTTGCTCTGCCGCTTGCTGCTCTTGAGCTAAACGCTCCGCTTCTGCCTTTTCAGCTGCGATACGCTCTTGCTCTAAACGTTCAGCCTCTGCCTTTTCTGCAGCAGCTTGCTCAGCTTCACGCTCTGCTTTTTCAGCAGCAACGCGTTCTTGCTCTAATTTCATTGCTGCTTCTTGCTCAGCGAGACGGGCTTGTTGTTCCAGACGTTGTTGCTCTGCCGCTTGCTGCTCTTGAGCTAAACGTTCAGCTTCCGCTTTTTCTGCTGCAATGCGCTCTTGCTCTAAGCGTTCGGTTTCCGCCTTTTCGGCTTCAATACGCTCTTGCTCTAAGCGTTCAGCTTCCGCCTTTTCGGCTTCAATACGCTGTTGTTCTTCTAATTGCTTCTGGTTATCAGCCTCTTTTGCTGCTTGCTCTGTTTGTTGTTTTTCTGATTTGCCAAAACCAAACCAAGACAAGAATTTATTTTTTTTTGCCATACTTGCTAATAACCACTTATAAAAATCTGATAAACTTACATGAATAATAGGTTGGTGATAGTTCAGCTACTTTCAGCCAAACCAAAACGGGTACCATCTATCGCTAAGACACTAATAGTAACACTTTTAGTGCAGTAGAAAAATGACACACTAGCTATAAAGCACAATATTATCTGAGCTAGGTATCAGTTACCATTTATTAGTGAGTTAAATGAGAAAAAAATCAACACCTAATCGCCAAATTAAAGCGACAAGCAATAAATCAAGCCATGGTTTTATTCGTATCATTAGTGGTCAATTTCGCGGTAGAAAACTTCCGGTCAAAGATGTACAAGGCTTACGCCCAACAACGGATCGAATAAAGGAAACCGTGTTTAATTGGTTAATGCAAGATACCCGAGGTGCAAGCGTACTCGATTGCTATGCTGGTTCTGGAGGGCTTGGTTTTGAAGCGCTTTCTCGGTTTGCTGCACATACGGTCTTTTTTGAACTTGATAAAAGCGCAGCGGCACAGCTAAACAATAACATAGCCACTTTGCAACTTGATAATGCCACTGTAAAACAGGGTAATAGCCTAGCGCTATTAGATAATAATGATGAAAATAAACAGTTTGATCTAGTTTTTGTTGACCCACCATTTCGCCAAAATTTGGCCGAAAAAAGTTGTTTATTACTCGAATCAAATCAATGGTTAACTGAGCAAGCGTTAATTTATGTGGAAGTTGAAAGTGAACTAAAAAGCTTAGATACTCCTAGTAACTGGTTGCTATTAAAAGAAAAAACCGCTGGGCAAGTAATTTGTCGCTTGTATCAACGCGCGACAAATTAACGCTGTTTTGCCATCCCAGTTTCTGTTAATATTATCCTTTACATGTGGTGTTGCTTCGGATTACAATACCGCACCATTTTTGAACCACTTGATCGTTATTCGATCAACTTGAGCAACGCTCATTATTTAGGTAGGTGAATTTTTAATGCCAGTAATTAAAGTAAGAGAGAACGAACCGTTTGACGTAGCACTTCGTCGCTTCAAGCGTTCATGTGAAAAAGCAGGTATCCTTTCAGAAGTTCGTCGTCGCGAGCACTATGAAAAACCAACAGCTGAGCGTAAGCGTAAAAAAGCTGCTGCAGTAAAGCGTCACATGAAGAAGCTTTCTCGCGATAACGCACGTCGCGTTAAATTATACTAATCAGTATTTGGTCTTGTATAAATGAGCCTTTTATTAACGCTAAAAGATGCGCAAAAAGATGCGATGAAGGCAAAAGACAAAGAACGTCTTAAGCCTATCCGCATGGTACTTGCTGCAATCAAGCAACGTGAAATTGACGAGCAAATCACGCTAGACGACGACGGTATTACCGCTGTTTTAGTGAAGCTTGTAAAACAACGTCGCGACTCTTACACCCAGTATATTGATGCGGGTCGTGAAGATTTAGCTGAAATTGAAGCCAATGAGATTAAAGCTCTTGAAGAATTCTTACCTCAACAATTGAGTGAAGAAGAAATCATAGCACTTATTGACTCGGCTATTGCTGATACAAACGCAGCGGGTATGCAAGACATGGGTAAGGTAATGGGAGTGATCAAAAGCAAAGCTGAAGGTCGTGCCGATTTAGGTAAGATTTCTGGCTTAATCAAGCAACGATTAACTGCCTAACCCCCACATACAGATGTATGATTCAAGCAAACCGAGCCTAGTGCTCGGTTTCTTGCTTTTGAGCTTTTATATAATCACCTTTTGTGTTCAAATCTTACTTTAAATGCAAAAATAGTGCAGGAAAAAACAACAGCCATGGCCGGAAAAATCCCTCGACAGTTTATTGATGATTTACTCGCTCGTACCGATATTGTTGAGTTAATTGATTCAAAAGTTGGCCTAAAAAAAGCGGGAAAAGACTACCAAGCTTGCTGTCCTTTTCATAACGAAAAAACCCCTTCTTTTACCGTCTCCCAAGATAAACAGTTTTATCATTGCTTTGGCTGTGGTGCGAATGGTAATGCCATTTCATTTGTCATGGAATATGACAAACTAGAATTTGTTGATGCTATCGAAGAATTAGCGAGTATGCTCAATTTAGACGTACCTCGCGAGCAAGGCACAAGCTCAGGTCCGCAACGCACCGCTGAACAAAAGCGCTCTGATTACGATTTAATGCTCCATGCTGCACGCTTTTATCAGCATCAACTAAAGCATCATGTTAATTCTAAAACCGTGATTGATTATATTAAAGGTCGTGGTTTAAGTGGCGAAACAGCAAAAAAATTCATGATTGGCTATGCCCCGAGTGAGTGGGAAGCACTGTGTCAGCAACTAGGCCGCAATAAAGAGCAAAAAGAACAGCTAGTAGAGTTAAAGCTTGCCTCTGAAAAGTCGTCTGGTCGCCAATTTGACTTTTTCCGTGACCGACTCATGTTCCCTATTCGCGACAAACGCGGCCGGGTAATCGCGTTTGGTGGCCGTGTAATGCAAGCAGATCAAGGGCCTAAATACCTCAATTCACCAGAAACGCGTATTTTCCATAAAGGTTTTGAACTTTACGGCTTGTACGAAGCTAAGCAAGCTCATAAAAAACTGGAACATATTTTAATTGTTGAAGGCTATATGGATGTGGTTGCTTTAGCTGAGCAAGGCATTGAATATGCCGTTGCAGCCCTTGGTACAGCAACCACCGCAGAGCATATGCACACATTATTCAGAACCACAGATAAAGTGATTTGCTGTTACGATGGTGACCGTGCTGGTCGCGATGCTGCTTGGCGTGCACTTGAGAATGCACTTCCTTACCTTGCAGATGGAAAGTCATTACAATTTGTATTTCTACCTGACGGTGAAGATCCAGACTCGCTGGTACAAAAAGAAGGCAAAGACGCTTTTGAAGCACGATTAAATGACGCAGATGATTTTAGTAAAGTGCTCTTTAATAAGCTCAGCCAAGAGGTTGACCTAACCCAGGATGCAGGTAAAGCAAAATTACTGAGTGATGCCCTGCCGCTGATTGAAAAAATTCCCAGTGATTTTTACCAAGAGAATATTTTAGAACACCTTGGCCGCTTAATTGGTCGAACGCGAGAACAGTTAAATAACCGCGTAAAATCACCAAAGCAGCAACATGCAATTGAACGTAAATTTAAAATCACGCCAATGCGCCAAGCAATCGGTATTTTATTGCAACATCCAAACTTAGCGACCAGCATTGCTTATATGCCAGAGTTGGCAGAAATGAAAATTGCCGGTATTGAACTTTTTTTGCATATCCAACACTTAGCACTAGAGCGACCAGGAATAACCACGGCACAAATTCTTGAGTCATTTCGTGATAGTGCGCAGTATGATGCCCTTGTTAAATTAGCAACTTGGCAACATCAAATAAATGACGATCGTTTAGAAACTGTTTTTAAAAATACTTTTAAATTTATTGAAGACCAGTGTTTAAATTATCGACTAGAGACCCTATTAATAAAAGACAAGACCCAAGGGTTAACAAGCGAAGAACGTCTTGAGTGTCACTTACTGACACAAGCGTTAAAAGGCAGCAACAGCTAGTCAGATTTGAATTATGCTGTTATACTGTGCTATTCACTGCGTCTAGTTAGTTTTCGTTTCGCTTATAAAGCGAGCTGGCGCCTGTTGTATCAACTTTCAGAGTGGAAGAATAAATCTCTATGGATCCAACTCCTCAGTCACAATTAAAGCTTCTGATTCAAAAAGGTAAAGAGCAAGGTTATTTAACTTTTGCAGAAGTTAATGATCACCTTCCACAAGACATTATCGACTCAGATCAGGTAGAAGATATCATTAGCATGATTAATGATATGGGTATCAAGGTAAGTGAAAACGCACCTGATGCCGATGAATTAATGATGCAAGAAACAACGACAGACGAAGACGCAGCAGAAGCCGCGGCCGCTGCACTTGCGACTGTAGAAAAAGAGATCGGTCGAACAACTGACCCTGTCCGCATGTACATGCGTGAAATGGGTACTGTTGAACTACTTACGCGTGAAGGCGAAATTGTAATCGCTAAGCGTATCGAAGAAGGTATCAACCAAGTTCAGATTTCAGTTGCTGAATACCCTGAAGCAATTACTTACCTACTCGAGCAGTGGGATAAATTTGAAGCTGAAGAAATGCGCTTAAGCGACATTATTTCAGGCTTTTTCGATCCTAATAATGAAGACGAATCACAAATTTCGGCAACGCATATCGGTTCTGAGTTAAACGAAGAACAGTTAGACGAAGAAGACGATGATAGCGACGATGAAGACAGTGATGATGATGACGACGGTGATGATGATGAAGCTGATACAGGACCAGATCCTGAAGAAGCACGCATTCACTTCGAAAATCTACGTGATCTTTATAATAAAGCGCGTGATACATTTGAAGAAAAAGGTCGCTCTCATCCTGACTCATTAGCTGCTATTACCGAAATCGGCGAATTATTTAAAACATTTAAGCTAGTTCCAAAACAGTTTGACCGCATGGTAAATAACATGCGCGAAATGATGGACAGAGTGCGTGTTCAAGAACGTCTTATCATGAAGCAAGCGGTTCAAATTGCTAAGCTTCCAAAGAAAACGTTTGTTAAGCACTTTGCTAATAATGAAACAGATACTAGCTGGATCGACCTTGAAATTGCAGCTAACGATAAACACTCAGTTAAGCTTGAAGAAGTAAAACCTGAGATCATTCGCTGTATCCAAAAATTAAGCGCTATCGAAGAAAGTACGGGTTTAAGTATTGAACGTATTAAAGACATCAACCGCCGCATGAGCATTGGTGAAGCGAAAGCTCGCCGTGCGAAAAAGGAAATGGTAGAAGCTAACTTACGTCTTGTAATTTCGATTGCGAAAAAATATACCAACCGTGGACTACAATTCCTAGACCTTATTCAAGAAGGTAATATTGGTCTAATGAAGGCGGTTGATAAGTTCGAGTATCGTCGTGGTTATAAGTTCTCGACTTATGCAACATGGTGGATCCGTCAAGCAATTACACGTTCAATTGCAGACCAAGCGCGTACTATCCGTATTCCTGTGCACATGATAGAGACGATCAACAAGCTGAATCGTATTTCTCGTCAAATGTTACAAGAAATGGGTCGCGAACCTAATCCAGAAGAATTAGCTGAGCGTATGTTAATGCCTGAAGATAAAATTCGTAAGGTATTGAAAATCGCGAAAGAGCCTATTTCAATGGAAACGCCAATCGGTGATGATGAAGATTCGCACTTAGGTGACTTCATTGAAGATACGACCATTGATTCGCCAATTGATTCTGCAACGATGGAATCGCTACGTGGCGCAACCAACGACGTATTAGCTGGCTTAACGGCCCGTGAAGCGAAAGTACTTCGTATGCGTTTTGGTATCGATATGAACACAGACCATACATTAGAAGAAGTAGGTAAACAATTTGACGTAACACGTGAACGTATTCGTCAAATCGAAGCGAAAGCGTTACGTAAATTACGTCATCCTTCTCGCTCAGACTTACTAAAAAGCTTCTTAGACGCGAAGTAATTACACTGCACTATTAATAACTAAAAGGCCGCTGTTGCGGCCTTTTTTCTATTCGAGAGATTATCATGGCTTGGATCCAAATTCGAATTAATGCAAACGCTGATAATGCTGACATGATCAGTGATTTACTGATGGACACAGGTAGTGCATCAGTGACTTATGTCGATGCAAAAGACACCCCGATTTATGAACCAAAACTGGGGACCGTTCAACTATGGGCTGATACCACAGTGATTGGCCTCTATGACGCTAACCATGATATGGACAGTGTAGTGGCGACATTAAAAGCAGAAGCGACACTCGCTGACAAGCTTGTTTATAAAATTGAACAACTTGAAGACAAAGACTGGGAACGTGAGTGGATGGACAACTTCCATCCGATTCAATTTGGTGAACGCCTTTGGATCTGTCCGAGTTGGCGAGATATTCCTGATCCTGACGCTGTTAACGTATTGCTTGACCCAGGCCTTGCATTTGGTACGGGTACACACGCAACGACTGCACTATGTTTAAAGTGGCTAGAAAGCCAAGATCTAACAGGTAAAACTGTGGTCGATTTTGGCTGTGGCTCGGGTATTTTAGGCATAGCGGCCATAAAATTAGGTGCTGAGCGTATGATCGGTATCGATATTGACCCACAGGCCATTGAAGCGAGCCGCGATAATGCCGAGCGTAATGGCGTGGCCGACAAACTTGAAGTTTACTTGCCAGAAGATCAGCCTGAATTTAGCGCTGATATCGTCGTTGCAAACATTCTTGCGCAACCATTAAGGGAGCTTCATGAGATCATTTTAGGGTTGTTGAAACCCAATGGTAAAATTGCCATGTCAGGTATTTTAGAAGAGCAAGCGCAATCAGTTGCCGACGTTTATGCCCCATTTTTAGCCCTTGATGATATCGCCATTGAAGGTGAATGGACACGCGTGAGCGGCACAAAAAAGGCATAAAACACACAATACTTTTAATCCATAACACGCAAGGTAAAGCCACTATTTAACAGGCTTTACCTTATTTTTACATGCGTAAATTTTACCATTTTAAAACGGCTAAATTTTTTTTGTTTAAATAACAAACAAATCGACCCGCTCGTCAAACTGTTATCAAAAGTCAATACAAAAAGGGCAAAAAAAAGTCACTTTTGTTCAATTTATAGCCTTTGATTTTTGGAAAAAAAACCGTAAACTTAGCGCCCCTTGAAAAGAGGCCTATTGAATAACAGTGCGTATCGGTTCATACCAACTTGAGAACAATGTAATTGTCGCGCCTATGGCAGGCATTACAGACAGACCATTTCGACAACTTTGCCGACGCTTAGGCGCGGGGCTTGCTGTATCTGAAATGCTCTCGTCGAACCCGAAAGTGTGGAAAACCGAAAAGTCGATGAACCGTATGGATCACAGCGGTGAATCGGGTATTCGCTCGGTGCAAATTGCCGGAGCCGATCCTGAGCTTATGGCACAGGCAGCACAATTCAATGTCAGCAATGGTGCACAAATCATAGATATTAATATGGGGTGCCCTGCTAAAAAAGTGAATAAGAAACTCGCAGGCTCTGCCTTATTACAGTTTCCTGAATTAGTAGAAGAGATACTCGATGCGGTTGTTAATGCAGTCGATGTCCCAGTAACACTGAAAATCCGCACTGGATGGGATCAGGATAACCGTAATGGTGTCGAGATTGCGAGCATAGCTGAACGCTATGGCATTGCTTCACTGGCTGTACATGGACGCACGCGCGCATGTATGTATAAAGGTGAAGCGGAGTACGCCACAATTAGGGATATTAAACGTTCAGTATCTATACCTGTTGTCGCCAATGGTGATATTACATCACCAGAAAAAGCAAAACAGGTTTTAGATTATACGGGTGCAGATGCCATTATGATTGGTCGAGCCGCCCAAGGTCGCCCTTGGATTTTTAGGGAGATAGACCACTATTTGCGAACTGGAGAACATTTGCCAGCACCTGAAATTGCAGAGGTGCGAAGCATTTTGATGGAGCATTTAGACAATCTTCATCAGTTTTACGGGGAGCCAATGGGAGCGCGTATCGCTCGAAAGCATGTATCTTGGTATTTGCAAACCCATGACAGTGACGGTCAGTTTAGGCGAGTATTTAATGCGTTAGATAACCCACAGGCACAAATCGACGCATTAGAAGAATACTTTAAAACACTAGCAGCTAACTAAGAAAGAAAGAGACATATAACGATGTTCGAACAAAACGTGACTTCTCCATTTATCACAAACCCTCATGTACAGTCACACGAGAAACCACAGCCGTTGCGTGATGCAGTGAAAAAAGCGGTTCATCACTACTTAAAGCAACTTAATGGTCAAGACGTACAAGACGTATACGACCTTGTTCTTTCTGAGCTAGAAGCACCATTACTTGAAGAAGTAATGACGTATACGCGTGGTAACCAAACTCGTGCAGCAATCTTACTAGGTATCAACCGTGGTACTTTACGTAAGAAGCTTAAAAAATACGGCATGAACTAATACCCGTTTTAATGGACTGATAGTAAGCCAGCATATTTATTTTGCTAATAAACGTTTACTAATCCAATACAACTGGTATAAAAGTTTTGAAAAAAGCACCTTCGGGTGCTTTTTTTATAACAACAAAAACTATGCAAAATCCTCATCCTTTAAACATCGTCTTTTGAGCCATATTCAGTTAAAATACCGCCTTTCTAAGCTAGCTCAAACACTGAGGTAATCAAAACTACAATGGATACACATCGTCCAATTCGTCGCGCACTATTAAGTGTGTCAGATAAAACCGGTATCGTTGAATTTGCTCGCGCTCTTGAAGCTCAAGGCGTCGATATTTTATCAACGGGCGGTACTTGTAAATTACTTGCTGATAATGGCATTAAAGTCACTGAAGTATCTGACCATACTGGTCACCCTGAGATCATGGATGGTCGCGTTAAAACACTTCATCCAAAAATTCATGGCGGCATTCTAGCGCGTCGCGGTCAAGATGAAGACGTGATGAGTGAGAACAACATCTCAGCTATCGATATCGTTGTAGTTAACTTATACCCCTTCGCAAACACTGTTGCGAAAGAAGACTGCAGCCTAGAAGATGCAATTGAGAACATTGATATTGGTGGTCCAACGATGGTTCGTGCTGCGGCGAAAAACCATAAAGACGTGACTATTGTTGTCAATGCAAAAGATTACGACCGTGTAATCAGCGAGATGCAAAGCAATAATGGTTCAACAACGTATAAAACACGCTTTGATCTAGCTATTGCAGCCTATGAGCACACCGCTCAGTACGATGGCATGATTGCAAACTACTTCGGTAAAATGGTTCCTGATTATACTGAGGAAGCCGCTGAAGACACTAAATTCCCTCGCACAATCAACATGCAGTTTACTAAAAAACAAGATATGCGCTACGGTGAAAACTCACACCAAGACGCCGCTTTTTATGTTGAAAGCGAGTTAACTGAAGCGTCTGTTGCAACGGCGGTACAACTGCAAGGTAAAGCACTTTCTTACAACAACATTGCTGACACTGATGCAGCATTAGAGTGTGTAAAAGAATTCGACGTACCAGCGTGTGTTATTGTAAAACATGCGAACCCTTGTGGTGTGTCAATTGGTGACAACATTCTTGAAGCCTATGATCGCGCATTCAAAACAGACCCTACATCAGCATTTGGTGGCATCATTGCATTCAACAAAGAATTAGATGCAGACACGGCAGAAGCGATTGTTGCGCGTCAATTTGTTGAAGTTATCATCGCGCCTAAAGTATCTGAAGCAGCAGCACAAATCGTCTCTGCTAAGCAAAACGTACGTTTATTAGAGTGCGGCGAGTGGACAGGTAATGCAACAGGTCATGATATTAAGCGTGTTAATGGCGGTATCCTAGTTCAAGACCGCGACCTTGGCATGGTAACGCAGAGCGATCTTAAAGTTGTCACTAAGCGCCAGCCAACTGAACAAGAGTTAAAAGACTTACTATTCTGCTGGAAAGTCGCTAAATTCGTTAAGTCGAACGCCATTGTTTATGCACGTGACGGCATGACTATCGGTGTAGGTGCAGGCCAAATGAGCCGTGTTTACTCAGCGAAAATTGCAGGTATCAAAGCAGCTGATGAGAACTTAGAAGTAAAAGGCTCTGTTATGGCATCTGATGCATTCTTCCCGTTCCGTGACGGTATTGATGCCGCTCGCGACGCAGGCATCACAGCTGTTATTCAACCTGGTGGTTCAATGCGTGATGAAGAAGTTATCGCCGCAGCTGACGAAGCAGGTATGGCAATGGTATTCACAGGTATGCGCCATTTCCGCCACTAATCACACAAAGGGTTAAACAGCGTGTTTAACCCTTTTTGTTTGCTACAAATTCACGTATTCTGATTACTAATTGCTTAATTAATGAAGGAACAGACGATGAAATTTGCTCTAAAATCTATACTTGTTGCAAGCCTTACGCTTGCTTCTGTACACGCTCTTAGCCAAGACCTAAACTCAGCACTCACAAAAGCAGTCAGTGCAGCTGAGCGTAGTGATAACAGTGCCCGTGATGAATATCGTCACCCAATCGAAACGCTTAACTTTTTTGGTTTTGAGCCATCAATGACTGTCGTTGAGATTGCGCCTGGTGGTGGCTGGTATACTGAGATTTTAGCTCCAGCATTAAAAGGTAAAGGGACTTATTATGCAGCACATTTCCCAGCTGATTCCTCAGTAGGTTACTATCAGCGTTCACTCGCAGGGTTTAAAAAGAAAATTGCAGAAGATGCACGTTTCAGTGAAGTAAAACTCACAGAATTTGCACCGAGCACGCATCTTGATATTGCTCCTGCTGGCAGTGCTGATATGGTTTTAACCTTCAGGAATGTTCATAACTGGTACATGGGCAAAGATAAAGAAGGTGCATTAAGCGCATTCAAATCGTTTTATAAAGCTCTAAAACCAGGCGGTACACTTGGTGTTGTTGAACACCGTTTACCAGAGCAGCGTAGCGATGAAGATCAAAAATCATCAGGTTATATGAAGCAAAGCTATGTAATTGATATTGCCAAACAAGCTGGCTTTGAACTGGTAGCAAGCAGTGACATTAATGCAAACTCACTTGATACAGCTGATCACCCTAAAGGGGTGTGGACACTCCCACCAAGCCTTCGTTTAGGCGAAAAAGATGCCGCGAAGTATAAAGCGATTGGTGAAAGTGACCGTATGACGCTGAAGTTTAAAAAACCGCTTTAAATAGGATTATTTCGCCATGAATGTACTTGTCATCGGCAGTGGCGGCCGCGAACACGCACTTGCGTTTAAGGCTGCCCAAAACAGTAAAGTAAACACCGTTTTCGTTGCTCCAGGTAACGCAGGCACGGCTCTAGAGCCAAAACTTGAAAACGTTGCAATCAATGTTGAAGATCTTGAAGGTCTTTTAGATTTCGCTAAAGCAAACAACGTTGAACTCACCATTGTTGGTCCTGAAGTACCACTGGTACTGGGTGTTGTTGATACATTCCGTGAACACGGTTTAGCTATTTTCGGCCCTACAGCTGGTGCGGCACAATTAGAAGGCTCTAAATCGTTTACTAAGGACTTCTTGGCTCGCCATAAGATCCCGACTGCTGATTACCAAACCTTTGAGCAAATCGACCCTGCCCTTGAATACCTTAAAGAAAAAGGTGCACCGATTGTTGTTAAGGCTGACGGTTTAGCAGCGGGTAAAGGTGTTATTGTCGCCATGACAGAGCTTGAAGCTGAAGAAGCTATTCGCGATATGCTTGCTGGCAACAGCTTTGGTGAAGCAGGTAGCCGTGTGGTTATCGAAGAGTTCTTAGAAGGTGAAGAAGCGTCTTTTATTGTCATGGTCGATGGCAAAAACGTACTGCCGTTTGCAACAAGCCAAGATCACAAACGTGCTTACAATGGCGATAAAGGTCCAAATACTGGTGGTATGGGTGCTTACTCACCTGCGCCTGTTGTGACTGATGAAATTCACCAACGTATCATGAATGAAGTGATTAACCCTACCGTTGAGGGAATGGCAAAAGAAGGCCACCCTTACACAGGTTTCTTGTATGCAGGCCTTATGATTGCTGCGGATGGAACACCAAAGGTTATTGAGTACAATTGTCGTTTTGGTGACCCTGAAACGCAACCTATGATGCTTCGTCTTAAATCAGATCTTGTTGAGCTAATTGAAGCGGCTAACCGCGAAGAGCTTGATAAAACAGATATTGAATTTGACCCTCGTGCAGCAGTGGGTGTTGTTTTAGCTGCAAAAGGCTACCCAGGCAGCTACCCGAAAGGTGATGCGATCAATGGCTTACAAGTAACCTACCCTGAAGGTGAGAAAGTATTCCACGCAGGCACGAAGCAAGATGGCGAGCATGTAGTTACAGCTGGCGGTCGCGTATTGTGTGCAACAGCACTTGGCAATACTGTCACTGAAGCACAACAACGTGCCTATAAGCTTGTTGATGATATTAGCTGGGAAGGTATGGAATACCGCACTGACATAGCTTATCGCGCAATAGCGCGCGAAAAAGCGTAAGGTCAAACCAGTTAAATCTAAGAAAAAGCGCAGTTTATCTGCGCTTTTTTAATGCTACACTATTGAGGAGCCAAACTAAGCTAAGAAGTCATTTTGAATAGTAAAACGCTAAAATATCATTTTTTGTCATTTTTTATTCTTGCGATCTTATTTTTTATTATCTGCACTTTATCGTCTCACTTGGCGAGCCCAACTCGTTACACCATTGACAAAACAGCCCCTGTTTACTCTCAAAATGCTTACCGCATTGATGAGACTAAATCGCTTACTCTTTTACAGTTTTTAAGTGAACCGAGCAAACTTGAAAAAAAGCCTTTTAAGCACATTGAGTGGGATTTAGCCGCAAAAGATTACTGGTTAAAGCTCGATTTAGAAAATAGGCAGCCGCACCCGATTGATTTGTTTATTCATTTTGATAACCCTATGGTTGACTACCTCACTGTATATCAACTCAATGAACGGCAACAACTTATTAGCACGATTGAACTAGGTGATAAGGTCAGTGGGCTGTCTTTATTTCAGTACAGTACACCACACACCTCTTTAACATTAAAGGGCAGTGAAAAAGTCTCTTTGGTCATAAAAGTAGATACTGTCGGGATAAGCAAAACACCCATCAATATTTACGGTAAAAAAGAATTTCAAGACTTATTGCGTTCACAAGCTGGTATTTGGGGAATATTTATTGGCGTGCTGATTATGGCTGCTCTTTATAACCTTGTACTTTTTTTGGGTATCCGTGATCGTGTTTATCTCATTTATATTGGCTACATTCTTTCTGCCCTGTTACTAATGGGTTCTGTGCTTGGGTTTGGCTTTTATCTTTGGCCACTGTCGTGGCAATTATTTTTTAACGAAAAAATAGTGTTTAGTAACTACGCCATTGCCTTTTTTACGGTTGCATTTTGCACCATGTTTTTGCGCTATCACAAAGATAATTGCCGACTATATAAACTCAGCCTTAGCTTCTTGGCTGTTCTTTTCAGCTTAGGCTTAATGAGCTTTTTTATGCTGGAATATAACTCCTCGAAGATCTTTTTTGCCATTATGGTCATTCTTTATATTTTATGTATTACCATGATTTATAAGAAACTAATTAGTGGTTTCAGATGGGCGAAGTTTTATGTCATGTCATGGATACCGCTTATTATTGGTGCTGCTGTACAGCCACTGGAATTAACTGGCTTTATTCCCTACAGTTTTACAACTCGTCACTTATTCTTAATGGCTATACTTTGCGAAATTGTTTTAATGGCAATGGCACTGGCTGACAGAGTGCGTTATCAACGCGAAAAAGCGCTGTATCACGCAACTCACACTCAACAAACAAAATTATTAAACCAAGCCATGCTCAAGCAAGGATACATGAGTTTAATAAATGAAAAACGCAGCGCACATTTGTGTTTAATTAAGATTGAGCAATTCAATGCATTACTTAGCATCTTAAACCCGAGCCAAAGTAGTAAGATTATTACAACGGTTGCTCTTTCGTTAGAAAACCACTTAGCCAAGCATAGGCAGTTTATTAACCTTGAATATGCACTGGATAATAGCCCTAAAATAGCTGATTTAGGTAATGGTATGCTGGCCTTTATATCAACCAAAATCCAGCCTAAAAGTGACTTATACGATGAGTTAGGTAATATCGCTAAACAGCTGCCAAAGCAATATAAAATTGCAGGCCTCGATTTGCAGCTTTATTACCGATTCAGTGTTACCGAGCCCATTGAAAATGATGGCTTTGATTCTTGGTTACAACGGGGGTTTCTCGCAATTTCTCAAAAACAGGCAATTAAAACTCTCGACTCTGCCTATGTTGATATGGATTTAAGCTTAGCTGCATCATTACAGCACGCTATTCGTAATGAGCAATTAGCGATATATTTACAACCAATCATTGATTTACGCACGGGCAAAATTGCAGGAGCTGAAGCCCTACTACGCTGGCCAAGTGCTGATCAAAATTTAAATATCGAACAACTAATCCAGCTTGCTGAGCGAACGGGACTTATCAATGAATTGAGCTTATGGGTAATTGAGAAAGCATGCCAAACCATAGCAAAACTCAATCAGCACGGGCATAAAGAACATACGATTAGTGTTAACTTAAGTGCCAAAAACTTAGCCATTCCTAAACTGGTTGAAAAAATTGAAAATACCATTTTAAAACGAGGTATTTTTGCCAATCAGTTAAAATTTGAACTGACTGAATATGCATTGATAAAAAACCATAAGGATATGATACGCTTTGTTAATGAGTTAAATAAATTAGGGAGCCAAGTGATTTTAGATGACTTTGGCACTGGCTACTCTTCCCTTAATTACTTAGTTAATTACTCGTTTAGCACAATTAAAGTAGATAAATCGTTTATTCTCGATTTAACCAATAACGATACTCACCAAGTGATCGTAAAAACAGCGATTGATATGGCCCATAACCTTGACATGAATATCACGGTCGAGGGGATAGAAGATCAAGAAACAGAGCAATTGCTTATAAAAATGGGCGCTGATCATGGCCAAGGCTACTTTTACAGCAAAGCCTTGGCAGTTGATGAATATCTTGAGCTTATCGACACACAATCGAAATAGAGCGTGTTACACTACCCCTTTTACATCTTTAGGGGCCAAGTAAAGATGCAAGGTACATTGCGTAAACTCAAGTCGACTCACAGTACACCTGTACAATATCAACTACCTGTTGGTGATGAACTAGTACCTTTAAACGACTATATAGGAAAAACACTCACACTTACGCACACCGGCAATATCTTTTGTTGTAACTGTGGTAAGAAAACCAAAAAAAGTTACTCACAAGGACACTGCTTTGTCTGTATGCGCAAACTAGCAAGTTGCGATATGTGTATTATGAAACCCGAAACTTGTCACTATGACCAAGGCACGTGTCGTGAGCCACAGTGGGGTGAAGAAAACTGCATGATCCCGCACTATGTGTATTTAGCAAATACTTCTGGCTTAAAAGTGGGGATTACCCGTCATACACAAATCCCGACCCGCTGGATTGATCAAGGGGCAACTCAAGCCCTACCTATTTTTAAAGTACAGACTCGTTTGCAATCAGGTTTAGTTGAAGTCGCGTTAGCCAAGTTTATTGCTGATAAAACCAATTGGCGTAATATGCTAAAAGGGCAATCTGACGTGCTCGACCTAAAGGCTGCCACCACAGAGTTACTGCCACAAATAGAAGAAAAGTTAGATGAACTTGCCGAGTTATTTGGTGCAACAGCCATCGAAAAACTAGATGAGGACGTTGTAACTCTCGATTACCCTGTCGACGAATATCCAACCAAGATCAGCTCATTCAATTTTGATAAGGCTCCAGAAGTCTCAGGTGTTTTAAAAGGCATTAAAGGCCAATACTTAATTTTTGATACTGGCGTCATTAATATTCGAAAGTTTACTTCGTATGAAATCACCCTAAGCTAAACTATGTTTGAGTATTAAGATAAAAGTCATACCACTGCTGTTTCGTAATGGGGCGGCAGAAGTAATAACCTTGAATCGTGTCGCAGTTAAGCCCTTGTAAGTAGTTTAACTGCTCCACTTTCTCAACACCTTCTGCAACAACGTGTATATTTAAGCTCTTAGCTAGTGTGACAATCGCCGAAACAATCTCACTATTGCCATATTCATCGGGGACCTTAGCAATAAAGCTGGCATCAATTTTAAGTGTATCGATAGGTAATTTGGTTAGGTAACTCAATGCTGAATAGCCAGTCCCAAAGTCATCAAGCGTAATATGAACGCCCAGCTTTTTAAGTGCCAGCAACTCTTGTTTAGCTTCACTAAAATGACTTATGAAGCAGCTCTCAGTGAGTTCGACTTCAAGTTTGCATGGGTCCACCTCATACTCTCTCAATAAGCGTTCAACATTAGAAGCCAATTGCCCTTGCCGTAAATGATTAGCTGAAATATTAATCGCTAAACGCCCTGCTTCAATATCATTTCGCTGCCATATAGCTAACTCTTTACAGGCTTGTTCTATAACCCACATATCCAGCTTTACAATTAAGCCAAGTTCCTCTGCCAATGGAATGAATTTAGCTGGAGAGATAACACCTAAGCTTGGCTCCTGCCAACGCAGTAAGGCTTCCACGCCTGATATTCGGCCACTTTCAAGGTGTTGCTTCGGCTGGTAGTACAATTCAAACTCATCGTTCTCTATGGCTGTTTGCAAACGACTCATCATCGCAAGCCGCTCAAGAGAGCGTGCATTCATGGCCGGCTTAAACAATTGAAATGAGTTTCGACCCACCTCTTTTGCCCGATACATTGCAATATCAGCATGTTTAAGCAAGGTAGCACTATCGATACCATCATCTGGAAACACTGCGGCCCCAATGGAGGCGGTTATCGCCACCACCTGCTCATTAATTAACAAAGGCATACTGACTTGTTGCAAGACCTGCTCTGCAAATCCAAGTAATGCTTCAATCCTCTCAACTTCGCATAAAAGTACAAACTCATCCCCGCCTAAACGAGCTAGGGTATCCCCCTCAGGTAGTACAGATGAAATGCGCTCTGCTATTTGTTGTAAAAGATTGTCACCTGCATCATGACCTAGGCTGTCATTCACCTCTTTAAAACGGTCTAAGTCAACAAACATAACGGCTAATAAATCTTGATTACGCTTGGCTGCACTTAACGCAATTGACAACCTATCGTGAAATAACCGTCTATTTGGCAAACCGGTTAGTTCATCGTAATACGCCAGTTGTGAGATTTTTTCTTCCGCTCGCTTACGCTCTGTTATATCACTAAAAATAGCCGCATAGAGTACTTCATCAACATTTGGATCTTTAATTTGAATAATCGTCAGCCATTCAACAAACTCTTCACCGCTTTTTTTACGGTTGCAAATTTCTCCTTGCCAAACCCCTTCATACTCTATGGCATGCCACATTTTTTGATAAAATGAACGGCTGTGCATAGACGAGCTTAAAATGCTCGGTCGCTTGCCAATCACTTCATGCTCTTCAAACCCTGTGAGTTTAGTAAATGCAGGATTAACTTGAATAATCGTGCCATCTTTACGAGTTAGCATGATGCCATCCAATGACGCATCAATAATTTTATTAGCTAAAAATAAATTTCGTTGCGACTTTTGTAAGGCAATATCGCGCTGCTCAATCGCTCGTTCCAGTTCGCAGCAATACGCTGACTCTATTTCTGTGATTAAATCTGCAAACGAAATGACTCCACAAATATCAGTCTCTCTCACCGCTAAATGACGAACATTATGTTCAGACATAAGACGATATGCATCAAACAAGCTGCTGTCACTGTCTATCTCTATCAATGGATAACTTGCGTATTGCCAGCAAGGGTTAAGCCATTCAGTTTGAATAATTAGCCCAACAATATCTCGCTGTGTGATAATGCCATGAATAGCTAAGGCTGAATTATAAACAAGCACACTTTCTAGGCGGCTCGTGCGCATAATCTCTACCACGCTTTCTATTGGCAAATTTGCATCAACAATGTCTAATTCAGTGCGATATTGTTCATGAATAGGACGAAACTGTAGGTAGTGATCAAGCCCTTGATTGTGCACAATGTCCGACAAGCTCAACATACCAACAGGCTGTTTATCGCTATTCATCACTAATAAGTGTCGAATACCATGCTGTTGAAAGCGCAGTGTCGCATCGCTCAGTAAACACTGACTTGGCACGGACACCACCGGTGCTGACATAACCTCATGAATAGGTACATTTTTAAATTCAGGGCTTGTAATATCAATGTTTAGGCAGTCCGCCTCAGTCCATATACCAACAATAGATTGGTCGTGTTTAACAAAAATAGCCGTCACACTATGAACATGCATCAACCGCACAGCATCAACCAAAGGGGTATGTGCAGGGCACGATACCAGCTTTTGCGAAATAACATCCCCGACCTTTTGATGCCGTCTTGGTTGACTCATAAGTAGACTTACCTAGTTCTTACAGGAATTAGCAATTATAATCATTTCATTATGTCGGGCTTTGATACAGGACAATAAATGCAATTATCATTTCCTTTGATCATTTTTAGTAAGCAAGAAGTAGCGTACCTTGAAGGTGAGAGCGACTTAAATGATTTTCTCTATAGTTTAACTAAGGAGCAGCGAAACGAGCTTTTACTATTGAATAAAGCTGGAAGGTATGTTGATTTATATAACAACGACGTGACACCAATCACAAGCACAGAACTGGCAAAACGAGTGACGCAACAACTTGCACAAGAGGGGAGCTGCTGCTTGAGTAAAGTGACTCAATTAACGCCGGAACAAGCTTTTATGATGCTAGATAATTAAACTGTATCCACCAGCGCTTTGATATGAGCAACAGCACTACGCCCTAGTGCTGACAAGGCATACCCGCCTTCTAAAAATGACACAATGCCTTTGCAGCCTTGTTGCTGGCATAGCTCCGCTAATTGTGACGTAAGCCAAGCGTAGTCATCTTCAACAAACTTCAAACTTGCCATATCATCTTCTAAGTGTGCATCAAACCCCGCACTAATAAACAATAGCTCGGGTTTAAATTCAGTTAGTTTAGGTAACCACTGCTCATAATAAACCGCTTTTAAATCAGTCCCATCGCTGGCAATAGGTAAAGGTGAATTTACCAAAGTCGGATTATTTTCAACCGCTGTATTAGGATAGAATGGATGCTGAAACAAAGAGCAAAACAGTACATTGTCATCGTTTAAAAAGATGTCTTGTGTGCCGTTGCCGTGGTGAACATCAAAATCAACAATGGCAATGCGTTTCACTCCTTTGCTTTTTGCATACTGCACGGCAATTGCTAAGTTATTAAACACACAAAAACCAGCAGAGGTGGTCCTGTTTGCATGATGACCAGGCGGCCTCACTGAACAAAAAGCGGCATCTAGCTTATCAGCAAGAATTTCATCAACAGCTAATAACCCTGCTCCAACAGCACGTTCAATTGCTTTCATTGAGTCGGGACACAGCCATGTGTCACCATCAAGTTCTGCAAGGCCTGACTCTGGAATAGTTTGCTCTACGTGACGCACCAAAGACTCATCGTGGGCACGTAAAAAGTCTTCACGTGTGGCTTTAGGAGCTTGTAAATGAGTGACTGCGATATCAACACCGCTTGCCAATAAGCGGTCAGTGATCATATCTAAACGCGCAGGACACTCAGGGTGATCTTCAATCATTTTATGTTTTCGACAAAATGGATGAGAGATAACGGCCGTTCTCATTACGCGCTCCTTGAAGTAATTGTCAGCCAATTATAACAAAGCCGCTTTTGAGCGGCTTTGCGACTTTGGTTTACTTTTTAGCTTGTAGATCTAGGTTTCTAAAATCAAAGCTAAAATCTGTCACAGCAGTTGAAACTGCTCGCATTTTGGCACTTTCAACGCGGTTTTCGGGACTCATTTGAAACTCAATAAATGCATCGGCTTCAAGTAGCTTTTCATCCCACTTCACAATAAACGTATTACCCGTGTAATGTTCAAGCTGGCCTTTCAAGCGTTTAGTATGCGTAAAGTCGATACGTAACTGCCCATTAAGCTCTTCGATTACCACATCACCATACCAGTTATCATGCAGTGTGCCTGTGTAATTTATATTTGGTAGCTTTGGTTGATAATCTGCCGGTGTTTCTGGTTTAGCATTTGCGTAGGCTTTTTCTTTACCTTCAAAGTGCTTTTTAGCTAACTCTTCGACCCAATCTTTATCTTCCAAATCCAGCGCATCTTCAAGCACTTCATAAGTAACTGCAGATAACGCACTAAACGCTTGCTGGTTGGTTAGAATAACGATACCTAGGTTTTTTTCTGGTAGTAAGGTCACCTGAGAGACCATACCTAAAATCCCACCACCATGACCTAATTTTTTAATGCCATGAAAATCTTCAATACTCCAGCCTAAACCATAGCCTCTAAATTGTTGATGGTATGCCTCGTATGCACTTTTCGATGCTAAAGAGGTAATATGCGGGTGCCACATTTGCTGTTGCTGCTTTTCAGTAAATAACTGTTCGCCATTTGGCATTTGGCCATGGGCAAGTTGCGTGCGTAGCCACTGGCTCATATCATTGACACTTGAAGCGATAGCACCGGCACCACGAAAGTCTTCTAAATAATTAACAAAAAACGGGTGTAACTGGCCATCCATAGGAATATGCCCTGTGGCCCAGTTTTTATTACTTTCTGGAATGCGTGAAAAACCAGCTCGAGAGTTTTTCATATCAAGTGGCTCTAGAATATTTTTCTCAATGTAATCATTCCAGCTCATCCCTGACACACGTGCCACAACTTCACCAGCGGTCACAAACATTAGGTTGTTATACGCGTATTTACTACGAAAACTACTGGCTGGTTTTAAGTACTTAAGACCGGCAATGATTTCATCAATCGATTTATCGGTGTCAGGCCAAATCATTAAGTCGCCCTGCCCTAAACCTAGGCCACTACGGTGGCTCAATAAATCACGAATCGTCATTTCACGTGTTACATAAGGGTCGTACAGGCGAAACTCAGGTAGATGATCAATTACTTTGTCGTCCCAGTTTAACTTTCCCTCATCTATCAGCTTCGCTAAAGCGGCTGCAGTAAATGCTTTCGTATTTGAGGCGATACCAAATAAAGTGTCTTTATTAACCTTTTTCCCCGTATCAAGGTTGGTCACCCCAAACCCTTTTGCCAAAACGACTTTGTCATTTTCAACAATGGCAACAGCCATACCAGGCACATCAAAACGTGCCATTGATGTTTCAATTACTTGCTCAATTTTTTCACTGTCGATATCAGCGTAACTAAAGAATGAACAGCTTGATAATAAGGCCGCAGCAACGGCTAGTTTACACAGTTTCATAATGTCCCTTGATCATTTTTATTGTTGTGAATAGCGAACTCTCTCGCTGCTCGGGTTTTATCTGGATCATCGCAACTTTCGCGCGCGAGTATTGAATCACTGTAATCATTTGGCACGCCAGCTTCAAGCGCACCGCGATGAACATGCTGTAGATACCAGTCGAATGGCAAAAGTGCAGCGTCTACTGTATTGGCGATATAACAATGTGCTGTTAATTGCTCTCCATCTAACAATTCAACAGACACATCAACGCAGTCATAGCGAGGGCCTTCAATCGTATCTAGAATCGCTTTTTCATCTTCATTAAGCTCATAGACGACCCCATAAACCAGTGCGTCTGGCTGAGAAGTTTGGCGAACACTGCATTTCGCTGAGCCATCGGTACTGACCATATCAAATGTCAGCTCATAGCCTCTGAGTATGGCCGTACCGATACGTTTTGCTTGAGGTAATCGTGCCAACAACCGATTTGATGACATGTTTGAACCAAACGAAAAATTATAAATAGTCATAATTCACCTTACACAACAACACGAATAGCCAACGCAATTAAGATCACGCCGATACCTCTATCAAACCAAAAACCACTTTTTAAGAAAAATTCTCGCACAGCGGCTTTTGTTAACACCAGTGATAAACATGAAAACCACACCCAAGTTGCCAAAGCCATATACACCCCATAGCTTGCTTGCACTAATACTGGGGTCTCAGGGCTGATAACTAACGTAAAAAGCGACATAAAAAACAGCGTTGCTTTTGGGTTCAGTGCATTGGTAAAAAAGCCACGCCTAAAAGCTTTATACACTGACTCAGGCTCAGCCTGAGCAAGCGTTGGCTGTGTGTTATCAGCCGGTTTTGCACTACGTAAAGCGTGTACGCCTAAATACGCTAAATAAGCACCCGCCAGATATTTTAATGCCATAAATAAGCTCGGCGATTGCGATAGGATAAGGGCAACACCCAATACACAATAAGCAACATGAAGTAAAATGGCTGCCCCCACCCCCGCACTTGTCCATAGTGCATTTTGACGGCCATGCTGAATACTTTGTTTAAGCACAACAGCAAAGTCAGGGCCAGGACTTGCAACAGCAAAAAAATGCGCGACAGCAATTAATAAAAACTCATCTAAATACGGCACTGATTATTTACCCTACTTTTTGTTCATCCAACGCAAGTAATAGCGGGTTAGCACTACTATTAACTAATAACTTTATTTGCTTTTGCGCTTTCTTATACTGACCTCGTAAATGAGGCTTTAGGTATTTTTTAGACTGATTATCGCCTTTAAAATGCGATACCAAAGCATGCATAAATAAGGTTTGCGGCTCGGTTAACGCGGCTTGGCGATTGGCATAGGGGTTATAACCACATCCACAGCCCCCTTTAAATTGATACACAGTATTGCTCATCATCACACCAAATCCTAAAAAACAAGCAAGTGCGTCGCTGGCCTGTGGTAAAAACTCTTTACCTCCAGGTGGTAAAACACCAACGTGATGAATAAGTATTGTCGCAAGTGTTCCAGCGAAGCTTGCAACTAAGTCTTGTGGCTGATTTATTTGGTTTGGGTTAAAAGACACATTAATTAAGTGATTCGCAGGCACGATTAACTGAGCGTGTTCTCCTCTTAGAGAAGCCTGAAACTCAAAGTGCGGAAATACCTGTGGAACAAGCTGTGAGGGTGATACTAAACTTACAGGCCACGCCTTCATCCCCGCATAGCCAACAACGCGAGAAAATACTGTTTTAGCCATATCTTCAACGCTCGTGACACTGTCTGGGAAAAACTGGCTATTGGGTAATACAATCTGCGTCTTCTGTAAAAAGTAATCGCTATCAAAATGCTCAACAGCCCATATAAATGTGTCTATTAGCCACTGTTGCTCCTGCTCGTCAAGTAAGGGAGCAGATTTAAATAGGGTTAACATATTTTACTCTTGTCCTTGCGCCCACTGCCATGCATCTGTGTTATAAAGCGGAACGGTTGATAAAGCATGATGATGACTGCCTGATGATTCTTTTGTCGAGTATGATAAATACAAAAGAGTACGGGTTGGTGCATCGTAAATACGACGCACCTTCAATGATTTAAATAAAATACTCTTTGATGATTTAAATACCACATCACCGGATTTACTGCGGTCTATTTTTTGTAACTGTTCAGCAGTAATGGGACCAGTTTGACGACAGGCAATTGACATATCTGAAGGATCTGCAAAATCAAGATTTGCTTCAATATGGCTGATATGACAGGTAACACCACTAATGATTGGGTCTTGTTGCGACACCACTTTAATATCTTTAGTCGTAAACAATCCTAAACTTACAGAAGCCGCGTCATCCGAACAACCATTCAACAAGATGATTGAGGCTGTCAGTGCAGCAAGTTTTAGTGTCTTCATCTTCGTTATCCTTATTAAAAAGCGATAGTTGTCCATTTACAACTATTTGCTTGCTATGTTTCAATACTATCTCAAAATATCTTCAACAACGAGCACCTAAACCATGAAAAAACCGCTCAGTTTACTGTGTTTAATGTTCTTAAGTAGTACCGCTCACGCTGGCTACTCTATTAGCGCTGGTTTCGGCAAAAACTTTACTAACTCAGTACAGACCGAAGAAAACCTTAAAATCGAGTTAGAAAATGATAGTCACTTTACGGTTAGCCTAGACAGAACCATTGATAATGCTCGTTATGGATTCTTTTATTCAGCAACCGAACTTGATATGAAAGACCAAGCCAATAAGCAAATCGAGATGCAATACCTGCTATTTCAAAGTGCCATAGAGGTGCCATTAGCTGACCATATAGTTGGTTTTGTTGGTGCCCAAATTGGCGCAAATCACGTCAGTACTGATTTTGCTGATTCCGACACTTTTTTTACTTCAGGCTTATACGGTGGCGCTGAGTACCTATTTACAGACCAAGCGCGAATTTATGTTGAAACTCGCTGGTTGGCGACTATTGTAAATAATGCAAGTAACATCTCATGTACTTTGCCTGCATCCGAAAACGAACAATGCCTTTGGCACTTCGATGGTGATGTATTAAACCAATTTCAAACAAACATCGGTTTTAGTTACCGCTTTTAAGGAAGAGCCTCATGCCGCATATTGTTATTGAACATTCAGAAGATCTCCCTATTCTTCCTCAAGTGCTGGTTGAAAAAGTCCACCAAGCGGTATTCGATTCTGGTTTATTCGAATTATCGACCATTAAAACACGTGCTATTGCCTACCAACACTATGAGCTAGGTGAAGGGAAAGATGGCTTCATCCATATTGCTGCATCTATCATGGAAGGTAGAACCGTTGAACAAAAGCAGCAACTAAGCGAACAACTACTCAATTGCTTAAGAAAGTACTGTCGCCGTTCTTATAGTTTAAGCGTAAACATTTATGATATGAGCCCTGATATTTATCGTAAGTGCTAATTTTACTGCGGCAGAAATGCCGCAGGAAGACGCTTAATTTCAATCTCAGGTGACAGGTATCCCGTGTATACAAGCCAGCGTTCATCATCCACATAGGTCAGCCCTGATGAACGACTATAAGCACGCTCGGGTAATGCCATCACATCAAAATGCTGTTTTTTCGCCAAATCATAATAACTAATACGATAATCACCAACGCGTACTTTAAAGTAATAAATACGCGCATCATTGTATTCATTCTTCTCGACAAATAACCACGAAAAATGCCTCGCTAAATGGATATCGTCAACAAGTACCTGTTCTTGCCCCGTTCCATGGTGTTTTATCCATATAGCCTTATTGTTATCAGTAAAAAGAATATCACCCGATGATAACTCAACAGCATATTTAGCAGGAGAACTTATCACTTTACCAAGGTTATTACCTTTTAAATCAAATCGATAAACATAATCGTTGTCAGACACAAGAATAGATTGGTTATCACTAGACCACGTTGGTTTGCGTGCATAGGCAAATGGAATATTTAACGCTTGCCTCTTATCGAGCTTAAAGTCATATAGATAAAGTGTACTCAGCCCTTTATCCAGCACTGAAAACAAAATGTAGCGCCCATCCTTTGACCACGTTGGGTCAAGTATTTGCCCAATAACATGTGGAAAGCTCGTCAACTGTTTACGCGAGCTTGCATCTGGGTTAACTATCCATAATTGAGAGCTGCCAGACTCATTTGATACATATAATAGCTTTTTCTGCGCCGAATTATATTCTGGAAAAAGCGAACTAAAATTAGTGGAAAGCATAGAAAAAGGTGAACTGGCAACTTGCTCATCAATTTTTAGCCGTGTAATCACCTTGTCTATATCCCATTGATGAAAATAGACACTGCCATCAGCGCTATACCTTGGCGAACTCATCCCTGCCACTTGAGTGTTAATCAGCTTTTGCTGTTCAATATCGTAGAAAAAACCATAACGCTTACCGCCTTTAGTTGCCGAAAAAACCAGTAAGTTCTTACTCGGATGCCAATCAACACCATGAATAAAGGCAAAGTTTGGAGTAAGTCGTTTAGCTTGCCCTGTTTGTACATCAATCATAAAAAGTGCTTGCTGGTCGTTTTCAACATTACGAGTAACCACGACATGTTTTGCATCAGGTGAAAACGACACGGACTCATCGTTAATATGGCAATAATCAACACAAGGAATAGATGTTTCATGTAGGTTATCTGATGCAAGGCTCAGTAACTTAATGCGGCTTACCGTTTCGCCGGCTTCGGTTACATACTCACCGATATAAGCGAGTGTTTTACCATCGGCACTGACATCAAGATCAGTTCCACCTTCGCGGCGACATTCACTCAGGACAACGCTCGTCGCATTTACAAGTGATAGTTTCACTATTTCGCACGCACTGTTTTGCGTATAACGATAGTAATATAAGGTGCTTGAGTCAGGACTAAACACGGAGCGCCCTTCAGTCTCTACACTGTCGGTTAGCTGTTTTGCTGGATGCTCAGGAAAATGGAGGTCACGTAAATATAAATCCGCAGATTTATCTAAACGGCGCCATGAATAAACCAAGTAATGTTGATCATTTGATACGGCAGGATAAATTTCACGCCCAGGGCTTGCTGTTACACTTTCTATACTGTTTATCGGCATCACAAAGGCCGTGTGCTGCTTTGTTTGATAACTAGAAACATACCAGAATACACACGCAGCAAATACGCAAAGCATAAATACAGCAGCAACACCATAAACTTGAGCACGTTTGAAACTGGGTATATTTTTTTTAGGTTGCTGTTCAATTTTTTCAGGTGATTGAACCAATCGATACCCTGTTTTACGCAAGGTTTCAATGTAACTTGAGTTTGGGTCTAATTCTTTAAACGCCTTACGTAAATGCCAAATAGCATTTGTTAACGCCTTCTCTCCTACAAAATGGTTACCATCCCAAACAAGATTAATTAACTCTTCGCGAGTAATTGGCTCAGGATAACGGGCAACTAAACAACCTAATAACTCGATGAATTTAGGCTGTAAAACGTGCTCACTATCATCACAAACTAGTTTATTTTCAAGGGGATTAATTGTACACCGACCCAAACGGTAGGCGTGATGAGTGGTTTCCATTAAGTCTAAACTTAACCTCTTTTTAGATTTCTAGACGTGTATTTAGCTATCAATTTATCTCAAATAACAATGATTAACCAGCATTATAATTGTCAATAAGTTGACAGCGCAAAAATAACAACACATTGATTTTAAACGAATAGATATTAAATAGATATAAAATAGAGAGATAAACGAGTCACTAAAGATTGCAGTTGTATTCACATTTTTATAAAAAATTTTACGTCAATACCGACAAACCAGGGTGTTGTTCACTGTAAATTTTAACTGCCCTTAAAAGAGCAGCGCTCTGGTTTCACACAACTAAAAATAAAATAAGTACAACTAGGAACGCCTGTGAGAAATCTACTAACTAAGCCATGTGCAATAGCGCTTGCTGTTGCCAGTGGTTTTAGCCAACATGCACTTGCTAATGAAGCAGACATTGCACGCACAGCTAATACCAGCCCTGCAATCAAAGAACAAAACGAAACACCCGAAAAAATTATCGTTACGGGCTCACGTATAAAACGAGACAGCTTTTCGATACCCACGCCACTGGTTACTATGGATCGTGACGCTATCTTGGATACTGGGTTAACGAATTTATCTGATATTTTAGTCGATAACATGCCTGCGCTTAGTGAAAGCATTGGTAATACCACCAGCCAATCAAGTGTTTCTGCAACTGGTTTATCCACTGTTCAATTACGTGACTTAGGTGCTAACCGTACACTGACACTGATTGATGGTCGTCGCGTTGTTTCAAACAGCTACAGTGGTAATTACGTTAGTTTAAATACCATTCCTAGCGGCATGGTTGAACGCGTTGAAATAATTAGTGGCGGTGCATCAGCAACCTATGGGGCAGATGCGGTCGCAGGTGTTGTAAATATAATTACTCAATCGAAAAAAGAAGGCTTCGACTTTAAAGCCAATACAGGTGAAACCACTGATGGTGGCGGCAAAGAGTTTACCCTTGATTTAAATTATGGCACCTCATTTGCCGATGATCGCGGCTATGCGTATTTCAGCGCTAACTGGGACCGTGATTTTGGCATGACGTTTTACGACCGTAAACGTGCCCAGATTGAAGATAGCTACGATTATGACCCTGATCGCATGTGTAATGTGATGCAAACAGCCAATGGCGACCAATGTATGCGTGACATCACTCAAGCTGACTGGGTAAGTAAGAGCGACGGTATTCCTGGCGGTGTGTTCTTAGAAAACGGTAATAACGACACCCAGTTTTGGTACGATGGTCAAACTCTTCGTGATGACTGGAAAGGCAACGAAGAAATTTACGGCATCAACTCTAACCAATACGTGATGTTGGATGTGCCAAGTGATAACTTCTCAACGGCACTGAAAGTCGACTTTGACTTAACAGATGATGTCATGCTGTACGCACAGGTACAATACAGTGACAGTGGATCATTTAACAATAAGTCTCCAGAGGATGAGTACGAAGGTGCTTTTGTACCTCGCTATGATCCCGTCACTGGCGATCCACTTTCGGATGTTGCACCAGGTTATATTCCAATTGATAATCCTTATGTGCCGCAAGAAATCTTAGATGCCAACCCATATAAAGATCGTATTTATTGGGATCGTCGTTTTAGTGAAGTGGGTAATATCAGTACTGATAACACACGTAAAACGATTCGTAGCTGGGCAGGTTTACAGGGGACACTCTTTAACGGTGAATGGGATTGGGATGTATCAGCCAGCTACGGTCGCTTCACTCAACATCAAGTTCGTAGCAATGAGTTAAACACAGTAAAACTAAACCAAGCTTTACAAGCTGAGGAGCTTGCTGATGGCACAATCCAATGTATTGATGAAGCAGCTCGCGCAGCAGGCTGCGTGCCTATCAACTTGTTTGGCGAAGGGTCAATCACTGATGACATGGCGGCATGGATACGTACTAATCCGGTTATTGATACCGAAGTAAAACAATATGGCGTAGTCGGTTACATTGCTGGTGACTTATTTGAACTACCAGCAGGCTCAGTGTCGGCTGTATTTGGTGGTGAATACCGTAAAGATAGCCAAGATCTGAAAACCAGTGATGATATGAAATCCGGTGGGATCACCTTTAACTATGTACCAAACTTCTACGGTGAAGTTGAGGTCTATGAGGCCTTTGCAGAACTTGCAATCCCACTGTTAAAAGATGCACCACTGGCAAAAAACTTAAGTGCTGAAACGTCACTTCGGTTGGCTAATTACAGCATGGAAAACGTCAATACAGTTGCCAGCTACAAACTCGGTATTTTTTGGGAGCCTATCGAAGGCTATGCTTTTAGAGCGAATTATGCACGTGCGCAACGCGCGCCAACCATCACTGAACTTATGTCACCACCGCGTGGCGATTACGACAGCTATGATGATATTTGTGATGGTTTAACTGCAACATCGACTAAACCTGGTCACGATAACTGTCGTAAAGAGCCCACTTTAGCTGCGCAACTTGCTGCCGATCCTGATTTCGAATTTAACGATGAAAATAACAGTTATTCACCGGGTGCTGGTAATGAAAACTTGAAAGAAGAAACTGCCGATACGTATACGTTTGGCATCACAGTGGCACCTGCGTTTTTAGACAATTTCAACCTTGCGGTTGACTACTATGATATTGCAATTGTCGATGCAATTTCGCAAATCAGTAATGAAAACATCATGCGTGAATGTTACGACTCTGAAGTTGCGTGGGGAGCTGAAAACACCTTCTGTAATGATATTACCCGTAATAATGAGGGCAATATTATTAAGGTTTTACAACGTCAATATAACCTCGATGAGCTCACAGCTAGAGGCTATGATGTGGTTGCACAGTACAAGTTTGATTTTGACAGTTATGGTCAACTCTCGTTAAAGCTTGATTATAATCATGTGATTGAAAACTCACAGACCTATGAAGGCCTCGATGGTAGCTTAGTGACCAGTCATTACGCAGGCTATGGTCGCACTAAAGATAAAGCGTCAATGTCGATTACTTGGCGTAATGATGATCTACGTATTCGCTGGCGTACAAATTTCTTAGGCTCGTTTAAAGCAAGCCAGAGTCTTGAAGAAGGTTACAATGAGTATGTAGCCGAAAATGATGCCCGCTGTGAGGCTGGTGAAGATACCTGTATTAGTAACCCAGAAAAACTTGCCTACCAAGATTATGGCTCGTTCTTAAAGCACAGCCTTTCAGCGTCTTACACTTTGTCACTTGGTAAACAAAGCCAACTACGCGTATTCGGTGGTGTAAATAACGTGTTTGATAATAAAGGTGATTTTTATCCTTCAGGGCGTGGTAATTATTACTCTGAGTATGGTGGGGGTAAAGGTCGTTATGTGTATGTAGGCGCACAATATAGTTTTTAACATTTTCATATAAACCCCAGCTAGACTGACAACAAAGGCGCACTTTTTAATGCGCCTTTTATCTTTTCCAGCTTTGCATCTCGACTAATCGAGACTCTGTACGCGCATACTCAAATGCCAGTTTTTGTCCTTGATATATATCACTAATGCCCGCCTCAGCCGAGATCACCAGTAATCGACCTCGGTCATAAAACTCATCAACCAAAGCAATAAAGCGCCGGGCTTCATCATCTAAAAAGTGCTCTTGTAAATCCTGTTTTTCACGTTGATAACTGTCTTCAATACCATGCACAATTTGTTTACCCGTTGCTCCGCGTCCCATTACTGGCACATTGAGCAAATAAATGCGCTGAAAGCGCTCTGCTAAATAAATGTAATCTGCTGTGCTTCTAGCACCTGAACATAACGCCATAAAGTCAAACATAATGGCATCTTGAGCTTGCAGCTCACAGCTAAGCTGACGATAGCAAACCTCTATCGTTGTTTGCTTTTGTACTGCTTGCTCTTGCTTTAAAAAGCGCCCTATAAGGGCACTTTTGTTATCAATAAAGTAATGTTCGGTTTGTTTACCAAAGCGAAAGCGATGATCGGTATTGCCTTCAACACTTAAAATATGACAATGATCATTTAACAAATCGATAGTGGGTAAAAATCGTGCTCGTTGTAAACCGTTGCGATACAACTGCTCAGGTTGACAGTTAGACGTCGCCACTAACACCACTTGGTGCTCAAACAAGGCTTTGAATAAGCCACCTAAGATCATGGCATCGCCAATATCAGAAACAAAGAACTCATCAAAGCAAATCAAACGAATGTTCTGTGCCCACTCCTTAGCAATAAGTGTCAGCGGATTTTTCTGCCCTTGCAGCTGAATCAAACGCTCATGCACTTGCTTCATAAAATGGTGAAAGTGCAAACGCTGCTTCGCATCAATGTTAACCAGCTTAAAAAACACATCCATCAACATGGATTTGCCACGCCCTACTGGGCCGTATAAATAAACCCCTTTTATTGGCTTAGCGCTTTGCCACCAATGTCTTGGCGCAGCCAATTCTGTGGCTAGATTATCAAGCGCATTAATCGCTGTGCGTTGAGCATGGTCTTCATGCAGCTCGCCTTTGGCTATTTGCGCTTGGTAATACCTTAATATTTGTCCTTGCTGTACTGTCATAGGTCACCAGTATCCGCTATACTCGCGGCCATTGTAGCCGACTAAAAATGTGATCCCAATGAAATTCCCATGCCGTTTAGATAAATTTATCAGTCATATTGCTGAATTACCTCGCAGTAAAACCAGAGCTGGTATAAAACGTAAATACGCCACCGTAAACGGTGAGGTGATCACCTCTTTTGACTTTTCAGTCACTGAACAAGATGATATCCGCTGGCAAGGCGAGCCGTTGGTCTTTTTAGGCAAGCGCTACTTCATGCTCCATAAGCCTGCAGGCTATGTGTGTGCCAATAAAGATGACCTTCACCCGACAGTATTCGACTTACTCGATGAGCCAAACATGAGTGACTTTCATGTTGCTGGTCGCTTAGATATAGACACCACCGGCTTAGTTATCATCACCAATGATGGTGACTGGTCGCACAAAATAACTTCACCAAAGCACAACAAGTTCAAAACTTATTTAGTTGAAACGCAAGAACCGATTAATGAAGAAGCAATAGTAGCGTTAGAGCAAGGGGTGCAATTACACAACGAAAAAGAGCTAACTCGCCCAGCCATTGTTGAAAAACTTGCAAGCTACAGCTTACGCCTATCCATTTGTGAAGGTAAATATCATCAAGTTAAACGAATGCTGGCCGCAGTTGATAACAAAGTTGTTGAACTACACCGTGAAAAAATTGCCAATATTCATCTTGATGAAAATCTAGCTAGTGGTGAATACCGCCCCTTGACCGCTGCTGAGCTTTCACTCTAAATAGGTACTTGAACAAATATCATGATAACGCTGTCATTTTTACTTAATAAAAGCTAACAAGTTGCCGATAAACATGGTAGAAAAGTAGAGGGGATATAATAAAAGGAGGCTAACTGTGTTATCAGGACTAGCTTTAAAAACAAAAATTAGCTTATTTGCTACCGCCATTTTTATTGCACTTTGCGCAATAGCCTTGTTGGGTTTACAGTCGTTACGTCATGCAAGTGAGAGCGATAACATTGCGCGTATTAACCAATTGATGAAAAGCACAACTAATATCGTTGAGCAATTCGAATTGATGGTAAAAAATGGCCAGCTTGATGAAACTCAGGCTAAAGAGTTGGCAACTCAGGTTTTAAGAGAAAATAAATATCACGATTCAGAGTATGTTTATGTCGTCGACAATAATTTAGATTTTGTTGCCACGCCACATGACCCAGAATTGCATGGTACTAGCTTTAATGACTTTAAAGATGCCAGTGGTAACAGCATTGGTCGCATGGTCGAGCAACTCGTGGGTAACACAACAAATAAAATTATCACTTACCACTGGGACTCTGTCCGTGATGGTGAAACAGTAGACTTAACGTCTGTTGTACAAAAAACACCGCTGTTTGGCTGGTATGTTGGCACAGGAATTAGTGCAAAAGAAGTCGATGAACGATACTGGAGCACAGCAAAGTGGCTATTGGGTTTATCTATGCTCATTGCCATTGCCCTCACGTTTGCAATTGCACGCTTTGGCTCATCACTGACCAATGCATTGGGAGGTGAAATCAATGAAGTTATTGATATCGTTAAAAACGTATCACGTGGCAACCTCCACTCAACTATCCGCCAAGATGCGCCAAGTGAAAGTATTATTGCGGCCATGCATTACATGCAACAAGGCTTACGCGGCGTTGTTGATGGTATCAAAGATGTAACTGATAGCCTCAAAAATCAAAGTGTTGATAACGAGTCTCGCTCTATTGAGCTTGATAAACTCACCCGTAGTTTAAATGAAGAAACACAAATGGTTGCCTCAGCCATTACTGAGCTAACCGCCTCAGCGCAAACAGTTGTTGAGCATGCCGAACAAGCAGCTTACTCAGTACAAGAAGCTGAGAACCAAGGGCAAAGCGCAAGCCACTTAACCAACGAAGCAGCACAAACAATCGCACTTTTAGAGCAACAAATTGACAGCGCTGGTAATAACATTCAAGTTCTTGATGATGAAGTAAATAATATCGCTAATGTGCTAAGTGTTATTCAAGGAATTGCAGAGCAAACAAATCTATTAGCCCTTAATGCAGCCATTGAGGCAGCTCGTGCTGGCGAACAAGGTAGAGGGTTTGCGGTTGTTGCTGATGAAGTCCGTGGCCTTGCACAACGAACACAAACCAGTACCGAAGAAATCCGCAACATGATTGGTAAATTACAATCAGCAACACAAGATGCTAAGTCATCTGTTGCACTGAGTATTTCGACCAGTGAACAAACTGTGGCTAAATCAACCAAAGCCAATGAAGAACTAAACCGAGTTGCGAGTTCATTAAGTGCAATCGCACAAATGAGCCATCAAATTGCTATAGCAGCTAAAGAGCAATTAGACGCAGGTGAAGATACAGCAAAACGTGTGGTCACCATTTCAGATACTGCCTCACAGACGGCTAACGTATCCAGTCAGGCACATACGGCAACCGATTCAATCAAAGGCCTTACCGCTGATTTAGAGACAGAAACAGCTAAATTTAGCTAACTATTCACGTATCAAAAGCCAGACATAAAAAGCCCAGTAAGTTTACTGGGCTTTTAAGACTTAATCTGTACCAAATCGAAATCGGCCATTCCTGGCACTATTTTTTGTAATCGAGATTCAGTGACATCTAGTGAGTTTAAACACTCACAGTATTCAGAGGCTTTCATTTCAAGCTGCTCCGCTTTCTTTTGCAGTGACTTATCTATTTCCTTAGAGATAATATCCATACGCTGACCCATGTCGTTAATACGATCTTCGATATTTCCCTCACGTGATTTAAACGCATCACCTAATGAAACTAAAATAGCCCCTAATGAGCCATGTACAGCTGAGTGAATTTTTTGGCTGATCTCTTTGGTAAAAAAGTCATCGATTTTCGACAATGATTGCGGGGCGATAAAGAAAAAGTCATCGCCACGCTTAAACTTATCCATCAAAGCACGTTCAACATACTGTAATTGCGTTTTAAGTACTTCAGGTTCTTTGTCGGACATGCCCTCAACGACCTGCTCAATAGCACTCAAACCTAAATTTACACCGTCAGTGGCCAGTTCAACTAATTCAGGCACAGTGTCACGAATACCTAAACTAAACTGCTCCACGACTTTGCTTTCTTCTGGATTAAGGTCAACCCAATAGCCACGAATAAATAACTGAGTATTGTTGTTTATTTGTACACGGGTTTGGCCTTTATCAACAATACGAATAACATCATCTGTAATGATCAAGCCGTGACTAAGCTCAACTTCGCATTGTTTTTTAGCTAATGAGGCATAACTTGAAAAACTCGAGAATGTAATAGCTGCCGCAAGCAGCGAGCGAGAAAAAAACGCCATATACACCCCAAGAAGACAAAAAGAGAGGTCGGTAGATTAGCAAAAATCCAGTTTTATGCAAGTAAAACGCCTAGCTATGCTAGGCGTCTTAAAATAAAGGTGGGTTAAATTGGTGAACCCGGTGGCATTGGCAATACTTTAAAGTTTGCAGGCCACTCACCGCTTGTTAAAAAGTGGCTGATTTGTTCGCTTAAATATTGTTTGAAGGCGCTATCACCTACTGATGCACTTCCTAGCATTGATTCTTGCTGGTAACTCTTTGCAAGCTTGGCAAGATAATAACGAAACTGTGCTTGTACCTCGGGGGCGACTTTATCACTCGTTACTAAATCAGCAAATTGCTTAGCCGTTAAAAGCTGCACTCGTTGGTTAATCTTACCCGCCATCCCCTGGGCAACTTTTTGCTCGAAAATTTGCTGATAAGTTTGAGCTAATAATGAATCTAAACTATAAAATGCATCGCTACGCGCTTGTTGCTGCGCGAGACGATTAACACGCTGGTTATTAAATAATAGGCTTAAACTATGTGCAGCCGCGACTTCAGGCAGTGCCATAGCATCAAGGGTTAATCCTGTACGACCGACGATGCTCTCGCGTGATTTAGATTCCCCATACGCTTTTGGTGGAATAAGCGCTAACACTGACTCAGGTAAAACTAGATTCTCAGCTTTTAGTGTAGCAAGTAATGCATCAACAGCCGCCTGCTGGGTTTGCTTAGCTACAACTTGCGCCCCTTTTGGCTCTGAGCCATCACGTACTTCATATTCGTAATTAACACCGGCAATTAATTTAACCGCAGCTTCAACTTGATAGCGATGGAATAAATAAAGTGGCACCAGCATTTCTTCTAGTTGCGATAACGCAGTCCCCGTTTTGATATTTTCAATACCAAAGCTCGTCAGCGCTTGTTTGCGAACATCAAGTACACGCATTAACTCATCACTTGGTGAACGACCGTTATCCCACAAATGCCCCGTTGGATGAGCGCCCCCTTTAGCACGTGCATCACTGTCCGAAATGAATTCCAGCCCTTTACTTTTATTTTCAGCTAAAATTGCGGCCAGTTGTTGTGGTTCATCTTGGTTTGTAAAATCGCTATAACCGTATTTTATCACTTGTGTGTCCCACACTCCCATACCAGAGGCATAGCCTCGGCTCACATCCAGTTTGCCTTGCTCATTGAAACTAAGTAGCGGGTGAGGATAGTCCATTACCGATGCTCTATCAGCGACCGACGCTGAAAAGTTATGTGCAATCCCTAACGTGTGGCCTATTTCATGAGCGCTTAGTTGACGAATACGGTCAAGAGCCATTGCTTGTAAACGAGTAGCAACTTCATTACCTTCAAAATAAGGGGCAGCTAATGCCTCAGCGATAAGGATATCTTGACGTACACGTAATGAACCCAGTGTTACATGGCCTTTAATAATTTCGCCCGTCCTCGGGTCTATCACTGAGCTGCCATACGACCAGCCACGTGTTGCACGGTGTACCCATTGGATCACGTTGTAGCGTATATCCATAGGATCAGCATCATCAGGTAACACTTTAACGATAAATGCGTTCTTATAACCAGCAGCATTGAATGCATCATTCCACCATTTAGCGCCCTCTAACAAGGCTGTTTTAACTGGCTCAGGCACGCCTGGATCTAAATAGTAAACAATCGGTTCAACGGGTTCGCTAATTGGCAAGCTCGGATCTTTTTTTGCTAAACGATGACGCGGAATGTAACGCACATACATAGACTCACCAAGTGGCGCGGCATAATCTTTATGCTCAATACTCCAGTAACCGGATTGAGGATGGAATTGACGTGGTGTGTAGTTATCATCAGGCAGTTCAATAAAAGAATGATGCATATGTACTGTAAGTACGTGAGGATCAGCGCTCACTTGACGAACAAACTCACCAGGGTTACTACCTTGAAAAGTGAGTATTGCCTCTAACTCTGTATTTTTCACAAATGCGTTTGAACGAGCTAAATAGACTGCGCTTCGATTACCATCTAAATTAAAGCTCCCCTGCGAGGTTGCAGCTAAACGACGACTTACACCGTGCACATCACTCAATAAATAAGGAGTATAGTCTACAAGTACCGCTGAGTCTGACTCTGCAACAACACTAAAGCCCGCAAGAATACTCGAAGCAAACGCTTCTTTGATACTTTGCAGCTCAGCCAAGTTGGCCGTATTCGCCCGATAATAAGTATTCAATGCTCGTAACATCACCTTATCACCAAAACGTTCAAATTGTACTAAATAGGTATTGCCAAGTTGCCCTCGATCAAGCCCTATATCATTTGAGCCGACCCCATAAGGTAAGCTTTGCTGAAGTAAAAAAGGTTGCTTGAGTTTATCAACTGCAACGTACACTTTGCCGCTTTCAGAATCATAATAGAAAGAATAATAGCCCGAAAAATGACTCATTTTTTCAGTAAAATCATTTATAGGCTTAATTGCTGCGTGTGCTTGAGTTATTATAGTAAGCAGCACAGCTAAGAGCAGGTATCGTAGTAATGGTATTTTTTGCATAATCTTATCTTTGTTATTCGCGTTTTAAATACTGTACAGGTATTTGGCAGTATAAAGTATCGCCAACAAAAAACAGCTATTTAAGACGAAATTCAGCGCTTGCTAAGACATTCTCTCTCACACTTAAAAATGTCTGGCTACAACGTTATCAGGAAAATAGAATGCGTAGACTCCCACCGGTATTATTAGAAGATGGCTGCCCTCGTGAACTGATCTCATTGATCAGAACAGTGCTTGCGGCATGTAAAGAAATTTCATTCCGTGTTGGTCAAGGTGCCTTATCAGGTGTGTTAGGTTCAACTCTTGATGAAAATATTCAGGGTGAAACACAAAAGAAATTAGATGTACTTACCAATCAGCTTCTAAAAGACATTTTACTCGAATCGGGCTACGTAAAAGCCATTGCTTCTGAGGAAGAAGACTTTACCGTTGCAGGTAATCCTGATGCTAAATACATCGTTGCCTTTGACCCGCTTGATGGCTCTTCAAATACCGATATTAACTCACTGGTTGGTACAATTTTCTCAATTATGGCAGCGCCTGATGGCGCGGATCCTGCTGATCCAAGTATCTTTATGCAACCGGGTAAAAACCAAGTTGCAGCGGGTTATGTATTATATGGCCCATCTACCGTGCTGGCATTAACAACTGGCAAAGGCACACGCTTTTTCACCTTAGATAAAACGCACGGTACCTTCTTATTAACAGAAGATTTTGCAAAAGTACCTGAAGACACCAGCGAATTTGCTATTAATGCCTCTAACCAGCGCCATTGGCAACCGGCGATGCAAAATTACATCAATGACTTAATTGCTGGTGACACAGGCCCTCGTGGTCGTAACTTCAACATGCGCTGGATTGCTGCAATGGTGGGTGATGTGCACCGTGTTTTATGTCGTGGTGGTATTTTCACTTACCCGACCGATACGAAAGATCCAAATAAGCCTAACAAATTACGTTTACTATACGAAGCAAACCCTATGGCAATGTTAATCGAACAAGCTGGCGGTATTGCCTCAACGGGCACAGAGCGCATCATGGATATTCAACCTGACGCTATCCACCAGCGTGTTGCGGTGATCTTAGGCTCGAAAAACGAAGTTGAAACCTGCTTGAACTATCATAAGTAGCAACAAGTACATACCTTAGGCTGAAAAATATAAGACTCTTTCAGCCTAAGCTCAGTTCTAATAACTTCTTTAGCGTACTTTTACTCAACTCACCCATTTGTTCGTTATTACTTAAGGCAAAGATTGCGCCTTCAACCGCACTTTCGTCGATGTCTTGACGAGACTCTAATACATTTGCCCAAAGTTCTAACTCATCGATATCTATTTCACCGTCAATAACACGCTGTAAAACCTGACAAAAAACGTCTTGCGTAACAATATACACATCACCTTGATTGTCAGGGCTGCTGGTAATAATGGCGATTGCCTCAAATCGGTTTTCACCAAATCGAGCAAACTCATCTAATGCGTCTAATTTATCCATTTGCTATGCTTACCTTTTCAATCTCAAAGCATCTTTTTACAGAATGACAACCCTTACTTGCTCACAATGCAAAGCAACACTTAACTGCCAAGTCGACAATATAAATGCGTGTTGGTGTAATGAGTTACCCGCCATTTTACCACTTGATGAAGCAACTACATCCTGTTTGTGCCGTGATTGTACGATTAAGAAAATAAATTTATTTTTATTCAAACTATACCAACAGCCTCTAAAGCAACAGCTCGCTTTTGCCAAACCTTTCTATGATCAAGGTAAGTTAATTGAAAATCTCGATTACACGATGCAAAACAACTACATGGTATTTAGTCGCTGGTTCTTTTTAAAGCGCGGCCATTGCTGTAAAAACGGCTGCACCCATTGCCCTTTTTCCGATAGTTAACATCCAGATAGAGTATTTATTCAATTATTTTGCATTTTATTGCAAATAACGCATGACTATAAGAATAAAAATACACTATAATTGGATATAAATTCACTAAATCAATCTCTTTTAAGCTTGAATTACTAGCTACGCCTATTTTTTAAGCATAAATTTACTGTAACTACATCGGAATCAAACATGAATACCTTTAGGCCTGCTCTACTTGCAAGTGCAATTTCTGCGGTTTTAATCAATAGCAATATGGCATTTGCAGCAGAAGATGCTATCGAAGTCGATAAATCAATTGAAACAATTCAAATTACTGCAACACGACGAGCAGGTTCTGTGCAAGATGCACCACTCAATATTACGGCCCTAAATGGCGATGTCATTAGCGACCAAAATATTAGTGATTTAGAAGATGTTGCACGCTGGGTGCCAGGCCTAACGATTTCTGATCAAGGTGGCCGTGAAGGTTCTCCGATTATCGTTCGTGGTTTGAACACCAATACCTCTGATCGTATTTCTGATAGCGGCACAGTCGCAACTTATGTTGGTGAAATTCCACTTAGTATTGATTTACGTTTAACTGATGTTGATCGCATGGAAGTACTCATCGGCCCACAAGGCACGCTATACGGTGCAGGCACTTTAGGCGGTGCGATTCGTTACTTACTAAAGCAACCTGAGCTTGATATTACTGAGGGCAAAGTAACAGGCGATATATTTAGCATCAACGAAAGTGACGGTACCGGTGGTGAGTTTGGCGTGGTATTCAACACGCCACTAATCAACGATAAACTAGCATTACGTACTAGCTTAAATTATTACGATAACCCAGGTTACATCGATTACACCCATGTAGTTCAAAAGCCGGGTGTATCAAACCCGGACCCTGATTTTTCTGACAGCAGCGATGTAAATGCCAACTTAAAAAGCGTCAGTGATGTTAACGATGAGCAAATCACCACAGCACGTTTATCACTTCGTTGGCTTGCAACCGAAGATGTTGATGCAACGCTTAACTACTTCTATCAAAAACAAGAAAATGGAGGCAACTCGACATCGCAATACGGCTCACTTGCTAATAGCAGTGCGCTGCAAGGTGTGCCAGGTAAATACGAAAACGTAGCCCGTGTACTTGAGCCTGGTGAAGAAGAAAATGATTTATTAAGCTTAGAAGTAAAAGCAGATCTTGGTTTTGCTGAGCTGGTCTCTGCATCTGGTTGGTCTAGCTATGAGCAATCTGGTCAGCGCGATCAAACCGATCTACTTTACGATATTTGGTCAGGTTATGCCGACTTCCCTTCATTTGTTGGCTACACGCACGATACCTCAGAGCGCGATACCTTTACGCAAGAACTTCGTTTAGTATCAAATAGTAGTAGCGCTCTTAACTGGATTGTGGGCGGCTTTTACAACAAATTAGAAAGCCACTCAGATGATCGTGAATACACACCTGGTTTAACTGAGTACTGGGGTGGCGGCATTCCTAACGTTGAACAAGATCTTGAGTACATTCTAATTTCAGACAGCGAAACCACTGAAAAAGCACTTTTTGGTGAAATTGGCTACAGCATCACAGAGCAATTTGATGTGACCTTAGGTGCACGTTTTTACGAATACGATGTTTCTACAACATCAGGTTCTGCAACACCGCTCTATTCTGGTGATTTTGATTCACTAGATAACCTTGTTATGGAAAATGTGAGCGCTAGCGATAACGGTAACTTATTTAAGTTTAATGCTAACTATACATTCGATAATGGTGTACTTGCTTACTTTACCGTGAGTGAAGGTTTCCGCATTGGTGGTGGTAACGGTATTGCTCCTTGCCCTGATGTATTACCTGAGCAACAAATTGTTTGTGCCCTGCCAAACGAAGAAGATTACAAACCAGATACCACAGTCAACTACGAGCTAGGCTTTAAGTCATCATGGTTACGTAACCGCCTACACTTCAATGCAGCGCTCTTTAACGTTGATTGGAAAGATGCGCAAGTTGGTAGCAGTACGGTAAATGGTCAGGAGTTAATTACTTCGAATGCGGGTTCTGCTAATTCAAAAGGTATTGAGCTTTCAAGCCGCGCTATGATTGGTGATAACTGGGCTGCCTATGCGACATACGCTTATGCAAAGGCTGAATTAACCGAAGATGCCCCCTACTTATTTGGCGTATTAGCCGACGACTTAGCGCAATACCAAAGCTACTATGATGGTACTAAAGGCGACCGTTTACCAGGTGCGCCTGAGCATCAATTCTCGTTTGGTCTTCGTTACGAGCAAGATATCCTAGGCGATAAACTATTAAGCGTAAACTACGGTATTACAGCGCAAAGCGATGTGATCACCAAAGTCGGCCTAAAAGCAGACGGCGAAGTATTACCAGGTTACGCACTAAGCAATTTATCAGCCAAAATTACCGGCGATATGTGGTCTGCAACCCTATACGTAGATAACTTATTCGATAAGTACGCGTTCACTTCTGTACGTCGTGATAAGTCTTGGGCTGGTATGTCGCAATATGCTGAACTTAACAAAGAACTACCTGAACTACAGCGTGTTTATGGTCACTACACCACAACACCGCGTACTATTGGTATGAAGTTTAGCTACAACTTTGAGCTGTGATTAAACATACCCATAAAAGCCTTGCCATCTTTAGGCAGGGCTTTTATTGGGATTGGTATAAGCCTTAAAATAATTAAGTATTATTGTGAATTGGTATACTATGCGCTTATGCTAAATGATACCCAACAAGCGCTTCGCGCTCATATCCAACAGTTGTTAGCCAACAAGCAACTAAACGATGCACATTATCTACTTGTGCAGCGCCTAAAGCAAAACCCTGAAGACCACGTTTGTTACTTTTTACTTAGCGAAGTCAACGCTGCTGCGGGCGATATCAACAAAGCGATTAAACTGCTTGAAAAAGCGCTCAGCTTAGCCTCTTTTGCGATATACCATTTAGCCCTTGCCAAGTTATACGTACTGTTAGGCAAAGTAAGTAATGCAGCTGTGCATTATCAAGACGCTTTGCAAACAACTGACTTGAGTGCCGCTGACTTTGATACCTTAGCCAATATTGCGACCCGATTAGGGTATTATGACGACGCCCTTAGCTTGCAAAAAGCAGCCTACCAACGCAACAAAGATAACCTACAAATTAGCTATAATTTGGCGGTGTGTTATAAAATTCACGGACTGTTCGATGAAGCAAAAAACGTGCTACAGCAACTAACTACAAAGCAACCTTACTTTTATCAAGCCCACTATTCACAGGCTGAACTCAATACTGATGTAGATGCCAAGCTACATATCCAAAAACTACAAGCCTTGGCGAATAAAGAAAAAACCATTATAGAACAACAAGTGTATTTTCATAGTCTTGCGCTTAATTATGAGCACCTTGATGACTACAAAAATGCATTTAAATACTTTGCACTAAGTAAGCAAGCCATAGCCAGTAAAGTTAATTATCAAACCACACAGCATCGCCACTTTTGTCAAAAACTTATTACCAAGAGCAAACAGCAAGCAATTGAAAGTAGTGACTCTGCGTTCTCGCCCGTTTTTGTGGTTGGTATGCCCCGCTCTGGCACAACCTTAATTGAGAAAATCCTTAATCAAAGTGAGCAGCTAAAAGGCATCGGTGAGCTAAACGATATTGCGCAACTCATACAACACGCCACACAATCAGTTCATGTGATTGATAGCGAAATGCTCGATAAAGCATATACATCTAAGGCAATAAAGGCAGCACTTACCAACTATCAACAAAGAGCCGAGCAACTAAGTGATGGCCTTAGAAGTTGTGATAAACAGCCATTTAACTTTTACTATATTGATTTTATATTAGCGGCTTTTCCTAATGCTAAAATAGTTTGTATGCAGCGGGACTGGCGAGATTGCAGCATTGCCAACTTTAGGCAGCTGTATAACCCGCAAAGTGTGTTTCATCACTACAGCTTTGCAATTGAAGATATTGCCTCATACCATCAAGATTACTCTGCATTAGTCAGTCATTTTGCCAACAAGTATCCTGAAAACGTTTTTTTACAAAGCTATGAACAACTCGTGGCAGAACCTACCCAACAGACTCAAAAGCTCTATGCTTTTTGCGATTTAAGCTGGCAAGAAAGCTGCTTATCCTTTTATAAAAACAATGCAGCCTCAGTCACGGCGAGTAAAAAGCAAATTCGCCAGCCTTTGAATAAAAGCAGTATCGGCAGCTGGCAAAATTACGCTAAATTTATTGATGCGGACCTGTTTCAATAGGTAAGTCGTGACGAGCGCCCCACTCACTCCATGAGCCATCGTAGACACGTAAATTGGTGTAACCGCATTCATCGGCGCACAATGCAATTGCACAAGCTGTTACACCTGAGCCACAGCTAAATTGTAACTGGGTGTGATGCACTGCAATATGTTGCTCAAATAATGCCTGTAATTCACCCAGCGGTTTTAGCTCACCGTTATCCAGTACACTTGCAAGTGACAAACTGCGACTATTTGGAATATGACCACTGCGCATGCCTTCGCGCGGCTCTGCGTGTTCGCCGGTAAATCGCTCATAAGGGCGAGCATCCAATGTTAGTGTGCTTTGTTCATCCAGTGAGTTAAGCACTTGCTCTGCACTGATAAAGTAATCAGCACGGGGGCTAGCAACAAAGTTACCTTGACCAGTCGCAGCTGAATAGCTTGCTTGTGTTGCAAAACCAAGTGCCTGCCACTTAGCCAAACCGCCGCTTAAAACTTTAACGTTGTCAAAGCCCATTGCTTTGAACATCCACCACGCACGTGCAGAGCTGAATAAGCCTTGGTCTTCATAAATGACTACCAGTGAGTCTTGGTTTACACCGGCAAGCTGCATATGCTCTGTAAACTGCTCGCTACTGCACATCATACTTGGTACAGGGTTAGTGCTATCTGCTAGCGTCTTTTTAAAATCAAAACGCTGTGCATTAGGCAGCATTGCTTGAGGCGCATACTCGCCAGGCATACCAGGGCGCACCATTCCCGCATCAAAAATAATGATATTTGCGTTATTATAATTTTTATTGAGCCACTCTGGCGTAATTATATTTTTCATTTTGACCTTCCAACTGGAATAACTAACTCAACTTTAAGCTCAAATAAGTCTAGATAATACGTTGTATTTAATGTCATATTCATACGCACTTTCTTATTATGATGATAAACTACAAATAAATACATAACTGGGCAAGAACTCGATTAGAAAATAACGGTCTAACCCCAGCAAAATTGAGCCTTATTCTTTCAAAAAATGAGCTGGGTATTGTCATTCATACTCTCTATCATCTTTGGAAAAATAAGATAAAAGTAAACTTATTGAGAATAAAAAAGCCCTTGCTAACTCACTAATCTGACGTTAAAAAGATAAGCATTAGCAAGAAGTAGTTAAAGATTAATCTCTCAAGAACATAGCAAATAAAAACGTCTCGGCCTCATTCAAATGCCCAAAAACCAAACAATTGATAGTAAAAAAATCCAAGGAAATATACTGGTTGTACTTCCCAAGTTCATTGGCGATACAATTAATTGCACCCCAGCAATCAAAATGCTTAAAACACTTTACCCGAACAAAAAAATCTATGTGTTAGCGCGCCCACATCTTGTTGAAATGCTATCTCGAGATCACTCGATTGAGGTTATTGCTGATAATCGCTTTAATACGCATCAGCCTTGCTCACTTTTAAGCCAAGCGAGTATATTAAAAAAAGCCGATATTGACTTAGCAATCATACTCAGAAACTCTCTTTCAGAAGCGCTCCTTTGTTTTGTAGCTAAGATTAAATATCGTATTGGCTATGCACAAAATGGACGTTCGCCACTACTAACTCACGCATTAAAGCTTAATAAAAATCACCATTATATTTACCGCTATTGCCGTTTAATAAACGAGACACATGGGTCTCCTTTCTCTGAAATCCCCAATACCGAAGTACAAGCTAAAAAAAGTAGTTTTTTAAAAGGTGATAAAAAGAAAAAGCTGGGGATTTACTTTGGTGGTAAAAATAAACGATGCCGTCATTACCCTGAAGATCTCGCCATTCAAACCTTAGAAAAACTCAGTGAAGAGCACCCTGACTGCGACTTTTACATTGTTGGCGACCCTTCTGAGAAGGATGAAGCTGAGCAGTTAATCGCCAAACTTAATAAGAGTAACGTGTCAATCACAAACCTAGCCGGTCAAACTTCTATGTTAGAAATGCTCGACTTAGTTGCGTCTTTAGATTTATTTATCACCATTGATTCTGGCCCTATGCATATCGCAGCCGCCGCAAACATCCCGTTTGTAGCATTAGTCGGGTTAGGCACATCGCCTTGGAGTACCGTCGCTCCGAAGCAAAAGAATTACATTGCCTTGGTTGCCAACGGCCAGCAATTAATAGACAGTGAACTAATAAGAGACATCAAGCCTAGCCAAATTTGTGAGGCGGTTAACCAGCTAATTTAAATATTGATCACTTCTGAACGCATGGGCGCTAAGCGCTCTAAAAGCGTGTTTTGCAGCCGTTGAGGTATTTGCTGCTCGTCCATTGCGTTTATTAAAAGCTCAACCACGCGGTTAAAGTCTTTTTCAGATATATTCATACCGGTATGAATATCAATCATCGAATCGCCTGTATAGCTGCAAGGCCCATCAGTGACTGAGCATAGGTGCAAAATGAAACCTTGGCGAAAGTGCGCTACATTTGCTTGCTTAAAATACTCAAGAATCCTGCTATCGTGCCCGATTTGGTTAATAAAACTATCAACCAGCTTTTCTATACCTTGCTGTCCATCTAGTTGTTGATAGAGGCTAAGCTGGTTTGTTGCTCTACACCCACTCAGCAATACCACAAGTGCAAAAACATAAAGACCATATTTCATTACCAATATCCTGTCACTGACAAATACCAACCTGTTTGATCATCTGCCCCCGCAATACGCCCTAAATCAAGCCATGCAGCAGTGACACTAATATGTTTATTAGGAAACCAAGCAATAAATATATCTTTCCAATCTTGCTCCGAAAGACCAAGGTTATTGCTTTTTTCACGGTACTCGATACCCACTGCCACCTGATGCGTTAAAAATACAGCACTGGACGCTTCAAATAACAATTTTTCAGCGCTGTTTTTACCCCCATATCCTAGTAAGCCTAACTGGTTAGCCTCGCTGTAACGCACAGTAGTGTTCCAAAACCAATTATATCCAGCAAGTGCCCCTAAATGGAGTTTACTTGCTGCAATATACACATCCGTGCCTTTTGTATCCTTAGCGCCTAAAAGTGAAGCAAGCGCACCGTTTTGTAGTTCCTTATGCTGCATGCCTAAGCTTACTTGTGGCCATTCACTGTAAACAATATCACCATAAAGCCTTATTTTAGCCGCACTAATTGATTGTTCAATTTGAGTGTCCAGTGCAGGCACATCAAACTGCTGCTGCGCATAGCTAAGTTCTACACGGTCGAATAAGTTAAACTGCACGCCACACACATCTAAGCGGTAGTCAGTTACATCTGCACGACTACAAAAACCGTTGATTGCCACTTCATCAGCGCTTGCATAACCCGCTAATTGCGCCCACGGTACTAACCCGCCCCCAGCACTTCCTTCAACTTGCGAAACCCCAGGTGTTGCCAGCAACTTGCCCGTTGCTGCAAGGCTTGAAGCTATATTAACTAAACAGTATAAACCTATAAGCCATTTACAATGTTTCATTGTATTGTGCTAACCATTGAATAAATTGTTCGGACTTGAGAGGTCGACTTAAATAATACCCTTGTGCGTAGTCACACTGTATTTGTGTGAGCAAATCAAGAGATGCTTTATTCTCAACCCCTTCTGCTACAACCGAAAAGCCAAGTTGATGGCCCAGGCTTACGGTCGATTGAACTATGTATTGGTCTTGCTTAGATTGATCTAGCTTTAAAATAAAACACTTATCTAGCTTTAACTCGTCAATAGGCAGCGACTTCAGGCGTCCAAGTGATGTTTGTCCCACACCATAATCATCCAAAGAAATCTTAACACCTAAGCTCTTTAGATTTTCAAGCGCTTTTATCCCTTGCTCTTCATTTTCTATGATGTCACGTTCTGTAAGCTCGATTGTGATTAAATGGCCACTTAACTGGTGTGCTTTAAGTTGTTTAGACAAATGAGAGTAAAAGCTTGGGTAAGCAATATCCTGCGCCGATACATTGATGGCAGCCTGCATCGAAATTCCCATTTGCTGCCACTGTGCAACTTGTGATACTACCGTTTTTACCACCCAAGACGTTAACTCAACAATCACACCGGATTGCTCTGCTAAATCGATAAATAACTCTGGGGAAATCCATTGACCATCTTTACGCTGCCAACGAATCAGTGACTCAACTTTATCAATACATTGCGTTTTAATATTTAGCTTGGGTTGATAGGTCATAAAAAGCTGCCCGTCATCATCAAATAATGCTTGCTTTAGTTCATCTATAATAGCCAATCGTTCAAGGTGCTCTTCATCCTCACCTTCTTGATAATAGTGCACATTTTTTTGTTCAGATGAGGCTGTATCAACAGCAATTAATACACGGCGCATTAAATCATCAGGGTTCACGCCTTGTGACATACAATGGACGACACCAGCGCTAAACCGTAAGCTTATATTTAATCCTCGGATCAAATAAGCCACTTGTAATTGAGCCATTAACTCCATCACACTACTTTTTAGCTGCCCTGCTTTTTGACTGGGGAATAAAGTTAAAAACTCATCGCCACCAATTCGAGCATTCACTCCACCAATCTGCTCTGAGTACTCACAAATTCGCTTTGCCACCGCTTTTAAACATTCATCACCAATCCGTGGGCCCAGTTTATCGTTAATATGTCGAAGGCCTCTGATATCAATTGCCACTAAGGTGTAATCAATGCCAAGTCCTAACAGAGATTCCATTTTTTCGAGCATGGCACTGCGGGTTAAAAAGCCAGTTAAAGAGTCATGGCTCGCTTGAAAGCTGATTTGCTGCTCACGCTCTTTAATATCATTACCCATGTTATTGAAAGCGTCGATAAGTGTTGTAATCTCACTACTTTGCTTTTTACCAACAAAGTCTGCCTGATAATTACCACGGGCAAATTGTTGCGCCAGTAATGTCAGCTGTAATAAAGGCGTCGTTAAATTTTTAGCTAAAAAGCCACTGGTCAAAACCCCAATAAACACCGTAATAACCGCTAAAATAATGATAGTAAAAAAGAGCTGCTCAAATTCTCGGTAACTTAGCGTTAAATCTGCACTAAGTAATACCGTAACCTGATGTCCTGACAATGAAGGTAGCTGAATTATACGATTACGATAAACTGGCTTCTCACCAAAAATACGATGTGTCATTTTATTATTGAAGTGATCAAGTACTGAGCTTCCATAAAGCTCATCAGTGAGCGATGTTTCGACAACATCATCCTCTTGACCAATAAAGCTCACATCCATAGTGGTCAGGTTTTTCAACTCTTTAGCGACTAAGTCTGTAATTTTGAAACCAACGAGGCTGTATGCCACTGTACGAGGCGCTCGCACTGGCAGTAAGATCACCTGATATAAAGTTTTATCAATTATAATAAAATTTGATTGCTCAGCATGCTTCAGCAGTTCACGCATCAAAGGGGTAAACTCATCAGAGGTATGATCTAAGTCAGTATTTGCCGATACAAGTTGACCCGACAAATCAATTAACATCATTAAATCTGCGTTAATACGTCGACTGTGATTATTTAAAACGCTACTGATTGTGTCGGCATCTTGCGTGGCAATAGCTTGTTTAAAACCAAAATCAGCAGTCAGCACTTTCGCAGCCGTTAACAATAAGCTTTCTTTGGCGCTAAGATACTGCTTGAACACATTCTCAGCAACATTGATATCTTCAACTAACTTTTGATTATTAAAACGATTTGTTGACCACCAAGAACTCAATAAACTCACCAGTGTGGTAAGTAGAACTAAACCCACGCATAGCGCAATAATTCGCCCTCTTAAACTATTAACCATTATTTACCTTAAACATCTCGCCAAATGTATTTCGTGGTGCAGGTTCTACAGTCTCAACAATAACTTCATAAAACTTTTTAGGAGGTTGATTTACAATCAGTGACTGCTTAAAAGTAATATCACTTACTTGGTTTGGGTGCCAAATAGTTAAACTTAGTGGATATATAACGTCGTTAAGTGTTGTCATTCCCTGATGATTTGTTTTTGTAGCCCGATGATTTTTAGCGACATAGATATAGCCCACCATTGAATCATGGATATTACAACCCAGTACCACAACACCTGAGGTATCAAATTTTTCAGGCTTTTCGGGTTGCCCCGCATACAGTTTTATATCAAAGACTTTAGCAGGCGAAAAAGAGTAAACATGATGGCGAATATCATCACTATTAGGAAAGTCCACTAACTGCCCTTGTTGAACAATCAGTACCGTAGGAGAAAATTGTTTATTAACTTGATCCATTACCGCGACTGGAAGAGGCGTAGATTCATTATTTTTTATTGCAACCTGCTCAATAACAGCGTCAGATAACGGATTTCCTAGCTGGTCACGAACAACAAATGAAATATCCGCTGCAAACAAAGTTGAACTGGTAAAGAGTGCAAGACCACACGTCGCGCGAAGCCAATGCGCAAATAAAAACATAGGTTGGTTCCTTGCTTAGCTTATTCTGCTAATTAGTATAGATTAATCTTGTGTTAAGTTAATGACTGAAAGCAGGAAAAGCAAGAAAAAAGCCAAGCAGATGTACCTAAAATACAAACCTGGCTTAAAAATAATAAAGGCCTTGTAGGAATGTTAGGCCTAAAAAGGTATTTAACTGTGTTTAATCAAACCGTATTCATTGTCTAAAATAGCAATCACTTCACCACGCGGGTCGCTTGGTATCGTTATTTTTTCGCCCACTATTTTACTTGCGATACCAACATAAGTATCAGACACTTCAAGCATCACAGATTCAGGCAATGTGTAGTCTTTTGCTAATTGCTCCCGCTCACCCATGCGATCTTTATTTAACAATACATCACTGTCTGGCACATTATTAATTAATAACTGGCGGAAACCTTCTTTTGAATTTTCAACTATTTTACCATCACGATAAGCAGGGCCATCCCAAATACGTGATGAGTCAGGCGTACCCACTTCATCAATATAAATAAGCTTGTCTGAGCCATCGATATCTTCTACGTAACCAAACTCAAACTTAGTATCTACGAAGATTTGGTCAAGCTGTGCTAACTCATCACTAATAAGCTTAAAGCCCTCAACTAGCAATTGCTCATATTTAGCGACATCATCTTCAGATTTAAAGTTAAATACTGATAGATTATTCGTAATGTTTTCGCGAGTGATATTAACATCGTCCACCTCAGGAATTTCGGCAACACCTGTAATAATCCCTTTTGTTGATGGTGTAATAAGTACATCATCTAACTTTTGATTAGCTGTTAGCCCTTCAGGCAAATCAATACCACAGAAATTGCGTGTGCCTTTCGCGTAATCACGCCACATGCTACCTGTAATATATTGGCGAGCAATTGCTTCAACTTTTACTGTACTTGCTTTACGCACAATCCACACATAAGGATGTGGAATATCAACAATATGATTACCTGCAAGACCTGCTTTATCAAATAACTTAAACCAATGTGATGCCACTGAGTTTAAGGCAATGCCTTTACCTGGCACACCATTTAAGCCATTTTCACCTTGCCAAATACAATCAAACGCAGAAATACGGTCTGAAATAACCATAATAGCTAGCTCAGTTCCCTCTGGAACTTGGTAACCTTTTTCATTAATTAAACGAGCGCTGTCTTCATCAGTTAACCAATAAACTGAACGCACTTTACCACTGTGTACCGCACCTTTGGTACGGATCGGTAAATCATCGTTTACGTCTAAAACTTTATAGCTAGTCATGCTATCTCCGAAAGTATTTGGCATGCTCAAATGAGCACGTGTATGGGATTGGGGTTATGGCCGCCTATAATAATCTAGACGCTATGAAAGCTCAATCATTGCGCTACGATCCGCTTTTCAATTCTCATAACAAAATCAATAAACTTTAAATGTTCTGTAATTTTGCTGTCATAAACAAAACTTCGCTATAATAGCGCCCTCACAATAGGAGGTTTTCTTGGATTACTTAGCAGCTACCGCAGAAAAAAAATACTTAATGTATATTTCACAGAATTATTCATACGCCATCTTGCGCCCTCTACAGCAAGAAATTTTAGCTCATGGCGGTGAGGTTAAGTGGTTTCTAGAAGGAGACGAGGTTAACCCTGATTTTCTTCACCAAGAAGAACAACGTTTGATGTCATTAAACGATGTAAAAGAATGGCAGCCCGATATTGTCTATCTACCAGGAAATATTGTTCCAAACTTTATCCCTGGCAAAAAAGTCAAAGTTTTTCATGGCTTTAATTCAGGAAAACGCGTTAATAATGGCCTAGATAATCATTTTAAAATTCGTGACTGTTTTGATTTATATTGCACGCAAGGGCCATCAACTACGACCACCTTTATAGAGCTTGCTCAGAAGCATGGCTACTTTCAAGTAAAAGAAACAGGTTGGCCAACACTTGATCCCTACTTTTCTGAGATTGAAAATAACCCCTATGAAGATAAGCAAGATCCGCGTAAAACATTGCTCATTTGCTCGACTTTTTCTAGGCGTATCTCACTTGCTCCAAAGCTTTATGAACAAATTAAAGCCTTTAGCGAGCAAGGAAAATGGCGCATTTTAATGCAGTTTCATCCTAAAATGCCAAGTGAACTCGTTGCGCAATATAAAGCGCTACAAAATGAAAACTTAACCTTTGTAGAAACCGACAATGTTTTACCGCTTCTAAAAGCAGCGGATGTGATGCTCTGTGATACCTCATCGATATTACTGATGTTTATTTTACAACGTAAGCCTGTGGTGACCTTCTGCAACCAAAACCCAGGGGAACATCTCGTTGACATTACAGATGCAGACAAAATCGAACAGGCCATCGATTATGCTCTCACAGAACCCGATGAGCTAATGGCTAAAATTGAGCACTTCTGCCAACAGTTACACCCATATCAGGACGGCTTATCGAGTCAGCGTGTACTTGCTGCCAGCAATGAATTACTATTGACTAATCCAGCACTTAAGCCAAAACCACGTAATTTTATTCGTAACCTAAAAATGCGTAAAAAATTAAATTACTGGCGATGGTAACAACTTATAGGTCGTTATGATCACGCTTTCAAATGTGCTATTTAAGTGGCACTCACAACAAACGGCGCCAACGATCAATATTGCACAATTGCAGATTGATCAAGGCGAACATGTTTTTCTTCATGGCCCGAGTGGCTGCGGTAAATCAACGTTGCTGTCTTTGCTTGCCGGTGTTGCTACTCCTAACAAAGGCACAATAGAGTTACTTGGCAAAGCAATAAACCAACTTAGTAATAGCCAACGCGACCGTTTTCGTGCCGACCATATTGGTTATATTTTCCAAAACTTTAATTTACTGTCTTACTTATCACCCATTGAAAACGTGACATTAGGCTGCCAATTTTCACCATCTCGCAAACACCATGCGCTTCAAAACAATGCCACTATTAGTGCAGAAGCGAGCCGACTGCTTACAGCGTTAGGGTTAACAGGCAGCTTACAGCATCAAGCTGTCGGTGAATTAAGTATTGGCCAACAACAACGTGTTGCAGCAGCCAGAGCATTTATAGGTAGCCCAGAAATCATTATCGCCGATGAACCAACCTCGGCACTGGACACACAAAACCGTCAAGCATTTGTGAAGTTACTGTTTGCCCAAGCCACAGCCACTAATAGCACACTCGTGTTTGTCAGTCATGATGAGACCCTGCGCAGCCTTTTCAAACGCAGCATTGACCTTGTTGAACTACAAGGAGGCACACATGCTACTACTTAAACTTGCCGCAAAAAGCTTATTCAATCGCAAAGCCAGTGCTTTGCTTACGTTATTCACTATTGCTATTAGTGTGATGTTGCTCATGTCGATTGAGCGTGTTCGTATCGATGCCAAAAGTAGCTTTAGTAATACCATTTCTGGCACAGATTTGATCGTTGGCGCTCGCACGGGCGACATTCAATTGCTGCTCTCTTCTGTATTTCGTATTGGACATGCTAATAACGGCGTCAGTTGGCAAAGTTATCAGTATATTGCAAAGCAACGAGGAGTAAGCTGGAGCATTCCACTGTCGTTAGGTGATAGCCATAAAGGCCTTGCGGTGCTTGGCACAAACAAGGACTACTTTACTCACTATCGCTTTGGTAAGAAGCAGCCATTAAGCTTTGCAAACGGCCATGAGTTTAATCACTTATTTGACGTTGTTCTTGGTGCTGATGTAGCCAAATCCCTTGGCTATCAACTGGGTGATAAGGTCGTGATTGCTCACGGCATGGGTAATACTAGCTTTCATAACCATGATGATAACCCATTTACCGTTGTTGGTATTTTACAAGCAACAGGTACACCCGTTGATAAAACCTTGCATATTCCACTTGCAGCGATTGATGAAATTCATGGTGGTCATAGTCATCAACATGAAAAAGCCCACGACCACGACCACGACCACGACCACGACCACGACCACGACCACGACCACGACCAGCATGATGCTGTCGATCTCATCGGCACACCAAAACAAATAACCGCTTTTCTACTCGGTTTTGATTCGCCACTGTACACCCTACAAGTACGCCGTAATATCAACCAATACAAAGAGGAGGCATTACTTGCCATCATGCCTGGTGTGACCTTACGCGAATTGTGGGAAATGCTCTCAATTGTCGAAAAAATATTATTACTTTTTTCAATTGTGGTGGTCATTATTAGTTTACTTGGCATGTTGACCAGCCTGCTGTCGAGCTTAAATCAGCGTCGCAGAGAATTGGCTATTTTGCGCTCGGTAGGCGCTAGGCCTTGGCATATTTTTACATTGATAAGCGCAGAATCATTACTCATCACTGGGCTAGGCTGCCTTGTTGGTGTCGCCTTGTTCTACGGTTTAATGCTATTCGGCGCAGGTTACTTGCAAAGCCATGCCGGAATAAGCCTTAATATAGCGCTATTATCGGCCTATGAACTCATGCTATTAGCTGCGATAATGTTTGCAGGTTTTATCGTCGGGTTGATACCTGCAACCCGCGCATATTTTTACTCACTTGCCGATGGCATGAGTATCAAAATTTAAGGAATTTTATGCAATTTTTTCAAAAATTTATTGCTGTTGCCATGCTTTTATCTTGCACTTTTGCGAATGCAGGCAAACCTAAAGAAATTTTTTGGGAAGACTTAATCCCTCAAGGGCATGTACAAATTGACACTCAAGCACAAGCTAACCATGAGGGTTCAGAACAAAATTGGGTGCAACCTGATTTAGATGCGCCGGTTGTTAAAGAACTGAACGGCCAATCAGTTAGTTTGCCTGGCTTTGTAGTGCCACTAGAGGGCGACAGCGAAGTGATTACTGAGTTTTTACTGGTACCATATTTTGGTGCCTGTATCCACGTACCACCACCGCCACCAAACCAAATTGTGCATGTCACAATTGAAGGTGGTGTGCCTATTGAGAGCCTTTATGATGCAATCGTTGTTACAGGGGTGATTAGCACAGAAACGTGGTCGGGTGAAATTGCCCAAGTTGGCTATAAAATGAAAGCGGTCGGTGTCGCACCATTTGAACTATAATTTAAAAGCACACCGAGGCGTGCTTTTTCATGGTTACTTTCAGAGTCACTTTTGGCAATTAGCACAGTAAACTGTGCTTCTTTGCCCTAATCTAATTTCCTTTAGTGGCTCTTTACAGTTAACGCACGGCTCGCCTTTGCGGCCATAAACCAGCAATTGCTGCGCAAAATAACCAGGTTTACCATCACTTTGGGCAAAGTCTTTTAATGTTGTGCCACCTTGTGTAATCGCCGCTGCAAGGGTTTCTTTAATAATGGGCACTAATTGCTGATAACGCTTTAATGATACCTTGCCGGCTTCACGTTTTGGATGAATTCCGGCTTTAAATAGCGACTCATTAGCATAGATATTACCTACACCAACCACCACAGCGTTATCCATAATAAATTGTTTAATAGGTACTTTTTTGTTTCGTGACTGCTCAAAAACGCGCTTTGCAACAAACTCTTCTGTTAACGGCTCAGGCCCTAGCTTTGACAGCAAGGTATGGCATTCATTTGGCGCTTGCCATAAGCAAGCCCCAAAGCGACGAGCATCATTAAGCCGTAACGCTTTACCAGATGCTAAAATAAACTCAATATGGTCATGTTTTTTTAAGGGCTCTGTAGCATCCACAACACGTAAATTACCCGACATACCTAAATGCAAAATAACACTACCCAGTTCACAGCCAAGTAATAAGTATTTTGCTCTACGTTCAACGGACGTAACTTTAAGCCCTTGTAATTGATAAACATCATCAGGCACAGGCCAACGCATGCTGGCGTTATGAATATTTACTTTGGTTACTGTTTGGTCAAGCACATGCGGCGTTATTCCCAAACGGCTAACTTCAACTTCTGGTAATTCAGGCATCTATGACTCTCTTAAAACGGGTATAGCGGAAATAACTGAACGACATCGGCTTGCTCAAGCACAAACACCCGCTGTAACCGCTTATCCAATAAATAGTATTGCTGCTCAATGCTATATAGCTGATACACCGCTGGCAATTGCTCACCAGCAAGCCATACAGAGGCAACATAATCCGCTGATGCCTTTGAAATTTTACTCACTGGCAGCGCTGCGATGGTTAATTGCTGACGCTGCCAACGCTCAACTAATTGCTCTAGTGTTTGTTCATCGGCTTGCCAGGTAATGCTTTGTAACTTTTGGCTCCGCCACGAAGTTCCTATGCGCTCAATTTTCAGTTCAGGAAAAGCCATTGCTAAAATAAAGCTTTGCTCAGGCAGTAGAGCTTGAACGCCCTCATTCGCAGGGGGAGTATTGAGCTTTTTGTGCAAACCGTTAAAGAAAAAAATCATCAACAGCATCGAAATAATCACCACATTATTCCATGCTTTTCGGCTCAAACGCATCGTATCTTCCTCACTTTTCAATACCTTAAAGTGTAACTAAAAAGCCCGTTAATTGGCAGTTGTAATTGATCAACAAAATTTCATGTCTGTTATGTATCAATCTGTAGAGACTTTGCTAAAATATCCGCCAAATTTAAAGGAGTTCCGTCAATGTCAATGTATGTAGTGGGTCATAAGATCCCTGATTCAGATTCAATTTGCGGTGCAATTGCGCTTGCTTATTTAAAAAACCAAATCGAAGAACCTGCAATACCAACGCGTTTAGGTGAAGTATCGCCTGAAACACAGTTTATCCTAGATAAATTTGGTTTCGAAGCCCCTGAGCTAAAGCTTAGCTACGCAGGTGAAGACGTTTATATCGTTGACCATACAGAAAAAACGCAAGCACCTGATGACATCGATCAAGCACGTGTTGTCGGTGTTGTTGATCACCACAAATTGGGCGATTTAACATCATCAACACCGCTTGAGTGTTGGATCCGTCCTGTTGGCTGTTCAAACACTATCATCAAAATGATGTATGACTTCTATAATGTAGAGATTCCAAAAGATATCGCTGGCATCATGCTATGTGCAATTTTAAGCGACACAGTAATCTTTAAATCACCAACGTGCACAACGGCTGACATCAAGTGTGTTGAAGCACTTGCTGAAATCGCAGGTATCGAAGATTTTAAAGAGCTTGGCATGGAAATGTTCAAGGTGAAATCAGCGGTTGAAGGCACACCTGCACGCGACTTAGTCATGCGTGACTTTAAAGACTTCAACATGAACGGTAAGCTAGTAGGTATTGGCCAGCTAGAAGTGATCGACCTTGCTGTATTTGATGAGATCAAAGCAGACCTTAAAGCTGATATCGCAAAGCTGAAAGAAGAAGGCGGTCGTCATTCAGTGTTACTACTACTAACAGACATCATGAAAGAAGGCTCGCAAATGCTGATCGCATCGGATGACACATCGGTTATCGAAACAGCTTACGGTGTTGAGTCTGAAAATGACCAAGTTTGGTTAGATGGTGTACTAAGTCGTAAGAAGCAAGTAGTACCTCCACTACAAGACGCTTTCGCAAAAATCTAATCTCACGAAATAGATACAAAAAAGCCGATGTAACTTCAAACATCGGCTTTTTTATTACTCTATTATTTAAATTTTATCTAGATGTTACTAAGGCTACCTATAATAGGTGCTTTTTCAAAAACGGCGTTATCTCAGAGAATAACTTTACTTGGCTTTCTTGATCGTCAAAAAAGTGTGTTCCATCCTCTATTTCAACATATTTAATATCTAACTGCTTTCTCGCTTTGTCATAGAAATCTTTCGATTGATTATAATTAACGCGCGTATCGTTATTACCATGTATTAAAAGAATAGGTGCCTTAATATGGTTTATTTTTCTTATTGCTGATACCTCAGCTAACGCATCGATAGACTTATCATCTTTAACATCAACAATATTACCTAAGTATTTCCCTTGTCTATCGGTTTTAGTAACAAAAGTTTCAAGGTCAGAGACGCCTGATATACTCACCACACATTTAAAGCGCTTAGGCTCTTGAAAGGCTGCTGTTAAGGCAACATACCCACCGTAACTTGCACCAAAAATACAGGCATTGTCTTTTTTAGCTAAGCCTTGCGCAATTGCCCAATCCATTGCCTCATACACATCTTGTTGCATGCGTTTACCCCACTGGTAATAACCAGCCGTTTCGAATGCGCTCCCAAAGCCTGCAGAGCCCCTAAAGTTAACTTGTAATACAGAAAACCCTAACTCAACAAGGTATTGAAGCTCTTTGTCAAAATACTTATAATCTCTGGCATGCGGACCACCATGCGGCATAACGATCAATGGCGGATTTTTAACATTTGCTGGCTGCGTAAAGTAACCCGTTATTTCCAGACCATCACTGGCTTTAAAGCTATAATTTTGTACAGGGCTAAATGACTTTCTGACTAAATAAGGGTATTTCGATAACCAAACACCTCCTTTTTGAGTATTTAAGTCAAAGTAATAATAAGTTGGCGGCGTAACATCGTTAGTGACTGACACTAATAATCGCGTATGATCTCGGCTACGGCTGCTGATTGTGGCTTGCTTTCCTTTAAATAGGCCTGCTACCTCACGCTCTTGTGCGCCATCTTTGTCATCAAAATAGTGAGTGCGATAGTAGTCATCAAAAAAAGATACACCGATAAACTCGCCCTCATTATCAGTTATTGCGCCATCGAGATCATATTTATCATTACTAAAAATCAACTCCTCAAACTTGCCTGCTTCTATGTTATAGAGCCAAAGAGCTTCACGTCCAAGCTCCCTATTAGAGAGCACATACGCTTTCGAGCCATCTTTTGATAAAGCTTGAATAGAAAAAGTGTCATCTTCGCCCCACACCTGTGAGTGAATTTTTTTAGCTCTGCGTCTTTATTTGCTCTGTACCAAATTGATGCGGTAAATACGTCGTCTTTTTCTTCAACGGCTAGTCCAAGTCTGATAACCCCTTTACTATCAGCATACCAGCTACCAATATCATTTTTATTACCCTGAACTTTATCAAAGTCAGATGTGCCTAAATGCACACGATAGACAACATAGCCCTTATCATTTTTGTCGTAGGTGGAAATAAGCGCGTAATCGGTTTCATCCTTGAGTGATGATACTAACTCAAACGACTGATACTTATACCAACGATCATCTGTAAAACGTGGAGATGTAAGCACTTTAGTTTCAGAGGTTTCTACATTGATAGAGTACAACCTAGATACTCTGAAAAACTGACCATTTACATATTCGGGATAACTTGCCGAAACGATAATGTAGCGATTGCCTGACCAGCGAATAAAATCAACACGGTCTTTGTTTTTCTTTAACCGTGCCAGCACCTTAAAATCAATATCAGGAAACTTAGTAACACTAATCGTTGGGCCCGAATCAGTATTATAGAGTGTCGCAATAAGCTCACCATTTGGCGATAAGCTTGGCTGCTCAACCATTGGAAGTTTGGCGTAATGTTCCCATGCAGGGGCTTTTGCATTGACAATGAATGTTGCCAAAAGCAGGATTGTCACGATTCCTTTTAACATATTTTCCCTTTTGAATTAACCAGTTAAATGACTAATAAAAGGATAACACACAGGAAAAGCTAACACAGCATTAATTTTTAGTTAACGTTTTTGAAGAGCTTTTAGATATTAAATAACCACCTTTATAAAGGTGGTTATTTAATGATATTCGGTGGGTTGCAGTCAGCTTTATAGCTGGGTCGCATTACGCTGGCGTAACACTTCAAATAAACAAATACCGGTCGCCACTGATACATTTAAGCTAGATACCGTGCCTGCCATTGGAATTTTAACAAGTAAATCACAATGCTCACGAGTCAGGCGGCGCATACCATCTCCTTCGGCACCCATAACAACAGCCATTGGCCCTGTCAGGTTTGCATCAAATAATTCCGTATCTGTTTCACCGGCAGTGCCAACCACCCACACGCCAGCGTCTTTAATTTCACGCAAGGTACGTGCAAGATTAGTGACTTGTACCAATGGTACTGTTTCCGCTGCGCCGCATGCTACTTTGCGTGCTGTACCATTGAGTTTGGCAGATTTATCTTTAGGCACAATAATCGCGTGTACACCCGCAGCATCAGCGCTACGTAAACAGGCCCCTAAATTATGCGGATCAGTAATGCCATCAAGCACCAATAAGAAAGGCGTTTCTTCACGGGCAATGATCTCATCTAGATCTTTCTCGTTATACATACGCGCCGCTTTTACATTGGCAATAATGCCTTGGTGTTGCTCACCATTGGCTTTATTATCAAGCGCTTTACGCTGCATAAACTGTACAGAAATACCGAATTTACGTGCTTGGTCAATAACCGGATTTAAACGTTTGTCTTCACGGCCTTTTAAAGCATAAATTTCTAAAAAGCGCTCAGGCTCTTTTGCTAAAATTGCTACAACTGAGTGAAAGCCAAAAATTAATTCATTACTCACGTATTATTTGCTCCTCGGCCATTACGTTTACGGGCATTCCTACCCGGTCTTTTTGCCTTTTTAGTGGCTTTTTTCTTACTCTTTTTGTTACTGGCTTTTACTGCATCAGCTTTTTTACTACTTGGCTTTTTGCGCCCTTTAGAAGGAGAAGACTTGCCACGTTTTTCGTTGTCTTTATCGCCTGATTTTGCTTCAAAGCGACTTGATTCAGATTTTTTACCAGGAATTTTACCTGCTTTTAGCTGGGCACGAACACTTGGTTTTGCAGGGGCGCTACGGCCACGACGACGGGCATAACGGTCTTGCTGTGCCTCGCCTGCTAACACTAAGTTTATGCGTCGCTCATCAAGACTGACAGATGATACCTGAACCGTTAATTTATCGCCTAAACGATAAACAGTGTGGGTTTGCTCACCAATCAAGCAATGCTTAGCACCATCGTAATGGAAATATTCATTGCCTAAGTTGGTTACGTGGATCATGCCATCGATTTGTAAATCGTCTAAACGCACAAACAACCCAAAGTTAGTCACCGATGAGATCACCCCACCAAATTCGTCACCAACATGGTCTTGCATAAATTCACATTTAAGCCAATCTGCTACTTCGCGAGTTGCGTCATCAGCACGGCGTTCAGTGGTTGAACACTGCTCACCTAACATATCAACTTCGTCATCAGTGTATGCGTACTCACCCGATGTTTGCTGGCCTTGCGCTTTAAGCACAGCTTTAATTGCACGGTGTACCACTAAATCTGGATAACGACGAATTGGCGACGTAAAGTGGGCGTAAGCAGGTAACGCTAATCCAAAGTGACCAATATTATCAGGCTGATAAACCGCTTGCTTCATTGAGCGTAGCAACATGGTTTGAATAAGCTCAGCTTCAGGGCGGTCGCCTAATTTTGCTAACACTTGGGTTATTTCTTTTGGTGTTGGCTCATCAGAAATCGCGGTTTCGATACCAAGCTCTGATAAAAAGTTTCTGAAAAAACCAAGCTTTTCAGCATCCGGTTCATCATGCACACGATATAGCGCACTCGCCTCGTGTTTTTCTAATAATCGGGCAGCAGATACGTTCGCTAAAATCATGCACTCTTCGATAAGTTTGTGCGCATCATTGCGCACCACAGGCACGATTGATTCAATCTTACGGTGTGCATTAAACACAAAACGTGTTTCTAAGGTTTCAAACTCAATCGCACCACGCTCTTGGCGTGCAGCTTTAAGTGCCATATACATTTGCTGTAAGTCAGTTAAATGCGGCACCATCTCGGCATAGTCTTCACGCAGCTTTTCATCGCCTTGTAAAATCGCATTCACTTTAGTGTAGGTAAAACGAGCGTGTGAATTCATCACTGCTTCGTAAAACTTATAGCCAGACAACTTACCCGCATCAGACACCGTCATCTCTGCAACCATACATAAACGGTCAACTTCTGGGTTTAATGAGCATAAGCCATTGGATAATACTTTTGGCAGCATCGGAATAACTTGCTCAGGGAAATACACTGAGTTACCACGCTCGATCGCTTCTTTATTCAGTGGTGTGTTCATACCTACATAATGCGACACATCGGCAATGGCTACCCACAAACGCCAACCACCTGATGGCTTGCGCTCACAATAAACGGCATCGTCAAAGTCACGGGCATCCTCACCGTCGATAGTAACCAGTGGTAAGTCACGTAAATCTACACGACCTTGCTTTGCTTGCTCATCAACAAATTCCCCTAAATGAGCAACTTGCTTTTCAACCGCTTCTGGCCACACATGGGGAATATCGTGATTACGCAGTGCAACTTCAATTTCCATCCCTGGTGCTAAGTGTTCACCGAGAACTTCGGTGACTGTGCCCACTGCATTCATATGTCGGCTTGGGTTTTGGGTAATTTGCACCTGCACCATTTGATTATGGCGCGCGCCATTTTCACTGCCGGGCAGTATCATAATATCTTGCGTTATGCGTGGGTCTTCCGCCACAACAACGGCGATACCATGCTCAACAAAATAACGGCCGACGATGGGCGCGCGTTCATTAGTTAATACTTTAATGATACGTGCTTCGCATTTGCCACTTGAACCTTTGCGATTGCCTTTAGCAAGCACAATGTCACCGTGCAACACCATATTCATTTGGTGCTTTGCGATAAACCAATCTTTACTCTCACCTTCAACTTCTAAAAAGCCGAATCCGTCACGATGACCAATGACCTTGCCTTTAACGAGGCCTGATTCATCTATCAATGCGTAGCATTTAAACTTATTGAAATACAGTTGACCATCGCGCTCCATTGCACGTAAACGACGTTTGAACGCAATTTGACGCTCTGTATCATTCACCTGTAATTCGTCACAAAGTTGTGTGAAGTTTGCTGGTTTAGCGCGAGATTCTAAGTGAGTAAGTATAAACTCACGGCTAGGGACGGGGTTTTCGTACTTTTCTTGCTCTCGACTGAGATTGGGATCCTGTTTTGACATTCACTATCTTGTTAGTTGGTTATGTTGTTATTTTAACCCATAACCTCACAATGAGACAGGCAAAAGCTATGAAACTTTTAAGAAATTGATTAATTCTGCTAAAAATGGGGCTTTAATATTCTTTGCAGCAAACACTCTGTGTTAATATTTTCGGTAAATAACAACACACTAACAAATTTATATGGATATTAACTTAACCCACTACCTATCAACGATGGCCTATAACAGCGCCTATATTGGTTTGTTCATTGCGATTATAGCCGTTGCAAAATTGTCCTATAACCTAGCGACCCCTTATAACACCACCAGCCAATTAACCGACAATGCCAACAGTGCTTTAGGTTTATCCATTGGCGGCTACTTAGGTGCGATTACTATTATTTATGGTTTTGTGTTAGCAGGGCCTAGTCAAGGTCTACTGAGCGATTTAATGAATGTATCACTTTACAGCGTATTAGGTATGGTGCTACTTACTTGCTCACGCATTTTGAATGACAAGTTACTACTGCGCTTATTCTGCAATGAAGCACAATTAATCAACCAACAAAACGAGGCGGTTGGCCTAGTACAAGCGGCTAACTATATGGCCGCAGCACTGATTATTGGTGGCGCATTAACAGGCGAAGGAACGTGGTTATCAGCCATCGTATTCTATTTACTTGGGCAACTGATGCTGATCATTTTTGCCAAAGGCTATGATCGCCTAACAAGTTTCAACCTTCATGAGCAACTCGAAAAAGGCAATAAAGCCGTCGCACTTAGCTTTTCTGCCACTATGTTGGCATTAGCTATAATCTTATGCCATGCGCTGATTGGTGGCTTCCACAGCTGGCAACAAAGCCTGAGTTTATTCTTTATTGACGCATTATTTGGCTTTTTAATTTTACCAATTGTGCGCTACCTCGTTGATAAAATTATCTTTAGTAAAATCTCCCTCGACCAAGCAATGCACGACAACAACACTGCGGTGGCGGTTATTGAAAGTAGCATTGCAGTGTGTGTTGCTGTAATCATTACCATCGCTATTTGAGCTTATTTATGGAGTAACGGATGAACATCTATAAGCTTTGTATTATCGCTGCCATCACATTTTTGGCCTGCTTAATAATACGTTCAGACCTACAGACGCCCCTAATCAGTGGCCAAGATGGTAATTTTAAAGACTACGATGGACAAGACAAAGCCTACCTATTTACAGTGCCTGAAGATGGCCAAATGATGCGTTTAGAAATAACAGGTAGCCTGCCTTTAAATTCATGGAAAGCCATTGATATGGAAATTTTTGACCCTGAAGGCAACTATCTATTTAGTTATTCTGATGAGCTATGGGCTGAATCAGGGCGTGATTCTGAAGGTGAATGGCGAGAATATAAGAGCAGGGCTTATCATGATGTGCACTTCCCTAAAAAAGGCCAATATAGTGCATATGTGAGCAGTAGCTTTGGCCCCAGTAATAGCGCTAAGCATTTCAATTATACATTTCGCATCATTCCAATCAAAGGCAACATCAGCTTCATCGACCCTCTACTTTGGATCACTGGCATAATAACAGGCTTCTCTTTCATTGTTATTTTCCATCGACTTGGCGCAAAGAGAAAAAACTCTGAACTTACTTATAAACCAATCAACACGTTAAGCCCAGAGGCTATGAAAGCAATGGAAACCCATATCCCAGCTTGGCCAATTGCATTGTTGTTTTTCGTGCCTGTGCTAGTTGCATCTTTGTTGGCTTATAGCAAAGGCGATGATGAGCACGATTGGCAAGTTTATTCATATCACCACTTCAATATAAACGTTGATAAACAATTACGTGAGCAAAGTATCGGCAGCGCAGGTTTCCGTTCATGAGGCGGCCCAGGTGGTAAGTAAGTCAATTCGCGAAAGCCACATTTTACTGTTTAGTATTTTTGTCGCCGGTCTTTGCTCTATAATTTATGAATTATTAATTGCGACCACTGGCGCCTATTTTTTAGGTGATAGCATCACCCAATTTTCCCTGACAATTGGCGTGTATATGGCGGCAATGGGGGTTGGCTCTTATTTTTCTCGCTTCGTGCCTGATAAGCCATTGCTGGTTTATTTTATCGGTTTTGAGTTACTACTAGCATTACTAGGTGGCTTGAGTGTGCCATTACTATACTTCGCTTATGCGTATGGCTTACCACTACAAGCGATTAGTATTTTACTCACCACCTTAATAGGTATTTTAATTGGTTTAGAAATTCCACTGTTAAGTCGCTTAATGGAAAAGCACTATGCGCTAAAAGCAAACCTTGCCAATGTACTATCAATTGACTACTTTGGTGCCCTGCTCGCAACTTTACTATTCCCTTTTCTATTTTTACCTTGGCTGGGGGTATTTAAAACAGCCTTAAGCTTTGGCCTAATGAACTTAAGTATTGCGCTGTTATTGCTGTGGTACTTTATTGACCATATCAGCACTCATCGTCGACAGGTGCTAAGGTTCACGCTCATTTTAGTTAGTCTCATATTGGTGCTTTGTTTATTTGCTAGTAAACAACTCACCCACCTTTGGCAAAGCCAAATCTATGATGATCGTGTGGTACACTCAGAGCAAACGCCTTATCAACAAATTGTTCTGACTCGCCATAAAGATGATATTCGGCTTTATTTAAATGGTGGCTTACAATTTTCATCGATTGATGAATATCGCTATCACGAAGCGCTTATTCATCCAGCTATGGTGCGCCATGGCAACGCAAAACGAATTCTAATTTTAGGCGGTGGTGACGGCTTAGCAGCTAGAGAGCTTTTGAAGTACCCGCAACTAGAGTCTATTACCCTTGTCGATTTAGACCCTGCTGTTGCCAAGCTTGCAAGGACTAATCACAATTTAACAACCCTTAATCAACAGTCGCTAAATGATCCAAAGGTTAAAGTTATTCACCAAGATGCCTATGTGTTTATTGAGCAAGGCAAGCAACTGTTCGATATCATTTTTATTGATTTACCTGACCCTAAGGCGATTAACTTAGCACGACTCTACAGCAAACAATTTTACCAATTAGTAAAAGCTAGCTTGCCTGACAATGGCATTGTTGTGACCCAAGCAACGAGCCCGTTTTTTGCGAAGCAGGCATTTTGGTCTATCAACAATACGCTCAATGCAGCAGGCTTCGCCCATACTTTGCCTTATCATTTGAACGTACCGTCTTTTGGTGAATGGGGCTTTGTCATGGCGTGTAACCTGATGTGTAGTAACCACCAGTTATTGCCTGTTAACACTCGCTTTTATCGTCCAGAAAATGATGCTCAACTGTTTATTTTCACCCCCGATATTAGCGCTAACAATGAAAAAGTATCGACGCTTGATGAGCCTAATGTGCTCCACTATTACTTGCAAGGTTGGAAATATTGGAACTAACCGAATGGATTAGCCTATTTAGGGAGTTTACAAAGTAAAGGATTACCGTTACAAAGAGAGTTAATAACAACAAAAGCAAGGTTTGTAATGCAGGCGCACAAACAGAGCCTTATGTACTTACATATTGCAGTGCTACTATTCGGTGGCACCGCATTGTTTGCCAAATTGGTCAGCCTAAGTGCATTAGATATTACCGTTTATAGGACAGCGATTGCAGGCTGTGCCTTGCTGATTTTACTCACAATTCAACACAAAGCCATTAAGCTTCATTCTCGCCGTGATTACCTAATAGCCTTGTTACTTGGCATCACGGTTGGAGTTCATTGGCTCACCTACTTTGCTGGTATGCAATTGGCAGGGATTGCAGTGGGTATGATTGCCTTTTTTACTTACCCTGTGATTACGGTATTTTTAGAGCCTTTTTTTCATGGCAGCAAACCGCAACTCAAAGATATAGCAAGTGCCTTGGTGGTGATGTTGGGTATTTACTTACTCATTCCTGATGCCAGCTTAGGAAATGATGTGACTCTAGGGATTGCCATTGGTATTTTGTCAGCGTGTTTTTTTGCTTTTAGAAATATTGTGCATAAGCGTTACTTTAGCCAATATGGCGGCCCACAAACCATGCTTTATCAAACTTGGATCGCGTGTATTATGTTATGCGCGTTTGTCGAAGTACCACCATTACAAGTTGATACAATAAATTGGCTGCTATTAATTACCGTAGGGGTTATTTTTACAGCAGCACCGCATTCACTGTTTGCAGCAAGCTTAAAACATTTATCCGCTTCAACCGCTGGTTTAATATCTTGTTTGCAACCTTTATACGGTACGTTTTTCGCTTTTTTAATTTTGCATGAGCAACCTACAATTAGCACACTTATTGGTGGTACATTAGTGATTAGTGCCGCTTTTTATGAAACATGGTCAGTGACTCGGAAACATAAGCAATGATGAAAGTATTCGCTCACAGAGGTGCCAGTGGTACCTATCCAGAAAATACCAAAAGCGCCATTATTGCCGCAGTAGATTTGGCAGTAGATGGTATCGAAATTGACGTACAGAGCTGCCTTGATGATTACATGATCATTCACGACACTTGGCTCGATCGCACAACCTCTGGTCGCGGTAAAGTAAATGCCTGCACAAAAGAGCACATTCAACAATATGATGCAGGTAACGGAGAAGTTGTTCCCTGTCTGCAAGATGCCATTGACTGGGTAGAAGATAAAACGCTTTTAAACCTTGAACTAAAACACACTTTTTCTTTAGATAAGTTTGTTGAGATGGTAGAGTCAAATATTAGTATTGGAAAAATATCAAGAGATAATATTTTGGTATCATCTTTTGATCATCATCAACTCATGTGGCTCAAACAAAAGTTACCATGGGTAAAAATTGGCGCTCTTACGGCTTCAATTCCAATCAATTACAGTGAATTTGCTCAAAAACTGCATGCCTACAGCATTCATATAGATAAAAACTTTATAAACCATGAATTTGTTGCAGATGCAAAACAACGAGGCCTTCAAGTTTATGCTTACACGGTCGATAAAGTAGAAGATATTGAATTAATGTTAAGTTATGGCGTGGATGGTATTTTTACCAATTTCCCCTGTCATACACAAATGACACTTCAATCACTGTAACTCAGCAAGAGTAAGCTATACTGTTGAATTGAGTGGCATTGAACAAGACTAAGAAACGTCCAAATGAATCAACACAACACCTTAATGAGTAGCTATATGCGCATGTATAATTTTATCGAACAGACTTTCTTTTACACCTTAACGCGTAAAATTGTCGGTAATTTAGGATTCGTGTTTGCATTCCAGGCGATCACTTTAATCTGGCTTTACAATAGCCTTTCAGAGCAACAAGCAAGCATGAGCTTGTTTTGGTTAATGGCACTTATCATCGTCGCGAGCTTTATTTTTACGATTTTCTATATGCGTTTTTTAATTGTACGCCCAGTCCAAGCCATGCGTGACACACTAGCGCACATTAACCGCCATGATGCTGATTTATCTGCTAAGTTACCACACTTCACATTTGATGAATTCAGAGATCTCAGCGAACAATACAATACCTTTACGGCACACTTAGGTGAGCTACTTGCGACAACTTATCAAAGTGCGCAAGCCAGTGCTGACAGCAGTTCAAAGATGACTCAATCAATGCAACAGACAGCAGAGATTAGCCATCAGCAGATTAAATTTAGCCATACAATTACTGATTCAAGTAACCAAATTACTTCAAGCTTAGAACATATTTCGGCTAACACAGACAGTGTACATACGATTAATAGTGAGCATCTGGCATTTGTAAAAAATTCAGCTACAGAGCTCTCTGCACTTGTAAATAAGGTTGCGATGATTAGCCAGATTTTAGCTAACTTCTCAGCGACTATTTCAGGTTTAAAAGAAAACAGTGAAAATATTCGCGCTATTTTAAAAATGGTTGAAGAGTTTTCCGATCAAACTAATTTACTTGCATTAAATGCAGCCATTGAAGCGGCACGCGCTGGCGAAGCTGGACGAGGCTTTGCTGTGGTTGCAGATGAAGTGAGAACACTTTCAGTAAAAGTGAATGATGCGACTCGTCAAATAAGTGACTTCATTAATCAAATGAATACATTAGTTAATGAAACAAACAAAGAGTCTGAGCAGTTAATTAGTCATTCTAGCGATGCAGAAACAGCGATCAGTGATACCTCTGCAGGGTTTAGTAATATGCTTGGCGAATTTGAGCAAAATCAGCAGCAATTACAACAAATAGTCAGTGCAGTACATTTACTGGAACAAACACAAACACAAACTCATCAAAGTGTTGAACAAATTGTGACATTAGGTGAACAAGCGAAACAGCAAATAGATGAGTCACTGGCTGATTGTGAGCAATCACATTTACTAAGTCAACAAACACTACAACAATTAAAACGCTTTGTTTAAGGTCTGTTTTAGCTCTTTTGTTTTAACTATTTATGGTAAAGTAGCCACTTCTTGGCTACTTTTTTATTGACTGTGACAACTCCTACTACCGATTACCAACAACTCGCTTTGCAAATTAAACAATGGGGTAAAGACCTTGGTTTTGCCGAAGTGGGGATCACCGATATCGATCTCACTAAGCATGAAACACAGCTTCAGCGCTGGCTAGATAAAGGTTATCATGGTGAGATGGAGTACATGGCTGCCCATGGTATGAAGCGTGCTCGCCCTGCTGAATTAGTCCCCGGCACACAAAGAGTCATTTCAGTTAAAATGAATTACCTGCCCCCCGATGCCAGCTTTGCAAAAAACTTAAAGCAAACAAACAAAGCGTACATCAGCCGCTATGCCTTGGGTCGGGACTACCATAAGCTACTTCGTAATCGCCTAAAAAAGCTCGGCCAAAAGATTGAGCAGCATGTTGGCGAGCTAGGGTTTCGCCCATTTGTCGACTCTGCGCCAGTACTTGAAAGGCAACTTGCTGAAAAAGCAGGCTTAGGTTGGCGAGGTAAGCATAGTTTGTTAATCAATAAAGAGGCGGGCTCTTGGTTTTTTTTAGGTGAGTTATTTGTTGATATTCCACTGCCTATCGATGAGGAAAACACCTTTGAAGGCTGTGGTAAATGTGTCGCTTGCATGACATTATGCCCTACAGGCGCGATTGTAGAGCCTTATGTAGTGGATGCTCGTAAATGTATTTCATACTTAACAATCGAGCTACAGGGTGCGATCCCTGAAGAGTACCGTCCTTTACTCGGTAATCGGGTTTACGGCTGTGACGATTGCCAGCTCGTCTGCCCTTGGAATCGTTATGGTCAAATAACGGATGAAGCTGATTTTCACCCGCGAAAGCAATTAAAAGATCAAGACCTGTTAACTCTTTTTGCTTGGGATGAAGCAACCTTTCTTAAAAATACCGAAGGCAGTCCTATCCGACGAATAGGCCACCAGCGATGGCAGAGAAATCTCGCTGTAGGCTTAGGTAATGCTGAATATAACGAAGAAATAGTGGCAACATTAAGCGATGCGCTTAAAAGCGCAACTTCACTTGTAAAAGAGCATATTGAATGGGCGCTTGATCAACAGACCCATAAGCGCCAACAACAGTTACGTAAAACAGCGCGACTAATTCGTATTGTAGAAAAAGGCTTACCACGAGACGCCTAGTACGTTACGTCATAAATGTTAGCTTTTCAGTAACAAGGATAAATCTGCTTCAATTTCTTTAAATGCCGCTTTAACACCTTGTACTGACTCTTCACGTGCAACTGAGTTTTGAATCGTTTCATCAACTTTTTGATAAATGAAAACCTCTTGGTCTTCATCAAGGCCCATTGTTGGTATTCGCTGTTCAAGGTCTTCCTGTAGTTGTTTAAAAACAGCTTCATTATTGAGACGGTTCTCATTTAATAGCTCAATCAAACCACGAAACTTACTATGTACTTTACCCACCGCGTCATTTAATTGCTGTTGCTGACGAATAAGCTCTTTTTTAGTAATAATCGCTTTAAGCTGTTGCTCGGTAACACTCACCAAAAAACAAATATGATCTCGAATTCGGCCATGCTTATCAGGGTCTTGTTCAGGCATATTGAGAATCAATAAACTGATCATTTCATAGTTCACTAAAATGCGGCTCGAAAACTCATGTAAGCGGCCTTTATTTTTTAGCATTTCAAACAGTTCAACCACAATAGGTGAGCATATCCCTGTTACAGAAAAATGCTCTACCCCCGAATCAAGACGAAACTCAACATTGCTTTGTAAATCAAATGAGCTTAAACAGTGGAGCAATGCCTTTCCTAGCTCTTGTTCATTATCAATAGAACCAATATGTTCAATATAATTAACAATTTGCCCCATCTCACTGCTATTTGCCATCGCGTTAAACGCTGTCGATGTTGCATCCTCGACTTGTTGTTCTAAGGACTCTTTTTCAATCAGTACTTGGTGTAGATGCTGAAGCTTCAGTTTTAATTCTTCATGCCCAAATGGCTTCACAATATAATCTTCGGCACCAACAGAATACCCTTCCATACGCTCTTCAACTGTGCCTCTTGCCGACACAAACATAACAATAATATTTGCTGTGTTTGGATTTTCTTTAAGCTTTCGGCATACCTCATAGCCACTCATTTGCGGCATACTCACATCAAGTAAAATAACTTGTGGGTCAAACTCTTCAACTACAGCTAAGCATTCTGGACCACTATTAACCATTTTTAATTCAAAATCGAGCTCTTCTAAGATCTCTTCAATGATCTCTAAATTAAAAGGCTCATCATCAACTGCTAAAATTCGTTTTAAGGCCATCTCACCCTCTTCCATTTTAAATTAAGCTTCATAATTACTTTGCACTCGCTCTTCATTTGTTAAATGCTGAGGAAAGTCAATTTCTAAAGGTAGGGTCACTAAAATAGTGGCACCACCGTATTCGTTGTTACTTGCCACAATAGTGCCTTGATGTAGCAAAACAAACTCACGGCAAATTGCTAAACCGAGTCCGGTGCCTCCTGCACCGCTATTGGTTTTACTGCTTTGTTCGAACTTTGCGAATACTTTTTCTAATTCGTCGTCAGGTATACCTATACCACGATCAACAACTGCAATTTCAGCCGATCCATTGCTTAGCGCCAGCTTTATGTCTATATCGCTATTGGGCTCACTAAATTTAAGCGCATTGCCAAGTAAGTTACGCATAATTTGGTTAATTTGTTCTTCATCACACTCAATGGTGATGTTTGTATTAGGCGCAATTAATTTAATGGTGATATTACGTTCAAGTGCTGTACCCGAGACATCATCAATACTGGTTTTTATGATATTCATCAGGCTATGCTTCTGCGGGTTAAAAGGAAATTTACCAACATCAAGCTTAGATAAGTCAAGCAAGTTATTGAGTAAAGAAAGTAACCGTTCACCACTTTGCTCTATTCGTGATAAATACTTATTAAGCTTCTCTTTACTGAGGTCATCATTGGCTACTTTTTCTAAGCCAAACCGTGCGAAGCTAAGAATAGAATGCATAGGTGTTCTAAGCTCGTGAGACATATTAGCTAAAAACTCTGACTTACTGTGATTGGCAGCTTCAGCGACATTTTTTGCGTGCTCTAACTGGGCTGTGCGTGCTTTAACTTCTTCTTCTAGGGTATCTTTTGCTTCAAGAAGTAGCTCTTCTTTCTCTTTCAGGTGCGTAACATTTTTAAAGATGACAGCAAGTGCTATTTCACCGTGATGGTCAATTTCATTGAACGAGCCCACCAATGGAACCGATGCACCATTTTCCTTCAGTACCTTTAAATCACAACTAAATTGACGATTTTTATTAAGTGTACTGACCTTGTCTTTTATACGTGTAGTCGAAGCTAAGTCAAAAAAGTCATACACCGAGCAATTTTCAAACTCTTTTAACGATTTCTCAAATAATGACTCACAGGCATCATTGGCCTCAATAATTTTACCGTTACGATCAAATAGAATGATCGCATCGGGGGTGTGCTTAAAAATAACACGTAATAAGCTGTCTTTTTCGATTAATGCATCAACCGTGTTTTGTAGACGCTCTACCAACTCTGCATTGTGGCGTTTTAACAATTCAGTTTGCCAAAGCTTATGGACCGATTGCAGCAAGCTATTGTCATCTATTGGCTTAATTAAAACATCTTCAACACCTTGACGAATGGCTGCAACCATAGAGACTTGATCGGGCTTAGAGGTATAAAGTAAACAACGGCAATTAGGTTGCAATGTTTTGAATTTATTAAATAGCTCAAGACCTGTACCATCTTCAAAGGTAAAGTCACTAATTAATAAATCAATTGCATGCTGGTTCACTAACTCTACCGCTGAGAATATATTTTCTGCGGTGAAGGTTTTAATATGTGCACCTTTTAAATTGTGCGCGATCGTATTTAATCGCTCAGGGCAGTGATCAACAAGTAAAACCGTAGGAAGTTTTAAGATATTATCGGAATCAAGTTCAAGCACGCCTTCTAATAGAGCGCTGATCTCTTTGTTGGCAAAGAAAGGGTATATGACCACCGCATTAGGTAGTAAGCGATTAATTTCACTAAAGTGCTCAAGTAAATCACTGCGCTGTGCTTTAGGTGCCAAAAGTAAAAGATGCTCTTGAGAAAATACCCCCATTAGCTTTTTGATAGTATCTGTTGGTACACCGTGTGAAGCAGCAACAAGGTCAAATTGCTGCGCTAAAACAGCATTATCAACCATTGAAAAGTGTATCAGCTCAACCCTACACCCTATGAGCTCTAGTAACACCTTTACTCGCATTGCTAAAACACTATTACTATCAACAATTAATATCTTTCGCACTTTACGCTACGCCCAATTAATCATATTACTTAATTAGCGTAGTCGAAAAAAATCGATGCAGCACAATTTACACCGTATTTTTTTATTAGTTTATGAACAAACTATGAATCTAAATGTTTTCCCAAAATAGTTAAGCTGTAAGGTTTTCCATCCATAATTGCCACACTTGGCAATTCACCCCATACTTTATAATTAAATAGATTAAATAACTTAATACTCGGTAGGTTATGACTAAAAATAAATGCTAAAAGTACTTTTATTTTAAGTGTGCTTGCATGGGTCTCCGCGAATGTCAGCAATCGTTTACCTAGCCCTTTTCCTTGTGCACTTGCGGTAATATAAATGCTCACTTCAACAGTTCCATCGTAAGCGGGCCGTCCGTAAAAAGACTTGTAACTTATCCATGCTAAAACCTTTCCTTCTTGTTCATATACAAAAATAGGCCGATTAATAGAATGGGATAAAAACCATGCTTCTTTATCTGTAACAGTTACCTCTTCGGTATCGGCTGTTACCATACGTCCTGGGATTGTTTCATTGTAGATTGCGACGATTGCCGCTAAATCATCATAGGTTGCTGTACGAATAGTCATAAAACGAATATTTGGTGATCACTTTTGCGCATATTAGCGTATATTCGATTGGAAAAACTAGCAGGAAATAACCATGTATAAATTTGCTTTGTTACTTAGTGCAACTCTTCTAACCACTCAGGTTGCAGCTCAAACGCCCGCATCATCAAACACAACACAAGCACAATGTGATGATTTCACTAATGTTGAATTACGGAAGCTTCGTTCCAAAGAAACGATAAACCTATGCCAATTTAAAAATAAACCACTGCTAATCGTTAATACCGCAAGCAACTGTGGTTTTACCCCGCAGTTTGAAGGCTTAGAAGCACTAAACAAAGAATATAAAGACCAAGGCTTAGTTATATTGGGTTTTCCATCTGATGATTTTTTCCAAGAAGAAGATGATGAAAAAGAGACTGCCGATGTATGTTTCATAAACTATGGGGTCACTTTCAACATGTTCGCTACCAGTGAAGTGAGAGGCAGCGGCGCAAACCCTGTATTCCAGCATTTAAATAAGGTAACTAGCTCACCCAACTGGAATTTTTATAAATATCTTGTTTCCGCCGACAGAAAAACAGTGACGCGCTTTAACAGCAAAACCAAACCGCAGTCAGAGAAATTGCGCAAAGCTATAGAAACAGCGCTAGCTACACAATAAATTTAATTGTTCGTTCGTTAAATATTGAACTAGACTATTCATTTAATTCACAAAAACACACATTGTGGGGAGTAATTATGGCAGTAGCCAGCGCGAGGCATATCTTAGTAGACAGTGAAGCACACTGTTTAGACTTAAAACAGCAAATAGAACAAGGTGCAGACTTTGCAGATCTTGCACGAGCTCACTCAAATTGCCCATCAGGCCAAGATGGCGGTGCATTAGGTGAGTTTGGACCCGGTATGATGGTGCCAGAATTCGATAAAGTGGTATTCTCTGCTCCAGTAAACCAAGTACAAGGCCCAGTTCAGACTCAGTTCGGTTATCACTTACTTGAAGTCACCAGCCGTACAGATTGATACAAATACCAACAAATGAGCCGCTCACAGCGGCTTTTTTTTCGACAGGAGATCGTCATGGAATTACTCGGTTCAACAACCTCCCCCTTTGTGAGACGTATTCGAATATGGGCTGATTTAAATGGACTTGCTTTAGTATTTAAAAATTTAGATATATTTTCTGAGCAAGATAGGCAAACGATGATAACTCATAGCCCCGCAAGAAAAATTCCTATTCTTATTGATAATGGTTTTAGCCTATCCGATTCAAATTCGATTATTCGCTACCTACTCGAAAAAAACAATCAACCACTGTTGAGTTGGCGACAAGAGAATTTTCTTACCATCATTAATGCCTGTAATGACTCATTAGTAGAAATGCTTCTGTGTCAACGCTCAGGATTCGACACACACTGACACACTGTTTTTTAATTTACAGAATGAACGAATTGCTGAAACATTAGCCTATTTAAATAATCATTTATCTGAGCCAGTATTTAAAAGCTGTGAATACCTCAACATCAGTTTATACTGCTTGCTAGATTGGATCCGCTTCCGCGAATTAACTGATTTTAGCCAACTAGAAAATTTAGTTGGCTTTTACCATCAATTCGCCGATCAAGCGGCGGTACAACAAACAGATCCACGAAAATAAAGGTAAGGGTTAGGCAAATGAGCGATATCGAAATTGAATCAGAATTAGTAAGCTTCGTTGAAAAAGTTCGTCTCAACGAAACGATGTGGGCACTGGGTGCTGAAGATGGTGGTTTTGTTGTCTGTGAATCAAACCAATTTAGTGACACTGATGTCCTATTACTTTGGGGCACCGAAGATGCTGCAAAGGCGCAATGCAAAGACGAATGGCAAGACTATACGCCAGTTGAAATTGGCCTTGATGAGTTTCTTGATGAATGGGTTGAAGATCTAAACGAAGATGATGCACTGGTTGGTTTAAACTGGAATGATGACCAAGTATGTGTAGAAATTGAGCCTGTAGGACTTGCAAAAGCACTTTGTGATTAATTTTATCACGACACTATGCTCTATGTCGTAGTGTCGTTAGGCTGGAAACTAAACGTTGTTCAGGTATACTCCTTAAAGCGTCTTTATTATCAAGGTATTAGGTTGAAGTCCCATCTCGGTCGCCGGCCCTTTTCGGCCATGGAATTACATACCCTGTATAACGGTTACATCTACAGTGACCAACGTCTTCCTCGTGAGCAAGCAAAGCATTGGCACTTTTGGCTGCCTTTGTTCGCTTATTACACCGGTGCCTACAGCGATGAAATTGGTCATTTAACTCTTGATAACATTGTCACGTGTGATGGTGTTCGCTGCTTTGATTTTCACACTCATGGCAAGATAAAACCACGCTATGTGCCCATCCACAATGCACTACTTAATGCTGGACTTGATCAGTACTTAGACTTTTTAAGCGAACAAAACCAACAACGGCTGATGTTTGATTTACCTGCTAAATCAGGCCGCTATAGCGAAAAAGTACGCATTTGGTTTTCCGGTGAAGGTGAACGTGCTGGTTATTTACAAAAATGCGCTATTCCCAATGTTGACCAACAAGGAATGAAAACGGCGATTAGTAGCTTACGGCTCAACTTTGAACAACAAATTCGTATTCATGCACTGCAAGCAAACAGCAAAGATGCCTTTAACTACTTACTTGGTTTTAAAGATTTCAATGAGCAACGTTTTACGGATATGCCACTATTGAACACCGTGCTACAAAATGTGCGACAAATCAACCCGCAACTGCATTGGCAACGTTTCATCGACCGCCATCATTAGCTGACAAACTTTGTTACTAACTATTTATTACTGTTCAAATTAAAACCTGATAGCATGGTATTTCGCCCCTCATAGCAGGTGCCTTTCTAACAACAAAAAATCAGGGATACTTATGTTCTTAAAAAGCCTATTAACAGTGAGTGTTGCACTTGCTGTTAGCTCAGCCCACGCCAATGAATATGTTATCGAAAAGCTTGCCAAGCCTAGCTCACAACAAGTAAAACTTACGCTTGATCCTGCAAAAGACAATTTTTCCGGTCATACCGACATTGCCCTTGAAGTACTTAAAGCAACGAATTATATCGAACTAAACGGTATTGATTACGCTGTGAGTATGGCCAAGATTTTAGGTGCAGAGAACTGCGACCTTAGTGCTGAAATGCTAAAAACAGGTAAAGTTAAATTCACCTGTGATGAAAAAATTCAGCCTGGTAAATACACTTTAAAAATTGATTTTACAGCGCCTTACAACCGTCAAAGTGTCGGTTTATATAAAACGCTTGATCAGGGTACGCCTTACCTATTTACTCAATTTGAAATGAGCGATGCCCGTCGTGCATTCCCTGTATTTGACGAGCCTAGCTATAAAATTCCATTCCAGCTAACAATCACAGCGCCCACATCTCAAAAAGTGTATGCCAACACACCAGTATTAAAAACCAAAGTTGATGGCGAGATGACAACGCACTTTTTTGATAAAACGCCGCCTATTCCTTCTTACTTAGTCGCAATGGCTGTGGGCCCATTTGAAGAGCTTGAAATTAAAGGCATGCCAATTCCTGGCCGCGTACTGACGCCGCAAGGTAAAATTCATCTTGCTGATTACGCAAAAGAAAATATGCCACGCGTATTAAAAGCACTGGAAGATTACTTTGGCATCCCTTACGTTTATAAAAAACTTGATTCAGTTGCAGTACCAGAATTCCCATTTGGCGCGATGGAAAATGCAGGCCTTGTTACTTACCGTGAAGATATTCTTCTAGTCGACCTTGCCACTGCAACACGTAGTAAAAAAGAGCGCAATGTATCAATCATTGCCCATGAATTAGCTCACCAATGGTACGGTAACCTAGTCACCATGAAATGGTGGAATGACTTATGGTTAAACGAAGCGTTTGCAAGCTGGATGGCTGCGAAAATCACCGCACAAATCAACCCTGAGTTTGAGTCACACTTAGACTTACCACAAAACCATGTAATGGCACTCGATGCACGCTTAAGTACTAAGCCTATACGTAAGCCTATAAAAACCGAAGCTGACATCATGGATGGCCTTGGCCTTGCTTACAGTAAAGGCAGTGCGGTGCTTTCAATGGTGGAGAACTGGATTGGTGAAGAGGCATTCCAGCAAGGTATTCAAGCTTACTTGAAGAAGTTCTCATATAAAAATGCAGAAGCGGCAGACCTTTGGCAAGCATTAGGCGAAGCCTCGAATAAAGACGTTGCAAGTGTATTAAAATCGTTTATTGAACAATCATCTTTCCCACTAATCAAAGTAACCCAAGACGGAAAGAAAATTAATATTAGCCAAAGCCGCTTTGTGAATGCCGGTGTTGATGCGCCAGCACAACTTTGGAATGTTCCGGTGGCAATTAAATATGGTGCAGGCGATAAAGTTGAAACAGCGAATATATTGCTGAACAAAGAGACACAACAGCTAACCCTCGATTTTGAACCAGAGTGGATTTATCCAGATCAAGGCGCCATGGGTTATTACCGCTGGCTATTAGATGACGCACAGTTTAGTGCCCTACTCGACAACGCAGCGGATAAGCTAACCGTGCGAGAGCGCCTAGCGCTTCTTTCGGCGGTAGACTCTCTATTAGATGCAGGCGTTATTTCCGCTGCAAATCTAATGCAAACTCTTGAAGCATTCGTAAGCGATGCGCACCCGCTTGTTGCTAATACAGCCCTTGGTTATTTAGCGTCGCAAAAACGTGTCTTTGAAGATGACAGCAACCGTGATTTATGGCCGAAATTTATCCGTAACAGCATTGCACCGGCGGCGAAGCAATACGGCCTAACAGCAAAAGCAAATGAAGATGCTGCTGTATCACAATTACGCGCACAGGTTATTAGCCGTTTAGGTTTTGATGGCGAAGATCAAAAAGTGATTGATACAGCAAAAGCACAAGCAGCGCTTTATTTGAATAACCCTGAAAATGTTGACCCATATTTAGCTTCAACCTACCTAAATTTGGCAGCCTATCACGGCGATGCAAAGCTCCTTGAAAAGTACAAGCAAACCTTTAAAACAACCAAAGATCCGCAAGTACGTACTAAAATGCTAGCTGCGATGGGGTATTTCGGAAAGCCTGAGCTACAAAAAGCGGTATTAGATTATAGCCTAACAGATGAAGTAACAGCCTCAGATATGCGTACTTTATTAGGTGGCCTAAGTTATGGTAAAGAACGCCAAGCGTTGTTCATTGATTGGATCTACAAAAATTACGATGCTATCACTAAGAGCTTACCGCCGTTCTTTATACCAAACTTGCCATTCTTCACAACCGCAAACTGTGATGCGAAAAGTTTAGAAAAAACCAAAACCTTCTTTACTGATAAAATCTCTGAACAACCTGGCTATGCTCGCACTTTGAGTAAGTTAGAGGAAGGAGTGAATGATTGTATCGCACTGAAGAAACGTGAGCTAAGCTCAGTGAATAGTTTTCTTAAACGCTAACAACCAGCCACATTAGATTAGGGCCACATCTGTGGCCCTTTTCATTGTGCTAAAATAGCACTTAACCGCTTAATAAATAATTCAACGGCTTGGGTGGTTGTCACTTTAAAAGCAACACCATAATGAATGGGCTGAGCACTTTTATAAATCCGCGTAGGGAAGCGTGTCATTTCACTACTATGAAAGTAGTCTTTAACTCTAGAGATACCTTCCAAAGCTTCAAAATCAGCGCTAAACACTTCAAAAGCAGGCCTTATAATTAATTTAGCCTGACCACTTTGCTCATGCACATAAAACGCCTCTTTGGAGTGAGCAAGCATGAACTCGTTAATATTTTTTATTTTAAAATTACTACGACAGCCTAATTTTATAAGCTGTTCACTAAGTTGTGCTGCGGATAAAGACAAGTGCGCGCCTTGTTAAAAATGTTCAATAATAAACACAGTACAGTAATCTATTGAAAATCGTTACTTATTTATTGCACACAAATGCAAGCTTACTATTATGATAACTTAATCGTGTAATTGAGGTTTCACAATAACGACCTAAATCAAGCCACTGCGACACCCCCCCTGCATCATTCAAGTCACGTTTATAAATACGGCTTTGAACCGCATACGCCACTGTGTTGTGATTCACTAATGTAAAATCTTGTACTGCGTCAGGTAGTCGGAATAAATCGGCAACTTCATTCGTCTTAGCTGAAAAGCGTGCCAACCAATGCTGGTTATCTTTTTTATAACTAAACAAAAAGCTGTTTGTGTGTTTATCAAAAATAAGTGTACGACCTATATCACCGGCAATAATTTGAGGATTAGCAGCAGCGAGTGATGTGTATTGTAAGGTATGTGGTTCGCCTAAAATAAACATAACAAGATCATTGTCGGCTCCCCATGCATGGTAGCCAACAGGCTCAATCCATTCAAAAATACGACTTGCTTGTTGGTCTGATTTTAGAGGGTATTGCCACAATTTTTGCTTACCATCCTTTTCCACTACGATGGCTGATAAAGCCTGTTTGTCAGGCATTAAAGTAGGTGAATATTCACTAACAGGAGAATTTGTTAGGTTAGAGGCACTTTGACTGGCAAAATCAAAATAGTACAAGTCAGTTTGTGATTGCCCCTGCTCAGCAATTACTTCATGGGTATAATAAACACCTTGGTCAATCAAAAATGGTTGATTGTTATAGCTTGTATCATCGGTAATACGAGACACCTTCATGCCATAAGGTGTATCAAGATCCGCTAATAATATTTCGCTTTTCGGCATCGCAGCATCCACTGCAGTTGATAAAAATGTACTTGTCAGCGCAAAAAATAAAGGCGAAATTAATTTCATGTTGCTCTCTAGTTTTAATTCTTATTCGCTCATGATAGCGTTATTTAATTGGCCAGTCACTTGACCTTACTATACTCGACCTTTATAACTAAGGCGTGTTTGTTTTTTGTTACTTTAACTGAGTGCTTGAGCAAATAACACGACTTCACTAATAACGAGAACAATTATGTCAGCTAAACACCCAATTATCGCAATTACCGGCTCATCTGGTGCAGGCACAACCACCACCACGAATGCCATTAAGCATATCTTTAGAAGCTTAAATATTGATGCGGCCTTTATTGAGGGTGATAGCTTTCATCGTTATACGCGTCCTGAAATGGATAAAAAAGTTCGTGAAGCACAGCAAGAGGGCAAGCACATAAGCTATTTTGGTCGTGAAGCTAACGACTTTGGTGCACTCGAAGAATTATTCTACCAATATGGTGAAACTGGCCAAGGAAAAATTAGACGCTACTTGCACACTTTTGATGAAGCCGTGCCTTACAACCAGTTGCCTGGAACCTTTACTCCTTGGCAAGACCTAGAAGCCAATACCGATATCCTCTTTTATGAAGGCTTACATGGTGGTGCAGTTGATCAAGACCATGATGTAGCCAAGCATGTTGATTTGCTTATTGGCATGGTGCCTATCATCAACCTTGAATGGATCCAAAAACTAATCCGTGATACCTCAGAGCGAGGCCACTCTCGCGAGGCTGTCATGGGCTCAATTGTGCGCAGTATGGACGACTACATCAACCACATTACGCCACAATTCTCACGTACTCATATTAACTTCCAGCGCGTGCCAACGGTTGATACTTCAAATCCATTTAGCGCTAAAGATATTCCGTCACTAGACGAAAGCTTTGTTGTTATCCGTTTTCGTGGCATTGAAGATGTAGATTTTCCATATTATCTACGCATGATTGAAGGTAGTTTTATGTCACGTATAAACACCCTAGTTGTACCAGGTGGGAAAATGGGCTTAGCGATGGAACTTGTTTTAACACCGCTAATCAAAGACATCATTTTGAAAAAACGTGCACTGGAAAATTTAGCCCCAGTTGACTTGCCGATTTAAATCACTCGGGTACACTGCTGACTCAACCAACAATGATGGAGTCGTCAGCTTGAAAGAAATATTACGTGTTATTGTCGGTTCAAAGAACCCTGTTAAAATTAATGCAGCTAAACATGTCTTTAGCCTTTACTTCCCAGACCATATCATTGAATGCAAAGGTGAACACGCCCCTTCCGATGTGCCTGATCAGCCATTGGGGGAAGATGAGACCCGTATAGGTGCTGAAAACCGCGTAAAATACTGCCAAACTCACTTTAACGCTGACTTTTATGCAGCAATGGAAGGTGGCGCAGAACAGTTTAGTTATGGTGCAGCAACCTTTGCATATGTAGTTATTGCAAATAAACAACAATTTAGTGTTGGTCGCAGTAGTAACCTCCCCTTACCGCAACCTTTTTACGATGCCTTATTGGCCGGTAAAGAACTGGGTGATGTCATGGATGAGGCATTCAATACAGTTAATATCAAACAACAAGGGGGCGCTATTGGCTTATTAACCAATCACCTTGCTACCCGCGAAAGCACCTATATACAAGCGCTTACACTCGCAATGGCGCCATTTTTACACCCGAGCTTATTTAATCAGTAGTTAGGATAACCATGAAGTATAGCCACGTATTATTCGATGCCGATGAAACCCTATTCAGTTTTAATGCATTTGAAGGGTTAAAGGTGATGTTCGCCAATTATGGCGTAAAATTTACTGATGCAGACTATCAGCATTACCAAGCCACTAATAAACCTCTTTGGATTGCCTATCAAAAGCATGAGATCACTGCCAGTGAGCTACAAATAACCCGTTTTACCCAGTGGGCTAACAAGCTCAATGTTCCCGCTAAAACTCTTAACGATGGCTTTTTAGATGCGATGGCATCAATTTGTGTGCCACTGCCTGGTGCTGTTGAGTTGTTGGCAAAGTTAAAGCCACATGCAAAGCTGGGCATTATTACTAATGGCTTTGCTAAATTACAGCAAAAACGCCTAGAGCATACAGGTTTACAAGATATGTTTGATTGGCTCGTTATTTCAGAGTTAATAGGTAAAGCAAAGCCTGCTCCTGAAATTTTTCAGCACACGTTTCAATTAATGGGCAATCCGCCAAAAGAGCAAATCTTAATGGTTGGTGATACAGCAGCCAGCGATATTTTAGGGGGTTATAATGTGGGTATCGATACTTGCTGGTTGCAACACCCAGGTGTTCTATTACCTGAAGATATTAAACCAACTTATCAAATCAACCAGTTAGTAGAGCTTGAAGCTATTCTTGGATTATAAACAAGGCAAAAAAAATGACGCTAAAAGCGTCATTTTTTATAACTGTAATATGCTTGCGATTAAGCTGTCGCTACTTCTAGGCCTGGTGCAGGCATAGTCACTGGGGTCTCAAATGTTGCCCATTCCCATGCTGACTCAGTCGCCATAATTTTACGAAGTAGTTTATTGTTTAAATCATGACCTGATTTATAAGCCGTGATTTTACCTAGAATGTTGTGGCCAGTCATAAACATGTCGCCGACACAGTCTAAGATTTTATGTTTAACAAACTCATCGCTATAACGTAAGCCGTTTGGATTTAGTACTTTAAAGTCATCCAAAACAACTGCGTTATCCATGCTACCACCTAATGCTAGGTTATTAGCATGCATATACTCGATATCTTTCATAAAGCCAAAAGTACGTGCACGGCTGATTTCTTCAGTGAAGCTTTGCGTAGTAATATCTAAACCGATACGTTGACGGCTTTCATTGATTGCTGGGTGATCAAACGCAATTTCAAAGTCGATGTGAAAACCATCATAGGGTTCTATTTCAGCCCATTTATCGCCTTCTTCAATACGTACTTTTTCTTTAATACGAATAAAGCGCTTAGCTGCATTTACTTCTTTAATGCCGCCTTTTTGTAACAAGTAAATAAATGGTAATGCACTACCATCCATAATCGGCACTTCTGAGCTATCTAATTCAACAATTAGATTATCAATCCCCATTGCCGCAACGGCAGCAATAAGGTGCTCAGTCGTTGATAAACGAACACCATCTTTGTTTGTTAAACAGGTACACAATTGCGTATCGCCAACGGCTTCAGGTGTTGTTTCAAAATCAACAACCGGGTCAAGGTCCACACGACGAAATACAATCCCAGTATTTGCGCTCGCAGGTCGGAGAGTAATAGTGACCTTCTCACCTTTATGAAGTCCAATTCCTATGGCTTTGACTACTTCTGCAATCGTACGCTGTTTAATCATAGGTTCGCTCACTTATAGTTACAGTTAGACGGCGGATTGTATCATAAATACACTCAACTGCCAAATTTGTTTACTTTTCAGGCAAAGTACCATAAAAAAATCTTAGTCAGCTTGTTTTCTCAAAAACGCTGGAATGTCGAAATAATCGCCACCTTCTGACTTATCAGACTTTTTGCTGCTTTCAGTATTACTTGATACTGAACTACTTGCTGTATTTTGCTTCACAGATTCTTGCTTATCAACACCTGCTGACACGCTTACATCGTCGCTACTACCTTGGCTTGCAAAGCTTGGCACGTACATGCTGCTAGTCGATTGGCTTGTTGTGCTTTGCACATCTGAACCCGATGCTTTTTTAAAGCCATTATCAACAATACCAAACTGTGGACGACGCTCGCCACCTAAACCAGTTGCAACGACTGTAACGCGTAACTCATCACTCATTTCAGGGTCAATTACCGCACCAACAACCACCGTTGCGTTTTCTGACGCAAGCGCTTTAACGTGATTACCAACAATCTCAAACTCTTCAATCGCAATATCCATACCTGCTGTGATATTAACTAGAATGCCTTTAGCACCGGTTAAATCGACATCTTCAAGTAATGGGCTTGAAATAGCGGCTTCTGCTGCTTCTTGCGCACGGTCTGGGCCAGACGCTGACGCAGTCCCCATCATCGCAGTGCCCATCGCTGACATAACAGTACGTACGTCGGCGAAATCCACGTTGATTAGACCAGAGCGTGTGATTAATTCTGCAATACCTTGAACCGCACCAAATAACACATCGTTTGCTTTTGCGAAGGCATCTAATAATGTCGTGCCTTTGCCTAAAACTTTAAGCAATTTATTGTTCGGAATTGTAATAAGTGAATCAACAGTTTCTGACAATTCATTAATACCTTGTTCAGCCGCTGCGGCACGCTTTTTTACCTTCAAAGTCAAACGGGCGTGTTACAACTGCAACAGTTAAGATCCCTAACTCTTTAGCAATTTTAGCAACCACAGGAGCCGCACCGGTACCTGTACCACCGCCCATACCTGCAGCGATGAACACCATGTCAGCACCTTCAAGGCTTGCACGGATTGTTTCAGCATCTTCTTCCGCTGAATTACGACCCACTTCAGGGTTGGCTCCAGCACCTAAGCCAGAAGTGATTTGCGTACCTAGCTGTACAGTGACATCTGCTGATGAATTACGCAGTGCTTGTGCATCGGTATTCGCCGCAATGAAGCGTACACCTTCAATTTGTTGTTTTACCATGTGCTCAACAGCGTTACCGCCGCCACCGCCCACGCCAATTACTTTAATGACAGCTTCTTCGCTGTGCTGTTCCATTATATCAAACATCTTTACTCTCCGACTTGAGTCTTAAAACTCACCTTGGAACCACTTCGTAATACGGTTCCACCAATTATTATCACCTTCTGCTTTCGACTTTTGTGCATTCATCGATTGCATTGTACGGCCGTATTGTAACAAACCAACAGCGGTTGCGTACGAAGGATCATCAACATAATCTGTCAAACCAACTATCCCAATTGGTTTGCCAATTCTTACAGGCATTTGGAAAATGTCTTCTGCCACTTCCATTGCGCCTGTCATTTTTGCCGTCCCGCCAGTTATGACAAGACCGGCAGCAATTTGGTCTTCTAAACCTGAGCGGCGTATTTCTTCCATTGCCAACTCGAATAATTCTCTAAATCGTGGCTCAACAACCTCAGATAAGGTATGACGCGACATAATACGTGCAGGTCGACCACCCACACTCGGCACTTCAATGGTGTCTTCATTGCTTGCCATTTGGCTGCTTGCACACGCATATTGTACTTTGAGTGATTCAGCATGCGATATAGGTGTTCTAAATATTTTTGCAATATCGCCAGTCACCTGATTGCCCGCAACCGGAATAACTGCTGAGTGACGAAGCGCACCATTAATATAAATGGTGATATCCATCGTTCCACCACCGATATCCATAACAGCCACGCCCAGCTCTTTTTCATCATCTGTCAGAACGGAATAGCATGACGCTAATGCAGTAAATATCAGTTGATCAACTTCTAACCCACAGCGCTCAACACATTTTTCTATGTTTTTAGCCATGTCATTTGAGCAAGTAATGATGTGCGCACGCGCTTCCATACGTACCCCACTCATGCCTAATGGGTTTTTAATCCCCTCTTGCATATCAATACTGTATTCTTGCGGTAACGCATGTAGCATTTTTCGTTCCGCCGAAATAGGCACTGAGCGTGCAATGTGAATCACATTCTCAATATCTTCATCAGTGACTTCAGTGTTGTTAATCGCAACCACGCCGCTTTCGTTTTGACACTGAATATGTTTACCAGAAATACCTAAATAAACAGAACTGATACGGCAATCTGCCATTAGTTCAGCTTCATCAATAGCGCGACGAATCGATTCAGAAACAAGGTTAAGGTCGTTAACGCCACCTTTGTCCATACCATGCGAAACTTGGCTGCCAACACCCACAATGCTGAGTTTATTATCTGCGGTGATTTCACCAACGGTGGCCACTACCTTCGAGGTGCCAACGTCTAATCCAATCACTAGGTTTCTTTCTGCTGACTTAGTCATGCCTTACTCTTATTTTCTAATTGTTCCTCTTGCAATGGCTTCCAGCTCACTGCAAGACCGGTATCGTACCGTAAATCAACAACATCAATTTGTGCATCTACACGTTGTTCCATGCGCGGATACACATCTATAAAACGTTGTACACGCTTTGCTTTTTCTTTACGCCCCAAATTGAGGCGAATGCCATTATCAAGCCACAGCTGCCATGAAAAACGCTCTGAAAGCGCGAGGCTTGTTAGCTCTAAATTATTCACTTTTAGCATCGCTTTAAATTGACCAAATGCCGTCCATGCTTCTACCTCACTCCCTTCAGGGCCATAGAGCTTAGGTAATGTGTTTGGTAATTTATCACTGCTTGCTTGAAACACTTCACCAGACTGATTTAACAATAAATCATCATTCCAATGTGCAACCGCTTCATGCTCAACCACATACACTTGAATAGTATCAGGCCACTGCTTTCTGACCGATGCCGTCGCCACCCAAGGCAAACTTTGTACTAAGCGTTGCACATGTTTAACATCCAATTCAAAAAAACTCGATAAGTCGGCTTTTTTTATTGCGCTAATAATAGCCTTTTCATCTGTATACTTAGGCTCACCTTGTACAGCTAAGTGCTTTATTTGCGCATCTTTATTTTCGACCAACCAATCTGACACACCGGTAGTGATTTTAATCAAACTAAAAATCACGATAAGAAAAAAGCTCACGCCAAAGATCAACGACCAATTGAGCCGCTGCTTTAACTGTTGTGCTTTTTCTAAAAAGTGATGCATATTAAAGGGTTTGCTCCAAAATGCGAACAACTAATTGCTCAAAACTCGCTCCGTTGGCTTTTGCTGCCATTGGTACCAATGATTTTTCAGTCATGCCAGGAACTGTATTGACTTCAAGTAAGTAAAAATTACCTTGCTCATCGCGCATCGCATCGACACGCCCCCAACCACTGGCTCCGACTAAATCAAATGCTTTTAATGCCATATCTTGCAACAGTTCAGTTTCTTGCACAGATATATCCGCAGGGCAATGGTACTGAGTTGTACTTGACTGATACTTAGCTTGATAGTCATAAAAACCATTTGGCGTGGTCATCTCAATGACCGGCTGAACATCGTGTCCAAGCACAGCAACGGTAAACTCACGCCCCGTGATCCACTGCTCAACAAGCACTTGGCTATCAAACTTAAATGCAGCGTTGAGCGCAGTATCTAGTTGCTCTGCGCTGTTTGCTTCTGCCATACCAATACTTGAGCCTTCATGTGACGGCTTAACCATCACTTTGCCAAACTGATTAATAATTGCTTGGCTATCAAACTCATAACGGCTATCAACAACAGCATAAGGAGCGGTACTTAAGCCCATTGCTTTAAATAAGTGTTTACAGCGTACTTTATCCATCGCCAGTGCTGAGCCTAAAACATCACTACCGGTATAAGGAATCCCCATAAATTCAAGTGCACCTTGAATCGTACCGTCTTCACCACCACGACCATGTAGAGCAATGAACACACGTTCAACATTTAACTCTTTTAATTGCCACAGCGGCTGGTCTTTTGGATCAAAAGCAATGGCATCAACGCCGACATTTTGCAAAGCGTTCAACACAGCTTGGCCTGATTTTAGAGAAACTTCTCGCTCAGCAGACGTGCCGCCAAAAAGTACTGCTACTTTGCCAAATTTGTCGCTTAACTGGCTCATACATTTACCTGCTTAAGTTGTTCAATAGATAAGTTAGTAGCCGCGAGCGTCTTAACTAACTGACCAATATTACCAGCACCTTGAGTTAATACTAAGTCGTTATCTTGCAGAAGGTTAGCAAGAACGCCTGCAAGCTCAGAGCTATTAGCAACATGAATAGGCTCTTTGCCTCGTTGACGCAAACTACGACATAAACTCTTACTATCTGCTCCGACTATTGGCTCTTCACCTGCTGAATACACATCAAGTAATAAAAGTTGATCGACATCTGCCAATACCTTCACGAAATCTTCATACAAGTCACGTGTACGGCTATAACGGTGAGGCTGATAAACCATCACTAAACGCTTATCAGGCCAACCTTCGCGCACTGCCGCAATGGTTGCTGCAACTTCTGATGGATGATGACCATAGTCGTCCACCAACATGACATTACCACGTTCATTATCAAAAGTGCCGTAATGCTGAAAACGACGACCCACTCCTTCAAACTGCGCAAGCGCCTCTAAAATCGCTTGGTTAGCAATATGCTGATCTTTGGCAACAGCAATAGCCGCTGTTGCATTTAAAGCATTGTGCTTACCAGGCATATTTAAAGTTACAGGTAAGCTTTCACCTTGTTTATTCACAACATCGAACGAGCATGTGTTAGCTGTTTGACTGAAGTTAAGCATTCTATAATCTGCATCCGTTGACTCACCATAGGTGATCACTGGGCGGCCAAAACGTGGAATAAGCTCAGCAGCAACGTCTGAATCGATACACACAACAGCGAGACCGTAAAATGGCAGGTTGTGGATGAAATCGACATAGGTATCTTTCATCTTCTCTAAACTGCCACCATAGGTATCCATATGATCTTCTTCAACATTCGTGATCACCGATACCATAGGTTGTAAATGCAAAAATGATGCATCACTTTCATCGGCTTCTGCAATCAAGAAATCACTCTTACCGACTTTGGCATTACTACCTGCGCTATTTAAGAGACCACCAATTATAAAGGTTGGATCAAGACCTGCTTGTGCATAAATGCTCGCGATTAAGCTGGTTGTAGTTGTTTTACCGTGCGTTCCAGCCACAGCAATACCGTGGCGAAAACGCATTAGTTCAGCGAGCATTTCTGCACGGCGAACAATAGGAATACGCGCTGCTCTGGCCGCTTTAATTTCGGGATTTTGCTCATTGATGGCACTTGATACCACCACAACGCTGGCATCTTTTACATTGTTTTCATCATGGCCAATAAACACTTCTGCGCCAACATGAATTAGGCGCTCAGTCATTGCACTGTGCGCAATATCAGAGCCGGTAATACGGTAACCTTCAAAAGCAAGTACTTCGGCAATACCACCCATCCCTGCACCACCAATTCCGACAAAGTGGATGGTGTCGATACGACGCATCGCAGGGCGCGTGTTGTTTTCTTTTATCATGCTTTCTTTCACTACGAATCTCTTCTATCTACTAGCTGCTCACAGCGGTTTGCAACCTTGGCTGTGGCATCTAAAATAGCAAGCTGTTTTGCTTTGCTTGCCATTATGGAAATTTTTTCTGGTGCAATTAAGTACGGTGTCAACAAATCCACCACCGCCTCTTTAGAAAACGCGTTTTGCTGCATCATCAGTGCAGCACCTGAATTAACTAAATAAGCAGCATTAGCAGTTTGATGGTCATCCACTGCATGTGGGAACGGCACAAATAATGCCATTCGACCTGCTGCGGCAATCTCACTAACCGTTAATGCACCAGCACGGCAAATTACCAAATCAGCCCATTGATACGCACTATCCATATCATCAATAAACTCAGCCACTTTCGTATTTTCAGCAAGACCTAGTTGTTGATAGTCTGCCGTGACTTTTTGTTCATTATTTTTTCCGGTTTGGTGCCATATATTAAGCGTTGTTTGCGCTGAAAGTGCACTGAATACAGCAGGTAAAGTGTGATTAAGCACCTGCGCTCCCAACGATCCCCCCACGACTAATATATTAATGGGTGTGCTTGTTTGTTTTGCACTAACTTGAGCAACACTTGCCCTCACTGGATTACCGACTACCTCGCACTGCCCCTTAGCAAATGCTGAAGGAAAAGCCGCCAATACTTTACTGGCAAACTTGGCTAGCCAACGGTTACTCATACCAGCGACTGCATTTTGCTCATGAATCACTAACGGGATACCTAAACTTTTTGCTGCAATCCCTGTTGGTCCTGTCACATAACCCCCCATTGCAAGTACCACATCAGGGCGTTGTGCTTTTAAAATTTTACGTGCTTGAAAAATCGCATTCATCACCATAAATGGTGCTTTAATTAACCGTTTAATGCCATTACCTCGCACCCCTTTGACATCGATAAAATCAATTTCAATGTTGTGCTTAGGAACCACAGTTGCTTCCATTCGATCAGGTGTACCAATCCAGCTAACCTGCCAGCCTTGCTGTTTGAGAAAGTCAGCCACTGCAATGCCCGGGAAAATATGTCCACCAGTACCACCGGCAACAACAAGTAATTTTTTACTCATCGCTTACCTCCTGAAGTCGCTTGCTTGGTGGCCATTTTAGTTTCAAAGTCAATACGTAAAAGTACACCTGTGGCTATCGTCATCACCAACAAACTCGAACCACCATAAGAAATAAATGGCAGTGTTAAGCCTTTGGTTGGTAAAATACCAGCACTTGCACCGACATTTACCATGGTTTGAAAAGCAAACCAAATACCTATCGCAAACGCAAAATAGCCTTCATACTCTTTTCCGCATTTAAGTGCCTTTTGACCAATTAATAATGCCCTGAATACCAAAACAGCCAACACACATAAAATACTCATAACCCCAAAAAAGCCGAGTTCTTCGCCAATTACAGCAAAGATAAAGTCATTATGCGCTTCTGGTAGATACTGCAATTTTTGTACGCTGTTACCTAAACCTTGCCCAAACCAGCCCCCTTGGCTATATGCCATTAGTGACTGCACGAGTTGATACCCCTTACCAAACGGGTCTTCCCACGGCTCTAAAAAGCCTACAACACGTGCCATACGGTAAGGTTCAGCAATGATCAATCCGACAACGGCGGCAACGCCTGTTAAAATCAAGACAAAAAACTGCCATAGCTTCGCACCGGCTAAAAATAATAGGCCCACCGTCGTAACAAATAGTACTACTACGGTACCCAAGTCAGGCTGTAATAAAATTAATAAAGCATATGCACCGAATACCACCATAGGCTTTGCAAAGCCTTTTAAGTTTTCTTGCACTTCTTCTCGCTTACGAACCAAGTAGCCAGCGATGTAACTAAAAAAGTATAATTTAGCGGCTTCAGCAACCTGAAAACCCACAGGCCCAATCGGGATCCAGCGTTTTGCTCCATTCACTTCGCGACCCACAACAAGGACTAATAAAAGCAAAGCAAGACCAAGCAATAACAAATAGGGATTACTTCGTTTCCACCAATCCATAGGTACATTGGTTGTGATCCAAAATAAGATAAACCCCATAACAAGGAACATCGCATGGCGAATAATAATATGGTAAGGGTCGTCAAATAACCTTTCAGCGGTAGGCATAGAAGCACTGGTTACCATGACAAAACCAACACCAATCAGCATTATCATGCAATACAATAAGGGGACGTCATAAAGCTGTGCGGACTGCTTAGGCGTTAATGCGTCACGGATATCTGCAAATGCAATCATACTGCCTCCGCCAATACGCATTGCGTAAAATCATCACCACGTTGCATGTAGTTGTTATACATATCAATACTGGCACAAGCTGGCGCTAAAAGTACGATATCACCATTAACACTGAGGTTTTTCGCTAGCTGCACAGATTCATGCATACTCGTGGTTAAGTGACCTTTTTCACTCAGTGCCACGAGGGCTTTGGCGTCTTTACCAAAACATACCAAGGCTTTGACTTTGCTGCTTAAATACGGTTTTAGAGCATCTAAATCAGCCCCTTTCGCATCACCACCTGCAATAACAACTAACTGCTTTGCTTGATCGGCTAGGCTTTCAATGGCTGCGATGGTTGCGCCGACATTGGTCGCCTTTGAGTCATTAAAATACTTTACACCCTTAATTTCAGCAACAAACTGACAACGGTGCGCAAGTCCTGTAAATGCGCCGAATGCTTGTTCATAATGCGCCGCTGTTATGTCAAAAGGACTGAGCAATGCCATTACAGCTAAGGCATTTTGTTGATTATGCGAGCCCACCACTTTCAAGCTGCTTGCGGGTAACACGGGTTTCCCATAAGCTGCAAAATATTGCTCACCTTGATGCTCAATCAGTGCATAGTCAGCATGCGCAAGGGCAAAGCTTACTTGTGGTTGTTTTGCTGTGTGCGTTGCCACATCAATAGCATTGACGACAGCAAGCTCTGATCCGTTATAAATACTTTGTTTTGAATCTATATAAGCTTGATAGCTTGAATAACGATCTAAATGATCTTCGCTCACATTAAGTACGCAAGCGCTCTTGGCTTTTAAGCTGTGCGTGGTGTCAAGCTGAAAGCTCGACAGCTCAAGTACATACACATCGCAGTCTTGCGACAGTAAATCAAGCACCGCAGTGCCAATGTTACCGCCAAGGCCTACTTTATAACCCGCCGCTTTAAGCACTTCAAACGCCAATGTAACAACGGTCGACTTACCATTTGAACCCGTCACTGCGACAATGGGTTTATTTGTTAGGCGCGCGAACAACTCAACATCACCAATCACTTCAACACCAGCATCAATTGCGTTTGCGACAGCCGGTGTCGCTAAGCTTAAACCAGGACTGATGATAATAATGTCATTGCTGCTCAGCTGTGCATTATCTAAATCACCAAAGTGAGTCGTTAACTCACGAGCATGCTCCCTTAACCAATCTGCACCTGGTGGCTGTTGACGACTATCAACTACCCTAGGGCTGATGTTCTGAGATAATAAAAAACGCACAATGCCCAGACCGGTTACACCGAGTCCGAGCACTGTAATTTTTTTATTTTTTATCTCGTTAATAACTGTCATTTACCTGATCTTCAATGTAGCAAGGCCAGCAAGAACTAGCACGATTGAAATAATCCAAAAGCGCACAATTACACGTGGCTCAGGCCAACCTTTCAACTCATAGTGATGATGAATGGGTGCCATTCTAAAAATACGTTGGCCGCGTAATTTGTAAGAGCCTACCTGTAAAATCACCGATAATGCTTCCATTACAAATACACCACCCATAATAATTAAAATAAGTTCTTGTCGAACGAGTACCGCAATAATGCCAAGTGCTCCGCCCAGCGCTAATGAGCCGACATCGCCCATAAAGACTTGTGCTGGGTAAGTGTTAAACCATAAAAAGCCAAGGCCTGCACCAACAATCGCGGTACATACCACAACCAGCTCACTTGCCAGTGGTAAATGCGGAATATGTAAGTAGCTTGAGAAATTCACATTACCGGTAAGGTAAGCAATAATAGCAAGGGCTGAAGCCACTAAAATAGTAGGTACAATCGCTAAACCATCTAGGCCGTCTGTCAGGTTTACTGCATTCGATGTGCCGACGATTACAAAGTAAGTCATGACGATATAAAACAAACCAAGTTGCGGCAGTACATCTTTAAAAAATGGCACAACCAAAGACGTTTCACTTGCTTGCTGGGATGTAAAGTACAATGCACTTGCTACGACTAAAGCAATGACTGACTGCCAAAAATACTTCCATTTAGCAATCAGCCCTTTTGGATCCTTACGAATAACCTTGCGGTAATCATCAATAAAGCCAACGATACCCAATGATCCCACAACAAATAAGGTTGCCCAAACATACTTATTAGATAAGTCAGCCCACAACAGTGTGCTGGTAAAAATCGCACCTAAAATCAAAATGCCACCCATGGTTGGCGTGCCTTTTTTCGACAGGTGAGACTCTGGTCCATCATGACGAACAACTTGACCAATTTGCATCTTTTGCAAGCCACGGATTAATATTGGACCAAAATAAAGTGATATCAGTAATGCTGTTAAAATACCTAAAATCGCGCGCAGCGTTAGGTACGAAAATACATTAAAACCACTGTAATATTGTGTTAAATACTCTGCCAGCCAAACTAACATGACGATACTCCATTGTTGCCATTTTGCTGGCTATTAACTAAATCTGCGACGACTAGTTCCATACGAGAACTACGTGACCCTTTTACAACTATCGTGGTTTTTTGCTGAGACTGAGCAAGCACACTCTGCAATTGTTGTAGTAATTGTTCGCGGCTTGAGAAGTGGCGGTTTGGCTTTTCAAATACATCACTGGCTGACTTGCTCAATACGCCTAAGCTGTATAGCTCATCAATCCCTTTTTGCTGTGCGTACTCGCCGACTTGTTGATGATAAAAACGCGCTTCTTCGCCAAGCTCGCCCATATCACCTAGTGCAAAAATGCGACGACCAGGCATATCACTTAATAAATCAATCGCCGCCTTTACAGACTGTACATTGGCATTATAAGTGTCATCAATCACAGTCAGGGTGTCAGAGACTTTAAGCACATTCACACGACCTTTAACTTCACCCATGGTTGCCAGTGCCGATGCAATGCTTTCAAGGCTTACGCCAAGCTCAGTCGTTAAGGCTGTGGCAATCAATGCGTTAGCAATATTGTGCTTACCTGGTAGAGCAAGGGTGACAGGTACTTTTTTATCTTGATTACACAGCATAAAAGATGCGCGAGCCTGTTCATCAAGCACCACATCTTCTGCCCAATAATCTAATTGCTTGCTGGTAGAAAAACGTTTTACGTTGCGATCATTTAGTTTGGCGAGCCAAAAATCAGCAAAATCGCTGTCACAGTTAACCACGGCTACACCATCTGGCTTTAAGCCATCATAGATTTCGCCCTTTGCTGTTGCTACACCTTGTAATGAGCCAAAACCTTCTAAGTGAGAAGCTGCTACATTACACACCACGGCGACATCGGGTTTAGTCATTGCAACAGTGTAAGCAATCTCACCGATGTGATTCGCACCCAATTCAATCACCGCATATTCATGCTGTGGTTCAAGGCGTAATAAAGTCAGTGGCACACCAATGTCATTATTAAAGTTGCCTTTCGTCGAAAGCACTTCGCCGTGCCCTGACAAAATTGCCGCACACATTTCTTTTACGGTTGTCTTACCAACACTGCCTGTAATCGCAATAGTTTTAGGTGCAACTTGTGCCATAACGGCTGAGCCAATTTCACCTAGCGCAATGCGTGTATCAGTGACCACAAACTGCACAATATCGACATTAACAGGATGTGCCACTATCACGGCAATCGCCCCTTTTTCTTTGGCTTGTGCTATAAATTTGTGGCCATCAAAGTTTGGGCCTTGAAGCGCCAAAAACACGTCTCCCTCACAAAGTGTGCGCGTATCTGTATTTATATTTTTAACTTGTTGATTACCACCTTGGTAATCGGTTGCTAGAACCTTTGCTAGCCAATCAAAATCCATAGGGATCATAACTGCGCCCCTTGCGATTTTTCTTTTAATTGTTGTTGTACATATTGACGATCACAAAAATCGATACGTTGCTCGCCAATAATTTGATAATCTTCGTGGCCTTTACCTGCAATAAGAATGACATCATCAGCACTTGCTTGTTCTATTGCGTAGCTGATTGCACGCGCGCGATCTGCTTCACTATGCGCTTGCTCTGGGTGTTCAAGCCCAGCAATCACATCAGCAATAATCGCATCAGGATCTTCACTGCGTGGATTATCGCTGGTGACAATAATACGGTCTGCATTCCCTTCTGCAGCTTTTGCCATCATTGGGCGTTTGCCTTTATCGCGGTCACCGCCGCAGCCAAAAACACAACTCACGCCACCCGGAACATGTTTTTGCAATGCTTGTAATGCAAGTGCCAGCGCATCAGGAGTGTGAGCGTAATCTACAATACAGGTTGGTTGACCTGGCGCACTAAATGCCTGCATACGCCCTGCAACAGGCTGCAAAGTACTACACGCATCAGCTAATAATTTAAGTGGATACCCTAAGCCAAGAAGCGTTGCGAGTGCAGCAGCCAAGTTATAAAGATTGAATTCACCAAATAAAGCGCATGTAATATGTACATCGCCCCAACTGGTTTCGAACTTAGCGGAAATACCTGTGTTGTCATAGGTTACGTCACTGAAATAGACAAAACGTGCATTTTCAGGTGTTAAGTTTTTGTGTCCATAACAAACAAGGTTATTAAAGTCGTATTTTTCTAACCACAATTCAACTTGCGCATCATCTTGATTAAGAACGACAAGTTCAGGATTATGGTCACGCATTAACATCAATTTAGCGTCACCATACGCTTCCATTGAGCCATGATAATCTAAATGATCCCGTGAAAGATTAGTAAATACTGCCGCCTTAAACTGGCAATGATCAACACGTTGTTGCACTAAGCCATGGGATGAAACTTCCATTGCCACAATGTCAGTGTGCTGTTGTTTTAATTCAGCTAAAATACGCTGTAAGTCAACACTTGAAGGCGTAGTATTCATCAGCGGCGTTAAATTATCAGGATGACCATAACCTAAGGTGCCTATAACCGCAGCTGACTTGTAACACTGCTGGGCTAAATGCGCAATCATAGCTGTGGTTGTTGACTTACCATTGGTACCCGTAACCCCCACTAATTCGAGCTGTTTAGAAGGCTGACCATAAAAAGCAGCGGCCAAAGCAGGCAATTTTTTAGCTAAATCAGTAATTAAAAAAAGTACTTCAAAATGGCTCTCAAACTGACATAAGCGGTCAGCAATGATTGCCACAGCACCGTTTTCAATGGCTTTATCTATAAACTGGCCACCATCAAGTTGGTGTCCTTTAATTGCCACAAATACATCGCCAGGTTTTACGTCTCGGCTATCGAGACGAAGTTGGTTAACCAATAAGCTATTAGCTTCAACATCAATATGATTAAGAATCGGTTTTAAATCACGCATCGTTATCTTTGCCTTCTACGTACGCAACCGCATCTTTGTCCGGTGCGACGTTTAAAATTCTTAAGGCATTGGAGACAATCTCTGCAAACGCAGGGCCTGCCGTCGCACCGCCATAATACACATCTCCACCGGGTTCATTAATCATTACTACAACAGCTAAACGAGGGTTACTAGCCGGCGCGACACCTGCAAAGTAACCGACATATTCGTCACCATAGCCACCCACAGCAGCTTTTTTAGAGGTGCCGGTTTTACCCGCTGCACGATAGCCATCAACTTTAACGCTTCTAGCCGTACCATCTTTTTCAAATACGCTCTCCATCATGTGAACTACGGCCTCAACGTCTTTTTGTTGAAAAACACGCTCACCCTCAGGGATTGAATCTTGCTTTAAAACTGTTAGCGGACGCATTACACCACCCGAGCCAAGCATGGCGTAGAAACGGGCCATTTGTGCTGTGCTAACCGCTAGGTTATAGCCAAATGAAAGCGCTGCTATCTCATGATCTGACCAACGTCGATTAGGGTAAAATAAGCCACTACTTTCGCCGACCATGCCTGTTCCACTATCGCTTCCGAAACCTACTTTTTGATAAAGACCAACAAAGTAGTCTTTCGGTACGGTTTGGCTCACTTTTGTAACACCCATATTACTTGAATACTTCAAGATTTCTCTTAAAGTCATTTCACCATGGTTTCGTGTGTCTTGTACTAAGCTGCCACCTACGCGCATCCAGCCTGGGTAAGTATCAATGATGTCATCCGGTTGGATCGAGCCGTAGTCTAAACCAGCTAAAATGGCTAGCGGCTTAACAGTTGAGCCTGGCTCAAATAAATCTGTAATAGCACGGTTACGACGCTTATGAGGTGCTGCATCGTTAAGGTTATTAGGGTTAAACGAAGGGCTATTAACCATCGCTAACACTTCACCTGTTTTTACATCAACAACCATCGCTGATCCTGAGGTTGCTTTATATGTCAACACTGCCGACTTAACAGCCTTATAGGCGATTGCCTGAATACGTTGATCAATACTAAGTTGAATATTTTCGGGTTCAACACGCTCACGCTCATCAAGTACTTCCACTTCACGACCTTGCGCATCTTTACGGATAGTACGTTGCCCTTCGACACCTGTAAGTTGTTTTTCGTAAAGTTTTTCAATGCCTTCAATACCGTGGCCATCAATGTTAGTAAAACCAATAACATGCGCAGTCACTTCACCGGCAGGGTAATAGCGTTTTGATTCATCAAGTAAATGGATACCTGGTAAACGTAAATCACCAATATAATTTGCTACAGCGGGAGTCACTTGACGCTTTAAATAAACAAAGCGGCGTTTAGGGTTATCGCGTAGGCGTGCATTAATTTTCTTTGGCTCAATACGAAGCACATCAGCCAGCTCTCGCCAACGTAAATCGTGGTTATAGTACGTGGCAATACGTTTATTGAGCTCATTGGTGTTTTCAGCAAGGGCATTTTGGTCTTCACCATTTTTACGGGCTTGACGGAGTACTTTGCTTACTAAAGATTTATGAAGTGCTTTTGGATCTGCATAAACGCTAACAACAGGAACACTAACAGCAAGTTCTTTACCATTGCGGTCAAAAATCATACCTCGTTGTACATGTTGTTTTTCAACTCGTACTGTGCGTTTATCACTTTCTGAACGGGCTTTATCAGGCTCAATCACTTGCAAATAGGCAGCACGAGCAACTAACGTCATAAAGACGAGTAGAACAACTGAACACACGAGCGTAAAGCGCCATGTGATCAAGGTATTTGTTGGCTTTTTCCCTCTGCTTCTCATTGCAGTACTACCACCTGTTCATCTTGGCTAGTTGGCCTTTTCATTTCAAGCTGCATGGTCGCAACTTCTTCGATGCGTGCATGCTGTGAGTAAAACTCTTCTTCTACCAACAAGTAGCGCCACTCTAAATCGAGTTCATCACGCTCTTGCAATAATTTATCCTGTTCAATTAGCTGTTGACGCGCTAAGTGTGTCACTTGAACCACAGCTAAGCTCGATGCAAGGATCACAACCAACAAGGCCAAGGTCAGCTTATTCGCTCCTAGGCCTTTAAAAATTTCTTTAAATAAATTTGGTTGGCGATGCGTCGCTTTAGCTTTCATTACAATCTCTGCGCAACCCTTAGTACCGAACTACGCGAACGAGGATTCATTTCAATCTCCGTTTTGCTAGGCTTAATGGCTTTACCCACTGCCTTTAACGTCAGGTTTTTGTTTATTTGTGCGTCCGTTAAAGGCAGACCTCTGGGTATCGCCTCTCCCTTACTCTGTTTTTTAATAAACTGCTTAACAATGCGATCTTCTAACGAGTGGAACGAGATAACGACTAAACGCCCACCTGGTTTTAAAACGTCAACAGCGGCTTGCAGTGCAGTTTGAATTTCTTCAAGTTCACTGTTGATATAAATACGGATCGCTTGGAATGTGCGTGTTGCAGGGTGCTTATGTTTATCTTTTACGGGGACTGCTTCATCGACCAAATCAGCAAGCTGCTTGGTACTAGTAATCGCAGTGTGCTCACGAGTCTCAATAATTTTATGAGCAATACGGCGACCAAACTTTTCTTCGCCATAGGTTTTGATCACATGAGTGATGTCTTCAAGTTCAGCTTCAGCTAGCCATTGTGCTGCGCTGCGACCACTGGTTGGATCCATGCGCATATCAAGTGGGCCATCTTTCATAAAACTAAAGCCGCGCTCAGCATCATCTAGCTGTGGTGAAGAAACACCGATATCTAACAAAATACCATCAACCTTGCCGATTAAATTGTTATCTTCAGCAACCGTTTTTAAGTTTGAAAAACGGGTATGGGCAATTGAAAATCGCGTATCGTCGGCAAATTTTTCGGCGGCTTTAATCGCTTGCGGATCTTGATCGATTGCTTGTAAGCGACCTTGGTCACTTAGACGCGCAAGAATTTGACCTGAATGTCCGCCGCGACCAAATGTGCCATCCATGTAAATGCCTTCGGGTTTAATGTCCAAAGCATCTATGGTTTCGTCCATCAGTACAGAGACATGTTCAAATTGCGCTGTCATTAGCTATTTTTTGCCTTTTTATTATTGTGGTTAGAGTGAAAAGTTATCGAACTCAGGGTTCGCCTCAAAATCACCTAGGCGTTCAATTTCAGTATCTTGGCGCATTTGCTCATGCCAACGATCTTCATCCCAAATTTCAAACTTATTCATCAAGCCAACCAACATGATTTTTTTTCCAAGTTCTGCATGAGCCCGTAACGACGGCGCAAGCAAGATTCGGCCATTTTTATCGAGTTGATATTCTGTAGCATTACCGAGCAACATTCGTTGCATACGGCGTGCGCGTGGATTCATGTTAGAGATCTTTAATAATCGTGATTCAATTTCTAACCATTCAGCTAATGGATACAACCACAAACAAGGCTCGTTTAAAGCAACAGTGCAAATAACCGTGCCCTGATCTTCAGACAAGATCGCATCTCGGTACTTGGTTGGTACCGCAAAGCGTCCTTTATCATCCAAACTCAGAGAGCTCGAACCCCGAAACATAGCTTGCCTTAAAATTAGGTTGTTAATCGCTGACGATTATTTCCGATCCAATTTGATCCACTAAAAACCACTTTTTACCACAGTGCTCCAGTTTAGGGCTTGACAAGCCATTTTGTCAAGTAAGCTGATCATCATACTCGCCTTCTAAAGCCAGAAAAAATAAGGCCTCAAGCAAAGCTACTGAATTAAGTGGGAAAAAGTGGCAAACAAAGAAAAAATTTTTTTTACCTGTTTTATTGGCATGCTATTGGGCAAAAATGATGAATGAATGAGCAATGAATAGTTACACTATTTCTACCGCACTGTAATTTTTACTCAGTTACCCTGCAAGAGTTACGAGAAAATAGTGCTAAAACAAAAACCATTCAATTCGAAAAAACATAACCCATTAAAACTTAAGGATATTTATATTTGGTATGAAGGTTGCGACATGTTGTTTACCAACTAATGGCAATATTTAAGGAATGATTATGACTACCGCAACGACAAAATCGAACTCAACTGCAACAAGCAACAGTAATGTAGATCCAAAAGCGGCTCAAGTTGAAGCGCCATTCACAGATAAAGCAACTGAAGCAGCACATCACGCTGTGGATGCTTTATCGACTCGTGCAGCCAGTGCCGAGCACAGTGTTCGCCAAGGTGCGTCAAGCTCTGCTAAAACGCTTTCTGAAAAACAAGCTGTAGCGCGTGCTAAATTTAATGAATACAGCGGCAAAACACGTCAGCTTGCCTCAGAAAACCCACTTGCAACAGCAGGTATTGCGTTTGCAGCGGGTATGCTAGTAACTGCACTTATTCGCCGTAAGTAATTGTTATGCAATCTTCTCAACCTACAGATGAGAAAACGCAAGATGCCACTGATCAGAAGTCAAACGCTGATCAGTGGCAAAATCATCTTGCCAAACTCTCAGACTACTCTAAGCAGCTATACGTCGACTACCGAAAACAAGCGGGTATATGTAAAGAGTTAGCAGCCGCTGAGTGGCGTTTATCAACACGCTCGTTGGCACTCACTATTATTATGCTGGTTTGTTTCGCAGGTGGTCTAGTGCTGTTATGGGCTGGTTTACTTGCCACAATCGGCATTGCGATATTCACCCTAAGTCAATCGCTAATATTATCAGCGATTTCATTAATCGCTTTGCAATTACTTTGTTTAGTATGGCTTTGGAAGAATATAGGGTATGTCAGCAGCAAGATTGGGTTTGATAAATCAGTACGTAGTTTTAAACAGCTTCTTAATATTGATAAGGATGAATCATGATTATTGATTATTTTATTCATAAGCCTCAAAAAAATGTACGCTCACTTAGCGAACAAATGGATTTGGCTGATGAATTAAAACGCCAACATCATCAAGCTTTTAATTATCGTTTAAAACGCTTTGCAGTAAGCAAAGCCGGTATCGCAAGTGCTTTTACCGCAGGGATGGGTTATCAAGCAATGAAAAGTGATGAACCTTCGAAAGGTCCTGTTAAGCAAGTCACTCAGTTTGCTTGGTTGCTAAGATTGCTATAATCATGATTTATATCATCTAAATCTATTTTGCTACTTCTCATTTTCACTTTATGCTATTAACTTAAAGCTATTATGGCTAATAGGATAGGTAAATTGTGAAAAAACGGATTGTGTTAACAGGTGGACCTGGTGGTGGTAAAACAACGGCAATTGATTTATTACGACGTGAGTTTTCAAATCAAATTGTAGTTGTTCCTGAATCCGCAACCATGCTGTTCAGTGGTGGTATAGAGCGTAATGATTCGCCTAGTCTAATCAAAGCACAACAACAAGCAATTTATAATCTCCAGAAGCACCTTGAACATATCCAACGCACCAAACATCCAGACCGTTTAATGCTTTGCGATCGTGGCAGTTTAGATGGGCTCGCCTATTGGCCCGATAACCCTGATGAGTTTTTCAAATACCTAAACACCGATTTAAACACCGAGCTCGCGCAATACGACGCTGTTATATTTTTCGAAACCGCGGCTAAATCAGGTCAAAGCATCCACTCAAATAACCCTGTTAGAAATGAATCAGACAACCAAGCAATTATACTTGACGATAAACTTCAAGCCGTCTGGTCGCAACACCCAAATTTTAACTTAGTGAAAAGTTCAGAGTCATTTATTCAAAAGGTGATGTTTGGCATCAACACCATTCAAGACGTAATGAAGGGTTATCAATAGCAGCTGAAGTAGCTGCTATTGCGTGCTGTAATTAGCCACGATTATGTGCTCGGTTGTAATCTATTTCAGGACCTTTTGGCACAACTTGAGTTGGGTTAATCATGGTGTGGCTAAAATAGTAATGACGTTTTATATGATAAAAATCAACGGTCTTACTCACACCTTCAAGTTGATATAGCTCACGTAAATAATTGCTGATCGCCGGATAGCTCTCGATAGTACGTAAGTTACATTTAAAATGCCCCACATACACACTGTCAAAGCGGATCAAGGTGGTGAATAAACGCCAATCAGCTTCTGTCAGTGTTTCGCCCACTAAATAACGATTAACAGTTAAACGCTGTTCAATTTTATCTAAAGCGGCAAACAGATCATCAAAGGCTTCTGTATAAGCGTCTTGTGTCGTTGCAAAACCCGCACGATACACACCGTTATTGATGTTGTGATAAACAAACTCGTTTATTTCATCAATTTCAGAGCGTAGCGACTGTGGATAAAAATCTCGCTCATTACCTGTAAGGGTATTAAACGCACTATTAAACATTCTGATAATTTCAGCAGACTCATTACTGACAATGCGCTGCGTTTTTTTATCCCAAAGCACAGGAACCGTAACACGGCCTGAATAATCAGCTTTATTACGCGTATAAATTTGATGCATAAAGTCACTATTGAAAAGTGCATCACCGGTGCTGTGATTGTCTTTATCAAACGTCCAGCCGTGCTCTAGCATATCAGGGCTTACAACCGACACACTGATATAATCTTCAAGGCCTTTTAAATGGCGAAAAATCAAAGTGCGATGCGCCCAAGGACAGGCTAAAGAGACATAAAGGTGGTAGCGATCTTTTTCTGCTTTAAAGCCAGCATCACCACTTGGTCCTGCACTGCCATCTGCGGTGATCCAGTTACGTAACTGGGCTGCCTCTCGCTTAAATTCACCTTGGTTGTTGTCTGTGTCGTACCATTTATCTTGCCATTGGCCATTTACGAGTAATCCCACAATAACCTCCTATAGTGTGCCAAATTTACCTTGTTGATAGTCTTGTACTGCTTGATGTAATTCTGCTTGAGTCGTCATTACAAACGGGCCCATATGGGCGATTGGTTGCTTAAGTGGCGAGCCTACAAGTATCAAAACGCCAGCACCTGTTTGTGAGTTAAATTCAATGTCACTATCAGGCTCTAAAATCAGTAAGCTGCCTGCTTTAACTGGACCGCCCTGTTCAGTATGAATTTCACCCGTGTGGACATACAGCATCACCTTGGTTTGTGTAAGCGGCGCATGGTAAAACTGTGTACCAGCCGGTAAAGTTACATCAGCGAGCATGCCATCAGCTGCTAAGTCTTGTAGACTAGAAACCTGCTGCTCACCGGCGAATTGCCAGCTCCCAGCAAGTGCTTTAAGTTCTACACCTTGCTCATTGCGAGTCGTTGGCGCTGGCGCTTCTGTAGTATCTTGATAGCGTGGCGCTCTGAGTTTTTCTGCACTTGGCATATTTAGCCAAATTTGAAAACCATGCATGCCCTCTTTAGCATCAGCCAATGGCATTTCACTGTGAATGACACCAAAGCCGGTACTCATCCACTGCACATCGCCTGCACGGATGGCTTTTTTGTTACCCATTTGATCTTGATGCTCAAAGCCACCTTTAATGATATACGTAAAGGTTTCGATACCACGATGAGGATGTGCAGGAAAGCCCCCCATAAAATCACTGTGATCATCTGACTTAAGCTCATCGATCATTAAGAAGGGGTCTAAATATTTACCATCAAAGCCTGGAATACGGCTAATATTTACACCATCGCCATCTTGTGTGGCACGGCTATTTAGCTGTTGAATCACTTTCATAACTTTACTCCCGTAAATTGTATGAAATGATTGTAGGCGCTAATTTAACTAACAACCATGCGTAAAATTCGCGCTAATCATTCTTTTTATTAGAATGCTCATTTTGTTGCCTAGTTAATCTATCAGCCACAGTTGCTCCGCGCTCGCCGACTTCTTTTACTGGCCCTACAGTACTATCAACCAGTGTTTGCTGTTCTATACTGGCATTAACGGCCGCACCAAAAACAATGAAATAAGCACTGATATAAAGCCACATCAACATGATCACAACACCACCTAACGAGCCATACGTTTCGTTGTAACTTGCAAATTGCGAGACATAATATGAAAAGCCAATGGATGCGAGGATCCACAATAAAGTGGCAATAATCGAACCTGGCGTAATCCAACGCCACTTTGCGGGGGTACGGTGAGGTGCGTACCGATATAAGAATGCCAGTGCGCAGTTAAAAATAATAGCTAGCAACGGCCAAGTAATGAGTTTAATCATTAAATCAATAAGCTCAGTTAAGCCTACTAAATTAAGCACTATCGGTAAGATACCAATGATCAATAATGCCACCAGCGCAACAACTATCGCGCCAAGTGAAAATAGAAAACGTACCAGTAATGCCACAAAAAACTGTCGTTTGTTATATTGATGATAGGTAATGTTACAAGCTGTGATTAGCGCTTGGCAGCCTTTACTGCTACTCCAAACAGTCAATAACAAAGTACCTATTGCACTCATACTTAACACTTTTTGCGACTGCTGTGTCACCTCACTGACTTGCATCAGAATAATATCGCGACTACTAGCAGGTAAAATGGCAATCACTTTATCAAGCTGATCATGAATATCGGTTGGTGAGGCAAAGTAAGCATAAACAGATACAATCGCAGCCAAAGCAGGAAAAATAGCTAACAACGCATAAAATGCCACACCAGCCGCTACAAATGATAAGTTATCTTGTGATAAATTATGGTACACCCGCTTGCTAATATCCCACCAACCTCGCATTGGAATTTCCACCGGCGAGTGAGCCTGAAAACCGCGATTGTCTTTAGTCATATGTGACCTAAAAAATTGCTTAGATGATTATAAAGGTGCAAACAACTTGCCAATCGTAATGGCGCCTAATTTGCATTGAGCTAAGCTTATAAGAGTAAAGCAATTATCCAGGGAACGGTGCAATGAGTTATTATTTAATCTTTAAAAATCAATTAGCTAATCTACTTATATCGAACACACCTATAGTACCAAAGGCGGTCGTAGATAGTTTATCTTGGCAAGATTTAAACTCACAAGTTACGCAGTTCTTACACACTGCATGGCAAATGTTACCCGCACTGACACTCGGTATTACAGCCATCATTATCTGCTACTTATTAGCTCGCCCTTTATCGTATCTATTGATAAAGCCGCTTGGTTTTGTAAGTGAAAGTAAACTATTACATGTGGTGACACGGCGTTTTTTTAGCATCATTATAATCTTGTTTGGCGTGTACTTATTTTTGCGTCTTGCAGGGCTCACCAGTTTTGCTGTAGCCATTATGAGCGGTACAGGATTAGTCGGGCTTATTTTAGGTTTTGCCTTTCGCGATATTGCCGAAAACTTTATCTCAAGCATGCTGCTCAGTGTACAACGCCCTTTTCGTATTGATGATGTTATCGAAGTGGATGGTCGTTTAGGGGTCGTTAAAAAGGTTACGGCTCGCGCTACTACCTTGGTTGATTTTGATGGTAATCACATTCAAATACCCAATGCGACCGTGTATAAAAACGTGATTAAAAACCTCACAGCCAACCCCAAAATGCGAGGCCATTTTACTGTTGGCATTGGTTACGACAATGACATTCGCTACGCTCAGCAACTAGCGATGAAAGTGGTTAATCAAAACCCTGCTGTTATTAATGATCCACCGAGTCAGGTCTTGATTGAATCGCTTGGCTCTGCCACTCTCAACTTAACAATATATTTTTGGGTGAACAGCAACGAGCATAGCACTGTAAAAGTCGCCTCACAATTAATGCGAGAGCTGGTCAATACTTACTTAGCCGAGCAAATAAGCATGCCTGATGATGCTCGCGAGCGAATTATTTTAAATAGCGATACCGATCAACCAAGCAACACCGAAAGTGCGCCTGTAAAAGCAACAAAATCACTCGACGACCACAGCCTTGATGACGTTAGCAGTGACGCCGATGATATTCGCGAACAGGCAGATCAATCTCGTGACCCTGAACAGGGGAGTAATATAATTTAAAGTAATTGCGAACTAGGCTTCATCATTAGGTTTATCTTGCATAGCGCGTTTAAACCCTTTGACTGACGTCCCTAAATCGCCACCTATTCGAGATAGTTTTTTTGTGCCAAATAAAAGCACCACAATTGCGGCAATAATGACTAATTGCCAAACACTAATTCCTGCCATAACGACCTTTTTTAAATTAAAAGCGCCCTTGCAGGCGCTTGTACAACACTAACATTAGGAATACTAAAATTAGAAACTAGCTCGAACACCCAAGGCAACTTGAGTACCAAAACGCTCAAGATAACTCACTTGGTCAGTACGCTTTGTGTAACCCCAATAACGCTCATTTGTTAAGTTCGTTGCTTCGGCAAACACAGTGAATTGGTCACTGATGTTATAGCTCATGCTGGCATCTAACTGACCATAATCAGAGATCCAATATGGACCACCCCATGCATCAGGATCCGACAAGAATTTGCTACGCCAGTTATACGCTAAACGCGCTTGGAAACCATATTGCTCATAGTAAACCACGGCGTTGTATGAGTTTTTCGACATACCTCTAAATGGCAAGCCTGACTCTTTCAGCTCTGGCTCCTCGTAGCTGCTGTCAACATAAGTGTAGTTAAGCTGAAAACCTAAGCCATTGAAGGGTTCAGGTAATAAGTTCTCAAGCGATTGCTGATAAGCAAACTCAGCTCCTTTAATAGTTGCACCATATTCACTCTTACCAGGGTAAGATGCAAAGTAACGAACGCCTTCGATTTCAACTGGGCTTTCGACGTAATCGATAAATGATTTCAGGTCTTTTACAAACACCCCACCACTCAACGAGCTGCTGTCTTCAAAGTACCACTCTAAGGTCATGTCGGCTTGATTAGCTTCTTCTGGTGTTAACGATGAATCCCCCATCGAAAGTTGTGGTAAACCTTCACGATAAGTATCAAAGTTTGGCGCAAGCCATGGGCGTAAATAAGCTAAAGATGGGCGGCTAATGACTTTAGCGGCTGAAAAACGATAAATAAAATCATCTGTAATACTCAGTTTAAAGTTCATGCTAGGTAAAATATTGCTGTAATCACCTTTAAATGATTGCTCAACGGTATCGCGCCAACCATTTTCGAGTGGTTTACCATCATCTTGTAAATCAATTAACGATAAATCATACACCGACCCTTTAGAGCTCACTTCCGTTTGCGAACCGCGAATACCGACGTTTAACATGTACGGCATTTTTGCAAGGGTACTTTCGAGCGTCACTTGCGCATACGCAGTAAGAACCTCTTCGGTTACCTCATAAGTGCCCGATGAATTAAGCGATGCAACGATACTTTTATCAGTTGCTTCAGCATTAATTGAACGATAATAAGCAAGTAACTTATCGTAATCAAAACTTGGCCAAGGCTCAGGTGTAATGCTGCTTTCGCCTTCTAAGAAGTTATCGAAATTGGCCTCAACGAACACATCGCTTGGGATTTCAAATAGGTTAAAGTCACCGACATTCACCACGGTGCTGTCATCAAATTCATAACCATCACGCTCTAAGTATTGACCACCATTGCTAAATTGGCTGGCATTTTTTGATGCATATTCAAGTTGACTCTTAGTTTGTTCAAGATAAGTTAAACCAAAATCAACACGGGTAACTAAATCACTTTCCGGCACAAACGTACCGGTAAACTTAAAGTCATTAACCGTGTCTTCAACACCGGTACCTGTGTTACGGCTATAGTGAGCACCGTAAGATTGATCCGCAGTTAAGCCTGGCGATAAAGTCACATCTGGTAGCATATTACCTGTGGTGTAATCGATACCAATCGAGTCAATAAAACCACGCGCTACCACGAAGCGATTATCACCACCGTTTTCGTTTTTCGCTTTTGAGTGTGCAACATCCACAGCCAATGTTAGACCATCCATTGGATACCATTTGGCATTAAGGGCAAACTGATAAGTGTCGGTTTTACGAGGGTTGGTTAAGTTGAGTAACTCCACCATGGTATTACCGGTTTGCGTCATTGATACTACACGGCCTGTGTCATCAAATTCTGCATCAGTAAACACTGGCGTGCCTGGCGTCCAGCTTTCATCATAGTTTACAAAACCGATTTGATAGCGATGACCATCAGTATTGTAACGTGAATAAAGAGCATCAAAGTTTATATCTAGGGTATCTGTTGGACGCCATTGCATTGCTAACGTCGCACCGACGCGCTCACGCACATCCTGCGCGTTCGCAAAATACATGTAACTCGGAATTTTTGAGGCAAATATTTCACTTTGCCCATCAATTTCTCCGTTGCCATTCATATCGACTGGCACACCTGCGCTGTCTGCCCCCCAACCTTCTTCTTCGTCAAAAAAGCCGCTAGCAGAGTATGTGTCTGCACGTAAGGTTTTCTTTGAATAAGCACCCGAGAAAAGTACACCAAAGGTATCATCATTAAAGTTGTCACCAATGATGAATGAAGCATGCGGATGTACATCGCCTGTTCAGTGATTCATAAATTCCTTTTGCAGAAGCGCTCAAAGTAAAGCCGTCTTGGTCTAATGGTTTGCGAGTTTCAATATCAACAACCGCACCAATGCCCCCTTCAATTAAACGTGCTTCTGGCGACTTATAAACCTGAAGCGCTCCTACTAATTCTGAGGCAATTGTGTCAAAGTTAAAGTCGCGGCCTGAGTTTTCAGACGCCAGTTTACGACCATTCAAAGTGGTAATGTTGTAGCCACCACCTAAGCCACGCACGAGGATATTTTGCCCTTCACCGCCATTACGAGTAATGGTGATGCCCGGTATACGCTGCAATGCTTCGGCTAAGTTTTCATCAGGGAACTTACCGATATCATCAGCGACAACGACGTCAACGACTGTCGTTGCTTCCTTCTTTCGAAAGTTTGATTCTTTAATACTGCTACGGATCCCTGTAACTTCAATAACCTCAACATCCTCTTCGGCCTTACTATCTTTTTCTTGTTGTTGAGCAGTTGCAGCAAAACTGATTGATGAGGCCAGAATCGAGCTTATCAGCACACTCAAATATGTTTTTCTAGTTGTTGTTGCCATGATGATTTCCTGTTTTTAATGTTCAGTTTTTTTCACCATTAAAATGGTAATGAGTAAGGCCTTATATTTAATCTATAACAAAACGAAACAAATTGGCAACAATAAATCACCTACCGAAACTTTCGATAGTTACGAAATGAGTTTTAAAAATGACAGAAATGGCTTTAAAAGCCTTTATGGACGTGAATTTAATTTCGAAAGTTACGATAACAATTTTTTTTGAAGGTTGTCTTTTAAGTGAGCTGGTACGGTTTTTTAGGATAATAAAAAAGGCAGCTAACGCTGCCTTTTCATGATCCTATTTAACTAGAAAATTAAACGGTAATCACCTCAATACCTAAGCTTGTTAATGACTCAACGAACTCTGCCGGCATACTTTTATCGGTTACCAGCACATCAATTGATTTCAGCGGCAATACATTATACAAAGCACGCTTACCAAATTTACTTGAATCGGTTACTGCAATGACTTTATCCGCGCGAGTGCACATAGTGCGATTCAACATTGCCTCGGGTTCATAATGGGTGGTGATCCCTGCTTCTGAGTCGATACCATCAACCCCTAAAATAACCTTTTTAAAGTTATACTTACTGAGTGCTTGTTCAACTTCATTTGAGTAGAAAGACATTGATTTCTTTCGTAATTGTCCACCCAGCATAAACACATTTGCATCATCAATATCAGCCAGTACATGGGCAATATTAAGGCCGTTTGTCATCACAGTAAGGCCCTGTTTATTGGTTAATGCTTTAGCAACTTCTTCTGTTGTGGTGCCAGAATCAATAATTAATGAGTCGCCATCATCAACTAAACTTGCCACAGCTTTCGCTAATAACACTTTCACAGCGTAGTTTTCGTTATGCTTATCTTTTACCGAAAGCTCTTTAGCCAATTTATCGCAGGCAATTGCCCCACCACGTGAACGGACAACTAAGCCTCGTTTACCGAGCTCGTTAAGATCATGGCGAATACTAACCTCCGAAATATCAAAGATCTTTGCAAGATCTTTAACATTTACTTTGCCATTTTCCTCGGTCATCAGAACGATTTTTTGTCTTCTTTCTATTGTGGTTAACATAGCTGGCCTGTTGTTTTAATAGCTGCTTTCAAATTCGTAGTTCAATATTACACAATTTACAGTTCCAAAGCCAAAATTAGTTTCGAAATAAAATAAAACTTTCAAAACTTACGGAATATGTTTTATGATTATTTCACAATAAACTTCTTTGGTGACAAAAATGACAACACAAAGCTCACTGTTAGAGCAAACAGAACACACCAATCGCACGCAATTACTGCCTATGATGATTATAGGTGGCTTGTTTTTTTTATTTGGCTTTATAACCTGGCTAAACGGCTCCTTGATCCCATTTTTACAAATGGTCTGCGATCTCAATCATATTGAAGCTTACATGGTGACACTGGTGTTTTATATCGCCTATACTGTGATGGCACTGCCAAGCGCGAAGATTTTGCAAATCTTCAGCTATAAACAGGGTATGTCATTCGGTTTAGGCACCATGGCATTTGGTGCAATGCTGTTTATTCCTGCAGCACAAATTCAAGCGTATTGGTTGTTTTTGGTTGCCTTATTTACTCTCGGTAGCGGCCTCACCTTATTACAAACCGCTGCGAATCCTTACATTGTACTCATTGGCTCTAAAGACACGGCTGCGGTGCGCATTAGCATTATGGGTATTCTCAATAAGAGCGCCGGTGTGGTTGCTCCACTGCTCTTCTCAGCAATGGTGTTTAGTGATATTGCGAGCTTTAGCCCTGAAGCCCTTGCTCAATTAAACAGCATTCAAAAACAATTGCAGTTACAAGAACTGGCTAATCGTTTAATTACTCCTTACTTTGTAATGGCAATTGCGTTAGGGATATTAGCGGCGTTAATCATGCTGGCTCCGTTACCTAATATTGAGCAACCAAAAACCAGCAACAACAGTGAGAGTAAATCAGTACTGCAATTTCCACACTTAGTTTTAGGCGTGATAGCTCTATTCTTTTACATAGGTGCAGAAGTCATTGCCGGCGACACCATTGGCCTTTACGGTAAAGAACAAGGGGTATTACAGTTTGCTGATCTCACATCTTACACCATGGGCTTTATGGTGCTAGGTTATGTATTAGGTATCGTGTTAATTCCCCGTTTTTTTAGTCAGCAACAGGCGCTGATATTTTCTGCGTTAAGTGGTTGTGTGTTTTCACTTGGTATCATTTTGATTGAACCGCAACAAACTGCGATTTCGAATTTAGTGCTCTTTTGGCTTGCTGATAACAGTTTTCCAGATACCGTGTTATTTGTTGCATTACTTGGCTTATCGAATGCGCTGGTATGGCCGACCATTTGGCCTATGGCCCTTGCAAATCTTGGCGATAAAACTCAAACCGGCGCGGCATTACTGATTATGGGGATTTCTGGTGGCGCTCTATTGCCTTTGGTATACGGTGTATTTGCAGAATATACAGGCAATGCACAACAAGCTTATTATCTGTTGATCCCTTGCTATGCGTTTATTCTTTATTACGCACTGATTGGTCACAAACTAACAAGTTGGCGTAAGTAACGACATGGGCAGGCTTAGTTGTTTTACTATTTAACTAGCCTGCAATTTTTCTGATGTGAAATAGCCCAGTAGCAAAAATTCACGCACGGTAAAAATACACTTATAAATTAAATACTCGTCACGCTTATCAGGGCTCACTTCTGAAAGAGGTAAGGCTTGCTGCGCTATTATGCGCTGTTGCTGCAGTGAAGAGATAGTAAATAAACCTGTGAGTTTATCTGCTAATTGCGACGATGAAAGAGCACCTTCTGCAATCAGCTCCGCGCCTTTTAAGCATGCCGTACGCTCAGTCGTAGTTTGTGTATTTGCTAGCATTAAATCTGTAAAAGCGACTAAATTAAAATACAGCTGTTCATTTGGCTCCAGTTCCAAAATAACCGCCTGCATTTGCGTGACCACATCCCGGTGAGCCGCTGTTTTAAGCACCTCAAAATGATTGTCATCCACTTTATCAAATAGCTGAGTCGCAGCCACTGGCGTAATAGCCGCACCGAATAATGCTGCTAAACATTTAATCGCATTTCGCCTTTGTAAATCAGCCATTGAACACCCCATTTTGATAATGTCGTGCAGCATGATCGGCGGCTCTTGCAGTAAATGCCATATAGGTTAACGAAGGGTTCTGATAAGCCGACGAGCACATAAACGAGCCATCAGTAACATAGACGTTACGCACACTATGAATTTGGTTATAGCGATTAAGCACAGAGCTTCTCGCATCATGCCCCATTCGCGCAGTTCCCATTTCGTGGATGGCCTGCCCCGGCGCTGAGCCTTTATCGTACGCTTGCACATTTTGGTAACCTGCTTTGGTCAGCATCTCGACGGCTTGCGCTTTCATATCCTCGCGCATGCGCTGCTCGTTTTCAGCAAATTGGCAATCGAAATTAACTAAAGGTAATCCCCATTGATCTTTTAATACCGGATCTAAGCTCATTTTATTACGATGATAAGGCAAGCATTCACCAAAGCCTATCAATGCAACTTGCCAAGGCCCTGGTTTGGCGAGCTCTTCTCGATAAGACTTACCAAAGCTAAGTTCTTTAAAACCGCGCCGCCAATCTTTACGTGTTGCATACCCTTGATAGCCATAGCCACGAATAAAACTATGCTGCTCTTTATTATTAAGGTTTCGAAAACGCGGGATATGAAAGCCAACGGGTCTATCGCCATCATTGAGATCATTATCAAAGCCTTTAGGCTCACCCGTTGCGCCAACCCTAAAATGGTGATCCATGAGGTTATGGCCAAGCTCTCCACTGTCGTTCCCTAAGCCATTAGGAAAACGTGCAGAGGTTGAATTTAATAACAAGGCTGTTGTTGCCACCGTTGATGCACAGCAAAAAATAATGTTCGCTCGTTCAATACGCTCTTTTTTAGATTCAGCATCAATCACAGTCACACCTGTGGCTTGCCTAGTTTCTGGGTTGTATATAATCTCTTTGGCAATGGAGTGAGTCTGAATGGTAAGTCGCCCAGTGCGCATTGCAGCAGGCAAGGTCGAGGCTAAACTACTAAAGTAACTACCGGTTGGGCAACCACGCATACAGCGGTTGCGCTTGGTGCATGCGGCACGACCTTGCTCAGGTTTTGCCTTGGTTAAATGCGCCACTCGCCCGATTGTTAGGTGCCGATTAGTGTAGTGGGTTAATAAACTGTGTTTAAGTTGCTGTTCTACGGCATTAAGCGCGAAGGGAGGCAAGTAAGGTCCATCAGGTAGCTGAGGTAAATTTAGCGCTTCGCCAATAACCCCGATGTAGGCTTCGACTTTATCGTACCAAGGCGCAATATCTTGATAGCGCACTGGCCAATCAACGCCGTGACCATCTTGTTTGTTGGCTGCAAAATCTATATCACTGAGGCGTAAGCATTGCCGCCCCCAAGTTAATGAGCGCCCACCAAGGTGATACCCTCGGATCCAGTCAAAACGTTGCGATTCTAGATAAGGGTGCTGCAAATCATTCACAAACCAGTGTTTTATTGACTGTTTGGTGGCATAGCCAGTGCGTGCTTGTTTAGCTTGATGCCGCTTTTCTAGCAGGCTAGCTCTGCCGCGAAATGGCAGTTGCCAATCGTCTTTAAACGCAGTGAAATAGTCAGAACCGTGCACAACCTGCCTGCCACGTTCAAGTAGCAGTACATTGAGCCCTTTTTCAGTCAGTTCTTTGGCAGCCCAGCCGCCTGTAATGCCACTGCCAATAACAATGGCATCAAATACTTTTGCCTGCATTCGTATCGTTAACTTTTAAAAGATTTGCTTACCCGCACATATCGTTGCTTGAACAGAAAAGTCTTTATCGAGCAGTGCAAAATTAGCGTGTTTACCAACCGCAATACTGCCTATTTGCTCCGCTTTATTTAAAAACTCAGCGGGTACTAAACTGGCCATTTTAGTTGCTTCAACTAGGCTTGCATCAGTTAGGTTATAAAAACGTCCAACGCCCACTTCCATGGTTAATGTACTGCCCGCTAAAGAGCCGCTTTCGGTTCTTGCAACCCCTTGCTCAACCACAATAGGAAGCTCTCCTAAGCGGTAGCGACCATCTTGTAAGCCTCCGGCACTTACACAGTCTGTAATTAGAGCAATTTTATCTGCCCCTTTTAAGCGGTAAACCATGTTCATGATGCTTGGGTGCAAATGAATACCATCAGGGATAAGCTCAACCATGGCATCGTTGTCCATCAACAGTGCGCCAGTACAACCAGGGTCACGATGATGAATACCGCGCATACCATTAAAAATATGCACACCACCGCAGGCACCATGGGCAAGAGCGTGTGTTGTTTGCGCAAAATTAGCATCTGTGTGGCCCAGCATCACCCGTACACCTTTATCAGTGATATAGCGGATCATGTCAGGTGATTTAAGTAGTTCTGGCGCTAATGCAAAGGAGCTTAAGCAACCTTCACATGCGGCATAAATTTCATCAAATCGCTGTTTAGTCAGTTCTAAAAAAAATGACTCGTTATGCGCGCCTTTATGCGCTTCTGCAAAGAATAAACCTTCGTTATAAGCCCCCAGCAACTGCGCACCCGCTAAGCCTTTTTGATAGGCACTCGCCATATTTTTATAAGCTTGAATTGATACGTCCCAGTCTGCGGTCACCGTGGTGCCAACAAACCCCGTTACGCCATGCTTTGCTAAAGCACGAGAAATAGTCTCTAGTGATTCTGGGGTGCCATCCATAATATCGCAGCCTTCACGGCCATGAATATGCAAATCGATAAAGCCCGGAAATAAACTGTGCTCACCTAAGTCTATTACCTCGATCTCGGGCTCTATTTGCGTGGTAATAGCACTAATTTTACCTTGCTCGACCAAGACCACATGATCGAGTAAAACCGCATCAGCAGTCACCACGTTTGCGGCTTTTAAGTAATAACGATTAAGATGCGCTGGAATTAGCATGAACACTTCCTATTATTGCAGCGCCTCTTACGCCGCTAGAATCACCAAATTTTGCGCGCTTCACGTCGGGCACGGCAAAACCTGAAAATAAATGAGTTTGAATTGCGTCAGGGAGCTTTTCTACAATTGCATCAATGAGCGACAAACCGCCCCCAAGTACGATAACTTCTGGGTGTAAACTTTTACTAATGGCAGCAAAGGTTTCGCCAAGAATATCTAAGTAACAAGCGAGCACCTTTAAGGCTTGCTCATCCGAGCGCTTGATATCGTTTGCCCATTCAATCGCAGATTTAGGAGATTGCGTAATATGTTGATACAAGGTTTGTACACCTGGCCCCGCAATATAACTTTCGACACAGCCATTTAAACCACAGCCACATTTTAAAACCGGCAGCTGGTATTTTTGCTGCAAATACGCAGACAGCGGTAAATGACCGTACTCCCCCGACATACCCAAGCCTTGGTTAAACAAGGTTCCATCAATGCACATACCACCCGCCGCACCAGTGCCAACAATAGCACCAAATACTCGGCTGTAACCTTCACCAGCTCCGCCATTAGCTTCTGATAAGGCGAAACATCGGGTGTCATTTAATATCGCAACAGGGCGTTTTAATAATGCTTGAAGATCGTTGGCAATCAATTTGCCTGTGGCACACGGCACATTAGCCGACAGCACTTTACCTTCATCATTAACGATACCTGGCATACCGATGCCCACCGCACCTTGGCAACCTGTCAGCTCATCGGCTTTAATTACCTGCTGATAAATTGCGTGCAAAAATTGCTGATAGTCATCCGTTGGCGTAGTAATACGCCAACTTTGCTGTTGCTCTAAATTATCATTAAAAATGGCGGTCTCTATTTTTGTACCACCAATATCGAGTCCGTAAACAGCCATACTTTACCCAACACTACTTAGCGAGAAGTTAATGGGTAAATAGTTACCCCTTTTACAACACGGTTAACTTCGCCCGTCGGACAAGGGTTATCAGGTGTTAAACCGAGTGACATTGATTTATAAAATGCAAAAATCTGACAATAGACAATATAATACAAGCCTTGCCAAACATCATCTAGCTCGACCAGTTCAGTATTTAACGCCAGTTTTTTAACCGCTAAACATTGTTGGTCATTTAATAGCTCATTATGTAAATCAGCATCATACAAACTACTATAAAAATCACTTGAGGCCATTAACAACACTGCGGTTTTATCATTAATGATGGTTTTAGGACCATGACGAAAGCCAAGCGGGGTTTCAAAGTAACTAATTAAATCCCCATTGGTCAGCTCTAAGCACTTTAAAGCCGCTTCTTTAGCATAGCCAAGTAACGAGCCAGCCCCTAAAAACACCAAACGTTCAATGTCAGTTTGCGCAAAGCCTTTGATCTCTTCAAGTTGAGTGTCGAGTAGCTGCTCTGTCTGCGTAGCTACTTGTGCAAGCTGGTTAACATCAGGGGTAAAAATACATAAGGTTGAAAGCAGCATTGAGGTGAAACTGCTGGTCATTGCAAAACTTTCATCTAAGGTTTCTTTTGGCATAAGTACACTAAAACTATTTTTTTTAGCTGCCGCCCTTTTAGCTAATTCACCATTTTCATTACAGGTAATGACTAAGTGATAGCACTTTTCAACAACTTGCTCTGCGATATCAACCGCAGCAACACTTTCAGGGCTGTTACCTGAGCGCGCATAAGAAATAAGTAAGGTTGGTGTGCTCTTTTGTAAAAACCCATGTGGGTTAGACACAATGTCGGTAGTGCTAACTGCACGCACATTTAAATCAGTTTTGGCCGTTAAATGAGGTGCTAATACTTCGCCAACATAGGCTGATGTACCCGCGCCAGTTAAAACAATTTTTAAGTTTTTAAATGCTAAAATCGGCACTAAAAAGTCATTAATTTCAGCGCGATTATTATCAACCAGTTTTGCTGTATTACGCCATGAACTTGGCTGTTGTGAAATTTCTTTTGCTGTCCAATAAGCGCTTTGTTGCTTAAGTTCTGTTTCGTTTAATGATAGATACTGCGTCATAATTAATTCTCTCTCAACACCACTTATTGATTACAAGCAAGCGAATAGGTATTCGTTACTTCCATTATTTTATTAAGTACTAACTCACGCGGTGATGAGTTAATTTTGCCATTATTCAATGCCTTGTATTGCGCTGGCATAAATTGGCTAAGCAAAGTCTGTGGAATAGTTTGCGCTTCTAAGTTGGCAAATAAGGTTTCTACTGTTTGTTTTATTTCATCTTCAGGCCAGTAGTAGCGAATACGGTCGCTATAACTATAAGCTCTAAACAGCTTAGCTTCAGCACCTTCTGTTGGATAAAACTTATTCCAGTAATGTGGCTTTTCTAGCATGATACGCTCACACACATCCCGCAAATGAGAGCGTTTAGCAGGTTCAACTAATTGATCTTCAATATAAGATAAAGCAAACAACCCTTCGCGTAGTGCGTAGGTAAGCTGTGGACCCACTTTTAATATGGCAAAGTGATCTTGCACCAACTCGTGGTAGCAATGTTCTGGCTGATAATCAGTAGAGTGAGCCTCATAAACAAGATTATCGACAGTAGTAATAAACTCTTTCAGTTTTTTCGCTTTATTACGTTGATAGTCAAAAACTTGATGGTTATCAAATTCAACGCCTGGCTGCACAACAACAGCAATAACACGCGACCACACATCACTCATGTTTAAGTTAGCAAACGCAGCCTGATGTAATTCAATTGTTTGCTGTACCCCCTCAACATGCGATACCTCAATAACTTCATGCTCTTCTGTAGCGCCACCCGGAGGAGGAACCTCAGTACCCACTACATAAAGAATATCGTTATCTTTTGAGACTAACTCAGCAGCTTGGCACATCAATGCTGCACGCTTGGCAATTTCAGCATCAGCTAAACGCGCACCATCATCACTACATGGCATACTGGCATCTAAGTGAATTTTCTTAAAACCAGCACTTGCATAGGCTTTTACTAGTTCTACAGCTTTTATCATCGCAACGTCTGCAGGCTCATTCACCCAACACACTGGGCCTAAATGATCACCACCTAAAATAATGCGCTGGGTATCTAACCCTACTTCTTCGGCTATTGCATGAACAAACTCAACAAAGTCATGGGGCTTCATACCTGTGTAACCACCAAACTGGTTAACTTGATTCGCTGTAGCTTCAATTAAAATTTCGGTGTCATCATTGAGAGCTTGCAACATTGCTGCTTCGATAACGAGCGGGTGTGCACAGCACACAGAATAAATACCCTGCGCTTGCCCTACTCGATTGTGATTTATAATCGTTTTTAATGCATTCATGGTTTTCTCCAAGCAGCTTACGCTAATGGTTAGATATCTGATTTGAAATTACAGTAGCACAGAGCGAAACCACACACAATATAATGAAAGAAAATGAAAGATAAAAAGTAAGCTTAAAATACACTAAGCACGCTATTTTACAAGGATTGAAATAGTAAAAACCAAATTTACGAAAGAATTTGAAAGCATTTAATTGTAATTAACTTTGAGTTGCGATATAACAGAAACAACTGAAACACACTATTAAAATAATCTCAGTGATTTAGGTATCGTTATGACAATAGATAGACGTAGTTTTTTAAAATCTGCCGCAGCCATTACCGCCGCGACAGTCGTGACTGGCTGTGCGAAAAGCCAACAAGGTGATAATCAGAGCACCCCACTTGCAGCACAAGGTAAAAGCGTAATGGGCTTAGCTGTGCCAGCAATGGATGTGGTACGTGTTGGTTTTATTGGGGTTGGTCAACGTGGTAGCGGCCATGTAAAACACCTTTGCCACATTGAAGGTGTTGAAATTAAAGCGATTTGCGATACAGATCAGCTGATGCTAGACAAGTCTGTTAACTATGTTGTTGAAAAAGGCTTACCTAAACCTACTGCTTATACGGGGTCTGACAAAGCCTATTTAGACATGCTGGCTCGCGATGACATCGACATTGTGATCATTTCAACACCTTGGAAATGGCACACACCGATGAGTGTTGAGACCATGGAAAGTGGTAAACATGCCTTTGTTGAAGTACCTGCAGCAACTACGATGGAAGAGTGTTGGCAACTAGTGAACACTGCTGAGCGTACGCAAAAGAACTGCATGATGATGGAAAACGTTAACTACGGCCGTGACGAGTTAATGGTATTAAACATGGTTCGTAAAGGCGTATTTGGCGAATTACTACACGGTGAAGCCGCTTATATTCATGACCTGCGTTGGCAAATGAAAGAAATTGATCGCAGTACTGGCTCGTGGCGCACTTACTGGCATACAAAAGTGAACGGTAACTTATACCCAACCCATGGCTTAGGCCCTGTATCTCAGTATATGAATATCAACCGAGGGGATCGCTTTGACTTTGTTACATCAGTCAGTTCACCAGCACTTGGCCGCGCCGCTTATGCAGAGCGTGAATTCCCTGTAGGCCACGAACGTCGTTCACTAAAATTTACTGCTGGCGACATGAACACCAGTATTATTAAAACAGTGAAAGGTCGTAGCATTATGGTGCAGCACGACACCACAAGCCCGCGCCCGTACAGCCGCCATAACCTAATTCAAGGTACGAATGGAACATTTGCCGGTTTCCCTAACCGTATTGCCCTTGAAGATGTGCCACCAGCGATTGCAAAAATTTATCAACAGCAATATGAAGCTGAGCTCGCAGCGTGGGAAAAAGCGGGTTCGCAAGGTCGTAAGCCACATTTACAAAACTTCCATAGCTGGGATCAAGATATGGAAAAATGGCGTGCTGAATTTGATCATCCACTGTGGAAACGCATGGGTGAAGAAGCGGTTCGTAACGGTGGCCATGGCGGTATGGACTTCATTATGCTTTGGCGGATGATCTACTGCTTACGTAATAATGAGCCACTCGATCAAGATGTATACGATGCCGCAGCATGGTCATCAATCTTCCCGCAAAGTATGGCATCGGTTGCAGATAGAAGTAACAGCAAAACAATTCCAGACTTTACCCGTGGCGCTTGGCAAACAGGCAAGCCTCTGGGGATTGTGGCTTAATACACCTTAACTAAAATATAAAGCCCGCAGCGTATGCTGCGAGCTTTCCTAATCAATAATAATTATTCGTTAATTTGCGACGCAATATCAGCATAGTTTGCTTGAAACTCAGCGTGGCGAGTTTGTGCTGCATCAAATGCACTGAAAGTGACTTGTTGCCATCCACCTGAGTTTGGTTTTGCTGTATTTGCTTGATCTATCATCACATTTTCTTGACGTGTTTTAAAACTTGCTGAACCAAAATCGCTGGCCTCGAGTGTTTCACGGTAAGTTTTATTTGCCCAATAGCGATCCCAACTGTCGCTATAAAATGTATCTGTACCACGGTAATGACTAACAATCACTGGCGTATAGAACACTCCCCAGTTACCTAAGAATTCGACTGTTTCTTTGTCTTGCTGATTTGCATAGCGAAATGCATGAGTACCAATACCATCTTTATGAAAAACAACCATAGGATGACCGTTTTGCTGGAGCACTTCATTAAACGCTCGCGTATCATAATTACCATGGGCACTGGTGCTTATGTGACTAATATACTCATTACCACTTTCTTTCACAGTCCAAACGATCACCGTTTCAACGTCATGACGATGTCCACCCGCAAATGACCAGTGAACTGATTGATCCTTTTCAAAATAGAGCTCATAAAAGTGCGCACAGTATTGGTCTTGGTTATCTGTTTGATGGCATAACTGACGATGCATAGTATTCGCGAATAGCTCCCAGCCAGTATCTCTACATCCTCCCCAAGGCGTTTTCCATGCCGCATCTTCGCCTTTGTTTTGCGCCAAATTATTATTTTTATCAAAAGGTGTGGCTGGATAACAGCCGTCCGAGTCAAAATCAAATACCGGTGCAAAATTACGTACTGCTGCTTGATTATACCAAGTCACTGCTTCATCTAAACGAGGCAATTCTTGCCCAAAAGCAGCATTCGTTATTAAAAGGCTTGCCGTGGTTAATGCCATTAATTTATCCATATTATGTTCCTTATTCTCTGTTGATGAGTGACACTTGAGTGCCACTATTTAGACGAAACATTTCCCATTTAGTGGACAAGAAATTCAATGAAAGTTTTCTTACAGAGTTAATGAAAGGCTAAGTACAAAACGGCGACCAAATTGCTCAACCTTCATAAGAGATGAAGCATCGTTTGTTTGCACCTCTCGAACAAGACTTTTGTCTGTGGCATTAAAAATATCAAAACGCAATGCTACCGCATCAGAGAAAAACCAACTGTAGCTGAGATCAACACTGGTAAACTCATCAATATATACATCAGCATTATTCGATAAGTCTCGTTGCTCTAAAAACTCGCTTCGATAATTAACGTTAACAGCACTTTGCCATCTCTTAGCATTAAACAAGAAGCGCAGATTTGCAGTTAGTTCAGAGACCCCTTCAATCTCAGGGTTGTTAATTTGCTTAGCCGTTAATTTAGCGTCCAGCAACTGACTAACACTCGTTATCATACGACTTTGCAAAAAAGAGTTTGATAGCATAGGCAAACTCAAATCAGCACTTAATTGCAGCCCATTTATTGTTGCTTGGCCATCATTGGTTGCCTGTAAAGCTGGGTACTGTTGCTGTTGATAGGTAATGGCTTTAATTTGTTCAACAATAAAATTATCGAGTTGGTGATTAAAGGCCATGAGTTGCAGGTTATTTTCTTCTGTTAACCAATTGAGCGATAGACTTGTCGTATCTGCTACCACGGGTTTTAGAGTTGGATTGCCGACTTCTGCATAAGGTAATCCTCCAGAATTAACATGAAGCTTTGGGTTTAAGTCAGAATAATTAGGTCGATTCACTGCTCGGCTATAGCCTAATCGACCAAGCCATTGGTCAGACAATTGCCATTTAAGATTCAAAGAAGGCAACCACATAGAGAATTTAACTTGCTTATAAAGCTCTTCTAATTGGTTATTCTCATTGAGCTGATACCCTAATGTTTTACTCCTTGTATCACTATACCTAAGTCCAAAAGCAACCGTTAAGCTTTCAAGTTCTGGTATCTGCCATAAACTGTGAATATAGCTTTCATAGGCAGTAAATTTGTTTTCATAGCTATTCAAGTAATCATTGGTGTGTCGCTCAGAAAAGGGCAGCTCAATATCATAAAGCTGCAAAAGATCACGTTTTGGGATCAACCAAGCTTGCATTGGCTGCGATAGAAAATCAGCTTTAAATGGCTTATTCAGAGGCTCCAACCAACGGCCATCAAGATCAGGTAAAGCAGCTAATTGTGCTTTAGATAAATTAATATCTTGGCGCAGGTATTGATGAGATTGTGCTGATTTTACGGCACCAAACTGCACACTCGACAACCCCCAACTAGATGAAACTTGCCATGTATTATCGACTCCCCACTCTGTTACTTGGTCATTGACCTCTATCATACGTCGACTCAACTGCGACAACTGCGAGTAACTATTAACCAGTGCTAGATTTGTAGCAAATTTATACTGAGCCAATTTTTTGCCTGAAATCGAAACCGCTGCTGACACAGGCTTTAAATCAACATGAGTTCGAGTAATAGGGGCTTTGGTTGCACTAAGTGATTCACTATGGCTATAAAACGGACTTATTTGCCAGTGGCTACCGTCTTTTGCATACCATGTTGGTATGATTTGAAAGCTCTGATTATGGTAATAAAGACCGGATTCTTCTCGTGAGGATTTACTTTGCGTGGCGCCAAACTGCACATTTTGAACACTATTGTTCTTTTCATCTAAGGTGGCTTTAGCCTGTTCACTTAGAGGATTAATCGAGAGACGATGCTCATCGTAAGTAAAATCTGTATCCGAACGAAGCCATAGCGTATCTAACTCGAACTGCGGGTGCGGTCGCCAAGCTAGGTTTGCATAGTAACTCGTTCGTGTCCTGTCTTCATTTTCGATGGTCAGTGCTAGCGTATCGGTAGGTACTAAGCTATTACTTTCTAATCCCTGCCAATAATAAGCTGCGGGAGCTCCCTCATTATTGCCCCAGTGCCACGTTTCAAATTGAAATTGCCTTTGTAATCGGTTCTCGTAATTAAATTTAACAACCGCAGCTAACTCCTCATCAGCTGAAAGAGTATTCGCTGTTAAGCCAAAACTTGGTTGAAAGTTACGCTCACCTGCAAGTGCAGCACTGGTCAGAGTTACCTTTAAATGATCACCATCAAATGAAAGCGGATCATCACTCACCAAGTTAACTGTCGCTCCTGCCGCTCCGCTTGGAAACCTTGAGTCAGCCAATTTGTATACCGCAATATTAGAGAAAAGTTCGGCGCTAAATGTATCAAAACGGTACTGCTGACCGTATTGATTCGAGTTACGAACGTTTTCAGTATTCGCTAACCTGTGACCATTCAATAACGTTAATTGATACTCTGGTCCAAGTCCCATCGCACTTATATTAAGTGCTTCGCCGCGATCTCGGGAAATACTCATACCAGGAATAGCCTGCAATGCCTCAGCTAAATTCTCTGCGGGCAATAAAGAAAGCATTGCGCCATTAGCAAAGTCAGCTTCACCTAAGTAATTTTGCTTTTGTTGCTGTGCATAGTCTGCACTTTGTTGATAGTTTCGGTCATAAAGACGTGTATAGGCTTTGCTATGCTTATCGCCCGTCACCGTCACTTCTTCCATCACAAGCTGTGATGGAGTTTTACTTTGTATTTTAACAGACTTTGAAACCACAATTCCCGATGGGGTTTGCTGCCAAATAAAGCCATTTTTTAGTAATAATGTATCAAGGCGTGCTTCTATACTGTTAGCTTTAGGAACTTCAGCTGACGGTAAAACCACGTCACTCACTAACTTATCTGGGTAAATAATTGCAACTTGGTACTGCTCAGCCAGTGCATTAAGCGCTGCTTTTAGGGTGCTTTGTGCAGCATATAGCTGCTTGGCATACACACCAAACAGCATCAAAGCAAAGCAGAAAATACGCCCCATTAACTTGCATCCTCATTACTAGAGGAAAACATTGTGTCTATTTTCGATGAAAGGTTTATGACAAAATCATGTCAATTTCGAGCCTTTTTACTTAACTCAATGCTATCAGGATACTGCTTGACATCGAGTGTATTTAGCTGAGCAATTAACTTTGCGGCCCCAAATATATCGTTAACAGCAAAGCGACCACTTACTTGTATATCTGCCGACACATTTTTTAACACGACCGGTTTTTCGCTATAACGGTTTAACTGAAATAGAGCATCATTGATAGACACGTTATCTAAGTCCAACCAGCCTTGCTGCCAATCAGGTTGTAAAGCATTAAATTGCGATACCTGTATTGCAGAATCGCTCACTCGGGCACGCTGTCCTTTCACTAATTCAACATGCTGCAATCCATCTAAACTAGTCACTGACACTTTGCCATGAAAAACCTCGACTAAGGTTTCACGCAATGTTTTATCCACATTAAAAGCCGTACCAAGCACTTCAATCGTGGCATTGCCTGCATCAATAGTGAATGGCCGCGATTCATCACGGTGCACAGAAAAGTACGCTTCGCCTTTACTTAAGATTGCTTTTCGAGTTTGACTATTTTCAGTAAATTCAAGTTGAGCATGCACATTCATTGCAACCTGTGTCCCGTCAGACAAGCTGACTTGCTGTGCTGTATCACTACTAAATTGCTGCACAGCTACAAGATTAGAGGCTGGTATCGAGCGCTGTTCATTTAGTGGCATTAACGTCCACATGAAAATAGCAAAGCACGCTGCTACAGCACCGCAGCCCCAAGAGTATTGCGCTAAACGACGACGTTTTTTAGCTTGTTCAAGTTGTTCATTCTGTTGCGTATCCACCAGCTCAAGCGCGGCTAATAATGCAGGGTCGTCCCAAATAGCCTTTTCTAGCGCATTATCCGATTCGTAATCATGTTGGTGTGAAGAGTTCATCGTTATCTCAATTACTCGTAATACTAATGTGACGGGTTAATCGCCCTAACGGGGACACTCATGCATTAAAAAATACTCAGTCATGGCATTTTTTAGCATATCCATTGCCCGCGAAATATGTTTTTTTACCGCTTCTTCAGAGATCCCCAAACTGCTTGCGATCTCAGAACGAGTTTGGCCTTTAATCCGACGCCGAATAAACACGTCTCTACGCAGTGCTGGCATTTGTGACAAAATACGCTGATAGAGCGCAATACGCTGCTCATACTCAAGCGCGGACTCAAGCGATAACGCCTCACAATGCGGCTCATGCTCTAAGCTTTCTGGTATTTTCTTTTGCTCACGATGATGATCAATAACCAAGTGCTGGGCCATTCGATAACCATATGCCAGTGGATTATCTATCGGATCTAAATGCTCAGAGTTAAGTGCTTTTAGCAGCAACTTTTGAAATAAATCGTCCGCATCCGCACGCTCTGCAACGGCTTTGCAAAAAAAACCTTTAAGCGCGTCTTGATTGGCTATAAAGCACTGCAATAAGGTTCTGCTATGCGCTGTAACTGTATTATTCAAACCGTTAGTCATTGAAGGTAAAGCCATAATTTAGTGGTGAAGGCTAGCTTATTTATCTAGATATAACGCAAATGCTAGCCTAAAGGGGACAGCTGTTTGATGATCATTTGGTTACAGTTTTAAGTAATTATCGACTTAAAAACGTCACGAAAGCTTCACGAAAAAAGGCGTCCCCTTCTTTGTTATTGCAGCGTCTTTACAGGCGAATTTAAACCAAATATTGCATTTAACAGGAATTAACTCACATGACGTATCGTGCATTTTCATTATCACCTTTAGCACTTGCTGTTGGCTCATTATTAATCACTCCCGCTTACGCAGAAAAAAACCAAGAACCGATTGAAGAAATTGTTGTCACTGGCAGCTACATAAAAAGTTTAGAAAAAGCGATTGATTTAAAACGCACAAATATTGGCTTCTCAGATTCAATAGTGGCATCTGATATTGCTGACTTCCCAGAGCAAAACTTAGCGGAAGCTTTACAGCGTATGCCAGGTGTTACTATTGAACGTAATAAAGGCCTAGGTCAAAAAGTCAATGTACGAAGCTTACCGTCTGAGTTTACATTTGTTTCTATTAATAACCTTGCCACAGCCTCTGGCAGTGGTGGCCGTGATGTTGAATTTGATATGTTCGCTTCAGAGATAATTCAAAGTGTCACTGTAAAAAAATCACCAACAGCAGCAGACGAAGAAGGTGGCATTGCCGGCTCTGTAGCCATTACCACTGCGCGCCCATTTGACTATGATGGTCGTCAAATCGTAGCATCAGTTGAGGGGGCATATAACGACATCTCAGAAAAGAGCGATCCTAAATTTGCATTCTTAGCAAGTGATACCTTTGGCGACTGGGGTGCGCTTGCCTCATTTGCATACTCGGAACGTACCAACAGAACAGATAGCAACTCTGGTATTGATTTTCGTCCTTTATCACGCTGGCTAGAAAAGTCAGGATCCTCGCAATGGCAATCAGATCAAGCTGCTGATGTTCTAGAACGCGATACGGGTATCACTATAAATGATCGTTTCGATAAAGATGAGACTAGCCGTGTAGTGTTTATGAATAAAGTCGGCGACAGAGCTTTCTTAACAGAACAAGAAAAGTGGGGCGCAACCTTATCACTGCAATATAAACCGAGCAGTGAGTTCAGCCTCACCTTTGATGCTTTACTTGGTAACTTTGATAATCATGAGGATCAATATGACGCAGCGGCCTACTCTGCTTCAAGTATCAGCTCATTAGAAAAAATAAACAATTACGATAACACCACCCTTGCTGACTATGGTATTACCGTTTTAACTGATGTTAACTATGCCGCAACGCAGCACGAATTTTTAAGTAAGGAAAATAGTAGCGATACAGACTATCAACAATTTAGCTTAACCCTTGATTGGATGCTGGGCGATTGGGAAGTTTACGGAGTAGTTGGTTACAGTGGTGCAGACAAACTAGCAGAAACAACTAATTTAAAGCACACAGCATACCGCCCAACTCGTACTCGCTATACATCAACTGGTGGCGAAACGATTCCCAGTGATAATCCAGATACATTTGACATGTATAATTCTCCTGAAGCTTATACATTTGACTATTATGAGGTAAATTTAGAAGATATCTCTGATGACAAATATGCGGCTCAGCTCGATTTTAGCCGCCATTTTCAACTAGACTTCTTCCCTGCATTATCAAAAGTACAGTTCGGTGCGCGTTATACAGATAAATCTAAACAACGTAATTATGGTAGTAACAGAGTTACAGGCTCTTCTGCAGGTGATTCATCATGGGTAGGCACACGTACTTTAGCTGATAGCGAAATCCATGATATTTCAGATTTAGTGTCAGGTGGTGAGTATCTATCTGATGTATCGTCTAAACAAGACTGGAGTCAAATTTCAAATAATTATGCACGAAATGAATTACGTTACGATGGTTTTGCAGTAGATTTCGCACCGGATGAGTTTTACGAAGTATCAGAAAAAACCACCGCTATTTACGCTATGGCTGACTTTGTATTTGATATTGGCACATTACCAGCTACTTTAAACGCGGGTGTCCGTTATATCGATACCGATGTTAATTCTTCTGGCTATCACCAAGTACAAAGTGATGACGGTAGCACAGGCTATACGCCTGCGCCTATTTCAAAAGAAGGTAACTACAAAGAGACCCTACCAAGCATTAACTTTAGTTTAGAGCTTACAGACAACCTATTATTCCGCGCTGCTGCATCAGAAACATTTATTCGCCCAGCACTGACTGATATTGCCTACAAACGTACAGTTAGCTTAAGTGAATTTAAATATCGTGACGGTAACCCTGATCTTAAACCTACTTACGCAGACCAATGGGAAACCGGTTTAGAGTGGTACTTAGAAGAAGGTGGTTTACTTGCTGTGTCTTACTTCGAAAAAGAAATTGAAGGTGTAGTACGTGAATCCCTTACAGGTGTTGTAAATGACGTAACTAAATATAACGACAATGGCACTGTCGATGGCGTGTATGATTTTGACGTTTATCAAAAAGTAAACGCTGAAGGGTCTTATGATGTAAGTGGTCTTGAATTTATTGCACAAATTCCATTTTCCCGCTTCCACCCAATGTTACAAGGTTTTGGTATAAATGCTAACTACACTACGCTTGATAACTCGCTCACTGGCGCGTCTGATTTAGCGATTCCAACACCACCAGAAGGGCTTAGCTGACGAAACCTATAACCTTACCTTTTATTTTGAGAATGACAGCTTTGATGCACGCATTTCTTACAACTACAAAGATAAATATGTTGAATACATAGAACGCGATATGTATCCAGTTTACCGCGATGCTTACGGTCAAACAGATGTTTCGTTTGGCTACAAAATAAATGACACGATAAAAGTCACCCTTGAGGGCATCAATATTACAGATGAGGAGACCACGGGCTACACCATAGCACCTGCTTTCCCAACTATGTATGAGTTCTCGGGTCGTCGCTTCTCATTAGGCTTACGCGGCAGTTTCTAAGCGGATCATCGGGGCGGTGCGCCCCGATTTTTTCAGTAAGGCTATATTAATGCGATTATTTGCACTACTTTCACTGCTTTTTGCGACGTTTCAACTCTATGCCAAAGAGCTAAACACGCAAATTGCTTTTATACCAGATATACATTTTCACGATATTTACGCTGACTTTAGCCAAGCTGGCTTCGCTGGCATTAAGCTCGATAACCAATCGAAGCCTGTCTCTATTCGCAGCATGAAATCTCAGCTTCACTCAACTCGATTATTTAATGAAAACTACTTTGCTCTGATAGCAGCGCTAGATGATATTGCCGCACGCGGCGTGAAATTAGTGGCATTACCGGGGGATTTTACCGACGACGGACAACCTGTTCACCTAAAGGGATTAAAAACTCTTTTAAGTGATTACAGCAAACGCTATGGAATGCGCTTTTTTGCTATTCCAGGCAATCATGATCCTGTTAAGCCAATAAGAAGTGCGGCTGGTAAATCAGACTTGTTAGATGAGCAAGGCCGTGAGGTGGCAATTTTTAGTAACGACCACGCTATGTGTAAAACCCCTCATACTGATTTCTTGTTTTGCGATGATGCTATTAGCCACGGTGGCTATCAAGAAATCATGGACGCGATGTCTGAATTCGGTTTAAAGCCACAGAGCCAAGACTTGCTATGGCAAACACCTTTTTTAGATAATCACGCTTCTTTGGCCGAGCGCCAGTACCAGCAGTGCACTAATGATAATAAGCACTGTGTAATGATCCCTGATACGAGTTACCTTGTTGAACCTGTTGCAGGATTATGGCTTTTAGCTATCGATGCCAATGTTTATTTACCTGAGTTTAAGAATAACCAACTTACTTTCAAGGGATCAGGCAATGCAGGATACAACAAGGTCTTAACGGAAAAGCCGTACTTATTAAGTTGGATAAAACAACTTGTTACCGCAGCAAAAGAACAGCACAAAACACTGATTGCATTTAGTCACTTTCCAATGGGGGAGTTTTACGATCAGCAAAGTGAATCAATTAAGGACTTGTTCGGCGACAACGCTTTTCAACTAACTCGAAAACCCACAAATCAGACGCAAAGTGCGTTAGCTGAAACTGGGCTACGTTTGCATATTGGCGGCCATATGCATATGAATGACACCCGTATAATTAGAGCAAAGAAAAACACGCTTTATAATATTCAAGCTCCATCCATAAGCGCTTACCGCCCAGCTTACAAGCTCGTAAGTATACTTGGAAGTGAAGCCAAAGTTGATACAGTACTACTTGATTCCATAGCTAACTTTGACACATTATTTCCTGCTTATGAGAGAGAATACGATCACTTAGCAGAGCATAATCCAGATGAAAAATGGCTTGCGGATATTCTAGGCAGCGAAAACTATCAGCAATTTACTTTGCAACACCTAGCCGGACTCGCAAAATGGCGATTTATACCTAAAGAGTGGCCTGACAGTTTTAAAACCCAGCTAATCTCATATAGCTTCCAGGAGCTATTAACACTTTACGATAGCCCTACAAGCCCTCCAATAACGCAAGCTTCAGATGCTTTGTTGAGTAAAGTCACTTTATTTGATTTTATTCGTGACTTTTACCTACTACGAAATGCAGGTTCATTAGCATTTGAAGATATTTCAAAAGAACACTTCAAAACTTATAAGCTGATAACACAGCAGTTAAATGCTATGGGGCAATGCTTACCAAGGCAAATGAGTAAAATAGCGCAAACAGTTGATGTCTGTACTCTACAAGTGGGCCTTAGCAAAGCGCTTACTATTTTCGAAAAACTAGCAGCAGGTGAAAATGATCGCTGCTTGATCATTGATCTGAATCTAAAAACTAATAAGCCAGCAAAAACCTGTGATTCCATAAATAAAAGCGGCACCTAAGTCGATGCCGTTTTTATTATTTTTTGCGATTACTGAGCATGTGCTGCAGCACGGAAAATTGTGTTAGTTAGCAGTACATTCATACCTTCAAGGTAAGCACGATAGGTTGGTGATTGTGTAAAGCCAATCACCATGCCTTTACCTTGCGATTGATGAACTAATAATGGCTTATACGCAAGCTGTGCTTTATTTTGCTGCCATAGATAACCACTTGCTAGCACATCGTCCTTACCTGTGAACCATGCTAAGTTTTTACCTGAGTTCAGTTTTATTGGTGTGTAAATATCGTTACCGTAAGCCACCGCAACGAGGTTTTTATCAACCCCTGCTGTTAACCAATGCTCTTGGTCTACTTCAACATTAGCAAGTACACCCGCTACATAGTCTGGCGATGTGTGAGGCTCGATGCTTGCTGCTTTTAAATCATCACGAGATGTGAACAGCTGCCCTGCCACTTTACTGCTTTTATCATCGCTGCTGTCGGCTTTATCTTCACGGTAAGCTTGCTCACGCTTAACATCTAATAAGCCGTAATCGGCATTACTAGTAAAGCGGTTTGCATTACCAAGGGCAATCAACACGCCGCCTGCTTCAACCCAGCTTTTTAAATTAGCCGCGCCTGATTTACCGAGCCCTTGCTCGTAATCACCTTCCGGTAAAATAAGCACTTGGTAATCACTTAAATCAGCCCATGCGAGCATTGGCGTGCGAATCGCCGTGACTGGGTAACCTAGCTGTCTTTCTATAACAAAACGGGTGTTACCGGCGCTTAGCTCACTGGTGGGTGCATCCCATGCCATCGCCACTTTTGGCGCCACCATGGGCACTGTTTTGTTACTACCAAAGCTTGGGCCTTCAATCACCCAGCTAGAATTGACACCATCAACAATTGCACCAGTTTGCTCGGCGATTTTGCTAATTTTAGCAAGTAGTTCTTTGTCGTTTAAACGCTTTTCGATTACTAAGCTCCCCGCTGGGTACTTAGTTTTATCACCTAATACAAATGCTTGGTCAGCACTTTTCAGTTTAATGCCTGCTTGCAATGCTGCTGTTAAAAAGCGTGCTGCGGCCGTATCACCCCAGGCAACAACATAAGCCACTGAAGCTTCTGGATTATTCACTTTACCAAGCAATGTGTCATCGGCCAGAACCGCTTTGCTGTCTGCGCTAACAGTACGGTCACAACTATCGCTATCAACATTAAACATCATCGGCAGTGACCAACCTGTGACATCGTAAATTTCATCGTCAAGGTTACGCGCACGGCGTCTTTCTTGCTCTTTTACAAATGCCTCAGCCATATCAACTTGGTCTGTAAACGTGGTACGCACAAATACACCACGCGGCTGTGCGGTATCAATAAAATAGCTACCCGCTTTATACTTAACGCCACATGCTTTGAAGTCTTCAGTTGCTTGTTTAACTTCAACACCATGCTCAGCCATTAAGGTTGCGAGTCTATGAGCGCCTTCACGGTTACTTTGTTTAGGTAAGATATAAACACGCTCCTTGCTATCTTTACCCGAATCAATCGCATCAACTTGATATTGATAAAAATCACCCAGTAATTTTTCACGTTGATTGGCGGCACCTTCTGCGGTTGAAATTGACGCTATAAACTGACGTTTTACGGTATTAAAATAACTGAGCAGTTCACCGGTGTTTTTCTCAAACACGTGCCCTCGAGCTGAACCTACTTCGTAAGTTGATGCAGACGCCCCATAAAATACGGGCCAGCTATCGCCGTAGCCTGGGTAAAAGGCATCAAAAATTTCACGGGTAAAATAATCAAAGCCAAACTCATCAAAATACTTCGCATGATTTTGACCAATCGCATCCATATTGGCGATTTGTGTTTTTGTCATATGTGGGTTAAATGGCTGAGCAGCTGGTGCAAAGTAGTAAGATTGATCGCCGCCCATTTCATGAATATCAACCACCACTTGTGGTTTATATTTATTGATTGCAGCCACTCTTCCATTTGTTTCAGGCTGAGTAAGTGCTAACCAATCACGGTTCATATCAAACAAATAATGATTTGTTCGACCTCTTGGCCACGGCTCATTATGCTCTGCACTTAAGCGATCGGCACTGTGCTCAAGACCGACGGTTGCATAGTAACGAGTAACAAATCGCTCACGACCATCTGGGTTTTGTAATGGGTCGATAAAGACCACTGTATTGTCTAAAATTTTATTGTTAACAGCATCATTAGGGGCTGCTAATAAGTGATACGCTGTAAATAATGCGGCATCGGTTGAGCTAATTTCATTACCATGCACCGCATACTGAAGCCACACTGATGTCGGTAAGTTTTTAATCAGCGACTTAGCTTCTTTTTCAGAAGTAATTCGCGGATCAGCCAAAGCTTGTGTGTTATTCGCAAGGGTTTCTAGTGAGCGAATATGCTCAGCGGTGCCAACCACCGCATAAACCAGCTCACGCCCTTCCCAGCTATTTGCGTACTTAAACACTTTAATACGATTAGGTGCCGCCTTTTCAAGGGCACTGAGGTAACGGCGCATATCGTTATAATTAGTAATACGCTCACCTACATCATAACCAAGAACCTGCTTAAACGTAGGTATATCGGTATTGTAAACAGTACCATGCCACATCACTTCGGTATTGTTAATACTTGCAGTGGCACTAAAGCTGACAGACATTGCCATCATGCACATTGAGACTGCTTTGATTGCTCCCTTTGCTAACATATGAATTCCACCCATTAGAAAAACGTAAATAAACTAGTTATCAACATATAAAACTATTGAAAATAAGGGAATTAAAAGCGTTAGAAAGGCTTAAATTAGAGTTAACTGGAAATAACACCCCTTGTCAGCGAGAGTCATAAGTGCAAGGGGCATTAGGTGTGATTTGATTTTATGCCTTGGTCTTCAAGAAATCATACAGCTTATCTTTCAGCGCCGCTCTTTGATGTTTCTTTTCATGCATTTCACTGTCATCAATCGGAGAACTATTGAGCTCAAGTTCTCTAATTTCTTTATCCATATCATCATATCGCTGCATGGTATTTTTAAAGTGCGCATCACTTTTAGCAAGGTTGTGGATTAATTCATTAAACTCTGGGAATTCATTCAATAACGAGTGTTTTTCGCCTAGCATGGGCAACTCCTTTGATTAGAATTAGATTTCAAATTCACTGTAACATTGTGCAAAATAGAGTCAACGTCGCAACCTTGTCCGAGATCAATAATGGTGGCGATTAGGGAATAATAGTACTTGGTTAAAAATTGCTTGTGATTTAGAAAGCAAAAAGCCCCGCATTACTGCGAGGCTTTGATCTAATTTGATGAGTCAGCCAGTAAGCGATGTTTTGTATGCGCGGAGTGGATTTTCTTCCCCAAAAAAACAAAAGCCCCGCATCGCTGCGGGGCTTTAATCTAATTTGGTGAGTCAGCCAATAAGCCGGGTTCTGTCGTGGATAATCATTCGTCTAGGCCATAAATTGCTCTATGGCTCAAGCAACCTACCCGGTTCTCACGTGGGCCACGCGTTCATTATTTAAAATGATAGAACCCTATTTGGTCTTGCTCCGGGTGGAGTTTACCTTGCAACCAACTGTTACCAGTGGCTCGGTGCGCTCTTACCGCACCCTTTCACCCTTACCAACCGAAGTTGGCGGTCTCCTCTCTGCTGCACTTGTCGTAGGCTCGCGCCCCCCAGCCGTTAGCTGGCACCCTGCCCTGTGGAGCCCGGACTTTCCTCCCCCTGCGCATTTTCGTTGCAGGCAGCGATTATCTCGGCTGACTCGGCGCGCAGTATACCTGAGCGCGCACGTCTATGCAGTAAAGAATTAGTCTTTTTCGTCAATAATTGCTTTATAAAGTGCGTTTTTCTTCAACCCAAAATACTCAGCTACGACACCACAGGCTTTTTTCAGTGGCATTTCGGCTTCGAGTAAAGCAAGCATACGGCGCGCATCTTCTGGAATATCATCACTTTGCTTCGCCTTACCTGGGAGCATAAGCACAATTTCGCCGCGCTGCTTAGTTGGATCATCTGTTAAAAACTGCTTTAGCTCGGCAACGCTGCCGTTAAAGAAGGTTTCGAAGGTTTTTGTTAGCTCTTTCGCAAACACCACAGGCTGCTCTGAGCCGAGCGCCTCTTCTAAATCATCAAGGCTTGCCATAATACGGTGGGTGCTTTCATACATGATGCTGGTTATACCTGAGTTTACCGCTTCCATAAAAAAAGTTTGTCTGGCTTTACTTTTTGCTGGCGTAAATCCAATAAACTGAAAACGGTCAGTTGGTAAGCCTGAGCAGCATACCGCAGTGATCGCAGCACAAGCACCAGGCACAGGCGTTACATGTGCGCCTTGTTCACGACATAAATTGACAACTGCATAACCTGGGTCGCTAATTAATGGTGTGCCGGCATCTGATACCAGTGCAATGTTCATTCCCTGCTCAAGCCAGTCAACTATTTGCTGCGCTTTTTGTTTCTCGTTATGATCATGTAAAGCAAAGGTTTTTGCTTTGATATTAAAGTGGCTTAACAACTTCCCCGTATGACGAGTATCTTCAGCGGCTATTAAGTCAACCTCAGATAGGGTTTGAATGGCACGCTGGCTAATGTCATCAAAGTTACCAATAGGCGTGGCAACAATGTAAAGAGTGCCGATTTTATCTGAATTGTCCTCATTTAACATTGAGGTCTCCTGCGTCAGTCAGTAATATAAGCAAATCGCGTTAACGTATTGGGAAATCATTGTGCGACTTAAACTTGTTAGTCTATTAATTGTATTGTCAGGGTTATCGGCTTGTAGCACAACCGAAAAACCATCAAATAGTACAGAAAATCCATCGAGCCAATCGAGTAGTGCTCTGTCACAATTAACCGACGCACAATCTATGTATCAAACGGCACTTAATCGCCAAGGTGCTGATAAAATCCAACTACTTTATACAGCCCGAGATGCAGCGATTAGTGAAGAGCGTTGGTCTCTTTTAGAAAATATCTGTTTAGAGCTTGAAGCAACTCCCAGCGTAGACCAAATTCAAAACAAGCTTTATATTGCGTTAGCACAAGAGCAGCAAGGTAAAAGCGATCTTGCACTTGAGCAACTACGAGTACTTGAGCCTGAGCTAAGTCTGCCTGAACATAAGGCTTGGCATCAGTATTTAACGGGTCGAGTTTACGCATCACAAGGTTTGCCAAAACAAGCCATGCCCTATTATTTTGCGGCTTCAACAATTAGTAATGATAACAACTTTAGCGTTGCAAATTTAAATCAGGATTTATGGCATAGCCTTACTCAGCTTTCATCGTATGCACTAGAGCGCTTTAACCGCGGTTCTGTTGTGCAACAAGGTTGGGTTAATTTAGCGCTTTATCATCAAGTATATTTAGGGGCGCCGGTTGAATTGCATCAAGCGATGAACAACTGGATGCGACGCTATCCAGGTCACCCTGCCGCAGAGGTTTTACCTAAGAAAGTCACTGAGCTTGTGCAAGTTGAGCCTCTTAATGTCAACCGTTTAGCGGTGCTTATTCCACAGTCAGGCGCGAATGAACGTTTAGGCGATGCACTCAAAGCAGGAGTACTCGCTGCACTTGATAACAATCCGCTAGAAGAAACCTTATTTATAGACGAATCGCTGTCAGCGGCAGAAATTGCCCTAAAACTCAGTGAATTTAAAGCCGATTTTGTTATTGGCCCTTTACTCAAAAGCAATATTGAAAAATTAAGCACAGCGCAAACACTTATTGATTACCCTGTTATGCACCTAAATACGTTTGATGGTGAACGAGTGTCTCAACAGCACTTTTTCTTTGCTTTAAACCCTGAACATGAAGTGCAACAAGCACTTGAGCGCTTTTTAACAGCGGGTTACCAAAAACCTATGCTGCTGGCACCAAATAATAGTAATGGCCAACGCTTAGTTGAATACTTCAACCAGCAGTGGCAACGCTATAGTGAGGTTAAACCACAAGTTGGCTTTTACGCTAGTAAAAATGATATGCCTAAAACTATTACAGGCTTATTAGAAGTAGACCAAAGTAAAGAGCGCATTAAAGTAGTTAAGTCATTATTTAGGCAAGAGGTTGAGAGCGAAACGCGATCGCGTAGCGATGTGGATGTTATCTATATTCTTGGAGATGCAACTGAGACACGCCTAATTAAGCCTTACTTAGATGTTAATGTCAGTACTTTTGCTGAACGTATTCCGCTTTACGCTAGTTCAAAAAGTCATAGTAAGCAAATAGATAGAACTGACAAAGGTGACCTAGATGGCCTTTATTTCACGGAACTCCCTTGGATGCTCGAAGGTCAAATAAAGCAACATAACTTGCGTCAGCAATATGAGCGCCTTTGGCCTGAAAATGCCGATATTAACCAGCGTTTATTTGCGATGACCTATGATGCAACCAGTATGCTAGGAAGCGTAAAACAATTGAGTATGGTTGCAGGCAAGCGCTTTAATGGTATCAGCGGCGAGTTGAGCATTGCCAGCAATGGCCATGTCACACGTTCTTTAGATTGGGCGCAATATAAGAATAAACAAATTATTGCTGTTGATTTAGCAACTGAGCAACCTATACCGTTATTCATGCAGTCAGCTTCAGGAATTAGCTCTGCAGAATAGCCAATAAGATTCAAGGATGAGGTCATGTCGTGGTTCAAAGAGTTATGGCAAAATAGCCGCGAGAAAGGTTTATATTATGAAAAGCAAGCCGAAAGCTACCTGAAGCAGCACGGCTTAAAAACCATTGAGTGTAATTACTTATGCCAATATGGTGAGCTTGATCTCATTATGCGAGAAGGCAATACACTCGTATTTGTCGAAGTGAAGTTTAGAAAGAACAAACTTCGTGGTGGCGCAAATTATGCGCTTAGCCAACAAAAGCAGCAACGGCTTAGGCGAACTATCGCCCATTACCTTGCAGATAAAAAATTACCCAACCAGCGTATGCGCATTGATTACGTCGCCATAACAGGTGAACAAGATAGTGAAATAAACTGGTTTAGAAATGTATATTAACATCAAAGGCCAACAAGCCTTATTGGTAGGTTATGCAAGAAACTATTAAAAAGATTTTTACCGAAAATATTCAAGTCCAAATAGCCGCTGGTGAAGTTTTGCCAAGTGCTCTTGAGTCTGCAGCATTTACCATTGCACAAAGTCTTATAAATGGAAATAAGTTACTTTGCTGCGGTACCGCCAGCTGTCATATGCTTGCACAACATATGGCAGGCTTACTGATTAACTTTTATGAAACTGAACGCCCTTGCCTACCCGCTGTTGCGCTTGCACAAGAGCAAGTTAACCTTGGCCAAAGCAATCATAACGATGAACATGAAGCTTTTGCGAGACAAATTCGCGCTTTTGCTCAAGAAGGTGACTTATTACTCGCTATTGCAGTGAATGGCAATGAGAAACAAATTATTTCTGCTGTAGAGGCTGCGCTAACCCGCGATATGAAAGTCATTGTATTAGTCGGTGATGATGGCGGAGAATTAGTTGGTTTATTAGGCCCTAACGATGTAGAGATCCGCGTCCCTTCAAAACGCCCAAGTCGAATTGTTGAATCTCATCTCGTTAATTTACACTGCTTAGGTGAGCTTATTGATTTAACCTTATTCCCACAGGAAGAAAACAATGTTTAAACAGTCTCTTATTGTCATAAGTACCGTATTACTTCTACAGGGTTGCGCTGCAGCAGTCGTTGCTGGCACAGCAGGTGCTGTTACCTCAGCCAATGATCGCCGTACAATAGGCTCACAAATTGATGACAACAACATTGAAATTAAAAGCTCTATTGCTATAAGTGAAAATGAGCGCCTACACAAGTTTGCCAATGTCAATGTAATCAGTGTGAATGGCATTGTACTGATGATTGGGCAAGTTGCTAACCAAGAAATGAAAAACGAAGCACAACGTGCTATCGAAGGCGTGGATGGCATACGTAAAATTCATAACCAAATTCGTATAAGCTCAAATATTGGTATGAGCACGCAAACTCACGACTCATGGCTAACATCAAAAGTAAAAACGCAATTACTCACCACAGAGAACATCAGTAGCAATAATATAAAAGTGGTTACAGAGAATGGCGAAGTCTTTTTAATGGGCTTAGTGAGCAATACAGAAGCTAATTTAGCCGTTGAAGTGGCACGTAATGTTTCAGGTGTTGAACGAGTCATTAAGGTATTCGAATACCTATAACTTTTACCACTAATAATAAAAAACCCGCTACGAAGCGGGTTTTTTGTAAGTCTGAAAGGTTATTTAATCACTCGTAAGTGAGACCCTTTTTTCTTCTCTGGTTTAGTCGGCGGCTCATCATCTGGCGTAATATCGTCAGGTGTTTCAACACTTTCTAATACCGGAGCAAACTCTTCTTCGTCCTCGATGAATTCTTCTGCAGTAAATACAGTCCCTTCACCATTCTCACGTGCGTAAATTGCGAGTACAGCGCCCATGGGTACGTATACTTGCATAGGCTGTCCACCAAAGCGTGCATTAAAGCTTAGCTGTTGGTTATCCATAGCAAAATTTGTAACTGCCGATGGGCTAATGTTTAAAACGATCTGGCCGTCTTGAACAAACTGAGTTGGCACTTGTACAGCAGGAAAATCAGCGTTCACAACTAAATGCGGTGTGCACTGATTATCAACAATCCAATCAAAGAAAGCGCGTAGTAAATAAGGACGATTAGGCGTCATTATAAACGGATCTCACGCTCAGCTTCAGTTAGTGAAGCTTGGAATGATTCGCGCTCAAATAAACGCAACATGTATTCTTTAAGCTCTTTCGCGCCTGCACCAGTAAGCTCTATACCAAGTTCTGGTAAACGCCAAAGTAGTGGCGCTAAGTAACAATCAACTAGGCTGAACTCTTCACTCATGAAGTAAGGCGCTTCAGAGAAGATAGGAGCAATTGCAAGTAATGCTTCTGTCAGCTCTTTACGCGCTTGAGCTGCTTCACTGCTACCGCTTGAGATTTTGTTAGCTAAGCTATACCAGTCAGTATCAATGCGATGCATCATTAGACGACTACGGCCACGCATAACCGGATAAACTGGCATTAGTGGAGGATGAGGAAAACGTTCATCAAGGTATTCCATGATGATGTTTGCCTGATATAAACCAAGCTCACGATCGATCAGTGTGGGTACTGTACCGTAAGGGTTAATTTCATGAAGTGCTTCTGGCAGGTTATCCTTTTCAGCCAGGTGAATGTCAACACTTACACCTTTTTCAGCAAGTACAATACGTACTTGATGGCTATACATACAGTTAGCACCAGAAAACAGGGTCATTACAGGGCGCTTATTGGCAGCTACGGCCATGCCTACCTCCATTATATTACAAAAACAGCAATAGGGGCTTAAGCCCCTATCACAAAATTACCTTTCAACATGCCCAGGATTAGTGAACATCTCTCCAGTATTCTTTCTTCAGCATGAATGCCAAGATAAATAGAATCACTAGGAAACCAATTACCTTAAGACCTAACGCTTCTGACTCTAAACGTGACGGTTCGCCAACATAAGCCAAGAAGTTAGTTAAGTCACGAGCAGCACGGTCGTACTCATCGTCACTCATTTCACCGGTACCATCTGTTTCAGTGCCAACAACTTTAGTCACAGTATGACCATGTTCTTCGACTTCTTCAGTGATTGGTGTTGGTAAACCCTGCAGCTCTTGAAGAACATGAGGCATACCTACCGATGGGAAAACAATATTATTTACGCCAAACGGACGTGATTCGTCTTTATAGAACGACTTCAGATATGTATAAATCCAGTCAGTTCCACGAACACGTGCTACAAGTGTTAAGTCTGGTGGCGCAGCACCAAACCACTTAGCAGCATCTTCTTTACCGATCGCGTTTTTGATATGGCTACCTACTTTTGAACCGTCAAAAATAAGTTGTTCTTGACCAATTTCAGTAGGAATACCGATATCGCGGAACGTACGTTCATAACGCTGATACTGCATTTGGTGACAACCAAGACAGTAGTTCATGAACAATTTAGCACCACGTTGTAAAGACGCATTGTCTTTTAGGTCAATGTTCGCATCCATTAACGGAACCGAAGGACCTGCTGCCATTGTCAACGATGGCAACAATGCGAATAAACCGATAATTAGCTTTTTCATCATTTCGTCAACCTCGTTGGTAATGGCTTAGTTTTCTCATTCTTACTGTAAACAAATAACAATACGAAGAACATGAAGTATGTCACAGTCGTGATTTGTGATAACAGCGTTTTGAAATCAGTTTGTGGTGTTGCACCAACCCAACCCAAGATAATGAAAGTTACCACGAATTGAGCAATGTTTAACTTGTGTAAGCCACAACGATAACGAATAGAGCGAACCGAACCACGGTCAATCCAAGGTAGTAACGCAAGCACTACGATAGATGCACCCATCGCGATAACACCAATTAGTTTATCTGGGATAGCACGCAGAATCGCATAGAATGGCGTGAAGTACCAAACAGGGAAAATGTGCTCAGGTGTTTTCAGTGGGTTCGCAGCTTCGAAGTTTGGCGCTTCTAAGAAGAAACCATTCATCGCAGGCATAAAGAATACAACCCAACAGAATAAGATTAAGAAACCAACCACACCCACAATATCTTTTACTGTGTAGTAAGGGTGGAACGGGATTGCATCAACAATGTCTTTCTTGTTGGTGTAATACTCGTGGAATTTGAATTTAGGTTTATCTTCTTCAGCAACAGAACCTTTCTTACGCTTGATTTCAACACCATCTGGGTTGTTTGAACCCACTTCGTGGAGTGCAACAATGTGTAAGAATACTAAAATAACGATAACTAAAGGTAACGCAATTACGTGAAGCGCGAAGAAGCGGTTAAGCGTTGCACCAGAGATTACGTAGTCACCACGGATCCAAAGCGTTAAGTCATCACCAATAACCGGAATCGCACCGAATAGTGAAATGATTACCTGTGCGCCCCAGAAAGACATTTGTCCCCAAGGAAGTAAGTAACCCATGAAAGCTTCAGCCATAAGTGCTAAGAAGATGAACATACCGAATAACCACAGTAACTCACGTGGTTTTTGGTAAGAGCCGTAGATCATGCCACGGAACATGTGCAGATAAACAACGATAAAGAACGCTGAAGCACCTGTTGAGTGAAGGTAACGAAGTAACCAGCCGTATTCAACATCACGCATGATGTATTCTACCGATGCGAAAGCACCCTCAGCAGACGGCACGAAGTTCATTGTTAACCAAATACCCGTTACGATTTGGTTAACAAGTACTAACATGGCTAATGAGCCAAAGAAGTACCAGAAGTTAAAGTTTTTTGGTGCTGGATACTGTGCGATATGCATGTTCCAAACACGTGTCATTGGAATACGATCGTCGATCCAACCAATAATTTTACCAAACATTATGCCACTCCTTCTTCTTCACCGACTAAGATAGTCGTGTCATCAATGAAGGTGTACGGAGGGATTTCTAGATTTAATGGCGCAGGTACAGATTGGAATACACGACCAGCCATATCAAATTTAGAACCATGACACGGACAGAAGAAACCGTCATCTGTGCCCTCTACTTTTTCACCAAAGCCACCTTGTAAGAAGCTCGGAGAACAACCTAAGTGTGTACAAATACCCACAGCAACGAAAATCTCTGGTCGTTGTGAACGGTATTCATTGGTTGATGATTCAGGTTGTTGAGGCTCTTCAGATGCAGGATCACGAAGTTGACCTTCATGCTCTTTCATCTGTTCAAGCATTCTCGGGGTACGTGATATAACCCATACAGGCTTACCACGCCACTCGACACGTATTAATTGTCCTGACTCAAGCTTGCTGATATCTACTTCTACAGGCGCACCCGCAGATTTAGCTCGCTCACTTGGATTCCAAGACGCAATAAAAGGAACAGCAGCCCCAGCCGCACCAACACCACCAACAACAGAGGTAGCTATGGTTAAAAAGCGACGTCGGCCATTGTCTACAGGCGCATTGCTCATCCACTTATCTCCACTATGATTCCCAACACTTGCCATATTGAGAACATCAGTTACAGCAGGTTAATTTTTAGAAATTTCAAAATAGACGCGATCATAATTAAAAGCCTTGATTAAAACAAGGTTATTCACAGTCTCATGCTTGAATAAACCCGTTTTAATACTTTATTAATTTGGGTTAGCTCGAGTATGAAGCCGCTATTTATGATAACGCATATAAAAAAACAATATACTGACCAAGATCAACCTCACTAAGAGGAAACAGAATTCTGTATTAGCTGTTGTTGAACTCACTCACATTACTTGCCCTCCAATTGTAGCAAAAAAATTCATCAATTAACTGATGGATTTAAGCTAATTTTGCTAAATCATGAAGTTTTTTTACTGTAATACGTAGGAATTACTAAGAGCGGTTAAATATCGAGCGAAAAAAAGAAACATCTGTGCGTAAAGGATGCTTGATTTTGCTCCCCCTCTATAACGAATTGAGAGTCAGCCATTTAAAGTGAGGAATGAGAATATGGTTTGTGAGTTAACCGTGGCGGCTGAATAAATCAATACACTTTTTACACGAAAACAAAAAACCCAGCCGAAGCTGGGTTTTTGGTATTCTGATAAACGTAAATATTAACGTTTTGAGAATTGTGGACGCTTACGTGCTTTCTTAAGACCCACTTTCTTACGCTCAACTTTACGTGCATCACGTGTAACGAAACCTGCTTTACGAAGTGTAGGACGTAGTGACTCGTCAAACTCCATAAGTGCACGAGTGATACCGTGACGGATAGCACCAGCTTGACCAGTAGTACCACCACCTGAAACAGTGATGTGTAGGTCAAACTTTTCAGTCATTTCTACGTGCTCTAATGCTTGACGAACAACCATGCGAGCAGTCTCACGACCAAAGTACTCTTCTAGAGAGCGCTTGTTGATTACGATGTTACCAGTGCCTGGGCGTAAGAATACGCGAGCACTTGAACTTTTACGACGACCTGTACCGTAGTATTGATTTGCCATGATAGTGCTCCTTAAATGTCTAGAACCTGAGGCTGTTGTGCAGCATGGTTGTGCTCAGTACCCGCGTAAACTTTAAGTTTACGGTACATTGCGCGGCCTAAAGGACCACGTGGCAACATGCCTTTAACAGCTTTTTCGATAATCATTTCAGGCTTTGCAGCTTGAAGCTTGTCGAAAGTAGTAGACTTAAGACCACCTGGGAAACCAGTATGAGCGTGGTACATTTTGTCTTTTGCTTTATTACCAGTAACAGTCACTTTCTCTGCGTTGATAACGATGATGTAATCACCAGTATCTACGTGAGGAGTGTACTCAGCTTTATGCTTACCGCGTAGGCGACGAGCGATTTCAGTAGCGATGCGACCTAAAGTTTTACCTTCAGCGTCAACTACGTACCAGTCACGTTTTACTGTTTCTGGCTTAGCAACAAACGTTTTCATTTATTAAAATCCAATGTTTTCTTATTTAAAACCACAGGTAATTATCATTAATTACCGCTCTAAGTTGAATGCTTTAACCCCTTCGAGTTTAAGACTTTGAGCCATCAATTAGAGGCTAAACTAATATCAGGCAATAGAACGCAACGTGGCAGACGCGGGAGTATACCAGCACTTAAACCACATTGCTATATGATGGTCGTTTTTTATTCTAAAAAATAAAGCATAGCCGCTAGGCTTGTCAGGCACATTTCAAAGAAAGAAATTGCGCCAACAGCTTTATGCCAAATGCTCTTTTGCTAAATATTCGAGCGATTGCATTTCTTGTAATCGGCTAATGCAACGCTTAAATTCAAAATTTAAATTTCCCTCGCTATACAGCTCGGTTATTGGCTTTTCAGCGGAGATAATCAGGGTTACATGACGCTCATAAAATTCATCCACTAAGGCGATAAAACGACGTGCCGCATCATCATTAGCCTGACCAAGTGCTTTTACGTTCGACAAAATCACCGTATTATAAAGTCGGCTTATTTCCATATAATCGACTTGACTGCGAGCTGTTTCGCACAGTTCACTAAACTCAAACATGGCAATACAGTCTGAAACTTTACGGGTTTTGATCATCCGCCCTTCAATTTCAATTGCCTTATCAAGCACACCTGGCTCAGGCGACAATTTATCGAAATATTCAAATAAATTTTCATCAGCCTGCTTATCAAGCGGGCTATGGAAAATCTCAGCCTGCTCTAGTGTACGTAATCGGTAATCAATGCCAGAATCAACATTGACGATTTCGGTATTCGCTTTTACCAACTCAATCGCTGGTAAAAAACGGGCCCGTTGTAAACCGTTACGATACAGCTCATCAGGCACAATGTTTGACGTCGCAACGAGCACAATGCCGCGTTCAAATAATGCTTCCATCAAACCACCTAGCAGCATTGCATCGGTAATATCTTGTACAAAGAACTCATCGAAACAGATAATGTCTGTTTCGGACTTAAAGATATCGGCAACAACGTTCAATGGATTACGGGTGTTTTTTAACTTTTTAAGCTCATCATGCACGCGATGCATAAAACGGTGAAAGTGCACACGCATTTTACGTTCGGTGGGTAAAGCTTCGTAAAACGTATCAACTAAATAGGTCTTACCTCTGCCCACTCCGCCCCAAAAATACAGCCCTTTTATGCTAGGCGTGCTATCTTTAGAGAATAGTTTGGCAAACCATCCCTTCGCGGCGGGTTTGTCTGCCGTTAGGTCATCATAGAGTCTTTGCAAATGGCGCACTGCATTTTCTTGCGCTGCATCATGTACAAAGTCTTCTCGCTGTAAATCTTGTTGGTATTTTTGCCAAGGAGTCATAGGTCGTTACAATAAAACACAGTTAAATTTGCACAGTATATTAACACGCATCGTATCTCAGGGTATATTAACCCGCAGTATGATTTCACAATCACATTAAGCTTTTTTTAATATAGATTGGACTATAAAGGCTTCAACAGCATAGTTTTTGTTATTTTTCCCAAAGGGGTAGGTTTATGGGTACTATTACCTGGATAGGTATTTTAATCATTGTTGCAATCTCGGCATTCTTCATTGGCGCATTTGTAACTAAAAAGCAATTTAAACAAGACGAATTAGAAGAGCAAGTTGAACAAGCCAACAATGCACTTGAGCAATATCGCCAAGATGTTGCTGATCATCTCGCAAGCACAGGTAAACTAGTATCTAAAATGAAGGATAACTATGACCAATTGCTTAACCATGTTGAAGAAACAAATAAGTTATTACTTGCTGATAAGAAGCAGCACCCTGCTGAGCCTTTCTTTTCGAAAGAAACCACTGAGCAGCTACAAAACTCATTAAAAGATCGCAGCAGCGATCGCTCAAACGCCGAGGCTCAGCCAGCTGACTACGTTGTTGGTGAGAGTGGCTTGTTTGCCGGTGAAAATAAAGTTTCAGAACATTCTAAAGCCTCTTGATGAACTTTTTTTTGACCCCATAGTCTTTAGGTATAACAGCTTTATATCTAAACCAAGAAAAGGGCTGCTTACGCAGCCTTTTTCTTTTTGGGCGAGTTAACATCAAAAATTAACACGCCTCATTTGCTTTAACTCTGAAATCTCTGAAGTGGAGTAAACCCAGACTATGAAAATGAAATTATCTGTTATTAGTGCTGCCCTTTTATCGTCAAGCTTATTATTGAGTCCGGCGATTGCAACTGCAAAACTTCCTATTGCAGTTAATGGTCAACAGTTACCTACCTTAGCGCCTATGCTTGAACAGATCACCCCTGGGGTTGTCAGTATCCAAGTTTCTGGCTCAAAAGAAGTACGCCGCCGTGCAACACCCTTTGATGACTTTTTTGGTGTCCCCCGAGGTGGTAGCCAAAAACGCCAGTTTAGCGGTCTTGGGTCAGGTGTAATCATTGATGCAAAAGAGGGTTATGTAGTCACCAACAACCATGTGATCGAAGACGCAGAAAAAATGGTCGTCACGTTAGAGGACGGTCGTGAGTATGAAGCAACAAAAATCGGTAGTGATAAAGAGTCTGATGTCGCATTGCTGCAAATTGATGCCGAAGACTTAACAGCCCTGAAGATTGCCGATTCGGATAAACTTCGTGTGGGTGACTTTGCCGTTGCGATTGGTAATCCATTTGGTTTAAGTCACACCGTGACATCAGGTATCGTCAGTGCCCTTGGCCGCAGCGGTTTAAATATAGAAGGCTATGAAGACTTTATTCAAACCGATGCTGCTATTAACCAAGGTAACTCTGGCGGCGCCTTAGTTAACCTAAACGGTGAACTAATTGGTATCAATACGGCTATTTTAGGCGCCTCAGGCGGTAACGTAGGTATTGGTTTTGCCATTCCATCAACCATGATGAAAAACCTTGTTGACCAAATTATTGAGCACGGTGAGGTTCGACGTGGCTCACTAGGTATTTCAGGTCGTCCACTTGATGCAGGCCTTGCTAAAGCGCAAAAGCTCGATGTGAAACAAGGTGCTTATGTGATGCAAGTAATGGATGATACCGCAGCGAGTAAAGCAGGCATAAAGGCTGGTGATGTCATTATTAGTGTTGATGGTAGCGAGATCAGTGGTTTTCATGAACTGCGCAGTAAGATAGCTACCCTAGGTGAAGGTAAAAAAGTCAAACTGGGCATTTATCGTGATGGTAAAGTTAAAACAGTGAGCGTTACCTTAGATGGTGCAGCAAGCTCAGTGTCCGCTGGCGAAGAAACCCACCCTGCTTTCCAAGGCGCAACCCTTGAAAACACGCAAAAAAGTGATGGTAAAGGCGTAGAGGTTACCTCGGTAGAAGCTCGCTCACCAGCAGCACGAGTAGGCTTGGAAGAGGGAGATGTGATCATGCAAGTCAACCGACAACGCGTTGAGAATATCCGAGATATGCACAAGATTATTGAAAACACCCAAGGCAATATTGTCCTAGGTGTAAAACGTGGAAGAGAGCTTATTTTTGTTCTTATCCAATAAACTTAATTGATTAATCATGAAAAAATAACAGTGGTGCTTGCCGCTGTTATTTTTTTTGTGCCATCATTAAGGGATTGCTCACTGATAATAAGAATACTGTGCTTAAACTTTTAAAATTTATTCTTCCACCACTTTTCACAGGCTTAGGCATTGCCTTTTTAGTCGTTTTGCTCAGTCCTACGATGCGCGCGGCGCTGTTTCCGAATGTCAGCCTACCGGATGCAATATCCACTCAACATATGAGTTTTGCGGACGCAGTCCATCGTGCAGCGCCTTCGGTAGTGACTATTTTTTCAGAGAGCATCAGTAATCAACCTCGTTACAAGCGACAAAATACCATTCAAGAGCTTGGCTCTGGTGTAATCATGTCGCAAGACGGGTATATTTTAACGAACTACCATGTCATTAATAATGCCGATCAAATCATTGTTATCTTAACTGATGGTCGTCGCTTCTATGATGTTCAGTTAATTGGCTTTGATACAATCACTGACTTGGCCTTATTAAAGATCAATTCTGATCATTTACCTGTTATCCCGATTAATGATGACTTCAAGCCTCGCGTTGGTGATGTTGTTTTAGCGATTGGTAATCCACTTAATTTAGGGCAAACAATTACTCAAGGTATTATCAGTGCAACAGGAAAACAAAAAATTACAGATAGTCCTTACAATAACTTGCTCCAGATGGACGCTGCGATAAACGTGGGTAACTCCGGTGGCGCATTAGTTAATTCTCGGGGTGACTTAGTCGGTATTACTTCTGCACAATTTAAAACCCGTGAAAATTTAGATATACAAGGTATTTTCTTTGCAGTGCCCTACTCACTGGCGAAGGATATTATGGACAAACTGATTAAACACGGCCGAGTTGTCAGAGGCTATCTTGGCTTTACGGGTACAGCTGTTGATAGCACGGGTAAAGATGTGAGTGACAACTACACCCCCGTCACTGGAATGCGTATTAATAACCTCGATCCCCTAGGCCCTGCCTGGCAAGCGGGTATTAAAGAGCAAGATATTGTGATTAAGATCGCCGGTTTATCGGTCGCTAACCCACAGCAAGTTCTTGAAAAAATTGGGAACACGGAACCTGGTAAAGAAATTGAATTTGAGCTCTACCGTGATGGTAAAATATTGAAAATCATGGTGACAGTTGCTGAACTCGAAACCAAATTATAAGCACAAAAAAGGCCTAACTTAGTATTAGGCCTTTTTTACACTTAACGTTTTCTAACTAATTTGAGCGGCGCTTAATATTAGCACCCAGCGCGCTAAGTTTATCCTCAATGCGCTGGTAACCACGATCAACGTGATAAATACGATCAACAATCGTTTCACCTTGCGCTACAATCCCCGTTAAGATAAGGCTCGCTGAAGCGCGTAGATCCGTTGCCATTACTTGTGCACCTGACAACTTATCGGTATCTCCACAAATCGCTGTATTGCCCTCTAAACGAATATTAGCCCCCATACGCTGCAACTCAGGCACGTGCATAAAACGGTTTTCGAAGATAGTTTCTGTGATTGTTGCACTGCCTTTTGCCACAACATTGAGTGCAGTAAATTGTGCTTGCATATCTGTTGGAAAACCTGGGTGTGGCATGGTTTTGATATTCACGGCTTTTAAATCACGGCCGCGCATGTCTAGGTAAATACTGTTATCTGTCACTTCAACCAATGCATTGGTAGCACGCAGTTTTTCAATCACAGGATCAAGGCTATGGTAGTGGGTATTTTTACACAGTACCTCGCCTCCGGCCATTGCCGCTGCAACCAAGAAGGTGCCTGTCTCAATACGATCTGGCAATATGCTATATTCACAACCAGATAGCGACTCAACGCCTTCAATTTCGATTCGGCTCGTACCTGCGCCAGTGATTTTTGCACCCATTGCGATTAAGCAATTAGCAAGGTCGGTAATTTCAGGCTCACGGGCTGCATTCTCAAGTACGGTTTTACCATCAGCCAGCGTTGCCGCCATTAATAAGTTTTCAGTAGCGCCGACACTGACCATTTCCATGAAAATCTCAGCACCTTTTAAGCGACCGTCAACTTTGGCATTTATATAACCGTTTTCAACCTTAATCGCCGCGCCCATGCGCTCAAGGCCCTGAATATGGATATCAACCGGACGAGCACCAATTGCACAGCCGCCAGGCAGTGATACTTGGGCTTCGCCAAAACGCGCAACCAGCGGCCCTAAAGCTAAAACCGAGGCACGCATCTGCTTTACTAATTCATAAGGTGCAAGTGTCTTATTGACGGTTGCGCCATCAATTACAAGCTTATCTTGTTGCCACTCGACATTTGCGCCCAGCGTTTTTAACAAGGCTTCTGTGGTACCGATATCGCGCAAGCGAGGGACATTACTAAAGGTACTTTTGCCTTGTCCCAACAGTGCAGCAAAAAGAATTGGCAGAGCGGCATTTTTAGCGCCTGAGATAGTGACTTCACCTGCCAGTGATATACCACCTTGAATAACAAATTGATCCATGAGGAGGTCCTGTGACTATTGTGGAAGTATAAATTTTTGTTCGCGTTTCCACTCTGTTGGTGTAAATGCTTTGATTGACACTGCGTGGATGGTACCGTCTGAGATAGTCGCCATTAATGGAGCATATACCAGTTGCTGCTTTTTAACGCGAGATAAACCATCAAAACACTCACCAACAGCAATCACTTCATAGTGACTACCGTTTGCTTTAACAATTACTTCATCTAATTTTAATTCGTCGCGTAATAACGTTTCGACTTGGCTTGTTTCCATAAATCTCACTCAAAAAGGTTTGTGACCTGACCTAATTGCATTAATTTCTGCAGTTGATCAGGGCTGTTTTTCAGCTCAAGGCGCACACCTTGCTGCTTTAATTCTGCGAAAGAATGAATTAACCAAGCTAAGCCCGCCGTGTCAACCCTAGAGACCTCAGAAAGGTCAAAATACCATGTTTTATGCTTAGTTTGTGGCTTCATATTCAGAAGTCGTTCATGACCGATAGAATTTCGAGTCAGTTCACCGCTGACGCGAAATTGGTCATCATCGAGTTGAGTAATCGATACTTTACTCATTCCCACCTTCACCTCTAAATTGCACTGGCAGTTGGCTCTTTTGCTCTAGTAAGTCACTCACATGCTCAATACCTTGTTGACGTAAGATACCTTGGAACTCACTTTGCTTTGCATCCAGTAAACTGATCCCTTCTGCAATCATATCGTAAGCGCGCCAATCACCATCACGATCTTCACGTACTTTAAAATCAATTTTGATATCAGGTTTGCCCGACTCAACAATTTTTGTCTTAACTAAAACAACGTCTTGACCTTTAAAAGGCTGAGCAGGGCCAAACTCTACACTTTGATTTGTATATTGTGTGAATACACCTGCATATGTCGCAATTAAATACTTTTGAAACACGTCAATAAAGCGCTGTAACTCTTTAATTGCTTTTGCTTTTTCAGCCTTATCCTCGATTGCTCTTACTTTTGAAACATGATTACCCAAAACACGCAGCGCTGCGTATTTATAATCAATGTATGGCATCAACTCTTCTTCAACGATAACACGCAAGTGCTCTTTGTCTTTAGCAATTAATGGCTGATCTTTAGTAATACGTGCGAATGTATTGTCAGACACTTCACGCACCATTTTATATGGATCTTTTAAATCGACGGTTGGTTCAGCCGCGTTGGCACTTAGTGCACATACAGCACTTAAACATAACAAAAATTTCTTAAACATAATTACTCACCACCCTGGTTGAATAAGAACTGACCGATTAGCTCTTCAAGTACTAATGCTGATTTAGTATCAGTAATGTAATCACCATCAGCTAATGCTTTACTCTCGACACCAAATAGTTCATCTAAGCCTGCATCTTGCTCATCGGCAGTGACTTCACTTCCCATGCAACGTTGCTCAGCTGACTGTGGCGCAATAACAGGATTGATACCTAAATATTGCTCACCCAAAATACCTGACGTTAAAATAGAGATTGATGTCGTGTCCGAAAACTTACATAAATAGTTCGCATCAATAGCCATGTTAACCACAGGAACAAACTCTTTAGGATGAATGGAGATAGACTCGACACGCCCCACAACAACCCCCCCACTTTAATTGGCGCACGCGCTTTTAAAGAGCCAATATTTTCAAACTTGGCATTAAGCTGGTAGGTCTCACCATTACCGCTGATCCCCGCATTGGCGACTTTGAATGCTAATAGCGCAAATGCAGCAATACCAAGGGCTACAAAAAAGCCAACTAAAATTTCTAATTTCCGTGAATTCATCTTTATACCCTAATTAGCTGGTAAACATTACCGCTGTTAAAATAAAGTCAAAACCTAATACTGCCAGTGACGAGTGCACAACGGTTTCTGTTGTGGCTTTGCTTATCCCTTCTGAGGTTGGGATGCAGTCATACCCTTTATAAAGAGCAATCCAAGTCACGATCATGGCAAAAACAAAACTTTTAATCATGCCGTTTACGATATCTTGTTGAAACGACACCTGCGATTGCATGATTGACCAGAAGCTACCCGAGTCAACACCAAGCCAATCAACACCCACTAAATGAGCGCCTATAATAGCTACCGCAGAAAAGATAAGTGCCAATATGGGCATACTAATGAAGCCAGCCCAGAATCGGGGTGCAATAATTCGCTTGAGCGGATCAATTGCCATCATCTCTAGACTCGATAGTTGCTCGGTTGCTTTCATTAGACCGATTTCCGCCGTTAAAGCACTTCCCGCTCGACCGGCAAAAAGCAGTGCTGTAACCACAGGCCCAAGCTCACGCAATAGGCTAAGTGCAACCAATGGACCTAAACTGTCCTCAGCACCATAACCAACTAATACAGTGTAGCCTTGGAGCGCAAGTACCATGCCTATAAATAAGCCTGACACCATAATAATAAGCAGCGATTGCGACCCCACCATATACAACTGACGTATAAGTAAAGGCGTGCCCTTTTTAAAGTTCGGCTTATTGACTAAGGCGCCAAATAACATTTGTGTAGAACGACCCAGTGCCGCAAAACGCCCTAAGGTTTTATGTCCTAGCTTTTGCAAAAGATCAAACATTGCGCACTCCTAATAACTCTTCACTGTATTCAGGAGCAGGGTAATGAAAAGGCACGGGGCCATCAGACAAACCTTTTAAGAATTGTTGTACTAATTCAGACTCGTGGTTCTGCATTTGCTCAGGGGAGCCTTCGCCTATCACCCCTTGTTCAGCAATTATAATAACATGGTCTGCAATGCTTAAAACTTCAGTGACATCATGTGTCACAATTAAAGAGGATAAACCGAGCACCTGATTAAGTGATTTTATGAGTTTCACTAACACCCCCATCGAAATAGGATCTTGGCCAGCAAAAGGCTCATCATACATAATGAGTTCAGGATCAAGTGCAATAGAACGCGCTAGTGCAGCACGCCTTGCCATACCACCCGATAACTCAGATGGCATCAAATCTTGTGCACCACGTAAACCAACGGCTTGTAGTTTCATTAACACGACAAGACGAATTAAGTCTTCACTGAGTTGCGTGTGTTCACGTAAGGGAAAAGCAATGTTATCAAATACAGTCATATCAGTGAACAAAGCGCCACTTTGAAATAACATGCTCATTTTTGTACGGGCAGCATAAAGTGCCTTGCGTGACATATTAGGGATACTCTGCCCTTCGAATAAAATGTCACCCGCGTCAGGCTTAAGTTGGCCACCAATTAAGCGTAACATGGTGGTTTTACCAATGCCGCTTGGTCCCATAATAGCGGTAATTTTGCCTTTCGGAATGTTAAAAGTCATATTTTTATATATGATTCTATCGCCCCGTGAAAAGGTTACATCCTTGATTTCTACTATTGATTGCGACAAGTCGCTCTCCATAACTTTTTTCACTAGTTTTGCCATTTTAAGGGTTTTTTAGTCAAGATGGAAAAAACAAATCGTAAAATTTTGTAATATTTTCTATCAAAATAATCTATGCTAGAAATGTCGAACTTAATACACGCTTAAATTTAGTTTCCAAAAAACACCCATTTAAAACATTCAGTCTATTCTTTTACTTATACTTTCAGGTTTGCTTTTGTTACTATTTGCAGCCATCTGTTTAAGTAATATTGGCGTATAAAAATGGTGACTTCTTTTGTCATTTTAATTATCGGTTTTGCCGCACTTGTATGGAGTGCAGACCGTTTTGTTTACGGGGCAGCGGCACTGGCAAAAAACATGGGGATCCCAACCCTAATCATTGGCCTTACGGTTGTTGCCATGGGTTCATCGGCACCCGAAATGATGGTGTCAGCATCAGCAGCCCTTGCAGGCAAAACAGATACCGCGGTAGGGAATGCTGTTGGCTCTAATATTACTAATATCTTACTAGTATTAGGTATTACAGCACTGTTAAGGCCTTTATCTGTTTCTTCAACAACACTCAAACGTGAGATGCCATTAGTACTATTAGTGTCGGTGGCTTCTTGGTACATATTCTCTGATAACTTCTTCTCATTTGCTGAGGGTGTTGCGCTCCTTATTGGCTTTATTGTTTTTATTGCAGGCTTAGTTATTATTTCTTTAAGAGATAAAAACCAAGCGGATGACCCTTTCGTTTCTGAAGCGTGTGAAGATATCCCTGATAATGTTTCTACAGGCTCAGCTTTGTTTTGGCTTGTCGTGGGTATGATCCTTCTTCCTATCAGTTCACACTTTCTGGTTGGTTCGGCAGTAGATATTGCAAAATACTTTGGCTTAAGCGACTTAGTGATTGGGTTAACCATCATTGCTATTGGCACCAGTTTACCTGAACTAGCAGCCTGTATTGCCGGGGTACTAAAAAATGAAGATGATTTAGCCTTAGGTAACATTGTTGGCTCAAACTTATTCAACCTATTGGCGGTACTGCCTCTTGCAGGGATTATCAACCCATCAATCATCGACCCTTCAGCGGCTAACCGAGATGCTTTGATTATGATTGGCGCAACCATTGCTTTAATCGCCATGTCATTGAACTTAAGAGGTGCTCGTCGTATCAATAGAATTGAAGGTGGTTTATTGTTAGTCGCATTTATTGCATACCAAGGCTATATTTTCAGTCAAATAGGATAACAAATGACGCAGCAAAGCTTTATTGCGCAAGGTAAGCGAGTTCTTGAAGTTGAAGCGCAAGCATTAAGAGAAATTGAACAGTATATCAATGCTGATTTCGAACATGCTTGCCAATTAATGTTTCATTGCACAGGTCGTATTATTGTCATAGGTATGGGTAAATCAGGCCATATCGGCAACAAAATAGCCGCTACATTAGCAAGTACAGGCACCCCTGCATTTTTTGTTCACCCAGGTGAAGCGAGTCATGGTGATTTAGGTATGATCACACGTGAAGATGTTGTGATGTGCATTTCAAATTCAGGTGAAACCAGTGAAGTGCTTGGTATTATTCCTGTTATTAAGCGTATTGGTGCAAAAATGATATCTCTAACAGGTAACCCTAACTCAACTATGGGGAAGCTATCGGATGTCCATGTGTGCATCAAAGTTAGCCAAGAAGCGTGTCCATTGGGCCTCGCCCCGACTGCCAGCACCACTGCGACATTAGTTATGGGCGATGCGATAGCCGTTGCCCTACTCGAAGCGCGCGGTTTTACTGCCGATGACTTTGCTTTATCTCACCCTGGGGGGAGCCTAGGTAAGCGCTTATTACTGAGCCTTGAAGACGTCATGCATACCGGCAGTGCCACACCTATCGTTACCGAATCCCAAAGTGTTAAAGATGCACTAATAGAAATGTCAGCCAAAGGCCTCGGTATGACAGCCATTGTCGATGAAAACAAAAAGCTTGCAGGTCTGTTTACTGACGGTGATTTACGCCGTATTTTAGAGCAACGTGTCGATATTCATAACACATCGATTAGCCAAGTAATGACGCGCTCATGCACCACCGCACATGCTGATATGCTCGCTGCGGAAGCATTGAATATTATGGAACGAAAACGCATTAACGGTTTAATAATAATCGATGAAAGTAATACACCTATTGGCGCACTTAATATGCAAGACCTTTTAAAAGCAGGGGTACTTTAAAGATGACGTTTGCCGAGCTTTATCAGCCATTAAGCACCGATGTAAGCCAACGTGCTCAGAAAATAAAACTACTCATTTGCGATATTGATGGCGTTTTCTCTGATGGCCGTATTTACTTAGGAAATAACGGTGAAGAACTCAAAGCGTTTAATACCAAAGATGGCTTTGGTATTAAAGCATTAATAAATAGTGGTTTTGAGGTTGCGGTTATTACAGGGCGGCATTCACAAATAGTTCAGCAACGCATGACTAGCCTAACAGTACAACACATCTATCAAGGTCAAGAAAACAAGCTTATTGCGTATCAAGAATTAAAAGACAAACTGACTTTGAGCGATGAGCAAATAGCCTATATCGGTGATGATGGCCCTGATTTACCTGTCATGGAAAAAGTAGGCTTTGCGATTGCTGTAAACGATGCTCACCCACTTATAAAAAGACTCGCTCATTACACCACCATGTTACCCGGAGGGTTTGGTGCTGTGCGAGAGCTGACTGATTTATTAATGCTGGAAAACGCGAAAGCGTTAACAACTGATGGAACCAGCGCATGAATATAGCCCGTATTTTACTGAGTATTGTTTTTGTTTGTTGCATGATCTGGTTATGGTATCCGTACTTTAGCCAACCAACAGGCGCAATAAACAGTGAAGACGAGATAATCGCAACACCGGATTACACCGCCATTGCGCTAAAGCAAACGGCGTATGATGAGCAAGGTAACATCAGCCATAAAGTCGCTGCGGCTAAAATGGAGCTATACCAACAATTAGGATTTACTTTTTTTGAGCAACCTATTTTTACCATTTATGGAGATCAACAGGTTTGGCAGGTGAAAGCAAAAGAGGCTACCTTGTACGAAAACGATCAACTTATTTTTGAAGGTGACGTTGTTGCAAAAAATCTAACTCATAATGGCATGATTGAAGATATCAACGCAGAAAATATCAATGTTGATATTGAAAAAATGACCATGTACTCAAAACAACCTGTTACATTAACAGGCCCAAACTTAAAGATTACCGGTAAAGGTTTAAAAGCTGATTTAAAAGCCGAAATCGTCGAGTTAACTAACCATACACGAACCATATACTATGACCAATAAACTTAAAAAATTACTTCTAATCCCAAGCTTATTGATTGCGTTTTCAAGCGCTGCTGCAGACCAAGCGGGTACTCCTATCAGCATTAGCTCAGATCGCCAAGTAGGTCAGTTAAAAAATGGTGTCGGGATTTTTGAAGAAAATGTAGAAATAACCCATGGTAATCGTCGTATTACCGCAGATCGCCTAGAAGCACATGCTGGTGAGGTTGATGGTACTGTTTCACTTATCATTGCCACTGGTAAGCCAGCCTACTTTGAAGAAAAACAAGAAGATGGCACGGTTATGAGCGCCAGTGCAGACGAAGTACGTTACGATGTAGCAAAGCGTTTACTCACCTTAGTTGGCGATGCACAAGTGACACAAGCAGGGCAAAAAGTCAGTGCAAAAAGTATAACTTACGACATGGAACAACAACTCATTAGTGCTGAAAAAGACGAAAATTCAACGGATCGTGTGCATACAATCTTAGTGCCTGTTGATAATAAAAAAGATGATAAAGGCCAGCCATGAGTACATTAAAAGCAGAGCTGTTAGCAAAGAGCTATAAAGGCCGCCAAGTTGTCAAAAATGTGGGACTAGAAGTCGAAGCTGGCAGTATTGTTGGCCTACTAGGCCCTAATGGTGCAGGTAAAACCACCACCTTCTACATGATTGTAGGGCTAGTGCCAAGCGACAAAGGTAAAATTAGTATTGATGACAACGACATCACTTTATTACCCATGCACAATCGCGCTCGATTAGGTATTGGCTATTTACCCCAAGAATCATCCATTTTTAGAAAGTTGACGGTCTACCAAAACCTGATGGCGATTCTTGAAACACGTAAAGATCTTAAAAAACAGCAACGAGAAGAAACACTCAATAACCTGCTTGATGAATTTAGTATTCAGCACATTCGAGATAGCCAAGGTATGGCGCTATCAGGAGGCGAGCGTCGCCGTGTTGAAATCGCGCGAGCATTAGCCGCAGATCCAAAATTTATTCTGCTAGATGAGCCTTTTGCTGGTGTTGATCCAATTTCAGTGTTAGATATAAAGAAAATTATAGAGCATTTGAAAAACCGTGGTATCGGTGTACTAATAACTGACCATAATGTTCGAGAAACCCTTGATGTTTGTGAAAAAGCCTACATTGTTTCTCATGGGGAGCTAATTGCATCAGGCACGCCTGAACACGTATTAGCAGACCAAACCGTACGCGATGTTTATCTAGGCGAGCAATTCAGGTTGTAACCAATACACCACCGACTAGAGCATCTGCTAGACTTACAATAATGACAACATATTGATATTGACTCAAAGTAGTATCAATAAATGATTTAAAAGGATTGTTAGGGATACATGAGGCAATCATTACAGCTGCGCATGGGCCAGCAACTTACAATGACTCCACAACTGCAACAAGCCATTCGCTTATTGCAACTTAGTACATTGGATCTCCAGCAAGAAATACAAGAAGCGCTTGATAGTAATCCTCTACTTGAAGTGGAAGAAGCGGATTACAGTGAAGACGCAATCGGTAAAAACGAACAAAAATCTGACTCTGATGATTCACAAGTCACTGCTACGGCAGAAGAAGCACCAAGTGAGTACGAGCAAGAAAGCAGTGATGCACTCAATAAAGATACCGTTAGTGACGACCTAGCAATGGACGTCACGTGGGATGAGTACATGAGTGCAGCTCCTTCAACCTCTTCAGGGCCAATGCCAGAAGATGAGTCTATTTATCAAGGTGCGTCAACCGAAACTCTCCACGAATATCTGATGTGGCAACTACAGTTGACCCCATTTAGTCCAACTGATGAAGCAATTGCTGTTGCTATAGTCGAAGCTATTGATGACTCAGGTATTTTAACCGTCAGTTGTGAGGATATTGTTGAAAGCTTTAATCAAAACGATGATGAAGAAGAAGAAATAGAACTTGATGAAGTCGAAGCGGTCCTAAAAAGAATACAGCTATTTGATCCTGTCGGCATTGGTGCTCGCAGTTTACAAGAGTGCCTATGTATTCAACTTCGTCAATTCGATGCAGATACACCTTATTTGGCTGAAACTAAAATGGTTTTATCTGAGCACATCGAATTATTAGCAAGTCGCGACTATCGTACTTTGATGAAAAAGACTAAGCTTAAAGAAAACGAGCTAAAAGAAGTCATGACGCTTATCCATAGCTTGAACCCTAAGCCCGCGGATAGCATCGTACGTGAAGAGTCTGAATACGTCATACCCGACGTATCAGTAAAAAAAGTAAAAGGTCGTTGGGTCGTTGAGCTTAACCCTGACTGTATGCCAAAGATCAGAGTGAATAGCCAATATGCGGCTATGTCACGCTCTGTAAAATCAAGCAGCGACAGTCAGTTTATTCGCTCTCATCTGCAAGAAGCTAAGTGGTTTATTAAAAGCTTAGAGAGCCGGAATGATACTTTATTAAAAGTAACGAACTGTATTGTTCAACAACAACAGGCTTTCTTTGAACACGGCCCTGAGGCGATGAAACCGATGGTGCTAAATGATGTCGCTGAAATGGTCGAAATGCATGAATCGACGATTTCACGGGTTACAACGCAAAAATATATGCATACCCCAAGGGGTATTTTTGAGTTGAAATATTTCTTCTCAAGCCACGTCAGCACAGAAAATGGTGGCGAGTGTTCATCAACGGCAATACGCGCTTTAATCAAAAAGCTTATTGCCGCAGAAAACTCAGCGAAGCCATTGAGTGATAGTAAGATTGCAGATATATTGGCTGAGCAAGGAATTAAAGTAGCTAGACGTACAATTGCAAAATACCGAGAGTCTCTAGCAATACCGCCGTCTAATCAGCGTAAAAGCTTGATTTAGACGTTTTACATAGAAGGAAAATGCTTATGCAACTAAACCTAACTGGTCGTCATGTAGAAATCACAGATTCATTAAAAGACTATGTAAACACCAAGTTTGCGAAACTAGAAAGGCATTTTGATCATATTAATAATGTTCATGTCATTTTAGACGTAGAAAAATTAAGTCAAAAAGCAGAAGCAACTTTACATGTAAACGGAGGCGAACTGTTTGCCTCTACAGAGCATCAAGATATGTACGCGGCCATCGACTCGCTAATTGATAAGCTTGATCGCCAAGTAATTAAACACAAAGAGAAATTAGCTCGACACTAAATTATGAAACTTAGTTCACTTACTAGCCAGGACTGCAGCAAAGCTGCGGTCCTTTTTAATAGCAAAAAAAGAATTCTCGAATTTATCAGCGAACTCGCTCATGAGCAGCTTCCTCATCTATCGCAGCAAGATATTCTTAATGCTTTACTCAATCGAGAAAAATTGGGGAGCACAGGAATTGGTAGAGGTATTGCTATTCCGCATGGTCGTATGTCAGGTGCTGATAAACCGCATGCGTTTATTATAGTGAGCGAATCTCCAATTAACTTTGACGCAATTGACAACCGCCCTGTTGATATTTTTGTTGCACTCATCGTACCTGATGGAGACTGCCAACTTCATTTAAAGACCTTATCAACAATTGCTGATAGACTAAAAGACAAAGAATTTTGTAAACAGTTACGCAGCGCTAAAACCGATCAGGAACTGTTTCAAGTTATTGCATCAGAGGCATAAATGGAATTAATTATTATCAGTGGCCGTTCTGGCTCAGGTAAATCAGTCGCTTTACGAGTCCTTGAGGATCTTGGTTATTATTGCGTTGATAATATTCCTGTAAACCTATTACCTTCGCTAGTGCGCAGCGTCTCTGATAATTACGACAAAATAGCAGTCAGTATCGACGTACGTAACCTGCCAAAAGAGCAACAAGAATTTAATGATATTCTTGAATACTTGCCAGGTTTCGCCAATCCAACCTTATTTTACCTTGATAGTGATGATCAAACACTCATTAGACGTTTCTCTGAGACAAGACGTTTACATCCGCTTTCTTTAGATTCTTTACCACTCGATTTAGCAATTAAGCAAGAAAAAATACTGCTCGATGTACTAATTACCCGCGCCGACTTTATGATCGACACAACGGATTTAAGTGTACATCAGCTAGCAGAGTCAATTCGTGAGAAGATTCTCGGTAAAAAAGACAAAAAGCTTATTATTACCTTTATGTCATTTGGCTTTAAGCATGGTATCCCGAAAGAAGCTGACTATGTATTTGATGCACGCTTTTTACCAAACCCACACTGGGAGCCAGATCTTAAGCCACTTACGGGTCTCGACCAACCAGTTAAAGATTACCTTGCAAGCCATAGCATAGTGCAAAAATTTACTTGGCAGATTCAAACCTTTGTGCAAACGTGGTTACCACACCTTGAACGTAATAACCGCAGCTATTTAACGATCGCAATTGGCTGCACAGGTGGACAGCATCGCTCGGTTTACTTAGCACAGACGATTGGTGAAAGTTTCGCGAAAAGCCATGCGAATGTAAAAATTCGCCATCGTGAGCAAGACTTATAATAAGGGCTTTAACATGTATGCTGAAAATACGTTTTTAATTCAAAACAAACTTGGCTTACACGCTCGGGCAGCAACTGTACTTGCACAACTTGCACTTCAATTTGATGCTAAAATTATGTTATATCAAGATGACAAAGAAGCTGAAGGTGACAGTGTACTTGCTCTAATGTTATTAGAAAGCAGCCAAGGTAAAGAAGTACGCGTTGTATGCGAAGGCCCTGATGCAACTGCTGCACTTAATGCAATAGGTGAATTAATAGCACAACGCTTTCATGAGCAAGAATAGCATTTGCTAAGCACGAAAGATTTGCGTTAAACTTAACTTAGGTATTTAAATTCCTCTTAAATATCTTACTTTTAAGTCATTCGTTCATCTTATATAACAAATATTCTTAATATAATGGTTGCTTTAAACGATAACTCAGCAAATTTATTATTGTGCAACTATGCTGTATTTATTTAGCCAGAGCTCACTTTTTAGTTGTAAGGACGCCAATGCCAGAAGCCTTTGAACAAGATTACCCACTACAACAACTTAAACAGGTGACCAAGTCACTTAATAGTGGTCAATTTGTTCAAGTGCGCGGTATGCTAGCTAAAACAGCACCTTGCGATACAGCACTGTTACTTGAGTCATCACCTCATAAAATCCGCCGCATGTTGTGGCAACTCGTTGATCCAGATGTACGTGGTGACGTACTTGAAGAGCTTTCAGAAGATGTACGCCTTGGCATTATTGCCCAGATGGAACCTGAGCATATTGCCGCCGCAACTGAGGACATGGACGATGATGACTTAGGTGAAGTACTTCGTAGCTTACCTGATACTGTTTATCAAGATGTTGTCGGGGCTATGGATACGCAAGATAGAGAAAGAGCGACCCAAGCACTTTCTTATCAGGAGCGCTCTGCAGGCGCACTAATGAATAGTGATACCGTCACTATTCGCCCCGATGTCACATTAGACGTTGTACTGCGTTATTTACGTCTACGTGGTGAGCTACCTGAAGGTACAGATGATCTGTACGTGGTTGATAAACATAATTGCTTTTTAGGTGCCTTGTCATTAACAACACTTTTAACCAGCCCATCAGACAAAATTGTTCGCGATTTAATGGATGAAGAATGTGAGTCTATTCTCATTTCGATGGACGAAAGTGATGTTGCTCAACTATTCGAGCGTCATAACTGGATTTCAGCGCCTGTTGTGGATGATAACGCCCACTTGCTTGGTCGTATAACCATCGATGACATCGTTGACGTCATTCGTGAAGATGCAGAGCATAGCATGCTTAGCCTTGCGGGTCTTGATGATGAAGAAGACACCTTTGCACCCGTTCTGAAAAGCTCGCAGCGTCGCTCTATTTGGCTTGGGGTGAACCTATTAACCGCATTGTTAGCTGCCATCGTTGCAAGCTTCTTTGAAAACACCTTAGCAATCTTACCAATCCTTGCGGTACTTAATGGAATTGTGCCTTCAATGGGGGGAGTTGCTGGTAGCCAAACACTTACTTTAGTTATTCGTGGTATAGCCGTTGGCCATATTAATCAAACCAACCAACGCTTTTTATTACTCAAAGAACTCGCGATTGGGGCGCTAAATGGTGTTATTTGGTCGATATTAATCGCCGGTGTTGTCGCACTCTGGCAGTGGGACTTTAAGCTCGGTGCGGTGCTTGCCTTTGCGATGTTTATGAATCTCGTTGCAGCAGGTATTGCTGGTGCGAGCATTCCTTTGATCTTAAAGAAAATGAAAATTGACCCTGCTCTTGCAGGCAGTGTCGTGCTGACCACCGTCACCGATATTGTGGGCATTTTTGCCTTTTTAGGCACCGCAACCTGGTTATTAATTTAATATAAAAACGGCCCTTCTAAGGGCCGTTTTTATTTCTATTTACTTGCACGCTGCTTATTTTTACCAACTCTAGGTTTAGTATTGGCCTTTTTAAACTGGCTAAAACCAGTGTGACGTGTCAGTGCTGCACGGCCTTTACCGCCCTTTCCTTTCGCTGCTTTCTCATTGCGGCTCTCTTCAGGTATCAAGCAATTTGGTCCTTTACCAATTAAGTTCGCCTTACCCATTTTTTTCAGCGCTTCACGGATCATTGGCCAACCTGCTGGATCATGATAACGCAATATAGCCTTATGTAAGCGACGCTGGCGTGCACCTTTTGGCACAGCTACTTGCTCAGTATTGTTTTTAATATTACGCAGCGAGTTCATCTCAGTATGATAAATCGTTGTTGCATTTGCCATGGGTGATGGATAAAAATTCTGCACTTGATCAAGCTTAAAGTCATTACTCTTTAACCACAGCGCCATGTTCACCATATCTTCGTCTTTGGTGCCTGGATGAGCAGAAATAAAATACGGGATCAAGTACTGCTTCTTACCCGCTTCTTTCGAATACTTATCAAATAACTCTTTAAACTTATCGTAGGCACCCATACCTGGCTTCATCATTTTAGAGAGCGGGCCATCTTCAGTATGCTCTGGGGCTATTTTCAAGTAACCACCAACATGGTGAGTAACTAACTCTTTTACGTAACGAGGATCTTCAACTGCTAAGTCATAACGAACGCCAGAGGCAATTAAAATCTTCTTCACGCCTTTAACGTCACGAGCCTTTTTATAAAGTTCGATAGTTGGCGTGTGATCAGTGTCCATGTGCTTACAAATATCAGGGTATACACAGGATAAACGACGACACGTACTTTCTGCTTTTTTACTCTTACAACGCAGCTTGTACATATTCGCTGTCGGCCCACCTAAATCAGAAATAACCCCTGTAAAGCCTGGCACTTTGTCACGAATTTGCTCAATTTCATCAATGATTGATTGCTCAGAACGACTTTGGATAATGCGCCCTTCATGTTCAGTAATCGAACAGAATGAACAGCCGCCGAAACAGCCACGCATAATATTCACTGAGGTTTTGATCATCTCGTAGGCAGGGATTTTCTCATCACCATAACTTGGATGTGGAATACGCTGATAGGGTAAACCGAATACCCCATCCATCTCTTCTGTTTCAAGTGGGAATGCAGGCGGATTGACCCAAATAGAACGATCGCCATGACGCTGAAATAACGCACGCGCACAGCCTGGGTTTGTTTCTTGGTGTAAAATACGCGATGCATGGGCATAAAGTGGTTTATTCACAATGACTTGCTCATACGCTGGCAACTTTACGTATGTCTTTTCCCATGGCTTAGGCCGTGCAGGTTGAATAGTAATTGGTTTAGCAGCCTCGGCGGTTAAATCAATACCCGCTTGTTTAAACTCAGACTTACTACAACCAACATCATCGGCACCATACGGATTTGGAATTGGATCAATCTTACCGACTTTATCGATGGCAGTGGAATCACTACCACGCCAGCCAGGTAAAGGCTCTTTACGAATAACCGCAGTACCGCGGATATCTTGAATAGTCTCTATGGCTTCGCCACCAGCGATGCGGTGGGCAACCTCAACTAATGGACGCTCAGCATTACCGTAAATTAAAATGTCGGCTTTGGCATCAAACAACACACTTCGACGTACTTTTTCTTGCCAGTAATCATAATGAGCAATTCGACGTAAACTCGCCTCAATACCACCGATGATCAACGGCACGTCTTTATAGGCCTCGCGACAACGTTGGCTATATACAACCACCGCACGGTCAGGACGTTTACCGCCTATGTTACCTGGTGTATAAGCATCATCATGACGCATACGCTTTTCTGCGGTATAACGGTTGATCATTGAGTCCATGTTACCCGCGGTTACACCAAAGAATAAGTTAGGCTTACCTAATGCCATAAAAGCATCTTTAGAGTTCCAATCAGGCTGGGCAATGATACCAACACGAAACCCCTGTGATTCAAGCATGCGACCAATCACCGCCATACCAAAGCTAGGATGATCAACATACGCATCACCGCTGACGATAATAATGTCACAGCTATCCCAGCCCAACGCATCCATCTCAGCGCGAGTAGTGGGTAAAAATGGCGCTGTGCCATAGCATTCGGCCCAATATTTAGGGTAAGAAAACAGGCCGCGCTCGGCTTTTAATGCGCTCATAAAATGTACTCTGCTACCAAAAGGGGGCGAATTATACCCCACTATGAGTCATTATTATAGAAAACAAAACGCCCTTCAATTTGAAGGGCGTTAGCATGTGGGTGCATTTTTTAAAGAGCCACTTAATGCTTGGCTTGCAAATACGTTATTAACTCTTTTTCTGGCATAGGCTTAGCATACATAAAGCCTTGTACTTCATCACAGCCAAGCTCTAGAAGATAATCAGCTTGAGCTTGTGTTTCCACCCCTTCTGCGATGGTTTTCAAGCCGAGTCTTGCACCTAAAGAAATAATTAACGCTGCAATTGCTTCACTATCTTTATCTGGTAAGTCTTTGACAAATGCCCTATCAATTTTTAAGCGATCTAACGGGAGTTGTTGTAAATAACTGAGTGATGAAAAACCAGTACCGAAATCATCAATCGCAATCTCTATGCCAAACTCTTTCAATTCTTTTAAGGTGGTAATGACACTTGCAAGTTCGTCCATAACCACGCTTTCTGTTACTTCTAACTCTATAAATTGCGGCTTAACTTGGTATTGATTTAATGTATCTTTTACCTGCTGCGCGTAACCTTTCACTTTAAACTGAGGCACTGACACATTAACCGCTATACTAATTTCGATGCCCATGGCTTCAAGTCGCTTTTGCTGCATACATGCTTGTTCAAGTACCCATTGGCCAATATCAACAATTAAGCCAGCATCTTCGGCCATAGGCACAAAAATAGCCGGAGAAATATATTGACCATTACCAGAGGGCCAACGCAACAATGCCTCACAGCCAATAATCTTAAGGGTCGTTAAATCAAGTTGTGGCTGAAACCATACTTCTAGTTTACGTTGCTCAAAGTCTTGACGTAACTGTCTAATAATTCCTAATCGCCACGCCATTTTTTCTTCCATATCAGGCGTATAAGTTACCACAGCTTCCATTGACTGCTTTTTAGCTTGGTTTAGCGCGATATAACCTAGTTTTAAAGTCTCGATCCCTGCTTGCTGAAAATCACTTTGGTTACATAAACCTATTTTAAAATTAATAGGTAAAATATGTTCTCCTGCATTGAATGGCAAACTCAAATGCTCTCGAAGTAGCTCAAGATCATACTGCTCTTTTGGCAATAGTAAACCAAACACATCCGCACCAATACGCGATATTAGCTCTGCATTAGGGTATTCTTGCTCAAGCCTTTCAACGATGGCCATTAATAACAGGTTGCCAATTTCTTGACCTAAGCCATTGTTTATATCTGAAAAATGCGCAACATCTATTAATAAAAATACGTAATCATTTTTATTTGGCTGGTAGAAGCGTTCAATTTTGTTCATAAAATCATTGCGGTTAGACAGGCCCGTTAAGATATCTTTATAGGCAGCATCACGCAGTCGATTAAATAAACGCACATTATCTAATCCTACACTGACGTTGGTGAGGAATATTTCAGCAAACTGAAGTTGTGACGGGCTTGGAATATGCTCTGTTTCCAAGTAGATTGCTGCTTGACGGTTTTTACTTTTCAGTAAGTAAGTGCTATCGATATCTGTATGTTGGTGCTGTGACTGCTCTAGGCAATTTTTAACTTGTAAAATAATGCGACCATCATCAAGTTGTTCAATACCTTGTCCAATAAAACTGTTATATTCTGCACAGCCCCCTAACACACATATTTGATTATCATCTTCTAAGGAGCCACACACGACCCCTTTCGGCTCACAATCTAAAATAAACGATAACTGTTTAATCACAGCCATCGTAAATGCTTTAATATCAGTAAACCCTAAAATAGCTTTTGAAGCATAAAGAATGTTATTCAGCGCACGACTTTGAAACTCAAGTTGACAAACTTGCTCATAGGAGCGAATAGCAGTAACCAGTGATGTAATCAGCTTACTACGTGTTAATTCTGTTTTCGTCTTGTAATCATTAATATCATACTCACGAATTACCTTTTCTTCTGGGGCATAACCTGGTTGTCCTGTTCGTAAAATAATGCGTACGTTATGGTTATTTAGGCATTCGCGAACTTGTTTAACCACCTGCAAGCCTGCATCATCAGACTCCATCACAACATCAAGTAATACAACAGAAATTGATAGGTTTTCTTTAAGGACAGTGAGCGCCTCGGCTCCTGAGTAGGCGTGATGAAAGCGTAACGTTTTATCCCAAAACTCTACACCAGAGAGGGCAAGTTTAGTAACAGAATGTATTTCTGGGTCATCATCAACGATTAACACATCCCAAAAATCCGAAACAGACTCCTCTAACGGCTGTTCATCATCCTGATCACTAAATAAAAAGTCGTTACTCTCTGATGCCATTAATAATTCCTTAGACTACCCATCTAAAAACTGCAACGATGGTTCCGTCCCATTTTACAGCCTTGATGGAAAATTCTACCACTTAATTTGACTATGATACATTGCTGATAACTTATATTGTGTAGATTATAGTCTATGATACGTATAATGTTATGAAAGCTATAAAATTATTACCTGAGGTGAGATTATTAAACTCTTCGTTCTGTGTATAAAGACACTGTTTATATGTGCCCTTATAATTTTAGTAATTGGGCTGATGCTTGCACAGCAATATACTGTGAATAAAGCAATAACAGTCACCGCTAAGCGTGACGATATTGCCTCGCTCGTTACGGACTTGAACCAATGGCCACAATGGCAACCTTGGGAAGCAGTCGATCCGAGTATTCAGTTTACAATAGCAGAACCAAGTCAAGGTGTCGGCGCCCATCAATTTTGGGATAGTCGCTGGGGAGCGGGTGAAATGACAATTACACAAATGAACGACGAAGGAATGAGCTTCAACATTTTATTTAACCAAGAACACATTGCTCGAGGTTCTATTCGTTACTTAAATCAAGGCAATGATGTTGAAATCATATGCACGCTTCATGGTGAGGTAAACACCCCAATTATAGGTGGCTACCTTGCCCTTTTAAGCCAATACATACTTAACAACACGGTAAAGCTTGCGCTTAATAATATAAAAACACATGCGCAATTAACCACTACCAACAAGGCCAATGCCAGCGATGACAGTCAAAACGGCACAAGCAAGAGTTAACCTTGCCAATATTATAGAAAACCAACTCGGGTATTCTATTCATAAGTCCCCTTCTGCAAGAATTAATAACCTAGACAGTGATAGCTATTCTTCACAAGGGCAACAACAACTTCCCTACAAAATAAAGGCTGATGTCGGCTTATTAGAGCGAGCTCACACTCGTCAAGAGATTCAATTTATTAAACGCCAAGAAAACATAGAAACAATCATGGCTATGGCAATGGGCTTTTGCCCTGATGTAACAGGACGCCATCAACCTGACTCGGATTGGATAGAGCGTTTCATAAGTTTATGCGAAGATACGGCCAATACTTCAATGCAAAAGCTCTGGGCTAAGATATTGGCAGGTGAAACTGTTTCGCCTGGTACTTTTTCCATAAAAAGCCTGCAAACACTCAAGCATATGACTCAGCGTGAAGCTGACGCACTTCAGCGCTGCACGTCGCTATGTGGTTTTAATGAAAAAGATAACAGCAACCTTATTTTGTTGGGCTTTTATAAAAAGCCTTCCTTGTTTGATTTACTACGTAAAGGTAACAAGGTGTCATTAAACTTAGGTAAAACACCTGTCAGTTTTCCTGATATTTTGACACTGATGGATATTAACCTGTTATACCGAAAAGAGATCGAATCGGCTGTTTTAAAAGCCGGACAGGAATTTAATTTAAGCTTTATGCATCAGCGCTTAACCCTAAAAGCAAAAAGTAATGACTTAGTACTGAGCTATTATAAATTTACACAAACGGGGGATGAGCTAAGAAAGCTTATTGCCTCACCTGTTAACAAGGCCTACAAACAAATAGTATCTACATCGTTAGAAGAGGAATTCGAAACTAGCTGGCAAGTAAACAAATAACCTGCCAGCTACTTTTACTAAGTAAAGTGCTTAGAAGTGTACTTGAATACCCGCAAATGGGCCTGATGCATCAATATCTGTATAAATATCATCAACATCATCAAGCTCTAAGGTCATTGAGCGGTAACCGGCTTTAACGTCTAAATCAACCGCAAGATTATCAAGTAACGCATACGCGATACCCACTTGGTAGTCTTGTACTTTGCTATCATCAATCGCAAGCATACTTCCTTCAAAGAAAACGCTCAGACCTGTCAGTGGCAAACCCACTTCCGCACGACCGTAAACTAAAGGAACGAAGCCAGAAAAATCAACACGTTCTGTTGATGCAGGGCCACCATTTTGTGACGTACCAGTGACAACGATATCACCATCAAATTGCTTTGCGTTTAAGCCTAAATCAATCGAAACGAGATCATTATCAAAAATCTCGTAATAAAGAATATAATCGATATGAGATAAATCACTCACCGTGCCTACTTGCGTACCAACAACGTAATCAGCATCACCAAAACTAAACGTATCATCTAAGGTTGTTGAGCCATTTAGCTCAAGCTCAGTGTACTTAAATTTAAAGTTAGGAACTAAAGGTACGGGATGCTCTAGTGCCGCGTAATAACTAATGAATGTCTCATCATCATAATTAAAGTTTTGTAAGTTGTCGTTTTGAGCAAAACTACCACTATTATCTGACCGCCAGCCATCAACACCCAAGTACAGGCCCAATAAAGTATCAGCTTGTGCTGTAGGTGCTAAACAGGCCATCGACAGCGCGGCCGCTAAACAGTACTTTTTCATCATTTTATCCTTGCGCTAAAAGTTCGCTAAGTTCAATTAGAGCCGCATTGGCTCGCGAAATATAATTTGCCATCACCAGTGAATGGTTTGCTACAAAGCCAAACCCACTGCCATTGAGAATCATCGGGCTCCACACTGTTTCTTGTGTAGCCTCTAATTCACGAATAATTTGCTGCAGGCTCACTCGAGCATTTTTCTTTTCTAGTACATCGGCAAAATCATACTCCACCGCTTGTAAAAAGTGCAGTAATGCCCATGTTGCACCTCGCGATTCATAAAATACATCATCAATTTGCCACCAAGATGTTTTCACTTGATTTTGCAATGGCGTGTACGTTGCTTGATGAGCCGCTGTATCGCCGGCTAAGTCTGTGTTTAAACGTTCTTGACCGACACTGGCACTTAATCGTTGGCTTAAGCTACCAAGGCGCTTCTCAGCCTCTTTTAGCCAGCTACGCAAGTTATCTGCACGAGCATAAAATTGACTGTCTCTGTCATTTTGGTCGGCAATTTGGCTACGGTAAACAATGAGGTAATTGATACCTTTTTGATACTCTGCTTCTGCACTAGGCCATGCCCACGCCTCAGAGCTAATATTAAATTGTGGTTGTGCCTTTTTAAGTGCTGCATGTTCTGTTGATTGAGATTGTGAACGGCTAAAATCTTTTCGCATCGACAACACTAAGTCTCGCGTCATCTCAAGCGCGCCATATTCCCATGCAGGCATATTATCCATCATTACACTCGGTGGCATAATATCATTAGATAGATAACCACCCGGTTTATTTAACAGTGTATCAGCAACGTTGATCAGTGTGCTTGTCGTGGTATAGCCCGTCACAAATTTATCGCCGCGCATTTGTGCTTCTTGCTTCGCCTTGCTTACCACATCCATACGAGCAGGCTCACTACTCCAATAAAAGGCAATTGCATAAAAAATAATTAAAATTATAAGCAACGCACTGGCTATTTTTCCTTTGTGTTCAGACATATTATCTCCTAGTGATGTGAGTGCTCTTTACTTTTTTGCGGTTTTTCTTCTGTCATTGTTTGTAAAGATACAACTTTAGCTTGAGTAAAAACGCGATTTCCATCTTTAAAATATAGCGTGAGTTTTCGTTCTTGCCCTGCTTGTAGCTTATCTTCTGGCTCAAACACCATCAAATGATACCCCCCAGGTTTAAACTCAACGCTGCTGTGGGCATCAATCTCTAATGATAAAACCTGCTCCATTTTCATCATGCCATCCACATGTGTATGCTGATGAATTTCAACGCGCCCCAAACCATCTAGTTCAGCCTTCGTTAAAACAGCAGCATGATTGCTAGGGTTTGTGATAGTCATATAGGCAACACTGGCTTTGCTCGCGGGTAAAAACTCACGGACTTGCGCATTACTGACTGAAATTTCAGCGCTATCAGTATGGTCATGACCACTATGAGCAAATGAAAAAGTGCTATAAAGTAAACTTGCAGTAAGAAAAGAGAGTGCGGGTAACAGCTTCATCGTGCTTTAATCCTTGTTAAGACATCAACTTACCCGCTAAATTTAGCATACTTTGTTTATTAAGGCAGTTTATTAAGGCGCTAAGCCGCTGATTTTTTGTTATCAGCAATCAACCAGCATAATGCGGCGATTAACAACAATGGCCATGCAACCATCACTGAGCCAAATAGAAACGCAAGCACAACACCTATCACAGCAACAACACCAGCGCCAAGTAGGCCAATAGTGAATAATGCAACACCTGCCACAACGGCAATCACTGCCACTATCGCACCGATGACTTCAAGCCCTGCCCAGCTCATATCAGCAATTGATAACGGCAACTGCCACGAGTCAAACGATACGAATGACACTGCATCGGTACACAGCAATAGCATTGCTAAGACGATGATAGCTAACGTTTTCATGCTCTACTCCTAGTAACCTTTTACTGGTAAAGAACAGTGAGCAACTAAATAACCCACGCCTATTAACAGCGGCATATTAATCAGTAATATGATCATCACCAATCGCGTAGACCATACTGGAAACCCTAAGCGCGCAGCGAGTCCACTGCACACTCCCGAGATTTTCTTATTGCTTAAATCTCGGTACCAACGTGATGATGTATGATAAGTGTTCATCATTAACCTCCTAAGCTGACTGCTTCATCGTAGCTTTTAAATCAGCAAGCTCTTTATCGATCGCCTCATTTTTCTCTAAGGCAGCGATTTGAGCAGCGGTTGAGTTGGCAGCATCTGCGTGCGTTAACTCGTACGCTTCGACTTGCGATTCAATGTTTTCAACGCGCTGCTCTAAGTAGTCAAAACGCGCTAGTGCATCCGTCACCTTATTGCTATGCAACTGCTCTTTTACTTTTAAACGTGCTGTAACGACGCGCTCTTTTTGCATATAGGTCAGTTGCTTGGCTTTGGCATCTGCAAGCTTGTTTTGTAAACGCTGACAATCTTCAGTTAATTTAGACAGTGATTCAGCCACCTTATCCATTTCAGCTTGCTGCGCTTCAATCTCTGTAATTAAGCGCTGCTTTTCTACTAGTGCAGCTTTGGCAAGGTCGTCACGCTCTTTACTCAGCGCTTTTTCTGCTTTCGCTTGCCAGTCTGCTACTTTCGTTTGTTTTGCAGCTATTTCACGCTTCATTTGCTTTTCTTGCGTTAAAAATGTCGCAGCGGTTGCACGGCATTCAGTTAGTGCATCCTGCATTTCTTGCACGAGTAGATTAAGTAACTTTTCAGGGTCTTCCGCTTTATCGAGTGCTGCAGAAAGATTTGCCTGAATAATGTCATTTACGCGATTTAATACACCCATGTGACTCTCCTGTTGATAATTGGGTTAATACAGCTAGGAGATTCCAATTCTTGTGCCAACTAACAAATAAAATTAATTTATTAAATAAATACAAAGCGTTAAATTACTTAAGTTTAGTTTTCGGCTGACTAGTGACTGAATGAAAAATAACTAATTTGACTAAAAAGCTAACTTTTTCACCAAATTTTAGGATCAAAAAAAGCCACAAAATGTGGCTTTTTTAACGAGATATATGATTAGGCTTCTGGGACAAAACTTAAGGCTTTATCCATAACAGATAAGTCAGCCGCTTTACCGTGCCCGTTCTCAGACAAATGACGTCTAAAACCACGCGCACCTGGTTGCCCTTGGAAAATCCCCAACATGTGACGAGCAATATGCCAAAAATTAGCGCCGTTACTCATTTCATCTTCAATATAGTCATACATAGCGCGCACAACCTGATGACGATTAAGCATAAAAGCTTCATCACCATAAATTTTTTCATCCACTTCAGATAAAATAAATGGATTACTATACGCTTCACGGCCAATCATAACACCGTCAACATACTCAAGATGAGCTATGCTATCAGCGATGGTTTTCACGCCGCCATTTAAGCTTAAGTGCAGTTGTGGGTAATCTGTTTTCAACTGATAAACACGCGGGTAATCTAGAGGTGGGATCTCACGGTTTTCTTTTGGACTTAGACCATTTAACCATGCTTTACGGGCATGAATAATAAAGTCATCACACCCCACATCATGACTTGCTTCTATTAAGGCACACAAAAACTCATACGAGTCTTGCTCATCAATACCAATGCGAGTTTTAACAGTAACAGGAATAGTTACCTCGGCCTTCATTGCTGCAACGCAGTCAGCAACGAGTTTAGGCTCAGCCATTAAACAAGCACCAAAGCGACCATTTTGAACGCGATCAGACGGACATCCCACATTTAAGTTTACTTCATGATAGCCGCGTTCAGCCGCTAATTTAGCACACTTCGCCAACGCTTCTGGGTCAGAGCCACCAAGTTGCAATGCCACAGGCCCTTCATGCTCATTAAAGTGTAAGTAGTCACCTTTACCAAATAAAATAGCGCCGGTTGTCACCATCTCAGTGTATAGCACAGCATGCTTAGTCATTTTACGGTGAAAGGTTCGACAATGACGATCAGTCCAATCCAGCATAGGTGCCACGCTAAACCGTCTAAACCCTGTATTACCTGCTATTACTGGGCTAGAGCCCTTATTTAGTGTGTTACTCATATAGTCTGAATTGCCTTGAATTACCTTAAATCGCCGCGAGTTTCGATATACAGTCACCCTATAGTCACCCCCGCGGGGTAGGACTGATCGATAACTTAGGGTTACTCAATGGCTTCATACAATATCGAAAAACGCCGTCTTGCTTCAGGCGACTACCGCTACAAGTGCGTAGTACGCGAGAAGTCTAAAGGAAAGATTATACACAACGAAAGTAAAACATTCAGTAAAAGAGTACTGGCAGAAAGCCTAGGCAAAAAACACTTCCGAATTAGACGTAGCCTATGCAATTTTGAGTGATGATATCCATTCAATGCATATTATTTCTATTGGAGAGGCGCACGATTGGATACAAGAATACTCGTTAGGTTACAAAGGTCCTCAAAGTGCAGAAGTAAGGAGTGCTATTAAAACGTCCCTAGACTTCTAGACAGAGAATTAAAAGTAAATTATAACTGACTTTTAAAGAAAAAAGGCTTTTTAAAACCTATAAGTTAATTATATTTGACTTATAACCAATTCAGCATTACTTTATATTTAAAAGTAAATAATAATTAACTTATATGGGTAATTTAGCCAAAACAAACAGAACAGGTAAGGCGGTTAAGGCAACAGCCATGCCTAACTTATCAGAACGCTTTACCCCGACTCAACTCGCTGAAGCGATCACTGCAAAGCGAACAGGTATGAAGCTGTCTTTAGTAGATGTATCTGAAGCATTATCGATTTCAAAGCCAACGCTGGTGAAAATAGAAAAAGGCAATACCAATGTAAAGTTAACGAACCTACTCAAAGTAATGGAATACCTTGGTCTTTCATTTAGCCTTCTTTGTGATGATGCTACTTCCAAAGAAGGAACAGAGGTAAGTGATGACTGGTACTGATCTAAATACCCTGAACGTTTATATCGGTCATGGTCGTAAAATTGCGATAATAACCATTCCTGTAGGCTCTGAAACCGAATTAACCTTAACTTACGAGCCTGATTGGATCAAAGAGGGTTTTGCTATCTCGCCCCACCTGCCTTTGAACGGTGAGTTTGATCACAGGGCTGTCCGTAACTTTTTACAAAACTTGTTGCCTGAGGGTAAAGGGTTAGAAGAGATCATTAGTAATACAACTATCTCCAAAAATAATACCTTTGGGCTTATCAAGATCATCGGCGCTGACACATCTGGCGCGTTATCATTTACAAGTCAAAACAATGAAGAAACCGAAACTTCATTTCGAGAAGTCACTAATGAAGAACTAACCGAAAAGCTAGCTCGTTTTAAGAATGCTGGAGAATCTATTACTTATTGGGATGGTCGTACAAGGCTATCAGTCGCGGGTGTACAAGATAAACTCAACTTATTAGAAATTGAGGGCAAATTAGGGTTTGGTGAAGGCCAGCTTTGCTCCAATAAGATCTTTAAGTTTGAAACGGGAAAAGCACCTTTTATCGCCGTGAATGAGTTATTTACCATGTTATTGGCAAAGCATTCGGGTATTGATGTACCAAACGTAGCAGTACGAAAATACGGAGAAGTCAGTGCGTTTGTGATTGACCGTTTTGACCGCAAGTTAATAACTGAGCAACAGCGTGTTATGCGCCGTCACATTATCGATGGCTGCCAAGCAACCAACCTACCCCCATCATACAAATACGAACGTCAACATGGTGATGAAGGCGACGGTATTTATATTCGTGATGGTGTGTCTTTTGTGAAGCTATTTAATGTACAAACAACTAATGCCGAAGCGTACCAAACACAACTTATACGCTGGATGACCTTTAATATTTTGGTACGCAACTATGATGCGCACGGCAAGAACATCAGTTTCTTTGTGGGTAAACAAGGGCTAAGTCTTACGCCATTTTACGATTTAGTAAATATTGAGGCCATTATTCGAGAGATCCAAGCAAGACAAGCTGAGGAAAATTCTAAAATACCAATGGCAAACCAATTTGCGATGTCTATAGGTGAATATGGTTCTGGCAGTGCAGGTAATTTTAATCACCCATTTACCGCTTACATGTTGGCTGACTTCGCCCAAGAATTCGAAATATCGCTCGCACGTCTGCAATTGTTGATGAGGCAAATGATTAAACAAGTGCAAAGCTCTGTTGATTTAGCCAAAGCTGATGCGCTTAAACAGCAGTTAACTGATTCTGAAATACAGCATGTTGATACCTGTATTCAAATCATTGATGAAGCAGTTGAAGAGCTAAGTTCAGAGGTGGATAAAATAACGGAAATGAGCGACTTAATTTAGTGTGAATTTCTAGCTATTTCTATTTATTTCATTAAAGTGGCATGACAATAAGTAGGCATCGAATAAAAGTACTTATAAATCATATGATTAAATCTATTTTTCCGCGTGTATGATTACTTTCTAACATGGGTGCTACAGAAAAACGGCACATGGCTTAATCGAAGATCAGATGATGAAAAGAGGCGAAGAAGTGTACTGCAATCTCACTTCTTCGATGAATAAAATAAAAATGTAAAGACTACATTTTCACTTCGTTTAGAAGGTGCTCAAGGTTTTTGCCTGTAAGCTCTAAAACAGTGATTTCAAGCTCTTTATAATCTTCATTTTTCAGATTAACCAATTTAGCACCCACTGCAATGCGAGCAACTTTCTGGGCAGGATCTATCTCTACAATTTCAATGGATGCATGTGTATCATGATCTTTTGACTGTACGTAATACTCGCTAAAGAAAGTACCATCGGCACGCACATTTGAATTGTTATCAGACTCAGACTGCAAAAGTGTGCCCTTTTTAAGATCACTTTTACGAATAGAAAAGCTGTATTCCGCCACATTAGCATGGCCTACAATTATCGTAACGGCGCTCTCCCCATTAATTTTAAAATCGTGGTCGGTCACTTCAATCACTTTTAGCTTACCACTATCATAGGTTGGCTCCATGCAAGCGCCTAAACTAAAAATCAGAAAAATAGATAAAATAACATTTTTAATGAGCATTCTTTGTTCCTTAAATTTTATATTGCCTTCCTTTAAGTTAGATAAAAGCAGGCAATAATTCAAAATTTAAATTACTGAAAATGCACTTTAAATTTAAATTATGCTGTCACAGCTAAACCAAAGTAATGAGCAATTCCCCCCAAAATATTAGTCACAGCCACGGAAGATAAAATTAATCCCATTACTCGGCTAATAATACTTGCCCCACTATCGCCAATTAACTTATGTACATGTGTTGCGAGCAATAATAAAACCAACACAATCACTAATACAGAAAGCATGATTGATGATGTTACAAGCTGCTCATACCAAGTGTATTCTGTATTTCGAGTCATTAGCACCGCACCAAGCATGGCACCTGGGCTGGCTATAGAAGGAATGGCTAATGGAAAAATAGCAGTTTCGGTACTGTCGCGAACGCTTTTGATTTCAGTTTCAGGTTTACTTTCACCGAATATCATCGACAAGGCAAAAATTAATAATACGATACCTCCGGCAATCTGAAACGCTGAAAGCGGAATATTGATCGCGTTTAAAAGTAGTTCACCAGCAATCACAAAGAACAATAAAACTAATGCAGAAACGCCAACTGCCTTTAACGCAACTTTACGCTTAAATTTAGCATCATCCCAACGAGTAACAGCAATAAATACAGGCACTGTACCGATAGGGTCAATGACGGCAAAAAAGAAAATGAATGCAGCAAGCAATTCATTCATTAAGAAAACTCCCTATAAAACGTGTTAGCGAATAAAAACACTGCAACTACAATACAGTATGTTAGTATATCACGGTAGCGTAAGGATAAGAGAAGATGAATATAGAATCACTCGTCAGTAAAGCAAAACAAGTCTGCGATAATCGTGGGGCACGTTTCACACCTATCCGTGAGAAAGTATTCCGCCTGCTAGCAAGTGCTCAGGGTGGCGTTGGTGCTTATGACTTATTAGAACAACTTAAATTAACAGAGTCAGGCGCAAAACCTGCCACTATTTATCGTGCTCTCGATTTCTTGTCAGAACTTGGCTTTATTCACAAAATTGAAAGTACCAACTCATTTATGTTGTGCCATCATTTTGATCATATTCACCCTGTACAATTACTCATATGTGACAGTTGTGGCTATGTTAAAGAATTACACTCAACCGTTATTTCACACGAACTAAATAACCTAGCCGCAGAGAGTGGGTTTATTGTCTCAGGACAAACTATCGAAGCTCACGGTAAATGTGAAAATTGCAAAGATTAAGTGCGCTGTCACATACAGCCACTACACTTATAGTTAGAAAAACAGTTTAACTGCGTAATCTGAGGGAAAATAAACAATGAATGTAGAGTTCATCAACCCTTTTTTATCATCATTATTGAATGTATTGAGCACCATGGCTCAAACAGAATTAAAACCGGGTAAACCAAGTTTAAAAAAAGATGAGTTAGCCCGTGGCGATGTGTCAGGCTTGATTGGTATGGTGGGGCCACAAACAAAAGGCTCACTATCAATTACTTTTGATGAAAATCTAGCATTAACCATTATGGAAAGAATGCTAGGTGAGCGACCAGACTCAGTCAATGAAGAAGTCACTGACATGGTGGGCGAAATTACCAATATGGTAACAGGTGGCGCTAAAAACCTACTCGGCGAAAAAGGCTATGAGTTTGATATGGCAACACCTGTCGTTGTGTCTGGTAAAGGACATACAATCGCTCATAAATGTGAGGGTGCTAAGGTGTTAATTCCATTCACTTCAGCTGATGGTAACGCTAATATTGAAGTTAGCTTTGATAAACTATGAGCTGGCAGCAAAAAACCATTCAATTGAAGCCTCGTTCACGAGGCTTTCACATCATTGATGACGAGCTACTTCGTCAACTTCCTGAAATAAGGCAATACAAAGTTGGTTTGTTACATCTTTTCATTCAGCATACTTCTGCAAGCTTAACTATTAACGAAAATGCAGATCCTACTGTACGAATGGATATGGAAAGTCACTTCAATCATTTTGTGCCAGAACGACAAAGTTATTATCGTCATGATTATGAAGGTGATGATGATATGCCAGCCCACATAAAAAGCAGTACATTAGGTGCTGAGCTCACCATTCCAATTAATCAAGGCCGTTTAATGCTAGGTACTTGGCAAGGTATCTATTTAGGTGAACACCGAGATCAAGATGGTGCAAGACGTATTGTCGCGACGATTCAAGGTCAGATCTAAAACAAGCTGTAAGCAAAACTTGGCATTAACTAAATTATTTAAGAAAGTATTTTGGGATTTGTCTAGAGATTGGAGCGGCACACGAGGCTCGAACTCGTGACCTCAACCTTGGCAAGGTTGCGCTCTACCAACTGAGCTAGTGCCGCTTTATAAGTAGTCAGTAATTTGTCCGTTGCTGCACAACCTAAAGGTTGCGGTGAAACGTTCTGGCAACTGAGCTAGTGCCGCATTCAAAAGTAGTCAGTAATTTGTCCGTTGGCGCACAACCTAAAGGTTGCGGTGAAACGTTCTGGCAACTGAGCTAGTGCCGCATAAATAACTTGTAAGCTGCAAGTTTCTAGTTTCAAGCTCATGCTTTTAACTTTCCCCTTAAAACTTATATCAATTTCTTTTGGTGAGAAATTGGAGCGGCACACGAGGCTCGAACTCGTGACCTCAACCTTGGCAAGGTTGCGCTCTACCAACTGAGCTAGTGCCGCATTCAAAAGTAGTCAGTAATTTGTCCGTTGGCGCACAACCTAAAGGTTGCGGTGAAACGTTCTGGCAACTGAGCTAGTGCCGCATAAATAACTTGTAAGCTGCAAGTTTCTAGTTTCAAGCTCATGCTTTTAACTTTCCCCTTAAAACTTATATCAATTTCTTTTGGTGAGAAATTGGAGCGGCACACGAGGCTCGAACTCGTGACCTCAACCTTGGCAAGGTTGCGCTCTACCAACTGAGCTAGTGCCGCTTTATAAGTAGTCAGTAATTTGTCCGTTGGCGCACAACCTTGAAGGTTGCGGTAAAACGTTCTGGCAACTGAGCTAGTGCCGCTTTTAAGTAGTCAGTAATTTGTCCGTTGGCGCACAACCTTGAAGGTTGCGGTAAAACGTTCTGGCAACTGAGCTAGTGCCGCTTTTAAGTAGTCAGTAATTTGTCCGTTGTCGCACAACCTGAAGGTTGCGGTGAAACGTTCTGGCAACTGAGCTAGTGCCGCAAAATAAGTTACTAGTTTTAAGTTATAAGCTTCAAGTTAATTACTTTCTTCTTGAAACTTAAGCCAATTTCTTTTGGTTAGAAATTGGAGCGGCACACGAGGCTCGAACTCGTGACCTCAACCTTGGCAAGGTTGCGCTCTACCAACTGAGCTAGTGCCGCTTTATAAGTAGTCAGTAATTTGTCCGTTGTCGCACAACCTGAAGGTTGCGGTAAAACGTTCTGGCAACTGAGCTAGTGCCGCTTTATAAGTAGTCAGTAATTTGTCCGTTGTCGCACAACCTGAAGGTTGCGGTAAAACGTTCTGGCAACTGAGCTAGTGCCGCATTCAAAAGTAGTCAGTAATTTGTCCGTTGCTGCACAACCTTGAAGGTTGCGGTAAAACGTTCTGGCAACTGAGCTAGTGCCGCATTCAATTACTTAGAGACATACGAACCCCGCGAGGGTTAACGTCTTAAGCGGGGCAGGATTCTACAATAATCCGATGTGTTTGCAAATGTTTTTTACAAATTAAAGAATTTTTCTTGGTAAACCTTTAATTCCATGATCGAATCTTTGATATCGTCGAGGGCTAGATGTGAACCTTTTTTGTTCACTTGCGCTAATACGTCAGGTTTCCAACGACGTGCAAGTTCTTTAACTGTACTCACATCAAGGTTACGGTAGTGAAAGTAGTTTTCCAATTCAGGCATGTACTTATTCATAAAGCGGCGGTCTTGGCCGATAGAATTACCACACATAGGTGAAGCACCCGCAGGTACCCATTGCTTTAGAAATGCCAGTGTTTGATCAATAGCATCTTGTTCAGTGAATGTGCTTGCTTTACAACGAGCTGTTAAACCAGATTGACCGTGCTGAGTTGTACACCACTCGTCCATGCCATCAAGCAGTTCATCACTTTGATGAATAGCAATAACAGGGCCTTCAGCCAAGATGTTTAAATCACTGTCGGTGACAACAGTGGCAATTTCGAGTATTTTATCTGTTGCTGGTTCGAGGCCAGTCATTTCCAGGTCGAGCCAGATAAGATTTGATTTATGAAAAGACATAGTTACCTTAGCGGTGCTTTCCTTTAGATCCAACGCATTTAGATATATCATATTAGTATCATCAGTCGACCTAAAGCTTTTTTTTCAAAAAGCCCGACATTTAATCAAGTTATGGGCCAAAAGTGGCAAAACAAAAGAAATTAAGTAAAGGCCAATCACGTCGAATTAAGGCCAATCACCAAAAACGCCTCTCTAATGCAGATAAAAAGCAACAGAAAGGGGCTGCAGTGCAATGGCAAAATGATAATTTAGGCCCTGCCGAAAATGCGGTTGTGATCAGTCGATTTGGCCAACATGCCGATATCGAAACCGAATCAGGCGAAGTGCTGCGCTGTAATATACGCAGAACCGTATCAAGCCTTGTGTGTGGTGACGAGGTTATTTTTCGCCGTGCAAAAGTTAGCGAAGGCGACTTAGCTGGCGTTATTGAAGCAACCCATGAACGTCGCTCACAACTAACACGCCCTGATTTTTATGACGGAGTGAAAGTCGTCGCTGCCAATATCGACCAAATTTTAATGGTCTCGGCGGTACTGCCTGAGTTTACGCCAAACATTATTGACCGTTATTTAGTTGCCTGTGAAGACATGGGTATTGAGCCTATTTTGGTACTTAACAAAATAGATTTAATAGACGATGAAGGCCTTGCTTTTATTGATGAAATTCTCGATATCTATCGTGAGCTAGGTTATCAAGTACTGTTAGTCAGTAATAAAACAGGTCATGGCATAGATGAGCTAAAGCAAAAGCTGGTAGATAAAAACAGCATTTTTGTTGGTCAAAGTGGTGTGGGTAAATCAACCTTAGTCAATACAGTGCTACCCGACGCTGAAATTTTAACTCAAGAAGTCTCTGAAAACAGCGGCCTTGGCCAGCATACAACCACCGTATCGCGATTACACCATTTACCAAGTGGCGGTAACCTAATCGACTCACCAGGAATTCGTGAGTTTGGCTTATGGCATTTAGATGTTGAGCGCGTTACGTGGTGCTTTAAAGAGTTCCGTGATTTTATTGGTGGCTGTCGTTTTCGCGATTGTAAGCATTTAAACGATCCTGGCTGTATAATTCGCCAAGCTGTTGATGATGGTGAAATTTCAGAACTTCGCTTTGACAGTTACCACCGAATTTTAGAAACTATGGCCGACGGCCGTGCTGGTGCACGCGCTCCTCGCGTATAACTATTTAGGAAATAACAAGTGAGTTTAGATAAATTCAAAATTGCTATGCAATATGCCATGCCAAAACATTTCATTTCGCGCATGGTTGGCAAGTTAGCAGCAGCAAAAGCGGGTGGCTTAACAACGGCCTTAATTAAATTGTTTATCAAACAATACAAAATTGATATGAGTGAGGCTAAATACCCAGATCCAGCTCATTACAAAACTTTTAATGAGTTTTTCACTCGCCCATTAAAAGAAGGCATTCGTCCACTTGCTGAAGAAAGCGACATTATTGCTCACCCAGTTGATGGTGCAATTAGCCAATTAGGCGATGTAGTCGACGGTCAAATCATCCAAGCAAAAGGCCACGACTACAGCTTACAAGCACTACTTGGTGGCAAAGAAGAAGACACAGCGCCGTTTTTAGGCGGTAAGTTTGCGACTATTTATTTAGCACCAAAAGATTACCACCGTATTCACATGCCTGTTGATGGTACGCTGAGCAAAATGATCTACGTACCGGGTGATTTATTTTCGGTAAACCCGTTAACAGCACAAAATGTACCTAACCTATTTGCTCGTAACGAGCGTGTTGTGGCTATCTTTGAAACCGAAATTGGCCCACTAGCTATGGTGCTGGTTGGTGCGACAATTGTTGCTAGCATCGAGACTATCTGGGCAGGCACTGTAACGCCACCAGCGGGTAAAGATGTATTTAGTTGGAATTACCCAACTGAAGGTGACAATGCGATTACCCTTAAGAAGGGTGAAGAAATGGGCCGCTTTAAGTTAGGCTCTACCGTTATTTTAGCTTGGGGTGCAAATCAAGCTGAGTTCTTATCAGATCAACACCCAGAAACAGTGACGCGTATGGGCACACCCTTTGCGAAAATTAACGACTAATAAGTTCAATTAAGCAAACCACTTTAGCAAAAGTGGTTTGCTTAAAATTCACTATAAATCGCGCCTACCCTCACGATTACACTCTGAGCATTCACTATCTTTTTGAATATTAAAGCGCTGCTGTTTTAGTGTTAGCCCATCAAATTGAATAAACTCACTGCCCGCTTTATGGCCAAGTAATATATTGATAGCCAATAAACTTTGCATGCTCCCCATAACCCCCAGTAACGGGCTCAATACCCCAGCATTGTCACAATTAAGCGCTGTTTGCTCCTCCATTTTCGGGAATACACAACCATAGCAAGGGCTATATTTATGACGAAAATCAAAACTCATCACCTGCCCCTGTGTTGCAATAGCAGCAGCTGATACAAGTGGGATAGATTTAGCTAAACAATAACGATTAACCAAATAACGGGTAGCAAAGTTATCACTGCAATCAAGGATGATGTCAGCACCCTCAAGAAGCTCAGCACAGTTACTTTCATCAAGCTTTTGGCATAAAGGTTTAACCGTTATTTGATTATTTAAACTGCTTAACACCTTGGCAGCTGCCTGTGTTTTTGCCTGCCCCATATGGTTTATTTTATACAGTATTTGTCGCTGTAGGTTTGAAAGCTCAACCTTATCATCGTCTATTAAAGTGAGCGTTCCGATTCCAGCCGCCGCTAAATAAAACAGTGCTGGAGAGCCAAGTCCCCCCGCCCCGACAACCACAGTATGCGCAGACTTTAACTTTTGCTGGCCCGCATGCCCCACCTCTTTTAATAGTAAATGGCGGCTATAACGAATTTGCTCTTTGTCGCTTAACGCGCTCATATTAAGACTGACCTTCGACCAGCAGTTTTAACTTGGCAATGGCTGTTTGGTAGTCTTCGGCTTCAGTAATCGCACGTACTACTGCAACACTGCCAACCCCCGTACTCGCAACTTGCTCTGCACGTGATAAATCAATCCCACCAATTGCGACTGTTGGATAATCGGCCATTAGCGGCACAAATTTTTCGAGCTTTTCTAAGCCTTGAATTTGCCCCGTCATGTCTTTAGTGGTGGTTGGGTAAATAGCGCCAAATGCCATATAACTTGGTCTGTAATTGTGCGCGCGTAGCATCTCATAAAAACCATGGGTCGAAACACCTAAACGTAACCCAGCCTCTTTTATGGCAATTAAATTAGCGGTTTGTAAGTCTTCTTGTCCTAAATGCACACCATAAGCGCCGTGCTTAATCGCCAATTGCCAATAATCATTAATATACACCTGCGCATCGTACTTCTGCCCCAGCATAACCGCACTTGCAATCGACTCTTCAAGTGCTGCATCGTCTGCATTTTTCATTCTTAATTGAACCGTTTTAACCCCTTCGGCTAAACACTTCTCTAACCAATCAAGGGTATCAACAACGGCATATAACCCAAGCTGTTTCGAGTCACATTCTGCAAAGCCTGCTGCCATGGTAAAATTAACTGGGCAATCAAAGTCGAGCTCATCACCTAACCAACTCCCCGCTTCGATGACTTGTGGGTAATCCGCCAGCGTTGTTGGAAAGCAAGTGTGTGCAACAGGACCAATCCCTTCACCATATCGAACGGCTGCTTTTAAACCTTGGTTTATATAGGCTTTCGCTAAAATAAAGGCATCTTTGAGTGGATACTGTTTGGCTAAACACGCAGCAATAACAGAAGCCATACTACATCCAGTGCCATGACTATGCGGAGTTTGAATTTTTTCGTTGCCAAGCCAATATGCTTGTTCGCCTTGCACGCAGTAATCAATGCAATAGCCACTTGGGTAATCCCAATGACCCCCTTTAATAATCACCGCTTTTGCACCATAGCTTGTTAACTTTTCAGCGGCTTCTTTCACTGCGCTTGGGCCAATCAAATAAACACCGGTTAATAACTGCGTTTCGTGGGTGTTCGGTGTTACAACATCGACTAATGGCAATAAACACTCTTTGATGGCACTAACGGTATCTTCTTCTGTTAATAAATCACCACTCGAGGCAATGGCAACCGGATCATAAACAACCAAAGGCGGTTCTGCCCAAGTTGCTTTATAATGTTTTAAATGCTCACTAATAAGCTGTATTTGCTGCACATTGGCAAGCATGCCAATTTTAATCACACTGGCAGGCATATCACTGGCTAAGGCTAATAGTTGCGACTCAATCACTTCTGTTGAAATCGGGTTTAGCGCTTCTACACCTAAACTATTTTGTGCCGTTAAAGCAGTAATAACTGTACAGCCATGTACATTAAAACTTTGCATTGCCTTAATGTCGGCTTGAATTCCTGCACCGCCGCCCGAATCTGAGCCTGCTATGGTCCATACAACCTGATTCATGTTATTCCTCACATTTTATTCTTGATGCCAAAATGGCATACCGAGCGTCGGCGTTGATGGGCTTGCTACGTCTTTCTCTGGCATCGCTTTGGCCACATAGCTATACCGCCCCGCCTCTACAGCACTCTTAAACGCTTTACTCATCGTCACTGGGCAACCTGCACCTGCAATTGCCGAATTTAATAATACGGCATCATACCCTAATTCAAGCGCTTGGCAGGCATGAGATGGTAAACCTAAGCCTGCATCAACAATTAACGTATGGTTTGGCAAGCGCTCACGGATCATTTTTAAGTTGTAAGGGTTCAGCAAGCCTTTACCCGTGCCAATCGGTGCGCCCCAAGGCATAAGTACTTCGCAGCCTAAATCAGCTAAGCGCTGACACAGTACTAAATCATCAGTGCAATAAGGTAAAACTTTAAAGCCATCGGCCAATAAGGTTTTAGTGGCTTCGAGCAGTGCGATTGGATCGGGCTGTAAATTATATTCATCACCAATCAGTTCTAACTTAATCCAGTCAGTGGTAAACACTTCTCGGCACATTTTCGCCAAGGTCACCGCTTCTTTCACACTATGGCAACCCGCCGTATTTGGCAGCACTTTTAACCCGGTATTTTTTATCAATTGCCAAAAATCATCACCCGCAGCAACGCTTTGCTGACGTCTTAGTGAAACGGTTACAATCTCAGCCTGTGAGGCCACTATCGAATCCTGCATAACACTCGGTGAAGGATACAATGCTGAGCCAATCAGTAAACGACTGGAAAATTGTTCACCATAAACCGAAAAACTATCCATCTTAGCCTCCTTGAATTGGCGACAATAGCTCAATGCTGTCGCCTTCGTTGAGGGTTTTAGCGTCACACTGGCTGCGCGGCACAAAGTCACCATTAACGGCAACGGCAAATGGCGGTCTTGCGCCAAATTGACTTAACGCCTGAGTCAGCGATGTATTATCATTCACTGTAACTGACTGACCATTAATTAAAATATTCATTTTTATCCTTAAGCAATTAAGCTCACTGCATCATCGACCACCTGAGGCGCAAGTAAATAGCCATGACGGTATAAGCCATTAATGCAGATCACTCGACCTTGTTTTGTGACTTTCGGGCGGTTATCTGCAAACGCTGGACGAAGCCCCGATTGCAAGCTCTCGATACGCCCTTCAGCAAAGCCGCTATGCACCGTATAAGCAGCAGACAATAACTCCAGCGCCGAGCGTACGGTGACTTTACCTCGGTCTTGCGATTCGATTTCAGTCGCACCAATCACAAATTGATGATTTGGCTTAGGAGCAATATAAATTGGGTAACGTGGATGCATCAGACGTATCGGTCTGGTTAGGTTCACCTCTGGTGCATATAAACGCGCCACTTCCCCTCTTACTCCACGCAGTAAAGGTTCAGATTGTTTAGCACCTAAGCCGCGGCAATCAAACACATAATCATAGCTTTGCCCATTCACTTGATGGGCGTTCAATGCAACTTTACAGCCAAAGTTAAATTGCACTCCTTGCGAGGTAAGCTTTTTAAAACTAGCGCCATAAAATGCCTGATTATCGAGTTGCCCTTCACAAGGTAAATACACACCTTGATGGAACCGCCCAGCTAGCTCTGGCTCAAGGTCAGCGATTTGAGTGCCAACCAATGTCTGTGCTTGATAGCTTTCAAGCGGTTTTAAGCGACTCACAAAACTGTGTAAATCGCCCTTATCTTGCTGATGAGCAACCACCAAGCTGCCTGTTTGTTGAAAATACACAGCGTCATCAAGTTCACTTAAAATTTGCTGCCAACGAGTGATGCTATTAAGCCCTTGTAGGGCTAAATCCTGTTCACACAGGACTGATTCAGCAAGGGGGGCTAACATCGCTGCAGCAACGCTACCAGCACTGTTGCTAGCATGTTCATCATCTTGCTCAAACACCGTAACTTGATGCTGCTTACTTAACGCCAATGCAGCTAAGCGTCCCGTTAAGCCAAAACCAATCACTGCAATGTTGTAAGACATATTAACCTCAGCCTTAAACGATAAGATTTAAGCAAATAGCGCGATATAAAATCGCGCCTACAACTAGCCTAAACTGCTTTGTGGTATATCTCAGAGCCTGTTTTTTTGAACTCATCTGATTTCGCTTTCATCTCGGCTTCGACATCAACCATTTTGATTTCGATGCCCTCACCTAAGGTATTAAAATCAATCCCTCTTTGCTCAAGATCTTTGGCATAATCACGTACTTCTTGAGTGATCTTCATTGAGCAGAATTTAGGACCACACATAGAGCAAAAATGAGCTATCTTGCCCGATTCTTGCGGCAGCGTTTCGTCGTGATATTCGCGAGCACGTTCAGGGTCTAAACCGATGTTAAATTGGTCGTGCCAACGAAACTCAAAGCGCGCTTTTGATAATGCGTTATCGCGCTCTTGCGCCCCAGGGTGGCCTTTTGCTAAATCGGCGGCATGGGCAGCAATCTTGTAGGTGATCAAACCTTCTTTAACGTCTTCTTTGTTTGGTAAGCCTAAATGCTCTTTCGGGGTTACATAACACAGCATGGCGCAGCCGTACCACGCAATTTGCGCAGCGCCAATACCTGATGTGAAATGATCATAGCCAGGGGCAATATCCGTGGTTAATGGGCCAAGAGTGTAAAACGGTGCTTCTTCGCAGTGTTTTAGCTGCTCTTCCATGTTCTCTTTGATCATATGCATTGGCACATGGCCTGGGCCTTCGATGAATACTTGCACATCATGTTTCCAAGCAAGTTTGGTCAGCTCACCTAAAGTACGTAATTCGCTGAACTGGGCTTCGTCATTGGCATCGGCAATAGAGCCCGGACGCAAGCCATCCCCTAATGAGAAACACACATCATACTGTTTTAAAATTTCACAAATATCTTCAAAGTGAGTATATAAAAAGTTTTCTTTATGATGCGCTAAACACCATTTCGCCATGATTGAACCACCACGCGAAACAATACCGGTCACACGCTTTGCGGTCATTGGCACGTAACGCAATAATACCCCAGCATGAATAGTAAAGTAATCAACACCTTGTTCTGCTTGTTCAATCAAGGTATCGCGGAAAATTTCCCACGTTAGGTCTTCGGCAACACCGTTTACTTTTTCAAGGGCTTGATAAATCGGCACGGTACCAATTGGTACTGGTGAGTTACGTACCACCCACTCACGGGTTTCGTGAATATAGCGACCCGTTGATAAGTCCATTACCGTGTCAGCGCCCCAACGAGTAGACCACACCATTTTTTCTACTTCTTCTTCGATTGATGAAGTGACCGACGAATTACCAATATTCGCGTTCACTTTAACTAAGAAGTTTCGGCCAATAATCATCGGCTCAGTTTCTGGGTGATTGATGTTGTTAGGAAGCACGGCACGACCACGGGCAATTTCATCACGCACAAATTCAGGGGTAATAAAATCAGGAATGCTAGCGCCAAACGATTCGCCTTTGTGCTGGGCTGCGAGTAACTCTTCACGAATTTTTTCGCGTCCCATGTTTTCACGGATCGCCACATATTCCATTTCAGGCGTCACGATACCTTGTCGCGCATAATGCATTTGGGTAACGTTTCTACCCGCTTTGGCACGGCGGATCTTTGGTAGATGTTCAAAGCGGATATGATCTAACCCTTCATCTGCCATACGCTGCTGAGAAAATTGCGACGTCACTGAGTCTAAAATTTCAGTGTCACCACGCTTTTCAATCCACTTTTCACGATACTTTTCAAGACCTTTACGTACATCAAGTTGAAAATCAGGGTCAGTGTATGGGCCCGAAGTATCGTAAACACGAATTGGCGCATTGGGTTCAAATACGGGGTTCTCTTCAGTACCACCGATAAAGGTATCGCTGAGGGTGATTTCACGCATTCCCACACGTACGTTTTCTTGTGTGCCTTCAACATAGACTTTATGTGAGTTAGGAAAAGGTTGACCGGTTAGGTTGTAAATATAATCTGATGCAGCCGCACGTGTTTCGCGGCGAGACGGTTTAGTTGGTGTGTTTGACATGACTTACCTCATTGCTTTAAGGGTTGTCTTGTCAGATATTGCAAGTGCAATAGAGAGTGGCAAACGCCATTGGATCGTTAGTAAGATAAACACTTACTGTTGCAGCCTATATGCCGCTTATGCCCCTATATTTGGCGCACAAGCGCCCGGTGAGGCAGCTTGTTCCCTACGCAGGTGTTAGCCTGATCAGGTTCACGGATCCCGCTTTCGCGATCTCAGCCTTATTAAAGGCACTCCGACAAGTTTAAATTCGTTGTTTTATAAAAACACAATGAGTGTACGTGAGTTAAAAAATAGCTGCAAGCTAAGCGTTTTAGTTTTTAACGATAAAAGTGAAGTGATGCTCGCCTTGTAACACCAACTTTTCATCATTCAGTGAAATTGCTGCGCCTTGCTTTAAAGTCATTAATAATTTCTGTTCTAGCTCATCCACTTTTTCACCGCATGACTTACGAGTCATACCTAGCTTATTTACTTTCAATGTGTCTTCGACGAGCTGCCCTTCACCAAAAAATTTATTACAGCCCGCAAAGCCATTGATTTGCATGGCTTCAATAAAACGCATTGATGCACTTTGTGACACAGGGATAGATAAACCATTTATTTTTGATAGCTGCCATTGTGTGTATTTTAAGTGTTCGCTTGACACGCTCCCAGTTGATGAGCATCCCACACAAAATAATACAAAAAGAATTGGCAAGGCGACTAGCTTCATATGTTTTTCGACTTTATTTTCAATTTAGTAATGATAACAATATTTAACGTGTTTGATCGTTAAAAAAACATGTTTTATCTGTAAAAAAATGTTCTAAGCTAGCTCTTTATAGAACAACACGGGTTATTTGAATAACTTATCGATTTCTTCTGGTAAAAAAGGACGACCTTTTTCATTAACTGACGTGCCAATTACAAATGCTTGCAACATAACTTTATCATCATATTTACGATAAATAGTTTGTCTAAAAGCAAACTTTAGTCGACTAACTCGCTCAGGTTCTACCACAACATAAAATTCATCGCCAGGTACTAAAGAGGCTTTGTAATCCATTTCACTGCGAAGCACCACAAGATTCACTTTTTCTTTGGCTAATTTTGCAAAATCGATATCTTTAGCATGTAAAAACTCATGACGTGCGTGCTCAAGATAATTAAAATACACACTGTTGTTAACAATGCCTTGTAAATCGCACTCATAATCTCGCACTTTAAAGTCAACTTTAAAGGTCATAGTCGTATTCCTAATCAATTTACGTATAATTGCCTGCGTTTATATCATAAATACCTAAACAACCTAAAGATTCACTTTGTTTGGGTAGCAATAGCCATTTGGCCAGCAGGCTTGCTAGAATAGCAGTCCCTAAAATGGAGTTAAGAACCGCATGAAACGACGTTTATCATTATTATCTGCTGCTATTTTGCCATTATTTGCAGCATCAACAATCGCTTATGCTGAAGACGGTGAGCTAGAAAAAATTTTAGTCACTGGTGATTTCCAAAAAGAAAGTATTCAAACACTTAGCGCCAGCGCCAGCTTATTTTCTGATCATGAGATCAATCAGCGAGGCGCTAAGTTTTTAGATGAGATGCTAGCAAGTGCCGCGAATGTGAACTTTACGTCTGGCGCATCACGTGGTCGTTATGTGCAAATTCGTGGTGTTGGTTTGCGCTCACAGTTTGTTGACCCAATTAACCCATCTGTAGGTTTGGTGATCGACGGTATTAACTACTCTGGCCTTGGTGGTAGTTCATTATTATTTGATGTTGACCAAGTTGAAATTTACCGTGGACCTCAAGGCACACGCTTTGGTGCTGATGCGCTTGCCGGTATGATTCAAATGGAATCAGCGGCACCAACCCTTGATCCAAGTGTAAAAGTGCAGCTTGGCGCAGGTAATTATAACAGCTATGAGGCAGGTATTGCTGCCGGCACGGGTATTACCGACGACACCGCAGTGCGCGCCAGCATTTATCAACGAGAGTCTGATGGTTATGTTGAAAACCGTTATTTAAATAAAGATACCCAGCGACAAGACGAGCTCGTTTCTCGCTTTAAATTACACAGCCAGCTAACAAATAACTTACGCACAGAACTGAGTGTTCACTATATTGATATTAATAATGGCTACGATGCATTCACACTCGATAATAGCCGTTACAGTGTTGCTGATGAGCCTGGCGAAGATAACCAAGAAAGCATTGCAGTTGGCCTTGCCAATACGTACACCGGCTTCGATTTATTTGATGTAAGCCTTAATGTGTCAGGTATCGACAGTGAGCTACTTTACAGTTTTGACGAAGATTGGGTGTGTAACGATGAAGCTCAGCCAGAGCTTTGCGCCGCAGGTTTACATGAGTGGGGCTATAGCTCAACAGATACTTACTTGCGTGATCGTAAAGATCAAGCGGCCGAACTGCAATTTAATGGCAAGTCTGGCGAATGGGTAGCGGGCATTTATTATCAAGGTCGTGAAGTTGATTTAGAACGCCAATACACATGGCTGACACAACCATTTACCTCAAATTATGAAACCAGCAACATCGCTGCATATGGTCAAGTAGCAACCCCTATAGGACCAAAAACAACCTTAATTACGGGTCTGCGCGTTGAGCAATACCAAGGCGACTACATTGATAACAATGGCTTTATTGAAGAAACCGATGATGTCATGGTAGGTGGTAAGCTTGCACTTGAATACCAAGTGATTGATCGCACCATGATCTACACCAGTATTACTCGTGGCTACAAAGCGGGCGGTATTAACTCTGAAGCACTGGCAAAAGCAAAAGATGAAGGCTTAAATCTAGATGCTGATTTCTTTGCGAATCACACATCATTTGCCCCTGAATATTTATGGAGCGGTGAGTTTGGTGTGAAAGGCAGCTCACTTGACGATAGATTTGTATTACGCCTCGCCGCTTTTTACATGTATCGCGAAGATATGCAGCTAAAATCGTGGCAAGTTGAAGGTCAAAAGTTCACAGGCTATATCGATAACGCAAGCTCTGGCGAAAACTACGGTTTAGAAATTGAAGGCAGCTTCCAAGCCACCGATAATCTGCTACTCACTGGTAGTGCGGGTTATCTACACACTGAAATTAATGACTTTGTTGCACAATCAGGCCTTGATCAAGATGGTCGTGACCAAGCACAAGCACCTAAATACCAATATGCATTCACTGCGCGCTATAACTTTACGCCAGCACTTTACGCATCAATTGGTGTAGAAGGCAAAGACGATTACTACTTCTCTGATAGCCATAACTCAAAAGCGCCAAGCACTAACTTAGTGAATGCTTCGTTTGGTTATGAAAGTGATAATTGGAGCATTAATGCATGGGCACGTAACTTATTTGACGAAGACGTACCAACCCGTGGCTTTGAGTTTGGTAACGACCCATTAGATGGTTACGCGACTCACACTTACACACAACTAGGCGAACCTATGGTTGCCGGCGTGACATTTATTTACGAGCTATAAATCGTAGGCGCGACTTTATGTCGCGCTTTTAAAATCAACGAAAATCGCGGGGTAAACCCGCTCTACAATTAAGCCCTTTCAACATCAAAGGCGAGTACGTCTTTAATCTTTTGCTTATTCGTTGCCAGCATAATGAGTCGATCAATTCCCAGTGCCACACCCGCACATTGCGGTAGCCCATTTTCAAGTGCTGCTATTAAACGCTCATCCATTGGCACTTGTTTTAAGCCATTCGCTTCACGGTATTGGTTATCTTCTTTAAAGCGAGCAGCCTGCTCTTTAGCATCCGTTAATTCATTAAAGCCATTTGCCAGTTCCATATTTTTAAAATACAACTCAAAGCGCCCTGCTACCCGCTCATCATGCTGGCAAATTTGTGCAAGCGCTGCTTGCGAAGCCGGAAAATGATAGATAAAACAAGGCTTTTCTTGGCCAATCGTTGGCTCTACCTTCATACAAAATAATAGCTGCAACAAGGTATCGCGATGTGTTTCATGCGCAGCAATATCGGCAAAACCCTGCTCTGTTGCTAGTTGCTGTAATGTGCTGATATCAGCCGTTAAAGGGTCTACAGCTAAAGCATTAATAAAGGCTTGCTGATAAGTTAGTCGCTCTGCGGGTTCTACGCCGAGCACTAATTGCATAAGCTCATCCATTTCATCCATAAGCGCAAATTCATCAAAACCAGGGCGATACCACTCAAGCATTGTAAATTCAGGGTTATGATGGCTTCCTGCTTCTTCATTTCGAAATGCTTTACAAAGCTGAAAAATAGCACCAGAGCCCGCAGCAAGTAAACGCTTCATGGCAAACTCAGGTGACGTTTGTAAATACAATGGCAAGCCACCAGCATGGCCTGGGCCAACAAACTTTGTGCTAAATGTGGCTAAATGCACATCGGTTACACTGGCAGCACTAAGGCTGGGCGTTTCAACCTCCATCACATCACGAGTGTAAAAAAACTCACGAATGCAGCGAATGATTGCAGCGCGCTCGCGTAATGTTTCAATATCGGCGCTTGGTTGCCAAAGGACATTAGACATAAAGTGATTCCCAAAAAAATCCCAGCAGAAGCTGGGATTTTATAATAAATTGCTTAATTAAGCCTATTACTTAACACGGCTCACGTATTCACCGCTACGTGTATCAACTTTGATCACTTCGCCGATTTGAACGAATAGAGGAACACGAACAACAGCACCTGTGCTTAATGTTGCTGGTTTACCGCCAGTACCCGCTGTATCACCTTTTAGACCTGGATCTGTTTCAGTAATTTCTAATTCAACAAAGTTTGGTGGCGTCACAGCGATTGGGCTACCGTTCCAAAGTGTGATTGTACACACGTCATTTTCAACTAACCATTTTGCATTGTCGCCAAGCGCTTTTTCATCAGCAGCGATTTGCTCAAATGTTTCGTTGTTCATAAAGTGCCAGAACTCACCGTCAGTGTATAGATACGCTAAATCTGTATCCATTACGTCTGCACCTTCAACTGTTTCACCTGACTTGAATGTTTTTTCTAGTACTTTACCTGTGATAAGTTTACGAATACGAACACGGTTAAACGCTTGGCCTTTACCTGGTTTTACCATTTCATTTTCTAAGATGCTGCAAGGTTCGCCGTCTAACATAATTTTTAGGCCGCCCTTGAACTCATTGGTGCTATAATTCGCCATCGTTTCCTCTGTCTAAATAATTTCGAGTAGTCTACGTGTCAATGATACAAAGAAATGAAGTAAATTTGCATAAAAACTGGCAAAAAGAATTGGCAAATGTTGTCACTTGCCCTGAACGCTTGCTAGAAATGCTAGGATTATCAAGCAAAGTAGACGAAAAAGACCTCAAAGCACGCAGTCTTTTTCCTGTCCGCGTGCCGCAGCCTTTTATCAAAAAAATGCGTTATGGCGACATCAACGACCCACTTTTGCTGCAAGTAATGCCAAGGCACCAAGAATTTTTAGCACAAACAGGATACAACAAAGATCCATTAAAAGAGCAAGATAACGACCAACCTGGTTTATTACACAAGTATCGCTCTCGTGTTTTGGTTATGTTTAAAACAGGCTGTGCGGTCAATTGTCGTTATTGTTTTAGACGCCACTTTCCGTATCAAGAAAATCAATTGAATAAGCGCAGCTTAATTGAAGCCCTCGCCTATATAAAAGCAGATACCAACATTAACGAAGTTATTTTAAGTGGTGGCGACCCATTAATGGCTAAAGATGATGCTGTTAGTTGGTTTATGGATGAGTTAGAACAGCTTCCACAAATTAAACGCCTACGTATTCATAGCCGCTTGCCTGTGGTGATCCCAGCAAGAATTACCGATGAGCTGTGTGCCCGTTTTGCAGCATCACCTTTAAAAGTGGTGTTTATCAACCATATTAATCATGCAAACGAAATTGATGATGACTTTAAAGCGGCTATGCAAAAGCTAAAAGTAGTGGGGGTCACTTTGTTAAATCAAGCGGTGTTATTAAAAGATGTAAATGATACAGCAAGCGCGCAAATAGCCCTCAGTGAGGCTCTATTCGATGCTGACATACTGCCCTATTACTTGCACCTACTCGATAAAGTGGAAGGGGCGAGTCATTTTGATATACCTGAGCAACTAGCAAAAAAAATAATGTCAGACATGCTAGCAGCATTACCTGGGTTTTTAGTCCCCAAACTAGTTAGAGAGATCGGTGGCGAAAAAAGTAAAACCCCTATCGACCTCAATCTAGTTTAGTTACACGTATACGTTTATATTATTACCCAGCGTTGCGGTTACAGACTTTGCAGGTGTTTGTGCGGCGCTCGTATTTACTGCAGCACCTTCAATAAGAGCAAGTGCAGCAGCACCTTCAGCTTTTTGCTGTTTTTTTGCAAGAGCAGCACTATAAAGCTCCGCACTTTCGCCACCGCCACTCATTGCCGGTAAATTTGATCCTGATATATTCATAGTTCACTACCTGACTTTTTATAACAATCCACGTACTATATCGGCATTGCAGTCTAAAGCTTTAGGAAAAAAATGGATTCGATCATTGAACAGCTCAATGCTAATTTAAAAATTGTTTATCGTCAGGCACTTGATGCCGATAAAAAATTAGATGACCTACAACAACAAGGTCATGGTAAGTTTAAAGCCTTATTTGCACAAGACGCTGGTTTTGACTTTGAAGCCAAGCGCTTTAAACCTTATGTTCTCGATGTTGCTGCTGATGTAGAAAGCTTAAGCAACGACGGGATGGACGAAGAAAAACTGAAAAAAACAGTTATTAAGCTTCAACAGTTATTACAACTATTAGCGACGTTCAAGTAACGTAGAAGCCTCTATTTCATTTATTGTAAATAGAGGCTATCGCGCGGAATAAATTTCACGCCTACATCAAACGTAGACGTAAAGCTTGCTTGGCCGTGCCTAACTGATGGCTGACGGCTTACAGCTTATAGTGATTACTCGCCAAGGTTTAACGATGGTAATAGCTCATCTTCAAACCAATCCGTGATTAAACGTTTATCGTAATAATAAGCTTCATCACGGCCCATTTTCATACGATCCATAAAGCCCATGTCCTTGAGTTTTACATCGTTGGCCTCGCTTAATACCTTGCCACTTTTGTCTGTCACTGAATAATTTAAATCGATTCTAGGAAAATAAATTGGCTTAATAATGCGCAGTTCGTTCATCGAACCAAAACGAACATCACCAGCAAGATCAAGATCCGTCACCTCAACATTAAGCGTATACCCTTCTGGTAGTTTTTCAGCAAGCTTGCTAAAGTGTTTTTCAAGGTTGTTCGCTACGCTTTTATGAAATGATCCTTTAGTTGAGTTATTCCCTGGGCGTACATCCCGATAATCATCAAAGTCGTGCCATTTTACCTTTGCCTCTCCCGCATAGGTGAAGGCTGGCAATACAAATATCATAGCGAGAGTTATTTTCTTTAATGTATTCATCTTTCTCTCCATCGAAATACGGTTATATAAACTAAACAGCCACCTTTAACTATAGCTTAACCACATCGTTCACTTGTAACCAATATGGTATAAAATGTAACCCAAAGCAAGACAATAGACACCCCTTACTATTGTAAATTTAGAATATAATTTTGCTACAAAGTATGATGAAATAGAGGCTATTCAACCACGTATTAATCTTAGAGCTTTTATGGCCATTTTAGTCACCGGCGGAGCTGGATACATCGGTTCTCATACAGTGTTAGAGCTACTCCAACAAGGCAGTGAAGTTATTGTTCTTGATAACTTAAGTAACTCATCCAACGAATCGCTTAAACGCGTTAAGCAAATCACTGAAAAAGAAATTACTTTTTATCAAGGAGATGTACAAGATAGAGAATGCCTTGATGAGATTTTCAAGCATCATAACATTGATAGCGTCATCCACTTTGCTGGTTTAAAAGCTGTAGGCGAATCTGTTGCTAAACCTATTGAGTACTATCAAAACAATGTACAAGGTACCCTTACATTAGTGGATGCCATGCGTGATGCAGGTGTATTCAAATTAGTTTTTAGTTCATCTGCAACCGTTTATGGTAACCCTGCGAGTTTACCTATTCGTGAAGATTTTCCTGTGGGTGGCACAACCAATCCATATGGCACATCTAAGCTTATGGTTGAAATGATACTGCAAGACATTGTTAAATCAGATGACCGTTTTGCCCTAGCATTACTACGCTACTTCAATCCTGTAGGGGCGCACAAATCAGGCCTCATTGGTGAAGACCCTAATGATATTCCAAATAATTTATTGCCGTATATTTCACAAGTTGCTGTAGGAAGGCTCGAAAAACTCAGCGTATTTGGCGATGACTACAATACAAAAGATGGTACCGGTGTTCGTGATTATATCCATGTGGTTGATTTGGCATTAGGCCACTTAAAAGCACTAGAACGCATTGCCGATAATACAGGTGCCCATATTTATAACCTTGGCACAGGAAACGGCTATTCAGTACTAGAGATGGTCAACGCCTTCGAGAAAGCCAGTGGTCAAGCCGTACCTTACCAAATATCACCACGTCGCTCTGGCGATATAGCCGCCTGTTATGCTGCAACTGAAAAGGCATTCAATGAACTAGGTTGGCAAGCTGAGCGAGGTATTGATGAAATGATGCAAGATACGTGGCGTTGGCAAAGCAATAACCCTAATGGTTATAAGTAATCAGCCAGTATTAGCGCTTTAAATATGTTTTTAAGCCGGTGTTTGTACCGGCTTTTTAAGCGGCGAATAATTTTTAATCTACACTAAACCTCAAGCTGTATGAGTGAGGTTTACTTAAATGGTTATTCAATATTGAATTAGTTTTCGGATGAATCATATTCCTCACGAGGTCTATTTGATACTAACTTTTGCAACCAGTAGCCATCATGCTTTTCAAAAATATTTAGCCCTTCTCTTGTGTTCACTAAAATATTATTACCAACAGTCGTGTAATAAAGCGGGTTTGGGTCAATCGATATTAATGCGTGCACTATACCAATCAAGTCATCAGAAAGGTGTTTTTCCAAAGCGTTCACATCTTTGATGCCCATTGTGATGTAATCATAAAGTTGCTTCGCTGTTATATCAGACTTTAATTTATGTACAGATGCGTCTGCTACACCTACGCACTTATCATAAAAGTCCATACCTAGCATAGTTTGCTTATCCTCACACAAAGATAAATCTGAAAACTGTGCAAAGCATGTACTTGGTAATAATAAAACTAAAAACTTTTTCATTGTGCCACCTGATAACGCTCTGCGATATTCCAGCTTCTCCAATCGGCGAATAACTTTTCAAACTGCACTGGGCTTTGCGCAAAGCTACTTTCAATCGCCTGTATATCCCACATGGTTTTAATTTGAATACCTGCACTTAATGCATTCAAAACAGCTGCTGTTTTAAATGCAGGTATACCAGTTTTTAATTCTAAAGTCTCGCCAGCGGCATCAGCTGATGCTTCGGACATAAAAGCTACTTTAGATAAATCTGAAGTTGGATCTGCAGCAGATAATAATTTGGGTATAGCTTTCTCTGTTATTAATCTAGTTAAATCTTTATATAAAGCGATTTTGATTAAATTACATCGCTGAGGGCTATTAACAATATGACTGTATTGTGACTTAGATAGTTTTGCACCAGATAACATATCCGCGCTCGTTGCAATCGCAACACAGCCCATAACGGTTTTTGTATCTGCATTTCTGATTTTATCGCGCAATACACCTATATTTCGTTCGATCATTTTTTCAGTTGACATAACATTCCCTCGTTAATAAAAGAAAAAGGGTACATCAATTTTTGATTGCTTTCTATACTTGAATGTTCTTGTTGGTCAAAAGCAAATACAGCTCGTAAATTATTTTAAAAATAGTTTGGGTAGTTTCTGTTAGTAGGTGTTTACTTGGAAAGCTTGTAAAAATGGTGGCCCCTCCCAGACTTGAACTGGGGACCTAACGATTATGAGTCGTGTGCTCTAACCAACTGAGCTAAGGGGCCATGCTATTAGCGAAAGCTAATTTTTTAGATGCGTTTGTAGACATAAGTCTCTAAAGCGGGTTGCAGTATAAAAACTTTTTTTAGCCTTGTCACTAGCAAAACTCTTTATTTTAACAATCAATACTCTAACTGCTCAAATAGTAAACTTATCTATTTTTCAATTACCTCTGCTATGCTGGCTAGTTTGTAGGCGTTGATATTGTCCTAGATCAAATAGCAGAATGAGTAAACTCGTTAAAATGGTCACTCTATTAATTGCGGAGTGCTGACTGTGATAAATTTACCAAGCTGGGATCAATCTTTGATCAACAAATACAATATTTCTGGGCCTAGATACACTTCTTACCCCACCGCATTGTCTTTAGCTGATGGTTATAAACAACAAGATATGATCAATGCGATTGCGGCCTCGAAGAGCCGTTCTTTATCTTTGTATATCCATATCCCATTTTGCAGTCAGCTTTGTTATTACTGCGGTTGTAATAAAGTGATCACTCGTCATCAATCGAAAGCCGATTTATACCTGGATAACTTGGCGCTTGAGATTGCTGAGCAGGCAACGCTATTTGCTGATTATAGCGTTGAACAACTGCATTTAGGGGGGAACACCAACCTTTCTATCGGCAGAGCAAATGAGCCGTTTAATGGCATTGGTTGAGCAGCACTTTAATTTTGCTGATGATGCCGAGCGCGGTATTGAAATTGACCCTCGTTCTTTAGCTGATGACATGCTAGTACACCTGCGCAAGCTTGGCTTCAATCGTGTCTCGTTTGGTATTCAAGATTTCAATGATGCTGTACAGCTGGCAGTTAATCGCCCGCAAAGCGTGCAGTCAGTAAAAGGTTTAATCAGTGAGGCTCGTGAGCTTGGCTTCAAATCAATTAATGCAGATATGATTTACGGTTTGCCACTACAAACTCCAGAGAGCTTTAAAGAGACGATTGCGCAGTTAATTGAATTAAACCCAGATCGCGTCTCGGTATTTAACTATGCTCATTTACCAGATAGATTTGCAGCGCAGCGTAAAATTAAGGATGCCGACTTACCGTCTGCTAGTGACAAGCTCACAATGTTTAAAAATACGCTTGAGCAGATGTTAGCTGCAGGCTATCAGTTTATCGGTATGGATCACTTTGCCCGTAAAGATAATGAGCTCGCTATTGCACAAAACGAAGGTCAGTTACACCGCAACTTCCAAGGCTACACCACACATGGTCAATGTGATTTATTAGGCTTAGGTGTGTCGTCAATTTCGCAAATTGGCAATGCCATTTTACAAAATGAAAAAGAGCTTAAGCACTATTATAAAGCTGTGCAAGAAGGTTTTGGCAGCGCGGTATGTAAAGGTGTTTTACTCAGTGATGACGATACCTTGCGTGCAGCTGTAATAAAACAACTGATTTGTCAGTTTGAGCTTGATATTCCTGTAATCGAGCAGCAGTTTAAAATTAACTTTACAAGCTATTTCAGTGAAGCTCTACTCGCTCTCGAGCCATTACGTGCTGATGGTTTAGTGTCAGTTAGCCAAGATAAAATCACGGTCACTGCACGTGGTAACTTATTTATTCGTATTATTTGTATGTGCTTTGATGCGCACTTACAACAACAAATCAAACAAACACGTTTTTCACGGGTTATTTGATATTTTCACGCCCAAACTAAAAAGCAGAGCAATAAAATGCTCTGCTTTTTTATAACGGCTTTACCAACCCGCTTAATTGAATACGACGTTTTCACTGCCAGGTGCAGCTTTAAATTCTTCGATCAAACGTGCACAATCTGCTTTTATCTCATCGCTATGTTGCTCTTCTGCACGCCAACGAGTTGTATCCATCTTGAAAACCTCTTTTTTAGAGTATTTTTTACGGGCATCGTGAGTTGGCATATCTTTGACCACTTCGTACATTTTAAAAATGCCAGGATAGCGCTCACTCAACTCGAACTCTTCAGCAAAGCTGTATTGAGACATCAATACCCAGATACGTAAGCAGCCTTCTGAAAATTCACACTGCTCTTCATTCATAGCACGCGCTATCAAGTGAATGCTATCAGCCAATTTGGCGTTACGTTTCATTTTTGATGCTGCAAGCTGCTGCTCATGCTCAGCCTGCTTCTTGGCGATCAGCTTATTTTGCTCTTTTAATTTATACAGAAGTTGTCCTGCATAAAACGCAAGCCCTGCGATAATTGCCGCACCAATTACTATGGCAATAATCAAGGTTATGCTCATCGCTCATCCTCATCGTCTTCATCAAACCACTCATTCGCTAAATCATCTGATAGGTACTTATCAAAATCAGACTCACCTTCAGCGTCAAAGTCATCTTCAAAGTCGTCTTCGTAATCATCATCTTCATCTTCAATACCTAAAAGCTCACAGAGCGCTTGGTGACGCGCAATACGGCTGTTAAAGTATTTGGCATCTTTGCCTGTTAGTAACTCGCCACGTTCATGACGCTCAACAAGCTTAAGCAGGCGCTCGTCACTTTCAAGTGCTTCTAACTCTTGCTCTGGCGTTAACTCAGGCTCATTCACCTTTTTGAGCTCAACCATTGGTTTTAAGTTACGTTTCATTTCAACTTTTGGTTCAGCTTTTGGTGCCACCAATGAAACAGGCTTTTTACTGCCCGTTCGCTTATCTTTAGGCTGACTGTTTGTTGTCGCTTTATCATCTTTTAAAGCATCAGGTGCATTGCGAGTACCGGCTTTTGCCCCTTTTGTTTTCTTTACTCGCTGCTCTTTTAATGCGCGCATTTCTCTAAGCTTTTCTTTACTTAGACGTACTGGACCATTCGATGGAATTTTACGCGACTTTTTCTTTCTACTCATATCTTGATCGTCTCACTTAAGAGGTTGTGCACAACGCCTCTAGGCATTGTAATGCTGGCATAACCAGAAGAATTTGGTGTGTGCGGATGATATTGGTCAACACGATAACCTGCGCACTTTTTATACTTATCGTATAAACGGGGGCTATTGTAACAGGACAAATAAAAAAGGCGGTAGAGAAAACATCTCTACCGCCTACTAATCTGAGCGCCAGTTATCTGGACACTTCTCCCTTCGACTTTTTTAGTCTTTATTATTTTTATTATTATTGTTTTCCATTTTGTTATTATTTTTACCTTCCGTGTAGCATTCCATTTTGTTTTTATTATTAAACTTCCATGAGCTTTTATTATTCTCGGTCAATCCTGACACTTTTTTGTTATTTCCTTTAGGACACCTAACCAGTGTCTACCCCTAAAGATTCGCCGCAATGACTTTCCTTATTAACATTGTCCATGTTGTTTTATTGTTTCAGCGACAGTGGTTAATTTACTTATTAATAATTTTGTTACAACTAATTTATATAACTTTTCTTACATTGAAGATATTGAAACGAGCTCATTTCATTCAATAACAATAAGTTACATTTAAAGATAAAATAAAAATAAGACTTAGCTCACACCAAGGTATGGTCAATGTCTCACACAAGAGTAGGATATTTCGACACAGGATAAAGATAAAAAAAGCAGCTTACGCTGCTTTTTCCAAACTAAATAAATTTTAGTGCGAAGCAATACAGCTCGCAATCAGACTTTAGTGTAAGCCACCTAAGTATTTTGAAAGCACTTCGATGTCTTTATCTGTTAGTTTTTTAGCGATGTCTTGCATCATACCGTTTAAGTCGTTATTACGCGTGCCATCACGGAACTTTTCAAGTTGCGACTTAATATATTCAGGATGTTGAAACGAAACTTTCGGGAATTTAGCAAGTGACGTGCCGTTACCACGAGGACCGTGACACGCCGCACATGCTGGAATGCCACGCTCAGCATCGCCTGCTTTATAAAGCTGTTGACCCACTTCGACTACATCTTTAGGTGTTGTACCTTCAGACATATTTAAAGAAGAGAAGTAAGCTGCTAGATCTTTCATGTCTTGATCGCTAAGTGGCATTGCCATGCCACTCATGACTGGATCCATACGACCTTCTTTGCCACCAGATGTCATACCTAATTTAAACTCTTGTAATTGTTTATAGATATAATCTGCGTGTTGGCCTGCAATTTTAGGGTAGATAGTAACCGGTGCATTACCGTCTGGGCCGTGACAAGCCGCACACGTTGCCGATTTCTCTTTACCTGCGTTTACATCGCCATCAAATGCTGTTGCGTTGCTTGCTGACAACGTACCAAGCAATATAGTTAAAGATAGTGCTATTTTTTTCATGGTGAATTCTCTGTTTCCGACCCTGTATCATCTACAATATGGATGTTGTGATTTCTATATTCTACACGATAATAAATTCTCTGGCACGTTTTCTGCCCACATTAAGCTCATAATTTATAGGGATTTGACTTAGATTAAGTTTCTACCTAGAAATTTTCCTCATTCAAAGCCAGCTTAGCACTCTTAAATACGCTTTTGAATGCTGCTTTAATAGTATAAAATACGAGCCTTGAGTGGATTTAGGCCACTGACAACCATTATTTTTAAAAGACTAGGAGAGCCTGTGCTCAAATCTCGTATCAAATATAATACTGCGTCCTTTGTTACTAGCGCACCTGATATCTCACGCTTACCTGCTGATACGGGGATTGAAGTCGCGTTTGCTGGTCGTTCGAATGCGGGTAAATCAAGTGCCCTTAATACCTTAACAGATCAAAAATTAGCACGTACTTCTAAAACACCAGGTCGTACTCAGTTGATCAATACCTTTGAACTTGATGCCGATAAACGCCTTATCGACTTACCGGGTTACGGTTTCGCTAAAGTTCCTATCGAAATGAAGAAAAAATGGCAAAAGTCGCTAGGTGAATACTTACAAAAGCGTCAAAGCTTAAAAGGTATCGTTGTTTTAATGGATATTCGCCATCCGTTAAAAGATTTAGACCGTGACTTAATCGACTGGGCTGTGGGCAGTGAAATTCCAGTGCTGGCACTATTAACCAAGTGCGACAAACTCAAACAAGGCGCACGCAAAGCGCAAGTTTTACACGTTCGCCGTGAGTTAAGTAGCTTAGAGGGTGATATTACAGTTCATGCCTTCTCTTCACTAAAAGGCACAGGCTTACCTGAAGTTGCTAAAAAGCTAGATGAGTGGTTTTTAGGACCAATTGAAGCTCAAGCACCTGAGTCTGAAGAACAACCAGAAGCGTAACCAATCAGGCTAAGTAATAACGCTTGGCTAATGATGCTATGTAATAGCCCTGCTCGTCTGAGCAGGCTATTTCCGCCCACTGATAATACACCTTTCTCGATACCCTTGCAGCCAAGCCATGGGCCAATTGTAAGTAAGGTACACTCACCCCAGCAAATTCACGTAGCTCTAATGGCTGTTTTTCTGATACCAACCAGTTGCGCTGTAAATTATCAACACAGCAAAGCGCACGACCTTGTTCAGTCTCTTCAAAACGCCAATCAACAATAATAAAGGGGACATCATCGACTGTGATAGCCATTTTCTCAACAGGCGTTTTTAAAAAATAGCTGTCAGCTTCTTGGCAAAGCACGGAGGCAAAGAGTTTAACCATTGCCTCGCGTTTTATTTCACTGCCGGCATAAAACCACCGCCCTTGCGCATCAATCGTTATTGGCAATTGCCCACAACTTTGTGGCTGCCATTGATCAAACGGTTTATCGGGTGTCTGAAGGGCGGCTTCTAACTCAGCAAGCGATTGCATTACTTTTCTTTATCAAGCGTGAGCGAAAAAGTAACAGGGACAGCTGTTGCAATGGATGGTAAACCCGCTAGCTTTTGTAATTCGCTGATGCCTTCTGTTACTTTGAAATCACTTGCATTAATAATAACTGGCGTAAGAGATGATACGGTTACATCGCCTTTCGGTGACATATTAGCAAGTACATCAATCGTTAACTCTTTCTTATTACCATGAAAGTCTAATTCAGCCTTTAAACCTTTTAGTACATGTTGGCCTGGTTTAAGGGTTGCAAGTGTTTTACTGAGATCTGCCGTCAAAATTGCGTTTGGAAATTCATGTGTTTCAAACAGTAATTTAGTCATACGCTCGTTACGAATTGGAATAAGAGTTTCCACAGACGTCAAATCAATCATTAATTTTAATTGACCTTGCTCGTTCAAGCCTCCTGATAGCTTTTTAAAATGGTGTGCTTCAGCGATTGAATTCTTCTTGATAGAGACAAAGCTCACTTTGCTTTGCTCATTATTAACTTGCCAGTTTGCGCTGGCTAAAGGGGCAACTAATAAACTCGATAATGAAAAGGCAGCAATTGCCATAGATTTAAACATAACGCATTCCTTCGAAAGTAAATAAGAATCACTTTTGATGGTATCATCTAGGTTAATTTGTGCAATGAATTGTATGATAAGACAAAGAAAAAGCGACTCACTCAACAAGGAGTGAGTCGGTATAGCAAACTGGGGAGAAGCTATCAATACGTTGCATCTTTTCAGATGCATCATCAACAGGATGTCCTACAGGATGAGGACGGCGCGGACTTTAGCAAATACTCAGTTAAAAATAAATTAAATCTGCTACTAAAAAACACGAATTGATAAACATATAACGAAACGATAAAACGGTCTTTTCTTGTTAACTTTAATTTTACAATAAAAGCCGTTTTACATTATCGGTTATTCAACGTGTGGCGTAAGTAACTTTTCCTTTATAAGGAGTCGTTTTGCCGTGAAGTACTTAATCATTTACGTGAGTAATCTTGTGGCTGTAAGTCGGCCAAACTGGAAGGAGTGATTGTATATCGCGAAATCTATAAAAGTGAAAGCGCGGGATAAACCCGCGACTACATTTTAATCCTGCAGAGCCACTTGTATTTTATACTCGCGGCTCCTAATTCAGCGATTAGTGAGCTTGTTGCCAGTTGTCACCACTGTCGGCTTCAACAATCAGTGGTACATCAAGCGTGGCGGCTTCAGACATTAGCTTACAAATTTCTGCTTTATAATCGTCCACAGATTCTTCTTTAATTTCGAACACTAATTCATCGTGTACTTGCATAAGTAATTTAACAGAACCTTCAGCTTGTGCGTTTACCCACTGGTGAACTTTCAGCATCGCTTTTTTGATGATATCAGCAGCGGTGCCTTGCATTGGTGCATTGATAGCAGCCCGTTCTGCCGCTTTACGACGAGCCCCGTTTCTTGCGTTGATTTCTGGTAAATGTAATCGGCGACCAAAAATAGTCTCTACATAGCCTTTATCAGCTGCTTTTTCACGGGTTGTTTCCATGTACTCAAGCACACCTGGGAAACGCTCAAAGTATTTATCAATATAATGCTGTGCTTCATGACGTGGTACATCTAATTGACGTGATAAGCCAAACGCCGACATACCGTAAATTAAACCAAAGTTAACAGCCTTTGCTTTACGGCGCATATCGCTGGTTACGTCTTCAAGATTTACCCCAAAGACTTCTGCGGCCGTTGCACTGTGTACGTCTAAACCATTAGCAAACGCGGTAAGTAGACCTTTATCTTGTGATAAATGCGCCATGATACGTAATTCAATTTGGCTGTAATCCGCAGCCACTATCTTATGCCCCTTTGCAGCAACAAAGGCTTCACGAATACGACGTCCCTCTTCCGAACGAATTGGAATATTCTGCAAGTTAGGATCCGTTGAGCTTAAGCGCCCTGTTGCTGTTACTGCTTGATGGTAAGAGGTATGTACTCGCTTTGTCCGTTCATTAACCATTAGCGGTAGTTTATCTGTGTACGTTGATTTTAGTTTAGATAAACCACGGTGTTCGATAATCACCTTAGGTAACGGATAGTCATGAGCCAGCTCTTGCAATACTTCTTCAGCTGTTGAAGGTGCGCCTTTTGGTGTTTTCTTAATAACGGGAAGTGCTAGCTTTTCAAACAAAATTGCTTGCAGCTGCTTAGGCGAGCCTAAGTTAAACTTTTCACCAGCCATATCATAAGCTTCTTGCTCAAGCTCTAACAGGCGTTCGCCTAAGCGTTGGCTATGAGCAGCAAGCATATTACTATCAATCGCTACACCGGTACGTTCAATATCAGACAGCACAGAAACGAGTGGTAACTCAATGTCTTCGAAGACTGATTTTAATTGGCTGTCAGCATCAATTTTTGGCCATAGCACTTGGTGAAGACGAAGTGTTATATCAGCATCTTCTGCGGCATACGGCGCCGCTTTTTCTAGCTCAATTTGATTAAACGTTAACTGTTTTTTACCTTTGCCTGCGATATCTTCAAAGCTGATATTTTTATGGCCTAGGTATTTAAGTGCCAACGAGTCCATATCATGACGGCTACCCACACTATTAAAAACATACGACTCCAACATAGTGTCGAACTTAATACCGTTTAATTCAAAGCCGGCGTTAGCTAATACGCTTTTATCGTACTTAAGATTTTGTCCGACTTTGGCTTTGTTTTCATCCGCGAGGATTGGGCCAATTTTTGCCATAACGGTTTCTAAGCTTAATTGCTCAGGCGCATCAGGGTAATCGTGAGCAACTGGAATGTACGCTGCTTCACCCGCTTTAACCGCAAAGCTCATGCCAACCAATTGCGCCTGCATATAGTCAAGGCTGGTTGTTTCAGTATCAAAAGCAAAAAGTTCAGCGTCATTTAATTGCTTTACTAAAGTATCAAGTTGCTCTTCAGTTAAAATAGTTTCGTAGTGTGCATCAGCGACTTTTGGTAGTTCGTTAGCTTCTGTTGGCACATCCAAGTGTGTGTCAGCGTCTTTAGGGTTATCCAGTAGTTCTGCCAACCAACGGCGGAATTCACATTCGCCGTAGAGTGCAATCAGTTCATCACGATTAGGCTCTTGTAGTTTGAAATTTTCAAGCTCCGATTCAACCTCAACATCACATTTAATCGTCGCTAGTTCATAGCTAAGTGGTAGATGATCAAGTGCTGCAGCAAGCTTTTCACCAATCTTGCCTTTGATTTCACTAGCATGATCAATCACCCCTTGTAATGATCCATATTTTTGTAGCCATTTCACCGCCGTTTTTGGACCACAACCATCAACACCAGGAATGTTATCGACTTTGTCGCCCATTAAGGCAAGGTAATCAATGATCAGCTCAGGCCCCACGCCAAACTTCTCAACCACGGTTTCTGGATCTGAAATGCTATCGGTCATCGTGTTAATAAGCGTTACGTGTTCATTAACAAGCTGCGCCATGTCTTTATCGCCCGTGGAGATCAGCACATGACGTTGTTGTTCAGAGGCAATACGTGCAAAGGTACCAATCACATCATCCGCTTCAACACCTTCAATACTAATAAGTGGAAAACCCATTGCTTTAATAATGTTATGCAGTGGTGCGATCTGTGTGCGTAAGTCATCCGGCATTGGTGGGCGGTTGGCTTTATATTCGCTGTACATGTCATTTCTAAAGGTTTTACCTTTGGCATCGAACACTACCACCATGTGTGATGGATCATATTGTTTGATCAAACTTTTCAGCATATTAACTACGCCATAGATTGCGCCTGTCGCTTCACCTTTTGAGTTAGTAAGGTGTGGTGGCGAATGATATGCACGGAATAAATAAGAAGAACCATCAACAAGAACAAGTGGATTTTCAGGGATCTGAGCCATGGTGAAATTGGATCCTAATTGAATAACATTAAATTGTCTGTAAGCATGCCATAAGGCTATGAAGAAAACGACTGTGAATTATTAACCAATAACGGTTTCTATAATAGCAAGCTGTGGATAACTTTGTAGATAAAACCCACAAGCAATCCTCCCGAAGAAGATTTACACTTAGGAATTTTATGTAAGTTTATGTTTTTATTTAAAAAAGATAATACGAGGTTCTTTTTTTATTATTTTACCCAATGTGGAAAACGGTTTTATCTATTCACTTCCTGTGTCTATTCGACAACGAATATAACGTCCCTTTCCATAACCGGAGGAGTATTCTAGCACAATGGATCAAAGATCATAGCGATCCTTTATACTTTTTTTAACGTTAGTATTTTATGAAAAGGCATAAACAGCGATTCATCGTATGTTGCGAGCATTTTAACGACAAAATTATTTTATTTTGTGGTCTTACTTAGATACTTGCTACACTAAACCCAGTTGCATTAAGGAGAGATATCAAATGAAAAAAGTGGCTGTTATTTTAGCAGGTTGCGGTGTTTACGATGGCGCAGAGATTAACGAAGCAGTACTTACCCTGTTGCACATTGCAAAAGCAGGTGCGTCTTATCAATGCTTTGCACCCGATATTGACCAACTACACACAATCAATCATTTAACCGGTGAAGAAATGGCGCCTAATCGTAATGTGTTAGTAGAAGCTGCTCGCATAGCTCGTGGTGATATAAAAGCAATTACAGAGTTAAAGGTAAATGAATTTGATGCGTTAATTGTCCCAGGTGGCTTTGGTGCCGCTAAAAATCTATCTGACTTTGCAGTAAAAGGCCCTGCAGCTCAGGTGCAAAATGACGTACTAAAAGCCTGTACAGATTTTGTTAAAGCTAATAAAGCCGCAGGTTATATGTGTATTGCGCCCGCTATGCTACCTCTTATTTACGGTCAAGGTGTTAAAACAACCATTGGTAATGATACAGACACAGCCTCTGCCATCGAAAAGCTAGGCGGCGATCACCAAGCGTGTGCTGTTGACGATATTGTTATTGATGAGCAACATAAAGTCGTCACCACACCCGCCTATATGTTAGCGCAGAGTTTATTAGATGCTGATGCAGGGATTCAAAAACTCGTTAAAAAAGTACTCGAATTGGCATAGTGCGCTATTTAAGCAGCTAATTTTTATTGCGCTAACGCAAAAAATGACGCTTTTTATAAAGAAAAAGCCTTTCAGATCATTTTATAAATTGTGGCTTAGCGTTATAATCGTTCTAATTTCCGTCATATATATCGTGATTGATCACGTTCAAATCGAAGTGAGCAAGGCAAAATGAAAAAACTATCAGCTGCATTATTACTGCTAGCAACAACGGCATATGCGCAAGCATATGACAACTCTTTGACTGAAGATGCCATTAAAAAGCGTCTAGCGCCAATTGGTTCTGTATATCTAGAAGGTGATAAAGCGGCTGCTGCTGCTGAGCCAACAGGTCCACGTTCTGGTGAACAAGTTTATCAAGCCGCATGTTTTGCATGTCACGGCACAGGTGCTCTTGGCGCACCTAAATCAGCAGATGACTGGGCTCCTCGAATTGCGAAAGGTAAAGATACCTTATTAGATCACGCAATCAATGGTTTCAATGCCATGCCGCCGAAAGGGACGTGTATGGACTGTTCTGATGAAGAAATCAGTGCAGCAATCGACTTTATGACTAGCAAATAATTGCTAAATAAATAACGACGAAGGGCTTAACTCTGTTAAGCCCTTTTTTTTGCTCTTTAACTCCTCTCAAACCCAAGCAATTCGTACCTATAATCGCATATCTTCACTACTAATAGAGACCATCATCTACTTGACGATCTACGAAAAAAGTGGAACTATAGAGAACAATAAATAAACAAAAATAATAACTGGTTCTAAATCATTGGAAGATTCAGCAACACACATTGAAAAGCTAGCCCATAAAAATGCTCGCTTAAAATCGCTTATAAAGAAATATAAGCAATCACATCACTTGCAGCATGCTCTACTACAACTTTCAGAGCAAGCAAGTACTGTTGCCGAATTAACCCTGCTCTACCCTGCTATTCATAATATTCTTCAAGACTTTATACCCAGTAAAAGCTTTTATGTCGTACTAAATAACCCTGTTACAGATAACCTTGAACTTTCTTATTTTGCCGATGAAAAAGATGGCCTGTCTGTCCCTCTAAAATATGAACATTTCTTCAAAGATGGTTTAACTGGGTACGTATTTAAGCACGGCAAAACAAGCTATTTTTCTAAACAGCAAACACAAGAAGCCGTTGAGAAGGGGTTGTTTAAAGCATACGGCACGCCAGCAGAGCATTGGGTAGGCGTACCCGTTTACCGTGAGAAAGCCATCATTGGTGTCATGGTCGCGCAAAGTTATGACAAGGCACAAAACTATACAGAGCAGCAAATAGAACTACTAGAAGTCATGTCGCTTTACCTTGCAACAGCAATCGAACGGGTGAAAAAACGCGAGTTACTTGAGTCTGAAGTAAAAATTCGCACCCGTGCACTGACGCAAAGTAACCAAGCTTTAAATGATGAAATTTTACAACGTAAAAAAGCACTCGATCGCCAACAAATTTTATTCAAAATCTCAGAGCTGGCAACTTTGAGTAAAAACGTTGAAGACGTCTATGCCCATGTGCATGAAATTATTAAAACCATCACCTATGCCGATAACCTATACATTGCCTTGTATGATCAAACAACTAATTGGTTAAGCTTCCCCTATTGCGTCGATGAATTTAATGACAACGCAAAACCTAGGCCTTTCGCCAAAGGCTACAGTGAATTAGTACTTAGTACAGAAAAGTGCCAAGTGATAGATGAGCAAAGAGCAAAAGATTTAATAAAACTAGGCGTCATTGAACGCCCTATCGATGTCCCACCACAAAGAAGAGCAACCAGTTGGTTAGGCGCACCACTAAAAACGTCACAAGGGGTCATTGGTCTTATTGTTTGCCAAGCTTATTGTAATAAACATGAATTTAGCCAAGATGATTGCGAATTAATTACTTTTGTATCACATCAAATAGCAAGCGTAATTCAGGCTCATTTAGCAAGCCAAGAGTTAAAGCTGAGCCACCAAAAACTTGAGCAACGGGTTACAGAAAAAACGAAAGAACTCCGCCAAGCAAATATGCATTTACAAATGCAAATTGAAGAGCGTAAAAAAATAGAACAACAGCTATATCATGATGCACATCATGACTCACTAACCAGCTTGCCCAATCGTAGCTTATTCTTAACTCAACTTGAAAAAACATTACAACATTATCAACGTTATCCTGAGCAACAATTTGCGGTTTTATTTATTGATTTAGATAAATTTAAAGATATAAATGATCAACTTGGTCACCAAGCAGGGGATCAATTTTTAATTGGTGTTGCCGAGTCTTTCTCACATTGTATAAGAGAGCACGACTTATTAGCTCGCCTAGGCGGTGATGAGTTTGTGGTACTGTTAAATCATTTAACCGAAAGACAGCAAGCAGAAGATGTTGCAAAACGTATTATTGAGATAATGAAAAAACCTTTCTGCATGAAAGGTCAGTGCGTTCAAAGTGGCGCAAGTATTGGCATTACTTACTCAAAAGCAAGTTATAAACATACCGATGAAATTATTCGTGATGCAGATGCTGCGATGTATTATGCAAAAAATGCAGGGCGTAACCGTTTTGAGTGCTTCCACCCTTTATTGAATACAACCACTTCTCAACATGAAACCGAGAGTATGCATCATCTTGATGATCTGCCAATGCATTTTAGAAGCGCAGAAATCATCACACTCAATGAGGAATCTAGAGCTGAGTCATTATTGGAAGCATTTGGTGAACACCCCGTGCTTGGCAGTACCAGTTTTGAGGTATTGAAAAAGTTTGCAACCGATAAAGTTCAACATTTCGAAGTGGAGCTTAGCTTATTAAAACAAGCTTTCGAATTAGCCCATAATGCTAACTTACAAAAAGTACTCTTCCCCTGTTCAGGCTTAGTGTTAGAACGTATTAATTTTCAATCGTTACGCCAATTATTAAATGCACACAACGCACAGAGAATGTGTTTGTTATTTAATGAGCAAGAAATACGTTATGCATCTGCGGTACAAATTGAAAACTTAAAAAGCTTAATTGAACAAGGGTTTTCGGTAGGACTAAACGAGTTCGCAAAAGACAGATGTGAGCTTAATTTACTGACTGAGTTTAACTTTGATTACTTACTACTTAGTTCTACTTTCAGTAAACGTGTGCTCCAACAAGATAATTATCACCTACAATTGCAAGGCGTGTTGGCCATTACGAATATCCAAAATATTCAGGTAATCGCCAAGGGGCCATCGATTTTTAACTACCGCACCTTGTTAGATAAGCACGGTTTATCCTTGTTTATAGGCAAACAACACGCCCTAGCCCCTTTTAGTCCTTTTTCACAAACAGTACAAAGTATTACTTCTTAAGCATGGCTCTTAGATTAGCGACTCGTGCTTGGCCTTTCTCCATACGCTCAGCCTGTGAAGACGGTGGTTTCTTCGCTTCAAAGGCTAGATCATCTTGTGGTAATTCTTGCACAAAGCGACTCAGCTCTGTGTCTGAGGTTTCACCAAATTGACGGCGTAACTTAGCATAGGTCATGACCAGCTCTTGCTGAGCACGCGTGATCCCTACATAAGCAAGACGACGCTCTTCTTCAACGTTATCTTCATCAATACTCACTTGGTGCGGTAATAAGCCCTCTTCCATGCCTACCATGAACACATACGGATACTCCAAACCTTTTGAAGCATGCAGAGTCAGCAATTGTACCGCATCAGATTCATCTTCTTCTTCGTTACGCTCAAGCATATCGCGTAAGGTCAGTTTACTAACCACCTCGGCAAGGTTCAGTGGTGGATTGTCTGCGTCCCCTGTTAACATATCGGTGATCCAACGATAAAGCTCAGAGACGTTTTTCATGCGCATTTCAGCGGCTTTTGCACTCGGTGACGACTCATATAGGTATGCTTCGTAATTAATTTGCCTAACTAACTCTTTTACAGCTTCAAGGGTATCGCCCCGTACCGCATTATCAGAAAGCTCAACCACCCAGCGGGCAAAGCCAGCTAAGGCATTAAAGCCACGCCCTTTTAATCGGTGCGCAAGCTCAGGTTCAAAACAGGCAGCAAATAAACTAATGTGTTTTTCATTAGCTAGGGTGCCTAACTTTTCCAGTGTCACCGTACCAATCTCACGGCGAGGCGTATTTACAATACGTAAAAAGGCATTGTCGTCATCTTGGTTCACTAACAAACGTAAATACGCCATGATGTCTTTGATTTCTGAACGAGAGAAAAACGACATGCCGCCGCTGATCTTATAAGGAATGCGGTTGCTCATGAGTGCTTTTTCAAACACACGCGCTTGATGGTTACCACGGTATAAAATCGCGTAATCTTTATAGCTAGTGCGCTTCATAAATTTATGTGAAATGATCTCAGCGACCACTCGTTCAGATTCATGCTCTTCATCACGACAGCCAATCACTTTAATAGGCTCACCATAACCTAGCTCACTGAATAGCTTTTTATCAAACTCATGAGGATTATTGGCAATCAAAATATTCGCCGCTTTAAGAATTCGCCCAGCACTTCGGTAATTTTGTTCAAGCTTAATTAAACGCAAGCCCGGAAAGTCTTTACTCAATAGCACAAGGTTTTGTGGCTTAGCACCACGCCAAGAGTAAATAGACTGGTCGTCATCGCCTACCACGGTAAAACGAGCGCGTTCACCCACCAATAGCTTAACCAGTTGATACTGACTGGTATTAGTATCTTGATACTCATCCACCAGCAAGTAACGAAAACGCTGTTGCCAACGTTCACGTGCCGTAGCATTTTGGCCTAACAATAAGGTGGGGATCATGATCAGATCATCAAAATCAAGGGCGTTGTAAGCACGCAATTGATTTTGATAACGCGCATACAGCTGAGCAAACAACGCTTTTTGTGGCTCACGGGCTTCTCGAATAGCACGCTCAGGTAGAATCAATTCGTTCTTCCAGCTACCTATTTGCATCTTCAGAAGGTTGAGTAGATCTTTGTCTTTTTTAAGCTCTTCTTCGGTCAGTTCAGCTAATAGCTGGTTGGTATCTTGATCATCAAATAATGAGAACCCAGGTTTAAAACCTAACGTCGTTAACTCTTTTTTGATGATCTCAAGCCCAAGGGTATGAAACGTTGAAACCCATAAGCCTTTCGACTCCTGCTTGCCAAGTGTTTGCGTTACACGCTCACGCATTTCTTTCGCCGCTTTATTGGTAAAGGTTACCGCAGCAATATTGCGTGCTTGATACTCACACTTTTGCACCAAGTAAGCGATTTTATTAGTAATAACACGCGTTTTACCTGAGCCCGCACCGGCTAATACTAAGCACGGCCCACTAATATACTTTACCGCTTCATCTTGTTTTGGGTTGAGTTTCATAAGCCCCTAAAGAAATTATCCAAAGACAGGACGGGCAATTTTACCGTAATCACTACACTACGCCTAGCCAATAAGGTAAGATTGTTTTTTTACGTGACTCAAAGGACGAAGATGATCAACCCAGCAAAACTTGAAGAAATCGCTAAGCAAATCACCGATAACATGCCGCAAGGCGTGAAAAACCTTGCCGAAACAGTCGAAGGTAAAACCAAGCAAGCTATTCAAAACAAACTTGCTGAGATGGACTTTGTAAGCCGTGATGAATTTGATATTCAAAGCCAAGTACTTATTCGTACTCGTGAAAAACTCACTGAGCTTGAAGAAAAAGTGGCTTTATTAGAGCAACAACTTGCTAGCAAACAAGACGAACAATAAAAAAGGAGAGCGAATTCGCTCTCCTTTTTTCTATCTAGCTAGTTTTGCTTATTAGCTTTTTTCAGCAACACGTTCAAAAACGCGCTTTACTGCAATGCCATAGGTATCACTGGCTTCTTCAGCACAGGTTACGACCGACTCTAGGTCGTTCAAATGACCATTTGCTAAACCATACACCCAACCATGAATTGTTAACTCTTGGCCTTTCGCCCAAGCATCTTGCACAATATTAGTACGGCATACGTTACGCACTTGTTCGATAACGTTTAGTTCGATCAAGCTATTTAAACGCTCTTGCTCTGGTAATGCATTGAGTTGTTCGATATGTTTTTCTTTTACATCACCCACATGGCGTAGCCAGTTATCGATTAAGCCAAAACGTGCTTCGTTTAATACCGCTTGTACACCACCACAGCCATAGTGACCTACTACCATGATGTGCTTTACTTTTAGCACTTCAACAGCGTATTGCATCACTGAAAGGCAGTTATGGTCGGTATGAACAACGACATTTGCTACGTTACGGTGGACAAATAACTCACCCGGTAACAAGTCTACGATTTCGTTTGCAGGTACACGCGAGTCAGAACAACCGATCCATAAGTACTCTGGATTTTGCTGCATTGATAGAATTTTAAAAAACTCAGGGTCATTTTCACTCGTACGTGCTGCCCAACGTCTATTATTTTCGAATAAATTTTTTAACTTTCTCATTGCGCCTCTTTACGGTTTTTAATAATTAGCTTGGATCAAGATATTTCTTGGTGTCAGCTGTTTCTCGCAAAACGTGCTCACCGTTACTTGATATCCTTGTTGTTGCAAATATAAAGCACGATCGAGCACGAGCCAAACTTCAATTGCCCTTCTGAACACATGTCGGACGAGTTCAACTCGCTCGGTGACCCTTTTGCGCTTTTTGCCTACCTCTAAAAATTCATTGTAATCAATACCTTTAGGTAGGGGTAATGATTTTTTCTCAGCCGCCCATAAACAAAATGATTCAAAAGAATCAGAGAAGATTGCCTTGTTCACTGACGGCACACTCACATAGTGTAATTCACCAGTGATTGATTTACGTAACGCATCAAACCCAAGACGCCATTCAACCTCTGTTTTTCTTACCTTATCGACGCGACTCGGTGCCGTTACCGTTTCTTGTAGTGCCAGTTTTAAATCACGATGCGTAAGCGCAAGCTGACTTTGTTTTGCTGGCTCGCTCATTGCTTGATAAGCGTTATCTGTGAATAAATGATAACAGCATGGTGAAAAGCTGATTTGCTGGGTTTTCGCTTTGCTTGCTTGCTGCATAAATGTTTGATGCAAACGACCACAGGCATGGAGAGCCACAGCATGCTGCTGGCTTTCAAAAAAATCATCGGTGTTGTCGGTTAATACATCAGCTTGTGAAAACTGCATTGCCAAGTGCTGTTGTGTAGCACTGTGCTGGCCTTGTTCACATAAGTGCTGTTGCAGCTCAATGCTATGTACACTTGGCGCACCATTGAATGCCAGCATACGACCTAAATGCCCTTTACCTGCACACCACTCTAAAACAGGCCGGTTTAATGACTGCTGACTAATCGCTGCAACAAAGTCTTGTAGTTGCTCAAATTTACGACCTTTAATGCCATTACTTATCCAAAACGGAAACTCATTACGGGCAGTACTGATAGCTGGCAGTTCACACAACAGAGCCAACTGGTCGATGCCCTCAATTGCCTCAGCAAAATAACGATATAAAGCTGGCTGATCGGCATCAAGCTCGCTAACTTGTTGGTCATCCAGCGTCCATAGTAAGTTGGCTAATTCAGGCCAAGGAAGATCATCAAAATCGAAGGCGGTGCATTGCCAGTATTGGCGAGTTTTAAAAAGCAGCGTATCTAAGGCAATAAATTGCTGAGCAAGCGTCATAACTTCTAAACGACAAAAAATAAAAGTGATTATAACAGTTTTTCACCCTTTAACGCCTACCACTGCTGATTAAACGGATATAAAGAGGGATGCATAAAATACTCAGTACAATAGCTAGAATAAGCATCCAAGATAATTCAAAGCCGCCATCATCTTGATGTTGATACATAAAGTTTTTAAACGCGCGGTCAAACTCGGTTTGATCTAGGCCATATAATTCAGCAATTAAACGCCACTTTGCCATCGACATACTGCCAAGATTTACGCCTGGCGGCTTAATATAACTCGTTAATACATTTGCTTCATAAGCAAGCTCTTGTAAGCTTTTATGAGTAGCATAATCATGTTGAGTAACGGCAATACTCTCTTCTAAATGTAATAACGCGTAACGCCAGCCTTTAATACTTGCATGATAAAAGCGCTCAACGATATCTGGATTTTTTTCAACCATTGCTTCGCTGGTATATAAAATATCACCATACACATTCAAACCAAACTTTTGCGGACAAATGAGTCGATGACCCACTCCTTGTAATGTCATCGTGTAGGGCTCATTGGTGACATAAACTTGCACCGCATCTAAGTCACCGGCAAGCCACTGTTCAATGCCCCCTTCATGACTTGCAGCTATTAAACTTTGTTGATCAAGCCCCGCGCGTTGCAACATTACCAATAACTCTGCATTTTCAACTGAACCGATTTTACTAAGCTTCTTATCAGCAAAGTCTCTGGGCTGAAAAATATCTGAGTTATTTTTTACCATCCAACAATATGGCGAAAACTGCAGTATGGCTCCAAGGGCAACAACTGGCGCGCCTTGCTGGCGCTTTTGTAATATGCCTGAGTGAGTGATGGCAAAATCGGCTTCGCCACTTAACAGTTTTGGGAAGGTATCTGGCGCATTCGGATCGGCAGGTATTATGGAAACATCAAGGCCCGCTTCCTTATAAAAGCCTTTCTTTGCAGCCATATAGTAGCCTGCAAATTGAAACTGGTGAGTCCATTTTAGTTGTAGGCTAACTTTATCAGCGCATTGTGCGCTCATAGAGAACATTAAACAGGTTAACCCTAGTAGGCCTTTTATACCTTGCACGCAACATCCTTGCTTGAAACCGTGCATTAACTATAGGAAAAATAGAGGGAAAATCAAGACTCCTCATTAGCAGTCTTGATTATATTTAGTTACTGATTAGCTGCTTTGACTTCACTCAATTCTTGACCTTGGCTAGTTAAGAACTGGGTGAAACATGGATTGTTCGTTTCATCTTGAACGTTGTATCCCAAACGGTTCAAATGCTCATTGAATACCTCATAATCACTCGGTTCAATCGCAAAGGCAGCCAGCACATTACCAATCGATCCACCATGATTGCGGTAATGGAATAAAGTGATATTCCAATTGCTACCAAGGGTATCTAAAAATCGTGCTAATGCACCTGGGTATTCAGGAAACTCAAAGCGCAGTAATCGCTCATGAAGTTGGGCTGGCGCTTTACCTCCCACCATATAACGAATATGCAATTTAGCCAGCTCGTTATCTGATAGATCGCAAAATGTATAATCATTTTCTGTCAGTGCCGCTTTTAGCTCATCAAGCTCTTGTTGGCCTTGCCTTAGTGCAATACCGACAAAAATTTGCGCTTCGCCAGGACCTGCATAGCGATAATTAAACTCGGTGATGGCCCTGCCGCCTAACGAGTTACAAAACTGCTTAAAGCTGCCCTTCTCTTCTTTAATCGTCACAGCAAGGAGTGCTTCGTTCTTTTCACCTAGCGCCGTTCGCTCAGCAACATAACGTAAGCGGTCAAAGTTTAAATTCGCACCCGATAAAATCGCAGCCACGTTTAAGCCTTTCACCCCATTTTGTTGGCACCACTTTTTCAGACCCGCTGTTGATAGCGCCCCTGAAGGCTCCGCTATAGCGCGGGTTGAAACAAAGATATCTTGCATTGCGGCGCAGATTTCATCGCCCGTTACAGTGACAACCTCATCGCAAAATTTTTGTGCTAAACGAAACGTTTCTGTGCCGATAACTTTTACGGCTACGCCATCTGCAAAGCTACCAACACGATCAAGCTCAACGGGCTTGCCTGCTTCAAGCGCGGCTTTTAGGCAAGCACTCTCATCAGCTTCAACACCTATGACTTTGATATCAGGACGTAACGACTTTATATACACAGCCATGCCTGCAAGTAAGCCACCACCGCCAACAGGAATAAAGACGGCATCAAGGTCATTCAGTTGCTGCATTAATTCACGGGCAACCGTACCTTGGCCAACAATCACATCGGGATCATCAAACGGTGGCACAAACACCCCATTACGCTGCTCAGTAAGCTCTAAAGCATGGGCTTTTGCTGCATCAAAATGATGGCCGTGTAATACCACTTCACCACCTAACGCACGCACTGCATTCACTTTAATTTCTGGTGTTGTGACTGGCATTACAATCGTTGCTTTATGCCCTAAAAATGAGGCACTGAGTGCGACACCTTGCGCATGGTTACCCGCTGAAGCGGTGATCACATCAGAGCCTTTTGGCAACTTGCTCAGTTTATGAAAGGCACCACGAAGTTTAAATGAATAAACCGGTTGTTGGTCTTCACGCTTTAACCACACATGGTTGCCTAGCCGTGCACTAAGATCAGCCATTTCGCTGACCTCGGTGACTTTTGCAAGCGGCTCCATGTTCGCTTGAATGATAGCGCGAAAATAATCGAGCTCTTGAGAAACCATAATTAACTAAGCTCCTCAAGTTTTGCTAAATCGCGCACAGCCCCTTTGTCTGCACTGGTTGCAAGTAACGCATAAGCTTTAAGTGCAGATGAAACATAGCGATCACGGTCCAGTGGTTTATACGCATCTTTACCGCGTGCTAATTGCTTTTGTTTACGTGCTTCAAGCTCTTCATCAGACAGGGCTAAGGTGATTTCACGGGTTGCGATATCAATTACTATTTTATCGCCATTTTCAACATAGGCGATTGCCCCACCGCTTGCTGCTTCTGGTGAAACGTGACCAATAGATAAACCCGATGTACCACCCGAGAAACGGCCATCTGTGATAAGCGCACACTTTTCACCTAAGCCCACTGATTTTAAGTAACTCGTTGGATACAGCATTTCTTGCATGCCTGGGCCGCCTTTGGGTCCTTCGTAGCGAATAACAACCACATCACCCGCTTTCACTTCACCGTTAAGAATCCCTTCAACTGAATCATCTTGTGATTCGTATACAACTGCGGGGCCTTCAAAGTGCAGCATTTCTTCAACGACACCGGCACTTTTAACAATACAGCCATCAAGGGCTAAGTTACCTGATAGTACTGCTAAGCCGCCATCTTGACGAAAGGCATTTTCAACACTGCGGATACAGCCGTTTTCACGGTCATTATCAAGTTCTGGCCAGCGGCATTCTTGACTCATTGCTTTTGTAGTACGGATACCCGCTGGGCCTGCTTTATAGAATTTTTGCGCCACTTCATTATTAGGGTCAGTCGCATCCCATTTAGTCACCATTTCAGCCATAGTATGACCCGCCACGTGATCAACAGATAAATCGACAAGGCCTGCCTTACCTAATTCACGGATAATTGCCATCATGCCACCAGCGCGGTGTACATCTTCAATGTGATATTTATTGGTTGCGGGTGCCACTTTACAAAGGAAAGGAGTTTTGCGAGAAAGCGCATCGATGTGCGACATATCAAAATCAACACCTGCCTCTTGCGCTGCAGCTAATAAGTGTAAAACCGTATTTGATGAACCACCCATGGCAATATCAACCACCATGGCATTCATAAAGGCAGTGCGATTAGCAATAGCACGCGGTAATACTGCTGCATTATCTTTTTGATAATACTCACGGCATAAATCAACAATTCGCGCACCCGCTTCAACGTAAAGTTGTTTACGGTCTTTATGCGTTGCAAGTGTGGTACCGTTACCCGGCAGTGCCAAGCCAATCGCTTCTAATAAGCAGTTCATTGAGTTGGCAGTGAACATGCCCGAACATGAACCACAAGTAGGACAGGCAGAGCGCTCAACTTTGTCTGAGTCTTCATCGCTTACTGAGGTATCAGCGCCTTTTACCATGGCATCCACTAAATCAAGTTTAATGTCGATATCAGCAAGGCGTGTTTTACCCGCCTCCATTGGACCACCTGATACAAAAATAACGGGGATATTTAAACGCAGTGCTGCCAGCATCATCCCTGGGGTGATTTTGTCGCAGTTAGAAATACAGATCATGGCATCGGCACAGTGTGCATTAACCATGTATTCCACTGAGTCAGCAATTAAATCACGCGATGGGAGTGAATACAGCATGCCGCCGTGACCCATTGCGATACCATCATCGATTGCAATGGTATTAAATTCTTTTGGTACACCACCCGCTTCGGTGATGGTTTCGGCCATTAGCTCACTGAGTTGGTTAAGATGAACGTGCCCTGGTACAAACTGAGTGTACGAGTTAACAACAGCGATAATTGGCTTACCAAAGTCTTTATCTGTCATCCCTGTTGCACGCCATAAAGCACGCGCCCCAGCACGTTTGCGACCTTCTGTTGTTGTTGCACTTCTTAATTTAGCCATAATTACCTCAGTTGTTGCAGTGGCATGCCACTGACTTCCTCATTCCTAATTTATTTCTCACTAAAACATCAATCTGATTGCTCTAGTTACCTGTTGATTTTTTTACTAGATTGCTTGTTGTTGAAATTGGTTTTCAACATTAACGTGTTTAACATCGACCAATTTATTTAATTGTGATGTTAGTAGATAAATTGGCTTATCGCTGTCTACCGTCATAGTGACGTGAAACGCTTCGTCAGCCATTTCTAAATTCATGGTTGTTAGGTCAAAGCCGCGATGACGCGCTACGCGTAAAAAGCGCTCTACCGCAACACTTTGATTCTTTAGTGCAATCGTTAGGGTGTGTTTCATTTTACTGTCTCCGTCATCATTTCATCATTGGCAGCACCGGGCGGTACAAGCGGCCATACATTTTCTTTATCATCTATACAGGCATGCAGAATGTATGGGCCTTCACTATTTACTAACGCATCAACCGCAGCATCAACTTCATCTGCTTTAGTGATGGTTTGACCTGGAATGCCGAACACCGCTGCTAACTGCACAAAATCAGGATTATCTGAAAGGTTTGTTTCAGAATAACGACCTTCAAAAAATAGCTGCTGCCATTGACGTACCATGCCTAAGCGCTGGTTATCTAGGATTAGAATTTTAACTGGCAGATTGTTACGGCGAATTGTTGCCAGTTCTTGAATGTTCATCATGATTGAACCATCACCCGACACTGTGATCACAAAATCTCTTGGGCGAGCAACTTGTGCGCCAATAGCGGCCGGCAAACCAAAACCCATGGTACCTGCACCACCACTACTTAAATGATTACTTGGGTGGCTAAACTTCATATGCTGCGCCACCCACATTTGGTGCTGACCCACATCACAGCACACCACACCCGTTGATGGCATTTTTTGGCTTAGCTGGTTTAACAAGTAAGGTGCAAATACTTTCTCGCCTGGATAGTCATAACGCCATGCATGCTCTTTCATCATGCTTTCGATATGCGTTAGCCACTCATCTGGTGTAACAAAACAATCAAGTTGCGGTAAAGACGTTTTTAAATCTGCCACTAATGATGCTTTTGCAGGCTTACGCTTACCAACCTCTGCCGCGTCAATATCAAGGTGAATAACCTTTGCTTTTGCCGCAAACTTGCTTAAGTTGCCAGTGACACGGTCGTCAAAGCGGGCACCAATACAGACCAAAACATCACACTCTTGCACCGCTAAGTTAGCCGCTTTACCGCCATGCATACCTAGCATGCCAAGGTCATATTCATAATCAGGTAATACACTGCCAAGGGCTTTTAATGTTGATACTGCTGGCATATGTGTTTTTTCTAAAAACTGCATTAATTCATCTTGCGCATTGGCAGCTTGTACACCACCACCGATATACGCTACAGGGCGCTGCGCTTCACTTAAGATTTGATTGGCAATAGCAACTTGGTTTGAATCTAATGTTGGTAAGTGATCTTCGGCGGCTAACCAAGGGTGGAATGGTACTTGCGCCATTTGGATGTCTTTAGGGATATCAACTAACACAGGGCCTGGGCGGCCGCTTTGTGCTATATGGATGGCTTCTTGTAGGATTTCGGCTAAGTCTTCAGCTCTTTCAACCATGTAACTATGTTTAGTGCATGATAACGACATGCCTAACACATCCACTTCCTGAAAGGCGTCGGAACCTATCGCTGCGGTTGGTACTTGACCTGTGATAGCAAGTAATGGCACCGAATCCATCATCGCATCGGCAAGCGCGGTTATTAAGTTGGTCGCCCCTGGACCGGAAGTTGCAAAACACACGCCTAACTTACCTGTGCTTCGCGCAAAGCCCACCGCTGCAAAGCCAGCCCCTTGCTCATGGCGCGTCAAATAATGTTTGACTGGCGCACCATACAAAGCGTCGTAAATAGGCATGATGGCACCACCTGGGTAACCAAAAACATCCTTAACGCCATGTTTGGCCAATAAATCGATTGTTAACTCTGCGCCTGTCATCGTAAATCCTCATTCCTCAGTGACATTGTGTATTTGCTGCAACTCAAACCTTAAAACGAAAAAGCCCCCCGAACTGTTAAGTGCGGGGGGCTTTTTAAATGCTTCACTTTTCTCTAAGCACTAACTCGCCCCCGCGGTAATAATAATCACCACGACGTTAATCAGAATTAGAGAAAGTTTGTTTGTAAGCATTTATCTGTAACCAAATTTTGTTCATTTGTAGCGGAAATCTAGCCATCCCGCTGCCTTTTTCTATTAGTACCGCGCTAAGCCCTTCAAGTCAACAATAAAATTAATTCAAAAAAACATATAAAAAACACTTAAAAAGGAATTAATATTCAAAATATGATTTAAAAAGGGTTTATATTTCACTTTTATACAAATATGGAAATTTCATACCTGTTTATTAGCTATTCTATAGCTGATTAATTTTTAGCTCTTGTCTGGTATTTTTTCTGCTTTCATTCGATTTAATTTAACTGCTTGTGGAAAATTAGTTTAGTATTGAAAACAGTCACAATTTGAAAGAGAAAATTATGAGATTCATTCAGCGCTTTAATGCTCTGTTTTTTATGGTGCTATTACTTGGTTTTAGCCAATGTGCATTGGCAGAGCCAGGACTATGGAAAATAGAAAAAAACGGTATTTCGTCCTATTTATTTGGCACTGTGCATGTGGGTGATAAAAGCATGCAAGGTCTACCAAATAAGGTTACATCTGCAATTGAGGATAGTGATGAAGTGATTGTTGAGGTCGATATCAGCACCATTTCAGCAACCGAAATGCAGCGCCGCTCATTGCCTTTTATGATGCTTAAAGATGGAAAAACACTGCAATCAGAGCTTTCTGTAGATAACTTCAATAAGCTACAAAAATACTTTGCCGATAAGTCTATCGATATCGCAATGTTTAAAAACTTAGCGCCTTGGGCTGTGATGGTCACCATGATGCAAATGGAGTTTCAAAATGTGGGATTCTCTGACCAGTATGGTATAGACAAACAAGTACTTGCTTATGCGCAAGCACACAATAAACCTATCGGTGAATTAGAAACTCTTGAGCTACAAATGGAAATGTTTACTCATTTAGCAGTTATGAACGATAAGATGATTGAAGAAACATTTGAGCAGCTAGCTGATGTAGACACTTACTTTTTTGGCCTTATCAATGCGTGGAAATCTGGCGATATGAAAACGCTAGCAAAGTTTTATAACGAAAGTTTTGATGATTCTCAATATGGTGAACTAAGTGAGCAAGTAATGCTAATCGATCGCAATAATAATTGGGTAAAGCAACTTTCATCACGTATTGGCAAAGAAAAACTATTTATTGCCGTTGGTGCTTTGCACTTGCCTGAACAACATGGTTTGCTAAAGCAGCTAACCGATAAAGGCTTCACGGTTACACGTATCTAAATGTTCTATAATCAAATTCAAATTTTATAAGCGCCTTTTATGGCGCTTTTTTTGTGAAATCAGCCATCTCTAAGTAGTGTTCGATACCTTTGATTTTGTCACTTGCATGATGATTAACGTACACAACAGTACTTGTCCCTGCGGCGCAGATTTTTTCTATAAGTAATAGCACTCGCTGCCTATTTGCTTCATCAAGGCCAAGGCAAGGCTCATCTAAAATTAATAAATTAGGGTGTTTTATCATTGCCCTCGCAATCAATAATAATCGCTGATCACCAAAGGATAGCTGACTAAAAGAGCTATTTTTTTTGTCACTTAAACCCAGCAAAGCTAACCACTTGGTAGCAATTTCTAGCTGTTTATCAGTGGCTTTTTGATAAAGGCCAATACTGTCATAAAAACCCGATATAAGGGTATTGAGTGCAGTGATACTAACCCGATAATCCATATGCAGCGCATTAGAGATATAACCAATGTGCTGTTTAATTTGCCAAATACTCTCACCACTGCCACGCTGAAAACCAAACACCTTAATATCGTTGTTATAACACTGCGGGTTATCGCCAGTGATAAGGTTCAGCAAGCAGGTTTTACCTGAGCCATTTTTGCCTGTTAACTGCCAATGTTCGCCTTGATTTATTTGCCAGTTTAGGTTTTCAAAAACTGCCTCACCACCATAACTCACTGAAGCATTATTTAGTCTTACCAGCATAGGTTCTGTGAGCGGGGGTGCTTGATGATCAGTATCTGCGTTAGGTATTTGTAACTCCGTATGAGTGAGATGCAATAGCTTTAGTAAATCATCGCGCTGCTCGGTTGTTGGCTTTGCTAATTGCTGAGCCACATGACCTTCTTTAACATAGCCGTAGTGATCAACAAAGTCAGGTATTTCAGTTAATCTATTGAGTACAAAAATGAGGGTTGTTGTTTTACTAAGCTCTGCGAGTAACAGATTAAGTTCGGCCATTGCCGTGACATCTAAGCCATCAAACGGCTCATCAAGCACAAGTAAATCTGGTCGCCCTACCAAAGCCTGAATTAACAATAATTTACGGGTTTCTCCGGTTGATAAATCGCGAAATGCCTTGCTAAGCTTATCTTTAAAATCAAACATGGCAATTAATTGTTGTAGCAACTCATTATCAAGCTGCTGCTCATCACGGCCTGCAATAATAATCTCGTAAACGGTGCTAGAGACAGTAACACCCTCAACAATGTCATCTTGATCTTTTGTTAGCTCCGCCGCGAGTAGCTGCTTTTGGCTGTCTGGTGAGACCAATGCAACGCGCTCAAAGCTATTCTCATAGTGGCCTTGCTCTATTTTAGCAAAACCGGCAATGGCTGCAGCCACTGCTGATTTACCCGCGCCATTGGCGCCAAGTAAAACCCATTGCTGCAATGCCGATACATTAATATTGAGATCATCTAAAAAATAAATATCATTACCCGGCCCCTTTAGGCTGGCTTTAACATTAACCAACTGCACTTGTTGCACGTTGAATCCTCATTCTAAGTTACCGTTAGCTTGACGTTACCCCATTCGATAAAAAATTAAAAATCGTTTAAACCTTTTTTGAATACAGCTGCGACTAAGGTATAAAAGGTCATTTACAGGAAAAAAAACAATGAAAAAATTACTTTGTGTGGCTGCAATAGGCCTGATACTGGCAACTTCAGACTCTACAGCAAAAGATTCACGAGAGCTCAATCACACCTTTGCAATTAATGGCACAAGCCAGCTTGAAATCGATTTTCCAGTTGGCAGCTTAGAAGTACAAAACTACGCAGGCAGCGAAGTAGTGGTCACAGTGCGTATTGAGCCCAAAAACGATACAGGTTGGTTTGACTCTGAGATGGACTTATCAGATATTAAACTAAGTCACTCACAAAACGCAGGCTCACTGAGCTTAAAGCTTGATAACGATGATATTCAACAAAATTGGTTAGTAAAAATGCCCAGCACTATGGCGATTGATGTAGAGCTAGGTGTGGGTGACATTGAAATAAATGATACAAGTAACTCTGTGGATATTGAGCTTGGAGTGGGAGCGGTGCGTATCGATAGTGCACTTGATGACTACAAACGTATTGAGCTGGAAACAGGTGTGGGTGATACAAAAATTCGTGGCATGCTAAATGAAGCAAAACAAAGCAGAAAAATTGTCAGTTCACACTCAAACTATAGTGGTAATGGGCAATTTGAGATTGATGTTGAGGTGGGCGTCGGCGATATAAAAGTCAGTAATTAAAACCTTTAATGGCGCTTATTCTGGTCTATTTTCAGCAAACATAATCGTCAAGGCTTTTTCTACTGTTTCGGCTGTTATTGGTTTATATAAGTGAAGGTTTGCACCTAACGCATAGATGCGTTGCAAATCTTCACTGGAGGTATTGGCTGTTACAGCCAAAATAGGCGTCAGTTGACATTGCTCATTTCTAATTATGTCGATTGCTTGAAAGCCATCCATCACAGGCATGTTGAGATCCATGAATATCACATCATATGGCTTAGTTTCGGTCATATCTGTCGCGATTAAACCGTTTGGCGCTATATCATAAGTATAATTAAATTGGCTCAGAATGCGGCCTAATATTGTCGCATTTAAAGTGTTATCTTCAACAATTAAACAATGCAAGCTACTAGGTAATAATGCCTTAGTTGCCTCTTTGGGTGCTTGCTTAAAGGCTAGCTTTACTACCACTTTCACGCCATGGGGCTGGACATTAAAAAACTGAATATCCCCTTCAAGCGCTTTAATAATTTGTTTTACCCTGAGCAGTCCCGTTTTTAAACCTTGAAAATTCTGCTCTGCATCTTGCTCGTCATTTAAAAAATCACTGGATGAGTGGTCAAACCCTTTACCATTATCTTGCACCTCAAATATAAAACCTTTCTCACCTTGGCAACTGGCTGTAACCGCTATACGCCCTTGTGTTGGAGTGAACTTGACAGCATTGTTTACAAGCTCTGCAAATACTTGTTGGAGTCGCCCATGATCACTAATAACCTCTTTGTTTACTGATTCTGCAAAGTTAATCGTAAAAGTAATTTTTTTATCATTACACGCATATTCAAACGGAGTAACGGCCTGCTGAAGGCTAGTTAATAAATTGCCTTGTGCTAAATTCAGCTGCCACTCCCCTGTAGTAAGCTTCTGCAAATCAAGTAGCTCATCCAGCATTGAGACTAACCTATTTACGCAGTATAAAGCCTGCTTTTTTGTGAGTTGCTGATTATCATTAATATCCAGCGCCCCTATTGACGCTGTCAATCCTTGCAATGGTGTTCTAAATTCATGACTGGCGCGAGCTATAAAACGCTCTTTATTATGGCTAACACGCTCTACCACTTCTTTTTGTTGCTGATATTGTTTTATGGTTTTTGCAATGAGCTTTTCCATTGGTTTGAAGATAAATATAAGCTCCACAATCAGCAATCCAATCGCAATAACCCAAAAAGCAATCTCTAATATAGAAATGACTTTTACCTTGGTAACAGCGCTTTGCTCTAAGAGATAAACAGCTTTATCTAAGTCCATTAAAAGCTTTTCTAAATGTTCACTGCTAAATGGGGAGCGACCTTGAGTACCATAATTAGAGCGACTATTTAATAGCTGCTGCGCTTTGCTAATGTATTGCTTAACGTGCAAGTCTAGCTGTGTTGGAGAAGAGAAATAGTGAGCCTTTAGCGCATCATTTAAATAAAGAAACTGTCCACTGCTATCTTTTTGAAGTAAAAACTGATGGCCCGCCACGAATTGCTCTACAGCGTGCTGCAATAGCATGCGATGCTGCTGTGTTTGCCCTGATTGTTCGAAGATAAGCGCATTTCCATAAAGCGCTATTTTTTGTGACAACATGCGCTGTTTACCAGCGATGTTAATAACTTGCGCATCACCTTTTTGAATATAAAGTAAATACTGCATCAAAGACACAGATACCGAAATTAAAATGGCGATTGCCAACAATCCCCAGCGATATCGTTTTCTGATATCTACAACCAGATCTAACATATCCGACTCAAGTATTTTTTATATTCAGTGTAGTATAAAAAGATTTATAAAGCCTATAGCTGTAGGCTTTATAAATCAGACTACTTACTCGTTATTACCTATTCTCTAAGCGGTTGTAATCGAATAGGCCAAACTCAACACCACGGTATTCTTTCGCTGTTTGGTGCAAAATATCACTGTACTGCCAAAACTGCGGATGGGTTCGGCGAATTGCAAACTCACTTTTTAAATCTCGATATGCAGCTTCATCCGTCACTTTTGCAAGTCCAGATGCAAACGCAGCGACTTGCTGTTCATTGTGTAGATACCAAATAGCTTCAGGGTAATCACCAATAAAACCAGGCACAATAGTGACAGTGTCTTCTGCATAAGCACGTTGCCCTTCTTCATTCAACAAGCTCGAAATATTATAGTGAGCATTATGATGAATAAGTGTGTATGCCTTGTGTTTATCGCTGCCATTTTTTACTAACACAAACGATATTTGTGGCAATAGATTCACTGCCTTAACAGGTAAATGATTAATACTGGCTAACGGCTCTGGTACCTTTGTATAGTCAAATCGAGGGCTCAAAACAGACTGCAACTTTGCTTTTAACATAGTGAACAACTCAGCTTGCGGATCTGATGTTTTATAATCAATGCCTGTTGGTTGACTAAACGATAACTCATCTTCGAAGAAGTTAGTTAAGCTAGGTGGCGATTTACGATACCACTGCGCTTTAATTTCCTTACGTTTTGCCTCTGGTAGCAATGCCAAATAATTCGCTTCACCTTCTAAACGTAAAAAGTCCATATATAAACGGGTAAGTAACTGATGGCCTATATTGCCATACACGTCGAAGCCTGCCACCAGCAAATAGTGAATACGTTCAAACAACGCATAATCAAGCACCCACGCTGTTTTTGGCTGCTGGCCTATCCAACCTTTGACAACCGTTGCGCTATCAAAATGACGGAAAACTGTTAGCGCCGCATTTTGGTTATGTCCGTCACCTTGCCAAAGTAGATCCGTTGTTAAATGTTGGCCATTTTCAAACATTTTATTGGCCAGCGCGACTTTTGCCGACAAATACTGGTTTTGACGTTTAGAGTATTTTACCCAACTGGAAATTGGTAAAGCATTACTCTCTTCTTCAGCAGGCAATGCAAGTGCATCTTCGTGCTGTAATAATAACTCACCCACTTTAGGTGTAGCTGCCATTTCAGGCTTAGCAAAAGCCACCCAAAATTGATCATTAATAACATTTAAGGCTATTTGACCACGGCATACAGGCCCTTTTATGAAGCCCATAATTATCAGCTCAGCTTCATCAAGCATAAATTGATAGCGTGAGTTAACAGGGATTGCAGCAAATGCTTTAAATGGGTTTGATGCAACTTCAGGTTTATAACTCGGTAGCTTATTTACCTGATAGTCAGCCTCAATGAATTGCGAATGTAAGCGTTCAAGCTTCTCATCATTAAGTGCTAAAGGCAGGTGCGTTTTCGCTAAAATAGTTGAGCGATCATGCATTAAGCGATAGTAAACTCGTTCAACTTTAGGATCTTCATAAGGACGACGAGTACTTATTACTTTGATATCTTGCCCTGGCGGAGTTGATGAACGCACGAGTTTAAAATAACTATGCTTATCAGCATGCTCAGGGAAGTAAATATGAGCCAAATACCAATGTTCATAAATATAGCGCGCAGCTAGCTGAGCTTTTAGATCATCTTGATTAAAAAATGCCTCCCAACGCTTAACCTGCTCAAGAACATCGGGCTCTGGTGGCTCGATGTGAGCTAAATAGCCCCCCTTTCTTAACCATTTAGCAAGATGCTGAAACTCTTCAGTTGAAATCCCCGGTAAACCATAAGGCATACCACTGTGAGGGTTATTTTTAGCAAATGAATCGAATTCACCCATTGTGGTACAAGTTTGCTCGCGATCAAGGCTGAAATCAAATTCATCGCCTAAAATTGCTTGCGCAGGTAATGGGCTGCTTTGTTTAAGCACTAGGGCATTATAAAGCACACTGCCTGCAAGGTTGGCTTCTTCAGTTTGAATGCGCTCATTGAGCACCGGAGTAAAACCTTTTTCACGCCACTGAGCAGTATCAAGTGCGTCAAACAGTAGTCGGCTAGGCTCCTGAGCAAGTAAACGTGTCCCATCATAAACGCGCTCTTTACTAAGGCCACGATCAATTCCTTCTACTGATGACAGTTTTAACTGACACGGTGCATCATAACAGCCATGGCACACAACACATCGGCTATCAAGCACAGGTTTTACATCCGTTAAAAACTCTACACCTTCAGCTGAGGCTGCAGCGACTACTCGTTCTTGAGGCTGCTCTTTGCCAAAAAGTTCATCGTAATGCGCTGCACCTAAATAAGCACAACCGCTTAATAATATTAAACCAAACAGCGTGGTTAAGGCCTTTTTCATCCTTCTTCCTCACTATCTTCGATGTCATCACCCAAATCAAATGTTGGCATCATATCGACTTGTGGCGATACAAAGCTATGCTCCCCTTCGGTGCTTAACATTGCACTTAGTAAGGGGCCTCGAACAAGGGTTAATTGGGCATCGTGTTCTGTATCAATAAGCGATTGGTAATCAACGCTAAGAACATCAACACGGTAATCTGTCAGCGTTATAGCTACGCTGCTATCTTGCGCAGGGTTTTGACAAAGCTGAGTCAGCAACTCTTCACTGAGCGTGACATGCAAAAGTAAATCTGGGGACTCAATGTCACGACGGTGAAGGTTCTCGTCAAAATAAAAAAGGGGAAGAGTTAAATCGCTATTCTGCTCTAATTCCATGTGCTGCTCTCTACATCGATATGGCTTTCAATTGTACGAGTATAGCAAACAATAAGTTCAAAAATTAGCGAAAGTTATCAGTAGTTAGCAGCAATTTAACCACTAACTACCCTATTTTTAAACAAGGTGAGCTTGCCTTACCAAGGCAAGGTTTCACCATTGGAATGCCAAAAGCCTCCGGTATTACTCAGGTTTAGTTCATCAATACGTTTTATTAAACGCTCTACTGCTGTGTCGGGGCTAATATCACCTGCAAAATTAACCATTTGCGTTTGCACAAACCCAGGATGAAATAATCCAACCGCAATTTTTTTATCTTTAAGCTCGTGCGCCAAACTTACTCCTGCGGCATTCAGTGCAGCCTTAGACATACGATAACCAATATAACCACCAGAACTATTGTCGGCAATTGACCCCATTCGTGATGTGATCATCGCAACCTTCGCATTAAGGCCCAAACTTTGTAGTAGTGCGTGAGTGACTCGAACAGGGGCGATAGCATTCACGTGAAGTTGTTTTTCAATTGCACTAAAGTCCATATCGTCTAAAGTTTCGTTATGAAAAACACCAGCGTTATTAATCAAAATATCAATTTTGTCACCATGGAGGTGATTTGCTAACGTGGTAACATCATCGGCGTTGGCCACATCAATATCACTAATGATTTTGATATCTAATGCTTTAAGCTCTTCACTAGGGGAACGAACAACGGCGGTTACTCGATACCCTTTCGTCACGTATTGCTTGCAAAAATTAAGGCCAATACCTTTATTTGCACCTGTTACCACAACATGCTTTGTCATCACACACTCCTAAAATTATCTTGTATCCTATAACCTTGGGGTTAATAAGAAAAAACCAAGAGCTAAAGCCCATAAGCAATTATGGCCAATAACTCTTATTAATGATGATGTTTGTGTGAGCCTTGTAACTGGTTACCTTGAGCATCATAAAAACCACTGGCGCCATGTTCAACAAAGCCTTGGTTAATCATTTTTGCGAGGAATGGGTCGTTTTCATTGTCGCCAATGTCTGCGTAATCTGTGGTTTGATAGTTATCCCACTCTGCAAACTGTGCCTTCACCTTTTGTTGATTATGATTGCTGGCTGTTAAAACAATTTCACGACTATAGCGTGGTGATGAAATGCGAATTGATTTTAGTAATTTTTGATTCGCAAGCCAGCTTAGCTCTATCTTGCTCTCACCTTGCTGCTTTGTATAATACTCCACCAGCTCACAGCCTTCACCTGTACTTTTCTGGTGCGTCATTGAGGCTAAAAGCTTATCGCTGACTAACTGATACTTACTACTCCAATCTTGCTTGCCTTGCACTTCTGAGGGTTGATACTCAATACCGCGCTGCGCCTCTTGAAAGTAACGAATTGGTCTTATTTGTTGATTCCGTAACTCTTGCCATAATTCAATAAACTGTGGGTTTTGTTTAGCCACTTGATGCGGCGTACGCCAAAGAGTAAAAATGCTTTCTGTGTGCTGTTTATTAGTAATAGTACCTGTCGTCACTTTGTAGTTGGCTTGCGTAAAACCTGTGTTCATGTTGCATTGGCCAGCAACGGCGAGTGGACTCATTAATGTGGCAATTAAGATAGCTGCTTTCACGGTATTCTCTTTTTATCTGCGGTTTTCTATCAATAACTTACAGAGTAAGGGAGGCTCTAAGTGCCTCCCAAAAACTCATTACTGTGCTAATTTAGCATCGGCTTGTTTAACAAGGTCAGCGGCATAATCCATTACATGGAAAATAAGGCTTTGCTCATTAGTACCCGTTACTAAATGCGCGCCAGGGCCTACTGCATACACACCCACATCTTCTGCAGCATGTGTTTCGGAACCCAATGGTACAACAGCCTCTTGGTGGAAGCCTGGTGTTGTTGTGTCAACATCGGTAAGGTCAACGCGACCTGTCACCGGTGCAAAGTTATAACCTGCATCAGCATCGGTTTCATCACCTAGGTCACGGAAACCACCGCCATTGGTATAACCAACCGTTGTGTACGGCATATTATCGGCGGCAAGTGATGGTTCATCACTCCCCACTGGTACCACTTTACCTAGTATTGGGTTACCACGTTTTGGGTAGCCTGCAATGGTAAATACGTGGCTGTGGTCAGCTGTTACGATTATTAACGTGTCTTCAATACTGGTTTTATCAAGGGCAACTTGCACAGCTTTTGAAAGCTCAACTGTGTCGCTTAATGCATTGTATGCATTGCCCGCATGGTGAGCATGATCAATACGACCAGCTTCAACAGTTAAGAAGAAACCATTGTCGTTGTTATCGAGTACATCAATTGCTTTTGCGGTCATTTCAGAAAGTGACGGCTCACCAGCAACATCGTTCGCGCGGTCTGCTTCGTATTGCATATGTGATTCATTAAACAGACCAAATACGCGCTCTGTTGTATCTGCATTGATTGCATCAAAACCTGCTTGGTCCATCACGTACTGACCCGCTGGGTATTTCGCTTTCCATTCTGCAGTTAGGTCGCGACCATCGGTACGGTCGCCTTCCACAGAGCTCACAGCATCTGCTGAGTTAAATGCAGCGTCTTTAGGTAAGAAATGACGACGACCGCCGCCCATCACAACTTCTAAACCATCAACATTTAAGCCGGCATAGCGTGCTTCTAAGTTTGCCTCAAAATTAACTAACTGCGATGCAATATCTTCACAGCCAGCAGTAACTGCAGCTTCAGGCATATCTGATACGTCTTCCCAGTTACGATCTGCCGATTTTGCATACGTTGCAGCAGGCGTTGCGTGTGTAATACGCGCAGTCGATACAATCCCTGTCGACTTACCAGCAATCTCAGCCAGCTCCGTTGCCGTTACCAGCTCATTGCCCGCAACCGTTGCACAGTTGCCACGTTCGATATCTTCATCAACGCCGATAACACCTGCATCGGTTTTTACACCTGATGCCATTGCCGTCATCGTGCCCGCTGAATCAGGTGTTTGCGCATCCACGTTATAGGTTTTAGCAAAACCAGAAAACGGTAAAGCTTCAAAGCTAAGTTGGTGCTCTTCACCTAGCTTACCTTCTAGCTGACCTGCCATAATACGTGCAGCAGTCACGGTCGAAATACCCATGCCATCACCTACAAACAGGATCACGTTTTTCGCTTTACCTGAGTCTTTCGCAACTGCAGCAATGTTTTCTTCGCTAGTAGCCACTTTGACTTGCGCTTCTTTAAACCAGTCATTATCCGTAAGCGGCGCTAGCTGTGCTGCTGTTAAGGTGGTTGCCGGTGCATTACATGACAAAGTTGTATCGGTAACTTCTGCTGAGTCTAATGTACCGTTATCATTGCTATCGGTGCCAGTTAGCGTTTCTGTACCACCGTTTACACACTGCTCTGACCCCACAGCGAGTGTGTTTTCAACCGTTAACGTTTTTGGTGAGTTGTCATCATCATCAGAACAACCCGTTAATGCCACTACTACAGCAAGAGAAATTAAATTTAGTTTTTTCATCGTCGTCGCCATTATTCTTCAATTAGTTCGAGAGCTTGATTAATGATGTGGAAAATTACATTCTGCTCCACAACCCCTTGCGCAAGTTGCGCACCTGGACCTTTCGCATGCAGTGAAATATCTTCACCAGCATGAGTCTCTGAACTTAACGGCACGATGGCTTCTTGGTGATAACCTGGTGCAGTCGTATCAACCCCCACTAAATCAGCGCGGCCTGCAAAAGCAGCGTCGTTATATGATGCATCTGCATCAGTTTCATCGCCTAAATCACGAAACCCTAAACCATTTGCATAACCAACGGTGGTATAAGGCATACCATCTGCAGCAAGACTTGGCTCTTCGCTACCCACTGCAACTACTTGACCTAGGATTGGATTACCACGCTTGGGATAGCCAGCAATCGTAAATACATGGCTGTGATCAGCAGTAACAAGGATTAATGTTTCTTCAGGGTTCGTGTTATCGACTGCTGATTGCACCGCTTTAGCAAATTCAATAGTATCGTTTAACGCGTTATAAGCGTTGCCTGCGTGATGGGCATGATCAATACGACCTGATTCAACAGTTAAAAAGAAGCCTTTTTCATTATTCTTCAATATATCGATTGCTTTAGTTGTCATTTGTGAAAGTGAAGGCTCACCTGCAACGTCATTATCACGATCTGCTTCATACTGCATATGTGATTCGTTAAACAATGCAAAAACTTTTTTCTCATCGCCAACCAGTGCATCGAAGCCAGCTTGGTCCATCACATACTTGCCATCAGGGTACATTGCTTGCCATTCAGCAGTTAAGTCACGCTCATCGGTACGGTCACCTTCAACACTGCTGACAGCATCAGCCGAATTAAATGACACATCTTTTGGTAAGAAGTGGCGACGACCGCCGCCCATTACCACATCAAGACCATCTACATCCGTACCAACGAAACGCGCTTCTAGATTTTTCTCAAAATTAACCAGTTGTGAGGCAATATCTTCACAACCAGCTTCTATTGCATCCGCTGGCATATCTGATACATCTTCCCAATTACGATCAGCCGATTTTGCATAGGTCGCTGCTGGTGTTGCGTGTGTGATACGTGCTGTTGATATTACCCCAGTTGCTAGGCCCTTAATTTCAGCCAGTTCAGTCGCCGTGATTAACTCATTGCCAGCAACTGTCGCACACTTGCCACGTTCAATATTTTCATTAACCCCAATTACGCCAACATCCGTTTTAACCCCTGAGATAATGGCCGTCATCGTCCCCGCTGAATCAGGGGTTTGCGCATCAACGTTATACGTTTTAATTTGCGCAGAATAAGGAAACTCCTCAAAGCTAAGTAGGCCTTCTTCACCCGTCTTACCTTCCATTTGCCCTGCCATGATGCGGGATGCAGTGAGCGTTGAGATACCCATACCGTCACCAACAAATAGAATGACATTCTTCGCTTTAAACGTTTGCTCAGCCTGAGCTACCGCTTCTTTTTTTGTTACTTTAGCTTCTGCGGCACTATACCAATCATTTTGTTTTTGACTATCTGGTAACACGCCCGCATTGGCGGTGGCTGAGAATGCCAACGTTAAGCCAATTGCAGTGGCAATTTTATTAATTTTCATCGTTACGTTCCGTTAGTACGTTATTTTTAAAGAGTTAGAGTGCTAACTAAACTGCACAAGAGTAATCAGCGCGGTTATGGTAAAAAGGTTTTGTTACTTAAAAAGTGACTTTTCATGACGAAATGATGAAACAAAAGAGGAAGCCTAGGGGCAAGTTAAGCTATTAGTTTTAGAGGAATAAAAAGTAGTAGTAATGATGAGTGAATGCTCAACTCATTTTTCTTTAACCATTAAAAAAGGCCGCCTAGGCGACCTTTTTATGAGCTGTGAAGCTCTATCTGTTGATATTACTCAACGATAGTAGCTACAACACCAGCACCAACTGTACGGCCACCTTCACGGATAGCGAAGCGTAAACCTTCGTCCATCGCGATTGGAGCGATTAGCTCTACAGTCATCTTGATGTTGTCACCAGGCATTACCATTTCAACGCCGTCTGGTAACTGTACGTCACCTGTTACGTCAGTTGTACGGAAGTAGAACTGTGGACGGTAACCTTTGAAGAATGGCGTGTGACGACCACCTTCATCTTTAGAAAGTACGTATACTTCTGAAGTGAACTTCGTGTGTGGAGTGATTGAACCAGGCTTCGCTAGTACTTGACCACGTTCAACGTCTTCACGCTTAGTACCACGTAGAAGTGCACCGATGTTCTCACCCGCACGACCTTCGTCTAGAAGCTTACGGAACATCTCAACACCTGTACACGTTGTCTTCGTAGTTTCTTTGATACCTACGATTTCAACTTCGTCATTCACGTTGATGATACCAGCTTCAACACGGCCAGTTACAACTGTACCACGACCTTGGATTGAGAATACGTCTTCGATAGGCATGATGAATGGCTTATCGATGTCACGCTCTGGCTCTGGGATGTAAGAATCTAGTGCTTCTGCAAGCTCAACGATTTTGTCTTCCCACTCTTTCTCGCCTTCTAACGCTTTAAGCGCAGAACCTTGGATTAGTGGTAAGTCATCACCTGGGAAGTCGTACTCAGAAAGAAGTTCACGAACTTCCATCTCAACTAGCTCAAGTAGCTCTTCGTCGTCAACCATGTCACATTTGTTCATGAATACGATGATGTAAGGTACACCAACCTGACGAGAAAGTAGGATGTGCTCACGAGTTTGTGGCATAGGACCGTCAGTCGCAGCAACTACTAGGATTGCGCCGTCCATTTGAGCAGCACCAGTGATCATGTTTTTAACATAATCGGCGTGTCCTGGACAGTCTACGTGTGCGTAGTGACGAGTTGGTGTATCGTACTCAACGTGTGAAGTTGAGATTGTGATACCACGCTCACGCTCTTCTGGAGCGTTATCGATTGATGCGAAGTCTTTCGCTACACCACCGTATACTTTTGCAAGTACGTTAGTGATTGCTGCAGTTAGGGTAGTTTTACCGTGGTCAACGTGGCCGATTGTACCTACGTTTACGTGCGGTTTTACGCGTTCAAACTTTTCTTTTGCCATCTTAAAAAATTCCTATAAAGAAATTAACGCCTGACCCACTATTGGGCCAGACAAGCTAAATCATGTAACAGCGCGAGCTGCAATTATTGCATCTGCAACATTCTTCGCGGCTTCTGCATACTTTAAGAACTCCATAGAGTACGATGCACGGCCTTGTGTTGCAGATCGCAGATCAGTTGCATAACCAAACATTTCAGAAAGTGGTACTTGCGCATTAATTTGCTTAAGACCACCAAATGCTTCTTCCATGCCTTCGATCATGCCGCGGCGACGATTTAAGTCACCAACTACATCACCCATGTTTTCTTCAGGAGTGATAACTTCAACCTTCATTACTGGTTCCAGAAGAGCAGGATTTGCTTCAAGCGCACCTTTCTTCATCGCCATTGAACCTGCAATCTTAAATGCCATCTCATTCGAGTCTACATCATGGAATGAACCATCAAATAGAGTCGCCTTGACGCCAAGTAATGGGTAGCCTGCCAGCACACCTTGAGTCATTTGCTCTTGGATGCCTTTATCTACCGCAGGGATGTATTCCTTAGGAACCGCACCACCAACGATTTCGTTAACGAACTCGTAAGTTGGCGCTTCATCTTCCGAAATATCCATCGGTTCAAGTTTAAGCCAGACGTGACCATATTGACCACGACCACCTGATTGACGTACGAACTTTCCTTCAACTTCAACAGCTGAGCGGATAGCTTCACGGTATGCTACCTGCGGCTTACCAACGTTACATTCAACACTGAATTCACGTTTCATACGGTCGACAATGATATCAAGGTGAAGTTCACCCATACCAGAAATAATAGTCTGGCCTGATTCTTCGTCAGTTTGTACGCGGAAAGACGGATCTTCTGCAGCTAGTTTACCCAGCGCAATCCCCATCTTATCTTGGTCAGCGATTGTGCGAGGCTCAACCGCAACAGAGATAACTGGCTCTGGGAACTCCATACGCTCAAGCGTAATGATTGAGTTCGGATCACACAGTGTTTCACCTGTTGTTACGTCTTTAAGACCAATAGCCGCCGCGATGTCGCCTGCGTAGACTACTTTGATCTCTTCACGTGAGTTTGAATGCATCTGAACGATACGACCAAGTCGCTCACGCTTACTTTTAACTGGGTTATATACCGCGTCACCCTGTTTAACTGTACCAGAGTAAACACGGAAGAAGGTCAAGGTGCCAACGAACGGGTCTGTCGCAATCTTAAAAGCAAGTGCGGCAAACGGTGCGTTGTCATCAGCAGGACGTTCTTCCTCAGTACCATCTTCAACGATACCTTGGATTTGTTTCACTTGTGTTGGTGCAGGCATATATTCAATAACAGCATCAAGCACAGCTTGAACACCCTTATTTTTAAATGCACTACCACACGTCATGGGAACAATTTCGTTTGCTAATGTGCGCTGACGTAAAGCTGCTTTAATTTCAGCTTCAGTCAGGTCTTCACCTTCTAAGTATTTTTCCATCAGTTCTTCAGATGCTTCAGCTGCACTCTCAACTAAGTGAGAACGCCATTCTTCAGCTAATTCCTGAAGGTCTGCCGGAATAGCCTCATAAGTGAAAGTCATTCCCTGGTCTTCTTCATTCCAGTTAATGGCTTTCATCTTGATAAGGTCTATAACACCTTTAAAGTCGTCTTCAGCCCCAATTGGAAGCTGAATTGGAACAGGCGTTGCTCCAAGACGAGATTCCACCTGCTCTACAACCGTTAAGAAGTCAGCGCCTGTGCGATCCATTTTATTTACGAAGATCATTCTCGGAACTTCGTATTTGTTCGCTTGACGCCAGACTGTCTCAGTTTGCGGCTGTACACCAGATGAAGCACAAAGAACAACTACCGCACCATCTAGTACGCGTAAAGAACGCTCTACTTCGATAGTGAAATCTACGTGTCCTGGCGTATCAATAATATTGATACGATGGTCGTCAAATTGAGCGTCCATCCCTTTCCAGAAACACGTTGTTGCAGCAGAAGTGATTGTGATACCACGCTCTTGTTCCTGCTCCATCCAATCCATAGTTGCAGCGCCATCATGTACTTCACCGATCTTATGAGAAAGACCCGTGTAGAACAGAACTCGTTCTGTTGTGGTGGTTTTGCCTGCATCTACGTGAGCACAAATACCAATATTACGGTAACGCTCAAGTGGAGTTGTACGTGCCATATGATCCTCTTAAAGGTTAAGGGCAGATTACCAACGGTAATGAGCGAATGCTTTATTCGCTTCAGCCATACGGTGAACGTCTTCACGTTTCTTAACCGCAGTGCCTTTGTTGTCAGCAGCGTCAACGATTTCTTGAGCTAAACGTAAGCCCATAGATTTTTCGCCACGCTTACGTGCAGCGTCTACTAACCAACGCATACCTAATGCGTTGCGACGTACTGGACGTACTTCAACTGGTACTTGGTACGTTGAACCACCAACACGGCGAGATTTAACCTCTACCTGTGGGCGAACGTTTTCAAGTGCAGCTTCAAAGATTTCTAGGTGCGACTTGCCTGATTTCTCAGCAGCCACGTCTAACGCACCATAAACGATTTTTTCAGCAGTAGATTTCTTGCCGTCTAACATTACTACGTTAACGAATTTAGCAAGAAGTTCCGATCCGAACTTAGGATCTGGAAGAATTTTACGTTGACCTATTACGCGTCTTCTAGGCATTTTGTATCTCCGGTATCTTCAGGTTTGCTCTTTTAGAGTCAATACCCAAAACAATTAATTTAAAAATTTAGTGCTTGGCCTTACTAACGGAGAACCATTAGCCCTTAGGGCGTTTAGCACCGTATTTAGAACGAGCTTGACGACGGTCGCTAACGCCTGCACAGTCAAGTGCACCACGTACAGTGTGGAAACGCACACCTGGTAAGTCTTTAACACGACCACCACGGATTAGGATTACACTGTGCTCTTGTAGGTTGTGGCCTTCACCACCAATGTATGATGTTACTTCGAAACCGTTAGTTAAACGAACACGCGCTACTTTACGTAATGCAGAGTTTGGTTTCTTAGGTGTAGTTGTATATACACGAGTACATACACCACGCTTTTGCGGACACGCTTTAAGCGCAGCTGAGTTACTTTTAGTAACCTTGCTACGACGTGGCTTACGCACTAGCTGGTTAATAGTTGCCATTTAAATAGCTCCTGAAATTAAAATTACTACTGAAAAAATAAAAAAATCCGCCCTGTTTACATGCTCGTTACAAAACGTGCAGGCAAATGGGTGGCGGAATTTTAATGAGCAAAGTTTAACCTGTCAACCTTAACTCATCGTAAGGCAGCAGATAACTGCCTTACGATTACTTAATCTATTGATTAAGCTGAGATTATTGGTTTCCAGAGATATCAGCATTAAGTGCGTCAGTAAGTGCTTGAGTTGCCTCTTCAGCGCTTACTGTTTGCTCTTCGATGATTTCACCTTGCTTGCGACGATTCAAACGGTCTTGGTGATACGCAAAGCCAGTACCAGCTGGGATCAGACGACCCACGATTACGTTCTCTTTCAGACCACGAAGTTCATCGCTCTTACCATTTACAGCTGCTTCAGTTAGGACACGAGTTGTCTCCTGGAATGATGCTGCAGAAATGAAAGATTCTGTTGCAAGTGACGCTTTAGTGATACCCATTAACTGGATTTCAAACTTCGCTGGGATCTTACCTTGTTTCTCAAGTTCACGGTTCGCGATGTTAACGCGTGCCACTTCAACTTGTTCACCGGCTAAGAACTCAGTGTCACCGCCGTCAAGAATGATACATTTACGTAGCATCTGACGAATAATTGTCTCAATGTGCTTGTCATTGATCTTAACGCCTTGCAAGCGGTAAACCTCTTGCACTTCGTTAACGATGTAGTTAGCTACATGAGTTACACCACGTAGGCGTAAGATGTCATGTGGTGACTCAGGACCATCGGCGATAACCTCACCTTTAGACACTTGCTCACCTTCGAACACGTTAAGTTGACGCCATTTAGGGATCATCTCTTCGTATGCGTCACCCTCAGCTGGCGTGATTACAAGACGCTTCTTACCTTTCGTTTCTTTACCGAAGCTGATTGTACCTGTGATTTCTGCAAGGATTGCAGGATCTTTCGGCTTACGTGCTTCGAATAAGTCAGCTACGCGAGGTAGACCACCCGTGATATCACGAGTCTTCGAACCTTCTTGCGGAATACGTGCAAGTACGTCACCTGGGTTTGCAGTTGCGCCGTCTGTTACTTCAATCGTGGTGAATGAAGGTAGACGTGTTTCTTGCAGACCACGCTCATCGCTTTCGATGATTAGTTTCGGCTCTTTCGCATTCGCTTTACCTAGGTCTTTAACAACCACACGTGTTAAACCAGTTAACTCGTCTGTTTGTGCTTCGGTATTTGAGTCATCAATATCGCTGAATGAGATTTTTGACTTGTGCTCAAGAACAATTGGGTGACTATGCGGGTCCCAAGTAGCAACAATGTCGTTACCTTGAACTTCTGCATTATCTTGTACTGTTAACACCGCACCGTAAGGTACTTTATAACGCTCTTTCTCACGACCGAAGCTATCAATGATAGTGATCTCTGTTGAACGAGACGTGATAACAATCTTACCGTCTGTGTTTAATACGTACTTCGCATTGTGTAACTTCAATGTACCGTTAGTTTTAACTTGTACACTGTTTTCAGCAGATGCTCGAGACGCCGCACCACCGATGTGGAAGGTACGCATCGTAAGCTGTGTACCCGGCTCACCGATTGATTGTGCCGCGATAACACCTACTGACTCACCTGGGTTGATGATATGGCCACGTGCAAGGTCACGACCGTAACACTTAGCACATACACCAAAGTCATTATCACAGGTGATAACTGAACGAACGCGTACTTCATCCACTGAGTGCTCTTCTAAAAGATCACACAGTTTTTCGTCAAGCATAATGTTACGCTCAACAAGTACTTCGTTCGTACCAGGAATAACAACATCTTCAGCAACAACACGACCAAGTACACGCTCGCGAAGTGCTTCTACAACGTCACCACCTTCGATAAGCGGTTTCATTGTTAAGCCATCTTCTGTGCCACAATCGTCTTCATTGATTACTAAATCTTGTGCAACGTCTACTAGACGACGCGTTAAGTAACCCGAGTTTGCTGTTTTAAGTGCTGTATCGGCAAGACCTTTACGCGCACCGTGCGTCGAGATGAAGTACTGTAGTACGTTTAGACCTTCACGGAAGTTCGCCGTGATTGGTGTCTCGATGATTGAACCATCTGGACGTGCCATTAGACCACGCATACCCGCTAGCTGACGGATCTGAGCGGCGCTACCACGGGCACCTGAATCGGCCATCATAAACACTGAGTTAAATGAAGATTGCTCTTCTTCTTCGCCTTTCGCGTTGATTACAGTATCTTTTGATAAGTTCGCCATCATCTCACGTGATAAGTTTTCATTTACACGTGACCAGATATCGATAACTTTGTTGTACTTTTCACCAGCCGTTACAAGACCTGATTGGAATTGTTGGTTGATTTCAGTAACTTCAGCTTCTGCTGATTCAATGATTTCTGCTTTAACCGGTGGGATAACTAAGTCATCGATACCGATTGAAACACCTGACTTCATCGCGTAGTGGAAACCGGTATACATTACTTGGTCAGCAAAGATAACTGTATCTTTAAGACCTAGACGACGGTAACACTCGTTTAATAAGCCAGAAATTTGTTTCTTACCTAGGGCTTGGTTGATTAGCTCAAACGGCATGCCTTTTGGTAGGATGAGTGAAAGAATCGCACGACCTACTGTTGTTTCAACAATAGATACTTGCTCAACTGCATCACCCTCTTCAGTACTAACTGTCTCGCTGATACGTACTTTTACGCGTGCATGTAACTCAGCGTTACCGCTGCGGTATGCTTTTTCAGCTTCTTTAGGATCTTTAAATACAGTACCTTCGCCTTTCGCATTAATGCGATCACGAGTCATGTAATAAAGACCTAATACAACGTCCTGTGAAGGAACGATGATTGGCTCACCATTCGCTGGAGATAGGATGTTGTTAGTAGACATCATTAGAGCACGTGCTTCTAACTGTGCTTCAAGCGTTAACGGTACGTGTACCGCCATTTGGTCACCATCGAAGTCAGCGTTGTACGCCGCACAAACTAATGGGTGTAAATGGATCGCTTTACCTTCGATAAGCACAGGTTCGAACGCTTGGATACCCAAACGGTGAAGTGTTGGTGCACGGTTAAGTAATACTGGATGTTCACGAATTACTTCGTCTAATACATCCCATACCTCTGCCACTTCACGCTCTACCATCTTCTTCGCAGCTTTGATAGTCGTAGCCATGCCGCGACGCTCTAGTTTGCCGTAGATAAATGGTTTGAATAGCTCAAGTGCCATCTTCTTAGGAAGACCACACTGGTGTAGTTTAAGCGTAGGACCCACTGTGATTACAGAACGGCCTGAGTAATCTACACGTTTACCAAGTAAGTTCTGACGGAAACGACCTTGCTTACCTTTGATCATATCAGCAAGCGATTTAAGAGGACGTTTGTTAGAACCTGTGATCGCACGACCGCGACGACCGTTATCAAGTAGCGCATCTACCGCTTCTTGTAACATACGTTTTTCGTTGCGTACGATAATGTCTGGTGCTGCTAAATCTAATAGACGCTTAAGACGGTTATTACGGTTAATAACACGACGGTATAGGTCATTCAGATCAGAAGTCGCAAAACGACCACCATCTAGTGGTACTAATGGACGTAGATCAGGTGGCAGTACTGGAAGTACAGTCATGATCATCCACTCAGGGTTGTTGCCTGACTGGTGGAACGATTCCATTAATTTAAGACGTTTAGTGATCTTCTTACGCTTCGTTTCAGAGTTAATTGTTGGTAACTCTTCACGCATTTCAGCAATTAATTGGCCAAGATCAAGTTCACGAAGCAAGTCTAAAACTGCTTCAGCACCCATCTTCGCTTCAAACTCATCACCGTGCTCTTCTAGTGCATCTAGGTACTCTTCTTCACCTAAAAGCTGACCACGCTCAAGCGTTGTCATACCAGGCTCAGTTACAACGAATGATTCGAAGTAAAGTACGCGTTCGATGTCACGAAGTGTCATGTCTAGCATTAAGCCGATACGTGACGGTAATGATTTTAAGAACCAAATGTGCGCAACTGGGCTCGCAAGCTCAATGTGACCCATACGGTCACGACGCACTTTAGTTAGCGTTACTTCAACGCCACACTTTTCACAAATAACACCACGGTGCTTAAGGCGCTTATATTTACCACATAAACACTCATAATCTTTCACTGGGCCGAAAATACGGGCACAGAATAAGCCGTCGCGCTCAGGCTTGAAAGTACGGTAGTTGATTGTCTCAGGTTTCTTTACTTCACCGTATGACCATGAACGAACCATATCTGGCGAAGCAAGACCAATGCGAATTGCATCGAATTCTTCGGTCTTATTTTGTTGCTTCAGAAACTTAAGTAAGTCTTTCACCTTAGCTCTCCTGTCGGAGGTTAATCTTGAGGGCGAACCAATCGCCCCTACATTCTATTCGGCCTAACAGGTGCGGCTTACGCCGCACCTAAATGGCTTAATTTTCTTCCAACTCGATGTTGATACCCAGTGAGCGGATTTCTTTCAACAATACGTTGAACGATTCTGGCATACCTGGTTCCATCTTATGGTTACCATCTACGATGTTCTTATACATCTTAGTACGACCGTTCACGTCATCCGATTTCACTGTTAGCATTTCTTGTAGAGTATATGCAGCACCGTAAGCTTCTAGTGCCCACACCTCCATCTCACCGAAACGCTGGCCACCGAACTGCGCTTTACCACCCAGCGGCTGCTGAGTAACAAGGCTGTAAGAACCAGTTGAACGTGCGTGCATCTTGTCATCAACCAAGTGGTTAAGTTTCAACATATACATGTAACCAACAGTTACTTGACGTTCGAACTGATCGCCAGTACGGCCATCATAAAGTGTAACTTGACCGCTTCTTGGATAACCACCAAGCTCAAGTAAGTCTTTGATTTCGCTTTCACGAGCACCATCAAAGGCTGGAGTTGCGATCGGTAAACCACCTTTCAAGTTTTCAGCTAAGCGACGAACTTCATCATCAGAGAACGAGTCGATATCGACTTTCTGACGACAATCACCTAATTCGTAAACTTTCTTAACGAAGCTACGGATTTCGTGCAGTTCACGCTGCTCTTTCATCATTTCTTCTAAGCGCTCACCCACACCACGTGCAGCAAGACCCATGTGTGTTTCTAGGATCTGACCGATGTTCATACGTGATGGTACACCTAGCGGGTTCAGAACGATGTCTACCGTACGACCTTTGTCATCGTATGGCATATCTTCTACTGGTACGATAGTCGAGATAACACCTTTGTTACCGTGACGACCCGCCATCTTATCACCCGGTTGGATACGACGTTTAACAGCTAGGTATACTTTAACAATCTTAAGTACGCCTGGTGCTAAGTCGTCACCTTGAGTGATCTTACGACGTTTGTTTTCAAACTTCTTATCGTATTCAGCTTTAAGCTCATCGTACTGAGCGGCTAGTTGCTCAAGCTCAGCTTGCTTGTCTTCTTCAGCAAGGCTTTGAGTAAGCAGCTTTTCAGCATTTAGTGATGCAATTGAATCTGCGTTCAGACCAGCGTCAACAAGTAACTTACGAGCACGGTCTAATACACCGGCTTCTAAGATACGGAACTCTTCGTTGAAGTCTTTCTTCGCTTCGCGAAGCTGCATGTCTTCAACTTCTAACGCACGCTTATCTTTTTCAACACCGTCACGGGTGAAAACTTGTACGTCGATTACAGTACCCGTTACAGAGTTTGGTACGCGTAAAGAGCTGTCTTTAACGTCTGACGCTTTCTCACCGAAGATAGCACGTAGTAGCTTTTCTTCTGGCGTTAATTGCGTTTCGCCTTTCGGAGTCACTTTACCTACTAGGATATCGCCGCCTTTAACTTCAGCACCGATATAAACAACGCCTGATTCATCAAGCTTGCCTAGTGCAGACTCACCCACGTTAGGGATATCTGCTGTGATCTCTTCAGGACCTAATTTAGTATCACGTGCGATACATTGTAGTTCTTGAATGTGGATAGTCGTTAGACGATCTTCTTGAACTACACGCTCTGATAATAGGATTGAATCCTCGAAGTTATAACCATTCCATGGCATGAATGCCACGCGAAGGTTTTGACCTAGTGCTAAATCACCTAAGTCAGTCGAAGGACCATCTGCTAATACGTCACCACGTGTTACCGGCTCACCAACCATACACGTTGGTTTTTGGTTAATACATGTATTTTGGTTTGAGCGTGTGTATTTAGTAAGGTTGTAAATATCGATGCCCGCTTCACCAGGGATACGCTCATCTTCATGTACATTTACAACGATGCGGCTTGCATCCGCATACATTACTTCACCACCACGCTTAGCAACGATCGTTACACCAGAATCTTTCGCTAGTGTAAGCTCAATACCTGTACCTACTAGCGGTTTGTCCGCAATAAGCGTTGGTACAGCTTGACGTTGCATGTTTGAACCCATCAATGCACGGTTAGCATCATCGTGTTCTAAGAACGGGATAAGTGCGGCCGCTACAGAGATCACCTGCTGTGGTGATACGTCCATATATTGCTGGTCCATTTTGCCCATAAAGGTTGATTCACCTTTGTGGCGACATGGAATGAGTTCATCAACAAACTCATTGTTGTCGTTCAAGTTTGAGTTCGCCTGAGCGATAACAAACTGACCTTCTTCAATGGCTGATAAATAATCTACTTCATCAGTTACGACACCGTTTACCACTTTACGGTAAGGTGTTTCTAAGAAACCATAGTCGTTAGTACGTGCGTACGTAGACAATGAGTTAATTAGACCGATGTTTGGACCCTCAGGCGTTTCGATTGGACATACACGACCATAGTGAGTTACGTGAACGTCTCGTACTTCGAAGCCAGCGCGTTCACGTGTTAAACCACCCGGACCTAATGCAGAAATACGACGCTTGTGCGTTACTTCTGAAAGCGGGTTATTTTGGTCCATGAACTGTGACAACTGAGATGAACCAAAGAACTCTTTAACGGCTGCCGAAATAGGCTTAGCGTTAATAAGATCTTGTGGCATTACCGCATCAAGGTCACCTAAGCTTAAACGCTCACGTACAGCACGCTCAACACGTACTAGACCAACGCGGAATTGGTTCTCAGCCATTTCGCCAACACTACGGATACGACGGTTGCCTAAGTGGTCGATATCATCAACATCGCCAACACCGTTACGAATAGCGATAAGCACTTTCATAACAGCTACGATGTCTTCTTTCGATAATGTGCCAGGGCCTGTATCTGAGTCATAACCTACACGGCTATTGAACTTCATACGACCTACTGTTGATAGATCATAACGCTCTTCAGAGAAGAACAAGTTATCAAACAAGGCTTCAGCCGCGTCTTTCGTCGGTGGCTCACCTGGGCGCATCATGCGATAAATTTCTACTAATGCTTCTAAACGGTTGCTTGTTGTGTCGATACGTAATGTATCTGACATGTAGGCGCCGCTGTCCACTTCGTTGATATATAATGTATCAATCTTAGTGTGACCTGCTTTAACCAATTCAGCCATTAGCTCAAGTGATAGCTCATCATTCGCGTTAGCGATGATCTCACCCGTTGATTCGTCAACATAGTTTTTAGCTACAACACGACCAATGATGTACTCATGCGGTACTTCTAATTGGTTAATACCTTTTTTCTCGATGTTCTTGATGTGACGCGCAGTAATACGACGACCCGCTTCAACAAGGACTTCACCGTCTTCGCCTTTGATATCAAAAGCGGCAGTTTCACCGCGTAAACGTGAAGGTACAAGTTCCATAAGAACTTTACCGTCAGTTACTTCAAACGCAGTGGTATCGAAGAAGATATCTAGGATTTCTTCCGTAGAGAACTCTAGAGCACGTAAGATAATTGACGCCGGTAATTTACGACGACGGTCAATACGTACATATAGGTTATCTTTTGCATCAAACTCGAAGTCTAACCATGAACCACGGTAAGGAATTACACGCGCGTTATAAAGTACTTTACCTGACGAGTGAGTTTTACCGCGGTCGTTATCAAAGAATACACCAGGGCTACGGTGTAGCTGAGAAACGATAACACGCTCTGTACCATTGATTACAAAGGTACCGGTATCAGTCATGAGCGGAATTTCGCCCATGTAAACTTCTTGCTCTTTTATGTCTTTAACTGTGCCTGGTGCTTCTTTGTCCATCACCACAAGACGCAATTTTACGCGAAGTGGAGCAGAATAAGTCACACCGCGAATTTGACATTCTTTTACATCGAATACTGGCTCACCAATACGATAACTGACGTATTGTAGCTCAGAATTTCCCGAGTAGCTTTTGATCGGAAACACAGAACGGAAAGCAGCTTCCAAACCGTGATCGCCATCAGCGTCAGGGACTAAGAATTTTTTAAACGATTCTAACTGCGTCGACAGTAAGAAAGGTATATCCAAAACTTGTGGACGTTTACCAAAATCCTTACGGATACGTTTCTTTTCAGAATAAGAGTAAGCCATGGGGTTCCTCAGCTTGCTGATCTTTGACCCGACCTGTTCTTGTAAGAACAGACTTAACTGGCATCTATGCCAAGATGTACAACATTAAATTGTTGTTCTATTTTGCTCTGTCACTTTCAATACCAAAAAAGGTAACAACTTGAAAATAAAGAGAAAACTAGATTTTATTTGCGCTACAGGATTGCATCGCTCCATAGCGCAAAAAGGCCGGTGATTAAATAATCACCAGCCCTTGCCTGATTACTCAGGCAGCGAACCTAGCGTAAGCTAGATTACTTAACCTCAACTTCAGCACCAGCTTCAGTAAGGTCTTTTGCAAGCGCTTCAGCTTCTTCTTTAGATACACCTTCTTTAAGAGGTGCAGGAGCTGATTCAACAAGAGCTTTCGCTTCTTTAAGGCCAAGACCAGTTGCACCACGTACAGCTTTGATTGCAGCAACCTTGTTAGCGCCAGCGCCAGTAAGGATTACGTCAAACTCAGTCTTTTCTTCAGCTGCTTCAGCAGCAGGACCAGCAACAACAGCAGCAGCTGCAGTTACGCCGAATTTCTCTTCCATTGCTTCAACTAGAGCAACAACGTCCATTACTGACATTTCAGCAATAGCATCAAGGATTTGGTCTTTAGTTACAGACATTACAAATTTCCTAATTATTACGGACTAATACTAGCCCAAAAAAAATATTACACCGAAAGTGAACAAAAAAACAGCTTAAAATTAAGCAGCTTGCTCAGCTTTCTGTACACGTACTGCTTCAATTGTTTTACACAATTTGCCAGCAGACGCTTCTTTCATAGCGCTCATTAAGCGTGCAACAGCTTCGTCGTAAGTAGGTAGAGTTGCTAGCATAGCTGCGTCTACTACATTACCTTCAAATGCAGCCGTCTTAACTTCGAATTTCTCATTCTTTTTCGCGAAATCTGAGAAGATACGCGCAGCAGCACCTGGGTGCTCTGATGAGAAAGCGATTAAGCTTGGACCAACAAGTGAGTCAGAAAGGCACTCAAAATCTGTACCTTCAACAGCACGTTTAGCTAATGTGTTACGAACAACTTTCATCCATACACCAGCTTCACGAGCTTCTTTACGAAGGGCAGTGATAGCACCAACTGTTACACCACGAGAATCTGCAACAACTGCAGAAAGAGCACCAGTGGCTGCTTCGTTGACTTCAGCAACAATTGCTTTTTTGCCTTGAAGATTTAAAGCCATGGGTGTTACTCCTGGTTTAATGGGTCGCCTACATAGGCTTCCCTGTTCTACTCTTCCCCATCAATGATGGAGATGCTTTTTACGGCGAGAGCCAGAAGATTAGGAAAAATCTATCTGGGGATTCACACCGTCTACGTAGGTAAAATTCATTAAGGCCGAAGCCGCCTACGGTCTTGGACGGAAGCCCAATTTATCGTTTTTACCCGAAGGCAGTACGAAATTATGGACTTCAACCCGAATTCTTTACTTGTTTCGAAATTAACTTTCTCAACAAAATGGCGCAAAATTATAGTTTAAATTTCGCGCCATGTAAACTCTTAATTAAGCAACAACTGTGCTTAAAGAGTTTTGGTCAACAGCAACACCTGCGCCCATTGTTGTAGAGATAGTTACTTTTTTCACGTAAGTACCCTTTGCTTGAGAAGGTTTAGCCTTCTTAAGCGCAACAATAAGAGCTTCAAGGTTTTGTTGAAGTTGCTCAGCAGTGAAATCAACCTTACCGATAGTAGTATGGATGATACCGTTCTTGTCGTTACGGTAACGAACTTGACCTGCTTTCGCGTTTTTAACTGCTTCTGCAACGTTAGGTGTTACAGTACCAGTTTTAGGGTTTGGCATTAGACCACGTGGGCCTAAGATTTGACCTAGTTGACCAACAACACGCATAGCGTCTGGAGATGCAACAACAACGTCAAAGTTCATCTCGCCTTTCTTAACTTGTTCAGCAAGATCTTCCATGCCCACTAATTCAGCACCAGCTTCTTTCGCAGCATCTGCGTTAGCGCCTTGTGTGAATACAGCAACACGAACTTCACGACCAGTACCGTTAGGTAGTACAGTTGCACCACGAACGTTTTGGTCAGATTTACGAGCATCGATACCAAGGTTAACAGCAACGTCAACACTTTCTACGAATTTAGCTGTCGCTAACTCTTTTAAAAGAGCAACGGCTTCGTTGATTTCGTAATCTTTAGTCGCATCCACTTTTTCGCGGATTGTACGCATACGTTTAGTTAATTTTGCCATTATCTTAGTCCTCTACGTTCAAGCCCATCGCACGCGCAGAACCTGCGATAGTGCGAACTGCAGCGTCCATATCAGCCGCTGTAAGGTCAGGTCGTTTTGTCTCAACGATTTCTTCAAGTTGAGCACGAGTAACTGTACCCACTTTTTCAGTGTTAGGACGGCCAGAACCTGATTTGATACCTGCAGCTTTCTTAAGTAAGTAAGCAGCCGGTGGAGTTTTCATGTCGAACGTGAAAGAACGGTCACCGTAAACAGAGATCACTACAGGAACTGGAGCGCCTTTTTCGATAGACTCTGTACGTGCGTTGAACGCTTTACAGAATTCCATGATGTTTACACCGTGTTGACCTAGTGCTGGACCTACTGGAGGACTAGGGTTAGCCATACCAGCGGCAACTTGTAGCTTGATAATAGCTTCAACTTTTTTAGCCATAATAAATACCTCATTTGGTGGGTCATAGCCTTGTGCGCGCGAGGACGCGTACTCTAACGGCTTCCCAGTTTAAAAATTGGTTCTCACTTTTCGTGATAAAACAAGTGATAACTTGCCCTAACACAAAAAGGCCGCTGATTATAAGTTAATCAACGGCCTTTTTCAAGCTTATTGCCAAATATATTAAACGATTTTGGCAGCTTTAATTTTTTTACTTATTTGTCTTGTTCAACTTGACCAAATTCAAGCTCAACCGGTGTCGAACGACCAAAGATAAGTACAGATACTTTCACGCGGCTCTTTTCGTAATCCACTTCTTCAACGACACCGCTGAAGTCAGCAAATGGACCATCAATAACACGAACAACTTCGCCTGGTTCAAATAATGTTGCAGGCTTAGGTGCTTCAGCATTTTCTTGCAGACGATTTAAGATGCGATCAGCTTCTTTTTTGCTGATTGGTGCAGGACGGTCTGATGTACCACCAATAAAGCCCATTACACGCGCAGTGCTGTTCACTAAGTGCCAGCTTGCATCGTTCATGTCCATTTCTACTAATACGTAACCTGGGAAGAATTTACGCTCAGATTTACGCTTTTGACCAGCACGCATCTCAACAACTTCTTCAGTTGGTACTAAAACTTCACCAAAACTATCTTCCAAACCTTCGATCTTGATGTGCTCAAGAATAGTTTGTGCAACACGCTTCTCATAACCCGAGAAAGCTTGTACTACGTACCAACGTAGTTTCTTTTCGTTCTTCTCATCCGACATGGGATCAGATCTCCAATCCAGTTAAAAAGCCTACAGCGCGGAATAAAATGCCATCTAATCCCCACAGGATAAGTGCCATAATCACAGTTGCAACCATTACAATTAATGTTGTATGGGTTGTTTCTTGGCGCGTTGGCCAGACAACTTTACGCACTTCAATACGTGCCTCTTTTGCAAACGCAATAAAAGTACGGCCTTTTTCAGTAAGTGAGGCAATACCTAAACCTGCTGCAACAGCAACCACTACGCCAATTGCACGTAATAATACAGATTGGTCTGCGTACATGTGGTTACCAACGACTGCGCCTGCTAGTAGCGCTATCGCTACAATCCACTTCACTGAATCCATCGCACTTGATGGTGTTTCTACATTCGTGCTCATAATATTATTACCTTAACTACAGACACAACAACCCTGCTCTTTGGCAGGGTTAATCCATTAAAATCTAAACTTAAAAACTGACTATTTAAACCGATTTTTAATTTTAGACTTCACACACAGTGTAAAAGTGGCAGGGGCGGAGAGATTCGAACTCCCAACCGTCGGTTTTGGAGACCGCTGTTCTACCAATTGGAACTACGCCCCTGCAAAGTGGATGCCTATTATACTTACGCAATTCATTAACACAAGTGTAAAAGATACCCAGAAGTTAAATTCTCGCCAGTCTATTTAAAAATCAATATTAACATTGATTAAAAAGCAGTTTATTATAACCCAATAAAGGAACTGAAAACGACATGGATACATGTGTTGCCGTTAAAATTTGCCCGCTACGTTGTATTGTTTACTATCACTTTGCTTGTTAGTCAGCTTGCTAATGCTCGCCCATTACACCTGACAACTTTTAATAGTCAGCAAGGTTTAAGTCAAAACTCCATCAATTGCAGTATAACTGATCAACAAGGCTTTTTATGGCTGGCCACACAAGGTGGGTTAAATCGTTTTGATGGTTATGAATTTAAACGTTTTAAAGCCAACAAGCATAGCAAAAGCATCTCGGGAAATTGGATCACTTCCTGCCAAAAAGATCAGCATCAACAACTCTGGTTTGCAACTGCAAGTAAGGGGCTCAACCGCCTTAACACGCATACTGGCGAGTTCGAAGTATACTCCTCAGGCAAGAATTCAGGGCTGAGTGACGATAAAATTTGGTCGATGGCATTCACACCAAGGGGTAATCTTTGGCTTGGTCATGAGCAAGGTAAATTAAGCTATTTTGATTTAAGCACTAACGAGTTCAAACATTTTCAATTTAAAGCACATGCTCAACAAAACACCCTCATTCGCGATATCATCGTTACTGATAAACGGCTTTGGCTTGCTACCAGCCAAGGGTTACTTTCATTTAATCCAAATACGCAGCAATTTACTCAATACGCTAATATCAGCTCACCGTTATGGCATCTCAATTTACTTAATCACGAGAAGTTACTCGTTGGCGGCAAGCAAGGACTCTATACGCTTAATCTAACAACGTTAGTGAGTGAACCAATTAAGCACTTTAAAGGTATCTGGATCACTGACAGCCTTATTGATGCTCAAAACAATCTTTGGCTAACAAGCTATGGGCAAGGTTTATACTTTTTGCCTGCTGAGGCAGACTTGCAAAAAGAATACATTCAATATCGCCATGATAAACAAGAGCAAAATAGTTTAAGCAGTGATTATCTCCTTTCACTTTATCAAGACCCACAAGGTATTATTTGGCTAGGGACTGATGGCTATGGTGTACATCGGTATGACCCCAAACAGCAGCAGTTTTCTCATCAATCAACAACCTCTCAGCTACATTCTTTGAGCCATAATTTTGTTCGCTCAATCATAAAAAGAGCCAATGGAGAGGTATGGATTGGCACTCGTGATGGACTCAATCGTAAAACAACCCAAGGCTATCATCACTATAAAGACGCACTACCAAACAGTAATATATTTGCCCTCCATGAAGATAACAATCATCAGTTATGGGTAGGCACTTACGGTGGCGGCTTAGTTAAGTATCAGGATGGTAGTGATAGCTTTGAAATTTTCACCATGCAAAGCCACCAGCTAGCGAGTGATCGTGTTTACGCGATAACCAGTGACAAAACGGGTGCACTTTGGCTTGGCAGTAACCAAGGACTTACTCGGTTTGAGCCTGAATCAGCTAAAGTAACTCACTTCAAGCATAACGACACAAGCAACAGCCTTGCGAACAACACTGTATTTACACTTGCCTATGATAGTGATGACCATGCTCTTTGGATTGGCACCCGAGCAGGGCTCAATAAGTTAGATATTGCAAGTGAGCAATTTAGTTTATTGGATCAACAAAGCTCAGCCGATACAGGGCTTAGTCATAACATGGTGACTTCTTTACTGCTAAAAAAGAACATCATTTGGGTTGGTACAATGCAGGGACTGAACCAAGTCAATAAAGATAATTTTAACGTTAAACAAATTACCGAGCAGCACGGCTTAGCGAATGATAATATTTTTGATATTTTAACTGATCAGCAAGACATGCTTTGGCTAGCAACCAACGGCGGACTAACACGCTATAATCCTGTCACAGAACAAATGCAGCAATTTTTGCCAGAAGACGGTATTCAGCACCAATCATTTATACTGGGCGCAAGCTTTCAAGCAGACGATGGCGAATTATTCTTTGGCGGTATTAATGGTTATAACCACTTTTATCCTGAGCAGTTAACCTTATCGCACGCTCCCCCTACTCCGGTATTAACTGAGCTATTACTGAACAACCACGCAATTGAGAGCAATCACTTCGGTAAGCAAACAAATACGCTTGCCAGTTCCACCCATTCACTCTCTTTTGAGCAATCAGCTGGCGTTATTGGCTTTAAATTTAGTGCATTAAATAATGCTGCCACGCCAAAACATTATCAATATGGCTACAAGTTAGCAGGCTTTGATAAACAGTTTTTGTATACAGATGCCTCTCTTAGGCAAGTCAACTACCCACAACTTCCAGCTGGTAACTACCAATTATTAATCAAGGCAAAAGATCAATACGGCCAGTGGAGTGACAGTGCCTCCTTGCTAAAGTTAACTGTTGTGCCTCCTTGGTGGCAAAGTAAATTAGCCTATGGCATCTACCTAATCATGGCATTAACGCTAACTTGGCTACTTTTAAATGCACTGTACCAACGCAAACTCGCTGAGCAAGAAAAGCAAACTGAAGTTGAATTAAACAAATTAAAAGATCAATTTCTAGATAACATTAGCCATGAGCTAAAAACGCCACTGAGCTTAATACTTGCTCCGATAAGTCAGTTACAGCAGAGTAATACTGACCCACATACCCGCAACCAGCTTGCCAGTATAAAGCGCAACTGCCAGCGTTTGCTTGAGCTCATCAATCAACTTTTACAACTAAGTAAACGTCCAAGTACAGCTATTTACACGGTATCACCGTATTCATTAAGCGATTTTCTGACCAACCTGGTAAACGATTTCACGCCGCTCTTTAAGCAAAAGCAACTGCAATTTAATTTTCACACTAATCCCACTGAAGAATGCATGATTGCCCTTGCTCCCGAGCATGCTCACTCTATCTTTAGTAACCTAATTAGTAATGCTCTTAAGTACACCCCACAAGGTGGTAAAGTTAGTATTAGCCTCTCGATGGAACAGCAACGGGCGATATTTAGCATTATTGATACGGGTATCGGAATTGCCGACAAGCATCAGCAACAAGTTTTTAACCGCTTTACCCGCGTGGCAACATCAGAAGAGTCAGGAAGTGGAATCGGCCTAACCTTGGTAAAGCAGCTAGTTGAAGAATATGGCGGTATAATCACCCTACAAAGTCAAGTTAACAAAGGAAGCTGTTTTAATGTGTCACTTCCTCTTGCAATCGCCTCTGGTAAACATATAAATAACTCAATTGAACTGCACTCCTCACAGCCAACTATTCTCATTGTTGAGGATAACCAAGACATGGCTGATCTATTACTTTCGTTATTTAATGAGGAGTTTCGTTGTATCTGCGCAATTGATGGTCAACAAGCTATTGAACTATGTCAAACGAGCCTGCCAGACCTAATCATTAGTGATGTCATGATGCCTAATATGGATGGCTATCAACTATTGACTAAACTACGTGCCAACCCCGCCACCAGCCACATTCCTGTCCTATTGCTTTCTGCAAAGGCAGACAAAAATAGTCGTTTAAAAGGCCTCGATTTATTAGCCGATGATTTTTTAAGTAAACCGTTTGAACCAGCAATACTGATCAGTCGTGTTAAGGGGTTGCTTAATTTAAGACACATCTTAAACCAGCATTTAACGGCGCAGCTTGCTGCCCCGCTACACACAGACTCATCCGCACAGATTACGGTTCACAATAAAGACTACTCCTTTACAGAAAAGCTTAAGCAGGTAGTGCAAACTCATTATCAAGATGAAAGTTTCTCCGTCGAACAACTTGCCTCTGCATTATGTTTTAGCCCCCGTGCACTTCAATTAAAAATGAAAGCATTATATTCACAAACTCCATCAGACTATTTGCGCAATACACGTTTAGAGTTTGCAAAAGAACACCTAATCAATAGCACATCAGCAATTGGTCTGATAGCTGAACAAAATGGCTTTAGCTCGCAAAGTTATTTTGCTCGAAGCTTTAAAAGTTATTTTGGCCTCTCACCAAAACAGTATCGAGATAACCATAAAAAACGTGCTAATTTCGTGTGAGTGAATAAACTTTTCGCTTGAGTACTATTTTTAATGTACTGATTTTTATAACTTATCCTAATAAACATTCATAAAAACAAAGCCCGTATTGTGGCGTTATTTACTGCATGAGATATAAGTTAAGGAAAGTCATATGCTCACCAAAACACACAAAGCGATTACGCTCACTTTAATTGCTGCTGCACTAACTGCATGCCAAAGTACGACGACAACCACAAGCAATAACAACAGCCCGAATATAAACGAAGTCGCACAACAACAATACAATGGCCCTAAAGCCAGAGTCGCTGTGGCACGCTTTACCGATAAGTCCAACGACTCGCGTTGGTGGCGTAAAGAAATTGGTGAAGGTATGGCAGATCAGCTAACAACTGCATTAGTTAGTACCAATCGATTTATCGTTTTAGAGCGACAAGCGCTTGATGCTGTTTTATCAGAGCAAGACTTAGCGGTATCAGGTCGAGTAAGTGCAGCATCAGGTGCAGCCTACGGCGAAATAGAGGGTGCCGAAATTGTGGTTGTAGCAGCGGTCACAGAGTTCGATGACGACAACTCTGGTACTCGTGTAGGCAGTGGTGGGTTTATTGGTGATGTATTTAGCTCAGTATCAGCGGGCTTTTCAAGTTCACACATGGCTATTGATTTACGCTTAATAGACACTCGTACCTCTCGTATTCTAGCAGCCACTAGCGTAGAAGGTGGTAGTAAAGATTTTAATTTTACCTCTGCTGCAACTAACTTTGGTGGCGCCCTAGTCGGCGGCAACCTGAGTAGTTGGTCAAACACGCCAAAAGAAAAAGCATTACGTGAAGTGATTATAAAAGCGGTTGAGTTCTTAGAATCAAAAGTGCCAGCGACCTATTATCGTTACAATAGTGATAACACGATAGCGGCTGGTCACACAGCGCCTGCACCACTCAAAGTAACTGCAGCTGCAGCCCCCACTAAAGCAGCAGTGGCATCAGTTACTGTTCCTAATCATAGAATGCCTTACTACGAAAAAACAGACTTGGCGATGTCACGACTAAACTTGGTTTGTTTGGGTTATTTGAAAAGACAGCCTCACTACGAAGAATATGAAGTAGAAGACGTAGAGTACGATGAAGCAACCGTGATTGCACTCACTGAGTATCAGCAAGAAAATAAGCTCAAAGTGACTGGTCGTGCGGATGAGACGACCAAAAAGTCCCTTGATGATTCAGGCTGCATTGCCAAAACTAACAAATCAAGTTTAGAAAGCCTTGGCAGTATTTTTAAATTCAACTAAGCAAAATAACAGCCAGTGCTAGCACTGGCTGTACACGCTTTCGTTTATCACTACAAAATTTGTATCAATTCGCCACGGTAAAAATCACACAGTAGCCAAATTTGTTGAAATGGGTGCTCTGCTGGCACTTTTAAGTTAGTAAGTACTGACTTAAAATCTTCTAAATGCCAAATCGTACTGGCATTTCGTATCAATAACCAAGGGTGAGTAGACTCATAATGCTTTTTCGCTTTTTGCGCGAGCAAACGATGTAACGCACAGTGCAAACGTTCACTACTTGGTGCTAACGCCATTTCCGCAAGGTCTCGTTGCATGCCAATCGACAAAGGTCGGCCAAGTACCGCCATCGCTTCTGTTTCACTGGCATATAAATGCGCTATTTCGATATCGAGTCGCTCATCACCTTTATAGCAACTTACATCGGGCTTACTCGGTGTGTTATGCCAGATATTACGCATAGTTACACCAAATTGCTTTTCGTAACAGCGTAAAAATAGCTTTGCCGCACCGTGCTCTAGCGCTATTTTTTCTTGCTCACTTTCACGATTCATTTAATATCATATACACATCACTTAATAAGCCTGAAGCGCCAAATCGAAAAAGATCGGGTTGTAAATACGCTTCACCCATAATTGACTCAGCTAAAGCCAAATACTCAGCAGCGTCAGTAACAGTTCTGACTCCACCCGCCGCTTTAAAACCCACCTTTTTATCGCTTGCTTTAATGGTCTCTAAAATAACCTTAGTCGCCGCAAGGGTGGCATTCACAGCAACTTTACCGGTACTGGTTTTAACAAAGTCAGCACCGCCTTCTATCGCCAGCTTAGTTGCTGTAGCAATCAACTCATTGGTCAATTCACCGCTTTCAATGATCACTTTGAGTTGCACTTGAGTACCGCAGGCATCTTTTGACGCTTGAACATACTCTAAAACTTTGCGTTCATCACCGGCAATCAGTGCTTTGTATGGAATCACTAAGTCTACTTCATCGGCTCCGCGTTCAATAGCAAACAAGGTTTCACTAATGACTTGTTCTAACGGCTGCTCCCCACCAGGGAAGTTAGTCACAGTAGCCACTTTAACTTGTTGTAACTCACGCTCAGCGAGTGCAAGCTTAGCGTCACTAACAAACTGACTATACACACAAACCGCAGCAGGAATGCCTAACTTTGGCTCAATACTCGCAACTAAGTTATTAATAGACTCTGTAGTGTCGGTGTCATTCAGTGTTGTTAAATCCATTAGTGCCACCGCTTGGGCAGCGATTGTTTGCATATTAGTCATTGATCTTATTTTGTGTTGCCATATTAGTACCCTATAGTAGCAAATTTTTATGATCTGGCTATAAATCATAACTAATCACCATAAGGCATTTAATTTCCTTGTAACTCGCCGCAATCCCTTGTTAACTAAGCCTTAAGCCAAACAAAGCCACCAAATATAACTTTTAGTTATATAAACTTGGTTTTAATTATTTTTTACTTTATTTAGAGCACTATATTCTGCTTGCCTGCAATAAGCAGTTTCTTTGATGTGTTTTAGGGGTGAGAACAACGTGCAATATTTACCTATCTTTACCAAGTTAGACGACAAACCTGTATTGGTAGTCGGCGGTGGAGATGTTGCGTTACGCAAGTGCCGTGCATTTTTAAAAGCACGTGCCAATGTAACGCTAGTCGCCCCTGAGTTTTGTGATGAACTTACTGCGCTTGCAACGCAAGGTGAAGTAACGCTTATCGTTGATACATTTAAAGAACAGTATTTAGATCAACAAATGCTAGTTATTGCGGCGACGGATATCGACAGCGTCAATAATGACGTTTTTGAACGTGCTAATGCGCGTAATATTTTCGTTAATGTGGTTGATGACCAGCCTAAATGCAGCTTTATTTTTCCTTCGATTGTTGACCGTGATCCAATCACAATTGCTATTTCAAGTGCTGGCACTGCCCCCGTACTTGCACGTCGGTTACGTGAAAAACTCGAGACCCTTATTCCACAACATATTGGCCCACTTGCTACGTTAGTTGGTAGCTTTCGCGATAAAGTAAAACAGCGTTTCAAGCACTTTGCTGACCGTCGCCAATTTTGGGAAGGGGTGTTTGACTCATCGGTTGTGAGTAAAGTGCAAGCGGGTAATACCGAGGCAGCAACTGTGCAGTTAGAGCAACTGTTAGATGCAAAGCCAGAGCCTGAAGGCGAAGTGTATGTTGTCGGTGCAGGCCCTGGCGACCCTGAGTTATTAACACTAAAAGCACTGCAATTAATGCAACAAGCCGACGTCGTTGTGTATGACTATTTAGTCTCTGATGAAATTATGGAACTAGTGCGCCGTGATGCTGATTTAGTCTGTGTTGGCAAACGCTTGGGCGATCACAGTGTTGCACAAGAAGATACCAATCAAATGCTGGTAGATTTTGCCAAACAAGGTAAAAAGGTATGCCGTATTAAAGGAGGCGACCCGTTTATTTATGGTCGTGGTGGTGAAGAAGTACAAGTGCTGGCCGCAAATCAAGTACGTTACCAAATCGTACCGGGTATCACTGCTGCTGCCGGTTGCAGTGCTTATGCTGGGATCCCTCTAACACACAGAGACCATGCACAAGCTATTCAATTTGTGACAGGACACTGTAAAAAAGATGGTCAAGAACTTGATTGGCAATCACTCGCAAAACCAAATCAAACTTTGGCTATTTATATGGGTGTCATTAAATCTCCCCATATTCAAGCACAATTATTAAAACATGGCCGTGGTGCAGAAACACCAGTTGCTATTATCGAAAATGGTACGCGAAAAGAACAGCGTGTCGTTACTGGGCAACTGGGTGAGTTGGCGGACTTAATCGCCCGTCATAGTATTATCTCACCCGCTTTACTAATTATAGGCGAAGTTGCATCATTGCATCACCAGCTTGCATGGTTCGGACAAACCGAACAAACCAGCAGCTTTGCCCAGCCTATTACAGGCGTAGCGTAATTTAACTTTTAATCATTTTAGTAGGACGACTAACAATGGCTTTAACACACCTTCAGCAATTAGAAGCTGAAAGTATCAAGATCATGCGCGAAGTGGCTGCTGAGTTTGAAAATCCGGTGATGCTTTACTCGATAGGTAAAGATTCATCGGTGTTATTACACTTAGCACGCAAAGCGTTTTACCCAGCAAAGATCCCATTTCCATTATTACATGTTGATACCAACTGGAAGTTTAAGGAAATGATCGAGTTTCGTGACCGCCTAGCCAAAGAATACGGCTTTGATTTAATCGTCCACAAAAACCCTGAAGGGTTAGAGATTGATATCAACCCATTCGTACATGGCTCAGCAAAGCACACTGACATCATGAAAACCCAAGGTTTAAAGCAAGCACTGGACAAATACGGCTTTGATGCTGCGTTTGGTGGGGCACGTCGTGACGAAGAGAAATCTCGTGCTAAAGAGCGTGTTTACTCATTCCGTGACAAACACCACAGATGGGATCCAAAAAACCAACGTCCAGAGCTTTGGAATACATATAACAGCCAAGTTAACCCGGGTGAAAGTATTCGTGTTTTCCCGTTATCGAACTGGACTGAGCTTGATATTTGGCAGTATATCTACCAAGAAAACATTGAAATGGTTCCACTTTACCTTGCCAAAGAACGCCCAGTTGTTGAGCGTAACGGCACGCTAATCATGGTTGATGATGAGCGCATGCCTCTTGAGGAAGGCGAAGTACCAGAAATGAAATCTGTGCGTTTCCGTACCCTTGGTTGTTACCCGTTAACGGGGGCTGTGGAATCAACGGCAGGAACCTTAACGGAAATTATTGAAGAGATGCTACTTTCAACCTCTTCTGAGCGTGAGGGCCGTGTGATTGATCATGATTCAGCTGGTTCAATGGAAAAGAAAAAACGTGAGGGCTATTTCTAATGTCTAAAACAAACGACACGATTAACGAAGTAAGAGAGTTAGGCATCGACGCTTACCTTGCACGTCAACAAGATAAAAGCCTTTTACGCATGCTGACCTGTGGTAGTGTGGATGACGGTAAATCAACGCTGATTGGCCGCCTTTTACATGACAGCCACCAAATTTATGAAGACCAACTTGCCGCCCTGCATAAAGACAATGAAAAAGTCGGTAATGCCGGTGAAGAGCTTGATTTAGCACTCCTTGTTGATGGCTTACAAGCTGAGCGCGAACAAGGTATTACGATTGACGTTGCTTATCGTTACTTCTCAACAGCAAAACGTAAATTCATCATTGCTGACACACCAGGGCATGAGCAGTACACACGCAACATGGTAACCGGTGCATCAACCAGTGATGTAGCTATTATCTTGGTGGATGCGCGTTACGGTGTACAAGTACAAACAAAACGCCATAGTTTTATCTGTGATTCGCTTGGTATTAAACAGTTTGTTGTTGCTATCAACAAGATGGACATCGTCGATTTCGACGAAACTGTGTATGAGAAAATCAAAGCGGATTATCTTAAATTTGCGGAGCAGCTAAACGTTACGAATATCAAGTTTGTGCCTATGTCTGCACTTAAAGGTGACAACGTAGTAACACGCTCAGAGCACACTCCTTACTACACTGATAAACCACTGCTTGAGTTACTTGAAGACTCACCAGCTGCTGAAATTGATAACGGTTTTGAAGCACGCCTTCCGGTGCAATATGTCGTGCGCCCTAACTTAGACTTCCGTGGCTTCCAAGGTACTTTAACCTCTGGCAAGTTCAGTGTTGGTGATGCAGTGAAAGTGCTACCATCGGGTAAAAGCTCAAGTATCAAAGAGATTGTGACTTTTGATGGCAACTTAGATACCGCTGAAGCAGGTCAAGCAATCACTTTAACATTAAACGACGAAATAGATATCAGCCGTGGTGATGTGATTGTGCCAGCCGCTTCAAAAGCCGCTGTCACAAATCGTATTCAAGCTAAATTAGTATGGATGCACGAAGCGCCGCTTGTATTAGGTAAAAGCTACAACTTTAAGTTAGGTAGCAAGAATACCTCAGCAGTGGTAAGAAAAATCGATCACACCATTGATGTAAATACCTTAGAGCATGGTCAAGCTGACTCATTACAGCTGAACGAAATTGCTATTGTAACCTTAGAGCTGACAGAAACAATTTTGGCTGATGAGTACCACAGCAATCATGAAACAGGTGCGTTTATCCTAATCGATCGCCTATCAAACCTAACTGTGGCAGCAGGTATGATTGAGCAATTACTTAACATCGAAGAACAGCAAAGTAACTTTAGCGACTTTGAAGTTGAATTTAACGCTTTAGTACGCAAGCACTTCCCTCACTGGCAAGCGCTTGATATAACTAAGCTTAAATGATCACTTTTCGCCTGTTATAGGAAGCAATAGCATGTATCAACAGCTGGTATTAACAGGCATTATGCTGGTATTAGTCGGGTGCCTTTTTGGCACACGACTAAAACCAGCATGGTTATTTGTTGGCGCCATTGGTATTAGCTATCTAGCAGGGCTTATAAGCCTTGAAGATATGCTGGTGAACTATGCAAACCCCTCTTTAATTACTTTAATACTGCTTGTATTAGTGTCTATTGCTGTAGAAAAAACCACGTTAGTACAGAAACTTGCTCAGTCACTTTCTAAAGGAAGTCTAACCAGCTCAGTGACTAAACTTGGTTTATCTACCGCTTTTTTATCATCATTTACTAATAATACGGCGGTTGTGGCCTCACTGATTAGTGCAATAAAAGACAGTCCAACTCATTCCCCGTCTAAATTGTTGTTACCCTTGTCGTACACTGCAATTTTAGGGGGCACGATTACCCTAATTGGCACATCAACTAACTTAATTGTTAATGGTTTTGCAGTAGAAGCTGGCATGGCGCCCCTAGGCTTTTTTGATTTTACATTAGTGGGCTTGGGTGCTTTAAGTGTTGGCTTAATCACTATCATTGTGATGTTGAAATACCTTCCTGATAATGGCAAAAACGATCAAGAAGTCGTCCCTTTCTATCTAGAAGGTAAAGTTGAAACTGGCTCACAACTCGCGGGTAAAAGCGTTGAAGAAAATGGTCTTCGTGAACTTAAAGACCTATTCTTAGCCGAGATCATCCGTGAAGATAAACGTATCTGTGCAGTCACACCAAAGCAAGTGATTAAAGAAGGTGACGTGCTCTTGTTTGTCGGTGACATAAAATCGGTACCTCTGCTTACTCAGTTTGATGGCCTAAAAGTCGTTCACGACAAACACGAAAAAGATGTTGAGCACTTAGTTGAAGTCGTTGTCAGCCATTCCTCTAAATACATAGGTAAAACAGTTAAGGAAGTGCGTTTTCGTGAGCAATTCCATGCGGCGGTTATTGCCATTCGCCGCGGCCACGACCGTTTGCAAGGTGGTTTAGGTAAAGTACAACTACAAGCTGGTGACTCACTCATTCTTGCACCAGGTAAAGAGTTTTACTCACTTCCTGACCTTAAAAGAGAATTTGTTTATATTTCAGGCCTTGATTTACAAACTCACTTAAAGCCAAAGAAATCTAATATCGTATTGGCCAGTTTTGCGGGGGTTTTAGGCCTGAGCATTCTTGGAATCGTCCCCTTGATTAAAGGTCTACTTGTTTTACTGATCGGCCTAATGCTAACTGGCACAATTAAACTTAGTGAAGTAAAGCGCCGCTTTCCGATTGAGCTACTCGCTGTGGTAGGCAGTGCTATCGGCCTAGCTAAATTAATGATAGGCACAGGCCTTGCCGGTGAAATATCATCAGGTATGTTATACGTGCTTGGCGATTTTGGACCTTATGGGGCTTTCATTGCCATTTTCTTAATGACCGTGATGTTTACAGAGCTCATTACCAATAATGCAGCCGCGGCACTTTCGTTTCCAGTTGCCTACGCATTAGCCATAGGTTTTGATGTATCGCCACTTCCTTTTATTATGGCTGTCGCTTTTGGTGCATCGGCTAGTTTTATTTCGCCATTTGGTTACCAAACTAACCTAATGGTATACAGTGCAGGTAACTACCGTTTAAAAGATTACATTGCAATGGGCTTACCGTTATCGATTATTTATTCAATAACGGTGCTGACATTAATACCACTGGTTTTTCCATTTCAATAATGAGAGTAAAAACAATGGATGAGAATATCGTATGGCATAACTACGCTACCACTAAAGCACAGCGTAGTGAGCAAAAAAAACATAAGCCAACTATTTTATGGTTTACTGGTTTTTCAGGCTCTGGCAAAAGCACCGTTGCCAATGCACTAGAAAGTGCCCTGAATCAATTAGGTGTGCACACATACCTATTAGATGGTGATAATGTACGTCATGGTTTATGTAAAGATCTTGGCTTTAGTGATGAAGACCGTATTGAAAATATTCGCCGAGTGGGTGAAACCGCAAAACTGATGGTTGATGCAGGACTTGTGGTACTCACCGCATTTATTTCACCCTTTAGAAGTGAACGCGATATGGTAAGAAACTTAGTTGAAGAGGGTGAATTTATCGAAGTATTTTTAGATACTCCATTAGACGTTTGCGAAAGCCGCGATCCTAAGGGTCTCTATAAAAAAGCCCGTGCAGGTGAGATAAAACACTTCACTGGTATCGATTCTGATTATCAATCCCCTATTTCACCAGAAATTAAAATCGATACGAGCACAAACACCCTAGACCAATCGGTGCAAGAACTGGTAGCGTATTTAAAACAACAGCAAATTATAGGTTAAGCCATGAATCAAACGGAACTGCTAGAAGAAATCTTACTCCTCGCGCGCCAAGCGGGTAGTGCAATTATGGGGATTTACGAAAAGGACTTTAATGTTGAGTACAAGGCTGATGAAAGTCCTGTTACCGACGCTGACCTAGCAGCTCATAAAGTGATTGTGAATGGCTTAAAACACCTTACCCCAGATGTGCCAATTCTAAGTGAAGAAAGCGCTGATATAAGCTGGGAGGTCCGCCAAACATGGCAACGTTACTGGTTAGTTGATCCTATAGATGGCACCAAAGAGTTCATTAAAAAGAATGGCGAGTTCACCGTGAATATTGCCTTGATTGAAAAAGGTAAACCAGTATTGGCAGTTGTCGATGCACCGGCATTAGGTGTGTCGTATATTGCTGCTGAAGCAATTGGTGCCTTTAAAGATAAAGGTGATGAGCGTATCGAACTTAAGGTAACCCGTAAGCCAAATAAAGGGCTGATCCGTGTTGTCGGAAGCCGCTCGCACCCTTCTCCTGATTTAGCAGAATTCGTAAAACAGTTTGAAGATGTAGAAATGGTTTCAAAAGGCAGCTCGCTAAAACTATGCTTAGTAGCCGAAGGTAGTGCTGATATATACCCACGCCTTGGCCCAACCTGTGAGTGGGATACGGGAGCAGGTCATGCGATTGCCGAAATAGCCGGCGCAACGGTTAGCAAACTCGATGGCAGCCCACTACTGTATAACAGTAAAGAAGAGTATCTGAATCCATATTTTGTGGTATCAGCGTTAGGGAGTTAATGCGACTTAAAACACACATTGCTGGGTAGGCCCAAGCAGTACCCAGCAAGTTTAAAAGAGCTCTTAATTAACCTAAATCAATTATCATCTATAGCCAATATGTGCCTGTTCCTATACTATTTTTCACTCTTAATCTATTGAAGGTACAACCATGACAACAATTGAAAAGGCAATTGAAGCAGCATACGAATCACAAATTACCTCGCTTTATAAGGCTCTCTCACAAAGCATTCTTGCCGCAAATGGCGATGAAGCAGAAATCAGTGCAGCCGAGGCTCGTTTTAAGAAAGGGTTAGCATTTGCTGCTGATATAAAAGCACGTGCACTAACGGCTGCACAATAACACTCTAAGCTGGGTGGAGCACTGCTAAACTCAGCTATCCAAATAAGCAATATTCCCTTGTGTAAGTCTCCCCTTACAGCATAGTTATTTAAATACAACGCTAAAACATGCATTCTTAGGCGCTTTTCTATATGCTGCGCGACAATTATTATTCTAATAGTGGAGTGCTAATGAACACACATCAAGATGCTATGCCGTATGATGCATCGACAACAAGTAGTAACTCGAAATGGAATCTTCATGACACCCAATGGGTATTAAGTTTATTTGGTACCGCGGTCGGGGCTGGTATTTTATTCTTACCAATTAATATCGGTATCGGCGGATTCTGGCCGTTAATCATCATGGCATGCCTTGCCTTTCCAATGACTTATTTAGCTCACAGAGGCTTGGCCCGCTTTGTATTATCATCTAAACGGTCCGATGCTGACTTTACAGACGTAGTTGAAGAGCATTTTGGTATTAACGCCGGTCGCTTAATTTCTCTTTTATACTTTCTTTCGATCTTTCCTATTTTACTTATCTATGGTGTTGGCTTAACCAATACCGTCGACAGCTTTATTGTCAATCAATTAGGCATGGAGTCGCCACCACGCGTTCTATTATCAGGGGTTTTAGTTGGTGGTATGATTAGCTTAATGCTTGGTGGTGAAGCACTTATGCTTCGCGCTTTTTCTATTTTAGTTTATCCTCTGGTTGGTATCTTATTCTTCTTATCGTTATATTTAATCCCCAGTTGGCAAATGCCTGACATCACTATTCCTGAGTTCTCAGGTTTTATGAAGACGCTTTGGTTATCTATTCCTATTATTGTTTTTTCGTTTAGCCACGCAGCTGCAATCTCAAGTTTTGTCCATGTACAGCGAGCCCATTATGGCAATAATGCCAAAATGAAATCTGAAGCAATTCTTAAACGTACCAGCTTGTTACTGATTGTATTTGTATTGCTGTTTGTATTTTCGTGTGTGTTGTCTCTATCATCTGAACAAATGATACAAGCTAAGGCTGATAATGTGTCTATTTTGTCATTTCTAGCCAATATCACAGATAACTCTTTTATTGCCACACTTGGACCTCTGGTTGCTTTTATCGCAATTACATCATCATTCTTGGGACACTTCTTAGGTGCTCGTGAAAGCTTTAATGGCCTAGTGAGTAAGCAAACAGATTTGAATCCAAAGTTAGTTGATAAAACCGGCACTGTGATCATGTTCTTTGCTATTTGGTACTGTTCAGTAATTAACCCAAGTATTTTAAACATGATGGATCAACTATCAGGCCCAATCATTGCTATGATCCTATTCATCATGCCCATGATTGCTGTTTATAAAGTACCAGTTTTACACAAATACAAAAACCGCTTGAGTACCCTGTTTGTTCTAACAGTTGGCTCTCTAGCAGTATTTGCGCTTATTTATAGCATGATTAAGTAACATACTGCTTACTACAAAAAAAGCCCAGCAGTGAATCTCTGCTGGGCTTTTTTTAGTTATGTTTCAGGTGCACAGCTAAGATTTGGCCTTAGTATTAGCCAACCACTTTACAGATAACCTCTGTATTCTACTACCGAACAGCCAGTAGGCTCATCCCGTCCCCAATAAGATCTATACCTGCGATTCTCTATCACGCGATGTAAAATCGCGACTACAAACGTGTTGGGGTTACTTGCCGCGTAGCATCGGGTTTATTCCGCGTCATGGATTGTCTGTTCGCAGATAGAGCACGATGTAAAATCGCGACGACACACGTGTTGGGGTAACCTTGTCGCGTAGCTGCGGGTTTATTCCGCGTCATTGGCTGTCTGTTCGCTCATAGAGCGCGATGTAAAATCGCGACGACACACGTGTTGTGGTAACCTTGTCGCGTAGCTGCGGGTTTATTCCGTGTCATGGAGTGTCTGTTTGCGGATAAAGCGTGATGTAAAATCTCGCCACACACGAAAAAACCCGTTGCATTACTGCAACGGGTTTCTCTAATTAGGAGCCATGGTGCGCTACGCAGTAGGATGTCCTACTTTCACATGGCGAATGCCACACTATGCCTACAAGGATAGAAGTAGTAGGGTCTTGGTTGGGTGTTTTATTTTTCTACAGGCAACAAAAAACCCGACTCTTTCGAATCGGGTTTCTCTAATTAGGAGCCTGGCGATGTCCTACTTTCACATGGCAAATGCCACACTATCATCGGCGCTGTTTCGTTTCACTACTGAGTTCGGCATGGGGTCAGGTGGGTCCAAAACGCTATTGTCACCAAGCGTATTCTGTTGTAAGCGCGATATAAAATCGCGACTACTAAATTCGGAATGCTGATTGTAAGTAAATGTCTACTTTAGTATCTTAACTTCTGCTTTGCGTTGTTACGCTGCCACAAAACGCGTTTGGCGTTGTATGGTTAAGCCTCACGGGTAATTAGTACAGGTTAGCTTAATGGCTCACACCACTTCCACACCCTGCCTATCAACGTTGTAGTCTTCAACGGCCCTTCAGAGACTTTAAAAGTCTAGTGAGAACTCATCTCGAGGCCTGCTTCGCGCTTAGATGCTTTCAGCGCTTATCAGTTCCGAACGTAGCTACCGGGCAGTGCCATTGGCATGACAACCCGAACACCAGCGGTTCGTTCACTCCGGTCCTCTCGTACTAGGAGCAACCCCTCTCAATTCTCAAACGCCCACGGCAGATAGGGACCGAACTGTCTCACGACGTTCTAAACCCAGCTCGCGTACCACTTTAAATGGCGAACAGCCATACCCTTGGGACCGACTTCAGCCCCAGGATGTGATGAGCCGACATCGAGGTGCCAAACACCGCCGTCGATATGAACTCTTGGGCGGTATCAGCCTGTTATCCCCGGAGTACCTTTTATCCGTTGAGCGATGGCCCTTCCATTCAGAACCACCGGATCACTATGACCTACTTTCGTACCTGCTCGACGTGTCTGTCTCGCAGTTAAGCTGGCTTCTACCATTACACTAACCGTACGATGTCCGACCGTACTTAGCCAACCTTCGTGCTCCTCCGTTACTCTTTGGGAGGAGACCGCCCCAGTCAAACTACCCACCAGGCACTGTCCGTAATCCCGATCAGGGACCAACGTTAGAACATCAAAACTACAAGGGTGGTATTTCAAGGACGGCTCCACAAAGACTAGCGTCTCTGCTTCAAAGCCTCCCACCTATCCTACACATGTAGGTTCAATGTTCAGTGCCAAGCTGTAGTAAAGGTTCACGGGGTCTTTCCGTCTAGCCGCGGGTACACAGCATCTTCACTGCGATTTCAATTTCACTGAGTCTCGGGTGGAGACAGCGTGGCCATGGTTACACCATTCGTGCAGGTCGGAACTTACCCGACAAGGAATTTCGCTACCTTAGGACCGTTATAGTTACGGCCGCCGTTTACCGGGGCTTCGATCAAGAGCTTCGTCCGAAAACTAACCCCATCAATTAACCTTCCGGCACCGGGCAGGTGTCACACCGTATACGTCATCTTGCGATTTTGCACAGTGCTGTGTTTTTAATAAACAGTCCCAGCCACCTGGTCACTGCGGCTCCCGTCCGCTTAGAGAGCAAGTCTCATCACAGATAGGAGCGTACCTTCTCCCGAAGTTACGGTACGATTTTGCCTAGTTCCTTCACCCGAGTTCTCTCAAGCGCCTTAGTATTCTCTACCTGACCACCTGTGTCGGTTTGGGGTACGATTCGGTATAATCTGAAGCTTAGAGGCTTTTCCTGGAAGTATGGCATCAACAACTTCACACCCTTGGGTGCTCGTCTCGTGTCTCAGTCTTAAGAGTCCGGATTTTCCTAAACTCTCAACCTACTCACTTTCACATGGACAACCAACGCCATGCTTGTTTAGCCTGCTCCGTCCCCCCATCGCAATTATACCAAGTACGGGAATATTAACCCGTTTCCCATCGACTACGCCTTTCGGCCTCGCCTTAGGGGTCGACTTACCCTACCCTGATTAACATGGGATAGGAACCCTTGGTCTTCCGGCGTGCGGGTTTTTCACCCGCATTATCGTTACTCATGTCAGCATTCGCACTTCTGATACCTCCAGCATACCTCCCGGTACACCTTCAACGGCTTACAGAACGCTCCCCTACCACTCAAACAAAGTTTGAATCCGCAGCTTCGGTGCATAGTTTAGCCCCGTTACATCTTCCGCGCAGACCGACTCGACCAGTGAGCTATTACGCTTTCTTTAAAGGATGGCTGCTTCTAAGCCAACCTCCTGGCTGTCTGGGCCTTTCCACATCGTTTCCCACTTAACTATGACTTTGGGACCTTAGCTGGCGGTCTGGGTTGTTTCCCTCTTCACGACGGACGTTAGCACCCGCCGTGTGTCTCCCGGATAGTACTTTACGGTATTCGGAGTTTGCAAAGGGTTGGTAAGTCGGGATGACCCCCTAGCCTTAACAGTGCTCTACCCCCGTAAGTATTCGTCCGAGGCTCTACCTAAATAGATTTCGGGGAGAACCAGCTATCTCCCGGTTTGATTAGCCTTTCACTCCTAGCCACAGGTCATCCCCTAACTTTTCAACGTTAGTGGGTTCGGTCCTCCAGTTGATGTTACTCAACCTTCAACCTGCCCATGGCTAGATCACCGGGTTTCGGGTCTATACCTTGCAACTCAACGCGCAGTTAACGCTCGCTTTCACTACGGCTACCCTA